>NZ_LXYO01000001.1 GCF_001650915.1 Marinobacter sp. EhC06
GGGGACTTTCGGGGCAGTTTGGGGGCATGCGACTTTTTATCGGTCACCGGGGGTTTGTAGAGAAGCACACCTCTGCGCCGGCCCCACAGGTAGAACATCATCAGGGAATGGAGATCTGGCTTGCCTCAGACCACGAATGGCTGGCCGGCTTCAGGCTCGACGACCAACCCAGGGACGACGCCCGAGCGGCCATCAAGTCTCTTCAGGAAGCTGGCATTCGCACTGTACTGCTGAGCGGGGACCGCTCCGGGCATGTTGAGCAGGTGGCTGGCATCCTGGGCATTGATGAAGCGATCGGACAGGCCTCTCCGGAAGAAAAACTGGCAGTGCTGCAGAAGTTGGAATCCGAAGGCCGGCATATCATGATGGTTGGCGACGGGCTGAACGATCTGCCCTCCATGGCCGGTGCCGGAATCTCGGTTGCCATGGGCACAGCCGCAGACCTGACACAACTGAAGGCCGATGCGGTTTTGTTGAACGGCCAGCTACTGCAACTGGTCGAGGCCCTGAAAGCAAGCCGTCAGACACGGCGCATCATCAGGCAGAATCTCTGGTGGGCACTTGCCTACAATGTCTGCGCGTTGCCCCTCGCGGCGGCAGGCATGGTGCCCCCCTGGCTGGCAGCGATTGGCATGTCCCTCAGTTCCCTTGTGGTTGTGTTAAACGCGCTGAGACTCGGCAAGGCACCGCCTCAACCGAGTCAGCACAATCCGGCGGTTGGCGCCCAGGCCCTGTCCTGATACCGTAGCCTTATACTCATTTCTGCGAGGTTTCACCGTGCAAATCGTAATGTTCCTGGTACCGGTGATGCTCATCCTGGTGGCCCTGGGCATCGTTCTGTTTTCGTGGGCGGTCAAGAACGGTCAGTACGACGATCTCGAAGGCCCTGCCCATCGGATACTCTACGATGATGACAAGGACATGATCCCGGACGACGCTCGCACCGATAAACCGGCTGCAGAGGAACAAACCTCGGAGCAGACAGCTGATGTCAGCAAGACCGCCACTCCGGATGAGGATAAGTCCCAGCAAGGATGAATCCGGAACTCTACCTCAGTTACCCGAGTGCCTTCCTGATCGGACTGCTCGGCAGCACACACTGCCTTGGCATGTGCGGCGGCATCAGCGCTTCCCTCTCCATGGCCTTGCCGGTGGGCCGGGGGTTCCGTTTCCGGCAAACGGTAATGCTTCTGGCCTTCAACTTCGGGCGCATCGGGAGCTATGTGCTGATCGCCACACTGGTTGCGCTGGCCAGTACTTCGGCCGCCAGCCAATGGGCGGCTGCGGGCCTTGTGCTTCGGACCCTGGCGGGGATTCTGCTGATCTTTATGGGGTTGTCCATGGGACAGTGGTGGCAAGGGATTCGCTACGTGGAGCGGATCGGTGCTCCAGTCTGGGCACGCCTTTCACCCCTGACCCGTCGCTTCCTGCCCGTGAATCACGGCGGACAGGCACTTGCGCTTGGTGCGCTCTGGGGCTGGCTGCCCTGCGGGTTGGTTTACAGCACATTGGGTTGGGCGGCATTGCAGCCAACGGTGGGCTCTGCCGCCCTCACCATGCTGTTTTTCGGGCTTGGCACCCTGCCCTCCATGCTGGCCACAGGGTTCGCGGCCAACTGGATCCGCGGCTTGCAGAGCCACCAGTTGTTCCGGAAAGTCACTGGCGGCCTGCTTATCCTGTTCGGCCTCTGGACACTGCCTTTCCTGCATCTCGCCGGACACTAACCGGCTAGATATTCAGTACATCCAGACGCCCGAAGTCCGTTTGTGCCTCAGGTTCCGCCGTCTGAACGGCCTGGCGCTTGCCCCCGAGGCGCTTGCCTTCCTTGAAATCGAAGAGATTGGTATCCGCCAGGTGCGAGGGTTCCACATTGCACATGGCGCGGAACATGGTCTCCAGCCGACCGGGGTGCTGTTTATCCCAGGTCTGGAACATGTCCTTGATCACCTGGCGCTGAAGATTCTCCTGGGAACCACACAGATTGCACGGGATGATGGGGAACTCCCGAAGACCCGCATAACGGGCTATATCTTTTTCCCGGCTGTACGCCAGCGGCCGGATAACCGTGTTGCGGCCATCGTCACTGTGCAAAACCGGAGGCATGGACTTCAGCTTGCCTCCGTAGAACATATTCAGGAAAAGGGTTTCCAGCAGATCGTCCCGATGATGGCCCAGGGCTATCTTGGTAACCCCGTGCTCCTCCGCAAAATTATAGAGAATTCCGCGGCGTAGCCGGCTACACAGACCGCAGGTAGTCTTCCCTTCAGGGACTTTTTCCTTAACAATACTGTAGGTGTCCTTCTCGATGATGTGATACTCGATGCCCATGGAGGACAGATATTCGGGCAATACCTCCTCCGGAAAGCCGGGTTGCTTCTGGTCAAGGTTGACGGCAATCAGCTCGAACGAAACCGGGGCGCTCTTCTGCAGGTTGAGCAGAATATCGAGCATGGCGTAGGAGTCTTTGCCACCGCTGAGGCAGCACATGACTTTGTCGCCGGCTTCAATCATCGAGAAATCGGCAATCGCCTGCCCGACTTCGCGGCGCAGACGTTTCTGCAGCTTGTTCAACTCCAGTTTCTGGCGGCGCTCCCGCTCTGGGTTGAGGGACTGTTCGGAACTGGCGATCATTGCTTCGGACATACCAACTACGTTCATAAGGCAAGTGGACGTGGGATTATACGCGTCACATGGATTCAGGGACAGGATACCGACATGGATATGTTGCAATCGAGTGAAGAGGTCGCGGGCAAACGGGAACAAAACCGGATCCGGAACCGCAGGGCGATCCTGCATGCCGCCCGGGAGTGCTTTCGAGAACGGGGGTACGAAAACTCGACCATCCGCGACATCGTACGCCGTACGGGCCTTGCCGCCGGCACTTTCTACAATTATTTTTCCAGCAAACAAGATATCTTTGCCGCCCTGCTCACCGACTTCCTGACCAACCTGAACGACAATCTCACCCGCCATCGGCGCTCGGCAAATACCACCGAGGATTTCATCCACTATGCCTATCTGGCCCTTTTCACCGCGACCGCCAGGGATCCACTGGTTTATGAGCTGGCGCATCGCAATGATCGTGCGCTTCGGGAACTGTTCGGTTCGGATATTCTCGGTTTGACCATGCTATCCCTGGAGGACGATGTCCGCGAGGCGATGGAGCGAGGACTGCTTCCCCGGATCGATCACGAATACCTGTGTGCCGCTTTTTTCGGCGTCGCCTACGAGACCAGCCTGACTCTCGCAAGACGCGCCCACAGCAACCCGGAGTCGGCGGATACTGAAGCGTTGACCGCAACCCGGTTTTCGAGCGCTCTGTTCATGGGCGGCCTTCCCGGGCTGGCTGCACTTCCCTGATAGCCGGGAGTGGCCTACCATGGGCTCTATGACAGACAGCCATTCCCCGATAAATGCCTCTTATCCCGGAGCAGAGAATGAAGATGACTGCCTGGAGCAGCAGATTCAGCACCTGCTGGTAGCCGTTGAGCACGAACTCAGGTCGGCACCGGCAGGCATGAACGAATTATCGCTGATCAAGGCGCTTCAGAAACCGCCATGGGAACTGCTTGGAGACGTTGTTTTCAGCGAACCGGAAAAGCTCTACCCGGTTCATTTTCTGTTGTTCCATGTACTTTACCGTCTCCGGGACCAGTTGTCCGAGGCCGGCGAGAGCCTCACGATTTCGCCTCTCAACGTACGTATCGAAGCGCAGACTGTGGTCAGTGGCGAGGGGGTGCCCGACAGTGTCGACGCACTTCGCCATTTCTATCTGGACCTCTCTCAGTACCGCCTGCCAGAGGAAGCTATTCAGCAGATGATGAATGATTTCTGGGCAGGTGCCCCTGGCCAGGCACCTGCCCAGTCCGAAACAAGGGAAGCAGCGGAAGCATTGGGCTTCAAGTCTGTTCCCACGGACTTTCCAACGGTCAAAAAGCGTTTCCGCCGGGCAGTGATGCACGCCCACCCTGACCGCGGCGGCAAGACCGAAACCATTCAGCATCTCAATCAGGCCTTCGCGGTACTGAAAGCCCATTTCCGCCATAGCATCTGACCGGTCTGTTCGAGCTGGCCGGAGAACAGAAACACAGGAGACGATATGCCCTTCAAAGTATTCCTGAAATTTTCCGTGACCGTCGCTGTTATGGCGACGGCCATCTCAGCCCGCGCGGACCTGGTTGTCCTGCAGTATCATCATGTCAGTGATTCAACACCGCCTGCCACCAGCACATCTGTGTCTCTGTTTGAAGGGCAACTGGATATGATCTCGGATCTGCAGCTGGAAGTTGTAGATCTGCAGAAAGGCACCGAAACAACACTGGCTGGCACCGATGGACAAGGTAGTCGCATCGCTATTTCCTTCGATGACGCCTACGACTCCGTCTACCATACGGCGGCGCCGCTGCTGGCCGACAAGGCCTATCCCTACACGATTTTTGTAAACACCGAAGCGGTTGGCCGAAACGGCTACATGACCTGGGATCAGATTCGGGAGTTGGCCGAACGTCCGGGCGTAACGATAGCAAATCACAGCGCGGACCATGGGCACCTGGCCCGGAAGCCAAAGGAAAGCGAAAGTGACTGGCAGGCCCGGGTTACCAACAGCCTTGATTCGGCCCAGAAGGCCCTCGCCCGGGAGCTGGACGCGCCGGCGCCCATGTTCGCCTATCCTTACGGAGAATTTGACGAAGCACTGGAGCGAGAAGTTGCCGAGCGCGGCTGGTATGGTTTTGGCCAGCAATCCGGCGCCATTGGCCAACAAACCGAGAAAACCCGATTGCCTCGCTTTCCAATGGCGAACGCCTATGGCCAACTTGGGAGCCTTGAAAACAAACTACGCAGCAAAGCTTTCCCTGTTGATACCGGCAGACTTCCAGACGGCGTGATCTCGGAGAATCCGCCCACCCTGGTGTTCCCGCTCGCTGATCCCATTGATCCTGACCGGCTGACGTGCTTTGCCTCCGGCCAGGGACGTATCGACTTTAACGTGATTGACGGCAACGTGGAGGTGCAGGCACCAGAAACCTTCAACAGCCGACGATTCCGCTACAACTGCACCCACCCTGCAGGCGACGGCAGCTTCTACTGGCTGTCCCAGCAGTGGCTGGATCTAAGCAAACCTGAGGACTGAGACCTCATTTCTCGACCTGCATCAGGCCAATTTCACCGCGCCTGATGTGAGGGATTTTCCGGGGGCCATCGCCGGTTTCCATAACCGTCTGGCCCTCCAGATCCTGCTGCCGGGTAAACAGGACCAGCCAACGCTCCCCCTGGCGCGGAAACGCGGGAACCCATGCTTCCAGGTAGCCTCGCCGGTGCCAGTTCTCCGGGGTGAAATCCATAACCAGGTCTGTTACCAGCCTTAACGGTGCCATCGTCTCATCCAGAAACACCAGGGAGGGCAAGAACACGCCGTCTTTGGCATAGGAGCGCAGGCGTATAACCAGACTGGCGTGCTTATCCGCATCCGGGAGCTCAACCAGTTGATAGGGGCTGGTTCCCGTGAGAAACGGATGGGTTACTGAACCGTCCGACAGAGTGACTCCAAACTCTCGTCCCGATTGCCACTCTTGCCGACTGGCGGCATCCATGGAATCGCAACAGGTGGCTGAAAACCGGGTAAAGAAGTCATCGGTTGGGGCCTCGATGCCGAGGATGGCGAAGGCGTCCGGGTCATAACCCTCTACCGGAGTCTGGTCTGCTCCATCGGGCCCCGCATGGTAAACGCTGGCTTCGGTGATCTGTACAGGGGGCGCAACCAGCCCTTTCTCAAGGTCAGAGCGGGTATCCGGCCGGTAATAGCTGACCCGTACATTACCTTCGGCGTCGCGCCAGGTGAAATAGGGCTGCCGCTCTCCGGGCCGAACGTAACCATTTTTTTCAAGCTCCCCGGCATCCGGGTAGTTTTCAAGTGTGTACTCAGTTTCCTCTCGCAGCTCTGACTCAGGGTCAGCCAAATTATCTGACTGCGCTGGTTCCACCGCAGCCCCCGGGTCACCCTGCTCTTGAGCGTCCTTGTCAGACTCCTTGTTCCCGGTTTCGGCGATGGGGGAATACCGCACCCTTCCCTGCTCGTCTACCCAGGTAAAATAGCCTTCCCGTTCCGACACCGTGGATCCACCAATCTGACAGCCTCCGAGAAGTGCTGCCAGAGAAAGGCACAAGGCTGATTTCCGTACAGAGCCGTTTATCACTGCGAATGACTACCCTTCGGTTATTGGCACCACTCAGAACTTGGTCCGGAAACTGAGACCTGCCATGACAACCCTCAGCGATGTCTTGATATCAAGGCCCGCATAAGGGTTGTAGATAATATTGGTGATGTTGTCGCAGTTTACGTTACAGCTGGTGTCCGCGGGAATCGACTCTATCGAGTGAAGATAGCTGAGGTTCATGTCAATTTCGGTGTCCTTGTCCCACTGGTACCCCATGCCGATGCTGTAAAGGTTTGCGCCACCGAAAGGTGCCATTACCTGTCGCTGATCATCCGGGATAACGGAATCCCGGATTTCCACACCGGCACGCAGGTCTAAACGGGAAGACGCATGAAACTCCATACCAAACGCCCAGTTCCACTGGCTCTTGAACCCCAGGGGCAGCCTCAGGGTATTCGGTGTGGCATTGTCCGGTGAAAGGATCCGGGCCGCATTGAGAAACTCCAGGTTGCGGTCAAACCGGAAAACGAAGGCATCCCACTGTTTGTAATCGGTCCAGCCAATGTCGGCGTTGAGGGTCAGTTTCGGGTGCACGTCAACACTGATGCCGGTCTGGAAATGCTGGGGGTACACCAAATCCATACTGACATTACCGGATTCCTTTGGCGCACCGGATGGCAGACTCAGGATCGCCGAGGTGATAGCACCCAGAACGGATCCGTTGACGCTCTGCCAGAAGCCTGACCAGTCTTCGGTGTACTGGATCTCGAAGGTGCCCTTCATGTTCATTTCGGCTTCCGAGGTGTAGCTTGCACCCCAGCTGAACCAGTCCGTCGGCTCCCACATCACACCTAGAGCATAGGTGGGGGACAAGGTTTCCTGGACATTGATGTTCAGGGCGCCAATGTCATCCCAGGGGCCGACGTTACCACCACAAAGCGCCAACCAGGGCTGAAGGGGCTCATCGCCACTCTCACAGTTGAAGGCGTCCTGCAGAACTTCAGCAACCCCCAGCAGCAGGTTGGGCGCGCGCATATACTGGTCCGCCGCGATGCCCATATGAGACAGGTGGATGCCTGCTCCTACGGACCAGTCATCGTTGATCTCGTAACCGACCGTCGGTGAAAGATAGGTGGTGCGCTGCAGCGCCGTGGCCTGGGGCTGGTAACGGCCTGGATCGTCCTTGTCGCGGTAAAAACCGGCCGCCAACGGCAGGTAAAAAGCATTACCGAAGGTCAGCTTGGAGCCAGGCGGATTGATGCTGATCCCCGCTGAAGGCGCAAGGGCCGGCCCGGGCGGCGCACGCAGAATACCGTATCCTGGCAAATACAGAGCCACATTGTTGGTGTGACTGTGGGTATTGGCAACCGGGTCCCGCTGCTTCCCCGTCTGAGGATCAATCTCCAGCCCGTCAATGCCGAAGATCTCATAGCCTTCCGGTGCGGTGAAGTCCGCGTCAATGTCCAGATAGACGCTCATCAGGTTCACTTCCAGCTGACGCCCGTCCAGTTTGGTCAGGCCAGCAGGATTGTAGTGAATCGCCATGATCCCAGGCGGATCGGCGGTCACGGCGTTACCGAGAGCCAATGCCTTGGGATGAATGGTTAAATTCTGCGCCAGCTGGGCCTGTGCGCCACAGGAGATGGTCGTGGCGATCAGGGCCGCGAGAATCTGACGGTTGTGGCTTTTCTGTCCCATGAAGTCCTTCCCTTCCCGTAGATCGTCAACGACACCAATCACTCTTTAAGACCGGAGAAGTTAATGGGCAGGGAGACCCCCAGGGAGAAGTCCGGCGCATCCTCGGTCAGGCCAATACCCAGGCTGGTGTTGACGATGGTGGTGTCGCTGACACGGGTACCCAGTGACATGCTCAGAAAACCCGTCATCTGGTCCTGGGCAACGGCCTGATCGCCATTGGAGAAGGTCAGAATGGTTTCATCGCTGTAGCTGAGCTGGGCCGAGATGCTCAGTGAAATATCGTAGGAAAGCGAGTAGGCAAAGCCAGCGGAACCGGACAACCCGAAACCGGGGTCCACTTCGGTCAGCAAACGTGCCCCCCGAACCTGCTGAAGGTCTTCAGCTGGCAGGTTGTAGGTGGCACTCACTGAACCAAACACCACCACCGGATCCAGAACCTTCGAAAGACTCGCCCCACCCCCGATAGAGTAATAGCCGCTGCCAGTGGACAGCTGCTCATTGATGTCTATCTCGTAGGGGCTGACGCCGGTCTTGGTGGACAGGGTTCCGAACAGAGTGGTCGACATCTTGCCCGGAACGTAGGCAAATGGCTGCCAGCGTCCGGTGAAGGAGATATCGCCAAAATCATAAACGTTGAGCTCGTCCTGGGTATCGTATTTAACCACCAGCGGAATACGGGTACCCACCGTCAGGTTATCCAACAGGCCATAATCGTAGGAAAAGGAATTGGTAAAGCTGTGAGTTGCCGACGGCACGACGTCCAGGTTTCTCACTGAACCATTGGTGATGGCCAGGTCCAGTCGCTGGTCCGCAGTGTAGGAATAGTCGAACGAATAATTCAGGGAGTGGGAGCCTTTCTTCTGCAAAGAATAGTTCTTCTCTGCAGCCTGGAACACTTCTTCAAGCTGTTGTGAAGCGTCCTCGTCTCCCTCCTGTTTGGCCAGCGCTTCCCGCGCCTGGTCCACACTCCCTTCCTGCGCCAGGGCCATGCCCGGAAGCAGACCTGCCGTGGAAACAAGGATAAAACCTCGCACAAACCAACGATTCATCCTGACTCCCTTATTTTATTTGTAGTGTTCCTGACCCGGGGATTGCCCGGCGAATTAGTTACGACGGTAGTGCAACTGCTTTCGGGTGTTTTCTACACTGCCGTCGGGATTGTTTTTCTGGCGTTCCAGCAGATTCTGGATCCGCCTCTGGGTGGACTCGTGAAACGCCGGTATCCGTTCCAGCGCCAGAAGGGTCATTGTCTGGTCATCCACGAAGCGAAGGTCCTCCTCCTTCAGCTCGAGGTTGTCCAGTGGCTTGTCACTGCCTGGAAAGACAATGAAGAGCACGTTGTCGTCCCATTTCTCCTCGAACTGGGCGAGGGTAAAGGAGATATTGCCGACCGACGGGTCTGCCAGGTAGGCGCGCCCGTCCCGGATCGTCCGTAACACCACGAAATGCTTGAAGCCCGCGTGATGGATCGGCACGATTGCCGGGTGATCAAGGTCCTTGAGGTCATCAATGGTGGCCCGGAAGCCACCTGACGGGTAACCGAGTGCCGTCACCAGTCGCTTCATGTCGAGCATGGAAAAAGCGCGGCGCTCAACAATGCGCTCGCTTTCGCCGTAATGGAGCAACCCCTCCATGACCTGTCGTTCTGACAAAGTCCGGCCCAGGTAGAAATTCAGCACGGTGGTCAGCGCTGCGCTTCCGCAGCTGTAGTCATAGGCCTGACGCACGATATTCCGGAATTTCTGCTCAACCAGCGGCTCGACCCTGACGTCGGACCGTAGCTCTATCGGGCTCGAATCCACATCCTGCTCGATGACGATCTGGCCCTTCTCAAAAGGCTCCACCACGGTCGCTTCCTGCACCATGGTGAATGTAAGAATGGATCCAGCGAGCACCAGCAGCATGTCAGACGAAGTCCCTGTTTTTATTGGCCACGTTATTAATCGGGTTACATGTTGTTACGGTAAGATACCGAAAAGCCTGCGCCCTTAAAGATAACTGTGCCTCAAATCTGTCGCTGCAGGAGGGGCCTTGCGGGGCGGATTTGAGAACTGGTTCAAGACGCTGACCGAGAAGGCCTCGGGAGTTGACGGAACGGCACAAAGCCGGTATCAACACCAGTCCAGACACTTAATTTCCTGATGTAGATCCTGATGACAACAACACTGAATCCGGGACAGATCACCTTTATCACTGCCAAGAACCAGAGCCCGGTGTCACCCCCCGCGCTGCTGCCAAGAGAGAAGTTCAACGATGTGCTGCATGGCCTCGAGCCGGTGAGTCTGCTTCTGGTTCATGCACCGGCCGGCTATGGCAAAACCACCACCATTGCCGAGCGACTGGCAAGTCTCGAGGCCCGTTCGGCCTGGTTCCGTCTGGAAACCAGTGATAACGCACCGGGCCGCTTTGCCGGATACCTGGCCAATGCACTGGCCAGAGCTACCGAGGGGAGCTGCCAACCGGTACTGGAACGACTTCAGACAGAAGGCTATGACAGCCTCGAATCCTTTCTGACAGATCTGCTCGCCGGTCTGCCCCAGGATGATGAGCCGCTCTATCTGGTACTTGATGACTATCACCTGATCACCAACGGCGAAATCCACGAGGCGCTGCGCTTCCTTCTACGGCATCTTCCTGGGTACCTGACTCTGGTTCTCATCAGCCGCACCATGCCGCCTGTGGGGGTAGCCCAGCTCCGGATGCAGGGGCGTCTGACCGAAATCACCAGCCGGGACCTTGGTTTTGAAGCGGACGAAGCCCAGCAGTATCTCCAGAGCCGGCTGCCGTTCGAGATTGCGAGAGAGGATATTGAGCGGGCTGTCCGAAGGGTTGAAGGCTGGATTTCTGCCCTGCAGCTGCTTTCCGCTTCATCTGCAACCAGTGTCGAATTCACCGAGTTTGTCGATCAGTTGGAACACGGAAACCAGAATATCTTCGATTACTTTGATGAGCTGGTGGGAAACGACCTGAGCGAACAGCAGCGGCGGTTTCTCATGCGTACCAGCATTCTCGACCGATTCAATGCGGGAATGGTGATGCGTGTTATGGACGATACCGACGGCCAGGCGCTGCTCAGTAGCCTACTGTCCATGGGGCTATTCATAACGCCCGTGGATAATTCCGCGCTCTGGTTCCGGTACCACCCTCTGTTCTCGGTGTATCTGCGTCATCTCCTGACTTGTACTACCCGTGAGAACCAGAGAGACCTGAATCAACGGGCCGCCGATGCCTGGCTTGAGCTGGACCATGCCGAAGAGGCTGCCAAACATGCCATTGCCGCAGAAGATCCCGAGCGAATCACCCGCGTACTGACCATCCACGGACGAAAATTCTTTACCGAGGGTCAGTTTCATCTGTTGCAGCGCTGCCTCGATACGCTGCCCCAGGAAATCATTGCGGAAGATCCCACTCTGACGCTGCTCAGGGCATGGGTTGCCCAGGGCCAGTACAAGTTTGATGAAGTGGAAAACTGGTTATCAGCGGCGGAAGCCCGTTTGCAGGCATCCATGAACGAGGACACTCAGCGGGCCGTTCATGGCGAGTTCAGCGCCATCCGCGCCCAGGTAGCCATGAATTATGGTGACGGCGACCGCGCCCTGACGCTTGCCCGGGAAGCCATCGAACAGGAAGCGCGTTACCTGCCCACATCCCGGGTGGCCGCGGCCTCGGTTATTGGTGAAGCGCTGTTTGTGCGCGGAGAACTCGAGGAAGCCCTGGCTCGCATGCAGGACACCGAGCATCTTGCCCGGGCCCATCAGGCCCACCAGAACGTTATTTGGGCGCTCTGCCAGCAAAGCGAAATCAGTGTCGCCATGGGGCTCCTGCAAAAGGCCTACAACATTCAGGATCGCGCTTTCCAATACGCGGAAGAAAACCAACTGAACCATCTGCCGATCCTGGAATTCCTGTTTCGCATCCGCAGCCAGATCATGTGGGAGTGGCACCACCTGGAAAGTGCCGAGCGTTGCGCGCTTCAGGGCATCGAAATTCTTGAGGCGCAGGGGGAGCGCTGGTACGTGCAGAGCTACACGTCCCTGGCCAAGGTCGCCCAGGCCCGGGGCCGGCAGAGCCTGTGTGCGGACTACATTGCCAAGATCCAGAAAATGCTGGCGGCCGAAGACTACCACCTCGACTGGGTGGCCAACGCCCAGGCCACCATGCTGTCGTACTGGGATGCCGTTCGGGATCATGACTCAATCCAGCGCTGGCTCACGATTGCACCACTCTGTGAGCCCGCAAAGGCCACTAACCATTTTAATCAGTGCAATGGCCGCAACCAGGCCCGGGCATTAATCAGCCTGGGCCAGTACGAACTGGCCCGACCGCTCTTGGAAGAACTGACCGCGGTAGCGCGGGAATTTGGCCTGAAAACAGATCTGAATCGCAACCACATTGCCCTCGCCTACCTCTACTGGCAACTGGATGAGCGCGAACAGGCTCTCGATCATATGAAAACGGCACTGGAACTGGCGAGTACCACCGGTGCTGTCGGCAGCTTCCTTCGGTTGGGCAAGGAACTGATTGTTCTGCTCAAGGCGCTGATAAACGACGAAGCTATTGAAGGCATGGAACTTCAGCGGGCGGAGCGTCTGATTCAGCTGGCCCAGCAACAACGGGACTTCAGCCGCGCCATCCGGATCTCGCTGGATGAGGCCATCATTCAGGACATCATCGACCGGCCGGACGTGCCGGAACTGATCCGGACCTCCCCCCTCACCCGCAGGGAGTGGCAGATCCTCAGTCTGATACACGCTGGTCTTTCCAATGACCAGATTGCCGAGCACCTGAAAGTGGCCTCGACAACGGTCAAGACCCATATCCGCAGCCTTTATCAAAAACAGAACATCAGCCATCGTTCAGAGGCCATCGAATTGGCCAAAGATCTGCTGAGCAAGATTCAGGGCGATTAGCCAACCCCTGACTGCATGGAGAAAACCACGCCAAGAAGCAGATAACTAATCAGTGTCACCACGACAATGCCCATCAGATTGAGAGCAAACCCGGCTCTGATCATGTCACTGATCTGCATATGACCACTGGAGAACACGATGGCATTGGGTGGCGTAGCCACCGGCATCATGAAGGCACAGCTGGCCGCAATGGCGGCAGGCACGGTCAACAGTAGCGGTGACACCCCCTGACTCAGGGCCAACGCCCCCAGCAACGGCAGAAACGCCGCCGCCGTCGCGGTATTGCTGGTAACTTCCGTCAGGAAGATGATGATGCCCGCCACCAGAACAATCATGACAAGGGTTGGCAGGGCGCCGGCCACGCCAAGGCTTTGGGCGATCCATTCTGCCAGACCGGAACTGCTGATCACGCCGGCCATGGCCAGCCCTCCGCCGAACAGTAGCAGCACACCCCAGGGAATGCCCTTCGCGGTCTCCCAGTCGAGCACGAATTCGCGGGTACGGGTATTAACGGGCATGAGGAACATGGCAATAGCCGCTGCAATGGCAATGCCGGTGTCGCTCAACCAGGGCATGAGATTCTCGGATAGCAGCGGTCTGAATATCCAGGCGGCGGCGGTGATCAGGAACACCAGGGCAACCAGCTTTTCGCCCTTGCCCAGCGGCCCCAATGCGTCAAGCTCCTCCCGTATGGCCTTGCCACCGTCGCCGGAGCTGCCCAGCCCGAAGTCACGCCGGGTCAGCCACCACCAGGCCAGCGCCAGCATGACAACCGTTACCGGAACCCCCAGCAACATCCATTGAGCAAAGCCCACAGAAATACCCTGGTTTTCGCTCAGGTAGGCCGCCAGCAAGGCATTTGGCGGTGTGCCGATAAGTGTGGCAATACCACCGATACTGGCGGAATAGGCGATAGCCAGAAGTAGTGCTGTGGCGTAACGCCGAATGCCCTCGGGATTGTCATTGCTGTCCATCATCGCCACCACCGACAGACCAATCGGCAGCATCATAATCGCTGTTGCGGTATTGCTGACCCACATGCTCAAAAAGGCGGTTGCCAACATGAACCCGGCAATCTGCCGTCGGGGTTTACTGCCAACGGCCCTCAGCGTCATCAGGGCGATCCGGCGATGCAGGTTCCATCGCTGCATCGCAAGCCCGAGGGTGAAGCCACCCAGGAACAGGAAAATGATCGGATTGGCAAAGGGCTCGGTAGCCTCAGCAACCGTGCCAAGCCCGAGGGCGGGAACCAGCACGATTGGCAGCAAGGCAGTGGCGGGAATCGGAATAGCTTCAGTAGACCACCAGGTAGCCATGAGCAGCATCAACCCCAGCGCCGCCCAGGCTTCCGGGGCCATGGTTTCCGGAGGTGGGAGTATGGTGGTTGCCAGCAGAAATGCTGCCCCGAGGATCAGTCCGATGACCTGGCTGCGGGGCAGCCCCTCGGCCTGGTTGTCAGCTTTGAGCTCTTCGGACATACGGTTCTAATCCACCATTCGGACATTCAACATCAGCAGGCGAGCGAAACGTCAGAGCGCCTGAAGCTGGCGATCATGAACTCGCCCGAGCAGGATCAGGGCCAGAATGGCGCCGGACAAGGCCCAGGCCATATCCGACTGGGTATCCCAGACGTAGCCCTGTGTGCCCAGAAAGGCCTCGGCGGCTTCGTCACTTAGCAAGGCCACCCACCATTCAATCAACTCGTAAAAGGCGCTTACCGCCAGACAGAAACAGACGATGAAAAACGCCGCCCAGCGGCGACTGGAGAACACGTCGAAGCGAATGACCACTTCCCTGGCGACCATTGCCGGTATAAACCCCTGTGCCAGGTGGCCCAGCTTGTCGTAATTATTGCGCTCCCAATCAAACCAGTCCCGAAACCAGTCGAACAAAGGCACTTCCGCATAGGTATAGTGCCCGCCAACCATCAAGATGATGGCATGCACCAGAACCAAAACATAAACCAGCGGCGTGAGTGGATAACGGAAGAAACACCAGACAACCGCTGCGAAACCAACGGCGGCAGGCAGCACCTCAAGAACCCAGGTGGCCCGGTCCGTGGGCCCGATGGCAGACCAGACAAAGACTGCAAGAAAGACCACCACCCAGACTGCGGGTGCAAATCGCTGGTTCATAGGTTTCCTTTTGTCCGTGATTATCCAGACGCCCCGGCGCGCAGGAAGTGTCCGTATCCAGATTCCCTGCCCAATGCAGCTTCCACCTCACCATCCGTTACCGCAGATTGGCCATTGATCAGCACGTCTCTGACACAGCCAGGGACCCGGTTAACCATTCTTTCCAGTCCGAAGTTTTCCATCTCGGCCCACTCAACCTGCTCCAGATCCTGATCAAGGCCACGGGGGTCAAGTACCGCTATATCGGCCCGGTCCCCCACTCTGATATGACCCGCATCAACTCCAAGCCACTCTGCCTGTTCGCCGGTCAGCCGGTGTACAGCGCGTTCCAGCGACATGACCGGCTCACCCTCGCCATGGCTTTCGTGAACCAGCTTCAGAAACCTTAGAGGCAGATTGTAGAAGGCCATATTCCGGATGTGCGCCCCGGCATCGGAAAAAGTGATCAGGGCACCGGGATTGGCGACCATTTTCCGGAGCCGATCCTTTCTGTGGTTGCCTACCGTGGTAAACCAGCGCAGCGAACGGCCATGGGCAACCACCATGTCGAGAAAGAAATCGACCACATGGATGCCACGGTCAGCGGCAAGCTCGGCAAAATTGCGGCCGACCACGCTTTTATCCGGGCAATCGAGAATCACGGCATCGCCGAAATCCCTCTGCCACACCCGGGGCGAAAGCTTTTCCTTGTAGAATTTCCTGAATTTCCGACGGTATTGCTCGTCCTTCAGAAGTTCGTTGCGCTCCAGTTGATCCCGTATATCCAGGGCCATTTCACCGGCACCGAATTCTTCGAACAGCACGATATCCATGCCATCGGCATAGACCGTGAACGGTGTCGGGAGCAGCTGCCAGCGAAAATTACCACCAAAGCTGTTGGCCAGCCACCCGACCAGACTCGCCATCGGTTTGACCGTGGGGTTACCCTTGAGGTCGATCATCGCAATGAGGGTTGTTTTCAGGGGCTTTCTCAACCAGCCCAGGGTCTCTTTCAGGTACTGGGTCACCTGCAACGGATTGGCCGCATTCGGTGCGCCCTGGTGCACCCGCCCGTAACGGCGCAAAAGTGCATTCAGACGGCTGACCTCCCGCCAGCGGGCGTAGGTGCTTGGCAGGCTCTTGGACCACTCCCGATCACCGTCCACCTTGTCCCATTTAAGGCACATGGTGGAAAGTCCGAGAAAACCTTCCTGCAAAGCCTCCTCCAGCAAGGCTTCCATCCGCTCCTGTTCATCGGTGGTCGGAGTCACGCTCCGGTCGGTGGCGCGATGCAGCCCCATAACGGCGGTTCTCAGATCACTGTGACCAAGAAAGCTGATGACATTGGGCCCCAGTGGATGCTGGTCCATGAACGCCACCCACTCTTTGGGTGTCTGCCAGGACTTGTACTGTTTCAGAATGGGCAGCACTTTTTCCCTCGGGACAGTTTCCACCCGGGTAAAAATATCTGAGGCGTCCTCCGGATCGGAACAGACCATACTCAGGGAACAGCTGCCGATCAGCACAGTGGTGACACCGTGACGCACAGACTCAGACAGGGAGGGCGCCACTAGCAACTCGGCATCGTAATGGGTATGGGTATCGAGAAATCCCGGCGTCACCCAGCAACCGCTGGCGTCAATTGTGCGCGTCGCAAGGCTGATGTCGGGCTGTTCATCAAATACCTTGGCAACCCGCCCATCCTTGACGCCAACATGGGCTATGCGTGAGGGGCCGCCAGTACCGTCAAAATAGCGGCCACCGATAATAAGAGTGTCGAACCGGTCCACCTTGAAAGGCTCCTTTTTGTTGTTTTCTGCCGTCAGTCTAGCCAGCGAAACGTGATATGTCCTCTCATTTCAACGGACGGGGCCGGCAATACGGGCCATTAACGAACCCTGATCTGGCTGCCATCTTCCAGCTGGCGATCCGGATGCCGGACCACACGGTCTGCCTCGCCAAGACCATCCTGAATAACCGTATGGAATCCGTTTGTACGTCCGACCGACACGTTTGTAAGCACCGCTCTGTCCTCAACAGCGCGGAATACCTGATGCTGGCCGTCACTGACAAAGATGGCAGATTCCGGCACCTGAAGAACATTGTCTGATCGCCAGAGCACAAACTCCGCATCCACCCGGTAGCCGTCTCCCAGGCTCTGCCACGCATCCGGAGGACTGGTAATGTCCGCAACGACCTGTACCCGTCTTTCCTCAACTCCAAGGGCGGACACATCCTCGAAGCCCACCGGCTCAACCCGTCGGACAACGGCATCCAGGGTGCCGCCACCCCATCCAGTGAGGCGCGCCTCAATACCGGGCCGGAGGTTCACGGCATCAAAGCTCAACACATCGACAACCACCTCAAGCGCCCCGGGGTCTCCCAGTTCCAGAATGGCTTCACCGGCCTGAATCACACCCTCACTTTTCCGGACTATGCCGAGGACTGAGCCATTCACCGGAGATCTGACCGGCACACGCTCCACTGCGCCGTCGCCATTAGCCCGAGCAGCAGACACTTCAAGGCGGGTTCTGGCCGCTGCCAGTTCATGGGCCATTACTTCCTCGTCAAAGCGGGCGGAACGCAGAATGGCCTTTGCCCTGTCCGCAGCTGCCCTCGCCTGCTGCAAACGCTCGTCGGAAACAAAATGGTCATCACTCAGAGCCTGCAGGCGGGCCAGTTCCCGAACGGCCAGATCTGCTTCCGCCTCGGCGGCTGCGACTTTCTGTCGGGTTGAATTGAGCGCCGATCGGGCCGACTGTACTTTGGCCTCCGCTTCTGCCCGGCTGCGGGCATCGAGGGTACTGGCAGGCATGGGGTCCACCTCCGTCAGCAGCTCTCCCGGAATAACCGGATCCCCCACCTCCAGCAAAACCCTGTGTAAGTAGCCGGCAACCGGGGAAGACACCACGTAACGGTCCCGCACCCGGGTTTTTCCTTCTTCCTTGATGGTGATTTCCATGGGTCCACGGGTTACCGGCGCCAGGTCCACCCAAACCGGATCGGGCCGGATCGTGATCACAACTGCAGCAATGGCAAGCAAAACAAACACGCCCCAGAACAACCATTTTCCGGCAAACCCTTTTTTCGCCATAATCTCAGTTCACTCCCTGGTTGCTTTCGCACCTATTCACGTGTTTTCAACACTGCCACCAGATCCAGCGCTTTCAGGCGCCACCAGGCAATCACCCCGGAAGCGATTGCCGATACCACCACGACCAGCGCGGACATGCCAAGGGTCTGGGTGGTTATGGTCAGGGGCACCCGGTACAGCTCGGTTTGCATGGCAGTAACAATCATGAGCGCCAGACCCTGGCCAATCAGCCAACCGAGCGGAATGCCCAGTAACAGCAATAGCGCAACCTCTCCCAACAATATATGCGCAACCTCATTATGGGTGTACCCCAGCACCCTCAGGCTAGCCAACTCCCGACCTTTCTCGGCGAGGGAAATCCGGATGGTGTTGTAGACCACCCCGAAGGCAATGATTCCGCCCATCAGGCTGTTAAAAAAGGTGAACGTCAGGAAGGTTCTCGCCAGGGTGTCATAGAAACTGTCCAGCATGGCCTGGCGGATGCTCAAGCCAAGCACCCCCGGTGTTTCACGAAGGCTGTTGTAGACTTCCGAAGCCTTGTCGGGCTCCAGGTTTATCATGGCCTGATTGATCAGGGGGCCGTCACCCAGCGCCCGGTTCAGGGCATCCAGATCCATGTAGGCACCGACCCCAAGAAACTCGCTGGTAATACCGGCGACCGGAACCATAACCGTTCGCCGGTCACCTTCGAGGAGCTCCAGCTGCAGAACATCTCCTGGCCCAACGCCCAGCTCTTCAGCCAGATAATCGGTCAATAGCAGCCCCTCCCTGGGGAGCGTGACCGGTTGCAGATCGCTGTCGATGACAAATTGCAGTCTCGCATCGGAGGGTATTCCGGTGACCGCACTTCGCCACTCCCTGTGGCCAGCAACCAGGCGGGCCGGCACAGAGCGGCGACCCTCCACGTACCGGATCCCGGCTTGCCTCTGCAAGCCGAACAACGCCGCGCTGTTAACCGGATCAATAAAGGTCGCAGCCAGATCCTGTTGCTGCACCCGTGCAAACTGCGTGTGCACCATCAGGGATACCGAATCGAACTGGAAGTTACCCACCATCACGATGGCGGTCGCCATGGCGACCCCACTCATGGATAACAGAGTCCGGACCGGGCGACGGGAAAGCTGACGCACAATCATTCGGGAGGGCTGGGAGAAGCGGATTCCCGACAGCAGCTTTTCCACTACGGTCACTCGGTACCTGGCGGGGCCTTCGGGCCTCATGGCTTCGGCGGGCGGCAGGGAGGCCGCCTGTCTGATGGCCCGCCAGGCACCGAGCCAGGCCACCGCGATGGTCAGAATACCCAGTAACAGAAGCCATAGAGGGTCGATACGGAACAACAACCCGGGGAATCGGTAGTAATCCATATAGAGCTCCCCCAGTGACCTCCCCAGCCAAAGCCCCAGGGCAAGGCCGGCCAACAAACCGATAACCGCAATCACGATGACCAGTTTGCTGTAGTGCCAGGCGATCTGGCGGTTGCTGTAGCCGAAGGCCTTGAGCACGGCAACAATATCCCGCTGGGTGCTTATCAGGCGGCCGATCACCACGTTCAGCAGAAACATGGCCACACTCATGAAAATGAGTGGAAACACCGTCGCCATGGTTTTCAGCTGATTCAGCTCGTCACTCAGGAAGCGATGAGAGAACTGATCATCCCGGCCAAAGGCTCCCGTCGCCCCATAACGGGCCAGGAGTCGGTCCAGGGCATCGACCACAGAGGCAACGGAATGCCCCGGTCTGAGTGTTAAAACCAGACTGTTGAATGCGCCCCTCATGTCCATGGCGGATTCCAGGGCCTCCCTGTTCATCCACAGCACACCATACCGCTGATAGTCCGGCAGCATGCCACCAGGCGGAATGACGTATATGAACTCCGGTGATTCAACAATGCCGGTCACAGTAAGTGCCTGGCGACGACCATTGATGATTGCCTGGAACTGATCACCCAGTTCTAACTCGTGCGCTTCGGCAAAGCTTCCGATGATCGCGACTTCCTGGCTGCGACCTGTGCCCGGAAGCCGACCCTGACGGATGAACAAGCGATTGACCTCGGGCTGGCCCTCCGGAGGAATAGACACCAATCGGGCCGACACCGGGTCCGGGAAGCCCGGCATTTCCAGTTTTGCAGCTCCCTCAACTCTCCCCTCGTACCTTGCTATGGCAGGTAATGAACCTATTTCCTTGAGGGCGTGGCGTGGCGCACGTTTAACGGGTGCAAACACATCGGCAAACTGGTGCTGATCGTAGTACTGGGCTCTGGTCGCCAGTAACGATGAATAGTTCACCAGCGACATCACACAGACACCCACGCCTCCGGCGATCACCAGCGCAATAGCCAGTACCTGGCCCCGCATCTGCCAGAGCTCGCGCCGTAGCTTGATATTCAGAACCGTGTTCAGACCTTTCGTGGCCATTTTTCTTCCATTTGGCCCCGTTACCAGGACAGCGTCCTGGGATCCTGGCGACGTTCGTTATGACGCTCACCACTGATATTGCCGTCGGAGAGCGTGATTACACGATCCCCCATGCCAGCGATGGAGGCATTATGGGTGATAATAACGGTGGTGGTGCCCGTTTCCCGGTTGGCTTTTTCCAGAGCTTCAAGAACCAGCACACCAGTGGCCGAATCCAGAGCGCCGGTCGGCTCATCGCAAAGAAGTACTTCCGGTCGTTTGGCAATGGCCCTGGCGATGGCAACCCGTTGCTGTTCACCACCGGAAAGCTGGGCGGGAAAATGGTCGATACGGCTCTTCAATCCAACCAGCTCAAGAGCTTCTTCGGGAGACATCGGATCGGATGCAATCTCGGTGACTGCCGCAACATTTTCCCGCGCCGTCAGGCTTGGAATGAGATTGTAAAACTGGAACACAAAGCCAACATGCTCACGCCGGTAACGGGTCAGTTCGCGGTCTCCGGCTGCACTGAGATCGATATCCCGATACCGGACCTCACCGGAGGATGGCACATCCAGCCCGCCAAGAATGTTCAGAAGTGTGGATTTGCCCGAGCCGGAAGCGCCCAGCATGACGACCAGTTCGCCGCCATGGAGATCCAGATCCACCCCACGGAGCGCATGAACCTGAACTTCTCCCTGATCATAGGTTTTCGTAAGGCCCCGGGTCTGGAATACCGCGGAGCCGCTCCTGGCTGCCTTTCCTGGCTCCATGGGTCAGTCAGTCTTCGGCACAGTCCACGCAAACCGTGGTGTAAGGCAGCACCTGCAAACGGCGGGGGTCGATGGCCTCGCCGCAGGATTCGCATTCGTCGCCAACACCGCTCTCTATCCGCGCAAGCGCGTGTTCAATCTGAGCGAGTTCGGCACGGGTTTCCGTTTCAAGCGAGTCGACCACCTCGTCATTCTGGGTCTGGGTAGCCTGCTCCTCGAAATCCTTGTCCAGCGCGCCACCCTCTCGATGCTGGTGAGCTTCATAACGGGAAAGCCTGGCCGTCAGGTCTGCCCTCAGTGTTTCAAGTTCGGATTTCCGGTCAGTCATGTGGCGCCTCCTGCCTTGCCTGGAAAACATGTTCCTACAGTAAAGCATAAGCTGAACCCGGGATTGATGCTTGTCAAAATTGCGTCATGCGGAGTGAGGCAGAATAGAGACCCATCAAACCTGTATGCAAAGGAGTTGTGACTATGAACACCGAGCTTTTCGAGAAAGCGACGCGACTGAATGAAACCCTGTTTGAGCAGGTAGGCAAGGCTGCCGAAATGCAGATGAACGCCTTCCGCCGCTATGCCGATGTCACCATGGAGCAGGCTAAAAAGGTGTCTGAAGTTCGTGATCTGGAGGGCCTGAAAAGCCTTACCGGTGATCAGGCGGAAACCCTGAAATCCCTGAGCGAGCAGTTCACGGCAGACTGGAAAGCCTGGCAGGATTATTTCAACGAGAGCCGGGAGCAGATTCAGAAGGTGTTCGAAAAAACGCCGGAAGAAACCACCAAAGCCAGCCCGAAAGCTGCCAAATAAGGGATAGCCATGTTCGGTCTGGATACGCTCGGGAAAGCTGTTGGTCAGCTCGTCAACGGTTTCGAAACCAACGTCCGTCAGGGGCAGCAGCAATTGGAGAAATTGCTGGGCGACGCTGGCGTCCTGGATGATGCAACGCTCTCCACGATGACGGAAATGTCCGATGCCTACCGTACGATGGCAGAGGACCTGCTACTCCACCCGCTCCGGTTCGCCGGTGCGGAACTGGATCTGGCTCGCAAACATGCCGCGTTGGGGTATTACACCCTCGCCCGGCTGGTGGGCAAGGATAATAAGCCCGTTGTCGAACCTGAGCCCGACGACCGGCGTTTCCAAGCCGAGGACTGGCACAAGCATCTGCCTTTTGATGTTCTCCACCAGGCGTACCTGATCAACTCCCGCACGTTCCTGAACTGGGTAGCCGGCATGGAGGGCATGCCCCAAGCCGGACGGGACCAGATGCTTTTTTATGCCCGGCAACTGACCAGTGCGCTGTCACCCTCTAATTTCCCTGCCACGAACCCGGAAGTGCTCCGGATTACCTGGGAACGCAAAGGGATGAACCTGATCGACGGTGGTCGCCAGCTGATCGAAGATCTGCGCCAGAACCCGTCCCTGTTCAATGTTGGAATGACCGATCGCTCCGCCTTCGAGGTAGGGCGTAACCTGGCCACCACCCCGGGCAAGGTGGTGTTCCAGAACGAACTGATGCAGTTGATCCAGTACTCGCCGACGACAGACACCGTCAACAAGCGCCCCTTGCTGATTGTTCCGCCCTGGATCAACAAGTATTACATCCTGGACCTGACCTCCAGAAACTCCTTTATCCAGTGGTTGGTTGACCAGGGACAGACCGTATTTATTATTTCCTGGCGCAATCCTGGCCCTTCCATGCGTGACAAAGGCTGGGAAGACTACATGGAACTCGGGCCACTGGCTGCCATGGATGCCGTTACCGAAGCCACCGGCGAAGAACAGATGAATCTGATCGGTTATTGCATCGGTGGCACATTGCTGGGCTCAACGCTGGCCTGGCTCAAGAAAAAAGGCCGTAATCCAGTAGCCAGTGCTACCTATCTGACTACCCTGCTGGACTTCTCGGACCCTGGCGGAATCGGTGTCTTCATCAACGATCACTCGATCCGGGGCATTGAGAAAATGCTGGAGCGCAAGGGCTACCTTGACGGTCGCGCCATGGCGTTCACCTTTAACCTGCTGCGGGAAAACGAACTGTTCTGGTCGTTCTGGACCAATAACTACCTGAAAGGCCAGAAACCGGCGGCTTTTGACCTGCTGTACTGGAACACCGATGGCACCAACCTGCCGGCCCGGATGCACAGTTTCTACCTGCGCCAGATGTACCTGAATAACCGGCTGGTGCAGCCAGACTCCCTGAGTCTGCTCGGTGAGTCCATCAATCTGTCCGAGATCGAGGTGCCCTCATTCTTCCTGTCCGCCCGACAGGATCACATCGCCAAATGGAAAACCACTTACAAGGGAGCACTGGCCCACGGTGGCGATGTCCGCTTTGTGCTGTCTGGCTCTGGCCACATCGCCGGGGTGATCAACCCGCCCTACAAGGAAAAGTACGGCTACTGGACCAATGACACACTGGTGCCGGATGCAGACACCTGGTTCGAGCAATCCGAACACCATCCCGGATCCTGGTGGCCCCACTGGCTTGAGTGGATTGCGCGTTTCTCGGACGGTGACGTACCCGCTCGTATCCCGGGCGAAGGGAAATTGCCTGCAATCGAGAACGCACCGGGTAGCTACGTCAAAGTCAAAGCTGCAGAGGCAGTTAAGCAGTAGACTTTTGGGTGGCTCGCGCTCCTGCCGGCCACCGCTTCTCGCCCCGCACCCGCCGTTGTGGCACTATTGCCCGCTCGATGACTGGCGGAGAAGCACCCGATGTTTTATACCACCCTCGCGGCGATTGCGGTCGCCATGATTCTGTTCGCCTGGCTGGGACTCAGAGCCCGGCTCGCAGACGGCGGTCTGGATGATTACGTAACGGCACGGAACAGTCAGGGAGCCAGGGCTTTGGGGCTTTCTTTCCTGGCCTCCGGGATGGGCGGCTGGATCCTGTTTGCCCCGCCGGAAGTAGGCGCGCTGGTCGGCCCGCTGGCACTGGCAGGCTATGCCCTAGGTGCCGCTCTGCCATTCATTGTGTTCGCCTTCTGTGGACCCGCCATCCGCCGCTTCCTGCCCGAGGGGCGCAGCATCGGCGAGTTTGCCAACGCCTGCTATGGCAATGGCGTGCGCCGCTATGTCTCGATGATCTCAGTACTTTACATGCTCTGCTTCCTGACCGCCGAGCTCACTGCCATCGGCGCCATTACCTCGCTGCTCTCCGGCATTGACGGTGGCGTCGTGGTCATTGGAGTTGCGGTTACCACGCTGGTATACACGGCTGTCGGTGGCCTCCGGGCAAGTATCGTTACCGATCAATGGCAGGCATTATTGCTGATCGGCCTGCTGGCGATTGTCAGTTTCGTCGCGCTTGGCAAACTCCCGGACGCAGCTCCCGCAGCCTTGCCCGACATCCCGACCTCTGGGGCCCTCAGCGTGGCGCTGACTCTGGTGATCGCCGTCACCGCCGCCAACCTGTTCCATCAGGGATACTGGCAGCGGTTGTGGTCAGCCCGCGACACCGATGCCCTCAGCCGTGGAGCACTGCTCGGCGGCGTAGTTACCATCGGCGTTGTCGCCGTTGTGGGCGGGTTAGGAATCCTGGCGGCCCTGAGTGGCGCGGACCTTGGCAATCCTCCGATTCCGTTCTTTGCCTTGCTGGCCGATGCCCCGGCCTGGCTGGCTTTGCCGGCCCTTATTCTGGCCATCACCCTGGTCGCTTCCTCGGTGGATACCCTGCAGAATGCGCTCGCATCCCTGGCGGTTACCGAAAAACAGGGCCTTTCCATTGTCAGTGCCCGATGGTTCACAGTGCTGCTGATGATTCCGGTGGTTCTGGTAGCCCTTCAGGGCATTTCCGTGCTCCGGCTGTTCCTGATCGCCGACCTGCTGTGTGCCACGGCGGTACTGCCTGTGCTGATGGGACTCTGGGGGAAAATGACCACCCGGGCGGCCATTCTGGGCTGTCTGGCAGGGCTTTTCGGGGCGATTCTGCCCGGCTGGATGTCCGGAGGCAGTTTGATGGCCGGCCTGGAAGCTGCGAGTTTCCCCGGCAGCATTCCAACCCTGATGCCATTCGTGGGTGCCCTTGCAGGCTCTGGTTTGGTCAGTCTCGCAATCGCAGTTGCGGCCCCGAAACGCTAGCAAGACGCTGTGCTGTCCAGTTGGTTAACTGGACAGCAATTCAATCGGATAACGGATCTTGGTCTGGTCGACGCCCGGCCGGGCCCCGAAATCCACCAGCCTCAGACGATTACAGATCTTGTTCTCCAGTGCCGGTTCGTTGAGGGTGGACTCCACGACTGAACAACTGGATACCGCACCGTTGGGCTCAATCACCAGCTCCGGCGTGATACTCCCCTGAAGCGAAGGCTTCCGTCGCAGCTCCCGGTTGTAGATGCTGTAGATCGCGGACTTGTTGGCGTCCATGGTCCGGCGCAACTCCTCCTTGCTCCGGGTTCTGGCAGCGGTTTCCTGCCGTTCATTGCGGGCTGCCTCTTTGACTGCAGCAACCCGTTCGGCTTCCGCAACTTCCGCGCGCTGGCGCTCAGCCAGGGCGACCTGACCGGCCTCCCGATTGAGCACTTCCTCGTTCACGCCACTGCTCTTGGCACTCGCGGTAGCGCGGGAGGCCAGCGTATCACCGGTTTTGCGAGCAATAGGCTCAGCTGTATTGGCAACCGGGCCATCCAGCTTGACCGACTCCGCCAGCGAGCTGAGCTTTTTCAGTTCGTTCCCCATTGCCAGAATACCGGTATTCTTTGCCTTTTCCCGCGCCTTGGCGACTTCCTCGGGCTTGGGTTCCGGCTTTGGCTCTGGTTTTTCCGCTACTTCTGGTTCAGGTTCAGGCTCCGGTTCCGCAACCACCGGTTCGGGCACAGGCTCCGGTTCGGGTTCTGGCTTAGCCTGCTCCACCGGCTTTTCCTCAGGTTTCGGCGGCTCGGGTTCAGGCAGTACCGGTTTTGGCGGCTCTTTCTTCTCAATGATCAGTTTTGCCAGCTGTGGCGGCAACGCCTCCTGTTCCTGCCTGTCCCGCTCAGGTAGTTCTATCCAGCTGACATAGCCTGCGAACGCAAGGAACAGCGGCACCACCACAACGGCCGCAGCCAGCAGACGTTTCCGCTCACCGCGCTCCTGATTCCAGGGCAATCCGTACCGATAATCCATAATGGTCAGGCTCCCTGTTCCGTACGCTGATTAACCGCCAGGGAAATGCTGGCATAACCGGCGTCCACACAGGTGGACATGATTTTCTTGAGCAGCTCGTAAGGCAGTTCCCGATCCGCAAGAATGGTAATTGGGCGGCCAGCATCCGGTGCAGGCGCCGACGAACGGCTGGCCTGGTAGTCAAGCTCCTGTTTCAGGGAGGGCTCAACCTGCCCGTCGAAGGTCTGGAAAGCGTCGCGTTTTACCACCAGTCGCCCGTTCACCAGGATGTCCCTGTCGGTTACGGTCAACGCTAAAACATCACCCGGGGGTTGTTGGGCAGTGGAATCCGGCAGTTTGATGGTGCTGTTCTGGTTCAATACCTGTACGTCAGAGGAGGAGTTCACCATCAGGAAGAACACAAGGATGGTGAAGATATCCATCAACGAGACCAGGTTCATCTTTCCCTGGCTCTTGTTGCGTCGATAGTGGCGCTTCAGACGACGGGCTTTCGCGGATTCTTTCATGAACTCACCTCCGCGGATCCAGAAGTCTTAACAGGAGCATCACCAAGCGAGATCTCAGGGAACAGTTCTGCCTCAACAACGCTGCCAGCCACGACAGCTTCGTAGGAGCGCACTGTGTCCATCACGGAGACCAGGGACTGATACGAGGTTTGCCGGGACGGCATGATGATCACATCCTTTTTGTCCGGCACCCGACTCTTGATTTCCTTCATGACATCCTTGAGCAGAACGAAATCATACTCGCCCTCGCGCTGGGGGATGTTCTTGATAACGCCGCCCTGGTTATCCGCAACGACCAGGCGATCCTCATAGATCACCACCTGGATCTGGAGCTCTTCCGCCTGCTCGGCCGAAAGGCTCTCACCGGTAGGGAAGTTCAGTTCCAGAACGCTGGTGTGGGCGAACACCATATTCAGCAGCAGTACCGGCACCAGCACAATCATGAGATTCATGAAGGGCGTGATGTCGAGATCGGCCTCACTTTGTAGGCGACGATGTTTCCGTCTCATGGCCTGACATCCTTCTGGCTGGTTATCAGGCCGGGCTACCGGCCGGAGTCGCTACCTGTGCCGGTGCAGCGGCGTTCTGGGCCTGTGGTTGGGCGACCGGTTTGTTACCAGAACCGTCGCTGAGAAGGTTCAGCACCTTGATGCCGGCCATTTCAAAACTGTCGACGATTTCATTGGTCTTGGTTTGCAGCAAGGAGTGAATCAGCAGCATTGGGATAGCCGACATCAGGCCGAACGCCGTGGTGTTCATGGCGACTGAAATACTCTGGGACAACAGACTTGCCTTCTGGGCTGGATCCGCTGCAGCCACGGCAGTGAACGCCGCAATCAGGCCAATGATGGTACCGAGAAGACCCAGCAGCGTGGCGATGTTGGCCAGCGTCGCCAGGTACTGGGTGCGCTTTTCCAGCCTGGGCATGACATCCAGCAGCCCCTCTTCCATCGCGTACTCGATCTCTTCGCGCCCCTGGCGGCGGGCCAGACGCTGAAGGCCGAAGCCGATCATGGTCGACATGGCACTACCGGATTCCTGGGTGTAATTCAGGGCGCCCTTCAGATCGCGCTTGGCAATCATCTGGTGCAGACGGTTGAAGTCCCGACGGTTGGTCAGTTTCTGGGCGGAAAGGTAAACGTAACGTTCAATGGCAACAATGAGTCCGATAATCAGCACAACGGCGATCGGAAACATAAAAAAGCCACCTTCCTGGAAGAAGCGAACGGCGGTATCGATCATTTTCTGGGCACTCCATGGTCCGGTTTTCAGATCAGTCTATGCGCGACCCTCCCCCGAGAGGGTAAGTTCGCGAAAGTCTGTGTGAGGGTTTGTTTAATCTTGCGCAGGAACACACTCAGGACGTGACAAACGTCACATTCTACTGCCCGATGGCGGCCTCCGTCTGTCTGATAAAGGCTTCGTGGTACTTGATAAAACGCTGGAATTCATAGCGCTCCAGGGGCCGAAGGCCCTGATCAACCATCAGGCGTTCCTCCGGCGCTCGCAACTCGTCCACTTCCGGTGGCTGCCAGGGCACCAGATACATCACCGTGGGCACTTCCTGATCGCCACGGATGCGAGTGCCCTCAATGGTTACCACCCCCGGGGCATCCTGGGCGTAGAGCATGGGCGCCGCAGGCAACAACGCGGAAGCGGCCAGAGCTATCAGCGCGAGACGTTTCATATCAGGTTATCCATATCAGATTCTGTTTTGCGCATCGAAGATCCAGTCTTCCAGTCTCGGGTGTGGCTCGCTGGCAGCTGATTGATAGCGCTCATAAAGTTCAACGGCGTCAGCAGGTTTACCCAGGTAGATATCAAGCAGGAAAGCCAGATTAAGAATCGCGGGCGCATATCCAGGATCCACGGCCAGAGCTGCACGGTAATACCGCTCTGCTTCATCAAATTCACCGGCGTTCCGGGCAATCACGCCCAGATGATTCAACGCCTGGACATGTTCGGGGTTCACCGCGAGCGCGGCCTCAAACCACCGTGTCGCGATATCGGTGTGCCCTTCCTGGAAAGCAATGATGCCAAGGTTGGCCATGGGTCCGGACTTTTCCGGATAGTCGCGGGCCAATTGCTCAAAACGGGACCGGGCTTCGGCAAGATTGCCCTGCTCCATGGCCTGGACCGCTTCGCTGAATGAGGCTTCAAGGACAGCCTGCTCGGCTTCTGCGTCAGACTCTGGCGGCGTCGGGGCCGTCACGCATCCAGACAGGGCGACTATCACCAAAAGACACAGTCCACAGGCCTTAATCGATTTCATAGACAACCCCCGAGGTCACTTCTTCTTTTCGGTAACGCCCCGGCAACAGGACTTTCAAAGCCTCATAGCTGCGCTTGACCCACTCATCGAAAATGCCCTCCCGGGCCCGCCGGATGTTCTGCTCGTGGATATCGATGGCGTTGTCCTCAAACGGGTAGGCCTGTTCTTCCAGCAGTAGCTCGTACTGGGCCAGTTCAAGCTCGCTCAATCCGGTGGGCCGCTCAGAGTCCATCAGGTCGGCACCGAGGCGTCCATAGATATGGGCGATCTGGTACCCGGCCTCGGTTGCAAACGACGAGAGACCGTAGCTGGCAGTTTTCTTGTAGGCATTGACTGCCCTTTCGAGTGCATCGGTCTTTGCTGTCATGCTCTGATTCAGCGGCAGAGTCAGGCGAATGCTGTCATACCGGGCAAGGGCATCGCGGGCGAGAATTGCAGAGGCTGACGCCGCAAGGTACCTCATGCGATCGTCCGCGGCGTCCAGGTCCCGGTCCACCGTTTCCATCTGCTTGCGCAGCCAGTAATCCCGTTTTTCGGTATCCCCCTCTTCCTGGTAGAGCTCGGACAACCGATTGGCCGCTTCCATGTAGACATCCGCCGGCTCGGGATGGCTGTTGGCGTAACTGCGCCAGGTGTCGATCGCCTTTTCCCGGTTGCCGGCCTGATCGTACAACTCTGCTGCAATCAACAGATTTTCTCTTCGCTCTTCCGGCGTCGTCGCCAGTGCCACCATTTGCTGAAGTTCGTCGGCTGCTCGCTCCCACTGCTCCGTTTCACGGTAGGCCAACGCCAGTTTTGCCGGGACCGTATCAATCAGTTCGTGATCCGGGAAAGTCCTCCGGAATCCGTTCAGCACACTGATAGCCTGATCCCAAAGACTGGCAGTTATAAGAAGTGAGGCAGCATCGTATTCCGCATTTGCCCGCAGAACGGATTCGGGAACGGCCGTGCCGACTCGCAGGAACTCGCTGACGGCCGCCTCCACATTGCCGGCATCAGCTAACTGCTCTGCCTGCCGATAGACCGCGGCGGCCAGATTTTCACGAACCCCGCTTCTGCGTTCATCGTCTTCAGCCATTGTCGCAAGGGCGTCACGGTAAGCCAGTTCCGCCTCCGCATATCGACCCAGTTCGGACAGACTGTGGCCAGATAACAACAAGGCTTCCGTTGTTAATTCGGCCGGAGGCGCCGGTTGCCAGGTAACAAGACGAGCCGCCATGTTGACTGACTCTTCCCAATTGTTCTGGTCAAACTCCCGCTGCAGTGCAATGTAATACACAGCCGGCGCCCGGGAATCACCTGGGAAAGCATTTGCAAACCTCAGTCGGTTCAACTGCTGTAGTTCCTGATAAGCCATTTGCTCAGATACGGGATCGTCGCCCCACGTCTTTGCGTACTCCCGGAAAGCGAGTACCGAAGCATAGCCTGCCTCCGCTGCTCGCTCGGGCACCTGGTCGCCGGGATAGTCATAGGCCACCCGCTCAAAAGCAGCGATGGCCGCCGGCCAGTCTTCCAGTTCCAGATAAGTCTCACCCAGGAGGAAGAGACGCTCGGGTGTGCGGGGATGATCCGGGAAAGTAGCCGCAAATTCGGCATAATAACTGGCGGCTTTGCGGTAGTGATCGTCCGCCTGCTGATCATCCGTGGCCTCCCCTGCCAGCAGGTACTGACGGTCTGCCAGTTCCGGCAACAGCTGTTCCAGCTGCTGTTCGATAAAACCGATCGCCGCAGGGTCCGCTGACTGCCAGTAATCGCTGTAGAGTCCGTAAAGGCTGACAAAGCCGGCCTTTCGTTCAGGGATGGTACGGGTGAAACCGGCGAGCTCCAGGGTATCGATGATCCGGATGTGGTAGCGTGGCGCCCAGGGGCTGGCCGGATGGTCTTCTATATAGGCCTCAAAGACATCGATGGCGTCACTGTATTGTTCCCTCTCGAGCAAAAGCTCGCTGTATCGGTCGTAGACCAGGATTTCATATGGACGCCCACCCGTCTGGCGGAACAGCGCCTGGAGGGTTTCCGCGCCGTCAAGGTAAGACAGCGACAACCCAACTACCCTGAATAAATCCTCTATCAGGGTCTGGCTACGCTGATCCACATCCGCAACCGGTTGCCCATCGGGCATCACCAGATCGAGCACTTCTACGTAGCTGAACAGGGCCTCCTGGTACTGCGCCTGTTTGAACAGGCTCCAGCCTTTCATGTAATGCGCGTTCACCAGGAACGAGGCATCGGCCAAGCGTTCCTGGCTGGCCAGGGTAACCTCGTCGAACGCCTGCTCGGCTTCCCGGTACCGGCCATCGATGAACAGCAGATCGCCCCGACGGAACTGGGCTTCAATCCAGTATTCTGAATCGGGGTAACGTTGGACCAGGGTATTCAGGGCCTCCAGCTGTTGAGGCGTCGCACCCCGAAGCTCCCAGGCCCTGGCAAGCTGATAGTAGATCTGATCATTGCCTTCGCGTTCTGGATATTCGGACAGAAGGCGCTGGTAGGCTTCAATAGCACCGGAGAGCTCATCGACGGCGGTATCGGCCATTTTCCGCTCCGCCCGCTGGAACTCCAGATCGGCCAGCCGATGCCGGATGGTGACCTGCTTCCGGGGATCGTCCACGAGTGGCAAAAGTGCCTTGTAGCTGTCCATCACCGTCTCGATGGAAACATCGCCCGCCGGGTCGCTACCAGCTTCTATACTTCCACTGGCTTGCCGGGTTTCGGTCGCCGGAAGCGCTGCCAGGGTGCCCTCACGGACCCGGGGCATTTCCTCGTCGCCGGCGGGCATCATCGACTGCAACATCTGGCAGCCACTGGCCATAACAAGGGCCCCCGCGATGACAAGTCCCTTAACGGTCTTTCCAATCGTCCGATTACTCATCCCCGGCACCTGCATTTTGCGATGCACGGAACAGCTGGTCCGCCAGTCTGGCCTGGGCATGACGGGAAGCCAACAGATACCCGTTCAGCTCCTCCTGCTGGGCTACAAGCATGCTGTCTACCTGGCTCAAGAGGGCTTGCCGGGCATTGCCCAATGCATCGGCAATCTCTTCCCCAAGGGTCGCGAGTTCCCGTTCACTGGCAGCGATGCGTCGAGCCAGTTCAGCATGGCGGGCGTCGTCGGCCATCAGGGTTTCAACCCGCTGCCGCTGAGCCTGAAAGCGATCCATTTCGCGATTCAGCTCCCGCAACTGTTTTTGCGCCGCCCAGCGATTCACGCCATAGTCATCCGCAATCCACCAGTCGAAGTAGGCACGCATCCTCTGATAAGTCGCACGCTGGCTGGCCGTGGTCGCGTCGTCAGGCAAGCCCGCCAGAGTTTCTTCAACCTTATCGAGCTTGTCTCTCAGCGCCTTCTGTTTGGAGGTCATGAAGAAACCGGCGTCTTCCTCCGTCAGTGCCTCAGAAATCTTCTCACTGAATTCTTGGTGCAACTGCTGCCACTGGTCCGCCTGCTGGTTTTCCAGCGCCCGACGGGTTTGGGCAATACGAACCTGACGCTGCTGTTCGCGGGTTTCCAGCATGACCCGGAAGGACTCGAACCGGGACTGCCGCTCGGCGACGAAGGACTGCATCCGGTAAAGTTCGTTCAGTTCCGCAAGGGCCTGCTGGAACGTTTCCGAAGCCAGCACTTCGGCCATGCCGAAATCGACCGGCTGAACCCGCAGTCGTCCGTAGGAATCTGTGAGAATCCCGTCACTATCGCGGCTGAAATCGAGCTGCGCCATCAAATTTTCTTCACTGAGCCGGTTCCGGATGTTATTGAGTTCCTCGATACGGGCCTGGTAATGATCGGCTGCCTGTTTAAACGCGGGCAATGCTTGCTGTGGTCTGTTCATCTGCTCAAGCACATAGGCCCGGGCAAACGGAACCTGCTGTCGCCACGGCAAGAACAGATCACGGTTCGAGAGGGTATCAAGGGCATGGAGTGCCCGCTCCGGCCTACCCTGCCCGGCCGCGGCTACGGCATAGTCAAACAGGGCCTGATCGGCGAACACCCCATTCAGGGGCATGTCCCCAAGAACCCCCAGGGCCGCGTCGAACTGGTTATCCCTGAGATACAGTCGGGCAAGTGACAGGCGGGCCCTGCCCAACAGCCCCTCGCGTTCTGCCTCTGGTTCGGCAGAGTCGGTAGACTGTTCAATGATGGCGATGAGTGCCTGCAGTTCCGCCTCGGCCGTGACGGCGTCTCCGGCAGCCAGGGCGGAAACGGCCGAATTGTACCGGAGGTAAAGGGACCAGATATCCGTGTCTTCCAGTTTCGCCCGGAGCGACGCCAAATCCGATTCGTCTCCGAACCTCGAAGACATCATGGCCAGTCGGGCTCGCAGATAAATCCACTCGCGAAACAGGTCATGGTTGGCCTCAGCCAGGATGTCACCATCTACACGCTCGAGATTCTCGCTGGCCAGGTCATGATCACCTTCCAGGTAGAACACCTTGCCCAGATAGAACCAGGCCTGATTGCGAACATCGGTCGAAAGTGTGCTGCCCGCACCGTCAGCACCGAGCAGTTCCGTGAATAATCTGCTGGCCTCACGAGTCATCCCCCAGGACAGCATGAGCCCGCCCTCTACCAGAGCCGGATGATCACCATGTCCGTCGATACCGCCTTGTTCCCGGGCAACCGCCAGCTGGGTCAGAGCCTCAAAGGCGTTGCCCTGATGGTATTCATAAAGTACCCAACCATACCTGAGGTCCTCCGCACGCTCCGGTTGGGGCTCATCGGCCTGGGCCGGAGCAATCATCGTCAGCCATAGCAAAGCACCGGTGAAAAGTACCGGGCCTGCCCGAAACGGCTTGAACACTGTCAATCCCACGACGCGGCTTACTCCCACTCCACGATGGAAACTGAGGGCTGGTAATCGGAGGAGCGATCCTCGACACGGATCTCCAGAGCGGCTGTGCCGGTGCTCTTTTCAAATTCCAGGGACGCGGCCTGCTTGTAGGGCCGCTGATCCGGACCGATTCCCTCAACAAACGCCGTCATCTGGTGGACTCCGGTCTTCAGGTTGCCCACGTACAGCCGCTGCATGCCGCCACGTTCAAGCGCTTTCGCCTGACGCTCGGTATAGAGGTGAGACGCAACGATCTCATCGTCGACCTTCAGCTTCACTGCATCAAGCTTCAGGAACTTCCCGGCATCCACGCTGAGAAACACCGCAACCTGGGTATTGGCCGGGAACAGCAGATCCTCTTCGAGGATAAACAGGTCCCGGTTCAGGCGGATCACCTTCTTCTTGAGAGCCTCCACCTGCTCGGCGACGGCTGTATCATCTTTCTCCGCGCCGGGATTGGTCTGGGCAAATGCGGGGGCTGTCAGGGCGAGGGTCAATGCCGCTAAAAGCACCGGAAATCGGGAGTTCAAGCAAGTGGCCATGGTCGTTCTTCCTGCATGCTCAGTATTCAAGAATCAACGACGCCCGGGTTACATAGGCATCGAAGGAATAAAGGGGTTCTTCGCCGGGGAGAAAGTCACCGGCTGCGGTGACATCCCGGAAGTTGTCATATTCAAAATTCAGCCAGTCAACCAGTAAGCTGAACTGGAGGCGATCGATGCCGGGAAGCGACGTCTGCTTCCATTCGTAGACCGCGCCCACCGCCAGGGTTGTCCCGGAAAGGGAGCTGAGTTCCTTGTCACGGGCCAGGTGTGTCTGGGAGTTCTCGAATGGGAAAAGATCGCTGTAAAAGTCCGCCTCGCTCTGGCTGTAGTAACGAATGGACCCCTCAAGGGTCCAATGCTGGTTCAATCCGTGCACGTATCCCAGCTCGACCGTGTGGGCGTTGATGCCCCAGGTATCGGAAAAATAACGGTATTCACCGCGAATTGAGGCGCGATACGGCAGATAGTAAAGCGCTCGCATGGCCACGGAGGTGCTGGTTCGGGTTTCCGGATAACGCTCCGGTTGATACAGGAACCCTGTGGAATCGTTCGGGTCGATGTAGCGGTTTTGTCGGTAAGGGTTCTGCAGGAAGCCCTCATCCGTGACTACCTCAAGGTCCAGGCCCACCAGACTGTTGCGGGTGACAACCTGGCTCAGACCCAGCTGATAGTTGCGACGATCGGCTTCCTCGCTGAAGGAATCGTTACCAACCCGGCCAACCTCATCCCAGCCACTGGCATAACCCATGGTGACCGTGGACATACCCCCGAAGAACTCCTGACTGACAGAAAAATAAACGGTATTGGCTTCGTAATCGTTTTCGGTACTGTTGGTAAAGCCAAGGCTCAGAATGGATTTGTCGTGCAGGTAATCAACGCCAAAGGTGTACTCGTTCCGCTCTTCCTCATAGGGGCTCGCCGTTGCAAGGACATCCACCGAAGCGGCCGAAACAGAGTCGACGTAGTACTGCCCCGAAAACGAAACCGACGAGCCAATACCCTTGCGCACCAGAACTGATGGGCCGTCAATGACCATGCCACCACCATCGTAGCGGTGGTAGAGAACATCCACGTTATCCACTGGCAAGGTCGCCGCAATCGCCTGATGCCCGAACGGCAACAGCGCCAGCAAAAAAAGCAACCCGGACCGCACCAACTGTCTTCTGTCAGTTGCAGCCACATCCACCTCCCGAACCGCCTTCCGCTCCCCGTGCAGACTCCCGGGACTGATAGACGTGGTGCATGTAGGAATCCGCTTTGCCATGACGACTGAGACTCATGACCGGATCCGCCAGATTATCCCGCTCGTAAGGTTTCACCCACGGCTTGACTGAACTGCATCCAGAAACCGCGAACGAGGCGGCCAGAAGAGCGGAGACAGTGAAGATCGACAAACTACGCATAAACGTCCCGTCCGAAAATTACTCGCGCACCAATTCGCGAATCTGCTGTTCGTACTCGTCTTCGTAGCCCGGCTGGTATCCGTAGTGGAGATAACGGGCATTGCCACTGCGATCAATCATCACGGTGGTTGGCATGGCCTGCACTTCATACAGTTCGCTCACCGAGCTCTCCGGATCGTAGAGGATCGGGTAATTCACGGGCACCTTGTCCAGGAAGCGATGCGCCTCCTCCCGGTTCTCATCCACATTGACCGCCAGGATTGTGAAGCCGAGATCCTTGTACTGGCTGTACAACTCATCCATCAGGGGCATTTCCTGGCGGCAGGGCCCGCACCAGGAGGCCCAGAAGTTCAGCATCACCACTTCACCACGATGATCCTCCAGCCTCAGGTTCTCCCCGGAACGGCTTTCCAGGGTGAAATCCGGAGCCGGAACATTGATTGCTTCTGCGCCTGCCAGTGGGCTCAGGCAGACCAGGATGCCCGCTACTGCCAGCGATTTTATGGATGCTTTCATAACCGTTGCTCCTGTAATCAGAAAAAGACCGACAGGCCAGTGCTGACCTCGGTGTTCATGGAGGTCTTCTCGGCCCCCAGAACATCAATGCGGTAGTAGTGCTGGCGCACACCAAGGTGGACTGCGACGCTGTCCGTCAACAGCACCTGATAGCCCGCCCCGGCATTCAGGGTAAACCGGGTATCACCGGCAAAATCTGTGGCTCCGGCCCCTGCGATCAGGTAGAAATTGGTGTTGAACGCATAGTTCTCAGTGAGGAAGGCCTCGCCCGGCAGCACGTTGTAACCCAGGTTAATGTTGTAATAGCTGTAATCCCGCTCACTGTCGGTGAGCACCTCCACGTTGCCGGCCAGCTTCTCGAAACTGGTTTCGCCGCCCTCCGCAAAGCCCACTCCCGCCTCGAAAAAGAAGGACTCACTGAGGTGGTAGGTGAGCTTGCCGCCATAAAGCAGCGACGACTCGAAGTCCTCGATATTGAGCACACCCACAAACGCGCCGATTTCAAAGTTCTCGGTGTCAATCAGCGCCTCGGTGACCGGCACCGGGGTAACATCCGGCTCGATCAGCGGCCGATCATCCTGGGCCTGGGCGGCTGCGGCTACGCATAGCCCAGCTCCGAGACACAGCGGTTTCAGAAAAAGATGCTTAGTCCGATTTTCCATTCTGTCGCTTCTTCGTTGGTGGACCGGGTCGTGAACACTTTGTAGTCCTTCACTTCGGCACGGATGAAATATCGATCGGTAATGTAGGCACGAATACCGAGTCCGGCATGGCCAATACTGTTATCCCGCTCTTCGGGCTGAGCCAAAGTGGCCTTGGGATCAACCCAGATATGTCCGACCCCGAGCGTAAAAAAGGGCGATACCCGCCAGTGCGGGAATGGCTGATGCACCAGATTCGCATTCACCATTTGAATCTCCGAGGCGCTGCCCAGGATCTGCGAGGCCCAGAGCTCGGCCGACAGGTTTCTCGTCATCCAGAAACCGCCGTAGCCTGCCGTGACAGCGGCACCATCAAACTCACCCATCATTAAACCAGCTTCGACTCGCCGGTTACCGAATGAATCGAAATCCGGTACCTGAAGATCCACTCGATTACCGGTGCCATCCACGGTCTGGGCGATATCAGCAACCGCAACCCAGCCTTCCCGGCCCCGGGCGTCCGTTACTTTGATCCAGCTGGTCTTGCGTTGAAGAATGGTCAGCCATTCCCCTTTCTCGCTGGTATGGAAAACCGGATAGCCAGTTGCCGGGCCGGTTCGCCATTCAATGTAAGGCTCGGTCACCTGCACTTGCGCCACGTCTTCTTCAGCCTGGCCCCACAGCCAGCCAGCCCAGCTCTGGGCCGGCAAAAATAATAGAAACATGAGAAAGGCAATGGGCATGGCGCGAGTTTCAGTCCTTGGATCAGTCTTCCGGGGCATCGAACGGATTGTTGAAATACTGGCCGCCAATATCCAGCCACTCTGCGATCAGTCTAAGTTCTGCAGGAGTCAGGAAATCCCTGTGAGTTCCCCCCTCGGCGAATACATCGAAGAAATCACTGGCACGGGCGCCGTTAACAGACATTGACGCTGGCACTGGAATGGTTACGAAAATGGGCTGCTCGTCTCCGTTGGCATCCAGAATTGGGTTGCCTTCTTCATCTCTCAGTATTTCTCCCGAATCCTCGAGTTCATCGACCAACGCACCATTCACCACCTCCTGCTTGTTATCCGGAAAAAGCAGTTCTCGGTAGGCATTGAAATGCAGCGGTTCATCGGGTGAAGGGCCATCGCCCAGATCCAGTTGTCCAGCCGGCACTTGCTGAGCGTCTGCCGCATCAGTGTCGGTATGGCAACTGGTGCAGGTGTAGTCATCCACGACCGTCATGGTGTTCGGGTCCAACACCTCCCGATTCAGGCCCCAGAGCGGGTGAATATGCTGCTCGTAGTTGATCACGATCCGGCAATTCGGCGCCCAGTCGGTGGCGCAAACGCCGGATACTGGCGGCGGTGTCTGCAGATCGGCATAGCCGTAGGCAAAGCTTTCAGGCTTGGGATCCACGGCATCTCCGGACCATTCATCGGCATAGATCACATCCGGCGTCGGCCGGCGAATCTCGTTGATGCGGGCAAACACCTGAGCCATGGTTTCACCCATGTCGGCAAACAGAGCCTGGTCGGTATTCGGAAACGGAAGGCTGGTGGTTGCGGCCCCACCCCACACGGACGATGGACCGGCATCCGGCCTGCCATGGGGTGTCGGACTGTTCGGGTTATGACACCCTGAACACTCGAGGGTCTCGCCTGGGCGCACCGTCAGCCAGTTCTGATGCCTGGCACCGATTCGCTGGCCTTGCTCATCCAGTACACTGATGGCGAATGCGACATTAGCCGGCACCGCCACCTTCACTGAGCCGTCCGGCTCGATCGGTACGTAACCCAGTATTTCCCGCATCAATTGAGCTCGGCTGCGGCCAAAAGCGCTGTTGTCGAAATCCCGGACATTCTCATCGGGAATGGCCACGGGTTTTTCCAGGCGAAGGAACCTGGCAGGCCGATCCTCCGGTGGCGTCTGCAGCGGATCGGCCATTGCAGCAATACCAGCCGGCGTGGTGTCTACTCCGTCAATATCATAGACACTGCGGATGTGCAGAACCCCGTAACCGGCATCCCCGAGGGCGCCCTCATCACCGGTAAACTGGGACTCAGGAATAAATCCTTCCAGGGACCGCTCCTTCATCAGTACGGCTTCATCGAACTGAATACCCTCAACAGGTGGGACGACTGGTCGCTGGGTTTCACTGGTGATATCGAGAAGCCAGAGACCGTAGACGGGCTCTGCGGGCTGGTATTCTTCGGATTGGAGGCGGTCTTCCGTGCAGTTAACGATCCGGTCGGTTGCTGTTTCCCGCAACCGGCAGGGTGTCCAACTCACCAGGTAACGGTTGGTACCGTCCAGCAGCGGTGAAACCGATGCATAGCTGCCTTTCAGCGACAGCTGCCCATCCAGGCCTACACCGGGCACAAGCGAGCGCTGACCAGAACCTTCGGTCCCGTCGATGCGCAGGTTGGCCTCAACAAACTGGTCAACATCGACTTCTGCCAACACGGACGCATAATCATCACTCTCAAATGGCCTTAGCTGAACCAGCAGATTGCCACTGTCTGACTTGCGGGGCTGCAGATATTGAATATCGTTGGTTTCTGGTACCGAATCGTGAGAGTGACGACCGAAGAGATAGCTCAGGCCGGTGCCGTCAGGGTTCACGCGATAGAGGTTTACACCGTTGTTGCGGGTCTGGCCGGCATTGTCCCAGCGGCTGAACACAATGGTGCCATCATCGGCCACCATAGGGTCGAGGTCGTGGCTCTGGTTGAACGTGATCTGCTCAATATTCTGGCCATCATCGTCCATCACATGAAGAACAAACGCAGGGCTGTCACCCTCCTCGTCCAGGCCGGAATACTGGGGTTTGCCTTCATCCAGCAGCACCGCCTTGGAAATCCGCTGGCGGGTTGAAGAGAAAACGATCCTGCCATCGGGAAGATAGGCGGGCGCAACGTCCTGGCCAGCACGGGCAGTGACGTCCGAATCGATGATCCGACGCAGGGCGTCGGTACTAACGTCGTATTCCCAGATATTCCAGGTTGGCTGATCCTCGTCATCGGCGTCTTCGATCTCCGGGGCGCGCATGGAGAACAGCAATCTGGAGCCATCGTGGGATACGTGGAGATCTTTCACGTCGTAACGTAACTGGCCGTTGTCATCGAGGAATTGCGGCCCGGCGAACGCCCTGGAAGCAATATCCCGTGTTTCGGCGTCGGCGGTCGCGCTGGCCTTCAGAAGCAGTCGAGCACCGGGGCGAAAGGCGCTCGGGTCGGCCAGGTTGTCCTCCACCAGGGCACCGGTGTTCTCGTCAAAAAGCAGAGCCCTTTCGACATAAGCCACAGGGTTCTCGACAACAACCGGATCTGCCTGCTGGCTGTCACTGCTTGAAAGACAGCCAGACAGAGCGGCAAGCGAGCCAAGTGCGATAGCCAGGCGAGCACTGCGGGAGATATTTAGGCTGGGCGACTTAATTTCCAACGTGACAAACCCTGTTTCGGATGACATTCCATGACATAAATTAAGTCGGTTCCGTTGGCAGGCTCCAAGGGTTTTACGTAACGCAATGTAATAACGTGGCCTACGACTCAAAACGAAGGATATAGCAAGCCGTAAACTTTTAACAATTGTCAAAAAGCATTAATGTGCAAATGCTATCGATCACCGAGGGAAAGGACATGACCGCCCGGAACAGGATCAGGAGCCTCCTTTGCAAGGCTTGCAGTACCGCAGTTCTCGTCGCACTGATGTCTGGACAGGCAAGCCTTGTTCAGGCCGGCCCCAGAGAGCAGGCCAAACGAATCCACGACCGGATAGCCGGTGTGCCCCCTTCCGCCGACGTTCTCAACCAGATGGAAGGCGATATTATCTCGGGCAACACGATTGACGCCGCCTTCACTGCCATGGAGGACAGCGCCTTCTACGACGTCACCCTGAAGAATTTCGCCGCCCCCTGGACCAACGAGGCGATGTCAAAGTTCGTACCCCTCAATGATTATATCGCCACGGTGATTGGCCTGGTGCGGGACGGGGAAGATTTCCGCAAAGTCCTGTATGACGATGTGCTGTATATCGGAGATCCTTCCCTGAATCTGCCGAACTACTCCAACAGCAACAACAATCACTACGAATCCCTGGAGAACAGCGGGGCCAGCCTCAAGAACAATCTGATGAGCGTGAATCAGTCGACCTACACCGGCCTGCCGCCCTCTGCCACCGCGGGCGTCATTACGTCAAGAGCCTCAGCCCGAGCATTCTTCAGTGCGGGCACCAACCGTGCCATGTTCCGCTTCACGCTGATCAATCACATGTGCAACGACCTGGAGCAGGTTGCGGACGTTACTCTGCCACCAGACCGCATTCGCCAGGATGTGTCCCGCAGCCCGGGTGGTGACAGCCGGGTATTCCTGAATAATTGCGTGGGCTGCCACAGCGGCATGGACCCCATGACCCAGGCGTTTGCCTACTACGACTACGAATACGACGCCAATGCCGACCCTGATGGGGAGCTGGGCAGGCTCGTCTACAACGCCATGGGCGAAACGGATCCGGAAACCGGCTCCAGAGTTCAGGCCAAGTATCACATTAATGCTGCAACCTTTGAGCAAGGCTATGTGACACCAGACGACAGCTGGGATAACTACTGGCGCCAGGGCGCCAATCGCAGGTTGGGATGGGATCAGTCGCTCCCGGGCTCTGGCGCCGGTGCCAAGAGCCTGGGTAGAGAGTTCGCCCATTCCGACGCCTTCGCCGAGTGCCAGGTCAAGAAGGTGTTCGAGAATGTCTGCCTGCGACCTCCCTCAAACAGCGCAGACCGTTCACAGGTAAGCAGTATGGTTGCCAGCTTCGCAAGCCAGGGTTACGACCTGAAGCAGGTATTCGCAGAATCCGCCGTGTATTGCATGGGGGAGTGAGGACGCTATGAAAACACTTAAAGGAATTTCCATGAGCTCCCTCAAATCAGCGATTGCAGTCACGGCCCTGGCTTTCCTGCTTTCAGCCTGCGGCGGCGAATCCACGGAACAACTGCCGAATACCTCCCAGAATTCCGGCACGGTTACCTACAACGGGCCCCCACCCTCCACCGATGATGTGGCCAACTTCAAACGTACGGTGTGGGACAACCTGGTCACCCAGGATAAATGCGGCGCGTGCCACGGCTCCAATGGCCAGGCACCCACGTTCGTCAACGAGCAGGACGTGAACCTGGCTTATGCCCAGGCGAACTCCATCGTTAACCTGTCTGATCCATCCCAGTCCACTATGGTGACCAAGGTCGCCGGTGGCCACAATTGCTGGCTCCAGAGCACGTCAGCCTGTGTGGACATTCTCACCACCTATATTTCCAACTGGGCAGGCGGCTCAGAAGGCTCTGCCAAAACCGTTGAACTACGCGCTCCAGCGCTCAAAGAACCGGGCGCCACGGTTGCCCTGCCCAGCGACACTGGCCTGTTTGCCACAACGGTATACCCCGAACTCAGAGAGTATTGCAGCGACTGCCATGCTGATGGTGGCCAAACCCCTTACATTGCCAGTGCCGATGTCACTACTGCCTACGATCAGGCCAAAAGCCGTATCGATCCTATGAATCCGGGCGCATCCCGACTGGTTGAGCGCCTGCGCTATGACTTCCACAACTGCTGGGATGACGACTGCGAGGCATCAGCCGATTTGATGGAGCTGAGGATTCTTCAAATGGTCCAGGACCTGAGCGCCCAGCCCGTAGACCCGGCAATGGTTGCCAGCAAAGCACTCAACCTCCAGGCAGACGGTTTGCTTGCCAACTCGGGCGGACGGTTTGAAGACAACGTGATTGCCCTCTACGAATTCAAGTTCGGAGAAGGCCAGACCGCTTTTGATACCAGCGGCGTGTCGCCTGCGCTGGACCTAACCCTGAGCGGAAACGTCGACTGGGTTGGTGGCTGGGGTATTGACCTTGGCCCCGCAGGCGAAGACGAGCAGGGTTTCATGATCCCTGCGGGCAAGGCCCAGGGCAGCACCACCGCCAGCCGGAAGCTGCACACCCTGCTGACCGCCTCCGGCGAATACAGCATCGAGGCCTGGGTCGCCCCGGGCAACATCACCCAGGAGGATGCCCGGATCGTGACCTACTCCGGCTCATCCACCACCCGCAACGTCACCCTGAGCCAGTCGCTCCAGCGTTACGAGGTACTGCATCGCAGCACCACCAGTGATGAGAATACGCCTTTCGCGACCCAGGACGCCGACATGCTGCTGCAGGCAACCCTCCAGCACGTGGTGGTGAATTACACCCCGACGACCGGGCGCCAGATTTTTGTGAATGGCGTTCCGACCGGCGATGTCGACCCGGACGACGGCGGACTGTTGACAGAATGGGACGACAGCTTTGCCCTGGTACTGGGCAACGAGACCGATGGCAACTCCCCCTGGCAGGGTGCGATCCGGATGGTTGCCATCCACAATCGTGCGCTGACACCAGAACAGGTCCAGGCCAACTTCGAGGTGGGTGTTGGTCAGAAGTTCTATCTCCTGTTCGGAGTCTCTCACCTGATCGACGTGCCCGAGAGTTTCATCGTGTTCGAAGTCAGCCAGTTCGATAGCCATGCGTACCGGTTCACCAGTCCCTTCTTCATCAGCCTTGATGACACCGCCGAGCCATCAAACATTCCTCTGCGCGGCATGCGACTGGGCATCAATGGCAAAGAAGCGACTGTCGGACAGGCCTGGGCCAACCTGGACGTTGTCCTGGACAGCGGCAGCTATGAACCCGGCACCGGGCAACCGCTCTCCTCTCTTGGCACCATCATTGCGCTGGAAAACGGGCCCGAGAGCGATGAGTTTTTCCTGACGTTCGACCAACTGGGCGGTAACAACTTTGCCCGCTCGGAACCTTCTCTGCCACCGCAGCTGGAACCCGCTGACCTGCCACCGTCATCGGAGATCGGCTTGAAAACTTTTGACGAGATCAACGAGTCCATGTCGCGGATGACCGGTGTTCCCACAACCAACCAGGCTGTATTCAACACATACACCACGGTAAAGCAGCAATTGCCCACGGTAGAGACGATCCAGGGTTTCCTGTCATCTCATCAGATGGCGGTTACCCAGATGGCCATCCAGTATTGCGATGCCCTGGTCTCAAATGCGCAACTTCGGGACCAGATGTTCCCAGGGTTCGATTTCTCAGCACCGGCCAGCACCGCATTTGGTCATGGCGGCAAGAGCCTGGTTATCGGGCCATTGCTGTCCCGGTTCGTGGGCAGCAACCTGGCATCACAGCCCGGTGATAGCGCAATCGAAACGGAGCTCAGCGAGCTCATGGATAGACTGACCAGCTGTGGTGCAGGGTGTGAGCCTGACCGCACAGAAACGGTCGTAAAGGCAAGCTGCGCGGCTGTGCTTGGCAGCGCCACCACCCTGGTTCAGTAGAGGAAGCCGATCATGTTTATACGCAAATCTCGTAAAAAGCCCCTGGTCAACGGCAGCCCACTGCTCCACGACGATCACGGCAAGCCAAGGACGCGCCGAGAGTTTATCGCACAAGGCCTGATGGCGGGCTCTGCGACGGTATTCGGTGCCTCTCTGTTCAGCCTGTTCGGAAACCCACGAATGGCCGCAGCTGCGCTTTCAGACGATCTAAACACTTTGAAGGAAAGCTGTGGCATAGCGGTTCAGGGTGCCGGCAAGATTCCATTTATCTGCTTTGATCTGGCAGGCGGTGCCAACATTGCCGGCTCCAACGTGCTGATGGGAAAATCCGGCGGGCAAATGGACTTCCTGAGTACCGCGGGCTACAACAAACTCGGGCTGCCGGGTGACATGCTGCCGAACGACCCGGCGTTCGTGAACACTGAGCTGGGCCTGGCGTTCCATTCCGACAGTGGTTTCCTGCGCGGCATCCTGCAGAGCACCAGTGCCGGCACCCGGGCGGCAATCGACGGCGCCATTATTGCGGCTCGCTCGGAAAACGACACCGGCAACAACCCCCATAACCCGATGTATGGCATTCATCGCGCCGGTGCCGACGGCTCCCTGCTCTCTCTTGTCGGTTCACAGAGTTCGGAATCCGGTGGTAACTCGCTGGCACCGATGAACCTGATCAATCCTGAGGTACGTCCCACGAAGATTGACCGGCCCTCAGACGTTACCGGCCTGGTGGACGTGGGCGACCTGATCGGCATTCTGGACCAGCAAGATGCTGTCGCCGTCATGGAATCCATCCAGCGCATCAGCGACGCCAAGATGAACCAGGTCAATACGGGCATCTCGACGGATGAAGTCGTCAAGGACCTTGTCCGCTGTGGCTATGTAAAGAGTGCCGATCTCGCCGACCGATTCGGCAACCCGGCGGATCTGGATCCGGAGTTGGATCTCGAAATCGTTGGCCCCACTGGCATATTCAGCCGCGATGAGTTCAACAGCAACCGCGAATTCCGCAAAACTGCATCTGTGATGAAGCTGGTTCTGAGCGGCTATGCCGGTGCCGGCACGATCACCATGGGAGGCTACGACTACCACACGGGTGAGCGCGGAACCGGCGAACGTCGTGACGAACAGGCAGGCCGTTGTATGGGGGCCTGCTTGGAATACGCAGCCCGGGTGGGCATGCCGCTGATGCTCTACGTATTCAGTGACGGCTCGGTGTCGAGCAACGGCCGGATTGACGATTCCATGGACGGTCGTGGCAAGGGCGAATGGACCGGCGACAACCAGCAGACGGCCGCCTCTTTCTTCCTGGTTTACAACCCGGCAGGCCGCCCTACTCCGATTCGCAGGCAGATCGGCTTCATGCGCTCTGATGCGTCGGTGGAAACTGCCTCCAGTCCTGCGGCCAACAACGTCAACCAGTTGGTTCAGACCGTGCTGCTCAACTACATGGCATTGCACGGTGAACAAAACCAGTTCGGAACGCGCTTCAATGGCCACGGACTGGGCAATGGCACATCTCAGGACAGCCTTATTGCGTTCTCGAATGTCGTAAACGGCACTATCGGAAATTGACGGAAACTGCTCGTTCCGCCCCTAGTCTGTTTGGGGCGGAACGAGCCCTTCTGACACGTGCATCATGCGCTGATCGTCGATAACCACAACATCAATACCCGGCAAACGCTCGATCATCTCCAATCCCTTGGCAGGTCCGAGAACAAACACCGCCGTGGACAGGCCGTCGGTTGTCAGCGCGTCCTCGCCGATAATGGTCACGCTCTGGACGCCCTGAACCGATTTGCCGGTCTCAGGCGACAGGATGTGATGGACTCTTTCTCCCGCTTCATCCACGAAGAACCGCTCGTAATCCCCGGAGGTAGACACCGCCACGTCTTCCAGCGGCAGAACCACCGCGTTGCGCCCTTCTGAGCGGGGGTCCCGAATGCCGACGTACCAGGGCCGACCCCGCTTGTCACCCAACAGCCGCATGTCGCCGCCAGCACTCAGCCGGGCATGGCGAATGCCAAGATTGATCAGGCGTTCGATGCCCAGATCAACGGCATAGCCCTTGGCAATACCGCCCAGATCCACCCGGATGCCTGCCTGGCGGAATTCGACGGTTCGCGCATCCTGATCAAGAACTACATCCCGGAAATTCACCCGGGGCAGGCCAGATCGAAGCTCCTCCTCCGTCGGCTTTTTGCCGGCCCTGAAGTCGTATAGATAACCGACTGAGCCAAAGGTGATGTCGAAGGCGCCATCACTGAGAATCGATACCTCCCTCGCCTTTTCAAGCACCTGGAACAGACCGTCACTGACGGTAACGGGACCATTGGCGGCATTGCGGTTGAGTCGGGAGACTTCCGAGTCCTCCCGGTACCGACTCATCTGCTCATCAACCTGATGAAAAACCGCCAGCACCTCTTCCCCAACCCGGTTCGCCAGCGCTTTATCCTCTGCCCAGAACTCCAGCTCGACAGGCGTCGTCATGGCGGTATCGGAGAACCGATACCAGTCAGCGCTGGCCGTGCCCGCAAAGCCGGCAAGCCAGAGGCAGGTTACCAACACCGGGGCGCGCCATAACCACTCGCTAAATCCTTCATTACTCATTCTGGGTTCACCATGTCTGTTATCCACTCCTCATCACCATCGTTGGCTCCCCCCTCCTACTCCCCCCTCATCCCCCCGTCTACGCCAACAAAAAGTGGCGCAGGAGGATGAAGGGAAGGCGCGCCAGACGCAGTATGGATCGAGTCTATTTGGGTGGAATCCTATGACCACTTCAACAATAACAACTTCTCACCGCCAGAAGTACAAGCGAGGCTACATGATCAAGAACCCGGACTGGTGGCGTGGCGCCGTCATTTACCAAGTTTATCCGCGAAGTTTTTACGACTCCAATGGCGATGGTATAGGAGACCTGCCCGGGGTCACCGCAAAGCTGGACTACATCGCCAGCCTGAACGTGGACGCTATCTGGCTATCCCCGTTCTTTACCTCCCCGATGAAAGACTTCGGCTACGATGTCTCGGATTATCGCAACGTGGACCCTATCTTCGGAACTCTGGAGGATTTCGACGAGCTGATTGCCGAGGCCCACAAGCGGGACCTGAAAATCATGATCGATCAGGTGTTGAGCCATTCCTCAGACCAGCACCCCTGGTTTTTCGAAAGCCGTGCCAGCCGTGACAACCCGAAGGCAGACTGGTACGTGTGGGCCGACCCGAAATCCGACGGCACGCCGCCGAACAACTGGCTGTCGGTCTTTGGTGGCTCGGCATGGGCCTGGGACAGTCGCAGAAAGCAGTATTATCTGCACAACTTTCTCACCAGCCAGCCGGATCTGAACTTCCACAACCCGGAGGTTCAGGAACAGGTTCTGTCAGATGTTAAATTCTGGCTGGACCGCGGCGTCGACGGGTTCCGTCTGGATGCCATCAACTTCTGCTTCCACGACCCCAAACTGCGGGATAACCCTGCCAGCAAGGCTGTTGCAGAAGGCTCTATTGGCGTGCGCAAGGAAAACCCCTACGCCTACCAGTTCCACAAGTACGACAAGACCCAGCCGGAAAACATCGAATTTCTGAAGCGCCTTCGTGCTCTGCTGGACCAGTACCCGGGCACCACCACGGTAGGCGAAATCGGCGACGACAATTCCCTTCAGACCATGGCCGATTACACTAGCGGTGGCGACAAGCTGCACATGGCTTACTCCTTCGATCTGCTGACAGAGCAGCACGGTGCGGATTTCTTCCACAAAACCGTGAACACCATCGAAGGCAAGCTGACCGACGGCTGGCCCTGCTGGGCCATCGGCAACCACGATGTAGCCCGTGTTGCCACTCGCTGGAACGCCACATCGGAGCAGCAGCTCAAGGCCTACATGGCCATGCTGCTGACCCTGCGCGGCAGCGTCTGCATCTACCAGGGTGAAGAACTGGGGCTGACCGAGGCCGAACTGCAATACGAAGACCTTGTCGATCCCTACGGCATTACCTTCTGGCCGGAATACAAGGGCCGGGATGGTTGCCGTACGCCCATGGTCTGGCACCACGAGGAATCCCACGCCGGATTCTCCGATGCGCGCCCCTGGCTGCCGGTTTATGATGATCATTACAATGCGGCTGTCGCTGTCCAGCATGCTGAGGATAATTCCGTGCTGGCCGCTTACCGGGCGTTCCTGGGCTGGAGAAAAGACCAACCCATCCTGCTCAAAGGGGACATAGAGTTCAGCAAGAGCCCGAAGAATACCCTGGTTTACACACGCAGTCTGGGTGATGAAACCGTGATGGTGGCACTGAACTTGAGCGAAAGCGCCGTCACCATTCCAATGCCCGGCGTTGGCTCACCTGAACCGGGTACCCCGGATTTCGTGGGCGGCCAGTGGCATGGCAAGGATCTGACACTCGGGCCCTGGGGCATCGACATCGCCCGGCTCTGACATTCAATGACCTAACAAGAAGACACGAGATATGGCCAGCGTCACTTTACGCAATATCTGCAAGAGTTATGACGAAGTCCAGGTAACCCGAGACGTTAACCTGGACATTCAGGACGGAGAATTCGTGGTCTTTGTCGGGCCCTCGGGCTGCGGCAAATCCACCCTGCTGCGCATGATCGCAGGTCTGGAAGACATTACCTCCGGCGACATGTACATCGGTAACGACCGGGTTAACAACCTGCCGCCCAAGGAACGGGAAGTGGGCATGGTGTTCCAGTCCTATGCCCTCTACCCCCATATGGACGTGGCAGAAAACATGGCATTTGGCCTCAAGCTGGCCAAAACCAACAAGACTGAAATCAATCGTCGGGTCCAGGATGCCGCTAACCTGCTGCAACTGGACAAGCTACTGGAGCGCAAGCCCAAAGACCTCTCCGGCGGCCAGCGTCAGCGTGTGGCCATCGGCCGGACCATTGTCCGGGAGCCTGAAGTATTCCTGTTCGACGAGCCCCTTTCAAACCTCGATGCCTCCCTGCGGGTCCAGATGCGCATCGAAATTTCCCGGCTGCACAAGCGCCTCGGCGCCACCATGGTGTACGTGACCCACGACCAGGTAGAAGCCATGACCATGGCAGACAAGATCGTGGCCCTGGACAACGGCACCATCGCCCAGGTGGGCAAACCCATGGAGCTGTACCACTACCCCGCTACCCGCTTTGTCGCCGGCTTTATCGGCTCGCCGAAGATGAACTTCATTGATTGCACCGTCGTTTCCGCCAGCAGCCAGTCGGCCACCATCGTCATGCCGGGTGACCACCGTCTGGAGCTGCCGGTGAACGGCGCCGAACTCTCCGAGGGCGAAACCGTCACCCTCGGGATTCGCCCGGAACACCTGAGCGAAGACCAGGAAGCCGACATGTACCTGCAAGGCGAGGTGCACGTGGTCGAACGCCTGGGCTACCAGACCCTGGTACATCTGGACGTCAATAACGTTGAGGGCGTCATCACCATGCGCACCGATGGCTCCAACCCGATTCAGGAAGGGGCCCGAATGACCCTGGGTATGAACGCCAACAAGTGCCATCTGTTCCGCCAGGACGGTACCGCCTGTCCGCGCCTCTACCGGGAGCCCTGCATCGACTTCTAACCCACTCCGAGGGGCCTACCCGGCCCCTGTCTGATTCGATCTGTCGTCACCCTTAACGGGGTTACTCTTTGGCCGGTTCCGTCACGTACCGGCCCTTTTTTTGGGACCAAAAAAAGCCCGGTCAGCAGGGGGAATTAACCTGACCGGGTCGCGAAAGTTAACGCTGGAAGACGCAGAGATCGCGTAAAGAGAAGTCGCCTATCCTTTAACACCGCCGGCCGTGAGGCCACCGACAATCCATTTCTGGCAGTAAAGGAAGATCACCGTGATCGGCAGGCCCGAGAGTACCGCCGCTGCCGCGAAATCTCCCCAAAGGTAGTTCTGTTCATACAGATACTGCTGGGCACCCACCGCCAGGGTCAGTTTATCGGTATCTACCAGAAGCACCGACGCCATCGGGTACTCCATGATTGTCATGATGAACGCCAGGATGAACACCACCACCAGAATCGGAACCGACAAAGGCAGCAGGATATAGCGGAACGCCTGCCAGGTGGTGGCGCCATCCACGATAGCGGCCTCCTCCAGGGAGCGGTCAATAGAGTCAAAATAGCCCTTGATGGTCCAGATATGCAACGCCATACCACCCAGGGAGGCCACGATGACCGCACCATGAGTATTCAGCCCGAGCCAGCTGACGTGATTGCCAATCTGATCGAACAGGGCGTACAGCGCCACCAGGGAAAGCACCGGCGGGAACATCTGGAAGATCAGCATGGATTTCAGGACAAATCCCTTGCCGGCAAAACGCATGCGGGCAAAGGCGTAGGCACTGGTGGTGGAAAGTGCCAGGATCAGCACCGCCGAAACAACAGCGATCTTGATCGAATTCCACAACCACAGAAGCACGGGAAACGGTGGCTGCGTGGTAACACCATCTTCACCGGTGTAGGGAATACCCAGCGCCAGATACCAGTGTTCCAGCGAAGGATTCTCCGGCAGCAGGCTGCCGGCGGCAAAGTTTCCGCTGCGGAACGAGATGGAAATAACCATCAGCAGCGGAAACAGAATGATCGCGATGAACGCCAGCATCCCCAGGTGGGATGCCAGCACGCGGTATTTGGTGGAGCGGGGTTCAACCATGGCCATAAGAAGCTCCTTACACCTTGATCTTGGACAGTTTGAGATTGATCAGGGACAACGCGCCCACCACCAGGAAAATTGCAGTGGCAATAGCGGCAGCCAGACCAAAGTTCTGTCCGGAGTCCTGGAACGCAATGCGGTAGGTGTAGCTCACCAAAAGATCGGTGGTACCTGCCGGCGTGCTCGCACCGATGATGTCCGGGGCGCCCCCGGTCAGCAGTGCAATCAGGACAAAGTTGTTGAAGTTGAATGCGAAGCTGGCAATAAGCAGCGGCATCAGCGGTTTGATGATCAACGGCAGGGTAATATTGAACAGATTGTTCACCGGGCCTGCCCCGTCCATGGCCGAGGCTTCATACAGGTCCCGGGGGATGGCCTGCAAAAGTCCCATACACAGCAACATCATGTAGGGATAGCCGAGCCAGGTATTCACGATCAGAATCATGGTGCGCGCCAGCGCCGGATCGCTGAACCAGTCCGGACGGATCCCGAACAGTCCCTCAAGCACCAGGTTGATCTCACCAAAGTTTTGATTGAACAAACCCTTGAACACCAGAATCGAAATAAAGGCCGGCACCGCGTAGGGCAGGATCAGCATGGTGCGGTAAAAGCCCTTGCCGCGAATCTGGTCCCACTGCAGCAGGTTGGCCAGCAGCAGGCCCAACGCCAGGGTAAAGACAACCGTGGCGACTGCGAACGAGAGCGTCCACACGAAAATCTCGAAGAATGGCCCGCGAATGGAGGGGTCGGACACCACTTTGAGATAGTTGTCCCAGCCGATATTGACCGTCCAGCCCGGCGACAGGGCATTGCCATCGCCGTCCCGGTAGAAACCGGTTTCCTGGTCCGGGAAATAGGTAACGCCGGTCTGGTTGTTGGTCAGGCTGCCATTGTCATGCAGCGTAAACTGGGGGTGAATCGCCGCGAAAGAGCGCAGGCTGGCCTGGCTTAACTCACGCCCATCTTCGGTGATCAGGGTTAGATCCGAGAGTTCACCCCTGAGCTGGATGATCTCTCGAATGGACAAGGGCTCACCCTGCGGCTTGCCGGACACCGGCAATACCGGCGCCGAACGTTCACCCGACTCCAGGTCCACAGGTGTTGAAGTCAGGTTCTGATGTTCTCCCTCAAGCCAGAAAACATAGCCTTCTTCAGTCTTGTAGAGCTGGTAGTCATAGCGAACCGCTTCGGACTGATAGGTCCGGCTCAGGAGGTTTTCCTGCACATGCTCGAAGCTCAACAGATTGCTGGCACTGTAATTGGTAAAGCCGATGCCCACGGTGTACATGAGTGGGAAAATGACGAACAGGCCCATGCCGGCGATGGCCGGAAAAATATATCGGTGCGCGTACAGCTTCTTGCTGACAAACACCGCAACAGCAGAGGCGGTGAGCACCAGAAACAGCATAGCAAAGACAAACTCGCGCTGGGCGTAGAGTGCCAGTATAAGGTAGAGCGCGGCGCCGACCAGCGCAGCCAGCGCTCCCCATTTGAGAAGTACTCGGGTCATGGAGTGTCTGCTTTCAATACCGGGAGAGGACAGGGTTTCCGTTATCATTGTAGTCAGCCCGTTAATGACCGTCGCGCGATGGCAACGGCGGATGTTCTTGCACGTCTCAGCGGGCCGGTGTCGGACGGAAGCATAGCCGTCCGACACCGGGTTACCCTTCTGCTTAGCGGGTAATTCGCTGTGCTGCTGCGCTCAGGGCGTCTTCAACGGACTGGCGTCCGGACGTGATGTTTTGCAGGGCCGGCCCCATGGACGACCAGAAGGCACCCATGGCCGGTACATTCGGCATGGGTTCGCCCAGCTGGGCATTCTCGAAGGTCGCCTTGATATTGGGATCGGAGGAGAGTTCGTCCATGAATTCCTTGTTGGCCACAGCACCCAGGGGAACGTCGTTATTCACCATTTTCAGGCCCTTGACGGAGAGCGCGTAGTTCTCCAGGAATTCAACCGCCAGATCCTTGTTGGGGCTGGCAGAATTCAGGGTCGCGGCCATAACGCCCACCATGGGTTTGCTGGGCTGCCCATCCACCGTCGGAATGGTGGTTACGCCGAAGTTGATGCCGCTCTTCTCAAGGTTGCCCCACGCCCAGGGGCCGTTGATCATCATGGCGGTCTCGCCCTTGTTGAAGCTGGACTCCATGGCGCTGTAGTCTGCTCCGCGGGGCATCACGCCTTCCTCGATCAGCCGGGTCAGCGCTCTGGCACCTTTGATGGCACCTTCGGTGTTCACCCCGGTATCCTTCACATCCACGGAACCATCGGCATTTTCACCGAAGATATATCCTCCGGCTGCGGCCAGCATCGGCCAGGTAAAGTAGGTATTGTTGTAATCCCACAGAATGGCGCGCTTACCGTCTTCCGCCAGCTTTTCATGAACGGCAGGAATGTCTTCGAAGGCGCTGGGAGGCTCGGGCAACAGATCCTTGTTATAAATCAGGCCAATAGACTCGACCGCCATCGGATAGCCGTACATCTTGCCGCCCACCGTGACCGCATCCCAGGTAAAATCATAATTGGCGTCGATGACGCTCTTGGACGGTTTGATCTCGGAAATAATGCCGCTCTGGGCCCATTCACCGAAACGGTCGTGGGCCCAGATGAAGATGTCCGGGCCATTGCCGGTTGCGGCAGACTGCTGGAACTTGTCGGTGGCGCTGTCCGGATGGGCGACTTCAACCGGGATACCGGTTTCTTGAGTGAACCAGTCCCCCACTTCCTGCAGGCCATCATAGCCCTTGTCACCGTTGATCCAGACCAGAAGCTTGCCCTCTTCAATTTCGGCATGAGCCGGCGCGGCAACACCGAAGCTGGCGGCAACAATGGAGGCGGCGAGTGTGCTGCGGATAAAAGTTCGACGATTCATCAGGTGATTCCTCTGTATGTTCTTGCCTTATTCTTGTTTTCCGGCCATTCACGAGGTTGTCGGGCCGGACTTAACGCAAACTTTCTTTTGCGAGTATTGGCACTGTGTGGCAATTCCCGGTAATAAGCATCACCCCTTATTTCATTCCCCGAGGCGTAGTAGAGGGGAGTAGACGGGCGTAGAAAATTCCTTCTACCACCCCGGGGTGGAGTCTGGTTTGATGGCATCCACAAGAATGAAAACCGAAACGGAGCAATTGCCATGACAACCCGCGCCAGACACCTGAAGTTCTCAGCTTGTATCGCCTCAGCCCTTATTACGGCCGGTTGCGCCTCGGGCCCGGGCAAGCCCGCGGTTGTGGCCGGGCCACCTTCAGCCAATGATACCAATGTCTTTTGCGAAGCCGCGTCAGCCGAAATGACGATTCCGGTCGGTTCCGCATTCCCGGACGGGACACTGGTCCGGGATTTCTACACAGGCAACACTGCCCGGGTTATCGACGGTGAGGTAAGCATGGCACCGGGTGCCAATGCCGAGGGGCTGGTGTTACTGGAATCAGTCGACGCCAAGGCGGGCCAGTTCACCTGGGCCGGGGCGACCGTCTATTTCGCCGTAACAGACCGGTTTGCCAATGGCAGGACCGACAACGACCTGAATTATGGTCGTCAACCAGACGGCAAGGATGAAATCGGCACCTTCCATGGCGGTGATTTTGTCGGCCTGACCCAGAAACTGGACTACCTGGCGGAACTGGGTGTCAGCGCGCTATGGATTACCCCTCCGTTCGAACAGATGCACGGCTGGGTCGGCGGTGGCGACCGGGGCGATTTCCAGCACTACGGCTACCATGGCTATTACGCTCTGGACTTCACCGTTCCGGATTCCAACTTCGGTACCCGGGAAGAATTCCGGACCCTGGTTCAGGAAGCCCACAAGCGAGGTATCCGGGTGGTTATGGATGTGGTCATGAACCATCCGGGCTACAGTACCCTGCAGGATATGCAGACCTTTGGGTTCGGCTCGCTGTTTGAAGGATTCGAAAAGCATCTGCCCGAGCGCTGGGGCGACTGGCAACCGGAATCCTGGGAAAACTTCCACGCCTATCATGCCCTCATTGATTACGACCATCCGGATTGGCGCAACTGGTGGGGCAAGGACTGGGTCCGGGCTGGTATCGCCGACTACGACACGCCGCCGAACGCCTCCGTGGATGCCCAGCGCGGGTCTCTCGCGTTCCTGCCGGATTTCAAGACCGAATCCGAACAGCCCGTGGATCTCCCGGAATTCCTGAGAAACAAAGCCAGCTCCAGAAGCCAGCAACTGGACGAAGCCACCGTTCGGGATTACCTGATCACCTGGTTGACCGACTGGGTACGGGAATTCGGTGTGGATGGCTTCCGGGTAGATACTGCCAAGCATGTGGAACCGGAAGCCTGGCTGGCGCTCAAACAGGAGGCCCAGGCAGCCCTGGACGATTACCGCAGCCACAATCCCGACGCCAAACTGCCGGCAGAGGAATTCTGGATGGTTGCCGAGGTATTCCCCCACTCGGTCCGCAAGACCGCCTATTTCGATGCCGGCTTTGATGCGGTCATTAACTTCGACCTACAGGAAGAAGCCCGGGCCGGTGCACAGTGCCTGCCCTCCATGGAATCCATCTACAGTGATTACGCCAGCAAACTCCACGGGGAAGACGACTTCAACGTGCTGAGCTATATCTCTTCCCACGACACCAAGCTGTTCAGTCAGGTTGCGGGCAATGATCCGGCGCTCCAGAAGCGGGCTGCGGCGGCCCTCATGCTTACTCCCGGAGCGGTTCAGGTGTTCTACGGTGACGAGTCCGGTCGCGCGTTCGGGCCAACCGGTTCCGATCCCCACCAGGGCACCCGCTCGGACATGAACTGGAGTGCCATTGAGAATGGCGAGGTGTCCGGTATCCTTGAGCACTGGCAGAAGCTGGGTCAGTTCCGCGATCGTCATCCCGCGATCGGCGCAGGCGAGCACCGGTTGATCAGCCAGCAACCCTATGTATTCTCAAGAACCAACGGCGATGACCGGGTGGTGATTGCGTTCGGGAGGAAGTGACCTGACCATGAGTTATTCGAGATTTCTGGAAGACACCCCCCTTATTCCGGGCATGATGCGTCTGCTGGACCATCCCGATCTCTGCCAGCCGGCGAGGCTGGCAAAATGGATCCACGGAAGACTGGATGAAGGACTGACTGTCTTCGATCATGCCGACATTTACGGGGATGGCGAGTGCGAGCGTGTTTTTGGCGAGGCACTGATAGCCTCACCGGAACTGCGTCAGAAGGTGCAGGTTATATCCAAGGCCGGGATCGTGCCGGCCCATCGGGACTCCTCCACCTGGAACACCAAACACTATCGTGCGGAAGCTGATTATTTTTCCGGGGCAATCGACAAGTCACTCAGCCGGCTTCGAGTTGAGCAGATCCACACCTTCCTTATTCACCGGCCAGATCCGCTGCTGGATGCGGAATCACTGGCGAGAGCCCTGGAACGGGCCGTGACCGCCGGCAAGATTCAACATATCGGGGTATCCAATTTTCTGCCGGAGCAGTGGCGCTGGCTTCAGAAAAATACCGATCTGCCTCTGGTGTGCAATCAGAGCGAGCTTTCTCTCAGCCACTCAGAACCCCTGGTTGATGGCACCTATGAGGCCCATCTGAACGATGGGCTTCGCTGGCTTGCCTGGTCTCCGCTGGCCGGCGGCACCCTGCCCAGCTCGGTTCCCGAAAGCTTGCTTCAGGCCGCCAGGGAAGCAACCGGCCTATGCGAAACAGGATTGGCCATCGCCTGGCTGCGACAGCTTCCAGGCGCCCCCATCCCGGTTCTTGGCTCAATGCGTGAGGCCAGAATTGAGGCCGCGCTTGAGGGCGCCCGCACGGTCCTGCCAAGACCTCTCTGGTTCGCCCTACTGGAGGCAATGCGGCAAACTGCGGTGCCCTGAGGGGCATCGCAAATTTGATATAAGTCACCGACCTACAATTTGTTACCCAAAATTCCACTTTAGTCCCATTGTTGACTCCATAATCAGCGCTGACACTAGCTCTGCTTAACAAATAATCAAAAAAACGATTGGCAGCCCCTCCCCCCAGTGGCGCTGCAATTCCGGAGGCCAACCTGAATGAACGTCAGAAAAGTACTCTTTTCTGCTTGCCTGCTGTTGCTGGCGAGCACCACCGTCTATGCCGAAACTCTTAAAATCGGCCTGAATTATCCTCAAACCGGTCGTTACAAGGACCAGGGCCTGCAACAGCGCCTGGGCGCCTTTCTGGCCGTTGACGAAATCAACAAAGCCGGCGGTGTTATGGGCCGCCAGTTGGAACTGGTGATCAGAAATACCCGCGGCGAACCTGCCCAGGGTGCCAAGAACACCGCGGAGCTCATCGACCGTGAAGGCGTCCAGATGGTGTTCGGCGGCGTGTCCAGCGCCGTTGCCATTGCCTCTGGCAAGGCTGCGCGGGATCGCAACCGGATTTACTTTGGCACCCTCACCTACTCGAACGCCACCACCGGTGCCGAAGGTCACTCACACATGTTCCGGGAGCCCTACAACGCCTGGATGACCGCCAAGGCGCTGAGCCAATATCTCACCACCAATCACGCCGACGACGAATACTTCTACATAACCGCTGACTACACCTGGGGCTGGTCTGTGGAAGAGTCTGTGCGCAAGTTTTCGGGAACCGAGGATACCGACCGCCACCAGGGCGTGAAAACGCCTTTCCCCCGAGCGCTGATTACTGACTTCCGGGAGGCGCTGGAGCAGGCAGACGCGAGCGATGCCAAGGTTCTGATGATGGTTCTGTTCGGCGACGACATGGTGCGTGCCCTGAATGTTGCCTACGAAATGGGCCTCACCAAAAAAATGCAGATCGTTGTGCCCAACCTCACCCTCGGTATGGCACGTCAGGTGGGCCCCACCATTATGGAAGGCGTTATCGGCGGCTCACCCTGGGTATGGAACGTACCCTACGAGCTGAACTACCCGAGAGGAAAAGAATTTGTCGAAGCCTTCTCAGAACGGTATGAAATGCGGCCATCAACCGCTGCGGCCTCTGCCTACAGCATTGTTTACCAATACAAGGATGCGGTGGAACGTACCGGCACTACCAATACCGCCAGCCTGATCGAAGCCCTGGAGGGACACAGGTACACCTTCCTGAAGGACGAGCAGTACTGGCGGGAATTCGATCACCAGAACGTCCAGACGGTGTATGTGGTCAAGGTAAAACCGCGCAACACAATCATTGCTGACGAATACAGTTCCGATTATTTCAGCATCATCGATTCCATGCCCGGCGACCAGGCGGCTCAGACCCGGGAAGAATGGGAAGAGCGGCGCCGGGAGGCTGGCAAACCCCTCCGGCTCTGAGTCCACACTAAAAGATCCGGCGATCAGAACAGGTAATCGGTCGTCAGGATCTTCGATTGTCGTCCACGCACGATGCCGGTCACCAGGTCCCGATTGCTGTCACTGGACTTGGTGGCCACGGTTGTGCGGATCGAGAACACCCTCAGGGCATCCGATACCGACAGCGTACCCTCAGCGGAATCCTTTCGTCCGTTAAACGGCAGGGTATCCGGCCCCCTCTGGCACTGGGCATTGAGGTTGATCCGGCCTACCTGATTGGCAAGCAGATCAATCAGCTTGCCCACCGTGTCAGAATCCGAACCGAAGATACTGAGCTGCTGCCCGTAACTGGAATCCCGGACGTGCTCAACCACTTCCTGCTCGTCCGCAAAGGCTGCAACAGGAATGACCGGCCCAAACTGCTCCTCATGGTAGATGCGCATATCGGCGGTTACCGGGTAAAGCACGGCAGGATGAAAATACGTGCCATTGACCTCACCACCACCTTCATTGATCACCGATGCACCCTTGGCGACGGCATCGTCCACCAGCGCCCTGAGGAACCCGATCTTGCCCGGCTCGGGCAATGGCGTCAGCGATACCTCCTGCTCCCAGGGCATCCCCGCAACGAGTTCGTTGACGCCTGCCGATAGCCTACTGACAAACTGATCCGCAAGGGAATCATGGACAAACAGGAGTTTAAGAGCGGTGCAGCGCTGGCCATTGAAAGACAGCGCGCCAGTGACACATTCGTTGACGGCGAGCTCAAGATCCGCGTCTGACAGCACAATGGCCGGATTGTTGGCGTCCAGACCCAGCACAGCCTTCAACCTGTGGGGCTTTGGATGCATCTGTTTGAGCGCTGACGCACCCCGGTGGGTTCCTATAAAGGCGAACATGTCGACCTTACCGCTTTTCATCAATGGTCCGACGGTATCCCTGCCCCGTCCGAAGATAATGTTGATGACTCCCGGTGGAAACGACTTCCGAAATGCTTCCATCAGAGGGCCGATCAGGAGCACCCCGTATTTGGCAGGTTTGAACACCACAGTGTTGCCCATGATCAACGCCGGAATCAGCGTTGTGAACGTTTCATTAAGCGGGTAGTTGAACGGCCCCATGCACAGTGCAACGCCCACCGGTAAACGACGGGTCTGAGCCACCACACCACCGACGATTTCAAATCTCGATGAGCGTCGGTCGAGCACCTTCAACTCATGGATAGTATCGTTGATGTAGTCGCAGGTTCGGTCAAACTCCTTGCAGGCATCTTTTCGGGTCTTGCCGATTTCCCACATCAGAAGCTCTACCACGGCCTCCCGATGGTAGCGCATTTCCACGAGGAACTGTTCGACGTGTTCGATTCTATTGGCTACTGACATGCTGGGCCATTCTCCGCTGCCCTGACCGTAGGCCTGCACCGCCGCATCCAGAGCTTCGAGGGCGGCCGCCTCGTCCATCAGCGGCGTCCAACCGATCACCAGAGGCTGAGGTTCGCTTTCACCCTGCACGATAGTGCAGATCGGGCTGCGAACTTCTGCGAAAGGACCGTCCCAGGGGCGCAGTTTCCCCGCCACCAGGGTATGCGCTATTTCCACGCCGCCCCGACGAAACTGTTCGGGTACGTCGGTTTTTCTCGGAAAAAACGTGGTTTGCATCCAGCGTCTTGGCTGCATTTCCATCTCCATCAATTGGTTTCGCATTCGCCGGCCAGAATGCCGGAAGCCTCAGCCAGGGCACCGGCAATCGTTCCGAATTCGTCAGCATGCAGTGAGGCACCGCCAATCAAGCCACCATCAACGTCGGCAAGACTGAACAACTCGTAGGCATTGGCAGCCTTGACGCTGCCTCCGTATATCACCCGAAGCTCCTGACTGATGTCATCGGATGCCTCAGGTGCACTTTTCGCGATGAATTGGCGAATTTGCTGGTGCACCGCAGATACCTGCTCCGGCGTTGCGGTTTTGCCCGTTCCGATAGCCCATACCGGTTCATAGGCGATTACTCCGTTCGCCATGGCCGCCAGACCTACCTCGTCAATAACAGCCTGGATCTGCTGCTCAATGACTAGCGCGGTACGGTTGGACTCCCGGTCTTCCAGGGTTTCGCCGACGCACAGCACCGGCATGAGACCGGCACCAAGAACCGACCGGTAACGGGCGGCGACCTCCTGATTGGTTTCACCGAACAACAACCGGCGTTCAGAGTGACCCACCAGCACATAGCGGCAGCCCATCTCCTGAAGCATGGTGGCGCTGACTTCGCCGGTGTAGGCGCCGGAGACAAACCCAGACGCATTCTGGGCACCCAGCATGATGCCGGTATAGCCCAACAGATCCCGCACCTGAAAGAGATAGGGGTGGGGAGGGCATACCGCCAGATCTATGGACTTGCGGAACATCCTGAGACGGGGCAGCACACGGACCATCAGGGCCTGGTTGGCCTGAAGACTGCCGTTCATCTTCCAGTTTCCAATCAGAATCGGTTTTCTCATGATGTTTCTCCCGAAAAGCGGTTTCAGGTATCCAGAGCGCAACGAATCGCGCCGACACCGGGATAAAACGCGTGAGCGCCAAGATCCTGCTCGATACGCAGGAGGCGGTTGTACTTGGCGACCCGGTCCGATCGACAGAGTGAGCCGGTTTTGATCTGACCCGATCGGGTTGCCACCGCCAGATCCGAAATGAACGTGTCTTCGGTCTCACCGCTGCGATGGGAAATCACCGTGGTGTAGCCGGCATCCTGGGCCATACCGATCGCATCCAGAGTTTCTGTGAGGGTCCCGATCTGGTTGAACTTGATCAGTACTGAGTTGGCAATGCCCTTGCGGATGCCCTCAGTGATGATCGCGGTGTTGGTCACGAAGAGGTCGTCGCCCACCAGCTGTACCCGTTCGCCGAGCTTCTCGGTCAGCAGTTTCCAACCGTCCCAGTCGCTTTCATCCATGCCGTCTTCAATTGAGGCGATGGGGTACTTCATGGCCAGGTCGAGCAGGTAATCCGAGAACTCTTCAGAGGTAAACTGTTTGCCAGCCCCGTTCAGGTTGTAGAGGCCATCTTCGTAGAATTCGGAAGCGGCGCAATCGAGGGCAAGGACCACATCGGACCCGGGCCGGTAACCCGCCTTTTCAACAGCGGCCAGAATGAGGTCCAGGGCCTCCTCGCTGGAACGCAGATTCGGGGCGAAACCACCTTCATCGCCTACCGCCGTGGACAGGCCGTTTTTCCGGAGAAGCGACTTCAGGGCATGAAAGGTTTCCACACCCATCCGAAGCGCCTCGCTGTAGCTCGGCGCCCCGACGGGCTGGATCATGAACTCCTGGATATCAACGTTGTTGTCGGCATGAGCCCCACCGTTGATGATGTTCATCATGGGCACCGGCAGGATGCTGGGGCCGTTGCAGCCATAGAGCTCGGCAAGATACCGGTACAGAGGCTGTTGCCGGTAATTGGCACCGGCGTTGGCCGTGGCAAGGGATACGGCCAGAATCGCATTGGCACCCAGTTCTGCCTTATTGGGTGTGCCATCCATCTCGCACATGAGGCGGTCCATCACCAACTGGTCAAACACCACCCGCCCCTCCAGGGCCGGTGCTATGCGTTGGTTAACACACCGGACTGCCTCCAGGACGCCCTTGCCGTTGTAGCGGCCGGCATCACCGTCGCGCTTTTCCAGCGCTTCCCGGGTTCCTGTGGATGCCCCGGATGGCACCCGGCCCTGCCCGACCACGCCGTTACGGAGTTCAACGTCCACTTCCACTGTAGGGAATCCCCGGGAATCCAGAATTTCCCGGGCCGTGACTTTTTTTATGTGTTCCATAGCGTCGTTCCTGTTCAATCATTGTTGTTTGCGAATTTATTTTTGGATAACGAACATTAATTACATATTAATATTCGTAAACGAACATTATCAAGCGAAAAAAACCGACCAATCAGACAAATTTGTTATATGGAAACGAAAGTTGGTTGGTCGGCAGTTTGTTCAGTAGATACGAAAGCGAGCCATCAGCGACTCAATATTGGTCACGGAATCCTCCAGCCTGTCACAGGTAGTGACCAATTCGTTAATATTTTCAAGGCCTTCAGCCGCCGAGGCGCTGATTTCAGTGACCTGCCGCGCCACCGATTGACTGACATCCTCCTGCTCATCCATACCATGTCGGATATGTTCAGCGCCCTGATGAATTTGCCCCATTGCCGAACCAATTCTGCCGGCTCCTTCTGAGACACTGGCCATCAACTCACGCACCGATCGCAGCTGTTCAAAGCTGGAGTCCATGGAACTGACCGATTCCGATGCTTCCTGCTGGAGCCCTTCCACGAGATTCCGGATCGTATCGGTGCTTTCGGTGGTCTTCCGGGCCAGACCGCGAACTTCATCTGCAACCACAGCAAAGCCGCGACCGGCATCACCTGCACGCGCTGATTCGATGGCGGCGTTCAAGGCCAAAAGATTGGTCTGGTTGGCAATATCATCAATGGCCTCGGTAATCCTGCCAATATCGAAGCAAGCCTGCTCAAGCTGACGCAGTTTTCTGGCGGTCTGCTCTGCCTGGCGCTCCAGATCAGCAACACAGTCCATGCCACGCCCGGCTGCGGACAGGTTGTCTTCAACCTGCTTATTTACCTTGCCAACAAGTTTATGGGTATCCCGAACCGAACCAGCTACTTCCCTGGCAGAAGCCTCCATTTGAGTCATCGCCGCTGCAATAGACCTGAATTCATCGGACTGAATTCGTATCCGTTCGTTGAAGTCCCTGGCAAACCCGGCGTTACCCGAGGCAATGACTGAAATGTCCGACCCCGCCTGTTGCAGGCTTCCCAAAACAGTCGCCATGGCTTCGGATAACCGGTTCACGGAACGCTTCAGGTCGATAAACTCGCCACAAGCCGGAAATTCGAGGGATCGAGAATAGTCGCCCCCGGCCATGGCAGCCAGATGTTCCTGGGTCGCCTGAAGTGGCCGGTTGATCATCCGTCCAAGCCTGACTGACGTTGCCAGAGCGATCAGAACCACCAGGGGCAACAGCCAGTAAACCAGCTGTTCAGAATTCAGCGCGGTTTCATCCAGCGCGAACACAGAGGCGCTTGCTTTCTCGGCAACGGTTTGTCGTGCTTCATCCAGTCCGGATGCCATTGCCGAAAGCGTGCCGTCGACCTTCCTGGCCAATAACTCCAATTCAAGCCGGCTCTGACGATAATCTGAATACTGGCTGATGATTCCGGCGTCATTGTTCACGGCAGCAAGAAACATCTCAACCAATGATGGCAGACCTTCCAGGCGAGGCACCTCACTCACCAGGGCCGATATGTCTTGTTCAAAGGTGCTGGTATTGAATCGGAGATTGTCGACGATGGCATTCAGTTCATTCGCGTCTTCTGTACTCACCATCTGCATGATTAGCAGCTCAATGTTTGTCAGGTTTTCCATCACCGTGGTGAACAGGTCGCGAATGTATATATCCCGTCCCGCCGGTTCAGCGCTTTCCCTGACCAGGGTTCTTTTCATCTCCCCGTTATTGGCGAGGAATTCACTCAGCCCCGAATTCACCGACTCCGACACCGACAGCAACTGACCCTTGAGGGCCACTATCGCCTCAACCGAGGTCTGGAGATCAACCAGTTGGGCGTTCGCGGACTGGTTGACCGAAGCGAGCGTGGGGAACATCGCCGTACTGTCGGACGCACCGAAGGCATCCAGGCTGCCGGCAAGGTCGCTCAGTGCGTCCGAAAGTCTGTCAGATCGGGAATTCAGCAGCTTTTGATCAACTGCAGATACCACTTCCACTGAATATCTTGCGGTTCGTGATCGATGGGCTTCCATTTCCTGAATCAATCCGCTGAGCGGAAACACATCCGATGTCAGTTTGTCTGTGGTTCCCGAGAACGAAGACATGATGCTGATATTGAATGCTCCCCAGCAGACAATGATCACGCAAAGCAGGCCGAAGCCCGCATACAAACGATGAATTACGGAGATTCTGTTCATTGGACACACCCTTCCCGCCGCGGTTATCAAAAAGCGGGCAAAACGGTAGAAAAAGGGCCGGCAGGGTTGGCCCCGGGAGGGGCTACCTTGAAATGCTTTAAAGGGGGGGAACTATAAGCAACCGGCCAAAACCCACCGTGACAACGGTGCTCTGCCTGTCGCAACTAAAGGGTCCTGTTGCGGCAGACATTGCTCTTGCAGGAATCAGCTCGCTTTAGCGCGCCTCTTCCCAGGTTTTCAGCAGCTCATCATAGGCAACGGTTTTGCCTTGCGGCTTCTCGTTCGCCAGCTTCGGCTTGGGTGCGCCGGGCTGGTCCAGCCAGTACTGCGGGTCGCGCGGCTCGTTCAGCTTTGGACCACAGGTCGGTTGTACGTTGGCACGTTCAAGGCGCTCCATGACCCGATCCTGAGCCTGGGCGAGGCCGTCGAGGGCTTCCTGAGGAGTGGCTTCACCACTGGCCGCCTGGGCAATGTACTGCCACCATAGCTGGGCCAGCTTCGGATAGTCTGGCACGTTGGTACCGGTCGGGGACCACTGCACACGTGCCGGGCTACGATAAAACTCCACCAGGCCGCCCAGCTTCGGAGCCATTTCAGTCATCGCCTCAGACTCGATGTCGGACTCACGAATCGGAGTCAGGCCGGCAATCGTTTTCTCCAGAGATACGGTCTTGGATACGGTGAACTGCGCGTACAGCCAAGCTGCAAGGCGACGTTTCTCAGGCGTGGAATCCAGGAAAGTCCAGGAACCTACGTCCTGATAACCCAGCTTCATACCTTCTTCCCAGTAGGGCCCACGTGGAGACGGTGCCATGCGCCATTTAGGGGTGCCATCCTCATTCACAACGGGCAGGCCATCCTTGATCATGCTCGCGGTAAAGGCGGTGTACCAGAAGATCTGCTGGGCAACGTTGCCCTGAGCGGGAACCGGACCGGCCTCTGAAAAGGTCATGCCCTGAGCTTCGGGGGGCGCGTACTCACGCAGCCAATCCACGTATTTCGTAGTGGCATAAACAGCCGCAGGCCCGTTGGTTGCGCCGCCGCGGCTGACGCTTGCTCCAACCGGATGACATTCCTCAACGCGGATACCCCACTCATCAACAGGCAGACCGTTGGGAAGGCCCTTGTCGCCGGCACCCGCCATGGAGAACCAGGCATCGGTAAAGCGCCAGCCTAGGGAAGGGTCTTTCTTGCCGTAGTCCATGTGACCGTAAACGCGCTCACCGTCAATTTCCTTCACGTGAACCGAGAAGAACTCGGCGATATCCTCATAGGCCGACCAGTTGACGGGAACACCCAGGTCGTAGCCGTAGATCTCTTTGAACTGTTTTTGCAGATCTTCACGTTCGAACCAGTCGGCCCGGAACCAGTAAAGATTGGCGAACTGTTGCGACGGCAACTGATAGAGCTTGCCATCAGGCCCTGTAGTGAAGTCGAGCCCGATGAAATCATCGAGATCCAGAGTGGGCAGAGTGAGATCTTTACCGGCACCGTTCATGATGTCTTCAACGGCCACTACCTTGCCATAGCGGAAATGGGTACCAATCAGATCAGAATCGTTCACGTAGCCATCGTAGATGTTGCGTCCGGACTGCATCTGGGTCTGGAGCTTCTCGATGACATCGCCTTCCTGAATCAGTGTATGGGTCAGGTTTATGCCGGTAATTTCCGAAAACGCCTTGGCCAGAACATTGGACTCATATTCGTGAGTCGCAATGGTTTCGGAAACCACATTAATGTCCATGCCACGGAATTGCTCAGCGGCTTTGATGAACCACTCCATTTCCTTGAGCTGCTCTTCCTTGCTCAGAGTAGAGTTCTTGAACGCTTCATTAACCCACTTCTCAGCCGCTTCACTGTATTGATCGGCGCTGACATGCAGGCTCAAACCCATGCAGGCGACACCAACGGCGGCGCTAAGCAAAAGGGTCCTCGGATATTTATTGTTGTTGAACATATCCAACCTCGTTCGTCTTTTTATGAATGGAACGAAACAGCCGGGTTTCGTTTCCGCAGTTATAGCGCTCTGGTCGCTATTCTTTTTTACCGGAATCTCCCGTGATCGATTCCGATCATTAAATTAAAAATAGTTCGTTTTCGAAATCATTACAAGTCCCTTTAAAGAAATTTTAGGTCCGGATGTTCGCAAAAAGAACATAACGAACATCCGGTTACGGATTCACCCCCAGCGCAACAGCACCAATAGCCACACCACCGAAGCCGCAAGCGCAACCCATAACGTGATATCGCTTACAGCCAGGAAAGCCAGGTGTATGTACGCAGCCGAGAGCAATCCGATAAACAGCCGGTCACCACGGGTGGTGGCAATCGGCAGAAAGCCCTTTCTTTCGGTGCACGGGGAGACAATTTCGTAAACCGTCATTACTGCCAGAATTCCCGCAATCACGGCAAAGAAAATGGCAACGGTCGGTGTCCAGTTCATCCAGGCAATCATAAAACGTCTCCTTACACGCGTCCGAGGGCGAAGCCTTTGGCAACGTGGTTACGAACGAACCAGATCACCAGCAGGCCGGGAATGATGGTGAGTGAACCGGCAGCAGCCAGAACACCCCAGTCGATACCGCTCGCCCCTATCGTTCGGGTCATGATTGCACCGATCGGCTGGGCATCCACGGACGTCAGCGTCCGGGCCAGCAGCAGCTCAACCCAGGAAAACATGAAGGCAAAGAACGCCGTTACCCCGATTCCGGAGCGAATCATCGGCAGAAACACCTTCACGAAGAACTTTGGAAAGCTGTAGCCATCAATATAGGCCATTTCGTCATACTCCCGGGGTACGCCGGACATGAACCCTTCCAGTATCCAGACAGCCAGGGGCACATTGAAAAGACAGTGAGCCAGCGCCACCGCAATGTGGGTGTCGAACAAGCCAATCGATGAATACAGCTGAAAGAAAGGCAGCAGGAAAACCGCCGGCGGCGCCATCCGGTTACTCAGCAGCCAGAAGAAAAGGTGTTTGTCACCCAGGAACTTGTAGCGACTAAACGCATAGGCCGCCGGCAGTGCCACAAGCAACGTAATGGTTACGTTTATGGACACGTAAATCATCGAGTTTATGTAGCCGTTGTACCAACTGGGATCAGTAAAGATGACGGCATAGTTATCCAGGGTGAAATTCTGGGGCCAGAGGGTAAGCCCCCCGAGAATTTCCTGATTGGTCTTGAACGACATGTTCAACAACCAATAGATCGGAGTCAGGAGCAGCAGAATAAACAGCGTAATCCCGACGTTTTTTGAACGTGTCTGTCTCATCACACTCTCCTTATTTTTCTTTGTCGGCGTGCGTAATGGCGGTAAAGAAGAGCCATGAAATCAGCAATACAATGAGGAAGTAGATCAGCGAGAACGCAGCCGCGCGCCCCAGATCAAACTGCCCGATTGCCATGGTTGTCAGGGTCTGGCTCAAGAAGGTTGTGGAGCTGCCCGGCCCACCACCGGTAAGCACAAACGGCTCAATGTAGATCATGAAGCTGTCCATGAACCGCAACAGCACTGCGATGATAAGAACACTCTTGAGCCTGGGCAGCTGGATATACCGGAACACCGCCCATTTCGAGGCACGGTCAATTTCCGCCGCCTGGTAGAAGGCCTCCGGAATCGCCCTCAGTCCGGAGTAGCAGAGTAAGGCCACCAGCGGAGTCCAGTGCCAGACATCCATCAACAGAACCGTCAACCACGCATCAAGGGTGTCTCCGGTATAGTTGTAGTCAATACCCAACTGATTGATCCCCCAGCCGAACAGACCGATGTCGCCACGGGCGAAGATCTGCCAGATGGTGCCAACCACGTTCCAGGGAATCAGCAGCGGAATGGCCAGCAGAATCAGACAGAGCGAGCCCTTGATGCCGGATTTGGGCATCATCAGGGCAACCCCGATCCCGAGAGGGATCTGGATCAAGAGGACCGCGCCAGAGAATATAAACTGGCGAATCAGGGAATCCTGCAGGCGCTCGTTGCTCAGCACCTCCTTGAACCATTCTGTGCCTACATAGAACGCCTGGCCCGGACCGAAAATATCCTGGACCGAGTAATTCACCACGGTCATCAGCGGAATCAGCGCCGAGAAGGCAACGAGCAGAAATACCGGCAGCACCAGCCACCAGGCTTTGTTGTTTTGTACCTTTTGCATCACTGTTGCTCCTGTACCAGGAATTCATCCACATACAGCTTCAGCCATTGCTTCGGGAACGAGAGATGAACCCGGCTGCCAATCGATGCTGCGAAGTCCTCACTCTGCCGGACTTTCATTTTCTCGTGGTCGAGCTGCACGGTAACTATCTTGTAGGTACCCAGATCCTCGACATCCAGGACCTCCGCCTCGAAGGTGTCGTCTGAAGCCACTGAGGACACTTCCACAAACTCAGGGCGGATTCCGATCTTGATGTTGGTGGACCTGGTCCGCTGCAGGACATCAACCTGCCAGGGTTCAAGTGCCACAACCGTGCCTCCGAAACACACGCCCCGGGGACATCGCTGTACCTCGATGAGATTCATGCCGGGACTTCCGATGAAAAAACCCACGAAGGTGTGGTTGGGCTGTTCGAACAGCTCCGTTGGGGTGCCGAACTGGACGATCTGCCCGCCGTACATCACGGCAATCTTGTCGGCAAAAGTGGAGGCTTCGAGCTGGTCGTGGGTGACATACACCATGGTGATGTCGAACTGCTCGTGAATCTGCTTGAGCTTGCGGCGCAGCTTCCACTTGAGTTGCGGATCGATCACCGTCAGTGGCTCGTCGAACAGAATGGCCGAAACGTCTTCCCGCACCAGGCCGCGGCCCATGGAAACCTTCTGCTTCTCATCCGCGGTCAGGTTCTTTGCCTTTTTGTAGAGCTTGTCCTCAATCTCCAGGACTTCGGCAATCTCATGAACGCGGGCCTTGATCTTGGAAGCTGGAACCTTGTTGTTCTTGAGGGGAAACGCCAGATTGTCGTAGACGGTCATGGAGTCGTAAATGACCGGAAACTGGAAAACCTGGGCAATATTTCTGTCTCGGGGAGACAGCTCATTGACACGCTTTCCGTCGAACAGGACATCGCCCTCGGAGGGCTGAACCAGGCCGGAAATAATGTTCAGCATGGTGCTTTTCCCGCAACCGGACGGCCCCAGCAGCGCGTAAGCCCCACCCTTGTGCCAGACGTGGTCGAGCTGACGGATGGCGTAATCGTCAGGGCCCTCGGGCATATCACTGTAACTGTGGGCGAGTGATTTCAATTGAATTTCAGCCATCAGACAGACCCTCCTGAAACCTGAGACGGTGTGTGCACCAGTTGTTCGTTATTGTCGAAGACGAACAGTTTGTTGATCGGCAAGTACACCTTGATTGGTGAGCCTGTGTGGTACTGATGCACGCCCATCAACTGCAAGACCATTTCGAAGTGACTGTTCTCCACATGCATGAAGGTTTCAGAGCCACTGATTTCGCTGAGCTCTACCTCCATGGACATTTCCAGATCATCGTCGCTGGTAGGCACCAGACCGATATGGCTGGGTCGGATCCCGAACCAGTAGTCACCCGGTTGAAGCTTGGCCAGCTCCTGGGTCAGCGCGTGGTGTGAATATTCGTCGAAGGTCACTTCGGTTTCAGAAACACGCCCGCGAATCATGTTCATCGGGGGTTCACTGAACAACTGTGCAGCGAGGGTGTTCACGGGGGCGCGGTAGACATCCATCACCGGGCCGGTCTGAACCACCTGGCCTTCGTGTAACAATGTGGTTGTGCCACCGAGCGCCAGGGCTTCGTTGGCTTCCGTGGTGGCGTATACCGCTATGCACTGCCGCTCCCGGAACAGGTCCCGCAGTTCCGCCCTGAGCTCTTCGCGCAGCTTGTAATCAAGGTTGACCAGAGGCTCATCGAATAGCACCAGCGCGGCATCCTTCACCAGCGCCCGGGCCATGGCAGTTCGCTGCTGCTGGCCACCAGACAGTTCCAGCGGGTAGCGTTTGAGCAGAGGGTCTATCCGAAGCATGGACGCGGTTTCTTTCACCCGGCGATCAATCTCGGACTCCGCCATTTTTGCAAGCCGCAGCGGCGAGGCGATGTTTTCGTAGACGGTCAGATTGGGGTAATTGATGAACTGCTGATAGATCATCGATATGTTGCGGCTCTGCACGCTCTGCCCTGTGACGTCCTCACCGTTATAGATCAGACGGCCGCTATCAGGCTTGTCCAGCCCGGCCATCAGTCGCATCAGTGAAGTCTTTCCGGCCAGTGTCCGGCCGAGCAGAACGTTAAAGGAACCTGCCTCAAAGGTGAGGTTGGCATCCCGGATATAGTCGACACCGTCGACCTCACGGGAGAGATTCTCCAGTGTTAAGGACATAGGCTTTCCTTTTTGTTCTTGTGGAAACGCACTCCGGGCCGATTTACACCGACCACGAAAATTCGATTTCGAATCTCCTTACGCAAGGGCTATACCAGATTTCGAAGCTCCGTAGGTAATTTCACCTACAACACTGTTTTACATAGCATTTTATTTTTACTCTAGTTTCTCATCCGAAAATACGAATGTTCGTTTAGCAATACTTTGTTCAAATTGAACATTGACGTGAACACCATTTGCACAGATGATTGAGCAAAACCTTTGACACATTTGCCTGGGTTAGCTGCTCGAACGTCGACCAGAACAAAAAACGAATGCCAGAGTGACACCAGATGAGAAAAAACGAATATTCGGATTACCGGAGCGTTATTGCCGATTCGTGGAACCGGTGTATTGCCTGGGGCCTTGATCACGATCATGAGCCAACACCGCTGATGCCGGAATCCGCCAGGCTGGAAGAAATAAACCGCCAGTACAGGGAATTGCTCTCGGTGACCGAGGCTGAAGTTCTGCCCTACTACCGGAACGTACTTTCCAACAGCCGATGCCTCATTCTGCTTGCCGATCAGCACGCCACGGTGCTGAACAGCTGGGGTGATGAACGTATCACCGAGACCCGCCTGAAACCCTGGTTCCAGACAGGAGCGAACTGGCAGGAACAGAATTGCGGTACCAACGCCATTGGCACCTCGATTGCCGTCGGTGCGCCCGTCCAGATTCAGCGAAACGAACATTTCCTGAAAATGAACCGGAGCATCATTGGTTCTGCAGCCCCTATTTTCGACGCCCACAGGCAGATTGCCGGTGTTCTAAGTGTATTCAGCGACGCTTACCTGCCACAGGCGCACACCCTGGGCATGGTTCGGCTACTTTCTCAATCTGTCGAAAATCGCCTCATCAACCGTCAGTTTGGCCCCGATCATTTCCAGATAACCCTGAATACAACGGCGGATAACTTCGACAGCCCCTGGTCGGGAATCCTGGTTTGCGATGATTCCGGGCGGGTCATTGCGAGCAACCAGCGAGCGGACCAGTTACTGGGGATGAATACCGTCGAGGCCCGCCTGGATGAATTGTTTACGAGCCGCCGCAATCAAATTCTTGGCCATCCGGAAACCGAAACCTTGCAACTGACCACCCGCAGCAAGGTGCGACTGAGTGCCCGGATCAAACGCCCTACAAGGGTTGCCGATAACCCGGCTCGGATCAGCCCATTACCGCTGTCGAACGACCGCAGGTATTCAGATGAGTTTCTGGGTATCGACAACCTGGAGTTCGGTGATTCGGCAGTGAAACGTTGCGCCACACAAAGTCTCAAGGTACTTCAACGGGGCGTTCCGGTTCTTATCACCGGCGAGACAGGGGTCGGTAAGGAAGTGCTGGTCAAGGCCCTGCATCGGGCATCCCACCGCAAGGATCAACCACTGGTCGCGGTTAACTGCGCGGCCATTCCGCCGGAACTGGTTGAGTCGGAGCTGTTCGGTTACGAAGCCGGTGCCTTCACCGGCGCCCGGGCGCAGGGTTCGCTGGGCTTTATCCGGAAGGCCCACAAGGGTATTCTGTTTCTTGATGAGATTGGCGAAATGCCCCTGTCGGCGCAGTCCCGGCTACTTCGAGTGCTGCAGGAACGGGTCGTTACCCCGGTGGGCTCCACTGACAGTGTTCCTGTCGATATTCTGCTGGTTACCGCGACCAACCGACCTCTGGCCTCACGTATCGACAACGGCCATTTCCGGGCGGACCTCTACTACCGCATCAACGGCCTTTGCGTAGAACTCCCTGCGCTTCGGAACCGGGCCGACAGGTTGCCCCTGATACAAACCCTCTATTCGCAGCACCGGGATCCCGGCCAGTCAGAGCATCTGTCTCCCAAAGTTCTTTCCGCCCTGGAGAACCACCCATGGCCTGGCAACATCCGGCAACTGGTAAATGTGTTGCGGGTGGCGATCGCGATTGCAGACGGGGAGGACGTGCAGGTCTGGCACTTGCCGGAAGACTTTCTCGCGGAATTCGAGGCCACTACCGGTGAGAAGTCCGAAACAGCGATCCTGGAGCCCGGTGTCGACAACGTTGAGGTGGAACCAGAAGATACACTTGCCACAACGCTCAAGGTCTATCGAAAATGCACAGGCAACGTATCTCAGGCAGCAAGAGAACTCGCTATCAGCCGCAACACACTTTACAAGCGCCTGCGGGAATTGGGAGTTCGCTGATATTCGCTGCCGGGAAAGTCAGGGCTTCAAAGCTTTTCCACCGCCTGGATCCAGCCATCGTACAGCTTGTCCCGATCCTCTTTGGTCATGACCGGCTCGAAATTCCGATCGCATCGCCATAATTCCGCGAGCTCCTCGAGAGATTTGTAAACACCTGCTTCAAGGCCCGCCAGGTAAGCGGCGCCCAGGGCCGTGGTTTCAACAAGCGACGGGCGATCCACCCGGGCACCAAGAATGTCAGCCAGAAACTGCAAAACCCAGTTATTCGCCACCATGCCACCGTCGACCCTGAGGTTAACCGGGCGAATGCCGTCTTTTTCCATGGCCTTCTGCAGATCCTTGGTCTGATAGCAAACGGATTGCAGGCCCGCCGTGACAATCTCCTTGATGCCGGTATCGCGGGTCAGACCAAATATGGCGCCTCTCGCATTGGGATCCCAATAGGGCGCCCCAAGCCCGGTAAATGCCGGCACCAGGTATACACCATGATCGACTGGCGTTCCCTCAGCCAGAGGCTCCGTTTCACAGGCATCCCGGATAAGCTGAAGGCCGTCCCGCAGCCATTGAATGGTGGCGCCGGCGATAAAGATACTGCCCTCAAGGGCATAAGTAGGCTTGCCATTCACCCGATAGGCCACCGTGGTCAGCAACCGGTGCTCCGATTGCAAGGCTTTGTCGCCGGTATTGAGCATCAGGAAGCAACCGGTGCCGTAGGTGCTTTTCGCCATACCGATACCGAAGCAGGTCTGACCGAACAGGGCCGCTTGTTGATCTCCAGCAATACCGAGCACCGAGGTTCCGTTAAGGGCTCCACCCTCTGTGATCTCTCCGAACTGATCGGCAGAGTCCATTACCTCGGGCAACAGCGATTCGGGAATGCCGAAAAGCTCCAGGAGCTCCGGATCCCATTTCTGGTTGTGAATGTTGAACAGCATTGTACGGCTGGCATTGGTGGCGTCAGTGCGATGCTCGCGGCCACCTGTCAATCGCCACAACAAAAAGCTGTCGACGGTACCGAAAGCTAACTCGCCGCGCTCCGCACGCTCCCGCACTCCGTCGACATTTTCCAGAATCCAGCGGATTTTGGTGGCAGAGAAATAAGGATCAATCAGCAGGCCGGTCTTGCTGTTGACCCAGGGTTCGAGCCCTTCACTTTTCAGGGACTCGCAGTAGGAGGCGGTTCGCCGGTCCTGCCAGACGATGGCGTTGTATACGGGCTCTCCGGTTTTGCGATCCCAGACTACAGTGGTCTCGCGTTGGTTGGTAATGCCTACAGCAACCACTTCACCACGATCACCACACTCTTCGGCCATTACTGCGTGACAGGTCTGCTGAACCGAAGACCAGAGATCTTCCGGATTATGCTCAACCCAACCACTGGCCGGGAAGTGCTGAGGAAACTCTTGCTGGCGGGTGGCATGTATGTTGCCCTGCAGGTCAAAGAGTATGGCTCGGGAACTGGTAGTCCCCTGATCGATGGAAAGTATGTATTGGCTCATAGGGTTTCGACCTCGGTTTCTTATTTTTTCGTATTTTTACTTTTTTGAACATAAATGCCAAGTGGTTTTCACGGTAAGCGCGCATATTACCAACCAGCCCCTTTAAAAAAGCTGCATAACCCGCTGAAAACTACTAAACTTTGAGACTGTTTTCGGACGCACAGTATTTCGCATGAGAAAAATGACAGAGCGGAGGAGGTTTTAATGGCACAGCGTCGCCGACAGGATCTGATTATGGAGCTGATCCAGCAGAACGGTTTCGTCACGACCGAGCAGCTGGTAGACCAGTTCAAGGTTACGCCCCAGACCATCCGCCGGGACCTGAATGAACTCGCCAAGCAGAAAAAGCTCCGCAGACACCATGGCGGAGCGGGCATCGATTCCAGTACGGTCAACACCGCCTATCAAGCCCGCAAGATCATGGATCTAGAGGCCAAGGAAAGGATCGCTGAGGCTCTAGTGGAACTGATTCCGGACAACTCCTCGATGTTCATCAATATCGGCACCACCACCGAGACTATTGCCAAGGCCCTGCTGGAAAAAAACAACCTGCAGATCGTCACCAACAACCTTCACGTTGCGTCCATACTTTCAGCCAAAGAAGATTTCCACGTGATCATTGCCGGTGGTGAGGTACGCAACAGGGATGGCGGGATTGTCGGCGAAGCTACCCGAGACTTCATCAACCAGTTCAAGATGGACTTCGGCATTATTGGCATCAGCGGTATTCACAACGATGGTTCCCTCCTGGACTTTGATTACCGCGAAGTCCGCGTCGCCCAGGCAATCATTGCCAACTCCAACCAGGTTCTTCTCGCAGCCGACCACTCCAAGTTCGGGCGCAATGCCATGGTCCGACTCGGTAGCATTTCCCAGGCCGATCACGTGTTTACGGACCAGCAACCTCCCGTGGAAATCCGCCAGCTGCTGACCGAACACAACGTACAACTCCACATCGTCTGATTGCTTTTCGCTTGCCCCTCTATACGAAAACGTGAACGCCTCCGCTTTTTCGTTTTTTTTCTATTTTTTCCTTTACGAATATCTTTGGCTTTCGCATAATAGAGTCATACCGCATATTGAACATTGAAAAGTGCGCATGACAACAAAGCGTCTTTTCCATTGGCGTCAGGAGATGACCAACAATGACTATGGAGCACGATCAGTTTGACGTTATTGTCGTTGGCGGCGGAGTCAACGGCACTGGCATTGCCATGGACGCGGCGGGGAGAGGCCTGAAGGTCCTGCTTTGCGAAATGAATGATCTGGCATCAGCCACGTCATCAAGCAGCAGCAAGCTGATACACGGTGGTCTGCGCTATTTGGAACATTATGAATTCCGCCTTGTCCGGGAAGCTCTCGCCGAGCGCGAATCCCTGCTGCGCAATTCCCCACACATCATGTGGCCGATGCGCTTTCGGTTACCTCACCGTCCTCACCTGCGCCCAGCCTGGATGATTCGCACCGGTCTTTTTCTGTATGACCATTTGGCAAAACGGGAAATCCTGCCGGGCTCCCGCTCAATCAAGTTCGGTGAGAACGATCCGCTGAAACCCGATATCACCAAGGGCTTCGAGTACTCGGACGGCTGGGTCGACGATGCTCGCCTGGTGGTTCTGACCGCGAAAAAAGCACAGCAGTTCGGTGCGCAGATACTGACTCGCACCAAGTGCGTCAAAGCGGAACAGGGCAACCGAGACTGGAAAGTCACCCTCCGCGACATGACCGATGAAACGGAAAAAACCGTGTCGGCCAAGGCCATTGTTAATGCCTCCGGCCCCTGGGTGAGCAGGTTATTCGGTGAAACCCTGTCGATGCCGGCCCCGAAAATGATTCGTATGGTCAAAGGCAGCCATATCGTGGTTCCAAGGCTTAACAAGGGCACCGAAGCCTACATTCTTCAGAATGAAGATGAGCGGATCGTGTTTGTCATTCCCTACGAGGATGAGTTCTCGCTGGTGGGCACCACCGACGTCGATTACGAGGGTGACCCGAAAGAAGCAAAGATCTCGCCTGAAGAAACCGACTATCTTCTGAACATCGTGAACTCCCATTTCAAGCGACAACTGGAGCCTTCGGATGTGATCTGGTCTTACTCCGGTGTGCGCCCCCTTATGGACGATGAGCAGGAGAATGCCCAAAAGGCATCACGAGACTATTCCTTCGAGGTCAATAGTGAAAAAGGGAAGGCGCCGCTGATTTCGGTTTTCGGGGGCAAGATCACGACCTATCGCAAGCTGGCCGAAGCCGCCACTGACAAACTGTGTCAGTTCTTTCCAGAGGCTGGCGGGCGCTGGACCAAGACCGGAGTTTTGCCGGGCGGCGACTTTGCCAACCACGAGGCACTTGAAGAAAAGCTCAGACGAGACTTCCCTTGGCTCTCAGAGAAGGTGATTAGCCGCTATGTGCGCACCTATGGCACAACCAGCTATGACATTCTCCGGGATTGCCATTCGATGGACGATCTGGGCATACATTTCGCCGGGACGCTGTATCAGCGCGAAGTCGAGCACCTGATCAAGAACGAATGGGCCATGACGTCAGAGGATATTCTCTGGCGCAGGACCAAACAGGGGCTATACGCCAGCGACTCCGATATTGAAGCCCTGGAACGTTATCTGATGAAAACTGTCACTACTGAAACTCGCAAAACTGCTCTCCACCACAGCGCCTGAAGCTCTCTCAGGCATTTATGCTCCGGCCGGATTCTATCCGCCCGGAGCTTTTTTACGCCGGAGTACACGGACAGGGGGAGGGCTTTCCCAAAACACGCTGTAAATACGTCCCTGTAAGCTCGGCTCCGCCATCCCTGGCTCCGCACGGTTTTGGGTAAGTCCTCCCCCTGCCCTCGGAAACTTTGTGCATAAACTCCAACAAAAAAGGTTGAGGAATGACCCTCAACCTTTTCATTGCATCCCCTATGGTTGGAGGAGCAGTCATCTGGCATCAATCAGAACGTCAGCTGCGAACCAAAGATGATCGCATCATATTCGCCCTGCCCGTCACCCGTACCCAGAGTAGTGTATTCCGCCATAAGGGTCAGGTGGTCTGTCGCCGCATACCGGGCGAAGAGCATGGTCAGATCGGTATCGTCACCGTCACCGGCAATAAAGTCGTCCTCGCCTTCACCATAGCTGACACCCAGCGTGGTTCGGTTGATCTGGTAGGTGGTTTCAACATACCACTGGCTGGCGTCTTCCTCGTTCGGGTCCAGGCGGGCCGCAAAAACGCCGTTGCCGGTACCCTGGGTCATGCCGTAGTTACCGCGAACACTCAGACCACCAAGTGAGACGGAGCCACCGAAATCGATACCGGACATGGTGTAGTTATCAAAAGCACCGGTTTTCGAGTCCACGTCCTGAGTGAAGCCACTGGACCATAGGGAGAAATTGTTGCCGGAGTACACCACGTTCGCTTCGATCCGGGGCATGGTGTATTCAGCGTCTGCCGCCGCTGGAAAATCTGCTTCACTAACCTTCGACGGACTGAACAGGCCAACTTTGAATTGCAGGCCGCCCAGGCTGTTGGAGGTATACATCACGCGGGGCGTGAAGTTGGCGTAGAAGTAACCGTTACCGATGCGCCCGGCGGTGGCTGCCACCTGGTCCGGCCCACCGATCAGGCCGACACCCAGCGCGCTGCCGTTATCACCAATAGCAGGAACCCCATAGATCCCGAAGCCCTTACCAATATTGACCTTGCCGAAATCGCCGGCCACGGCAATCTCGGAAACCCGGCTACGGAACTCGGCGTTGGCATCGCCCGGTGCAATGTTGGCGTTCATCTGGAAATGACCAGAGACTTCCAGGCCATTCTGGGTCGGCGCATAGATGTTGGTTTGCAGTGTTGCCGGATTAAAGCCGGTCGTGATGGTGAATGAATCCTCATCGGTTGGTTGGTCATAGTTCCCGAACACCGCAAAGATCGGAATATGCCCGTTAAAACCGGCTTTCCACCCGTTATCAGACTCAAAAGAAACTTCCGCCAGGGCTGGCGAAGAAACGCCTGCCGCCAGTAAGAGCGCGGCTGCCAGAGGAGCTTTTCGGAACGAGTGGTTGTTGGACGACGTTGGAACATTGTTATTTTCGATCATGTTAGCTTCCTGTTTTTGTTAGCGCTGAACGATCGTCAGCCACCCAAAACGTCTTGCGAAGGACATAGCCATGGGTGGCTAACTGCGTTAACGAACTGCCCGCTTTTCGTTTTAAAACGCAACAGTTCGAAACAGAACAAATCTAACGCCGAAAATCGGAAATGAAAAGTTTATGATCGAAAAAATTTTCGTTTAGACGAGCTTCAGAAAGGCAAAAATACCATAAAAACCACTTAAATTATTGTTTAATAGCACTTTAATCCAATAAACAACTGATCAATATTTTTTTCGTTGACGAACCTTCTATCTAGTCATAAGATCGTTAATTGTACGAAAAGCAACAAAAACAAGAGACGATCATGAAAACATTTCTGCTATTTATCGGCTTGATGCTAGTGATTAGCCGCCCGGCAATAGCCGGCCCCCTCTTCGACTCGCTGTCCGATGAAAAGCGATCGCTCATCCGCACGCTGATCCATGACCACTTTCCGGATTCGACCCTGTCGGGGGATGAACAGGCCGAAGAGCTGGCCTGGTTCGCCCACGCAGCCATGGAGCTCAAGGGAACCGAGATCTCGGTCCTGTCGGAACAACTGCCAACCCATGACTATGAAGCTCGGGTTTTAGCGCCTGCGTTTTCGAAGCTCACGGAGATTCCCGTAACTCACGACAGAAAACCGGAAGGCGAGGTCATCCGCCAGATAAACCTGCAGCGGATCATGGCTGCCAAAGGCCGTTATGACGCATTCGTCAATGACTCCGACATGATCGGTACCCATTCTCGCAGCGGTTGGGCTCTGGCACTGAGCGATTTTATGGAGGGGACGGGCAAGGCATTTACACTGCCGACCCTGGCACTGGAAGATTTCATTGGCCTGGAGTTCGTCACCGGTCCGGATGGCAAGATCTACCAGCTACCCGACCAGCAGTTTGCCAACCTGTACTGGTTCCGTTACGACTGGTTCCAGCGGCCGGAACTGAGGGCCCACTTCAGGGAACGTTACGGCTACGAGCTTGGCGTGCCCGTTAACTGGTCCGCATACGAAGACATTGCGGAATTTTTCACGGTACACGTGAAGGAAATTGACGGTGAGCGCGTCTACGGGCACATGGACTACGGCAAACGGGACCCGTCCCTGGGATGGCGCTTCACCGATGCCTGGTTTTCCATGGCAGGCGCAGGTGACCGTGGCATCCCCAACGGATTACCGGTCGATGAATGGGGCATTCGTATGGAGGGCTGCCATCCTGTTGGCTCGTCGGTTAGTCGTGGCGGCGCTACCAACAGCCCGGCGGCGGTCTACGCACTGGACAAATACATTGACTGGTTGCAGCGCTTCGCTCCGCCGGAAGCTGCGGACATGACGTTTTCGGAAGCCGGGCCCGTACCGGCCAGGGGACAGGTTGCACAGCAGATTTTCTGGTACACAGCCTTTACATCCGATATGACAAAAGAGGGTTTACCCGTCGTCAACGAAGACGGCACCCCAAAATGGCGCATGGCGCCCTCCCCCCGCGGCGCCTACTGGCAGGAGGGAATGAAACTGGGATACCAGGACGTTGGTGCCTGGACTATTCCGCGCGCAATGGGGGCTGACCAGCAGAAAGCAGCCTGGCTTTACGCCCAATTCACCGTCTCGCGCACCGTGTCACTGCAGAAAACCCTCTACGGCCTGACACCCATCCGGCTTTCAGACCTGGAATCGCCGCAAATGCAGCAAAGAGCGCCGGCACTGGGAGGCCTGGTCGAGTTCTACCGCAGTCCAGCGAGTACAGCCTGGTCGCCCACCGGAGTGAACGTGCCAGACTACCCCAGGCTGGCAAAGCTCTGGTGGCCAAACATCGCCGATGCGGTGACGGGTAAAGTCAGCCCGCAGCAGGCGCTCGATAACCTGGCTGCGGCACAGGACAGAACCCTGTCGGTCATTGAGCGTAATTTCCTGGCCGGTGATTGCGGCCCGAGAATGGCGGATGAAGAACAGCTAAAGGGCGAAGAGTGGTGGCTGGGCCAACCCGGTGCGCCGAAGCCTCGCCTGAACAATGAAAAACCCCAGGGCAAAACCATCCGCTATGAGGACCTGCTCAGGCAGTGGGACATCGCGGGCAAGTAAACAACCTCCCGGCCTCAATCGGGCTCAAGAAGCTTGGCAACTCGACCCTGCAGCGCGGGCACCACTTCGCTTTCGAACCAGGGATTGCGGCGCAGCCAGAGGTTATTTCTGGGGCTGGGATGAGGCATAGGCAGAACGTCCGGCCAATACTCCTGCCAATGCTGCACATTGGCCGTGACGGATTTACGACAATCGGCCAGGTGCCAGGCGTGGGCATACTGGCCGATAACCAGAGTCAACCCGATATGCTGCAGACGATCCAGCAACAAGTTGCGCCAGGCTGGCGCGCACTCCGGCCGCGGCGGAAGATCCCCGGATTTTCCGGTACCCGGATAGCAAAACCCCATGGGCAGGATGGCGAGCTTTTGCTCGTCATAGAAGGTATCCCGGGTTATCCCCATCCATTGCCGAAGCCGATCGCCGCTGGGGTCGTTGAAGGGCAGCCCGGTCTCGTGCACTCGCCTGCCCGGGGCCTGCCCGACCACCAGAATGCGGGCGCTTTCCGATATCTGTATGACCGGCCTTGGCCCACGGGGCAGAACGTCGGCGCAAATCGTACAGGCCCGCACGCGTCGAACCAGGTCGTCGAAGGGAAGCCGGGAAAGATCCTCAGTCATGAGCGTTCCGTCTTCAGGGTGATTGCATAAACAGACTTTTCTCGTAACGATAGAGGCACAATCACGACACAACAAGTCTCGAAGGACACATCATGAATGCCAAAGCAGGCCCTCTACCGCTGCCCGAAATCGATATCGAAGAGTTCCGGAAAGTCGTTCGCACGCGCCGTTCCATCAGGCGCTTCACCGATGAGCCGATTCCCGAGACGGTGCTTGAGGATTGCCTGGAGCTGGCGACCCTGGCTCCCAATTCCAGTAACCTGCAGCCTTGGGAATTTTTCGTTGTCCGCACTCCGGAGCTGAAAGAAAAGCTTGCCCACGCCTGCCTTGGCCAGAATGCCGCGAAAACCGCCGCCGCGCTAATCGTAGTGGTTGCCCGACCCGATACCTGGCGGGCCCATGCGCGGCAAGCGCTGGAGGATTGGCCGGAAGAAAAGCTGCCGCCCATCGTTGAAAAGTACTACCGCAAAGTCGCCCCCATTCATTACAACCAGGGCCCCTTCGGTATTCTGGGATTAGCAAAGAAAGCGGCGGGCCTTGCGGTGGGAATCACCCGACCTGTGCCCCGGGGCCCATACTCCACCTGCGAGATGAAAATCTGGGCCACCAAATCCACAGCCCTGGCGGCCCAGAATCTGATGCTTGCGCTCCGGGCCCACGGCTATGATTCCTGCCCCATGGAGGGTTTTGACGAGTACCGTGTCAAGAAACTGCTCAACCTGCCCGGGAAAGGACTGGTGACCATGGTACTGGCAGCCGGCCGACGGGCAGAAAACGGCGTGTACAACCGTCAGTACCGTTTCGACCAGAGCCAAGTGGTGCATTACCTCTGATCACGCGGCGGCAATCCGGCGTCACACCTCCGGATTGCCCAGTGCCTCGGCTGCTCCCAGCAGACCGGTGTAGGGCTCGGTGACCACATAGACCGGTGTGAACTCCAGCAGCGGACGCATTCTTCCTTTATCCTCAAAGCCATTACGGAATGGACTTTCCAGAAAGAACTCGAGGAAACGGGGCAGGATTCCGCCGCACAGGTAGACACCGCCAGTGCTCCCCAGGGTCAGAACCCCATTGCCGGCTGCCCGACCGAGGATTTCACAGAAATGGCGAAGCGTGTGACGAGCCAGGCTATCGGTGTTTTCCACCGCAGCCGAAGTGATTTTCTCCGGTGCATCCAGTGGGGCGGCCACGCCCTGAATTTCTGCGTGGGCCTGATACAGGTTGAGCAGGCCCTGGCCGCACAGAATTCGTTCTACGGACACGCGGCCAAACCGGGCCTTGAGAATCCGCAGCACAGCCATTTCGGTATCGTCCGTGGGAGCGAAATCCACGTGGCCACCCTCGGTCATTAACGGCACCCAGCCATGCTCAATGGGCACCAGGCCTGAAACACCGAGCCCAGTTCCAGGACCCATAACGAGTCTGGGGCGACGGCTGTCACCCGGGCCGCCACAAACATGCACCAGATGGTCGTCCGCAACGTGGGGAACGCCAAGGGCCATGGCGGTAAAATCATTGATTACCTTGAACGTGGACCAGCCAAACTGTTCCCGGACTTCATCGGTATCGAAACGCCAATGGTTGTTGGTCATCCGAACCTGGGTACCGCGAACCGGTGAGGCAACTGCCAGACAGGCCCCATTTACCTCTGAAACCCCGACCCGGGCCAGATAATCCCGCACGGCGTCATCAAGATTTGTATATTCCCCACAGGGCAGAATCTCGATGGCACGAGGCTGCACGCTGCCCTGCTCTACCAGGGCAAACCGCGCATTGGTGCCGCCAATATCACCAACCAGTGAATAATGTGTTGCTGTCATGCCTCATGATTCCAGAAAAAGCTGGCCCCTTCCTCGGGATTGCTGGCAGCGCGACGCATCCAGCCAAACAACTCCCGACCATATCCGTGATGATACCCGGTCAGGTCGGCTTTTTCAGATTCCCGGCCGGCGAACTCCTGTTCATCCACGCGGATGGCAAGAACACCGTTTTCGGCATCCAGGCAGACCGTATCACCATTCTTGACCTTCGCCAGGGGACCACCATCCAGTGCCTCTGGGTACACATGGATCGCCGCGGGAACCTTGCCCGATGCGCCGGACATACGGCCATCTGTCACGAGGCCCACCTTGAACCCGCGATCCTGCAACACGCCAAGGTAGGGGGTGAGCTTGTGCAGTTCCGGCATGCCATTACTCTTGGGCCCCTGGAAACGCACGATCACAATGCAATCCCTGTCCAGGTCGCCAGCCTCAAAGGCTGCCTTGAGTTCGTTCTGGTCATTAAAGACAACGGCCGGCGCTTCAACTTTCCGGTGTTCCGGGGCAACGGCAGATACCTTGATGACGCCCCGCCCAAGGTTGCCATCAAGCACTCTCAGGCCGCCATCCGGCGCAAACGGTTCCGCAACCGGGCTCAGCACATCCGGGCGCAGGCTTTTTTCCGGCGCCGGCTTCCAAACCAGCTTCTCACCCACCAGTTCCGGCATTTCGGTGTATCGCTCCAGGCCAAAGCCCACCACGGTGTTCACGTCATTGTGCAGGAAGCCACCGCTCAGCAGCTCCCTGATCAGGAACGGGGTACCGCCTGCCTCGTGGAAGGCATTCACGTCTTCCTGCCCGTTGGGATAGATCCGGGTCATGGACGGAACCACCGAGGAAAGCTCGGCATAGTCATTCCAGTCGATGATGATCCCTGCCGCACGGGCAATAGCAATCCAGTGGATGGTGTGATTGGTGGAGCCACCGGTAACCAGCAATGCCACCAGGGCATTGACGATGCTCTTTTCATCCACCATGTCGCCCAGGCCGAGCTCGCCGCCGTGAGGCTTCGACAGTTTGATCACCTGCTCGGTTGCCGCCCGGGTGAGCTCATCGCGCAGCGGCGTATTGGGATTTACAAAAGCCGACCCCGGCATGTGCAGACCCATGACCTCCACCAACAGCTGGTTGCTGTTAGCCGTGCCATAAAACGTGCAGGTGCCCGGACTGTGATAGGACTTGCTCTCGGCCTCCAGCAACTCGTCCTTGCCAACCTTGCCCTCGGCGTAAAGCTGGCGAATACGCTGTTTTTCCTTGTTCGGCAGCCCTGAAGGCATGGGGCCTGCAGGAACCAGGATGGTGGGAAGGTAGCCAAAGCTCAGCGAGCCGATCAGAAGGCCCGGCACAATCTTGTCGCAAATGCCCAGTAGCATCGTGGCATCGAACATGTTGTGACTCAGGGCCACGGCGGTACTCATGGCGATGGTGTCGCGGGAAAACAGGCTCAGCTCCATACCCGGCTGGCCCTGGGTTACGCCATCACACATGGCGGGCGTGCCACCGGCCACCTGAGCCACGGATCCCATCCCCCGGGCCGCCTCCCGAATAAGATCCGGGAACTTTTCGTAGGGCTGGTGGGCCGAAAGCATATCGTTATAGGCCGTTACCATGGCCACGTTGGCCTTGTTCATGAACTTCAGGGTGTCCTTGTCGCCCTGATTACAGGCCGCAAAACCGTGGGCCAGATTGCCGCAGGACAGAGAACTCCGGTGCGGGGATTGGGCTTTGAGAGCATTCATGCGGTCCAGGTAGTCCTGCCGCGTTGAGCGACTGCGCTCGATAATTCTCTGAGTAACCTTGTCTACGGTCGGGTGCATGGTGGGCTCCATTGCATAATTTATTAGAGTGGTCGTTTTTAGACGTAATTTTACTTCCTTTTTTTGTCATTTCCACCGTTGAATCGTTCATTTCTTCTTTTTTTGTTGTTATATTTACTACATTACCGAGGTTAAACGAACAAAAAACGACCACCCAAGGAGTCAGACCATGACAATCCGTATCGCAATCAACGGTTTTGGCCGCATCGGTCGCAATGTTCTCAGAGCATTGTATGAAAATAACTACCGGAGCCAGCTCCAGGTTGTTGCCATCAACGACCTTGGCGACGCCGAGACCAACGCCCATTTGCTCAAGTATGACAGCGTTCATGGCCGATTTAATGCTGACGTCAGCCACGACGCCGAATCCCTGACCGTCAACGGGGACAGGATTGCCATTACCGCTCTCCGCAATCCCGAAGAACTGCCCTGGAAAGATCACCGTGTTGATGTTGTTTTCGAGTGTACCGGCCTTTTTACCAAACGCGACAAGGCAGCGGCACACCTGAAGGCAGGCGCCCGCAAGGTCATCATCTCGGCGCCCAGCCCCGATGCGGATGCCATGGTGGTATACGGCGTGAACCACGATACACTGACCGCCGAACACGAGATCATTTCCAACGCGTCCTGCACCACGAACTGCCTGGCACCGGTTGTTGAAGCCCTGCAAAAGACCATTGGCATCGAGAGTGGCCTGATGACCACCATCCACTCCTACACCAACGATCAGAAGCTGAGCGACGTTTACCATTCCGATCTCTATCGCGCACGCTCTGCCACCCAGTCGATGATTCCAACCAAGACAGGCGCTGCCGCCGCCATTGGCAAGGTCATTCCGGAGCTTGACGGCAAACTCGATGGCCTGGCGGTTCGCGTTCCCACCATCAATGTGTCACTGGTAGATTTCGGCTTTATTGCCAGCCGGGAAACAACCGTGGAGGAAGTGAACGACGCGGTTAAAGCAGCCGCCGAGCAAAATCCGGTTCTTGGCTATAATATCGAGAAACTGGTAAGCGTGGACTTCAATCACAATGCGCTCTCCAGCATTTATGACGCCAACCACACACGGGTTCTGGGTCGTCACGTAAAAGTCATGGCCTGGTACGACAATGAATGGGGTTTCTCGAACCGCATGCTGGATAATGCCCTCGCCCTGATCAAGGCCGGCCAGTAAATCTGGCCGTCCCGGCTGATTCCGCTACTCTGTTCGAGACCATTTTGAAGAACCAAAGGACACCAACCATGCTCAGGCGTACCAAGATTGTCGCCACCCTCGGCCCCGCCACCGACTCACCGGAATCCCTCGCGGCCATTATCGCCGCCGGTGTAGACGTTACACGACTTAACTTTTCCCACGGCAGCGCCGAGGAGCACATTGGACGAGCCCGCCGCGTTCGCGAGGCGGCAGCATCACAGGGCCGGTTCGTCGCACTGCTGGCCGATTTGCAGGGCCCAAAGCTCCGCATTGCCCGGTTTTCGGAAAACAAGGTCACCCTCAAGGCAGGCGAGACGTTTATCCTGGATGCCGCCATGGATAAGGAAGCGGGCACTGAAGAAAGAGTCGGTATCGATTACGAGCAACTGATCGAAGATGTGGAACCAGGCGACATTCTTGTTCTCGATGACGGCCGTATAGAGATGGAAGTGCAGTCGGTCAATGACCACAGCATCACCTCCACCGTTCTGATCGGCGGCCCGCTTTCCAATAACAAGGGCCTGAACAAGCGCGGCGGCGGCCTGTCCGCTGAAGCACTGACGGAAAAGGATAAGCAGGACATCGTAACGGCCGCCAAACTGGGCGCGGATTACGTGGCGGTCTCGTTTGTCCGCACCGCCGAGGATATGCACATCGCCCGGCGCCTGCTGAAAGAGGCAGGCTCTGACGCGGGCTTGGTCGCGAAAATTGAGCGGGCGGAACTTGCCGACGATGTCGAAGCCCTGGACGCGGTAATTGAAGCATCCGATGCCGTGATGGTTGCCCGGGGCGACCTGGCCGTGGAAATCGGCGACGCCCAGCTGGTTGGCGTACAGAAACACATTATCTCCCGTGCTCGCGTCCTTAACCGTGCGGTGATCACAGCCACGCAGATGATGGAGTCGATGATCACCAGCCCGATGCCAACGCGAGCCGAAGTCTCAGACGTTGCCAACGCGGTGATGGACTACACCGATGCAGTCATGCTGTCTGCGGAAACCGCTGTGGGTGATTATCCGAAGGAAGCCGTGGAAGCCATGGTGCGGATCTGCCTGGGTGCAGAGAAGCATCCGTCCATGCATCAGTCCAAGCACCGAATTCACGAAAGCATGGAAGCGGTGGACGAGGCCATTGCCCTGTCTGCCATGTACGCGGCCAACCATCTTGAAGGCGTCTCAGCCATCATCTGCATGACCGAAACCGGGGCCACGCCAAGGCTGATGTCGCGCATCAAATCGAGCCTGCCGATCTTTGCGTTCTCGCGTCATCACTCCACGCAGCACAGGGTTGTGATGTTCCGGGGCGTTCAGACGGTGCCTTTCGATTCTGCCAAGATTCCGAACGAGCGGACCAATGCGCTGGCGGTGTCGGAGCTGGTGAACCGCGGGGCGGTCAAGGATGGTGATCTGGTGGTGATTACCAAGGGTGATTATGTGAATGCCCAGGGTGGTACCAATACCATGAAGATTGTTCGGGTTGGTTCTGATATTCGCTGACTGTAAGCCCTCTCTCCAGCCCTTAGTCGATTGGCGCATGGCCTTGTAGCCTGCGGCAATGTGCGAATCGGCAGTGGGGTTCCCCTTTCCAAAAACCGCTACGAGCACATCCATGTGCGCTTGGCTGTGGCCATCCTTGGCCACAGCCATTTTTGGAAAGGGGAACCCCACTCCCTCTTCCAAACTCTTGAAGATATCTCAGCGCGAAAGCTTTTCAGCAATTCATCATTCGACGGATAAAACTTCCGCTTCTCCTACTGAAAGGCCAACTCTTTACGGGGACAGCATGTAGGTCGGGTTAGCCGCAGGCGTAATCCGACGGACCTCTTTTGGGTTTCCGAGATTGATTGTCGGATTACGCCTGGGGCTAATCCGACCTACGAAGTTACGGCGAATACTCGCGTTATCGGACGGTTTAACCAGCACTTTGGGGCAGGGTTTCCGGGAATGTCGCTGGCCAAGGATGGCCAGCGCCAAGCGCACATGGATGTGCTCGTAGCGTTTCCCGGGAGCCCTGCCCCAAAGTGCGTCCACTCCAAAACTTCCAGTCTGGGAAACCAAGTTGGAAGTCAGAGATCAGCCAGACTCCCCCGCGCAATCTCCGTAATCTGCGACCAGTCTTTGGCCGCCACCACATCCGCAGGGGTCAACCAAGTGCCACCAACAGCCTGGACGTTGCCCAGTGCCAGGTAATCTGCCGCGGTGTTGCGGCGGATGCCGCCGGTGGGGCAGAAGGTGACATCCGGGAATGGCCCGCTGAAGGCTTTTAGGGCCGGGATGCCGCCGGCGACCTCGGCGGGGAAGAATTTGAATTCGCGGTAGCCGAGGTTATAGCCGACCATCAACTCTGAGATGGTGGCAATGCCCGGCAACAGCGGGGCTTCGGAGGTCACGCCGAATTCCAGGATGGCTTCGGTCACACCCGGGGTGATAACAAACTGGGCGCCTGCAGCTTCCACCTGACGGTATTGGGCAATGCTGGTGACGGTGCCCGCACCCACCCAGGCGTCCGGGATGGCCTTGCGGACTTTTTCGATGGCTTTGAGGCCGTGTTCGGTACGCAAAGTGATTTCCAGGACGTTGATGCCGCCATCAACCAGTGCCTGGCAAAGTGGCACGGCGTCTTCGAGATCTTGAATAGCGATCACAGGCACCAGGGGTGAGGATTGCAGTACCGCCCTGACGCGCTCGCGATGGTAATCGGAAAGTTGGTTCATGATTTTCTCCATAACAAAGATCGGGCGTTTCAGGGGCTCCAGAACACCTGGAGGCCAGGCTTCAGGAAAGCTCTGATGGGCATTTCGAGCACCTTGTCCGGTTCGGACATGGCCCGCTCGAGTGTCTGCAGCTTGTCCTCGCCCTTGAGATGCAAGGCGGTGAAGCGGGCATCTCTCAGGGGTGGCCATGTCAGGGTGATGCGTTTCTGGGGTTGCGACGCGGGCGTGGCGGCCGCAACGATTTCCTGACACTCCGGATTCATGGCGCCCTCCAGCTCCGGTGCGTCCGGGAACAGCGACGCCGTGTGGCCGTCGTTGCCCATGCCCAGAATCAGCACGTCGATGGGCAGAGCCAGATCCGCCAGCTCGGCCTTCACCCGCTCAAGGCCCTCGGCAGGCGTGGCGCCGGGCTGTTTGAGGGACAGGAAGCGGGCCGACGCAGCTTTGTTCTGCAGCAGATGCTCGCGAACCAGGCGGGTATTGCTGGCGTCGTCGGTTTCATCCACCCAACGTTCATCCGCCAGCAGCACGTCTACCCTGCTCCATTCCAGATCCTTGCCGGAAAGCGCTTTGAAAAATGGCAGCGGCGTGGAGCCGCCGGATACCACCAGGCTCGCCCTGGGCGCCTCTCTAAGGCGGGCATCCAGGAACCCGGCGACCGCATCCGCAAGATTCAGGGCCACTTTCTCTGGCGTTTCACCTGAACGGCCGCTAACTCCCTCGGGCAAGCGAAGATCAGACATCTTCATACCAGCTCCTTCCGTCCCGGGTAATCATGGCAATGGAGGCGACCGGCCCCCAGGTTCCAGCGGCATACCGCTTGGGCGGCTCGCCGCTGTCTTTCCAGTTCTGGATAACCTGATCTACCCAGCGCCAAGCATATTCCACCTCATCCCGGCGGACAAACAGGTACTGGTTGCCCTTCATCACCTCCCACAGCAGACGCTCGTAAGCGTCGGGAATACGATCAGTGGCAAACGTCTCCGAAAACGTCAGCTCCAGCGGGCCCTGGCGCAGGCGCATGCCCTTGTCCAGACCCTGGTCCTTGGTGAGGATTTTCAGGGCCATACCTTCATCCGGCTGAAGACGGATGATGAGTTTGTTGTTGGCCAGGTGCTTCTGGTCCGGATCAAAGATGTAGTGCGGCGCCGGCTTGAAGTGAATAATAATCTGCGACAGCTTCTCCGGCAGGCGTTTGCCTGTGCGGATGTAAAAAGGAACACCGGACCAGCGCCAGTTGTCGATCTCGGCCTTGAGCGCCACGAAGGTTTCGGTGGCACTGCCCTTGTTCGCACCCTCTTCTTCGAGATAACCGGGAACCGGTTTGCCGTTACTGGTGCCGGCGGTGTACTGACCACGCACAACGTAGCTGTCCATCATGTCCGGAGTAATCTGCTTCAGCGCCTTGAGCACTTTTACCTTTTCATCCCGAATGCTGTCCGCGGACAAATCCGAAGGCGGGTCCATGGCGATCAGACACAGCAGCTGCAACAGGTGGTTCTGGATCATGTCGCGAATCTGGCCGGCCTTGTCGAAATAACCCCACCGGCCCTCAATGCCAACACTTTCAGCAACGGTAATTTCCACGTGTGAGATGTGGTTCTGGTCCCATTGGGAGGCAAACAGGTTGTTGGCAAAACGCAGAGCGATCAGGTTCTGAACGGTTTCCTTGCCCAGGTAATGATCAATCCGGAACAGCTGGTTCTCGTTGTAGACCTCGCCCAGCTCGTCGTTGATCACCTTCGACGACTCCAGATCGTGACCGATCGGTTTTTCTACTACCACCCGCGTCTTCTCGGTACAGCAACTGGCGGAGCGCAGGTTTCGGGCTATGACGCCATACATGGACGGCGGGGTTGCCATATAAACAATAAGCTCATTGTTCGCGTCATCACGCCACTCGTTGAGCACACCGAAAGCGTCCGGTTCGTTAAAATCCAGAATCTGGTAATCAACCCGCTTCAGAAAGGACTTGGCCAGTTCAGCATCGAACTCTTCTGGCTTTACATGCTGCTTCAGCTTGTCAAACAACTGCTGGCGCACGGTCTCGGTATCCGCCTCTGTGCGGGCAATAGCCAGCACCCGGCTACCGTCGGCCAGGAGGTTGGCGCGCTCCAGCTGGTACAGGGCCGGAAACAGTTTTCGCTGGGCAAGGTCACCCAACGCTCCGAATAGCATGAGGTCACAACGGGTATTAATCTTGTTGACCATTGGTTCCTTCTCTCTGGTGGGCAGCCCGTCGCAAAAACTCGATGACAGGCATCAATGTAGTAATTTTAAACAAATAATGACATCCAAAAATCAATTTTCCAAGAAAAAACTGCGTTTCGTGATACTTTTACTACCCCAAAACCGGTAAAAAAGCGGTATAATCACCGCATTTTCAAGACAACGACCGCCCATGATTCAGGGAGTACCATTGATGGCCGCGAACCAGGCGCACCGTGACGACAATCTGCTTGAGGACATCCAGTCCAGGCTGGAGACCCTTAACAAATCCGAGCGGAAAGTGGCTGAGGCCATTCTCCGCGACCCAAGCGCGGCCACCCGTTACAGCATAGCTGCCCTGGCCAGAGCCGCCGACGTCAGCGAGCCAACGGTTAACCGTTTCTGCCGGGGTTTCTCGGCCACAGGCTTCCCGGATTTCAAGATCCGCCTTGCCCAGAGCATCGCCACCGGCACCCCCTATATCGGCCAGAACGTCGAGCCTGACGACACCGTTGCCGAATTCGCCGACAAGATCATGCTCAGTACCATTGCCAGCCTGGACAAGGCCCGGCAGGCGCTCGACCCGAAAGCCCTGGCCACTGCGATCGATTACCTGATCCAGGCAAAACAGATCAACTTCTTTGGTATGGGCGGCTCTGCTGCTGTGGCGATGGACGCCCAGCACAAGTTCTTTCGCTTCAATATCCCGGTCATGTCTTACGACGACGCTTTGATGCAGCGCATGGTTGCGGCCGGCGCCAACGTGGGTGATGTCATCGTGCTCATCTCCTATACAGGCCGCACCCGGGAAACCGTGGATATCGCCCAACTGGCGCGGGCCAACGGTGCTACTGTGATTGGCATCACCAACCCCGACTCACCCCTGGCAGAAAGCTGCACGGTGGTGCTGGGCGTGACCGCTCCGGAGGACACCGAGGTCTATATGCCAATGTCCTCACGCATCATTCACCTGAGCGTTATCGACATCCTGGCAACCGGCGTAACCCTGAAACGCGGCGCTGACTTCCTCGGGCACCTCAAGAAGATCAAGGAAAGCCTCAAGCCCACCCGCTTCCCGCCGAACTGAAAGCAACCACAGGAAAGGTAGCAAAGCGAATAACAGAGGGGCTCATCCTCCTACGCCCCTCCTCCCCCTGAAAACTCACCCCCCAAATTCTTTGGGGCGGATGATGTACTAACCACTACGTTACAACACTATGAAATCCGGTTTCCCAATGTCTGATTGGCAGAAGCTGCAATCGCGGGAACCGGAAGCCTGATCCGGCCATGGCTGAACCATAACCGGCAACCGGAGATTCCGCTTCCCTGACATTTAAAAAAGACAAAAAGCACAGGACACAGATGATGCAAAATAAAAAGCGCTTTACTGCAAACAAGCTTCCCCTGGCTGCAGCAATCACCGCCGCAGTCCTGGCAACGCCAGCCGTTGCCGTTGACTTCCACGGTTATGCCCGGGCAGGCGTGTCCACGAACATTGGCAGCGGTGGCGAGCAAACCTGTTTTGGCAGCGGCTCCACCGGCCACTACGTTGGTCGTCTGGCCGATGAATGCGACACCTACTCTGAACTGGCACTTGGCGACGAACTATTCAGCCAGGACGGCAAAACCTTCCGGTTTGATTCCATGCTGGCCTACAGCGCCAACCGCCAGGGCAACGACTACCAGGCCCTGAACGGCTTCAACAACATCAACAACGTGGATTTTGGCAATCAGGAAACCACCTCGAACAGCTCCGACCCCTACGGCGGGGGTGACATTGCGCTTCGCCAGCTCTATGTCTCCGCCAACAACGTGATTGAATCACTGCCCGGCGCTACCCTCTGGGCCGGTAAGCGCTTCTACAAGCGGAAGGACATCCACCAGCTGGACCTGTTCTACGTCAGTAACGCCGGTTACGGTGCCGGTATCGAGAACATCACCGCAGGCTCCGGCCAACTCTCTCTGGCCTATACCAACTCCGATACCAGTGATGGTGACAACTTTGTTCAGAACAACAAAGTCGACGTGCGCTACTCCTTCCCTCTGGCAGGCGGTAACAACCTGGAGTTGATCGGCATCTACGCCATGGCCGACCTGACCGACGCCCAGGAAGACGCCGGCGTAAATGATGAGAACGGCTACTTCTTCACCGCTGAATTCTCGTCCGGCGTGATGGGCGGCTTCAACAAATTTGCGGTTCAGTACGGCGCTGACTCCATGGGCTTCGCCCTGGCGGAGAATGCCAGTGGTGGCCGGGTGGACAACGGCAACGTGGCCGGCTACTTCGAATCCAGCTGGCGCGTGCTCAACCACGGTGTGATCAAGCTGGGCAAAGGCTGGGATCTCGGCCACTCCGTTGTCTACGAGCAGGCCGAGTCTCATGACCCGTCCGCCAAAGACGGCGAACGCCTGAGCATTGTTGCGCGCCCGATCTACAACTGGTCGCCAGTGATGAGCACCGCAATCGAAGTGGGCTACAGCGACACCGACCGCCCCTGGTTCACCGAATCCCAGGACCTCGGTAAATTCGCGATCGCCCAGCAGTGGCAAGCAGGCCCCGGATACTGGGCGCGCCCGGTTATCCGTGCCTACGCCGCAACCTTCTTTGGTGACGAAGCCGAAGGAGCTCGCGGTGGTGAAGGTGTCGATGGAGATATCCAGATCGGCGCCCAGATCGAAGCCTGGTGGTAAGGCTCTAAAACCCACACTCTCGTTGGACCTCCTCTGGGCCGGCTTTTGCCGGCCCCTTTTTTTGCCTGCTGAACCGTTTCTACTACCCCAGCACCATTCCATCTACGCCCCGAAAAATTGCCCGCCGAAGGATGTTCTTCCGGCTTTATCACGCAACTATGAAACTGACCCGAAAGGGTTCAAAGCCAAACAAAAACAATGGAAAAGGGGATTTCCCATGCCTGAGCAAAAACTGGTTGCAGGCAGCCTGGCACTGGCGTTTTCGCTGGCGCTGGCCGGCTGCAATTCCGGAAGCGACAGCCCTGCGCCGGATGACGGCACCGGTGGTGGCGGCCAGACCGACACACTGCTGGAGCCGGGTGAAAACGAAGCACTGCTCTATTACAAACGACCTGACGAAAACTACAGCGGCTGGGGCCTGCATCTCTGGAACAACCCCGCAGATGGCTGCGACGGCCTTGCCGAGGGGGTTCCAACAGAATGGAGCAGCCCACGATTGCCCGATGGTGTCAGCGACACTTACGGAGCCTGGTACCTGATCCCGATGCGCGAAGCCGGAGAGTGCATGAACTTCATCATGCACAAGGGCGATGAAAAAGATCTGGGCGGCCTTGATCACCGCTGGCACTTCGGCTCCCTCGGCGACCGAATTTTTACCCTCAGCGGCAGCCAGGAATTGTCACAAAACCCGAATGAGGCAGAGGCCGTAACCATCGCCGGGTTCAAGGCTCACTGGCTCGATGAAACCACGGTTGTGATCAAGGACGCAGGTAGCCTAGCCCGGGTTGAACTACGGCACGACCAGAATGCGCAAATCAATGTTACCGAAAGCGAAACGCTCAACGGGGGACAGTCCCTGGCACTATCGGCAACGTCCCTTGCTCCTGCCCTTGCGGAAAAATTCCCGCACCTGAGTGACTGGCCGGCCTTTGAGGTTCAGGCAGGCAACTCGGACATCAAAGCGGCCCTCAAAGGCCAACTAGTGGCCGCCGGCTTCAACAGTAGTGACGATCTGGTCATGGCGACCGGCGTCCAGATTCCGGGGGTGCTGGACGATCTGTTTGCCTATAACGGGGAGCTGGGTGCCGTGGTAAACGGCGCAGACGTAGACTTCGCCGTCTGGGCGCCCACCGCACGGTCTCTGCGTCTGCACGTTTTCGACGATTCTGGCACTCTGCTTACAGGCTACCCGGTCAGCATGACTGAAACCGATGGTGTCTGGACCCACAGCGGAAGTTTTGGGGACCTCGATCAGCAGTTCTACCAGTACGAGGTGACTGTCTACCACCCAAGAACAGGCGCCATCGAAACCACCATGGTTTCAGATCCCTACGCGCTCAGCCTCTCAACCAACGGCGAGTATGCCCAGGTTGTGGATCTGGAGAGCAACCACAAACCGGCTGGCTGGGATTCTCTGTCAACACCGGCCATGCTGGCGCCGGAGGATGTGGTTGTCTATGAGACCCACATTCGTGATTTCAGCGCCACCGATGAAACCCTGGATCCGGCATTGAGGGGCAAATACCGTGCATTCACCGCACCCGCAGACGGTAGCGTCGACAGCGTCGCACACCTGAAATCCCTGGCCGATGCCGGCGTCACCCACCTCCACCTGCTTCCCGCTTTCGATATTGCCACCGTCAACGAGGACCCCACCGCGGTGGTCGACATCAGTGACGACTTCGGCCGTCTTTGCGATCTTTCCGACGATACTGCCAGCGCCTATCAGTCATATTGCGCCAGTGGCAAAACGATTCGTCAGGTGCTGGCTGAATTTGATCCGCTGACCGGCGACGCCCAGGCTCTGTACAACACCTTCCGGGACCTGGACAGCTTCAACTGGGGGTACGACCCGGTACACTTCACCGTTCCTGAGGGCAGCTATGCCTCCGATGCGGACGGCACCCAGCGTATTCTGGAGTTCCGGGAAATGGTGCAGGCGGCGACAGCACTCGGCCTGAACGTGGTCATGGATGTGGTCTACAACCACACCAACTCATCCGGGCTTGCCGAGAATTCCGTACTGGACAAGCTGGTCCCGGGGTATTACCACCGCCAGAATCCGGAAACCGGAGCGGTGGAACAATCCACCTGCTGCGAGAATACCGCCAGCGAACACGCCATGATGGAAAAGCTCATGGTGGACTCACTGGTGACCTGGGCGGACCATTACAAGATCTCCGGTTTCCGCTTCGACCTCATGGGCCACCATATGCTCAGCAATATGGAAAAAGCCCTTGCAGCGGTAAAGGCAGTTGATCCGGACACCTACTTCTACGGGGAGGCCTGGAACTTCGGCGAAGTGGCCAATAATGCCCGGGGCCAAAACGCCATCCAGTCGAATATGGCAGGCACCGGCATCGGCTCTTTCAACGACCGGCTCCGGGATGCCGTCCGTGGCGGTGGCCCATTTGACGGCGGCGATGCCATACGCGCCAACCAGGGCTTTGGCAATGGGCTCTTCACCTTACCGAACGATCGCAACAGTGGCAGCGAAGACGAGAAAAACCGCCTGCTGCAGCTCAGCGACTGGGTGCGCATCGGTATTGCCGGCAGCCTGAAGGATTTCAGCTTTGAGACGGCCAACGGCGAGATTCTGAGTGGCGCCCAGATTGATTACAACGGGCAGAATGCCGGCTACACCGACGATCCCCAGGAAATCATCAACTACGTCTCGAAGCACGACAACCAGACCCTGTGGGACAACAACCAGTACAAGGCAGATTATGCCGCGACCACTATGGAGCGGGCACAGATGCAGGTGATCAGCCTGGCCGTACCCATCCTCAGCCAGGGCATCCCATTCCTGCATATGGGTTCGGAGTTGCTGCGCTCAAAATCCATGGAACGGGACAGCTACGACTCCGGCGACTGGTACAACGAAGTGGACTTCAGTTACCAGAGCTCCGCCTGGAATCGGGGTCTGCCACGCCAGGACAAGGACGGCTCGAACTGGGACCTCATCAGCGAAGTGATTCAGTCCGCAGGAGCCGGTGCAGCGCCAACGCCTCAAGCGATTGCCTACACCAACGAACAGGTCGGTGAGCTTCTGACCGTGCGCAGGGACAGCCCGCTGTTCCGCCTGCAGACGGCCGAGGCTATCCAGAATCGGCTGCACTTCCTGAATACAGGCACCGGGCAGATTCCAGGAGTAATCGGTTACAGCCTGCTGGATGACACCAGCAACGACCTTGCAGATCTGGATGCCGCCAACGACGAGATTGTTGTTGTGATCAATGCCAGCAATACCACCCAGACTCTAAGTACGGCGCTGACCGGCACCTTTGCTGTCTTGGCGGACACCTCGCCAACCAGCACGGCCAGCGCGTCGGGCGGCGATTTCTCCGTTCCCGCACTGTCCGTTGGCGTCTTTGCCCGCTGACCGGCGGGTACTGGGACCACCAAACAGCCACCGGGCCACCCGGTGGCTTCTACAAAAAGAAGGAGAACACCCATGAACATGAAACTCCACACTCTCGCCCTGGCTTCCGTTCTGGCCGTCACCGGTTGCGCGACGACCGGGGGCGAGCGAGACTACAGTGACTCGCTGTATCTCAGAGGCCAGTTTGCCTGGTGGGATGCACTGCCAGAGTACAAAGTGAAGAAGGTCGACAGCGGGCTGTACCGGACTGAAGTGGAACTGAAAGCGGACGGTCAGCCCTACGAATTCAAGTTTGGCGATGCCAACTGGAGCAGTGGCACCAATTGTGGCTATCTCTCAGAGGCCGACGACAAGGTGGTTGAGCTGGACAAGCCGGTAAACGCTAACTGTTCCGCCGTGTTCGAGAACTTCCGTTTCACACCACCGGAGTCGGCGGTCTATGGCTTCTATTTTGACACCTCCGGCGAAGTGCCACAGGTCTATATCAAGAAGGCCGAATAACAGAAAAGCCCGGGCATTCGCACCGGGCTTTTCATCTCTCGCGGGGCGCCATTCGGCGCCCTTTTTTATGGAGCAGACATCAGGGTCTCTCGACTTCCGCCCGGTTCCTCAGGAACTGCTGGTAGGCGGCGTATTCACGCTGCCCTTCAAGCGACGCCAGGAACTCACGGAGCTGGTTCAGCTCAGTGCTTTCTTCGGCCACCTGACCGTCGGTGACCTCATCCAACGCGATCACAGCAGCTGAATTGGCCGTAACAGCCTTGCCGAAACGGGTGTTATCCGCAGGACGGGGCAGAGAAAAGACCTGTTGCAAAATGGCAGGCCCAACATCCGAGGAGTTCCTGGCAAGCCCTTCATAGCTCGACCATTCACCAATACCCTCAGGGGTATCGCCCGCTTCAAGGTCAGCGATAATCATATCGGCCCTTTCAGAGAGAGCCTCACGTGTCTTGCGCTGCTCAAGTGTGGTTCGGATCTGACCACGAACCTCGTCCAGCGGCAGCTGTTCGGCCTCATGGTACTCCCGAACCCGCGCGACAACGGACACGTTGTCACCGACATCAATCAACTCGGTATTGTAGCCCGCCTCCAGAACATCCTCGGAGAACAGCTGCCGAACCAGGCCGGCATGATCAAACGGAGCCTGACCACCTTCGCGGGTAATGCCGGTGGCCTCACGCACCTCCAGACCGAGCTCTTCCGCAGGGCCGGCCAGATCATCGGCTGCATAGGCAGAGTCGGCGAGCTCGGCACGAACTTCCGCAAAACGCTCCCTGGCCTGTTCACGAGCCAGCTCACGACGCAGTTGCTCTTCCATTTCGGCCAGAGACGGCACCTCTGACTCCCTCACATCTTCCAGGCGGATCAGATGGACACCAAATGACGTACGAACCGGCTCGGAAATTTCCCCCTCTTCAAGGGCAAATAACGCTTCCTCGAAAGCCTCGGCATAGATTCCCCTGCCGGCATAACCCAGATCGCCGCCTTCCTCAGCGGAGACGGTATCGATCGAATACTCCCGGGCCAGATCGGCAAAGGACTCACCGGCCGCCAGGCGCTCCTGGATAGTCGCCATGGTCTCGTCCGCATCGCTGCCCTCTTCGATCAGGATATGAGCCGCACGACGCTCCTCGCTCGCCAGATCAGCCGACCGCTGCTCGTAATAGGCCTGAAGCTCCGCATCGTCAATTTCAATGCTCTCGGCAAGGGCACCTTGGGACAGGGTGATATAGGCTGCATCGACCCGCTCCGGCTTCTGGAATGCCCCTGAATTCTCTTCATAGAAGGCTTCAATATCAGCCTCAGTAACCGAGATAGTGTCGGCCACTGCGCTGGCAGGAATATCCAGCACCCGGAAACTGCGGGTCTGATTCTGGATCTGGAGCAGTTGCTCGGCGTTCTCATCCGCCACCAGGCCACTCTGGACGATGCCTGCACGGATCTGGTTAACCACATACTGCTTGCGCATGGCTTCGCGGAATTCGCCGACACCCATGCCCATGTTGCGCACCGTGGAAACGAACCGGTCGCGGTTAAACTGTCCGTCCACCTGGAACTGCGGCATCTGGGTAATCAACGCATCGATATCGGTATCATTGAGTTCCAGACCCTGGGCATTGGCATCCTGGATCAGGACCTGCTCCTGGATCAGGGAATCCAGTACATCCGTGCGGATCTGGTCTTCGTTAAGCATGGAAGGATCGGGAGTTTCCATTCTGGATAGCCTGCGCTGGCTCTCCATCTGCACCACGCGGAGAAACTCCCGCTCGGTAATATCCTCGCCATTGACCGTTGCCACTTCAGGCTCGCCGGAGAAGCCGCCAACAATGGCGTCCATTCCCCAGATGGATAGCGACACAATCAGAAGACCAATGATGATCTTGGCAATCGTGCCCTGGGCATTTTCCCGAATATCTTGAAGCATGTTTCTCCCGGATCCCTGTTCAAGGTCGTGCAGTGTTATTCGTTTGAGCGCGCTGTTACGGGCGGACTTAACGTAAAAAGGCGCACCCGGTCTGGAATGCGCCTTGAATTCTTCTTGGGTGGCTCCCTGTGACAGGAGCCACCGGAGAAAGAACCGTTACTTAACGGCGTCTTTCAGGGCCTTGCCTGCTTTGAACCCAGGCACTTTGGAGGCCGGAATCTTGATCTCGGCACCAGTCTGCGGGTTACGACCGGTACGAGCAGCACGCTCTTTAACGGAGAAGGTACCAAAACCGATCAGAGTTACCTGATCGCCTTTTTTCAGGGCACCGGTGATGGAGTTGGTCATTGCGTCCAGAGCACGGCCAGCGGCGGCTTTGGAGATATCTGCGGACTCTGCAATTGCATCGATAAGTTCGGACTTGTTCACACTAAACCCCTTCGATTTCAGGTTGAAGATGTTATAGGTTGGTTTGTTTTTTCTCGGACGTTCTCGACTATCGCATAAGCGGTCAGAGAATTCCATTCTTCAGTTTTCTTATTCCTTTCGGCTTTATACCGGCATTCGGAATAGGCACTAACTGCGCGGGAGCCCTTGGTATTGGCTGCTTCACGGCGAAACAGTTATACCAATGGGCTCTCAGGCATGTCAACAACTCATCAAGGCTTTAATGTGTATTTATGCGTTCTGACGCGTCACCTTCTTCATCACGCGGCTTACCAGACCCGGTTTCCGGGGATGAATCTTCCGCCCTGGGCTCGGGCGGATAAGCCAGCGCAATATCCAGCACTTCGTCAATCCACTTCACCGGGCGAATCTCCAGCGATTCCTTGATATTCTCCGGTATCTCCTTGAGATCCCGGACATTTTCATCCGGAATAATCACCGTCTTGATGCCACCCCGGTGCGCCGCCAGCAGCTTTTCCTTCAAGCCGCCGATGGCCAGTACACGCCCGCGCAGGGTAATCTCACCGGTCATTGCCACGTCGGCGCGAACCGGAATCTTGGTCAGTGAAGAAACCAGCGCCGTGCACATGCCGATACCGGCACTCGGGCCGTCTTTCGGTGTTGCACCTTCCGGTACGTGGACGTGCAGATCGTGTTTCTCGTGGAAATCATCCGCAATACCCAGTCCGGGTGCACGACTGCGTACCACTGTCAGGGCCGTCTGGATGGACTCCTGCATCACATCACCCAGGGAACCGGTTTTGACTACCCGGCCCTTGCCCGGTGTGAGTGCACATTCAATGTGCAGCAGTTCGCCGCCAACCTGGGTCCAGGCCAGACCCGTAACCTGACCGATCTCGTTCTTTTCCTCGGCGAGGCCGTACTTGAATTTCTTGACCCCTGAGTAGTCTTCAAGCATGTCCTGACTCAGGGTCACAGACGCCTTCTCGCCACTCTCCACGTGGTCGCGTACCACCTTACGGCAGATCTTCGCAATCTCGCGCTCCAGGCCACGCACACCGGCTTCACGGGTGTAGTATCGGATCAGGTCCCGGAGGGTATCCTCGGGCAGCTTCAATTCGTCCTTGCGCAGCCCGTTTGCCTTGATCTGCTTGGGCAACAGATACCGCAGGGCAATGTTGACCTTCTCGTCCTCCGTGTACCCGGGAATCCGGATAATTTCCATCCGGTCCAGCAGCGCCGGCGGAATGTCCATGGAGTTCGAGGTGCACACGAACATCACATCGGAGAGATCGTAATCCACTTCCAGGTAGTGATCGTTGAATGTGTGATTCTGCTCCGGATCCAGAACCTCAAGCAGCGCTGATGCCGGATCACCGCGGTGATCCATACCCATCTTGTCGATTTCATCGAACAGGAACAGCGGGTTTTTCACGCCCACCTTGGACAACTTCTGCAGAAGCTTGCCCGGCAGCGCACCGATGTAGGTTTTCCGGTGACCACGGATCTCGGCTTCATCCCGAACGCCACCCAGGGCCATGCGAGTGTACTTCCGGTTGGTGGCACGGGCGATGGACTGCCCGAGCGACGTTTTACCAACGCCAGGAGGCCCAACCAGGCAAAGCACCGGACCCTTGACCTTCTTCACACGGCTCTGAACCGCAAGGTATTCCAGAATGCGCTTCTTGACCTCATCCAGGCCGTAATGATCCCTGTCGAGGATTTCGCGGGCTTTCTCGATGTCGTGACGGACACGGCTGCGCTTCTTCCAGGGAATCGCCAGCATCCAGTCGATGTAGCCACGCACTACGGTAGCTTCCGCAGACATTGGCGACATCATCTTGAGCTTGTTCAGTTCGGTTTCGGTCTTCTTGCGGGCTTCTTCCGGCAGACCAGCTTCCTCAAGCTTCTGCTCAAGTTCCTCGAAGTCGTTGTTGCCTTCGCCCAGGTTACCCATCTCCTTCTGGATAGCCTTCATCTGCTCATTCAGATAGTACTCGCGCTGGCTACGCTCCATCTGCTTCTTAACGCGGCCACGAATACGCTTCTCGACCTCGATCAGGTCGATCTCGCCATCGAGCTTGCCCAGCAGCAGGTCCACGCGCTTGCGGATATCCAGCGCTTCAAGAAGCTCCTGCTTTTCGGGAATGCGCATTTCCAGATGCGCGGCCATGGTATCGGCCAGACGTTCCAGCTCCTCAATACCCGTGAGAGCATTGGAAACTTCGGAGGGCACCTTCTTGGACAGCTTTACGTACTTCTCGAACTCGTCCATCAAGGTCTTGACGAGCACTTCCTGCTCACGCTCAGGCAGCCCCTCTTCATCCATAAGGACAGCGCTACCGGACAGGTATTCGCCCTCAGTGATATCGCTGATAGTGGCGCGGGCATTACCTTCCACGAGCACCTTGACGGTGCCGTCGGGCAGGCGGAGCATTTGCAGGACCGTGGCCAGAGTGCCCATCTCGAACACATCCTTGGGACCAGGTTCATCGGTGGAAGCATCTTTCTGGGCTACCAGGAGGATTTCCTTGCTTCCTTCCATCGCGGCTTCAAGAGCCTGAATGGATTTTTCACGGCCCACGAACAGCGGGACCACCATGTGCGGAAACACCACCACGTCACGCAGCGGGAGCAGCGGGTATTCTTGCACGGCATTCTCGGGTATACGGGTCATTGGGAATCCTCTGACGGTATTTACTTCAGCATATCACCCTTCATTGGGGCGCCCGCAAAAATTGCAATATTTTTACCAAACGAAACAGGGCAGGAATATCGGGATACAAAACGCGAAAAGGGGCGTCACCGCCCCTTTTCATTTTAACCACTGAACAGCCTTCAATCCTCGGGCACAGCCTTGGCGTGATCACTGCTCGCGTAGATCTTGAAGGGCTCGGAGTCCCCGCTGATTACACTCTCGTCGATCACAACCTTGGTCACGTCATGCTCAGAAGGAATCTGGTACATGGTGTCCAGCAGCGTGGCTTCCATAATGGAACGCAAGCCCCGGGCGCCGGTCTTGCGCTCCATGGCCTTCCGGGCAACAGCCCGCAATGCGTCTTCCCGGAAATCAAGCTCAACCCCTTCCATATCGAACAGTTTCTGGTACTGCTTGGTCAGGGAGTTCTTGGGCTCGGTCAGAATCTGCACCAGCGCTTCCTCGTCCAGCTCGTTGAGAGTGGCAACTACCGGCAAACGACCCACGAACTCGGGGATCAGACCGTATTTCACCAGATCCTCGGTCTCCACGTCCTTGATGACATCGCCGGTGTTCTTGGCGTCGTCCTGACTGGCTACCGAAGCGGAGAAACCGATGCTGTTCTTTTCGGTACGCTCGCGAATGACCTTGTCGAGCCCGGCAAAGGCACCACCGCAGATGAACAGCATATTGCCGGTATCAACCTGCAGGAACTCCTGCTGCGGATGTTTGCGGCCACCCTGCGGCGGGACCGACGCAACGGTACCTTCAATCAGCTTCAACAACGCCTGCTGAACACCCTCACCGGAAACATCCCTGGTAATGGACGGGTTGTCTGACTTGCGGGAAATCTTGTCAATCTCGTCAATGTAAACAATTCCCCGCTGGGCCTTGTCGACATCGTAATCGCACTTCTGCAGAAGCTTCTGGATGATGTTCTCGACATCCTCACCCACGTAACCGGCTTCGGTCAGCGTGGTGGCATCGGCAATGGTGAAGGGCACATTCAGCATCCGCGCCAGGGTCTCTGCAAGCAGCGTCTTACCGCTACCCGTAGGACCGATCAGCAGGATGTTACTCTTGCCGAGTTCAACATCACCCTTGCCTTCACCATAACGAAGACGCTTGTAGTGGTTATAGACCGCAACCGACAACACCACCTTGGCGCGATCCTGACCAATGACGTATTCATCGAGAGTAGTGCGGATCTCGGCCGGTGTAGGAAGGCGATCGCTCGGCTCTTCCTGCGCATTCTCCTGGATTTCTTCCCGGATAATGTCGTTGCACAGGTCGACGCACTCGTCGCAGATGAACACCGAGGGCCCTGCAATGAGCTTTCGGACTTCATGCTGGCTCTTTCCACAAAACGAGCAGTAGAGCAACTTGCCGTTATCGTCGCCCCTGCCGTTTCTTTCATCTGCCATTGAAATACCTCTGATCTCGTTTTGCCGGCGTCACTGCCTGATACGCCGGCCAAGTATGATGCGATTACTTCCAGTATTATTTATTCGGTACGCGCTTATCAAGTATTGAATCAATCAGTCCATACTCTTTCGCCTGGCCCGGATCCATGAAGTAGTCACGGTCGGTATCCTTGGCGATCGTCTCCAGATCCTGCCCGGTGTGATGGGCCAGGATGGAGTTCAGCGTGTGCCGGATCTTCAGGATTTCCCGGGTGTGAATCTCGATGTCCGTTGCCTGCCCCTGGTAACCACCCAGCGGCTGATGAATCATCACGCGGGAGTTGGGCAGACAGGCCCGCTTTCCAGCGGCACCGCCGGCGAGTAAAAACGCGCCCATGCTGGCCGCCTGGCCGACGCACAGGGTCGCAACGTCCGGTTTGATGAACTGCATGGTGTCGTAGATGGACATGCCAGCAGTTACCGAGCCACCCGGGCTGTTGATGTACAAGTGAATATCCTTGTCCGGATTTTCAGACTCCAGGAACAGGAGCTGGGCCACGATCAGATTCGCCATGTGGTCCTCGACCGGGCCCACCATGAAGATCACCCGCTCTTTGAGCAGACGAGAATAAATGTCGAACGACCGTTCGCCGCGAGCTGTCTGCTCGATAACAATCGGTACCAGTCCGGAATTGGTAACCATTGCGGGACCATCGATTGGTTTCTGCGTCATGATGCGCCTGAACTCCTTATGGACAATGGGTCGTGGACTCGCGCCACGGCAGTTTCAGTAATGTTGCACCCCATACTTTGCCAGCAGCAGCCCCAGATGAAAACAGCCGGGCATGCCGGCTGTTCTCGGGGTCGGCCTTCGGGACCGGCTTTTACGCCGGACCCGGGCAAAATCAGCGCTGGGGCTGACCGGCCTGAACGGCCTCTTCGTACTTGACCTTCTTCTCTTTGACCTTGGCCTGCTCCAGCACATGGTCAACAACCGCATCTTCCAGGACAGAAGACTCAATCTGGGACTTCTGCTCCGGGTTGCTGTTGAAGTGCGCAACAACCTCTTCCGGCTGTTCATACGTAGACGCGATTTCCTGGATCTTTTCGTCTACCTTCGCCGGGTCGGCCTTCAGGTCGTTCTTCTTGACCACTTCCTGGAACAGCAGGCCGGTCTTCACACGGCGCTCAGCCTGCTCCTGGAAAATTTCTTTCGGCAGCTGCTGGAAATCAACCTGGCCACCGAAACGCTGAACGGCATCCTGACGCAGGCGATCGATTTCCTGATCAACCAGGGCAGCCGGAATATCCAGCTCGGTGGTTTCCAGCAGTCCGTCAACAACGTCGTTCTTGACCTTGTTGGAAACCGCCTGCTTGAGCTCGCGCTCCATGTTCTTTTTGACTTCTTCGCGGAAAGTCGCTTCATCTTCGGCATCGATACCGAACTTCTTGAAGAATTCGGTGTCGAGTTCCGGCAACTGCGGCTCTTCAACCTTGTGAATCTTGATCTCGAATTTGGCCGGTTTACCTGCCAGATCTTCGTTGTGGTAATCCTCCGGGAAGGTAACCTCGATTTCCATGTCTTCGCCAGCCTTACCACCAACGATAGCCTTCTCAAAGCCCGGAATCATCTGGCCGGAACCCAGAGTCAGACGGTGGCTTTCAGCGGCTCCGCCTTCGAATTCTTCACCGTCGATGAAACCTTTGAAGTCAATGGTCAGCACGTCCTTGTTCTTCGACTTGCGCTTGACTTCTTTCATGGTGGCCTGCTGACGACGCAGGTTGTCGATCATGTTGTCGACGTCTTTGTCGGTGATCTCGGAGGTCAGCTTTTCGACTGAAATCTTGCTCAGATCGCCCAATTCGATTTCCGGCAGCACTTCGAAGATAGCAACGAATTCCAGGTCTTTGCCCTCTTCCATGGTCTTCGGCTCAAACTTCGGCCAACCTGCCGGGTTGATATCCTGTTCCTGCAGTGCCTTGATGTAGTTGTCGCGCATAACCTCGCCAACGATTTCCTGGCGGACGCTGTCACCGAAACGACGTTTGACGACGCTCATGGGCACCTTACCCGGACGGAAACCGTTCAGGCGCACGGTACGCGCGGTTTCCTGCAGGCGTTTCTGGACCGCCTGGTCGATTTCCTGGGCGGGCACACCAATCGTCATGCGACGCTCGATGTTGGAGGTCGTTTCAACAGACACTTGCATGGAAGATCCTCAAATTACAGGTTCGGTATGTGAATGAAATTAAACCCAAAAGTCCGATTCCGGGGGAATTCCCGCAAAAGGACCGAAAATTAAAAGCCGGTAGTTTATCATGCTTTGCACCGCCGAGAGAATCACCCTGCTGTGCAGTTTGATATCACTTAAAAACACGGCTGGTAAATCGGGTAAAAAAAGAGATGGGGACGAAACAGAAAAAAGAAAGGGGTGGTGCGCGAGGAGAGACTCGAACTCTCACGGGTTGCCCCACTGGAACCTAAATCCAGCGCGTCTACCAGTTCCGCCACTCGCGCACAACAGAATGAAGAATGCCCGATGGCCAGAGTGCCATCAATCTATTCAACAAACGCGGAATCAACTCTTAAAGAAAAGTGGGGTGGACGAAGGGGTTCGAACCCTCGACCGCAGGAGTCACAATCCTGAGCTCTACCAACTGAGCTACGTCCACCACATCGGGACATGCCTTTACTTTTCAACTTTGCTGGTTACGGTCGCTCCGGCGCGGACCAAGCCGACGACTTGATGGCGCGCCCGGCAGGACTCGAACCTGCGACCACCCGCTTAGAAGGCGGGTGCTCTATCCAGCTGAGCTACGGGCGCTTGACCGTTCGCCCACCTGAACATCCAGAAAATGGTCGGGGTAGAGAGATTCGAACTCCCGACATCCTGCTCCCAAAGCAGGCGCGCTACCAGACTGCGCTATACCCCGTTTGAACTGAACAACAAGTGCCTCAGCAAAGTTGGCGCGCATATTACCGGCGCCGGAGGGTTCCGTCAACACGGATTTCCAAATTCCCTGAAACAACAGGCTCTTCAGTGACAAAGCACATTGACGAAAGTTCCGCTGAGCCCCCACCCAATTGGAGTTCCGGCGGAAGCATGAGACAATGCCCGGCCTCCAATTTACCGATGCCCAACCGACAAGACGAGACATGACCGCCAAACTGATCAACGGAAAAGAAATTGCCGGCGAAGTAAGACAGCAGGTCGCCGCCGGGGTAGAAGCACGCACACAGCAGGGGCTCCGGGCTCCGGGACTGGCCGTGGTGCTGGTCGGCAACGACCCCGCGTCCCATGTATACGTAGGCAACAAGCGGAAAGCCTGCGATGAAGCCGGAATCCTCTCCCTCTCATATGATCTGCCGGAAGACACCTCCCAGGAAGCGCTTGAGGCACTGATTGATGAGCTGAACGAAAACCCCACCGTGGACGGGATACTGGTGCAGCTTCCCTTGCCGGCTCACCTGGATGCAGATCCGATTCTGGTGAAAATCCGGCCAGATAAAGACGTTGATGGCTTCCACCCATACAACATCGGTCGCCTGATGCAGCGCAAACCCACCCTGCGCCCCTGCACACCGGCTGGCATCATTACCCTGCTCGACAGCATTGACACGCCCTACAAGGGCCAGCATGCCGTGATTGTCGGCGCATCCAACATTGTCGGGCGCCCCATGAGCATGGAATTGCTGCTCAAGGGCGCCACCATTACCGTCTGTCATCGATTCACACCGGATCTGGAGAAGTTTGTCCGGGAAGCCGACATCCTGGTCGCTGCCGTCGGAAAGCCCGGCCTGATCAAGGGCGATTGGGTAAAGCCGGGGGCAACCGTGATTGACGTGGGCATCAACCGGATGGAGGACGGGAAACTGCATGGCGATGTGGACTTCGCAGCCGCTTCTGAACGCGCCGCCTACATCACGCCGGTTCCCGGCGGTGTGGGGCCAATGACCATCGCGACCCTGCTGCAGAATACCCTGTACGCCGCAGACGTACTGCACAAGGACTGAGCTCAGGTGTTGGATTACGGCTTCGCCTAATCCAACCTACGGAAGGGAGCAGTCTGTCAGGTAGGTCGGATTAGGCGAAGCCGTAATCCGACAAGCCACAAAAAACCCCGCCGAAGCGGGGTTTTTTGTGCGCAGCGCTTACTGCCCGTACTTGGCTTTCGCCTTCAGACGGTAGGCGTGCAGCAGCGGCTCGGTGTAGCCGTTCGGCTGCTCCCGCCCCTTGAGAACCAGATCCAGCGCTGCCTGGAAGGCGACGCTGTCATCAAAGTTCCCGGCCATCGGGCGATACGCCGAATCGCCGGCGTTCTGCTTGTCGACCACCGCTGCCATACGCTTCATGGTCTCCATGATCTGATCTTCAGAGCAGATACCATGGTGCAGCCAGTTGGCCAGCAGCTGGGAGGCGATACGCAGAGTCGCACGGTCTTCCATCAGGCCGACATCATTAATGTCCGGTACCTTGGAGCAGCCAACGCCCTGGTCGATCCAGCGCACAACGTAACCGAGGATACCCTGGGCGTTGTTGTCCAACTCCTGCTGGATATCTTCGGCACTCAAGGAGGCCGGATCATCCATCACCGGCACCGTCAGGATATCTTCCAGCGCGGCACGGGTGCGGCTTTCCAGCTGCTTCTGGACGTCAGCCACGTTCACCTGATGGTAATGAGTGGCATGCAGCGTGGCCGCCGTGGGAGAAGGAACCCACGCAGTGTTGGCGCCCGCCTTCGGATGGCCGATTTTCGCCTCCAGCATGCCGGCCATCAGGTCAGGCATGGCCCACATACCCTTGCCGATCTGGGCAACACCACGGAAACCGGTTTCCAGGCCGATGTCCACGTTCCACTGTTCGTAGGCATTGATCCAGGTCGCCTGCTTCATCGGGCCTTTGCGGATGAACGGACCCAGCTCCATGGAGGTGTGGATCTCGTCGCCGGTGCGGTCCAGGAAGCCGGTGTTGATGAACACAGCGCGCTCTTTGGCAGCATGGATACAGGACTTCAGGTTAACCGTGGTGCGGCGCTCCTCGTCCATGATGCCCACTTTCAGGGTGAAGCGCGGCAGGCCCAGCGCATCTTCAACACGACCAAAGAATTCATTGGTGAACGCCACTTCTTCCGGACCGTGCATCTTCGGCTTCACAATGTACATGGAGCCTTTGGTGCTGTTCTGGAACTGGCCATTGCCCTTCATATCGTGAATGGCGATCAGCGAGGTGATCAGGCCGTCCATCAGGCCTTCCGGCACTTCGTTGCCGTCTTTCAGCAGAATGGCCGGGTTGGTCATCAGGTGGCCGACGTTACGGATAAACATCAGGCTGCGGCCTTTGAGGCTCAGCTCGCTGCCGTCCGGCGCGGTGTAGGTGCGGTCCGGATTCATCTTGCGGGTTAACTGCTCGCCACCTTTTTCGAAGGTTTCCTGCAGATCGCCCTTCATCAGACCCAGCCAATTACGGTAGGCCAGCGCCTTGTCGTCAGCGTCTACGGCGGCGACCGAATCTTCGCAGTCCATGATAGTGGTCAGTGCAGACTCCATCAGTACGTCTTTGACGTTGGCTCCGTCGTCTTTACCAATCGGGTGGCTGGCGTCAATCTGGATCTCGAAGTGCATGCCGTTCTTGACCAGCAGTACGCCGGTAGGCGCGTCAGCAGCACCGGTGTAGCCAACAAAGCCGGCTTCGTCTTTCAGGCCGGTGGACTCACCGTTCTGCAGCTTGACCACCAGCTTGCCGCCTTCAACCAGATACCTGGCAGCATCTTTATGGCTGCCAGAGGCCAATGGCGCTGAGCTGTCGAGCAGGTTGCGGGCCCATTCGATCACTTTGGCACCGCGAACCGGGTTGTAACCACGGCCTTTTTCAGCGCCGTCTTCCTCGGAAATCGCGTCGGTACCGTAGAGGGCATCGTACAGGCTACCCCAACGCGCGTTCGCCGCGTTAAGCGCGAAACGGGCATTCATGATCGGAACCACCAGCTGAGGGCCGGCCATGGTTGCCACTTCCGGGTCAACATTGGAGGTGGAGATCTTGAACTCGGAAGGCTCGTCAACCAGGTAACCGATGTCTTTCAGGAAAGACTTGTACCCGGCCATGTCCAGCTTCTGGCCCTTGTGGTCGCGGTTCCAGCTGTCCATTTTTTCCTGGATAGCATCACGCTTGGCCAGCAACTCACGGTTGCGTGGCGCCAGCTCGTTCACGATCTTGTCAAATTCTGCCCAGAATTTATCGGCATCGATTCCTGTGCCCGGGATCGCTTCGTTGTTCACGAAATCATACAGATTCTTTGCGACCTGAATGCCGCCGACTTGTACGCGTTCTGTCATCGTTGTCTGCCTCAGTGGGTTACGTTTCCCGACTCCCCCTTCATCTTGAGGGGGCATTCTAATTTGAGCGCCGCATTGTAAGGGAAAATCCTTACAAGATCATTCCTGCAGGCGCAAAACTGGTCTGACCAACCGGCAGCTCCCGGAAATTCAGGCTTTACGCCAGGTCGTCCCCTCTCGGGAATCGTCCAGAATAATACCTTTCGCCAGGAGCTCGTCGCGGATCCGGTCGGCCTCGGCAAAATTCTTTGCCTTGCGGGCATCAGCCCGGGCCTGGATCAGTGCTTCAATGTCTTCGGCGCTGAGCTCACCACCCGTGTCTGCCTGGAAGAACGCCTCGGGGTCCTGCTGCAGCAGACCCAGAACACCACCGAGCCTCACCAGAATCGCCGCACTTTGCTTGGCATCGTCTTCACGACCATCGCGACGATGCTGATTGATCTCGTTGGCAACAGCATGCAGGACAGCAATTGCTCCGGCGGTGTTGAAATCATCGTCCATCGCCTCGGCAAATCGCTCGTCGTGCTCGGATTCCGGCACATCAGCGGCCTTGGCGGGCACAATACCCCTCAGCGCATGGTAAAGCCGGGTGAGCGTGCGGCCGGCCTCGGCCAGATTTTCCTCGGAGTAATCCACCTGGCTGCGGTAGTGGCTGGAAACCAGGAAGTAACGGACCACTTCTGCCGGGTACTTCTCCATGATTTCACGGATGGTAAAGAAGTTGCCCAGGGACTTGGACATCTTTTCCTTGTTTACCCGGATGGCACCCGCGTGCATCCAGGTATTCACAAAGGTATGGCCGGTGGCACATTCCGACTGGGCGATCTCGTTCTCATGATGCGGGAACAGCAGATCCGGGCCACCACCGTGAATATCGAAGGTATCGCCCAGGCAGCAGGTGGACATGGCGGAGCACTCAATGTGCCAGCCGGGACGACCATCCCCCCAGGGCGAAGGCCAGCTGACCTCCCCTGCCTTTGCTGCTTTCCACAACGCGAAATCCGCCGGGCTGCGCTTGGCTTCCTGAACATCCACCCGCGCGCCCGCCAGCAGATCCTCGAGCTTTTTCTTGCTGAGCTTGCCGTAGTCATCGAAGGAATCAACGGCAAAGTAGACATCGCCATTGTCCGCCGCGTAGGCGTGGCCACTGGCAATCAGCTTGTGGATCATCGCGATGATTTCGTCGATATACGCCGTAGCCCGGGGCTCTTCATCCGGAGACAACACACCAAGACGGGCTTCGTCTTCGTGCATCGCCTTGATCATCCGGTCCGTGAGCTCGTTATAGGGCTCACCGTTCTCATCCGCACGGCGCAGGATCTTGTCGTCAATATCGGTGATGTTGCGAACATAGTTCACGTCGTAGCCGCGATGACGCAGGTAACGGGTAATCACGTCAAAGGCTACCAGCACCCGGGCATGGCCCAGGTGGCAGTAGTCGTAAACTGTCATCCCGCAGACATACATCCGGACCTTGCCCGGCTCAATCGGCCGGAACTCTTCCTTCTGCTGAGTCAACGTGTTGTAGATGCGGATCACTTGCCCCCCTTACCCCAGGAATCCCTGAGCGTAACAGTGCGGTTGAATACCGGCCGACCGGCAGCTTCGGTATGGGCCTGATCACAGAAGAAATAGCCTTCCCGCTCGAACTGGTAGGGAAGATCTGTGCGGGGCGCGGCCAGGCTCTTCTCGACCCGTGCACCTTTCAGAACCACCAGTGATTCCGGGTTCAGGTGATCCATCAAATCCCCTTCCTTGTCACTGTCCGGCGACTCGTGGTTAAACAGGCGGTCATACAGATTGATGTCTGCCTCTACACTGTCACTCGCCGAAACCCAGTGAATCACGCCGTTCGGTTTGTAGCCCTCGGGATTGACGCCCAGAGTGTTGGGATCGTACTCACACTTGAGCTCGACAATCTGGCCACTGTCGTCACGGATCACTTCCCGGCAGGTCATCACGTAGCCGCCACGGAGACGTACGGCCTGGTCCGGGGCCAGCCGCTTCCATTTACGCGGCGGTTCCATTTCGAAATCTTCCCGGTCGATGTACAGAGTCTGGGTCCAGGGCACTTCCCGCTCGCCCATATCCGGATTTTGCGGGTGCACTGGCAAGGTGAGCGTTTCGCTTTGATCCGCCGGGTAATTGGTCAGCGTGACTTTCAACGGGCGCATCACACACATGGCCCGCGGCGCGCGAGTGTTAAGGTCTTCCCGAATGGCGTGCTCCAGCATGCCCACATCCACGGTACCGCCAGCCTTGTTCACGCCAATCATGTCGCAGAAGGTGCGGATGGATTCCGGCGTGTAGCCACGCCGGCGCATACCGGAAATGGTAGGCATACGCGGATCGTTCCAGCCATCAACCACATTCTCATCCACCAGACGCTTGAGCTTGCGCTTGGAGGTGATGGTGTAGTTCAGATTCAGCCGGGCAAACTCGATCTGACGCGGATGGCAGGGGCCGGAAATGTTATCCAGCACCCAGTCATACAGCGGCCGGTGATCCTCGAACTCCAGTGTGCACAGGGAATGGGTGATTCCTTCCATGGCATCGGAAATCGGATGCGTGAAGTCGTACATCGGGTAGATGCACCACTTGTTCCCAGTCTGATGGTGTTCGGCGTAACGGATGCGATAAAGGATCGGATCCCGCATGTTGATGTTCGGAGAGGCCATATCAATTTTCGCCCGCAGTACCAGTTCGCCGTTCTGGTACTTTCCGTCCCGCATATCACGGAACAGCTGCAAACTTTCTTCCACCGGGCGGTCACGGTAGGGGCTGTTTCTGCCGGGCTCTTTCAGGCTGCCCCGATATTCGGCCATTTCATCGGCCGTCAGGGCGCAGACGTAGGCCTTGTCCCGGGTAATCAGCTCCTCGGCAAATTCATAAAGGGCGTCAAAGTAATCGGAGGCGTAACGCACGTCCCCGGCCCACTCGTAGCCAAGCCACTCCACATCCTGCTTGATGGCGTCGATGTATTCCTGGTTTTCCTTTTCCGGGTTGGTGTCGTCAAACCGAAGGTTACAGTCGCCGGAAAAGGTCTCGGCAATGCCAAAGTTCAGGCAGATCGATTTGGCGTGACCAATATGCAGGTAGCCATTGGGCTCCGGCGGGAATCGGGTGACCACCTTGCCGGTATGCTCTCCGCTGGCGATGGCGTCTTCGATCAGGCTCTGGATAAAGTTGTGGGCTTTCTTCGACTCGGCGCTCATACAATCTCTGTTAAAAGGGGAGTGAATCTTAAACCGCGTATTATACTCACAAATCCTTGCCGGACTCATGCATAGCGGGAAACTCTTGAGTACAATGGGCCCGTTAACGTACCTAACCTTTCTGAACAGGAAAACCTGATGATTCTGCTGACAACCAACTACGGTGACATCAAGCTGGAACTGGACTACGACAAGGCACCGGAAACCGCCAAAAACTTCGAACAGTACGTTCGCGACGGTTTTTACGATGGCCTGATCTTTCACCGTGTGATCAGCAATTTCATGATTCAGGGCGGCGGCTTCGAGCCGGGCATGACCCCACGTAAAACCCGCGACTCCATCCAGAACGAAGCCGATAATGGCCTGAGCAACATGCAGGGAACCATTGCCATGGCACGCACCATGGACCCGCATTCTGCTACAGCCCAGTTCTTTATCAACGTTGAGAACAACGGCTTCCTGGACCACACAGCCAAGAACGCGGAAGGCTGGGGCTACTGCGTGTTCGGCAAAGTCGTCGAAGGCATGGACACGGTAAACGCGATCCGCGCCGTTCGCACCACCATGCGCGCCGGCCACCAGGATGTGCCAGCGGAAGACGTGGTTATCGAAAAGGCCGAGGTTCTGGAGGACGCGTGACCACGCTGTTTATTTCAGACCTCCACCTCGAGGAATCCCGTCCGGATATCACTGAGGCGTTTCTCACATTTCTTGACGAGAAAGCCAGGGGTGTCGATCAGCTCTATATCCTCGGCGATTTCTTCGAGGCCTGGATCGGCGATGACGAGCGCACGCCGCTTCAGGAGCAGGTCGCTGCGGCCCTGCGCAAGCTTCGGGACAGCGGCACCGATATCTTCCTGATGCACGGCAACCGGGATTTCCTGATCGGCCAGGACTTCTGCGACCGGGCCGGCGCAACGCTTCTGGACGACCCAACGGTGATTGATCTGCACGGCACCCCTACTCTGCTGATGCATGGCGACAGCCTGTGTACCGCCGATGTGGAGTACCAGAAATTCCGGGCCAACATGCGTAACCCGCAGTGGCAGCAGATGATTCTCCAACGCCCACTGGAAGACCGACAGCAGATGGCCCGCCAGCTTCGGGAAATCAGCATGGCGAAAAACCAGGGCAAGGAAGAATTCATCATGGACGTAACGCCCGAGGAAGTCGTGAGGGACATGGAAAAGTACGGGGTTCAGAGACTGATCCATGGCCACACCCATCGCCCCGCAATGCATGAGCTTACCGCCAACGGCTCGCCGGCCAAGCGCATTGTTCTGGGGGATTGGGACAGGAACGTCTGGTGGCTTGAGGCGAAACCGGGCGAAGAGCCCGAGTTGAAAAAGCAGCCATTATAAAAAAGCCGGGCAAATGCCCGGCTTTTCTAACCTTGGCTTCAGTGCGCCAGTATCTGCTGGAGGAACTTCTGAGTTCTGGCTTCCTGTGGGTTTGTGAAGAACTCGTGGGGTGGCGCCTCCTCTACGATCTCACCTCCATCCATAAAGATAACCCGGTCCGCCACCGTCTTCGCGAAACCCATTTCGTGGGTTACGCAGAGCATGGTCATGCCACTGCCCGCCAACTCGATCATGACATCCAACACCTCTTTGATCATCTCCGGATCCAAGGCCGAGGTTGGCTCGTCGAACAGCATGATCTTCGGCTTCATGCAGAGTGCCCTGGCGATAGCCACGCGCTGCTGCTGCCCCCCTGAAAGCTGCCCCGGGAATTTGTTGGCCTGGTCCGGAATCTTGACCCGCTCCAGATACTCCATCGCCGATGCTTCCGCTTCCTTTCGGGGCGTTTTTCGCACCCAGATCGGCGACAGGCAGCAGTTTTCGAGGACGGTCAGGTGCGGGAAAAGGTTGAAGTGCTGAAACACCATGCCGACTTCCCGCCGAACCGTATCAATATGGCGGACATCATCGGTCAGCTCGATACCATCAACAATGATTTTGCCCTGCTGATGCTCCTCCAGCCGGTTAATGCAACGGATGAAGGTGGATTTTCCCGAGCCGGACGGCCCACAGATAACAATTCTCTCGCCCTGATCAACGGTCAGGTTGAGATCCTTGAGAACATGAAAGTCCCCGTACCACTTGTGCATTCCCTCGACCCGGATAATCCCAGGCTTTTTGTCCGACTGGGCTTGCGACTGGGTCTGCATTTCTGAAGTTTGTGTTTGGTCTGTCATAGGATTACCCATCAGGTCTTATGACCGGTGTCGAGTTTTCGTTCAAGGTTCTGACTGTATCTGGAAATGCCGAAGCAGAAGACCCAGAAACAGAATGCCACAAATACGTAGCCCTCTATTGCAACATTCTGCCAGGCGGGATCTGTGACCGTAGACTGGACCGTCCCAAGAATGTCGAACAGGCCGATGATCAGCACCAGCGTGGTGTCCTTGAACAGGGAAATGAAGGTGTTCACGATACCCGGAATAACCATTTTCAGGGCCTGCGGCAGGATTACCAGTCCCATCTTGCGCCAGTATCCCAGCCCCAGAGCATCTGCAGCTTCATACTGCCCTCTGGGAATGGCCTGCAAGCCACCGCGAATAACTTCCGCCATGTAAGCAGACTGCCATAGCGTGATACCTATCAGCGCCCGGGCCAACTTCTCAAAGTTCACGCCCTCCGGAAGAAACAGCGGCAGCATCACTGAGGCCATGAACAGGACCGTGATCAACGGAACCGCCCGCCACACCTCGATAAAAACCACACAAATCCCCCGGATGATGGGCATCTCGGAGCGCCGGCCCAGTGCCAGCAGTATGCCAATTGGCAACGAGGCTACGATCCCGATGTAAGCCAGGATCAGCGTCAGCATCAGACCACCCCATTTCGAGCTCTGCACTTCTTCCAGACCGAATGCGCCGCCGGGAATCAGGAAGTAGCCAACAACGGGCAGACCGAAGATGCCAAAGAGTCCCAGCCACTTACGGCCCGGAAACCGCTCGATGAACTGGGGCACAAAGGAAACCGCCAACAGCAGGAACATCGCGTCCACCCGCCATTGCAGCTCGTCCGGGTAAAACCCGTAGATAAAGAAGTTCAGGCGCTGGCTTATAAACAGCCAGCAGGCGCCGGCACCCGTGCAGTCGCTCGCGTCAGCGCCAACAAAGTTGGCGTCGAGGAAGAACCAGTTGAGCAAGGGCCCCACACTGGTAACCAGCATATAGGCGACACCCAGCGTCAGCACCGTGTTGAACCAGCCAGAGAACAGGTTCTCCCGCATCCACTTGACCGGCCTGAGCGCCTTCTTGGGTGCTTTCATGGTTGACTCGGTCATCATCGCTCCTTAATGGCCACAGCCCGGTTATAGATATTCATGAACAGCGAGATCAGCAGACTGATGGTGAGATACACCGCCATGGTAATGGCGACAACCTCAACGGCCTGCCCCGTCTGATTCAGCGTGGTTCCCATGAATACGGCCACCAGGTCCGGATAGCCGATCGCGGTGGCAAGCGACGAGTTCTTCACCAGATTCAGGTACTGACTGGTCAGCGGCGGGATGATGACCCTCATGGCCTGGGGGATAACCACCAATCTCAGGGTAAGGCCATTGGGTAGCCCAAGCGCCTTGGATGCCTCTGTCTGCCCTTTACTGACAGAGAGGATACCCGAGCGCACAATTTCAGCGATGAAGCTGGCAGTGTACAAAGACAGTGCGATCCACAAGGCTGCCAGCTCCGGGATAATGGTAATCCCGCCGCCAAAGTTGAACCCTCTGAGGGCCGGAAGATCCCACTCGATGGGACGCCCCGCAACCAGGTAGGACACTATGGGTACAAGCACCAGAATGGCCACACCAACCTTGAAGGTCGGGAAAATCTGGCCGGTCGCCAGCTGGCGTTTCTTGGCCCAGATGCGGATTCCAACAACGGCAGCAATGGCAAGCAGAATGCCGCCCCAAACAATCCCGAAGCCTTCCTGAGTCATCGGCTCAGGCAGATACAGTCCACGATTGTTGAGGAACAGTGCGCCACCAACATCAACACTCTGGCGCGGTGACGGAAGATTGCTGAGTACGGCGAAGTACCAGAAAAAAATCTGCAGCAGTAGCGGTATGTTTCGAATCACCTCAATGTAGACCAGCGCCATCTTGGCCACCAGCCAGTTACTCGAGAGCCGCGCCACACCGATAATGAAACCAAGAATGGTAGCGGCGACCACACCCATCGCGGAAACAAGCAGCGTATTGGTCAGACCGACCCAGAACGTTCGGCCATAGGACATGGTTGCATCGTAAGGCACCAGATTCATGATGATGCCAAATCCGGCGGTTTCATTCAGAAACCCGAAACCGGTGCTGATGCCACGGCTTTCCATGTTGGAAAGTGTGTTATCGACGAGAACCCAACCGCCCCAGAACACAAGGGCAATGGCTATCGCCTGGAAGAAGAGTGAGCGGACCCGGGGGTCGTACCAGGGCTTGGGCCCTGCAGGTCGGGTATCAATTGTTTGTTTTTTCATGGAGTGTCCTGAAAAGCTTTTCCCTGTGGTTTACAGCATCAGAGATAACGGCGAAGCCTCCCATCAGAAGACTTCGCCGCATGCCTTCAGGTCTTAACGAACCGGCGGGGCATACATGATGCCGCCTTCAGTCCACAGCGCGTTGATACCGCGGTCCAGGCCCAGCGGGGTATCCGGACCTACGTTGCGGTCATACATCTCGCCGTAGTTGCCGACCAGCTTCACCACCTTGTGACCAAAGTCATCCGGCAATCCGAGCTTGGCACCCATATCGCCGTCGGTACCCAGCAGACGCTGAATGTTCGGGTTGTCGGACTTCAGCATGTCGTCGGCATTGGCGCTGGTAACACCCAGCTCTTCGGCATTGATCTGGACGGAAAGCACCCACTTGACGATGTTGAACCATTGGTCGTCACCCTGGCGTACGACCGGGCCCAGAGGCTCTTTGGAGATGGTATTCGGCAGAATCTTGGCCGAACTCGGATCAGAAAGCTTTGAACGCAGTGCCGCCAGCTGTGAACGGTCAGACGTCAGAACATCGCAGCGACCTGCAGCAAATCCCTGAACCGTCTGCTCCGAGGTATCAAATACGATCGGCTTGAATTCCATGCCCTTGGCGCGGAAGTAATCGGAAAGGTTGAGTTCGGTGGTGGTACCGGCCTGGATACAGATGGTGGCACCGTCCAGTTGAGTGGCGTCGTCCACGCCAATACCCTTGTTGATCAGGAAACCCTGCCCGTCGTAGTAGTTCACACCTGCGAAGTTCAGGCCCAGAGAGGCATCCCGGGTCAGTGTCCATGTAGTGTTACGGGAGAGCATATCGATTTCGCCAGACTGCAGGGCGGTGAAACGCTCCTTCGCGGTCAGCGGCGTAAACTCAACGGCGTTCGCGTCACCGAAGATGGCTGCGGCCACCGCACGGCAGGTGTCCACATCGATACCGGTCCAGTTACCTTTTTCGTCAGGCTGAGAGAAACCTGGCAAACCGCTGGTCACCCCACACTGGAGATGGCCTTTTTCCTTGACGTTTTCCAGAGTGGTGGCAGCCATGGCTCCAGTGGCCGTGAACGTGCCTACCGCCAGAGCAATCCCCAGGGCAATCGATTTCGTCTTTCTCATTGTCTTTTCTCCGAACATCAGTTGGTTTTTCGCGACGTGTGACCTCAGCAATTTGCGAGCCACAGATCATAAACCCATGATTTATATTGTTTTTATCCGCCACCGAAGCGTTACAGACAGATCTGGAACGAAGTGGCGCTGCTTCATGCACTGATACAGTGCCCTCACTGCGACCCTATGCGCCGAAAAAAGGCAGCATTAGGGCCTTGCTCCTTAAAAGTAGAACAAGGTTCGGTAAATGAACTAGTTTTTATGCAAAATTATTCGGAAATTTTGAAGACAGGAGGCTCTTTATAGGTCTCGAGACGCCTCAGCCATCCGGGCAGCCAGCGCTCTCGTTCGATTGGATCCTTTGCGTTTTCAGCCCTGCGTGTAAGAACAGTGCCGGCGGCCTCCCGAAATTGCCCAAGAGCATTCCGGTCAGGTGAGCCAGACATTTCCAACAAGACTTGCAGCAGCCCCCAGCCTTGATCGTTGTAGCGTTCCGTAGAGGAAAGCCCCTCACCCTTGAAATTCACATAGTCGATGATGGCGTAGACGCCGCCGGGAGTCTGACTAAGCGCTTCAAGCCTGTCAGCCACGTCTGACTTCCGATCATCCGGAGCGGCCTCAACAATCCTTCCAAGCGACTCTCTGGCGCGCCGGAAGATAAACTCAGCCTGTATTCCCTGGGTTCCCGCCAGAAATTCACGCAGTTCCGCGAGCCGGGGCGAGTCGTCGACAGCCAGGAATTCCGCTTTTTCGCTCCAGGGCGCATCGAAGGGCTCCAGAGCCCGCAGCCATTCGGGAATATTGACTTGCCGTTGTTCCATGTATTCCATCAGCGCGGGAAAGCTCTCGACAAACCGCCCCTCAACGCCCTTCGGATACCAGATGAAGTGGCCAATCCCGAGCGATGGGAACGCCTCACCATCGTTCCAGTGGACCAAACACTGGAAACGACCGGCACACTCGTTCCGGAAAATCTGTTGGCCCACCCAGTCCAACTGGGCAGAAGTCAGTGCCAGGGATATATCTCCGGTCTGCAAGTCTGGATTCTCCGCATCCACTTTGCCGGACTCGGCCGCTGGCGCCTTTTCGTCAGAATCGCAGCCAGCCAGACCCAAAAGACCTGCCAGTAATATCACTCCGAGGGATTTGAAAACCAATGATTCACTCCTGATAGCCGGGTTGTTTCCACAATCAATAACATAGTTGGCAAGGTTCCGGCAGGTCGCTATTCGTGACGTAACGCATCAATCGGGTTCAGCATGGCTGCCTTGCGAGCGGGGAAGTATCCGAAGATAACGCCGATGGCCACCGAGAAAGTAAACCCGACCGCCATAACCGCTGGCGAAACAACAAAGGGCATGTCCAGTTGCCAGGTGACAAGCCAGGTGCCCCCAACCCCGACAATGAGACCAATAATCCCACCAAGGGTGGACAGCGCAATGGACTCGACCAGGAACTGGGTCAGCACATCCCGTGCCCTGGCCCCGATGGCGAGGCGAATGCCGATCTCCCTGGTGCGCTCGGTGACCGAGACCAGCATGATGTTCATGATCCCGATACCGCCGACCAGCAGGCTGACCGCGGCAATCGCACCGAGCAGAACCGTCAGCGTGTTGGTGGTGCTTTCCAGGGTCTGGGCAATATCCTGGGTATCCCGGACATAGAAATCGTCGGCCCCACCTGCCGCTGGATTGCGCCGCTGCCTCAACAGGGACTCAATCTGGGCCTGGACCAATCCTGTTGTGCCATCCACCAGAGCCGATACATAAATGGCGCTGACGTCCAGCTCGCCCACCAGCCTTCGCTGCACCGCCTTGACCGGCATGAGAATGATCTTGTCCCGATCCTGGCCCATTGACTCGCCCTTCTCTACCAGCACACCGATCACCCGGCATGCCGTCCGGCCAACACGGATATTCGCGCCAAGGGGTTCCTGCCCGAGAAACATCTCCTCGATCAGGGTCTTGCCAATGATGCACACGGCAGCGCCGGCAGACTGTTCACTGTCCTCGAACTCACGGCCATAATCGAGGTAATGATTGCGTACGGCGAAATAGTCATTGGTGGTGCCGATGACCGGGATGGTGTCATTGGCATTTCCGATGACCACGGTGGCACTGGTGGTTAGCGCAGGGGCGACCAGAATGCCAGCCACTTCATTGCGAATGGCCTCCACATCGCCCAACTCGAAATTCTCCGCACTGGTGCGCAGCCCGCCGGGACCCCGCTGGGCGGTACCCGGCATAACGAACAGCAAGTTGGAGCCAATGCTTGCGATCTGCTCAGTCACGCTTCGGGTAGCCGACTGCCCCAGATGCACCATGGCCACCACACTTGCCACCCCGATAATGATGCCGAGCGTTGTCAGGAACGACCGTAGCTTGTTTCGGGCAATAGCCTGTACCGACATGCCCAGGGTATCCAGGGCCCTCATGGGATAACCTCGGACGGCGTACCATCCCTGACCAGCTTGCCATCGGTGAAAAACAGAACCCGGTCCGCGTATCGGGCAATATCGGGCTCATGGGTCACCATGAGAATCGTAATTCCCCGCTGTTCACGAATGGACACAAGCTCCTTCATGATCTCTCCGGCCATGGCGGTATCGAGGTTGCCCGTGGGCTCATCCGCCAGCAAGAGCGGAGGCTCCGTTACCAGGGCCCGTGCTATCGCTACCCGTTGTTGCTGACCACCGGAAAGCTGGGCCGAGGTCGCATGCGCCCGATCCGCGAGACCAACCGTGGTAAGCGCCTGCATCGCCAACTCATGACGCTGCGCTGGCCGGACGCCCTCGTAAATCAGCGGCAGTTCAACGTTACTCAGGGCACTGGTGCGAGGCAGCAGATTGAAGCTCTGAAACACAAATCCCATGAAGTTCCGGCGCAGCAGGGCTAGTTCGTCCCGGTTGAGGCCGCCCACCTCCACGCCCCGGAACCGGTATTCCCCGGAGCTGGGCACATCCAGGCAACCCAGGATATTCATACAGGTGGATTTGCCCGAGCCCGACGGCCCCATGATCGCAACAAACTCCCCGGCCCGAATATTCAGGCTGACGCCATCCAGAGCACGAACCTCGGTCGCGCCGCTACCGTATATCTTGTAGATGTCGCGCGCCTCCACAACGCATGGCGAGGATTGCGAAATTTCAGACACACCGACATTAACTGGTCCCATCACGGAATTACCGCCGACTGCATGCCGGTTATTACCGCCTCACCCTCCGCCAGCTCGTCACCAGGCAACTCCGTGTAGCGTCCATCGGAAGCCCCCGTTTTTACGACCACCCGGGTCGGCGCCCCGTCTCGCAGCAGCCAAACAGTGTTTGAGGGGCCGGATCGATTTGAGCCACCCCGGGCACCGGGGTGACTGAACAGGCCACCACCGCCGCTATCGGTTGCCGGCGGGGTAAAACGGAACGCCACATTCGGCACCCGCAGAACATCCTCACGACGGCCGGTTTCGATGATTGCGGTGGCCGTCATGCCCGGTTTGAGCAAGCCCTCGCTGTTATCCACGGAGAGAACGGTGGTGTAGGTGACCACGTTGTTGTCGACGGACGGGTAAAGGTGAACCTTCAGCACTTCGGCGGAAAATGCCTGGCCCGACCAGGCATCCACGGTAAACGTTGCCGTCTGACCAGCTTCCACCATCCCGACATCTGCTTCATCCATGGACACATGCAGCTCCATGGCTTTCAGATCTTCCGCCAGCAGGAACAGCACCGGTGTCTGGAAACTGGCCGCCACGGTATTGCCGGGCTCAATACTTCGCTGCAGAACCACACCGTTGATGGGCGAGGTGATCACCGCTTTTTCCAACCGGGTCCGGGCCTGAAGCACCGACGCATCCGCCTGCCTCACCGATGCCCGGGCATAGGCCAGCTTCGCTTCTGCCCGCTTGCGGGCCGCAATGGCAGCATCCAGCTCCGCCTGAGCGCTGGTGCCCCGCTCACGCAGTGCGCTGATCCGCCGTTCGTCCACCCTTGCTTCCTCGAGAGTCGCCTCAGCCTCCGCCACCGACGCCCGGGAAAGGGCAAGCTGGGCTTCCGCCTGTTCCAGCGCCACCGCCAATTCATCGGTGTCGAACAGCGCCAGAACCTGTCCTTGAGTCACCTGATCGTTTTCTTCCACCAGAACCTGCGTAATCAGCCCCGATATTTCTGCACCCACAGAAACCTCACTCTTGGGTTCAAGGCTTCCAGTGGCAGTGGCCGTCATCACCATGTCGCCCCGGTCCAGATTGTGGGTCTGCCAAAGCACCTCGCCATCATCTGGCCACAGCCACCAACCAGCGAGCGCCAAAACCGCCATCAGTGCAACTAGCCAGGCGAAGCGGCCAGCCCTCCCCCGCTTGCGTTCCGAGCGAATAACCCGACTGACCTCAGCAGCCATTTCCTGCCGGGTTGAATCCTTTTCCTCTTCCATCAAGCTCTCCTTCCAATCGGAAGCCCAGGGCACAAACTTGAGGGCCCTCAATAGGCATTACGCTGAACAGGCTCTAGATTGCAAGCATGGATCGTAAATTTTTAGTCAACGCATCAGAGCCATCAACCTTTCCGCCCACAAAACGAAGAAGGCCGGGATTTCCCGGCCTTCTTCGTTTTTGTCGAACTTGATTGATCGATATCATTAACCTTGGACTTCTCGGACTTTTAAAAGCCTCCTGCCAAGCATCACCCGACGAGATGCTCAGAAAGCTTCGCCCTGATTTCATCCGGAATCGGCAGGGCTTTCTCTGTTTCATAATCGAAATGAATCAGCACGGCGACGCCCCGGGCAATCTGCTTGTCGCCCTGCCAGGCTTCCTGAACCACATGGAACGAGGAATTGCCGATTTTACCGATGCCCGTCTTGATCTTGACCGGAATATGCCAGTAGCTCTGGGCCATCAGATCAATCTCCAGCCGTGCAATGATCAGCGGCCAGGTCTCCGCCTCAAGGGTGGGATGAAAAATCCGGAAAACCGGCGTTCTGGCCTGCTCGAACCAGACCGGTAAAGTGGTGTTGCTGATGTGCCCGAGGGCATCGGTATCGCTGAAACGTGGCTCCAGCTCCAGATGAAACATAGCGGCTTCCCCTTTCTGAAAACCGCCTACTATACACCGGCCGGACACAAACACCCCAAATCTGCGACTAAGGCACGAGGCGAAGCACCCGGCCATCGGCGCTGTCGGTGAGCAGATACACCGCGCCCTCGGGCCCGGTGGCGACATCCCTAATTCGCTCGCCGAGCTCTTCGAGCATCGTTTCCACGTCGCTTGCTTGCCGTCCGTCCAGCGTCACCCGATGCACACTTCTGTCGGCAAGCGCACCAACAAGCAGGTTACCCTGCCAGTCTGGAAACAGCTCGCCCCGGTAGCGGGTCATGCCTGAGGGCGCGATTGAAGGCGTCCAGTGCAGCAGCGGCTGTTCCATACCTTCCCGCTCAACAAAGGGCGTGATCATCGCTCCGGTGTAGTCTATGCCGTGAGTGATCACCGGCCAGCCGTAGTTGTGCCCCGGCTCGATGATGTTGATTTCATCCCCACCACGCGGTCCGTGTTCATGGGCAATCAGAAGGCCCTCAGCGGAGTCGTAGACCAGCCCCTGCACATTGCGGTGCCCGTAACTGTAGATTTCCGGAAGCGCGTCGTCCCTGCTGACGAAGGGATTATCGGCCGGAGCCGTGCCATCCGGGTTCAGGCGGACAATCTTGCCGAGATGACTCGACAGGTCCTGCGCCTGCTCACGGTAGTCGAATCCATCCCCAAGGGTGACGATCAGCGTATCATCCGGAAGCCAGGCCATCCGGCCACCGTAGTGGGCACTGCCCTGTTTCGCTGGTTTAGCCCGGAATATCTCGACAACGTCTTTCAGAGCCATTCCCTGTAACTGACCACGGGCAACACAAAGGTGATTGGCAGATGCGGTACCGCAGGCGTAGGCGAGAAATACCTCCTGGTCAGTCTCGAAATCAGGCGACAACAGAACATCAAACAGGCCTGCCTGGGCGTCATTGAAAACCGTCGGCACACCGGTAATCGGCTCCTGGCTCAACTCCAAGTCCGCCGAGATTCGCCGCAGTCGCCCTGCCCGCTCGGTTACCAAGGCGCCACCGTCAGGAAGAAATGCCAGTGACCAAGGATGCTCAAGGCCAGACACCAATGTTTCAACGGAATAACTGGCGACGGATTGGGCCTTTACCAGGCCCGGCTGCCAGCCAAGACCAACCGCAAGACAACAGATCGCCACAGCTGGCACTGTGTTGAGACCACTCGCCTCCTTGCGAGAAGCGGTCAATCGGGCAAACAGCCACCCGGCGAATACCCCTGACAGCAGCATTGCAATCAGGCCGCCCGGGGATCGGGTTGCGGCGATCAGCGTCGGCATTGGCAACATCGCGTTGACGGTTGCCAGCGCAACCCATAATCCGGCTCCACCGGCCAACGCACAAAGCGGAGATCGCCAGCCCGGCCCCATCAACCGGGAGAATCCTGCGGCAGCTAGCTGGGAGACCAGAAAACTGACTCCGAAGAGAATCCCATAAACAGGCGCGAAGGATCCCAGGTCATGAAGTGTGGCAGAAATTCGTGCTTCAACACCGATCTGCACACCTATTTCCTGAAGCGCCAGCAGGTTGAACTGGGTCTGCACCACGGTCCCGAGAATGACACCGACCAATAGCGCAATTGTAAAGCTCACCAGGATCTTTTTGTTTTTGTGCATGCCTGCCATCACTGTCGTCTCCGGAGTTTTCCCTTTTATACGAACACTTCCGTCAGATACAAACACAAAAAAGCCGGAGCATCACGCTCCGGCTTATTCAGAGGTGGGTTACCCCTGCATACTCACTGCTCCACAAAGGCCCGCTCAATCACGTAATGCCCCATGTCGCCACCGCGGGCTTCCTTGAATCCCATGTTGTTCAGGATAGCGCAGGTATCCTTGAGCATGCTCGGACTGCCGCAGATCATGAAACGGTCGGTCTCCGGATCGAAATCCGGCAGGTCCAGATCACGGGTGATTTTCCCGGTTTCCATGGCATCGGTCAGCCGGCCCTGATTACGGAACTCTTCGCGAGTGACGGTAGGGTAGTAGACCAGTTTGCCCTTCACCATCTCACCGAAATATTCGTTCTCCGGCAATTCTTCGATTTCCTTCTGATAGGCCAGCTCAGAGACGTAACGCACGCCATGAGTCAGGATCACCTTGTCGAAGGCCTCGTAGACCTCGGGATCCTTAATGATGCTCATGAACGGTGCGAGCCCGGTGCCAGTGCTGATCAGCCACAGGTTCTTGCCAGGCAGGAGATTGTCCAGAATCAGAGTTCCCGTAGGTTTGCGGCTAACCAGAATCTCGTCACCCACCTGGATCTTCTGCAGGCGCGATGTCAGTGGGCCGTCCTGCACCTTGATGGAGAAGAACTCGAGCTCTTCCTCATAGTTGGCACTGGCAATACTGTAGGCGCGCATCAAGGGCTTACCCTCTGTCTCCAGACCAATCATGACAAAATGACCGTTCTTGAAACGAAAGCCCGGATCCCGGCTTGTGGTAAAGCTGAACAGGGTATCGTTCCAGTGATGAACGCTGGTAACTTTCTCTTTGATCAGGTTGCTCATGAAAACCTCTTGCCTGTTCGATACGCTGTTTTACGGCGAATGATTTAACTTTGGATTGCGCTTAGTCTAACCCGGCACTAACCTATCGGGAAAATGGGATATTCTCATAACCTTATTCGAGTGAGCCGATTAAGAGCTAAAAGTTATGAAATACAGTTTCCGACAGCTGGAAGTTTTCCTTGCAGCGTCGCACTTCCAGAACATCACCCGCGCTGCCGAATCGCTGGCCATGTCGCAGTCAGCAGCCAGCAGTGCACTGAAAGAACTGGAAAACCAGTTCGACATCCAGCTGTTCGATCGCGTTGGCAAACGGCTCCAGTTAAACGAACTCGGGCGGCTTTACCGCCCGAAGGTGGAAGCCGTCTTGGCCCAGGCCAATGAACTGGAACAGGCCTTCAGTAAGCACACGGAAGTGGGTGCTCTGAAAGTTGGCGCCACGCTTACTATCGGAAACTATCTGGCCGTGGGTGTGATGGCCCAATACATGAATACCCCTACCCACCCCAGAGTCTCCCTGGAAGTTGCCAACACCAGCACCATTGCCAGACGTGTCAAAGACTTCGAGCTGGATATAGGTCTGATCGAGGGGGAACTGCAATCATCAGAGCTGGATGTGTTGCCCTGGCGAGGCGACGAACTGGTGGTGTTCTGTTCGCCCAGCCACCCCCTGGCGAACCGGGATTCGCTCTCGGACGAGGACCTTCGCAACGCTACCTGGATAATGCGGGAACAGGGGTCAGGCACCCGCCAGAGCTTCGAGCGAGGCATGCACGGACTGCTGCCGGATCTGAACGTGCTATTGGAACTGGAACACACGGAAGCCATCAAACGGGCGGTCGAGGCAGACCTGGGCATTGGCTGCCTGTCTGAAGTGGTGCTGGCCGACGCCTTCAAGCGTGGCAGCCTGGTGCCGCTAACCGTCCCGGCACACCGACGGTTTGATCGCCAGTTCTACTTCATCCTGCACAAGCAGAAATACCGCAGCGCGGGGATCGACGCATGGATAGAGCTGTGTCGGCAATTACGCTGAAACCGGCCCACTGTGGAACCGGAACTCGGTATCCGGCTCCTCGATCAACGCCTTCTCAAGCGCCAGAAATTCGCCGACGCGCGCCTCGATAGGCCCACCGGCGGCCTGCTCGGCCAGCGACAGATAATCCTGATAATGCCGGGCTTCGGATTTCAGGAGACTGGTGTAGAAATCCGCCAGCTTCTCATCCAGGAACGGAGCCAGGGCGGCAAAACGCTCACAGGAGCGCGCTTCGATAATGGCGCCAACAATCAACACATCCACCAGACGCCCGGGATCTTCTGTGCGAACTTCCTGTCTCAACCCTGCGGCGTAACGAGCCGGCGTCAGGTGACAATAATCCACGCCCCGCTTATTCATGATCGCCAGCACCTGCTCGAAATGCCTGAGTTCTTCCCGGGCCAGCCGGGACATCTTGTACAGCAGATTGGTATTGTCGACGTAGCGGTACATCAGGCTGAGCGCTGTGGAGGCGGCCTTTTTCTCGCAGTGGGCGTGATCGATCAGCATCAGGTCCTGATTAGCCAGGGCGTTGTCGATCCATCGTTGCGGAGTCCGGCATGGCAGGAAGTCGTGAATCTCTTGCAGTGCGTCGTTCATGGCTCAGTATATTGATTGATTTGCGGCCGGCGAGTATAGCGCACTTAACAGATTCCTCCGACCTCTGTCCAACTTAACTTTATAAGGGGTTTCCTATAGAATGCAGCGCCAGATTAAGGAGTCTCTGAATAAACCCTGAAACCCCATCGGTGATTTGAGGCATTATTCAGAGGCTCCTGCGGCCTTTCCGCCAAAACCTCCCGCCAAGGCATGAAGCCAACGGCGCGGGACATTCCAACTGATGAGGGTCCATATCGTGTTAGAAGCCTATCGTGAACACGTTGCTGAACGTGAAGCCCTGGGTATTCCTCCCAAGCCCCTGAACGCCGAGCAGACCGCTGCTCTGGTCGATCTGCTGAAAAACCCGCCGGCCGGTGAGGAAGATACCCTGGTGTATCTCCTGGAAAACCGCGTACCGCCGGGCGTGGATGAAGCCGCCTATGTGAAGGCCGCTTTCCTGACCGCCATTGTTAAAGGCGAAGCATCCTCTCCCCTGCTGGACAAGCAGAAAGCGGTGAAGCTCCTGGGCATGATGCAGGGCGGTTATAACATCGCGACCCTGGTTGACCTGCTGGACGACTCCGAACTGGCTGAACTGGCCGGTGAGCAGCTCAAGCGCACTCTGCTGATGTTCGACGCCTTCAACGATGTGAAGGAAAAGATGGACGCAGGCAACACCGTTGCCAAGGCCGTGGTTGAATCCTGGGCCAACGGCGAGTGGTTCACCAACAAGAAGAAGGTGCCCGAGAGCACCAAGATGGTGGTGTTCAAGGTCACTGGCGAAACCAATACTGACGACCTGTCCCCGGCCCCGGATGCCTGGTCCCGCCCGGACATCCCGCTGCACGCGCGTGCTGCCTATAAAATGGAACGTGATGGCCTGAAGCCGGAAGAACCCGGCGTAACCGGCCCCATGAGCCAGATCGATGAGATCAAGTCCAAGGGCCTGCCCGTTGCCTTCGTTGGTGATGTTGTCGGTACCGGTTCTTCCCGTAAGTCTGCCACCAACTCCGTTCTGTGGTTCTTTGGTGAGGACATCCCGGGCGTTCCCAACAAGCGTGCCGGTGGTGTCTGTATCGGTAACAAGGTTGCCCCAATCTTCTTCAACACCATGGAAGACGCCGGTGCCCTGGTTTTCGAAGCTCCGGTCGACAACATGAACATGGGCGACGTTATCGAGATCCGCCCGTATGAAGGCAAGATCCTGAACGAGGCCGGCGAAACCATCTCCGAGTTCAAATTCAAGTCCGACGTAATCCTGGACGAAGTTCAGGCCGGCGGCCGTATTCCGCTGATCATCGGCCGTGGCCTGACCGCCAAGGCTCGTACAGCACTGGGCATGGGCGCGACCGACCTGTTCCGCCTGCCGAAAGATCCCGAAGCCGGCACCAAAGGCTTCACCCTGGCCCAGAAGATGGTCGGCAAAGCCTGTGGCCTGGAAGAAGGCAAAGGCGTTCGTCCGAACACCTACTGCGAGCCACACATGACGACAGTCGGCTCCCAGGACACCACCGGCCCGATGACCCGGGACGAGCTGAAAGACCTGGCGTGTCTGGGCTTCCAGGCCGACCTGGTCATGCAGTCTTTCTGCCACACTGCTGCTTACCCGAAGCCGGTTGACGTGGAAATGCAGCACACCATGCCGGACTTTATCCGTACCCGTGGCGGTGTTTCCCTGCGTCCGGGCGACGGTATCATCCACTCTTGGCTGAACCGCATGCTGCTGCCGGACACCGTGGGCACCGGTGGTGACTCTCACACCCGCTTCCCCATGGGCATCTCCTTCCCGGCCGGTTCCGGTCTGGTTGCGTTTGCCGCTGCAACCGGCGTTATGCCGCTGGATATGCCGGAATCTGTTCTGGTTCGGTTCAAGGGCGAAATGCAGCCAGGTATCACCCTGCGCGACCTCGTACATGCCATTCCGCTGTACGGCATCAAGCAAGGCATGCTGACCGTTGAGAAGAAAGGCAAGATCAACGAATTCTCCGGTCGCATCCTTGAGATCGAAGGTCTTGAGCACCTGACCGTAGAGCAGGCTTTCGAGCTGTCTGACGCGTCTGCCGAGCGGTCTGCTGCTGGCTGCACCATCAACCTGTCTGAAGAGTCCGTGGCCGAGTACCTGCGCTCCAACATCACCATGCTGCGCTGGATGATTGCCGAGGGTTACGGCGATCCTCGTACCCTGGAGCGTCGCGCCCAGCAGATGGAAGAGTGGCTGGCTGATCCGAAGCTGATGCGTGCCGACAAGGACGCGGAGTACGCCCACGTAGTGGAAATCGACCTGGCCGAAATCAAGGAGCCGATCGTGTGCTGCCCGAACGATCCGGACGACGCCCGGACGCTGTCCGAAGTGGCCGGCGACAAGGTAGACGAAGTGTTCATCGGTTCCTGCATGACCAACATCGGTCATTTCCGTGCCGCCGGTAAGTTGCTGGCGCAGAACAAGGAACCCCTGAAGACCCGTCTGTGGATGTCCCCGCCCACCAAGATGGACCAGGCCCAGTTGATGGAAGAAGGCTACTTCAACATCTACGGCACTGCCGGTGTTCGCACCGAGATGCCGGGCTGCTCCCTGTGCATGGGTAACCAGGCACGTGTGGCGGCCAAGAGCACCGTGCTGTCTACCTCCACCCGTAACTTCCCGAACCGTCTGGGCGATGGTGCCAACGTGTACCTGACCTCCGCGGAACTGGCAGCGGTTGGCGCGGTACTGGGCAAACTCCCCTCCGCCGAGGAATACATGGAGTACGCCAAAGACCTCAACAGCATGTCGAAAGAGATTTACAAGTATCTCAACTTCGACCAGATGGAGAACTACACCAAGAAGGCCTCTGAGGCGAACGTTGCCTGAGCAGTGACTTTTAAGGTTTAGCTCCAAAAACGCCAGCCCTCGGGCTGGCGTTTTTTTATGCAACATGGTTCGCCATAGACTGTTCAACGCGTGACTTGTTGGCAATCAGTAAAAAACCAGCCTCGCCAGAATGGCCGCTACCATCACCAGGGTAATCAATTTAATCCAACGCGCTCCGCGTTTGCTCATATTCACTCGGGTAGCAATAAAAGCACCGGTGATATTACCCAGCGCCAGCGTCAGCCCCACACCCCAGCGAACCTGGTCGTTGAAAGCGAAGACCACCAGAGCAGCGAATGTAAAAGGCAACACGATCGATACCTTGAGCACGTTCACCTGGCGCAGGTCGATCTTGAGCATGTGGTAAAGCACCACAATGAACAGCACGCCAACACCTACCTGAATGAATCCGCCGTACATGCCAACGACGAACATCGCCAGATAAATGGCCGGACTGAGACGCTCCGGGGTCAGCGGCCGGGTACTGAGCACCGGTTGCGGCAGAAGCATAAATGCGGAGGCGCCGATCATGGCGGACACCAACACCCACTCGAAGACAGTGTCCGATACCCAGGTAGCAATCCAGGCGCCCAGAAGCGAACCGAGAACTGCGGGAAAGGCCAAATGCAAACTAACGACCAGGTTGCCATGCCCCATCCGGTAGAAGCTGCCTACTGCAGTGATACTCTGCAGCGTTATCGCCACCCTGTTAGTGCCATTGGCCACTTGTGGCGGCAACCCCAAAAACATCAATAGCGGCAGAGTCAGCATCGATCCGCCAGCTGAGAGAACGTTAATAAACCCGGCAATGCCACCGATCGACAGTAATGCCAGGACTTCCAGAACAGTCACTCATCGCGCTCCGTTGCGGATTGGGGCGTCGCCACAAAAGAGACGAACGATCCGGAATCATTATGACCAAAAAAAGGACTCCCGCAGGAGTCCTTTTCACTTCTTCAAACGCGCTTGGCGCGATTTTCTTTACCGCTCGATATGCTGATACTCGCCGGCATCGGCGGTTACCGAGCTCACTACCAGGATTGCGATGAAGGCAGCAATGAAGCCGGGAATAATCTCGTAGACACCTGGTCCACCCATGAACGAGCCGTTCCAGCCCATTGAAATCCAGATCATGACCGTGGCCGCACCGACAACCATGCCAGCGATGGCACCTGCGCCGTTAGTTCGACGCCACATCAGCGACAGGATAATCAGCGGACCGAATGCAGCACCAAAGCCTGCCCACGCGTTAGCAACCAGGGCCAGAACCTGAGAGTTCGGATCGGAGGCGATGACGGCTGCCACCAGACCAACAAGGACAACGCACACGCGACCGATATTTACGCACTCCTTGTCAGTTGCTTCCTTACGCAGGAACAGACGATAGAAATCTTCTGTCAGTGAAGAGGAAGATACCAACAGCTGACTGGAGATGGTACTCATCACCGCCGCCAGCAGAGCCGCATACAGGAAGCCTGTGATCAGCGGGTGGAACAGCATGTCTGACAGGATGATAAAGATGGTTTCCGGATCCTGTACGTCCATACCATTACGGATAGCGTAGGCACGGCCGAATACGCCCAGAGAAATCGCGCCGATCAGGGAAATCAGCATCCAGCTCATACCGATGTTCCGGGCAACCGGTACATCCTTCAGGGTGCGGATGGCCATGAAACGCACGATGATGTGGGGCTGACCGAAATAACCCAGCCCCCAGGTAACGGCAGACAACCAACCAATAAAGGTTAGCCCCTCCGTCCAGGACAGCAGCGTGGGATCAACCTCGTTCAGGGTTTGAGAGGCCTGGGCGAAACCGCCACCGCCTTCACCAAACAGCACAACCGCGGGCATGATGACCAGAGCCAGCATCATGATACAGCCCTGTACAAAGTCCGTCATACTCACGGCCAGGAACCCACCCACGACGGTGTAAGCCAGAACCACACCCAGGGTAATTACGATGCCTGCTGCGTAATCACTCATGCCACCGAAGTTGAAAATTCCGGCGAATGCGCTCTCAAACAGCTTGCCGCCGGCCACCAGGCCTGACGCTGTATAGACCGCGAAGAAAATGACAATAACGATCGCCGAGACGGTGCGCAGCGACAGGGCCTGTGTCGGGAATCGATTTGCCAGGAAAGACGGGATGGTGATCGCATTGCCATAGTGAACGGTTTGTTCACGGAGGCGGGGCGCAACCAGCGTCCAGTTAAAGAATGCACCTACGAGCAGGCCAATACCAATCCAGGCAGATCCCAGACCCGACGCAAACAGCGCGCCCGGCAGACCCAGAAGCAGCCAGCCACTCATATCAGAAGCACCTGCCGAAAGCGCAGCCACCTTCGGACTGAGGGCTCGGCCGCCCAACATATAGTCTTCGGACGAAGACGTAGCTCTGCGCATGGCATAAACGCCGATGGCAATCATGAGCGCAAAGTAAGCAAATAGACTGATCCAAACACCAATAGCCATAGGGGCTCCTCCGGTTTAATGAGTCGGAATAGATCCGCTCGCAAAGCACATGGCTGACCTTATGCCAACTCGCTGCACTGTTCTTCTTTTGTTTCCGAGTTCCATCTCATTTGAAGCAGGGAATTTCCTTGTGATCACTCCCTGAACCTGAGTACGCAAAGAACATTTGCGACTCTCGCCCCGCACGCTCGCGTGAGACCGGGCTCCAGTCGCTATAACTTAGTATTAGTGCGGATTTCAGGCTTACGAAATCCTACGATTCTTTTGCACAATCCTACGGGACTAAGGAACTGACCGGCCAAATCAGGCCACACTCTCGCCAACCTGCAATCTTGATGGCGTGGTCCCCTTGTATTTCCGCAAGGCATTTGTCAGCGCGCTTTGAGACGAGAAACCCGATCGGTAACTGATTTCGGACACTGTCAGGGTCGTTGTTGCGAGGAGGTTGGCGGCCTGATCAAGTCGTGTCTGTAATAGAAACTGGTGCGGCGTTATACCTGCCACCTCCCTGAACACCTCATGGAAACGGCTGACACTGAGGCAAACCTCTCCTGCCATATCTTCGACAGTAATCTTCTTGTGGAGATTTTTGAGAATGTAGCGTCGGACTGTATCAGGGCTGATAGCATTCCGGTTTGACGTGAAGGACTGGCCATCTGTGATCCGGTCAGCCATACAATAGAGAATGCTTGAAGCCAGGTGCTGCTGGAGCGTTGTATGATCGGGCGCTCGGTCAAACTCGCCAGCGGCGAACTGGACGAGACCATGTAAGCGACTATCCATCTGCAAGGTTCGCGGCTTTTCAAACACCCGCATCATGCGCTCGTAATCGGCGTGGGCTGGAGAATTGACGGCAGGCATAAGCGGATCGAGATTGATCACCAGAACATGATTCTGGTCATTACCACGATAATCGTGTCGGGCTTCCGTGGGCACCAGGTATGCTCGCCAGGTGTCCAGATAAGCCCCTGCCCCATCAACGCTTAACTCGGCTTCGCCCCGCACCCCGATGACAATCTGGTGGTGTTCATGCCAGTGCTGATGCGCTGCCATGGGAAGCTTCAGAAGTTTCGCGTTAACCATTAAAACTGCCAGCGTTTAACTGAGAATGTTCCTCAATTAAAGCAGAACATTACAGAAAGTGCACGAATGGAACAGAAACATCGGGGAAACTCGCAGCTCTCAGCGCACCGCTGAACGGCTCAACCACTGCTTCAACAGTCCCGAAACCTGCTCAGAAACCTCAGCCAGTGGGCGCGAGGCATCAATTACCTGATACCTGGCGGGCTGCGCCTTGGCCCGGGCAAGATAGGCATCTCTGATTCGCTGAAAGAACTCCAGATCTTCCTGCTCGAAGCGATCAAGTTCTCCCCGCTTGCGGGCCCTGGCCATCCCTGTGTCCACGGGGGCATCCAGAACAATCACGTGATCCGGACGAATGTCGCCCTGCACCAGAGTTTCAAGCAGGGCGATTCGTTCCTCCGGAACGCCGCGCCCGCCGCCCTGATAGGCAAAGGTCGCATCGGTAAAACGGTCGCACAAGACCCAGTGACCGCGCTCAAGCGCCGGCAAAATCCGCGTGTGCAGGTGCTGGGCCCTGGCAGCAAACATCAGCAACAGCTCGGTGATTTCATTCACCGGCTCATCCCGGGGAGCCAGCAGGAGTTCGCGGATGGACTCAGCCATGGGCGTGCCGCCAGGCTCCCGGGTGACGATATAATCGACACCGATCTGATCAAGTGTGTCGGCTGCGTTCGTCAACTGGGTTGACTTGCCAACCCCCTCGGTACCCTCAAATGTTATGAATTGCCCGCGAACCGTCATCCCGCATCCTCATCGGAGTCGTTGTTCTGTGGTGCAGGGGAGGAACGGTAGTCGTCACGTCTGTTCAACTGGAATTCACGCACGGCTTTCTGGTGTTCCGACAGTGTGCGCGAAAACTTGTGCGTGCCATCACCCCGGGCAACGAAATAAAGTGCATCACCGTCATCCGGATGCAGGGCCGCGTGAATGGATTCACGGCCAGGGAGGGCAATGGGCGTGGGAGGCAGGCCATTGATTCTGTAAGTATTGTAGGGTGTATAGGTGCGCAGGTCCCTGCGCCCTATCCGCCCCTGATAACTGTCTCCCATGCCGTAGATGACCGTGGGGTCGGTTTGTAGCCGCATTCCTTTCTGCAGGCGGCGGACAAACACGCCGGCAACCTGATCCCGCTCGTGGGGCGCTCCGGTTTCGCGCTCCACGATCGAAGCCATGATCAGGGCTTCGTATGGGTTATCGTAAGGAAGCCCTTCTTCCCGCGCAGACCATTCCTCGGCCAACACTGTTTCCATCCGGTTGAAGGCCCGCTTCAGCAGGTCGAGGTCAGATTCGCTACTGGTAAAGGCGTAGGTATCCGGAAAGAATCGCCCTTCGGGGTGCTCGCCCTCGGCGCCAACAGCTGCCATGATCTGCTCAACAGTCCACTGGCCAGTGACCTTCTGAAGCCGCTCAGCCTGGGCCAGAGCCGACCTCATGTCCTTGAAGGTCCAGCCCTCAATGAACTGTACATACCAGTGCTTGGTGTCCCCCGACACCATGACACCGATCATGTCCCTGGGGCTCATGCCACTGAGAAATTCGTACTGGCCAGCCTTGATACGGGTCTGCTCAGGTTCGAGCCGACCGTACAGCCTCAGCCACAGCCGGTCTGAAACGAGACCCTCAGCCTCAAGCCGACCAACCACTTCAATGAAGGAACTGCCCTGGGGAACGTCAAAAAGCAGCGGCTCTTCCAGTATCACCGACTTTTTCAGGCCTTGCAGACCCTGCCACACCCAGAGACCTGTTCCTGCCGAGGCGAGGACGGCGACACAAACGCACGCAAGCAATAACTTCTTGAACAAACGATTTATTCCAGTGTTTCGAGAGGATTGAAGATTGTCGCAAGTCCGCTATCGACAGGCAAATCATGACCGGCAATAGTGCGAACCGGAACAATGCCCAGCACGCTGTTCAGCAAAAAAATACCCTGGCAATCCGGGCCAAGCACATCATTTACCGTGACCGGACGCTCTGTCACCGTCTCCCCCCTTTGCCTCAGGCGTTCCAGAAGCCATTGCCTGAGCACACCGGCAACCGCCAGACTGGATGCCGGCGGCGTCACCCAGCCACCCCCCTGACGAAGCAGAAGATTGGTACGGGTGCCTTCGACCAGATTGCCATCGCGATCCGCCATGATCACCTCGAACAGCCGAGGCCCGAGTTCCGCAGCCGCCAGTACTTGCTCAAGCCGGTTCAGAGACTTCATTCCGGCCACTAACGGATTGACCGCCAGCGGTACTTTGGAGAAATCAACCGCCACGCCTGCAGGATCCGGCGCTGGCGGCAAAGGTGATGCGGAAACCAGCAGATTGGGCTCCATCCCGGGATCCGGGCGATATCCTCGCCCGCCACTGCCACGGGTCAGTGTCAGCTTGAGGATCCAGCCATCCGCCTTGAAACGATCGGCGAAACGTTGCGCCGCCTCGACGCAAACGTTGGCGAGCTCTTTCCGGGAAACCTCAATACCAAGTCGCCCGGCGTCGCGCACCATTCGTTCCAGGTGGCGGGACAACAGAACACCTCTCTGCCCGGACATCCGGATAGTTTCGAACAGCCCGTCACCATAGGCCAGCCCACGGTCATCGGCGGGCAGGCCGCCCTCATCGGCCCAGTAAAGACGAAACACAGCGATTATCAGCCTTCGTAGCGACGGAAAATCAGGGTTCCATTGGTACCACCGAATCCGAACGAGTTGGACAGCGCCACCCGAACATCGGCCTGACGACTCTTGTGGGCCACGAGATCCAGATCGCACCCTTCATCGGGATTGTCCAGATTGATGGTTGGCGGCAGCACGCCATCGCGAATGGCCATGACCGAGAAGATTGCTTCCACCGCACCGGCGGCGCCAAGCAGGTGCCCGGTCATTGATTTGGTGCTGCTCATGGCCAGCTTTTCAGCATGCGCGCCGAATACCCTCCGGACAGCAGCCACTTCGGCTACGTCACCGACCTGGGTGGAGGTACCGTGGGCATTGATATAATCAATCTCTTCCGGTTTCAGGCCGGCGTCACGCACGGCATTGGCCATGGAACGGGCCGCGCCCTCACCGTCCTCCGGAGGCGCGGTAATGTGGTGAGCATCGTCACTCATCCCGAAGCCAACCACTTCGCCGTATATCGTGGCACCGCGCTGTTTTGCGTGTTCCAGTTCCTCAAGAACGACCACCCCGGCACCGTCGCTGAGGACAAAGCCGTCCCGATCTTTGTCCCAGGGGCGGCTGGCCTTTTCCGGTTCATCGTTGCGGGTAGACAGTGCCCGGGCAGCGGAGAAAGCAGCCATGCCGGTACGTGTGGTCGCCATTTCCGACCCACCGGCCAGCATCACTTCGGCGTCGCCATAGGCAATCGTACGGGCCGCATAGCCAATGTTATGGGTACCGGTAGTGCAGGCGGTCACAATTGCAATGTTCGGGCCCCGATAGCCAAAACGGATCGCGGCATTCCCGGAAATCATGTTGATAACAGAAGCGGGCACGAAAAACGGCGAAACCTTTCGGGGCCCGGACTTGTCCATGGTAAGAACGCTTTTCTCGATGTACTCGAGGCCACCGATGCCAGAGCCAATGGCTATACCGACGCGCTCCCGGTCAAGCCGGTCAAACGACTCAAGGCCGCTGTTGTCCACCGCCTGTTGGGCGGCAATCAGGCCATAGTGGATAAAGGCGTCGAGCTTCCTGGCGTCCTTGGGAGAAAGGTAGGACTCCATATCCAGGTCCCGGATGGCCCCTCCAATCCTTGTGTTATAGGCCGACGCGTCAAAGCGATCGATCATACCGATCCCGCTACGTCCGGCCTGAATAGCTTCCCAGGACGACTCCACGCTATTGCCGACCGGAGACAGCATGCCCATTCCTGTAATGACAACTCGCCGTTTAGTCATAGCCTGTTGCACCTGATCTTGTCCGAATGAATCTGAACGCAGATTGAACCTGATTATCAGCCAATAAAAAAGCCGTCCCTCGCTGTTTCACAAGGACGGCTTTTTGCCTGGCTTTCTTAAATGCAGAGTATCAGGTGTGCGCGACGATGTAGTCGATCGCGTCCTGAACACTTGTCAGCTTCTCGGCTTCCTCGTCAGGAATCTCGGTTTCAAATTCCTCTTCCAGTGCCATAACCAGCTCAACGGTGTCCAGTGAGTCAGCGCCAAGATCCTCTACAAAAGAAGATGAGTTCTGAACTTCGGACTCTTTAACGCCCAACTGTTCACAAACGATCTTCTTCACGCGCTCTTCAACTGTACTCATAATGTCCTCACTTTGTGTGTCAACCAAGCAACTCTAGTGCTGCCAGTTTAGTTTAAACCCTACCTGCAAACAAGCAGGGATTCTGATAAACATGTTGTGCGACAAGGAGTTGCGCACAGACCCCGACTGGGGCTTATCCCATGTACATTCCGCCGTTCACGTTGATGGTTTCACCCGTCACGTAACCGGCTGCATCTGATGCCAGGAAGGCAACTACGGCTGCCACTTCTTCCGGCTCACCCAGACGACCCGCGGGTATGATTTCCAGCATAGTCTCGCGCTGCTTGTCGTCCAGTTTTTTTGTCATATCCGTGTCAATAAATCCGGGAGCCACACAATTTGCAGTGATACCCCGGTTCGACATTTCTTTGGCCAGGCTTCGGGTAAACCCTTCGACGCCGGCCTTGGCAGCGCAATAGTTGCCCTGCCCCGGGTTGCCCATACCGGCAACCACCGAGCTTATATTAATGATCCGACCCCATTTAGCCTTCGCCATGCCGCGAAGCACCGCCTTGCTGGTGCGGTAAACACTGGAAAGATTGGTTTCCAGAACTGACGACCAGTCATCGTCCTTCAAACGCATCAGCAGATTATCACGGGTAATGCCGGCATTGTTGACCAGAATCAGAGGTGCGCCGGATTTTTCTGTCAGCTCTTTCAGACCTGCTTCTATGCTGGCGGGATCTGCCACGTTCATGACCATGCCATAGCCTTTGTAACCGGCCGACTGGAGATCATTGGTGATGGATTCGGCACCGGCCTCACTGGTCGCCGTACCGACGACTTCAGCACCCTGCGCAGCCAGCGCACGGGCAATCGCCTGGCCAATACCGCGGGTTGCACCGGTTACCAGTGCGGTTTTACCTTCCAGAGACATGAATAACTCCCTTTCGTTTCAGGACTGGCCGAAGGCGTCCAGCGCCTTCGCCAGCGAATCCGGGTCTTCGATACTGTGAACGGCCAAAGCCCGGTCGATACGTTTGGCAAGCCCTGCCAGGACCTTGCCGGTACCGCACTCAACGGCGACTTCGACATCATTGGCAACCAGAGTACGCACAGAATCCGTCCAGAGGACCGGTGAATAAAGCTGCTTGAGCAGGTTGGCCTTCAGTGTAGCGGATTCGGTCTCGGCGGCAGCGTTAACATTTTGTATAACCGGGATGACAGCATCATTAAAACGCACATCTTCCAACGCTTTTGCCAATTCCTCGGCAGCGCCCTTCATCAAAGCGCAGTGGGAAGGCACGCTGACCGGCAATGGCATGGCCTTGCGGGCGCCTTTTTCCTTGCAGGCGTCAATGGCGCGCTCAACCGCGGCTGCCGAGCCAGCAATGACGACCTGGCCGGGCGCATTGAAGTTAACCGCAGAAACCACATCACCTTGCGCAGCGCTTTCGCAGGCCGCAACAACGTCATCGTCCTCAAGACCCAGGATAGCGGCCATTTTTCCTTCCCCTGCCGGCACGGCATCCTGCATAAGCTCACCGCGCAGACGAACCAGTTTCACGGCTTCAACAAAGTCGAGGCTCTCGGCAGCAACTAGGGCGCTATACTCGCCCAGACTGTGACCGGCAAGGAAATCCGGCGCACTGCCACCCGCCACAAACCACTGCCGCCACAGGGCAACACTGGCCGTAAGCAGCGCAGGCTGGGTAACCATGGTTTTATTGAGCTCCTCGGCCGGGCCCTTCTGGCAGAGCGCCCAGAGGTCGTAGCCAAGCACATTGGAGGCTTCAGCAAAGGTTCTGTTGATAATGGGCCAGGTTTCAGCGGCGGCCGAAAGCATGCCCACTGATTGCGACCCTTGTCCTGGAAAAATAAAGGCTGATTTCATAAGCGGGATCTTATCGTCATTGGGTGGTTACGTGAGATTAGCCAATAGTACAAGTTAGGCCAATTATCCGCGAACGCGTGACCAAACCGGGACATACTTTAGTCTCAGGCACTCAAAGCATGAGATCGTCGAGACGCTCATTGATACGGCGAGGCACTTCCAGCTCCACTTCCCTGACAGCCTGGCGAATGGCCGACAGCATAGCGCGTTCGTTGGCGTTGCCATGGCTTTTGATCACCACGCCCTGGAGGCCGAGGAGACTGGCACCGTTGTGCCGGGAAGGATCCATCAATTGCAGAAGCCGACCGATAATCGGCCGGGCAAGCAGGCCAACCAGCCTGCCGTAGAGATTTCGGGTAAAAGCCTGCTCCATCAGCTCAATCAGCAGTCCGGCAACGCCCTCGCCGGTTTTCAGGGCGATGTTGCCGACAAAGCCATCACAGACCACCACATCGGCCACGTCCCGGAACAGATCACTGCCTTCCACATAACCGATATAGTTGATGGTATCGCACTGGGCCAGCATGTGAGATGCCAACCGTACCTGCTCATTCCCTTTGATTTCCTCCTCACCGACGTTCAGCAAGGCAACCCGCGGCTCCGCCTGGCTGCAGATGGCAGACGCCATCAGTGAGCCCATCAAGGCATACTGATAAAGGTTTTCGGCGGTGGAGTCGACATTGGCACCCAGGTCAAGGACGTGGCAACGTCCACGCAGCGAGGGAATCAGCTTGGCGATGGCGGGGCGCTCTATGCCCGGATACATCCGGATAATGGTGCGCCCGAACGCCATCAGCGCACCTGTGTTCCCGGCGCTGACACAACCCTGGGCTTCATCGTCCCGGACGAGGCTCAGCGCGATGGCCATGGAGGAATTTTTCTTGTGACGAAGAGCGTGCGAAGGGCGCTCGTTCATGCGCACTACATCCGCAGCCTCAACAATGCGGATTCGGGCATGCCCTTCACGCAACAAAGCCTCGAGCTCGCTCCGAATTCCCACCAGAACGATGCTCAAGGCTTCATTTTCGCGCACCGCCTGCAACGAAGCGGCAACCACAACGGCTGCGCCGCGGTCGCCACTCATGGCGTCAATCGCGATGGTGACCGGTTTCACCGTTCTGCCATCCGATTCCTGGCGATGCATAGCGGCAACGAGATTACTCGTCGCGAGCTTCGATTACCTGCTTGCCACGGTAGAAGCCGTCCGGAGACACGTGGTGACGACGATGAACTTCACCGGTGGTCGCATCAGTGCTCAGAGCAGCGGCGCTCAGGGCGTCGTGTGAACGGCGCATGCCACGCTTGGAACGGGTCTTACGGTTTTGCTGTACAGCCATGATTATGCTCCTGACCTGTTAACGTAAACTTTGTCTTGCTGAATAAGTAACGTCTGTTCGTTAAATGTGCGCCGGCTTCCCGAGGGACACCCGCGCCCGGTTAATGCTTTGTCTTCTTGAGATCCGCCAGGACACTGAACGGATTCTCGCCCGACTTTCTCACCGGCTCAGCCCCCGAGCCGTCAGGCTCGTAAGCTTCCAGATCTTCCCGGGCCGGACACTCGTCCCGTTCGTGAAGCGGGAACGGTGGCAACACCAGCAACAGCTCGTCTTCCACCATCGACCAGAGATCCGCGGTGAAATCATCGGTCAGAAACGGCTCGAGCTCTTTCGGTAGCTGTTGCGCCTGCTCGTCACTGGTGACTAGCCCCAGCTTGAATTGGGAGACCAGTGTCACGCTCATGGCGCCCATGCACCGCTGACATTCCAGATCCACCGGAGCGGCCAGTTCACCCGAAACAACGCGACGCCGCTCGCCGTCCATAAAGAAAGACAGCTTCACCCGGCACGCAGCGCCTTCCGAGAACCCGAAAACCGCTTCGCGAAAACGGCCAAGCCCGCTGATGGGAATCTCTCCCTCCAGTGTGCTGTTCTGTTCCGCTAACCGGTAAGGATCAACAGATTTGGGCAACTCGGCGTTGGACGCGTTTGACATAGGCGCGCAATTTTAGGGGCGCAGCCCGCTGCTGTCAAAGACTTCGTTGCTTTTTCACAAGGGTTTCCGTGCAGATAGGTGTAATTTACGATAACCGCACCTCAGATACGCTGGCCAGGCACTCACAGGATACTACCTATGACCCGAAAACCGCTTTTACTGGCATCTTCATCACCTTACAGAAAGGCTCTACTCGACCGGCTGGGCATGCCCTTCACCTGCGCCAGCCCCGACATCGACGAATCACCACAACCAGGGGAATCCGGGGAGTCGCTCGCCACGCGACTGGCCGAGAACAAGGCCCGGTCACTGGCGGATCGCTTCCCCGGCCATTGGATCATCGGCTCCGACCAGGTGGCCTGCCTGCCGAATGGCTCGGTGCTGAGCAAGCCCGGCGATTATGAGCAGGCAACCAACCAGCTACGCCAGAGCAGCGGTCACAGAGTCCTTTTTCTTACCGGCCTGGCACTGCTTGACGCCGACTCCGGAAACCTCCAGAGCCTTTGCGAGCCTTACAACGTCCGGTTCCGAAAACTGACTGACCAGGAGATAGAGGCCTACCTGCGGCAAGAGAAACCCTATGACTGCGCCGGCAGCTTCAAGATGGAAGGTCTGGGCATCACACTGTTCGACGCTCTCGAGGGCCGAGACCCGAACAGCCTGGTGGGATTACCCCTCATTGCCCTGAACGATATGTTGCGGCGCTGGGGCCGGAATCCCCTACTGGAAAACCGGCCTGAGCCCGGAAAAACTTAACGCAGCTCGAGACGGGACTCGACCAACTGACTGGCAAAGCCCTCACCAAAGGCAACGCCAAGCTGATCGACAATATCCTGGAACGGCGACTTGCGGCGACTGTAGTCCACAAGCTTCTCCTGCCCGATGATCTGCCGGGCCACGTGTGAAGCACTGCCAAGCCCATCAGCCAGCCCTAGCTCAACGGCTTGCTCGCCACTCCACACCAAGCCACTGAACAGCCGCTCGTCATCCGCCAGGCGATCACCACGACCCTGCTTGACTGCAGCAATAAATTGTTGATGGGTGTTTTCCAGCACGCTCTGCCAGAACGCTACCTCTTCTTCCTGCTCCGGAGAGAACGGATCCAGGAAAGCCTTGTTTTCACCTGCAGTATAAAGGCGGCGATCGACGCCAATTTTCTCCATTACCTCGGTGAACCCGAAGCCACCAGCTACTACCCCGATCGAGCCGACAAGACTGGCACGATTGGCGTATATTTCATCCGTAGCCGCAGCAATGTAGTAAGCCCCGGAGGCGCCAATATCCGAGATCACGGCGTAAACCTTCTTCTCCGGGTATTCTTCCCGCAGGCGATTGATCTCATCGTAAACATAACCCGCCTGAACCGGGCTACCGCCCGGACTGTTGATGCGCAGGATCACGGCCACCGAGTTTGGCTCTTCAAAGGCTGTCCGGAGAGACCCAACAATATTGTCTGCGCTTGCCAGCTCGTCTGCAGCGATCGGACCGTTAATCTCCACCAGAGCAGTATGCTTTCCTGCCACCCCTTCAAGAGACTCGCCAAGGGGAAATTTGAACATGAACAGCAAGGCGATCAGGTACCCGAAAGTCAGGAACTTGAAAAAGATACCCCAACGCCGGCTTCTGCGCTGTTCGGCCTGCAGCGACATAACCAGCTTTTCGATAAGCTTCCAGTCACGGCCTGATTCGGGCGGAAGCTTCGGAGACTTACGCCCGAAAAACGGTTTACTCTCTTTCTCCGGCTCCACCGGCTTGTCACCCCAATCGGCAGACTTGTCAGATTCCCAGTCACTCATGCTCGCTTCCTGTCAGCAACTTCAATGAATTCGGCCCGTTTACAGCCCGAGCACCCGACGAAGGTCAGGCACGGAATCAACGATGGCGCGCGGGGAATAATCACCCAGCACGTCCCGCTTATGCACACCCCACTCCACCCCGATGGAAGGCATGCCAATACGCTGGGCCATTTCCAGGTCATAGCGGGTATCACCAATCATCACGGCCTCTTCCGGCTCAATGCGGTAGAACCGGAGAATTTCCTCGAGCATGGCTGGATCGGGCTTTGAGCGCGTCTCATCGGCGCATCGGGTAATCTCAAAGTGGTCGCCAAGACCGCTGGAAACCAGGGCAGAATCCAGCCCGCGCCGGCTCTTGCCAGTGGCAACGGAACAGCTGCGCCCGGCTCCGCGCAGATCTGCAACCACATCAGCCATCCCCTCAAACACGTTCTGGGGTGTTGTCACCTTGCTAAAGAAATAGCGGGCATAGCCGTCTCGGATACTGTTCATTTCTTCCCGGCTGATGCCCGGATAAAGCTTTTCCAAAGCCTCGACCATGCCAAGACCGATGATATCCCGGTAAGCTTCACGCTCCAGTTCGGGGTAGCCCAGATCGGTTGCGGCCTGGTGCAGGCTGTCGGCAATGTGCTCAACCGAGTCCACCAGGGTCCCGTCCCAGTCAAAAATAACCACTCTGACGTTCATTGATCGGATCCTTTAAGACGCCCAGAAAGCTTCCTGAGCACGTCATTGAATGCATCGTCGTAGGGCGCCTCCAGGCGCATGGCCTCACCGGAGACCGGCAAAGTGAACTCCAGGGCCCGGGCATGCAGCATCAGTCGCTGACCACCAATGGACCGGAACGCTTTGAGGCTGACATCATCCATATACTTGTCGTCACCCGCAATCGGATGACCCGCCCAGGCACTGTGAACCCGGATCTGGTGCGTCCGCCCGGTGATCGGCGACGCCTCCACCAAGCTATATCCGGCATAACGCTCCAGACAGCGGAACGTGGTCAGGGACGCTTTCCCGGCATCGTCTACCTTCACGCGGCGCTCGCCATTGGGCATCTCATAGCGCAGCAGCGGCACATCAACCCGGTCGACACTGGCCGGCCAGTCACCGGCAACCAGCGCATGATAGTGCTTGCGGATACGCTTCTGGCGCAGCTCATCCTGAAGAAAACGCAGTGCCGATCGCTTCTTGGCCACCATGACCAGGCCGGAGGTATCGCGATCCAGACGGTGAACAAGCTCCAGGAATTTTGCCGATGGGCGAGCCGAACGAAGCACCTCGATCAACCCGAAACTCAGGCCACTGCCACCGTGAACCGCAATCCCGGATGGCTTGTTGACCACCAGCATCTGGTCATTCTCGAACACAATGGCCGATTCCATCACGCCCTGAACCCGGGATCCGGGCGCCACCGGCTCGGGTTTTTCCTTGCGGGTTACCGGCGGTATACGTACTTGATCACCGGTATTCACGCGGGTATCCGGCTTCACACGCCCCTTGTTAACCCGCACCTCGCCCTTTCGGATGACCCGATAAATAATACTCTTGGGCACACCACGAAGCTGCGCGAGCAGGAAGTTGTCCACTCTCTGACCATCGTTATCCTCGTCCACCGTCACCCACTGAACTCCCTGACGAACCTCTCCATGCGCAGCCGCGTTGTGGTCACCGCTTGCCTTACTCGTCTTGACCGGCTTTTCGGGCCTGGCTCGGGCTGGCTTCTTGCTCGCAGACTTTCGGGACATGAAGTTCCTTGGGTGATGGAGTGACTGCAGGATTGAACGGCTGCATGAATACTGTTATATTCCGGCGTGCTCTGCCGTTTGTCTACGGCCTGACCAACTCAAGTCAGAAGCCGGAGCGGCAGAAGTATACCGACACTATTCGAGAGTTTGAACGCCGGGCACCCAATCACTACCGGGAACGGCGAGAGAAATGCTCCCGGAGGACCAGGACAGATCTTCCTGAGACTGCACCCTGTACCCGGGAGAGAGAAAAACCGCGCAGAAAACCGCGGGCGACATCGCGAAGAATCATTGCCACCCAGGGCCGGGCCGTCCAGCATACGAATACGACGTGAGACCCAGGCACCTGAGTGAACCTGAAAACGGATAACATGCGTCAACAGACACGAACCTTACACGACCTCTCCCTGCCCACAGGCAGCCGGATCGTCGGCGTTGGTCTCAGACCGATAGGATCACACCCCCGAAGGGTCTGATTCGTCTGGCCGCCGGTCCGCCCGTGATTTAACAGGGCCCGCGGCACGCACATCCTGCTTCGCTGATGCGATCCCCTCTGGTTTTCTGTCAATTTAAACGACAGGAACTCTTTCTTTCCATGAAAAGAATGCTAATCAATGCAACTCATCCCGAAGAGTTGCGCGTCGCCCTGGTTGACGGCCAGCGTCTGTTTGATCTTGATATCGAATCCAGCTCCCGCGAGCAGAAAAAAGCCAACATCTATAAAGGCCGCATTACCCGCGTCGAGCCCAGCCTTGAGGCCGCCTTTGTTGATTTCGGTGCCGAGCGCCACGGCTTTCTGCCGCTGAAGGAGATTTCCAAGGAGTACTTCAAGAAGTCTCCCGGCCAGATCGAAGGCAAGATCAACATCAAGGACGTGGTGTCCGAAGGCCAGGAAGTTATCGTACAGGTCGACAAGGAAGAACGTGGCAACAAGGGCGCAGCCCTGACCACCTTTATTTCCCTGGCCGGCCGCTACCTGGTGCTGATGCCCAACAACCCCCGTGCCGGCGGCATTTCCCGCCGCATTGAGGGCGATGAGCGGGCCCAGCTCAAAGAAGCCATGAACGATGTCCAGGTGCCAAAATCCATGGGCATCATCGTTCGCACCGCCGGTATTGGCCGTAGCACCGAAGAACTCCAGTGGGATCTGGATTATCTGGTTCAGTTCTGGGAAGCCATCACTCAGGCCGCTGGTGAGCGCAAGGCCCCCTTCCTGATTCACCAGGAAAGCAACGTTATCATTCGCGCGGTTCGCGACTACCTTCGCCAGGACATTGGCGAAGTCCTGATTGACGCCAACGGGGTTTATGAAGACGTTCTGAATTTCGTTCGCGCGGTCATGCCAACCTTCGAGAACAAGATCAAGCTGTACAAGGATGAAATCCCCCTGTTCAGCCGCTACCAGATTGAGGGCCAGATCGAGACGGCGTTCCAGCGGGAAGTGAAACTGCCCTCCGGTGGCTCCATCGTAATTGATCCGACTGAGGCCCTGGTTTCTATCGACATCAACTCCTCCCGGGCCACCAAAGGCCAGGACATCGAGGAAACCGCTCTCCAGACCAACCTGGAAGCGGCCGAGGAAATTGCCCGCCAGTTACGCCTGCGTGACATGGGCGGCCTGATTGTCATCGACTTCATCGACATGACGCCGGCCAAGCACCAGCGGGAAGTTGAGCAGAAGATGCGCGAGGCCCTGGAAATCGACCGGGCCCGGGTTCAGGTAGGCAAGATCTCCCGATTTGGCCTGCTGGAAATGTCCCGACAGCGCTTGCGCCCCTCCCTGGGCGAGACCCGCAGCGAAGTCTGCCCCCGGTGTGAAGGCCAGGGCACAATCCGCGGCATTGAGTCCCTCGCCCTGAGCATCATGCGCCTGATCTACGAGGAGTCTTCGAAGGACAAGACCGGCGAAGTGCGAGCCGTCGTGCCCGTTTCTGTTGCCACTTTCCTGCTCAACGAGAAGCGCAAGCAGCTGGCCGACATTGAGGCCCGGCAGGAAGTCAGCGTGGTGGTGGTTCCGGTTCCACACATGGAAACCCCACACTTTGAAATCATCCGGATGCGTCAGGATGAAACTACGCCCGAGCATATCTCCAGCCACCAGGTGGCCCAGGAGTACAGCGAGCGTGAAGAGGAAATCTTTGAGGCTCCGACCCCTGAAAAACCGGTTCGTGAGCAGGCTGCTGTGAAGGCCATCCGGCCCAGCGCCCCCGCGCCCACCCCGGCAGAACCCAAGGCCGCCGAGACGGCCGAGCAGGAAGAAGGCCTGTTCCGCCGGCTCGGTCGAAAGATCTCCGCTTTCTTCAGTGGCGAGGAAGAGCAAAAGATCGAAAATCGCGACCAGGGCAAAGGCCAGCGCGAGGATCGCCGAAACCAGGGCCGTCAGGATCGTCGCAAATCCCGGGTAGCCCGCGGCGACGACCAGCGTTCCGGTGGCAACCGCACTGGTAACGACCGTCGCCAGGGTGGCCAACAAGGTCGCGGTGACGACAACCGTGGGCGCGGACGTAACCGCAATGATGAGCAGAGCCGTGGCAACCAGAATCGCCAGAGCGCAGACAACAAAGGCTCGGATAACCGCGGAGGCGATAACAAGAGCGCTGACAGCAAAGGCTCTGATAACCGCCGTGACAACCGTCGCGACAACCAGGGCCGTGGCCGCAACAGACCCCAGCGGGACCAGAAAGACAACCGCGATCAGAAGGATCAGGGCCCGCAGGATAACGCAGCCAAGTCCGGTCCGGCTGACAAGTCCGGCACGGACGAGAAGCGCCGCAAGCCACGTCGCCAACGGAATCGTGACGGCTCTCCCTCTGAAGCACCAGCTTCCTCACCGGCGGATCGCAAAGCCGCCCGCAGCGAGAAGCACCAGAAGGATACCCAACCGGAAAAAGGTCGTGACGATGCCAAGCCGGAAGTAAAAGCCGAGCAGACGCAGGAGACCGCGAGCAAGCCGGTGGCGCCCGAAAAGTTCGAGAAAGCTGAAACCCGGACCGAGACAGCGCCCGCTGCCAAGGAAGCACCGAAAACAGAGGCAGCCCAGCAAGCGCCTGAAAAAGAGCAGAAGCCTGAACAGGCATCTGCAGACAAGGCGACTTCAGACAAGGCGGCTTCAGACAGCAAGCCTGACGCACGGTCGGAAGAAGCTGCAAAAGTCGCTGACCAGCCAGCTGAAAAACCGGCTGAAAAGCCTGAAGCAGATAAAGCAAAAGCGGAGAAAGCTGAAAAGGCAGAGCCGGCCAAAGCCGAAAAAAGCTCAGAACCTCGTCAGAAGTCTGAGGATAAGGGCGAGAAAGTTACCGAAAAGGCTCAAAAACTAGCCAGGGAAACAGCGCCTGCCAAGAGCAGCGCCGTCGCTGATGAGCAGAAACCCGCAACCGACCAGGCTCCGAAAGAAGAGACCGCCAACAAGCCAGCGCCGGAATCCAAGGCAGCCCCCAAAGGCGAACAGACGCCTGCGGCCAAAGAGCAGCCTGTGGAATCAAACGAGGCGCCCGCGCCGAAGGCCAAACCCGAGGCGGCGGCCAAACCTGAAACGGCAGCCGCACCCGAGAAAGCTGAAAAGCCAGCGGAGAAGAAGGCAGTAACCGAGAGCCCGGCTCCCGAGGCCCAGCCGGAACCGAAGCAACCGGCACCTGCGAAGGCTGAAGCTGAGAAGGTGAAGACTGAAAAAGCAGAGCCGGAGAAGGTTGGGAAGCCTTCAACTCCGGAAACAGCAGCGCAGGACACGCCTGCTGAAGCTCCGGCCGTTGACGTTCCGGTGACGCCGGGCCGCGCCTACAATGACCCAAGAGAAGTCCGCAAGCGCCAGAAGGCTGCGGAAGAGGCCAAAAAGGCCGGGAGTAACTAACTGATGCTATCGAACTCCGACATTGAAGCGCTGGAAGACATCCTCTTTGCCGAGCCCTGGGGCGATGATGCCCTGGATTTCTTCGGTTTCCACGGGGTGGTCTGTGCCAGCGTCGTCGGCCCGGCTGAACTGAGCGCGGAAGAAATCTTTCGCCTCGCCACGGGCGCCGATCAGGTACCCGACACCGGGATTCCCGAGGTGTTCAGGCGTTGCTCCGTCCAACTGGCCAATGACATGGCCCATGCCCTGGATATGGGGCAGGCCCTGGAATTGCCGGAGCCAGAGGACGGCGACCCGATGAACGCCCTGGAAAACTGGTGTGCGGGGTTCGTGGATACGTTCCTTGAACACGAAGAGCAGTGGCTCGAAGCGGCCAGCGAGGAAGAAACCGCCGATCTGATGGTGCCTATGCTGACCCTTTCGGGACTGTTCGATGACGAGGACTTCCAGAAGGTTCGCAACAGTGACAAGCTGTCCCGGCAGATGGCCGATGCCATTCCGGACTCACTGACGGACCTGTACTTACTGTTCCACGCGCCGGATTAAGCCGGCGCGCCGCTCAGAACAGGTTGTCTGAATGAATGCCAGACCGGCTCAAGCCCGTCTGGCATTTTCATGATACGGCCAAGTTCACACCAGGGAGCGCCAGGAAAGTGAAAATCACTGCCCTGAGATGCCAACAGTTTTTCTTTCCGGCACAGCTCTGCCAGAAAGCCCAAGTCGCCACTGGACTGACCTGAGGTAGATACCTCAATTGCTTGCCCCCCTGCCCTTCGAAAATCCGCTGTCAGCTCTCTCAACTTGGTTGCCGTAAGCTGGTATTTTCGGGGATGGGCAAGAACCGCAACGCCACCTGCCTCGATAATCCAGCGAACGACCTCTGGAAGCTCCGGCCAAAAGGCCTTTACATCTCCGGGCTTACCGTTGCCCAGATATCGCTTGAAAGCCTGGGCAGCATTGCGCACCACGCCAGCCCCTGTCAGAACCTGGGCAAAGTGCGGACGCCCCGGGACATCGCCACCGGCAGCCTCGGAGGCCTTACCCAGAAGATCATCAACACCAAGCTTTCCGAGGCGCTCAGCGATCATTCGCGCACGAGCCCAGCGATTGTCATTCTGCTGCTCCAGAGCCCGCCGGAAACCGTCGGCCTCAGAATCAAAATCGAGGCCGACGATATGGATGGTGCGGCTTTTCCAGAGGCAGGAGAGCTCAACCCCCGAGATCAGCACGATGCCCTGTGCCTGCGCAGCCGTCTGCGCTTCGGCAAGTCCCGCGATAGTGTCATGGTCGGTCAGGGAAAGATGAGTGACGCCGCGACCGGCAGCTCGCTCAACCAGCGCCGCCGGTGATAGCGCGCCATCAGAAGCTGTGCTGTGGCAATGCAGATCAATGCACAAATGCGGGTCTTGCGGTATAGTCACAAAATATCCTGAATCATCAGATAACTGGCGGCATGCCTTGGATTTACAGTGTACCAGCCAACCCCTGCGCGACACGACCGCTGATTATCTGCCCGATTATCTCGTATATGAAGTCATTTCGGAGAGCTGAATGTATTACGCGATTATCAGTGAAGACGTCGAGAACAGCCTGCCGTTACGCCAGTCCGCCCGCCCTGCACATATCGAGCGGCTGCAGGCTTTGAAAGCAGAAGGCAGGTTGCTTGTTGCCGGCCCTCATCCGGCACTTGATACACCCGAGCCCGGCGATGCCGGATTTACCGGCAGCCTGGTGATCGCGGAATTCGACTCTCTGGAAGCAGCCCAGGCCTGGGCGGATGCCGACCCCTACGTTGATGCAGGCGTCTATCAGAACGTTGTCGTGAAGCCTTTCAAAGCCGTTCTGCCGTGAGCAGAAGGCCAGGCTGCATGAGTTTATTGTAATGATGGCTCGCTTGCACGGCGGGGCATCTGTGACAAAATTGCGCTTTTAATCACGCTCAGATTTCAACCGAAGAATTTCAGGGAACGTAACCAGTGACGCTTTTTCGCCTCGCCATCAGTGTATTGTTCGCAGTGTCGTCCATTGCCGTTGCCCAGGCCAAAACTGTCTGGGTAGACGACCAGTTGTACCTTCCGGTGAGGTCCGGCGCTGGTTCCCAATACCGGATCATCGAAAATGCGGTGCCCAGCGGCACACCGCTGGAAGTACTTGAAGCATCTGACTCCGGTTACACCCGGGTCCGCACTCCGAAAGGCAATGAGGGTTGGGTATCCAGCCAGTACCTGAGCGAGACGCCCATCGCCGCAGACCGCCTTCGGACAGCCAATCGCCAACTGGAAGAAACCCGCGCCGAGCTGGCCCGTGTCAAGGAGCAGCTGTCCAACGTGGTTAGTGAGCGAGACGCTCTGGAAAGCTCGGAGTCCTCTCTTTCTGACCGTTCACAGGAACTCCAGGAAGAACTACAGCGGATAAAGAGTATCGCAGCCGATTCCATCAACCTGGAACGTCGTAATCGCGAGCTCCGTGAAGAAAACCAGAAGATTCGCAACGACCTTGAGGTACTTACGGCCGAAAACGAACGCCTTGAAGCCAGCAAGGAATACGACTTCATGCTGCTGGGCGCGGGCCTGGTTCTCGGTGGTGTGCTGCTGGCACTGATCATCCCGATGCTCAAACCGACAAGAAAAACCGACAACTGGGCCTGATGCCATGAAGGATTACTCGGAAAAACGCGATTTCCACCGTATGCAGGTAAACTCGGAGATTGAGATTACCGATAGCCAGGGCAATCGCTTCAAAGGAGTATGCCGGGACCTGAGCGCCGCCGGCATGCAGCTTTACGTCGAGCGGGAGGTGGCCGTGGGAGAGGAACTCCAGACGGTTCTTCACCCCACCAGTGATCAATTCCCGCCACTGGAAACCGTTTGCGAGGTCATTCGCAGCGAACCGGAAGGCGACGGATTCCTCCTGGGAACAAACATCAGCGAAGTCACTCGCTGAACGAAAAACGGCGGCCATTGGCCGCCGTTTTTGTTTGTGTCGAGTCAAGCCTCAGACCAGAGGCTTCTCGGAGACGATGATGCCGTTGTTATCGGCGTAGACGTAGTGTCCGGGGTGGAAGGTTACGCCGTGAAAGGTGACCGGAACATTCAGGTCACCAAGGCCACGTTTTTCGCTCTTCCTGGGGTGGGTGCCCAGGGCCTGGACACCGAGGGCGGTGTTGCCAATTTCATCCACATCGCGCACGCAACCATAGATAATAAGACCGGCCCAGCCGTTGCTCGCTGCTTTCTCAGCCAGCATGTCTCCCAGCAGCGCATGACGCTTCGAGGCACCACCGTCCACGACCATCACACGACCGTTTCCAGGTTGACCAACCTGCTCTTTCACCACGGAGTTATCCTCAAAGCATTTCACGGTTACAATCTCGCCGCCAAAAGCCTTGTTGCCGCCGTAGTTATTGAACCCGGGTCCAACAACCTGCACTTCCGGAAATTCGTCACACAGGTCCGGGGTAATTATCGTCGTCACGTTGTCGCTCTCCTTATCCTGGAAATGAAGTCAGTCGATTTTTTCGTCAGCCAGGAAGAACCAGGTATCCAGTACCGAATCCGGGTTCAGTGACACCGTATCGATGCCCTCATCCATCAGCCACTTGGCAAGATCCGGGTGATCCGATGGCCCCTGCCCGCAGATCCCGATGTACTTGCCGGCTTTTTTGCAGGCCTGGATAGCATTGGACAGCAACGCCTTGACCGCATCGTTACGCTCGTCGAACAGATGGGCAATGATGCCGGAATCCCGGTCCAGCCCCAGCGTCAGCTGGGTCAGATCGTTGGAACCGATGGAGAAGCCATCGAAGTGTTCCAGGAACTGATCCGCCAGCAGCGCATTGGCTGGCAGCTCGCACATCATGATCACCCGCAGCCCGTTGTCACCGCGCTTGAGCCCGTTTTCCGCCAGCAGATTCACTACCTGTTCCGCTTCACCCACGGTGCGCACAAACGGAACCATGACTTCCACATTGGTCAGGCCCATCTCGTTACGCACTTTCTTCAGGGCGCGGCATTCCAGCTCAAAGCAGTCACGGAAGGTGTCAGAAATATAACGGGAGGCACCCCGGAAACCGAGCATCGGATTCTCTTCATCCGGCTCATACAGCGTACCGCCGATCAGGTTGGCGTACTCGTTAGATTTGAAATCCGACAACCGCACGATCACCTTTTTGGGCGCGAATGCAGCGGCCAATGTAGAGATGCCTTCCACCAGCTTGTCGACGTAGAAATCCACCGGAGAACTGTAGCCGGAAATGCGTTTTTCGACCGTCTGCTTGATATCCCGGGGCAGCCCGTCAAAGTTCAGCAGTGCCTTGGGGTGAACGCCGATCATCCGGTTAATGATGAACTCAAGCCGTGCCAGACCAACGCCCTCGTTGGGTAGAGCCTGGAAATCAAAGGCCCGATCCGGGTTGCCCACGTTCATCATGATCTTGAACGGAATGTTGGGCATCGAGTCCACGGTGTTTTCCCGCAGTTCGAAATCCAGAGAGCCCTCATAGATCATGCCGGTATCACCTTCGGCACAGGAAACCGTCACTTCCTGGCCATCGGTCAGCAACTCGGTGGCATCGCCGCAACCAACCACGGCCGGAATACCCAGCTCGCGGGCAATGATGGCCGCGTGGCAGGTACGGCCACCGCGATCGGTGACAATGGCGGAAGCCCGTTTCATGACCGGTTCCCAGTCCGGGTCGGTCATGTCGGTGACCAGCACATCGCCGGCCTGAACACGGTCCATTTCCTTGATGCTGGTAATGATCTTCACCGGGCCACTGCCGATCTTGTGGCCGATACTCCGGCCTTCCACCAGCACCTTGCCGGTTTCTTTCAGCAGGTAGCGCTCCATCACATTGGCGGACGCACGGCTTTTCACCGTCTCAGGGCGTGCCTGAACGATGTAGATCTTGCCGTCGTCGCCGTCCTTCGCCCATTCGATGTCCATCGGGCGCTGGTAATGTTTCTCGATAATCATTGCCTGGCGTGCCAGGTCTTCCACCTCGGCGTCAGTGATGCAGAAGCGGTTGCGGTCTTCCTGCTCCACCTTCACTGTTTCAACGAATTCACCTTCACCGGGCTTGGTGTGGTAGACCATCTTGATGGCCTTGCTGCCCAGATTGCGACGCAGGACGGCCGGCCGACTGGCTTCGAGAGTAGGCTTGTGTACGTAGAATTCATCAGGGTTTACAGCACCCTGAACGACGGTCTCACCCAGACCGTAAGAGGCAGTTACAAACACCACGTCACGGAACCCAGATTCGGTATCCAGGGTGAACATAACGCCACTGGCGGCCGTTTCACTGCGCACCATCTTTTGGATGCCGGCTGAGAGTGCGACCATCTTGTGGTCGAAGCCGTGGTGCACGCGGTAGGAAATAGCGCGGTCATTAAACAGCGATGCAAACACTTCCTTCACAGAGGTGCGAACCTGCTCAAGGCCCACCACGTTCAGGAAAGTTTCCTGCTGACCGGCGAACGAGGCATCTGGCAGATCTTCTGCGGTTGCAGAGGAACGAACCGCAACTGCCATGTGCTCGTTACCGTCTTGCAGGGCAGCAAACGATTCTTTCAGGGCATTTTCCAGAACGTCCGGAAAGGGGGTCTCGATGATCCACTGGCGGATTTTCGCGCCAACCCGGGCCAGTTCGTTAACGTCGTTGATATCCAGAGCATCCAGAGCGTTGTCAATGCGCTCCTTCAATCCATCCGTGGCGAGAAATTCGCGATAGGCGTGCGCTGTAGTGGCGAAGCCACCCGGAACGGTAACACCTGCGTTGGCGAGATTACTGATCATTTCGCCGAGTGAGGCGTTCTTTCCGCCTACCCGATCGACGTCGGACATTCCCAGGTGATCAAACCAGATAATGTAATCTTCCAAAGCATGTCTCCCTTGAGTCTGTAAAGCTAAGAGCAAAATCGGGCCAGCGGTATCAAGCAGTAAAACCAGACAATATCCACTGCGGAGTCTCGAACTTGGCGTGTATGATACTGTAACCTGCGGAAATTACCTAGGCCACCAAGCCAGGAATCAAGGAACCAAGGAACCGGACGATACAGCATGAAACGCACTGCTTTTTTCATTTCTGATGGCACCGGCCTGACAGCCGAAGCACTGGGGCACAGTCTTCTGGCCCAGTTCGAAAAGATCGAATTTGAACGGGTCACCGTTCCCTATATTGCGGACGAAGAAAAAGCCCGGGAAATGGTCAAACGGATCAACAAGGCGGCCGAGACAGATGGCGCCCGCCCGCTGGTGTTCGACACCATTGTAAACAGCGATATCCGGGAAATCATCGCCACCGCCGAAGGCTTCATGGTGGATATTTTCGGGACCTTTCTCAAACCCCTGGAGCAAGAACTGCAGTCCTCCTCGTCGTACACCGTGGGTAAGTCCCATGCCATCAATAACGAGGGGAGCTATGAGCGCCGGATTAATGCGGTGAACTTTGCGCTGGATAACGACGATGGCGCGCGCACGCGGCATTACGATGAAGCTGATCTGATCCTGGTGGGTGCTTCCCGAAGCGGGAAAACGCCCACCTGCCTCTATCTGGCGCTGCAATATGGTGTGAAGGCGGCGAACTACCCGATTACGGAAGAAGACCTGGCGGACCAACAGATCCCCAAGGCGCTCAAACCGCACAAAGAGAAGATTTTCGGGCTGACCATCGATCCGGAGCGCCTGGCGACCATACGCAACGAGCGCCGGCCGAATTCCCGTTACTCATCCATAAAGCAGTGCATGCATGAGATTGAGGAAATCGAGTTGATGTACCGGCGTGAACGGATTCCGTACCTGAACACCACGGCCTACTCGGTGGAGGAAATCTCCACCCGAATCATGGTGACAACAGGGCTGAAGAGACACCGCTAAGGGCATCAACGACCCGGGAATGGGTCAGAATAGATAGGGGAAAATCAAAACGGGGTCAGATGAACACTTCATCTGACCCCGAATTCAAGGCCTGCTCTAAAGCTCCTGAATAGCCAGGCCCATCTTCTCCGCCCTGGCCCGGTTTTCCGGGCTGGTCACTACGGCGGTGCTGGCTTTCTCCGGCACCAGCCAGGTTCTGGCCACGCGCTTGAGATCATCCAGGGTTACCGACAGCACCCGCTCCCGGAACCTGGCACGCTGTTCCGGGGTACGGCCAAACAGCTTGTTGTGGAAGGCATGACGGGCCGCACCCGCGGGAGACCGGGGCCTGTCGAGCTGGCCGATAACACCAAGAATCGACTCTTCCAGCTCCTGATAATCGTGGTCGTTGTCCTGCAGCCAGGCCAGGGCCGCGTCGAAATCGTCCAGCGTTTCCTCCAGTCGCGGATCACGGTAGGAGAAGAACCGGAAAGTCCCGTTCACACTGTCCTGGCCGGCGCCACCGCCGTAGGCACCGCCCTTTTCACGGATGGCACGGTGCAGGTAACCATTACGCAGGAAGCCACCCAGCACGGTCAGTGCCGCCGCATCCGGATGATCCACGGCTACGGTGCTGTAGGCCCTGGAACAGAAGTTGACCTGGGTAGAGGTCAGCCAGGCCTCGCGGGTTGTGTAATTGACCGGCTCCATTTTCCAGCCGGAGACACCCGCTTCGGAGGCGTCACGCCAGCAGGACTTCAGATCGTCAACCATCGCCGGGAGCTGGTCTTCTTCACCAATCACCAGGAACTCGCGGCCCTGTTTGCCAATCTTCTCGTGCAATGCGGAAAGCTTGTGGCACAGCGCCGTCAATTCCTCCGGATCTTTCAGGGCCTGATCCAGCTGCTTGGTGCCGCGAATACCGGCAAGACCGCCAAGCCGGAACGACAGCCAGGCTCCGGGGCTCATACCCTGGGACGCCGCGCCCATGGCCAGGGCATGACCACTACCGGTTACGGCCTGCTCGCGACGGGCACGGATCTGGGCAATGATCTCCCGGATTCGCTCTTTCTCATCGAAGCGGGCACTCGTGTAGACATCCCGCAGCAGACGGGTTAATTCACTGCGGTTACGGGCCAGCGCCTTACCATTGAAGATGATGTATCCGGACAATTCCTGAACATCATCAATACGGCCCTTGGCGCTGAATGCTGCGCCGATACCACCGGACTCCGCAGAAATACGGTCCTGCATCTGCAGGTAGTCCAGATCCCCACACCCCACTTCGGAGATCAGGGTGGTGTAATACGGCACCAGCAGCAATTCCTCTTCGGTCAGGGCCGGCACCGGGACAACAATCTGTTCGTATACCAGGCCATTGGTACCACGGGCATAAACGGTCGCCGAAATGTCGCCGTCGTAGCGTCCTTCAGGCTCAGGCATCTGCAACGGCACATCAGACAGATCCACTTTGGGCAGGATGGAATCGTCGTCCTTTTGCATCTGGCGTTCTTCCAGTGCCTTGGCCCGGTCTACAATCATCCGTACTTCATCGTCGGTCAGCTCGGCCTTGCGACGGGCCAGGGCCTCACGGATAGCCTCCTGCCGACGGGACTCGAGCTTTTCGTCCGGACGCAGAGTCAGAGTGACCCGGTGTGGGTTCTCCAGAAGCTTACGGCGGATCAGATCCGGCACGTACTGCGGATCCCGGATCTTTTCCCGGAGCGTTGCCAGAACCGGCTCCAGATCCAGCAGCTCCACAGGGTCACCACCGTGCACCATGGGCGCGATGGCGCTCATGATCAGCTGCAGACCATAAGGGAACTGATCACCTGCGATTTCCCGCTGGTGCAACTCGAGCTGATGCAGGATGGCTTCCAGCCGTTCCTCGCTGACGCCCTCTTCCACCACCTTCAGAAGCGTGGACTCAAGCAGCGCTTCCAGATCCTTGTGCTTGTCCGGCTCACTGCCTTCGATGCCGCAGACAAAGGTCATCTCACGGTTGGAATCTTCCAGCCCGCACATGGGCGACGGCGCATGCCCCAGGTCCGTGGTTTCCAGGGCCCGCATCAGCGGCGAGGCGCTGTTTTCCAGCAGAACGGCAGACAGCAGCTGCCCCTCCAGGTTTTCCTGCAAGTCAAAGCTGTGGCCCAGAAGCCAGCCCACCACGATGTGGGTCTTGTTGTCGGTGCCTTCGCCTTCATTGACAGCGTAGCCCTGCTCCACACGCACAGGTGCAAACATGCGCTTCTCGTCGCGAACCGGCAGATCGATGTCCAGCCGGTCGAACCGTTTCAGCGCCAGCTCTTCAAACTTTTCATGGTGCTCATAAGCCGGAATATCACCATAGGTAGCAAATATCGCATTGCTGGGGTGGTAGTGGTGGCGATAGAACTGCAGCAGGTCGTCGTAGCTAAGGTCGACAATATGATCAGGCTCACCGCCACTGTTGTAGTGATATGTGGTGGTCGGGAACAGATGGCTGCTCAGGTTTTGCCAGAGCTGAGAGGTCGGCGAACTCATGGCGCCTTTCATCTCGTTGTAGACAACGCCCCGATACACCAGATCGGTCGAAGGATCCGCCGGCTTGTCGAACTCCAGGCGGTGACCTTCCTGGGCGAAATCCAGCGGATCCAGCTTGGAGAAGAACACGCAGTCCAGATAAACGGACAACAGGTTGTCGAAATCTTTCCGGTTCATGCTGGCGAACGGATAGGCCGTCCAGTCGCTGCTGGTAAAGGCATTCATGAAGGTATTCAGTGACCGCCGGATCATCATGAAGAACGGGTCACGGACCGGATAACGCTCACTACCACACAGTGCGGTATGTTCGAGAATGTGGGCTACGCCGGTGGAATCCATCGGGAAAGTCCGAAGCGCCACGAAAAATACGTTCTCGTCGTTATCGGCTGCCAGATGCAGGTGCCGGGCGCCGGTCTTCTTGTGGCGATACTCCTCAACCTCAAGGTTGAGCGTTTCGATCCGGTGACTGCGAAGCTTCTCAAAGGCCGGATGGGTTGCGTTGTCGATCACTGCAGCCATTCAAACTATCCTGTCTTTAAACAATTGGAGAATTGTAGGGTAACACGTAGTATCGATTATCATGCATCACTCCAGTAGCCATAAGGTACCCCACCCGTCCATGACAACACCCGCACCTCAATCAAAGGCTGTTGACGCCCCGGAAGTAGCCGCCTATTGGGCAGAACGCCGCCGTTATCTTGACCGGATCCGGAAAGTACCGGAAATCAGACAGCGTTTCTGGCGGGAAGTTGCCATTTACCTGCTTCGCCGCTTGCTCTGGTCGTTCGGATTCTTCCCGGTTTTTATCGCCTTCTGGGTACCGTTCGTAATGGCCAGCTTCAATCCGGTTGTCCTCGCTTCAGATCTGATTCCACTGCTGCAGGACTTCGTCGATTCCAACCCGGAAGTGCAAGCCACCACCATCAGCACGCTGGTCATTGCCTGGGCTTCCATCGGGTTTTTCTTCCTGGTGTTCGATTTCGTGCTCACCCCATTCAAATCACCCTATGAGTACGAAGCCGATGTGTACATGAGATCATGGGAGCAACTCAACCATGACCAGCTTCCGGACAAAGTGTGATTTGGCCTGCATTCTCGGTAACTCCCTGACACTTTCTGTTACATAGCGTTGCAGTCACTGGGTAAGATGAACCGGTAGACAGAATTCCAAGAATGCAGGATCAAGAGGTTCCGTCATGGTCGATTTCAGACCGCTTCTATTCGCCAATGCCCTGGCACTTATGCTGCTGGTTACCGCCGGATTCGCATCGGTCCGGGATGATCTGCGAATGACGGAAACCATCGAGCCACCCGCCCTTGATCAGGTGGTTGCCCCCGTAGCAGCTAAAACCGAAACCAGCGCGCCGCCTGAACCTGCTCCCAGCGTATCCGCCAAACCCGAGCCATCCGCCCCGGAATCCCGCACGCCCGTGGTTGATACGACCCCTTTTACCGTTCCACCCATGCCGGAAGACCCTGAGGTACTGGCAGTGGCTGAACCGACGGCGGCTATGGCAACGCGCACAGACGCAGCTCCTACAACTCAGAAAAAACCCGCAAAACAGCAGCAACCACAACCCCCAACGCAGGCTCTGCTGGTGCTCCGCTCCAATGTGGTCGGCGATCAGGTCACCATTAATGGCAAGGAATATGGCGCGACCCGACTGGACCTGAAGCTGGATCCGGGCCGGTACGAGGTCACCATCAGCAAGCCTGGCTTCAAGCCCTGGAACCACACCGTTGCCCTGGAAGCTGGCAACGAGATGACCCTGGTGGGCAAACTGGAAGCCTTTACCACCGTGAATTATCGTAACGGCACCTGGGTTGGCGGCGTGAAAACCGGTGACGGGTCCTATCAGGATGCCGATGGCCTGCGCTACGAGGGCCATTTTGTAGACGGCCAATTCCACGGCCAGGGCACCGCGTGGTATCCCGATGGCAGCCGTTACGAGGGAGGCTGGTCGGCCGGCAAGCGCGAAGGCGAAGGTGAGTGGCGCAGTTCCGACGGCTCCCGCTATTCCGGCGAATTCCGAGCCGACCACTTCAATGGCAAGGGCACCCTGACACTGGCAAACGGCGACATATTGACCGGCCACTGGCAGGACGGACAGTTAAACGGCCACGGCTCCCTGACCACTGCAGACGGCATGCTCTATGTTGGCGGCTTCCGGAACGATGAATTCCACGGCAGCGGCACACTGACCTACCCTGACGGGCGCCACTACGAAGGCGAGTTCTCCAACGGCGCCTTCCACGGCACCGGGGCCGAGGTCTTTGCCAGTGGCAAGAAATACGAAGGCCAGTACATCGAAGGGAAGTTTCATGGCAAGGGGTTGTTAAAGAACCCCAATGGCAGCTCGATCGAAGCCACTTTCCGTCATGGCGAGCCTTACGGACAGGTACGCCTGACCACGGCGGCAGGGGAGATTTTCACTGCCAGAACCACTGAACCCGGTGTCTGTTATCGGGACAAGAGCTACCGGGCCACCGAGTGCCCGAAACTGGAAGGCTGGTAATCACAACGGCCCGATAACAAACGCGTTTGCAGTAAACGATTGAGGTAGTGACATGGCGATCAAAAACGCTCTGCTGGTAGATGACTCCAAGGTGGCACGATTTGCCCTGAGCAAACTGCTGGAGAGTCGCGATATGGAAGTCAACATGGCTGGCTCGGCCGAAGAGGCCCTGGATTTCCTCAACAGCCATGGCCGCCCGGATGTCATCTTCATGGATCACTTGATGCCCGGAATGAATGGCGTAGAAGCCACCAAGGCCATCAAGGGCAATCCCGAGACCGCCGGCATCCCCATCATCATGTGCACATCCAAAAAATCGTCCTCGTTTATGGAAGAAGCGAGAAACTTTGGTGTTTACAACATCCTGACCAAGCCACCACAAACCGAGGGACTCAAGGAAGTTCTGGATCAACTGGCCAACGATGTTACAGGCGGAACCCTGCCGGAACCGCCCGCTGAAACGGCCGCCTCCCCCGGGGACGAGGACGAACTGCTGAACGTGCCAGCCGATGCGTCGGTGGAACTGTCGCCCAAGACAGGCGATGCAGCCGGTCGCGGCAACCCACAGGCCAATGTGGTTCCGCTGACCAGCGAGCTCATTGAGCAGATTGCCCGTTCCGCGGTCAAAACCCACATCAACAACCGCCTGCACGAACTGCTCAGCTCACTCTTCGACGAACAGTTCGACCATTTGAAGCGGGCCCTGGATGAATCCCGCAGCAAACAGGACTCAACTATCGAGGAACGCCTGAACGCCCTTACCGACATGGTCGACGAGCGCACCAGAAACCTGCGCGACGAAGTCGCCGCCGAGGTCAACCTCAACCTCGGGAGCGAGCTGGCAGTACTCAAGAAGGAGCTGAAAAAGAACTCTGGCTTTACCAGCGAACACATGGCCGAGCTGAAAGACCACATCACCAGCGTGCAGACGATTGATACGGAGTTCTGGCAGACCCTGCAATCCGAGGCCATTCAGCAGGCCCACGAGATTTCCCGGGAAACGGCCGAGGACATTGCCCAGCGCACAATCGACCTGTTTGTTGCCCAGCAGCGCTCGGCGGCGTCACGGATCTACACCATTGGTCTTGCCGTAAGCCTCGGGATCTTCAGCGTCGGGATTGCCTGGCTGTCGGGCCTGTTCGGCTGAGCAGCGCCCGGATTCTGTGCCAGTCTGCCGGGGTGTCCACATCGTCGTGGACCCCCGGAATGTCTACCCGGGTTGCCCGCACCTCTGCCAGCAGGCGCCCGGCGCCCCTATCCCCCTCCAGATCCAGTACCAGTGGCCAGAGCCAACGCGGCAAGTAGGCCGGTACGCCCGGCAGGCCACCGTAATCTGCGGCAATGGGCTGTTCCGGTACGCAGCGGGCCGCTTTGCCAAAAGCTGCCAGAGCGTTAAGATCCAGCAGCGGCTGGTCTGCCACCAGAACAAAAACGCCCTTCACCGCCGGCCCCAGGCTTCGAAGCCCCGCAGACAGCGATGCCGACATTCCCTCGTGCCAGTCCGGCGCCCGTAGCCAGGAGGAAGGCTGGCGTCGACAACGAAACCGGATCAGGGGATACCAGGCCCCGCACACTACCCGGACATCCGGGCTCAAGACCCGGCCCTGGCCAATGGCGGCGTCCAGAAGCGTATGGTTGCGGGAATCCGTCTCTGCCAGGTTGCCAGGCATCAGGGGCAACAGGGCTTTGGGCCGGCCAAGGCGACTGGAAGCACCGGCAGCCAGTATCAGTACCGGGAATTGCTGATCGTTGCGCTTGTCGAAGTTTAAGATGATGAGCTCGATCCAAAAAGAAATGGAGCGCTGGCCAGCCGCCAGACTGCTGTATTCGGTGATTTTTGCTAGAATTCGGCCATCAATCAACCATACCCGCCTGGAAATTTGATGAACCATCTGTTTGTAGACAACCTGACCGTTATCGATTTCGCCTACCTGGACCCGACCCGGGGGTTGGTGGGTGAAAGCTGGATTGCGGATGTGGTGCTTGGCGGGGAGCTGGACGAACAGGGCATGGTGTTCGACTTCAGCAACGTAAAACGCACCATCAAACGGGTGATCGATGAGCGTGTTGACCATCGCCTGGTGATTCCCCGTGGCTACCAGGGACTGTCCTGGAACGAGGAACAGCCGGACACCTTTACCTGGGCACTCACCGATGGCAGCCAGATCATTCACCGCTCGCCGGACGAAGCTATCGTCTGGTTGTCCGCCGACCGGGTTGTGCCTTCAGCCGTTGCCTCGCTGCTGGAACAGGAAATCAAGGCGGTACTTCCGGCCAACGTGATTTCCGTGGAGATCAATCTGCGGGAAGAGGAAATCGACGGCGCCTACTATCACTACGTGCACGGCCTGAAGAAACACCTGGGCAACTGCCAGCGCATTGCCCACGGCCATCGCTCACCGATTCGTATCGATCGTAACGGCCACCGCGATTACGATCTGGAATGCCGCTGGGCGAAGCTCTGGCGGGATATTTACGTGGGTTCCGAGGAGGATGTGGTGCGGCGCCATGTGGGCGACGACGGAGTTCGCTACGTGACCTTCGAATACGAGGCCAACCAGGGGGAGTTTGCGCTGACCCTGCCGGAGGAACGCGTATACATGCTGGATACAGACACCACGGTGGAACTGATTGCCGCCCACATGGCCGACAAGCTCAAGGTGGAGTTTGCGACGGACACCATCCGGGTGAAGGCTTATGAAGGTGTTGGCAAAGGGGCCATAGCCGAACGCTGATTGAAATCGTGAAAGCGGGGTCCGATGAATATGTCATCGGGCCCCGGTTTTGCCTGACCTGACATTCAGGCACAAAAAAACCGCCAGAAGGCGGTTTTTTTGATGGCTATCCGGTGGACTAAACCGTCAAGCCGTATTGGCGTCCCCTAGGGGGTTCGAACCCCTGTTGCCGCCGTGAAAGGGCGGAGTCCTAGGCCACTAGACGAAGGGGACTAGAAATTGGTGGAGCCAGGCGGGATCGAACCGCCGACCTCAACACTGCCAGTGTTGCGCTCTCCCAGCTGAGCTATGGCCCCTCAACGGCTGCGTATATTAAGGATCCGCCCTATGGGCGTCAACCTCTGAAACACACTTTTTTTCAGTTTTCTGAACATCCTTGTTCAAGCCGTTTATTAATTCACCAAAGCGGTTAATGAATACCCAGAGCCGCGTATTCTTTTTCCACCTTCTTGGTTTCCTTCTTGGAGAAACCACCCATCACTTCCAGCGCATGCCGAAGCCTTGAACGGGTCATGTCCGGGCCCAGCAGCGCCATGGAGTCCATCACAGACCAGGAATTCGGCGTACCGGCAACCGCCACAAAAATGGAGAACATGAAATCTCCCATCTTCAGGTCCATGGCTTTGGCCAGGGCCTTGATGTCCGCAAAGATGGTCTCCTTGCTCCAGTGGCGCTGTGCTTCAAGCTTCCAGAGCGTAAACTGCAGAACCCGCTTGATCTGGGCCTCTTCCAGCTTGTTGTGGGCAAAGTCCTCCGGCTTCAGGTTGAGCATGCCGGAGAACATGAACTGGGCCATGGGCGCCACATCCGAAAACACCTCTGCCCTACCCTTGATGTGAGGCACCAGAGCACGCAGGGCGTCTTCGTTAAACCACCACTGGCGCATCCGCTCCATGAACTGCTCTTCAGTCAGCTCTTCGCGCAACCACTGGCCGTTCAGCCAGCGAAGCTTCTCCACATCGAATACCGGGCCACCGAGAGAGACACGCTGGATGTCAAAGTTCTCGATCATCTCATCCAGGGTGAACTTTTCCCGCTCGTCGGGCATGGACCAGCCCATGCGCCCGAGATAGTTGGTGACGGCCTCCGGCAGAAAGCCCATGCGCTCATAGAAATTGATGCTGGTGGGGTTCTTGCGTTTGGACAGCTTGCTCTTGTCCGGGTTACGCAGCAGCGGGAGGTGACAGAGCACCGGCATGTCCCAGCCAAAATACTGGTACAGCAGTTTGTGCTTCGGCGCCGAGTTGATCCATTCCTCGCCCCGCAAGACATGGGTGATTTCCATCAGGTGATCGTCAACCACGTTGGCGAGGTGATAGGTGGGCATGCCGTCGGATTTGAGCAGGATCTGGCAATCCACCTGGGCCCAGTCAATCTCGATGGTACCCCGGAGCATATCGTCAATCTCGCAGACGCCCTCGTCGGGCACTTTCATGCGAATCACATATGGCTCGCCCGCGTCCAGACGACGCTTCACTTCGTCATCGGACAACTCCAGGTCGCCCTTGATGCCCGGGTTCAGGCCCTGGGCCTTGCGTTCTTCCCGAATGGCTTCCAGCTCTTCCGGTGTACGGAAGCAATAAAAGGCGTGCCCGGCGGTCACCAGGTCCTCGGCGTACTGACGGTAGGAGTGTTTGCGCTCGGACTGGCGATAGGGGCCGTGGGGGCCACCTACATCGGGGCCTTCATCCCAGTTCAGGCCGAGCCAGCGCAACGCCTTCAGAATGTCCTGCTCGGATTCCGCGGTACTGCGGGCCTGGTCGGTATCCTCGATACGCAGGATGAACTGGCCGCCGTGCTGACGGGCAAAGCACAGGTTGAACAGGGCCACGTAGGCGGTACCAACGTGAGGGTCACCAGTGGGTGACGGAGCAATTCGGGTACGTACAGTCATGAAACCTTCCTGAAAAATCGGTGGCCGTTTGATAAAGCGGGCATTATACCGGCCATCGTCAGGTTTCGCATGATCAGGAAGTTAACGAGCGCACCGCAAAGCACCCGCGGAAAGTTTCTTTTGCCGCCGTTCGGCTCGTTTGTTATATTATAACATTACAAATTGCATCGCAGGATCTGATTTATCATGCGCGTTCCCGGAAAAGCACTTTCTCTGGCACTCGGTGCCGGCACCCTTTTGATCAGCGGCGCTCTGCAGGCCGAGACCCGTATTGTTGCTTCCATCAAACCGGTTGAGCTGATTGTCAGCGCGATCGCCACGGAAGACATGCAGACAACGAGCCTCGTTCCGCCTGGCTCCAGCCCCCACAACTACAACATGAAGCCATCCCAGCGTCGGGCACTGGAAAACGCCGACGTCATTTTCTGGGTAGGCCCCGACATGGAAACTTTCCTCAATCGCCTACTGGCCGGCCCGGAATTCAGCAACCGAACGGTCGCACTCATGGATGCTGAGCAAGAGTCCGGGGAAGATACCCACGACGAGCACGGTCACGATGAACACGCGGACGACCATCATGGCCACGCTCATCAGGAAGAGGCGAAGGAAGAAGAGCACCACAACGACAGCCACGGGCACGGCCATGATCATGGTGACGGTGAGGATCCGCACATCTGGCTGGATCCCGAATTGGCCATCGAAATGGCCGAAACGATCCGGGAGGCCCTCTCGGCACAGGAAGGCGTTGATGCTGCCGCATTGAACGAAAATTTCGAGCAGTTCAAAGTCAGCGTTCGGGAAACCGATGCCAGCATTCGCGACCGTCTTGCGCCGGCACATGACATCAGCCTATTCGCCTACCACGACGCCTTTACCCGGTTTGCCGAACACTATGGCCTGAAACTCGAAGGCGTTCTTACGCTCAACCCGGAGCTCTCGCCGGGGGCACGCCATATCGCAGAGGTTCAGGAAAAGCTGCGCAACGCCAACCACCCCTGCCTGCTGACCGAACCGCAGTTCAACCGGCAGTGGTGGCGCTCGATCACCGAGAACCTGGACGTTACCTTCAGCACCTGGGACCCTCTGGCCACCGACATCGAAGCCACGCCCGAGGGTTACAACAACTTCCAGCAAAGCATTGTCGACGCGGTGCTCAAGTGCCTACCAGAGGATACTGAGCATTAACGGAATAGTGACGATGGCCAGCAAGGTCTGGCCACTGATGATGCCCGCCATCAAGGGGGCATCACCGCCAAGCTGCCGGGCCAGAATATAGGCTGAGGTGGCCGTGGGAAGCGCCGCCAGCAGAATCGCCACCTGCACCATCAGGCCCTCAAGACCCAGCAACATTGCCAGCCCGGCAGTCATCATCGGAAACCCAACCAGCTTCAGCGCGGATGACACAATAAACGGTAGGGAAGCACCGCGCAGAGCTTTCAGTTGAAGCCCGGCACCGACCGTCATCAGCCCCATCGGCAACGCCAGATTGCTGAGAGGCTCTAGAATACCGCCGATCAGCGGATGAAACCCGATTTCGAAGAAACTCCAGAAAACACCAATCACCGAGCCCACAATCAGCGGATTGGTCACGATCGCCTTGAAAACCGGCACCAACCTCACCGGCCCTTCCGTGGCCACCAGCGAAAACATCAGTATGCAAAGCAGGTTCAGCAACGGCACCATGATGGCCACCGCAATCGCCGTGAGTGAAAGGCCCTGATCCCCCAGCAGCATGCCACCCGCGGCCAGACCCACGTAGGAATTGAACCGGATACTCCCCTGGTAAACGGAAGAGAAAACCGGACCAGACCAGCGCCAGAACCACTGTGCAAATGCCAGGACCAGCGTCATCGCAATCAGCATGGTACCGATCAGCAAGGCAATGTCGCCATAGGCGGAGGCCGGCAACCGGGCCTGCCCCAGCTTGAAAACCAGCATGGCCGGGAACAGCACGTAGTAGGTAAACCGCTCCGCCTGAGGCCAGAAATCACCACCCGGAAAGTCAATCCGGCGGAACACATGCCCGAGCATGATCAGCACAAATACGGGCAAAAGGGCCTGTACCATCAGGGGCATAGTTATTAACTCCGGCGCAGCTTTTTCATTACGGCACGAGTCACTGCCGTCGGCGACGAGCGGGCAATCGGCCAGAGGATTTTGAACTGATTGGAAACCGGCCTGTGAAGTTGCGGTGAGCACACCTGCTTCCAGACCTCAGCGGCAACCTCAGACGGCACCAGGTTAACCCCCAGGCTATCGAACAAACGCGACGCTCCGGCATTGGCCTGAACCATCCCCGTATTCACAAAGGGCGGCATCAGGTCGCAGACGCGAATCCCATGCACTTCCCATTCGATGTCCAGGGCCTCTGTCATGGCTCGAACCGCGTGCTTGCTGGCCGAATAGGAGGCGAAATCCGGAGTTCCATATGCCGCTGAGGCCGAACTCATGTTCACAACCACCGCACCGGAGGCAGCCTTGAGGTAAGGAAAGGCAGCGTACAGAACATTCATCAGGCCAATCACATTGATTTCAACGATCGCGCGATGGTCAGCAATATCAATGCTTTCAAAGGGACCTACTCTCAAAATGCCGGCGTTGTTGTGCAGCGCATCGATGGTTCCCCCGGTTAATTCAGCGAATTCTGACAGGGCCCCAGCGACAGCCTTTTCATCAGTCACATCGACGATATGAGTAGAGCATACTCTCTCACCCAGCTCGGCCTGCAGACTCTCGAGCGCTTTTTGATCCCGGTCTGCTGCGCCGACAAACCAACCTTTTGAGGCGAACAGACGCGCTGTTTCCAGGCCAATTCCGGCACCTGCACCGGTAACGAATATGGATTTGATCAAGGTTACTTTTCCTTTCGAGATCACTGCCAGATGAATCCGATCAACGTTTTCTGTACATTGCGTTTATCACACCTTTTGTTTGCAAACTCCAACGCAAGGAACGCGTTATGAACTATACATGGCCTGTAAAGGCCGCTGCACTTTTAACGTTCCTGGCAACCTTCCTGACATTTTCAACGACTGGCTCCGCTGGCTGGTTAAATGCGCATATGGAAATCTATCCAGATTGCACAGAGGCATTGACTCTTCGGAGCAGTGAACTTCTTGATCTTACCCGCAACAGCGAACTGTTCGTTGTTATGGCCGAACCAGAGAGCGATGGCATGGACGCCATTCTCGCGTTGCGCCATGGTTTTCATGGCTCAATTTTCGATATCGATATCCTGAACGATAACCTTCCTCTTGCAGACCAAACCGTTCAGTTTACTGGCACCGTCGTTCGCCGTGATGCCAGCATTCCAGAGCGTGTTCTAGGAAGATCAGGGGGAGACTCATTCTTCTTTGTTTTGAGACTGACAGCGGGTAACTTCCTTCTCCATCCGGATTCCTTTGATCACTCCCGATTTCCGGTTTGCGAAGCGCTGCTCGAGGACATGGATTAGCCGTTTCGCCAAAGCCCTAAGGAAATCAACCGGCCAACCCTGTTAAACTATCCCGCACTCGGAAACGTACGTCGTACACGATTTTTTCAGTCAATCAGGTAACCGTAATGCCAGCACTACCATCACACGCCGCCGCAATGAACGAATCCGGCCTCTCCCGCCGCTTCTGCGTGGCCCCGATGATGGACTGGACCACCAGTCATTACCGTTATCTGGCGCGCCAGCTTAGCAGGCATACCCTGCTCTACACCGAAATGGTAACCACCGGCGCGCTGATCCATGGCGATACGGCACGTTTTCTGCGCCATGACGAGGCAGAGTACCCGCTGGCCCTGCAGCTTGGCGGCAGCGATGCCGGCGAACTTGCCCACTGCGCCAGGCTGGCTCAGCAATACGGGTTTGATGAGGTCAACCTGAATGTCGGTTGCCCCAGTGATCGGGTTCAGAACAAAATGATTGGCGCCTGCCTGATGGGCCACCCGGACAAGGTGGCGGAGGGTGTACGTGCCATGATTGAGGCAACCGACCTGCCTGTCACCGTTAAGCACCGGATCGGTATTGATGGCCGTGAATCCTGGGACGATCTCTGCGAATTCGTGGAAAAAGTGTCGGACGCTGGCTGCCGGACGTTTATCGTGCACGCCCGGATCGCGATTCTTGAGGGCCTGAGCCCCAAGGAGAACAGGGAGGTCCCGCCGTTGAAATATGATTGGGTTTACCGGCTGAAAGCGAAATACCCGCACCTGGAGATCATCATCAACGGCGGCATCAAGACCTTCGAGGAGTGTCATGAGCATCTTCGGCACACCGACGGCGTGATGCTGGGTCGGGAGGCGTACCACAACCCCTGGCTCCTGGCAGGCGTTGACCCGCAGTTTTTCGGGCAGTCTGCGCCGGTGCAGAGCCGGCATCAGGCGCTTCGGGCCATGCTCCCGTTTATCCAGAGCGAGCTTGAGCGGGGCGTGTTCCTGACCCACATGTCCAGACACCTTCTGGGCCTGTTCCATGGCCAGCCTGGCGGACGACAGTTCCGCCGCTATATCAGCGAAAACGCCCATAAATCCGGCGCTGGTCTGGAAGTTATCGAGACTGCTCTGGAAAAGGTGCGTGAGCCGGCGGCGCCGGAGATTGCCGAAGCTTAATCGCATGCAATGGCTACCATACCTTTTGTTGTCTTGTTCCTGTCAGAGCGGCCCGTTATTGTAGGCATATAGCCAGCGCCCGGGATTCGGGCGCACCAATAACAGATCAACCGGGACGACAGGACGAATGACCAGCAAGCTCGACCAACTGAAGACCATGACCACAGTAGTGGCCGATACCGGCGATATCGAAGCCATTGGGAAGTGGCGGCCGGAAGATGCCACCACCAATCCATCCTTGCTGCTCAAGGCTGCCGCCTCTGACGCGTATCGCCCTATGCTGGACAAGGCTGTGGCCGAGGCACGCAGGCATGGCGGCTCAGACGCCGAGCAGCTGACCATGGCCACCGATATGCTGGCCGTACTTGCCGGCCGTGAAATCCTGAACCTCATTCCCGGGGTAGTTTCCACCGAGGTGGATGCCCGGTTGTCCTTCGACACTGTCGGCACTCTTGAGCGCGCTCGCCGTCTGGTTGAGCTGTATGACAAGCAAGGTGTCGACACCAGCCGGGTGCTGATCAAGATTGCTTCCACCTGGGAGGGCATCCGTGCCGCCGAGCAACTGGAGAAGGAAGGGATTCGCTGCAACCTTACGCTGCTGTTTTCTTTCATCCAGGCTGCCGCCTGCGCCCAGGCCGGCGCCTTCCTGATTTCGCCCTTTGTCGGTCGGATTCTGGACTGGCACCTGGCCAGCACTGGCCGAGACAGCTACCCGGCGGCAGAAGATCCAGGGGTGCTTTCAGTCTCCCGCATCTACAATTACTACAAGGCCAACGGCTTTAACACGGTGGTGATGGGAGCCAGTTTCAGAAATACCGGCGAAATCGAAATGCTGGCAGGCTGCGACCGCCTCACCATAAGCCCTGCCCTGCTGCAGGAGTTGCAGGACGACCAGGGTGACCTGCCGCGTCGACTGGTCGCCGACACCGCCAGCTCACCGGATCAGTTTGGCACCATCGACGAGAAGCTGTTCCGCTGGGAATCCAATGAAGACGCCATGGCCACCGAGAAACTGGCCGATGGCATTCGCCGGTTCACAGCCGACCAGATAGAACTGGAAAACCGGGTCCGGCAGCTGGCCAAGGCCGCCTGACTGCTCAACTGAATTCGAACGCAGGAGTAGGACTGTCCGATCATGATCGAAAGCCTGAAAAAACTGTTTGCAGCACCGGAAGCTGAAAGCGAGAAACCGGATTCTCATCAATTGGCCGTGGCTGCAACTGCCTTGATGGTTCAGGTTTCACGGATCGACCAGCATGAAGATGAGCGCGAGCTGCAGGCCATCGTCGATGGCGCGGTGAAAGCGCACCAGGTCACCCGGGCAGAGGCCGAAGAGATTCTTCAGGATGCCCTGAGCCACGCAGACGATGCCACGTCGCTCTATGAGTTTACCGGGCAGATCAACGAGTGCCTGGACCAGGAGGGCAAACAGGCCCTGCTGGAGAGCATCTGGCGGGTGGCCTTCGCGGACGGTCGCATCGACAAGTACGAAGAACACCTTATTCGCCGCATGGCAGACCTGCTGCACCTTAATCACCGGGAATTCATGCAGGCGCGGCACCGGGCAGAGGACGCCGGTTCTTAAAAGGAGACCGTATGTTAGCCATTCTTCATCCGAATACCGCTCTGGACAGCGAAGAATACCGACAGACCATGCACTACCTCGAGAATCTTCCGAACGTCTCGGTTCGGGTTCATGAGGTTCAAGGTGCTACCCAGAGGCTGACCGAGATTTATCTTCTCGGGGACACCAAGCCCCTTAACAAGGAAGAAATCGAGGCGCTACCTGCGGTTGAACGGGCTATTCGCATCTCGGATGACTACCGCATTCTCGGTCGCCACCGGGATGATCGCCGGCAAAGCGGCTTCGCCTACAACGGTGTGGAGTTTAATCAGTCCAATCTGAACATTTTTGCGGGCCTGTGCGCCGTCGATGTGCCCGAGCATGTCGACATGATGATGCAGGCTCTGGAAGACAATGGCGAGGTGTGCACCCGAATGGGCGCTTACAAGCCCCGCACCAACCCCTACTCGTTCCAGGGCCACGGCAAGGGCTGCCTGCCCTGGGTGTTCGAGAAGGCGGGCAAGCATGGCATCAAGGTAATCGCCATGGAAATCACCCACGAGAGCCACATTGAGGAAATCGACACTTGCCTCGAAAAGCTCGGCCGCCCTACCGGCGTGATGCTGCAGGTGGGCACCCGTAATACCCAGAACTTCGAACTGCTGAAGGCCATTGGCCGCCAGAGCACTTATCCGGTACTGCTCAAGCGTGGGTTCGGGATCACTCTTAATGAGTCCCTCAACGCCGCCGAGTATCTGGCCAGCGAAGGCAACGCCAACGTGATCTTCTGCCTGAGGGGTATGAAAACCGAGGCCGGCCAACCCCACCGGAACATGGTGGATTTCGCCCATGTTCCGGCAGTCAAGCGCCTCACCCGTATGCCGGTGTGTGTAGACCCCTCCCACTCCGTTGGCAGCCGCGAACAGTCTCCCGATGGCATTCTGGATGTGATGCACGCAACGGCACAGGGCGTGATAGCCGGTGCCAACATGGTGCTGGTGGATTTCCACCCCAAACCGGAAAAAGCGCTTGTGGATGGGCCCCAGGCGCTGCTCATGCACGAACTTCCGGCGTATCTGGAAGACATTCGCCTTTGCCACGACACCTGGAAGAAGCGCCAGGCCATTTACCAACGGCTGAAGGATGACACAGCGGAATGATTGTCTACGGACACAGAGGCGCAAAGGGAGAGGCACCAGAAAACACCCTTCCCGGTTTTATTCATGCTTATCGGCATGGCATCCGGCATTTCGAGCTGGATCTGGTGCTTTCGAAGGACGGCAAGCCGGTTCTGGTGCATGACCTTTCAGTAGACCGCACCACCAGCCAGAAAGGCAGCATCAGCCAATACACCGCCGCCGAGCTGGCAGCCATGGATGCGCGCAGAAACACCAGCTCCTGGCCGACACCCACCGGAATTCCTGCGCTGGAAGACCTGCTGGACCAGTTCGACGACCTCGAACACCTGCAACTGGAAGTCAAGAAGGACACACGTCAGCGGCTGAATATTCTCAGCAATCGGCTGACGGAGGTTATACAGCACCGCAACCTGTACCAGACGGTGGCCATAACCTCTTCCGACACCTGGTTTCTGAAACAGATCCGGCGGCGAAACAGGAACATTCGCATTGGCCTGGTCACAGAACGGAAGTTTCCCCGACCGTTGAGCATGGCGAACCGACTTGGCTGCGAATACCTCTGCATCAACTGGAAGCTTTGCTCGAAAACGCTGGTTGAACAGGCCCATCGCCGGGGAATGCATGTGTCTACGTGGACGGTGAACCGGATTCACGACATGCTGCAACTGGAAGAGATGGGGGTGGACAGCATCATTACCGATTATCCGACAAGCACCCGTATGTTTTTTGATAACCGGGCCAGATCGGCACTGTCTTTACCACAGAGTCACGAAGGCGTGTCGGCCAACCAGGAGGCCATGTCAGCGGGCTGAAACCAGCAGATTGAAAAATAAAAAGGGGTCAGATGAGCATTTTCATCTGGCCCCTTTTTCGTAGACAGCCTAGAAAATTCTGTTCAGGCCATTCAATGCGGCAACCCGGTAGGCTTCCGCCATGGTCGGGTAGTTGAACGTGGTGTTAATGAAGTAGTTCAGAGAGTTAGCCTCCCCTTGCTGATTCATTATGGCCTGGCCGATGTGGACGATTTCTGCCGCCTGGTCACCGAAACAGTGGATACCCAGAATCTGGCGGGTCTCCCGATGGAACAGGATTTTCAGCATGCCTACCGCTTCTCCGGTGATCTGCGCACGGGCAAGATCCTTGAAGAACGCCTGTCCAACCTCGTAGGGCACCTTGGCTTCGGTCAATTCACGCTCGGTTTTGCCAACGGAACTGATTTCCGGAATGGTGTAGATCCCGGTCGGCACATCTGACACAAAGCGGAAGTACTCATCGTCAACGATATCCGAGGATGCCGAGCGACCCTGGTCGTAGGCGGCGCTTGCCAGACTCGGCCAGCCGATTACATCGCCCGCAGCGTAGATGTTTTCCACCTCGGTGCGGTAATGCTCGTCGACGGCCAGTTGGCCGCGGCCGTTGGGCACCAGACCAATATTCTCCAGACCCAGTTTCTCGGTGTTGCCACTGCGCCCGTTGCACCACAGGAATGCATCTGCGCGGATTTTCTTGCCGGACTGTAGCGACAGCACTACACCATGGTCATCACCCACAACCGACTCATACTGCTCGTTGTGGCGTACCAGAACACCGTTATTGCGCAGATGGTAACTCAGGGCGTCCGAGATCTCGTCATCCAGGAAGGACAACAGCCGGCTACCCGGGTTGATCAGATCCACTTTCACGCCCAACCCGGCAAAAATCGAGGCATATTCTGAACCAATAACGCCAGCGCCATAGATAATCAGGGTTCTGGGAGTATGGGAAAGGTTCAGAATGGTGTCTGAGTTGTAGATTCGGTGGTGGCGAAAATCCACGTCCGGCGGCAGATAGGGCCTGGAGCCGGTCGCAATGATCGCCTGTTTGAAATGCAGGGTTTCCGAGGACTTGCTGCCACGGACTTCAATACGGTTCTGGTCGATGAAAAAGGCCCGACCGTTGATGAGATCGACCCGATTACGGGAATAAAACTGGGTCCGGAGTTTAACCTGTTTGCCAATAACCTTCTGGGCGTTCTGAAGCACACGGGGGAAGGAGAACCAGCGAGGCTCGCCAATGTCCCGGAACATCTGGTTGGTGTTGAAGGTAATGATCTGTTTGACGGAATGACGCAGTGCCTTGGACGGGATAGTACCCCAGTGAGTGCAGTTACCGCCGACGGTAGGCTTATCCTCGATGATCGCGACACGCTTGCCGTGTTTCGTCGCATTCATCGCCGCGCCTTCGCCGGACGGACCGGCGCCGATAACGACGACGTCGTAATGATGTTCTGCCATGCGCGCAGTGACTCCTTATCTACGTCGTGAAAAGATGATTGTAATTGTCAGAAACAGATCAGTGCTTGCTCGTCTTGCTGGCGTCGTAAGCCAGAGCCTCGGGCTCTTTACCTTCGTTGGCCAACCGCTCGTTTTCTTCTTCGCACTTCTGGGTATTACCACCGCAGATATCACAGGACTGGCTGATACCGAGCGCGCCAATCCCGCCGCAGGTTCCACTGATGGGCTTGCGCCCCAGAATTACGCCGATGGACATGGCTGCAACCAGCAGCACTACAATAAACAAAACCAAAAGAAAGGTACCCATGTTGCCCTCCCCTCATTGAGTCACGTAGGACGAAAAAGCCGGAGTCTGGTGCGTCTCGAAGCCTTCTTCCGTCCTGACAATAAAATAGGCCGGGATATTTTCCCTCACCGCGAGTTCATTGGCCCGCTCGTAGCCCATCACATTAAAGCCAGTCGCCAGAGCATCTGCCGTCATACAGTCGTCCGCGATAACGGTGACCGATGCCAGCTTGTGCGCAATCGGCTCACCAGTAGCGGGATCTATTGTATGGGAATAGCGACGCCCTTCCGATTCGTAATAGTTACGATAATCGCCCGATGTTGCCATAGCGCGTGATTCCAGCGCCACCACCCGGTTTACCTCACGTCCCTCGGACACCGGCTGTTCGATGGCCAGGCGCCAGGTGCTGCCATCCGGTTTTCGGCCATTGACCCGAACCTCTCCGCCGATCTCCACCAGATAGGCCTCTACGCCTTCACTTTCCAGGAAGCGGGCTACCGCGTCCACACCATAACCTTTGGCAATAGCCGACAGATCCACATATTGCGCTGGTGTCGCACGCACCGCGGGCGGATCTGCCCGAAGCTCGAGCTTTTCGAAGCCGGTGGCGGCAAGAGCATTGGCAAGCGATTCTTCCGACGGAATCTGTTCCGGCCGTGCCTGGGGCCCGAACCCCCACAGATTCACAACCGGCCCGATCGTTACATCAAAGGCGCCGCCGGTCATCGTCGAGATCTCTTGGGCTTTCTTGAGAACCTCGAACAACCCGGCTGAGACGGGAATCCAATCGGATTGGTCGGTCCGTTGATTGAAAAGGGACAGCTCCGAATCGTCACGCCAGGTCGACATTGACGCGTCAACGCTTTCCAACACCTCGTCAATGCCACTGGCCAGAGTTTCAAGCCTGGCCTGATCCTCGGTCAATACGACATTAATGTGATAACTGGTGCCGAAAACAGGCCCGGAGATTTCCCAGATTTTTTCTTCTGGCTGAAACGAACAACCCGCCAGAACGGCAAAGACCAGCGCTGTAAAAGCGCTGGCCAGGGCCACCCTGGCGGGTCGTACCATGCGGGATGTCATCAGGACTGCTTAGCCTCCAAAGTCATCCAGCATGATGTTTTCATCCTCAACACCAAGATCCTTGAGCATCTTGATGCAGGAGGCGTTCATGATTGGGGGCCCACACATGTAGTACTCACAGTCTTCCGGAGCCGGGTGGTCCTTCAGATAGTTTTCGTACAACACGTTATGGATGAAGCCGGTAGGCCCTTCCCAGTTATCCTCGGGCAATGCGTCGGAAAGCGCAACGTGCCACTCGAAGTTGTCGTTCTCTTCCTGCAGCCCGTCGAAATCTTCCACGTAGAACATCTCTCGAACGCTTCGGGCACCGTACCAGAAGCTGATCTTGCGCTTGGAGTTCAGGCGCTTGAGCTGATCGAAGATGTGGGAACGCATGGGCGCCATACCGGCACCACCACCGATAAACACCATTTCAGCGTCAGTCTTCTTGGCGAAGAACTCACCGAACGGCCCCATCACGGTGACCTTGTCTCCCGGCTTCAGGTTGAACACGTAGCTGGACATGATGCCCGGATTGTGGTCAGTGCCTGGAGGCGGCGTCGCGATACGGATGTTGAACTTGAGAACACCCTTCTCTTCCGGGTAGTTCGCCATGGAATAGGCCCGGATGGTCTCTTCCTTGTTGACCGCCTTGTAGCGCCAGATGTTGTGCTTGTCCCAATCTTCGTGGAACTCTTCCTCGATATCGAAATCCTTGAAGTCGATCTCGTAGGGAGGACACTCGAGCTGGACGTAACCGCCGGCCCGGAAGTCAACTTCCTCGCCTTCCGGCAGCTTGAGCACCAGCTCCTTGATGAAGGTGGCCACGTTGTGGTTGGAGACAACCTCGCATTCCCACTTCTTGACGCCGAAGAACTCTTCCGGCACTTCAACCTTCATGTCCTGTTTTACAGGAACCTGGCAGGACAGGCGCCAGCCCTCTTTCTCTTCACGATTGGTGAAGTGGGTCTTTTCCGTAGGCAGCATGGCACCGCCACCTTCCAGGACCTTGCACTTGCACTGCGCACAGGTACCGCCGCCACCACAGGCAGATGACAGGAAAATACCACTGTTCGCCAGAGTACCGAGCAGCTTGCCGCCGGCTTCGGTCTTCAGCGTGTGTTCGGGATCATCGTTGATCTCAATGGTCACATCACCGGTGCTTACCAGCCTGGACCGGGCCGCAAGAATCACTGCGACCAGGGCCAGAACGATAACGGTGAACATGACCACGCCGAGAATAATTTCTGTATTCATGGTCTCGCCTTTTCGTTAAACCGAATCACCGGGTGAGTTACAGTGAGATGCCGGAGAAGGACATGAAGCCCAGGGACATCAGACCAACAGTAATGAAGGTGATACCCAGACCGCGCAGGCCTTCCGGAACGTCACTGTACTTCAGCTTCTCGCGAATCCCCGCCAGGGCAATGATTGCCAGGGCCCAGCCGAGGCCGGCGCCGAAGCCATACACCACACTCTCGCCAAAGGTGTAGTCACGCTCCACCATGAACAGCGAGGCACCCAGAATGGCGCAGTTCACGGTAATCAGTGGCAGGAACACACCCAGAGCGGCGTAGAGCGCCGGGATATACTTGTCCAGTACCATTTCCATGATCTGGACAATTGCCGCGATTACACCGATATACGTCAGCAATCCGAGAAAGCTCAGGTCAACGTTCGGCAGACCTGCCCAGTCAAGGGCCCCTTCACGCAGAATGCTGTTGTACAGAAGGTTGTTCACCGGAACGGTGACAGTGAGCACAACCACGACGGCAATGCCAAGGCCCGTTGCGGCCTCGATCTTCTTCGAGATGGCCAGGAAGGTGCACATCCCCAGGAAGAAGGCCAGCGCCATGTTTTCAACGAAAACAGCCTTCAGAATCAAGCTGATATAATGTTCCATCAGAAGGCCTCCTTGGCAACATGGCGGGACATTTTATAGTCCGGCTCTTCAACCTGCTCCGGCTTCCAGGTCCGCAGACCCCAGATTGCCAGGCCGATAATGAAGAACGCACTCGGCGGCAGCAACAACAGACCGTTCGGAATGTACCAGCCACCTTCGTTGACCACCGGCATCAGGGAAACACCGAACAGGGAGCCGGCACCCAGAAGCTCGCGGAAGAAGGCAACGAAGATCAGGAGTACGGAGTAGCCCAGACCGTTACCAACGCCGTCCAGGAAGCTCAGCCAGGGGCCGTTCTTCATGGCGAAGCCTTCCGCGCGGCCCATAACGATGCAGTTGGTGATAATCAGACCAACGAACACCGAGAGCTGCTTGGAAATCTCGTAGGCATAGGCCTTGAGCACCTGGTCAACCACGATTACCAGAGAGGCGATAATGGTCATCTGCACGATGATCCGGATGCTGCCCGGAATCTGGGTGCGAACCAGGGATACTGCCAGGTTCGAAAATGCGGTGACGGCAATAACCGCCGCGCACATAACAAGTGTAACGTTCATGCTGGTGGTAACCGCCAGCGCTGAACAAATGCCCAGGATCTGCAGGGCAATCGGGTTATTGCTGAAGATCGGTTCGAAGAGAACCTGTTTGGCTGATGCATCTGCCATGATCAGACCTCCCCTTCACGAAGTTTTTGCAGGAACGGCGCGTACCCGCGGTCGCCCATCCAGTAGTTGACCAGTTGCTCAACACCGCGGCTTGTCAGCGTCGCGCCAGAGAGAGCATCAACCTTGTGCTCCTTGTCCTGGGCGTCTGAGCTTACACCGCCCTTGACCAGGCGCACCTGAGGCTCGGAACGGTCTTCATTGTAGACCTCCTTGCCAACCCACTGGCGTTTCCAACGCGGGTTGTCCACCTCACCACCGAGACCCGGGGTTTCTGCATGAGCATAGAACCCGAGACCCTCGATAGTGTTCAGATCGCCCTCAAGGGAAATGAAGCCATACAGCGTTGACCAGAGCCCGTAGCCGTGGATCGGAAGAACCACGCGGTTGATCTGGCCGTTTTCACTCATGGTGTAGACCTTGGCAACATTCGGACGGCGCTTGATACCGGCCTTGTCTTCAGAAGACGGAATGTTGGTGGACATCTGGGGGTCCGAAGCAGCCTTGTACATGTCGTACTTCATGGGGTCCTGGACACCCACGTCAGAAGGCTCGACGAATTCACCCGTGTCCAGATCGACCAGCCGGACGTCAAAGCGTGCGAACGCCTCTTCGATCTGCTCAGCGCTGGAGCCAGATTCCAGCATGCCGGCCGCAGACAGAATATTGGTCTTGATATCCAGGTTCTGGTTCTGGATCTGGGCCGGGCGAAGCAGAACTGCTGCCGTGGATACCACGACAGAGAACACGATACTCAGCACCAGCGCAACGACCAGCGTGCGGGAGACAGTTTCTTTAGCTTTAGCCACGTGCAAGCCTCCGTTTGATGTTGGCCTGAACCACGTAATGGTCCATCAGCGGCGCGAACAGGTTAGCGAACAGGATGGCCAGCATGATGCCTTCCGGGAAGGCGGGGTTGATCACGCGGATCAGGACGGTCATCACGCCCACCAGTATGCCGAAGCACCAGCGGCCGGTATTGGTCATCGCCGCAGAAACGGGATCGGTCGCCATGAACATCATACCGAAGGCAAAACCACCCATAACCAGGTGCCAGTGCGCCGGAATCGCAAACATCGGATTAGTTTCTGACCCGATAATGTTCAGCAGCAGGGACATGCCGATCATACCGATCAGTACACCACCGACGATCCGGTAGCTGGCGATCTTCATGGCCAACAGGATCAGACCGCCGATCAGCACCGCCAACGTTGAGGTTTCACCCATGGAACCCTGAATAGTGCCCATGAATGCGCTCATCCAGCCGATCTGTGCTTCCAGGGCTTCAAGACCGCCGCTTGCGGCCCAGCTCAGCGCCGTGGCGCCACTGAACCCATCAACCGCGGTCCACACTGTGTCACCGGAAATCTGAGCCGGATAGGCAAAGTACAGAAACGCACGACCGGTCAGGGCCGGGTTCAGGAAGTTCTTGCCGGTACCGCCAAACACTTCCTTACCGATTACGACACCGAAAGTGATACCCAGGGCCACCTGCCAGAGCGGGATGGTGGGCGGGCAGATCAGTGCAAAGAGCACCGATGTAACGAAGAAGCCTTCGTTCACTTCGTGACGACGCACGGTGGCGAACAGCACTTCCCAGAAACCACCGACCACGAAGGTCACGAAGTAAATGGGCACGAAGTAGGCCATGCCGTAAACGAAATTATCCCATACACCAGCACCGGCACCGGTGATGGCAAGTGCCTGAATAAACGCAGTCCGCAGGCCGCCGTCAGCGACCATGGCATCCGGATTGGAAGCCAGGAAACTGTTGGCCTGGTAGCCGATGTTCCACATACCGAAGAACATCGCCGGGAAAGTACACAACCACACCGTGATCATGATGCGCTTGAGGTCAACGCCGTCACGCACATGGGCAGTGGTTGAGGTTACCTTGCCGGGAGTGTAGAAAATGGTATCCACGGCCTCATACAGAGCGTACCAGCGCTCGTACTTGCCACCCTTTTCAAAGTGATGCTCGATTCCATCGAGAAACTGTCTGATAGCCATCGTATTAGCCCTCGATCTCGATTCGGGTCAGGTTCTCGCGGAGAATCGGACCGTATTCATATTTGCCGGGGCACACAAACGTGCACAGCGCCAGATCTTCTTCATCCAACTCCAGCGCGCCAAGCTTCTGCGCCATCTCTGTGTCGCCGACGATCAGCGAACGAAGCAATTGCGTCGGGAGAATATCCAGAGGCATGATCTGCTCGTAGGCTCCTACCGGAACCATTGCCCGCTCACTACCGTTGGTAGTGGTGGTGAAGTTGAAAAGCTTGCCACTGGTCAGCTTGGACAGATAGATATTGAGCACCGAGAATCTGTTGGGGCCCGGAGACAGCCAACCCATGAACTCGCGCTTGTTGCCTTCTTCTAGTACGGATACCTGATTGGCAAACCGTCCAAGGTAGGCGCAGGGGCCATCGCCGCGACGACCACCGAAAACAGAGCCCGAAATCGCCCGGATCTCGCAGTCTGTGGCAACTTCGCCCTCCAGAAGTTCCTCGAGGCTGGCACCCAGACGGGTACGAACCAGGCGAGGCTTCAGGGCCTTGGGGCCACCAATCGCGACAATACGCTCCACCGGAACCTCTCCGGATTCGAACAGTTTGGCGATGTCGATGACGTCCTGATAATTGATGCTCCAGACCGTCTTGCTGCCGGATACCGGATCCAGATGATGGATATGGGTACCAACGTTGCCCGCCGGATGCTTGCCATCAAACTGGTGCACCTCAACAGCGTCAGATTTGGGTACCGCCACGTTGGATCCGGGCTTGCCGGTAACAAACACTTTGCCCGTAGTAAGCTTGGTGAGAAGCGTAAGGCCTTTTTCAAACGCCTGGCTGTTCTCGCCAATGATCACCGTCGGGTCCGCAGCCAGCGGATTGGTGTCCATAACCGACACGAAAATGGAGTGAGGGGCGGAGTCGATCTCCGGAACCTTGCTGTAGGGGCGCGTCTTGAACGCCGTCCACAAACCGGATTCCACAAGATTATCAACCACCTGCTGGCGTTCCAGGCCGGCAAGATCCGCTTCGGTGTAGCGGGCAAAGGTCTCAGCCTCATCGCCATCGATTTCGATAACGATCGACTGGAATACCCGACGCTCACCACGGTTAATCTCTTTCACCACGCCAGCGGCGGGTGACGTATAACGAACGCCTTCGGTCTTCTTGTCCGTGAACAGCAGCGTACCGCGCTTGACACGGTCCCCCTCTTTCACAGCCATCGTCGGCTTCATGCCGATGTAGTCAAAACCGATCAACGCCACGTGGCGAACGGGTTTGCCGTCTGTAATGGTCTGTTCGGGAGCGCCGCTGATGGGAAGATCCAGGCCTTTTTTGATCTTGATCATTAGCCTCATCCAATCATCAGAAACTTTTCAATGGATTCGTAACGTCCGACACCTGCGGCCCAGAAAAACCATGAGAAACGGAGTGCCAGACGTACCCAAAATCGCGCCAATTATAGAGATTAAGGAATCCTATTTCCACCAGAAACCCGAACCGGTTAAGCGTCGACAACCAAACGACCCGGCTTGCTGGCCGTAAAAACAAAAACCCCGACAGCAAACGCTATCGGGGTTTTAGAAACCATTACTTCACCGGATCGGTACGATCTGCTCAGTCTCTCGCACGTTTGGGGAAGATCGGGTAACTTACGCCGGCCATCTGGTTGACCACACGAATTACCTGAGCGCTGTAACCGAACTCATTGTCGTACCAAACGTACAGGATCAGGCGCTTGCCGCTAGCGATGGTTGCCTGCGCATCAACGATGCCGGCATGGCGGGAACCGACAAAGTCGGTGGAAACCACTTCCGGGGAATTCACGAAGTCGATCTGCTTTTGCAGCTCTGAATGCAGAGCCATATCCCGCAGATAGTCGTTCACACCTTCCACATCAACGTCTTTCTTGAGGTTGAGGTTCAGAATCGCCATGGAAACGTTCGGCGTCGGCACCCGAATCGCGTTGCCTGTCAGCTTACCTTTAAGTACCGGCAGTGCCTTGGCAACGGCTTTGGCAGCGCCTGTCTCGGTAATTACCATGTTAAGGGCAGCACTGCGTCCGCGACGGCTTCCCTTGTGGTAATTGTCGATCAGGTTCTGGTCGTTGGTGTAGGAGTGGACAGTCTCAACATGACCGTCTTCGATGCCATACTCGTCTTCAATCGCCTTAAGCACGGGCGTGATGGCATTGGTGGTACAGGAGGCTGCTGACAGGATCTTGTCTTCGTCGGTAATCCAGTCGTTGTTGATACCATAAACGATATTCTTGATATCACCTTTGCCCGGTGCGGTCAGGATCACGCGGCTGACACCCTTGGATTTGAGGTGCAGACCAAGGCCTGCCTCATCGCGCCACTTACCGGTGTTGTCGATAACGATGGCGTTATTGATGCCGTAATCGGTGTAATCCACCTTGTCCGGCCCATCAGAGTAGATAACCTTGATATAGTTGCCGTTGGCAATCAGGGCGGATTCCTTCTCATCAACGGTAATGGTGCCATCGAACGGACCGTGTACGGAATCACGGCGAAGCAGACTGGCGCGCTTCTCGAGATCGTTTTCCGCACCGCCCTGGCGAACCACAATCGCACGCAGACGCAGGTTGTTACCGCCGCCGGCTTTCTCGATCAGGATACGCGCCAGCAGACGACCGATACGGCCGAAACCGTAGAGAACGACATCCTTGGTGTCGTTATGAGCGTCTTCTTCGGACTGAGCGGCATACTGCCCAACAACCGGCCCGATTTCGCGCTTCAGGAATTCGGTCAGGTCGCCGCCTTCCTCTTTGAACTTGACCGCCAGCTTGCCGATATCCACATGGGCGCGGCCCAGATCAAGCTTGTCCATGGCCTGGAGGATCGGCAGGGTGTCGTGAACAGAGAGCTCGCTGTCTTCAACCTGGCGCACAAAACGGTGGGCGCGGATAATGTCGATAACCGACTGATTGATAATGGCGCGACCGTATACAGAAGTAACCACATTGTTCTTGCGGTAGAGGCGGCCGATCAGCGGAATCATGGCTTCCGCGGTGGATTCTCTTTCTGTCCAGTTGGACAGGTGCTGATTGATCTGTTCGTGACTCACGCTTGGACCTCTGCAGTTGGCACTTGGAAATTGGGGCGCACATTATCCAACTTAATCCGGCCGACCGCAAATACGCCAGCCCATGACCTTCGTATAGGTCCCGCCTGTCTATAAAGCAAGCGTCGCCCCGAATATCGGCGCCATGACAGTGTCAACCGCGAGCGTTAGAATACGCGCCACACCGCCGCCCGGACATACATATCAGGAGAACCAGATCGCCCATGAGCCAAGGTGCCAGCACACGCCCGTCGCCCCCATCCATGATTGCCCCGGAATTCCCGACCCGGCCGGCCGACCACAGGACATGGGGCCAATTGCACGGCAGCACTGACGCGCTGGCCATCTGTGAGAGTGCGCGCGCCCACAAGGGCCTCACTCTGGTGATCACCCGCAGCACCGCCGATGCCATCCGCCTTGAACAGGCCATGCGCTTCTTCCTCGGGCTGCCCCCGGAAGAGGATGGCCCGGCCGTCAGCGATGACGGCCTGGAACTGCTCTCACTGCCAGACTGGGAAACCCTGCCCTACGATCTGTTTTCGCCCCACCAGGACATTATTTCCCGGCGAATCCGGACACTCCACCGCTTGCCGTCAACCAGCCATGGCGTATTGGTGGTTCCGGCAAGAACGCTTATGCACAGGCTTCCACCGGTTAACTACCTGCAGGGCAACACTCTGCTACTGGAAGTGGGGCAGTCCCTGGATATCGAGAACTGGCGAATGCAGCTGGAGGCCGCAGGTTACCGGCATGCCGAGAACGTTTACGAACACGGCGAATACGCGGTCCGCGGCGCCATACTCGACATCTTCCCCATGGGGGCCAGCCAGCCCTACCGGATTGACCTGTTCGATGATGAGATCGAAACGCTCCGGACCTTTGATCCCGAAACCCAACGTTCGATCGACCGCATTGACCGTATCGAGTTGCTACCTGCTTTCGAATTCCCCTGGCATAAAGAGGCGCGTTCCGGCTTCCGCAGCCGCTGGTTCGAACAGTTCCCGGATGCCGACAAGGACACGCCCATATACCAGGACGTAACACACGGCATCACTCCGCCGGGGATCGAGTACTACCTGCCCCTGTTCTTCGACGAGACGGCAACCCTGTTTGACTACCTGCCGGGGGCGACCCATGTTTTTACTGCCGACGGACTGAACGATGCGGTCAGCCATTTTGACAGCGAAACCCGCAACCGGTACGAGGACCGGCGCCACGATCGCCTGCGGCCGATTCTGCCGCCGACCCGTCTGTTTCTGCAGCAGGAAGAGCTGTTCGGACACCTGAAAGCATTCCCCAGGGTGACAGTCTCCTCAGAAATCCACGAATCCGCCGGATCGGTGAATTGCCCCACAAGAACCCTGCCGGATATCGCAATGGATGGTCGGGCTGCAGATCCTGCCGGTCGTCTCAAGCGTTTTCTAGGCGAGTTCGACGGCCACGTATTGATCTGCGCCGAATCTTCCGGCCGGCGCGAAGCCCTGATGGAGAACCTTGGCGAACAAGGCCTTGAGCTGAAAACCCTCTCTGGTTGGCAGGCCTTCCTCGAAAATAAAGAGAGCCCGCTGGCCATCACCATCGCTCCGATGGAGCAAGGCCTCGTGCTACCCGAGCATTCCGTTGCCCTGATTACCGAAACGGCCCTGTTCGGAGAGCGGGTTCTGCAGCGCCGTCGCCGTGAAAAACCCACCGAAACCGACGACGCCGGTTTCCGGGACCTGTCGGAATTGAGGATCGGCGCGCCCGTGGTCCACATTGACCACGGCGTGGGCCGCTACCGTGGCCTGGAAACCATTACCGTTGAAGGCGAAGCCAGCGAATTTCTGATGCTTGAGTACGCCGGCGGCTCCAAGCTCTACGTGCCAGTGTCCAGCCTGCATTTGATTTCCCGCTATGCCGGCAATGACACCGAGCATGCACCGCTGCATAAACTCGGCACGGATCGCTGGAGCACCGCCAAACAGAAAGCCCTCGAGAAAATCCGCGATACCGCCGCCGAGCTACTGGACGTGTACGCCCGCCGGGAGGCACGCAAAGGCTTCAGCTTCGAGGATCCGAAGGAGGCCTACCGCGCCTTTGCCGCCGGCTTCCCGTTCGAGGAAACGCCGGACCAGCAGGTCGCCATTCAGTCCGTGTTCGAGGACATGACCAGTGAGCGACCGATGGACCGCCTGGTATGCGGCGATGTGGGTTTCGGCAAGACCGAGGTCGCCATGCGCGCGGCGTTCATGGCGACCTGGTCCGGCAAACAGGTGGCTGTACTAGTCCCCACTACCCTGCTGGCCCAACAGCACTACGAATCGTTCCGGGATCGCTTCTCCGATACCCCGGTACAGGTCGAGCTGCTGAGTCGGTTCCGCACCGCCGGCCAGACCAGCAAAGCTCTGGAGGCTGTTGAGAATGGCAAGGCAGACATCGTCATCGGCACACACAAACTGCTTCAGGGCGACATCAAGTTCAAGAATCTGGGCCTGGTCATCATCGATGAAGAGCACCGTTTTGGCGTACAGCAGAAGGAAAGGCTGAAGGCGCTGCGGGCAGAAGTGGACATGCTCAACCTGACCGCAACTCCGATTCCGCGGACCCTGAACATGGCCATGGGGCACCTGAGAGATCTTTCTATTATTGCAACACCACCGGCACGGCGACTCTCGGTGAAGACTTTCGTTCGCCAGAAAGACAACGCCATGGTCAAGGAAGCCATTTTGCGGGAAATCCTCCGTGGCGGTCAGGTCTATTTCCTCCATAACGATGTGGCAACTATCGAGAAAACGGCCGAGGATCTCCGATCACTGATTCCCGAAGCCCGGGTGGGTGTAGCCCATGGCCAGATGCGGGAGCGGGATCTGGAAAAGATCATGTCGGACTTCTACCACAAGCGCTTCAATGTCCTTGTGTGCACAACCATCATTGAAACCGGCATCGACGTTCCCAGCGCCAACACCATCATTATCGAGCGAGCCGACAAATTCGGCCTGGCTCAGCTGCATCAGCTTCGGGGCCGCGTGGGCCGGTCTCACCACCAGGCCTATGCGTACCTCCTAACACCGCCGCCGAAATCGATTACGGCGGACGCAAAAAAACGGCTGGACGCCATCTCGGAGGCCCAAGACCTTGGCGCCGGCTTTATGTTGGCTACCCACGATCTGGAAATCCGGGGCGCGGGCGAGTTGCTGGGTGAAGAACAGAGTGGGCAAATCGAAAGCATCGGCTTTACTCTCTATATGCAGCTGTTGGACGAAGCCGTCAAAGCCATCCGGGAAGGCCGAACACCCAACGCCGACCTGCCCCTGAGCCACGGCACGGAAATGAACCTGAGAATCCCGGCACTGATTCCCGAGGATTACCTGCCGGATGTCCATAACCGCCTGATGCTTTACAAGCGGATTGCCAGCGTTGACAGTCCGGACGCATTAAAAGAACTTCAGGTTGAAATGATCGACCGGTTCGGTTTGTTACCGGATCCGGCAAAGAACCTGATCCGCCAGACCGAGCTACGTCTTCGCGCGGAAGCCCTGGGCATCGTAAAAGTGGACGCCGGCAAGGAATGGGCGCGGCTCGAGTTTGGCAGCTCGACACCGGTGGACCCTCTGGTTCTGGTTAAAAAAGTGCAATCCTCACCGGACCAATACCGGCTCGAAGGTGCCAACAGCTTCCGTTTTCGGCTGAAGGATGCCACAACCGGTGGTAAACTCGACGGCATTTCCCGGATGCTTGGCGAGCTGGAGCCTGCAAAAAGTGACGCGTCCGGCTCATGAATAGCCGACCAACATGTGGAGTACGACCCTTGCAGATTGACGGAATTCGCTGGTGCCGATACCCGACCCGGGCCTTCCTGGCCGCCCTCCTGCTGAGCTTCGCAGCCACAACGGCTGCCCCGCAGCCCGGCCGGGCAGCACTGCCCCTTGAGCCCGGCACCCCCATTCCCGACGACTACTACCGCGCCGAGTTCGTGATTCTTGAGCGAATCATTGAGCCCGAGGCCGTGAATGAGCGAATGTCTGGCCGCACGGTAGATGAGCCGACGGAAACAGAGGAGATTCTTTGGTCAGCGCTTGAAGATGGCACCATGCAAACCACCCTGGAACTGGCGCCCCGGCAGGATCTTCATCTTGCCAGCGCCGCGGCACGACTTGAGCGCAGCGGCCGGTACCGGGTGCTCGTCGCTGCGGGTTGGTACGAGGCGTTCCCACCGGATTACGAGGGCACCCCTTTAAGGATTGAGACGGGCGACTGGATCGAAGGAGCTCGAACTCGCGAGGTGGAGGGCCACATCACCATCGACCGGCAGCGCTACCTGCACGTCAATGTTGATCTCAACCACTGGCAGTTGGCGGAAGACGCTCCAGCGCTGCCTGCAGACGCTGCGACTGGAACGCCCCAGGAGACGCCCTCACCCACAGAAGCGTCTGGCACTCAGGATACGGCCGCCGCAGCGACAACCGGTGAATCTGCAGCTCAGCACCTTCCTGTCCTGGCTGAGCCTGCCCCGCTTGAGCTATTGACCTGGATCCGGGAAACCCGCCGGATGCGCAGTGAGGAAATCCATTTCCTGGACTCCCCCACTATCGGCGTGCTGGTGTTCTTCAAGAAGATTGAGGCAACGGAGTAAGCACACCAAGGCCGGCCATTGAGACCTCAAGAATCTGTTTGACACCGGACATTCCCTGCTCGATGGCCGCCTCAATCTCCTCCATGGTGATAATGTGGTCGGATTTGCCGGCCGCCCAGTTTACCACCAGCCCGAGACAGACATAGCGCATACCCAGTTCTGCTGCGAGAGCCGCTTCCGGCATACCGGTCATGCCCACAAGATCACAGCCTTCACGCTCCATCCGGATAATCTCCGCCGCGGTTTCCAGCCTCGGCCCCTGGGTTGCGCCATACACCCCAAAACCCGAAAACGGCACTTCCTCGGCACCGGCAGCATCAATAAGAATCTGGCGAGCACTCTCATCGTAAGGCCAGGTGAAATCAATGTGGCTCACCGAGTCCAGCTCACCCTCAAAGAAGGTGCTGGCACGACCCCAGGTGTAATCAATAATCTGGTCGGGAATAACGACATGGGCAGGCCCCATCTCCGGGTGGATCCCACCGACGGCGTTGACACCGACTACCGTTCTGACGCCAGCATCATAGAGAGCCTTGAGATTCGCCCGATAGTTCACCTGATGGGGTGGAATACGGTGCGGATTACCGTGGCGCGACAGGAAGATAACCGGCTGATCGCCAAGTAGCCCCTCTACCAGTGGCGCAGATGGATTTCCCCATGGTGTTCCAACCTGCTTTTCATTGGTAATTTCCAGGCCTGACAGCGTGGTCAAGCCGGTGCCACCAATGATACCAACAGGGTGCATTTTCTCCGGTGACGTCATTCTGAATCTCCTGAGTCTTCCACATCTCCGGTTGTCTGACGATTCTGCGACTTCTCGGCATTCTTGCCGGAAGCAGCTTCCGCGTTCTTATCCGATGATTCATCTGACTGCGATCCGGACAGCCGCACGCCGTCCGGAAGATGCAGGGTACGGGTCGGGAAAGCCACTTCGGCACCGTAACCCTCAATAATGTCGCTGATTTTCAACAGCACGTCCTGCTTCACCTCATGGAATGGCACCCATTGGGTGGTTTTGGTGAAGGTGTACACCATGATATCCAGAGACGACGCATTGAACGCCAGGAAGTTCACAATCAGGGTCTGGTCGCTGTCGATGTCCTCATGCTGCTGCAGCATGGCCTTGATGTCGTCAACAATACTTGCCATCTGCCCGACATCGGCATATCGGATGCCAATCGTTTCATAGATCCGGCGATTGGTCATTCGGGAGGGGTTTTCCACCGCGATGGTGGTGAACGCCGCATTCGGCACATAAAGCGGACGCTTGTCGAAGGTGCGGATTGTGGTCAGGCGCCAGCCGATATGCTCGACCGTGCCCTCTATGTTCCGGTCCGGCGACCGCACCCAGTCCCCGACCTTGAACGGCCGATCCAGGTGGATGATAAAGCCGCCGAAAAAGTTGGCCAGAAGATCCTTGGCGGCAAAGCCGACAGCAATACCGCCTACGCCGCCAAACGCCAACACCCCGGAAATGCTATAGCCCATGGACTGCATCGAAATCAGCACTGCAGTAATAATGACTACGGCCCTGGACAGCTTGCTCACCGCATTGACGGTGGTGTAATCCATGGGCTGCTTCATTTTCAGAGGAGAAACCAGAATCCCCTCTGCTTCCTTGATCAGTCGTAAAACCGCCCACACCAGGACGAAGATGAAACCGATCTGCAGAACAGACTCATTGGCCTTGAAAATCTCTGCGTCCGAGTATTTGTGAGCTACCTCCGCAGCCCAGTACACGCCCTGAAGCCAGACGAACGCCACGGCCGGCTTGCGGGCTGCATGCAATAACGCATCGTCCCAGAGGTTTTTGGTTTGACTGAACTTGCGCTCCAGAGCGCCGATGATGTGGCTGGCGATGTACGCCACTGTGGCCGTTCCGAAAACCAGCGCAAACACGACAATCCCGACGCGCCAGGCTTCCGAAAGAAGCCCGAAATTCTCGATCCAGCCATTCACCACGGCCATAACATCCCCGATCATCGGATCCCTCTGGTATCTTCAGGTTTATCGAATGGAAACAGCTGTTCCCGGACCGACGCGATCAAACAGATCAATAATGTCTTCATTACGCATCCGCACACAGCCGTGGGACAGCGGCACTCCCATGGGCTCGCTGTCCGGTGTGCCGTGAATGTATATGAAGCGGCGGAAAGTATCGACACCCGGCCCCCTGTTTCTGCCCCACTCACGGCCGCATAACCAGAGAATCCGGCTCAGTATCCAGTCACGGCCGGGGTTTTGCCGGGCAAGTTCGGAGCTATAGGTTTCGCCTGTCGGGCGCCGGGCACGAAATACCGTTCCCACCGGAAGTCCGGCGCCAATACTCGCGCGAATATAGTGCTCGCCTCGTGGGGTACAGCCACTGCCATCGCTCTCACCCGGCCCGTTAAGCCCGGTGGAAACCGGATAGGAGGCAACAAGTTCTCCGCCTTCGGTTTCAAGCCGCAGGCACTGGAGGGTCAGATCAATGTCGATGCGGAGTGATGCAGGATGCGTCAAAACCGGTCAGGCTCCCGTGGAGGTTCTAGGGGAAGCCTAACCGAGAGAGAGGAACTCAGGCAACCGAGACCTTGCTGCCGGCCGGCGGAATCAGCATGGCGTCTTCTGCCTGCATGCCGGCGGCCAGGAAGGGAACCAGTCGGGCGGCAATTTCCTGAACAGTGGTTTCCACGCCCAACTTGTTCTGAAGGATATCCCTCAAGGCATCGCTGCTGGACATGGTAAACGCCGTTGCCCCCAACATGAACTGGATGCGCCAGTATCGATCCACCGAGGACAGCTGGGGGGTCGCTTCCTTGAGCAGCCGCATGAAACGGCTGAAGGGCTCGCTGTATTCCTGCTCCAGGAACTTGCGCAAATGCCCCTGGGACTGAGTGTAGGCAAGCCCGAGCAGGCGCATGAAGATGGAGATACCCTTCTCGTTGCGCTGGGGCATTCGCACCGCACTTTCCGTAAGCGCCCAGAGTGTCTGATTCAGTGTTGGCGGTTTGCCGTCACACCGTTCCTCAAGCTGATCAAAGGCGTTCTCCAGCGTTGCTGAAAACGGCGTAAGAAAACGCGCGAAAACGGCGTGGATCAGGGCGTTCTTTGAACCAAAGTGGTAATTGACAGCGGCCAGATTTACTTTAGCCTTACTGGTAATCATTCGGAGCGAGGTTTCCGAAAAACCCCGGTCGGCGAACAGCTCTTCGGCTGCATCGAGAATCCGGTCAACGGTATCAGACTGCGCCATTTTGTTATCAATGCCTCTAGCAAACGTCTGTTTGAAACATACGTTTGAAGCGCATCGCTGTCAAGTTCTGGGCTCAGGCTCTGCTGCCACTTCCTCCCACCCCTGATCAATCGCTTCCTGGTTGCCCTCGAAAAAAGCTTTCTGAACACGGCTGTACGCTTTCTCTGCTTCCAGCAGGTAGATCAGGTAAAGACGCACATGCTCCCGACGTGTCAACTGCCGGGACAGGATGCGATTCTCCGACAACCTCAGAAGGTGACTGAACCGGGTATTCTTCAGCGCAGGGTTGAAATCCGCCATCCTGGCGCATTGCCAGATCAGGCCATCCGAGCCCTCCAGGTGGGCAACGTGCTGCCTTGCCTCCCGGAGCATCCGCTGGCGTGTCATGATCAGATCAAGATACGAGGGTTTGCTGGTGTAGATTCTGCGTACCGCCGGTATTCCCAGCAACAGAATGATCACAAAGGCGCCAAAGCCGCCGCCTGCTATCCATGCCGGCACAAACCCGGTCAGACCGCTCAGAAAGATGGCTGCGGCGATCAAGGCACTGAACAACCAGAGGTCCCGACCCCGACGCGCCTCGGCCATTGTAAAGTTGTCCGGCCAACCGTTCATGGCCAGCAGGTCGAAGTCCATCAGCAGCACCCGGTCGCACTGTCGCAGCATCAACCGGAGTTTGCGTTGCCGGGATTCGGCCAACACCCTCTCGGTCCCGCTACTGCCCTCATTTCGGAAGCCCTCACTGCCCGACGATTTTTCCGGCTCTTGACCGGTGTCCGGAACCTGATCGGCTGGTGCTGTTTCTGCAGCCTGGCTGGTTGATGCCGGTGCCGAAGCCGGGGCATCCGCCGTTATGGGCGCTGGCACCGGATCGGCCGCCCGGCCCGGCCTCAGCACCGGTGCCTGCGTCGGCGCGTTCGCCTGGGTAGCAGCCTTTCTCTGATTTTCAGCCATGGCAGATCGTCCGGATTCAGGGGTTTAAACAGGTATCGACCGTCGCATCAGATACTTGAATTCCCCCTGCTCCACCTTGGCATTGATGAGTCCGCTCGCTATCCTTGCTGTCCTGCCGGAAAGGCAACCGCATACCACACCAAACGAGGTCAGGATTATGTTCACAGGCATTGTCCACGGCATTGCAACCATCGAAGACGTCACTGCCGAGCCCGGACTGAGCACTTTTGCTATTCGGCTGCCAGCAGACAAAGCCGGCGGGGTGTCCATTGGCGCTTCGGTGGCAATCAACGGCACCTGCCTGACCGTTACACGCCAGGACGACAGCGTGCTTTATTTCGATGCCATACAGGAAACCCTGAGACTGACCACGCTGGGGGACCTGAAAACCGGAGACCAGGTCAATTTCGAACGGGCCGCCCGGATCGGGGATGAAATTGGCGGCCATCTGCTGTCAGGGCATATTCATACGACAGCCCGGATTGTCGAAATCCTGAGACCGGAGAACAACGTCACCCTCTGGTTTGAAGTGCCCGACGAATGGACACGCTACATTTTTCCCAAAGGCTACATCGCCATCAACGGCGCCAGCCTTACCATCGGCGAAGTTCGAGGTAACCGGTTCAATGTCCATCTGATTCCGGAGACACTGAGGGCCACGACCTTTGGCACCTCTGACGAAGGTCAGCGTGTGAACATCGAAATAGACAGCCAGACCCAGACCATCGTCGACACCCTGGCCCGTATGGGTTACGACCGCCCGGCCCCGACGCTTTAACTCATGTGGCCCTTCAGCGGTTGCCGGCCCGGAACACCACGAACTTGGGGCTGGCATCCAGCTGTTCTACCAAAGAAAAATAGCGCAGAAGGCTTCGGTGATAACCCAGGTGGCGATTTCCCACCATGAGCAAGTGACCACCTGGTTTGAGGTGTTGAGAGGCCTGCTCAAACAACCGCAGGGCAATATGGTCACCGACCACACCGCCCTCATGGAACGGCGGATTCAGCAGAATCAGATCGCAAGCGTCCGAAACTGCATCAATGCCGTCGCAGTGAGAGAAAATTGCGTTGGCCTCCGGGAACGCCTGCTCAACATTACGGCGGGCACTGAGCACAGCCTGGCTTGAAACGTCGCTGAAACCCAACTGTAAGTCTTCTCTTTCCGCCAGCACCGCCAGACCCAGCACACCATTGCCACAGGCCAGATCCAGTACAGAGTCGCCTGCCTGTAAAGTCGTTACCGCTTTCGCCACATGGGGCAGAAGTAAGCGGCTACCGATATCCAGTTTTTCCCTGGCGAATACCGGGGGCAATGCCTCGACTTCCACGGCGCCGTTCCGACCGTTTACTGCATACCCCTTCCAGGTACCTGACCAGCCCGCCAGATTCGCAGTGCCTTTCCGGCAACGAATTGCACGGGCCTTTTTTCGCGCAGGCAAAACCTGCTCCGTCTGCACCGCCCCGGCAAACACCTCGACACTTTTCGCCGGCAGATGCTTGATCATTCCTCCTGCCAGCAAGACACCGGAATCCGCCATCACGCTGTTGAGCCAGCGCAGCAACCAGGCCAGATAGTCAGCCTGGCGCGGTATTCTCAATACCACCAGGTCGAATGGGCCCGCCGGCGGATTGATCCAGCTATAAACCGGCTCTGCTGCAGGAAATGCGGGATTCAATGCGACATTATTTGCCAACGCGCCTGGCAACACAGCGCTGTCGGCAACGATGGTGGGAGAAAACCGAGAGAGACCCAATGCAAGTGCCCCGAACTGATCATCCACTATCAGGACCCGGGGCTCATCAAAACCGGCTGCGGAATCAAGAGCAGCCTCCAGCAGCAGCTCGTCCGCTGCATCCCACGCCCTCAGAGTCGGATCACCGGTACCCGGGCGGCTTAGGGTCAGCCTGCCCTGAGAGAAAACGAGTTCAGCAGTTGTCATTTCGGGCATCCTGGAGGCTTTTTGTCACAAAAGCGCCATTCTAGGCTGTTTATTCTAGAAATTAACCCTAACGTGGAAGGTGTTCACGCTGAACATCCCTTTTCCGGTTGGCTCCGTTGTTCTGGACGCGAACCTCTTGCCCCTCACCCCAGGGGCTTTTTTTTGCGTTCAGGAACGACGAAACGCGCGATAGACGGTAAATCGTCGATCCTCCCGCAGGCGCTCAACCGGGCCGATGCAGCGTTTCATCAAAGGCTCATATGGCAAAAAGCTGTTCGCCACCAGGCGCACCTCACCACCCGGCGCCAGATGACGCACCACCTCTCGAAGAAAGCGTTCGGTCATCGACAGATCGGTTCTGACTCCGGTATGAAATGGGGGGTTACTCAGAATAACGGGCCAGGTGCCTTCGACCTCAGATAGGCCATCCGACGCCAGAATGCGCCCGGAAACACCGTTGCGCTCATAGGTGGCCCGGGCACAGATAACCGCCTGGGACTGAACGTCGATTCCGTCGACCGTGACCCCGGGTTGGTTCTGCTGCTCGTGCCAGCGATGCAGCCAGGTGCCAAGGACACCGGCGCCACAGGCGAAATCCAGGACAGAGCCGGGGCGCAATGGATTCTCGTCAAGCGTCTCCAGCAGCATGCGAGTGCCCTCATCCAGCTCGCCGAGGCTGAAAATGCCCGGCAGCCCGGCAACTTCCAGGCGCACCGATTTGCATTCAATGCCCGTCCAGGTCATCCATTGCGGAAGCGAGAATTCGGGCAGCGGCTCGATAGGCTCGGCACACCAGACCTGGCAATGCCTGGCACTGTCAATCTTGGTCGCGTGCGGCGCCACGGCCTTGAGCTGTTTAACAGCCCCGGCAATGCCTTCTTTTTTCTCTCCAACAAGCACCAGCCGGGCGCCCTGCGCTGCCAGCCAGCGTGCCAGGGCAAGGCGCAGATCAAGCTCTGCCCGGGCCTTGGGCAGAAACACAACCAGGGTGTCAAAGATGCCGGCTGCCAGTGCCGGATCGTCATAGCCGAAACAGATCTGCCAACCCTCGTTCCCGGCAAGCGCGACACAGACACCGGCATGCTCACTCATGGCCATACCGCCGGCAGGCAGATCGGCCAGCAGCCCATTGGCGGCTACGCCCAGCAGGGCCACCCGACCCTGCAAGAGGTGGCGGTTTCGCAACAGGACTTCATGGGAGTTGGGCAATGACATTGATTGGCTGTTCCCGCGTGGATGGTTCGGAAACGGGATACTCTAAACGGAATGAGCCCTCGCGTCTCCCCCTGCAAGGTGGAGACCGGAGGGCTTTCAGAGGGTAAATACCATGGCAAACTCAGTCACTTGTAGCGTGCAACCGTACCAACCCTCAAGGCATCTTCAGGAGACATACCCCAGTCTTCCGGCTGGCTGGCATCAGAAGGTTTCCGCCCCCGACCCCGTTGCTCCGGGTCGACAGTAACGTCTTTACGCTGGTTCAGGGCTGTCAGGGCTTTTTGCATCAGTTCTTTCATGGTCTACCTCCTCGCTTACTGCAGGATCTACTCTAGCAAAGCGGGAGGTGACCAACTGTGATGACGCCGAGGGTCAGGAAGTGACGCTCATCACGAATTTTTGACGCAATTTTACATTCTTTTCTGGACGCTTTTCTGACGCCCCGAGCGTACCGGTCTCTGTACCAACTCGTCGATACTGTTCTGCCTGACCTGTTCACGATCCTCCTCGCTGGCGACCGACAGCCCCATATCCCGGAGAACCCCGTCAGCCACATCGTAGACAAAGCCATGGACCGTGAGCGGCTGGCCCCGCTTCCAGGCTTCCTGAACAATGTTGTTCTGGCACACGTGCCCTACCTGCTCAACGACATTGAGCTCACACAGACGATCGACCCGGTCCTGGACGCTTGGCAGATCATCCAGTACCTGCTGGTGCCGATCACGGACATCCTGAACATGGCGGAGCCAGTTGCTGATCAGCCCAAACCCTTCATTGAGCAATGCCGCTCTCACACCGCCACAACCATAGTGACCGACCACCAGGACGTGTTTCACCTTCAGCACTTCAATGGCGAATTGCAGTACCGACAGACAGTTAAAATCCGTGTGGACAACCACGTTGGCCACGTTCCGGTGAACAAACAGTTCCCCGGGCAGAAGATCGACGATCTGGTTGGCCGGTACGCGACTGTCCGCACAGCCGATCCATAGGTATTCCGGTGCCTGCTGATTCGACAGGCGGTGGAAAAACTGCGGATCCTGGGCCTTGATGCCATCCGCCCAGGCCCGGTTTTTTTCCAGAAGATGGTCAAGCTGACCCATTATCCCACTCCGTTTGATGATTCCCGATCATCGATTGAACGGGAATGCGGATTTCAAAGCAATACTCAGTTGGTCTCAACCTCTGCCTCAGCGTGTGGCTGGTGCATTGTACTCTGGGCCAGATCCAGCAATTCGCGCAGGGCCACCGAGAACATGGCATATTCCGGCTCGCGCACTCCCTTGAGCTCCGACAGCATGGATTTCCAGCGATCGATCATCTGCTGATGGCGCGACAGCCAGCTCTCCACGCAGGCAGGGACGTCTTCCGGCTTTTCCGCCAGTTTCAGTACACCGGTGGTCAGCGCCCGCTGCTGCCAGTCCAGGTCCTCACGGAAACTCTCCCTGGCCAATGCCTGCCAATGGGACGCAGGTGTGAGAGCGGCAATGGCGCTGGCAAACCAGTTCAGATCCAGACGATCACCCAGCTCATAATAAAGATTGGCAACGGTTTTCAGTGGCATACCGGAGGCTTCATGGGCTTCTATTATGCCGAGAGACGAATACAGGTGGCCTGTGCCCGACACCACGGAGGCCAGCTCTGAAGGCAGACCTGCATCCACCAGGGCCTGATGTCGTTTTTCCCAGGTAGTTTTGGCCTGGTCACCAAGATACTCGGGCAAGCCGGCGGTAATCGCCCAGACGCTGTCGGCAAAGCGCTCCATATGGTGCTGGATGCTGAGCTCCGCACGGCGGTTGCGCAACAGCCAGCGCACCGACCGGCGCATCAGACGCATGAGGTCCTGCATCAGCTCCATCTGCAGTTGGGCCGGCACATGAAAATCCAGAGCCTCAATCCTGTCCCACCAGTTATCAATGCGGAACACATCCCGGGCAATGATCCAGGCCAGTGCAATGGAGGCTGCATCGGCGCCGGTAGACTGATTCAGACGCTCGACAAAGGTAATCCCCATGTGGTTGACCATGTCGTTGGCAATCTGGGTCGCGATGATTTCACGACGCAGTTGATGCTCTCCCAGCTCCTTGGAGAATTTCTGGGTCAGGTCCCGTGGAAAAACCTTGTACATCTCACCGGCCAGCAACGGATCGTCAGGCAGAGTGCTCTCGATCAGGGTCTGCTTAAGATCGCCCTTCACGTAGGAAATTAAAACCGACAGTTCCGGCCGGGTCAGCCCCTTCTTGTCGAGCTTGCGCTCGGACAGGGTTTCATCATCCGGCAGGAATTCAAGGGCCCGGTTCAGCTTGCCCTCGCTCTCAAAGGTATTCATCAGCCGGCGGTATTCCTCCAGCCGGGTCGCTGCATCCTCACTGGCGATGCTGATAGCCTGGGTCTGACGGTAGTTGTTTTTTAGTACCAGATCAGCAACGTCGTCGGTCATCTCCTCAAGCATGATGTTGCGCTGCTTGTTGGTCAGATCGCCCAGGGCCACGGCCCGGTTGAGCAGGATCTTCATGTTGACCTCATGGTCGGAACAATCCACGCCGCCGGAATTATCGATGAAGTCGGTGTTCAGACGGCCGCCACGGAGGGCGAACTCAATCCGGCCGAGCTGCGTCAGGCCAAGGTTGCCGCCCTCACCGACCACCTTGCAGCGCAGTTCCGAACCATTGATCCGCAGACCGTCGTTGGCCTTGTCACCCACGTCGCCATGGGTTTCGCTGGCGCCTTTCACATAAGTGCCGATTCCCCCCACCCAGAGCAGGTCTACCTGGGCCTTGAGAATATGGGAAATCAGCATGTTTGGCGGTACCCGGTCCGATTTGATACCCAACAGCTTCTTCATTTCCGGGCTGACCGGGATGGACTTGGCATTCCGGCTGAATACGCCGCCCCCCTTGGAAATGAGTTTGCTGTCGTAATCAGTCCAGGCGGAGCGGGCGAGCCCGAACAGTCGCTTGCGCTCCCTGTAGCTTTTCTCCGGATCCGGCGCGGGGTCAATAAAGATGTGCACGTGGTTGAAGGCCGCAACCAGCCTGGTCTTCTCCGAGCACAGCATGCCGTTGCCGAAGACGTCGCCGCCCATGTCACCAATGCCGATGGCGGTGAATTCATCCAGTGCCGGATTGATGCCCATCTCCCGGAAGTGACGTTCTACCGATACCCAGGCACCCCGGGCAGTAATGCCCATTTTCTTGTGGTCGTAACCATTGCTGCCACCAGAGGCGAAGGCATCACCCATCCAAAAGCCGTATTCTGCGGCCAATCCGTTGGCAATATCCGAGAAGGTTGCCGTGCCTTTGTCAGCTGCCACAACCAGATAATGGTCATCTTCGTCATGGCGGATAACCCGTTCAGGTGGGGCAATGCCCGAATCCACCAGGTTATCGGTGATATCCAGCAACCCCCGGATGAATGTCTTGTAGGCCTCGATCCCCTCGGCCTGAAAAGCCTCCCGGTCTGAGGGATCCGGCAGGCGCTTGGCCACAAAACCACCTTTCGCGCCAACCGGAACGATGACCGCATTCTTGACCTGCTGGGCCTTGACCAGCCCCAGAATCTCGGTGCGGTAATCCTCGAACCGGTCAGACCAGCGCAGGCCACCGCGGGCGACTTTGCCACCCCTCAGGTGCACACCCTCAACGCGAGGTGAATACACGAAGATCTCGAACATCGGCATGGGCAGAGGCATGTCCGGAATCCGGGATGGATCGAACTTGACACTGATGTAGGGCTTGGGGCCGCCAGCCTCGTCAACCTGGAAGTAGTTGGTTCGCAGGGTAGCCTGGATCAGCTCGAGGTAGAGCCGAAGCACCCGGTCCTCACTGAGATTCTCGACATCCTCAAGACCGGCATTGAATTCGATTTCCAGTTTCTGCTGGGCCGCCTGGCTCTTGCCGGGGCTCTGGTAGCGCTCCGGGTTGAAGCGGATCTCGAAAAACTCCAGCAGCAGCCGTGTCAGCTCAACATGATTCACCAGAGTGTTGGAAATGAAGGTCTGACTATTGGAGAACCGGATCTGACGCATGTAACGGGCATAGGTCCGTAGCAGCGCGATTTCACGCCAGCTCATGTAAGACGACAGCAGCATTCGGTTGAATGCATCGTTTTCCGCCTCGCCGTACCAGACCCGGCGGAAAAGTTCCTCGAAGATTGGCCGGATACGGTGAATGTCCACGACATTGCCGGTGTGGGCCTGGAGGGTGAAATCGTGGATCCATACAGTCTTATTGTGCCGGTCAGTCACCTCGAAGGGGTGCTCACCAATAACCCGGAAGCCAAGATTATCGAATATCGGCATAACATCCGACAGGGGCAGCGGCTCGTCCGGATAGAAGAGTTTGAAATGCAGCGTGCTTTCGTCCTCTTCCAGAGCCCGGTAGAAACTCATGGCCAGATCATGGTTGTTAGCCGATGCCGCAATGTGCTCCAGATCGATGGCCGCCCGCCTGGGCGAAAACATATCGGTATAACTGGCCGGGAAACCGCCCGCCCAAAGCCGGTAAAGCTCATTACCCTGCTCTTCACCATAAGCCTCGCTCAGGGCTTCGGAAAGACCGTCACGCCAGGACTGGGCAAGCTCGATGACCTTTTCACGGATCTCAGCCGTGGGCAGTTGGCGGTTCTCAACCTGGGGTACCCGGATGGTGAACTGGACCCGCGCCAGCACCGACTCGGAGAAGTGCGTTACAAACTCCACATCCTCGGCTTCCAGCCGGTCGACCAACACCTGCTCTACCTTCAGCCGCAATTCGGTGTTGTAGATGTCCCTCGGGAAAAACGCCAGGCAGGTAACAAACTGGCCGTAGACATCTTCCCGCATGAACAACTCGATGCGGCGGCGCTCCTGGATATACAGGATACTTTTTGCCACCTTGAGCAACTCGTCCGGCTCAATCTGGAACAGCTCGTCCCTGGGATACACTGTCAGGATCTGCTCCAGCTCCTTGCCGGCGTAATCGTCACGGAGGAACCCGGACCGCTTCATTACGCTCTGGAATTTACGACGCAGCAGGGGAATTTCGTCGGGCCGCTCGTTGTAGACCCGGGCGGTGTAAAGTCCGAGGAAACGGCGTTCACCAACCACCTCACCCTTGCTGTTGAACTTCTTGACGGCAATGTAGTCCGGGTATGCAGGGCGGTGGACCCGCGAACGCTGGGCCGATTTTGCGAAGATAAAGATATCATCGCTCCGGGTCATTTCATGGCGGGTGCGCTGAGGCAGTTCATTCAGGCGAACCCGGTCCGGGCGTTCGTTATTGACCCGGAGGATACCCAGTTCCGAGTTTGCAACCCGCCGCACCACCATGCCGCTTTTATCCTTGGCAAAGTCGTACTCGTCATAGCCAAGAAAGGTGAAATGATCCCGGGCCAGCCATTCAAGAAACTCCCGTGCCTCTTCCTTCTGCTCTTCATTGATGCCTGCGGTGGTGCTGTCCAGCTCGCCCAGAATCTCGTTCACCTTCTCGGTGACGATCGGGAAATCGCTGACTGCGATCCGCACCTCATGCAGCACATTCTGGAGCGCATCTTCCAGATCCCGGAGATCCTCGGGATTACTGTGTCGATCAATCTCGAGGACAATGAAGGCCTCGTAGGCCGAGCCAGAGGCTTTCTTTTTTGTGGTGTGCAGTTTCTTGAGCTTGCCGTCCTCGGCTCGCTCCACCTGCAGGATCGAGTGCTGGATGGAGTGGGTACCGATTTCGCGCTGGTTAATGGCAATGCGCAGGGAATCGATCAGAAACGGAATGTTCGGGTGCAGGATGAAAACCACGGTGTGGGTCGACTGCCAGCCGTCGCTCTCCAGATCAGGATTGAATACAGCAACGGGCGTTTCTTCGGCGGACCGCTTCTGCAGAAACTGCCATGCGGCAAGGACGGCACCGTAGGTATCTGCAAATCGTCGACTGACCAGCTCCTCAAGTGGAATATGAGCATAATGCTGCTTGGCAAATTCGCTGATTTTCTTGGCTTCGGTTTTAGAAATCTTCTTTGCGAAAGCGTCAGCCAACTGTTCAAAGAATTGATCCTTGCTGGCCACTGTCAGCGCATTCATGGTCGACCTCAGTTAGTGTGAAATAAACGTAATCGGCGTATCGTCACATAAGCATAGTCAAACCCTTGATTTTTGCCGGCCAGACGCCAAAACTTCGGCAACTACCTACGCACGATACGGGTTTCTCCGGAAAATCCTCAGATACAGAGAGCAGTCATTTCCAATGTCGCTACAGCATACGTTCGGTGAGTTACGGGAACAGTTAGCCAAACGGATAATCGGGCAGGAAAAGCTGGTGGATCGTTTGCTGATCGCGCTGCTTGCCGACGGGCACCTGCTGGTAGAAGGCGCGCCGGGGCTGGCAAAAACCACCGCCATCAAGGCCCTTGCCGATCACCTCGAGGGTGACTTTCACAGAATCCAGTTTACCCCGGACCTGCTACCTTCCGACGTCACCGGCAGTGAAATCTACCGGCCGGAAACGGGGCAGTTCGAGTTCCAGCGCGGCCCGATCTTCCATAATCTCGTGCTTGCGGATGAGATCAACCGCGCGCCCGCCAAGGTACAATCCGCCCTTCTGGAAGCCATGGGCGAACGACAGATCAGCGTGGGTATGCGCACCTTCCCCCTGGACCGGCTGTTCCTGGTTATGGCGACCCAGAACCCGATCGAGCAGGAAGGCACCTACCCATTACCTGAAGCCCAGCTGGACCGCTTCCTGATGCACGTGGTCATCCACTACCCATCGGCGGAGGCGGAGAAAGCCATCTTGCAACTGGCCAGGAACGATTATCGCCATGGCCTGCCCAAAACAGACCTTCGCCTGACGGCAGACCAGGTGTTCGACGCCCGGGCGGAAGTCGCGAACATCTATATGGCAGAACCGGTTGAGCAATACCTGCTGGCCCTGGTGCTGGCAACCCGTGATCCGGCCGCACTGGACCCGGAACTCGCCCGCTGGACTGCCTTCGGCGCCAGCCCCCGTGGCACCATCGCCCTGGACCGCTGTGCACGGGCACTGGCCTGGCTCGACGGCCGTGATTACGTAACGCCGGACGATGTACGCGCCATGGCCTTCGATGTGCTCCGCCACCGCATCCTGCTCACGTTTGAAGCAGAAGCCGAAGGCATGACCGCCGATACCGTCATCGAGCGGCTGATCGAACGTGTTCCGGTGAGCGCCTGAAGCCATCGACGGAAGCAAGACACGGGAGCCGTCAGGCATGGGCAACACCGAAGCAATAACCCACATCGGCCTACCGGATCTGATCCGCCTGCAGGCAGATGCGCGGGCACTGAAACTGCCCTCTGCCCGCCCGGTGCGTTCGCGGCAGGTCGGCTTGCAGCGCTCGCCACAGCGCGGCAGAGGTATGGCGTTTGCCGAAGTCCGGCTTTACCAGCCTGGAGATGACATCCGCAGCATCGACTGGCGGGTAACGGCCAGGCGCCAGGAACCGCACACCAAACTCTATGAGGAAGAACGGGAGCGGCCCGTGCTGCTCCTGTGCGATCTCGGCCCAAGCCTGTTTTTTGCCAGCACCGGTGCCTTCAAACAGGTTCGCTGTGCCCAGATCGCCTCCATTCTGGCCTGGCTGGCGTTGTGGTCCGGAGACCAGGTGGGGGGCATTGTTTTCAATGGCGAGGCCCTTAGCGTCCTTCGCCCTGCCCGTCGCAAGAAGTCGGTGCTGCGGTTCCTGGACACCCTGGACCAGCAGCAACGAAGGGATAACCGGACGCTGGCACCGGACGAACAGCCCGGCCAGTGCCGGCTGGACACGGCACTCACTGAGGCCCGTCGGGTCGCCCATACCGGCAGCCGGATCTTCGTGATCAGTGATTTCCTGGATATCTCGCCAGAGACAGGCACTCTGCTCGGCGCCCTGGCCCGCCATAATGCTGTCAGCGCCCTGAGAATCGTGGACCCATTGGAGAAACAGCTGCCGAAAAGCGGACGCTTCGCGGTGGCCGGTCCGGACGGCCCGGTGTGGTTCGACGCCGGAAACCCTCGGTTCCAGAGGGCCTGGCATGAGAAAGTCACCAACCATGAACACCGATTGGAGGAATGTTTCCGGACCTCCGGGGTTACCATGGCAGAGGTATCTACCGCGGAAGATCCCGCAGCCACTCTGAAGTCACTGCTGGGGCCGGGAGGGCGGATCGGATGAACCCGCAAGATCCGCTCAGCCAGCTCAGGGATATTCATCTGCCCGAGACCGGGGGCTTCTGGCCCCCGGCGCCGGGTTGGTGGATTCTGGCCGTATTGATGATTGCGGCGCTTGCAGCCCTGATCTGGCTGATCCTGAAGCGACGAAAAAGGAATCGGTGGCTCCGATTCGCCCGGGCCGAGCTTGCCAGACTGGAACGTTCAGCCAGCCCCGACCCCTCGTGGTTTTCGCAACTGAACACACTGCTAAAACAGGCCGCCCGTGCGCGCTACCCGGACCAACACCCGGAAGCGCTGTCTGGCGATGCCTGGGTGGAGTTTCTGCTGACCACCGCCCCCAGGGACCGGATTGCCTCCCGACCGGTTGCCGAAGCACTGGTCTCCAGTGCCTGGCGTCCCAAAGTTTCCGCTGAGCCCACCGAGGCGCTGGCGTTCGCCCGGTTGTGGCTGGGAGGTCAGAAATGCTGAATCTTGCCTGGCCCTGGGTACTGGTTCTGGTGCTGTTACCGCTGGTCCTGAAATGGCGCAAGCCCGGAGGACAAGCGGTCGACGCGCCGGTGCTGCCGGTCGGCCACTGGCTGTCGGACCTGCCCGGCGTGAGTCGTCGGGGCAATGCTGTTCCACTCTGGCAGCAACTGTTGCTGTTTCTCATGTGGACGCTTCTGGTAATCGCACTGGCACGACCCCAGCATGTGGGAGAGCAGGTACAGATGCCGGTTTCCGGCCGCGATCTGATGCTGGTTGTCGACATTTCTCCCAGCATGGATGAGCAGGATATGGTCCTTCAGGGCCGGAGCATTAATCGCCTGCAGGCGGTCAAACGGGTACTGGATGACTTCATCTCCCGCCGCCAGGGTGACCGGCTCGGTCTGATCCTGTTCGGTACCGAGCCCTATGTGCAGGCGCCCCTCACCTTCGATCTTGAAACCGTCAGAACCCTCATGCGCGAGGCGGGCCTGGGAATGGCCGGGCGCGCCACCGCCATTGGCGACGCGGTGGGTCTGGCAACCAAACGGCTGAGAAACCGGCCCCAGGACCAGCGCGTTGTGGTCCTGCTCACCGATGGCGCCAATACCGCCGGCGAAATTACCCCCGACAAGGCCACCGAAATCGCCGCCGCCGCCAGCATTAGACTGTACACCATCGGCATCGGCGCCGAGTCCATGGTGCAACGCGGTCTGCTGGGCTCGCGGCGGGTTAACCCATCCAGGGATCTGGACGAAAACCTGCTGACCCGGATGGCCCAGCAAACCGGTGGAGAGTATTTCCGGGCACGCAGCCTGCCGGAGCTGGAACTCATCTACGAGAGCATCGATCAACTGGAACCTATCGAGCTGGAGGGCAAGTTCTTTCGGCCAGTGACCGAACTCTATTTCTGGCCCGCCGGCCTGGCAGTGCTTCTGTGGCTGTTCCTGTTCCTGGTTCGCCACGGCCGGGAGCTTGTTGCTGACTCCCGCCGGAGCAGGAAGGAGGAGGAAGCGAATGTGGGCTGACTTTCATTTTCTGCGGCCATTCTGGCTATTGCTGCTCCTGCTATTACCGATCCTGTATCTGGCATTCCGGCAAATGCGTCTGGGCGACAGTGGCTGGTCCCGGCTGATTCCGGCCCGTTTGCTATCGCCGCTGATTCGTCATGATGGCCGCTCGGGGAAAGCGACAAAGTCGCCTCTGGCCCCGGCCGTCGTTGCCCTGATCATTCTGTCCGTGGCGCTGGCAGGGCCCGCCTGGCGGGAGGCACCCACCCCACTGAAACAGCCGGGCGACAGTCTTGTGATTGCACTGGACCTCTCCCTGTCCATGCTGGCCACGGACGTGGAGCCTGATCGCCTGACCCGGGCCAAACGGAAAATCCGGGATATCCTCGAGCTTCGGGAAGGCAGCCTGACCGGCCTGCTGGTCTTTTCCGGCGACGCCCACGTGGTCACACCGTTAACGGATGACGGCCGCACGATTGAGGGGATGCTCAATGTGCTGGACCCGGTCATCATGCCAGCCACAGGCAATCGGGCAGACCTCGCAGTTACCCGGGCAAAGGAATTGCTCCAGCAGGGCGCCCCAGGGGAGGGCCGCATCCTGCTGATCACTGACGACATCAACGATCGTTACAGCGGGACGATCCGGGAAACCCTGTCTGGTACCGGTTACGTGCTTAATACTCTCGTTGTCGGAACCGAGGAGGGTGGCCCCATCCCCCTGGCCCGGCGCGGATTTATCCGTGAAAACGGCGACATTGTGATCAGTCGGGCCAACCCGGAAGGGCTGTCGGACCTCGCTCGCAGCACCGGCGGCCAGAGCCATGAGGTGACCCTGGATGATACCGATGTTCAATCCCTGAACCTGAGCGCAAAGGACGGTGACGACTGGCAGGCATCAGAAGACGGCCTAACGGTCAGTCGCTGGCAGGATGACGGCTACTGGCTGCTCTGGCTCGCCCTTCCCCTGGTTTTGCTTGGCTGGCGCCGCGGTGCCTTCAGTGCCTTCGCCCTGATCCTGTTGCCGATCTGGCCACAGCCGGCTGCCGCCATAAGCTGGGATGAACTCTGGCAACGGGAGGATCAGAGAGCCCCCGAGCTGATTGAGAAGAGCCCGGAAACAGCCGCCCGGCAGCTGGACGACCCGGAATGGCGGGGTTCCGCACTGTATCGTTCCGGCCAGTTCGATAGCGCCGCCCAGTCGTTTGCCCGCACACAGGGCCCGCGTGCCAGTTATAACCGGGGCAACGCACTGGCCCGTGCCGGCAAACTGGAAGAGGCTCTGGCCGCCTACGATGCGGCCCTGGAAAAAGCGCCTGACATGGCGGATGCCCGACACAACCGGAAGATTGTCGAGGAACTTCTGAATCAGCAGAACCAGAGCCAGGAAGGCAGCCAGCAGGATTCGTCGGACTCATCCAGCAACGAGGGAGGCGAAGGCGATCAGCAACAAAACCGTCAGAATCAGGATGGAAACAGTGAGAGCGAGAATTCCGGCAACTCAGGGAATAATCAACAGCAAAACCCTGAAAACAGCCAGTCCTCGCCCGGCAACCAGGATCAGCCCAACAATCAGTCCGATGAGCAGAATCAGCAGGAGCCCGGTGAGGAAGGCAGTCCCGAGCAGGCCTCCGGCGAGGGGGACTCACCGTCAGGCCAGGCGCAGTCACCCGCCCCGATTTCAGAAACGCCGCTGACCCAGAGCCAGGAACAATGGCTCAGACGGGTGCCGGACAACCCGGGCGGCTTACTGCAGCGCAAGTTCCTGCAGCAGTATCAACAACGCCAGACTCCATCCGATGAGGGCGATACACCATGGTAAAACGGCTGATTACACCCGCCGTCTGTCTGTTTCTGCTGACGGTGCTCTTAACAGTAATCTGGCTGCCGGCCCAGGCACAGACACAGTCACAGCAACTGACGGTCGAGCCAGACCGGACCCGCCTCTACGAGGGTGAGGTCCTCACACTGACCGTGAAGGGCAGCATGGAGATCGATATCAACCTGGGCAACCTGTTTGACTTCGACATGTCCAACCTGCCCAAGCCTGATATCGAGAAAGTGGAACCGGATTTTGAGATTCTGGCCCAGAACCAGCAATACAGCATCCGCACCGTGAACAACCAGATGGTGGGCGAGATTACCTGGACCTACCAGCTTGCACCGAAAAACACCGGTGAGCTGACCATCCCGGCGCTCACCTTTAAAGGGGCAGTGTCAGAGCCGGTAACGGTGGAAGTGGTGGATGGCTCACCACCGGATCAGGCCGCTCCTGGCCGGGACAGCTTCATCGAGCTGTCTGCCGACAAAGATGAAGTGTATGTGCAGGAGCAGTTGATTCTGACCGTTCGGCTTTTCTTCCGGGGCAACCTTATTCGTGGAGAGCTATCCGAGCCTACCCATCCCCATGCCATCATTGAATCCCTGGGCAGGCAGCAGGAATTCTCACGCTATCGCGACGGTGTCCGATATCGCGTTGTGGAACGCCGGTACGCGATATTTCCCCAGCGTCCGGGGACTCTGAAACTTCCTCCGGTCCGGTTCGAGGGCCAGGCCAGAGACGCTTCCGGCAGCCTCCGTTTTCTGCGGGACAGCGAAGAGCTCTTTGAAGTGCCGGTCAACGATGTACCTGCAAAATTCAGTGGTGAAACGTGGCTGCCGGCAACCGGCTTAGCGCTTGAGGAGTCCGGGCTTCCGCCGACTCTGGAAGTCGCCACCGGCGAAAACATTACCCGCGAAATCAGGCTCACGGCAGCGGGACTGCCTGCGGAGGCCCTGCCTCCGTTGCCCGATGCCGTACCAGACGGCTTGAGAAGTTATCCCGAAGAGCCGGAGCGCCAGACCGAAACCACACCCGCTGGCCTCACATCCTCACTGAACCAATCCGTGGCTCTGGTGCCCGTTGAGGCTGGCCAGATGACTCTGCCGGCCATTCGAATAGCCTGGTGGGATACGGAAGCAGACCGGGAACGAGTTGCCGTGATCCCGGAGCAAACACTGACCGTGAAAGACCCGAATACCGTTGCCGCTGCGTCGTCTCCGCAAAGCGACCAAGGCAAGGCAAGCCCGGAACCGGGTGCCGCCACCACTGAACCCCCCGCTAGCCCGCCATCGGACGAAACCGGCCCCTGGCAGTGGCTCGCCCTGGTGCTGGGATTTCTCTGGGCCGGAACACTGTTGGCATGGTGGTGGTCAGGCAAAGCCGGGACAGCCACTCCGGCACAGACTGACAACCGGGATGAAGATACCGCGTTCGACCGTCTGATCAAGGCCGCGAGGGACGGCACAGCAGAGACACCGGAGCTTGTGGTGGAGTGGGCAAATATGCACTCGCCCGGCCACGGCTTCCGGTCTGCATCTGACGTTGTCGATCACTTCGGCGACGAGACACTGGCCACGGAACTCAGAAGGCTTCAAGCCCGGCTTTTTGCGCCCGGGCACGAGAACGACACCTGGGATGGTCGGCCATTGGCGCGGGCCCTTGAGCAGATCCGGAGGCACAGGCAGGCCCAAACCAGCGCCGATCTGCCTCCGCTCTACCCAAAAGGCCTGTCCTGAGTATTAATCGATCAGCTGCTGATCGATTACAACCGATACCGGCGTGTCCTGGCTTTCATTAACAGCTATGGGCCCGTCGGTGCTGCCCTGCCAGTCACCCGCCTGGGCGCTAACACTGCCGGAACGACTGAGACGAGCCGTTACGACAACCTCGTCAACACTGGAAATCGTGGCCTGTGGTGACATTGCGTACCGGTCGTCCAGACGGATTTCCACCGGCAGCTGATCGGCCGTCAACCGAGCAACGGCCAGAGGTGGCCCCTGCCGAACATTGGCCTGACGGGCAAACAGGAACAGCGTGGTATCGGCCGGCACCTGATCCAGGAAGTCCTCGGCAAGAGTCACACGAACGGTCACTCCGGCCCCGGCTGCTTGCGCTTCGGCCATCTGGGCCGGCGGTTCCTCCCCGAGACGGGTGTAGGCTTCACGAATCCCTTCCTGTATGGACGCAATCTGCGGGTGGTCTGGCGCAACGGTTTGTATTCGCTCCCAGTACTCTATGGCTTCCCGATAATTCTCCTGACTGAAGGCATTGATGCCCAACAAGCCCAAGGCATTAACCTCATCCGGGTTGAGCTCACGGGCCTGTTCAATGGCAGCCGTAACCTCTTGCGTCATGGCTCCCTGACTACCGAAGAACAGCGCCTGGGCAGAAAGACCATAGGCAACGGCTTCTGCCCTGTCATCGTCATTCACACTGTCCGCCAGCTGCCGGAATGCCCAGGCCGCGTCGTCATAGCGCTCCAGGCGCATGTAGGTGCGCCCGAGCATCGCCCAGCCCTCTGGATTATCCGGGCTGGCCTCCAGCCGCTCTCGCAGTTGCCCGGAAAGCTCAATCATCTGGGCCTGTCTCGAACCGTCGGTGGCGCCCATTTCCTGCATGGTGATAAATTGCTCAACCCGGTCCATCGCCCCCCAACGCTCATACAGGTAAACGGTAGCCGCCGGGATCAGAAGAATCGACACCAGCGCCACTGCCATGGCGCTCCGGCGACCGCTGATCACGGGCCTCACCTGTTCCTGCTCGGGGACATCATCCAGCATGCTCCCGGCGAGCTCTTCCTTGAGCTGGCGGTAGTTCTCGTCGTCCAGAATACCGGCCTCGTATTCACTATCGAGCTCCTTCATCCGGGAGCGGTAGGCCATCAGATTCTGGTTTTTGAGATCGGTCTGTTTTCGTGCACCAAGCCGATGAAAAAAGACCGGGTACAGTACAAACAAAAGGGCAAGAATGATCAGTACCGTTGCGGCAATCCAGAAAGTTTCAGTCATGGAGTATCAGTCACAGGTTCAGAATTAAGAATGAGGTAGCAGCCAGGACATCCCGGGCAAAGCCAGCTTTAGGACGGCTTGTCCTCGTCTGTCAGCATTTTGTCGACCCGGGCTTTCTCCTCGGCACTCAGCGCCGGGCTCTCCTGCCCCACCCTCCGGGAGCGGATGACCACACCGGCCACCACCAGCAACCCGCCGAAGACCGCAATGGCCGGTGTCGCCCAGAGCAGGAACGTCCGGCTGTCAAACTCCGGCTTGTAGCGAACGAACTCACCGAACCTGCCAACCAGGGACTCAACAATCTCCTCGTTACTGGCACCGTCTTTCATCATCCGGTAGACGACGTCTCTCATGTCCTTGGAGATGGGCGCGTTGGAGTCGGCAATGTTCTGGTTCTGGCATTTCGGGCAGCGCAGTTCCGCGATCAGGTTCTGGTAGCGCTGCTCCTGGGCCCGATCGGAAAAATCATAGACATCAGCGACGTCGGCCGTCGCCAGGGCCGGGAGAAGCAAAGCCAATACCAAACAGACGATTCGCACCATCAGCCATTCCCTCGAACGTCGTTGATCACCGGCAGCAACGTCTGTTCCCAGACTGTCTCATTCACGACACCCACGTGGCGATAGCGGACCACACCACCGGCATCAATCACAAAGGTTTCCGGCGCGCCATAAACCCCCAGGTCAAACCCGAGGGTCCCCCGTGGGTCATAGATGGTTTTCCGGTACGGGTCACCCAGACGGTCGAGCCAAACCAGGGCATCTTCGCGATTGTCCTTGTAGTTCAGACCAATGATGTTGACGCCTTTCTCCTCGGCAAGCCACATCAGGTCGTCGTGCTCATCCTTGCAGGCAGGGCACCAGGTGCCCCAGACATTCAACAGCGTAACCTGCCCCTGAAACAGGCTTTGATCCAGCATGGTCTCCGGGTTGTGCAGATCCTTCAGGCTGAATTCAGGAACCGGTTTGCCGACCAGGGCCGATTCAAGCTTGGTCGGATCCTTGCCGATGCCCGCGAACAGCACGACGCCAACAACAAGGGCGATCAGCAGCGGCAGAAACAGCAGAAACCGTTTCATGAGGTCGCTCCAGCGGATGTCGCAGAACCTGTCTCGGGCGCGGCAGTGCCGACCTGCACCTTCTTGTCAGCTCCCTCCCGGATCCGGTAGCGGCGATCAGCGATAGCCAGGAAGCCGCCGGCGGCCATAAACAGGGAGCCCAGCCAGAGCCAGCGAACAAGCGGCTTGTATTGCAGCCGGATGGCCCAGGCCTCGTCGGTGATGCGCTCACCAATGGCCACGAAGATATCCCGGAACAGACCGGCGTCGATATCAGCCTCGGTCATGACGCTCATCCCCACAGAGTACTGGCGCTTCTCGGGATGAAGCACGGAAACACGCTCGCCATCCAACATGACATCGAAGGTGCCGTACTGAGCCGTAAAGTTAGGCCCCTGGCGCGCGCCGATATCCCTGAACACAAACTGATAATCGCCGACGGTCGCGACATCGCCGGGTACCATGCGGACATCACGCTCGATGCCGTAGTTGGAGACCACCGTAGCGCCCGCCATGGTAATGGCCAGACCCAGATGCCCGAGTACCATGCCGTAATAGCTGCGGGACTGCCGCTTCAGGCCGTGCAGGCGGCCCTTTCGGGAAGAGGACTTGTCCCAGAGATCCCAGAAAGTGGCAACCGTTACCCACATGGCGGAGAAAATACCGAGGAACGCCCAGGGCTTGAAGCCGCCGTAACCGATCAGAACCGCCGTGGTGGCGACAATGCTGATTGCCAGGGGCCACAGAAGCTTTCGTGCCAGCCAGCCGCCATCGGTTTTCTTCCAGCGGGAGAAGATGCCGGCACCCAGCAACAGGCCGGTCGCCACCGCCAGGGGACTGAACGTCAGGTTGAAGAACGGTTCACCGATCGACAGCTTGCCCAGTTCCAGATAATCAAGAACCAGCGGATACAGCGTGCCGACTGCCACCAGAAGCGTGGCGGATACCAGCAGCACGTTGTTGAGCAACAGGAACACTTCCCGGGACAAAGAGCCATAACGGGAGCGGACGTGCACCACCGGTGCCCGGAACGCATACAGCGCCAGACTGGCTATCACGGTCACTGCCAGCAGGGCCAGCAGGAAGGTACCCCGCTCCGGATCCGAAGCGAAGGCGTGAACCGATGTCAGCACGCCTGACCGGACCAGGAAGGTGCCGAGCAGGCTGAGTGCAAAGGTGACAATGGCCAGCAGTACCGTCCAGCTCTTGAACACACCGCGTTTTTCGGTGACCGCCAGCGAATGCATCAGGGCGGTACCGGAAAGCCAGGGCAACAGTGAAGCATTCTCGACCGGGTCCCAGAACCACCAGCCACCCCAGCCGAGCTCGTAATAGGCCCACCAGCTCCCCAGGGCAATACCGAGGGACAGAAACGCCCATGCAACCGTGGTCCAGGGCCGCGACCAGCGGGCCCAGGCGGCATCGAGACGGCCATTGATCAGGGCGGCAATGGCAAAGGCAAAGGCCACGGCAAAACCGACATAGCCCATGTAGAGCATCGGCGGATGCACGATCAGCCCGAAATCCTGGAGCAAAGGGTTCAGGTCCGCGCCATCGGCGGGCACATTGGGCAGCAGACGGTCGAACGGATTGGAGGTGATAACGATAAATAGCAGGAAGCCGACACAGACCATGCCCAGCACCGACAGCACCTGGGAGATCATCACCGCCGGCAGGCGCCGGCTGAAGATAGCGACCGCCAATGTCCAGCCCGCCAGCATCAGTATCCAGAGCAGCAGCGAGCCCTCATGACCGCCCCATACAGCGCTGAACTTGTAATACCAGGGCAACAGGCTGTTGCTGTTATTGGCTACATAGGCCACCGAAAAATCGTCAGTTACAAAGGCATGGGTCAGGACGGCAAAGGCAAGCCCCACGAACACAAACATGCCGGATGCAAGTGGCCTGGCGAAGGCCTGAAGATTGTCCCTGCCGGTCAAGGAACCGGCCAGGGGGACTACGGAAAGGAGCACTGCCAACAACAGCGCGAGAATCAGTGCAAGCTGTCCGAGTTCGGGATACATCAAAGGCCTCCAGAAACCAGGCTGTTAGATAAAACGGTTAGTAGGACACGGTTTCCGCACTGCCACTGGCTTTATGCTGGCCCTTCGAGGCCTTCTCCAGTGCATCCGCGACTTCCGGCGGCATATAGTTTTCATCGTGCTTGGCGAGAACCTGATCGGCCACAAAGCGACCGTTTTCATCCAGTCGGCCCATGGCAACCACACCCTGCCCCTCGGCAAACAGATCCGGAAGGATACCGGTGTATTGAACCGGCACAGACGCGTTGAAGTCAGTCACCTTGAACTCAACCATCAGGCTGTCCGGATCACGCAGAACAGAGCCCTCCTCGACCATGCCACCGGCCCGGATTCTGACATCCACCGGTGCTTCACCGGCGGAAATCTGGGTGGGGTCATAGAAGAGGTTGATGTTCTGGCGCAGCGCATAAGTCGTCAAACCCACAGCAATGGCCAGTCCCACCAACAGGAACAGAACAATGGTCAGCCGCTTTTTTCGGATTGGATGCATCAGATATCTGCCTTTCAGTCTTGGGAAACCTTGACGCGGGTGAAGGACGCTGCCGAAGCCGATGCGGCCTGCTGGTCCTGCCGGCCTGCCTGGAACTCATAACCGCGACGGCAGGTCTCAATAGCGGCGTTGCGGCGACGCAGGGACCATACCATAAGGCCGATCATCAGCAGGAAAAATACGGCGTAACAGGCCCAGACATAGGGCCCGTGACCTTCCATCACCATAAATGCCGAAAAGGAATCAAATGCCATACTTCAGCCCCTCCCGGCCAACACGTAATCTTTAACCCAGCGCGCTCTCTGCTCGCGCAGAAGGATCTCGGTCTGCATACGCAAACAGGCCAGCCAGCCGAACAGCAGGTACAGCCCGAGTACCGAAAGGAGCAGCGGTACCCACATTTCCGCCGGCATGGACGGCTTTTCAGTCAGTTTGAACGTCGACGGCTGGTGTAACGTATTCCACCATTCAACGGAGTACTGGATAATCGGTATATTCACCACCCCGACCAGAACCAGGACCGATACAGCCCGCGCCGCGGATTTTTCGTCGTTAATCGCCCTGTCCAGGGCAATGACACCGCCGTACAGGAACAGCAGAATCAGCATGGAGGTCAGCCGGGCATCCCAGACCCACCAGGTACCCCAGGTGGGCTTACCCCAGACCGCGCCGGTAAACAGGGAAAGAAAGGTCAGCACCAGCCCCACCGGTGCGACCGACTTGACGAATACATCCGCCAGCTTCATTCGCCAGACCAGGGTGACGACAGCCGCCACCGCCATCATCACGTAGACCGACTGGGCGAGGAAGGCCGTGGGGACGTGGATGAAGATAATGCGGTAGCTGTTGCCCTGCAGGTAATCCTTGGGCGCAAAGGCCAGCCCCCAGACAATGCCTGCCATCAACAGCAGGATGCCACCCGCCAGTAGCCAGGGCATCAGCCGGGCTGCAATCCCGAAGAACCATTTGGGAGAACCCAGCTTGTGAAAAAATTGCCACATCAGATGGTTACCGTCCTACCGTTACCTTGTTTTACCCGTTAGACAGGCTGATACGCAGCGCTGCTGCCGATGCAAAGGGTGCCAGGGTCAGTGCCAGCACCAGAAACGCGCCCATCAGGGCCAGATAGGCTCCCACGGGAGCGCCCTCTGCGGCCGAAGCCACCGTACCTGTTCCGAAAATCAGGACGGGAATGTACAGCGGAATGATCAGCAGGGACAAGAGCACCCCTGCCGACCGTAATCCAAGCGTCAGCGCCGCGCCGATTGACCCGATAAGACTCAGCACCGGTGTACCGATCAGCAGCGTTAGACACAAAACTCCGATGGAGTTCCCGTCAAGATGGACCATTACGCCCAAAACCGGCGTTAGTACCACCAGCGGCAAGCCTGTTAACACCCAGTGCGCCGCCGTTTTCGCCAATACCAGCAGAAACAGGGGCTGGGGCTGAAGCACAAGTTGCTCGAGCGTGCCGTCGTCAAAATCATGGCGAAACAGGTGGTCCAGTGACAACAACACCGATAGCAACGCCGCTACCCACAGGATACCGGCTCCGGCCTCCCGCAGAAATGACACTTCCGGGCTAACCCCCAGGGGAAAAAGGGTTACGACCATGACGAAGAATAACAGCGGATTGAGCAGATCCTGGCGCTGCCGGAAGGCCACCTTCATATCCCGGGCAAACACAGCCTGCATCGCCGCCAATGCACCGACGGTATCTTGCCGCAAAGTCAGTGCCGGCCGGCAATCAGCATTCATCGGTCGACCCTCCGCCCAACACAATGCGTTGCATACCGGGTAATCTGAGATCGTGATGGGTCGTCACTACCACCGCACCTCCCTCGGCAGCCCGTTGTTGAAGCAGCTTTTCAATGGCGCTGACACCGCTGGCATCAATGGCGGTAAAAACTTCATCCAGCAGCCAGAGCGGCTCGTCGGCAATCAACAGGCGCGCCAGGGCAACCCGTCTTTGCTGCCCCGCCGAAAGCTTGCGACAGGGCACATCCTGGAACCCGGCCAATCCGGTACCCTCAAGCGCCTGCCGCAGAACCGAATCTGGCAGCGGCCGCCGCCCTGCCGTCAGTGCCCGGAGGTTCTCAATCGGTGTCAGCAATGGCTTGATGCCCGGCCGGTGGCCAAGATACAGGGTATTGCGGAGGAATTCTTCCCGCTGGGCAGACCTGGACTTGCCGCACCAGAGCAGATTGCCGGACCAGGCGTCGTTCAGGCCGGCCAGCATTCGCAGCAGCGTGGTCTTGCCGGAGCCGTTCGGCCCCTCGACACGGGTGACCGTACCGGGCAGTATGGAGAACGACAGGTCACGGAACAGGATCCGTTCATCCCGCTCGCACTGCAGATCGACAGCCTGTAATAACGGCTCAGACATCAGGGCCCCGTAACCAGGACGATGCGCGTGAAGACGGCATCGGGTGCATTCGTGACAGCGGCGGCCATGAACATTGTTCGCGCATGACCTGCCGGCGCGGCGTATTATAACGAAAGCGCCCGCGGATTACTCTTGTCCAACATCAAATCAGTGACGATGAAACTACCCAACGGACAACAGCCCCCGACACCTCCAGCCCAGCCTGCAACGCAGACGCCCCGGCCTTCAGTCACAACCGAACCGGGCCGCGAGCCCGTGGCTGCATCAGCACGGCAACTGCTCGACCAGCTGCAGCTGACGAACCGGGAAACCACCCTGGCCCGGGTGGCCGAGATCATCAACCGTCAGGGCGGTAACAGCGCGGACCTGTTACTGGACATTCGCGGCAAGTCTCTTCTGGTTCAGGCGGCCGTCGGCAAGACTGAACTGGCAACCGGTGACTGGGTAAAAGTGATGCGGGCCGGCAATGAGCTGCAGTTGATGGGCAAACTGGCACCCGCACCCGAGGCCGGTATCGCCCGGGCGCTGGCCCAGCGACTGCCCTGGCAGCAAACCCTGGATGGTGGACTGGCAAGGCTGCTGGGCACTCTCACACAAGGCCTCCGGCAAGACCCGCTACCGGGCCAACTGCCCTCATCGCGAGGCCCCCAACCTCTGCCGGAGGCCGCCAGGCAGGCTATTGAACAAATGGTGGCGAGGCTGCCTTCGGGGAACAGTCTGACTCCCGGTTCTGGCAGCCAGGACACGACATCGCAACAGGTCCGGCAATGGCTTTCGGAAAGTGGCCTGTTCGCCGAATCACGCTTGGCCCAGACACCCTCTGCCCAGTTGCCCGATCTCAAGCTGGCGCTGGGTAGAGTGATCACCGCCTTGCTTGCCCAACAGGGCAGCACACCGGAACACTTCAACCGGCTGACACCTATCTCGACGCCAGAGCTCATGCAGGCGCCACTGCAATTTCCGCAACCACTGGCCACACCCCAGCCCCCCGGCAGTGGCGAAGCGCCCAGCGTAGGGCAGATGCTCCGCCTGTTGGCCGGAATGCTCAACCGGATCACCGTCAACCAGTTGCACAGCCAGGTACTCACTGCCCGTGGCGGCGGCGATGCAGCAGGGGCCGCACCTGCCTCTACCCTCGTGCTCGACCTGCCATGGCTGACACCACAGAACGAGCCCAGGCTGGCGCAGGTCCGGATCGAACAATATCCCGAAGACAGGGAATCGGAAACCAGATCCGCGAAAACCGCCACAGCCGAGTGGCGGCTTTCACTGACCATGGATCTGGATGAGGCTGGCCCCCTGCATTTCGATGTTGCCCTTCGACAACAGGCAGTGAGCGCCCGGGTCTGGGCAGAAAAACAGACAACCCTGCGCCAGGTGAACCAGGAGCTTCCCGCGTTGCGACAGAGCCTGACCGATCTGGGCCTGGAAGTGACAGACCTGGATTGCCGCCGCGGCACACCCCAGAGCAGCGTTACCCGACTCGAACACAGATTGGTGGATACCCGGGCATGACATCAGGAACAGAACAGCAAAGCAGAGCCGCCGTTGCGCTCAAGTACGATGGCGAGAAAGCGCCGACCATCAGCGCCACCGGCACCCACGAGCTGGCGGAGGAGATCATCCGCATCGCCCGGGAACACAATGTTCCCCTTTATGAAAATGCGGAGCTGGCCAGCATTCTGGCCCGCCTGTCACTGAACGAAGAGATTCCCGAGTCGCTGTACCGGGTGATTGCGGAAATCCTGGCGTTTGCCTTCCACATTCGGGGGCTGACTCCCGAAGACCGCAAACCGGGCACGCCATCAGGTGACTCAATGAATCAGTGAGCGCAACGCCCAGGCCTGCTGCCAGTTATCGCCGCGCCTGGGTGCTACGGTGGTTTCAAAGTAATGGCGCAACCGGCGCCGATCCTCAGGCTGGTCCTTGAGGGCTGAGCCGATGATGTGGTGCATCAACTGTTCAACCGTGATACTGCCGCCACCGTAGTACCAGGCATTGAGGCTGGCCGCATGGGCAACGGAAACGGCTTCCGCCGTGGACAGCGCTGAGCCGGCAAGCCGGTCGGTACTGCGACCGTCCAGAGTCTGGCCATTGCGCAGCTCGTGAAACATGGTCACCAGAATCTCGATCACCGCCTCATCAAGCTCCACCTCGATGCCAGCTCGGCGGTTAGCCCTGTTGACTTCGCGAAGCACCACGCCCATCTCGTCGGCCAGATTTCGGATCGGCCGGATTTCTTCAAAGTCCATCCGCCGCTTCAGCGCGGCACTCATCCGATGGACACCCTCATCGATACTGTTGGAGGTAGCGATGACGTTGAAGCCTTCCCGCGCCAGCACCACACCGTCGTCACCCGCCAGCTCGGGAATCACCGCGACCCTGTCGGACAGAACGGAGAGCAGCGCATCCTGCAGCGCCTGTGGGCAGCGGGCGATTTCTTCAAACCGCACCATTCGCCCCTCCATCATCCCCCGCAACAACGGGCTGGGTACCAGCGCTTTCAAACACGGGCCCTCGGTATGCAAAACCGCCTCGTTCCAGCTGTACAGCAGTTGTCCCACACTGTTCACCGCCCCGCCCTGAAGGGTCAGCGTAGAGCTGCCCGAAATGGCGGCAGCCAGCAATTCCGACAACCAGGATTTGGCCGTCCCCGGTTCGCCGACCAGCAGGCAACCGCGGCTGGTGCACAGGGAAATGATGATCCGGACCACCATGGCACGGTCGGCAACGAATTTCCGTTCAATGCCGAGTTTCTCATCCCCCATCACGAACTTTTCCACCGCCCGTGGTGACATCAACCAGCCGGGAGGCACCGGGCCATGATCCATACTCCTGAGCTTGTCCAGCTCGGCAGAGTAGACCGCCTCCACGGGCTCCCGCTGGGCCGCCTTGTTAACAGATTGCTTGTTGCTCATTCCTGACTCCTGCGGCCGCCACGAACTTCCGGTGCCATGCGCTCCCTAGGGAGAATCCGCGGCAGTTCGGAAAGCGGAATAATGCCTTCAATCACATGATCCAGAGCGCTGTCCCGCATCGTCACCAGGCCGGCATCAAGAGCTCGCCAGCGCAGCTCCCCAATGGGAGGTTGGCTGGAAATGGCGTTCCGGATGTCCGAATCGACTTCCATGTACTCGACAATTGCCACTCGACCCTGGGTACCCCGACCGTTGCATTTATCGCAGCCGGCGCCTTCGAAACAGCGGAAATCTGCGGGCGGGCCATCCGGAAACACCTCGGACAGAATCACCGGATCCGGCTCTGCGGGCTGACGACAATGCTTGCAGATACGCTTGGCCAGGCGCTGGGCAATGACGGCAAGCAGCTCACCGGCAATGGAATTGGGGTGGACGCCCAGATCGTAGAGACGTTGCAGTGAATCCACCGCGTCGTTGCAGTGTAAAGTAGACAAAACCACGTGCCCGGTCTGGGAAGCCCGGATTGCTTCCAGTGCGGTTTCCTGGTCGCGAATCTCGCCCACCAGAATCACATCCGGATCTTCCCGGACAAACGCTCTCATGGCGTCGGCGAAACCAAAACCAATCTCCGACCGCACCCGGGTTTGCTGGATGTTATCGATGGAGTACTCGATGGGATCTTCCACCGTAATCACTTTCCGGCGGCCATCATCGGCCAGGGTCTGCAGGCCGGCATACAGGGTTGTGGACTTGCCGGAGCCGGTCGGCCCCACCACCAGTACCAGCCCCGCCGGGTTGTCCAGCAGTCGCTGATAGCGGGCCCCGATCAGCGGTGACATGCCAAGCTCGGCGATGGTCATGGCGCGGCCGGTCTGCGGCAACAGCCGGATAATCGCATGCTCGCCATGCAGGGAGGGCTGGGTCTGGATACGCAGGTCGTAGGCCATATCGCCAAGCTGAAGCCGGGATCGCCCACCCTGGGGCAGTCGATGCTCGGCGATGTTCAGTTCCGCCCGCAGCTTGATCACGTTAATCACCCCTTTGATCTCCCGGGGCGACAACTGGTACTGGGGCAGATCATGGAGATCACCATCCACCCGCAGGCGAATGCGAATCCGTTCACTGTATTGCTCAATATGGATGTCGCTGGCTTTTTCGCTCACAGCATCCAGCAAGATCGCTTCGTAGACAGACACCAGGTAAGGACTGACGTGCTTGTTTTTCGGATCGTTGCCCAGCAACTGATCGGTGCCGCCGGTCGAATTGGCCTGCGGCTCCTGGCCAGGCCCGTGATCCGCTGCAAAACTCCGGCCCTTTGCGGTCAGATCCAGCGCCGACCAGAGGCGGCGAAAATCCGTCGGTGTCACCAACAGGCAATCAACCACCTGATTGGGGCTCAGCCGTTCGAGCTGATCCGTGCGCGCATCCGGATCATCGGTCACAACCGTGATCCGGCCATCTTCCTCGGCAATTGGAACCAGACGGGAAAGGTCGAGGAATGTACGGGAGAATCGCCGAAAAAGTGCCGGGTGGAGGTCGGGCAGAATCTCGTCCGCGTCGGTGAAGGTCATTCCGCGCTGCCGGGCAAGAGAACGATAGAGATCGATCTCTTCAAGATTCAGTTTGCGCCGGAGAACTTCAAGCAGGCGGCAATTCTGCTTCGCAGCTTCTGCCTTTGCCTCGGCCAGGATCTTGTCATCCACAAGGCCCTGATCGATGAGGATCTGTTCCACATTACGATTGAAATCGACCCAACCCAGGGTCCTCACCCGCTCCAGTCCCGCGTCACGACGCACAAACATGGCGAGGCTCGGAACAGGTCCCGCGCGACCCTCCAGGCAGACCAGGTGCCCTCCTTGCCGCACCAACCGGGCCAGAACACGGCGCTCTGTGATGAACGTGGTGCACAGTACAAGATCGCATAGCGGATCGGGCTCCGGTGCTTCTTCCGCACTGGCGACCAGAACATCCACGTTGTGCATACCCAGCCGGAAGAAACGCTCCCTGGCCGCTTCCGCGACAACGGCATTTTTCTCCAGGTAGATCACGCGATGGGCGAGGCCTGATAGCACGGCGGCGAGATAGCCGGAGCCACCGCCCACATGCATCACGACCTGATCCGGTTCAATCTCCGGAAGCAGGGAAAGGATATGACTGACGGTTTCTTCGCGGGGAATGGAGTGGCCGGTTATCGAGGGAACCAGATCAGAACCGGAAACAAAATCATGGCGGGATACAGATCGGAGGGCCTCAAGGGCCCTCGGATAAACTCTCTTCATTCAGCAGCGTCCGTAACGGCATGGTATCAGGCCGCCTGACGTTTTCTGAGTGCTGACACCAGCTCGGCCTCGGGACGGGAAATTCCGCACGTGTTCATAAGATCGTCGATATCGGCGCCGAGATCAACCAGTCTTGAGGCTTCATCGTAGGAGATGCGCAGCGGATCGTTCTGACGCATTTCATCAAGCGTGGTCCGCAGTTCGTGCAGTTGGCGTTCACAGGCTACCAGCCGCTGCCCTACCCCCATGCTGCCACTGGTGGTGGCATGCAGTTCCCGGCCAAGAGTGTCGCAGCGTTCTTTCAGGGTTGCTCTCAGGCTGCGCACCTGGCGTCCGAGCACCAGGCCCTGAACGAAAACCAGAGACAAGGCGGCAACAGTCAGCGCCCAGGGAAGATACGAAGGAATTTCTGCAAACATGACGGATGTCTCCCGTTAATTGCCACGGAAGGCATCCATCTTCAGGCCCGTAACGGGTTGCCCCGGATTACAGTGCCGCGATTTCAGCCCACTCGTGGTCTGACAGCATCTTGTCGAACTCGACCAGAATGATCAGTTCGCCATCCTTGTTGCACACGCCCTGGATAAACTTGGCACTTTCCTCGTTACCCACGTTCGGTGCGGTCTCAATTTCGCTGGCTTTCAGGTACACCACCTCGGCCACGGAATCCACCAGAATACCCATTACCTGATTGGCGGATTCCATCACCACAATCCGGGTGGCATCGGTTACTTCCGCATCCGCCAGGCCAAAGCGCCGGCGGGTGTCGATGACCGTAACCACGTTACCCCGAAGGTTGATGATGCCGAGCACATAATCCGGAGCGCCCGGAACCGGAGCAATCTCCGTGTATCTCAGCACTTCCTGAATCTGCATGACATTCAGACCGTAGGTCTCATCATCCAGCCGGAAGGTAACGTACTGCAGTACCTGATCGTCCTGGGCCTGATTGGTTTGTCCGCTCGGGGATGCCATAGCGATGTTTCTCCTCTTGGGCTGCCCGGCGGGCAACCTGATCGTCAAAAAAATATCATCAGTGCCCAATACTATAGTTAAGGGCACAAACCGTGCCAGCACGGCTCGGTTTCATTCAGTAACCGTTGTTTGCGTCAGCTAAGATCCAGATGGTGTTCTCTTTCCGCCCGCACCAGCAAGTCAGCCATGGTACGCACGTCTATCAACGCGCACATCTGGTCAATCACCGTCCCGGCCAGCCAGGGACGCTTGCTGCGGGCAGTCCGCCATCGAACCTCGTCCGGCCGGAGCGTAAAGGATTGGGCCACGTCATCACAGGCCAGCCCCCAGTCGCTGTTATCAAGCCGGATCACGAACCGGTAGTTGTCTCGGGCACCAGGCGGCACCCGCCCCGCCATTATCCATTCGGCGGAATCCACCACCCGCAGGTTCTGGTCCCGATCAGGGCGAATGCCCATATACCAGCGTGGACTGCCAGGAATCGGCCGAATCTCTTCCTCAATACGGTGAATGGCACCGAGCAGAATCAGTGGCACCGCCAGCTGGAGCCCGGCAACCGTGAATATCAGGCACTCGAAAGGCTGCTCTGACCATTCCGGACGGGAGGGTGGCGCAGCCGGCTCTGGCTCTGGCTCTGGCCGAGCCTCCACTTTTGGCTTCGGCACAGGCGCTTCCGGCGCCTTACGCACCAATGGCCGCCCCGGTTCTGCAGGCTTCTCCGGGTCCGGTCTGGCCGGTTCGGGCATTGCCGCCGGTTTTTCGACGGTTGTTACCGGGGCCGGGCTTGGTCGGGTTGCTACCTGAGGCTTCTGGGGTGCCGGCTTCACCGGTTCAGGCGCCTCGACTTCCTCGCGGAGCGCAGTGTCAGTGGCCGTGTGCAGCAGTTCGTCAAGGTAACTGGCTATGGCGGTTTCCGGGTCTGCCAGCCTTGTCAATTTATCGTCAGCCATGCTGACGCTCCTTCACCGTGCCCACCCGGGACATGAGATCGTCCAGCAGATGGCTGTAGGCCCGGACACCGTGGGTTTCCGCATCCAGTGCAGAGGGAGTAATACCGCCCTGGCTGGCATCCCGGAACTTGGTGTCCACGGGAATGGCAAACTGCCACAGGGACTCACGATAGGTCTTTCGCAGGAGGTTCAGGCTCTTCACCGATGCCTGGGTACGCCGGTCGTACAGGGTGGGCACAATGGTGTAGGACAGCTCGTTTTTCTGGGAACGCATGATCATCTTCAGGGTATGCAGCATGCGTTCCAGGCCCTTGATGGCCAGAAATTCGGTTTGTACGGGAATAATCAGGTGCTGTGCCGCCGCCAGGGCGTTCACCATCAGGACCCCAAGCGAGGGGGTGTTATCCAGCAGGACATAATCGAAGTCATCCCAGAGCTGAGCCAGGGCTCGGGATATGATAAGCCCCATGCCCTCAACGCCGATCATCCGGCGCTCAAGTGTGGCCAGCGCCGCACTGGCTGGCAGCAGGGACAGCCCCTTGCAACTGGTTTCGGTAATCAGCTGGGCCGGAAGTCCCTCGGGCACCTTGCCCTGGTGCTGGAACAGATCGAAAACGCTGTGGGCAATGGTGTCCGGGTCGTATCCGAACCAGCTGGTAAGCGAGCCATGGGGGTCGAGATCCACAACGAGAACACGCTTGCCACGCTCGGCAAGCAAGCCGCCCAACGCAACAACACTCGTGGTTTTACCGACACCACCTTTTTGATTGGCTACTGCCCAGATTCGCACGCTTTGATTCTCCAGAGAACACATCGGTGTGGCCGGCAATCACCATTGGCCACCGTCCCGGTTATCGGCCATTCCCCGGGCAACTTGAACGAATTGCACAGGGGAATTCCGGCAAGCTCTTGCCGGCGCCTTTTGTTAACGGGGATTAATACAGGAACCGTGCCAATGGCTCTATACGCATCTGCCGACGAGCTGTTCAGCGCATGGCACCGCGGATACTGGCGTCGCGGGAAATCAGCAAAACCACCCGCCGGTTTCTGCGCCGCCCCTCTTCTGTGTCATTCCGGGCAACCGGCTGATACTGGCCATAGCCCACGGCCGCCAGACGCTCCGGCTCGATGCCCTCCATCACCAACATCCGTACCATCGACGCCGCCCGGGCCGCAGACAATTCCCAGTTGGAGGGATAGCGGGAGGTACTGATCGGCTGGTTATCGGTGAAGCCTTCCACTTTGACCGCGTTGTCCCTGTTATTCAGGACGGTGGCGATCTTCTCGACAACATCAAATGCGTCGTAATGGGGCTCTGCGTCGCCGCTGCCAAACAACAGACTGTTGGGCAGATTCAACTCCAGCCACTCGTCACTGGTCTCCAGTGATACCACCCCCTGGTTGATCAGCTCATCAAATTCCATCGACAGCTGGTCGGCCATGGCCCGCAGCGCTTCCGTTCGGGCCTGGGCGTCCATCTCCGGATTACGGGGGGCTTCGGTCACTGCTGGCGGAATGACATTCTCTGCAGGCGCATTCAGTGATCTTTGCGGCTGATCGCCAATCTCAATGGGCTGAAAGGACCTCTGGGGCGCATTAAACACACCGGTCAGGGTTTCCGACAGGACTTTGTACTTGCCTTCGTTGACGGACGATACCGAATACATCACCACAAAAAAGGCGAACAACAGCGTGATGAAATCCGCATAGGAAATCAGCCACCGCTCCTTGTTGTGCAGATCATCCTGGGGTTGCCTACGGCGCCGCATAAGTTGGCCTGCGCATGCTTACTGCAGGAAGCCCCGCAGCCGCAATTCGATGGATTTCGGGTTTTCACCCTCGGCGATGGCAATGATGCCGTCGATCATCATGTCCTCGTATCGGGTACGTTCTCGCACGATACCGCGCATCTTGTTTGCGACCGGGAAGAACAGCAGGTTGGCCAGGGCCACACCGTAGATGGTGGCCACAAAGGCGGTCGCGATCCCGCTGCCCAGGGACTGTGGATCCTCCAGGTTCGTCATCACCTGGATCAAACCCATCACAGCCCCGATGATGCCGATGGTCGGCGAGTAACCGCCCATGGCCTCGAATACCTTGGCAGACTCCAGATCACGCTGCTCACGGGACTCCAGGTCCACCTCCATGATGCCTCGGATGGTCTCAGTTTCCGCCCCGTCCACCAGCAGTTGCAAACCCTTGCGGGCAAAGGGTTCAGGCTCGCGCTCGGCAAGACCTTCAAGGCCCAGCAGGCCCTGCTTCCGGGCCTTGACACTCCAGTCGATCACCTTGCCGATACCATCTTCCAGATTGATGAACGGCGGAACGAATACCCAGCGCACCTGGGTAAAGGCCCGTTTGAGCATGGGCCAGGAGGTCTGCAGGATGGTCGCCGCCAAGGTACCCCCAATGACGATAATGGCTGCTGGCCCGTTGAACAGGGAGCTAACGGCCCCGCCCTCGAGCAGATTACCGCCGAGTATGGCGGCAAAGGCCAGTATGACCCCGAGGAGACTCAGGATATCCATCAGCAGACACCTTCGACCAGGCGTGGCCCGATTTCGTCCAGCGACAGAACATCATCGGTCAGCCCTGCCTTGGCAACGGCCATGGGCATGCCATAGATAACCGACGACTTTTCATCCTGGGACCAGATGTCGGACCCGCTCTGTTTCATCATCCGGCAACCTTCTTTGCCGTCCGAGCCCATGCCGGTAAGAATGACACCCAGCGTCTTACCCGGAAAACTCCTGGCCAGGGAACCGAAGGTTACGTCCACACAGGGCTTGTAATTGAGCCGCTCGTCGCCCGGCAGGATACGGATCCTGGCCTGACCGCCCCGATTCTCGACCATCATCTGTTTGCCACCGGGTGCCAGCAAAGCAAGGCCGGGCCGCAACACATCGCCATCCTGCGCTTGCCGCACTTCAATCCGGCAAAGCTTGTTCAGGCGTTCAGCGAAAGCCGGCGTAAAACTGGCCGGCATATGCTGTACCAGTACGATGGGTGCCGGGAAAGTGGCGGGTAACGCCGTCAGCACTCGTTGCAGGGCAACTGGTCCGCCCGTCGAAGTACCAATACCAACCACCGCGTAATGCTTGGCGGCGCCTCGCCGGGCATGGCGCCTCGGCGCTTCGGCGTCACTCGGGGAACTGGTCGGGGCTGCAGGGCTGTGTGTGTCCGGGCGCTGGCGCGGCGTGATGTCCGGACGAGGACGCGCCGTTGTGCCTGGTGCCCGGGAAGCGGGCGCCGACGGCTCAGGACGGGCCGGAGCAGCAGGCCGGTTGCCGGGGCGGCTGCCAGCCACGTCAAGAATTCGATCGATCAGGATTTTCTGGAGCTGGCTGTTGTCCCGGGCAATTTCTTCAAAATTCTTGGGCAGGAAATCAACGGCACCCGCCTCGAGCGCGTCGAGGGTCACCCGAGCGCCCTCGTAGGTTAGGGAAGAGAACATGAGCACCGGAGTCGGATGCTTGCGCATGATTTCGCGCACGGCGGAGATGCCATCCATCACCGGCATCTCGTAATCCATGGTGATTACGTCTGGACGCAGTTTTTCAGCCAGCTCCACGCCTTCCCGACCGTTGGTAGCCGCACCAACCACCTTGATCTGGCCGGAGCTGGTCAGGATTTCCGTCAGCCGTTTGCGAAAAAACCCTGAATCGTCAACGACCAGGACAGAAACTGTCATCCACTTCTCCTACCCAATCCATCGTTCTCCGGCCTTCTCTGGCCACAGTCACCTGAAGTCCCGGCTCAGCCGTAGTGTTGCAACAGGCTTGGTACATCAATAATCAGCGCAATCCGGCCGTCGCCAGTGATGGTGGCGCCGGCCATTCCCGGCGTACCCTGAAGGGCACGCCCGAGGGGCTTGATCACCACCTCTTCCTGTCCGACCAGCTGGTCGACAACAAAACCGACCTGTTTGGTACCCATGGCCACGATGACCACATGGGCGTTTTCAGGCACCTCCTGGGAAGCACCGCCACGAACCAGCCAGCGTTTGATATGAAACAGCGGGAATACCTTTTCCCGAACCACAATGCACTCACGGCCGTCGACGATGTTGGTCTTGGTCAGGTCCAGGTGGAAGATCTCGACCACATTGACCAGCGGCAGTGCGAACGACTGGTCCCCGAGCATGATCATCAGGGTGGGCATGATGGCCAGCGTCAACGGAACCTTGATGACAATCCGGGAACCCTTGCCCAGTTCCGATTCGATGCTCAACTGGCCATTGAGCTGGCCGATCTTGGTTTTAACCACATCCATGCCGACACCACGACCGGAGACATCCGAAATCTGGTCTTTGGTGGAAAATCCGGCCGCAAAAATCAGGTTGAAGCACTCGGAATTGGTCAGGCGATCCGCGGCATCCTGGTCGTAAATCCCCTTTTCAACTGCCTTCCGGCGCAGCACTTCCGGGTCCATACCGGCGCCGTCATCCTCGATGAACAGCAGGATGTGATCCCCCTCCTGCTCGGCAGACAGGGTCACGGTACCCTGCCGGGGCTTGCCTGCTTTCTCGCGCACCTCCGGGGCTTCGATCCCGTGATCGACCGAATTCCGGACCAGGTGAACCAGCGGATCGGACAGCGCTTCGACCAGATTCTTGTCCAGGTCGGTGTCTTCACCATGCATCACCAGGTTGACCTCTTTCTTGAGGTTCCTGGCCAGATCACGGACCACCCGGGGGAAACGACCAAACACCTTCTTGATCGGCTGCATACGGGTCTGCATCACGGCAGACTGGAGATCGGTGGTGACCACATCCAGGTTGGACACCGCCTTGTGCATGTGTTCGTCTTCGCTTTCGTTGCCCAGACGCTGCAGACGATTACGCACCAGCACCAGTTCGCCCACCATATTCATGATGTCGTCAAGGCGCTTGGTGTCGACACGCACCGTCGTTTCCGCCGCGGGAGCATGCTCGCGGGCGGGCATGGCCGGTGCGGCAGCGCCTTTGGTTTCCGGCTTATCCGCTGGCTTCGATTTCTCGGGCTTGGACGCCTCTGCTTTCGGCTTGGCCGGCTCTTTCGGAGCGGAGGGCTGTCCGGAAGCTGAGGGCTCTCCCCCGGCTGTCGGACTTCCGCCCTTGCCGTGAAGGTCGTCCAGCAATTTCTCGAATTCGTCGTCGGTGATCAGATCATCGCTGCCGCTCTCTGACTTGGCGGCCGGTTTTTCCTCTTTGCTGACGGTTTCTTCTTCGCCCTCCGGGGCGCCGGCAAACTGCCCTTTTCCGTGCAGCTGGTCCAGCAGCGCCTCGAATTCGTCGTCAGTAATTTCATCGTCCCCGGAGCTTTCCTGGTCGCCGGCGGCGGACCCGGCGCCTGAAGCCAATGGAGTCTCCTCGGATTTTTCGTCCTGCAAAGCATCCAGGAGCTGTTCGAATTCGTCATCGGTGATGTCGCCACCGTCTTCTGCCGGTTCACTCTCCCCGTGCTCAGGTTGAGTGGCAGCGGCCGGTGCCCTCTCGCCTTCCGGCTGGGCCAGGGCATCCAGGCGTGCAATCAGTTCGTCCGGGGCCGGCGTCAGCTCCTCGTGATTACGGACCTGCTCAAACATGGCATTGACGTTGTCCAGGGCTTCCAGGACCACGTCCATCAGTTCGGAGTCCACCTTGCGCTTGTGATTGCGCAGGATGTCAAAAACGTTCTCGGCGGAATGGCAGCAATTCACCAGAGCTTCAAGCTGAAGGAAGCCCGCGCCGCCTTTAACGGTGTGAAAGCCACGGAAGATGGCGTTGAGCAGATCACTGTCGTCAGGATGTTGCTCAAGATCTACCAACTGCTCTGACAGCTTTTCGAGGATTTCGCCGGCTTCTACCAGGAAGTCCTGCAAAATCTCTTCATCAGCATCAAACGCCATGCGTTACCCTCTTAATTCAGAAACCGAGACTGGACAACAGGTCGTCAACGTCATCCTGTCCCGAGACTACATCTTCACGCTCATCGGCCTTGATCTGGGGCCCGACGCCCTTCTCCGCAGACTCTTCTTTTTCTTCAATCTGGTGCACCGTGCCCGTAAGCTGGTCCACATGGCTGGCCATCACCACCAGGCTGAGCATCTGCTCCTCAACCTCTTTCACAAGGGCGGTAACCTTCTGGATGACCTGGCCCGTCAGATCCTGATAGTCCTGTGCCAGCAGAATTTCCGACAGGTTGCTGTACATGGTGTCGGCGTCGGTCGCCATGCTGACGAAAAACCGGTCAATACGGCCATAAAGCTCACGGAACTCGGCCGGCTGCATTTCCCGGCGACGCAGACGCTGCCACTCATCGCGCAAGGCGGCGGCTTCGTCCCGCAGGGCATTGGCCACGGGCATGGTTTCCTCAACCAGATCCATGGTCCGGTTGGCCGCTTCACCAGTCATCTGCACGACGTATTCGAGACGATCGGAGGCATCTGTCATCTTCGACAATGCTTCCTGCTGTTCGGCGTTACGGGGGTCAATCTGGAAGTTCCGGATTGCTTCGTGCAAGCTCCGGGTCAATCGCCCTACCTCGCGATACAGACTCTGATCCCTGACCTCACTGAGTTCATTGATCAGGGTCATGGCTTTGGCATAATCACCCGCATCAACACTCTCTGCCAGTTCTGCTGCCTGCCGCTGGAGCTTTTCCGTCACCTCCGGTTCAAGGCCCCGATGGTTCTTTTTGCTATCGCTCATGAGAGCCATCCGACCTCTGGTTACTGGATTCTTTCAAAGATTTTCTCAATCTTTTCCTTGAGCACCGCGGCGGTGAACGGTTTGACAACATAGCCGTTCACGCCCGCCTGGGCAGCGGCAACAATCTGGTCCCGCTTGGCCTCAGCCGTTACCATCAACACCGGCAGGGTTTTCAGATTCTCGTCAGCCCGAACGGCCTTGAGAAGATCGAAACCGGACATGCCCGGCATGTTCCAGTCGGTGACCAGAAAATCGTATTTGCCGCTCTTGAGCATCGGCAGCGCTGTGTTGCCGTCGTCTGCTTCATCGGTGTTGGTGAAGCCCAGATCACGCAGCAGGTTCTTGATGATCCGTCGCATTGTGGAGAAATCATCCACAATGAGGATTTTCATGTTTTTGTCCAATGGGACCTCCAGTTAGTAACACCCGGAATTCGTTTGACCTTCGCGTTCAAAGTCTAGCAGGCCGCTGTTTTAACCGCTTATTGTCAGACCTTTGCTTCGGTTGTAAAGCATCGGTTACCAAAAACTACAGACTGCCTCTTCGCGGACACAGACTGAACGCCATCAGCTGTCCGATTCCTGGCGCCAATCCGACAGCCGTCCCCGAAGGCGCAGGGCCGCCTGGCTGTGAATCTGGCTTACCCGGCTCTCGCTGACGCCAAGCACTGCACCAATCTCCTTGAGGTTCAGTTCTTCCTGGTAATACAGGCTCAGCACCAGTTTTTCCCGTTCCGGCAGGTCTTCAATGGCCTCAGCGAGGCTGCGCCGGAAGGCATCGGAGGACAACCCCTCAAGCGGATTATCCTGCGTCTCTGTGTGTTCTATCGGCAGCTCTCCGGATTCATTGAGCTCATCGAGGCTAAAAAGTCGGCCACTGTTGGAATCAGAAAGGTAGGAGTGATATTCGGCCAACCCCATACCCAGCTCTTCAGCCACTTCCAGATCCTGAGCTTCACGACCCAAACGGTCTTCAACGGCCTTGATAGCCTGGGAAATACGGCGGGCATTGCGATGGACGGAACGGGGAACCCAGTCGCCCTTGCGGATTTCATCCACCATGGCACCGCGAATCCGGATGCCGGCGTAGGTCTCGAAGGTGGCACCTTTGGTGGAACTGTAGCGCTGGGCTGCCTCAAGCAGGCCGATCATACCGGCCTGCATCAGGTCTTCAAGCTGAACCGAAGCAGGCAGGCGGGCCATCAGATGAAGGGCAATTTTCTTGACCAGCGGCGCATGCTGCTCAATGAGCTGTGACGGCTTCTGAGCACCCGACTGGTTATAGATTCCGAGGTTTTTCGCCAATGTCATGTATCCGGGTTTTTGTTTGACTGGATCCGATTCAGACTTCGACGAGCCGCTCCACAAAAAATTCCAGATGCCCGCGGGGAGAGGACGGCAACGGCCAGCTGTCTACCTTATCCGCCAGAGCCTTGATAGCCAGTGACGCCTTCGCCCTGGGGTAGGCATCCAGCACTGCACGCTGTCGCTGAACCGCTTTCTTCACAGCCTCATCGTAAGGCACCATCCCGACGTATTGTAGTGCCACATCCAGGAAGCGCTCGGTGACCCGGGTCAGTTTTTCGAAAAGATGCCGGCCTTCCTGCTCGTTTCGTACCTGGTTGGCAAGGATACGGAAGCGGTTGGTACCGTAGTCACGGTTCATGAGTTTGATCAGGGCGTAACAGTCGGTAATCGACGTGGGCTCGTCGCAGACTACCAGCAACAACTCCTGGGACGCTCTCAGAAAGCTGACCACCGATTCCGAGATACCGGCAGCGGTATCCACGATCAGGACATCAATCTGATCCCCCAGCTCGCTGAACGCGTTAATCAGCCCGGCATGCTCCATGGGACTGAGCTGGGTCATTCTCTGGGTACCGGAGGAGGCAGGAACAATCTTGATGCCGCCGGGACCATTCACCAGAACGTCCTTGAGATCACAGTCGCCCGCCAGCACATCCTGAAGATTACGGTTGGCGGTAATACCAAGCAATACGTCGATATTGGCCAGCCCCAGGTCGGCGTCGAGCAGCACCACTCTCCGGCCTTTCTGCGCCAGGGCGATTCCGAGGTTCACCGACACGTTACTTTTGCCGACTCCACCTTTGCCGCCGGAAACTGCAATCACCTGTACCGGTTGTGCTTTGCTCATACTGTTTTTTGTCTCTCGCCACGTCTAGCCGGGGGCTGTTGTTCGGACGCTCGCTGTTTGTTTGTCCGGTCCGGGGTTCATGAGTTCAGGCCCCCTCTGCGACCGCCTGCTGTTGCTGGAGTGTTTTAAGCCGGTCCACGGCCAGCCGCACCAGCGGAACGGCTTCTGCGTGGTGCAGGTCTTCAGGAATTTTCTGCCCGTCTGTGTAATAGGCTACCGGCAGACCGGTTTCCATCACAAAGCCGAGAGATTCACCCAGTGTGAGGGCTTCATCAATCTTGGTCATCACACAGCCCGCAAGATTTGCCATCTTATAGCAATGCCAGACGGATTTCATGATGCGCGGCTGACTGGTTGCCGAGACTACCAGATGCGTTTTGATATTGTGATGGCTGCGAGCCAGTTCGGCCAGCTGTTCCTGATACCCCTTATCCGCACTTGTCAGCCCTGCGGTATCGATCAGTACCAGGTGACGGTCTGACAGCTCGTCCAGAATATCGTCGAGACTGTGGCTCTCGTCCACCACACGAACGGGCACATTCAGGATGCGCCCGAAGACAAACAGCTGCTCATGAGCGGCCACTCGGTAGCGGTCGGTGGTTACCAGTGCCACCGAGTCGGAACCGTGCTTCAGCACGTAGCGTGCCGCCAGCTTGCCAATGGTGGTGGTTTTCCCGGAACCGGTGGGGCCCACGAGCGCGTAGGCGCCACCCTCATCCAACCACTCCATGCGGGAGGTCCGGACACCAGTGCACAACATTTTGAGGGACTGTTTCCAGCCATCCTCGAGGCGCCCGGCCTTGTGGCGACGGGAAATTGAGCCCGCCAGTTCACTGCCCAGGCCAAATTCCTGCAGGCGCTCAGCCAGCCTCTGTTGAACGGCGGTGGTTGCCGAAACCTCCGGCTCCGATTCCGGCCGGCGGCCCTGCATCATGTCCCGCAGGGAACTGATCTCGGCTCGCATCTGCGCCAGCTCATCGGAATAGGCTTCCCTCGGAGCGCGGGGCATCTCAGGCTCATCAAAACCCGCACCCAGCGATTCCTGCACCGCCGCAAACGAGGCTCCGGCATAGCCGGCGCCCTGGGACGCCCGTTTTTCCCGGACCTCCCGAATGCGATCCCGAGACCGGCCCAGCTCGTCTTCAAGACGGCGGTGCTGGTCGGCCTGCATTTCGGCAAGTCGGGAACCGTTGGTCGCTTCTTCAGCCTGATTTCCCAGGCGCTGACGCGCCATGTTTTCGTCATAGTCCAGCGCCGTCACAATTTCGACACCGCCATCGACCCGACGATTGGAAAGAATCACGGCATCCGGCCCCATCTGTTCACTGACCTGCTTGAGCGCCTCTGCCATGGTCTGAGCAAAAAACCGTTTTACTTTCATGATGCCTCTTCCTCCACCGGCAACGCCGTGCCGGCGCTGTCCGCTCTGTCATCCGCGCCGTTACTGGCCAACGGACGCCACGATCGTAATCTGTTTGTTATCCGGAATTTCCTGGTACGAGAGCACGTGCAGGCGCTCTACCCCATAACTTGCAAACTTCGCCAGTACCGGCCTCAGGGGCCCGGACACCAGCAGAATGGCCGGTTTGCCGAGCATCTCCTGGCGCTGAACGCTCTCCTGCAGGGAGCGCTGGAGCTTTTCAACCATATTCGGCTCCAGAACCAGGCCAATATCTTCCTGACCGCCGGATTGTTGACTCTGTTGAACTGACTTTAGCAATAACTGTTCCAGATCCGGATCCAGGGTGATGACAGGGATCTCCGATTCGTTGCCGCAGATACTCTGGACAATCATCCGGCGCAGGGACTGCCGGGCTACGGTGGTCAGCAGCTTCGGATCCTGGCTCTTCGGATGCACGTTCACGATGGCCTCGGCAATGGACCGCATATCCCGGATCGGCACCTCCTCCTTCAGGAGGTTCTGCAGTACTTTCAGCAGCAGACTGATGGAAACAGTAGTGGGCACCAGTTCCTCGGCCAGCTTCGGAGAAATCTTCTCCAGCTGATCCAGCCACTTCTGAACCTCCTCGTGGCCCAGCAGTTCGTGGGCGTGTTTCTGCAGCACCTGGTTCAGATGGGTGGCGACCACCGTACTGGCATCAACCACGGTATACCCCAGGGTCTGGGCCTGGTCTTTCTTGTCCGGCTCAATCCAGCTGGCATCCAGACCGAACGCCGGATCCTTGCCTTCAATGCCCTCTATCTTTCCGAATACCTGGCCAGGATCGATGGCCAGTTCGCGGTCTGGATGGATTTCCGCCTCAGCGATGGTCACGCCCATCAGCGTGATGCGGTAGACGTTGGGCATCAGATCCAGGTTGTCTCGAATGTGGACCGAGGGCATCAGGAAGCCCAGATCCTGGGAAAGCTTTTTACGAACACCCTTGATGCGACTGAGCAACTGGCCACCCTGGGATTTGTCGACCAGCGGAATCAGCCGGTAACCCACTTCCAGACCAACGATATCGACGGTAGACACGTCGTCCCATCCCAACTCTTTGGTCTCTCCGGGTGCCGGCAGCTGACGGCCCTGATCGCCCCCTGCGTCACCGCCCGGCGGCAGATCACGACCCGCAGGCCGCGGTCCTGCGCCGCCAGCGCCCCTGGCCGGAAACGCGCCCTCTTCCTCAACGGTTTGTCTCTGGTGCTTCCAGATATACCAGGCAGCTCCCGCTGCCAGCGCACCCAGACCGAGGAAGGCTACGTGGGGCATACCGGGAATCAGGCCGAGGATAATCAGGATCGCGGCTGCTATAGACAGCGCCTTGGGTGCACTGAACATCTGCTGAAGGATCTGGCCACCCATGTCCTGGCTGGAGGTAACCCGCGTCACCATGATCGCCGCCGACGTGGACAGCAGCAGCGAAGGAATCTGGGCCACCAGGCCGTCACCAATGGTCAGCAGCGCATAGCGCTCCATGGCCAGCCCGAAATCCAGGTCGTGCTGGAGCATGCCGATGGCAATGCCGCCAATGATGTTGATGGCGAGAATCAGCAGACCGGCAATGGCGTCCCCTTTCACAAACTTGGACGCACCGTCCATGGAGCCATAGAAATCCGCTTCCTGGGCAATCTCGGCACGCCGATGCTTGGCTTCGTCCTGATTGATCAGCCCGGCGTTAAGATCCGCATCAATGGCCATCTGCTTGCCGGGCATGGCATCCAGGGTAAAACGCGCACTCACCTCGGACACCCGGCCGGCACCTTTGGTCACCACCAGGAAGTTGATGATCATCAGGATCGCAAACACCACCAGGCCCACGGCATAGTTACCACCGATCAGTACCGCACCGAAGGATTCAATCACCTTACCGGCGGCATCACCGCCCTCGTGGCCGTTCAGCAGAACAATCCGGGTGGAGGCCACGTTCAGGGCGAGACGCAGGAGCGTGGCCACCAGCAGAACTGTTGGGAAGGAGGCAAACTCCATGGGCCGCAGTGCGTAAACACACACCAGCAGAATGACAATCGACAGGGTGATGTTGAAAGTAAAGAACACGTCCAGCAGGAACGCCGGCATGGGCAGAATCATCATGCCCAGCAAACCCATCAGCATGATGGGAATGCCCAGATTGCCCCGCGTCAGGGTTTTGACGTTATTGAGGACTAAAGCTCTGTCCATGCCGGATACTTCTCCGATTGGCCGTGCCTGCAGGCGTTTTAAAGGTCGAAAATCTGACACCGGGGCGTCGTTTGGAAGGGTTATCGCAAGATCCGTACCAGCCCTTAGTGGATTTCCGTGAACCTGCCATTTGCGGCCTGACTCCCCTTGCCAGATGCGGTATCCTTGCGCCATTTGATCGCGACGCCAAAATTCCAACCAGACACACAGGTGACCCCATGCCAATCCACGAGGTAAAACACCCTCTGATCCGCCACAAGCTCGGCATCATGCGCCGTGCGGATATCAGCACCAAGAATTTCCGGGAGCTGGCACAGGAAGTTGGTGCACTCCTGACCTACGAGGCCACCAAGGACTTCAATCTTCAGGAAAAAACCATCGAAGGCTGGGCCGGACCGGTTAACGTGGAACAGATTCACGGCAAGAAAGTCACCATCGTTCCGATCCTGCGGGCCGGTCTTGGAATGCTCGACGGCGTGCTCAGCCTGATTCCGGTGGCCCGGGTGAGCGTTGTCGGTCAGATCCGCAACGAAGAGACGCTCGAAGCCAGCACCTACCTGGAAAAACTGGTGGGCGAACTGGATCAGCGCATGGCCATGATTGTCGATCCGATGCTCGCCACCGGCGGCTCCATGATCTCCACAATCGACCTGCTCAAAAAGGCCGGCAGCACCGAGATCCGGGCCCTGGTTCTGGTTGCCGCTCCCGAAGGCATTGAAAAGGTTCTGGAGAAACACCCGGACGTGTCTATCTACACGGCGTCTGTCGACGAGCGCCTGAACGATAAAGGCTACATCCTTCCGGGTCTCGGCGATGCCGGTGACAAGATCTTCGGTACCAAGCAGAAGGACGTTTAAGCATGCAGGACCATACCAACGACCCGGTCTGGAAACAGGCCATTGCCGGCTCACAGATGCTGCTGGTGGCCTTCGGCGCACTGGTTCTGATGCCCCTGATTACCGGCCTGGATCCCAACGTGGCGCTGTTTACCGCCGGTCTGGGCACCCTGATCTTCCACATAGTCACCGGCGGCCAGATCCCGATTTTCCTGGCCTCGTCCTTCGCTTTTATCGCCCCGGTGATTGCCTCTAAAGGCCGGTTTGGCATGGAAGAAACCCTCGGCGGCCTGATGGCGGCGGGTATTCTCTACATTTTCCTGAGTGGCCTGGTACGCCTGCGTGGCACCGGTTTTGTCCGTCGCCTGCTGCCGCCCGTGGTCATCGGCCCGGTGATCATGACCATCGGCCTCGGACTGGCTCCGGTTGCGGTTCACATGGCCTCGGGTCGCACCGGTGACGGCGCCACCCAGCTGATCCCCTACGACACCGCCATTTGGATCGCCATGATCTCTCTGGCCGTGACCATCATCATGTCGGTCTGGGCCAAGGGGATTTTCCGGCTGATTCCAATCATGTTCGGCGTGATCACCGGCTATATCCTGTCCGCTTTTGCCGGCATCGTGGATACCACCCCAATCCAGGAAGCCGCCTGGTTTGCCGTCCCCAACTTTGTTGCGCCGGCCTTCAGCTGGGGCGCAGTATTGTTCATGATTCCGGTGGCCATTGCCCCGGCCATCGAGCACATCGGCGACGTACTGGCCATCGGCAACGTGACCCGCAAGAACTACCTGGAAAAGCCGGGCCTGCACCGCACCCTTCTGGGTGACGGCCTGGCCACCAGCGCCGCCTCCATGCTCGGCGGGCCGCCCAACACCACGTACTCGGAAGTCACCGGCGCCGTGATGCTGACCAAGAACTTCAACCCGAAGGTCATGTGGTGGGCTGCCTGTGTCGCCATCGTACTGGCCTTCGTTGGCAAGTTCGGCGCAGCACTGCAGACCATCCCGGTACCCGTCATGGGCGGCATCCTGTGCCTGCTGTTCGGCTCCATTGCCGTGGTTGGCCTTAACACACTGATTCGCCACCAGGTGGATCTGTCACAGTCTCGCAACCTGGTTATCGTGGGTGTCACCCTGGTGTTCGGTATCGGCGGCATGGTGCTCGGGCACCTGGAAGGCATCGCGTTGTGCGCTGTGGCTGCCATCATCCTGAACCTGATCCTCCCCGGCAGCCGCGAAGCATGGGGTAAAGCCGTTTATGAGCAGAAAGCCGACTGACAGCTCCGGCATCAGTTTCACTGCCCTCTATACCGGTGCCGTCTGGCACCGGTATGGGCTTTCTGACGAAACCCTGGCGACAGAAAAAGGCCGCTGGCTTTACCGGCTGATGACCCCCTTCGAAGCCGCCAGCAAAGCGGCCATCGGCGGCAACATCCGCACCTTCCTCCTGCAAAGACATCTGATCATTGATCACCTGATTGAACAGGCTATTCGGGATAAAGGCATTACCCAGGTACTGGAAATCGCCTGCGGCATGTCGCCCCGGGGGATTCGCTTACGGCAGAAGCACTCCCTACTCCACATGGTCGAAGCCGACCTGCCCGACATGGCCGCCCGCAAAGCCCTCCGCCTGATGGCCACGGGACGACTGGGGGACCACCATCAGGTCACACCGATTGATATCCTCGCCGACCACGGCGAATACCAACTGGAAAAAGTGATCGACCGGGTATTCGAGAATTCCGGCCCCGTGATCATCATCACCGAAGGCCTGGCCAGCTACTTCTCACTGGAGACCATCACCGAGTTCTGGCGCCGACTGGCCGCCGCCATGGCCAAACGCCCGGGTTCGGTTTACCTGTCCGAGAGCTATTACCAACCCCGCCAGCCGTTGCTGAACACTACCCTCAAGGCCCTCGGCGGCATACTCGGAGCCGCCACTCGCAGCCAGGTATCGTTCCACTTCCAGACCGATGCCCAGGCCCGGGAGCACTATCTGTCCTGTGGTTTTACCTCAGCCACGGTGCATGATCCGCGGTCCTGGTATGGGGTGCTGCCTATTCCCGAAAGCCGCGGGGAGCCGATGGTTCGGGTTATCGAGGCTGGTTGCTGACTTTCTGGAATTGCAGCCTGCCAGTTTTGGGAGATGCGTGGTGGTGGAAGGCCTTTCCAGGACACGCTACGAGCACATCCATGTGCGCTTGGCTGTGGCCATCCATGGCCACAGACAGTCCTGGAAAGGCCTTCCACCACCACTTGTCCAACGACTCAGATAACGCCCGGAAATCGCTTTATTAGCGACTAATCATGTTGGCTTAGAAGCGTAGGTTGGATTAGGCGAAGCCGTAATCCAACAAATGGCATTGGAGCTAGAGGGGCATTGTCGGATTACGGCTTCGCCTAATCCGACCTACGATTTTGGTTGTTGATGCGATATCGAATGGCTAAAAAGCGGGTTGTCGGGTGGGCCTCCCAAAAATGTCGGCGGCCAGGGATGGCCGACGCCAAGCGCACATGGATGTGCTCGTAGCGGTTTTTGGGAGGCCCACCCGACAACCCGCCAGCACCAATCCTCGCAGGCTACCAGGTAACAAAGCACCGACCTCAGACATCCCGCCGCAAATCCGAAGGAATCGGGAAGTCAGGCATACCGGGCTTAGGCCCACGCCCCTTGCGGAACTGACGCAGCTGGAACACATAGGCGAGCACCTGGGCAATGGCCATGTAGAGGCCATCGGGAATCTCTTCGCCGATGTCGGTGTTGTGGTAAACCGCCCGGGTAAGCGGCGGCGTTCTCAGAATCTCGACTTTGTTCTCACGGGCAATCTCCATGATCTTGAAGGCCACCTCATCGGCCCCCTTTGCCACCACAATTGGCGCAGCCATGGCCTTCTGATCGTATTTCAGGGCAACGGCATAATGGGTCGGGTTGGTGATCACCACGTCTGCAGTGGGCACGTCCTGCATCATCCGGCGCTGGGCCATTTCACGCTGGAGTTGGCGGATCTTGCCTTTGACCTCCGGCTTGCCCTCGGTGTCCTTGTATTCGTCTTTCACTTCCTGCTTGGTCATGCGCAGTTTTTTCTGGTGATCGTAGATCTGGAAGGGTACGTCGATCGCCGCGATGATGATGGTGGCGCAGGACAACAGGAAAAAACTCCAGGCGATGGTCCAGAGCACGTGCTCCATGGCCGGTACCACCGGCTCCTCGGCAATGGCCAGCAGGTCTTCCGTGCGCAGATCGAGGATCAGGATGGCCAACGCCATAACCAGACCGACTTTCGCGATGGCCTTGACCAGCTCAATGAGAGAGCGCGCTGAGAACATGCGGCCGAGGCCCTTGATGGGATCCATGCGATTGAGTTTCGGGGCCACGGCTTTGCCGCTGATCAACAGACCGCCGATGCCGATGGAACCGAAGATAGCGGCGATCAGCAGCAATACCAGAATGGGCGAGAGGGCCCAGGCGGCTTCCTTGGCGGATTCGATAAGCTGGACGCTCATATGGCGCATGTCGAAGATGGCGGAGCGCTCGATGACAAAGCTGTCGCGCATGATGGCTTCCAGCGACGCACCCAGGCTGGCGCCGAACATGAGCATGCCGCCGGCGCCGGCCAGGAGCACAGCCATGGTGGCCAGCTCCTTGGAACGGGCAGTCTGGCCCTCCTCCTTGGCTTTCTCAAGCCTTCGGGGAGTGGCCTCTTCCGTTTTTTCCTGACTGTTGTCGTTTTCTTCGGCCATGAGTCTTTACGGCTGCCCCTGCAATCCCCGCATGAAATCAAAGGTCTCTCGGGTGTACTGATCGAAGTGCGGCAGAAAATTGGCGTGCAACACCCATATGGCAAACAATCCAAAAATCAGGCCAATCGGGAAACCCAGGGCGAAGATGTTCATCTGGGGAGCGGCGCGCGTCATGACACCAAAGGAGATGTTGACGATCAGCACGGCGGTAACCGCCGGCAACGCCAGGAGCATGGCGGAGGCAAACATCCAGCTGATCCGGTGGGCCAGTTCCCAGATGCCGGTCTGCCCCAGGCCTTCCATGCCGATGGGCAGGGTCCGGAAGCTTTCGATAAAGACTTCAAAGGCAACCAGGTGGCCGTTCATGGCCAGGAACAGCAGGGTGATGGTGATCGTATAGATCTGGGACAGTACGGGCACGTTAACGCCGTTGGCCGGATCAACCATGGAGGCGAAGCCCAGGCCCATTTGCATGGCGATCATCTGGCCGGCGATGACGAAGAGTTGCCAGAGCGCAGTGAGCGCGAAGCCCATGCCCACGCCAATGAGGATCTGCTGAAGCGTGATCACTACCGCATCAGCGCTCAGCGCTTCTACTTGAGGCACGGGCGGAATCATGGGTGCGATGAGGATGGTCATCAACAGAGCCAGCCCCAGGCGGATTCTTGCGGGCACCAGTTGGGTGCCGAAGATAGGAATCACCATCAGGAAGCTGGCCAGCCGGAAAAGAGGCCAGAGATGCTGGCCGACCCATTGGCCGATAACGTCCGCGCTGATCTCCGCCGGTATCATCCGTCAGCCGATCAGGTAAGGAATATTGCCGAACAGCCGGTTGGCGTGGTCCAACAGCTGCGTCAGCATCCAGGGGCCCCAAACGATGATAACGATCAGCGTGACCAACAGGCGAGGCAGGAAACTCAGGGTCTGTTCGTTGATCTGGGTGGCGGCCTGAAAGGTACTGACGACCAGGCCGATAACCAGACCGGGGCCGATGATGATTGAAGCAAGGAGGACAATCATCCAGAGGGCTTCGCGCAGGATGTCGATAACGGTTTCCGGAGTCATGACGCCTCCTATATTCCGTAACTGGCAGCGAGGGTGCCCATGATCAGGGCCCAGCCATCCACCAGTACAAAGAGCATAATCTTGAACGGCAGGGAGATGATGATTGGCGACAGCATCATCATACCCATGGCCATGAGCACACTGGCCACCACCATGTCGATAATCAGGAACGGGATGAACAGGATAAACCCGATCTGGAACGCGGTTTTGAGCTCACTGGTCACGAATGCCGGCATCAGTATCCAGAAAGACACGTCCTGCGGGGTCTCGTACTGCGTGTCGGAGATTCGCATAAACAGGGCCAGGTCACTCTCACGGGTCTGCTCCAGCATGAATTTCCGGAACGGCTGGCTGGCCAGCTCGACCGCCTCCAGGGAGGTCACCTCTTCCTGCATATAGGGTTGTAATGCGACCCGATTGGCCTCCTCCAGCACCGGCTTCATGATGAAGATGCTGAGAAACAGGGCCAGCCCAAGAAGTATCTGGTTCGAGGGCGTGGATTGCAGGCCAATGGCCTGACGCAGGATGGCAAACACAACGATGATGCGGGTGAACGAGGTCATCATCATGAGCATGGCCGGCAGGAACGTCAGCGCAGTCATCAGCGCCAGGATCTGCAGGGTTACCGAGTATTCCTGAGCGCCCTCGCCTTCTCCGGGCGTCACCGTGAAAGCCGGTATACCGGGGATACCGGAAGGCTCCTGAGCCAGTGCCAGAGGCGCCCAGATAAAGCCTGCCAATACGATCAGGGAAGGAAGAACTCGCTTGATGGTTGCGGCAAGCATGGGGCTAATCGTTCCTTGTCGGGGAGGTCCAGGATTTGCCGATCATGCCCTGCAGGCGACGGGCAAAATCACCGGAACCGGCGCTGCCGGCCTCGACAACCGGCTCGTCAAACACGTGCAGGGTCCGGATCGCTGACGGGGTAATGCCCAGGAGAATCTGCTGGCCGCCCACCTCAATTAAAGCGATACGCTCCCGGGCGCCGATGGCCATCACCGACACCACCTTGATGGCGTTGTTGTTCATGCCGGTCATGCCGTTCAACCGCCGGATGATCCAGGCGCAGCCATAGATCACGGCAACCACCGCCACCAGACCCAGCCCGAGGCTGACAATGGTACCGAGGGTGTCCGGGGCTCGCACCGGCGAATCAGGCGCAGCCGTCTTTGCTGTTTCCTGGGCAACGACCGGATTGATCACAAGCAGCGCCAGTGCCGCAGTCAGTCTGGACCACATGTTACTTCTGCAACCGCTTGATGCGTTCGCCCGGGCTGATCACGTCGGTGAGACGGATACCGAACTTCTCGTTCACCATGACCACCTCGCCGTGGGCAATCAGGGTACCGTTTACCAGCACGTCCAGAGGTTCCCCCGCCAGCCGGTCAAGCTCAATAACCGAGCCCTGGTTGAGCTGCAGCAGGTTCCGTATCGGGATCTGGGTGTTGCCTACTTCCATTGAAATAGTCACCGGTATGTCGAGGATAACGTCGATATCCGGAGCCGGGCCGCCACCCTGGGCGGGCTCGCTTCCGGTATCAAACTCCTCCATGGGGGCAGTCTGAACGTCATCTTCGGCCTCACCGGTCTCGCCGGCCTCTGCCATCGCAGCGGCCCACTCGTCTTCGCGTTCGCCCTCATCACCGGACTCTTCCATGGCGGCTTCCCACTCGGCAGCCAGCTTTTCATCTTCGCTGAGTTCCTGCTCGTCTTTCTTGTCGTCGTCAGCCATTTCGTCCCACCTTCAATTGTTTCTTTACCTTGGGCACTGATGCCCGCTCATGAATTCGCAGTGCCAGTTTTCCGTCACGAGTACCCAGCGTTGCCTTGTAGATCGGGATTCCATTGGCAGTGACCGTCAGGTGCTCAGGAATCTCCACCGGGATGATGTCGCCGGCTTTCATCTTGGCAATGTCCCGCAACGATATCCGGCGGCGACAGACCGTGGTGTTGATCGGTACGTTAACCTCTTTAATGTCTTCCTGGAGCGCGTTCACCCAGCGCTCATCAATATCGTCGATATCACTCTGCACCCCGGCATCAAGCACGTCGCGAATAGGCTCGATCATGGAATAGGGCAAGGCAAAATGCAGCTCACCACCGCCGCCGTCAAGCTCAATGTGGAAGGTGCTGACCACCACCACTTCACTGGGGCTGACAATATTGGCCATGGCCGGATTGACCTCCGAGCTCAGGTACTCGAAATCCACCTTGAGTACCGCATGCCAGGCTTCCTTCATGTCATGGAACACCTGATCCAGGACCATCTGGACAATACGGGTCTCGGTCGGGGTGAACTCGCGACCCTCGATCTTGGCGTGTCGCCCTTCCCCACCGAAGAAATTGTCCACCAGTTTGAAGACCAGCTTGGCATCCAGTACGAACAGAGAAGTGCCGCGCAATGGGCGGACTTTGCACAGGTTGAGACTGGTGGGCACATACAGGGTGTGAATGTACTCGCCGAATTTCATGATCTGGACGCCGCCGGTGGAGACATCGGCATTGCGACGCATCAGGTTGAAGAGACTGATTCGGGTGTAGCGGGCAAACCGCTCGTTGATCATTTCCAGGGTCGGCATCCGGCCCCGGACGATGCGGTCCTGGCTGGCAAGGTCGTAGGACTTTATGCCGGTATCGTCAGTCTCTTCATAGGTATCAATGTCACCGTCGTCCACCCCATGGAGGAGGGCATCGATTTCATCCTGTGACAACAAGTCCTGCATACGTAGTCCTGCCCCTGAAGTACCGTGGCCCGTGCGCTATTGCACGACAAAATTTCTGAATAACACCCGTTTGATGGCGGGCTCGCCTTCCTGTTCCAGCACCTGATTAACCGTGGTCAGCATCCGGTCGGCCAGGCTGCTCCGCCCCTCGGGCGTCTGCAATTCATTGAAATTGCTGCTCCCAAGCACCGTCACCAACTGGCTTCGAATCAACGGCATATGCAACTTGGCAGCTTCCAGTGCCTGTTGATCTGTGGACTCAAGCGCCAGATAAACCTGGGCATACCGCTGGCGACCTTCCGCCTGAACGGTGGTTACCACCGCCTTGTCTATCAGGTGGTAGCTGCTGGGTACAAATGTTTCCTCTGCGGTTTCGGCCACTTCGCCTTCGTCGTCCCCCATGCCCGGCAAACCGTCGCCAAGGAACCAGAGGGTGCCCACAACAGACAGCACAATCGCCAGGATTACCACCACGACCAGCATGATGATCAGCTTCAGTTTCCCTTTCTTGGCGGGAGCCGCTTCAGATTCGTTATTTTCAGCCATAGTCTTCGATTTGCCAGAAATCCGTCAGAGGAAGCGTTTTTCCGTGACTTTTCAGGATTGGATGCAAAGGGCGGGCCAGAGTACCCAACCTTCCCGTTCAGAACAGCAGTTTAGCGTTGCCGGGAAGGATGGGCAAAGGAGATTGAAAGAGAACTTCGGAGGGTGTCAGGCGAAGATGTCTACTTCGCCTTTCCAGCTCAGATCGAGGCTGCCGGAGCTGACATTTTCATCGTCCTGATCGCCCGCGACCAGCGACGTCGAATCGGCACCGGAACCATCACCGTTTCCGGCTCCCTGCTCGCCGGTCTGCTGCCGTGGCGAATCAGAAACGTCGAAGCCGGCCAATGACAGCCCCTGTTCACCCAACATGTCGCGAAGGCGATGGGAGTGCAGTTCCAGCTGATCCCGGACCACCGGGTTCGCGGAATGGACAGTAATGTTCGCCTGCTCGTTCTGCACCCGCACCTTCACCTCCATGGGCCCCATATCCGGCGGGGTCAGGTGGATTTCCGCAACCGACATGTTACGAGCGGTCAGCCAGCTGAGCTTGCCAACCAGCTTGTCACCCCATTCAGCATGACCAACCGGCACGTCGATGGACGTGGCATAACCTCGCAGAGGCGCAGCGTTCTCGGCTGCCAGTTTGGCCGCGCCATTAGCGCCACTGGCCACCTGCTGGGAGACGAGATCCATGGCAGACTGGAAGCGGCCAGAGCCGAGCAGCGAACCGGAATCCGGGTTTCGACCGGTATCGGTGAGTACCGAAGCCTTCATGGCGTCCGTTAATGTGGCATCGCCGGTTACGACGCCGGCAGAGGCCTGGCCGCTCTGCCCGGGTGTGGACGAGAGAATGCCATTGAACATACCGCCCACGGCTGCAGGCCCACCCGCCGAAGCACTGGCGCCGGCTCCAGGGCCGGTTGCCGACAAGGTCGCCTCACCGGAACGACCGGCTTGCGGGCTCAACCACGACTGCAGCTCGGCGAAAGTCAGTGGCAGTGCAGTAGGCTCTGAACCGGCTTCATCACTGGCAACGCCCTGCTCACCGGATTCCCGAGGCTCGGCCCCCGCGGCCGCGTCGGGCTTCTCGCCAGACTCTGCCCTGGCGTTCGAATCGGCTTTGGCATCCGACGCATTATCCTGGGCGGACCGGGATTCATCAGCAGCCTTTGCATCGGCGTTGCGATCCGCTTTCTGGCGGTCCAGCCGCTTCTGCTCCGCCTGGGAGACAGATTCAAAATCGTTTTTTCTGTCAGCCGGATCCCGGCTGTTTCCGGATTTGGACGGGCCGGGATCATTTTGTGTCCCGGGCGCGGGGGTTTGGGGAAGAACCATCTGGGCCATGGCAACCTCTTGCCGCTTTTATCGCATTGTCGCCCTCACCTTGCCGGACCTGGCCGGTGTTTGGGCGGTTAATCCACTCACTGCGAAAGACAAAGCAATTGTGATGCCAGAGCACACCGGCCCTGCCTTGCCAAAGGCCTGAGTTGGCGAAAGCTATCGAACCAGCATTCCATCCAGGCGCCCAATCACCTGCTCGAATTCCCGGTCAATCTCGTCCAGCAGACCCGGCGCGTCTTCCAGCCGGGACTCTTTTCCGGCCATCTCGGCCTTGAGACAGATTGCGCCAAGCCTGGGAGCACCGATATTGATGCAACTGCCCTTGAAACTGTGGGCCGTCTTCGCAAAGGCATCACTATCCTCAGCCTTCAGGGCTTCCCGCAGCGCCTGGATTCTGTCCCGGGAATCTGCCAGATAGGTCTGTATCAGCACTTCGAACTCATCTTCCATGACGTCCCGAAGCTCAGCCAGTGCCTCCTCGTCCAGATGTGGTTTATCAGTCATCTCGATTCTCCGCTGTTCGGGCGAACTGCCAATCATAAACAATTTCAACATGATTGCCCTGTTCATGAAACCTGATGGTCTCAGCGAGACGTTTCAACAGCAGCAGGCCCCGCCCTGCATAACGCCCGCTCATCGTCGGGGAGATACCAGAGGCCACACTGGGATGATTCCGGAAATCAAACCCATGGCCACTGTCCTCGCAGACAACACGAAGCCGGCCGCCATCCGGTTTCAGGGAATGATGAAGTGTAAACCGGATGTAGTGTCCCTCAACGTTGGCCAGCCGCCGATTGCGCTCGGCATAATAGCGGCCGAAGCCCTCCGGTGAGTGTTTCCATTCAGACGGTAGTTCAAGAACACCATGTTCCAGAGCGTTGTTGTAGAGTTCCGCCAGCAAGGTGTAAATTTCTCCGCTTTTACGCCGAAGACCTGGCACTTCCATGCAGATGTGAAGCAAGAGGGGCAAGGGACTGAACTCGCCGAGAGTCCGCTCCCGGACTTCATAGGTGCAGCGCCACTCCGCAGGCCCGGCCAGGGCAGAGGGCACCGCGCGGTCCGGCAGGCCAGCGAAACCGGCCTCATCCATCATTTCCAGACAGCATAGGGTCAGATCGTCGCCATCTTCAAAGGTACCGGTAAACCGGTGAACCGCGGACATCATGGCGTCGAATGGGTGGTCACCTGCCTCCAGCCGATCAAGCGTTCCAGTGACTCCCTCCTCGCCGAAGACCTTGCCGGCACTGTCAGCAGATTCCAGAAAGCCATCGGTCATCATAAGCACCCGATCACCCGGGGCGGCACCGACCCTTTCGAAATCGGCATTGAACTGATCGGGCGAGAGGATACCGAGTGGCAGGTGCCGCGATGGCAGCGCCAGGTGCTCTCCTGAGGGCCGGGTCAGCCATCCATCGGGCAGACCGCCGTTCCAGATCTGCACCTGATTGAGTTTAAAGTCGGCCTCGATCATGGCGCCACAACAGAACATCCCGGTGGGCAGGATCCGTTTGAGCTTCTGGTTTATCTCGCGCAACACGTCCTGGCCGTTAAAACCTTTGTTGGCCATGCCGTAGAAGATCTCGGCAACCGGCATGGCACCAATAGCCGCCGGCAGACCATGGCCGGTGAAATCCCCCATGAAAATCAGCATCCCGCCTGCGGGCCGTGGCGAGGCGAACAGCACATCGCCATTGAAAATGGACTGGGGCGAAGCGTGATAACGAATGTTGGCGGCATCCAGGCAACCGGAGTGAGCAACGTTGTCGAATACCCGCTTGGCAATTTCCTGCTCTTCGGTCAGCTGTCTGTTCCGTTCCCGGATCAGATCCCGCTGATCCGACAGGGTCTGGTGCATCAGCCGCATCCGGTTGAACGCCTTGATCTTGGCTTCGATGATAATCCGGTTGTAGGGTTTGCCCAGAAAATCATCACCACCTGCCTCCAGGCAACGGGCCAGCGCGCCAGCTTCAGAAAGGGAGGTCAGGAAGATCAGTGGCACCAGCCGCTCGCCGGCCAGAAATTTGATCTGACGGGCGGCCTCCATGCCGTCCATGATCGGCATAAGGGCATCCAGCAGAACCAGATCCGGCGACTCCTGCTGGAATACCGAGACTGCATCCAGTCCGTTGGCCACGTCCAGAACCTCGTGCCCGAGACGCTTCAGGAGTGTTTTGAGGATAAGGCGGTCGCTGTCCGAATCGTCAGCGATGAGTATTCTCAGAGGGCTGTTTTGTTCTGCAACGGAATCATCCATGACTACTCCGGCAGTCCGCGAGCATCAGCGGATGTTGAACAATTGCTCGAAATTGGAGATGGAAAGAATCCGCCGTACATCGTTATTGCAGTTTTCGATCACAATGCGGGCGCTGTCTCCCCCGGCGTAATCCCTGAGCAGCAACAACATACCAAGGGCCGAACTGTCCAGATAGGTGGTGTCCGAGAGGTCCACAATGTAGTCGCGGATATCCGGATCACCGTGCTCGTAGGCATCCCGGAACGCCTGATGGGTGCTGAAATCAAACCGCCCCTCGATTCTGATAACAAGGGTCTGACCGTCATCATCGCGGCGCGTCTGAATCGGCATTCCTCAACCTCCCAAGGTATCAAGAGCAGCATTCAACCGGCGTTCTTCACCGGTCCTTCTTCGGGTAAGGATAGCTGAGTGGACTGATTTTGCATCCGTATTTGCTTGATGCGGAGCAAGATTCAGCGTCGACGGCGGTTAAAGGCCCGCCCGGCCGCCTCGTCCGAGAGCTTTTGTTCGCGAAGATCCTGCTCCTTCTGCTCCTGTTGCCGGCAGGTTTCGATGTACTTTTCCATGCCGCGCCGCCGTTCCCAGGCCTGCTGCCATTCCAGTTTGCGTGCCTCAAAGACCTTTTCTGCCTGGTCCAGCTGTTTCTGCTGCTGCCGGATCACCTGATCCAGTTGCGCGATAAAGGCCTGCCAGGCCTGGAGTCGGGACACCTGCACCACACCCTGCTGACTGTTTCGGATCTGATCCCGGTACTCCTGCTGGTAACGGTTTAGGTTCTGCACCTGTTCGCGCTGCTGTTCAGCCAGCTTTCGGGCCTCTCCCATGCGTTCCAGAGCTTCCTGTTCCTTGCGTTCTTCAAGTGAAAGAACAACTTCCAGCCGCCTGGATCGCAGCATCAGGCGTCACCCCCGCCGGGGCCGGCTGCCGGATTTGGAACCGCCGACTTGCGCCGCTCGGGGGACCGACGTTCCGGCACCACTGCCAGCAATTGCTCAACACTGTCTTTCAGCGGAGCGCTCTCATTAAGCCCCTGCTGCAAAAACTGGCGCATATTGCCTATGTGCGTGATGGCAAAATCGGTCTCGGGATCGGAGCCCTTGACGTAGGCGCCTACGGAAATCAGGTCCCGGGCCTGCTGATAGCGGGAATACACCTGCTTGAACCGCTGGGCCCTGGAAAAATGTTCGGTCTCGGTAACCTGGGGCATCACCCGGCTGATGGACGCTTCCACGTCAATGGCCGGGTAGTGGCCTTCTTCGGCAAGCCGACGGGACAGTACGATATGGCCGTCCAGAATCGCGCGGGCGGCATCGGCGATCGGGTCCTGCTGGTCGTCGCCTTCCGTAAGCACCGTGTAGAACGCGGTGATCGAGCCGCCCCCGGGGCGGCCGTTACCGGTTCGCTCCACCAGTTGGGGCAGCTTGGCAAATACCGAAGGCGGATAGCCCTTGGTCGCCGGCGGCTCGCCCACGGCGAGGGCGATCTCCCGCTGGGCCTGAGCATAGCGGGTCAGGGAATCCATCAGCAGCAGCACCCGTTTGCCCTGGTCCCGGTAGTACTCGGCAATCCGGGTGGTCAGCATGGCGGCGCGCAGCCGCATCAATGGAGAATCGTCGGCCGGCGCAGCCACCACCACCGAGCGGGAAAGCCCCTCCTCACCCAGTATGTCTTCGATAAATTCTTTTACCTCACGCCCTCGTTCACCAATAAGGCCCACCACGGTGATGTCGGCATCGGTGAAGCGGGTCATCATGCCCAGCAACATACTCTTGCCCACGCCACTGCCGGCAAACAGACCGAGACGCTGGCCCTGGCCGACGGTCATTAGCGCGTTTATTGCCCGGATACCAACATCCATGGATTGTCGCACAGGGGCTCGATTCAGCGGGTTGATGATATCGCCGGTAAGCGCAACGCGGGCTTCGGCCTGCAGGGGCCCTTTTCCGTCCAGGGGCTCACCACTGCCATCCACCACTCGGCCGAGCAATTGGGGTCCTACCGGAACGCGGCTGGCGGCGGACAGGGGCACCACCCTGGCACCGGGTTTGAGCCCTTCAATCGCCGTGAGGGGCATCAGATACACCCTGTCATCCTCGAAACCCACCACCTCTGCTTCCACGTTGCCGGTGTTCTGGCCGAAGATCACGCAACGGTCACCAACGACCATGGGGCAGCCGACACATTCGAGGGTGAGGCCGACCATGCGGGTCAATCGGCCGGAGAGCTCAGGTTCAGGTTCGTTACCCAGAAAGCCCTGGAAGCGGTTGAGGCGATCAGCGAGATTCGAGGTCATCACCGTCACCTTCATCTTGCGCCGGCTTCGGGTCGTCTTCGGAGCCCCCGGACTCGTGAGAATCCAGTACCTCTCGATGGAAGCCCGTCAGGTCTTCCATCATGGAATCCAGCTCCTCGGTCTCTCCGCTTTCGCTGTCGTTCATCTGCTGGTCCAGCATGCTCTGGACCGCACGCTGGAAGCGCTTTTCGACGGTGAAATCCACCAGGCTGTGGCGGGTTTCCACCTTGCAGCCACCGGGCAGAATACTGGCATCTTCAATGACGGAAGCGGACGCTTCCAGGCGAGCGGTCACCTCGCGGACCATCTCGCAATCTTCGGGATTTATGTGGATGCGGATGTTCTCGGCGGTGGAGGGCAAAGCCTCCATCGCTCGGCGAACCACATGGCGGATCTGGGAGGAGTCGATGGTCAGTTCACGATAGACCACCGCCCGCGCGAGAACTGTGGTCAGATTGACCAGCGAGGTTTCAAGTTCGTCCTCATGCCGTTTGATTGGCAGCAGCAGCTCACCCATCAAATGTTCGAGACGGTCGAGTTTGGTGTCGATTTCCTTGCGGGTGTCGTCGTAGCCCTGGGTTTTGCCCTGCTCCCTGCCCTCTTCCAGGCCGGTTTCCAGACCTTCCCGGTGCCCCTCTTCCTTCCCGGCTTTCAGACCGTCCTCGTAACCCTGGTCACGTCCCTCTTTGTAACCGTCTTCACGGGCTGCCTGACGGATCTCGTCAATGTCGGCCGCCGTCAGAGGTTTAACCTCCCGCTCCTCTTCCCGGGCTACCTCGTTGCCACGGGCATCCAGCAAAGGCAACTCCCAACGCTCATAGGCAGTCAGCTGCTCCTTGGGAATCCGGTTGACATCTCGGGTGGAATCTTTCATCACATCATTTCTTCGCCGGCACCGCCGAGGGAGATTTCACCGGCCTCGGCCATCCGGCGGGCAATGGTAATAATATCTTTCTGGGCCGATTCAACTTCGCTGACCTTGACCGGTCCCTTGGCTTCAAGATCATCCTGCAGCAATTCTGCTGCGCGCTTGGACATGTTCTTGAAGATCTTGTTCTGGACTTCGTCGTCGGCGCCCTTGAGGGCCACCACCAGCACTTCCGAAGAAACTTCCCGCAACAGCGCCTGGATACCGCGATCGTCCACTTCCTTGAGGTTGTCGAACACGAACATAAGGTCTTCAATGGTGCTGGCAAGGTCCGGATCCATATCCTTGATGGAATCCATCAGATTGCCTTCAATGCTGCGATCCATGAAGTTCATGATGTCCGCTGCCCGCTTGACACCGCCAATACGGCTGGTCTGGGACGCGGCACCGCCGGAGAACTGTTTCTCCAGAATATCGTTGAGCTCCTGCAGCGCCTGGGGCTGGATACTCTCCAGTGATGCCACTCGCATCATGACGTCGAGGCGCACTTTTTCATCGAGGGTGCCAAGAATTTCCGCCGCCTGATCCGGGTCCAGATAGGAAATGACAATGGCCTGAATCTGGGGGTGCTCGTAGCGAATGATGTCACCCACGGCCCGGGGCTCCATCCATTTGAGGGTATCAAGGCCGGTGGTGTTGCCGCCAATCAGGATCCGGTCGATCAGGCTGGATGCCTTATCGTCGCCCAGGGCCTGGGTCAGCATCGTCCGGATGTACTCATCATTGCCGACACCCAGACCGGTCTGGCCGCCTACGGCATCAACAAACTGGTTCATCACGTAGGTGACTTCGTCCTTGCTGACATCCTTCATCTGGGCCATGGCCACGCCCACGCGCTGAACCTCCTTGGGCCCCATATGCTTGAGGATCTCAGCCGCGTCCGCCTCGCCCAGTGACATCAGCAGGATCGCAGCCTGCTCCACACGCGGAATTTTCCGCTGTGGCTTCTTCGGCTCACCGCCACCCTGTTGATTGGCTTGCTCAGTCATCGACATTCACCCACTGGCGCATTACCTGTGCGACCCGCGCCGGGTCCTCGGCAATCAGACCTTTCAATGCGTTCAACTGCCTATCATAACCGTCTGTGGCACCCGGCAAAAGCAGATCATCCTGGGCGGACATGGCCTTGCGCAATTCATCTCCGCCCTCGATATCGTCAAGGCCACCGTAACTGCCGCCGCTACCGGAATCCAGGCCGCGCTCACGCTGACCACCGCCCGACAGGCTCTTGAGTGTGGGGCGCAGTAGCCCTAACACGAGCACCAGAATCACCAGGCCTGCCAGCACCTGTTTCATCAGGTCCCAGAACCAGGGCTGCTCCCAGAATGCCGGGGCTTCGAATTCGACCGTTTCTTCCGGTGCAAAAGCGGTGTTCATCACGGTAACACTGTCTCCCCGGGCGGCAGAATAACCCACCGCGTCCCGCACCAGCATGCTCAGGCGCTGCAGTTCCTGCTCAGGCCAGGGCTCGTAGCTGACTTCGCCAGTCTGGGGATCGACGACTTTCATATCATCCACTGCAAGAGCGACAGTCACCCGTTTCACCCTTCCCAGCTCCTGGCGTCTGTAGCTGACCGTGCGATCCATTTCGTAGTTGCGCGTGGATTCCCGACGAACATTTACCGGCGCGGGAGCGGCCCCCTCGCCATCGCCACCAGCAGCCTGCTCGGGCACCGTCGCATCGGCCGGGGGCTGGTTTGCCAGTGCACCGGGAATGCCGCCCTGGGCACCGGCAGCACGCTGTTCTGTAAGCTCACGCTCGCTGCGGACCGCCTGTTGTTCCGGATTGAACAATTCCTCTGCCTGCTCTACCGAGGAGAAGTCGAGATCTGCGGAAACTTCGGCGCGATAACGGCCATCCCCCACAATCGGTCCAATCAAGGAGGCCACCCTGCGGGTCAGGCGCTCCTCGACTTTGGCGGTGTATTCATACTGGTCGGCCATCTGGTCCGCACTGCTCTGACTCTCCTTGCCAGTCAGCAGATTGCCGTTCTGGTCGACAACGGTAACGTGTTCCTTGCTCATCATCGGAACGCTGCCGGCAACCAGATTTACAATGGCGTTGATCTGTTCCTGTTCCGGACGACGGCCAGCAAAGACTTCAAGAAATACCGAGGCAGACGGGTCGCGGGCATCGCGGACAAATACGGAGCGCTCCGGGATTGCCAGGTGTACACGGGCATTCCGGACGCCACGCATGCTGGCAACGGTGCGGGCAAGCTCACCCTCAAGCCCGCGTCGGTAAGAGATGGTTTCCATAAACTGGGACGTGCCGAGACCTCGTTCCTGGTCCAGCAACTCGTAGCCCATGGTTTGGCGGTCCGTGACGCCCTCTGCCGCCAGCTTCAGCCGTGCGTTGTAGACCTGATCCGAAGGAACCAGTAATGCGCCGGTGCGCGGATCCATCTTGTAGTCGATGCCGTTGCTTTCGAGGATGGTGGTCACATCCTGGGGGTTGTAGGAGGAGAGATCACCCACCACAGGCTGATAGTTCGGCTCCTGGGCCCAGAGTACAACGGCCAGGCCCAGCGCTACGCTGGCGGCAAGCCCCACCATCAGGCCGATCTGGCGCAGCAGGTTGAGGCGGTTGAACCCCATGAACAGGTCGCTACGGCTCTCTGGCGCGTCGCCCTCCCGGGCTGCCGGCATGTTGGAGGCGTTGGTTTCTGCAGGTACGCTGGCCATGACTCTGCTCCGTTATCAGATCGGCATGTTCATAATGTCTTCGTAGGCCCGAACCACCCGGTTACGTACCTGGGTCAGTGCTTCGAAGGAGACAGAGGATTTCTGGGCGGCAATCATCACACGAGTAATGTCCACGTTCGGGTCGCCCATATCGTATGCGGTTCGTAGATCCCCCGCGGTTTTCTGGAGGTCGTTCACGTTGTTCACAGCATTGCTCAGCATGTCATTAAAGCTGGGCGTCTCCTGAGTTTCCTGAACCTGGCGAGGGCCGTCTATGCGGCCACGAACCGATTGATCCTGTTCGACCCGCTGGTTCTGCATCATCTGGGAACGCAGGGACCGGATATCGGACAAAACACTGTTAATGTCGGCGCGTTGAACCATAACTCTCTCCTGGCTCCGCCCTCCCCGGGACGGCATTGCTCTTGGGGTGCTGTTAGTCCCGGTAAAGCAATTGGCAGGCCAAGTAGTTTTTAATATTAAATATCATACAGTTAGAAAACTTCCTCCTGATCCGGAAGAAATCACTGACGGACTTTTGACGACATAAAAAATGGCACCCCGAGGGGTGCCAATGAAGGAGTTCGTCTTGCAGGGGGTCAGACCAAGGCCATTTCGGCGTCCAGATCGATTCCGGCGTCGCGCATCTGGGCCAGCTTGTAACGCAATGTCCGGGGGCTGATCCCCAGCTGCTCTGCGGCCCGATTGCGACGCCCACGCTCTTTCCGAAGTGTCTGGATAATAATACGGAATTCCTGCTGCCTCAGATCATCTCCCAGCGAAACCGCGCCTTCAGGCTCATCTACGTGCCCATGAGGCGGCTGATCGTAGGTGGAAATACCGGAGTCTGAAATGCCCGCCGCGTCCGCGGTGTTGCCACCGATTGCGGGTGGCGAAGCCGGCTCCGCGCTGCGAAGGTCCGGTCGGCCGGTGATGCCCAGCTCCAGACACAAATCGCCCGAGTGAATGACATTGCCCTGGTGCAGTACCAGGGCTCGCTGAATGGCGTTATCCAGCTCCCGGACATTCCCCGGCCATTGATGATTCATCAACGCGCTTTTTGCGTCCTGGCCAAAGGTAATACCGGTCAGCTTCATTTTTCGGCAATGCTTTTTAAGCAGCGACGTGGCCAGCGGCATGATATCCAGCGGACGCTCCCGCAGCGGCTGCCAGTGCATCGGAAACACCGTCAGGCGATAGTAAAGGTCTTCCCGGAATTTGCCTTCGCGAACGTAATCCGCCAGATCCCGGTTAGTGGTCGCCACCACCCGGACATCCAGACTGATGGTCTTGCGACCGCCAACCCGCTCCACTTCCCGTTCCTGCAAAACCCGCAACAGCTTGGACTGGAGCCCCAGATCCATCTCCGAAATCTCGTCCAGAAGAATGGTGCCGCCGTTGGCCTGCTCGAATTTGCCCGGCGAAGAGGCAACGGCACCGGTAAAGGCGCCTTTCTCGTGACCGAACAGAATGGCCTCCAGCATATTCTCCGGGATCGCCGCACAGTTGATGGCCACGAACGGCTGATCAGCCCGGGGTGACTGCTGGTGAATAAAACGGGCAAGCACTTCTTTACCGGTTCCGCTCTCACCGGAGATCATGACCGTCGAGTCGCTGCCGGCCACTTTGGTCGCCAGCTGGAACATGCGCTTGCTGATCGGATCCTCGGCCACTGGCTCATCGCTGGCTTTTTCACGTCCGCCGCCAACAATCTTGCTGACAGCATCCACCAGGAACCTTGGCTCGAACGGCTTGACAAGGTAGTCGATGGCTCCGGCCTGCATGGCAGAGACCGCATCGCTGATCTGGCCATAGGCCGTGATCAGCATCATTGGCAGCCCCGGATACAGCCGCTGTACCTCAGCCAGCAACTGATGTCCTGACAGACCCGGCATGTTGACATCGCTGACCACCATATCCACCGGGGACTCTGCCAGTCGCTCAAGCGCTTCGCTGGCATTCGACGCTTCCCGCACCCGAAATTTTGCCAGTTCAAGGGTGGTTACCAGCGCTTCCCGCAGGTCATGGTCGTCCTCAACAATCAGAATCTGGGCCTTAGCCATGGTTGCCTCCGATCAGTTTCTGTTACGTAATTGCGGTAGCCGCAAGGTAGCGATGGCGCCGCCCTGGTCCGGCGACTCAATAGAAAACCGCCCCTGATGCGCCTTGATGACGGCTTGCACTACCGCAAGACCGAGCCCCGTGCCATGGGACTTGGTTGTGTAAAATGCTTCTGTTAACCGCGCCGCGTCCGAGGACTCGAAGCCCGGCCCGTTATCCACAACGCGAATGACCAGCTCGCCGGTTTCTTCGGTTACCCGAACAGCAACATGGGTCGCGCCGGCTTCAAGACTGTTATTTACAAGATTGGTACAGGCGCCTACGAGGGCGTCCCGGTTGCACATGAGACGACAGTCGCTGGAGATTTCATTCTGGAGCCTCACTTCTGCCCCGGGAGCCGGCTTCAACCCTTCCACCGCTGAAGCCAGCGCCGAAACCAGCTTGCCGGCAGACAGCTCCTCCGCCAGCCGGGTTTCGCCCCGGGCGAAAATCAGCATATCCCGCACTTGCTGCTCGAGGTGGGTCAGGCGAGACATCAAACGAGAAGCACAGCGCTGTCGCATTTCCTCGTCGAGATCTTCCTGGCTAAGGTGACCGCCATAAAGGATAGCGGCAGACAGCGGGGTGCGAATCTGGTGAGCCAGGGATGCGACCATCTTACCCATGGCAGACAGGCGCTGGGCGTGTGCCAACTGCGCCTGAAGATGCCGGGTTTCTGTCAGGTCGGTCAGCAGAATCAACTGGCCGGGCTGGTTTTCCATGGTCCGGATCTCAATGCTGACCCTGCGACCATCTTTCAGAGATACTTCGTGGCCGTCGTCGCGCCGGGGCGCGAAACAGCGATGGATGACATCCACCCATCGGGCGCCATCCAGGGGTTCTCCCAGAAGCGCAATGGCCGCCGGATTCGTCTGCGTCACCACGCCCTGGCTATCCAGAACGACAACGCCGGCAGGCAGTGCGTTCAGCAACGTAGACAGGCGGTCTGCCAACTGCTCTTTCTCTTCAAGCTCCTGCTGGCGCTGAAGCGATTCCTGGTTCAGTTCGCCGGAGAGCTGGTTAACCCGCGACTCAAGGGTTCGGTACGAGTCAGTAATCTGTCGCGACATCCGGTTGAACAGTTCCAGGGCGGAATCCACCGCCGCGTCGTCCTGCTCCGGAAACAGGGCCGTAACCTTGTCGTTTACATCCGCCGCAGCGTTGGCGTTGGCTTTCGCGCCGCCAGCGCCGGACTGAAGAACAAACTGTGCCTGACTCATAACCTGACTCCCCGATCGGCCCTTCAGTTCGGACCCAATAGTTCGGATACTTCGTTTGCAGGTCGTTAAGCCAGCACCGTGCCAACTTCATTTTTTCTATATATTTCAGCAGGAAAGAGAATCCAGAAAGAGAGGGATGACAATTTTACGTCGGTCAGAAATGGATACGGCGCCTCAGGTTACGAACCTTTGACGCCGTTTAATGTGCTTCAGAATCTGGAAGATCCAGCTCAGGATTCCTCAGATTCCTCTTCCCGTAGCCCGTACTTGCGAACCTTCTCTACCAGAGTGGTGCGACGGATCCGCAGCTTCTCGGCGGCTCTCGCCACTACACCGCCGGCTTCGTCGAGTGCCTGCTGGATCAGCTGCTTTTCAAGGTTGGAGAGGTAATCCTTGAGGTCGATACCGTTCACCGGCAGCAACGCCGGGGCATCCAGACCCACCAGACCGGGAATACCGGAAGGCATCCCGGTGTCCTCAACCGGACGGTTCTCATCATAGTCATCAACGTAACGGAATTTTTTGGGCAACTCCTGTACGCCAATCACACTGTAGGGATGCATGATCGACAGGCGTTCGACCAGATTGGCCAATTCACGCACGTTGCCGGGCCAGTCATGGCGACACAGGCTCATGATCGCCGCCGAATTCATCCGCAGCGAGCCCCGCTTCTCTTTTTCCATCCGGGAAATAAGCTCGTTGATCAGCAGAGGAATGTCTTCCACCCGATCACGCAAAGCGGGCATCTCGATGGGGAACACGTTCAGGCGGTAATACAGATCTTCCCGGAAATCTCCGGACTCGATCATGTCTTCCAGATGCTTGTGAGTGGCGGCAATGACCCGAACATCCGCCGACTGGGTCCGATTACTACCCACCCGCTCGAAGGTACGCTCCTGCAAAACCCGAAGAATCTTCACCTGCATGTTGAGCGGCATGTCGCCGATCTCATCCAGAAACAGAGTGCCACCCTCGGCCATCTCGAAGCGCCCTACCCTGGCCGTGATGGCACCGGTGAAGGCGCCTTTTTCATGGCCGAACAGCTCGCTTTCCAGAAGCTCCGCCGGAATGGCGCCACAATTGACCGGAACGAATGGTTTGTCCCGCCGGGAAGAATGGTAATGCAGGTTGCGGGCGACAACTTCCTTGCCGGTACCGGACTCACCGGTAATAAGAACGCTGACGTCCTTGTCCGCCACCTGCTCCATCAGCTGGCGTACCTGCTGGACTTTTCGGCTGGTTCCCACAAGGCTGCGAAAGAGCTGAAGACCGCGCTGCTGGCCGCGCTCCCGGGAACGGCTGAACTGGTCCCGGTAAATCTGGGCCCGGTAGAGGGAATCAACAAACTTGGTGTAATTGAGCGGCCATTCCATGCGCGCAATGATGCGCGCGCTGGCATCAACGGACAGGCCCTTGAGTTCAGGATGCCCAACAACCAGCAACGGAACTCCCTGAACCGCATTGCTCACAACCGTAATGGCCTCGGTGGCGCCAGGATCCTCTCCGTTCACCACCGCGACTGCGACATCTGAAAGCCTATCCTCGTCGCCGCTGTTCAAAAGTGCCCTGGCTTCATCGCCGGCAAGGACCTGCTCCTCGCCGATGAACTCAAGAATGGTGACCATGTCCCGCAATCTTGAATCATCCTCGCTCAGCACCAGCACTTTGTTATTTTTAGACATTCAACCGAATCTCTTGAGGGATTTGTGCGGTATTTAAGACTGTAAGGACGACAGAGTCAATTTTATGACGCTATTTTGGTCGATTCGAAGAGACGTTCTGATAGGCCTTTGCTGCGCTCCGATTCCGGTTTACTCCCTTGAGACCATCTTCCGCTTCCCTGCGGGCAATTCGGGCAGATTCATCCGCTGCGTCAATAAACTGCTGCAACTCCTGCAAGCGGAGCCTCACCGGCTCCGCCTCGACCTCTCCCGCCTCCAGGGCAGCCATCAGGGGCTCGACTGCCGGCTTCACCTTCTCGTTGAGACTGGTCATCGTTTCCCAGTCTTTGTCTGCGAGAGCACGACCAAGATCGGCCATCAACTGGTCGAGATGATCGAGGTGAGTTTGCGGGTCTGCCATGTCGGTCTCCTTGGGAATCAACGGCGGGCAGCACGACGGGCGGCTGAGGCAGTAAATTCACTGCCCCGGAACCCGGGACTGAAATCATACGCCGGGAAACCATCATCCAACCCATCAATGTAGTAACGCTCCGCCTTCAGGTCGTAGGTCATCTCCATGGTAGTCCAGAAAACCGGCTCACTGTAATAGCTGATGTTGTGGGCCTCGGACACACGCCACAGGTTTCCGTCCGCATCGTATTCCTCGGAGGCCAGAATCTGCCAGCTATCTTCATCCACGTAGAACACGCGCCGATCATAGATGTGGCTGATACCAGTCCGACGTTTCGCTTCCACCACCCACACCCGATGAAGCTCATACCGGGTCAGCTCCTGATTGATATGGCCCGGACGAATCACGTCATCGGCTTCCACCTGAGGACCGTGCAGTTTGTAGGCATTGTAGGGTACGAACAGCTCTCGCTTGCCTTTCAGTTCCCAGTCGTACTGGTTAGGCGCACCGTTGTACATATCTTTCTGGTCTACCGAACGCAGTGACGATGAATTCGGCAGGTCGGTCTCGTAGGCCAGGTTCGGCGATCTGCGGAGCCGGCGGGAGCCGGAATCATACCGCCAGGCCAGACGCGGCGACCGCACCTGATCAAGGGTTTCGTGGACCAGCGTAATGGTGCCAGCCAGCGACGACGGCGCAATGGTGTCTGTCTTCAGGTAGAAAATCTTGTTATCGATTTCCGCCAGTTCCGCTCCTTTCTGGCTGTACGCAAAAAAGTAGTCGTAATCATTGATCACCGGGTTGTAGGAGCCATCCCTCTGGGGCGTCGCAGATGCACTGCGCAGGGAAATCTCTTCGCCCCGGTAACGCAGGATGTGGTTCCAGATGACTTCCAGGCCGTCTTTTGGGATTGGGAACGGGCTGGTCATGATGGTGTCGCGGACGCCGTTACCGTTATCCAGCAACTGTGCTGTCAGCGCATTCTCACGAAACTTGTCATAGACATGCTCCGGAAACGCCGCCGTGCGGCGAGTCTGGTAAACAGGCATGAAGAAGTCAGGCCCATACTTTTCCAGCATCGCGATATGGCCATCTGAGAGCTTGTCCCGGTACAGGTCAAGATTGTCGGAGGTTATGACAAAGAGGGCCTCATCTCCCGGAAAGGGATCTATTTCAACCTGGCCCTTGCGCCAGCCCGCCGGAGGTGTGGCAAGACCTCCCGTCCACTCTGGAATGCTGCCTGAACGGTTGCCTTCCCTCTCGGCTCCAACCGGCGTGAGGTCGCCACCCAGCCGCTCGGCTTCGGCGGTCGTGACTTTGGACAGAGCCTGTCCGGAAAAACCGAGAAAAACCAGGGCGACACCTGCAACGATGTGGCTTCGCATCCCTTACACCTCCAGAAATTCATGCTGTTGGGTAGCCGCAACGATCAGAACTCGCACAGCCGGGCGCCTTTTTGCCAAATTCAAACGGTCGTTTCAAGTGAATGTTTGTATTTTATTGTGAAACCTGTCTTCACAGACAGTTGAAGAAATTTGCCACCGAAAATGGTATAGTGGCGAATTAATTTTCCGGGGTTAAACCCGCGCTGGGGGATTGAAGGTATTCCATGGCCTCGCAATGGCACTCACTGGTTTCGCAAAAACTCTTTCTCGCCCGCACCCTGCTGGGGCAACTGGACCGGCCAACCGTCGAGGCTGAAGGGCAATCTCCTAACGAAGCAGAACAGGCCTTGCGTCGGGAGGCAGCGATTCAAGGAGCGATTGAACTCCTCCTCAGGTCCCGGAAATTATTGCTGGTGATGATCGCCAGGTTGTACCAGAAAAAGTCCGAAGAACCTGCAACTCTGGATGAACTGGCCTCTCTGATCGGACCGGAACCGAATGAAATAGGTCGGCTGAGAGAGCTGGAACAGCGCTCGGGAAGCTGGTGGAACCACATGGAACAACTGGAACGCTCACAGAGCCGACCACCGGCGACCAAAAAAACCGTCAGCGCGGAGAACATCATTGCGGTGTCCGCCGATTCCGGCCCGGATCGATCCGCGACGGCGTTGCTGAAAACACTGAATGCCGTCAAACATTTTGCCGACGATCTGGAAGACCAGCACAGCGAGTGGTAAATCACTCCAATCGCCTGCTTTCCAGATCGTATTAACTTGAAGGTTTACTGAATGTCACCATCGTTTTTTGAAATCGTGCAACTGACCAACGGCGATTACGCCCTGCGCCGCATTGATGATGACAGTGCGCCGCTGGTAAAGATCTCTTTCTCGGAAGAAGCCCGGGAAATGATGGAAGACCGTGATATGTCCGTCGCCAAAGCAATGATCGCCGCAGGCATTGAGGCTGTGGGCAATGTTGCCCACGATATCGACTGGGAAGATGACGATTTGGACGCTTCAGACGCCCAGCCCTCCTACACTCTCCACTGAGCGACTAACGCTGCCTGAGAACGACCCCGTGGCTGCTGCCTTCGGCAGAAGCTTTTTGCAGGGATTCCAGGGCAGCTCGACCCAGTTTACGGGTCCACATGACCACCGCATGGCACGTACCCGCGCTGAGGGCTCGCTCGGCCAGCTCCTGAGCTGGATAGTCCGGTGTTGAACGAAGCACCAGCAACTCGCCAGCCACGATTCCATGCATTTTTTGCCACTTGCTGACCAATGCCTGAGGCGGGTCGATCCAGGCCAGCCAACGCTTTTCCTGGTTCAGTTGGGTCAGCATGGGCAACAGCAGCTGGAAGTTTTCTACCTGGCCCTCCGGCAGGATAATTTCCGTTACGTTGCCGGCGACCTTGGCTTCGGTGGGTTCCGGAGAACGTCGGGCGCGAATGACAGAACGTCGCTCGCGGGCGGCGGTTGCCGGCACTGAACAGGACAGAGCATTAGGATTGTAGGCCAGATTCTGATTAAAGCTCATTTGTTCCATAATTCACCCGTTTTCAATCTATCTGAGGCTATCCGGACTGATCAGTGCAGATCAGAGCGGCGGATAACACCGACACCCAGACCTTCGATGAACAATTCCTGCTCTGTCAGGTCTACTTCGATGGGTTCGAATTCTTCGTTCTCGGCAATCAGGTAGACTTTCGAGCCTTCCTTACGGAAACGCTTTACCGTGACCTCATCGCCAACCCGGGCAACGACCACCTGGCCATTGTGAACATCCTGTGTGCTGTGCACCGCCAGCAAGTCGCCATCAAGAATGCCAATATCCTTCATGCTCATGCCCCGAACCCGCAACAGGTAGTCTGCCGAGGGCGAGAAGAACTCAGGCCGGAGAGTGCAGTGATCCTCAATGTGCTCCTGGGCGAGGATCGGACTACCGGCCGCAACCTGCCCGATAACCGGCAAACCCAGATCTTCTTCAGCCTCAGGCAGACGGATACCGCGGCTGGCCCCGGGCACCATCTCGATGGCCCCTTTACGAGCCAGCGCGCGAAGATGCTCCTCTGCTGCATTGGCCGAACGGAAACCCAGTTCCGCCGCGATTTCAGCGCGAGTTGGCGGATAGCCGGTCTCATCGACGTATCGGCGTATGATATCCAGTACCTGTGACTGCCTTGCTGTCAGCTTCATCAAGCTACTCCGCTATATCGGGGCCTGGGCCGGAATTCGCTTTCCGGAAAAACCGCACCGGGCGCCCTGTTTTTTTATACAGTAAACTGACTATATACAGTGTTTTATCCAGTGTAAAGTCAGGCCCATGATTTTCTTGCATTCGCTTAACGATGATGATCTCCAGCCCTGTGATATGGTTAACGCACGAGTCCTCACGAATCAGGGAGCACCATGACCCAAGCCAGTGCCTGCAGGATGCCTGACATCCTGAAGACAAACGAAGGGAAGGAACGCCGGGTTGGCGTCGAGATCGAGCTATCCGGCCTGGGCTACGATGAGCTGGTCACATTGGCCGCCAAACTATTGAAAGGTACCCCGGTACTCCAGTCACGGTACGTGACAGCACTGCAGACAGAACTCGGCGAATTCACGGTGGAGCTTGATTCCGACCCTATCAAGGATCTGGATCTGACCGATGGGCGACTTCCTGAATCGATCAGGGAACTGGGTGGCCAGGCGATGGATGTGATTGATGCGGCCGCAGAGCGTGTTGTGCCCCTGGAAATCATCAGTCCACCCCTGCCATTTTCCAGCCTGGATGCCATCGAATCTCTCGTTGACGACCTCAGGAAGGCCGGTGCGCTGGGCAGCCGGGATGCCATCTATTTTGCCTTCGGACTGCAGCTGAACCCGGAACTGCCGGATCTCAGCCCGGAGACATTGGTCCGCTACTTTCAGGCGTTTGCTGCGCTGTACGACTGGCTCAAGCACCGGCATCAACTGGATGTCAGCCGCAAATTCACGACCTACATCGAACCCTGGCATGGTCGCTACACCGAGCTTCTGATGGAAGATAACTACCAGCCAAATCTCGGCGAGCTGATGGAGGACTACCTGGAGTTCAATCCAACCCGCAACCGTGCGCTTGATCTGCTCCCGCTCTTCGCCCATCTGGACAGGGAGCGCCTTGAACGCCATGTTCAGGACCCGAGGATCAAGAGCCGGCCAACCCTGCACTACCGCTTGCCGGATTGCGACATCGATAATCCTGACTGGCATTTTTCCACCGTGTGGAACGATTGGACCGTACTGGAGCAACTGGCCAACAATCCGGACGACCTGGCCGACATGCGGCGACTGTTCCGGGAGCGGCGGAAACTCAACCTGCATAACCTGACCCACAGCTGGCAGGAAACTACCGAAGACTGGCTGGCCAAGAACGGGTATGTCTGAACAGCATTCGGAACAGGAGCTTGAGGTTCCCGGCCTGACCATCGGCATCAGCGGCCCCGCCCGCAAAAGCCTGGCCCATCGTCTGATCAGCCTTGGACTGCGTCTTCACGGCGCCCGTACCCATTACATTCGTCCCGGATCACGGGTAGCCGTAGCCATGCTGGATGGCCTGGTACTCTCCGGCGGCACCCATGTCCATCCAGAGCGATACGGCCAGGAACCCCGGGTTACCGCTCACTATGACCGCAAACGGGATGCAACCGATCAGTCGCTGCTTGAGCAGGCTGAGGCCATTGGTATTCCCGTGCTCGGGATTTGCCGCGGTGCACAGTTCATCAACGTTTTTCATGGCGGGTCGCTGTGCCAGAACGTGACACCGCTGAGGTTCAATACCCGACATCGCCCGTTGCTATTGCCCCTGCAAACCGTGCGTCTGGTCACGCACAGCCGGCTTGAACAAGCGATGCGCTCGCCGGTGATCGGCGCCAACCGGATTCACAGCCAGACAATCAAGCGCCTGGGCCGGAATCTGCGTGTGACCGCCGTGGATAATGACCTTTTCGTACAGGCCATTGAAAGCACAGGAGGCCAGTGGCTGACAGGTATACAGTGGCATCCTGAATATCTGCTCTACCATGGTGGGCACCGGCGCATCTTTGGCCAGTTCGTGGATGCCGCCCGCCGATTCAAACTGGCCCGCCTGGAGCCGCAAACCGGCGATGCCTGATAATCTAACTGTTTCCAGAGGAGGAAAAACCATGAATGGACGGAACCCCAAGCCCCGTTTAAACCGACAATCCTGTTTTCTTCTTTCCCTGGCACTCACGTTGCCGGCTGCAGCCCTGGCGGGCGAGGTCACACTGACCGGCGAGGGCAGTGTTCGCTATGAGCCCGACAGCGCCCGGCTGCAGTTTACTGCCAGTGCCGAGCACGCCCTTCCCCAGAAGGCTACCGAGCGGGTGGCTGCACTGATGGCGCAGTGGCGTGAGGGCATTACCGACTACCGGGATCAACTCAACGATTATTCCGACGCAACGGTCAACCTGTACACCCGCACGCTGCCTGCGCAGGAGCGCGGCGAGGAACCAGAAAAACAGGCGGTAGCCTCACAGACCATAAGCTTCAGCATCAATGATCTGAGCCTGTTAAACCCGCTGATCCGGGAAGCCCAGGACGTGGGTCTGGATTACCAGCTTGGGCCCCATCAGTTCTTCCACTCGGATGAAACCGGTATGGAACAGGAAGCATTGGCCAGAGCCATTGCCGACGCGCAGGCCAGATGCAGATTTGTAGCCAGCCGGCTCGACCAGACCTGCGGCGATGTAGTCACCATCAACATTAATGGCGGGCATCGGCCGGTGCCGTTGATGATGTCGGAAGCCAAATCAATGTCAGATACGGTTTCAAGCGTGGGCGAGCGCGAGATCCGTGCCTCGGTGAGTGCGACCTTCGAACTGGACTGAGGTCAGAAATCCCGGGTGTAGAAAATATCCAGGGAGGCCGCCAGCCCGCTGGCAGCCTCCAGGTAAAAGTACCGGCCCAGATCGTAGCGCAGGGCAACGGTCGTGATCGGCTCGAAGATGCCGACACCATAGCGCACGCTCAGCTCGTCGGTCAGGTAGCCGCTGGCTACCACCGAAGTCTGATCACCCGACCCCTCCGCCTCGAGGGTGAGTTGGCGAATCCCGAACTCCTCACCAATCTGCCCGGTCACCTTGCTGGCCTGGGTCAGCCCCAGTGAAAGCGCAGCCCGGCTCATCTGGCCTTCGTCACCCTGGCTCTGGGGAGGCCTGCCAAGAATCACGTAGGAAAGCGCATCAGTCTGTGGCATATCAGGATTGGAGAACACCTCAGTCTCCGGCGATTGCACCGGGCCAGTCAGACGGATACCGGCAACCACGGTATCCACCCGCCGCACTGCTTCGATATCGAGGTAGGGTTGAGCCAGGTTACCAACAAACAGCAGCCTGGCACGCCTGAGTTCGAGCTCCTGTCCATAGGCCTCATACTGGCCATTGACCAGCTGGAGCGTTCCCCGGGTGTCCATATCGTTGCTGATCCGGAGGGAGCCCTCGAGATCGCCGGTCACCCCGAAGGCCGAAAAAGTCACCTGATCTTCACCCACCACGACATTCACATCCATGTTGAGTGAACGGACCACGGGTTCCTCCCGTTCAACACCCACGATGACTTCGTCTTCAGAAACCGACACGGCCTGCTCAGGCAAGCCCTTTATTTCAATGTCCCCTCTCGGGACTGCAATCTGCCCGGCTATCTCCAGCGCTCCTTCACTGAAGACAAGGGTCAGATCCGGCTCCACCTCAAGCTGGGCATAGGGTTCCACATTGAACGGCACCCGCTTCCCGGAGATTGTGATTTTTCCCTTCGGCGCCTGCTGCCAATCAACCTCGCCATCGACAATGGTCTGACTCCGGGCATTGCTCTGGATTCTGCCGCTGATCTGTGCCGAATAGCCCGAGAATTGAATACTGGCAATCATCTCTTCGATGGGCACCGGCAAACGGGGATCTGAAACCCGGCCATCCACCAGGTGCAATTCGCCGGTCACGGCCGGTTTCATCAAGGGACCCGAAAGCTTACCCTGGCCGTTCACCCGACCCGCGACCTCATCAAGCCCGGACAGCAGACCTGCAAGTGCGATATCCAACCCTTCCAGGCTGAAAGAACCCTCGACGTTGCGACTTTCTGAGTTCGGGTCCAATCCCATATCCAGAGAAAACCTGCCCAATTCGGGGCCGGAGAGACGAACAGCAACATCGGCCTGTTCTGGCTTGAACGTAACCTCCGTGGTCAGGGCATCATAGACTAACGATTCCCATTCACCGTCTACCAGCAGCTGAAATTCGCCATCACCGGCATCAAGATAAATACGACCGTCCGGGCCTTCAGCCATGGTTGTAAAGTCGACCTCGCCGTTTAACCGCGCGTTCCATCGCACGGTTTCCGGCAACAAGGGTGCCAGGGCCAACGTCGGGAACCGGTCAATTCGGTAGGCAATATTGGGTACAGGCAGCAATGTCTGATCGTCGGCGCAAACAGTGCTCTGCTGCCACCGCCAGCAATGGTTACCAAAGGTCAACTCACCGTCGGCTCCATAGGCCAGTGTCGCTGGTGACTCCAGTTGCCATCGCTGGGACTGTTCCGGAAGATTTATCAGACCGCGTAAAAGCTGGCCCTGCCAGGTTTTCCATTCAGCACCAGCCCCACCCTGAAGCGCCAGCTCCAGGTCTGCGTCGGAATGCTCAGCGCTCAAGTTCAATGTGTGCCGTCCCTGCGTGCCGTTCGCCTGGAGCGTCAGCGTTTCAAGCTCCTGACCAAAACCTCCGAGGTTCTCGGCCTGCAATCGGCTTGCAAGCCTTAGCCCGTCTTCCAGCTCGGCCTCCAGGCTCAGTGTTTCAATACTCAGCTGATCCTGCCAGGCGAGGTTTTGAGCACTCGCCTTCAGTTCTCCCAATGGTCGCTCCGGCGTTCCCTCTGCCACCAGCGTCGCATCCAGATTGCCACTCAGACCGGGCAGGACGATCTCCGGATCGGGCAGGTTCAAAACCAGATCACCCTGCAACAGATTGCCCCAGGTGCCACTTCCCTCCACCCGGTTGTCGCCAATGGCCAGACTCAGCCCGGACAACTCCCAGCTACCGGATGAAGTATCAAGGCGACCTTTGAGCGACGCAGGTTTGGCACGCCATTCACCCTCAAGGTTCCAGTTGGCGTTCATGGCAGGTATGGGGCCATCCCCGACCTGCCCTTCGGTCGTCACATCTCCACTCAGGCTGGCTTCAAGAAGGGGCACCCAGTAACCCGGGTTGAAATTCTGAAGGGTCAGAGCCGCCTGCCAGGATAGCGGCCCGGAAAAGTTCACCGATCCCTTCCCGGTAAGCGACCCGGCGCCGGTGCTGACGCTCAGATCGGTCAGTGTCGTTTGCTGGGTGTCACCATCGACAGTGGTCGACAGCTCGGCACGACCCTGAGGGCCATCAACACCGGCTTCGAGCTCCGCGTGGTAGCTTCTCTCCCGCCAGGAAATGGTGCCATCCAGCGACCGAAGCGCAACTATCGGCGGCTCAAGGTCCGGGACCAGTGTGTACCAGGGAAACCCGCGCAAGCGGACATCCGCGCTGGCGTCCAGGCCCTGGCTCCATGCCACACGTCCGTTGGCCACCACGGTATCCCGTTCGCCGCCATTCTTCCCATCAGTGGCCAGTTCAATACGGATGTTCTCAGCCGCCTGCGTGGTCACGAGGCCCTCCAGCGCCAGGTTCACCGGCCCCGTTGTGCCGGGCAACCTCGCCTGGCCCTGGGTGCGAAAACCTTTCTGCAAGCTGCCACGGGCTTCCACAGACCAGTCGTTGAGCACCAGGGTCTCCGGCAGCGCCTCAACAGCCCGGAACTGATCCGAGGTTATCCTAAGTCTTGCCGGCAAGGTTGGATCCAGCGGTTCGACTTCCCCCGCAAGTTCGGCATTCAGGTAGCCACGGCTGGTGGCCGCTACCATCAGATCTCGCACGCTGCCTGAGAGTGTCGCGTCCAGAGCCCACTTGTCACCATAGGGTGGTGGAATATCTGCCACGATCTTCAGATTGATGGGCCAGTCGCGTCGGGTTTCTATTCGGCCGTCGGCAGAGACCGTGTAATCGCCCAACTGATACCAGGCGCGCTCAATGGTCCAGTCAGCGCCGGATCCACCGGCATCCAGCTCAAACCGGTCCCAGATCCTGTTGCCATTGAAGGTGAAAGGCCCCATCCGGACGCCGCTGATATTCAGGGACAGCGGAAGGTCCACACCCGGCAGCGTGATGGCGCCCCCAGCCCCGGATTTGTCGGCCGGGGGCAACTGGGTGACCTCGAGCGTCTCTGCCTTCAGACTGTCAACACACAGCTGCTTTCTGAACAGGCAGGAAGGCGACCAGTCCACTAGTGGAGATACAACGATTACTTCAACCCCGTAGCCACGCCATTGCAGGCGGTCAGCTTGCCACTGCCCAAACAGCGAGCCACGGTCATTCTCAACCTGCAGTCCCGGCACCTGCTCAATCACCCAGGCGGTTCCAGCCTCGGACCGCAGGGCCAACAAAACAGCCGCCAGCAACAGTACAGGTACGAGGAACAATATTCCCAGACACACAAGCAGCCAGAAACGAACGCGGCGCGGATTGGCCGGCTGTTCCTGGTGGTTGTCTTCCGATCTCTCTGGTATCTGTGTCAAAGCTCGGGCCCCATGGAAAAGTGAATCCGCCAGTCCCCACCAAATTCCCTATCCAGCCCTTTGGCAATATCCAGCCGCAGCGGACCGACCGGGCTGATCCAGCGAATGCCGATCCCGGCGCCAGTTGCCAGGGGATCGTTCAGATCGTTAATGGCATTACCATGATCCACAAACACGGCGGCGCGCCATTTATCGGCAAACTGGTACTGATACTCACCGCTTCCCACCATCAGAAAACGGCCGCCCACCGGCACACCGTTATCGTTTTCAGGCGACAGGGTTTCATAACCGTAGCCCCGGACGCTTTGATCACCACCGGCAAAAAAGCGCAGGGACGGCGGCACATCTGAGAACCGATTTGTGGCAACGGCCCCTGCCTGAAAACGGCCGACAAAGCGGTGCCTGCCGGCAATGGTAAACAGCCCCTTTACCAGGGCGTTTACGTGCAGAATGTCCACATCGGAGAGCACAGCCCGATGAGAGCCGGTAACATCCAACTGCAAACGGTAGCCGCGGGACGGGTCCAAGGGTGAATCCGCGTGAATCTTCGAGTAACCAGCACCTGGAAGCAGAAGTGTGCTCGTGCCTTTCTCATCGTTGCCGATATTGAACCGTTCACCTTCCCAACGTAATGAAAGAACCTGGAGCCAGCCATTATCAAGCTCATGCTGCCACTGCTGGCCCAGGGTCAGAAGCTCCGATTCAACATTTTCGATATCCTCCCGCTGATATCCAGCAGTCAGACGGATCAGATCAGTCATGGGAGGATCCAGAGGCAACTCGTACCAGGTGCTCAGATTCTGACGGGGCACCGAAAGCTCTGTTTCCGCCCCCCGCTTGTGGCCCATGGGATTTATCCAGTGCTCCCGCCAGGTACCCCGGAACCTGGGGCCAACGTCAGTCGAAAACCCGACACCTGCAGCAACAGAACGCGCGTCGCGCCGAGACAGGCCAACACGAACAGGAATGACCCCATTTTCGGCGTCCGCCGGTGAGATATTGACATCAACATTGCTGAAGTAACCGCTGTTCAGAAGATCCTTGTTCAGCCGCGCAATTTCGTCGGCGTGATAGGGCGTTCCCGGTTCGAAGGTGACAAAATCCCTCAGAAGCTCAATCTCGAACCAGTGCCCTTCTTCAAAAGTGACCTCCCCCAGCTGATATCGCTGACCGCTCTCATAAATGAGGGTAATTTCGGCGCTGCGCTTCGTCGGATCCACTTCCAGAGTGCGGGTGACAAACCTGCCGTCGAAATACCCCCTACGGCGGGCACGGTTCTGGATGGTGTCCCTCAGGTTAGCGTAGTCGCCGTGATTGAGAATATCGCCTTCTGCCGGATGCGCCGGCAGATCAGAGGTAAGCCTTGCATCAGACGCAGCAGCCCCTCGGATCTGGACGTTCCGGGACGTGACTTTTACTGGCTCTCCGGGGGTAATGGACAGGATGAGAGTCGCGGTTGTATCTGAGTCGCCCTCTTCAATCCGCCAGTCAATCATGGGCCCGTAATATCCCAGGGCTCGTAAGGCTTCCCGAGCCTGACCGACAGCCGTGGAGGCATACCGTCTCAGATTTCCGGCGCTGCGACCTTCAACTTCACCAATAAAGGCCTGAGCGTTTGATTTCAGCTTCGGATAGTCCCCCTCCATGTTCACCACCACCTGTTGCGCACCAACCCACGCAGGCAGACAGCACAGCAAAGTGATGAGAAGCCGGACCCGGCCCGAATTCACGACTTGGTAGATTGATAGCATCCGGCTATTTCAATGTTGGTGGTAACAAGAAGGATTTCCGTTCAAGCGTGGGAGTTTAATGGTAGACGGTCAAGTTAATCCATGGTTGGCCCTCCGGCATTCTTTGAGCGGCGTCAGGGCGAGTCGTTTGTGGCGTCGAAATAAGCTAACCTGTCAGATACTTAGCAACAGACCGGACCTTGGCGAATGCTGAAGATAAATCGAGAAAACCTGAAATCCAGCCACCAGCTTATCTGGTTCATCATTGATTTCCTGATGCTGGGGCTGCTGATCATCAACCTGGCGTTCATCATCTGGGACTCGATCTATAATTTTGTCGCCGTCCAGAACCTGCTTAAAGAACATGCACCGGCCATCCAGTCCGCTTACCACCCCATTCACGAACGCTTCATCTTTTACGATCTGATCTTTGTCAGCATCTTCCTGACCGAGTTCTTTGTTCGCTGGGGCTACGCCATCAAGGCCAAAGTCTATGACCGCTGGTACTTTTACCCGTTCATACACTGGTATGACCTGGTGGGCTGTATTCCGGTAGGAAGCCTGCGCTTCCTCCGTATTCTGCGGGTAATCTCAATCATCTACCGCCTGCACCAGTACAAGATCATCGATATCACCAGCACCAAAATCTATCGATTCGTGAATTTCTATTACGAAGCCTTTATGGAAGAGCTTTCGGACCGCATTGTGCTCAAGGTGCTGAGCGGCGTGCAGCAGGAGGTTAAACGGGGCTCACCGCTGTTCGACAAGATCCAGGAGGACATTCTCTACCCCCGGAGGGACATGCTCTCCGACTGGATCTCCAAGCGGGTTGCCGAGGCGGCCCAGGAAGGCTATGTACCCAATCGCGGAGCGCTGCGCAGCTATCTGGAGGACCGGGTCGATAACGCCCTCAAACAAAATCTCGAACTATCACGACTGAAATATCTGCCGGTGGTGGGCCCCACCATTCAGGAAACCCTGGAAGAGGCTGTGGGGGATATCGTCGCCCACGTTATACACCAGATTCTCGAAGATCTGGCCTCGGCCTCCAACCACGCGTTCATTGAAGACATCGTCAACGTATTCCTGCCGACACCCGGTGAAGTGAGAGCCGACGAGGCCCAGAACGAAGCGCTGATCAATCTGATTATCGAGATCATCGACGCAATCAAGGGGCAAGTAAACGTAAAACACTGGCGATCAGAGTTGCCCTGACAAACCGGCGAGATTTCCAGGAAACCAACAACAAAGAGAACATCCATGGATGCATCGCAATTGCCACTGCACTACCAATCCGCCCATGACCTTTTGGCACAGCTTGAGGCCGGTACCCTGACGAGCGAGGCTCTGACCACTGCCCTGTTGAACCAGATCCGCGAACACAATCCGGCCATCAATGCCGTTGTGACCCTGGATGAGGAGCGGGCACTCGCCAGTGCCCGTCAGGCCGATGAGCAGCGTGCAGCCAACGCGGTAAAAGGGCCCCTGCACGGGTTGCCACTCACCCTGAAAGACACCTGGGAAGTGGCGGGCCTGACCTGCACTGCAGGCGCACCGGCCCTCAGAAACCATAAACCCGAATACCACGCTGACGTTGTCCAGAGGCTCGAAGACGCGGGTGCCATTATCCTGGGCAAAACCAATGTGCCCATCTATGCCACCGACCTGCAGAGCTACAACAAACTGTTCGGGGTAACCAACAACCCCCACAACCCGGCGCACACTCCCGGGGGCTCCTCGGGCGGCGCGGCGGCTGCCCTGGCCGCCGGCATGACGCCCCTGGAAGTGGGCAGCGACCTGGCAGGCTCCATACGCACACCGGCCCATTTTTGTGGCGTTTTCGGCCACAAGCCCACCCGCTCCCTGGTCTCGTTTCGCGGTCACATTCCCGGACCGCCCGGCACCCAATCCCGACCGGACCTGGTCGAGGGCGGCCCGATGGCGCGTAACGCCCGGGATCTGGAGCTCCTGCTGAAAGTCATTGCCGGGCCCCGGCCAGCGGAAGAGCGCAGTTGGACGCTCCAAATGGCACCATCAGCACTTCAAAGCCTCGACCAGGCTCGAGTGGGTTTATGGCTGGAGGATCCGCTGTGCCCGGTAGAGCAGGAGCTGACCGAGGGCTATCAGGCCCTGGGCAGGTCACTGTCTGAACGGGGCGCAATGGTCACCGAAGCCAGCCATCCTTTACTGAGCCTCGAGCACATCCTGCCCGCTTACTTCAATTTGCTCGGCGCTCTACTCAGCACATCCCTGAAACCCGCCCAGCGCAGGCAGATGAAATGGATCGCCCGACTGGAACCCTGGCTCAAGTTCCTGGGCCCGATGACGCCGTTTATCGGTGAATACGGACGAGGCGTGAATCAGCCGGTCTACCAGTGGATGGCCTGGAGCGAAATGCGCGAGAAAATGCGGGCTGAAATTGAATCGTTATTTCAGGAAGTGGATGTCCTGCTTACCCCGGTAACACCAACCACCGCCATCCGGCATGACCACACCCACCCGGTCTTCAAACGCCGAATAACCGTCGCCGGCCAGCCACGGGCTTACATGGACCAGTTCTGCTGGATCGCCCTCGCCACCCTGTTGGGCCTGCCCGCGACATGTGTACCCATTGGACGGACGAAAGAGGGCCTGCCATTCAATGTCCAGGTAATTGGTGCACCGGGGATGGATCTGACCACGATCGGGTTTGCGGGACTGCTGGAAGAGGCCGGGCTGGCTGGGTTTTTGAGGCCCGAGGGCTTCTAGATAATCTCTAGAGTAAAAACGAGAAAAGCCGGCTCTAGGCCGGCTTTTCTCATGTTGGTAGCGGGGGCTGGATTCGAACCAACGACCTCCGGGTTATGAGCCCGACGAGCTACCAGACTGCTCTACCCCGCATCAAACTGGTTGTTTCTCAGGGAACCCCTGATCAACGTGGCGCGCATGATAAGGGCTGTGACCGACACTGTCAAAGGAAAGTTCCAGTTTTCCAAAACTTACCTTTCCAGAATCGCAGTAACCCCCTGTCCGCCGGCGGCGCAGATGGAAATCAGGCCTCGACCGCTGCCCTTCTCCTCCAGCAACTTGGCCAGCGTCGCAACAATGCGGGCACCGGTGGCCGCGAAAGGATGGCCGGTCGCCAGGCTGCTGCCTTTGACGTTGAGTTTGTCGCGGTCAATGCTGCCCAGAGGCTTGTCCAGACCCAGGCGGTCCTTGCAGAAGGCCGAATCTTCCCAGGCTTTCAGGGTACAGAGTACCTGAGCAGCGAAGGCTTCATGAATTTCATAGAAATCGAAATCCTGAAGGGTCAGCCCCGCCTTCTCCAGCATCCGGGGCACCGCATAGGCAGGTGCCATCAGCAGGCCTTCTTTCTTGTCCACGAAATCGACCGCAGCTACTTCGGAGAACGTCAACCACGCCTTGACCTCGTAATTATTGGCCTTGGCCCATTCCTCACTGGCCAGCAACACGCATGAGGCGCCATCCGTCAACGCCGTGCTATTGGCCGCGGTCATGGTGCCATTCTCCCGATCAAAAACCGGCTTGAGCGTCGCCAGTTTCTCCAAAGAGGTGTCCGGCCGCAGAATATTGTCTTTCTCCAGGCCCGCCATTGGTGTCAGCAAATCGTTGAAGAAACCTTCCTCATAGGCTTTGGCCAGCTTCTGGTGGCTCTCAAAGGCCAGCTTATCCTGATCCTCCCGGGCAATATCCCACTCCTTCGCCGTCACCTGGGCATGCTCGCCCATCGACATACCGGTGCGGGGCTCGCCGTTTTCCGGCACCTCCGGCTTGAGATGGCCCGGCCGAAACCTGGCCAGAATCTTCAGCCGCTCGCCTGCGGTCTTGGCCCGGTTCAGATCCAGCAAAATCTCCCGTATCCCCTCACCCACGCCAATCGGCGCATCGGACGTGGTGTCGGTTCCTCCGGCTATGCCACACTCGATCTGCCCCAGGGCAATCTTGTTGGCCACCAGAATAGCCGCCTCCAGCCCCGTGCCACAGGCCTGCTGGATATCGTACGCCGGCGTCTCCGGCGCCAGGCCACAACTCATCACCGCCTCCCGGGTCAGATTAAAATCCCGCGAATGCTTGATAACCGCCCCGGCAGCCACCTCACCCAGCCGCTGCCCCTCAAGACCGTACCGATCCACCAGCCCACGCAGCGCCGACGTCAACAACTCCTGATTACTGATCTTGCTGTACGCTGTATTGGAACGCGCAAACGGAATCCGGTTACCACCCAGCACCGCCACGCGGCGAATACCCGAAGGCGCAGCACTGGTCTTCTTCGATGTGGCGGTTTTCTTTTGAGTCGTTTTCGGTGCCTGTGCCATGATCAATCCATTCCTTTTATGAGATATCTGCGATGCCCAAAGGAGCAATGGGGTTGGGCTTTCCAAAACCGTAGAGCGCCAGGGATGGCGCGACCGAGCCCTACAGGGACGTATTCATGGGCGTGTTTTGGAAAGCCCAACCCCATTGCTCCCTGCACCCAACCTGAAAACAAGTGTAGCGACAACCGACAATGCCTCATTGGCACCCCTGACAACACCCTACAGGCATTGAGTCAATCCAAAAACTATCCGATTCTTTACCCTGTAGGACGATTCGCATCCAGCAACCCGAATGCAAACACAAGGAAGCCACCCATGTCTGACCTCTATCTTAGAATAGTAAACACCCCGGTAGGCAAAACCGCCGCACAATCCCTGGGCCTGCCCGCTCCAGTCCCCCTGAAACGCCTCAAACGGACCGACCAGCCCTTTACTGAAGGCGACGTGCTAATTGGTGCGGCAGCCGGCGGCAAAGCCATCGCGACCATTGGCAGCACCCTCAGCGCCAGTGCCGCCACACTGCACCACGCCAGCGGCAACGACCGCCTGAAAGACTCATCCAAAGCCGGTAACAAAGCCCGACCACTGGATCTGGGGTCGGAAATCGACCATAAATTTTCGGCCCTGGTGTTCGACGCCACCGGCCTGAAAGGGCCGGACGACCTCCGGGCCCTTTACGATTTTTTCCACCCCACCATCAAAAAACTCGGCAGTAACGCTCGCGTTCTGGTCATTGGCCAGACCCCCGCCACCTGCAGAAAAGCGCCCCAGGCCGCTGCACAACAGGCCCTCGAAGGATTTGTTCGCAGCGTAGGTAAGGAAATTGGCAAAAAAGGCTCCACGGCGAACCTGCTTTGGATGGCGCCCGGAGCAGAGAACCAGCTGGATTCCAGCGTGCGATTCTTCCTCTCTGCCCGTTCTGCCTATGTATCCGGCCAGGTCGTCAAGATCGGCAAAAGCAATGCAGCACCCGCAACCAACCCCGTCGCCCCATTGACCGGAAAGGTCGCGCTGGTCACAGGCGCCTCCCGTGGCATCGGGGCGGCCATTGCAGAGACTCTGGCACGGGATGGCGCCACCGTAATCGGGCTGGATATTCCGCCGGCCATGGAGGATCTGAAGAAAGTCACATCCGCCATCAACGGCAAGGCTCTGGCCTGTGACATTACCGACGACAAAGCACCAAAGCTGATCGCCGACTTCATCGAAGAGCATTTCAGCGGGGTTGACCTGGTCATTCACAATGCGGGCATTACCCGCGACAAAACCCTGGGCAACATGCCGGAGCACTTCTGGGACATGACCATCGCAGTGAACCTGACCGCGGAGGAGTTGATCGACGAGGAGCTGGCAAAGCGAGAGCTCATGAAAGAAAACGGACGCATTGTCTGCATTTCTTCCATCAGCGGAATTGCCGGTAATTTCGGGCAGACCAACTACTCAACCGCCAAGTGCGGGGTAATCGGGTATGTGGAAGCCATGGCCCGGCAACTGAAAAACGGCGTGACCATCAACGCCATTGCCCCCGGATTTATCGAAACCCAGATGACGGCGGCCATGCCGGTCACCATCCGCGAGGCCGGTCGCAGGATGAACAGCCTGTCCCAGGGTGGACAACCGGTGGATGTGGCCGAAGCCATCGCCTGGTACTGCAGCCCTGCGTCCAATGGAGTGAATGGGAATGTTGTGCGGGTTTGCGGGCAGTCATTGATTGGTAAATAAAAAAGGGCCGATCCTTGCGGATCGGCCCTTTTTCGGAATTTTGGTGGGTGGTACTGGGATCGAACCAGTGACCCTCGCCTTGTAAGGGCGATGCTCTCCCAGCTGAGCTAACCACCCGGGTATACTTCTTAAATAAAAAGTGGCGGAGCGGACGGGACTCGAACCCGCGACCCCCGGCGTGACAGGCCGGTATTCTAACCAACTGAACTACCGCTCCGCATCAATTCCGGCCCTAGGGCCCGAACCTGAAACCGGATGGGGTGATCCGGTGATGCATTTGAAAGTGGTGGGTGGTACTGGGATCGAACCAGTGACCCTCGCCTTGTAAGGGCGATGCTCTCCCAGCTGAGCTAACCACCCACTCTCAAGCCTTTCAAAGGCGCTCACTTGCTGGCCAGCGTTGCTGTCTCAACCAAGTGAGAGGCGCATTTTAAGCATTTGGCTGGCAGTGTCAAATATTTTCCAAGAATTTTCTGAAAAAACCTGCAAGCCATTCAAAAGCGTACGGTTTTTGAGCAAATTCACTTTCACCGCGAGCCCTTGCCCGCCGCTTTAACTGCTCGCACAACCGGACGATCCTGTCCCGCCTGCTGCGCTTTCTCCTGAAGGGACAATTCGCTGACACGGCTACGCCTGTCCTCTGGCACGGCCCGGTTGGCCAGGGAACAGTTCAGGTCATCCAGCCGCTTCTGCAGATCACCCCAGCTATCGAGAAGTTGAGGGACAACATCGTCTGCCAGTTTTTCAAATCTGAGTCTGAGAGAATCCTTGAGCGCCATTGTTTTCGAATATCCCGAGTCTTTCACCTGTCGTCAGTGTAGTCAGCACTCAGAAAATCCACCAGCCACCGCCGGATTCTGCTTCTTCCCGCCGCTCACGCTCCAGCTCCAGTTCCGCGTATTCCTGCTCCAGTTTCTTAATCTTGCGATCTGTCTCCAGAGGAACCGTGGGGCCACCGCCGAATGGCCAGAACCAGGAAGCGGATTCGTACTTGCCCTCTTCCCGCAAGCGCTCAATTTCAAGCTCCCGCTCCTCTTCCAGCAATACAAGTTGCCGCTCGTAATCTTGGTCTTCGTTCACTTCCACAATCGAGGTAGCCGCGTGGTTCGGTGCCAACAGATCACTGTTGAGGAATTGCGTGGAAACGATCTCCTCTGCCTGCATGGCATATTCCCGCGTCACCAGTTGGAGGTCGCCCTGAGTCAGCGGGTGATCCGGATCCAGGTCCGGATGTCGCTGGCCCGGCTCCGAAAGCTCGTTATAACGCAGGTAATAGATCTGGCCTGGCTCGACTTCCAGCGTGGCATCGGCGATCAGGCTCAGACTGAAAGAGTTCATCCCCTCCAGCCCCAGCAACGGCCGGCGCATGGCAATATGGCGCTCTCCTGGACTTACCTCCAGCCAGGTGAAGCTGTCGTTGCGGATGTTGAAATAGTGGGTGTCGTCAATGTAGACACTGGGAGCTTCGATCTCGTCGGCCGCCCACTGGGAATGGGTCCGGTAGAAATACAACACGGCGTTGCGCCGGTCCCAGCTGTCATTATCAATGTGGACGAAATCATGGCCGGAAACCGGGTGCAGGAACGAACCGACGCTTTTACCAATAGACTGATAAACCGTACACCCCGACACCGCCAGCAACAGAAACACCACCACCAGCGGCCGGAGAACGGGAACAACGGAAGGCACTCGGGTTTTCATTGTTGTTAACTCTTCATCCTGATTGCGAGTTGCCTGATCATAACAACTGCAAATCGCCAGAAATGAGAGCTACCGCAAGGGATGGCTACAAACCGTTACAAAACCCGAAATGCCTAAGACCAAAATGCTCTGCGGGCCAGTTACTGCCCGCTGACCTGACTCCGCAGCTGATTCACCTCTTCAGACAGCCGAACCAGACGGGAAGTCAGCTGTGAACGGGAAGCATCGATGGACTCGACCGTTCGCTTGAGGCTGGCCACATCATTCCTCAGTGCCTGAACCCTGCCATCGCCGGCCAACTCATCCGTCTCCCGTTCCAGGGCCGAAATCCGCCCTTCCATGCCACTGATACCGAGCTTTTGCTCCTGCTCAAACCGCCGGATACGACTTTCGATGACCTGATCCACATCCGCCAGCTGCTGACTCAGTTTCGTCAACTGATCCGTTGCCTGCCGGTTGGCATCCTGCAGTGCTGTGATCGACGTCTCCGTCTGCTGCTTCAGAGCAGCAATATCCGCTGAAAGCGACGACCGAACCTTCTCTACCGACGTCTCCAGAGCGCCAATAGACTTCTTACCCTCCGCAAGGCCGGATTCCAGCGCAGCAATCCGCTCCTGCTGTTCATCCAGACGCTTCTTGTTGCGCTCATTGGCAATCGCCCAAAGCTTCCGGATCTCACTGTCCGCCGTATCAAGACGCTTTTTATTCGCTGCCAGTTGGTCCTCCAGCGACGCTCCCCGCTCCTGCAGGTTCTCCCCCGTCTCCGAAAGCTCACCCTCAAACCGGGCCAGCGCCAGCTTGCTCTGCCGGGCCCAGTAATCCGCTTCCTCAAGCTGACCTTCCAGAGCCTGAACCCGCTGTTCCTGGGAGTACCAACCCGCGCCGGCTGCAACGGCCAGCACAATCAGCAGTACCCAAAGCATTGGCGAGCTACCGCGACCATTGCCGCCGCTGCCCCCATTACCGCCCTTGCCGCCTTTGGGAGGCTTCGTTGGTGTCGACGGTTCGCCTTTCCCTCCGGACGCTGGTCTGGACTTTCTCTCCGCCGGCTTCTTCGTCTCGGCACTACCAATCGGTCGTTCAGCCCTCAGCTCATCATCATCTGGACGGATGGGTTCCATTACAGCTCCTGACTATGGACGGTTAAAACAATAAGGTCCGATAATACCTGTACTTACTCGCAGGTAAAAATGAAGCTGCGCTCATGCTGAATCTTCCAGAGCGTTCGGGGCGGAGTTGAGAGGCCTTTTCCGGAAATGTCTGAAGCCAAGGATGGCTTCAGTCAAGCGCACATGGATGTGCTCGTAGCGGTTTCCGGAAAAGGCCTCTCAACTGCGCCTTCCGCCGAGGTTTGTTGCATGGTAGGTAGCCAAAACATACAATGGCCGGCTTTCCAATTATCACAGGACTGTTGCATATGCAGCCGCTTGTAGGACTCATCATGGGCTCCAAATCTGACTGGCCCACCATGGAACACGCCGCCAACATGCTCGAAAAACTCGGTGTGGCCTATGAAACCAAAGTCGTCTCGGCCCATCGCACCCCGGATCTGCTGTTTGACTACGCCAAAACAGCCGCAGACCGCGGTCTGAAAGTCATTATTGCGGGCGCCGGCGGCGCAGCGCACCTGCCGGGCATGGTTGCGTCACAAACCGCCCTGCCGGTCCTGGGCGTACCGGTTCAGTCCAAAGCCCTGAACGGTCTCGATTCGTTGCTGTCCATCGTCCAGATGCCCGGCGGCATCGCCGTCGGCACCCTGGCCATCGGCAAAGCGGGCGCCACCAACGCTGGCCTGCTGGCAGCGCAGATTATCGGCACCTCCGACGACAACGTTCGTAAAGCCGTGGAACAGTTCCGGACAACACAAACCGAAACGATTCTGGACAATCCTGATCCCCGAGATCAATGATTCAAGTTGGGTGAAGGGAGCCTTCGGCGGGAACTTTTCCAAAACACGCTACAAGCACGTCCATGTGCGCTTGTTTCGGGCAATCCTTGGCCCTCTACAGTTTTGGAAAAGCCCCCACCAAAGGCTCCCCCAGCTATTGGTGGCATCCCCAACCTTGTCACCAGCACAGTCAGAAGCCAGAAGATTAATCGCGGAAACCAGGCAGGAGAACACAAATGAGAATTGGTGTACTGGGAGCCGGCCAACTGGGAAGAATGCTGGCACTGGCCGGATACCCACTGGCCAAGACCTTTGTTTTCTATGACATGTCCGGCAGCCCCAGTGCCGGCCTTGGTGAAGTCATCATCGACCGGGACGGCGAATATCTGGACGACTTCCTCTCCAGGGTTGACCGCGTTACCTATGAGTTTGAACACCTGCCGGTGGACGTCGCCGAGAAAATTGCTGCCCACAAACCCGTGCATCCCTGCCCCCGGGCCCTGCAGGTCTGCCAGAACCGGGAAGCCGAGAAAACCCTGTTCGGCCAGTTAGGCATCCCGACGCCGGAGTGGAAAATTGCCGACAGCGCGGCTTCACTGAAAGCCGCTGCCGAAGAACTTGGCTGCCCGGTGGTGGCAAAGTCCAATACTGAAGGCTATGACGGCAAAGGCCAGGCTGTGCTTAGAACACCCGAGGAGGCAGAAGCCGCCTGGGAATCCATCGGCCACCCGCGCCTGATCGTGGAAAAGTTTGTGGACTTCCACCGGGAAGTATCGATTATAGCCGTGCGCGCTGAAGACGGTGAGCTGGCGTTCTACCCGATGGCGGAGAACACCCACCATGAAGGCATCCTTCGCTACTCGATTGCTCCGGCCCCCAAGCTCGACATACATATTCAGGAAGATGCCGAGCGCTACATCAAGGCCCTGCTGAACGAATTGGATTATGTCGGCGTATTAACTCTGGAGCTATTCGAGACAGCCGATGGCCTGGTAGCCAACGAGATGGCCCCCAGGGTTCATAACTCCGGGCACTGGACCATTGAAGGGGCGATGACCAGCCAGTTTGAGAACCACATCCGTGCGGTGAGCGGACACCCTCTTGGGAATGTCGCGCCCCGTGGCGTAAGCTGCATGATCAATATCATCGGCGAGCATGGCGACATTGACCGCATCCTCGAACTGCCCTATGCCCATGTTCACCTCTATAATAAAGGTGAGCGGCCGGGCCGGAAGTTAGGCCATGTGAACATACTGGCCGACAGCTACGAAGAACTGGTGTGGCGGGTGAAGAACTGCGCGCAGTTCCTGCCCGGCAGCCCCGAGTTTAAAAGTTCTTTAACACCAAAGGGTTGATCTGAAGCAAATCGACCCTATATTGGGTTCACGTACATCAACATAAACAGAGAGACAGGGAGAACGACCTCATGGCATTTGAACTTCCCGCACTGCCTTATGAAAAGAACGCACTGGAACCGCACATCTCTCAGGAAACTCTTGAGTACCATTACGGTAAGCATCACAACACCTACGTCACCAAGCTCAATGGCCTGATCGAAGGTACTGACAACGCCAACAAATCTCTTGAAGACATCATCAAGAGTGCCAGCGGCCCGCTGTTCAACAACGCCGCACAGGTCTGGAACCACACCTTCTACTGGCACTGCCTGAGCCCGAACGGTGGCGGTGAGCCGACCGGCGCAGCCAAGGAAGCCATTGAGAAGGCGTTCGGTTCTTTCGAAGACTTCAAGAAAGAATTTAACGACAAGGCCGCCAATAACTTCGGTTCTGGTTGGACCTGGCTGGTGAAGAAAGCTGACGGCAGTGTTGGCATTGTGAACACCAGCAACGCCGAAACGCCGCTGACCGGCGCCGACAAGCCGGTGCTGACCGTCGACGTTTGGGAGCACGCTTACTATATCGACTACCGCAACTCCCGTCCGAACTACCTGGAAGCGTTCTGGAACCTCGTCAACTGGGATTTCGTGAACGAAAACCTGGCCTGATCCAGGTTTCGCTCCCAGACATAGCCTGTATAGGCTGCGTTGAAACGCCCGCCCCTGGCGGGCGTTTTCGTGTCTGTCATACCTAAGCAATTACAATTTGATACAACCACACCCTGAAATCTTTGAAAAAATCGCCGATACTCCATGAAGATATCGAAACTCTGAACCATACTTAGCAACAATAATCAGGGTGAGGCCCCAAGCACATCGCCCGAAGTGCGACATTTTCGCCCTGAACAGTGCGGAACGCTCGTCCTGCATAACCGGAATAAGACAGGCTTGAATGCAAAACTCCTTCGAGGTTGAACATCGCCTGGGCTATCGAATCTTACGGTGGATTCTTGCCGTGGCCCTTGTCAGTGGCGTAATTGTCAGCACCATACAGGTCATACTGGATGCTCAACGCGTGTCCAGGGGGCTGGACAACGACGCCGAGCAGACCATCGCGATGGTAAAAGACGCCGCTACCCAGGCAGTGTTCAGCATAGATGCCGAACTCGCCCAGCAGGTGGTGGACGGCCTCTTTGCGAAGGAAGCTATTCATACAGCCCGAATTGTTCATCCGGACGGCGAGCCACTCGGGAATCGCGACCGCCCGTTGCAGCATACCGCCTTTCGCCCGGTTACCGATCCCTTCTTCGATGCTGAACGCATGTTCCGGGAACCACTCTTCCGTGAAGGCAATCCGGAGGATGTCTACGGCTACCTCGATGTTCATTACGATACGGCACCGGCTGCGCGTACCTGGCTGGACCGGGCGGCGGTCACCTTCGCTTCCGGCATAGCGACGGCCCTTATCCTCGGGATGGTGCTGTTCTATGTTTTCCATCTGCTTCTGACGCGCCCACTTCTCAGAATTGTCAGCTCCGTAAAGCAAGTCGACCCCGCTCACCCGGATGACCGCCTGGTCACTACGCCACCCGGCCACCAGAGCGACGAGCTGGGGCTGTGGGTAAACGCCACCAATAATCTGCTGGTCGCCATTGGTGACAGCCAGAAACGTCATCGCGAGGCAGAGGATCGGGTAAGCCGCCTGTCCCGCTACGATCAGCTCACCGGCCTGCCCAGCCGGGATACCTTTATGGAGTTGCTGGTGCGGGACATTGAGGAGGCCAACAAACGCAACTCACAGCTGTCCCTGATTGTCTGCGGCATCGACGACTTCAAGTCGGTGAACGAGCAGTGCGGTTTCCGCTCTGGCGATCTTATCCTGCAGACGGTCGCAGACCGGCTGACCAACAAACTGGACAACGCCAGGTTTACCATTGCACGCCTGGGCAGCGATCAGTTCGTGATTGTTCAGAAAGGACTTCGGGACGGATTCCAGGCGGCGGACACGGCCGAACGAATTCTTGCCTGTATCAGCGCCCCCATGCTTGTTGAAGAGCAGAGCATTTCCATGACTGCTACCATGGGTGTTGCGCTGTACCCGTCTGACACCAACCAGGCAGACCGGCTGCTGCAAAGTGCCGAGCAGACCATGACCCTGGCCAAGCAGAACGGCCACAACCACTTCCAGTTCTACGTTGCCAGCATTGACCAGGAAATCCGGGACCGAAAGCAACTGGAAAAGGATCTGTCCCAGGCACTTGCAAACCACCAGTTGCACCTGGTTTACCAGCCCCAGATCAACCTTGAAAGCAAACGTGTAATCGGGGCCGAGGCGTTGCTGCGCTGGGAACACCCGGCTCGCGGCATGGTTCCTCCCGACTTTTTCATTCCGGTCGCCGAAGCGAACGGCTCCATTGTTGAAATTGGCCAGTGGGTCCTGGATCAGGCCTGTTGGCAGGCGGCACGCTGGGCATCGGATGGCACTCCATTGCGCATTGCGGTTAACCTCTCAGCCGTTCAACTGCGCCAGGAAACCATCGTCGATGACATCCTCGACACCTTGCGACGACACAAGATTCCTGCCGGGCGACTGGAGCTTGAGGTGACCGAAACCAGCTTCATGACCAACCTCTCAGATGCTGTGGCCAAACTCCACAGGCTCAACAAGGCCGGAATCAGTATCGCCGTGGACGACTTCGGAACCGGCTACTCCTCCCTCACCTACCTCAAACAGATGCCAGTGCAGCATCTGAAAATCGACAAACAGTTTATCCGGGACCTGCTGGTTAACGAGGAAGACACCCGAATCGCAAACACCATCATCGATCTAGGCAAGAGTCTGAATCTGTCAGTGGTTGCTGAAGGTGTGGAAACGGCAGAACAGGAATACTACCTGAGTCAGCGCGGCTGCCAGCTGGCCCAGGGCTATTTCTTCAGCAAACCGTTGCCACCGCGTGAATTTGAGACCTTCGTAAAAGGTTTCCACGAGCAAATCGTGGAAAATAACGCCTGACCCATTACCCTGAGGAGTTGCTATGGGAACTACCGTTATCGGCCTGATCGTTATTGCCGTCGTTGTTTTCTACCTGGTCTTTATCTACAACCGCCTGGTTTCCCTGCGCAACCAGTTCAAGAACGGGTTTGCCCAGATTGATGTGCAGCTGCAGCGCCGGCACGACCTGATTCCGAACCTGGTGGAAGCAGCAAAAGCCTATCTGACCCATGAGAAAAGCACCCTCACCCAGGTGATGGAAGCCCGCAACAATGCGGTCAGCGCCCAAAAGGATGCCGCCAAGGATCCAGGCGACGGAACCAAGATCCAGCGCCTGGGCAGTGCCGAAAATCTGTTGACCAAGGCGCTTGCCAACTTTTACGCCGTGGCGGAGAACTACCCGGAGCTGAAGGCCAACGAAACCATCCAGCAACTAATGGAAGAACTCTCCAGCACCGAGAACCGCGTCGCCTTTGCTCGCCAGGCCTATAACGATGGCGTAATGAGCTACAACATTTTCCGGGAGCAGTTCCCCAACAACGTGATAGCCGGCATGTTTGCGTTCAAGGAAACGTCGCAACTGGAACTGGAATCACCGGAAGCCCGTCAGGCACCGAAAGTGGCCTTCTGAGGCCCTGAGGCATGGCTCACCCCGGTTTCTTTCAGCGCCAAGCCCATGCCCGGCGCAACACCAGTCTGCTGGTCTTCCTGTTCCTGACGGCGGTCGCGTTTATTACGCTCGCCGTCTGCCTGGTGGGTTATTTCGTGACCCGCAGCGAATCCTCCGGCCTCGCATTCCATCACTGGTTGCTCTCCAATCACGGTCTGTTAACGGCCGTTACCGTTGTCGGACTGATTGTACTGGGTTCCCTGCTCCGCTGGGTCGACCTGGCCGGCGGCGGCGACCGGGTTGCCAAAATGGTTGGCGCGCGACCGATTGATCCCGATACCCGGGACAGTGACGAGCGCAAGCTGCGTAACATAGTCGAGGAAATGGCCATTGCCAGCGGTGTTTCGGTGCCGGAGCTCTACGTAATGGACCATGAAACCGGCATCAATGCCTTCGTGGCGGGCTATACGCCTGGCGAAGCCGTTATGGTCGTCACCCACGGAGCCATCACCCAGTTGTCCCGGGACGAACTGCAGGGGGTGGTTGCCCACGAATTCAGCCATATTTTCAACGGGGACATGCGGCTGAACGTGCGGCTCATTGCCCTGCTCGCCGGTATCCTGATGATCGGCCAGATCGGCGGCTTCCTGCTTCGGGCTTCCTTTTACCGTGGTCATCGAGTGGGCCGGTCCCGGGACGGGCGGGCCCAGGCGGCCATGGGCATCATCGGTCTGGCCCTGTTCGTCATTGGCTATGTTGGGGTCTTCTTCGGCCGTCTGATACAGGCAGCGGTCTCCAGACAACGGGAGATGCTGGCGGACGCCTCTTCAGTGCAGTTTACCCGCAATCCCGAAGGGATCGCCGGCGCCCTGTTCAAGATCGGCATGAAGGGTGGCTATCTGGACACCACCAGCCACGCCAGCGACATGAACCACATGTGTTTTGGCGAGAGTGCACGGATGAAGTTTACCTCGCTTCTGGCATCCCATCCGCCGATCGACGAGCGAATCAATGCCATTCAGCCGGGCATGCTGGCCAGATTGCGCAGCCGGCTTCGGGATACCGAGCCAGGTGCCGACCTGTACCGCGGATCTGCGCCTGCACCGGAAGCCGGAACAGCGGGGTTCACCGGCGCGGCATCCGACATCCTCGGGCCGGTCACCGGTAAGAGCGGGAGAACATCACCCCTCGCATCCAGCCCGGAGAAGACCATAAAGCCGGGCCGGAAGTTTTCAGATCAGGTGGGAACCATAAACCGGCAAAGTGAAGATTTCGCACTGCGCTTCCTGGAGCGCCTGCCAGCCACCTTCCGAAACCTGCTGTACACCCGTGCCGGGGCCGCCCAGCTTTGCTACGCCATGCTGATCAGTGAACTGCCACGCCCCCAGCAAACGGAACGACTGGACCTGCTGCCGGCTCACCCGGTATTGGGCAGCCAGCCGGAACTTCTGGAGAAACTGTTGCCCGCCCTGAAAACTATTGGTGAAGGCGTCCGCTTCCCTGCTCTTGAGCTGGCCATGCCAGCGCTGCGCAAGCTGGACCCGGAAGAACGGGAGATGCTGATTACCAACGTCCAGAAACTGGTTGCAGCGGATAACCGGGTTACCCTGTTCGAGCTGGCCCTGACAAGCTTCCTCTCCCGCCATCTGGGCGATGAGGCAGCCAGAGTAGTACCGGTCCGCTACAAGAGCTACAAGCCCGTCATGCCAGCCCTGCAACGCCTCCTCAGCCTGATGGCACGGGCTGGCTCTGGGTCCCAGGCTGACGCCGAAAAACTGTATCGGGAAGCCATGGCAGGCTTCATGAATGCGAAGGATGCTGTGGAACCGGTTCTGGAGAAAGTCACCATGCGCCAGCTGCGGGAGGCATTGACCGCGCTGAACGGCCTCTCGCCGCTACTGAAACCGGCGATCATTGATGCCTGCGGGCACTGCATCACCCGCGACGGCAAAGTGGAAACCCGGGAGTATGAACTGATGCGTCTGGTGGCGGACCAGATGGACTGTCCGATGCCGCCACTGGCTGTCTGAGAGCTTACTGGACCCGGGAGCTTCCGTCTTCAAACAGCGCATCCACAGTCGGGCGCTGCTCTTCAGTCGGGATACCCAGCTTCTCACGGATGTTCAGATTGACATCCCATAGCTGATTGAACTTGTCGGAGGTGGCCGCAACGGCTTCCTCCTTACCCAGCATGATCTTGGGGCGGAGGAACACCAGCAGGTTACGCTTCACCCGGCGCTCCGACTCCGACGAGAACAGACGCCCGACAAACGGAATGTCACCCAGAAGGGGCACCTTGCTCTTGTTGACCTGATAATCATCCCGGGTCAAACCACCCAGTACGATGGTCTCTCCATCATCCGCCAGCACCGTGGTCTTGATTTCCCGTTTGTTGGTGACGATATCCGAGGCGTTCTCGATACTGTCTGCCACGCTCTCAGTGGTCTGCTCCACCACCAGTCGCACCAGGCCATCGGCACTGATGGTCGGGGTAACCTTCAGAGTCAGACCGATATCTCGACGCTCGATGGTGGTAAACGGATTGGTGGTGCCATCACCAGTGACGGTGGACTGCCCGGTGCGGAATGGCACGTTCTGGCCCACGATAATTTCCGACTCCTGGTTATCCAGGGTAATGATGCTGGGCGTGGAGAGAAGGTTTGCAGCCGCCGAGGTAGAAAGTGCCTGCAGGAGAATCCCCCAACTGACGCCATCCTCGTTGCGCTGGCCAGCGCCGACAGTGATACCACCCGTTGCGGGAGTAATGGCGGATCCAGTCAGGATCGCGCTAAGCACTTCACCCAGGCTGCGACCGACGTTACCGAAGTTGGTGCCTGCGACCGGCGTGGATTCGCCAGATTCGTCACCCACGGCAACCTGTACGCCCAGATCCTCGCCCAATTCGTCACTGATCTCGACAATGGCAGCCTCAATCATTACCTGAGCACGACGCACATCCAGCGCTGCGACAATCTGTTCGGCTTCCTGCATCAGAGACGGCTCTCCTCGAACCACCAACGCGTTTAGCCCTTCATCGGCAAAGACGGCGAAGCTGCTCTGCGGTTTGGCGGCACCGCCGCCTCCTGAACCGGCACCTTCTTTCACCAGCTCGCCCATGACCCCCTTGAGAATTTCAGTGAGGTTTTTGGCGTCGGCGTGTTTCAGCCTCAGGACCTTGGTGGTGCCGCCGGTTGCCGAAGGCTGATCCAGTTGCCGGATCAGACCGCGCATCTTGTCCCGGAAGGTCTCATCGCCTCGCAAAATAAGACGGTTACTACGCTCGTCTGCGGTTACGCTGTATTTTCTGGCGGCATTGTCGCCGCCGGCCCGGCCCAGTTCATCGGGGGCCAGTTCCTGTAGCAGCGTCACCATATCGCCCACCCAGGCTTCCTGGAGCTGAATGACTTCCACTTCGTACTTGGAGGGGCTATCCAGCTCCCGGACAATCTGCTCGATACGCTGGATGTTTGAAGAATGATCGCTGATGATCAGCGCGTTGGCAGCGGCCACTCCGGCCAGATGACCATACTTCGCAACCAATGGGCGCAAAATGGGCACCAACTCGAGGGCATTGGCGTTGTCGATCTGGATGACCCGGGTAATCAGCTGTTCAGAGGGCGTTTCGGGAAACCGCTCCAGGATTTCCGCTGACTGCTTGGCATCAACCTGCTGCACCACCTTGATCACTTCTTCGCCTGGAATGGCGGTAAAGCCGTGAACATTCAGAACCGCCAGGAACAGATCGTAAATCTCATCCTTGTTCATGGGTGCGCTGGAGAGCACGGTTACCTTGCCCTTCACCCTCGGATCCACCACAAAACTGTACCCGGTAATATCAGCCACCTGGGTCACAAAGGCGCGGATATCGGCGTCTTTAAGATTAAGCCGCCACGTCTCGGCTTCCTGCCCATGCGCCATGGACATAAAGGGAAGGAGAACAAGCAGGACAATGGCCCGCAAAAGATTGATCTTATGGTTATACATCTGGCGATTTCGTCCTGTTTCGATGAACCCGATCAGCGCCACTGTTCGGGTATGGCATAACTGATGGTGAGGATGGATCCGTCACGCTCTATTTCTATCTCCAGCTGGGCCTGGCCACGCCAGTTCTCAAGCAGGGCCTTGTCCTGGCTGATATCACCCAGCCGCTGGCCGTTGATCGCTGTTATGACATCACCGGCCTGCAGGTTGACGGCATTCAGCATGGCATTGGAGCCGTCGTATACATAGCCAGACATGCCGCTGTCATCCACCGGGCTCAACCCGAAAGGCGCCAGTGCGGCAATGCCCTGACTGTCGATCTGTTCGCGGGCGCTGGCCAGGAACTCGTCCGGTGATGATTCTGCCGGCTCGGCGGCCACCTCTGCAACCAGATCTGACGATACCTGCTCTTCAAACGTCAGGGTCTCGTATCGTCCGCCCCTACGAATCAGAATTCGCCCCGGCTCTACTTCCGCCAGCTCAGCACTGCCGGGCAACATTTCCCCTACCCGGTAATACGCCGTTTCACCATTGCTTCCAGCAACTATAGCACCGGAGTCCTCCGGGCGCTGTGCTACCAGTACCCCTTCGAGTCGAAGCCGAAGGCGGGTTTCCGGAGCCGAACGCCGAACGGCTTCCGCCACCTCAACCGGCCGCTCCGAACGCCCGAAAAAATCATAGACTGACATGGAGGTGGTCAGACGGCTGCCCGCAGCCATGTTCCCGGCGCTGCTTGACGCTGGCGCGCTGGGAACCGGCCTGTCGTCCCAGGCGAACAGCCAGGTCACACGGGCGAGGGCGACAGCCAGATACACCACCAGCACCATCAGCAACAGGTTTGCGAGGACCCGCGAAATCCGGCTCTGGGCCGGGGTACTCAACAGAGCCATACTATCGCGCCCCCGGTACAAGAGGCTGGCGTACCCGGAAAACCACATCGCCGGGGCTGGCAGAATCTGGCCAGGGCTGGCCGGCAAGGTCCACCATACGTTTGTAGACACGCAGTTCCATCATTCCGTTCCAGAACACGGTGGCATCTGCTGCAGGCCCCTGCCCGCCCTGCTCGGACACGGTCAATGCTACGCCACCCTGGGTGGTATCCATGCTCGCCTGCATGGGCGGAAACTCCGCCTGCCCGCGTTGATCTCCCATTGGCCAGGTCACCAGGCCGCCATCCCAGCGCCCAAGGCCTTCTGCCCGGGTAATCCGGTTGTCGACCCAGGCCATATTCAGCCGGTCGATCATGACTTCGCCTTCGATCATTGCACCACCACTCTGGCGGATCAGGTCTTCAAACTCGGCAACCATAACCCGACCGTTGGCATCCAACTTAGCGCTGGCAGGCCAGCCGATCGTAACATTACCGTTGAGCGACGATTGTGACGATTCCACGGAAATTCTGGCGGGCCACTCGAGACGGGTAACAGAAGGCATGTGAAGACGCCAGTCAACACGTAGCGGAAAACCGGCAACAACAACTCCGGCCTCTCCATCCCAGAGTTTCCCGGCAACCTGTTGGACCTGCACTTGGGGAGGCAAAGATACATGGGCAGAGGCCTGCTGCCAGACCCATCCCGCCGGTACCAGAAAGACCAATGACAGCAGATAAACCAGAGCGCCCAGCAGCAGAAGCAGGAATACCTTGCCGGGGCGAAGAAAGGATTTGGGTTCAGCGTCACTCATTCGGCGTTGCACAGATAATGGACCGGAAGCCGAGTCTAGCAAAGGCATGGGGCAAGTTCATGACAAAAAAACAAAAACCCCGCGTTAGCGTGAACCAACGCGGGGTTTTTCAGGGGCCAGGATCAGGCCGGCATTACATCATGCCGCCCATGCCTCCCATGCCGCCCATTCCACCCATGTCCGGCATGCCGCCGCCGGCTTTGTCGTCTTCCGGCTCATCCGCAACCATCGCCTCGGTGGTGATGATCAGGGAAGCTACGGAAGCGGCAGCCTGCAGAGCGGAACGGGTGACCTTGGCAGGATCCAGGATACCCATTTCCAGCATGTCGCCGTAGGCTTCAGTTGCTGCGTTGTAGCCGAAGGAACCTTCGCCTTCGCGAACCTTGGCAACCACAACAGAAGACTCACCGCCTGCGTTGTAAACGATCTGACGCAGAGGCGCTTCCATGGCACGACGCAGGATGTTCACGCCGGCTTTCTGCTCTTCGTTGATGGCGTCTACCTTGTCCAGAGCCGCGATGGCACGGATCAGGGTAACGCCGCCGCCCGGCACGATGCCCTCTTCAACCGCAGCGCGGGTAGAGTGCAGCGCGTCTTCAACGCGGGCCTTCTTCTCTTTCATTTCCACTTCAGAACCGGCACCAACCTTGATGACGGCAACACCGCCAGCCAGCTTGGCAACACGCTCCTGCAGCTTCTCCTTGTCGTAGTCGGAAGAGCTGTCTTCGATCTGCTTGCGGATCTGCTCAACGCGAGCTTCGATGTCCGCCTGCGCACCAGCACCGCCGATGATGGTGGTGTTTTCCTTGGTGACGTTCACACGCTTGGCCGTGCCCAGGTCATCCAGGGTGGTGTTCTCAAGAGTCAGGCCGACTTCTTCAGAGATTACGGTACCACCGGAAAGGATCGCGATGTCCTGCAGCATTTCCTTGCGACGGTCACCAAAGCCAGGCGCCTTAACGGCGTTAACTTTCACGATGCCACGCATGTTGTTCACTACCAGAGTAGCAAGCGCTTCGCCTTCGATATCTTCAGCGATGATCTGCAGCGGCTTGCCAGCTTTGGCAACAGATTCCAGCACCGGCAGCAGTTCGCGGATGTTGGAGATCTTCTTGTCTACCAGCAGGATGTACGGGTCTTCCAGCTCGGCAGACATGTTGTCCTGGTTGTTGATGAAGTACGGAGACAGAAAGCCACGGTCGAACTGCATACCTTCAACCACGTCCAGCTCGTCTTCCAGGCCACGGCCTTCCTCAACAGTGATCACGCCTTCCTTACCAACTTTCTGCATCGCATCGGCAATGATCTTACCGATGGTCTCGTCGCCGTTGGCAGAGATGGTGCCAACCTGGGCAATCATCTTGCTGTCATCGCAGGGCTTGGCCATCTCGCGGATCGCCTTTACAGCCTCGGTGGTGGCTTTGTCGATGCCACGCTTCAGATCCATCGGGTTCATGCCGGCAGTAACAGCCTTCACGCCCTCGTTAACGATGGACTGGGCCAGAACGGTTGCAGTGGTGGTACCGTCACCAGCCGTGTCGTTGGCCTGGGAAGCCACTTCTTTCACCATCTGGGCGCCCATGTTCTCGAACTTGTCTTTCAGCTCGATTTCCTTGGCTACGGAAACACCATCTTTGGTGATGGTCGGCGCGCCGAAGGATTTTTCCAGAACCACGTTACGGCCTTTCGGGCCGAGGGTCACTTTAACCGCGTCTGCCAGAACGTTGACGCCCGCGACCATGCGCTTACGCGCGCTATCACCGAATTTAACGTCTTTTGCTGCCATGTCTTCTATTCCTGTTCGTTAAACCGAAGTCGTTGAATCAATCGGATTAATGAGAGTTCGTGCGATTCGCCTCAGCGATCACTCAAGCACGCCGTAGATATCGCTCTCGCTCATGATGAGGAGCTCTTCGCCGTCGATCTTGACGGTGTTACCGGCGTACTGGCCGAAGACCACGGTGTCACCCACCTTGACCGCCAGTGAGCGGGTTTCGCCGTTTTCCAGGATGCGACCGTTACCAACGGCAATCACCTCGCCCTGGGAAGGCTTCTCTTTGGCGTTACCCGGCAGCACGATGCCACCCGCAGTTTTCTCTTCTTCTTCCTTACGGCGCACGACAACACGATCGTGTAGCGGACGAATTTTCATTGCTCGGTTTCTCCAATAGTCAGATTAATGTGGCAATGACATTGTTGATGTAAGTCGGACAGGCAAAGCCTGAACCGACAAATTGCCCGGCTGGATAACCAACTGTTTTCAGTGGAAATCAGCCCGCAGCGAACTTGTGGTTCCTATTTGGGGTAGCTGGCAGGTGTTTTCAACACCCCGGAGAGAAAATTTTTTCACTTTTTTTCGATCCGGTCCCGATCGGATTCCGTCTCGTCCTGATACTCGCCTTCGATGATGTCGCCGTTACTGTCCCGATCAAACGGACGCTGCGGGCCAAACGGGTTTTCCCGGCCACCAAACGGATCCTGTCCAAACGGATTCGAACCACCACCGGCACGAAAATAGAAGCTGCTGCTCCGGTTCTGACCAGCCACGACCATGCGCTTCAGAGCCTGGGCTGCAAGCCAGTGGCGGGTTCCCGGGATGAGACACAGAAAGCCGACCGTATCGGTAATAAACCCCGGCGTCAGCAACAAGGCACCGCCAATGGCCAGAATCAGCCCCTCGGCTACCTCTTTGGCGGGCAATTCACCACTGTTCAGCCGCTGATTGGCCCTCAACAGCGTTGCCAGGCCCTGCTGGCGAAGGAGCCACGCACCAATCACGGCGGTCAGCAACACCAGCCCGACGGTGTTGAGTACACCAATCATGCCGCCGACCTGGATCAATACCGCCATCTCGGCAATTGGCATGATAATGAATAAGAACAGAAACACAGACATCGGGACCTCAGGGTCTGAATGTGGCTTTAAGAAGGTCTGGTATACTCCACACCCTCGAAATTAGAAAGGCGGCTCGCACAGGTCAAGAGGCGTCGCCAGAGCAGCCCCTCCGTGGAATGTTGGAGGCCAAGGATGGCCGGAAACAAGCGCACATGGACGTGCTCGTAGCGGTTCCACGGAGGCGCTGCTCTGGTGACGCTGGCACCCATGCAGAAGGCGTCAGAATAAACTAAGACGCACAGCAACCGTAAAACCACCTGATAACAGTAGTTAGGGCAAAACATGAAACTTCAAGATTCCGTGATAGCAATTACCGGCGGCGGCCAGGGCCTTGGCCGCGCCATGGGCGAATACCTTGCCGCCAAAGGCGCAAAAGTCGCGCTCATCGACCTGATGCCGGAGAAGCTGGACGAAGCCGTCACCGCCTGCGTGGCCGCGGGCTCCGAGGCCAGAAGCTACGTCTGCAACGTCGCCAAAGAAGAAGACGTGGAGAGAACCTTTGAAGCCATCGTAAAAGACTTCGGCCACCTCAATGGCCTGATCAACAACGCCGGTATCCTCCGGGACGGCCTGATGGTCAAAGTGAAGGATGGCGAAGTTGAGCGCCGCATGGAGCTGTCCCAGTGGCAGGCCGTTATCGACGTCAACCTCACCGGCGTATTCCTCTGCGGTCGCGAAGCCGCCACCCAGATGATCAAGAACGGCGACCAGGGCGCGATCATCAACATCGCCTCCATCTCCCGCGCCGGCAACATGGGCCAGAGCAACTACTCCGCCGCCAAAGCCGGCGTCTCCGCCCTGGTTCCCGTATGGGCCAAGGAACTCGCCCGCTACGGCATCCGCTGTGCCGGCATCGCCCCGGGCTTCATCGAAACCGAAATGACCGCCTCCATGAAACCGGAAGCCCTGGAAAAAATGACCGCAGGCATTCCGCTGAAGCGCATGGGCAAGCCGGAAGAGATTGCCTCGGCTGCGGCGTTCATCTTTGAGAACGACTATATGTCCGGGCGTATGCTTGAAGTGGATGGGGCTCTGAGGCTGTAATCCCTCAGATCCATCAGAGAAGTGAGGCCAGCTCAGGGACGAGCCGGCATACAGCTAAAATACTTTACATAACGAAAGATAGAGACGATAATGTAAATTATTTTAGCCAAAAACAGGCCGGCAATGGATTTTCAGACCCTCGGACACGAAATCTCTGCATTCCGCCAACAACAAGGCGTCTCCCAGCAAAAAATGGCAGACCACCTCGGCATCTCTCGCGCCACAATCAATGCGCTGGAAAACGGGCGGTCTGGCGACATCGGCATCCGCAAGGTTATGAAAATACTCGACTACCTGGGTAAGGAGCTGGCTGTCCGGGACAAGTCTCCATTCCCGACCCTGGAGGAGCTGCGTGATGAGCGATGAGTTGGACGTTCATGTAAATCACAGGCCTGCCGGGAAACTGTTCCGCGAGTCAGGCGAATTTGTCTTCAGCTACTCCGAGAAAGCCAGTCCCGCCGCCTTCGTCTCGCTGACCATGCCGGTCCGCAAAAAAGATTATAGCCACCCCCAGCTGCACCCGGTTTTCGAGATGCATCTGCCGGAGGGCTACCTGCTGTCGGTAATCAAAAAGCAGTTTGCCAAACTTACGGATACCGACGACTTTGGGCTTCTTCGACTCCTTGCGCCGAATATTCGTGGCAGAGTCGAGTTCAACCCTGATGACCAGTCTGGCGAACCTTCATTGAGTCTCGAGAAACTCTTGCACTCTGACAACCCCACCCTGTTCGAGGAGCTGGTGTCACGGTTTGCGCTTCGCTCTGCACTGAGTGGTGTACAGCCCAAAGTCCTGGCAACACTCGAAAACAAGGCGACACTCCGGCTCGAAGACTACATCGTCAAAGCTTGGGGCCCTGATTATCCCGAACTGGCTCTCAACGAATACTGCTGCATGCTCGCCTGCCAGTACGCCGGAATTCCCGTTCCCGAATTCTATCTATCGGATGACGAATCCCTGTTCATCATGAAGCGGTTCGATTTGAAAGACGGCGGCGAGGCGCTTGGCTTTGAAGACATGTGTGTGCTTCAGGCAAAACAGCGGGAAGAAAAGTACACCGGCAGCTACGAGCAAATTGCCAAAACCATCAAAACTTTCGTTAGCGCAGAGAACAAGAAAGCCTCCCTTGAACAGTTTTTCAAGATGATGGTCCTGAACAATATCCTGCAAAATGGCGACGCCCACCTGAAGAACTTTGGCCTGGTCTACGAGAGCATCGATTCCATCAGACTAGCGCCCGCCTACGATGTCGTGTGCACAACCGCCTATATCAGGCAGGATATCTCCGCTCTCACCGTCATGGGCAGCAAGAAATGGTGGCCCAGAAAACATATGGAGCGGTTTGGAGTTCAGGTCTGTGACCTAAGTGCGATCAAAGCCAGAGAGTTGTACGAGGAGTGCTTGAGGGCAATTGCGAAGGTTCAGCTCTATATTGGGGACCGGCTTTCACGGGAACCTGCCGGAGAAAAAGCGGAGCTGTTGGCTCACCTCCAGACGCTCATTGCCAACGAAACCGCGACATCGAAACCCGCCCATCAATGACTTCGACACCCTCGGCCTCAAGCCGGCTGACCTGCTCCCGGTATTTCTCGGACCCTTCGGGAAATGCAATCTGGCCGTTACTGCGAATCACCCGATACCAGGGCACCGCATGCCCTTCTGGCAGCTTGCCCAACGCCTTTCCGATATATCTCGCCTGACGGCCCAATCCTGCCATCTCCGCAACCTGGCCGTAACTGACCACTCTCCCCTTTGGGACGGCCAGTACGACTTGCCAGATTTTCTGGTCTTTGGTTGGTTCGACCATCAAGGGCTTACCGCTTCTGCATCCGGTTTTGATTCATTGCGTGGCGCTAACGCATCCAATCGATGGCCATTTCGAATCATGAACATGGCCAACAGAATGGCAGGCACGCCCATTATGCCGGCAACCAGGAAGAATTCTGCATATCCGAAGCACGCCACAACAATGCCCGAGAACCCGCCCAGAAACTTGCCTGGCAGGGTCATCAGGGAACTGAACAGTGCGTACTGCGTGGCCGTGAACGAGGCACTGGTCATGCTAGAGAGCCAGGCAATCAGGGCCACGTTGGCTATGCCGCCGCTGAGGTTATCGGCGCTCACCACCGCGGCCAGGGTAATGATGTTGGGCGGGTATTGGGCCAGAACGACAAACAGAAGATTGGTGGTGGCGGTCATGATTGCGCCAAGCAGGAGAATTCTGCGAACCCCGTAGCGAACCACCATAACCCCACCAACCAGCGAGCCGGCAATGGTCATGAAGAAGCCGAAGATCTTGGTCACGTCCGCCACCTGGGTTTTGCTGAAGCCCATGAAGTCCAGGTAGAAGGGATTGGCCATAACGCCCATGGCGATGTCCGAGATACGGTAAACGGCAACCATGAGCAGGATAACCAGAGCCAGCTCTTTGTAACGGCGAAAGAAATCCAGGAACGGGCCGGCCACGGCGGCGTAAAACCAGCCGACCAGTCTCGCCAGGCGGGGATTCAGATGAGTGCGTTTGGCCGCCTCCTGCTCGATCTTGTGGGCAATGTCCTGAGCGGCGGCAAAGTGGTTCACGGTGGGTTCGCGAACGATCAAAACCGTCAAAGCCCCAACGCCAACGAGGGCCGCCATCACCTCATAAGACACCTGCCAGGACCAGAATTCCGCCAGGTAAAGAGCCCCGGCGCCGGCCACCAGAAGCGCCAGACGATAACCGAAGATATACGTCGCAGCCAGCGCCGCCTGCAGCCGTTCCTCGGCAATCTCGATGCGGTAGGCATCAATCGCCACGTCCTGGGTGGCCGAGGAAAAAGCAACCAGCAGGCCGCAAAGAGCCATCATTTCAGGAGCTGCCGTGGCATCCACGTGAGCCATCAGATACAGCCCCGTAGCGATACCCGCCTGCGCAAAGATTATCCAGCTTCGCCGCTTGCCCAAAAGCCGGTCGAGCAACGGCAGTTTCAGGCGGTCCACCACCGGCGCCCAGAACACCTTGATCGAATAAGTAATACCAAGCCAACTGAAAAAACCGATGGTGGCGGTTTCCACCCCGACATCCGCCAGCCGGGCGTTAAGGGTGGAAAACACCAGCAGAAACGGCAAACCCGCCGAGAACCCCAGGAATAACAGGGCGATCACCTGCCAACGGGTGTAGGTGTAGAGCGTATCCCGAATCAGGGTCAGGCGGGTGCCGGTTAAGATGGTGGAGCCTCCGGATCAGTCGCGGAAATTATTGAATTGCAGCGGGATATCCAGCTCAGCTTCGCGCAGCATGGCGATGGCTTCCTGAAGATCATCCCGTTTCTTGCCGGTCACTCGCACTTTGTCGCCCTGGATACTGGCCTGGACCTTCATCTTCTGGTCCTTGATCATCTTCACAATCTTCTTGGCCATATCGGTTTCAATGCCCTGCTTCAGCAGCAGGTGCTGTTTAACCAGCTTGCCGGACTTGCTGTCACCGTCCTCGGCCAGCGCGCGAGCATCGATATTACGCTTGGCAAAGGCCATACGCAGCATGTCCAGCAACTGCTCAAGTTGGAACTCCTGCTCGGCACTGATGGTAATGCCCTTGTCGTCCAGCTCAATGTCGGCTTCAACGTTCTTGAAGTCCCAGCGATTGCTCAGTTCGCGCTTGGCCTGGTCAACCGCATTGGTGACTTCGTGCATATCGATTTCTGAAACAATGTCAAAAGAAGGCATGATCGTTATTCTCCAACAGGGTAAGAAGGTATACTTCTTCAATTTGCTGGGGATGATACCAACCCCCGGCATCTCTCGCACCTGACAACGGACTGCTAAAAGTAGATAACAATGCCAAATCTGGACCTTCCCATCCTGGTAGTAGACGACGCGAAATTCAGCAGTATGGTGGTTGGCCGCACGCTGCGAAATGCCGGATATCGCGACGTACGCATCGTGAATAACGCACCGGAAGCCCTGCAGTTGATCGAACAGCGCCCGGTAAGCGTTCTGATTGCCGACTGGCTGATGCCCGAGATGGATGGCCTTGAGCTGACGGACCAGGTGCGACAACAGGACGAGCAGAACAATCACTACACCTACGTGATCCTGCTCACGGCACGGGAAAGCGTCGAGGCTCTTTCAGAAGCCTTCGACCGGGGCGTGGACGACTTCATCTACAAGTCCGACATGACCAAGCAACTGATCCCCCGCATCTTTGCCGCAGACCGAATGGCCGACCGCCAGAACACCCTGCTCCGGGCCAACTCCCTGCTCATCGAGAACAACCGAGAACTGGAATCCACCAACATCATTGATCTGGAAACCGGCCTCTGCAACACCAAATACGGCCGCGAGCGGCTGACCAAGATGCTGCGCCACGCCGAATCCCGCGGCGGCTGTTCTGCCTACGTACTGTGCGGCATTCGCAACTGGCAGGAGCTCAAGCGCAAACACCCGCCCACGGTGATGAGCGAACTGGCCATCGGCATTGCCCGCCGACTGAGCACCCTGATTCGCCCAATTGATGCCCTGTGCCGCGTTGGCGACAACCAGTTCGCCATCATTGCCTACTTCCCGAACAGCGATCACTGCACCACTACCGCCTTCCGGCGCGTCTTCGATGGCATCAACCACAAGGCCCTGAAAACCACAGCGGGCTACATTTCCGTGGAGGCCGGCATGGTGCTGTGCAAAGCCGACGCCCAGAACGGCACACCCTCGATCCAGGATATGGAACGAGCAGCGGTGCAGGGGCTGGTGGATGCCTATGATACGCGTAGGTTTACCGAGACTGCGCCGGAGATCGGAGCGACCGCCTGAACCGGCATCACATTCGGTAACACTGATACACACTTCACAAACAGACAGGAAGGCACGCAAGACTTATTCTGCAATTGTGGATTTAAGCAGTATCCCCCATGGCGGAGGAGCCGAGTAGTACCTCCGCCGCCATATGGGGAATCGAGTCCACCGGATTAACGAATTTTTCAGGCACTTTCGTTCTTTCCTTGTTTTTTGGGCCAGCTTTTTAGCTGGCCTTTTTATTTTCTGCTCCAGACGTTTACGCACCAGTTCCGTTATACTCCAACGATAACGACTCCAAAAACAGTGCTGTAACCATGAAAACCCTCGGAACCGCCTCCGTCGCTGCCCTGCGCCAATACGTTCGTGCTGCCGAATCCGCCGGCGCGGATATCAATCGCCTATTCGACCAGGCCGAATTGGACCAGAACATCCTGGACACCGACGACGGCCGCATTAACGGTGAACAGTTCCAGCACTTTATCCGTTTATTGTGCGAACAAACCGGCAACCCCATTCTGGGCCTGGAAACTGGCGACTTTGTTCAGCCTGGCTCCTACAGCGTGCTTGGCTACATCACCATGAGCTGCGCCACCCTGGGCGAAGCAGTGGCACGCATTGCGCCGTTCGAAAAACTCGTCGGAGATATGGGCACCACCAGCCTCGCCATGAAAGGCGAAGACATCAAACTTACCTGGAACTGCAACTACACCGATCCCATCGTTCGGCCGCAACTGGTGGATAACGTGTTTGCCTCCTGGGTGAACTATGCCCGCTGGCTTGCGGATAATCAGGAAGCCTCCCCCAGCTCGGTAAAACTCCGCCGATCCTCGCCAGGTTCAGAATTTGAAAAGGCCTACCAGGAGCGCTGGCACTGCCCGGTCACCTTCTCGGCCGATGAAGACAGCCTTACGCTCAAGAAAAACCTGCTGGAAACACGACTGAGACAACCCGACCCCCTGCTCCGCAAAACCCTGGAAGCTCACGCCCTGAGCCAACTGGCCTCCCTGGATACCGACAGCGACCTGACTTCAAAGGTCCGCCACAGCATCCAGCAACAACTGATGCACGGTATCACCCGACAAGACATGGTGGCCGAAGACCTGGGCATGACCAGCCGAACCCTGCAGAGAAAACTCGGCCAGGAAGGTGTGTCTTACCAGAAACTGTTAGATGAAGTGCGGCAAAAAATGGCCGAGGACTATCTTCGCAACAGCGAGTTGGCCATTCCGGATATTGCACTGAGGCTGGGATACAGTGAAACCACGTCGTTTCACAGGAAGTTCAAGGCGGTAACGGGGAAGACGCCCGGAGAGTTCCGGGCGTCCGTAGAGCAGACTTAAAGCTTGCGGCCTTTGCCAGCAGCAATCCGCAGACGCAGCGCATTCAGCTTGATAAAGCCTTCCGCATCCTTCTGATCGTATGCACCCTGATCTTCCTCAAAGGTGGCAATCTTCTCATCGAACAGAGAATCCTCTGATTTACGGCCAACCACATCCACATTGCCCTTGTAGAGCTTCAGGCGAACGGTGCCGTTCACATAGTGCTGGGTCTGATCGATCAGTGCCTGCAGCGCCTCACGCTCCGGGGACCACCAGTAACCGTTGTAGATCACCTCGGCGTAGCGCGGCATGATGCTGTCTTTCAGGTGCGCCACTTCGCGGTCCAGGGTGATGGACTCGATGGCACGGTGGGCACGCAGCATGATGGTGCCGCCCGGGGTTTCGTAACAGCCGCGGGACTTCATGCCCACGTAGCGGTTCTCAACGATGTCCAGACGGCCGATACCGTTGGCACCCGCAAGCTTGTTCAGGGTTTCCAGAACCACGTGGGGCTTCATGTCCTGACCATCGATAGCAACAATGTCGCCCTTCTTGTAGGTCAGCTCAACGTAGGTCGGCTCATCCGGCGCGGCTTCCGGAGACACACTCCAGCGCCACATATCTTCCTCGGCTTCCGCCCAGGGATCTTCCAGGTTGATGCCTTCGTAAGAGATGTGCAGCAGGTTGGCATCCATGGAGTACGGGCTCTTGCCCTTCTTCATTTCCACCGGGATGTTGCGCTCTTCGCAGTACTTCAGCAGCTTCTCGCGGGAATTCAGATCCCACTCACGCCAGGGGGCAATCACTTTCACGCCCGGCTTCAGCGCGTAGGCACCGAGCTCGAAACGCACCTGGTCGTTACCCTTACCGGTGGCACCGTGGGAAATGGCATCGGCGCCAGTCTCATTGGCGATATCGATCAGACGCTTGGCAATCAAAGGACGGGCAATGGACGTACCCAGCAGGTACTCACCCTCGTAGATGGTGTTCGCGCGGAACATCGGGAACACGTAATCGCGCACAAACTCCTCGCGCAAGTCCTCGATGTAGATTTCCTTAACGCCCAACGCCTCGGCTTTCGCCCGCGCCGGCTCAACTTCCTCGCCCTGGCCGATGTCGGCGGTAAACGTTACCACCTCACAGTTATAGGTATCCTGCAACCACCGAACGATTACGGAAGTATCCAGGCCACCGGAATAGGCCAGCACCACCTTTTTGATATCAGACATGCCCTTGCTCCAGACTGAACAGAATGGATGTGTTGAAAATAAGGGCAGTATTGTACGGGAGAGCGGGGGGAATGGCTATTGGGCCGGGGTATTACCCAGCCCAATAACCGGGGATAGCATGGCAATCAGATATTCGCTTTAGACAGCATGCTGTTGGCCGCCTACGGCTTCCTCGCGAATGCCGTCCCAGCCTTCTTTGATGGCTCTAAGCAAATCAGCAACCTCATCGAGTTTGGCAACGTCATTCTTTGAGTTCGCTTCGAACAGCGTCCGCTCCATGTAGTCATAAAGACCTTCCAGACGAACAGCCAGATCGCCGCCCTTCTCAAAATCCAGGAAGCTGCGCAAGCCGCCGATAATCTCAATCGCCTTAGAGATCAGCTTACCCTTGCCTTCGTAATCCTTCGCCTGCATCCGCGCCTTTGCCATGTTGATGCGCTCAAGAGCACCGTTGTACAAAAGCTGAATCAGCTTGTGTGGGTCGGCATCGGTGATGCTGGTTTGGGTGTTTACGCGCTGGTATGCCTGTAAACCGTTCATATCAGACCTCTTCGTTCGCTAACCGACTAACGCCGATCAGTTGTTGTTCCGGTTGTTTTGGGGTGCAAGCGCTGCAAGCTGCTGGCTTACGTAGTCTTGGGTGCTGTTGAGCTGCGAAATCAGTGAGTCGGCTGCTGTGAACTGGCTTACGAGGCGCTCACGATAAGCTGCGATTCGCTCTTCCAAACGTGCCTGATTCTGCTGAATCTGCTCAAGGTCACGGTTAAGGCTTTCTGTGCGTGATTCGAGAGCACCGTCGGCGCCAACGAAGCTGGTCACAAGATCAACTGTTCGCTCTGCGACACCTTCTACAAAGGTAATTGAGCCGCGATTTCCGGTCTGATCGCCCAGAATACGAACCTGAAGCCCGGACGCTCCACCACTGCCATCATCAAGGAACAGAACCTGACCATCTCCTTGGGCTGTCCGACCACCAATCGTACCTGCGACATCGGATCCGACTGCTCCAGTGGCAACCGCCAAGCCATAGGCGGCCCCGTCTTCAACAGAGGTAATACTGACATTGGAGCCGCTGCCGTACTGGGAGGAGGTAAACGTTAACTCACCTCCAGCCCCTATACCCACCTGAACTGAGCCACCAGAGGCGCTGAGTGCATTATTAGCATTGAGCTGCGCCTGGAGCTCATCCACCAATTCCTGAGCGGAATTATAGGTTTGCTGGGTCAACTGAACGCTGACGGTCGTTTCGCCATTTACCAGAAACGTTAACTCATCGTTGCTTCCGTCAATTGTGACTGGGGCAGAAACGGCAGAAGCTCCCACCAGACTTCCCTGAGTCGCAGCTTGGGTGATGTTGATAGCATATTCGCCGGGTTCGGTATTTACCCCGCTTCGTACAAACTCAACCTGGCTGTCACTTGCGCGCCCCTGTTCGGCAAACAAGGCAGTAACATCGTCCGGATTATTCTTCAACTGCTCTTGAAATTTCGCCCTGTCAAAATCAAGACCTCCCGTCTCAAAGTTGGTGGTGATACCAACGTCGGCCAGACTCCTCACGCTTGCCCCTTCGAGGCCAGGAACGACCCGGGTCAGAATCTGGCGGAGCTGATTTTGAATCCCCCTGACTGTTCTGTCTCCATTGAGAAGCCCGCCTACGCCAGCCTCTGCATTGAAGCCGGCAAGGCTGTCAATCGTCGACTGAAGAGAATTAAATTTGTCGACAAACCCTGCCACACGATCAGCGACAGCGCCGTAGTCCTGCTGAACCTTAACAATGGAAGTTCCGGTGGCTGCGATATCGAAGGTAAGACCATCAATAACATTTTCAAAGTTGTTGGTAGAACGAGTGACTTCGACTCCGTTTATCTTCATGACCGCGTCAGAGGCGGCGATCGTTTCGTTCAAACCAGAATCGGCATCCATTCCCGTGTTGAAGGCAAATCGCGAAAGTCCCTGGTTATCAGTATCGGTACCGCCTGAATCCCCGGAAACGGAAATACTCACAGCATTATCTGTACCCGTCTCATCGGCAGACAGAACCAGCTGGAAACCATTGCCTGTATCGATTACGCCAGCTGATACCCCAGCCTCCGCCTCATTAATGGCGTTGGCCAGTCCCTGAAGCGTGTCATTGCTGTTATCAATCGTAATATTCGCAGTGTTGTTGCCAACGGAGAGAGTTAGCGTCCCCTGGCCAATACTTGTTGAGTCCCGGTCCGCAAAGACGTCCCGAGACGCGAGCGCCTGCGCACTTGCCAAACTGGTGACTTCAACACTGTAGGTGCCGCGGTTGGCTTTGGAACTGTCCACTGCCACCGCTATGTCTTCATTGGACGAGCTCGCCGAGAAGGCCTGCAGGTTATCTGGGGCACTCAATTGCCTCATGGGGAGGCGTAGTTCAGTGATGGCACTGCGCAGCTTCCCGTAAGCCGAGATCAACGCCTGAGTCTGTTCCGTTTTCTGGGCAAGACGGTTCTCAGTTGGGGCCCGCTCAGCCTGGACCAACTGATCAACCAGGTCCGACGTCAACACGCCGGAACCGATACCCAAGGATGAAATACTTGCCATAACTGTGCCTCCTCAAGGGGGCTAATCCACTCACTGTTCAGGTTATCGGCAAAATGCGGCAAAACTTTGCCTTTTTCTTTCACCAATTTGTAACAGCTTGTAAAAACAAGCTTAGCTCATAACGCAGAACACCGCCGGACCCTCTCGGGTGCGGCGGTGCTGAAATACCGATGCTTAAATCACTGTATAGGCGGCAACCGCTTACACTTTGATATTAAACAACGTCAGCGGCTCATCCTGCTGCAAGTTTTCTGCCAACCTCATTGCCACTTCATCTGGAATCTGCCGAATGACTTCCTGGGTTTGCTGGTCCACTACACGAACAACCGTCTGACCCAGTTCGTTATTCACTTCAAACTGCAGATCCCGCTGGACATTCTGAACATAACTGTTCAACTGCGACACCGCATCATCAAGCTCTTCCCGCTGGGCCTCATTCTGCTTCTGAAGCTGTTCCGTTCTGGAAACATCCTGCGTTTGAGGAGCTGTAGATGTGGGAGCAACGCGTCCCGCTGTCGAAGAGGCAAGGTCGGAGGCATTCCTGCCTTCGGCCTGAGATGACGAAATTGCCCGAGCCGGCGCTTGGTCACTGGCACGAACCAGCTTCAGATCCGGGCTGTTCAGGTTAACGTCATTCATAGCTTACCTCGCTATCCTAAAACGGCGCTAAGCCGGAACCCGCAGGTTCCGGCTAGTACCGCTATGCCCCAATTACTGCAGGAGGGACAGAACCTGCTGCGGACGGGCGTTCGCCTGTGCCAGTACTGAGATACCAGCCTGCTGCAGAACCTGGGACTTGGATAGTTTCGCTGTTTCAGCCGCGAAGTCTGCGTCCAGGATTCGGCTGTTTGCAGCACTCAGGTTTTCAGAGGTGGTCGCCAGGTTAGCAATTGTGCTTTCGAAGCGGTTCTGAGCCGCACCGAGATCAGCCCTAATACCACTGATTTGCTCCAGTGCGGCGTCAGCAATCTCAATTGCGCTGTTGGCGCCAGCTACAGTCCCGATGTCAATAGAGGACACAGACTGAAGATTGGATCCAACTACAGTATCAGCCGCGACGTTCAAAATACTGCCTGCAGTCTCTGCCACTGAGGAACTGACAGAAAATGCACCAGATGATGAAAACTCAACCGAACCTGAAGCAATAGTACTATCAGAGGTACCAGCTGTGAGTGTGACAGCTGAAGGATCGCCACTGCCTTGAAGTGTAGCGGTACCAGTAGCATTACCGGAGTTGGCAAAATTTTCCAATCGGATATCTTTACCATCGGCCTGAGTCAGGGTAATTTCACCCCCGTTGGCTTCGGCAGTGATGCCAGTCGTGCCGGAGGTATCGTTGATGGCTTTTGCCAGAGCGCCGAGATCCGTTGTAGTGACCGCCGCAGAGATAGTGGCAGTATCACCACCACTTCCCAGAGTGAATGAGACTGTGCCATCATCCGAGAGGCCAGCAAACGTCGCTGTTGTGGACGCTGTAGCTGTCACGCCGGTGGTTCCAGTTTCGGCGTTCACTGCCGCAGCAATCGCTTCAGCAGTGTCGCCTTGAGTAAGGCTAATGACTTTAGAGCCTTCGGTACCAGATACGGTGATGTCCTGGGTAGCAATAGTATTATTTGCTACTGTCGCCACATCAGCGGCGGCTACAGCAACAGAACCCGTACCTTGGCTGACAGTAGTGTCACTCTCGCCAGAAACGGTGTTGTTACCGATATCTGCACCGCGCGCGCCAGTGATTGACACTGAAATTGTCTGATTGGCGTTCGCACCAACCTGAAATGACTGGGCTGTAAAGCTACCATCCAAGAGATTCAGGCCGTTAAACTGTGTAGTGCTTGCAATGCGATCGAGCTCTTGCTTGAGCTGGTTTACTTCGCCTTGCAGCGCAGAGCGGTCTGAAGACGAGTTTGTAGAGTTAGCGGACTGGACCGAAAGCTCACGGATACGCTGAATGATGTTGGTAGTTTCCTCCAAAGCACCTTCTGCGGTTTGCGCCAGAGAAATACCATCGTTCGCATTCCGCTGAGCAACATTCAAACCAGAAATCTGTGATTGGAATCGAGTAGAAATCGCCAGCCCTGCCGCATCATCTTTTGCAGAGTTAATCCTCAGACCTGAAGACAAACGCTCCAACGCCTGATTCGAAAGTTCTTGAGACTTGCTCAGCTGATTCTGAGCGGACAGTGACGCAACGTTAGTGTTAATACCGAGAGCCATTATGCTTCTCCTTCGACTGGTGTCGTTATTTCATGGAAAAGGTCTGGCGCCCTTTTTTCACTTTGGGAGCGCCGCCCTGTTACACCGCTTAACGGCCCCCCATTCCCATCCTTTAGAAAAAAAAGCCCAAATTTTGTAAAGGAATGTAAAACCGTTTAAAAAGCGGCAAACGCATGCCAGAAAAAAGAATCCGAAAACGTAACGATCAGTCAAAAAACACCCAATCTATATATTTTTTAGCTTTATTTTCATAGCCTTAAAAGCATATTACCGAAAGTGGCACGCCCTTCGCTTACTCAGATAAAAACGGCAATCAAACGAATACCTGCCGGTCGTTCGTTTCCTGTTTTCGGAAAAAACGAATAGCCGGCACCTCTGAGCAGGGAGAAGAGACATGCCTCAGATCATCAACACCAACATTGCGTCACTCAACGCGCAGCGAAACCTCAATGCCTCTCAGGAAGATGCCAACGTTGCACTTCAGCGTCTTTCTTCGGGTTTGAGAATCAACTCTGCCAAAGACGATGCCGCAGGCCTTGCGATCTCCGAACGCTTCACCTCTCAGATCAAAGGCCTCAACCAGGCAATCAGGAATGCCAATGACGGCATTTCTCTTGCCCAGACGGCAGAAGGCGCCCTTGGCGAGTCCGGCAACATTTTGCAGCGCATCCGTGAACTGGCGGTTCAATCTGCTAACGCCACGAACTCGGCTTCCGACCGAAAGGCTCTGCAATCTGAAGTGAACCAGTTGAAAGGAGAGCTTGAGCGAATTGCCACTACCACTGAGTTCAACGGACTCAAGCTGCTGGATGGCACGTTCCAAGCCCAAAAATTCCAGGCGGGCGCTAACGAAAACCAGAGCATTGCAGTTTCTATTGAGGGAGCTCGCACAGACGACCTTGCCAACAATACGCTCTCAGCAGCCAACGCAACTCTTAACCAGGGTACAGGCTCTACTACGGCAGCCAACGCTACGCTCCCGGCGCAGAACACGATCGGCGCTCAAAACCTCACGATTTCGAGTTCCCTGGACAGCCAAGTTGTACCAATCACCGCCGGAGATACTGCTGAAGATATCGCCGCCTCCATAAATGATATAGCGGCGACCACGGGTGTTAACGCTACCGCACGAACCTCCGCGACCCTCAGCAATACTGCAACGACACCGATTGCAGTGCCACAAACCGTGTCACTCACAATCTCAAATGGTAGCAGTTCAGCAACGATCTCAGCGCAGATTACAGATGCCAATGACCTGTCCGCCATTGCTCGAGAGGTAAACGCAGCTTCGGGCAAGACCGGCATTACTGCCGAAGTAGAAAATGACGGCAGTATCACGCTGGTTCAAGAACAAGGCAAGGACATAACCATTGAAGACTTTACTGCTACCGGTGCACAGCAGCTGGCGGTTCAGGGAAGTGGTGACCCAAGCGCTATTGAACTGACAAGTGGCGCTGCTAATGCTACCCGAATCGCTGGCGAACTGACTCTCGATTCATCGGTAAGCTTTGCAGCCACCTCAGACGCGACTCTGGCAGCAGGCAGTGTTCTGAATAGTGCCCAGAACATTGCAGCGGGCTCCACTCCAGAAGCCGTATCAGGAATCGACATCAGCACTGTTGATGGGGCAACCAGCGCCCTTGCCGTTGTCGATGCCGCCCTGGAAACAATAAGCGGCATCCGCGCCGATCTTGGTGCCGCCCAAAACCGACTTGAGTCCACCATCGCGAACTTGAGCACCACGTCCGAGAACCTGTCGGCGGCCCGCTCCCGGATCCGGGATGCAGACTTCGCCGCCGAATCCGCCGAATTGGCCCGAACCCAGGTCCTCCAGCAGGCAGGCCTCTCCGTTCTGGCACAGGCCAACGCAAGGCCCCAGCAGGTTCTGCAGTTGCTGCAGGGTTAATGAGGCAGACCGGGTGATGTCGGATTACGCCCCTGGCTAATCCGACCTACTTTTTGATCGCAGTGACTGCCGCGGCAGGTTTTATGAGGTGTCCCATGCAAGCCAAGCATCAAGTCCAGGTATCCCAATCCCAACAGGCCCAGGTTGCCCGCCTGCTTCTGCAGGCCAACCTTGCCTACGGAGAGTCCAACAGCAACGGGCTCAGCCATATTCAGCGGTTGAAGGCCCGGCAGGAATGTCGGGGCTACCTGAACGAGGCGCTGGCTCTGGAGCCGGAGAATGCCGGTGGCCTGGGCCTGCTTGGCCGCGTGGAGATGGACGACGGGCAGCTTGAGAAAGCACATACCCTGTTCAATGCCAGCCTGGACCATCAGCCGGATGAGGCGCAGCAGTATTGCAACCTGGGCTACTGGGCCCTGAAAACCGAGCGGGCGGCGCTTGCAGAGCAGTATTTCCTGCAGGCTCTGGACTGCGAGCGGCAATCTGCCGCCGCTTTCTGCGGTGTTGCCCATTCAAAGCGTTTGCAGGGGCAGTTCGATGTGGCCTACCTGCACTACCGCAAGCTGCTGGAAACCGGCGCCGAATGGGATTCCGTCTACAGCGGCATGCTAACCTGTGCCCAGCACTTGAAAGTGAGCAAGGCGGATTCTGCACTGGCCCGTGATGCTATCGCCCTTCTCCAGCGGGATGGCTTGCCGCATCAGGAGCTGGGCCAGTTTGTCAGCGCCATTATTCATCAGCAATACGATCTGGATAACCCGGATGCTCAGATTTTCCTGGATGCCGCCAGCGAAGATGAACTGCTGATCCTCGCCCTCCAGAGAATCCTGATGCCCAATCCGGCCGTGGAAGAGCTGGTTACCCTGCTGCGTCGTGCGATCATTGCCGAAGTTGCACAAACCGTTGAACTTCGGGACGAACTGCAGCGCCTGACGCTGGCCATCGCTCAATACGCCGACAGAGCCGGCTATGCCCTGTCCGCCGAAGACGATGAAGAGCGACTGATCTCTGCCATCAACGACAGCATCCAGGCCCAGTTTGCCCTTGGCGAGGAGCAGGACGGACTCATCGGCTCATTGATGATCAGCGCAATGTATGGCGCCCTCTTCCACCAGCCTTTCGCGGTACAACTTGGCCAATGGAACCTAGTGGACTGGCCTCTGGCGTTACAGCCCGTTCTGGCCGCCAGCTATTACGATCGCGCCGAGGAAGAGGCGATCAAACAGAATTTCGATGAGAAGGCCGAGGAACTTTGTCTGGATAAGACCGATGTTCCCCAGGCATGGCCGTCCTGGTCTCAGTTGGCCTACCGCACCGAAAGCAGCCTTAAAACACTGATGGCCACTGAACTGGGGCTGGACACAGAAAACCTCCCGGCCACCCTTCGCATCATGGTGTGCGGTGCGCAATCTGGCCAGCGGGCGATGGAACTGGCCAGCTATCTGGACGATGTGGAAGTGATCGCAGTGGATGAATCCCTGGCCAACATCGCCAAAGCCACGCGCATGGCGAACGAGATGGGTATGGACAACATCGTGTTCTGGCCCTGGTCCATCGCCCAGCGTTTTGTGGCCGATGGCCACCAGGTGCACTGGATCGAAGTCGGTCGCCTGCCCTCATCGGCCATGACCACCCTGTCTCTGGCGGCTCTGGTTAACCAGGCCACCGGCTCCGGCGCTGTGGTGCACATGCATACCGCCATTGCCGAGCAAACCTCCGGCGACAAACAGATTCGCAAACTGGTTGCCGAGCACAAGCTCCAACCCACCCGCCAGACGCTGCGACAGCTCCGCCGGATGGTTCTTGCCAATAGAAACGATACCGCCTGGCAGGAACTGACCGCCGACGCCGATTTCTACAGCCTCGGCGGCTGCCGAGACAGATGGTTCCGGCCGCAGGACACGTCACAACTGAAAGAGTTGATGGCCATGGCGAGTAACGAGGTGGAATGGAAGCTCGTGAAAGCGCGGGATGTGGATGGCCACAGCCTGGCAACCGGACCGGTGCAGAAGCAAATTCAGGCGGAGGCACTGGGCAGTGAGGTGCAGAGTCTGATGGGGCAGAGTTTGAGTGTTTATTTTGTGAAGCGGCGGTGAATTAGCTTCGTGCTTGGGGTGTCGGATTACGGCTTTCGCCTAATCCGACCTACGGGCTTTAGTGGGGTGTCGGATTACGGCTTCGCCTAATCCGACCTACGCGTTGGAATCCGGGCTGATGCCTAAGCCATGTAGGTCGGATTAGGCGAAAGCCGTAATCCGACAAAAAAGCGCATTCTCTTGCAGGCGAAGGCGCATTAAACAATGGCGGCTCCAACGGAGCCAACATCCCTATCAGATATAAGGAATCAAAGACTCCCCATACAAATGCAAATCCTCAAGGATATGCCGCCTCTCCGGCGTCAATTCCGGGTCTGCTGCGAGGCGCTGTAGCTCCTGGGCATACGCCTCCAAAGACCGCCAGCCCTTCTTCGGGTGCATTAGCCTCTGGCTGCGAAACTCCTCCCATCGCTCCAGCTCCTCACCCATCAGACTGCCCGGATAATTCCGCGCCCGATAACGAAACAGCAGCTCCTGCAGACGATCATCTTCAAAGGTCACATCCAGCTCGCCCAGGGTTTCCACCGGCTGCTCCAGCACCCAGTTCAGTTTCTCGCGGTCGGCTTTGCTGATAAAGCCGCCAGCATAGAGCTGTTCGTCCGGGTCGGTAAGGTCGCTTTCGTGGGGCTGGTCGAAGGCCTCGGCAATCCTGGCTGGTAGATCCGGGGCCTTGCGCAACATGGCCAGATTGGCCCGCAAAGTATCACCATCCAGCGCCAGTTCTTCCAGGCGTTCTTGCGATAGGGTAGAAAGCATGTTCGCCGGCGCCATTACCGGGCACTTGTTCAGTTGCACCCCTTTCAGTGGAAAGCGGCTTACGCCCTCCCCCAATTCCGCCTGGGAAGTAAACACCCGCTCACGAATCTGCTCAGGGCTGGCGTTTATCAACTCGGAGGGGTCTTCACGCAGGTCGTAAACAATCACCAGGTTCTTGTTGGTGGGGTGCTCGGCCACCGGCGCCACCATTGCGCAGCAACCCCGGCTGGCCGGGTACTTGGCGGATATGTGGAACACCGGCTTCATGGTGGCGGTGTCCAGCATCGCTCGGGCTGAGTGCTTGTCCTTGTTCTGCAGCACAAAATCAAAGAGCTTTGGCTGTTTTTCTTTGATCAGTTTGGCTACCGCAATGGTTGCCTCCACATCCGACATCGCATCGTGGGCCGCCTCGTGGGCAATGCCGTTGGCAACGGTCAGCTCCTCCAGTTTGAAACTGGGACTGCCATCTTCCTTGCGGGGCCAGTTGATACCCTCCGGGCGCAGAGCATAGGTCAGGCGCACCATATCAATGATGTCCCAGCGGGAATTGCCGTTCTGCCATTCGCGGGCGTAAGGGTCGCGCAGGTTGCGGTACAGGGTGTGACGGGTAACCTCGTCGTCGAAGCGCAGGCTGTTGTAACCCACCACACAGGTGCCGGGCTGGCTGAAAGCTTCGTTGATCTGGGCGATAAACTCGGCCTCCGGAAAACCGTCTTCCAGGGCTTTTTGAGGAGTAATGCCGGTGATCAGGCAGGCCTCTGGCGCTGGTAAGTAGTCATCGGCAGGCTTGCAGTAGATTACCAGCGGTTCTTCGATGATATTGAGATCCGCATCCGTTCGCACGCCGGCAAACTGGGAAGGCCTGTCGTGAATCGGGTCTACCCCGAAGGTTTCGTAATCGTGCCAGTAAAACGAGCGGATCAAGGGACTAAGCTCCTGCCGAATGGGTTAAACACTGGCAGGAGTTTAGCATTTAAAACAATTGGGTACCCATATCGTCCCGATGGGTCTGCAGCCGATCCACGCCTTGGGTAATCAATTGGCTCATATCCACTTTCATGCTCGTGGGCAAATTGATAAACACCCCTTTGCCAGCGTTGATTACATTGGCACCGTCCGGGCTCTGCCACTCCACCCCTTCTCGCTGGAAACCAATGAAGAAATCGCTGGTGAAATCGGTCACGCCATCAGCGCCCTCTTGGCCCACATACAGTGACTGAAGGTGCGTCAGAGGTGCGCAGTTAGTGCCAGAGGTACAGTCCGCTGTTCCATCATCAATGCCGATATGGCTGGCCCGATAATTGGTGGCCTGGGTGTTCTCATCAAAAAGCGTAGCGTCGAATTCCTGCCCGGAGCCGTCCACCAGCTTCAGGCCAATATCGCCACTGAAACTGCTGGTCAAAGAAGAAACCGAACCTCTCGCCTGCCCGAACCCCATACGAAAGCCCGAAAGCTTCCCCTCGGCAGGGTCTTCCGCCAGCTCGATATAAGGCTTGAACGCCTCGAAATGAACCGTATCTCCGGCACTGTAAGTACGGCCGTTGAACTGCTCACCGTCATTACGGGCAATATGGCCCAGCGCCACATGCTGTGCAGCGAAGTCCACGCCGCCATCAATCTCGCCGGCTTGCACGTCATCCACGTTCATCCGGGTTTCCACATCCATGGTCAGCGTCATACGCGTGAACGCGTGGCTATCTCCCGGTATGTTCTCGATCTGCATAAAAGCCTGCCCGGTCACCTCACCCATTGTTTCCTCAGAAATGGGCTCCAGCTCGGCCTGGGCAACGGGCGCAATACCCAGGCAGAACAGGGTGACGGCAGCGTATCCATACGCTCGCTGTCTCATATTTTGTGTCTCTGAAGTAGTATTTTAGAGCCAGTTTCCGACGCCCGACTCCACTGCAGCCCGGTTTGTTTTTGGTTTTCCCGGTGCTCACAGGCGGCAGGGTTTTACATTATTTTTTATTTGCCGCAATCACACTATAACCAAGGCAGATCGGCCAATAGAGTGAGCAGAGTCACAATCGCCGTTTACAATTCAGTAATACTCAACCAACTTTGAATACAGTCACAAAACCTTTGGCTTAATATACTTACAGCACCTTACCGATTGTTACGAATGCTGTAGCAAACGTGTACATAACAAAGACTACTGGTATACTTTCGCACCTTATGACCAACCCTCTACGGCCCCATCAATGACCACCCGCATTCTGATCTGCGACGACTCTGCCCTTGCCAGAAAGCAAATGGCCCGAGCCCTGCCAGAAGGATTGCGTGGGGATGTCAGCTTCGCGAAAGACGGTGTGGAAGCATTGGAGAAGTTGCGCCGGCATGAGGCAGAGCTGATGTTCCTGGATCTGAACATGCCGGAGATGGACGGCTATCAGGTGCTGGAGCAGGTTCGCAGGGAAGATTTGCCGGTCATGACCATCGTGGTTTCCGGCGATATCCAGCCTGAAGCCCGGGAGCGGGTAAAGAAACTCGGCGCCCTCGACTTTATCAAGAAACCCACCGAGACGTGCATTGTGCTCGACCTGCTGGTGGAATACGGGGTGTATCGCCCCGGAGAACTCGAAGACACGGCGCTGCAGGACACCAGCCTCAAAAGCACAGGCAGCCCCGCCCCGGAAATCTCCGTTTCCCTGAACGACTACCTGCAGGAAATCTCCAACGTCGCCATGGGCCGATCCTCGGATCTCCTGGCTCGCCTACTGCGTGTCTTCGTTAAACAGCCGATTCCCAAGGTAGCCTTCCTGGCCAACTCCGAACTGCACATGGCGATTTCCTCAGTCAGCGACAGCGACACGTATTCGGCCGTGTGCCAGGGGTTCACCGGCGCCGGAATCGCCGGGGAAGCACTTCTGCTGTTCGCAGACGCCAGCTTCCGGGAAATGGCAGAGATGCTTCACTACGACACCCTTGAGGGTGAAGCGGTGAATGTGGAAGTGCTGATGGATATGTCCAGCATACTCTTCGGCGCCTTCCTCAAAGGCATCGGCGACCAGCTGGACCTGAAACTCGGCCTGGGCCATCCAACGGTTCTTGGCCAGCATCGGCAGATTACCGAATTGCTTGAACACCACAGTTCCAGGGAAGAACAGCTGCTGTGCATCGAAATCTGCTACACCCTGGAAGACAGGGACATCGAATGCGACATGCTGATCCTCCTCACCGAGGATTCAGTGCCTTTTCTTGAAGATCGCCTGCAATATCTGGTGGACTGACTCATGGCCATAGAAGAATCTGAAGCCAACACCTTTCACTGGCTGATGGACATGCTGGAATCCGTGGAAGTGGGCCTGGTGGTGCTGGATCTGGATTTCAAAGTCGAAGTCTGGAACGGATTCATGGAAAACCACAGCGGCATCACTGCCAGCAAGATCCAGGGCCAGGTACTGTTTGATGTATTCCCGGATATCCCCCAAGCCTGGCTGACCCGCAAAGTGGACGCCGTAGCTTTGCTCAACACCAAAGCCTTTACCTCGTGGGAGCAACGCCCTTACCTGTTCCAGTTCCGCAATACCCGGCCCATCACCGGTACCGAAGAGTACATGTTCCAGAACCTGACCATCAGCCCGCTCTCCGGCACCAACGGGGAAGTCGAGAAAGTGTGCCTGATGGTGTACGACGTTACCGACATCGCCAGCAGTAAAATGGCTTTGGAACGGGCCAACGAACAATTGGCCAAACTTAGCATGACAGACCGCCTCACCGGCCTGCTCAACCGGGGCACCTGGGAAAACCTGGTGGATGCTGAATTCGAACGCTTCCGCCGCTACGGCCACACCACCAGCCTGGTAATGTTTGATATCGACCACTTCAAGCCGGTGAACGACACCCACGGCCACCTGGCCGGGGATGAAGTAATCAAACACACCGCCAGCATCACCCGCAATGCCATCCGCCAATCCGACAGCGCCGGCCGCTACGGTGGTGAGGAATTCGGCATCATACTGCCGGAAACCGATGCCGAGGGCGCACGCATCATCTGTGAGCGAATACGGGAAACCATCGAACAAAGCGTGGTGGAAACCAGCGTGGCACCGATCCGCTATACCATCAGCATTGGCATTGCCCAGTTAACGGAAGAGCCTGAGAACTATATGCAGTGGATGCAGAAGGCGGATGAGGCGCTGTACGCGGCGAAGGAAGGTGGTCGGAATCGGGTCGTGGTGGGTTAACAGCCCCTCTCCCTGAAAGGAGAAGGGCTAGCTGGCATCAGTCCTGCTGCCAGCTCTGCACGGCTTCCTTACCATGCTTCTGACGCCACTCGTTAAGCGTCTTGTGATTGCCACCACGGGTCTTGACCACTTCACCGGTGTGCGGGTTCTTGTAAGTCTTCATCGGGCGCTTCGGGCGACTGCCAGCCGTTGAATCGGTCTTGCCGCCGGCCACTGAGGGATCAATCGCAGAGAGAATCTGAAGTACATCCTTCGGCGACTTGTCATACTCCTTCATCAAGGCGCGAACCTTGTTTTCAAACTCCAGTTCACCTTTCAGAGCCTGGTCTTTTTCAAGCTGTTCCAGCTCTGCAGCAAGCTTTTCCATAAGCTGTTTTTTCTGGTAATAGTCGTTAATCTTTGCCATGGAATTAAAACCTTATTCAAATAGGGGTTTTAAAAACTTAATTGGAGTTGACCAAAAGTCAACCAAGATAATAATCAAATAAATGTGATCTGGCAAAATTATTTATTTACGAGCCTTTAATAAAAAAAGCCAGTCAAGTTGACCGGCTTTTAAATCACACTCTGTACAAATTTTGTACTTACAGCCTGAGATCCGCTTCACCCAACGGCAAAACCCCCTTCAGATCAAACAGAACACCATTGTCTTTCAAATAAGCTCGCAGCTCTTTTGAAGATTTGGCGGCATATTCACGATGGGGCACCGCAAGAAACAGCGCATCATAATCTCCGGATTTCGGTGACTCCACCAGAGAAATACCATATTCATGATCGGCTTCGGTATTATCCGCCCAGCAGTCCGTTACATCCACGGAACAGCCGAAATCCTCCAACTCCCGAATAACATCAATCACCCGGGTGTTCCGCAAATCCGGGCAGTTTTCCTTAAAGGTAAGACCCATTACCAGCACTTTTGATGATGCCACCGTATGCCCGGCTTTAATCATTGCCTTAACCAGTTCGGCTGCTGCATAGGGGCCCATATTGTCGTTTACCCGCCGGCCGGACAGAATAATTTCAGGATGGTAACCAATAGCCTGGGCTTTGTGAGTGAGATAATACGGGTCAACACCAATACAGTGGCCACCTACAAGACCGGGTTTAAATGGCAGGAAATTCCACTTTGTGCCCGCTGCAGCCAGCACTTCATGGGTATCAATTTTCAGACGCGAAAAAATCATCGAAAGCTCATTCATCAGCGCTATATTCAGATCACGCTGGGTGTTTTCGATAACCTTTGCCGCTTCTGCCACTTTGATGGAACTGGCTTTGTGAGTGCCTGCGGTAATAACACTGGCATAAAGCGCATCCACTTCATCGGCAATTTCCGGAGTGGAACCAGAAGTCACTTTCATGATGCTGGTTACCCGATGCTCTTTATCACCCGGATTTATTCGCTCAGGACTGTAACCGGCAAAGAAATCCTTGTTAAACGCAAGACCGGAGACTTTCTCCAGTACCGGCACGCAAACCTCTTCCGTGGCGCCGGGATATACCGTGGATTCGTAAATCACAATATCGCCCTGCTTCAAAACCTTGCCTACGGTTTCGCTGGCTTTTACCAGAGGGGTTAAATCCGGAGTTTTGAATTCATCAATCGGGGTAGGCACCGTGACAATATAAATCTGGCAATCGCGAATGCCTTCAAGATTATCGGTAAAAGACAAACCCGACGCGGCAGCCAATTCTTCCCGGGACACCTCACGGGTGAAATCAACGCCATCTTTCAGCTCGGCAATCCGTTTTTTATTGATATCGAAACCGACAATTTCCCGCTTTTCACCAAAGGCCGCGGCGAGAGGCAGCCCCACATAACCCAGACCAATAACTGCAATTTTCTTCATTTGAAATCCTTTCCCAGAAAGTATAGCCCGGCGATCATTCGCCCTACTCTGATGGAATAATTATGTCTGTACCAACCAGGGATTGAAAACACCTTTTCAACGCCAGTTTGGCGACCGAATCACCGTGGACAATTCGAATCTCACGGGGAGGTACAGGTATACCTGCTACAAACGCCACAAGATCCGATTGCCCCGCATGGGCCGAATAGCCCCCGACCTGATGAATCCGTGCCCGGATATCGTAGCGTTCATCATCCAACTCAACCCAGCCACCGCGATGCCCATAAGTAAGAATATCCCTTCCTGGCGTTCCTGCGGCCTGGTAGCCCACAAACAGCACATCGTTCCTTTTATCCCCCAGCATGGCCTTCAGGTAATTCACCACCCGGCCACCGGCGCACATACCGGAACCGGCCAGAACCACACAAGGGCGATGGGAGCGGGCCAGGTAATCCACCGCATTCAGGTGGTCTTCGTGGGAATTGATGACCGTGAGTTGCTCAAAAGAGAGCGGATGCCGGCCCTGGCGTACCAGGTCTGTGGCCTCAGCATCCCAGTAGGGCTTCAGGTCTCGGTAGATTCGGGTGAATTCCGCAACAAGGGGCGAATCCACAACGATTTCCAGATTGCTCCATAGCTCTCCGCCAAACTCATGAATCAGGCCCTCAATCTCATAAAGCAACTCCTGCGTCCGCCCAATACTGAACGCCGGCACCAACACCGTGCCGCCATCTTCCAAGGCGTGCTCGAGCACCGCCTTCAATCGATAGCGCCGCGTTTCCCGATCCTCATGGTCCTTATCCCCATAAGTACTCTCAATCACCAGCCGGTCCGCCCGCTCCGGGGATTGGGGCGCCGGCAGCAAGGGTGCATGGGGCGCCCCGAGGTCGCCACTGAACACAATCCGCTCTGCAACATCCCCCTCTACCACATCACACTCCACATAGGCCGAGCCCAGAATATGCCCGGCTCTCTGCAGCCGAACCGACAGCGAACAATCATCCTCAGCTAACAACGAATGCCACTGGCCATAAGGCACAGGCACCAGGCGGGAACGGATCAGCCCCAGAACCCGCTCAATCAGCTGCCGGTCGCGGGTGAAGCCGATTTTCAGGGCATCCTCCAGAATCTCCGGCAGCATAATGGCTGAAGGCTCGGAACAAATAATGGGCCCGTCGAAACCCGCAGCCAGTAAATAGGGAATGCGCCCCACGTGGTCGATATGCACGTGGGTGACCACCAGGGCCCGGATATGTTCGATGGGAAAATCAATAGAGAGATCGGAAGCGGAAGCGCCGCGGCCCTCGTCCTGGCCCTGGAACAGGCCGCAGTCTATGAGGATGCCGCTCTTCTGGGCCCCTTGACCAAGGGTAAGTTCGTGGCAGGAGCCGGTTACGCCAGAGGTGGCGCCGTGGTGAGATATTGAAATCATACTTGAACGTCCTTGTTAATAATTCTTAGCCCGGCCCAGTCCCCGGCCAGGTTTTCTATTCGTTTACCGGTTACCGAAAATCCGCTTCCCTGACCGGAGAGTTCCTGCTTATGTCATGCGTGGCTACCTTGCCAACAACGGCTTTCAGGTGCTTGGGCGCCAACCCGAAGCCCGGGCGAACACTCCGTACATCTTCGCCGGATATGACGTGCCCCGCCTTGATATCATTCACAAAGTACAGGGAACGGCGAAACAGCGCGTTACCCTGCTCGCTGGATTTTCGACCGTAATTCACCTCGCCAAGTGCCCTCCAGGCTGTCTTGCTATCCCGGCAAAGCGCTTTGAGATCGTCAGGCTCAAGGGAAAAACTGTCATCCGGACCACCGCCAGAACGGTCGAGCGTGAAGTGCTTTTCAATGATTGATGCACCCAGTACAACGCTGGCAATCGCCGTTGTATTGTCCAGGGTGTGATCCGAAAGCCCTGTTACCAAGCCGAAACGCTGCTGCATGTCCACAATGGTTCGCAGGTTATAGTCTTCCGCTGGAGCCGGGTAGCCACTTACACAGTGAAGAATCGCCAGCTGTTTACAGCCAGCTCCTCGCGCCGCATCAATGGCCTCCCGGATTTCTTCCGCATCCGCCATTCCGGTGGAAATGATCATCGGTTTACCAGTCCGGGCCACATACTCAATCAATGGCAGATCCACCGCCTCAAATGATGCGATCTTATAGGCTGGAGCGCCGAGTTCCTCAAGCAGATCAACGGCGGTGGTATCGAACGGCGAACTGAAAATCGTGATGCCCCGCTCCCGGGCTCGCTCAAATAGAGGCTTATGCCACTCCCAGGGCATGTGGGCCTCTTCATATAACTCGTAGAGGGTACGACCGTCCCAGAGCCCGCCTTTGATCTTGAAATCATCAGCATCGGAGTCCAGGGTGATGGTATCGGGACGGTAAGTCTGCAATTTTACCGCGTCTGCCCCGGCTTCGGCCGCTTCATCAATGATCTTCAGAGCCGTTTCAAGCTTGCCGTTATGATTGGCGGACAGCTCCGCAATTATGTAAGGCGTCTGAGATGATGAAATTTCACGACCGTCAATGACAACTTTTGCTTCACTCATAATCACGCCCTTAAACCTTTATTTCGCGTTTTTCCACTCGGCAGCCAAAAGGCCAAAACAGATAACGTCGTGATAACGCTCGCCATCGCAGTGTTGCTCTCTCAGGACACCTTCCCGGGTAAATCCAAGACGCTCATGGAAGCGGATTGATCGTTCGTTAAAACCGAGCGCCTGCCCGCAGAGTTTATGCAATTCCAGCTCTTCAAAGGCGTACCTCAAGGCAGCCTCACCAAGCGACCGCCCGGTTCCTGGCTCTGCATCCGGTGCCAGATAGAAGCCCCAGTCTGCAACCTGGGCACAGCGGGTCGAGGAGATATTAACGAAGCCGACAGGGGCCGAATCAACCTCGTAGATCAGCAGCCACACACCGGTGGCTTCACTGTTCCGGGCAAACCACTGCTCATGCTCTTCGGGGGAGATTTCATGGCTGGTGTACATAAACTGGCGCACATCGCGATGATTCCGCCAACTGAGAACCCGCGCCAGGTCCCCGGAGCGCATAAGTCTCAGCCGCCCACTACTCATCCGAAACCTCCCGGAGGGCATCAGCCACACGCTGCACACCAAGGCCATCACAGATTGCGGCAGCATTCTGACTCATCTCAAGCAACCTTCCGGGCGCGAATACTTCACGCATCGCCCTGGGCAATGTCTCTTCAATAGCGCCCGGCGACCCCAAACTGAGTGATGCGCCAGCCCGTTTCAGCGCCTCAGCGCCCGGCCGTTGGTTGTCTGCCATCACCACAAGCAAGCTGGGCAAACCAAGGCAGCAGCGTTCCCAGGCAGAGCCCCCAGCGGCACCAATGGCAAGATCTGCCTGGCTCATCAGCTCCGCCATGTTGCTGGCATTTACGACCACCCGTGTATCCAGACGCATTGATTCCGCTTGCTCTATCACCTCGTCGATATGAGGACAGGCGGCCCCAAGAACGACGGTAACCCGGCAAGAGGCAACAAACTCGATGCTATCCAATACCCTCAAAACATTGGCGGTAACATTAGCCGCATCCACGCCCCCCATACTAACAAGTATGTTCCCGGGCTCCCGGGTTTTCCTTTCTTCGAGAGACAGGGCACGTGCCCGTGAGAACTCGGGCCTGAGCAAAGCGTAATCAGAGCCAATCAGCCGCTTGGCGTGGCCCGGTACCAGACCATCGTAATCATGCAGTTCACGCCCAAGATTCTGGTCCAAAAGCACATCACTCTGATGCTTTCGGTCTGCAAGGTCATCAATAGCCATCAGGCGCCGGCAACAACCAACAACCTTAGACTCCCAGCGATGATCGAGTGCGTAGTGGTCTACTACCAGCCAGTCCAACTCGATGCCTTTCAATGCCTGCAGAGTGTCAGAGGCATCGGCTTCCCAACTCACTCCCAGCCAGCCGGTGTGGGGTGGCTCACTTTCAGAATGGCGAGCGCTTTGCTCCGCCCCGCCCGATGAAAGCATCAATACCTGATACCCCCTGCTGCGCACCGCGCCCTCCAGATTTCCCGGCTTCTGCCGCATTACGAAAAAACATCGGGCACCGGCTTCTGCCAGAGCGTCTGCAAGAGTGAGGCAGCGCATCACATGGCCAGACCCTATAAGCGTGGATGCATCTACCCGAAAAGCAACCGCGAGCGATTCAGCCATTGCGCGCCCGGGCTCTCAGCGCTTCAAACATATACTCGGCCGACTCCCAATCCTCATGGGTATCAACATCCTGAACACGGTAGCGGGGAATCGGGATTCCGATAGAGTCCCGCCCAAAGATCATCCGCTCCTCAAGCCAGGCTTCGGCGGTCCCCCAGTAAAACTGACCGGCATCATGCCAGGCTTCCTCCAGATCCTGGGATCGTGTTGCAAACTGCCCGGGATGCATCATCTCGACCCGGCCGCCATCGGCAAGGCGAAGTGCACGCTGAATAGGAAAAGCGTAGCTGGTCACAGAAAACGCGAAGCTGCAGCCCGCGGATTGAAGCCGCCTTTCGCCCTCTTGAATGTCCGCGGGCGTGATGAAAGGGGCCGTGGCATAGACACAGCATGCAAAATCAACAGCATGGCCGGCCTCCGCAAGCCACTCAACCGCATGTCGGATAACCGGAAGTGTTCCCGTGTAATCATCCGAAAGATGTACCGGACGCATGAAAGGAACGGTCGCTCCAAACTTCCTGGCTACTTCGGCGATCCTCTCGTCATCGGTTGAAATGATCACATCGTCAAAACAGCCACTCGCGCGGGCCGCCTCAATGGACCAGGCGATCATCGGTTTGCCGCAGAAATCCCGGATATTCTTGCCCGGAATCCGCTTGCTGCCTCCGCGGGCGGGAATTACCGCAACCTTCATACCGAAAGGGCCTGCTTCAGCGCTGCAACCACCGCGTCCTGCTGTTCAAACGTCAGGCCGTGGTACATGGGAATGCTGATCGCTTCGTTGTAATAGCGCATGGATTCCGGAAAATCATCGGGCGCGAACCCCATGGCCTCGTAGAAGGGCTGAGTATGGACGGGGATGTAATGCAGGTTTACACCGATTCCCTGCTCCCTGAGCGACTCGAATACCTCCCGGTGGCTGGCACGAATCTCTCCCAATTTCAGTCGGATCACGTAAAGGTGAAGGCCTGAATAGCTGTCCGGATGCTGCCATGGGCTCAGTACCGGCAAATCCGCCAACAGTTCATCGTATCGCCGGGCCAGTTCATGCCGACGCTTCACGAAGTCGTCCAGCCGTGCCATCTGGCTTACACCCAGGGCCGCCTGCAGCTCGGTCATACGGTAGTTAAAGCCCAGGTCCACCTGCTGATAGTACCAGGGGCCGTCTGGCTCGTGGGTCATGCGGGCAGGGTCCCGGGTTATGCCATGGCTACGGAGCATCTCCATACGCTGCGCCAGTTCAGCGTCATTGGTCACTGCCATGCCGCCTTCCGCAGTTGTCACAATTTTTACCGGATGGAAGCTGAACACCGTTATATCGCTGAACCGGCCGCTGCCAATAAACTCGCCCTGATACTTGCCACCAATGGCATGGGACGCATCCTCAACAATGCGAAAACCATAACGATCAGACAACGCCTTGATCCGTTCCATGTCGCAAGGCTGGCCACACAGGTGAACAGGCACAACCACCTTGGGCAGACGATCCTGCTCCCTGGCCTGTTCCAGCTTCCGCTCAAGCGCATCCGGGCAAAGATTGTAGGTGCGGGGGTCGATATCGACGAAATCCACCTTTGCGCCGCAATAAAGGCCACAATTTGCCGAGGCCACAAACGTGACCGGCGAAGTCCACAGCCAGTCCCCTTCTTCCAGGTCAAGAGCCGCGCAGGCAACGTGCAAGGCCGACGTTGCGCTGTTAACAGCCACGCCAAACTTCGCACCAACATGGCTGGCCACCGTGTTCTCAAACTCTGGAACTTTCGGGCCCTGGGTCAGGAAGTCCGATTTGAGAACTTCAACAACGGCATCAATGTCTTCTTGCGTGATTTCCTGGCGCCCGTAAGGAATCATCAATCAGATACTCCCGATTTTTTCCCGGTTGGCATCAATCCAGGCCTGCAGATCTTCTTGGGACATCCATTCTGTGTTGTTGTCACTTGAATAAACAAATCCTTCAGGCACTTTCTTGCCGTCCTTGATGCGCGCAGCATCGGCGCTCCAGTCATGAATGGCTGGCAGAATCTTGAAGTGCTCCGGGTACTCATAGGTGTAATAGGAATCCTCGGCACCAATCATCTGCTCATGCAGCTTCTCGCCGGGGCGGATGCCAACGATCTCGTGTTTGGCTTCCGGAGCGACCACCCGTGCAAGATCGGTCACCTTCATGGAAGGGATTTTCTTCACGTAGATTTCCCCACCTTCCATATCCTCAAAGGCGTGCCACACCAGCTCCACACCCTCTTCCAACGAAATCATAAAGCGGGTCATGCGCTCGTCGGTAATGGGCAACACGCCCTGGTCCTTAACCGACATGAAAAACGGAATAACCGACCCACGGGATCCCATTACATTGCCATAGCGCACGACCGCAAAGCGTGTCTCATGGCCACCCGCGTAGGAATTGCCAGAAACGAACAATTTGTCTGAGGCCAGCTTGGTAGCGCCATACAGATTGATCGGGCTGCTGGCTTTATCTGTTGAAAGAGCCACAACACGCTTCACGCCTTTATCGATACAGGCATCGATCAGGTTCATGGCGCCATTGATATTGGTCTTGATGCACTCGAAGGGATTGTATTCCGCGGTTGGAACAATCTTGGTGGCTGCGGCATGCACCACGTAATCGACCCCATCCAGCGCCCGGTAAAGGCGATCTTTGTCGCGCACGTCGCCGATGAAAAAGCGAACGCGGTGATCGCCGGCAAACTTCTTGGCCATCTCCCACTGCTTCATTTCATCCCGGGAGAAAATGATCACTTTTCTGGGATTGAAACGCTCGAGGAGCATGGGGACGAAGGTATGGCCGAAGGAGCCTGTACCGCCGGTGATCAGTATGGAGCTGTTTTCAAACATCGGGTGTCAGGTGCCTCTGGTCTTTGTAGTTCGGCGCAAATGGTCAGCCAAAAGTATCCCTGCATGATAGAAGAAAAAAGGGGCAAGATCTTCCCGATCCGCCCCTTCTTTAAAAACCTCACCGGCCTTACCGAACAAATCGTTTCAGGCCGGGAAGCGCCTTATCTTATCGGACTCTTGAGAAGCCACAGTTAACTGTCGATCACCATTGCACCATACCAGATCCGCCACATCCCCATTGGGGGCAAACCCCGTCGGTGCCGTTTTAAGGATTTGAATGATCTCCTGACAATCAAAGTCATGACTTGCCCGCATCAGACGGTTGAGCGTTTGTTCCACCTCATCCCAGGGCATCGAGACCTCCCTTGCCATCATGATCCGGGGGTGAGCCGTACCCTGCGGGTTGTCGCCAATCAACAACTCCTCATAGAGCTTTTCACCGGGCCGCAGCCCGGAGAATACAATTTCGATATCCCCATCCGGCCGATCGTCTGTTTTCTCCATCAACCCCATCAGGTGAATCATTTTCCGGGCCAGGTCGGCAATTTTTACGGGCTCGCCCATATCCAGAACGAACACTTCGCCACCCTGCCCCATGCTGCCAGCCTGAAGGACAAGCTGGCTGGCCTCAGGAATGGTCATGAAGTAACGGATAATATCCGGGTGCGTCACGGTAACTGGCCCGCCATCGCGAATCTGATCCCTGAACAGAGGGACAACAGAGCCGGAAGAGCCGAGCACGTTGCCAAACCGCACCATGGAAAAGATAGTGTCTGACTGCCGCTGAGCCAGGCCCTGGAGCACAAGCTCAGCAAGACGCTTACTGGCACCCATCACATTAGTGGGACGCACCGCTTTGTCGGTGGAGATCAACACAAAGCGCTTCACCCCGGCCGCAATGGCCGCTTCCGCAACGTGAAAGGTGCCAAACACATTATTCTGAATACCTTCGATAACATTGTGTTCAACCAGAGGCACATGCTTGTAAGCTGCGGCGTGGTATACGGTTTCTACGCCAAAACTCCGCATCGCGGTCTCACAACGCCGACGGTGGGTAACACTGCCCAGCAACGGGTGGATTTCTACCCCAAGTGCCTCAATCTGATTGATCGCCTGAAGCTCGCGCTCAATGGCGTAAAGAGAAAACTCAGACTGTTCAAAAAGCACCAATTTGGAAGGACGGTGCTGAATGATCTGGCGGCACAACTCGGAACCTATTGAGCCACCAGCCCCGGTTACCATTACTGCGCGCTCATACAGGCTGGTAGCGACCTGTGCATTGTCTGGCTGCACGGGGTCCCGACCCAACAAATCCTCAAGCTCCAGATCCCGGATATCATTGATGCGTGCCTGGCCCGCTACCAGTTCGGACATGGTTGGAACGGTCTGCACCGGAATGGCGAGCGGCTCCAGCTTTTTCAGCAAGCGCTTACGGTCAATACCAGAATCGGCATCCAGAGCCAGCAACAAACGCTTGATACGATGCTCCCTCACCACACGCTCGATGTGACTGATGTCGTAAACCGGGATTCCATTAATCAAGGCCCGGTGGTTTGCTTTCAGCAACGTGATAAAAGCCGCAGGATGATATTCGGTGCCTTGATCCAGCGCGTTCGCAAGTTGCAGGCCGGTCTCGCCTGCACCAACAATCGCCACAAACTGCTTGTTGCGATGCCGAGGACGATTCACCAGCATACGGACCGTCATTCTGGTTCCGCTTACAAAGATAAAAGCCAGCGCCCCGTAAATGATAGGCACGGAACGAGGAACCTGTACCTCAAGCCAATATCCCAACAAGATCAAGGTGATCGACGAAATCACCACCCCGGTTATCACCGTGATAAAGGCCCTGTCACTCAGATAGCGAATGACCGCGCGATAGAGACCCAGCTTTATGAACACGGCAATCGTGAAGACAACCGTTAACCCAGAGACAATAAGCTGCCCCTGATCAGGCACCCAGAACTGCTGCTCCAGGCGCAGCGAAAACGCCGCCCACAAAGCAAAAAACAGAACCGCCACATCAGCAAAAACCGACACCAGCCGCTTGTGGACCCGAGATAAATTCAGGAATTTTTCAAACATGGTGTTCCTTTACCAGAAAAGATGATCGCCACGGTCACTCAACAGTAACACTTTTGGCCAAATTGCGGGGTTTGTCCACATCAGTGCCCTTCACTAGAGCCACGTGGTAAGCCAATAATTGCAATGCAACAACATGAAGAACCGGCGACAAGATTCCGTAATGCTCGGGCATTTTAAGAACCTGTATTCCGGGTTCGGAGGCGATCTGGCTGTCACCATCGGCAAACACGAACAGTTCGCCACCTCTGGCCCGAACTTCTTCCATGTTGGCCTTCAATTTCTCCAACAGTTCATCATTGGGCGCCACAACCACCACAGGCATCTCGGCATCAACCAACGCCAAAGGGCCGTGTTTCAGTTCTCCCGCCGGGTAGGCCTCTGCATGTATATAGGAAATTTCCTTAAGCTTTAAGGCACCTTCCAGTGCAATCGGGTAATGCCGGCCACGACCAAGGAACAGCGCGTGTTGCTTGTTACCAAACTGCTGAGCCAGATCCCGAATCGCCGACTCCAGCGCCAGAACCTTTTCAACGGCGACCGGCAAATGGCGCGCTTCATTCAGGTAGGTGGCCTCATCCTCAGCCGATAGCGCGCCACGCCCCTTGGCCAAAAGAAGAGCGAGCAGGAACAGCGTCGACAACTGCGTGGTAAACGCCTTGGTAGAAGCCACACCAATTTCAGGACCCGCACGCGTAATAAAACGTAGCGCGGCCTCGCGAACGATGGAGGATTCGGGCACATTACAGATAGCCAGAGTGTATCGGTGCCCCAACGACTTGGCATACTGCAGGGCCGCAATGGTGTCAGCGGTCTCTCCCGACTGGGATATGGCCACAACCAACTGGGATTCCCGGGCTACTGATTTCCGGTACCGATATTCACTAGCAATCTCCACATTACAGGGCACGCCTGCAATCGCCTCAATCCAATAGCGCGCCACCATCCCGGCATAGCTGGAAGTACCGCAGGCCAGAATAAGTACTGAGTCCACTTCATCAAAAATTCGCGCGGCATCCGCACCGAACAAGCCCGACTGAAGCGTTCCTGTACCGCCAAGCATTTCAAGGGTATTGCCAAGGGCCTGGGGCTGCTCGAAGATCTCCTTTTGCATGTAGTGCTTATACTCGCCCAACTGAACCGCATCTGCTCTCAGCGTAGAGGTGGTCACAGGGCGAGTAACCGACTGACCCTCTGCATCCCGTATCGTTACGCCGTCCAAGGTAAGCTGGGCAACATCTCCGTTCTCCAGATACATCAACTCACGGGTTTCCGAAATCAAAGCGGAGGCATCGGAGGCTGCATAAAAACCAGTATCACCCTGCCCCAGCATCAGCGGCGAACCTTCCCTGGCTACAACCAGAGTTTCTGGTTCGTCTGCCCGAACCACAGCCAGGGCATACGCGCCTTTCAGGTAAGGGACCGCAGCCCCCACAGCCTCGAAGAGCGAGGGCGACGCTTCACCCACCTTCCCTGCCAGGCAAGCCTCAACGAGATGAGCAACCGTCTCCGTATCGGTATCCGACGTAAAATCGTACCCCAGACCCGAAAGCATAGCCCGCAGTTCAACATGGTTCTCAATAATGCCATTGTGAACAACCGCAAGCTTTCCAGACACATGTGGGTGCGCATTCCGTTCCGCCGGCACTCCGTGTGTTGCCCAGCGGGTGTGAGCAATACCCATATGCCCCTGTAACTGCTCGCGATCAACCAACGCCCGCAGCTCGGACACACGACCGACGGAACGGGCCCGTTTAAGACCGCCGTTCAGCAGAGCCAGTCCAGCCGAGTCGTACCCACGGTATTCAAGTGTTTGAAGACCGGTTAACAAAAAAGGTGTTACATCTCGAGCGCATACTGCGCCGACAATACCGCACATAAAAGAGAAAACTCCGAAAACTCAAAGGACAACAGGATGAGGAGAGGCTCAGCCGCGGGTGGCCTGTTCCATTACGGCTCGAAGAACCGTACAGGTTTTTTCTATCTCTGCCTGCGTTAAAGTCGGGTGCACCAAGAACATCAAGCTGGTCTCACCCAACTCTTGCGCCACTTCAAGTGGCTTCGACGGACGCCAGTCAGTGCCATCAAAGGCGCGCTCACGGTAGACCTCTGAGCAAGAGCCCTGGAAACACGGCACCCCTTGGGCGACCACCTCCTCAACAATCCGGTCCCTTGACCATCCCGGCGCGAGACGATCCGGCCTTACCTGCAGATAGCATTTATAATGGGCGTGGGAGCAGCCATTCCTTCCTGGGCACCCTGAATCACAGCTGACACCACAGGAGAATTCAGGCACTCGCAATGCTGGCAATTCGCGACCAGTAGCCCAAATGCGCTCCGCATTATTGGTTCGGGCCCGGTGCCACTCTGGCATTCGGCGCAGTTGTAGTCGGCCGATCACCGCCTGCATTTCAGTCATCCGCCAGTTGGTGCCAAAAGAATCATGCAACCAACGGAACCCAGGGGGATGCTCACGCTCGTAGACCGCTTCCCAACTTTTCCCATGATCTTTAAAAGACCACATCTTCGACCAAAGCTCCCGGTCGTTGGTTGTTACCATGCCACCCTCACCGCCGGTAGACATAATCTTGTCCTGGCAAAAAGACCAACATCCTACATGGCCAATGGAACCTACAGAGCGCCCCTTATAGCGCGCGCCGTGAGCCTGGGCACAGTCTTCAATTACAGCCAGCCCGAACTCCTCCGCCAGCGCCATAAACCCATCCATATCACAGGGCCAGCCTGCCAAGTGCACGCACACAATTGCGCGGGTGCGAGGCGTGATAACCTCGCGCACAGTTTCCGGCGTAATATTCTGGGAGTCGGGAGACACATCCGCGAACACTGGCACCGCCCCAGAAGTCACAATACTGGATGCAGACGCCAGGAAGGTCCGCGGCGTTACCACCACTTCATCGCCCCCCCCGATACCAAGCGCTTTCAAAGCCAAGTCTAGCGCCACTGTACCGTTAGCCAGAGCGACGGCATATTCGGAATCAGAAAAAGTGGCAAACTCTCGCTCAAACTCCCGGCATTCCCGCCCCGTCCAGTAGTTGACTTTGTTAGATAGCAAAACATCACGCACAGCGTTGGCTTCTTCGTTAGTAAAAGAAGGCCAGGGGGAAAATGGTCCGTTTAACATGGTTTACTCAGTTGTATCCTGAACTTGAAAAATTGAAGAATTCATTGGCGGCGGATTCGCGCTGGATTTCCCACCACGGTTACACCAGACCCGACATCTTTAGTCACTACAGCTCCCATTCCAACAATCGAGGCATCCCCGACGGAGACCAACTGCTTTATTGAGGCACAGGCACCCACCCAAACTTGTTGGCCGAGCTTGACGCCACCGGCTAAAACCGCGTTTGGGCTAATATGAGCGAAATTACCAACGACACAATCGTGCTCTACTACTGCACCGGTATTGACAATGACGCCACCACCGACGTAGGCACAAGGGTTAATGACTGCATTGGCAAAAACAACAGTTCCAGGTCCAAAGGATGCGCGAGAGCTAACGGTCGCAGCCGGGTGAACGATAGAAACCAAGTTCGCGCCAGCTCTCGCTAGCTCACATTGTTTTTCTTCGCGGGTTCGGTTGTTGCCAATGCCAACCACAACGCCGTCAAATTCCGATACCCGCTCGATCAACCGTTCCGTTGGGCCATTCACACTCCAGGGCCCGTTCTCCTTAACGCTCGGCCAGGCATCATCAAAAAAAATGACATCCTGCCAGCCGAGTTGCTCTGCAGCGTCGGCAATAACCTTGCCATGGCCACTCGCGCCAAGAATGGCCAAACGCATTATTCGTCTTTCCCAGTAAACTTCGACATTGTGACTTCTCCCTCACCGCTGATGCCATCTCGAACCAGCACCTTTTTGACCGTAAGAAACAGAATCTTAATGTCCAGCCAAAATGAACGATTATCCACATACCAGATATCGAGTTTGAATTTGTCTTCCCAGGAAATAGCGTTTCGACCATTCACCTGTGCCCAGCCAGTCACACCGGGCCTAACCTCATGACGGCGAAACTGTTCCTCAGAATATAGAGACACGTACTCCATCAAAAGGGGGCGAGGTCCTACCAGGCTCATATCTCCCTTGAGCACATTCCAAAGCTCGGGCAGCTCATCAAGGCTTGTAGACCGCAGAAACTGTCCGAAAGAGGTCATTCGTTCCGAATCGGGTAAAAGGTTGCCTCTTTCGTCAACCGCATCTTTCATTGTTCGAAACTTAACCATAGAAAAGGGTTTACCGGAGAGGCCGGGGCGGGACTGCCGAAATAGAACCGGGGAACCAAGCTTTTTGCGAATTCGAAATGCCACAATTGCAATGATCGGGCTCAATAACACAAGGCAAAGGCTCGAAAAAAAAATATCAAATAACCTTTTAAGCATACGTAGGAAACCTACATTCACACAGAAATAATTAATCAATAACGAACTTACTCGAATAGCACATCGGACAATCTATCTGCTAGTTGCCCATATTCATATTGCTCAAGAGCGGCTTTGCGCCCTTTTGCTCCCATAGTCTCCCTCTCCTCGGGAGCCATGGAATACAGTTTCAGTACAGCATCAGCCAATTGCTCTGCATCCTCCGCAGCAATCTGAATACCCGCACCTATGTCCTTCACTGGCTTATAACTACCTGATTCAATTCCGTAAATAATTGGCTTTCCAGAATAAAGATAATCGAAAAGTTTATTAGGGGAAACTCCGAAGCGGAACAATGGATCCTTTGATAAACCGATGTAGCACACATCGAAAAGCGCTAACATAGCCTGTATTTCAACTTTCGGAATTGGATCAACGAAATAGACATTGGTTAACCCTTTTTCTGCAACCAATTGCCGCAAACCAGGCTTTTCCTTGCCGTCGCCGACCAGAACAAAGCAGATATCAGGATGGCCCTTCAGCTGCTCTGCTGCGTAGACCAGAGTGTTCAGGGAATTTGCGATTCCAAGAGTGCCAGTGTAGCCAATGGTGAATTTGCCCTCGGGCACTTGACTCCGTGCCTTGGAGTTCAGCGGACTCTTCAGACTGACTTCGTCAATGGAAAAGCCATTCGGGACCCAGGTGAACTTGCCACGGGCCATTCCATGACTAACCATGTGTTCAACGGAGTTTCGCAGATTGGATACCACCGCATCTGATTCGCGGTAGGCGCGATCCTCAACCCATTGCATAAGCTGGATCAACGGATTTTTAGGGGAATGCCCGCCCAGCTCAGTAAGAGTCAATGGCCATATATCACGTACTTCGAAAACCAACCTGGCGTTAAACTTCTTTGCCAGCGATTGGGCGCCGAGAAATGCCAATGGCGAAGGCGAGGAGCAAAGTATCGTATCCGGATTGTCCGGTATTACTTGCCCGAGTTTGCGTAACCGCCATGGAAACAGAAGCCAATTAAGCACGCGCTTTTTGCTGTGCGCATGCTCATAAGATGGCATCTTCACCCAAACAAATGTAAAACCTTCTACCTCTTCCAACTTGAAAGTGGCATCAAAAACCGGTTTTTCTCGCAGCAAATGGTGAGATGCAGAGCCTATGAGGTAGACTTTACATCCCTTCTTTGCCATCTCACGGGCCATGTAGTAATGCCGCCCCCCCAGAGCTGTGGCAGGAGTGGAGGCATACTGATTAATAACCCATACGGTCTTGCTCATGAGTTTGCCTTTACCAACTCATTAACAATTCGCTGCGAGGCCTCTCCTCCGCCATACAAATGATCAGTATCTTTGACCGTACGCCCAAGATTTTTGCTCGTAGCACTAACGATCTTCTGCTGATCTGCACCAACCAGCTCATTGGCCCCGGCCTCAATAAGCTCCACCCATTCAGTCTGGTCGCGCATGGTCACGCACGCTTTGCCAAAGAAAAACGCCTCTTTTTGCACACCGCCGCTATCTGTCAACACCAGCTGACAATGATCGAGTAACCAGACCATTTCAAAATATCCAACAGGGTCAATCAGATGAACATCAAGCTCCAGGCCCTGCTCAGCAATAAGCTTACGGGTGCGCGGATGGAGGGGCAAAACGACAGGCGCCTCATTTTTATGAATATGGTTCAGTGCGTGAACGATATTCGACAACCTCTGGGGATTGTCCGTATTCTCGGCTCGATGCAATGTCGCCAGAACAAATTTTTCTGGCAGCTCACCGTCAGCAGGGGCAGCCGCCTTCTCCGCAAACAGTAGCGCGGCATCCTGCATGACATCCCCAACCTGAATTACTTTGGCAGGCTTACTGGCAAAACCCTCGTTCTCAAGGTTCTGGACTGAGGTGTTTGTTGGGCAAAACAGCAGATCACTAACCTGATCAGTAAGAATGCGGTTAATCTCTTCAGGCATTTGCATATTGAAGCTGCGCAGGCCGGCTTCAACGTGGGCCACCGGGACATGCAGCTTGGCCGCAGCTAACGCACCCGCTAATGTGGAATTAGTGTCGCCGTAGACAAGAACACGATCAGGCTTATGCTGAATAAGCGCCTTTTCAATTTCTGCTAGCATCCTCCCCGTCATTTCACCATGACTGCCGCCATGGATGTCCAGTTGAATATCCGGCCTTGGGATAGCCAACTGATTAAAGAAGACGTCCGACATGTTCGCGTCGAAATGTTGGCCCGTATGCAACATGATCTCTTCTACGCCATCAGTTTCCTTAATGGCCCGGGAAACTACGCTAGCCTTAATGAATTGTGGTCGAGCGCCAATTATCGTTAACAAACGTTTCATACGGAATTTCACTTTACCAAAGACATATAAAGATCGAGCAACTTCTGCTCTTCGATCAACCAATTATATTTTTCCTGGACGGCCCGCTGACCATTTTGCCCCATTGTCTCAGCTTCTTTGGGATGCTCAACAATAAAATCAATAGCTTCGGCAATGGCCTTGGGATCACGTGGATCTACGCAAATACCACACTGATTACCCTCAATGATTTCCCTCCATAATGTGAAGTTCGAAGCAATCACAGGCAAGCCCGCACTCATATACTCAAACATCTTGTTGGGCTGTGCATCAGTATGGTTCGGCGTAGGCAAGAAAGTAACCAATCCGGCTTTACATCTGCCCATCAAGTCGCGAACCTGTTCTCGACCCAGAAAGCCAAGATTATCGACGTTCGCCCAGCCCGATTCGCGACAAACAACATCCTGCAATTCATTACTAGCGAATTTACCCGCCAGTGCTAATCGCGCTTGGGATTTAACTGACCCAATCCCATCAACAATTTGATGTATTCCTCGTATCTCAGCTATACCCCCAACATAGCAGACCAAATCTTGCTTCTCTGACCAATCGACCCCGCCAATAGAGAGCTCACCCAACAATGGATAATTATTTATGTTAACGGAGCGGGCCCCCATCCTTGCAAACTTTTCGCTTATAAAAGGTGTGGCTCCGACGACAGCGTCGAGCTTGCGGCAAACTAATCGCTCAAAAAACTTAAACGACTCTGAAAATAACCGCCTCAACACTGGATTAAGATAGGGTTTACTAAGCAATTGTTTCGGAAAATCCTCGTGGGCGTCGAAAATAACGGCCTTGTTTTGCCGTTTTAATTTAAGGCCTATGGGAACAAGCTCAGGATCATGTATGTGATAAATATCTGCATCAAGTGATATTGCTTTTCGATAAACCTGCCGCGGGGCACAAAAAATACGAGCAAGCCGATTGTCGAAAGATCCAACATCAAAGATATTCACGGAGCTCAGTGTCTCATCTCCATTTCCATCCGACACTACCAAAGATACAGAGTCGAACTCCTTTGCAAGCGAGACACATTGTTTCAGAAATACCCGGATGTCCTTTCGACTGTGAACCGAAGTTAAGTGAACTACTTTAGGTTGATTATTCATTGAATGAGGCCACAATATTGGAAAAGCCAGAAAAAGTAACAGCGCTAGAGCAAACCTTTATTTCTATCTAATACGACAATGGAGACACTGCCAGATTTGCTGCCACAGATTATCTGTTGAAAGCATAATGAATCAATAGAATACAAAATCAAACCCTTTTCTATCTAATATTTTTAGGTCGAACAATTGTATGCAAAATTCCAGCGCACAACCAAAAAATACCGACAACCAGAATTATAAAAGATGGAATCTGCGATAAATCAGTCTTTGGGTAAATAACAATAAAACCAATGGACAGGTTGGCCCAAATAACCTTCAAATATGGACTACTCCCGCTCAGGGCTTTAGAATAAATGTACTTCAAAGTAAAACCTACCAAAAACATACCTACAAACACGCCAGCAATACCGAAATTTGCATACCACTCACCTACTCCAGTAGGGGGCAACCCACCGCCGGGAATATCTAAATACCACAATTCTTTGATACGTAATGAAATAAGATAATCTGGTGCTAAGAGAGATTTCGGTATCAACCATAAAAGAAAGTTTGGAATGGTCGAGCCCGCGAAGTAGAATGTCTCTTCTGGAATCTTATCAATCAGCGTCAGAAGTATTGGAACATTGGGAACATTCCCACGTTCGACTGCAAAATGCATGAAACCCGAGAAAATGAAATCGAAATCAACTGACGCAAGATCTTTTCCGGAATAAAAGTATGCACTTAGAATCCGCAGAAAGTAAAGTGCCACGCCTAGCAACGCCAATGACAGGAACACTGGAATGCTTTTTACATAGCTAGCATTGACTCTACCCGACTGATGGATCGCAATAAGGTAACATACATATGTTGAACCGATAAAAACGAGAGTCTGAAAAATTCGGCCCTGCGACGCTCTCACTAGAATAAAGATAACCAAGAGCATAAGCAAAAATAGCATCGCCTTCTTGGAGGTATTTTCTTTTCCTGCAAAATAAAATATAAAGTTGACACCAACTAGACCAAAGATATATCCGATTGCACTGATACCCTGCCCTTCTGCGACTTGGTAACTTCGGCCTGCCGTATTACTCAAATAATCAAGAATATTACCACCAGAAATCATCACTACATTTACAGAAAAATTTAAAGCTGCCAGCAAAATCATAACCCAACTTACAATTTTTAAACTGGAGATAAGTGAGGGATTCCGATGGGAGTTAAAATGCCCTGCTGCCGGATGCCCGGTTTTGACAGAAGCTCCAGCAATAAAGCTCAAATACCCTAGGACGAAGAGAGACATAGCCTTAATTGAAAGCACTTCTAATGAGGCACTATAGAAGCCTGCTTTGGCAGCCAAAAATCCCTCGTAATCGATGGAATAGCCGTAGCCTGTGATTAGCCAAGGCAAAGACGAGAGGGAAAACAGCACTCGTGGCTCGTAGATTGGGTGGGACCTCAACTTAAAGAGCACTGAAATATTTAAAATTAAGAATACGGTCCAGACTATCCAGAACATTTTTTTAAATCAGAAGATGAATTTTAGAGTTCAGGTCGATTTTTTTCGGACCGAAGTTTAAAAGGAGAGCAATCACCATTTAGAGAAACAACAGGTGTTAGACTTCGCACTCAACATTAAAGATTACAAACTTGCGCCTAGTCCACACTTTACACAACGCTAACATAGCGCGCATAACTTAGGTCATCGAAAAGAAGGAATAGAGACAACACTACAACAGGCGTAGCTAAACAGACTTTTTAAAGAAGATCGAGTGAAACTTTAATAAAAAATACAGAATTAAACTGTATATTGCAAAAAAACACCCGACAAGAAAAAAAAGAAGGTTAGACGGCTGAATTATTAAACGCTCGAAAACTCCAGCAGGAAATAAAAGATGGTATTGCATTCGCGACGCTGCTTTTTTTAGCTCTCCGCTATTATCAAACTTTGAATAACGTTCAAGTTGCCTAATATGAAAAAGATGATATTTTTTATTCGCAAGGTTGCCGTCGAGGTCATAAAAGCTCCAGGCAAATGAATGAAAATTTTCTATTTTACCTTTTACTGACTCAAGCCCTTTATCGAATCCAATTCTCCACCTATCTGATCTGTCAAACTCATTCATCCAATAAAGGAAATCCAAACTCAACAAATGCCCATTCAAAACTAAGGGAGGTTTAGAGTTTGGGCTTGCGTACTCTTCATACCAGAATCCATCATTAAATGTCACTAGCACCCCCCCTTCCGAAATTGGCAAGAAAAGAAGATTGGCGATGGAGCGAGCAGCATCGAGATAGCTTTCATCTTCAGTTCTTAGATAAGCCGCTAACATTACCTGGCCTGCGAATGACTGAGCCAAACCAGACACCCATGGAGCCTTCATTTCGTAAAGAGGTTTGTCCATGTTGTAAGGAAACGCTAGAACTTTGGATTTCTCGGAATCACCATGTAGGGTGCCTTCAAATTCCTTGGAATGAGCTTTCAAATAATCCGCAACACAGATTAATTCCTCAAAATCAGGCGCTTTATCGCGATAAGCAGGCAGTACTTCCCGAAGGCTCTGACTTGAGTTTTGCTCGAAAATAGTTTGCGCGGTTCCGTAAACGGTCAGCGACAAAGTGGCTGGATGAATCCAGTCTTTGGCTTCACCTTGAATTTGATTACATCCTTTGAGCGCTGAAGTGAATGGTTGATCTCCGCTTATAAAAGTCTTTAATTCCACTACATATGGTAGAAGGTCATCCTCAAGATAATGGACAGTGATGGCAGAACAGATAAATATTAAAAAAGCGACTACTAATTTTTTCACTTTGTTACTCAACTTTTATTTCACTTCGAAAATCTAGGGTCGTCGGCTAGCGGCAGCTTTGTAGACGCTTAGCTCACGATTGTTTTTGACTGTACCCCTTTGCCGCTAATTCAGGGAGATCGCAGCAGTGAAGAAAAACAGTTACTTCAGGAGAAAGTTGATATCAATTAATAACTATTTCCAGATGCCTTACGCTTTACTATACCGCAAGAAAAACGCCACGCTGTTTCGAACTCTTTTCTAAAGCTTTGCATCGCCAAAACCAGAACCATCACCCAAAATCCAACCGTTATCAATCCGAGCCGACTTCCAAACAATGTAAATACAATAGCGCCGAACACTACCAACCCAGAGTAACTATAAATAGCCAACCTTGGCATTTGCTTCCAAAGAAATATTGAAAATTCGGTTCGTAGCAAGAAAAAGACCCAGAACGAAAAACAGGTACTTACTGCTGCACCTGCCGCCCCATACTTTGGAATCAATAACCAGTTTCCTAGGGTGTTAACAAAAAATGCAATAACAGCGGCTAACATTGAAAAGCCAGTTCGCTTTGAGATTCCGATTCCTACAGCGGTGCTTTCAGATAGAGTATAGAGCAAGGGGTACCCCAGACACGAGACCACTATCCATTGAACTTCGGAGTAATGAGGTGGTAAGAACAGCTCGACAATCCAGGAAAGTAATCCTGCGAAGCAAAAGAGTACGACTACTAATGCAAGAACATATCGAGTTACTCTATGTACATTTTCCAGCCCTTCCCCTTTACTAGCCCATTTATAAACAGTTGGAGCCCATACGGTTGAAAAGACACTTTGCAAAATAATGGCGGCCGCAGCGAAGCTAACTGAAACGGAGTAAACTGCAAGTTCTTCGAAACTTGCCAATGCTCTGAGAAAAACTTTATCGACGGCAGTCAAACCCCAAAAGGCGATGCCACCAAAAATCAGCGGCATGCCAAATCTCAACATGTGCTTTAGGTGCTCGAATTCGATTTTTGAAGCAGCACCAGCGACCCATTCTTTCCGTGTATTGAACGCAAATACAACACTGACAAATACCAATGCTGCGGTGTTAGCCAAAATAAGATTGGTTAATGTCTTATCAACTTCTGCGTAGACGTATAGACCAATAAAACCGAGCAAAAGTAGCTTGGGAAGAACCTGACTCATCGAAAAGGCCAAGCCACGCTCATTCATTCTAAGAACCAGGGACAGAAACCGAGATACAAATGCCGCCAGTAACGCTATGGCTATTAATAAACTTAGCTGAAAGCTTGAAGAGTCAAATAGCCACATTGCCATGAAGTCACCAAGACTCAGCAGCCCAACCAATGATGCGAAAAGTAAGAGGAACCCTGGCAGGAAGGATTGTTTCAAGAGCGCGGGTTTATTGGCTACGTCATGAAACTCCCGCACATAGGCTTGATCCAGGCCCAGACTGAACAGCAATGTGCTTAAGCCTATTGTCACTTGCAGCATAGCTATCCTTCCCACATCTTCCTGAGCAAAAAACCATGTAATCGTGGGGAGAGTTATTAGACCAAGCAACGCACCTGCAATTGGCCCCAAAGCGAACGCTGCGATTTTTCTTGGCGTCAAGTTGCATCTCCATTCGCGCGCTCAAACACTACGTTTTTATTAGCCTTTCCGGCAGCCTCGAGTAGCAGCATTCGTGCTTTGTCGTTAGATCGAGTCCACGATAGAGAATAGTCGCCGTTGCGGCATGACAGAGAGTGCATTTAGATAACTCTCAGGTATTCACGTTGATAAGAGTAAACCAATCGTCAATGACCCCATCCCACGAACTGGTTTTCCTTAAATCATAACGGTTTTTGGGTAGTGCAGCCTCTGCGGTGCCCTTCCAGTGTGAGAGAAAATCAGGATGAAGAGCCGAAACACATTCCTTCAGATTATCGTAAGGCTTTATTGCGGTCTCGAATCCCGGCATGTTGCCATAGGGTAAATGGCTGGCAGCCAGAACCATGTTCCCCGCATAGACAGTTTCCTGAACAGTGCCACTGAAGGCATCGGAAACGGAATGGTTAATCAACACCGTGGTTGCCAGACGCATCAGAGCAGAGGTTTCGGGACCATGGAACTCGGAGAGTGGATGAAATATCTCGGCACCGACTTTCAGATTTGCAATCTGACAATCTCGCTCAACCGCCCGCCTCACTTCCGGTGAACCATACTGGACTGGCACAACAAATTGATAATCACCGACAACCTCAGCCTGCTCTGCGAAAAAAGCAATCAGATCTCGCTGGCGCTGCCCGATTGATGCTGAATACCCCAAACAAATTAATGGCTTATCAGCATTATAGCCCAACTTAACTCGAGCTTCGGCTGCCGATTTGGCCCCAATTTTTTCCAACTCATCAAACACGGAAAGACCGAAACGAATAACGCGCGACTCTTTTCCGACAACAAAAGGAAAATCTTCCAAGATGGCATCGCGCACGTTAGCGTTGGTAGCTGCAACACAATCCAAATGCCGCAGCCCCCTACCCAGTAATTTATCCAGTCGTTTCTGGCGCAGCAGTATGTCACTACCATAAGCGAGCCCGACGACTCTCTTGAAATGCCGTTTTAGCAGCGGGGCAATCCAGAAAAGATCAAGGCCAAGTGAATGAATCACCACAGTTTGCCCTTGATCTAGCTGACGAATTGTCTTGCGCGTAAAAAAAATACGGCGTAACAGGCGCAGTAACTTAACCGGTGAGCTTTTTCCCACTAATCGGGCAGACGCTGAATAGGGATCAATAATCTTTACATCGACGCCACGAGCGTGAAGCTCTTCTGCCGTTCGTGTTACGAAGACTGAGTTTGATGTCCCCAAAAAAACGACTTTCTTGGAGAATTCTTGGCTCATGGGCATACCGCGGATTTCAATGCAGAGACCACGCGCTCCCGAGAAACCTCTTCCAAATACGGATGCATCGGCAGACTCAGGACCAGCTCTGCCACTGCATCCCCAACAGGCAATTCAACGTTTGTATCTTCCACAGCGGGCTGCTTATTCAAGGGGATCGGATAATGCACCGCTGTAGGAACGCCCGCTTCTTTAAGCGCCTCTTGAACGGACTCACGGTTGTTTACTCGAACTGTGTATTGGGCCCAAGCGGACACGTTATGGTCTTCTATGAAGGGCGCCGTCTGAATGCCCGCATCACTCAACAATCGCGAATAGTCTTCAGCCACATGGTTACGCAGCTCAATTTCCTCTTGCAACAAAGACAGCTTCGGTAACAGTATGGCTGCCTGCAGAGTATCCAGTCGGCTATTCACCCCTACCCTGATATGATGGTATCGCCTGTTCTGACCATGGCGGGCGATTTGGCGAAGAATGGTTGCCAGTTCGTCGTCGTTGGTGAAGATAGCGCCACCATCGCCGTAACAACCCAGCGGTTTACTCGGGAAGAAGCTGGTGCACCCAATCGTCGTCAGATTACAGGATTTGCGGCCTTTGTAACTGGCGCCGAAGCTCTGCGCACCATCTTCGATCACGGGAATTCCGTGCTTTCCGGCAATGGCATTAATAGCGTCAAAGTCGGCACACTGGCCGTAGAGTGATACCGGAATAATCGCTTTGGTGCGCGGGGTAATGGCCGCTTCCAGTTTTTCGGGGTTCAGGTTATACGTTCTTGGGTCAATGTCCACGTAGACGGGTTGGGCGCCCAACACAGCAGGTGTCTCGGCTGTGGCGATATAACTGAAGCCCGGCACAATCACCTCATCGCCATGCCCCACGCCAAGAGCCATCTGGGCAATTTGCAGCGCATCTGTCCCATTTGCCACCGAGATACAGTGCTTGGCTCCGCAATAAGCAGCGAGCTTCTCCTCTAGTTCAGCCACCTCAGGGCCCAGGATATATTTACCATGGGCAAGCACTTTCTGGATGTTCTGATCTATCTGGTCTTTAATTCGGGCTTGTTGCGCGGCCAGGTCTACGAATTGCATTTGGCAGGTACCTTTCTACTTGAACTATCTGAGAGCACTCTCAGGATTTGACCAATTGGTTGTCTTTAAGCACGTATCGGCTGCCGGTGTGAGGGCATGTGGTTTCGCCATCTCCTTGCACGGGTAGATCCAGTTGTTCGCCGAATTCGCTCATCCAACCGATCTGCCTGGCAGGTACACCAACCATCAACGCGTATGCCGGGACATCCTTATTAATGACCGCACCAGCGCCAACGAAGGCGTATTCACCAACGGTTACACCGCATACTATGGTGCAGTTGGCCCCCAGAGTAGCCCCTTTTTTAATCAGCGTGTCACGATATTCGTCCTTACGCTCAATGAGGGAGCGTGGGTTGTAGACGTTCGTGAATACCATGCTAGGGCCGCAGAATACGCCCTCTTCAAGGTGAACATTGTCGTATACGGAAACGTTGTTCTGGATTTTGCAGTTGTCGCCAATGGTTACTTTGTTACCAATGAACACGTTCTGGCCCATTGATACATTTTGACCAACTCTGGCGCCACCGCATACGTGAACGAAGTGCCATACGCGGGAGCCTTCGCCTATTTCCGCGCCGTCGTCAACGATGGCACTGGGGTGAATGGTTACGGGCATAAGGTATCCTCTTATTGTGAAACCGCGAGTACTTCCCCCCTATCCCGCCGGAGGAGAGGGAGGCAGACGATCAGACTTTTTTGAGGAAGGGATGATAATCGCCGGTCAGGCTTGCGAGACTGGCATTTCTGATGGCGGCAACGGTCTCAATCGCTACGCGGTTTTCTTCCAGACCAAACCCGTTCCCCTTGAGAATCTCCTCATAACTGCGGGTATGGAGGTCTGTGAAGCCACCAGAGAACTCGATTTCCTCGCCGTCTACTGTTATCGAACGGTAGGTGCGCTGGCCATCCGCCTTTGCGCTCTCCGGAACATATTTATAATCCACAGATAGGAACCACCGCACTCTGGCGTTCTCGTATTCCAGATATCCGGCGGCCATCGTGTCGTCACTGTGATGGACCACGTTCTCCTGCAACTCACCGAAGATAAAGTGCAACATATCGTAGAAGTGAACGCCGATGTTGGTGGCAATGCCACCTGACTTGTGTTCGTCGCCCTTCCAGGACTGCAGATACCAGTGACCACGAGAGGTGATATAAGTGAGGTCCACTTCGTGCTTGGTCGCTTTCTGCTCTTTCTGCACTTTTTCCCGCAACGCGATAATGGAAGGGTGCAGACGCAATTGAAGTATAGTGTTTACCTTCTGCCCCGTGTCCCGCTCGATTTCCTGAAGTCCATCAATGTTCCAGGGGTTCAGAACCAATGGCTTTTCGCAAATAGCATCAGCACCGGAGCGTAGTGCGAAACGCATGTGGGAGTCGTGCAGGTAGTTCGGCGAACAAATGCCTACATAGTCCACCGCGCGACCGCCGTTCGCTCTTCTCAGCTTGTCAATATGCCGGTCAAATCGCTCGAACTCGGTAAAAAAATCCGCGTCCGGAAAAAAGCTGTCGATAATGCCAACCGAGTCATTTTTGTCCAATGCCGCCACAAGATCATTTCCGGTTTCCTTGATGGCTTTCATGTGTCGAGGGGCGATATAACCGGCAGCGCCGATAAGTGCAAACTTCTTGCTCACGCTTCAATTACTCCAATAACGATGTGTGTAAATTTTCCAGGGATAGTCAGAGACGCAGATCGGTCTGGTTCGCAGGAAACAGATACTTCAGGTCGTAAACAAGGTGGTCGTCTTGTTTACCTAATTTGCGGATGCTCCCCATGCCCATTGCTGCGAACTGCTGGTGGCCAACGGCAATAATAATCGCATCGTAGACGCCGTGTTCAAGTTCGCTTACTGGCGCAATGCCGTATTCTTGCTCAGCCTCTTCTTTCGACACCCAGGGGTCATACACGTCTACCTGAGTGTTGTATTCCTTTAGTTCGCGCACAATGTCGATAACCCGGGTGTTGCGTAAATCAGGGCAATTTTCCTTGAAGGTTAGTCCCATAACGAGCACCCGCGCGCCTTCAACGTGAATGCGTTTTTTGAGCATGCCTTTTACCAGTTGGGATACGACATACTCCCCCATACTGTCATTCAGGCGTCGGCCTGCCAGAATTATTTCAGGGTGGTAACCAATGGCCTGCGCTTTATGGGTCAGGTAGTACGGGTCGACCCCGATGCAATGGCCGCCAACGAGCCCGGGTCGAAACGGAAGAAAGTTCCATTTCGTGCCAGCAGCTTCCAATACGGCTTCAGTATCAATATCCATTCGATTAAATATAACCGCCAATTCATTGATAAGAGCAATATTCAGGTCGCGCTGGGTATTCTCGATAACCTTGGCAGCTTCAGCCACCTTAATGGTGCTGGCTTTGTGAGTGCCTGCCGTGATGATTTCGTTGTAAAGGTCATCTACCAGCTCGGCGATTTCAGGTGTAGAGCCCGAAGTGACTTTTTTTATGTTGGTAACCCGATGCTCTTTGTCCCCAGGGTTGATTCGCTCAGGGCTGTAACCAACATAAAAATCCTGGTTGAATTTAAGGCCAGACGCTTTCTCTAAAACGGGCACGCAATCCTCTTCTGTAGCCCCTGGGTATACTGTCGATTCGTAAACAACGACATCACCCTTTTTTAGTGTCTTGCCAATGGTTTCGCTGGCTTTGACCAATGGAGTAAGGTCCGGTGTTTTGTGCTCGGTAATCGGAGTCGGAACCGTAACGATGTACACATTCGCGGCGGCCAAATCTGCGGGGTTCGTAGTAAAGCTAAGCCCCTTCGCCTCGACGAGAAGTTCGTCCTCCACTTCAAGAGTGGAATCGTGCCCGGCCTGAAGTTCATTAATTCGGCTCTGGTCAATATCAAAACCAATTACGTTGCGTTTTTTCCCGAACTCAACGGCTAAAGGCAGTCCTACGTAGCCCAGACCTATAACGGCAATGGTGCGCTGATCTTTTTGCATCTTGATTAACGATTTCAGTTAGTGAATTGAAATTTGGAGACTTGGAGAGCTGCATCAATAGTGCTCTGGAACTTGGACAGGTCTCTTATGTGACCCGCTTTCTAGTGTTCCGAATGAAGGCGATGACGAACACGAGAAAAATCCCCAGCATGCCACCCAACATTACCGCAACGATTGCGATCAACGCGCGTTTGGGACTGCTCTTTTCCTGGGGTATTACTGCGGGGTCCACAGTTTTGAATATGTATTCATCCCGCGCATTGGCGAGCATTACCGTGCGGGTTTCGCTTTCAATAAGCTGATAGAACACTTGCTGCATTCCCGCAATATTGGTTTCACTGAGCTTTTCTTCCAGATAGGCAATGCGAGCCTCTGATTCTCTTACATCCTGCTGACGCATGTGTTCGTTAATGTCTTTAACCAACATATCAGCCCAGGCCTTGGCAACTGGGGGAGATTGGCTTTTGACACTCAACGTCACCATGCCATTCTCTTTATTCTCAGAAATACTAAGATGGCTGGCTTTAAACTTGTTTACCATATCCCAATCAGTAGGCTCCAAAACCTCACCGTCTTCATTGGTGCGCCACTGATTGTTGCTCGGGCTGTAGACTTCTCGGTCAATCACCCACTGATTTTCTCTCATGTCCCAGGCTTTTGTTGCCATTAGAGGAATTACCAGATCGTGCCGATGAATAAAATCTGTGAGAAAGGCGCGAGACTTCAAGATTTCTTTTGCCATGACTGTCTTATTGGTCCCTCCACCGCCTAAGTTAATACCCGCCAAGCTTGCCAATCCACCCAGTTGACCACTAATCCCGTTTGCGACGCCTTCCTCCTGGGTGGGAGCGAGGAGCACACTGGCCTGATAAATGTTGGGCTGGCTTAAGGCATAGAACACACCTGCGGCTGCAAAGGCGATTGTAGTGGCCAGGATTATCCATTTGCCCCGCCAAAGCGTCAGGAACAGTTCCCGCAGATCTATTTCGTCATCCGGGTAATGGGCCACTTCCTTTGTTGGCTCATACGTATGAGGTTCGTATTTAGTCATTACAGGTTTCCTACCGCTGCTGCACCCAAGGCCATTTGATAAACGATCTGGCTTACGTTAGACCAGAGCTCCAGCTGGTTCAGGCGGTCCACGTCGATCGGCATGATAATCGTGTCTCCCGGCTCCAACTGCTGACTGCGGCCACCGAACCAACGGCTTTTCTCGGGCAGCATCACAGAGCCGTCTGCCTTCACAACATACACCCGGCTATCATCGGCTTGGCGGGTTGGCCCGCCAGAACGATCAAGGTAGTCATCCACGGTCAAGCCGGCCTGGTGCAGGTGGCTGGTGGGAAATTGCACTTCGCCGAATACGGTGACGGACTGGGGAACGGTTGGAATGGTGAGCCTATCGCCATCCTGAAGGCGGATCGCCTGATAGCTTTCATCGTTCACGACCGCCTCAAGGTCAACCACCATACGACCAACCGGTCGGCTGCTTTGAACATCTTCAAGCAGCTCCTCGACCTGCTGCGCCCGATCAGCACTCTCGCCGCCTAGCCCATCGCCTTCAAGCTGAACGCCGAGAAGATCTCCCTGCAGGCGCTCTTCCGCTTCACGCAGACGTTGTGCCTCCAACAGGCGCAGCTTTTCACGGGTAAATACCGCACCTCTGGGGAAAGCGTTCCCGGTGAGGCCACCAGCGCGCTCGATGACTTGTTTGAGCGTTTCACCATTGCGAAAGGTGTATACGCCCGGATAACGCACTTCACCTTGCAGTTCAATGGTGCTGGTTTTTGCGAACTCCGGGATTGATTTGATCAATATCCGGTCTCGACTCTGGAGGGCCAGGGTGCCATTACCGTCCATGGCATCGGCCAGATTCACGTTAAGAATTCTGGTCTTGCCAATGCCATTCTCATCGGTGGTGTAACGCGCCACTTCTGCATTGAACAGCGATGCAGAGTCCTTCAAACCTCCGGCCACGAAAACTGCATCCGCAAGCTGCCTGGAGGCAGGCAGGGGATATTCGCCAGGATATCGTACCGGCCCGGTTATCTGAATGGTCCTCTGCGGTGATGAAGGTGTTGCCTGGCTCTTCAGGCGACGAAGCACGGGTTCAAAAAGACGTTCACGGGTGAACTTGCGTCGCTCCTCATCCTCGATGTCGTCGCTCTTCTCGAGAAGCTCCTTATCGCGCTCCACTTTTCCAGCATCTGAGAAAATTAGCAGCTTGTCTTTTTCCTCCAGCAGAAAATCGAATTCACTCCCTGGATTTTGGATGGCGTTTCTCAACCTCAGATTCAATACTGAAATCGTGTCAGTGGATTTATCGGTGCGAACGATGGCCGCATATCGCTTGTCAGCAATGGGCATCAAATCCGCATCAATATTCCTGATAACTGAACTTACCCGCATGCCTGGCACCCAGGCAAAACGGCCGGGGCGGGTGGCAGCGCCGCTGATCTCTATGTACTGGCCAGTGATATCTGAAATTGACGGAATATTCACCCTGTCTCCGGCCTGGATTCGCGCTTTCTTTCCTTTGGCCGCTGTGTAATCTGCCTCAGCGATGATCCTGAGAAAATCTTCATTAGTCCGCTCTATATTTATACGCTGGGGATAGGCCTGGGAGGTAAGGCCACCAGCCATGCTAACCAGATCTGCCAGGCTGTTCTCGTTTTTAAGCTCGTACAGTGCGGGGCGATATACTTCACCATCAATGCCAGCGCGCTCGCCCACCGGGGGAATAAAGATTACGTCGCCCGGCTGCAAGCGGTTATCGTTGGAGCTGTCGCCCTGGAGCAGTAGTTCATAAAGATCCAGCGTGCCCACCAGCTTGCCGTCACGTTTGTGCTGAAGGTTTCGCAAGGAGCCGGTTTGTTTGATGCCACCAGAGACGTACAGGGCATTGGTGATGGTAGAGAGTGAACTCACTGAATAAGAACCGGGGTTACGAGCCTCCCCAAGCACGAATACTCGCATGCTGCGCAATTCGCCCAGGGAGACACTGGCCTGCACGCCGATGTATTGCTCAGATACCTGTTTGCGAATTTGCTGCCGCGCTTCATCAAAGCTCAGCCCTGCCACGCTCATAGGGCCGGATTGGGGAAAGCTGATGGTGCCATCCCGGCTGACGGGCAGTTCCAGGCTCTGGTTTTCCTTACCCCAGAGCTGGATTCGCAATACGTCACCCGGGCCTAACGTGTACTCGGAGGGAACAGGGATCTCCGTCACAGGAGCGAAGGTTGTTGGGCTGCCTCTGAAGAGATCATAGCCGAATGGTTTCAGGCCTCCATTTTTATCCGCAGCTTCCTGCTCCTTCTTGTCTTCTTCCTTCTCTCTGCGCGCCTGTTCCCTGTCTTCGTCGGTAATACTCGCGACTGGCTCTACTACCTGAACGTCTTGAGGGCGCTGATTGCGTTGCCCCGAGGATTGTATATCGTCCAGATCGAGACCGTACTGGCTGGCCAAGGCTTCCTGTTGGGCCCGGGGCAGGCTCTGAAACTGTTCGATCTGGGACTGGCTGATGGACTGGGCGGTTACTGCCATGGGGAGCAGCATGGCCAGAGGAATGAGCAGGGATTTCAGGTTCACTGGTTATGTTCCGGTTTAAGTCTTGAAATGTATGCCACGTACGCTCACGGACGTTTAAATATAAACAGGGTTCAGAAGCGGTAAGTCCAGGTGGCGCCGAGAGACCACAGGTCTTTCTCGCCACCCTGATACTGAATTTTCTTATCGGAGGCCTGGAAGTTCAGATCCAGCCAGCCGCTAAGCAATCGCGTTCCATAGCCTACATCGAGAATGGTTACATTCTGATCGACGTCGGGCACGGTATAAAAGATATCGTCGTTCGGTGCTTCACTGCGGATGACGCCTTCTTTATTGAGTCTCGCGAAACTCACCTTGGCACTGATGTTGGTGCCGCTGTCGAGAAAGTTTAAGGCACCCAGAGTGAGCACTTCAGAGTCGCCATCAAAACTTGCGGCCATGCTGCGGCCGTAATAGCGGTAGCCGGAGCGATAACGAGAATGATCGTAGGTGATGTTGGGCATGGCATCGCCCAGGAAGTCGTCCGCCAGGGTGTTGGTATATTCTACAAACCATTGCTGATCAGCGTTGAATAGCTGCGTCGTCCAGTCCGTGCCCAAAAGCCAGGACTTACGGGCCGGGAAAGCGCCAGCTTCGTCTTCGCCCATCATCTGGGCGTATAGCCCCATGGATTGCTGGCCAAGTGCGAATCCATAGCGGGCATCAATGCTGGCGAGCTGGTTGCCAGGGTCGTCTTCCTCGAGCTGGCCGTTATCGCGGCCGATCAGCGCGTTCCATATGGTCGACGCGCCTTCAGGTCGCCCTTCTCCACCAAACATGATGGCCCGTGAAAGACCAATATCCAGGCCATCGATCGGGCGGAACGTGAAGCGCATGCCAATGAGTTTGGCATCGGGCACCGCACGGTCACTTTCATACTGGCCGGCTAGCACTGTGAACTGCCAGGGTCCGACCCAACTTAACCAAGGGGTTTCAAAAGCGTGGGTATTGTTCCGATTAATCCAGAGCGCCGGCATGGGGCGGGCGTTGTTGGAGAGAATGAGGCTGGACTGCCAGCCGGGCCCCCACCACCGGTCAATGGCCCCAGCGCCGAACACCCAGTTACCTGCAGCCGCAGCCAGGTAGCTGCCATCCAGGCGAAGCTCTTCGTCATCATCGCTTTCATAGGCGTATGAAGGCTTGAGCCCCAAGGCCCATACTTCGCCTTGCCACTGGAGATTAATCGCCGTTCCGGCTTTCGCAAGCGGGTTCTGATCAAAACCGCGAACTCCGGGTATCTCGCTACTGCCATAGAGGCTGTATTCGCCCCGGAAGCCCTGCTGAGCCCGCTGTTCTTTTTCGAAGCGCAAGTAGGCTGCAGCGGAGCCCACCGAAGACTGGTCAGAGCTAACGCTGTCCTCCAGACCACTGTGGACCGTGCTCCACATCATTGGCCAGGTGCTGATGGTGCGATCCATATGGCCGCGGTCTGCCAGTTTCTGGGCCGCAAATCGCGCCCGCGAATCTCCCGGCTCGAGCCAAGGTGCAGCCGATAAAGCAACACTTGTCAGACACGCTACCGCCCCACCGACCAGGGCCCAGTGTTTTAAGGTCATAAAATTGGATTATCTGAAAAGCGACAGGAAACAGGCAAAAGGAAGGGGACAACTGACTCCCAACTGTATCCTTGTCGGTAGATGAATGTACTGTTTCAGAAGCGTGACGATTTTACGGCAATGTCTATGACAAGCAAGTGACAAAAAGTCTGACACATGGGTTATCAGGAGGTTATGGGGGTAAAGATTTGTTAAAGGTTTGGAACCTCAACCTTATCGTCTACATTTCGTTCAGATTGGCTCTAACCAAGCTTACAAACTCGGCAAAAAACGAAAGAAATATACCGCCCATCAAACCCAACATGGCAGCCAAAACCACGATCAGGCTCCGTGCGGGCCCTTTTCGTTCTGCCATTTGGCGATTAAGCACCAGAAGTTCTGCAGGCTGGATTGAATGGAGAAGCATTTCAAGGGAGAGGCGTTTATTCACTGCGTCGGCTATGGCTGCCCCCACATCCTGAGAACCTTCCAACCTCTCGATAGTTGAGGTCAAAGATTCGATTTGTCTTTCCAGGTTACTTTTGAGGGTAGCCACCGCAACAGATTGGGTCTGCTCCAGTTTCTCGATAAGTTGGCCGTGAATCTGCTTAACGTCATCAGCACTCGCTGGCGAAGCTTCAGAGACAATTCGGACAAGGCCCGTATTCTCGGGATTAGAAAAGATCACATCGAAAGCAATTGACTGATCCTGCTCTGCACGGTATTTGGCCTGAATTTCAGGGAGCCAACGATTTTCAAGCGTGGCTATAACTGTGGCAGGCTTTTCAACAAAGCTCCCTGCTTCCTTTTCCGCTAATTTGAACAGGCTGACGTAATCATATTTCTCCGGAATCAGAATGGCATACAGAACGCCCGCAGCGAGTGAAATCAGAAACACAATATAGAAGATTCGTCGACGCTTCAGAAAAGTGGAGGCCAGGTCCACAAGGCTGATCTCGTCGTTAGGGATGTGTTGAGCTGAACGCTGCCTTTCTTCCATATCGGTTCATCCTTTTTATTATTATCCGGGCAACCCATAGATGGATATTGCCCGGGGCTCCCACACTCAGAGTGGCGCTTGCATGGCATTACCTTTAATTTTTTATAGCAGAGATCGGAACTCTTACCCTCTGCTGCTTCTGCATAAAGTTGATGAGCACTATGGCACGCGCCTCACCGTCGTAAGCCTGAAAAATGGCATTGATGCCTTCAAATGGCCCTTCATGCAGCTGCACGGCCTGGCCAGGTTTGATACCGCCCTGCTCTGCTACGGAATCGAGACTATCCTTTATATGATGGATCACATCGTCACCGATGGCCGCGGGCTTGTTAGCAAAACCCACAATCCTCAACACACCGCGAGTAGAGCGCAGTTTTGCCCACACGGGATCCGATTGTTCCAGATTCACGAACAGGTAACCCGGAAACAACGGCTCAAGCTTCTTGGTGCGCTTGCCAGCCTTGATTTTCTCCACCGTAATTTTCGGGTAGAAACAGGTAATGTCCTGATTTTGAAGATGCTGCAGGGCGCGGTCACCCTGCGCGGGCTTGTACTGAAGTGCGTACCATGTCATGGCTGTGGAAGGTACCAACTTCCCGCCGCAATGAAATACGGATTTAACACATCTTGTTTACCGTATTTCAATGGCTGGCCATCTACCGTTTGCACTTTCCCGCCGGCAGCCACCAGCACCGCCTGCGCTGCGCCCGTGTCCCACTCGCAGGTTGGCCCCATACGCGGGTATATATCGGCGTGGCCCTCGGCAATACGGCAAAACTTGAGCGAGCTGCCTGCCTGCACCAACTCGTGATCGCCAAGCTTGTCGATAAATGCTCTGGTTTCCGAGTTGAGGTGGTTCTTGCTAGCCACCACACGTTTTACTTCTTTGGGCTCCGCCACCCGAATTCGGTGAACTTTGCCAATTCGATCACGCATGTGGGCACCCTCACCTACCACTCCCCAGTAAGCTTCTTTCAGGGCCGGCGCGATGACCACACCCATAACCGGCTCACCATCCTCAATCATGGCGATGTTGACGGTGAACTCACCCGTGCGTTGAGTGAAGTCCTTGGTACCGTCGACAGGGTCCACCAGCCAGAACCGGCGCCAGTGTTTGCGCTCTTCCCAGGGGATATCCTTCCCCTCTTCCGAAAGAATGGGGATATCCCGACTGATGCTGCGCAGGCCATGGGTGATGATGTCGTGGGCGGCGGTGTCTGCGGCCGTGATCGGAGAATCGTCTGCTTTGTAGCTCACCTTGAAATCAGACTGGTAGATATGCAGCACTTTTTCGCTGGCTTCGTCTGCTACCTTGATGACATCCGGGAGGATGGAGCTGTAATGCATGCGATTCGCTTCCTGCTTCAGATCAAAACGTTATGAACTATTATGGGTAATAGTAACACTCCCTTAACAAAGAACCAGAAGGACGCCTCTATGAAACTTCGCTTCCTTGGCGGCACAGGAACAGTTACTGGCTCACGCTACCTGCTCTCGGACGAGAAGCACCGGGTACTGGTAGACTGCGGCATGTACCAGGGCGTGAAAACCCTGCGCCGGCGTAACTGGGCGAAGTTTCCGGTGGATCCCTCCACCATTGATGCGGTGGTGCTGACCCACGCCCATATCGATCATTCCGGCTATCTGCCAGCCCTCGTAAAGAACGGCTTCAAAGGAAAGGTATACTGCACCAAGGCCACCCATGAACTGTGCAAGGTACTGCTACCTGACGCCGGCTTCCTGCAGGAGGAGGATGCAAAATACGCCTTCCGCAAGAAGTTCTCGAAGCACGAGAAGCCGGAGCCGCTGTTTACCGAGAAAGACGCTTGGGAAGCGCTCAAACATTTTGAGTCCCTGCACTACCATGAGGCGTTCGAACCGGCAAAAGGGTTCCAGGTAACCTTTACCCCGGCAGGGCATATTCTGGGGTCATCCTGTGTGCACGTTCATCACCAGGGCGCGGACAGAACGGTTGTGTTCAGCGGGGATGTGGGACGACAAAACGACATCATCATGCGGCCGCCGGAGCCGCTGCAAGAGGCTGATGTGCTGGTGTGCGAATCTACCTACGGCGATCGAGCTCATGGAGAGACGGACCCGGAAGCGGAATTGGCCGAAATCATCACGAAGACGGCGGGGCGCGGCGGAATCGTGCTTTTACCAGCCTTTGCCGTTGGCCGCGCGCAGATGCTGCTCTATGTGATTCACAAGATCATGAGTGACGGGAAGATTCCCAAGCTGCCCGTGTTCCTTAACAGCCCCATGGCCATTAAGGCCACCGAGATTTTCTGCAAGCACCATAAGGAGCACAAGCTTAGTGCCGCCCAGTGTGAACTGATTGATGAGAAAACCACTTTTGTACGCAAGGTGGAAGAGTCCATCGAACTGGACGCGGTGCGCTACCCCTGCGTGATTATTTCTGCGAGTGGGATGGCCAGTGGTGGGCGTGTGCTGCACCACCTGAAAACGCTGCTACCGAATCCTCGAAACAGCATCGTGTTTGCGGGCTTCCAGGCACCGGGTACTCGTGGTGATGCGTTAGTGAATGGTGCGGAATCGGTGAAGATTCATGGCGAGTACTGGCCGGTGAAAGCCGAAATTCATAACCTCGACTCTCTCTCCGCCCATGGTGATTACAACGAGATTCTAACCTGGCTGGAGCAAGGTTCACTTAAGCCGGAGAAGGTGTACGTCACTCACGGCGAGCTGGTTGCGAGTGACGTAATGCGCAAGCGGATTTGCGAAAAATTCGGCTGGGATGCAGAGGTGCCTGAACTGTTTGAAGAAGTGGAGGTTTAAATAACAGTACAACCTAATGGGCTATACCTGTCTCTCCAGTTTGAGGCACCGCTTGTATCAACCACACAATTCCAGGTTCCGTTGACCGTGCGTTCGAGCCTCAACACCAACCCCGAAAGGTCGCCGTGTGCATTGCCGCCCATGGTCACCTGGAGGTGCCCAGAACCGTCAGGATTTAACACTGCTATATCAGTCGCCGGGGTACCCGTAGTTAAGGGTGAAGGGGAATAACCGATATCGGAGTTTGCGAGCGTACCGTTCCGGACAAGGCGCTCCTCCACGGCCGACTTGTAGGCGGCTAGTTCCCCAAGCGCCTGATTAATTTGAGATTGCATCACGTGCCCCTGGTAGGCTGGCAACGCAAAGGACGCAAGAATCCCTATGATCGCAACAACGATCATGAGTTCAATAAGGGTAAAACCACGATTTTTTGCAGACATGCCTTGTATTCCACAGACTCTACGATACCTTGGGATGAGCAAAGATCGGACCAAAGTGTTTGCGAATCGGAGAAGAGTCTCTTGCTTCGCGTCCAGGCGGAATTTACGGAGCGTCACCTCGAGGAAAGTTTCCGTGAAACCAGAAGCGCGGCATTGTTGGCTGCTTTAGCTCCTCTTTGTAGTAAATCTCATCGGTCCTCATATCAACATAATAGGAATGAACCTGACCCAGCCATAGAAGCCAAAGCAAGACAATCAGCGGCGCCAAAAAGGCGGTAAACACAAGCCTCCCACTCGATTTTGGATTCGCTTGCACTCCTCGCACCTCAAACAAGCCGCACGGGACAAGTAACGCCCAGAAGCCGGCCAGTACCAACACTCCAACCAACATTGACCCCGGCGCTATGAATACTGCGGACACGCCCGCGTGTACCAGCGCTCCAATCACGGAGGCAGCAACGCCACACAACACATTGATATCGTTTGTTTCGCCTTCCAAAAGCAAGGTGGTTCGGCGCTTCCAGAAAAGGAAAGTGCACTGAACCGCATATATGGCGAGCAGGAAGACCAGCAGCCACCCATACTCGGCAGCCCACATCAGATACATGTTATGCGGGTGCCCAAACTTACGGCTTGCTGAATACTCCTCAGTGAGGATATCGTGGGTTAACCACGATTGGGGCCCCATACCGAATGGGAAATGCTGGATGCTCATTTGCCACGCTTCCGTAAAAAGCGGCAGCCTCCCAGAGCTGGTAGCGTGACCAGAACGTAACTCTGTTTCGCCTAAAAACAGCGATGGCACCAAGACAGAAAGGACTAACCAAATCGCCCCACCTGCCAAGAGATAGGCGGTAAATTGCCTTATCCAGGGCCAGCTTTGCCGGCCAAAGCACAGCATTATGATAAGCACACCAGTGACAACACCAACAATTGATCCGCGAGAAGCAGACAAGAAAATAATCCACCACCAAATCCCGGCTCCTATAGCGACGAGGGAACGCCAAAGCCGGTATTCTCGCAATGGGCCAATAAGTACAGCCAGTGGCAGAATTGGCAAAAGCCAAGTGGCAACATGACTCCAGTACCTAATATTTACAAAGCCCCAGGGAATTAAATCTGAGAGGTCTGCCTGCCCATCCGCCAATGCAAACAGGTACACATTGACCGACATGGCGCCGTAGAGAAAGCACGAACCGGCAGCAACGGAAACGAGAATCTCGAGGTAGCGATTTACCAGCCCCTGCATAGCCAGGACTAAACCAGAAGATACAATTGCAGCGAAATAAAACGAGTAGAGGCCTGGCTCCACAAAAACGTAATCCTTTTCAAAAAAACCAAGCGAAAGAACAGAAAAGCCGAGAATAAACGCAATCGCAGGTAACAAGTGTAGCGAGAGTTTCGCCGACGGTAATGCTTTGAATAGGAACCAAATAGTGGCGGCACACGAAACAAATCCAATTAAACCCACCAAAAGAAAACGCTGATCCGCATACGAACCGCCATGGGTGGGGAGGAAATCCGCGAACATCACGGCACACAAACAGAGGACTACTACGCACCCTGCCACTACGGGTACTATCTGATCAGCTCTCAACTTTTTAACCCTCCAGCTAGCCGGCTGGTGACCCCCAACACAAATTAACTGATGTGGTGGTCGTTGCAACAAAAAAGCCCGGGGCCTAAGTCCCGGGCTTTCTTTATTTCCGCGCTGATTCTGGCGAATCGTGGCGGAGACTACTTCTCAGCTATCCTACATTAGGATACCGGGCAGCCTGCAGGAGCGTAGCTGTCTTTCCAGCCGCCACCAGCTGCAGGGGCAGTGATGGTGCAGGTGTATGCGCCGTTAGCAGTACGAGATACAGTTACGACTGCGCCGCGAACTGCAGTAGAAGCATCGGTGCCCATTGTGGCCTCCCAGGACAGGGTCGCAAGGTTGCCGTCGTTGATGGTCAAACCAAAGTTAGGAGCAGTGTTTGCGCCGGCGACGAGGTTAGAACCAGTCCAGCCAATGCCGATTTCGCGCGGATTGACGGTAAGATCATCTTCGTTGGCAACAACGCCACCACTATTAAAGATGCTTTCGGCGTTGGATTTCAGAGCGTTAAGCTCACCCACCAAGCGGGATACCTGTGTACGGGCGGTGTAGTCCTGGTACTGAGGAATAGCAACAGCAGCCAGGATACCGATGATCGCAACTACGATCATCAGTTCGATCAGTGTGAAACCCTTCTGGGCGTGGTTGATTTGAATATTCTTCATTGTCGACCTCTGCATTTGACGGTTATCAACTCTCAATGGCCCGGGCCCGGTGGAGCCGTGCCCCGCGACCGGTCTTTGAGCCTGAGCGATTCAAAGCAGCTGGCGTGCCAGTTTTGAAACTTACTGCTTTAAGGCTTTATTTTCAGTCCTCTACGCTCTCCAGTGTCGCCGAACATGACCCTATAGAAACGGATCCGCAGCGACAGGATACGTCACCAGGTGACGATTTTTGTCAGTGCCGAGAAGCGTTCGATTGATTCATTCCAGATAATCGTCACTCAATGAATACAGAAAGCGCCTTTCCAAACTAACACCAGACATCTAAACTCAGTGGCATTGACAAAACACCCGATTCAGCAACTTAGGCAGCTTTTTTTAATCGATTTATGTCTACCAACAAAACCAACGTGACTCTAACCGGGCTGGCCAGGCGCTTCGTAGATGATGGGCTTCTTGATGAAGCCACCGCCAAGGACGCATTTCTCCAGGCTTCGCAGAATCGTATTCCACTCATCACCTACCTTACCCAGAACAACCTGGCGGATAGCTCGAAGCTTGCTTTTTCCGCAGCGATGGAGTTCGGGGTTTCAGTACTGGACCTCTCGGCATTTACGCCGGAGATGATGCCGGACAAGGTGGTGGACGAAAAGCTGATCCGCAAACACAATGCGCTTCCCTTGTATAAACGAGGGAACCGACTGTTTATTGCGGTTTCGGACCCGACCAACATCCAGGCACTGGATGAGATCAAGTTTAATACCGGCCTTAGCACAGATGCCATTCTGGTAGACGACGCAAAATTGCGGGAGGCCATCGACAAGTATCTGGAATCCCATGACACGACGATGGGCGATCTTAACGATGCTGACCTTGAAGGGGTCGAAACGGAAGGTGGCGAGCAGGAAGATGACGATGGCGCCGTAACTGCCAGCGATGTCGATGACGCTCCAATCGTAAAATATGTGAACAAGATGTTGCTTGATGCCATTCGCGGTGGCGCGTCGGATATCCACTTTGAACCTTACGAGAAGATCTACCGCGTGCGCTACCGCACGGATGGCATTCTCAAGGAAGTTTCTCGACCCTCTATCAAGCTTGCACCGAAGATCTTTGCCCGCGTGAAGATTATGTCGCAGCTCGATATTTCCGAGCGTCGAGTGCCCCAGGATGGCCGCATCAAGATGAAGCTATCCAAAACCAAGGCCATCGATTTTCGGGTGAATACGCTCCCTACTTTGTGGGGTGAAAAGATCGTGCTTCGGATTCTGGACCCGAGCCAGGCAAAACTGGGCATCGACGTGCTCGGGTACGAGGAAGACCAGAAGAAACTCTATATGGATGCCCTAGCTCAACCCCAGGGCATGATTCTGGTAACGGGCCCTACCGGTTCTGGTAAGACCGTTTCCCTTTACACCGGCCTGAACATCCTGAATACGCCGGGCATCAATATTTCCACCGCGGAAGACCCGGCGGAAATAAACCTGGAGGGCATCAACCAGGTAAACGTGAACACCAGGGTCGGGCTAGGTTTCGCCGAGGCCCTGAGAGCCTTCCTACGCCAGGACCCCGATGTGATCATGGTGGGTGAGATTCGGGATCTCGAAACGGCCAATATTGCTATCGCGGCTGCGCAGACTGGCCACCTGGTTCTTTCAACCCTGCATACCAACAGTGCGGCCGAAACACTCACCCGGATGATGAACATGGGCGTGCCTTCGTTCAACATCGCAACCTCCGTAAGCCTGATTATTGCCCAGCGTCTGGGCCGGCGGCTCTGCAATTCCTGCAAGCAAGCCTTCGATGTTCCCAAAGACGTGCTTTTGGAGGAGGGGTTCACACAGGAACAAATTGATACAGGCTTCACGTTGTACCGCCCCAAGGGCTGTGATAAATGCAATGGAGGATATAAGGGCCGCGTTGGTATCTACGAGGTGGTCAAGATTACAGACGAGCTGGCGAACATGATTATGGAAGAAGCCAGCTCCATCAAAATTGCAAAGCAGGCTCAGGCAGAAGGCTTCCGCAACTTGCGACAGTCAGCACTCATGAAAGTGATCTAGGGCGTGACAAGCCTTGAGGAAGCCAATCGCGTGACGAAGGATTAAGCATGGCAGAGAAAGCACAAAAGCTGGAATCGTACATTTGGGAAGGCAAGGACCGTAAGGGTAATAAATCCAAAGGTGAACTCACCGGTTCTAACCTTGCGCTGGTGAAAGCGCAGCTGCGCAAGCAGGGCATTATTCCAGACAAGGTGAAGAAAAAGCCCAAGCCCTTGTTCGGCGGCAGCAAGAAAATCACTCCCTTCGATATTGCCATGCTCACCCGCCAACTGGCCACAATGATGAAAGCGGGTGTGCCGCTGGTTCAGAGTTTCGATATTGTTGCCGATGGCCTTGAGAACAAGGGCCTTCAAGAACTGGTGATGGGTATTCGGAATGACATTTCTTCAGGTACGAGCTTTGCCGGCGCGCTTCGCAAGTACCCGCGGCATTTCGATGATCTCTACTGCAACCTCGTCGATTCAGGTGAGAAGGCCGGTGCACTTGAGGCCATGCTGGACCGGATCGCAACCTACCTGGAAAAGACTGAAATTTTGAAGAAGAAAGTCAAAAAAGCAATGACTTACCCTGTGGCCATTATCGTGGTCGCGATCATTGTTACGGCGATTCTTCTTGTTAAAGTCGTTCCTCAGTTCGAGAGCCTATTCCAGGGCTTCGGGGCCGAACTACCTGTTTTCACACAGATGGTGGTTGGCTTATCTGAATGGATGCAAAGTTGGTGGTTTGTTGTTCTGCTTGGAATAGTGGGCACCATTTTCCTCTTCAAAGAAGCGAAACACCGCTCCAGAAAGTTTTCTGACCTGGTGGATAAATACGTTCTTAAACTTCCAGTTGTGGGCGAAATTCTCGACAAGGGTGCTGTTGCGAAATTTGGCCGAGTTCTTTCCACAACCTTTGCGGCCGGTGTGCCCTTGGTGGATGCTCTGGATTCTGTCGCCGGAGCTACCGGCAATGCGGTCTATCGCGACGCTATCGAGCGGATTAAGAATGATGTGGCCAGCGGCACACAACTGCAGGCATCCATGCGCCAACAGGATATCTTCCCGGTAATGGCTGTTCAGCTAACCGCTATCGGCGAGGAATCCGGTAATCTGGATGAGATGCTCGGCAAAGTGGCGGAACACTACGAGGCGGTAGTAGACGATATGGTCGATAACCTTACTGCCTTGATGGAGCCGATCATTATGTCGGTCTTGGGCGTGCTGGTAGGTGGTTTGATCATTGCCATGTACCTTCCGATCTTCCAGATGGGTCAGGTTGTGGGTTGATGCCGGCGCTAGACACATTCCTGACGACACCCTGGCTTCTTTACGTTTCCGTTATATTCTTCTCCCTCTGCATCGGCAGCTTCCTGAATGTTGTCATTCTGAGGCTGCCGAAAATGATGCACCAGGACTGGCGCTGCCAGTGCGAGGAATTCCTGGAGCTGCCTGAGAAGCAGCGTAAGGAAGAAGACCGGATTACGCTTTCCAAACCGGCTTCCACCTGCCCTTCTTGCGGCCATGGCATTCGGGCCTGGGAGAATATTCCTGTGGTCAGCTGGCTGGTTCTTCGGGGCAAATGCGCTTCGTGCAAGGCGCCTATCTCGCCCCGTTATCCGATCATTGAGGCCGTTACCGCGATTTTCTCGGTGGTGACCATTGCTTTCATCGGGCCGAACGAATCGGCGCTTTGGGCCCTTCTGCTGGTTTGGGCTCTGGTGGCCCTGACCGTGATTGATTTCGACACTCAGCTTCTGCCGGATAGCATCACCCTGCCCTTGATGTGGCTGGGCCTGGTGCTGAATTACTTTGGTGTGCTTACGGACTTCAACAGTGCTTTCTGGGGTGCAGTGGCCGGGTATCTTTCGTTGTGGTCTGTTTACTGGCTGTTCAAGCTGGTTACCGGCAAGGAAGGCATGGGGCACGGGGACTTCAAGTTGCTCGCCGCACTCGGCGCCTGGTTGGGGTGGCAGTTGTTGCCGGCGGTGATTCTGCTTTCCTCGTTGGTTGGGGCGGCTGTGGGTATCAGCCTGATGGTGTTCAAGAAGCATGGGCGCGAGGTGCCGATTCCGTTTGGGCCATATCTGGCGACTGCCGGGCTGCTCTGTTTGTGGTTCGGGACTGAGATTCAGGCGTTCTGGTACGGATTCCTGGGAGTCTGATTCATGAAGATTGCTGGCCTCACCGGCGGAATTGGTTCCGGAAAATCCACTGTGGCTCGCCTGTTCGGCGAACTTGGCGTGCACTGGGTGGATGCCGATGATGTTGCCCGTGAGGTGGTTGAGCCCGGTACGCCAGCGCTTGCTGAGATTGCAGAGCATTTTGGTGATGAGATTCTTACTTCCGAGGGTGCATTGGATCGTGCGCAGCTTCGCACAATTGTCTTTCAGGAGCCGGAAGAGCGAGTTTGGCTGGAGGCGCTGTTGCATCCGATCATCCGCGAGGAATTGATTCGGCAATTGAATCCGGAAAACTACCAGCTCCCCTATGTGCTTCTGGTCTCCCCTCTCCTCCTCGAGACCGATCAACACGAGCTGGTTGAACGCATTATCGTGATCGACGTGCCCAAGGACGTTCAACTTGAACGCACCATGGCTCGGGACACCAACTCCCAAGAGCAGGTTGAACGGATCATTGCGGCTCAGATGTCCCGTGAAGATCGGCTGGCGCGCGCCGATGAGGTGATTGATAATGACCGCCCTCTGGATGATGTAACGCGTCAGGTGCGGGAGCTGCATGAAAGGTTGCTGGTGGAATTTGGCTGACTGGTTTTTCCGCTATCGTTTTGCAGGTCTTGCGGCTGCACTCTTCCTGACACTCTCTTCCCCAACCCACAGCATCGAGCCGGTGTTTGAGGTTCGGGAGCGCTCTGTGGCTGAGATTCTGTCTCCGGCACAGCTCCCGATCGGCTTCTACACATTTGAGCCAGATGAATACTGGGCCGATCCGCGGGATTCCTACTGGCTCAAATTCAGCAACTGGGTACTGCGGCAGGAGCGCCTTCACGGGCAGAAGATCCAGTCGGTTGGCCAGTGGGCAGACCGGACGCTCTCTGGCAGCGCCCAGAGCCTCCCCAATAATGAGAGCTATCTGAGGGTTGGCTTTGCGACGGAATCCGAATATGGAGACCCGGCACAGTTTGAGCCGGAGGCGCGATTTCGGCTGGATATTCCCACCACCGAGCGAAAGCTACGGCTGGTTATTGAGAGTGAAAGCGAAGACCTGATTCCGCTCGGCGAGCGCCAGCGGGACCGGCAGCTTACCGAGCCGGAACGCTCCGATACGGAAGCCACGGGTGCGCTGCGGTACCTGACCCAGATTGGCGATGCCATCAATTTCTCCAACGACGTGGGTGTGCGCCTGCGGCTCCCTCCGGATGCCTTCTGGCGGGCAACGGCGGAGAAACGCTGGCGCCTGGACGACAAGTGGATCCTGAACGCTCAGCAGCGGTTCTATTATTTTCATCAGGACGGCTGGGGCGAGCGAACCTGGATTGGCGTTGGGCGCCCGGTTGGCAATGACTGGTATTTCCGCTCGTCTTCGGAACTGGAGTGGGTGCACAACGACAAGGAATTTGTGGCGGGCCAGATCTTCAGCATGCGTAAGCGCATGAATAACCGGCTGATCGTAACACCGAGGCTGGGCCTGCTGGGGGAAAGCAAACCTTCCTGGCGCACCACCTCCGCGTTCGCAGATCTTACGTTTCGCTACCGGCTGCACAGCAACTGGCTATACGCTGAGCTGATTCCCGCTCTGGAATTCCCCCGGGAGGAAAGTTTCAAAGACCGGGCTTCTGTGGTGTTCCGGGTGGAGATGTTTTTCTCCGGTACTATCGAGGATGATCGTTTGTAATGCCAAGACACCCCTCAAAGCCAGCGGCCGAGGCCCTTACCCTTACGCCGATTGCTATTACCCGCTCCTGCTTCCGGGACAAGTTCGGGGTGCCTCGCCAACCGGGGCTGACTCGTCACGCCCGCGCCGACCTGATCATCCAGCCACCGTTTGACCGGGAAGATGCGTTCCGGGGGCTGGAGACCGCCAGTCATCTGTGGCTGACTTTTCAGTTTCACGAGGCAGTGCGGGCGGAATGGCGGCCAGTGGTGCGTCCTCCCCGGCTGGGCGGCAACCGCAAGATGGGGGTGTTTGCCAGCCGCTCACCGTTTCGACCCAACAGTCTTGGTCTGTCGGTGGTGCGCAATGAGGGGCTGATTCGCAGAGATGGCGAGCTCATACTCCGCATCAGCGATCATGACCTGATCGAAGGCACACCGATCCTCGATATCAAACCCTACCTTCCCTTCGCCGATTCCGTGCCCGAGGCCACCCTGGGCTGGGCAGATTCTCCGCCCACGGAAAGGCTGGAGGTGGTTTTTCTGCCGGAAGCGGAGGCGCAGATCCGTCAGCTCTCATCGGAAGACTATCCGGAACTGCGCCCGCTGATCGAGGATGTGGTCGCTTACGATCCACGCCCCTCCTTTCGCAGAGGGCGGGAGGAAGAGCGCATTTACGGTGCGCATCTGTACGATCTGAACGTACGATTTCGATTCGTGAATGATCATTCACGGAAACGTGTCGAAGTGCTGACGGTCTGTTAAACTGCTTTTGGTGATTTTGTAGTCGACACAGGGAATTTGTGCCTTGCCTTCAAAACGGCTCTTCAAACGATTGGGAATACGGCCATTGGCGGCAAGGTTGCTCGCCTACGTATTGCTGTTCAGTCTGTTTCTGTCTCTGGTGGCAACCGGCGTTCAGCTGATCGGCGAATTCGAGCGGCGGAAGACTGATCTTCTGAACGACCAGACCCGAGCCGCGGAGCTGGTTTCCGGGAGTATGAGCAACAACATCTGGCTGATGAATTTCAGCGAGGTGGCCAACAGCCTAGATGATATGAAGGCGGTGCCGGCTGTCCAGTACGGTCGGGTGGTGACCAGCACTGGTGAAACATTCAGTACCGGCACCTACCCGGAGGGCCGGGTGCTTTCCCAGACTTTCCCCCTTGTGTTCGACCGTTCCAGCACCCGCAGCCCGGAGAACGTGGGTACACTAACGGTTACCTCCTCCATCGACCAGATATACACAGATCTGCGCAACCGTGCCCTGCTGAACCTGCTGTTCCAGTCCATCGTGGTCATGCTGGGCACCCTGGGGCTCCTGATAATCGTTCGTCTGACGCTATCCCGGCACCTGGAAGCCATGGCCGATTACGCCGCCCGTCTGAATCTGGACGCGCTGGTGGACCCGCTGAAACTCAAACGCAAAAGCCGGAAAACGCCGGACGAGCTTTCGGAGCTGGAGCAGGCCCTGAACAAGATGCGCCTGCAGATCCTTGAGGACACCCGTTCCCTGCGCCAGACCACGATTCAGTCCCAGGGTGAGCGGGACGAGGCGGTTCGGGCCAACCACGCGAAGAATCAGTTCCTGGCCAATGTCAGTCACGAGCTGCGCATTCCGCTGCAATCCGTGCTGGGTTACGCCAACCTGTTGACCGACACGCCCCTGGATCAGGAGCAGCGGGAGTATGTGCAGACGCTGCTGAGTGCCTCCGAAAGCCTTTCGGCCATCATCAACGACTTGCTGGATATTTCCAGCATGGAAGCCGGTAAGCTGATACTGGACGACATTCCCTTTGATCTTCGGGAAACCCTGAATGATCTGGTGCACATGCTTGGCGCCCGCGCCCGGGAAAAGGGGCTGGCGCTGGAGCTTCGAATTGACGAGAACCTGCCCTGGGCCCTGAAGGGCGACCCGGTGCGACTCCGGCAGATCCTGCTGAACCTCACCTCAAACGCCATCAAGTTTACCGATTCCGGCCATGTGCTGATCAGTATCGAGGTGCTGGGTCGCCGGGATGACAAGGCACGCCTTCGGATTGCCGTGGAAGATACCGGTGTGGGAATTAACCCGGAAGATGTTCCGCTGGTTTACGAGCCCTATGTGCAGCTTGGCCAGCAATTCCAGCGCCAGTTACCCGGTGCCGGCCTGGGCCTGACCATCTGCCGCCAGCTGGTTGGCCTGATGGACGGCTCTATGGATCTGGAAAGCCGCCCCGGCGAGGGCTCCACTTTCTGGATGGAGCTGACCCTGCCCGTGGCCCCGGAGAACGCAGCCCGGGTTCGGCCGGACACCCGGATGGTGAAGAATCGCAGGATTCTGGTGGTGGATTCCTATGAGCTGTCCCGCAAGATCACACTGGAAATGCTGTCCCGGCACGAGGTGCACATTGAGGCGGTGAAGTCCGCCGGCGAAGCACTGACGTCCCTGCGCACGGCGTTCGATGGCCAGCAGCCCTTCGACGCGATTATTCTGGACGGTTTCGTGCCGGATATGGACAGCGACCTGCTGTGCCGGCAGATCCGCAGCAATCCCCTGTGGTCGGATATGCGCCTGCTGATTCTGTCATCCAACCCGCAAAGGGGCGATGCCGAGCATTTCCGGCAGGCCGGCGCCGATGCCTTCCTGAGCAAATCGCTGCGGGAATCCTGCCTGACCCCCATTCTTAACCAGTTGTTTGCCGATGCCGCCAAGGATGAACGGCGTTTCCTGACCCGCTTCTCCCTGCAGGCAGTGAGCGACACGGCCCGACGCCGGGAACTTCCCTGCGGCCGCATGAAGGTGTTGCTGGTTGAAGACAATCCAGTTAACCGTACCCTGACTCGCCGACTGCTCGAGAAACTCGGCTGCGACGTGATGACCGCCAACGACGGCGAGGCCGCAGCCAGCCTGTGGCAGTGGCATCCATTCGACCTGGTGTTCATGGACTGTGTGATGCCCCGCGTGGATGGTTTTGAGGCCACCCGCCGCCTCCGGGAGTGGGAGAAAACCCACAACCGCGTTCGAATCCCCGTGGTCGCTTTGACCGCCAGCGCCATGGAAGAAGATGAGGAACGCTGCCGCCGGTGCGGTATGGATTCTTTCGTTGCCAAGCCTGTCAATATTGAAATGCTGCGGGCAGTACTGGAACAATATTGTCAGGCGTCTGCTGCCTCCTGAAAGCTGTTTGCTTGAATCAGGGCACAGACATCCAGACACGTTTCCAATACCCGAAGGCAACCATGAACGTTGAATGCCCAACCTGTAAAAAGTCCGTGGAATGGACCGAGACCAACCCCTGGCGCCCTTTCTGTTCCGAGCGCTGCAAACTGATCGACCTGGGGGCCTGGGCCAACGAGGAATACCGGGTACCCGCAGAGAACGCATCACCAGAGGATCTGGACCAGGGCGGCGAGACCACCCGGCACTGACCTGCGAAAAATGAAAGTTAACGGGGACTTACTGGCATTTAAGTTGAGTGGCCCGGTACACCCCGTTAACATACCGCCAATTCTGCTAAAAACGTAACAAAGGTGCACACATATGAAAGCGTCCCGGATTTCCCTGATGGTTCTCTCACTGGCTGCCGCGCCTGCTTTTGCAGGTGATGTCGACCTCAGCCTCACCAACGATTCGGTGAAGGGCCAGGTGAATTTCTTCAACACCAACAATGATGTCCAGCTTGGCACCGGTTACACCTATCACGAAGGTGGCCGCGACATCTTCAACGCGGATTTCCACGCCCAGGGCCGCACTGCTATCGGTAACCTGCCGACCACTGCCGGCATCGGTATGCGTGGCATCTTCTGGGATCAGAGCCGTGCCGACGGCGGAGCTCTGGGTCTCGGTGGTTTCGCCACCGTGAACATCCCGAATGTGCCCGGCCTGTCCTTTACCGGTGGCCTGCACTACGCGCCGAGCATTCTCTCGTTTGGTGATTCCGACGATATGACCAGCCTGGAACTGCGTGGCAGCTATCGCGTTATCCGCAACGCCGAGCTCTTTGCCGGCTACCGTTATCTGAACACCGATATCGAGAACTCCTCACGAGACGTCAACCTTGATGAAGGCGTTATGGCGGGCATGAAGATTTTCTTCTGATTCCCGGCCTTTCCGAAACGGGCCTCGTCTTGTAGGCCCGTTTCCCGTTCTCTCCATAACCCTTTCGTGCTTTTCCTCACGCTTTCCCGAGAATCCGACTGTTAGACTGTTTGCCTGTATTTTCTGCACGGATGGCCAGGCATGCGTTTCTCACTCGGTTTATTGCTCTCCTCAACTCTGTTGCTCACCGCCGGATGCGGAAGTGGCGAAGACGCCATTGAGGGCGCGGCCAGCCAGCCCAACGACTTCGCTGGAAACAAGAATCCGGTCGATGATTTCAGCTCCGGTAGTACCGGCGATTCCAACAACGCCGGTGGCCTTGCCAGCAATGAAGTCCGGGTGACCATGGAAGTTCCGGGTGGTGTCACCAGCGAGGGCGAGCCTACCCGCCGCAACCTGAGAATCGTACAGCCGGACAGGGTGAGTGTTTACTACACCAACCAGGCCCTGTCTGTGCTTGATGAACCCGCGATTTCCACCCGCACCGACAGCGAAGGCTTCACCATTATCGAATTCACCAACGGTCTGCCCCTGGGGCCGGATGTGATTATTGATGCCAGTTACGGCAATACCCGCATGCGTGCCCTGGCCGCCGATGCCGACCGGGATGTTAAAGTGAACCCATTCTCCGAGTATCTGGTGCGCAACACTCTCAGCAGCTACACGGCAGGTGAGTTCCAGACCATTATGGATTGCGTTGCCGATGAGGGTGGCGAGCTGTGCCTGAACAAGTATGTCTGGTCTACCCTGGCCGATCAGGTGCACGACTTTGAAATTGATATTCCTTCGAATGTTGGCCTGGGCGGTGCCCTGGATGTTCTGGAAAGCCGGGGAGACTTCGCCCGGTACGTGAGCGCCATGGCCGATTACGCGGTGCTGGACGAGACCTCCTCGGGCAAGATCAGCGCCAGTTCCGCGGACTACAACTCGGTATTCCTGGGCATTGAGCTGGGGCAGACGTTTCTGGAGCCTTCCATCAGTGGGTCGGGACAATGGGGCGTTCGCACCGCACAGGAAGAGGTGCTTACGGACGTTAACGGCACCGGCTATGTTTACCCGGCCCTGACGCTCACCAGTTTCGATGCATTCAATATCCGCGTTACGTCTCTGGCAAACGATATCCCTTACGACCGGGAAGCCCTGATTCATCAGGAGGGTAACAATTTCTTCGTGCGTGGCTCCGAAGACTGGGAACGCAACACCCACTCATCCTCACCCGGGGCGGCCACATTACTGGAAGATACCCGCTTGCTGGCCGGCCGGGCGCTGTTCCAGAGCATTACCGGCCGTGGCAGCTCGAAAATCATTGGCTGGACCCGCAATCCCTACTACCTGGATGCCTTCACCAGCGCTCCCGTGGATGAAACCACGGGCCCGGACCGGGTAATCAGCGGCTATTTCAGTGCTGGCAAGGCTATCGAGCTGGAAGCTGACGGCGACCAGTTGCGGCGGCTGGCTACTCTGGAAGACCAGTATCTGTCGGTTCTTGAAATCAATCTGCTCCGGAAGGAAGGCTTCGACGCGGACGCCCTGAGTGGGCGCGAATACAACACCCTGTACCTCGGAACCCGGTTCAGCAGCGAGACAACGCCCCTGGCCATCGAAGCAGGCGTGGGCCAGTGGCAGGTTAATGGCAGCACGGTCAGCCAATCCCAGAGCTTTACAACGGTGCAACGCGGTAACTCAGGCAATGTCACCACGGACCCCACCGGCACCCGAACAGAATCCTGGACCCTGAGCAACCGAACTTCGCGGCTCAGCAAAGGCGATGTGGATATTGGCCGGCTGAACCTGGACATCACCACCGCCTCCGGTGATTTCTCGCAACCAGACATCGGTGTAGGCGCCAGCACACCAGACGGCACCCTGATGGCGTTCAATCTGGACGACAGCCCCCTGGGTGACGGGCTTTTGATCGCGGCAGAGCAAACCGGCAACAGTGCACCCGCCACAGGTCAGTTCCGGCTTCAGGGCATAGCCTTCGCCCTGTCACCGGATACAAACCGCATCCGGCATTTTGACAATGCGTTGCTGACCATTGATTCCTCCAGTGCCGCGACGCTTTCACCAGTCGCCCTGACCAGTACCCATTCCGTCGCCAACGAGACGGTTACAAAGCCGGCTCTTGAGAACCTGCCGGACATCGCCCTGACCTACAGTCAGTCCGGCGATGGCCAGGTGCAGTTCACCGCCGGGAACCTTGTACTGGAGGGCTTTCATACCGACAGCCAGGATCAGTTCTACCTGCGCTTCCGAACCACCGAAGGCAACGAGGAGCAGATCGGCCTGGTCATTGCGACCCGCCTGCCCTGACCGCAGAACCAGTGGACAAAACCCAACAGGCAGACGCTCTCGTATAACCTGTTATAATTCTTGCCATATCGACTTTAACGAGAGGTTTTATGTCTGCGGGTAAACGGGCAGTCATGCTGATGATTCCCCTGATTGCGTTTGCGATCGGGGGTGGTTTCTATACGCCACAGGCGAACGTTGACCAGGGCAATTCTGATAACTCTGGATCCGAACCTGCATTATCCTCCCTGCCACCGCTGCCCCATTGGGCCAATGACGATCTGCCCGACTTCTCACAGTACCGGGACACCACCGAGAAAAAAGCCGCGTTCTTCTCGTTTCTATACCCAAGGATTGTGCTGGCTAATTCCCGGATTCTGATTGAACGCGACTACCTGGACAGCCTTGCTGACAAGGACAAGCTGACCAGCAAGGAATACAACTGGCTGGCCCAGCAATCCGAACGGTTAAGGGTGGACGCCGAGCCTGGCAGCGACGAGCAGTTTGCGCTTTTACGCAAGCGCCTGGACGTAATTCCTCCGTCCCTGATCCTGGCCCAGGCTGCCAACGAATCCGCGTGGGGCACCTCCCGGTTTGCGACAAAAGGCAACAATCTGTTCGGCCAGTGGTGTTTTTCCAAAGGCTGCGGGCTGGTCCCCCTCAGTCGTGCCGATGGCGCCAGCCATGAAGTGGCGAAGTTCTCTTCACCTTACCGGTCGGTTCGGGCCTATATCCAGAATCTGAACCGCCACCCCACCTACCAGCTGTTGCGGGACGTTCGGCTAAAAGACCGCCGTAACAATGCCCCTTTGTCCGGCCTGGAACTTGCTGAAGGCCTGCTCGGCTATTCCGAACGGGGCGAAGAATATATAGAAGAGATCCGGGCAATGATTCATTACAACAACCTGGAATTCTATGACGACGATTTCCGCAACGTGGTCCGTAACCTGGAGCCGGGCAGCCTTGAGCAACTGGCCTCCACGGAAGCGGCAACCGGCTTGTTGCCCCGCCAATCATCACTGACTACCAACCCGGCTGAAGGTTAGAGACCCTACCCCATGCTCGATTTTCTTCCCGCGCCGCTGAAGGGGACTTTGGCGGCCCTGCTTATCCTGTGTAACACGTTGGTGCTGTTTCCTGTTCTTCTGGTATTCGCCCTGCTTAAACTCGTGCTGCCGATTACCGCCATTCGCAAGGGCTGCACGGTGATCCTGAACAACATCGCGTGGGTCTGGATCGGATTCAACAACCTGCTGATGGATCTTCTGCACAAGGTCGACTGGGATGTGCGTGGGGTTGAAGACCTCAGCCGGGAGCACTGGTATTTCGTCACCTGCAACCACCAGAGCTGGGCTGACATTCCCGCCATTCAGTATGTGCTCAACAGCCGGATCCCCCTGCTGAAGTTCTTTCTGAAGAAACAGTTGATCTGGGTGCCGTTTCTAGGGGTTGCCTGGTGGGCACTGGACTTTCCCTTCATGCATCGCCACACCAAGGAACAGATTGCCAAACGCCCTGAGCTCAAGGGCAAGGATGTGGCGGCCACCCAGGCAGCCTGCGAAAAGTTTCGCTACACCCCGGTGACGATCTTTAATTTTATGGAAGGCACCCGCTTTACACCAGAGAAGCATGACCGCCAGAACTCACCCTACCGGCACCTGTTAAAACCAAGAGCAGGTGGCACCGCGTTTGTGCTGGGCGCTATGGGCGAGATGATCCATACCATGCTGGATGTCACCATTGTGTACCCGGACGGCCGCGCGGGCTTCTGGGATTACCTGTGTGGGCGGATTCGGAGGATTATTATTGAGGTGCGTACGCGCGAAATTCCCGCCGAGTTTTTGGGGATGGATTACGAAAACAACCGGGAGACCCGGGTCGCGTTTCAACGCTGGGTAAGTGAGATCTGGGCCGAGAAGGATGCGCGGATTGATGAGCTTAAAGCAGCCCCAGCTCCCGGGCCCGGACAATAGCCTGAGTGCGGGATTTCACTTCCAGCTTGGCATTGATCCGACGAGCGTGGGTTTTCACCGTGTGAAGGGAAATGTGCAGTTTGTCGGCAATTTCCTGGTTTGACAGCCCTTTGGCAATCAATTCAAGCACGCCCTGCTCCCGCTCGCTGATCGGTTCCGCCAGGGTGTCAGCACCGGCTGCACCGACCCGCAACTCGAACAGCTCGCCCAATGCCTCCTTGAAAGCACTCTCCGGCAACTGGCCAAAGCCTTTTGCCATCAGTTCCTGCAGCTCACTGCGCAGCTCCCGGAAGGGACTGATGAAGTGCTCTGCCCCCGCCTCGGTAACCACGGTGGACAGGATCTTCACGGCAACCACCGGCCCCTTTTCATCCAGAACGATCACCGCCTCCAGCAGGCGCATGTGCAACTCCACGCCCCAGGGAATGGCTCCTTCGTAACGCTCCCGGATTCCCTGAAGGGTTTCCCTGGCTTTAATAAGGTCACCGCGAGCCAGGTCGACCCGCACCTGAAGGCAATCCAGAAGCCCCGGCATCATCGGGAACAGCTCTGGCACGCAGCCAGCCTCCCTATACGGGGCCAGCTTACGAACTGCCTGATGGGCACTGTCGATCTGGTTCTGGGATAGCCAGCAATTGGCTTTCAGGGCCTCAAGCACGGGTACGAACAACGATTCGTCAACCTGCCAGGAATGCATGGTACGTTCCGCCCGGCCAATCCATACAAAGGCATCTTCAAGCCGGCCCTGGGCACGGCACATCAACACGCGGATTGTCATTGCCAATAGCAGACCCAGATCGCGGGTCTGTTCGGCATGGCGCCCGCAGGTAACCAGCAACCGGTCGGCCTCGGCTTCCCGGCCCTGGTGCCAGAGCACCAGCACCAGATTCAACTGCAGCCGGGTTTCACCAATTCGGGCGGGGCGAGAGAGCTCCTGCATGGCAGTATCGAGGCCGGTGCGTAACAACTGCTCTGCGTGTTTCAGGGCGCCTTTGCCCAGTTCGATCCGGGCATGGGCGTAAACCGCCAGGGCTTCTGAACCGGAATCCCCTGCTTCCCTGGCAAGTCTCGAGGCTGCGCGATTCGCTTCCCGCGCTTCCTGGAACCGACCCGCTGCACACAGGGCACTGGAGCGTACCATCTGGGTCACCAACTGGCCCTGAGTACTGAGCTCGCCTTCGGCCAGGGCCCGATCCGCCATTTCCAGGGCCGGGCCAACACTGCCCTCACCCCGCAAGATGAAAGCTTTCAGAGCACAGATCCGTGCGGCCTGCTCTTTCTGGTCAGGCTCAGGCAGACCATCAATCAGGGCTCGGGCCTGGCGGAACTGGCCGCCGATCGCATGAACCCAGCTGTAGACGATTCTGAGACGCACGCTCCGTTCCAGCAGCTGTGCCGGCAGACTCTTGCGAAGGCGCAGGAGTGACGCGGTATCCTGCCCCAACAACAAAGCCTCTGACCCTTCAGAAGCAATGCGGATAACTTCCTCGGCATCGCCAGCCAATAGCGCGTATTTGAGTGCTTCCGGGAACTGGTCGCGAACGCCAAACCACCGACTCGCCTGCAGCATTCGCTCCGAATAACCAGCCATTACCGGTGACTTCAGCCATTCCTGCAACAAAGGGTTAATACGGTACCAGCGCCCACGGCCCGGCATGGACTTCAGCGGGAGCCCCCGCTCAACCGCCTGAGAGGGAACGAAACCGGTTTCTGGGAGGAGAGGCTCAAGCGCCAGGAACAATTCATCGGAACAAAGCTCAAGTTCGGCAATGCCGCGCATGGAACGCATCTGGCCCGGTGTCAGGTTGCCTAGGACCGATTCCTTGAGAAAGCGTTCAACGCTTGGTGTTTCCTGAATCGGTTTCCTTTCAATATTCTGGTAGACCTCTCGGCGATATAGCGCTAACGGCGTCGCCCAGCCCTCAGTCATGTCATAGAGATTATCGACAGCAACACTGGTGAGTTCGCTGTTTGCCGTGGCCGATCTGAAAAACTCGAAGGTTTCCGAACGGGAGAACTCGAGCGTTTCTGGCCCTATGCGGATGAACCGATTTTCCAGCTCGAGACTGTGTGTTTCGAAAGGCAGTGCCTTGCGCGAAATCAGTACAATGGATGAGCCTGCCGGAAAATCAGTAACCAGTTGCTGAAGCAGATCCACAACAGCAGGGTTGCTGAGGTTCTGGAGGTTGTCCAGCACCAGTACCCGTGGCTGACCGGAAGTTTTGCGGGCCAGCGCAACTTGCATCATCGACAGGGTATCCGAGAAGGTCGCGCCACTCTGCAAGCCCTGTTCAGGGGTTTCTGGCAGGTCCAGGGCGATGGCAAGCAAGGTCAGAAAGCGGGAGGGCGCATTATCTTGGGAGTTAAGGGCAACCCACCGAACCTGATCAGCGGTCATGTCTGCGCTGCCCAAGGCATTGACCACGGCGTGGGATTTTCCGTAGCCACAGGGCCCTTCTACAAAAAGCACGCTCCTGGAGGTCAGTGCTTCAGAAATCCTGCCATTGAGCCTGGGCCGGGCCAGTGAATCCGACGGAACCGGGGGGATCTGAATTCGCTGCCTGAGCAGATCCCTGACCAGCTCACCTCGCTGAAGACCACTATTCGCCGACTGAAATTCATCGTTGGCTGCACAGCCATCATTGAATGGTTTCACGCACTGCCCCATTTAACTCCGGCCTGTACTGCCTTGAAACGCCGGAAAAGTGGATCTCGCTAACTCTTTTTATCGACGACCAACATCGGGTACGCCTTTAGTATGATAGGAAGGTTAAACCAATTGAGGGGTGGGCTGCAAAATTTTGACGTGAAAGGGTTTTCTCAGGTGTAAAAAAAACGGCGGGCCCAGGGGCCCGCCGTTTTAGAGTCTTCTGAAGAACGCTTACCGGGTACCTGCGCGGCGCAGTGCGGCCGGCGTGTAATCCCTGGAGCGACGCTCAACGCCGAACTCGTACGGGTTCTCTTCTTCGTTGGTCAGACCAAGCGCGAGGTAGCGGCCAGAGAGCAGATCGTACAGAGTCTCAATGGCGTACCAGGGCACGTTCTGATCATAGAACTGCATGTTGTGGGCTTCGGCAACGCGCCAGAGCTCGCCACGACCGTCATAGTGATCAATGACGGATGCCTGCCAGGAGTCTTCATCAATGTAGAAGTCACGCTGTGCGTAGATGTGACGGGCGCCTTCTTTCAGGGTTGCCCGCACGTGCCATACACGGTGCAGCTCGTAGCGGGTGTAGTCCTGATTGATGTGACCAGCCTTGATGATCTGGTCATAGCTCAGGCTGCGATCGGTCAGCTTGTAGGAGTTGTACGGAATGTACATTTCCTTTTTGCCGACCAGCTCCCAGTTGTAGCGGTCAGGAGCACCGTTGAACATGTCGAAGTTGTCCGAGGTACGCATGCCATCAGACGCGGTACCTGGTCCGTCGTAAGCAACCTGCGGTGCGCGACGAACACGACGCTGACCGGCGTTGTATACCCACGCACGACGTGGCTCAGCAACCTGGTCGATGGTCTCGTGTACCAGCAGGACGTTACCTGCCAGACGTGCTGGCGCGGTGATGGCCTGCTTGAAGTAGAACAGTACGTTCGGATCCATTCCCGGCTCGTAGTCTGCCAGGTAAGTACGCCAGGTCAGCTCGTCCTGGAACTTCACTACCGAGAAGTCACCGCCCTCGGTCGGGGTTACCTGGCCAACGTTACGCTGCACCGAACCGCCGCGGTAGCGGGTAATATGGTTCCAGATCGCTTCCAGACCGTTCTGGGGAATCGGGAACGGAGTGGCGGACTGATAGTTGCCGAGACCGTTACCATCCTTGATCAGCTCAACCGTGGTTGCGTTCTCGACGGTCTGCTCCATCACCTCTTCAGGGTAAGCGGCAGTACGATGGGTTTCGTACACCGGCATGAAGTAGTCGTCGTATCGCTCAATCATGGCAACCTGACCCGGGGACAGGTTGTCTTTGTATTGCTCGACGTTGCTCTGATCAATGGTGAACTTAGGCTGCTCATCCGCGAACGGATTTACATAGATACCATCACCCTTGTAGCCGGGAGGCGGCGTTGTCAGACCACCGGTCCAGGCAGGAATGGCGCCACCGTTACCGGCTTTTTCTGCACCCATCGGTGTCAGCGAGTTTCCCAGCTTGGCCGCTTCTTCAGCAGAAACCGCACCCCAGGCCTGGCTGGCAAACATGCTTGCTGCCAGAACGCCTGTGGCCAGTAGTTTCTTGTTCAGTTTCATTTAAATTCCCTCGTTCAACGAATTCTTTCCGGGTTCAGAATGAGTATGAAACGCTAGCACTCACGAAATCGCGGTCAGTCAACTCGTTATACGGCTTGCCGCCGAAAAAGTTTGTGTAACCGATCTCACCGGTAATCTTGTTCTGGTAAACCGCTTCCAGCGACAGACCAATGGCCTTGCTGCCTTCATTGAAAGCACCACCCGGCTGCGGGCTGTAACCCTGCACGTCGTGGCTCCACGCCAGTTGCGGTGAGAGGTTCACGCCGGCGAGCGCGTTCGGATAACTCCATACCAGCCGGGTACGGTAACCCCAGGAGAAGTCAGTTGTGAAGCCTTCATTGTTACAGTAGTTGGTGTTGATGTTCAAAGCCGCTCCGGTTGAGCCACTGCCATCACAGGCGCCACCTGGCAACTGGCCGATACCAAAGGTGCCGGACCTGCCGTAACGGGCTGTATCATAATCCGGAAGATCATGAACGTAAGTTGCACCAAACTCGGTAATCAGAGAGAGACGGCTTGCGCCCATCACCTGATCGAAGAACTTAATCAGTGTGAACTGGGCCTGAGATACGCCGTACTCATCCCAACCTCTTACGGCTTCACCGTTGAGCGACGCACCACCAGCTTCCGCTTCGCGGATAACCTGCAGCTGACTTGCCGGAAGTCCGGTCTCGGGGTTCAGGACCTCGTTACCACCATAGAGGAGTTCGAAAGCATTCCATTGCAGGGGCATCTTGTCACGGTAAGAGTATTCTGCACCCAGCGACCAGCCACCCGGAGTGGTGGTGTTGATGCTCACACCGTACAGGTTGATATTTTCCGGGTACTCAATGAAGTACAGAGGCAGGTTCTGGCCATTGGCGGGATCCCGCACAATACCACTTACATATGGCAGGCGACTGTTGTACTTGATGTAGTAGAAGCCAAGTTCTGAATCGTTCAGCTGCGGCACGTACCAGCGCAAAGCAACACCGAACTGGTCTTTGGAATCCGCCTCACGATCGCCTACACGATCCGATACCAGGCCCTGGGCGAGCGCCTGGGAATCCGGCAACTGTCCAGCGAGAAGGACCGGGCCACAGCCATCAGGGGCGAAATCGTTGGTCGAGAAGAAAGTGCCACAATCGTCTGGACGGATAGGCTCCCAATCAGCCTGAACAAAGGTCTCTACCGTCACGTTCTCGGTAACACCTGCAGACATGTAGAACATTTCAACCGGCAGCAGAGCGTCTTTCAGCTCGGAGCCCGGTGCGCGGAACGCGGGGACGTCTACGGGGTTGATGACGTTAATGCCACCCTGAATAAAGGTACTTTCACCCCAGCTTACTACCTGCTTGCCGTAGCGAAGGCTCACAGGGACGTTACCAAAATACCAATCAGAGAAGATGTAGGCGTCAAGAATCTCACCACCGGACGCATTGTCCTTGGCCTCGGGGTTCAGCTCGCGCTGTTGGCCAACGTAATCTACGGCCCTGCTCTCGTCTTTGAGTTCGAAGTCGTACCAGTAACGACCACGCAGAAGACCGCCGACCCGGGTCAGATAGGGGTTATCGACGTAATAATTGAGGTAAAGTTCACTGTTACCTTTGACGATCTTGGAGTAGGTGTCTCCGCTCTCGAAGTTGAGGTTACCGTCGTCGTAGTTGTTCGTGGAGGCGCCAATATTTTCCAGCGCTCCGCCCGGCGTGTACTCAGGACCGAGGTTACCCTGGGCGATCAGTCGCTTGTCCCGATCTTCAACTCGCCAACCTGCGCCCGCAGACAGCGTGGTATTGAACTGGGCTTCCACATCTCCCACATAGAACGAATAGGCGGTTGCCTGACCGGACATGCCGGCTGCAACTGCCACGGCCAGCGGTAATTTGGTCCAACGCTGCCATTGATGTGTTTTTCTTGTCATTGGAAGGCTACTCCATTGTTGTTCTGAGTCGCTGCTCTGATTATTGGTGTTCACGATGTATTGGAGGCTTCATGCACAGTGCTCGTGATGTTGGCACTATAGCTAACGCCTTCGGGCGCTTTGATCAGTCAAAAGTATGATTTTGCTCTCACACCTCTATTACCGCCGCTTGCTGCCGGGTTTCTTCGCACAGAATCACTATAGACAACAAATTTGGATGCAACCACTTTGGTTTTGGTGGTTTTTTTCGGCGGCTGTTAGTTGCGAGGAGCGCCAAGGAGGCGATGATTCCTCCGAGAACCGCTACAAGCACATCCATGTGCGCTTGGCGTCGGCCATCCATGGCCGCCGACATTCTCGGAGGAACCTTCGCCACCTCGGCGCTGGGCTTTGGAGTTCGCTATTAACCCATGCCGGGAAAAAAGATTGTATGGCACGACTACCCGGAGGTTTGCCTGGCGGGGGCGGGAGCCCTTCACGAAACTGTCGGCAGCAGGGATGCTGCCGTCAAGCTTACAGGGACGTATTTACAGCGTGTTTCGGGAAGGGCTCCCGCCCCTGCCAAACTCCCGAGCTTAGAGCATCTCGATAGCCATGGCAGTAGCTTCGCCGCCACCGATGCAGAGAGCTGCGATGCCTTTCTTTTTGCCGTAACGCTGGAGGGCGTACATGAGGGTTACCAGCAGGCGGGAGCCGGTGGAACCGACTGGGTGACCCTGGGCGCAGGCGCCGCCATGGATGTTGACCTTCTCGGGGTCGAGACCGAGTTCGCGGATGGGCATCATGGCGACCATGGCGAAGGCTTCGTTGATCTCGAAGAGGTCTACGTCGTCTTTGCTCCAGCCTGTTTTGCCGAACAGGGTTTCGATGGCGCCAACCGGGGCGCAGGTGAACTCGGAAGGATGCTGGGACTGGGTGCTGTGGCCAACAATCCGGGCCAGCGGCTTGAGGCCGCGCTTTTCGGCTTCGGACTCGCGCATCAGGAGCAGCGCAGACGCGCCGTCTGAGATTGATGAGGCGTTGGCAGCTGTGACGGTGCCGTCTTTGGCAAAGGCCGGGCGCAGGCTCGGGATCTTGTCGATGTTGGCGTTGTGAGGCTGCTCGTCGTCTTCAACAACCACTTCGCCTTTACGGCTTTTCACGGTTACCGGGATGATTTCGTCTTTCAGCAGGCCTTCCTCGATGGCTTTCTTGGCCCGCGTGAGGGAAGTGATGGCGTACTCGTCCATTTCTTCCCGGGTGTAGCCTTTCTTGTCGGCCATTTCCTGGGCGAAGGCGCCCATCAGGCGACCGGTTTCGGCGTCTTCCAGACCATCCAGGAACATGTGATCCTGGGGCGCCTGGCCCGGGCCCATGCGGTAGCCGCTGCGGACGCCCTGCAGGATATAGGGGGCATTGGACATGCTCTCCATACCGCCAGCAACCATGATGTCGTTGCTGCCGGCTTTGATCAGGTCGTGGGCGAACATGGCGGCTTTCATGCCGGAGCCGCAGAGTTTGTTGATCGTGGTGGCGCCGGTGTGATCCGGAAGACCGGCCTTACGCATGGCCTGGCGTGCCGGGCCCTGCTTGAGGCCGGCGGGCAGAACGTTGCCCATGATGACTTCTTGCACATCCGCAGGCTGCAGGCCGGCGCGTTTCACGGCTTCAGCAATGGTAAGGGCGCCCAGGTCGGTGGCGCTGACGCTGGCCAGGCTACCCTGAAATCCGCCCATGGGGGTGCGTACACCGCTTACGATGACGACGTTGTCTGTGCTCATTTCTGAATCTCTCTGTTGGTTGTCTGGTAGTTTTTATGGTTTATGCGGCGCTTCAAGGTATTCCCGGGACTGCATTTCGAGCAGGCGGGATTCGGTGCGCTCGAACTCGAAGCCGAGGCGCCCCCCGGTGTAGAGCTCGGTGATAGGTGCCGCGGCCGAGATAATGACTTTGACGTTGCGGTCGTAGAATTCGTCAATCATGTTAATGAATCGGCGAGCCTGGTCGTCTTTCTCTTTGCCCAGAACAGGCACATTGCTGACGATAATGGCGTGAAACTGCCGGGCCATTTCGATGTAATCGTTCTGGCTCCGGGGGCCGTCGCAGACGTCTTTGAAATCAAACCAGACCACGTCGTCTGCGTGGGCCTGAGCAGGAATTTTGCGGCCGTTGATTTCCATGGTTTTGCTGTGTTTACCGGCCTCAACTGCGAGGGCATCGAAGCTTTTGCGAAGGCTGACATCCGCCTCTTCATCCAGTGGCGAGTGAAAGAGCTCCGCCTGCTCCAGGGTTCTCAACCGGTAGTCTACCCCGCCATCCACATTGACCACGTCGGTGTGCTTTTTGACCAGTTCGATAGCCGGGAGGAAACGGGCGCGCTGGAGGCCATCCTTGTAAAGACCATCCGGGACGATGTTGGAGGTACACACCAGGGTGACGCCGCGGCTGAACAAACCGTCCATGAGGGTGGCGAGGATCATGGCGTCGCCAATGTCGGACACGAAGAACTCGTCGAAACAGATAACCCGGGTTTCGTCGGCAAATTTCTTCGATACCAGCTCCAGGGGATTTTTCTCGCCCTTGAGCGATTTGAGCTCGCTGTGTACCCGCTGCATGAAGCGGTGGAAGTGAACCCGCATCTTGCGATCAAAGGGCAGCGACTCGTAGAAGGTGTCCATAAGGTAGGTTTTCCCCCGGCCGACCCCGCCCCAGAAATACAGGCCCTTGACCGGCTCTTCCTTGCCTTTCTTGAGCTTGCGGAAAAGTTTGGCCTTGGGCTTGCTACGATCCCTTTCGGCGTCCACCAGTTTGTCGTACAGTGACTGAAGGCGCTTGACCGCATCTTCCTGGGCCGAGTCCTTCTGGAAATCCGGGCGTTCAAGATCCTTCTGGTAACGTTGCCAAGGGGTCATGGTCGCACTGGTTTCGGAGGACATCGCAGCTGTCATCAAGGTATTCCCGGAAGTTGATCGTAAATTTGGGCGCCGTATTGTCTCGCATTTGGCGATTTTTCGCCACGTTGGCCGCCTGTGCAGCAATACGACGATTGGCGCAGGCCACAATCATGGGATGATGGAGCCTGGGGCGTTATACTGGCCTGACAGGGGCTTGGCTCACTTCTAGGTAAAAGGACGACACAGCATATGACAAACCTGATTCTGGCAGCGATTGCCGCATTGGTTGTTGGCATTGTCATCGGGGTATTTGTTGGCCGTTCCGGGCAGGGAACGACGCTTCGGCAGCGCCGGGCGGAACAGCAGATTGAGGAACTGAGAAGCGAATATACCCGCTACCAGGCCCAGGTGAATGAGCATTTCATGGAGTCGGCCCATTTGCTGCGCCGCTTCAACGATGCCTACCGCGATGTGAACCAGCACATGGCCCGCGGTGCCAACCGTCTTTGCAATGACGAAGACTGGATGGAGGAGTTGGCGCAGGAAACTTCCAAGAAGCGCCTGGAGGAAGTCCGCGAGGACGCTTCCGAGCCGCCACGGGATTATGCACCAAAGACGGATCCGAAGGATTCCGGCACGCTTGCTGAGGACTTTGGGCTCAAGAAGGGTGATAAGGCTCAGCAGGCCTGACTCATATAGACCTGATAATTCGGATCCTTGCAGGACTGATGGTTTCGGAGAGGGAGCATGGTGTGTGCCCCTTTCCGGGAACCGCTACGAGCACATCCATGTGCGCTTGACGTCGGCCATCCATGGCCGCCGACATTCCCGGAAAGGAGCACACACCACGCTCCATCCGTCTAAGTGCAATTCTCAACTACCGAAAAGCGATCCCGCCAACACATCAAACGGGATTATCGCAATCGATGAATTTGTGAGCGACACCAAACTCCTCCACTAGCGCTTTTCCGAGAGCCTGAACGCCATAGCGCTCGGTCGCGTGGTGCCCGGCAGCGTAATAATGAATGCCACATTCCCTTGCCGTGTGCGTCGTCGGCTCAGAGATTTCCCCACTAATATAGGCGTCCAGGCCAGCATCCAAGGCGGTGTTAATAAACCCCTGTGCAGCACCGGTGCACCACCCCACCCGTTTGATCGCAGTCGGACCTTCGCCAACCCAGAGCGGCTCGCGGTGAAGCTGTCTGGCGATGTGAAGACCGAATTTCTCGGGAGACATTGCTTCTTCCAGCTCGCCTTCCCACACCAAACCGCCTAACGGGCGCGGATTCTTGATGTTAAGAATGTCCGCCAGCTGACGATTGTTGCCATATTCGGGATGGTCATCTAGCGGGAGGTGGTAGGCGACAAGATTAATGTCGTTGTCCAGGAGTTGCTTCAAACGTTCTCGTTTCATCCCCTGAATGCGCTGATCCTCACCTTTCCAGAAGTAACCGTGGTGGACCAGGATCATATCGGCGTTTGCTTCGATCGCAGCTTCGATCAGAGCCTTTGAGGCCGTTACGCCAGAGATGACGGTTTTAATTTCAGGCGTGCCTTCAACCTGCAGGCCATTGGGACAGTAATCCTGGAAATTATCGGGTTGGAGCCATTCGTTGATTTTATTGAGAAGCTCATTTCGACTGGCCATAAATACTCCATTCAGGACTATTTCCGAGAGGTTCGATGAGAGAGGCAGATCCCCCTTCCCGGGAATGTCGCCGGCCATGGATGGCCGGGGTCAAGCGCACATGGATGTGCTCGTAGCGGTTCCCGGGAAGGGGGATCTGCCTCTCTCTACCCGCCAACTTAGCAGGCTAGAGGGACCGGAGCCCCTCAATCAAAGCATCATTCTGCTCAACAGTGCCAATGGTGATGCGTAGAAATTCGCTAATGCGGGGCTTGTTGAAGTGCCGAACGATAATCCCCTGCTCCCTCAGGCCTTTGGCCAAAATCTCACCAGGCTGCTCTCTATGACGGGCAAAGATGAAGTTTGCCTTTGAGGGTAACACCTCGAACCCAAGATCCTCGAGGGCGGCAGTTACACGCTCGCGTTCGGAGATCACGCCATCGCAGCACTTCCGGAACCAGGCCTCATCTTCGTAGGCCGCTTTCGCACCAGCCAGGGCCAGGCGGTCCAGCGGGTAGCTGTTGAAGCTGTTCTTGACCCGGTTCAGAGCCTCGATCAGGTCTGGATGGCCAACGGCGAAACCTACCCGCAAACCGGCTAGTGAACGGGCCTTGGAGAGCGTCTGAGAGACCAGCAGGTTCGGGTATTTGTCGACCAGGGTGATCGCCGACTCGCCACCGAAATCGATGTAGGCTTCATCCACAACAACGACACGATCCGGGTTGGCAGCCAGGATTTCTTCCACATGCTGCAGCTCGAGATACCGCCCGGTTGGCGCATTCGGGTTCGGGAAGATCACTCCGCCGTTGGGCTGCTTGAAGTCATCCGGGTTGATTTCAAAGCTTTCTGTCAGCGGTACTTTTTTACTCTCGATCTTATAGAGGCCGCAGTAAACCGGATAGAAGCTGTAGGTGATATCCGGAAACAGGATCGGTTCGCCATGCTGGAACAGGCCAAAGAAGATGTGGGCCAGGACTTCATCGGAGCCGTTGCCGAGGAAGATCTGTTCGGGCTTTACCTTGTGGTAAGCCGCGATAGTCTGGCGCAGGCTTTCGCCTTCCGGATCCGGATAGAGGCGCAAGCCGTCGTTCAGTTCGGCCTGGATGGCTTCGATGACTTTTGGTGAGGGGCCGAAGGGGTTTTCGTTGGTGTTCAGCTTCACCAGGTTGGCCATTTTTGGCTGTTCGCCTGGCACATAGGGAACCAGGTCGTTTACCAAAGGACTCCAGAATTTACTCATAAATCAGTCCTTAATCCTATATTCCGCCGACCGGGCGTGAGCGGTTAAGCCCTCGCCGCGGGCAAGAACCGACGCCACACGCCCCATGCGGTCGGCACCGGCAGCGCTGAAGCCGATGATGGAGGACCGTTTCTGGAAGTCGTAGACGCCCAGCGGTGAAGAGAACCGTGCGGTGCCGCTGGTGGGCAGCACATGGTTCGGGCCGGCGCAGTAGTCGCCGAGGGCTTCTGCGGTGTAGCGGCCCATGAAGATGGCGCCGGCGTGGCGGATGTCTTCGAGCATGGCCTCGGGGTCTTCGACCGACAGCTCCAAATGTTCCGGGGCGATGCGGTTGGACACTTCGGCGGCTTGTTTCAGGTCGGCGACGTGGATCAACGCGGCGCGGTCGGTCATGGAGGTGCGGATGATGTCGGCGCGCTCCATGGTTGGCAGCAGTTTGTTGATACTGGCTTCGACCGCATCCAGGAATTCGGCATCCGGGCTGATCAGGATGGACTGGGCCTGCTCATCGTGCTCTGCCTGGGAGAACAGGTCCATGGCGATCCAGTCGGGGTCGGTTTTGCCGTCGCTGATCACGAGGATTTCCGAGGGTCCGGCGATCATGTCGATGCCGACAACACCGAAGACTTCGCGCTTGGCGGTGGCGACGAAAATGTTGCCGGGGCCAACGATTTTGTCAACGGCCGGAATGGTTTCTGTGCCATAGGCCAGCGCGCCGACTGCCTGGGCGCCGCCAACGGTGAAGACCCGATCAACACCGGCAATCGCTGCGGAGGCCAGGACCATGTCATTCACCACACCATCCGGTGTCGGAACAACCATCACCACTTCACTGACACCCGCGACCTTTGCGGGAATGGCGTTCATGAGCACGGATGACGGGTAAGCTGCTTTGCCCCCGGGCACATACAAACCCGCCCGATCCAGCGGCGTGACCTTCTGGCCGAGCACGGTTCCGTCTTCGTCCTCATACTGCCAGGACTTCTGGTTCTGGCGCTCGTGATAATCTCGGATCCGCTCAGCGGCTTTTTCCAGGGCCACGCGCTGGTCCCGGGGAATCGCTTCCAGAGCCATCTGCAATCGGCTCTGGTCCATTTCCAGCTCGGCGACAGAGCCAACCTTCAGGCGATCGAACTTCTCGGTAAACTCCAGAACCGCCTGGTCACCACGGGTTTTCACCTCATGCAGGATATGACGCACCGACTCGTTCACCTGATGATCAACGCTGTCGTCCCAGGCCAAAAGTTTGGCCAACGCATCATTAAAGTCACTTTGGGAAGCGTTCAATCTGGTGATCTTGGCGGTCATAACTCAAATCCTGTATGGGATTAACGACTAACTACGGCTGACCGGCTCAACCTCAGAGCCGGCGTTTATCCACAGCTGCGGACATCTTTTCGATTATGGGGTTAATACGCTCGTGTTTCATCTTCATGGAGGCACGATTGACAACCAGCCGGCTGCTGATGTGCTCAATCAGTTCCCGGGCCTCGAGACCGTTCGCCTTCAGCGTGTTGCCGGTATCCACAATGTCGACGATCTCATCAGCCAGACCAAGAATCGGAGCCAGCTCCATGGCGCCGTAGAGCTTGATGATGTCCGCCTGCCGTCCCTGGGCCGAGTAGTATCGGCGGGCCAGGTTGACGAATTTTGTGGCCACCTTGATACGACCGGATGGAGGCGTCTGATCTTTAGGGCCGGCGGTCATCAGGCGACAACGGGAAATATTCAGGTCCAGTGGCTCATAAAGACCTTCGCCACCGTGCTCCATCAACACATCCTTGCCGGTTACCCCGAGGTCGGCCCCGCCGTACTGAACATAGGTCGGCACGTCGGTGGCCCGGATGATCAATACCCGCACATGGGGATCCGTTGTCGGGAACACCAGTTTGCGCGACTTTTTGACGTCGTCGATCAGCTCAATGCCCGCCTCTGCGAGCAGCGGCAGGATCTCTTCCAGGATTCGTCCCTTCGACAAGGCGATGGTTATGGAATCTGTCATGGATTCTTCCGGTTTCCCGTATTGTCTGGATGGATGTCTTTCACGCTGGTAGGCGGCGGATAGTGGCACCCAGCAACTGCAGTTTCTCTTCAATACACTCGTAACCGCGGTCAATGTGATAGATGCGATCTACGATGGTATCGCCGTCAGCCATGAGTCCGGCAATAACCAGACTGGCTGAGGCCCTCAGGTCCGTGGCCATGACCGGAGCGCCGGTGAGGTGGTCCACGCCCTTGATGATGGCGGCGTTGCCCTCAAGCGTGATATCCGCACCCATGCGGATCAGCTCCTGCAGGTGCATGAACCGGTTCTCGAACACAGTTTCCACGATGGTGCCGGTGCCTTCGGCCACCGCATTCATGGCGGCGAACTGCGCCTGCATGTCCGTGGGGAACGCCGGGTAAGGCGCGGTACGAAGGCTCACCGCTTTCGGGCGATTGCCTTTCATGTCCAGCTCAATCCAGTCCGGGCCTGTATTGATGTGGGCGCCGGCCTCTTCAAGCTTGAGCACAACCGCTTCGAGCAGATCCTCCCGGGTATCCTTCAGCTTGACCCGACCGCCGGTTGCAGCGGCAGCCACCAGGTAGGTGCCGGTTTCAACACGGTCTGGCAGCACGTTGTAATGGCAACCGTGCAGGCGCTCAACACCGTTGATTTCGATGGTGGCGGTACCGTGGCCTTTGATGTCTGCGCCCATGGCGATCAGGCACTCGGCAAGGTCAACAACCTCCGGCTCGCGGGCCGCGTTTTCCAGGATGGTCTTTCCATCTGCCAGGGCAGCGGCCATCATCAGGTTCTCGGTGCCGGTTACGGTGACGGTATCCAGGAAAATGTGGGCGCCCTTCAGCCGTCCGTTGGTCTTGGCCTTGATATAGCCATTTTCGACCTTGATATCCGCACCCATCATTTCCAGACCATGGATGTGCAGATTCACCGGACGGCTACCGATTGCACAGCCGCCCGGCAGGGATACTTCTGCCTCGCCGAAGTGGGCAACCAACGGACCCAGCACCAGGATAGAGGCACGCATGGTTTTAACCAGCTCGTACGGCGCATGGAAATGCTTGATGGTATTGGCGTGAATCTCCACGCTCATTTTCTCATCAATAATCACTTCAACACCCATGCGGCCAAGAAGCTCGATCATGGTGGTTACGTCGTGCAGGTGCGGCAGGTTGCCTACAGTCACCGGCTCGTCCGCCAGCAGGGTTGCTGCCAATATAGGCAGTGCGGCGTTCTTGGCACCGGAAATCCGGATCTCGCCATCCAGGGGCTTGCGGCCCCTGATCAGAAGTTTATCCACAATAAATGTCCTGTTTTTGTTCGGGCCGTTCAGCCCTGGCGCTCAGCCCATTCAGCCGGAGTAAATGCTTTCGGATGAAGTGCGTGTATTGAGCCGTCCATGATCTGTTGGAACAGCGCCTTGTTGATCAGTTGCTGGCGTTTGATGGTCGGCAGGCCTTCGAAGACATCACCCACCACGACGACCAGATAATGGGTACCATCAACCTGTACCTGAACTTCGCAGCCGGGCAATGCTTCCTTGACCAGCTCGGTGACTTGGGTGGCATCCATAGAAAATCCTCGGGTGTTTTGAAATCAGGGGCGAGATTGTAACCAATTCCGGAGCTCGGGTCAGCTTTACTGTCCGGTAAACAAAGGGGCTGGGGCCGGAAGAGTCAGTGGGCGGGATGGACGGATTCCGGACCGAACCCCGCGAACTGGTCATCAAGGTTGCTCAGGGCCGCCAGAGAGGCAAGACGGCCGCTGACACCCCGGAACGACAACGAAATACCTGTCTGATGGGCCAGGCGTTGCCAACAAAGCAACATGGAAAGCACCACGCTGTGGGCGGTGATCAGACCATCGAGGTCGACCACCAGATCGGCAGAAACCGATCGGATCAGTTTCTCGCCCTCTTTTCTAAGACCAATGACAGTGTCTGAGGTCACCTCGCCCGAGACAACCAGAGCTCCGTCGGCAAGCTGGACCCGAGGTAGCCCCGCGGTCATGAGTTATCCACTTCCTGCTCCAGGTTCAGGGACTCAACCGCATCGCTCCAGCCGTCGATGACTACCTGAATCTGGCCGCGGTTTTCTTCCATTTCCTGACTGAACCTATCCCGGAAAGCGAGACCTATGTTCACGCCCTCAACGATGACATTTTCCATCAACCACTTGCCCTCGGAGTTCTTGTACATCGAGTAGGTCACCGGGTAACGGTTCCCGGATGCACTGATAACCTCCATCTGGACAGAGGCGCGGTCGTCGCTCTGGGGGTTAATGGTCGCTTCCTTGACCTGTATTTCGAAATTTTCCGCATTGACGAGAGCCTGCGCGTAGCTGTCAAACAGGCTGCGCTTGAACTTGACCACAAACTCGTCCCTCTGTTCGGGCGTGGTCTGGCGGGCATAACGTCCCATCACCCGCGCCGCAATGCGGCGGAAGTCCACGAAATCCGTCAGGGCCTGATCCATGCTCTCATAAAACGCTTCAGGGTCACGCTCGTAAAGGCCTCGCTCTTCGTTGAGCTTTTCAACGAGCCGCTGGGTGTTCTCATCCACATATCTGCGGAGATCTTCCGCCTCGTTCGCCTGTGCCGGCGTAACCAGTACCAGGGCCATCAGAAGGCCAAGCAGAATGTGGTGTTTCAGTGCAAACATCAGGATCTCCTGTTGAATCTTCCCGGCCCGAATCAGCGGCCCGATGCAAAGTTACTGATAAGCCGCTCCAGGTTCATGGCCGACTGTGTCGAATAGAAGGTGTCGCCTTCTTTCAGCGAATCCATCTCGGCGCCAATAGATATATCAATGTACTGCTCTCCGAGCAGGCCGGATGTACGTATAACTGCGGAACTGTCCGAGGGGATATTGTCGACGTCCGAGTGAATCGACATTTCCACCCGGGCCTGAAACGTCTCTTTGTTAAGACTGATGGATTCGATGGTGCCGACCGTTACACCGGCCATGGAAACTCGCCCCCGTGGCGTAAGCCCACCGGTATCGTTGAAATTGGCGTAGATGGTGTAGGTGCTCTCGGCCGATTTCGGCGACAGCCCGCTCACCTGCAGGGCAAGGAAAAGCAGTGCTGCACAGCCTGCGATCATGAAAAGGCCGACGATAATTTCAGTGGTTCTCTGTGCCATTTCCGGCTCCGGTATTATCTCGTTAATCGATGATTCAGAAATCGCCAAACATGACAGCGGTCAGAACAAAATCCAGCCCCAGCACCGCAAGCGATGAGTACACCACGGTCTTGGTGGTCGCCGAACTGATACCTGCCGATGTCGGCACACAGTCATAACCCTGGTAAACCGCAATCCAGGCGCAGACAAAGCCGAAAACAACGCTTTTGATGACGCCGTTGAGGACATCATCGACAAAATCCACCGACGACTGCATGTTGCCCCAGAAGGAGCCTTCGAACACGCCCAGCCAGTCTACACCCACCAGCATACCGCCCCAGATGCCGACCACCGAGAAAATCACCGCAAGCACCGGCATGGCAATAAACCCGGCCCAGAGCCGGGGCGCAATGACCCGCCGCAGTGGGTCCACGCCCATCATTTCCATGCTGGACAGCTGCTCTGTGGCCTTCATCAAACCGATCTCTGCCGTCAGCGCCGAACCCGCCCGGCCCGCAAACAACAACGCAGTCACCACGGGCCCAAGTTCGCGCACCAGGGTCAGGGCTATCATCTGGCCAATGGCCGCTTCAGAGCCGTAATCGCTCAGGATCGTGTACCCCTGCAGCCCCAGCACCATGCCGATAAACAGACCGGACACCACAATTATGGCCAGGGACAGCACGCCAACGGCGTACAGCTGCTTCAGAAGAAGCGGAAAACCGGTCGCAGGCCTGGGCACACCGCCCAGAACGCCCGCCAGGAAACGACCTGAGCGGCCGAATGACGAAACAATATCAAGCCCGAGACGCCCAAATGCCGCGATTCTCTCGATCAAGACACACCTCCGGACAACCCAAAGTCCTGGGCGGCGCCCTCGGCTGGGTAATGGAATGGAACCGGGCCATCTGGCTGCCCCTGGAGGAACTGCTGGACCTGCTCGGAAGGATGCGCCCGCAACTCTTCCGGCGTGCCCTCACCAATTACCTTGCCGTCCGAGATGATGCAGGCGTAATGGCAGATGCTCAGGGATTCAGGGACATCGTGGGAGACCAGGACGCTGGTCAGCCCCATGGAACTGTTCAGATCGCGGATCAGTTTTACCAGAACGCCCATGGCAATCGGGTCCTGGCCGGCAAATGGCTCGTCGTACATGATGAGCTCCGGATCCAGGGCAATACTGCGGGCCAGGGCCACCCGGCGGGTCATGCCGCCGGACAACTCCGAGGGCATCAACTGGCGGGCACCACGCAAACCAACGGCCTCCAATTTCATCAGAACTATGTCGCGGATCATGTCTTCCGGCAGTTTCGTGTGCACCCGCAGCGGGAAGGCCACATTCTCGAACACGCTCAGGTCGGTGAAAAGGGCCCCGCTCTGGAACAGCATGCCCATCTTTTCCCGAAGACTGTAAAGAGCCTTGCGCTTGAGCTTCGGCACCTCATGACCATCCACCACAACACTGCCGGAATCCGGCCTGAGCTGCCCGCCAATAAGACGCAGCAGTGTAGTTTTGCCGGTTCCGCTGGGGCCCATAATGGCGGTAATTTTCCCACGGGGAATATCCAGGCTGACACCGTCGAAGATACGGCGCCCGGAGCGGGAGAACACGACATCCTTGAGCGATATGTAAGCCGGTGAATCCATAGTCCTTACCTTTTAAAGAGGGGCTACATTATGCCAAGGAGCGCCCGAGCTCAATCCAAAGAGCGCAAAATGTACTGATAGCAATGATCAGTTTGACTGAACTTTCAGTAACCGGGCATCGTTGCCGGGTGAAAATGGTATACTCTGCCCAACTTTTTAAATGTCCCGACAGCCAGGCCGAAAGCCCGATGACCGAACAGACTCCCAGCGATTTCCGATCTTCTGCCATCCGCGCCATCCGCATCGAGCGCGACGCCATTGATGCCCTTGAGGGCCGGATCGACGACCAGTTCACTCGGGCCTGTGAAGTTATCATGAACTGCAAGGGCCGCGTGGTCGTGACCGGCATGGGGAAATCCGGCCACATTGGCAACAAGATTGCGGCCACCCTGGCCAGTACCGGCACACCATCGTTTTTCGTGCATCCCGGTGAGGCAAGCCACGGGGATATGGGCATGATCACGCCTCAGGATGTGGTGATCGCCATTTCCAATAGCGGCAACACCAGCGAGGTGATCACCATTCTGCCGCTGATCAAACGCATGGGCGCCCCACTGATCAGCATGACCGGCAATTCCAACTCCACCCTGGCCCGGGAAGCCGTCGCCAACCTGGACGTCAGTGTCATGGTGGAAGCCTGCCCCCTGGGCCTGGCGCCCACCTCCTCAACAACGGCCACCCTGGTCATGGGCGATGCACTGGCAGTCGCCCTGCTTGAGGCCCGCGGCTTCAGTGCCGAGGATTTTGCGTTTTCCCATCCCGGCGGCAGCCTGGGACGTCGGCTGCTGCTTCGGGTGTCCGACATCATGCACACCGGTGACCAGATTCCGGTGGTCAATGAGGGAACGCTCTTGAGTGGCGCACTTCTTGAGATCTCCCGAAAAGGCCTCGGCATGACCACCGTTGTCAACGAAGAAGGCACTCTTACCGGAATATTTACGGACGGTGACCTGCGCCGGACTCTTGATCGATCGGTGGATATCCATAATACGCCTATCAATGAGGTGATGACCCGGAATGGCAAAACCATCCAGGCCGACCACCTGGCGGCGGAAGCGCTGAATATCATGGAGGAAATGAAGATCAACGCCCTGCCGGTAACGGACGATGGCGGCGCCCTCATTGGCGCCATCAATATGCACGATCTGCTGCGGGCCGGCGTAATCTAGGGGCTATGAGGAGCTATTTGACATGAAGCACCAATGGCCGGACTCCCTGCTGGCAAAAGCCGCCAAAATCCGCCTGATTGCCCTGGATGTCGACGGTATCATGAGCGATGGCAAGCTTTACTTCAGCGCCAACGGTGATGAACTGAAGGCATTCAACATTCTGGACGGTCTGGGATTGAAACAGCTTATGGCAGCCGGCATTACCGTGGCCGTTATTACCGGCCGCCGGTCGCCATTGACCGAGAAGCGCATGCGGGATCTGGGCATCCCGCACCTGATGCAGGGCCGCGAGGACAAGAAAGTAGCCCTGCAGGAACTCGTCAGCACCATGGATGTCAGCCCCGAAGCCATCGCCTATATGGGCGACGACCTTCCAGACCTGCCGGCGCTGAGGTTCGCCGGGCTCGGCATCACCGTGCCCAATGGCTACTGGCTGGTGCAGCAACATGCCGACTACTGCACCCATGCCCGGGGTGGCGAAGGGGCGGTGCGGGAAGCCTGCGACCTGCTGCTGACTGCCCATGGCAAGCTTGATTCTGCCCTTGCGCCCTACCTGGAGCCCGAGGCATGAACTGGCTCCCGGACCGGCCCTGGCTGCGAACACTGGCACTCGCCGGCACCGTGGTGGCAGCGGTCTTTTTGCTCTGGCAAAGCGATGAGCCACCGGTCATTGATGATGATGCCGCGGCGCTGCGAGGCGATGCCGAGCCGGACGGCTTCGTGGTGAATGGCAAGTACACATCCTTCAACGAATCGGGCAACCTGAAGATCCGGTTCTCCAGCCCCCGCATTGAACAGTTCGAGGAAGGTAACCTGGCCACCATGGAATCTCCCCGCGCCGAACTTTATGGCGGCGAGAGTGCCCTGCCCTGGATTGTTGAAGCCGAGAATGGCAGCCTGCTGCAGAACCAGAATCTGGTGTACCTGACGGACAATGTCCGGATTCAGCGCACTATTGGCGAACGGGACGCCACCCTGACAACATCAAGCCTGACCCTGGATAACGACCGGGGCATGGTTTATACAGACGCACCCGTAGAAATACGCGACGTTACCGGCATTACCCGGGCCACGGGCATGAAAGCGTGGATAGACGAGCGGATTCTGGAACTGAACTCCCAGGTGGAAGGACGCTATGAAACCGGAAACTAACCGATACCGGAGCCTGCTGGCCGCTCTGCTGACGGTCGCAATGATCGGCCCGGCGGCCGCTTTCGATCTTGATTCCGACACCCCCATCAAGGTCACCGCCGACAATGCCCGCCTGGATGACGGCCAGGGTATTGCCACCTATACCGGGACTGTGGAGCTCGAGCAGGGCAACACCCGCCTGAGTGCGGACCGTGTGGTGCTGTATCGCACAGAAGACGGCCTGAGCCGGATCGAAGCCTCTGGCACTCCTGCCAGGTACCGGCAGCCGGCGCGGGATGGCGAGGGCGAAACCGACGCCCGTGCAATGAACATTACCTGGTCGGCTACAGACAGCCGACTGACCTTTGAACGGGAAGCAGTCATCGAGCAGAATGGCAACCTGTTCCGTGGCGACGTCATTCACTATGATACCGCTGGTCGGGTTGTCACCGCTGAAGGCGGGGCAGACACTGGCGAGGGTGGCGGCCGTGTCGAGATGGTGATTCAGCCACGCAGCGCCGACAGACGCACTGATAGACAGGAAACCGATGGCAGTTCTGAGAGCCAGTAATCTGGCAAAGAGTTACAAACAGAAAAAAGTGGTAATCGACGTTTCCCTGGAAATCCGCAGTGGGGAAATTGTCGGGCTGCTTGGCCCCAACGGCGCCGGTAAAACCACCTGCTTCTATATGATCGTCGGGCTGGTCCCTGCTGATCGTGGCCGTATCACGATCGACAGCCGGGATATTACGCCCCTGCCCATGCACGGCCGAGCCCGCCAGGGTATTGGATACCTGCCCCAGGAAGCCTCGGTGTTCCGCAAACTGTCGGTACGCGACAATATCATGGCCATCCTCGAAACCCGCCAGGGTATGGGCAAGGCCGAGCGGGAGAAAAAACTCGAGGAGTTATTGGAGGAGTTCCACATAACCCACATCCGGGACAGCGTTGGTATGGCTCTGTCCGGTGGTGAACGGCGACGGGTGGAGATTGCCCGGGCGCTGGCCATGGAACCGGCCTTCATTCTTCTGGATGAACCCTTCGCCGGTGTCGACCCCATATCCGTCAGTGATATCAAGCACATCATCCGGCACCTGCGGGACAAGGGTATCGGAGTATTGATTACCGATCATAACGTGCGAGAGACCCTGGACATCTGCGAAAACGCCTACATTGTGTCCGGCGGCCATATCATCGCCTCGGGCAATGCCGATGCGATCCTGGCCAACCAGCAAGTCAAGGAAGTCTACCTGGGCGACGAATTCAGGCTGTGACACCGAATGGCTCATTGTTTTGATGATCTGTAGCAAGTAAACTCGGCAAAGAACTTGCTTGGGTAAAATAAAACAACGGCAAGTAACCGGCATATATAGATTTTTTTCACGACTTATGACACAAAGCGCTGATGAGTGACGGATCCTGAACCATGGTTATGAAAGCCTCCTTACAGTTAAAGCTGGGTCAGAGCCTGACCATGACGCCCCAGCTGCAACAGGCTATCCGGCTTCTCCAGCTCTCCACCCTCGACCTCCAGCAGGAAATCCAGCAGGCACTGGAATCAAACCCAATGCTGGAGACTTCCGAGGACGACGATCAGAACGATGCAGCTACAGAGAACGATGAGCGCGAAGCCAACGCCACCGAATCAGCTGCTGAAACCGCGCCGGAACCGCCCAGCGACTGGGACGAATCGGAAAACGGCCCGGACTGGTCTTCTGAAAACGACATTCCGGACAACATTCCGGACGACCTGCCGGTAGACACTGCCTGGGACGACATATACCAGTCTGCACCCGCCCCGGCCGCCCGCAATGACGACGAAAACGATCACGATTTCGAAACCCGAAACTCGCCCACCGAAACGCTTCAGGATCACCTGGAATGGCAGCTCAATCTGACCCCACTGAGTGAACGGGACCAGGCCATTGCCCATGCCCTGATGGACGCGGTGGATGAGCGGGGCTATCTCACCAGCCCGCTGGAGGAAATCCACGCCGGACTGCTGGATGAGAACGAGGAAGACCCTCTTGAACTGGATGAGGTGGAGGCCGTCCTGCACCGCCTGCAGCACTTTGATCCGCCCGGTGTGTTTGCCCGGGACCTTCAGGAATGCCTGCTGATCCAGCTCAACCAGCTGCCGCCAGAGACGCCCTGGCTGGCCCAGGCGCGACTGGTGATCACCCACTACATTAACCTGCTGGGCAACCGGGACTATGCACAGTTGCTGCGTCGCAGCCGCCTGAAAGAAGATCAGCTCAGGGAAGTCCTGGCATTGATTACCGGTCTGAACCCCCGGCCGGGTGACGTCATTGACCGCGCCGAACCCGACTACGTCATTCCGGATGTCATCGTTCGCAAGCACAATGGCCGCTGGCGCGTTGAACTGAATCCGGAAATTGCACCACGCATCCGGGTCAATGCCAGCTATGCTTCACTTATAAGACGTGCGGACAGCAGTGCAGACAACACCTACCTGCGTGATCAGTTGCAGGAGGCCAAATGGTTTATCAAGAGCCTGCAGAGCCGCAATGAGACCCTGCTGAAAGTGGCGACCCGTATTGTCGAGCACCAGCAGGGATTCCTGGATCACGGCGAGGAAGCCATGAAGCCGTTGATCCTCTCGGACATCGCCCAGGCGGTAGAAATGCATGAATCGACGATTTCAAGGGTAACCACCCAGAAATACATGCATACGCCAAGGGGCATTTTCGAGCTGAAGTATTTCTTCTCCAGCCATGTCAGCACTGACGAGGGCGGGGAATGCTCCTCCACGGCCATCCGGGCGATGATCAAAAAGCTGATAGCTGCGGAAACGCCCAAAAAGCCGTTGAGCGACAGTAAAATTGCAGCCATGCTAGGGGAACAGGGAATCAAGGTTGCGCGACGCACCGTTGCCAAGTACCGGGAGGCCATGCACATTCCGCCGTCCAACGAGCGCAAGCGGCTGGTCTGAATACCCCGGGGCGGGACGCAACACCGTATTCGCCGGCGCACAATGCGCCAGCACCCAGACCGGCTCCCGGGAGCCGGCATGATGACAACAGGAGACGCCTATGCAACTCAATATTTCAGGCCATCACGTAGAACTGACTCCCGCACTGAAGGATTATGTTTCCGAGAAGTTCGAAAAGCTCGAGCGTCACTTTGACCACATCAGTAACTGCCAGGTGACCCTGGAAGTGGAAAAGGTGCGTCAGATTGCGGAAGCCACGTTGCATGTGGTTGGTGGTGAGATTCACGCAAAGGCAGAAAACGAGGATATGTACGCAGCCATCGATGCCCTCATCGACAAGCTGGACCGCCAGATTCTCAAGCACAAGGAAAAGAATGTAGACCGGATGCACGGAAACGGCTCTCGCTAACTGGCTGTTTTCATGCAATTCATCTAATCGAGCTGCGACATGAGCAACATGTCGCAGCCTTTTTTTTTAACGGAAACGCAGTCGATCCATGAGCGACACATCCCTGACCATAGACAACATTCTTGCGCCGGAGCTCACCCTCTGCAGGGTAGCTGCGTCCAGCAAGAAACGGGCCCTGGAGTTTATTGCCGAGCAGATAAACCATCAGGACAACACGCTCAGCGAGACCCAGCTTTTCAACAACCTGATTTCCCGTGAGCGCCTGGGCAGCACCGGCATTGGCCAGGGAATCGCCATTCCCCACTGCCGCCTGGAAGGCCTTGATCACGTGGTGGGCGTACTGATGACGCTTGAAGAAAGCGTTGAATTCGATGCTATCGACAATCAGCCGGTAGATCTGATTTTTGCCCTGATCGTCCCGAAAGAGGCAACCAGCGAACACCTGGAGCTGCTGAGCCAACTGGCGGAGAAGTTCAATGAGCGGTCGTTCTGTGATCGCCTCCGGCAATGTGAGGACGCCAGCACGCTGTACCAGCGCATGACCGCCTCAGGCGGCTGATATTCATTGCAGTGGAGGTAGTTTGGTCATGAAGCTGATCATCGTCAGTGGCAGGTCTGGTTCAGGCAAGAGTACCGCGCTTCATGTGCTGGAGGACCTCGGGTTCTATTGTATCGACAATCTTCCCATTGGCCTGCTTTTCCCCCTCACGCGGGAAGCGGCCAGCCAGACCAAGCCTGGCCGGCTGGGCAAGATGGCCGTCAGTATCGATGCCCGCAACCTTTCCGGTGAACTGGCCAATTTCGAAGAAATTTACCGGCGCCTTCAGGAGACCGGGGTTACCGTTGAAATTATCTTCCTGGATGCCGACGAGCAGTCTCTGCTTCAGCGTTTCCATGCCACCCGCAGAAAGCATCCGCTGAGTGACGACAGGACCTCCCTGCGGGAAGCCATTACCAGCGAGAAGAAGCTTCTTGAGCCGCTCTCCAAGCTTTCCGACCTGTATGTGAACACCACGGGCATGTCCATGTACGAACTCCGGGACATGGTGAAGCAACGGGTGGTTGGCCGGAAAGACCAGGAACTGGCCCTGCTGTTCCAGTCGTTCGGCTTCAAACACGGTGTTCCGCTGGATTCCGATTACGTATTCGATGTCCGATGCCTGCCGAACCCCTACTGGGATACGAGCCTCCGGAAATACGTGGGTACGGATCAGCCGGTGATCGAATTTCTGGAAAAAGAACCGGCAAGCCGGAAAATGATTGACGACCTGAAGGTATTTCTGGATACCTGGCTGCCTTCCTTCGCAGACAGCAACCGAAGCTATATGACCATTTCCATTGGCTGTACCGGCGGCCAGCACCGGTCGGTGTATGTGTGCGAGCAGTTGGGTGAATACTTCCGGCAAAAATACAACAATGTGCAGGTACGCCATACCGAGCTGCCACACCTGCAGACCCGGGAAGAGATCTGATCGCACCATGATTCGCCGCCCTATTACCATTATCAACAAACTGGGCCTGCATGCGCGCGCCACCGCAAAGCTGGTTGCCACGGCGTCCGAGTTTGATAGCAGCGTGCGAATAAGCGGCAAGGGCCGGGATGTGGACGCAAAGAACATCATGCAGGTGATGATGCTGGCAGCCAGCCAGGGAACCGATGTGGAGCTTATTGCCGACGGTCCAGACGAGGAACAGGCCGTTGAGGCACTGGTTGAACTGATCAACGACTATTTCGGCGAGGGCGAGTAATCCCCCTTCCGTACGGCATTCACCTACAACTCTTTCTCACCGATAGCGCCTAACTCCGCTATAATACAGGCGTTTTCTGACGCCGGGTGATTCATGACCGATATTCTGGAAAAAAGCCAGGCCCGCCAGCGCCTTCGCTCCCTGAGCGAAGCCCTGGACAGTGGCGCACTGAAGCAGGTTGCCCGCATCCTGAACGGTGGCCTGAGCCCCAGTGATATTGCCCATCTGCTGGAATCCTCCCCGCCCCGGCAGCGTGCCCTGCTGTGGAACCTCGTCGACAAGCAGCTGGAAGGGGAAGTCCTCCAGTACCTGAGCGACGATATCCGTGGTTACTTCCTGAGCCAGCTGAACGCCCAGGAACTGGCGGATATTATCGAGGATTTCGAGTCGGACGACCTGGCCGACTTGCTGCAGCAACTGCCGGACACGGTGATCCAGGAAGTACTGGACACCATGGACGAGCAGGACCGCCAGCGGGTGGAGGAAGTGCTCTCCTATCCGGAGGACACCGCAGGCGGCCTGATGAACACGGACACCATTACGGTGCGCCCGGACATCAGCATTGACGTTGTACTGCGTTACCTGCGCAGGCACCGCACCCTGCCACCGATGACCGACAGCCTGATCGTGGTCAGCCGGCGGGATGATTTCATTGGCATGCTGCCCATTACCAAAATGCTGGTATCCAACCCCGCTTCCACCGTGCGGGAAGTGATGGATACCGACATCGAGCCTATTCCCGTAAGCCTCTCCGACACCAAGGTAGCGACATTGTTTGAACGCTACGACCTGATCTCGGCGCCGGTGGTGAACGAGGAAGGCCGACTGCTGGGGCGCATCACCATCGATGACGTGGTTGACGTTATCCGGGAGGATGCCGACCACTCCCTGATGAGTATGGCGGGTCTGGACGAAGACGAGGACACCTTTGCGCCGGTTTGGAAGACATCGCGCCGCCGTGCCATCTGGCTGGGGATCAACCTGATCACCGCCCTGATCGCATCGGCTGTGATCGGGTTATTCGAGGAGACCATCGCCAAGGTCGTGGCCCTGGCGGTACTAATGCCCATCGTCGCAAGCATGGGCGGTATTGCGGGCAGTCAGACCCTTACCCTCGTCATCCGCGGCATGGCTGTGGGGCAGATCAGCGGTGCCAACGTCCGCTGGTTGCTGAACCGGGAGTTCCTCTCGGGCATCATGAACGGAATGCTCTGGGCCGCCGTTGTAGCCGGTGCCGCCATGCTCTGGTTCCAGGATGTGCTAATCGGTGCCATCATCGCCGCCGCGTTGGTGATCAATCTGGTCGCCGCCGCGCTGGTTGGTACGGTTCTGCCACTGTTTCTCAAATCTCGCAATATTGACCCGGCCCTGGCAGGCAGCGTGATTCTCACGACCGTTACGGACGTGGTCGGGTTCATGGCCTTTCTTGGCCTTGCGACGATTTTCTATGCTTAAGCGGATGTCGGATTTATGAAAGACCACCAAGAAAACGACGCGCCAGAATACGACGGTCCCAGCAAATCCCAGCTGAAACGGGAAATGCACGCCCTGCAGGATCTCGGCAAACGGATGCTGGACCTGAGCAACGACCAGCTGGAAACGCTGCCGATCAGCGACACCCTTCGTGCTGCGATAGAGGAATCCCGGCGAATCCGCCAGAACGAGGCCAAACGCCGGCACCTGCAATACATCGGCAAAGTCATCCGCCAGGAGGACGATCCCGAGGCCCTGGCGAAAGCCATAGACGCCTTTGATGCCGGTAGCGAGGAACACACCCGCAGGCATCACCTGGCGGAGCGCTGGCGGGACCGAATGATTGCCGAGGGCGACTCGGTCGTTGGCGAATTCTTCAGCTACTGCTCAAGCGCCGATATGCAGCATCTGCGCAACCTTGCCCGCAACGCCCGGAAGGATGTGGAGAAACAGAAGAACACCGGCCAGGCCCGGAAACTGTTCCGCTATCTTCGCGAATGCATCGACGACGCTGAAGCAATGTGAATTCGGGGTCATCTGACCCCACTTTCAGCCTTTGAGCCGACGGTGCTCCCACACAGGCATACGGGTGCGTAGATTGGCTACCTGATCTGAATCCAGCTCGGCTGCAACCATGCCCGGCCCTTCGCCCATCTCCGTGACCACCCGACCCCAGGGATCACAGATCAGACTGTGGCCGTAGGTCCGCCGGCGCTCGCTGTTCTGGCCACCCTGGCCCGGCGCCACTACCCATACCTGGTTTTCGATGGCTCGCGCCCGGATCAACGGATACCAGTGGGCATCGCCGGTCTGCCAGGTAAAGGCGCTCGGCAGGCAAACCCAGTCCACTTCCTGCTCTCGCAATAACCGGAACAGTTCCGGGAAGCGCAAGTCGTAACAGATAGCCAGGCCCAGCTTTCCGGCGGGCGTATCCACGGTCACCACCTGGTCGCCAGGTTCGAATGTGTCGGATTCCCGGTACTGACCATGGGCGTCTTCTACCATGGCATCGAACAGGTGGATTTTGTCGTAGCGGGCAACTTCCCTGCCCTGATCGTCAAACACCAGACAGGTTGCCCGGACACGATCGCCGATCTCTGAACCATCCGGTCGCTTGGCCACAGGCATTGATCCGCCAACGATCCAGATTCCCAGTTTTCGGGCCTGTTCCGCGAGGAATGATCTGATAATGGGCTCCGGGCCCGCTTCCCGGCGACCACAATCGATCATCTGGGAAGTGGCCAGGACCGCGAAGTTTTCCGGCAGAACCGCAACAGACGCGCCCTCTGCGGCGGCCTCGGTCAGCAGTTTTTCCGCTTCGGCCAGGTTGGCCTCAATATCATGGCCGCTGACCATCTGAATGGCTGCGACCCGGTTGGAAACACGCTTACTCATAACTGCCTCCACTATTGCCGATCAGAAAAATCACTCTCCGGTATCAAATACCCGCTGCAGATCCACTTCAGGCTCATCCCATGTACCAGTCACACTGTACGTTGCGCTGGTCAGCTTGCTCAGAGGATCGCCCAGAATCTTGTCCAGCACAAACAGGGCGCCGCCAATCGGCGCTCCGGCCCCCATAAGCAAAGCGGCCAGGGGCAAGTTCTGGGTCAGAGGTAACACTACCACAAGCCGCATATCCAGCTCCTCGCTGGCCATGTTGGTTGTGCCGCTAAGTTTGAAGGCTCCCGAAGGGCCGACAATCTGCAACTCCGGATCCATGGTCAGCAATCCATTAATGATCTGCGCCTTGCCCGAGATCGCATCAAAGGCCACCCCCCGTTCATAAAGATCGGAGAAGTCGAGCTTCAGTCGGCGCCAGAGGGTGTCGGAGTTCAGCAGATTGAAAACCCGGAACAATTGGGCCGTGTTGTTTCGCTCAAGGATCACGCCCTCATCCAGCCTAAGGCTTACAGAGCCACTGAGTTCCGGGATGGAAAACTCATCCGGGCGGCCGGGCCAGTCCAGATCCAGCTCGATATTGGTACCCTCGTTGGTGACCGGCATTTCTGCATTCAACAATTCATTCAGATCCGCCAGGGCGCCGCCGGTGATTGAACCCTTGAACCGGCTGGTTTCACGGTCTCCGACTATGCTCCAGGTCATATCTCCCAGCAGTGTCAGGGAATTGAGGCGACCCTCAATGTCGTTCACTTTCAGCCGGAAGGGTTCGGGACGAAGCCCGAAAGCCCATTGACCGAGGGATTCCTCGTTCAGCTGAAGTTCAGCGATCGACACATCAATATCCGGCCAGCTACCCATGTCCAGCGCCCGGAAGGCTTCCAATTGCTCTTCCAGCGTCAGTAGTTCGGGCGAATCATCACTGGGTGTCTCGCTGCGAACGAGCCGTAGCACCTGAAAATCGGCCTTCACCATATCGCCGTTCTGCGGGATTACCAGCCGGCCTTCGGCGCGTTGCGAACGGGTGTTAACCACCCATCGGTCATCAAGATCGAGCGCATTGATATCGATGTCGGTCAGCGCCTGGTTACCGAGATAAAGGCGACCCAGGCGCAGATCGAATCCGGTTTCTTTCCACAACAGATCGAACGTGGCCCGGTTTTCCCAATCACCGGTAATGCCGAGACCGCCAGAAGCCGATGGATTGATGGTTGCCCGCAGCGGCGCTGCCTGACTCGCCGCTTTTGACAGAGGTTCCGGCCAGTCCACCGACAGGCCCTCCAGACTGGAGCGCACCCGAATGCCGGATGTTGACTGGGCCCCCACATCCAGTTCGGCGATATAGGTAACCTTGCCCTGCAGGCCAAATCCGGAGTCGGTGGACAACCCTGCTTTGGCGAACACGCCGGGTACCGGGAGCGAGCCGGACTGGCGGATGCTGAGTGCATTGCCGGCGCGGGCCTTGCTGAAGTCTATGGATACCGGCTCACCGAAAAACTCCGCCGTCAGGGGACCACCCGAGAATCCGTCTTCACTGTGATAGGCCAGCTCACCACGAACCGATTGCCAGGCCAGCCCCGCAGCCGGATAGGTTACGGAGCCCTCCTCAACGGCAATGTTGGCCTCAACCACAGGCGGCTGTTCCGAGCCCAGCGGTAGATCAATGCCCAGATCCAGCTGATACTCACCACCATATTGCAGCTTCTGGGCCTCTGTCCCTGCCATATCACCCAACGGGCTGTTTGCCATCCAGTAACCAACTGACTCCCCGGGCACCAGTGCCGAGGTGTCCACTCTTATCCGGGTGCCTTGATCGGAGGGAATCACGCGAACCGTTCCGGGATCGAGATCCAGGCCCCCGGTCTGGCCGGCTTTAAGACGGACCAGGGTGTTCCCATTGTGAACCCTGACATTGCCCCGGGCACCAGTGACTTCCGGCCATGCGTCATCATAGCGGACGGATGCCTGATCAAATTCATAGATCATGGAGGTGACAAAAGCCCCCTTCGGCGCATCCGAGCCTATCTGGCCGTGGCCAAAGAAGGTCCCCGAAGTGATATCTGCTTCGAGAATGGCCGTGGTAAGCCAATCATATAGCCCGGGGTCGACGGCTTTGACCGGAACAAAATCCGCCAGCATTCCGGCGTTGCCGTTTTTTACTGAAACCCTGAGGCCAAGGTTATCCTCGCCCTCGCGGTCCATTCTCAGGTCAAAAGCACCGTCGAGCTCTGTGGCTTCGCCATAGCGCATCCGAACGCCGTCTGAAAACACGCGGGTAATGGGGCCATCCAGTTGCCATGCCACCTGGCCGTCCAGTTTCGGAAATGACCACGCGCCAGCGAAAAGCTCCGGGAATTCGAGTGAGGCAGGCGACTCTCCGGCTGCAACGCGAACATATCCCTTTTGTCGGTCGAGAAAGATGTCTCCGTTGACCGAGGCGACGCCCGGTGCACCGCCGTGGGCCCGGATGCTGACCTCGCGCAAACGTCCCGAGAGTTCAAAGTCCTCTGGGGCGCCCTCGGGAAAGAATATTTTCAATTGATCCAGGAAGCCGGCAGGCCGATAGTTGCGCAAAGCCCTGTGAGCACGCTCCGGCAATATCGGGAGCCTGGCCGCCAGGCGGCGGGTGGGCGCGAGCGGCAGGGCGTCGGCAATGACGGACATACCCCCTTCAGAGGGTGCCAGGCGGAGACTGAAGGGAGAAACCACGTCCCCGTCCCAGGTCCATTGGAGCTGCTTCAGATGCCACTCCCCGAGGGCTAAGGCGCCGGACTCAACCACTGTCTCATCGGTCATCACCGTATCGTGGCGACGCCAGCCAAATCTTGCCTGGATGTCTTCCAGGGGCGCCAGGGATTCATACCCGACACCCAGTTGCAGGTAGGGTGTTTGAACCGTTCCGGTCACCTGTTGCAGAAGGCCATTGCGGAACGTCAGCCAGGCCTCACCGCCAAGATCAAACCCCTCCACCCGGAGCGTCCGCCACTGGTACTCGTCGATGAGTCCATCAAACAGCCGGCCGGAATCCACATCAAGGTACAGCTGACCGGTAAAGTCGCCCCTGAAAAAGTGTCGACCTACGAGGGCAAAGCTGGCCAGCTGCTGGGTGGTTCCCGACTGCATGGCGCGGCCCGAGGCATGGAACAAGCCACGGCGGTAATCCAGGTCCAGTTGGGGAATATCCAGGTGGCGTAGATTCCCCTGATTGTCCCGGATGCCCAGATTGACGCGGGTAATCTTCACGTAGGGGTCAGACAGCCAGTTGCCGGCAAGCTCCAGCCACTCCTGCAACTGATTGCTCACCGGTTCCGGTATTTCTGCCCCTCTGACAGCGACATCGCCACCCCGCTCCTGATTGACGGTCAGCTCCAGACCGTCTGCCTGAAAATCCTCAAAGACGATTCTCAGACGGGTCAACGAGGCGAGGGCATCAAAGCGGATATTCAGATGCTGGAGGTTGGCAACGACAACGCCGGTGTCAGGATGGCTGATCTGAATATCGTGGGCTGTGAATGCAGGATCCAGCCAGTACCACTGGGAGGAAAGGCGTCCGATACTGACATCATGGCCCAGCCGATCTGACAGCTCCCGAGCCAGGTCATCGCGAAAGCTGTCCACATTCTGTGTCAGCTGGCGACCGAGCCCGGCGTATAGGGCCAGGAGCACCAGGAGCGCCAAAAGCATCCACCAGATCAGGCTGGCCAGCCGCGCTAATAGCCGAACCGGAGGGCTCTCAGGCAAGTTCTCCGGAAGCGGCGGTTCGTGATCAGCAGAGGACATCCGGGCCCCTTAATCCAGTAACCGGCGCAGTTTCCCGGGCTCAGAGCAGAACAACATCGTACTGCTCCTGGCTGTAGAACGGCTCCACCTGGAAGCGAATGGTCTTGCTGATGAAGGTTTCAAGATCGGCGACGTTGTCGGATTCTTCATCCAGCAGGCGATCCACCACACTCTGGGAGGCCATGACCAGATAGCTTTCGGCATCGTAGGCGCGATTGACCCGGAGAATTTCCCGGAAGACTTCGTAGCACACGGTTTCCGTGGTTTTCAGGAAACCGCGTCCGTCGCAGATCGGGCAGGGTTCGCAAAGCACCTGGCCAAGGCTCTCGGTGGTACGCTTGCGGGTCATTTCCACCAGGCCCAGCTCAGAAACTCCGGTGATCTTGGTCTTGGCGTGATCCCGCTCCAGCATTTTCTCCAGCATCCGGTGCACCTGACGCTGATGCTCCGGATCTTCCATGTCGATAAAATCGATGATGATTATGCCACCCAGGTTTCGCAGACGCAGCTGACGGCTGATGGCCCTGGCGGCCTCCAGATTGGTCTTGAAGATGGTCTCTTCCAGGTTCCTGTGCCCCACAAACGCGCCGGTATTGATATCGATGGTGGTCATGGCCTCGGTCTGGTCGATGATCACATAACCACCGGACTTGAGCTGAACCTTTCGGCTCAGGGCTTTCTGGATTTCATCTTCCACCGAGTACAAGTCAAAGATGGGCCGCTCGCCCGGGTAGTACTCGACCTTGTCGGCAAATTCCGTAACGAACTCTTCGACAAATTCCATCACCCTCTGATGACTCTCGCGACTGTCGATGCGTACCTTTTCAGTCTGCGGCCGGATCAGGTCCCGGATTGTGCGGATGAACAGAGGCAGGTCCTGGTAGACCACGGCAGGTGCCTGAACCCGGGAAATCCGCTCATGGATGGACTGGCTTAACCGGTGCAGGTAAGCCATGTCGCCGATCAGATCTTCCGGAGGGGCTGCTTCTGCGGCCGTCCGGATAATATAACCACCCTGAACGTCTTCATCTTCCGCTGCTGCCTCTTCAACCAGGGTTTTCAGGCGCGCCCGCTCCGCGTCGTCCTCAATCCGTTGGGAAATACCGACGTGGCTGACACCGGGCATGAAAACCAGATACCGGGACGGGATTGAAAGCTGGGTGGTCAAGCGGGCGCCCTTGGTGCCGATCGGGTCCTTGGTAACCTGAACCACCAGGGACTGCCCCTCTCGAAGTAAACTGCGGATATCGGGTACGGTTTTGGGGGTGTCGGCAGGCTCATCGCCATTGGACTGACTCGGAACCACATCGGAGGCATGGATAAATGCAGCCCGTTCCAGACCAATATCGACGAACGCCGCTTCCATGCCCGGCAAAACACGCACTACTTTGCCCTTGTAGATGTTCCCGACAATGCCTTTCCTGCTGGTACGCTCTATGTAGGCTTCCTGCAGCATGCCGTTTTCTACGAGGGCCACCCGCGTTTCCACCGGGGTGACGTTGATAAGAATCTCTTCACTCATAATGTTTGGCTCTCCAGACTGCGCGGCCAGTTTTTCCAGACCGGGTAACCGGCACCAGCCAGCAATGCGGCGGTTTCCTGCAGCGGCAGACCAACCACGGCACTGTAGCTACCCCGGAGCTCATTAACAAAAATACCACCAAGGCCCTGAATTCCATAACTTCCGGCCTTGTCCATGGGTTCGCCGCTGGCCACGTAAGCTTCGATCTCTGCAGTAGAAAGCTGCCTGAAACATACCTCGGTAATGACCAGAACCGACTGGCACTGCCCTTCAGTGGCCAGAGCCACGGCAGTCATTACCTGGTGGGTGGCACCGGAGAGGCGGACCAGCGTTTCCCGGGCATCGGCCGGGTCTGTCGGCTTACCGAGTATTTTGCCTTCGAGCACCACGGAGGTATCTGACCCCAGAACCAGGCATTCCGGCGAAGACCCGGCCACAGCCAGCGCCTTCTCCCGGGCTAATCGTTCCACATACTGTTCCGGGGTTTCATCGGGCTCTGGTGTTTCGTCGATGTCCGCCGGACGAACCGAAAAACTCAGGCCGATTTGCTGCAACAGCTCCGCCCGGCGCGGCGAAGCCGAGGCGAGAATGATTGATGGCATGGCTAACCCAGTTTGCGGTTAATGTTGTCCAGCAAAATACAGAATACCGGCCACACCAGCGCGCTGGTCAGGGCCGGCCAGAGATAGCTGAAACCGGCATCGTCGGCACCCAGCAGCTGCTTCACGAAATGCACCAGCATCTGATTGATGCCCAGCAACAGGAACACCATCAGGCACTGCTGGGGCATCGGATACATACGCAACCGTTGATGAATGGTGAGTACCAGAAAGGCGATCAGCGCCATGGCCATGGCATTCACGCCAAGGGGTGTGGCTTCCAGCACATCGAGGAGCAGGCCCAGGCACCACGCCAGCAGGATGCCAAACTGGGCCGGAGCCCTGAATGTCCAGTAGAAAACAACGAGCCCCAGCCACTCCGGGCGGAATTCGAACCACCCCACCGGGAACAGGGAAATGCTGAACACCAGGGCAACAACCACGGAGAGCACGAAAACCGGGTAGCTGATTACCGATAACATCAGTCCTGCCCTCCCACGGTGTTTTCTTCGCCAGCATTGGCAGCAGACTCGCCCTCATCGGTCTCGGCCTCTGCCAAAGAGGCGTTCTCAGGAGGAAAAACCACCAGCACCAGACGGCTCTGGTTCAGCTGCGCCTTGGGAGTGGCTTCGATAGACACAAAGGGTTCGCCCGGCTCCTTGGAAATGCGGCTGACTTCGGCGACCGGATAGCCCCTCGGAAACCGGCCACCAAGGCCGGAGCTGACCAGCAGATCGCCTTCACGGATATCGGCCGTATCCGGCACATGAACGAGATCCAGGGTATCGGTATCGCCGGTGCCCAGCAGGATTGCCCGCAAACCGTTGCGCACTACCTCCACCGGCACTGCGTGGCTGCTGTCGGAGACCAGCAGCACGCGAGAGGTGATCTGGCTGCTCTGCACCACCTGCCCCATCAGACCATGGGCATCAAGAATGGCCTGACCTGGCGACAAGCCGTCGCTGCGACCCTTGTTGATGATAATTTCATGGGAAAAAGGATCCGGGGAGACACCGACTACCTCACCCACAATAACCCGGTCATCGAGCACTTCGGAGGAGTTCATCAGGCGGCGAAGTTCGTTGTTTTCAGACGCAAGAGCCGCGTATTTCAGGGCACGACGTTCGAGAATCAGCAAACGGGCCCGGAGATCTTCGTTCTCTTCCTGAAGATCCTGTTTGTTTTCAAACAGTCCGGCAACCCAGTCAGTGAACTCGTAGGGTGCATTGCCCAGCCAGTACACTGGCGCCAGGCCGGTTGCGATGGTACTTCGCACGGTTGAGAGCTTGTCGAAACGCGCATCGGCAACCACCAGGGCTGCCGATACGAGTAGAACAATGAGGAGTCTGAAGCCGGGAACAGGCCCCTGGACGAAGATGGTTTTAATGGCGAGCCCTCCCCACAGGATTATCCCTCCTGGGAGAACATTCCGATGCCACCCCGATCAATCACTTCCAGCGCCTTGCCGCCACCACGGGCAACACAGGTCAGCGGGTCTTCAGCGATGATCACCGGCAGCCCGGTTTCTTCGCTGATCAGCTTGTCCAGCCCGCGCAGCAGTGCGCCGCCACCGGTCAGAACGATACCGCGCTCAGCAATATCGGACGCCAGTTCGGGCGGAGACTGCTCAAGAGCGCTTTTGACGGTCTGAACGATCTGCGCCAGGGATTCCTGCAGCGCGTCGAGAATTTCTTCGCTGTTGAGGGTGAATGCCCGGGGGACACCCTCGGCCAGGTTGCGGCCACGAACATCGATCTCGCGAATCTCGAGGCCTTCGTAAGCGCAGCCGATTTCGTGCTTGATTCGCTCGGCGGTGGAGTCACCGATCAGGCTGCCGTAGTTGCGGCGCACGTAGGTAACAATGGCTTCGTCGAACTTATCGCCGCCAACCCGCACGGATTCTGCGTAAACGATGCCGTTCAGGGAGATAATGGCGATTTCGGTAGTACCACCACCAATGTCGACGATCATGGAGCCGCTGGCTTCTTCGACCGGCAGGCCGGCACCGATGGCGGCGGCCATGGGCTCTTCGATCAGGAAGACTTCCCGGGCGCCGGCACCAAGTGCGGACTCTCGAATGGCCTTGCGCTCTACCTGGGTGGACTTGCTGGGTACACACACCAGCACCCTCGGGCTCGGGGTAATGAAGCTGTTCTCATGCACCTTATGGATAAAGTGCTGGAGCATTTTTTCGGTTACCACAAAATCTGCAATCACGCCGTCTTTCATGGGGCGGATGGCGGTGATGTTGCCCGGTGTACGGCCGAGCATGCGCTTGGCTTCGGCGCCGACAGCGGCAACCATTTTCTGGGAGTTGTTGGTGCGAATGGCCACTACCGAGGGCTCGTTCAGCACGATTCCGCGCTCACGCACGTAGATCAGGGTGTTGGCGGTGCCCAGGTCGATGGACAGATCGCTGGAGAAGATGCCTCGGAGTCTTTTTATCAACATTCGTGTAGTTTCAACCTGAGAGTTGCAGTCGCAAAGAAAAGATGCGGCAACTTTAGCAGTGAGCACCCCTGCAGGCAAGGCGCTAACGGGCCTCACGCCTTACGGTTCACACATTTACCTTATGGGCTGGGGCCTCCCGCCATTGTTCGAATCTGTTACCATACTCGCTTTGGTTTTCCGGCCTTGGTGAAGGGCCATTCGGGGAATCCTTTTCAAAACACGCTGCGAGCACATCCATGTGGGCTTGTTTCGGGCCATCCATGGCGCTCTACAGTTTTGAAAAGGATTCCCCGAACGGCCCCACAGCTCAAGAATGGCCCGCTTTTTCAAAAGATTTATTACCGACATTTCATTTATCTGGGAGGCAATGCGTGACCATTTCCCGTGAGGACATTGAGAAAGTCGCTGTGCTCGCCCGCATTCGTGTGGATGACGAGCAGGTTTCGGCTCTGGAGAAGGATCTGGGCAATATCCTGGATCTGGTGGATCAGTTGGGTGCTGCCGACACCGATTCGGTTGAGCCCATGGCCCATCCGCTGAATGCGGTCCAGCGCCTGCGCGCTGACGAGGTAACCGAGACCAATCAGCGGGAGGCGTTCCAGGCGATTGCGCCGGCTACCGAGAACGGGCTTTATCTGGTTCCCCGAGTGATTGAGTGAAAGGACAAGTCATGCATAACAAATCCGTAGCAGAGCTTTCCCGGGAGCTGGAGAGCGGCCAGGTTTCCAGCGTGGAGCTGACCCAGGAGTTCCTCGACCGCATCAAGCGGGAAGATTCGAAGTACAACAGCTTTATTACCGTGACCGAAGAGCAGGCCCTGGCAGATGCCCGGGTCGCGGACGAGCAGCGGGCGGCGGGGAATGCGACGCCCTGGACGGGGGTTCCGTTCGCGCACAAGGACATTTTCTGTACCAACGGCGTTCGTACCACTTGCGGTTCGAAGATGTTGGAGAACTTTGTTCCGCCCTACGATGCCACCGTTACGGCGAATTTCCGCCAGGCGGGTGCGGTGTGCCTGGGCAAGACCAACATGGACGAATTCGCCATGGGGTCGTCCAACGAGAACAGTTTTTTTGGCGCAGTGACCAACCCCTGGGGATTGAATGAGGGCAACAAGCGAGTGCCGGGCGGTTCGTCTGGCGGGTCGGCTGCGGCGGTTGCTGCTCGACTGGTCCCGGCGGCTACCGCCACGGATACCGGCGGATCGATCCGTCAGCCAGCGGCACTGTGTGGTGTTACCGGGCTGAAGCCGACTTATGGCCGGGTGTCCCGTTACGGGATGATTGCCTTTGCGTCCAGTCTGGATCAGGGCGGCACTATTGCCCGGAGCGCAGAGGATAATGCGCTGATGCTGAATGTAATGGCAGGTTTTGATCCGAAGGACTCAACGTCGATTGATCGCGAGGTGCCGGATTACACGGCCACATTGAACGAGCCGCTGAAGGGCCTGAAGATCGGCCTGCCGAAGGAGTACTTCAGCGACCAGCTCAGCCCGGCGATGGAGCAGCAGGTTCGCAACGCGGTAGCCGAATACGAGAAGCTGGGCGCCACCGTTAAGGAGGTGTCGCTGCCCAACGCGAAGCTGGCGATTGCGGCCTATTACGTGATTGCTCCGGCAGAAGCCTCCGCCAACCTGTCACGATTTGACGGTGTGCGTTATGGCTACCGTTGCGAGGATCCCAAGGATCTGATGGATCTGTACACCCGCTCCCGGGCGGAGGGTTTTGGCGCCGAGGTGAAACGTCGGATTCTGGTGGGCACCTATGCTCTCTCTGCGGGCTATTTTGATGCCTATTACCTCAAGGCCCAGAAGGTTCGCCGGCTGATCCAGCAGGATTTCATCAATGCCTTCAAGGAAGTGGACGTGCTGATGAGCCCGACCACGCCCTCGCCTGCCTTCATCCAGGGTGAGAAGACCAGCGATCCTGTGACCATGTACCTGGAAGACGTATTCACCATCGCCATCAACCTGGCGGGCGTTCCGGCCATGTCGGTACCGGCTGGTTTCGTGGACGGTCTGCCGGTGGGTTTGCAGATCATCGGGGATTACTTCTCCGAAGCACGTTTGCTGAACGCCGCCCATCAATTCCAGCAGGTGACCGACTGGCACCAGCGTGAACCACAATAAGCCCGGGACAGGAGAACGACTATGCAGTGGGACATTGTGATCGGGCTGGAAATTCACGTTCAGCTCGCCACCAAGACCAAGATTTTTTCCGGCTCCAGCACCGCTTACGGCGCCGAGCCCAACACCCAGGCCAATGCCGTTGACCTGGCCATGCCCGGCACCCTGCCGGTGCCCAACGAGCAGGCGTTCCGCTATGCGGTGATGTTTGGCCTGGCAGTGAACGCCGAGATCGAGCGTCGTTCGGTATTCGAGCGAAAGAACTACTTCTACCCGGACCTGCCCAAGGGCTACCAGACCACCCAGTTGGAGCGTCCGATTGTCGGTCCCGGCTACGTGGACATTGATCTGCCGAACGGTGAGACCAAGCGTGTTCGGATTCACCATGCCCACCTGGAAGAAGATGCCGGTAAGTCCCTGCATGAGGATTTCCACGGCATGACCGGCGTCGACCTGAACCGTGCCGGCACACCACTGATCGAAGTGGTCACTGAACCGGATATGAACAATGCGGAAGAAGCCGTCGCCTTCGCGAAGAAGCTGCACAGCATCGTGACGTCCCTGGGCATCTGCGACGGCGACATGTCCCAGGGCTCCATGCGTTTCGACGTGAATATTTCGTTGAAACCGAAGGGGTCCGACACTCTGGGCACACGTACCGAAACCAAGAACCTGAACTCGTTCCGGTTCATGGAGCAGGCTATCGCCCACGAGGTCGAGCGGCAAATGGACGTTCTGGAAGACGGCGGCAGCATAGTGCAGGAAACCCGCCTGTATAACGGCGACCGTGACGAATCCCGCTCCATGCGCACCAAGGAAGAAGCCAACGACTACCGCTACTTCCCCTGCCCGGACCTGCTGCCGGTGGAGATCGACGATTCCTTTATTGAGGAAGCTCGCAACAGCCTTCCGGAACTGCCGGACGCTCGCAAAGCCCGCTTTATGGAGCAGTACGGTCTGAATGACTACGACGCCGGCCTGCTAAGCGGCGACTCGAAACTGGCCACTTTCTTTGAGGAAGCTGCCAGCCAGGGCAAAGACGCAAAACTGGTCGCCAACTGGATCCAGGGCGATTTCTCTGCGCGCCTGAATGCGGAAGAGAAATCGGTTGCCGACTCGCCCATCAGCGGCGCTCAGCTGGGCGATCTGGTGGTACGGATTGCCGACAACACGATCTCATCCGCCGGCGCCAAGAAAGTCTTCGAGGCGCTATGGTCCGGTGAGAACGACAGCGTTGACGCCATCATCGATGCCAAAGGTCTGAAGCAGGTGTCTGACACCGGAGCTTTGGAAGCCATGGTGGATGAGGTCCTGGCGGGCATGCCGGATCAGGTAGCCCAGTACCAGAACGAGGAAGATCCCAAGAAGCGCAAGAAGATGCTTGGTGGCTTTATGGGGCCTCTGATGAAGGCCTCGAAGGGTCAAGGGAACCCGAAGCTGTTCAATGAGATTCTTGTTCGCAAGCTTGGGGGGTGACCCCTTTGGCTTGGGTCGTGGTTTCTAGCTTCGGCCCTAGCCTGTTTGGTTCGGGGGGCAGCCCTGGCAGGTCACTTCTCCCGAAAACCGCTACGAGCACATCCATGTGCGCTTGGCTGTGGCCATCCATGGCCACAGACATTTTCGGGAGAAGTGACCTGCCACGGCGTGATACCCCGCAGGAAACGCCGGCAAGAACACACCGTAGGTCGGATTAGCGAAGCGTAATCCGACATCTTTGAACGGCCGACTCCTTTGTCGGATTACGGCTACGCCTAATCCGACCTACTGGTCTGACGCTTTGTTGAATTGGGCTGCGCTCAGTGGACAAGCTTGCTGCCTATCCCCGATAGTTCTGAGGCCTTGGCGGGGTGTGCCTCCCAAAAATGTCGGCGGCCAAGGATGGCCGACGCCAAGCGCACATGGATGTGCTCGTAGCGGTTTTTGGGAGGCACACCCCGCCGAGGCCCACCCCCACATTCAGAAGGCTAGGCGCCCAAGCCGATCAAACAAGCCGAGCCCAAAGATCATGCTCATCAGCATGCTCAACAACCGCCTGAACGATTTCGCCAGGAACAAGGTCGGTCTCATCGTTGAGGTAAACCATGCCGTCGATTTCTGGCGCATCGGCCTTTGAGCGACCAATGGCGCCCTCCTCGTCGACCTCATCAATCAGCACATCGATCGTCTGACCAATTTTGGCCTGTAGGCGGGCTGCTGAAATCTCTGCCTGTTTTTCCATGAAACGGGCCAGGCGCTCTTCTTTGACTTCTTCCGGAACCGCACCCTCCAGTTCGTTGGCTTTGGCGCCTTCGACCGGGCTGTATTTGAACGCGCCAACACGATCCAGTTGAGCCTCGTCGAGCCAGTCCAGCAGGTACTGGAAGTCTTCCTCGGTTTCACCAGGGAAGCCGACGATAAAGGTGGAGCGGATGGTGAGCTCGGGGCAGATTTCCCGCCACTTGCGGATGCGTTCCAGGGTTTTGCTGTCGTGGGCCGGGCGTTTCATGGCCTTGAGCACTTTCGGGCTGGCGTGCTGGAACGGGATGTCCAGGTACGGAAGGATCTTGCCTTCGGCCATCAGGGGAATGATTTCATCCACGTGGGGATACGGGTAAACGTAGTGCAGGCGCACCCACACGCCCATTTCACCGAGGGCTTCGCAGAGGGACTGCATTTTGGTCTTTAGCGGACGCCCTTGCCAGAAGCCGGTGCGGTACTTGGTGTCAACGCCGTAGGCCGAGGTGTCCTGGGAAATCACCAACAGCTCTTTCACACCGGCGTCCACCAGGCGCTGAGCCTCATCCATCACATCGCCTATGGGCCGGCTGACCAGGTCACCGCGCATGGAGGGGATGATGCAGAAGGTGCAGCGGTGGTTGCAGCCCTCGGAGATTTTAAGGTACGCATAATGCCTCGGGGTCAGTTTGATCCCCTGGGGCGGAACCAGATCGGTAAAGGGGTCGTGTTGTTTCTTCTGGGGAACAAACTGATGAACCGCGCCGACCACCTCTTCGTAGGCGTGGGGGCCGGAAACGGCCAATACACCGGGGTGAGTGTCGCGAATCTTGTCGGCTTCCACACCCATACACCCGGTGACAATCACCTTGCCGTTTTCGCTGATGGCCTCGCCGATGGCGTCCAGGGATTCCTGCTTGGCGGCATCGATAAAGCCGCAGGTGTTCACGACAACGATATCAGCGTCGTCGTAAGTGGGGACAACATCGTAACCGTCCAGCCTCAGTTGAGTGAGGATGCGTTCGGAGTCTACGAGAGCCTTGGGGCAGCCGAGGCTGATGAAACCGACTTTGCCGTTACCGGAAGCGACGGGGTTCTGGGTGTTATCTGTCATAAAAGGTTTGGAATTCCCGGAGCTCTGCGCGAGCCCACAAATGAATGAAGGGCGGTATTTTACACCAGCTACGGGACCGGCTGCAGCAAAAGTCCGACCAGCAAATCCATAGGAATAATCTGACAGACGTCAAAATTTGTGACGTCTTGTTCAGAAAGATTTAACAAATCTGCCACTATAGACGGCAGGCTTCTTGCTGATCACAAAGTAAACAACTACACTTTCATGCGCTTATCAAGATTTTAAGTGTTTTTCTGGAAGGGATTTATGGGAAAGGCAGCCTCATTTGCAACCAGACACGCCAGAAGAGTCAACATGAAACCTGTCGCCGCTAAACTGAATTTGCGCAACCAACAGCGGGTGGACGTAGCCACCGACATTACTATTGAGAAACCGGACGGCTGCTGCCTGACTTGTTCGTTGTCCAATCTCTCCCGCACCGGCGTGATGATTTCCTGTAACCAGGAAACAGTGAAGCAGCTCATCCCCGAGCAAAAGGCGCCGGCTCCCGGCAACTGGATTGCCGTGAAGACGCGGTTCGCCGTACCGGTGGTTGCCACACAGCCAGTCTCTATCATTGCCGATGGCAATATTGTCCACATGCGACGTATCGCACGGGATGAATTTCAGCTCGGCATCCAGTTCGCAGAGTTTGAAGGCAACGGCTTCGATTACGTCGACCGCTACGTCGCCAAGTTGTTGGCCGACTCCCGCAATCCGGCCTGAGCTTCCAGCCACGGTTCCCTTAAGCCCAGAGCCCGCCACTGCTATATTGTTATAACGCCAATGTCTAGTTGGCCGTCTTCTTATGCCCTTACCCCCTCTGGTATAGTTGCCGTATTCATTCGCATAGCCAAAACGGCCCGCACGGCGGCAACGGATTATCATGACCACATACAACCTCACGCACCTGAAACAGCTGGAAGCGGAAAGCATCCACATCATCCGGGAAGTGGCAGCCGAGTTCGACAATCCGGTAATGCTGTACTCCATCGGCAAGGATTCCGCGGTAATGCTCCATCTGGCCCTGAAGGCCTTCTACCCGGGCAAACCACCCTTCCCGTTGATGCACATTGATACCACCTGGAAATTCCGGGACATGATCAAGTTCCGGGACAACGTCGCTGAGAAGTTTGGCCTCGACCTGATCGTGCACACCAACCAGGAAGGCGTGGACCAAGGAATCGGGCCGTTTACTCACGGTAGCGCGAAGCATACTGATGTCATGAAAACCCAGGCCCTGAAACAGGCGCTGGACAAGTACAAGTTCGACGCAGCCTTCGGCGGTGCCCGCCGGGACGAGGAAAAATCCCGGGCCAAGGAACGCGTGTATTCGTTCCGGGATGAATACCATCGCTGGGACCCCAAGAACCAGCGGCCGGAGCTGTGGAACATCTACAACGGCAAGATCAACAAGGGCGAGAGTATCCGGGTATTTCCGCTGTCCAACTGGACGGAACTGGATATCTGGCAATACATCTACCTTGAGAACATCGACATCGTTCCGCTCTACTATGCCGCCGAACGCCCGGTCGTTGAGCGCGATGGCACCCTGATCATGGTGGACGACGACCGCATGCCATTGAAGGAAGGCGAGAAACCGATGATGAAATCGGTCCGCTTCCGAACACTGGGCTGCTACCCGCTGACGGGCGCCATCGAATCCGAAGCCAACACGCTTCCGGACATTATCCAGGAGATGTTGCTGGCCAAGAGCTCCGAGCGCCAGGGTCGGGTAATTGACCACGATTCAGCCGGCTCCATGGAACAGAAAAAGCGGGAAGGGTATTTCTAAGATGTCACACCAGTCTGATCTGATTGCAGAAGATATTCAGGCCTACCTGAAACAGCACGAGAACAAGGAGCTCCTGCGCCTGCTCACCTGTGGCAGCGTGGACGACGGCAAGAGCACCTTGATCGGCCGCCTGCTCCATGACACCAAGATGATCTACGAAGATCATATGGCCAGCCTGAAAACCGACAGTGCCAAGATGGGCACCACCGGCGAGAAACTTGATCTCGCCCTTCTGGTGGACGGCCTGCAGGCCGAGCGGGAACAGGGCATCACAATCGATGTGGCCTACCGGTACTTCTCCACCGACAAGCGCAAGTTCATCATTGCCGACACCCCGGGCCACGAACAGTACACCCGTAACATGGCCACCGGCGCCTCCACGGCGCAGGTTGCGATCCTGATGATCGATGCCCGCCACGGCGTGCTGACCCAGACCCGGCGCCATTCCTACATCGCTTCCCTGCTTGGTATCCGCCATATTGTGGTGGCGGTGAACAAGATGGATCTGGTGGATTTCAGCGAAGAACGCTTCAACGAAATCAAAGACGATTACCTGGCGTTTGCCGCCAAGCTGGGCCTGAAGGATATCCGCTTCGTGCCGCTGTCTGCCCTTGAAGGCGACAACGTGGTAAACAAGAGCGAGAACACCCCCTGGTTCACCGGCCAGCCCCTGATGGAAATTCTGGAAACGGTAGAAGTAGGCCGGGACAAGAATCTGGAGCATTTCCGCTTCCCGGTTCAGTACGTTACCCGCCCGAACCTCAATTTCCGTGGGTTCTGCGGCACTATCGCCTCTGGCGTGATCCGCCCGGGCGAAAAGGTCATGGCCCTGCCCTCACGACGCACCAGCACGGTCAAGGAAGTTGTAACCTTCGATGGCAACCTCGAAGAGGCCTACATCGACCAGGCGGTTACGCTCACGTTGACCGACGAAATCGACATCAGCCGCGGCGATATGCTGGTAAAAGTCGAGGACGAGCCGGAAGTGGGCAACCGCTTCAACGCCAACATCGTCTGGATGACCGATGCACCCCTGGAAACCGGCCGTCTTTACGATATCAAGCTGGGACCAACCTTTACCTCCGGCACGGTGAAAAAGATTCACCACCAGACCGACGTAAACACCCTGGAACAGCAGGCCAACCCGAGCCAGCTCCAGCTGAACGAAATTGGTCTGTGTGAGCTGACGCTGAACCAGCCGATCGCCTTCGACGCCTACCAGCGAAACCATGCCACCGGCAGCTTCATCGTGATCGACCGGCTGTCCAACGTCACCATCGGCGCAGGGATGGTTGCGGGCCTGGCTGATTCCGGCGAATCCCTCGATCCGGTCTCGGTAGAAGAACGCGAACGCCGCCTGGCCCAGAAGCCGGCGATCATTGCCTGCAATGGCAAACAGGCGCCGGCACTGGCCCTCGCCGTTGAGCGTGCGCTGTTCGACCAGGGCAAAACGGCCGTGGTGGTCACCGAAGAAAACGCCGGCGATGCTGACGAACGCCGCCGCGTGGCCCAGCTTCTGACCTCCCATGGATTGGTTGCCATTGCCGTTAACCTCGGCACTGACGTAGCCAACGCGGGGGCAACTGCGGACAGCGAACAGGAGATTCCTGAGGCTGTGAACAAACTTGTTCAGGAGTTGATTCGCAGCAAGCGGGTCTAAGCTTTGAACTGACTGGAGATATCCCTACTTCGGTGGCTGGCGCCGGGGTGGGGGTATCTTTTTCTTTGTGAAAAGCAACTCGCTTCGCTCAGACATCTTTTCCCGGCAGAAAAAGATACCCCCACCCCGTCGCCGACATACCTTGGTGTTAATTCCCAAAACCAAAGCACGGTAAACCACCCGTTCTTTTTTGGCGGACCACTGAAAGGCCCGTGGACGTGGGGTAGGTTATTCTTTTTCTCTAGAAAAAAGATGTCTGAGCGAAGCGAGTTGTTTTTTCGTAAGAAAAAGAATGACCTGCCCTGCGGCCCTCCCGCAAACCTTCAGGCTACCAATGAATCCGCCACCAAATCGTGGCAGAATCCCGCCTCTCTGAGTTAACCGAAACAACGAACAGGAGCCAAAAATGGCCATCAAACACCTCCGCACTGCCTTCGCCAGCCAGTACCAGCCGGGCCAGCCTGCCCGCCTAGTGACCGGCGAGGCCCTGCAGGAGCCCGGTGGCGATTACGAGGGGCTGCACAAGCAAATGAAGCGGCTGTTCAACAGCAAGCCTGGCAAGAAGTATGGCCGGTTTTCCGAGGATCTGGGCGAGTGCCCGTTCAGCGCCTGGCTGAAGGACTACCTGGAAGACAAACAAACCTTCGGCGCCATGACCGACCGCCTGTTCGGACAGTGGCAGGAACTGCTCACGGGCAGCCAAGAAGAATTCGATGGTCACCTGATGATTGTCCACGATGCTCTGGCGGATGCCGAGGTGGTCTACCTGTTTATTCTGGAGACCGACAGTGCCATGCGTTTCGATGGCAACCAGTCACTGGATGCGACCGACGTCCTCAGCCTTTCCCGTTTGAACCTGGCCGTTCGCATCGAGCTGGATGACTGGCGTGGTAACAACCCGGCGGAGAACTACCTCACCCTGGTTCATGGCCGTGGCACCGGGGAGCCAGGAGAGCTGTTCATCCGTCTGTGCGGGTTTACCAATCAGGTGGATGTGGAAAAGGAAACCATGACATTTCTGGATGCCGTAGAGGCCTTCGCGAAATCCTCGGAGCCAGAAAAGGCCGGCGAGGTTCGCAACAAGGCCTACGAGTTCTGTAAGGAGCAGCATGCACTGGGCGAGCCGGTGGAAATCGAGGCGCTCTCAGGCTACCTGGACGAGAGCGAGCCGCAGCGGTTCAAGGAGTTTGCATCGAAAACCGCCGAGCTGCCGGAAAGTGGTGTTCTGCATCCGGACCATCGCAAGGTTAAGAAACTGGTGCGTATTGCAGGCTCCGGGGGTGGCATGAGTGTGTCGTTTTCATCCGACTTGGTGAATCAGGCGGTTTACTATGACCGTGACAAAGACGCGTTGACGATTACCCGGCTTCCCAAGGCTTTGCGGGAACAGCTTCAGCGGTATCTTGAGGCTCGCGAGGAGTAATATTTGTCGTGTCGTCCCATCTGCGGCGATTGGCCCGCAGTTTGCGGACCTCCTGCATCCAGCCTACGCCGTCGATCAATTCGCCGGTTTCGGGATCGATGGGCGGGTAAGGCAGGTTGCGGTCGTCGCAGTAGCGTTTAACCGTGGGCTGGCACCAGCGGAACAGTAGACGGTTGTATTCGTCGTCCGGCAACCGGCGCTGGTCGAACATACCGGCCAGTTTTCTTTGTCTCTGGGCTTCGGACAGAATAATGGCGCAGGCGGACGAGACGTTGAGCGACTCCACCATCCCCATCATCGGGATCACAATATGTTCGTCGGCCTGGGCCGCGGCATCGGCGCTAACGCCATCCACCTCGTTACCCATAATCACCGTACAGGGCACCGTGTAGTCCGCCTCCCGGAAATCAATCGCCCGGTCGGAAAGCTGCGCGGCATAAAGCCTGTGGCCCTGCCCTTTCAGGCTTTCAATCGCTTCATCCATGCTCCGGTGAGTGTGAGTGGTGACCCAGTTATAGCTGCCACCGGCGGTTTTGCGGAACGCCCGGAAGCCTTCCTTCGGCCAGACCACGTGCATGTTGGCAAGGCCAAACGCGTCGCAGGAGCGGATGATGGCGGACAGATTCCGGGGTTTGTGCACCTGGTCGGTGAGGACGCTCAGATCCGGTTGCCGGGTGTTGAGGGTTTGTTTGATTCGGGCGAGGCGTTCGGGGGTCATGATCGTGTTCGGGCTTGATTGTCGATTTAAAGAATCAAAAATAATACCACAAGCGGACTAGCAACTAGCCGAGACAAAGGTGGTTGAAGTTTAAGCACCCCGTTATAATACGCAGTTCCTTTTTGCTGGCGCCCCGTTTCAAAAACCCTGTTCCCGGCGCAACATCCACCAGATTACGTGAGACCCATGGCCAAAAAGCTGTACATCAAAACCCACGGCTGTCAGATGAACGAGTACGATTCTGCCCGCATGGCAGACCTGCTCAAAACAGGTGAAACCGTCGAAATGACCGATTCACCCGATGACGCCGACATCCTGCTGCTAAACACCTGCTCCATCCGGGAAAAAGCCCAGGAGAAGGTGTTTCACCAGCTTGGCCGCTGGAAAAAGCTGAAGAGCAAAAAGCCCGAAATGATCATCGGCGTCGGCGGCTGCGTGGCTTCCCAGGAAGGCCAGGCCATCATTGACCGCGCACCCTACGTGGATATGGTCTTTGGCCCACAAACCCTGCATCGCCTGCCGGACATGATTACCGAAGTGCGGGCGAAGGGTAACGGTGTTGGCGTGGTGGACGTCAGCTTCCCGGAAATCGAGAAATTCGACAACCTGCCCGAGCCCGGCGCAGACGGCCCTTCCGCGTTTGTTTCGATCATGGAAGGCTGCAGCAAGTACTGCACTTTCTGCGTGGTGCCCTACACACGCGGGGAAGAAGTTAGCCGCCCGGCCGACGACGTAATCGCCGAGGTTGCCCATCTGGCCAGCCAGGGTGTTCGGGAAGTGAACCTGCTGGGCCAGAACGTGAACGCCTATCGGGGCGAAACCCACGACGGCGACACCATGGACCTGGCGGAACTGATTGAACTGATCGCCACCATCGACGGTATCGATCGCATCCGTTACACCACGTCCCACCCGGTAGAGTTCTCGGACGCCCTCATCGACGTTTATGAGCGTGTTCCAGAGCTGGTCAGCCACCTGCACTTGCCGGTCCAGAGCGGCTCCGACCGTATCCTGGCCGCCATGAAGCGTGGCCACACAGCTTTGGAGTACAAATCCAAACTCCGCCGCTTGCGCAAGATTCGCCCGGATATCAGTTTTTCGTCGGACTTCATCATCGGCTTCCCGGGCGAAACCGAGAAGGACTTTGAAGACACCATGAAGCTGATCAATGACATCGGCTTCGACATGTCCTTCAGCTTCGTCTACAGCGCCCGTCCGGGCACACCCGCGTCGGACCTGCCGGACGAGACGCCGATGGACGTCAAGAAGCAGCGTCTGAGCATCCTGCAGGATCGCCTGAATCAGAATGTGATGGATATCAGCCGCAAGATGGTTGGCAGCACCCAGCGGATTCTGGTGACGGGCCTGTCCAAGAAGGACCCTGGCGAGTACGCGGGGCGTACCGAGAACAACCGGATCGTGAATTTCCGGCATGAGAATCCGGAGGTTGTTGGGCACTTTATTGATGTCGATATTGTGGAGGCCTATCCCAATTCTCTTCGCGGGGTGCCTGTGAGCTCGGAGTTGTTTTAGGCCTGGTTTCGTATTCGTCTGAGACTTGGAGTGGGGCGAGTGATGGGGCTCCCCTCCCAAAAACCGCTACGAGCACATCCATGTGCGCTTGGCGTCGGCCATCCTTGGCCGCCGACATTTTTGGGAGGGGAGCCCCACCACTCTCCGGCGGCTGCACAGCCGTCTGCCTGGTGCAAGCTTCGTATGCGTGGGCAGGGTTAGACGGGGTCGCAATCCAATAATATGCCTGTAACCAAGAAATTTTACGGATTACGCCTCGGGCGAAGCCAGACTACTTGTTTTTTCACATTCGGACCTGCACATAGATTGATCAGGGCGAGGGCCGGAAGGTGTTTCCAAAAACGTGGAGCGCCAGGGATGGCGCGACCGAGCCCTACAGGGACGTATTCACGGGCGCTTTTTGGAAACACCTTCCGGCCCTCGCCCGTTTCGCCAACATCAGATACTCGTTCTCCCAAACCAAAACGGAGCACTTTTGAACGCCAACGATCACAGACAATTTGACCTGCACCCGGTGGACCAGCGTCGGCTGGCGACGCTTTGTGGCCAGTTTGATGAAAACCTGAAGATGATTGAAAAGCGCCTGCATGTAAAAGTCGGCAGGCGGGGTCATCATTTTCGGGTGGAAGGGGAAACCGAGCATGTGGCGGCGGCCGTTGAGGTTATCCGGCATCTGTATCGGGAAACCGAGGCCACGGATGATATTCCGCCGGATACTGTGCATCTGTTTATCCGGGAAACCGGCTTTGAGCGCCTGCCCGAGGACGTGCCCTACGATGGCGCTGTGACGGTTATCAAGACACCGAAGCTGCAGGCCAAGCCTCGGGGCGCGAACCAGCAGAAGTATGTTCACAATATCCGCACCCACGATATCAACTTCGGGATCGGGCCGGCGGGTACCGGCAAAACCTGGTTGGCAGTCGCCTGCGCGGTTGAGGCTCTGAAAGACGAGCAGGTGAAGCGGATTTTGCTGGTTCGGCCAGCGGTCGAGGCCGGCGAGAAGCTTGGTTTCCTTCCTGGCGATCTGGCCCAGAAGGTGGATCCGTATCTGCGCCCGCTGTACGACGCGCTCTATGAAATGCTCGGGTTTGACCATGTCACACGGCTGATCGAGAAAAGCGTGATCGAGATTGCGCCGCTGGCGTTCATGCGGGGCCGTACGCTGAACAACTCGTTCATCATTCTGGATGAAAGCCAGAACACCACCCGGGAGCAGATGAAGATGTTCCTGACCCGGATCGGTTTCGGCTCCACTGCGGTGATTACCGGTGACACCACCCAGGTGGACCTGCCCCGCGGCCAGAATTCCGGACTGATTCATGCCGCAAGTGTTCTGAGCAAGGTGCCGGGCATCGGGTTTACCCGGTTCGAAGCGAAAGATGTGGTACGTCACCCGCTGGTACAGCGCATTGTCGAAGCCTACGATTCCTTTGATGACGGGAGTGCGACTGGCCAGTGAGCAAGTTGACTGTGGATTTTCAACAGGTTTTTGAAGCGCCGGGTATACCTTCGGAGTCGCAGGTTCAACAATGGGCGCAACTGGCCTGGCAGGGCGAGGATCCGTCCGAGGTGACGGTCCGTATTGTTGGAACTGAAGAAAGTCAGGCCTTGAATCATCAGTACCGGGGGCGGGACTATCCGACCAACGTGTTGTCCTTCCCATTTGAGGCGCCAGCCGGTATAACGGTGCCATTGGCCGGAGATCTGGTGATTTGTGCGCCGGTTGTCGAGACAGAGGCCAGGGAACAGGACAAAACCCTGGACGCCCATTGGGCTCACATGGTGGTGCACGGTATGTTGCATCTCCAGGGTTTTGATCATATTGAAGACGATGATGCCGAGGTCATGGAAGCCCTCGAAATCCGGCTGCTTGCGCAGCTTGGATTTGGCAATCCCTACGAAGCAGAGGAAACGGAACAAGACTCATGAGCGACGATCAGTCGAGTCGCAGTCAGGGCGGCAAGTCCTGGCTGGAACGTATATCACAGGCCTTCTCCAGCGGGCCTGAGTCCGTCGAGGACGTGCTGGAAATCCTGCGGGACGCCGAGTCCCAGAACATCATCGATGTTGATGCCATGAGCATCATCGAAGGTGCCATGCAGGTGATCGACATGCGGGTGGATGAGATCATGATTCCCCGCTCACAGATGGTCACCGTCAAGGCATCCCAAGAGCCCAAAGAGTTTCTGGGCGAAATCATGGATTCCGCACACAGCCGTTTCCCGGTCATCGGGGACAGCCAGGACGACGTGATTGGCGTTCTTCTGGCCAAGGATCTGCTTCCCCTGGCCCTGAACAACGATCTGAACTGGAACCGTATCCGGGAAATTCTGCGCCCGCCCACCTTCGTGCCCGAGAGCAAGCGCCTGAACCAGCTGCTCAAGGAGTTCAAGGAAAATCGCAACCATATGGCCATTGTGGTGGACGAATACGGCGGCACCGCCGGGTTGATCACCATTGAAGACGTGCTTGAACAGATCGTTGGTGAAATCGAGGACGAGCACGATTTTGATGAGGAAACCCACATCAAGGCCCGGGGCGATGGCAGCTACGCCGTAAAAGCAGTAACGCCCATTGATGATTTCAATGAGTTCTTCGAAACCGAAATGGACGAAGAGGAATTCGATACCATTGGTGGCGTGGTTCTCAAGGAATTCGGACACCTGCCCAGACGGGGCGAATCGGTTGAATTCGGCGGCTTGCGCTTTACCATTGCCAACGCCGATAACCGCGTAATCCGTCTGCTGCAGGTAACCCGAAGTGACCAGTGACGCCACAAACACCAGAGCGCTGAAAACCCCGCTTTCCTCCAACGCCTGGTTGGGCGCGGCCGCCCTTGTGGTTGCCGGCGCCCTGCAAACCCTGACCTTTTCTCCGTTCAACCTCTGGTGGCTGGGCCCGGTCTCGGTCCTGCTGATCCTCCTGGTTACCGTACCACTGGCACCGGAGAAACTTTTCCGGGCTGGCTGGCTTACTGGCCTGGGGCTGTTTGGGAGCGGCGCCAGCTGGGTCTACATCAGCATCAGCGAACATGGCAACACGGCAATTCCCGTCGCCATCCTGTTGACGGTTCTGTTCGTGGCGGGCCTCGCGCTGTTCCATGGCCTGGCCTTCTGGTTCTGGGGCAAACTTGCCAAGGACAGCCCGGCCCGGCGCCTGATCCTGTTTCCGGCCATCTGGATTCTGGGCGACTGGCTCCGGGGCTGGCTGCTCACCGGCTTTCCATGGCTGTATCTGGGCACCGCACACACTGACGGCCCCCTGGCCGGGCTGGCACCTCTGACCGGCGTCCATGGCATCACGTTCTGGATTGCTGCAACCGGTGCCGCATTGTACGGCGGCTGGTGGCTGCTGAAACACCTAAAACCGGTTGCTGCGGGCGTTACCCTCGTTGTTGCCCTGATTCCCTGGCTGGTTGCCCCGGCCATGAACCGCCTCGACTGGACAGATTTGAGCGAAGACGCTACAACCTTTGCCGCCATGCAGGGCAATATTCCCCAGCAGATCAAATGGGACCCGGAGTTTCTGAAGGACCAGATCGTCACCTATCTGAGCATGACCGAAGACCATTGGGACACGGATCTGATTCTCTGGCCGGAAACCGCCATTCCCATCCCCCAGGATCAGGCCGGCAAGATCATCGACCACATCAGTACAGAGCTGGGTGACAACAGCACCCTGATTACCGGCATACCCTGGTACGGATTCAGCGACCGAATTGAAGATTTCACGTTTCACAATAGCATCATGGCCATCGGCAACGGCGAGGGCATCTACCACAAGCAAAAGCTGGTGCCATTCGGAGAGTACGTGCCACTTCAAAGTGTGTTGCGGGGACTGATTGGTTTCTTCGATTTGCCCATGAGTGATTTCAGCCGGGGGCCGGAGTGGCAGGATCCGCTCAAGGCCAATGGCGTCAATGTGATGCCCTTCATCTGCTATGAAGTCGCCTACCCGGATTTTGTTGCCTTTAATGCCAGGGGCGCGGGCCTGCTGCTCACGATCAGCAACGATGGTTGGTTTGGCGATTCCATTGGCCCGTTACAGCATCTGCAGATTGCCAGAATGCGGGCATTGGAGACCGGCCGTTACATGCTTCGTGGCACCAACAATGGCGTAACGGCGATCATCAATAACCGGGGCGAGCTGACTGAAACCATCCCCCAGTTCGAGCGCGCCACCCTGACCGGCGAGGTGTTCACCGCCACTGGCAGCACGCCCTACATGCAGACAGGCTCCTGGCCAGTCCTGACCCTCGCAGTTATTTTGATCGTGTTTGTCCGGGAGCGGATCATTCCTCCTGTTTCGGCCAGCGGCTCGTAACCCGCTCGTAGTAGTGGGAGCCGCAGGCTTCACAGGGTTCCAGGTGGCTGGTGGCTGTCAGACACCGCATGTGCCCGCAGTTGAGGCACTGGAACATACCAGCGGTGGCCACCTCGCCCGAGATATACTGGCCCACTTCCTTATTTTCCAGTTTCTGTTTGAGCTCGAGGAAGTCGACGACGGTTTTATCAGCAACCGATAACAAACTGTCGGCCAGTTGGTGCTCCAACAGCGCGATATCAAGCTGCAACCATTCACTCAAGCCTTCGCCGGTCTCCTCGACAAAATGCAGAAGATGTTCAAGATCCCGCTGAAGATAGGCACCCAGCAGGTCTGCTTCTTCGCGGGTCATTTCCTCGAGCTCATACTCAAACTCGACCGCCTTCTGCACTTCTTCCTCAAGGGTCTGGAGCGACGTTTCCTCCAGGTCGTGGAGACGCGCTTTCACCCGCTCCAGCATACGGTCGTATACTTCCAGTGCCTTGCCTGAGAGATGACTTCTTTCTGGTTGTGTCATATTGACTCCTTGATACCGCAAATCTGGGTGCAAGAGCCGCGCTGGGGGCGTTCTTGCCAGGACGCGCTGTAAATACATCCCTGTACGCTTGACTGCAGCATCCATGCTGCAGACAGTCCCGGCAAGAACGCCCCCACCACGTCTCCCAAACCTCGGGAACACGCCTGTTGGATCCACTTACTTTGTTTGGGGTTCTGGCGGGTGTGGCTCCCCGGGACTGTGAGCAGCAGGGATGCTGCGATCAAGCCTACACGGACGTATTCACGGCGTGTCCCGGGGAGCCATACCCGCCAGAACCTTCCCCATAGCTATAAGTCTGGCACAAGAACAGAAAATTGGCAGACTACCTGTAAAGGCTAGTGTGCGTTAGAATGTTCGGCCCGCTCCGGACGTGATTTTGATACAGGCTTTTATTTTTCCACACAAGGTAATTTCGGTAATGGCAGGAATGGACGAGCAATACAATCCCCGTGACGTAGAACAGAATGCCCGTAATTTCTGGGAAGAGAACAAGACCTTCACGGTGAAGGAAGAACCGGGCAAACCAAAGTACTACTGCCTGTCCATGTTCCCCTACCCCAGCGGCAAGCTGCATATGGGGCACGTCCGCAACTACACCATCGGCGATGTAATTTCCCGCTACCAGCGCATGCAGGGCAAGAACGTGATGCAGCCCATGGGCTGGGATGCCTTTGGCCTGCCCGCCGAGAACGCTGCCATTGCCAACAAGACCGCACCGGCCAAGTGGACCTACGCCAACATCGAATACATGAAGAACCAGCTCAAGCAGCTGGGTTTCGGGTACGACTGGGACCGGGAGCTGGCGACCTGCAAGCCGGACTACTACCGCTGGGAGCAGTGGTTCTTTGCCCGCCTGTATGAGAAGGGCCTGGTGTACAAAAAGATGTCCACGGTGAACTGGGACCCGGTGGACCAGACGGTTCTGGCCAACGAGCAGGTTGTTGACGGCCGGGGCTGGCGTTCCGGAGCATTGGTGGAACAGAAGAAGATCCCCCAGTGGTTTATCCGCATTACCGATTACGCCGAAGAACTGTTGAACGATCTGGATGAGCTGGAAGACTGGCCCGAGCAGGTCAAGACCATGCAGCGCAACTGGATCGGCAAGTCGGAAGGTACCGAGCTGACCTTCCCGCTTAAAGACCGTGACAGTGGCCTGACCGTTTACACCACACGCCCCGACACCCTGATGGGCGTGAGCTACATGGCCGTAGCCGCAGAGCATCCTCTGGCCAAAGAGGCGGCGGAGCGTCATCGCGATGTGGCTGAGTTTGTCGAGGAGTGCCGTAACAGCAAGACCGCGGAGGCCGAGCTGGCAACCATGGAGAAGCGCGGCATCGACACCGGTTTCAAGGCTGTCCATCCGCTGACTCAGGAAGAGATTCCGATTTGGGTCGCCAACTTTGTTCTGACTGATTACGGTACCGGCGCCCTGATGGCGGTTCCGGGCCATGACGAGCGGGACCATGAATTTGCCCGCAAGTACAAGCTGCCCATCAAGCAGGTTATTGCCGCCCGCGATGGCCGTGAAATTGATGTTCAGGAAGAGGCGTTTACCGAGAAAGGCACGCTGGTGTCCTCGGGCAAATACAGTGGCCTGACCAGCGAAGAAGCCTTCGACGAAATCGCAAGCTACCTGGAAGAACACAAAATCGGCAAGCGCACTGTGAACTATCGCCTGCGCGACTGGGGCGTATCCCGCCAGCGTTACTGGGGCGCGCCGATCCCGATGATGACACTGGAAGACGGCACCGAGATGCCGGTGCCCGATGACAAGCTGCCGGTTCGCCTGCCAGAAGATGTGGAAATGGACGGTGTCCAGTCCCCGATCAAGGCCGACCCCGAGTGGTGCAAGACCGAATTTAACGGCCAGCCGGCGACTCTGGAAACCGACACCTTTGATACGTTCATGGAGTCTTCCTGGTACTACGCCCGGTTCTGCAGCCCCAATTACGATCAGGGTATGCTGGACCCGTCCGCCGCCAACTACTGGCTGCCGGTGGATCAATATATTGGCGGCATAGAGCACGCGATTCTGCACCTGCTGTACGCCCGCTTCTTCCACAAGCTGCTGCGGGACGTGGGCCTGGTAACCAGTTCCGAGCCATTCAACCGGCTGCTTTGCCAGGGCATGGTCCTGGCGGAGACCTACTACCGCGAAGATGGCAAGGGCGGCAAAGTATGGATCTCGCCCGCCGACGTGACCGTAGAGCGTGACGAAAAGGGCCAGCCTGTTCGGGCGGTGCATAAGGAAGATGGCGAGCCGGTGGTATCCGGCGGCGTCACCAAGATGTCCAAGTCCAAGAACAATGGTATCGATCCCCAGGCAATTATTGACGAGCATGGCGCCGACACTGTTCGCCTGTTCATGATGTTTGCTGCGCCCCCTGAACAGTCCCTGGAGTGGTCTGACAGCGGTGTCGAAGGTGCCCACCGTTTCCTGAAACGGGTCTGGCGCCTGGTGAACGAGCACGCCGCGGCTGGTGATGCGCCGGCTGTGAACGCTGCCGACCTGAACGATGACCAGAAAAACCTGCGGCGCAAGACTCACGAGACCATTGCAAAAGTCAGTGACGACATCAGCCGTCGGCTGACGTTCAACACTGCCATTGCGGCCGTGATGGAGCTGCTCAACGATGTTGGCAAGTTGCAGGGTGACGAACCACAGACCCGGGCGGTCCGCCAGGAAGCCCTGGACACCGCGGTGCTTGTACTGTCGCCGATCGTTCCGCACATCTGCCATACCCTCTGGCAGGCGCTCGGGCACGAGGAGCCAGTTGTTGATGCGCCCTGGCCAAAAGCCGATGAAGCCGCCATGGTTCGCAGCCAGATCCAGGTAGTACTGCAGGTGAATGGCAAGGTACGAGCCAAGGAAGATGTGCCTGCCGATATCAGCAAGGCGGACCTGGAAAAACTGGCGCTGGAGAACGAGAACGTTATGCGTTTTACCGAGGGCGCAACGGTACGCAGGGTTATCGTGGTGCCTGGCAAACTGGTGAACGTGGTGGCTAACTGATATGTTCCGGCACTCCGCTCTGAAATCCCTGGCAAACCTGATGCTGATTGCTGTGATGGCGGTGCTGCTTGCAGGATGCGGATTCCAGTTGCGGGGTGCGCCACCGGTTTCTTCAGCCCTTGAGCCGCTGGCCGTAGATTGCTCATCACAGGTGCCCGAAACCCTTTGCCGGTCATTACGGGAACAGCTCAGCCTTGGCAACGTCAGCCTCGCGCCGGTTGCGGACGCCGACTACATTCTACGGTTGAAGAACTTCGAGCGGGACCGTCGCGCAAGTGCCATCACGGCCCAGGCGGCGGCTGCAGAATACACCCTGCGTCACTCCGTTGACCTTGAGGTGATCAGCGCAGACCGGGTTCCCATGGTAGCCGCAACTCGCCTGACCACCAGCGAAAGTTACCGGTACGACGAAACGAACGTTCTGGCAAGACAGCGGGAAGAGGAGACCCTGCGCCAGCAAATGGACGATCGCCTTGCACAGCAGGTGATATTCCGGCTGGCACCTTTGACCCCGCAGAGAATCGACGCCATCCGGGCAGAATACCAGCGTAAACAGGAAGCCGACGCCCCAGCCACAGGCCAGCCATGAAGACCAACCCGGGACAGTTATCCCAGCTTCTGAAAAAGGGCCTCTCGCCGGTCTATCTCATTTCCGGTGATGAACCCCTGTTAGTGCAGGAATGCTGTGATCAGGTTCGAAAGGCCGCAAAAGACGCAGGCTTTCATGACCGCCTGACCTTCCACGCCGACCATCAGCTGGACTGGAATGCCGTTGGCGAAGAGTTCAGTGCCATGTCCCTGTTCGCAGAGAGACGGCGCATTGAAATTCATCTGCCGACTGGCAAGCTTGGCGACGGTCGTGCAGTTCTGGAACGGGTGCTGGCTGATCCCCCCGAAGATATCATCCTGCTGCTGATCAGCGCTCGCCTGGACGCCGCGGAGACCCGCCGCAAATGGTACAAGGAGCTTCAAGGTAAAGGCGTACACGTACCGGTGTGGCCCGTTGATGCTGACAAGTTCCAGGGCTGGCTCCAGCAGAGGGCCAGCAACCGCGGCCTCAGCCTGACCAGGGGCGCCCTGGCCATCATGAGCGAACGCCTGGAAGGCAATCTGCTTGCCGCCAGCCAGGAACTTGACAGGCTGTCTCTGCTGGCAAACGGCAATACCATCGATGAGGAAACCGTTGAACAGGCGGTCCAGGATAGTTCCCGGTTCAATGGCTTTGAACTGGTGACGGAATTGATCAGTGGCCGGGCACCTCACGCCGGCAAGATGATCACCGTTCTGCAGCAGGAGGGAGAAAACCCGCTGGGCCTTTTGTCTGTCCTCAGCCGCGACCTGAATCTCTTGCTGGAGCTAAAGTCCTCAGCCGGTCAGTCGGAGAATCCCGCGGCATTCTTGAAAAAGCGAGGAGTGTTCCAGCCCCAACGGGCCCGGGCACTGGAGCAGGCCGCACGCCGACTGAACCGCTCCCAACTGAATGAGGCTATCACCCTTTGCAGCCAGATCGATCGGGCCGCGAAAGGTTTCGATCCCCTGTCGCCCTGGCATTATTTGCGGGACATGTCCGCCCTGCTCGCGGGCCGTTCCTGATCTGCATCAAACTCCGCTCCCTTTGTACTCTTTTGGCGCGCCCAGCCCCTTGACAGTTTTTTACAATCGGGCGCATTGTAAGCACACCAACAATCCAAGGAGGTGCTTGATATGAGTCTTCAAGAAGAACTCAAAAAGCTGTCGGAAAAGGTAAAACAATATCGGGATGAAGCGCGCGTCCAGATGCATCTGGCCCGTGAAGACGTTAAGGACGAATGGGAGGATCTCGAACAGGACTGGGATCGTTTCAAAAGCAAGATAGATGAAGTGCTGCACGATGCCGAGAACGCTTCCCAGGAAGCTCGCCAGACCGCATCAAAACTTGGTGAAGACCTGAAAACCGGTTACCAGAACATTCGCAACAAACTGAAGTAAAACTGTTAACCCGTTAACACTACGCCACAAATTTCTACCACAGAGGCTCCGCGCTTTGGAGCCTCTGTGCCATACTTCACAGTATCAGTGAACAAAGCGTCATAGTTTTGACCCGCCTGATCAAATCCTGACCAGCCCTGATCAATAGGGCCCGAATTACCAGGACGCTTGAGCACACTGCGAGGTATAAAAGGCGTATGAAAAAATTCTTACTGATACCCACTGCACTCTGTCTGTTACTTACCACCACCCTCGTGATTGGCCAGAATACCCGGTTCAGCGATCCGGAGACCGTTGTTTCCGATCACTTCTGGGGCGACCTCTACGCCAGTGGCGGCAACTCCTTCTTCTGCAACACTGCTTTCACAAGCAAAGGTTTCGTGCTGACAGACGGCTACGTATACCCGCTGGCTGATGTCCGCAGCGCACTCGACTGTGGCACCTCGCGTGAATGCGAACAGGACAATCGCTATCGTCAGATCGCGTCTGACATGCATAACATGATACCTGTGCGCAGCCGGACGGAGATGGGCCGGCGCAACGCCCGCTACGAGGACCTGGGCTCATCGGTCAGCAAAGACGAATGCGGCATTCGCCAGAGCGCCCAGTTCTTTGAGCCGCCGGTGCGGGTCAAGGGTGATGTGGCGCGCACGGTGGCCTACATGGTCGACACCTATGACCTGCCCTGGCTTGGCTCATCCGCGGTATTCAAGGGTTGGAACCGGCTGGACCCGCCAGATGATGGCGAACTCACCCGGCACCGGCGCATCGCCGAAATCCAGGGCAACGACAACCCCTTCGTTACCAATCCGGACCGAATGGAGCGACTATAAGGTTTTGAAGCACCAGGCTGATAATTCGTTAACCACAAAAAAACAGGCCCGAGGGCCTGTTTTTTTACGTGGCTAATTACTGTCGGAATCAGAATTCCTCTGCAGTCAGCGCCATCATGGAGTCACTACCGCTACGAATACCTTCAGCCAATGAAACGGTCTTTGGCAACAGGCGATCAAAGTAGAATCGCGCTGTCTTCATTTTTCCGCTGTAGAACCCGGAGGTATCTGCATCCGCCTGGGGCGCAGCCGCTTTGACGATCTTCGCCCACATATATCCCAGTGCGGTCAGGCCGAACAAATCGAGGTAGTCCACAGACGCTGCACCAATGGCATTCGGGTTATCGCCAGCCTGCTTGATCACATGCTCGGTCACGTCGTCGAGCCGCTCGACCGCTGCGGCAAGTGGCTCAAGGAACGGGCGCAGATGCTCGTTACCACTGTTCTCCTCGAGAAAGTTTGCGACGTCCTGGGCAAACAGCTCATAGAGCTTGCCCTGGCTGCCGACCACTTTCCGTCCCATCAGGTCCAGTGCCTGGATACCATTGGTTCCTTCGTAGATCTGGGTAATGCGGCAGTCACGAACCAGTTGCTCCTGGCCCCACTCGCGGATGAAACCATGGCCACCGAAGACCTGCTGGCCCATGATACAGGCATCCAGGCCGCGATCGGTCAGGAATGCCTTGGCGACCGGGGTCAGCAACGCCACCATGCCCTCAGCGTGCTTGCGGCGTTCATCATCCTCTGCGTACTTGGCGATATCCAACCACTGGGCCACGTAGGTTGAGAAAGTACGACCACCTTCCACATAGCCTTTCATGGTCAACAGCATGCGTCGCACATCCGGATGCACAAGAATTGGATCTGCTGCTTTTTCAGGCTGCTGAGCGCCGGTTGGAGCGCGGCTCTGGATACGGTCCAGGGCGTACTCACGGGCACTTTGCAGGGAGGCCTCGGCAGCGCCAATGCCCTGGATACCCACGCCCAGACGCTCGTAGTTCATCATGGTGAACATGGCCGCCAGGCCCTTGTTCTCTTCGCCGACCAGCCAGCCTTTGGCGCCATCAAAGTTCATGACACAGGTTGCGGAACCCTTGATGCCCATCTTCTTCTCGATGGAGCCGCAGCTGAAGCTGTTACGCTCACCCAGGGAACCGTCTTCATTTACCAGGAACTTGGGCACGAGGAACAGGGAAATGCCTTTCGGGCCCTTGGGCGCGTCCGGCAGCTTGGCCAGCACCAGGTGGATGATGTTCTCCGCCATGTCGTGCTCGCCCCAAGTGATGAAGATCTTGGTGCCGGTCACGTTGAAGGAGCCGTCATCATTGGGCTCGGCCTTGGTGCGGATAATACCGAGATCGGTGCCGGCATGGGGCTCGGTCAGATCCATGGCCCCGGACCAGACGCCGGAATACATGTTGGGCAGGTATTTTTCTTTTAGTTCCTGACTACCGTGGGCATCCAGGGCGAGACAGGCACCTGCCGTGAGCATGGGAGCGAGGCCAAAGGCCATGTTGGCACCCTGCATCATTTCTTCGAACTGGGCGACCAGGGTCTTGGGCATGCCCATACCGCCGAAATCCGGGTTGCCGCCGAGGCCGTTCCAGCCGCCCTCAACGATGGTCTGGTAGGCTTCCTTGAAGCCGTCCGGCGAGGTCACCTCACCGTCGTTCCACTTGCAGCCCTGCTCGTCACCCTCACGGTTCAGAGGCGCAAGTACACCACTGCTGATCTTGCCGGCTTCTTCAAGAATCGCGTCCGCCGTTTCCGGGTCCACATGCTCGGCAACTTTGGGCAGTGAGGCCCACAGCGCGGGGGCATCGAAAACCTCATTCAGAACAAAGCGCATGTCACGTAGGGGTGCCTGATAATCAGCCATCTAAAACTCTCCAAAAATTCTGTCAGTCTGTTCAGGTGGCAATGGGGCCGTCATTCCGGCCAGTCACACCTGCTCGGGCTATGTGTCCGCTGAAGATTATTTTTATGGGCGCCTATTCTACCCTAAAAGCGGACCGCAACTCATGAAAAAAGCCCGCCTCCGGGGAGCGCGGGCTTTCTGTCCTCTGGAACCGTCCTTCGGTGCCCGCGCCTTAGATGGCGAAGGCTTCCTCCGGCATGTCCATCAGGCTGTCAGCGCCAGCCAGCATGCTCTCAGCGTGGCCCCTGGCCCGGGGCAGCATACGCTTGAAGTAGAAGCGCGCGGTCTGGATCTTGGCGTTGTAGAACATTTCCTCGGTAGTGCCCTCAACCATCTTGTCCAGAGCAACCTTGGCCATACGGGCCCACAGGTAGGCAAACACGGCGTAACCGGAGTACATCAGGTAGTCCACAGAGGCCGCGCCCACTTCCTCACGGTTCTTCATGGCAGACATACCAATCTTGGTGGTCAGCTCGCCCCATTCCTTGTTCATGGCCGCCAGCGGCTCGATGAATTCCTTCAGCTGCTCGTCTTCCGCGTTTTCCTTGCAGAACAGGTGCACCTGCTTGGTGAAGCCCTTCAGGGATTCGCCCTGGGTCATCAGAACCTTGCGGCCCAGCAGATCCAGCGCCTGGATGCCGGTGGTGCCTTCGTAGATCATGCCGATGCGGGCGTCACGAACGTTCTGCTCCATGCCCCACTCGGAGATAAAGCCGTGACCACCGAATACCTGCATGCCCAGGTTGGCTGCCTCGTAACCGATTTCGGTCAGGAACGCCTTGGCGATCGGTGTCAGGAAGCCCAGCGCCTCATCGGCCGCCTTGCGCTCTTCTTCGGTCTTGCCGCTGTGAACAACGTCTGCCTGCTGCGCGGTCAGGTAAATCAGGGCGCGGGCGCCTTCGGCAACCGCCTTCTGTGTCAGCAGCATGCGACGAACGTCCGGGTGAACAATGATCGGATCGGCGATGCCTTCCGGATTCTTCGGACCGCTCAGTGAACGCATGGCCAGACGCTCTTTGGCGTAGGCGAGTGAACCCTGGAAGCCCAGCTCGGCGGCACCCAGCCCCTGGATCGCGGTACCGATACGGGCGGTGTTCATGAAGGTGAACATGCAATTCAGGCCTTTATTCTCCGGCCCGATCAGCCAGCCCTTGGCGCCGTCGAAGTTCATAACGCAAGTGGCGTTGCCGTGGATACCCATCTTGTGCTCGATAGAACCGCAGGAAACGGCGTTGCGCTCACCAGCAGAGCCATCTTCGTTCGGCAGGCACTTGGGCACGATGAACAGGGAGATGCCCTTGGTGCCTTCCGGTGCGCCCGGCAGACGTGCCAGAACGATGTGGACGATGTTCTCGGCCATGTCGTGCTCACCGGCAGAGATAAAGATCTTGGTACCGGTGATGGCGTAGGTGCCATCGGCATTCGGCTCTGCCTTGGTGCGCAGGGTGCCAAGATCGGAACCGCAGTGCGGCTCGGTCAGACACATAGTGCCGGTCCACTCGCCGCTGATCAGCTTGGTGAGATAAGTCTGCTTCTGCTCTTCGGTACCATGCTCTTCAATGGTGTTGGTTGCGCCGTGGCTCAGGCCCGGGTACATACCAAATGACCAGTTGGCGGTACCGACCATCTCACTCATGACCAGACCGAGGGAATGCGGCAGACCCTGGCCACCGTAGTTGGGATCGGCCGTCATGGACGGCCAGCCGCCCTCGACATATTGCTGGTAAGCTTCCTTGAAGCCAGTCGGGGTCTTTACACCGTCTTCGCTCCAGGTACAGCCTTCCTTGTCACCCACCTGGTTCAGCGGAGACAGAACCTGCTCACAGAACTTGGCACCTTCCCCGATAATGGCATCCACCATATCCGGAGTAGCGTCTTCGGCACCTTCCAGGTTGGCGTAGTGCTGCTCACTGTTCAGCAGCTCGGTCATTACGAATTTGATGTCACGCAGGGGCGCTTTGTACTCAGGCATGGAATCCACCTCGGTTCTCGGTCTCAGCTGAATCAGGTTTGACAGCTTCTGGCCTTGGGTTTGCTCAGACACCGCAACGCAGTGCGCTGCAGCCTTAATTAAACACTTGTTTGAAACATACGTTTACAGGCACAGAATTGTCAATAGCCGGATGCAAAATTTGTGTTGCGATCTGTCACCGAATCACGCGCCACAGCAGTGCATGCAGCCGGATCACAGGTATAAGTGCCGGATATCTATGGAAGGACCTGGGAGTTGGAAAATAACCGGTCAGGCAGACACCGGTTCGAAGGAGGGAGCACGGTTTTCGTCACCGCTCTGATCAGCTTCTCCCATGGCGGAAACCTCACGATAGGCATCGCTAGCAGCCCTTGATGAAGTTCCTGTTTCGGCGGCGAGCTCCGACTGGGCCTGAAGCATGATCTGCATCGCCTGAGCAGCTACCGCACGATCCTGACCGGAGGGTTCCGCCGGCGCCATGGCCGCCGCCCGGACAATCCGCATCTTCTCGATAGTCGCCTGGGGATCCCCCTGAACGGGAGACAAATCGATAGAGACTTCACCACCTACCGCATATTGCGCACCGTCCGGCCCGCGCTGATAGGTGAAAGACATGGCACCCGCATACTGACCGCCAACCGCCTGGTGCGCGGCTTCGTGGGCACGAACCTCACGGTCCCGTGCTTTCAGCTCGGTGAGTTGTTTCAGCTCTTGTTCAGACAGGCCCTGCGGGTTATCGGAATTCTGGCCATCAGGTTTCGACTGGGGGTTTTCCCGTGCAGACTCGGCTTTACCGGAAGCCTCAGTGGATCTGGCTTCAGCAGCAGGCGTCTCGGGCTCCGCCGCTGCCGAACCAGTTGGCTGGACCCGTGGCGACACCTGCCCTTGAAAAGAGACCCCGGGGGAAAATGGAGGAACAGGAGGGAGAGAGGAAAGCACGAGCTCGGCGCCCTTTCAGCTATCAGGCCATGATATCCAGGAGTGTTCCAAGTGTTTCGTCCGCGGTTTTTACCACCTGGGCGGACGCTTCAACACTGCGCTCGTAGATTTTGAGATCAACAATGGGCTCAACAAGACTGCCCGCACCTTCTGCGGTTCCCTGGGGTCCATCGGTGCCAGCACGGGCAATCTTGCGGGCGGCATTCTCCATGCCGACCATGCCATCCTGAATACCCTGGATCCCAACTGCGAGAGTGTTACTGATCATAACTGCGCTGCCCGATGACCATTAATTGACTTAATTAAGCCACATATCTGGTCAATTTTCAAACAGCCCATCAATATTAAGATAACCAGCAAGCATTTCCGGCCGCGCCTGCTCCAACCACGGAAGAATACCCAGGCAGGGCGCCCCCATGTGGTTAACCAGGTAATTCAGGGTGTCCTGCTCGCAACTCATGGGCTCGGATTCGGTCCGATTCGCAACCCACCCCGCCAGCCGCAAACCGTCATTCCTGATAGCTTCCGCCGTCAGCAAGGCATGGTTGATACAACCCAGGCGGAGCGAAACCACCAGAATAACCGGCATGTTCAGCTGGCGCGGAAACTCCGAATAGGTTTCCCGATCGTTGAGAGGGACCCGCCAGCCGCCGGCACCCTCCACCAGCAGCATGTCTGCAGGACGAATCTGCAAACCACGGCAGAACCCGACAAGGCGGTCGGAGGTAATGTGACGCCCGGCCTGCTCAGCGGCCACGTGAGGGGCAATGGCCGGTTCCAACGCCACCGGGTTGATCAGTTCATAGGCCAATGGCTCCGTAATCGCATTCTGCAAAATCAGGGCATCTTCGTTGCGAAGGCCTTCGGGCGTTCGATCGCAACCAGACGCAATGGGCTTCATCGCCAGGGTGTGCTTCCCCATGGCCCTGGCCGCGTGAAGAATGGCTGCGGATACCAGAGTTTTTCCAACCCCCGTGTCGGTGCCCGTTACAAAAAAGGATTGCTTGGCCATTATTATTCCCAGTCAACGAGTCCTATGGTTTCTGCCAGTAAATCCAGGCAGCTTCATAACTTGCCATGATAGTGCCGTCCGGCTCTTTGGGGTACTGCCTGCACATTGCTCGCAATCTCCCGGGTGCCGTGACCGCTCTTCGCCGACCAGCGCCGCGAAAACCCGCCCCAAGATGGCGAAGCTCACCAGCCAGGGCCATCGGCGACTCGTAGGGTAAACTGATGGTGCGGCTTTCAACAACGGCATCCGGCAACTCGGCACGCACCTTGGCCTGCAAGGCAAGCTCGGTCTCGAAACGATTTACGTGCTGATGATCAGGGTCCGCCGCATGCCAGGCCGCTTTCAGCTCTCGAAGTGTGCCATCCAGCAGCGTGGAGACCATGAGAAATCCACCGGGACGCAGAATCCGCTGACATTCCTTGAGCACCGCACGGGGGTCATCACACCACTGAATCATCAGGTTGCTGAAGATCAGGTCCACGCTGTCACTGAGTAAAGGCAGATGCTCCGCATCGCCCACAATCCAGTCAATTCCTCCAGGCCCATTCTCACGAGCCCGCTCCAGCATACCCAGTGACAGATCAACACCGACCAGCGCTCCAATGCGCTCAGTATCAGCGAACTTGCGGGTAAACCAGCCTGTGCCACAACCAAGGTCCAGGACGGTCGAATCGAATTTCTGGCCTTCGCGGGACTGGAGTTTTTGCAGCATGGTATTGCCCATGAAACGCTGCAGCCTTGAGGCACTTTCATAGGTGTCACTGGCAGTGCCAAACCCTCGGGCAATATCCGACTTCAGCGTTTCAGAAACACCGGCCGATGCACCCGGCGGACAGTTCAAAGCGCCCATGACAAAGCCTTTTGCGAGGCAAAGAACGCCTGAATAGCGCCCCAGCAGTCCGACGCCGAGCAGCCGCCTGGCCAGTGCGCCATCCCGGGGATGACCGCATGGCCACTTGAAGCGGGAAGCGAAAGATCACTGGCCCCGGACCTGACCACAATGTCATTTTCACCCATCACATGCAGGGCCGGCGTGACAAGTGAACGCCATAAAGCCCTCTGGTCGCCTGTTTCCAACCAGGCAAGACTCTTGCAGAGGTGTTCGTGAGAAACCAGGGTGCCTTTTTCGAGCCAGGGTTTGAGTCTTTGCCGCTCCCCTTTTTCATAGGCAGCACCGTTAATCATCAACAACAGAAAATGCAACCAATACCGCTGGGGCTCCCGCCGGATACCCAGGGCGAAAGCCCGGAAATCCCCTGCAGGCATTCCATGGGGCCAGCTTTCATCGGCAACAAATTTGGGAAAACCACCCAGCGTTATGGCGCAGGATACCGCGCCGGTCTGCCGCGCGGCGGCCTCCATCACAACCTGACTGCCCAGGGACCAACCCATCCAGACCGACGGCTCCGGATACAGCGACAACAGCTCATCGGTGACTTCTGAAAGAGAATCGCAACGGGCCAGTAACTCATCGTCGAGCGACACCGGCACGACTTCCCCGGGCCAGTAACCATAGAGCTCCGACAGCATCTCTGCGCGAACACCCCAACCGGCAACCACCATCAGGCGTGGACAGACCTTACCGGAACTCATATCGCCACGTCCGTCTTTTGAACCAGATGACGGCACTCGGAGAGTACGCTCAACAGACAATCGAGATTCTCCTGAGAATGTGCGGCACTGAACGTAACCCGCAAACGCGCCTCACCTACCGGAACCGTGGGCGGGCGAATCGCCGAGACCAGCAGACCTCGCTCCTCCAGCGCCTGACTCAGTGCCAGCGCATCGTGATTATCGCCAATCATGATCGGCTGGATCGGCGTACGCGACGGCATCAATTCATACCCCATGGCGGAAGCCTCCCGCCGGAACCGCGCCACCAGCCCCAACACATGATCACGACGCCCCTGATCCCGCTCAATGAGATCCAGGCTCGAAATGGTCGCCATGGCAAGCGCTGGCGGCATCGCCGTCGTATAAATATAGGTCCTGGCCTTCTGAACCAGATAATCCATCAGCATCGACGGTCCGGCCACGAATGCGCCACTGGTTCCGATCCCCTTGCCCAGGGTGCCAATCAGCACAGGTATATCCTCTTCGGACAACCCCGCTTCAGCAACACTGCCCCGCCCCTCAGGTCCGAGTACGCCAATTCCGTGAGCATCATCAACAACCAGTAACGCATCGTGGATCCGGCAGACCCGGGCCAACTCCGCCAGGGGCGCTATATCGCCGTCCATGCTGAACACGCCGTCGGTCACCACCAACTTGTGCCCGGACGTCTCAGCCAGCATCTCCTCCAGCGCTGCCACATCCCAATGGGCATAACGCCGAACCCGGGCACGGCTGAGAATGCAGCCATCGATAATGGAGGCGTGATTCAGCCGATCCGAAAAAATCGTATCGCCCCGGCCGGCCAGCGCCGAGATAACGCCCATGTTCGCCATATACCCGGTGGAAAAAAACAGCGCCGAACTACGCCCGGTGAACTCCGCCAAACGAAGCTCCAACTGGTGGTGGGCATCATGGTGACCACAGATCAGATGGGAGGCTGCGCCCCCAAGACCTGTCTCCGGAAGCGCATTACGGAGGGCCTCGATATTGGCAGGATTATTGGCAAGGCCAAGGTAATCATTACTGCAGAACGACAACAAAGGTTTGCCGTCAGCAATGATAGAGGGCCTCTGAGGACCGGCTACATGCCGACGCGTCCGGTACAGACCGGCCTGTTTCCGCTCTTCGAGTTCAAGGGCAAAGTCCCGCACGATAGCACCTGGAGGTTAACTCAACGGTCCGGGCAACGAGCGGGTAAGGCTCCCCGGGATTGTAGAGGGCCAAGGATGGCCCGAAACAAGCGCACATGGGTGAGGCCGAGCGCCGATGAAGCGAAGCTTCATGCGACAGCCGAACGACAGCAATCTGTGATTGCTGGCTGGACCCCACCGGGGTGCTTGTAGCGTATCCCGGGGAGCCTTACCCGCTCGTTGCTTCCCCAAGATCAAAGGCTCAGGCAGATTCCCGAGTAGCGTCATAGAACATGTGACGAGTCCCCTCATACTCCACGGCCTCGACAATCGCCTCCTCTTCCTGCTCCTCCGAGGCACACTGCTCCCGCTGTTCAGGCCGGATCCCCAGACGCTTGAACAGCAGCATATCGGCATCAGCCTCAGGGTTGGCGGTGGTCAGCAGTTTCTCACCGTAGAAGATCGAGTTGGCGCCCGCCATGAAACAAAGAGCCTGCATCTGCTCATTCATGTTCTCACGGCCCGCCGACAGACGAACGTGGGAAGCCGGCATCATGATCCGCGCCACCGCAATGATGCGGATGAACTCGAATGGATCCAGATCTTCCATATCCTCCATGGGCGTACCTTTCACCTTCACCAACATGTTCACCGGCACACTCTCCGGATGATGAGGCAGGTTTGCCAACTGCATCAGCAGACCAACCCGGTCATCTTCATCTTCGCCCATGCCCATAATGCCGCCGCAGCAGACTTTCATGCCGGCCTTGCGAACATTGTCCAGCGTATCCAGACGATCCTGGTAGGTACGCGTGGTGATAATGTGGCTGTAGTACTTCTCAGAGGTATCCAGGTTGTGGTTGTAGTAATCCAGCCCGGCATCGGCCAGTTCCACCGCCTGCTCTTCTTTCAGCATGCCAAGCGTCATGCAGGTCTCAAGCCCCAAGGACTTCACCTGTTTGACCATGTCCAGAACATAAGGCATGTCTTTCTTGGAAGGACTGCGCCAGGCGGCGCCCATGCAAAACCGGGAAGCCCCCTTCTGCTTCGCGGCCTTGGCTTCCGCCACCACCTTTTCAATTTCCAGCAGCTTTTCTTTCTCAAGGCCAGTGTTGTAATGACCGCTCTGCGGGCAGTACTTGCAGTCTTCCGGGCAGGCGCCGGTCTTGATCGACAGCAGAGTGCTTACCTGCACTTCATTCGGGTCGAAGTGCTGGCGATGCACGCTCTGGGCACGGAACAGAAGATCGTTGAAGGGGAGCTCGAAAAGCTCGCGGGCTTCCTGCAGCGTCCAGTCGTGGCGGAGTTCTGTAGCGGTCATGTAAAAGTCCTGTTAACCTTTCCCGGTCTCTGGGTTTACGGATGAATCAGATGATAAAGGGACTGAACTGGCTGTCAACCTTCATGGAGCAAAAGGTTAACAGCGTAAAGCAGGGCGGACTCTGCGTCGCCTGCCTTTCCCCCAACGCTTTCAATGGGTTATGCCAGCCTTGCCGGGACGATTTGCCGGTTAACCGCTGGCACTGTCGCTGCTGCGCCCTGCCCCTGGCTTATCCATCCTCGGACCTGCTCTGTGGCGACTGCCTGAAGCACCCTCCACCCTTCGAGACGTCCTTTATTCCCTGGCGTTACCAGTATCCGCTGGATGGCATGATTGGCCGTTATAAATACAATGGCCAACGTAAGTTTGGCCGGCCGCTGATGTCGGATTTCGCCGGCTTGCTTGAGCAGGCATTACAGGATGGCAGGATCACGAGGCCAGCGGCGTTGGTGCCTGCACCAATGGATGCCCGGCGACGGCGCCGAAGGGGATTCAATCAGGCCCAGGACATTGCCGAAACTATCGCGGGCCAGCTGAACATTCCTGTAGCTACCGGGGTGGTCGAGCGCGTCCGGCGGGTTCGTGCGCAGCGGGAATTGAACCGTGAGGCGCGGCTTGCGAATCTGCGCGGGGTGTTTGAGGTCGTTTCTGAGGTGCCTGAGCGGGTCGCCATTGTGGATGATGTGGTAACGACAGGGGCGACGGTTCGGGTTTTGGCTTCGGTTCTGCGGGAGGCCGGGGCTCGTGAGATTCAGGTTTGGGCTCTGGCCCGGACACCCGGCTAGAGCGATTGACCGCATTTACCTCGGAGCATGCGCCGGGCGGGATAGCCTTCCCGGGATACGCTACGAGCACATCCATGTGCGCTTGTTTCGGGCCATCCATGGCCCTCTACAATCCCGGGAAGGCTATCCCGCCCGGCGCCCTCACCTACGAGTAGACTGATCAGACCAGTTTTTTCTGAACCAGATCTGCGATCGCCAAACTGCTAGTCAGGCCTGGAGATTCGATACCGAAAAGGTTAACCAACCCAGTCAGGCCATGATCTTCAGGTCCCTCGATTCGAAAATCCGCAAAGCCGCCCGCAGGGCCCGCCAGCTTGGGCCGGATGCCAGCATAGGCAGGTTGAAGTCGGGCCGGGTCGAGGTGTGGCCACCATTGGCGGATGCCTCTGGCAAAGGTTTCCTGGCGGTTTGGGTCGACGGTGTAGTCTTCCGTTTCGATCCACTCCACGTCGGGGCCAAAACGGGCCTGGCCGGCGAGGTCGAGGGTGAGGTGAACACCGAGGCCTCCGGGTTCCGGGACCGGGTAGATCAGGGTTTTGAAGGGTGTTCGGCCGCTGTAGCTGAAGTAGACGCCCCTGGCGAACCACTGCCGGGGTTTGTATTCATCCGGCAGGCCGGCCCAGATTTTTGCCAGCGGGACAGCGGCGAGTCCGGCGGCGTTGACGACGTTTTTCGCTTTCAGAGTCAGCGGATGGTCGCCTCCCACGTGAAGACGATGCCAGTGGTTGTCCGATTCAGCGGCCACCACGGGCGACCGGAGGACGAGTTGGCCGCCGGCATCCTGGAGCTCGCCGAGCAAAGAGAGCATCAAACCATGGCTGTCGACGATTCCGGTTTCCGGCGACCAGAGTCCCGAACTGGCGTGGATTTCCGGCATTTCCCGGGTAATTCGGTCTGCATCATGCAGAGCCAGAGCTACACCGTTGCGCGCTGCAGCGGCCTGAATATCCCGGAGTTTACTATTCTGTGATTCGTCGGCCGCTACAATCCATTTGCCGCATTTCCGGTGTTCGACTTTATGGCTCCGGCAATATTCGTAGAGCCGCTGTCGGCCTTCAACGCACAGTTCCGCTTTCAGTGACCCTTCCGGGTAGTAGATGCCGGCATGAATGACTTCGCTGTTGCGGGAGGATATGCCCTCACCAAAGCGGCTCGCGGCTTCCAGTACAATCACTTCATGTCTGGCTCTGGCCAGGGCTCGGGCAATGGCAAGCCCAACGACACCGGCGCCGATTACAACGGTCTGGTTTTCAAGGACTTCTGTCGACACTTACGCTTGCCCCGGCTCAACTGACAACGCACTGAGCTTACCCCATCCTGCCATCCCTGCAAAAACCGGCCCGGGAAGGCTCAACACATTACTCGAGAGCCCATACCGGTTATACTTGCAGCCGAAAAGTAGTGCATGGAGCCCGGCTTATGATGTCTGACAGGAAGCAGTTTGTTCTGGTAATGGTGGTGGCCGCCCTGTTTGTCGGGTGGCTCGGCTGGCGTGGCTTTGAGGTAATCAGCCTTAATGAGCGACTGAAATCCGATGAAGTAGTTGCCAGCTATCCCTACAAGCACCGGGTGCTCCGGGTGGAAGGTGACACTGCCATTATGAGCTCTTTGCGGTCCCACACGACATCGACCCACAAGGCCCTGAGTGCGGTATTTCCGAGCATGCGCAATCTTGGCGACAGCCATCGGGACTGGCAGCGGGCAGAACGCGAGCTGGCGCAGGTGCAGGCCCGTGCCGGGGACGTGGTTCTTGGGGCGTCTGGCATCAGCCGAATCCGCTGGGAACTGGATGAAAACTGGTACCATCTGCAATCCATGAAATCCAAATACGACACAAGGCTCTGAAACGTCCCTTTATGACCCATGACCCCACAGTTGCGGCATCCTCCCACCCCTATGACTCCCTCACGCCGGATACCATTCTGGATGCGATGGAGGAAGCCGGGTTTGCGGTAAGTGGCCGCCTGTTCGCACTGAACAGCTATGAAAACCGGGTCTATCAGGTGGGGCTGGACGAGGGGGCACCGGTCATAGCCAAATTTTACCGTCCCGGTCGATGGACCGAGGCGGAAATCCGGGAGGAGCATGACTTCACCCTGGAGCTTTTGCAGGCGGATATTCCGGTTGTAGCCCCGATGGAACTGGCTTCCGGCGACACCTTGGGGTGCCATGGCGAATTCCTGTTCGCGGTTTTTCCACAGCGTGGCGGTCAGGCGCCAGACACCAGTGTAACCGACACCCTCTACCGTCTGGGCCAGTGGCTTGGCCAGATTCACAACATTGGCGCCAAAAAACCTTTTGCGCATCGCTCCACCATGGACTTGCTTGACGGCATTGACGCCAGCAACCGGCTTCTGCTGGAAGGCGGCTGGATTCCGGCGGATCTCAGGCCCGCCTGGGACAGTCTGATCCCGGACCTGCAAAGGCTCTGTGCCGCTCGAATTGATGAAGCCGGCCCGGTGGAAACCCTGCGGCTTCATGGCGACTGCCACGCCGGCAATATTCTTTGCCGCGACGAGCAAATGCTGTTCGTGGACCTGGACGATTGCCGAACGGGCCCTGCTATTCAGGATATGTGGTTACTACTGAACGGCGACGAGTTCGAGCGCGGCGCCCAGCTTGGCGAATTGCTGGAAGGTTACGAGATGTTCCGTGATTTCAATCGTCGTGAACGCCATCTGATTGAGCCCTTGCGCTGCTACCGACAAATCGCGCACTGTGCCTGGCTGGCCAAACGCTGGGATGATCCTGCCTTTCCACGCTTTTTCCCCTGGTTTGCCCAGCCACGTTTCTGGTCAGACCAGGTTCTCTCGCTTCGGGAACAGCTATCCGCCCTGCAGTCCCCGGCCATCACGGTACCGGGGCAGTACTGAACAACACTTTAAATTCGTTTGATTCGAGGTAGGCATGAGCCAGAATGAGGCCCGTTACACTGTCCGCAGTCTGATCGTAACCGCACTGGTTGCGGTGATCGTTACCGTTCTTGCGCTGGAAATGAGTGGCAAGATCAGCCACAGCGACAACAAGGACCACATGCCGGTTGGCGATTTCCAGGCCATTCATGTGACCGAGGACGATCCGTTCCGGATGTCACCCAAAGCGTCGGAATTACATGCGGTCTGCGAAAATGGCTACCTGGCGATTGCCGCCGATGTGGACCCGTCGTTCCGGGGAATCCTGGTGGACTATAAAAACCGGGGTGTGCGTTGCTCCCGGCCATCACCGACAGGCCCTGCCGTTCCACCCTCCCCCGAGGTACCAGATTCCAATGGTTAAATCCCGAAAGCCGTCGGAGGCACCCGAGCAGGTGACGGACCGGCTGTTTGCCACAGAACGCCGGCCAGAGGATTTCCGATTCGACGCATCAGTAGCCAGGGTGTTCCCCGATATGATCCGCCGTTCTGTGCCGGGCTACACCACCATCATTCCGATGATCGAGGTCATCACCGAACAATACGCTCAGCCAGCTTCCCACTGTTATGACCTGGGCTGCTCCCTGGGCGCCTCGACCCTGGCGATGCGTCACGGCATTTCCCATGGGGATTGCACTCTGGTCGGTGTGGATAACTCCAGCGCCATGATCGAACGCTGCGAGCATTACATTGCCCTTGACGACAGCGCCCTCCCTGTCACCCTCAGGTGCGAGGATATTCTGGACACCGAACTGAGCAACGCCTCGGTAACCACGCTGAATTTCACTTTGCAGTTTGTCGATCCGGGAAAACGGGCCAGTCTGCTCAAGCGAATTGCCGATGCCACACTTCCCGGCGGCGTCCTGATCCTGTCGGAGAAAATCCGCTTTGAGTCCGAAGACGAGCAGGCCATTCAGACCCGGCTGCACCACGAATTCAAGCGCGCCAACGGCTATTCGGATCTCGAAATCAGCCAGAAGCGCACGGCCATCGAACAGGTACTGATCCCCGAGACACTGGCGGCTCACAAGGCACGACTGCTGACGGCGGGCTTCAATGATGTGGTGGTGTGGTACCAGTGCTTCAACTTTGTTTCCATGCTCGCCATCAAGGCCAACCAAACCACCGAATGACCATGGCAGATTTTGACTGGAAAGCCCGATTCGGGCCAATCATCAATGAACTCGCGGAAGACGGCCTGGATCACTGGGCCACTGTACTCCGGCAGCAACTGGTTCACCGCTTCGAAGACCGCCCCCATGGCGATCTGGACCGCTGGCAGGCTGCCCTGGACCGCCTGCCCAACCTTGAGCAGGTGGAGGCGCAGCTGGACCGCTCTGCCGTTTCCCTGAACTCCCCCCAGCCCCTGACTGAAGAGCAACAGGAACAACTGGAGCTGGGATTACGCGGCCTGATGCCGTGGCGCAAGGGGCCCTTCGATTTTTTCGGTACCCACATCGATACCGAGTGGCGCTCCGACTGGAAGTGGGACCGGGTGTCTCCGTACCTTTCAGACCTGGCCGGTCGCCGGATACTGGATGTGGGTTGCGGCTCTGGCTACCACTGCTGGCGCATGCTGGGCGAAGGTGCCAGCCGGGTGATTGGCATCGACCCGGGGCTCCTGTTCCTGTTCCAGTTCTTCAGCGTCAAGGATTACCTCGGCGACGTCCCCGTCGATCTGCTGCCCATCAGGATGGAAGACCTGCCGGCAGATCTTGAAACCTTCGACACCACCTTTTCCATGGGTGTCCTTTATCATCGCCGCTCGCCGCTGGACCATCTGCTGGAGCTCAAGGGAACACTACGCCGGGGTGGCGAGCTGGTGCTGGAAACGCTCGTGGTGGAAGGCCCCGAGGGCTTCAGCCTGATGCCCGAGGATCGCTACGGTCAGATGCGAAATGTCTGGTTCCTGCCCAGCTGCGACACACTGCTGCGCTGGCTCGACCGCACCGGCTTCCGCAATGCCCGGATGGTGGATGTAACCGAGACCACCACCGAGGAACAGCGCAGTACTGACTGGATGCGCTTCAATTCCCTGCAGGATTTTCTGGATCCGGACGACCCTTCAAAAACCGTGGAAGGATACCCGGGCCCACTTCGGGCCACCGTGATTGCCGAGAAGCCCTGAACACGAAAAAACCGCCGTGCCTTTCGGCAGGGCGGTTTTTTTATCCGTCAGCGATTACTCGCCAAACGGATGACGAAGCGTAATGGTTTCAATACGATCCGGACCGGTGGAGATCACGTCGATAGGCGCCTCGATCTGCTCTTCCAGGAAACGGATGTAGGCCTTGGCGTTCTCCGGCAGCTGATCGACGCTGGTCAAGCCAACGGTGCTCTCACTCCAACCCGGCAGCTCCTCGTAGACTGGCTCGATGTCCTTGTAACTGTCGCAGCCAATGGGCGGTCGGAAAATCTCGCCATTCGGGGTCTTGTAACCGACACACACCTTCACGGTCTCGAGTCCGTCCAACACGTCGAGCTTGGTCAGACAGATGCCGGACACGCTGTTGATCTGGATGGCGTGGCGAAGCGCCACGGCATCGAACCAGCCACAGCGCCGTGCGCGCCCGGTTGTGGTTCCAACTTCGTTGCCCTTAACGGCCAGATGCTGGCCCATATCGTCAAACAGCTCGGTGGGGAACGGACCGGAACCCACACGGGTGGTGTAGGCCTTGGTGATACCCAGCACGTAGTCCAGGAATAGCGGGCCGAAACCGGAGCCAGTGGCGGTGCCGCCGGCGGTGGTGTTGGAGGAGGTCACGTACGGGTAGGTACCCAGGTCGATATCCAGCAGTGAGCCCTGCGCACCCTCGAACAGGATGTTCTCACCACGCTTGCGGAAATCGTGCAGCATGTCAGTGACATCCGCCGCCATGGGCAGGATTTCCTCACCCATCTGTTTCAGCTCTTCCAGGGCTGCATCAATGTCTTCCGCTTCTTCCTTGAAGTACTCGGTCAGAATGAAGTTGTGGTACGACATGATTTCCCGCAGCTTCATTTCAAAGTCAGCAGGATTACACAGATCACCCAGGCGCAAGCCACGACGGGATACCTTGTCTTCATAGGCGGGACCGATTCCGCGACCGGTGGTGCCGATCTTGTCGACACCCCGAGCTCGTTCCCGAGCCTGATCAATGCGGACGTGGGTACGCAGAATGATCGGACATGCCAGACTGATGCGAAGGCGATCGCGCACTGCCACGTCATTGGCTTCCAGCTCTCGTACTTCTTTCAACAGGGCCTCGGGTGACAGGACGACACCGTTACCGATCAGGCAATAGACGTGCTGCCGCAGGATACCGGAAGGAATCAGGTGAAGCGCTGTTTTCTTGCCGTCAATTACCAGGGTATGGCCGGCATTATGCCCGCCCTGGAAGCGAACAACCGCTGCGACCTTGTCAGTCAGCAGGTCAACAATCTTACCCTTGCCTTCATCACCCCATTGGGTGCCCAGCACAACAACGTTTTTACCCATGATTCTCTCTCAATGCGGCTGCCCCGAAGGACAGGCGTTTCGCAAGTTTACCTGTAAATGAATTCACCGAGGCCCGGGGGCATCAGCCCAGCGTCTGCACGACCCATTGGCCGTTCTGTTTAATCAGCTCCCGGTCACAGCCTCTGACGGCCGGATTCACACCCTCATCTTCTGGCAGGGCCCGGACAACGGTTTCCGTCATTCTCAGACCGGAGATCACGCCCTCCAGGGCCGGGTCGTCATCCGCCGGTGCCCAGACAGCGCCCGCTTTGCGTGCCACCCGTTCTCCGAGCGAGACCAGTGACCGTATATCGAGACTGAACCCGGTTGCCGGGCGGGCCCGGCCGAAATCACTGCCAATGGCATCATAACGACCACCCTTCGCCACGGAATCACCATGGCCAGGCACATAGGCCGCAAACACAAGCCCGGTGTGGTAGTTGTAGCCGCGGAGCTCACAGAAATCGAACCCGAAACTGATGTCCGGATAGTCCCGGCTCAACATGTCGGACACCCGCCCGAGCTGATCGAGTGCGGCATCAAGACTGTCGGACGCCCCCTGCAGGATCCGGCGCGCTTCGCTTAAGGCTTCGGGACCACCGCTGACACGGGCAAGCTCTCGCAGGCGAGCGCCAGCTGAACCAGAGGCGCATTGACCAAGCAGTTCGTTAAGCTCGGGAACCGATTTGCGGGCCATGGCATCGAAAATGGCGCTCTCAGTGTCCCTGTCAAAATCCGCCTCGCCAATCAGGCTCTCGTAGATGGCCACATGGGCCAGATCCAGATGGATACGCGGCAAACCGGCCACCCGGAGTGTTTCCAGCATCAGGCTGATCACTTCCATATCCGCCGCTTCCGAGCCACTGCCAAACAGTTCGCAGCCGGCCTGGATGGGGGTGCGACCTGTCAGCATGTGCCTTGGCCGGGTATGGAGTACGTGACCTGCATAGCACAGGCGGGTGATCCCTTCCTGACCCAGTGTATGGGCATCAATGCGGGCGGCCTGAGGCGTCATATCGGCGCGCACACCCATCATGCGACCTGTCAGTTGATCGGTCAGCTTGAAGGTCTGCAGCTCCAGATCATGCCCGGTTCCGGTAAACAGGGATTCGAGATATTCGATGAGCGGTGGGATTACCAGCTGATAACCCCAGCGCTGGCAGGTATCCATTACATCCCGACGCAGGGATTCGATCCGTCCGGCCAGTGGCGGCAGAATATCCTCTACCCCGTCTGGCAGTAACCAGCGATCAGATACTGTCATGAGATTCCGTTGTCCGTTATATCCGCTCCGGCGCAGTCGGCGGGGGGATCACACAGGATTTAAGGCGGCACTCGTTAAAAAGCCCGACACAAAACCGCCAGAATTTTACACGGTTGTCGGGCACAAAAAAACCGGAATACCGAGGTATTCCGGTTTTTGCTGTCGGGCTCCGATTTACTGGGCGCCCTGGGGGTCGTTCAGGAATTTCATGAACGCGCTGTTGGAATCGATCACCATGATGTCATCCTTGCTCATGAAGGTGTTGCGATACGCCTGCAGACTGCGATAGAAGCTGTAGAATTCCGCGTTGGAGCCATAAGCATCGGCGTAAATTCTGGCAGCCTCACCATCACCTTCACCCCGGGTTTCTTCTGACTGGGCGAAAGCTTCTGCAAGAATTACGGTTCTCTGGCGATCTGCATCAGCCCGGATACCTTCGGCCAACTCACGACCACGGGAACGGAATTCCTGGGCCAGCTTCTCACGCTCGGTCGCCATCCTGCGGTAAACGTTTTCACTGACCTGCCCGGGGAACTCGATGGCCTTGACCCGGATATCCAGCACCTCGATACCAAATTCGCTCTGGGCTGTCTGGTTTACCCTGTCCCGGAGGGTATGCATGAGCTCATCCCGCTGGCCGGAAACCACTTCAACCATGGTCCGGATACCGAACTCGTCACGCAGCCCGTTATCGACACGGGAGGCAAGCAGAGACTGGGCACGGAACTCATCACCACCGGTTGCCCGGTAGAATTGGTCCACATCCCGGATCTTCCAGGCAATATAGGAGTCCACATCCAGCGGCTTCTTCTCCACGGTCAGATACTGCCGCGATGGCAGATCCATGGTCAGAACCCGGATATCGAATTCACGTACCTGGTCGATGACCGGAACCTTGAAATGGATACCCGCCTGGATGTCGGTTTCTACCAGCTCACCAAACCGGAGCAGAACACCCCGATGGGTTTCCGGAATGATGTACACACTGGACAGCACCAGCAGGACAACGATAAGGGCGCCTGCAAGGCCCACTACACCTTTAGGTCCCATAATTATCTGCTCCTCCGAACGGTCGTATCCTGCCTGGTTCGCAGTTCCTGAAGAACCTGATCAGTCAGGGTCTGGATGTCCACGTTACCCTGGTTGCTGCCGGAAGAAGATCCACCGGTGCGCGGCAGGGAGCCCTGAGTCAGGCGATCAAGCGGCAGGTACATCATGTTGCCGCTGCTTTCCGTGTCCACCAGGATCTTGCTGCTGTTGGCCAGCACTGTCTCGAGGGTCTGCAGATACATTCGCTCTCTGGTGACGGTCGGAGCCATCTGATACACCGCCAGCAACTCGTTGAAGCGCGCAGTTTCACCTCGCGCCCGCTCAATAACTTCTTCTTTGTAGGCGTTTGCTTCTTCAATCATGCGTTGCGCCTGACCACGAGCCTCCGGCACGACCTTGTTTCGGTAGGTTTCGGCTTCTTCCTTGACTCTCTGCTCATCCTCTCGGGCACGCTGTACCTCACGGAAGGCATCCTGAACCGGCGCGGGAGGCTGCGTACTCTCCACGTTCACTCGCACTAGCTCAAGACCGGTCCCATAGTCTTTCAGGAAGGTCTGGAGTCTTTGTTCAACACGGACAGCCAGTTCCGCACGACCTTCGGTCAAAACGTCATCGAGGGTTGAACTGCCAACCTCGTGACGGATAGCACTGTCGGTCGCGAACGCCAGCGCCTGATTCGAGTCTCTGACATTCAGGACGTAGGCTTCGGCATTGCCAACGCGATACTGGACCTGCAGATCAACAGTCACCAGGTTTTCGTCCTGGGTCAGCATCTGGCCGCTGGACTCAGCAGTCCGAACGCTGGTTACTCGCACCTTGGTGACGCTGTCGATCAGTGGCACCTTGAATCTCAGACCAGGATTCGCGGTCTGGTGATATTCACCGAATCGAAGCACAACCGCCCTTTCCTGTTCGTCCACGGTGTAAAACGACTGGAAGATGACATAGCCGACCACCAGGATGCCTGCCAGCGCGAGGATGGCCCCGAAGCCGCCAGCGCTTCCGCCGCCACTGCCACCGCTGCCGCCGGATTTACCACCCTTGCCGCCGAGCATCTTGTTGAGCTTGTCGAGACCCTTTTTCAGTGCCTCATCGAGGTCTGGCGGCCCCTGATCATTGCCGCGTCGACCACCACCGGTACCCCAGGGGTCATTGTCGTTACGGTTTCCACCCGGTTCGTTCCAGGCCATAGTGCTCTCCGTTACTGACTTATAGATAGAATGGCTGCAAATACTAGGGATTTATCTCCGCCCCGGCAATAGCCGCGGCGGTTTCATGCGTGTCCAGCGTCCAGCCTTACTGAATTTTCGTTAACTCCGGCCCGGCTGAGCAGTTGCTGCCAGTCCCGATTCTGCAATCGCACTTCGACAACCGTATCGCCGGAATCCCGGTACTCCTCGCTCAATACCGAACCTGCTTCATGTAGCAGCGCGCGTAACTTTCCATCCGCGGGACCAAGCAGAACGAAGTGATGAACAACATCTTCTGCCACCCGTTCAACGATTGCATCGAACAGGCCGTCGAGACCTTCACCGGTTACCGCTGACACCCAGGCCCGCACCGGAACACCGTCTTCATTGCGCTCAACCCGTGGTGTGAAGTTTTCCAGCAAATCAATCTTGTTGAACACTTGCAGCATGGGAATCTCATCTGCCCCGATCTCGGCCAGAACCTCTTCAACCTGCTCAATATTCTCGTCGCGACGCGGATCGTGGCTGTCGATGATATGCAGCAGCAGACTTGCCTGCGTGGTTTCCTCCAGCGTGGCCCGGAAAGCCTCAACCAGTTTGTGCGGAAGATGGCGGATGAACCCTACGGTGTCCGCCATTACGACCGGCCCGATATCCGGAAGTTCCAGCCTCCGCAGAGTCGGATCCAGCGTGGCAAATAGCTGATCTGCAGCATATACGGACGAAGTGGTAATACGGTTGAATAATGTCGATTTACCGGCATTGGTATAACCGACCAGCGACACCGTGGGAATGTCAGCCCGCTGACGAGCTCTTCGACCCTGGTTTCGCTGGCGACGTACCTTTTCGAGGCGCTTGTGGATGGACTTGATCCGCTCCCGCAATAGACGGCGATCGGTTTCCAGCTGGGTTTCACCTGGCCCGCGAAGCCCGATACCGCCTTTCTGTCGCTCAAGGTGGGTCCAGCCCCGAACCAGGCGCGTGGACATGTGCTCGAGCTGCGCCAACTCCACCTGAAGTTTACCTTCGTGAGTCCGTGCCCGCTGAGCGAAGATATCGAGAATCACACCGGTGCGGTCCAGCACACGGCATTTGAGCTCATGCTCAATGTTGCGCTCCTGACGCGGACTCAACGCATGATTGAACAACACGACGTCGGCTTCATTCGCGGCTACCGCATCGCGAATCTCTTCCAGCTTGCCCTCACCGACGAAAAATCTCGGGCTGGGCTGTTTGCGGGACCCGGTAACGGTGCAAACCGGTTCAACACCAGCAGATGTTACCAGTTCGCGGAATTCACCGGGGTCTTCGGTGCCATCGTGGGCAGTAAAATCGATGTGGACGAGTACCGCGCGCTCACCGACATCAGGACGTTCAAACAATTGGCATCAACTCCGGGGCAATCAGACTATGAGTGTCATAAAAACAAACACCCGCGGCCACAAGACCCCTCAACGGGATCTTCTGGAGCGCGGGTGGCAAGACCGGGAAGCGGATGAATCAGTCTTCAGACTCGCCCTCTCCTCCCGGCGCCTGCTGCGGAATACGAACATTGCGGGCAGGCACCACAGTGGAAATAGCGTGCTTGTAGACCATCTGGCTGACAGTATTTTTCAGCAAAATCACGAACTGGTCGAAAGACTCGATCTGGCCCTGAAGTTTGATACCGTTGACCAGAAAGATGGAAACCGGAATGCGTTCCTTGCGCAATGCATTAAGGTAAGGGTCTTGTAACGAATGCCCTTTTGACATGTGTTTTCTCCTGTTTTTAGTAAATGCAGATCGTCATTTGTCAAATTTAAATGTGGTGCGAACTCGGATTTTTTTCAAGGCTGCCTCAACGATAAGTTTGTCGTCGCTGTCCAGCCAGTCCACATCGGACCACTTGCGCAACCAGGTCAACTGCCGCTTGGCCAGTTGGCGTGTTGCTGCCACTCCCTTGCTGACAAATGTCTCGTAATCGTCTTCCCCGGACAAATAACTCCAGGCCTGGCGATATCCGACACAACGCATGGAAGGGAGATCAGGGTGCAAGTCTTCCCTGAGCATCAGTGCCCGCACTTCGTCGAGAAAGCCTGCATCCAGCATTTTCAGGAAACGCAGACGAATTCGCTCATGAAGCACTCGCCGCTCCGGCGGCATCATGGCAAGCTGAACAACAGTATACGGAAGCAAAGATGTTTCGTCTGCCTGCCAGCGAGTGAAATAGGTGTAATCCTCAATATCGCCGCCTTCCGCCGCTGCCGTTGGTTGTCCCCCCGAATCGGGTTCGGCCTTCCAGAATTCGGAAATCGGCTTACCGGTGAGACGCAGGACTTCGAGGGCCCGCATCAGACGCTGCCGGTTATTGGGATGGATGCGCTCAGCTGCGACCGGATCACTGACTCGTAGTTCCTCGTGCAGGGCCTCCCAGCCCCGCTCTTCGGCCTCTCGCTCCAGGGCCAGTCGAACGGTGGGGCTTGCCGAAGGCAGGCCGGACATACCATGGAGCAGCGCTTTGAAATACATCATGGTGCCGCCTACGAGCAGGGGGATTCGGCCAGCAGCCGTTATTTCCGCCATCGCTGCCAGGGCGTCCCGACGGAAATCCGCGGCGGAGTATGTTTCCGCCGGATCGCAGATATCAATCAACCGGTGGGGTGCGCGTGCCAGTTCGGCAGCGGTTGGTTTGGCCGTACCGATGTCCATGCCACGATAGATCATGGCAGAGTCCACGCTGATAATTTCGCAAGGCAGGTGGTCACAGAGCGCCATGGCCAGGTCGGTTTTACCCGAGGCCGTGGGGCCCATCAGAAAGATGGCAGGGGGCAGCGACACCTCATCGCCCCCGTAGGAACAGCTTGTCCAGTTCGGACATGGTCACCAGGGTCCATGTCGGCCGGCCGTGGTTGCACTGACCGCTTCGTTCAGTGGCTTCCATATCCCGGAGCAGTGAATTCATCTCGGGTATGGTGAGCTGCCGGTTGGCGCGCACGGACCCATGGCACGCCATGGTTCCCAGCAATTCGTGGGTCACCGCTTCAACCCGGTCACTCTGTCCGTGCTCAATCAGATCGGCCAGTACGTCACGCACCAATTGCTCGGTATCGGCACCACGCAAGAGCGCGGGCACCTGCCGCACCGCCAGGGTCTCCGGGCCAATGCGCTCAATCTGCAAGCCGAGTTTTTGCAGCTCTTCACCATGACTCTCGGTCAGGGCTGCCTCTTTCTGGCTGACCGCCAACGACAGCGGCACCAGCAACGGTTGGCTTTTCAGATCCTGCTCGGCGAGCGCACGTTTCATCCGCTCGTAGGTAATGCGTTCATGGGCCGCGTGCATGTCCACCACGATCAGACCCGCGCGACCCTGGGCAAGAATGTAGATCCCATGCAGCTGGGCAATGGCATAACCCAGCGGCGGCTCATGATCACTATCAACGGGCGGCGTGGGCATTGGCGTAGCAACGCCATCGCCGGAGGGCATGGGCTGTTGCCCCTCGCTACCGCCGCCGGCATTCAGGGATTGGTAGAACGCCATCTGATCACTGGCGCGCCATTCCTGTTGCGGCTGGGACTGACCACCAAAGCCGGCACCGGAGCCACCCGGATGGCCGTAATTTGGCATTGCTGGCTGGCCGTTCCAGGAAGCCTCCGCCGCAACGCCTGCTGCAGGAGGCGGTTCATGGACCTGGGCCGACGCTTCTCGACCAAAGGACTGCGCCACCGCACCGCGAAAATGATCGTCCGGTCGCACATCGGCCAACGCCTTGTGCAAGGTTCTGAAAATGAAATCGTGAACCAGGCGACCATCACGGAACCGCACTTCGTGCTTGGTCGGATGGACATTCACATCCACGGTCGCGGGGTCGACTTCCAGGTAGAGTACAAAGGCGGGATGCCGGTTATTATAGAGCACATCCCGGTAGGCCTGGCGCACTGCGTGGGCCACCAGGCGGTCACGGATAACGCGTCCATTGACAAAGAAATACTGGAGGTCCGCCTGACTGCGGGAAAACGTAGGCAGGGCGACCCAGCCCCAGAGCCGCAACCCGGTGGCTTCAGCATCGATAACCACCGCGTTATCTATGAATTGCTGGCCACACAGGGCGCCAATGCGCCGCTCCCGGTCAAGAGCCGATTCGGCCGGCCTCAGACTCTGAACAACACGCTGATTGTGGCGCAGGGTAAAACCGGCATCAAAGCGGCTCAGGGCCTGCCGGCGCACGCACTCTTCGACATGGTTGAATTCGGTTTTTTCGGTGCGCAGGAATTTACGACGGGCCGGGGTGTTAAAGAACAGATCCCGCACTTCCACGGTGGTTCCGACCGGATGAGCGGCAGGCGAAATTCTCGCATCCATTTCCCGGCCCTCGACTTCCACCCGGGAAGCCGCTTCCTGCGATTCGGTCCTTGAAGTGAGGGTTAGCCGTGAGACAGAACTGATACTGGCAAGCGCTTCCCCGCGAAAGCCAAGGGACGCCACGGCTTCGAGGTCATCCAGACTGGCGATCTTGCTGGTGGCGTGACGACTCAGCGCCAGAGGCAGATCGTCTTCCTCGATACCACTGCCATCATCCCTGACGCGAATCAGCTTGACGCCGCCCTGCTCGACTTCAACATCGACCCGGTTGGCACCGGCATCCAGGGCGTTTTCAACCAGTTCTTTGACGACAGACGCGGGGCGCTCCACCACCTCACCCGCGGCAATCTGGTTCGCGAGCCGTGGTGACAGCAATCGAATGGGGGGCATGTTACGGAAAAACCTCTTGATCAGGACGCGGGAATACGAATGGTTTGCCCTACCATAACACGGTCGTCCCGAAGGTCGTTAAACTGCATCAGCTCACTGACGGTGGTCTGGTTCTTCCGGGCTACGCCGGAAAGCGTATCGCCGCGCTGTATGCGGTAGTGACTGATACTGTTCCCGCCCTGGCGATTCTGTTTCTGCCAGGCCAGAAGCGTCCCAGGAGGTGGAGTCTTCTGGAAGTAGTCATCAATGCCTTTCATGATGGCCCCGGCCAGCTTGTTGCGGTACCACTCGGTGGCCAGATTTTTCTCTTCCTGGGGATTCGAAATGAATCCAGCCTCCACGAGAATGGAGGGGATGTCCGGCGACTTCAGAACCGCAAAAGCGGCCTGCTCGACGCCGGGCTTGTGCAACTTCGCCACGCTACCAAGCTTGCCGAGAACCGAACTGCCAACCCCAAGGCTGGCATTGATACTGGCTGTCATTGAGAGGTCCAGCAAAACACCGGCAAGCATGTCGTCCCGGCCATCCAGAGACAATCCGCCGGCACCACCGATCAGATCAGACCGGTTCTCACTATTGGCCAGCCATCGGGCCGTCTCACTGGTGGCACCTCGCTGGGAAAGGGCGAACACCGAGGCCCCTTTGGGCTGTGGTGTCCGGAAAGCGTCGGCGTGTACCGATACGAACAGGTCGGCATTGTATTTCCTGGCCAGAATCGTTCGATTGCGAAGGCCAATATAATAGTCACCGGTCCTGGTCAATTTGGCCGTATATCCCGGCCGATCATTGATCAGGTTGGCCAGGGTTTTCGCCATTTTCAGAACCACATCCTTTTCACGGGTTCCCCGGGGACCAATGGCACCAGGGTCCTCGCCGCCATGTCCCGCATCGATGACCACAATAACGTCCCGCTTCCCGGATGAATCCTGGGTAACGGTGGGAGTTGTGGCCTTCTCCAGACGGCTGCCACTTTCGTCAATCAGATCGACCACCAGCCGGTGGCCATACTGCTGGTTCGGCTCAAGCTGAAAGCTCCGTGGCTTGATGTCGGCCTTGAGATCCAGGACCACGCGTAAATCTGTACCGTTCCTTGGTGCGCTCCGGATCCGTTTGATCGGGCTGCCGGAAAGATCCAGACCGGAGAAATCGGTCTTCAGGTTCGCATTTTTCAAATCGATAACCAGCCGCGCCGGACTGCTCAGGGAGAAAATGTTGTGCTCTACCTGCCCGCCGGTATCCAGAACCAGCCGGGTATGATCTGGCGCGGGCCAGATACGCGCACTCTCGACCTGCGTTGCAGCCGAACCGTGAAACGCCAATGTCGCGAATAGTATCGCAATCGGCCAGATCAGTTGTTTACTCAGCTTTGCACAATTCATAAAGCTTACCTGCCAGTCTATTGCCGGTCTCGGACTCGCTAATGCGCCGGACCAATCAACTCCAGTTCATTCAGCAATTGGGCGCCCAGTTCTGAGCGGGCCCTGATCACCACGGAACGTCCTTCGCCTTGAGTCTCGAGATGAATTTCCAGATCCGGCTCGGGCAATATACCTACCCCTCGCTCAGGCCACTCAATCAGGCACAGGTTATCACCGGAGAAATAATCCCGGATGCCCATATATTCGAGCTCTTCAGCATCGCCCAGGCGATAAAGGTCAAAATGGTAGGTCGGTGGATTCAGGTTCTCATAGGGTTCCACCAGCGTGTAAGTCGGGCTCTTGACAGCCCCTTCGTGCCCCAGCCCACGCATCACACCACGACTGATGGTGGTTTTCCCCATACCGAGCTCACCATCCAGATAGATCACCAGGCCGTGGCCAGATTCTGCGACGGTTCTCGCCAGTTCCCTACCGAGATGTTCGGTCTCCGCCTCGTCTTCCAGAAAAACCCGACGCTCATTACCCATAATGCTCATGACTGTTCCGCCCCCGGAGTCTTTTCAGACTCCCGAAAAACCAATGGCAGCGCGTCGATAACATCGGTCGGTATCAACCCGATGAACCCACTGTCTTCTGAAGCTCTGTCAGCAGCAGCGAGGTGCACCACTGCCCCGAGCACGGCGGCTTTTTGCCCATCACCAATCTGTCCCAGAACCGCGCCGATAATACCCGAGAGCACATCCCCCATACCGCCGGTGGCCATGCCGGGATTGCTGCCGCTGATAACATCAAGAGCGCCGCCTTCAGAGGCGACAATGGTGCCCGCGCCTTTCAGCAGAACGGTTCCGCCATAAAGTCCCTGCAGTTTTCGGGCGGCGGCCATTCTGTCCGCCTCTACCTCCGGCACCAGACAATTCAGCAGCCTGGCCGCCTCACCCGGATGAGGTGTCAAAACGTGATTATCTGCCGGTACGGCAACCCGACCGGACAACAGGTTCAGGGCATCCGCATCCAGCACCCTTGGTTTGCCACTGGCAATCACCTGCTCCAGCATCTGCTGGCCCCAGGCACTTCGCCCGATACCAGGACCGCACACTACAACCGAGGCGGCGTCCAGCAGCGACGGTAATTCAGAGCCATGGATCAGGCCATGAACCATGACAGACGGACATCTGGCCAGGGCGGCCGTCACGTGCTCAGGGCGTGTTGCCAGCGAGACAAGTCCTGCCCCGGAGCGCGCTGCGGCCTCTGCCGCCAGCAGGCCGGCACCGCCATAGCCCCGATCGCCGGCTACCACCAGTACATGCCCGAACCGCCCCTTATGGGCGTTGGCAGGCCGGGGCGGCAACCAGGACATGACGGAATCCCAGTCACGACGGCACGCCACGGGTTTTTGACCACTACCGGCGACACCATCTTCTGTATCCAGGGATTCGAAAACCACTTCCCCGCAAACCGCTGGGCCTTGCCCTGTAAAGAGGCCGACTTTGAGCCCGATAAAGGTCACCGTCATGGCCGCATTGACCACATCCCCTTCGGCTGCTCCGGTGGTGGCGTTCAACCCGGACGGCAGATCCACCGCCAGGACTGGAGCAGGCGCACTGTTACACCGGCCTATCAGAGTGGCAAACGGCTCCCGGGGTGCGCCGGACACGCCGGTACCGAGCATGGCGTCTACAATCAGCCCGGCACCAGCAAACAGATCATCCAGTGATGATTCGCTGAGAGCCTCCAGCTCGAGGACTTCAACACCGTCCGCCAGGGCCTTTTGACAGGCCTTACGGGCGTCACCGGACAGTTTTTCGGTTGGCGCGACGGCGATACAGCTCACCTCCAGGCCGTGCCTCCTCGCACTGGCTGCAACCAGGTAGCCGTCACCGCCATTATTACCCGCACCGCAAAGTACCAGAACCGAGCCACAGTTACGCCAATGCCGCACCAGACAACGAAAGGCTGCATGGGCAGCAGACTGCATCAGCTCAAAACCATCAACACCTTGTTGATCAATCACATAGCGATCAATCTGCCTTACCGCATCGGCGGAAAACAGTGCGTCTGGTAAACTGTGCCCAGCGGACGGCGGCATGAACCTTTGCTCCCGTTACAGAAACCGGTTTAAGAAAATTGGCCAGATACCTGTAAAGCATAGCAAAACAGTGGAAAAGGTCATAACTTAATCAGATTAAATATCCGTACCCGGGTTCGCGAACGAACTCCAGCACCGGCAGTGACTATGAGCGCCACATCATCAAGCACCACAACACACTCGGAACTCGCTGACCTGCCAGCACTTATCCGCCAGTGGGCGGCCGAGCTCGGGTTCGCCGATGTGGGCATTACCACCGCGGATACCGGCGAGCACGCAAACCATTTGCAGAACTGGCTGGCTGCGGGTTATCAGGGCGAAATGGACTATATGGCCCACCATGGTGACAAGCGTTACACGCCCACTTCCCTGGTGCCGGGCACGACTCGGGTGATTTCCGTAAGAATGGATTACCTGCCCTCACCGGACAGCCCGAAAGAAGCGCTTACTAACCGCGAGGGCGCCTATGTTACGCGCTACGCTCTTGGGCGGGATTACCACAAGCTGATTCGAAAACGGCTTGCACAGTTGGCAGCCAGGATTGATGAAGCCGTCCGCGGATACGACTATCGGGCGTTCGTGGACAGTGCGCCGGTGCTGGAGCGCGCCCTGGCGCAGAGGGCGGGTCTGGGCTGGATCGGCAAGAACAACATGCTGATCCACCCGAGAGCCGGCTCGTTCTTTTTCCTTGGTGAAATCTTTACCAGCGCGCCCCTGCCCATCGATGAGCCCTTTGAAACCGATCATTGCGGCAGTTGTTCCGCCTGCCTCGATCTCTGCCCGACGGACGCGTTTGTTGGACCTCACAAGCTTGATGCCCGGCGCTGTATCAGCTATCTGACCATTGAACTGAAGGGAAGCATTCCCGAGGAGCTGCGGCCATTAATGGGCAACCGGGTCTTCGGTTGCGATGACTGCCAGCTGGTGTGTCCATGGCAGAAGTTCAGCAAGCCCACCGGCGAGAAGGATTTTCAACCCCGGCACGGGCTGGACAACAGTTCCCTGGCAGAACTGTTTCTCTGGACCGAGGAGCAGTTCCTGAAACGTACTGAGGGATCCGCGATTCGGCGAACGGGCTATCAGGGCTGGCTTCGCAATCTGGCGGTCGGGCTGGGCAACGCGCCCTCAACCATTCCGGTGATCGAAGCCCTGAAACAGCGGGCAGACCACCCTTCAGAGATGGTCCGCGAGCATGTTCAGTGGGCGTTGCAGCGGCACGGCCTATAGCTTGAAGAACTGTTCCCGGTAATGGCGCAGTTCGTTGATGGAGTCCCGGATGTCGTCGAGGGCAAGATGGCTGCCCTTCTTTTTAACCCCGGCCAGGACATCCGGGCGCCAGCGACGGGCAAGTTCTTTCACCGTGGATACGTCGAGATTCCGGTAGTGGAAGAAGTCTTCCAGTTCGGGCATGTACTTGACGAGGAACCGGCGATCCTGGCCGATACTGTTGCCGCACAGGGGTGACTGGCCCTTTTCTACGTGCTTTTTCAGGAATTCGATGGTTTGCTGTTCGGCTTCGGATTCGGAGATGTCGCTTTCCTGAACGCGCTTGGTGAGGCCGCTTTCACCATGGGTTCGGGTGCACCATTCGTCCATGGAATCCAGAAACGATTGGGGCTGATGGACGGCGATCACCGGTCCTTCCGCGACTACATTGAGCTCCGAATCGGTGATGATTGTGGCCATTTCGATGATCCGTTCTTTTTCCGGATCCAGGCCTGTCATTTCCAGATCGATCCATACGAGGCGATTGCCTTCTGTCATTTTGTTCCCAGCCTTCTGAGTGCGGTGGTAGTGGGGCTGGCTCCGGCTTTCCGGAAACCGCTACAAGCACATCCCTGTGCGCTTGGCGTCGGCCATCCATGGCCGCCGACATTTCCGGAAAGCCGGACCCAGCCCCACTGCGAAATCGGGTGATATACCTTTAACGTCTCGGCATTGCCCAAGCCGATTAACTACGATTGCAGTATGATGGCACACCAAAGGCAAAACTTTCATCTGGTTATCCGGGACATAAATGGCAAAACGGCGACTGAACAAACAGCAGCAATTCCGCATCAAGAAAGTCCAGGAAGAGCGGGCGGCCCGGGCGGCGCGCAAGGAGAAGAAGGTTCAGGAGCAGGCTGATGCCGGGGAGCTTGGTCCGGAGCAGGAAGGGTTAGTCATTGCTCACTATGGGCAACAGCTGGATGTCGAAGCCCTGGAGGGTGATCAGGTCGGTGATGTGGTGCGGTGCTTTGTTCGGGCCAACATTGATAGCCTGGTGACCGGTGACAAGGTTGTCTGGCGGCCGGGCAAGAATGAAACCGGGGTGATTGTCGCCCGGAGTGAGCGTCGCAATCTGCTGCAGCGGCCGGATAATTTTGGCGCCCTGAAGCCGGTAGCCGCCAATATTGATCATATTATTCTTGTGATCGCGCCGGAGCCGGAGCCTCACGATAACCTGATTGATCGGTATCTGGTGGCGTCCGAGATCACGGACATTCCGGCGGTGATTCTGTTGAACAAGACGGATCTGATCAACGAGAGGAATCAGGAAAGTATCGATGCGCTTCTGGGCCGCTATGCGAGCCTGGGTTATGAGGTGGTGCGGACGTCTGCTGCCGAGTCGGGGGATAAACCCTCGCCGGAGGTTGAGGCGTTGGTGAAGGATCAGACCAGTGTGTTCGTAGGTCAGTCCGGGGTGGGCAAGTCATCCATCATCCAGACTCTGATGCCGGATGAAGCCATTCGCGTTGGAGCTGTGTCAGAGAGCACCGGCAAGGGAATTCATACTACAACCACGGCCAAACTGTTCCACCTTCCGCTCGGTGGCGAGCTGATCGATTCTCCAGGCATCCGAGAGTTCGGGCTCTGGCATATGACGGCGCAGGAAATCGAGTATGGCTTCCGGGAAATCCGGGAGGTGATTGGCACCTGCAAATTCCGCAATTGCCGACACATGGGTGACCCCGGCTGTGCCATCGACAAGGCCGCTGATGAGGGGAAAATCAGCCCGGAGCGGCTGAAAAGTTTCCACCGGATTCTGCAAGACATGACAGAGCAACAGGCCAGGGGGCTCAAGCTGGACTGAGGTCCCCGGCTTTACCAGTTCAACTCGCCCGGCGCAGGCTCTTCTTTTTCCTGCTGCCACTCACCGCTTTCCAGGCGCTCACGGGCCGCCTCCCGCTCTTCCTCAGTCGGCTGGGTCAGATCGATCAGGGGCTCATCCGATTGGCCGGCGCTGCTCTGGATATTATCGACGGTTTTCTTGTTCAGGACGATGATGGAGATGCGGCGATTCACCGGCGCATTCGGGTCTTCCTTGTCGAACAGCACGGAATCGCTCAGCCCCACAACGCGGGCAATCTGCTGCTGACGCACGCCGCCGGCAACCAGGGCTCTTCGGGCGGTATTTGCCCGGTCTGCTGACAACTCCCAGTTGGTATAGCCGGGTCGGCCGCCGAAGGGTGTTGAGTCGGTGTGCCCGGTAATGCTGAGCTTGTTGTTCACGGAGCCCAGGGTCTTCGCCAGTTCAAACAGAATATCCTGGGAGTAGTACTTGAGCTCGGCCCGGCCGCTGTCGAACATGGGGCGGCCGGAACGATCGACAATCTGGATGCGAAGGCCTTCGTCGGTGATATCGATCAAAAGCTGGTCCTTGAACTCCTGCAGGGTCTGATTCTGCTCGATGCGATCCTTCAGCTCCTGAAACAATTCTTCCATCCGCCGCTGCTCCAGGGTTTCAGAAAGCTCATCAACCACCTGGTCTTCGATCTGGATCTGGCTGGACTCAATGTCCGGACTTGCCTCGTTGACCACCGAAGCACTGCCTTCCAGATCAACCGGGTTCGGGGATCCACCCTCGGTAAAACCGACAGGGTCCTTGAAGTAGCCTTCAACCGCCCTCTTCTGCTCTGGCGATGCCGTCGCGGTTAACCAGAGCACCAGGAAGAACGCCATCATGGCGGTGGCAAAATCGGCAAACGCGACTTTCCAGGAACCACCGTGATGGCCCCCGACAATCTTCTTCTTGCGTTTGATGATGATCGGCTGTTCTTCCACGAATCGGCTCCGGGGTCAGGTTCTGGCGGTATTACTTGGAGCGAACGTGATCGTTCAGTTCCTGGAATCCGGGGCGTTTATCAGTCGGCAATGCTTTCCGGCCGAACTCGATGGCCATCTGGGGTGCCTGCCCGGAAACTGTCGCGACAATTGACGATTTGACGCACTCGTAAGCCTTCAGCTCGTACTTTGCGGCATGCTCCATAGCAATGGATGTGGGGCCCACAAAGCCGTAGCCCATAAAAATACCCAGAAACGTACCCACCAGGGCAGCGGCCACGCTGAGACCGATCTTTTCGGGCCCTTCGGTAAGGAAGTTCATGGTAATCACAATACCAAGCACCGCGGCAACGATGCCGAGACCGGGCAGCGCATCGGCAATCTTGTTGACCGCGTGGGCAGGCTCCTCAAGCTCGTGCTGACGACTGTCGATCTCGTTCTCCATCATGCCTTCCAGCTCATGGGTTGCCATATTGCCGGAGCTGATGATGCGCAGATAATCGGTGATAAAGGCCAGCAATTCCTTCGATTTCATGATGGCCGGGTAGCGACTGAAAATCTGGCTGGACTCGGGATTGTCGATATCTTCCTCGATCGCCATCACACCCTGTTTACGGGACTTGTCGAAAATCTCGTACATCAGGCTGAGAAGATCCATGTAGAAGGATTTGTTATAGGGTGAGCCGGTAAGCAGCTGAAGCCCTCTACCGAAAACCTCTTTGAGCGTGTGCATGGGATTGGCAATAATGAACGACCCCAAAGCCGCCCCGAAAATGATCAGCACTTCGGTTGGCTGCCAGAGCACCATCAAATTGCCGCCATGGAGAACATAGCCAGTCAGTACGCTGGCCAGAACAATAATCCCGCCGATGATCAGTAACATGGTAACTAAACACGCCTTATATTCTTGGTTATCGGCCGGAGCCGGAAGCTGTCACGTAAAAGGTGACCTGATAATAGCAAGGCCTCGCCCGAACCGCGAAGTCGTGAAACAATTTCTATACAGGTGGCAGTCTTTGGTAAACTTCGCGCCTTTGAGCGCAAAGGATCACATTTAATGTTCGACAAGCTTTTTGTTCTGAGCCAGTACATCACGCCGCAACTGGGGGTTTCCAACCTGGCCGGCCGTCTGGCCGACAATAACCGATCCCCTGCGCTCAAGAACCGGGTCATCAAATGGTTTATCGGCCGCTACGGCGTAGACATGAGCGAAGCCGCCGAACCGGATCCGGAAGCCTACTCCACCTTCAATGCGTTCTTTACCCGGGCTTTGAAACCGGGCATCCGCCCCTTGGCGGACGGCGAAAAAACGCTCGTCAGCCCTGTCGACGGTGCCATCAGCCAGCTGGGGCAGGTGACCGGAGACCGGGTTTTCCAGGCCAAGGGCCAGTCTTTCAGCCTGAGTGAGTTGCTGGGCGGCGACGAAGCGACTACGGCCCCGTTTGCCAATGGCGAGTTTTCGACTATCTATCTCTCGCCGAAAGACTATCACCGCATCCATATGCCGATGGCGGGTACGCTGAGACAGATGATCCATGTTCCCGGCAAACTGTTCTCGGTGAACCCGGTGACTGCCGAGAATGTCCCGAATCTGTTCGCCCGCAATGAGCGGGTTGTCTGCATCTTCGACACCGATTCCGGTCCCATGGCCCTGGTGCTGGTTGGCGCCATGATTGTCGGCAGCGTGGAAACCAGCTGGGCAGGTGTCGTTGTGCCCGGCAGTAAGCAGGTTACCTCAACCCGATATGAAGGCGAGCAGGCCATCAGATTCGCCAAGGGCGAGGAGATGGGCCGATTCCGCCTTGGCTCCACGGTTATTATGGTTATGCCCGAAGGAGCCGTCACCTGGAACAGCGACCAGGTGGCAGGAAAAACCGTTCGCATGGGCGAGGCATTCGGCGCCCTCGCTTGATCACGCCCGTTCGAACGGAAACGCCAAAACCTCACTGATATCCTGAGCCCCGAGCTTGAGCATCAGCAGTCGGTCCAGCCCGAGCGCCACGCCGGAGCACTCGGGCAATCCTTGCTCAAGCCCGGCGAGAAACGCCTCATCCGGCGCCATTTCACGCTTACCCGAGCGCAAGCGCTGCTGATTATCGGCCTCAAATCTCAGCCTCTGCTCTTTTGGATCGGTCAATTCCCAGTAGCCGTTACACAGCTCCAGGCCGTCAATATAAAGCTCGAAGCGGTGCGCCGTTTCATAACCATGTGACCGTGAGACCCTGGCCAGCGACGCCTGCGACGCAGGATAGCCGGTTATGAACATGGGCTTATCCCGGCCAAGATGCGGCTCGACCGCAAAGCTCATGAGCAGATCGAGGCAGCCATCGCGGCCAAGATCCGCCAGCTGCTCAGGCTCCAGCCATTGCTCACAGCGCCGCATCAGTTCGCGATCGGTTGCGACAAATGGATCGATACCTGCCCAGTGCTTCAATGCGTCCCGATACTGAATAACGACGGGCCGCTGACACCCCAGCCAGCCGCAGACAAGATCCGACACCTCTTCCATAAGAGCCAGGTCATCAAATCCCGTCCGATACCATTCCAGCATGGAAAATTCAGGGTTGTGACGACGCCCCTGCTCGCCATCGCGGAATACCCTCGAGACCTGATAGATCGATCCACAGCCGGCCGCAAGCAGGCGCTTCATGTGGTATTCGGGAGACGTCTGGAGCCAGCCCCCGGTCCGGGAACCGGCAGTGACCTGCGCATGAATGCCGTCTAGATTGACGTCGGTAACGCCGCACCGGCCCAGTACCGGCGTTTCCACTTCCAGGACCCCTCTTTGCGCAAAAAAGCCGCGCACAAACTCCAGTTGCTGTGCACGGCTTTTCAGGGCAGCCTGCGAGGCAGAGGGCTGCCAGACAGGTTCGCGGGTCATGACCGGATCAACTGCTCTTCACCCGGCTCACGTATTCGCCGGAGCGGGTATCAACCTTGAGGACTTCACCGATGGTAATAAACAGCGGTACGTTGACCACAGCACCGGTTGAGAGAGTCGCGGGCTTGGAGCCACCCTGGGCGGTGTCGCCCTTCATGCCCGGGTCGGTATCAACCACTTCGAGTTCGACAAAATTGGGGGGCGTTACCGAGAGCGGAGAGCCGTTGTAGAGCGTTACGGTGTAGACGTCCTGCTCTTTCAGCCACTTCAGTGCATCGCCAACCGCCTTGGCATCCGCCGGGTACTGCTCGAAGGAGCCATCAGTGAGCATGAAGTGCCAGAACTCACCGTCGGTATAGAGGTATTCCATGTCCTGATCAATGACATCTGCGGCTTCCAGACTTTCGCCGGACTTGAAAGTGCGCTCCCAGACCCGGTTGGTCATGAGGTTACGCAGCTTTACGCGGTTGAAGGCCTGCCCCTTACCGGGTTTGACAAACTCGTTCTCGAGAATGATGCAGGGGTCGCCATCCAGCAAAACCTTAAGACCGCCGCGAAATTCATTGGTAGAATATGAAGCCATGAAATGTCCACCTGACAAAAAGCTGTTTAGAATTCGAAGGGCGTTATGATACAGCGAACCCCCGCCCGTATAGAAGCCCACCTTTGCGACCATGAACATCGCAGCTGGCAGCAATTGCTGTCGGACTCCGTGACATCACCGGAAGAGCTACTCCGTCGCCTGGAGTTACCCGAGGAGCCGTGGCTGTCGGCGGCACGACAAGGTCACCGCCTGTTTTCGGTTCGCGTGCCCGAACCGTTTCTTGCACGCATGGAAAAGGGCAACCCGGCCGACCCCCTGCTCAGGCAGGTGCTTCCCCTTGCGGAAGAAACCGCGCACGCGCCCGGCTTTATCAGTGACCCGTTGGAAGAGTCGGGCGCCATTGCCACCACCGGGCTCATCCGCAAATACCGCAGCCGCGCTCTGCTTATGGTGACCGGGCAGTGCGCGATAAACTGCCGGTACTGCTTTCGCAGACACTTTCCCTATGATGAACAACGTCTCAGCCCGGACGACAGGCAACGGGTGATTGACACCCTGGGCGCCAGCCCGGAAATCAATGAAGTCATTTTCAGCGGCGGCGACCCCTTGGCTGTCAATGACCGACTTCTGGCTCAATGGGCAACGGCAATCAGTGGCATACCCCACATTCGCCGCCTGCGCCTGCATACACGCCTGCCAGTCGTTATTCCACAAAGAGTCTGCGACGAGCTCTTGAAATGGCTTTCAACGACGCCACTGCAGGTTATTATCGTGTTGCACATCAATCATCCGGCGGAATTAGATACCGCCACGCGCCGCGCCCTGGGGTACCTGCGCGCAGCAGGCGCAACGCTGCTCAACCAGAGCGTTATCCTGAGGGGCGTGAATGATCGTGCGTCGGTGCTTGAAGAATTGAGCGAGGCTCTGTTTGAAGCAGGCGTCCTGCCCTACTACCTGCACGCATTTGACCCGGTGGCAGGCGCCCACCACTACGATGTGCCGGACGAAGAGGCGCGAAATCTGATGCGTGAACTGCTGTCGCGCTTGCCGGGGTTCCTCGTGCCGAAGCTGGTGAGAGAGGAGCCAGGCAAGGAAAGCAAGACCCCGGTCAACCTGTTCCCGTGACCGGTTTCGCAAAAAACGGCCCAAATTCACTTGTCAAAGATTGTCAACTCATGATCTTCTCGCTTTCTACGACTGGTTTGCTACTTTAAAGTCCAGTAACGTTGAAGATAAAAACATGTATTTACGGCGTTTTCCTGACAGGCCGGCGGACATTCAGTAGCCCCCGGCCGGGCAGGGCCAACCCCGGAATACCACCTGTGGTCCAGACATTGGCATGCATTCATGGAAGGTAAGACCCTGAAACCTGATCTCCGCGTTCCCGAACAGAAAACGGCCAGCCTGTCGTTCTGTGACACGACGCCCAAGGCGTTCCGGGTCTGGATCGACCAGCTACCTATGGCCAATATCGGTGAGGTATCACGGCAGCTCTACCATGCCATTATCGAGTTGAATCACCTCTTCCTGGCACCCCAGCAGCGCATGCAGTTCCTGGAACTTATCCGGGAAAAGATTCATTTCGTCTGCAACGAGCTTTCCCGGCACTACCTCGGTCTGGCCGTGGCACTGCCTGAAAAACAACGGAAAATCGCCAATCTGTCCCAGGCGCTTCAATTGCATCTGGCCGGCGGTTACAAGCTGTGCGTTCTGGAGTTCATCGACAACGGTGGTCTGGACAAGAATCGCCGCCAGATTGCCACCGCCGCGCATCGAGCCATTTCCGAGCTTTCGGCGACCATTCTGAGATCACATCAGCTTTATTGCCCCAGCCCTGCACAGAGCTGGCTTGAGTGTCACCGGTTGTACCGGTTCGCCCATCGTAACAAGCTCTCTGTGGTTCAGGTGGAGGACGACACGCTTCAGCATCGTCGTACCAGTTCGGTCGCCGACGCCTATAAACGAATTCTCCTGCTCGGCTGCGCCCGCCCCAATCAGCTGCGCCAGGCTGAACTCTTGCATGTCTATGAACTTTTCGAATCGTGGACTGACCACACCCGATGTGGGCCGGATATCGGCGACGACAGTCTCTTCGTAATCAACATGGAGCGGGACAATCCACCGTTTTACCGCAGTCTTCTCGAACAGAAGCCCGGCGATGAGAGCTTCGGTTTCGACACCCGGGATCTCTCGGCTATGCTCTCGGAAACGCTGCATGCCCGGCGCGAGCATAAAGAAACCGATCACGAGCTGAGGGTGCCGGCAAAGGTCAGCGACACCCTGCTCACCCATCTCAGCCAGGCCCTGGGCATTCTCGCCAAGCGAAACTTCAATCGAATCGCCAGCCAGGGGTCCCTGGAAGTCTGCGTAGGACTGACAGCTGCCCACTACTTCATCGCCGGCGAGAAAACCTTTACCGAATTCGTGAATGGCAATGACAACGGCCATCATGAGGAAGAGAATCTGTTCGTGCGGTCATCACGCCAGAAACAGGACGCCTGGTCGGGTGCCCACGATGCAGGTCCAAGCGACGAAAGGCTCCATGCTGCCGATACGCCTATCAACTTCAAGGGTTCCTATGGCAACTCGCAGGCGCCATCGACGGACAGGAACCGGCCAAGATCTCACCATTCCCTGTTGATCAATACCAGCCCCGGGGGCTACTGCGTTGCGTGGGAAAGCAATGTGCCCCCCTCATTGCAGGCCGGCGAGGTTCTGGGCGTTCGTGAGCAAAGCTCACATCCCTGGAGCGTGGCGGTGGTGCGCTGGATTCGACAGATCAAGAACCAGGGCACCCAGGTGGGCATTGAGCTGCTCGCACCGAGCGCTTCACCCTGCGGTGTGCGCCTGATCCAGAAAGTGGGCAACAGCAGTGAATACCTGCGCGGCCTGCTGTTACCGGAAATCAGCGTGGTCAACCAGTCAGCAACACTGATCACGCCTCGCCTGCCATTCCAGTCCGGGAGCCGCATCTCCCTGCTCCATGATGGCCGGGAAGATCAGGGTCAGTTGTCTCGCAAGGTGTCCTCCACCGGCAGCATCAGCCAGTTCGAACTCAAGCTGCAGAACGCGGCAACGCTGAATGCTGGCGCACCGCCTGCATCATCCGGAGCTAGCGAGGACGAATTCGACTCGCTTTGGCCATCTCTGTGAGGTCTCCAAACTGAGACACCGGAAGCCCGCAGAGGGTTGTTATTGATCGGCAACCCCTGCATCATTCAGCGTTAGTGAATGAACCGTGTATCACGAGACGCCCTTCGAATGCAGAAAAAGAACGCGACCGTACACCTGCTGATTCTTGACCCATCGCAAAACGATGCCGAATCCCTGGTCAGCCTGCTCCGCAACTCCGGTAAGGCCACCCGAGCCCACAGAATCACCTCGGAAGAGGACCTGGAAGAGACGCTGAAGGCCGGTAACTGGGATCTCCTTCTCGCCCGCGACCTGGACCAGGAATTCTCGGCCGATGATGCCCTCGCCATGATCCGCCGGATGGACAAAGACATTCCGTTTATCCTCCTGACGGAGGAGGAAAGCCGCGAACGCACGGTCGGAATAATGAAGGCCGGCGCCCAGGACACCGTGTCGTCCGAGCACACGGACCTGATTGTGCTTAAGGTTAACCGTGAGCTGGCAGCCCTTGACGAACGCAGAAGGCGTCGTGTCCTGGAATCCCACCTCCGGGAGGCGGAACAGCGTTGCCAGTTACTTCTCGAAAGCTCCAAGGATGCGATTGCCTACATTAATGATGGCATGCACATCTATGCCAACCAGTCGTACATGGAGTTCCTCGGGTACGACGATATTGACGATCTTATCTGCGTACCGGTCCTGGACACCCTTACTCCGGATAGTCAGGAGAAGTACAAGGAGTTCACGAAGTCATTTGCCGAAAAGGGTGAAGACGGCATGACCTTGAACTGCACAGCACGACGCAGTGACGACCACGAATTGAACGTGACCATGTCAGTCTCGGCTGCCACCTACGACGGCGAGGAATGCACGCAGATCGTTCTGCAACCAGAGCACAGCGATGCAGAGCTGGAAGAAAAGCTGCGCCAGATCAGCAGCCAAGACCTTCTGACCGGGCTGTATAATCGTCAGTACCTGATGGATGCACTCGCTGAAGCAATTGCCAACGCCGGCAAGAAGAATGAAACCGGTGCACTCGCCTACATCGCCCTGGATAACTTCATGAGCATGAAGGGCCAGGTGGGAATTTCCGGCGCAGACCTGCTGCTGGGCGATCTGGCAAACCTGCTCAAGGAGCAGGCCGGTGACGACCTTGCCCTGGCCCGATTGAGCGACGATGCCTTCAGTCTGCTGTGCCAGCCCTGCGACGAAGGCACCATGAAAGAACACGCCGAGCGCATCCGAAAGGCGGTAGAAGACCATCTGTTCGACATCAATGGTCGCACGGTCCAGTTGACTGTGAGCATCGGTGTTGCGGCAATTACCGAGAATTCTCCGAAAGCTGAAGAACTCATGGCCCGGGCCCATACCGCCTCGGCGGAAGTGCGCAAGCTTGAGGGACATGCCGAGGGCAACGGTGTGGTGGTCTACAACCCCGCCGACTTCGAAACACTGGATCAGAGCAATTCGGTAGAAGCCATCCAGAAGGCCCTGGAAGAAAACCGCTTCCGACTCCTGTTCCAGCCGATCATCAACCTGCGCGGCGAAGGAGAAGAACATTACGAGGCCTTCGTACGTATGCTCGACAAGGACGACGAGGAAGTCTCACCCTATGACTTCCTGCCGCCAATGGGACCGAGCGACACCGCGATCAAGATCGACCGCTGGGTCATCCTGCAGACCATCAAGCAGCTGTCCAGCCATCGTTCACGGGGTCACGATACGCGCCTGTTCCTCAATTTGACGGCCGAAACCCTTCAGGACAAAACCTTTACGCCCTGGCTGAGCGTTGCCCTGAAAGCCGCGCGCTTGCCGGGCGACTCCCTGATCTTCCAGATCCGTGAAGGCGATGCCAACAATTACATGAAGCAGGCGAAAGACTTCACCAAAGCGGTCCACGAGCTTCACTGCAAGGTATCCATCGCCCAGTTCGGCTGCGCCCTCAATCCGTTCAACACCCTGAAGCACATCGATACAGACTACGTGAAGATCGATGGTTCCTTTACCGAAGAAATCCAGAAGAGCGATGAGGCCAAGGAGCAGGTCAAGGAAATGGTCAAGAGCCTGCAGTCAAACGGCAAGCTCACCATCATTCCGTTGGTGGAAAATGCCGGCGTTCTCGCCACCCTCTGGCAGGCTGGCGTGAACTATATTCAGGGTTATTACCTGCAGGCGCCGGTACCCGAAATGAACTACGACTTCGGCGACAACTGAGCCTGAACGGCTCAGAAGTCGGCGTTTTCCAGACTCTGGTTGGTTTCGCTCTCACGGAAACCAATCAGATAGAGGATTGCGTCCAGCCCAAGAGTCGAAATGGCGTGACGAGCAGATTCCTTCACCAGGGGCTTGGCACGGAAGGCCACACCCAGGCCGGCCTGGCTCAGCATGGGAAGGTCGTTGGCGCCATCACCGACAGCAATAACCTGCTCCCTTGAGATGTGCTCTTTCTCGGCGATCTCCAGCAGCAACTCCGCTTTACGTTTGCCGTCCACGATCTGCCCAGACACCCGGCCGGTCACCTTGCCGTCCTCAATCTCCAGCTCGTTGGCGTAGATGTAATCGATACCCAGTTTCCGCTGCAGATGGCGGGCGAAGTAGGTGAACCCACCCGACAGTATGGCCGTGCGATAACCTAGCGCCTTCAGGCTGAGAATCAGGTGCTCGGCCCCCTCGGTCATTCGAAGCCGGGAGGCGATGCCTTCGAGCACCGACTCATCCAGCCCTTTCAGAAGCGCGAGACGTTCGGCGAAACTCTGACTGAAATCCAGCTCGCCCTGCATGGCCCGCTCGGTAATCTCCGCCACCTGCTCGCCCACGCCGGCTTCCGTGGCCAGCTCGTCGATCACCTCGGCTTCGATCAGCGTGGAGTCCATGTCAAAGACCACCAGACGACGATTTCGCCGGAAAATGGAATCCTCCTGGAAGGCGATATCCACATTCATTTCGCCGGCAATATGGAGGAAATCCGCTCGCAACTGCTCAAGATCCGATGGCGTGCCCCGCACCGAGAACTCGACACAGGCAATGCGGTTGTCGGAGGCGTTCAGCGAAGGCCTGGCAGACAGCCGCGAGATATTATCGATATTAAGACCATGGCGAGCAGTAATGGCGGAAACCCTGGCAATCTGCTCGGCTTTGATATCACGGGCCAGCAGGGTGACAATGTAACAGGCGCGGTTCCGGGCCGCGGCCCAGGATTGGTATTCCTCCACCGTGATCGGCGCAAACCGTACCTGCAGATCCAGGGCATGGAGCCGGAACAGCAGATCCCGAATCACAGGCGAGGATTTGGATTCATCCGGAATCTCGATCAGGATGCCCCAGGTGAGGTGATCGTGAATGACCGCCTGGCCAATATCCAGGATGCGCACATCGTAGCGCCCCATGATGCCGGTTATTTCCGACGTCAGGCCGGGCTTGTCACGCCCGGAAACATTAATCAGTACCAGTTCACTCACCGTCGGCACCCTCACTGTCAGAGCCTGCCTCTTCCTGCGCCCGGGCAGCGGAAGGAATCACGTCAATGCCATCAACCCGTTGCAGCCCCCTGGGCAGCTTGTGGCCACGACGGCCCCGCTCTCCAAGATAGTGTTCAAGGTCACTGAACTGCAGCCCCATCTTGCGCTTGCCGGCCCGTATCTCCAGCTGGTCGTCCTCGGCAAATACCGCCACTGCCACCACGTACTCTTCACGGTTCTGGACCCGGGCAGAAGGAATGCTGATGATCTTGTTGCCCTTGCCCTTGGCCAGTTCTGGCAGTTCGCTCAGGGGGAACACCAGCATACGGCCCTCGTTGGACACCGCTCCGAGATACAGCGTTTTCTCGGTGGTCGGTATGGTCACCGGAGGCATGATCCTCGCCCCCTTGGGAACACTGACGACCGCCTTGCCATTGCGGTTCTTACTGATCATGTCGTTGAGCGATGTCACAAACCCATAGCCACCATCTGTAACCAACAAGGCCTTGCGGGAAGGATCCCCCATCAACAGACCGGAAAAACTGGCACCAGATGGTGGATTGATCCGCCCGGTCAGCGGCTCGCCCTGGCCTCTGGCAGACGGAAAACTGTGAGCCATCAAGGAATAGGCGCGTCCGGTAGAATCCAGGAAGATCGCCTGCTGGTTATTGCGTCCCCGGGCCGCCAGGGAGAAACGGTCGCCGGCTTTATAGCTCAAGCCTTCCGGCTCAATGTCATGCCCTTTGGCGGCGCGAACCCAGCCTTTTTCAGACAACACGACGGTCACAGGATCGTTCGAAACCAGATCCACCTCGCTGAATGCCCGGGCCTCCTCACGCTCGACGATCGGTGAGCGTCGGTCATCGCCAAAGGTTTCGGCATCCGCTTGCAGCTCATTCTTGATCAGCTCACGCAGGCGATCTTCGGAACCCAGGATTGACTGGAGCTCATCCCGTTCAGCGGACAGTTCATCCTGTTCGCCCCGAATTTTCATTTCCTCAAGCTTGGCCAGGTGGCGCAGCTTGAGCTCCAGGATGGCTTCAGCCTGATCGGCGGACAACCCGAAACGGGCCATCAACTCGGCCTTGGGCTTGTCTTCGGTACGGATGATTTCGATCACTTCATCAATGTTGAGATAAGCAATCAGCAAGCCTTCCAGGATATGCAGCCGAGCAAGAACCTTGTCCAGACGGTGCTGGAGCCGGCGGATAACGGTAGTGCGCCGGAAGGTCAGCCACTCCGTAAGGATCTGGTGCAAACCCTTCACGCCCGGCCTGCCGTCGTTACCGATCACATTGATGTTGACCCGGTAGGTTTTCTCAAGATCGGTGCTGGCGAACAGGTGCGCCATCAGGCCATCAAGATCAACGCGGTTGGACCGGGGCACGATCACCAGGCGGGTCGGGTTTTCATGATCGGATTCGTCACGAAGGTCGGCCACCATCGGGAGTTTCTTGGTCTGCATCTGATGGGCGATCTGCTCCAGCACCCGATTGCCAGATACCTGATGCGGGAGGTCCGTAACCACAATCTCACCGCTCTCCCGGATCCATCGGGCGCGCATCCGCAGGGATCCGCGGCCAGTTTCGTACATCTGCCGGATGTCCTTCCGAGGGGTAATGATTTCCGCCTGGGTCGGAAAATCCGGGCCCTTGATGTGTTCACAGAGTTCATCAACTGTCGAGTCCGGCTGGTCCAGCAGGCGTATGCACGCTGCGGTAACTTCGCGCACGTTGTGCGGTGGGATATCCGTGGCCATACCAACAGCAATGCCGGTGGTGCCATTCAAAAGCACATGGGGCAGCCGGGCAGGCAGTACCGAAGGCTCTTCCATAGTGCCATCGAAGTTGGGCACCCAGTCTACGGTGCCCTGCCCGAGCTCGCCCAAAAGCACTTCTGCGAACGGCGCCAGACGAGATTCGGTGTAACGCATGGCCGCGAAGGACTTGGGATCGTCCGGGGAGCCCCAGTTCCCTTGGCCGTCTACAAGAGGGTAGCGGTAGGAAAACGGCTGGGCCATCAGCACCATGGCTTCGTAACAGGCGCTGTCACCGTGGGGATGAAATTTACCCAGTACATCGCCCACGGTGCGAGCGGACTTCTTGTACTTCGAGGTGGATTTCAGCCCCAGTTCGGACATGGCATAGACAATTCGCCGCTGAACCGGTTTCAGGCCATCGCCGACATTGGGAAGTGCCCGGTCAAGAATGACGTACATTGAATAATCGAGATAGGCCTTTTCCGTGTAATCCCGGAGCGAAACCCGCTCGAAGCCTTCATCCGTTGTCTGAAACTCTGGCATGGATGCCTCTTTGATTGCCTGTATTGCCTGATTGGAATAATGTCCGTGATCCTACTCCCTGCGCCCGGATTAATCACCGGTTAACAGGAGCGCACATTATATGGAGCGAGGCGCCGATACACCAACAACCTGCGGATTTATTGGCCAAAAACGGTCACCTGTCGCACAGACAACTGATTCCAATAGCGGAATTCCCGCATGGAGAGTCCGTAAGGTGGGCCGTATTCTCCACTCCAGTGAATAGAAGACCGTTTTACTTCTCTAACAAGCGGAACACTATGAAACCCAACATCAAAGCCTGCGGGCAAGCCATGGTGACAGCCTTGGTAAATGCAGTTCTGGCGGTGACGCTGATGCTTCTGGTCGAGTTTGCTATCAGCGGCAGTTTCCAGATTCCCGAGACCTATCTCTGGGCAGGATTACTGATCTGGGTCGTTATTTTCGCGGGACAGTTCTGGCGCCAGAGGCACCTTTGCCGATCCGGTGACACCCACCGGGAATCACCGGACCCTTCCTGATAGCTTATCCCCGCTCCCGGCGAGAATCCCATCTCATTGACCGGGAGCAATTACTCTACTGTTTCTCAAATCAAACGTCCTCCCGGTGCTATATTGATTGGCAATAGGCCATTCCGACAACGCGGGAGAGACGTATGGATTTTGGTAAACGCCTGGGACTCCGGGTTAAAATTGCTTTGCCTTTCGCTATTACGGCTGTCGCCCTGGTTGTTATCGGACTGTTTGCCGTCAGCACCGTCCGAAACCTGGTATCCGACACTGACAATATTGCCGAAACCTATCTGCCTTCCGTCAGCGAAATCCTCAACGGTGACCGGGATCTATATCAAGCGCTGGTTGCCCAGATGGCCTATGTGGACGCCCAGTTCAACAATGAGGAAGGTGAGAATTACCTGGCCAGTTTTGATGAAAATGCCGGACAGGCCTTAGACCGCTTCAACAAGGCGGTTGAAAGGCTTGAGGGTACGGGCGTCTCCGATGTTGCTAGAGGATTCGATGCCGCCTATCAGCGCTGGCTGGGATCCGCCCAACGGATTCTTGAGCTTGCAGAGGCGGGGGATCCAGAACAGGCAAGGGCGCTGGCAGCCAGTGAAACCAACAACCTCTTCGACGATCTCAGGCAATACTTTGATGAGGTTGGCGCCCACGCTGATGCCCAGGCCCAGATTCGGGCTGGTGAAGCCTCTTCGGAGGGCCAGAGCAGCTCCGTCACGATTCTTCTGATAACCGCGATTGCCATCCTGATCAGTATTGGACTGTTTGCTGTATTCCTGAAAATGATCATAGGCTCTATCGCGGCGCTGCGGGATCAGCTTGACAGTATTGCCCAAGGAGAAGGCGATCTTACGCAGCGGATTCCCGTGGAAATGGATGATGACCTGGGCAAACTCGCGAAAAGTTTCAACCTGGTCCTGGAGAACCTGCAATCCATGATTGGCTCCATTCAGCAGTTGACCCGCGAACTTGGAACCGGAGCCACAGATCTTGCCCGGGCGGCGAAGGACAACAACGATGGCGTGACTCGACAGACCGACTCAATTTCCATGGTCGCCACTGCCATCAACGAAATGCAGAGTGCGATCGAGGAGGTTGCCGGTAATGCTTCAAGAGCCGCCGAAATTACCCGGGAGGCCGAAGAAAAAGGCAGGAACGGCGCTCGTATTATCCGCAGTTCTTCAGAACAGGTTCACCGGCTGGCAGCCCAGATTTCAAAAGCAGTGAACGTAATCCGCAAGCTATCTGATGATTCCGACAATATCACATCCGTTCTGGACGTGATCCGGGGCATCGCAGAGCAAACCAACCTTCTGGCACTGAATGCAGCTATCGAGGCAGCACGTGCCGGAGAACAGGGAAGAGGTTTTGCGGTTGTTGCCGATGAAGTCAGAACCCTGGCAAAACGCACCGGGCAATCGACAGAAGATATTCAGACGATGATCACTACCCTGCAGACTGGCGTTGCCGACATTGTCTCGGTGATGGAAACGGGCAGCAAAGAGGCAACCGAAACCGAAAATCTGGCCACCGATGCGGAAAAAGAACTTAAGGCCATTCTCGAGGCGATGGCCAACATCGCGGATGTAAACACCAGCGTGGCGTCAGCCACTGAAGAACAGACTCAGGTGGTGGACGAGATCAATCGCAGCATCACCGAGATCAACGATCTGGCGACGGAAAGCGCAAACCGGTCACGGGACATTGACGGAATAAGTGAATCCCTTGAGGGCTATGCGAGAGAACTTGAAAGTCAAACAGGCAGATTCCGGGTCTAGGCCCGGAATCTGACGCTGGCAGGGTCAGCCAGGATTACTGCCGGATACCCTCGACAGAAATGATGATCTCAACGGTCTCGGAGGCCTTTCCGAGATCCATAGGAATACCAAAATCTTTCAGGCGAAGCTCGGTTTCCGCCTCAAAACCCATGCGATAGCCACCCCAGGGGTCTGCGCCGTGGCCCAGCATTTCGGCATCGAGGGTAACTTCTTTGGTCACACCACGGAGAGTCAGGTCGCCGATGATATCGGCCTCGCCTTCTTCATCCAGGACCACTCTCTTACTCTTGAAAGTTGCCTGCGGAAATTCGTCAACATAAAGGAAGTCTTCGCTGCGCAAGTGTTTGTCGCGCTCAGCGTGATTGGAATCCACGCTACCGGTATCAATAGTCACGTTAACAGTGCTGTTTTCCGGATTTTCGGCGTCATATACAAATTCACCGTCAAAATCGTTGAAACGCCCGTACAACCAGCTGTAGCCGAGATGGGAAATCTTGAAGGTGACGAATTGGTGGGCGCCTTTGGTATCAAAAGCATAGGTGCCACTGTGCTCGTTGGCATGAACCGCACCAACAAGCGCCATCGACACGGCAGAGGCAAGCAGAACTTTTTTCATAATTTTCTCCCTTATTTCATTGATGCCCGACTCCCGGGCGTTAGACGATGAATAAACAACCGGCAGGCGCTCACTTCCCTAACATACGCCGTAATGTGCGGTCACGATCAAACAGGTGGTGCTTGAAGGCGCCGGCCGCATGAACCGCAGCCAGGCCCACGATTGCCCAGGTAGACCAGTAGTGAACGGTTCCGGCAGTGTCTTCCATTCCCTTGATCTGGCCGGTCACTGATGGCACTTCAAACCAGTTGAAAACGCTGATTGAGGAGCCATCCGCCGTCGAAATCAGGTAGCCACTCACCATTGCTACGAAAATCAGCACATACAGCAGAAGGTGGGCGATATGCGCGCTGCGGATCTCCCAGCGCTTATGGCCTGGCAGTGGCTCCGGCGAGACGTTGCCCACTCTCCAGACAACCCGGAAGAGCATGACCATCAAGAGCAGGATGCCAATGCTGCGGTGGATATCCGGTGCCCTGCGATACCAGTCGTCGTAGTACGACAGGTCCACCATCCAATAGCCAAGCCCGAAGAGGCCAAGGACAACCAGCGCAACAAGCCAGTGAATAGTGATAGCTACGAGACCGTAGCTGGCCGGAGTGTTCCTGATTTGCATGATGAAAAATTAGCCTGTTCCCTGGTCAAACGATGAACCCAAGTCTAGAAACTCGGACCGACGAAGAAAATCAAAATCTTTTGCAGCGTTACATCAGAATTTCTGATCATGCCCCGCCCTTTTGCCTTTGGTCGCATACGGGTTTTACGGATTGTTCAAAATTATAGCAACGATAGACTTATTACATATTTGGATGCCCCGTCTGGGGCCTCATTGACCGAGAGGACAGGACATGGAACTCGAATTCGACGAAAGCGTGGTTGTACCCAGCAATAACTGATTCTCTGGCGGTCCGCCCGGACCGCTGGGCTTTTCCTTCCCCTTTCCCTTTCCAGACAGCGAAAGATACAAACCGTTTCCAGTTTCTACATGAAACAGTGGTAATAAACGCGTTTTTTTGGCAATCTTCCCTCCAACTATCAGTAACTTCGCGCGATTTCACACGCCATCTGTACTGATAAAAGACAGTTCAGACGCCAGACTGGGGCGGCTGATGCGTTCGTTAAATTAACCAGAATCGTCTATGTCGAAACGACTCCCTGAAAAGCTGACAGCTCCGGAAGTGGAACTGTTATCCCCTATGCTGAACAGGGAAGGTGACACATGGACCGCCGATTTTCGCGGACTGACTCTCAGAACCGCGCTCCAGCCCATCTACAGCATTTCGCACAAGCGCATCGTTGGCTATGAGGCGCTGATCCGGGCCTTCGATACCGATAACTCTGCAGTCCTCCCGCTCCATCTTTTCCAGCTACCGGCCTCGGAAGCGGAGAATCTGCTCCTTGATCGCCTCTGCCGCTACCTGCATATACGCAATTACAGCGGCATCCGTGACCAACTGAACTGGCTCTTCCTCAACGTATCGCCGCAGGTGGTGACCAGCGGTAGTCAGGCCGATTCGTTTTTTGGTCAATTGCTTGCCAAAACCGGCCTGCCTCCGCACCGCATTGTCATGGAAATCGTCGAGCAGCCAACAGACGACGCAGAAAGGCTGCGGGAAACGGTTGCCTACTACAAAAAGCTGGGCTGCCTTACGGCCATCGATGATTTCGGCGCCGGCCACTCCAATTTCGAGCGAATCTGGAACCTGTCGCCGGACATCGTGAAACTGGATCGGAAACTTCTGACCCGGGCGACAGACGATCACAAGGCCCGACAGATTCTGAACGGCATTGTGTCACTGCTGCACCAGTCGGGCTGCCTGGTTCTGCTGGAAGGTGTGGAAACCCGGGATCAGGCAATGATTGCCATTGATGCTGGCGTTGACTTCGTACAGGGTTTCTATTTCCGCAGGCCGAGCACCGACCTGAATCAGCTGACCCATGCGCCCGCGGACTTCGACCACCTGTTGCAGGAATACAAGACCCGCAACCAGGTTACCCTGGACCCGACACGGCAATTAGTGGATTTTTTCAGTGGCTTTTTTGACCATGCCATCACGAAGCTTCGCAGCGGAATGAGTATGCAACAATCCTGTCTGGAGCTGTTGAACCATCCTGCGGTCTCCCGCTGCTATCTGGTCGATGACAAGGGCGTCCAGATGGATGACACCCTGGTTTCCGACGCCGGCACCCGCAGCATGGACCCGCGCTTCAAACCCCTGGAAAGCACCAGCAGCGCCGACTGGTACCGCCAACAGTATCTGCGCCAGGCTTTGGCCCAACCGGAGAGCCTGCACGTTACCGCACCGTATCTCTGCGTTACCGGGGCTTATATGTGCGTCACCCTGTCACTGGGGTATTATCAGGATGGCAAGCTTCAGGTGCTGTGCTGCGACATTCTCGCCAACCCGACGGAACCCTCTTCATAAGCTGAGGCTGATGTCGTACACCAGGGCGATGACCACCACCGTGACGGCACCAATAAACACGTTCATTGGCAGCCCTACCCGCACGAAATCACTGAACCGGTAACCGCCGGGGCCGAACACCATCATGTTGGTCTGATACCCCAGCGGCGTTGCAAAGCTGGCCGACGCGGCCATCATGACGGCGATTACAAACGGCTCGGCAGCCACGCCCATACTGGTCGTCATTGACAGAACGATGGGGATTACCAGCACAGCGGCTGCGTTGTTGGTAATAACCTCGGTCAGCACCGACACCACCAGATAGACCAGCAGAATGGTTAACAAGACGTTGCCCTGACTGAACTCAAGAATGCCCTCGGCAACAAAGCCTGCCGCACCGGTCTGTTCAAGGGCCGCGCCCATGGCAAAGGAGGCGGCAATAGTGAGAATCACCGGCACATCCACCGATTTCTGGGCCTGGCCAACCGAGCAGCAGCCGGTCAGAATCATTCCCGCGGCGCCCAACAGGGCCGCGTTGAGCATACTCAGGGTGCCACAGGCAGCGAGGCCCACCAGCACCAACAGGATTCCCCAGGACAGCCAGGCCCGGTCATGCCGGGGCGTCTCGGTTTCCAGATCGTTGATCAGCAGAAAGTCCTTGTTATAGCGCTGACGGCTGACAAACGCGGGACGAGCTTCCAGAAGCAGAACATCGCCGGGTTTTAGTCGAATATTCCCAAGGTTCCCGGAGACCCGCTCCCCGCCTCTGGCAACGGCCAGGACAACAGCACCGTATCGGTCCCGGAAGCGCGCGTCCCGAATGGTCAGGCCAAGTACGTCGGATTGGGGCGACAATGCGGCCTCCACCAGCCGCCGCTCGGCCCTGTCCTTGCTCAGACTCGGCTCATCCTCGTGGACCGAGGGTACAATGCCATTAATCCGCAGAAGGTCTGAAATCGCCTGGGTATCGCCGGCAAACACCAGTCGATCGCCACCCCGAAGCCGCTCTTCCGACGGCACAGCGGTAACCACGCTGCCATCCCGCTCAATCTCGACCAGATACAGCCGTTCCAACTCCCGGAGCCCGGCCTCACCTACGGTCTTCCCGACCAGGGGGCCGTCGAACGACACCGCGACCTCCAGAGTAAATTCCCTCATGGAACCGAATTTCTGCTGGTCCTTGCGGTCCGGCAACGCTCTGGGCATAACCAGCAGGAGGGCCGCAACACCGATGATGGCCACCGGCAGTCCGACGGCCGTAATGGAGAAGATCGAGAAACCCTGCTCGCCGGTCAGTTGCTGGTACTGACCATTAACGACAAGGTTGGTGCTGGTTCCGATCAGTGTGAGGGTACCCCCGAGAATGGCGGAATAGCTCAGTGGAATCATCAATTTCGACGGCGAGATACCGATCTTACGGGACCATGCATGCACCGCAGGAATCATGGTGGCGACGACCGGGGTGTTGTTGAGAAAACCACTCAGAAGGGATACCGGGAGCGCAATCCGGGCCTGGGCAGATCTGACAGTCTTGGGATTGCGAAGCAGGTGATGCACCAGTAGATCGACACCACCGGAATGATGAATGCCCGCTGCCACCACGAACATGGCGACGACGGTGATCAGACCACTGTTACTGAAGCCGGCAAGAGCCTGATCCGCTGAAACAATTCCGCTGGCACTGAGCACCACAAGCACACCCATCATCACCAGATGGGGCGCAAATCGCCCTGCACTCATCAGTATCAGCGCGGTGCCTGCGAGGCCCAGCGCAAACCAGCCCTGCCAGTCCATCAACGGTTCTTCCCGATCAGAAAACTGGCAGGATAACGAGTTTACGGAATACAGAGAAAGAATAAAGGATGCTGTTTATAGCACCTTATAGAATATTAAACTTCAATGTCCGCCATATTGCCATAGGTCTCAAGCCACGCCCTTCGATCCGATGCGCGCTTCTTGCCTAGCAGCATATCCATACGGCTGTCGGTATCGTCACCGTCTTCGATGGTCAGCATGACCAGGCGGCGAGTGTCCGGCGCCATGGTGGTTTCACGCAACTGAAGGGGGTTCATCTCACCCAGGCCCTTGAAGCGGGTCACCGAAATCTTGCCTTTGCGCTTCTCAGCCGCAATACGGTCGATAATGCCCTGCTTTTCATGTTCATCCAGGGCGTAGAAGGTTTCCTTGCCCAGATCTACCCGATACAGCGGCGGCATGGCAACGAACACATGGCCGGCGGCAACCACAGGGCGGAAGTGTTTGACGAACAACGCGCACAGCAGCGTGGCAATGTGAAGGCCATCCGAGTCCGCATCAGCAAGGATGCAGATCTTGTTGTACCGAAGGCCATCCAGCTGGTCAGAACCGGGATCTACACCAATGGCAACGGCAATATCGTGAACTTCCTGGGACGCCAGGATCTCGCCCGAATCAACCTCCCAGGTATTGAGGATTTTCCCCCGAAGCGGCATCACCGCCTGGAACTCCCGGTCCCGGGCCTGCTTGGCGGAACCGCCTGCAGAATCACCTTCTACGAGGAACAGCTCGGACCGGGCGGTATCCCCACCAGAACAGTCCGCCAGCTTACCCGGGAGTGCGGGGCCAGAGGTGACTTTCTTGCGGGCCACCTTTTTGCTGGCTCGCAGCCGACGCTGGGCATTGCTGATGAAGAGCTCGGCTAGTGCTTCTGCCACATCGGTGTGCTGGTTGAGCCAAAGGCTGAAGGCATCCTTGACCACGCCGGAGATGAAGGCCGCGGCCTCACGGGAAGACAGACGCTCCTTGGTCTGACCCGAGAACTGGGGCTCCTGCATCTTGAAGGACAGGACATAGGCTGCCCGTTCCCAGATATCTTCCGGAGAGAGCTTAACGCCACGGGGTAGCAGGTTGCGGAACTCGCAGAACTCGCGCATCGCTTCAAGCAGGCCGGTACGCAGCCCGTTCACATGGGTGCCGCCCTGGGCCGTGGGAATCAGGTTTACGTAGCTTTCCATGATCGCTTCGCCGCCCTCGGGCAGCCATTGGATGGCCCAGTCCACCGCTTCCTTGTTTCCGGAAAAGCTGCCGGTAAACGGCTCAAGCGGCACAACCTCGATATCGGCAAGGGCCGTGCGCAGGTAGTCCCGCAACCCGTCTTCGTAAAGCCATTCGTCTTTTTCCCCGGTTTTTTCCTGGAGGAAGGTAACCGTCAGGCCCGGACACAGAACCGCCTTTGCCCTCAGGTTATGGCGGAGCCGGCTAACGGAAAAATTGGGGCTGTCGAAATAGGTTACGTCGGGCTTGAACTTCAGGCGGGTACCGGTGTTGCGCTTGCCCACGGTATCGATCACTTCAAGCTCGGACGCTTTGTCGCCATTAGCGAACGTCATCCGGTGCAATTGGCCATCGCGCTTGATGGTTACTTCCAGATGGGTGGACAGCGCGTTGACTACGGATACACCGACACCGTGGAGACCACCGGAAAAGTTGTAGTTGCCCTGAGAGAATTTGCCGCCGGCGTGCAGGCGGGTAAGGATCAGTTCAACGCCAGGCAGGCCCTCCTCTTTGTGCAAATCCACGGGCATGCCGCGGCCGTCATCTTCAACGCTCAGCGAGCCATCGCTGTACAACACCACGTCGATGCGTTTGGCGTGCCCTGCCAGCGCCTCATCCACACTGTTGTCGATAACTTCCTGCGCCAGGTGATTGGGCCGACTGGTGTCTGTATACATCCCCGGCCGCTTGCGCACCGGATCCAGGCCGCTCAGTACTTCAATAGCATCGGCGTTATATTGTTGCTGGCTCATGGGCAGGAACTGACTCCGCGATTGATATGAAAAGCTGAGCCATAGCTTAGGGATTCGTGAGGAAAGATCAACGGTTGTTTTCGGCGCGGGTGATCTGGATATCATCCCAGCCTTGAGCGGTCACCGCGATGACCGCGCAGGGGGTGGTGAGCGCCTGGGTGACGATGGTGCCGGGGGCGGGTTCAGCCACCCTGACCCTCAGCTCCAGGGTTCCGCCACGGATCTCAGAGGAGTCAAGGGTGACACTGTAGCCGCCGGTTGGCTTCTGGCCAATTGAAGCCAGAACGATGTGTTCTCTTTCAAACTCAATAGTTTTGAGCGCCTCGAGAGAGAGGTTTCGCCCGGGCAACGCTTCCAGCTTCTGAACGTCCTGACGGCTTGCCAGATGAACATGGCCGGGAGCCGTAAGGCCACAGTGCGCCGACTGCGTGATCTGGCGAGCTAGCGGCCCACCTTCTGCGGTTTCTGAACGACTGCTTGCACATCCGGATAGCATCAGCGTTGCTGCCAGAAGACAGACAGCGCGAAAGTGAATGGGCATCAACGATTGACCTCCAGGTTTCTCACCGGCTCAGCAGCTGTGCTCCCAGGGTTTTTTAAACGATAGCCCTCGAAGCCGATGCGGGGCAAACCCATGGAAGCAATGGTCGGGCGCCGGAAGCTCGTGCTCAGAGTAACGCCGGTGACCCGCTCTTCCCCGATGACGATCTTCTCTGGCAAGCCATTTACCGGGTACTCCGCACAGGCCTCACCGCTCTCACAAATAAAGCCATTGTTGTCCATGTCCGTTCCGGCCACCAGGAAATACTCCCCGGGTTCTATGTCGTCGAAGGAGAAGCTGTAACTTCCATCGCGGGCCGTCACCACGCGCTGCTCGATGGTTTCGCGGCTTTCATCAGGACTTACCAGCAGTACATAATGGCGACCTGCGTCTCGCTCATCAGCCAATTCCCTGAGGTCTATCGAAACTGGAACCTTCAGGGTTCCGGTTTCGCCACCAGCACTGTAGTCAATCTGAATCGTCGTCGCATAACTCTGCCCGTCAACGACATTTTCCTCCAATACCGAGACGGCCACCGAGCTCGGCAGAGAGCTGCCAGCTGAAAGCGCCGGATCGAGAGAGATCAAATTTGAATCGAAGGCAACGTTATCAACCAAGACCGATTCGCCTTCGGGATAAACGGTAAAATCAAGCTCGCTATTGAAGCGTGCCCGGTCAAACTCGATGGCAGAAGGCGAAGAAAGGACTATCGTGCTCACGGATCCGTCCAGAGCCGCGTCAACTGACTTGAGCGCATTTATCAGACCAGCACCATATTCGGTACTGTTGCCTACGTTCTCTGTCAGCACACCGCTGGCCAACCAGGCCCGAAACTGGCCGGGAGTAACTCCCTCAGGATTTGCCCCTTTCATCAAGGCATAAACGCCTGCAACGTGCGGAGCAGCCATTGAGGTACCCTGTAATCCTGCATAGGAGCGGATAAAGTCACCACCATCATCAACCCCCCAGGTGCTGATGACCAGGTCGGCGTTACCATCCAGATTCGCGTCTCTGGTCGCATCCCCGCCCGGCGCAACAAGATCCACTGAACCACCAAAATTGGAGTATGAGGCGCGCACCTTCCCCGCATCGACTGCGCCAACGCCAATAACTCGCTCAAAGGCGGCTGGATAGGTCAACTCATCGGTACCCTGGTTGCCAGCCGCAGCGACAACCAGCTTTCCATTTGAGTCCGCCCGGTTTATGGCTGCCTCCAGAACGGTGCTGGGGCCAACGCCGCCCAGACTCAGGTTTATGACATCGATATCGGGGTTGTCGGCAGCCCAATTTACCGCTGCGACAAGATCATCCAGAGTGCCCGCCCCATCACGCCCAAGCACTCTGACGGGCCAGAGTGTTGCCGCCGGCGCAACACCGTCCACGCCGGCCGAATCCTTGAGTGCAGCTACAATGCCGGCAACGTGGGTTCCATGGAAGTTACTGCTCTGGGGCTTACCATCGCCAGGATCTGCAGGATTGTTGTCATAGCCCAAGGGGTCATTGAACTGTGGATCGATATCCACTTCAGCAGACACATAATCGAGAATTCGTCCGGAATTGAACGGAATGACATTGGTGTCCAGGTCCAGGTGCCAATCGCCATAGGTTTGCGGAGTGGAAGTGAACAGGCCGGTGTCCATCACAGCCACTCCAACCGAGTTACCAAGGGTCGGCGCCGCTTGCCAGGCAAGGGGCGTACTGATGAGAGGCAGATTCCATTGCAAAGATGACAGATCGCGGTCCGCCTGAGCCCGGTAGATATAGTTTGGCTCTGCCACCTGCACGCCCGGCTGCGACTTCAGACTGGTAATCCAACGAAGCGTCTGGTCCCGCAAGGCCCCGGAAGCGCTGGACGATTGGGAAGCGACGGCACCAACAGGTTCACGCCTTACTAGCCAGGCTCCCTGCCCCAGTGATTTCGCAGAGGAGGCCGACAAAGCTCCTGCGAGGCCCTGCGGATCCAGGCGCCCCTGCTCTTGCGGCGACATCACCACAATGGCCTCGTCCGGAACAAACTCCGGCTGGCTGTAATAGGAGCTCGAAAAATTGGTGACGCCGGTTGTCGAAACAGACAGCACGTACCGGAATGGACCGCCACCGGCTGTTCGAAGACTTATTTCCGCGGGCCCTTCTGCGGGTGCAGTGACCATCAAGGCTGTATCGCCGGCACCGGAATCTGAGTCCGAGGCGCCGCTCTGATCAACCGACAGGCTAATCGAGGGGGCTAAAAAATCAGAATCCCTGAAAACCTGAACGGTAATCGTGCTGCCCGCTGCGAGATCCGCGCGGAATGTATCCTGCTCGTCAGCGAAATACTCGAAGATAAACTCGCCGGAATCGGGGTAGATGCCTGAAGTAGCGCTCAAATAACCACCCAGAATACCTGTTGAAGGCACTAACTGGGCGGTACTGAAAGAATCGTTGGACACTGCTTCATTGACCCGACTGTCATCAGCCGTATCCGAATCCACTCGCGTTCCACTTTCGATAGAAATAGTTCCGCCGAGCCCGGGCTCCTGCGAATCGAGGCTGTCGCCACCGCCGCCACCTCCGCAACCCACGAGGAGGAATAGAGCTGAAAAAACTGAGATCAATTTTGATGAGACACCAAAAGACATAAGTCAGGCCACTGGCAGAAGATCGATTTTATTTCCTAGGGTATAACAAACACGTTCCTTGCGAGTGTTCGGTTTCGTTCAAACTACGTTTCCTCTTGTATTCCAGATGCAAAAAAACCGCCTGGAGTTTCCCTCAGGCGGCCTTCTTTATCTCACTTCAACATTACAACGCGTAGAACAGCATCGGCACAAAGGCCACGAACAACAGTGTGGGGCCCATCACGGCCAGGGGCAGCAGCAACCGCTCATAGCGATGCCAGAAGGAACCTGTGCGCTCTGCCGCCAGCACTTCGGTCTCGCCCACCACCTGGCGGGTGAGCAGGTGGTTCAGCGCCACTGGCGGGCTCAGGTAACCGAGCTCAAATGCCACCAGACACACAATCCAGAAGTGCAGCGGATCAATACCCAGCTGGATCGCCGGCTGGGCAATGGTCGCCGACACCAGGATTACCGCGCCGAACGGGTCCATGACCATGCCTATTACTGTGAGCATCACGACGATCACCAGCATGGCGATCCAGGGACTGGTCAGGTCTTCCGGGAAGAGCGCGTGAACGATATCGGAGCGCTCCAGGATTCCCCCCAGGCAGATGGAAAACCCGATCAACGCCAGCAGCGCGCCAATGTGCACTGCCGAATCGCTGGCAGCAGCCGAGCTGCGTGCCCAGAACACCTGGGAACGGGTCTGGCCATGCTCACCACGACTCCGGCCGGAATCCAGCAACACCAGCGCGAGCATTACCAGCGGCAGGATCAAAGGAGCGCTGTACTCGTTGAACTTCAAGCCGAGAACAACCCAGATCGACAGGATAACCAGAGCTGCCACGGCCACATAAGGCAGCAGGGCCCGGCTTTCCGAGAGAGCCGCACGGAAAGCGCCGGGCGCCGGACGAGGCTTCCAGTTTCCCTGGGTCTTGCAGACAATCAGTGAAAACAGCGTTGCCGACATGATGAAGACCCAGAAACCCCAGCTGTACATCTCAGTGGTTGTCACTTCCTTATTGAGAGCCGCCACAACAACGATCAGCAGGCACGGGTTGAGCACCACGCCGAGGCTTCCGGACATGGCCGTCGTTGCCAGGGAAAGCTGCCGCCCTGCCCCGGCTCGTCGCAGCTCGTCATACACAACACCACCCACGGCCAGGATGAAAATGCCCGATGCGCCGGTGAACGCGGTGGGAAACGCCGTTGCGAAGATAATCACCGAAGCCAGCATCGGCGCTGGCAGATTAAAAGGTTTGATGAGATTGAGCAGGAGCTCGGGAATCCTGGTCTGCTTCAGCATCATGCCCACCAGCACATAAAGGCCGATATTGATGAACATGGATGACAGGTTGGACATCATTCCAAAGTAGATCGCCAGGCCCGAGGCATACCCGTCTACCAGGAAGAAATAACTCATGGCGATCAGGCCCATGGCACAGTACAGAGGAATCACCAGACCGGACGAGACGGAAAGACCGCCGGGGCGGATACGTTCCGGAACGTTCAGGAAGCGCACTGCATTGATCACCATGAAGAGGCCGAAGACCCCGCCCCAGGCATATTGAAGGCTCATCGTACCGTCCGAACCCGGCGACGTGGCCAGCTTGCCCAGGTAAGCGTTAAGCGACAGCACCATCAGACCATTAACCACAAACTGCACACCCTGGCTCAGCCGCCATTCTGCTCGATTGCGGGGCAGGCGCAACGCTATGTGGTCCGTGTCCAGCGCAGCGATTGCCGCAGCCATCGCGAACATCGCAATGAACAGGTACTTGGTTAGCTCAATGTTCTCCAGCAGGAAGTTCGCAAGTCCCTGCTCTACCGTCTTGAACGCCCCTAGGGCTGGCGTAGCGTGGGCCAGGTTCTGTTCATAGACGTCGTATTGCTGCTGGCAGAGTTCCAGATTGCTCTGTAGCGATTTGCGGATGGCATCGGGATTGGGCGGTGAGCTGAACAGATCATCGGGGTCGGGCTTGTAATTGGCCACCCGGCGAGCCACTTCGGCATCAACATCCATTTCCAGCTGACAGGACGGCTCTGTCGCATCGGGATTCAGCAGATAATAGTTCGGCCAGGTCTGTTCTCCGACCCAGAGCAACCGGGAATGGAGCGAGTTGCCCATCCCCAGCAGTAGGGTAAACAGCAGGAGAAGCAGCAGAACCGCCCCGTACATGCGATGTACGGGGTATAGGGTCCGTGCTGCCGGAGCGGTAATTGCTCGCCAGTTCATGATGGTTCCGCCCTGTTATTCGCGGTTGGCCGCGGTGCACTCGGCTGCTGCAGGGTTACTTGCACAGCGGATCTTGCTGAGCAGCCCCATCATTTTCGGGTGATACACATCCGGCGCCCCGTTCAGGCCATCGCGCATCTCGATCCGGTTCTCCCGGAACATTTCCTGATAGCCGCGGATGTCTTTTTCAGGAATGCGCACCCATTTTTCTTCGGGAATGGCTGCTTCCTGGCCTTCAATCAGCCCCATGGCCTGAGGAAACATATTCCAGGCAACCTCACGGGCTTTCTGGGCGGTGTCGTCGTCCAGCACGTCATCACGGGCAACCATCTGAAGCGTCAGCTGTGCCAGCGGATAGTCCACAACCCCGCCGGTTTCGCCGATGCCCTTATAGAGTTCCAGAGCTTCGTAAGCAAAAGCCGGCGCATAGGCGGTATCCACCGAACCGTTGTTAAATTTGCCGGCGAAGTTGGTGATGTCAGAGGGCACGACCGTGGCCTTGACGAAGTTCACCATGTGAATCGCGTCTTTCTGATAGTCGAGGGTCGCCATCCGCTTGCCCGCCAGCTCACCGGCGGTATCAATACTGCGATCATTTACAAACAGGTAACCGGCACCCACTGGTATGATCCCGAGCACTTCGTACCCGTTATCCTTCATCAATGGCGCAGCTTTCGGTTGTGCCAGCGTGGCCAACAAGGTTTTCAGGTTGTCGTAGGTGGGCAGCGCCCCCACAGCGCTGATGCTGCCCGTGAACTTGTTGAATGGACGAATCCGGATGTCCGTGGCGGCAACGGCATCGCATTGTCCGGCGTTAAAATCACCGATCGCCACGCCCTCATCGGTGTAGGGTTTCAGCTCGAAATCCACGCCGTGGCCCTTCATCTCTAGCGCATAGTCTTTGACGAAGTTGTAGAAGTCGCCATTGGCGCCGATTACATCGAACACGCACATGGAAACAGACTGTGCCGATGCCAGCGGAGCGGCGGCCACAAGGGCCATGGCAGCGAGGGATTTGCGGATCATATCGACCTCCGGGTCATTCTTGTGTTTGTCAGTTTTCAGAGGATGTCGGCAACCTGCCTTAGAGCAGGTCGTCCAGATTCATGGTTTCGACGTTGTCGGTTTGCCGCTCGGGGCTCATCCTGCCGAAGAAGGATTGCGGCGTTCGATAGCCGTAATTGGCGGTCCAGTGTTTGTCAGAAGAGAAACGCACCACGCCCGCCGCGACTTCATCCACCAGACGATACTCGTCCCAGACCTCCATAGTTGCATCGGCCGCGGCAAAACTGGCGATGGCTTGCTCAAGCTTTTCCGGGCGACCAAAGGTTTCGGCGGCGACCGCTTGAAGCGCGTGCGGAACCCGCATGCCTTTTTCAACCCCCAGTTCCCGGCTGTGCTCAAGCACCTGCCAGGGGTCCGGCGCCAGAGCCGGACGGGTGTCGGGCAGGAGCAGCCAGACCAGGGCCCGGATGGCGTTTGGCATACCGCCCCACTTTTCATTGTCCAGACAGGTAGCGGCACGCTCGGCCTGGGGAGCGATATTCCTGGGGACTCCGGCCATGGCGCCGGAATTGGCATCGTTTACGATTGCCTGCATACCGGTCAGCAAGCCCAGCAGGAAGGTGATTTCGTCCTGTTCGGTGAACAGAAAGGGGCACTCGAGGGGTTCAGCAGCGGGATCGAACTCGTAGGCGGCCATTGCTCGCTTAAAGGAGGCATACCGGCGTTTCGCGGTCAGCGCATTCAATCGCTTTGCCACTTCCCTGGCGTCCTTTGCCGCTTTCACATCTCCCTCATAATCCGCTCTGAGATAGGCGAGCTCAGCTTCCCAGGCCTTGTACTCGGCACAGTTGCCTGCCAGAAGCATCAACAGGGAGCCGGTGGTGTCAGGTGCATCGGTGACCCGCGAGAAGGAATAGAGCAGCGGATCCACGCCCTCGCCCAGCGCACACGCCATCTGGGTGTCGGACATCTGCAACACGTAGGGCGTGGCTTCGCCCTCCGAGTAATTGGAGAGTACAACGCCGGTGGTGGTGTAGATGGGATTTGCCGAGCATCCTGCGAGAACGACAACCGCCGCCAGCGAGAGAGCCTTGAGGCGAGCCGCAATAAGGTGCGGTCCGAGCTTTGCCAGAGAGGAGATCATATTTCACCCTGCATCACGTTGTTTTTGTTTGGCCGATCTGAACTCGGTTTTTGTCAACGGGTGCAAGAATGCGGTGAAAACTGTCCTACAAAAATGGCTCGAATGCCGATTTTGTTATGCCGATCGGGCCAATGGCCCGGAAGGAAATGGATTTCACAAGATTTTCTTGACTTAAAACAATGACTTTTGAAAATACCAGTCCGCTTACAGTGCCATCATCGCCATCACCTGATCGGTCAGGCCATCCAGTGTCAGGCCTCCCCGCTCCGGCTTGTACCAGGTTACGGTCCAGCTGAGGGCGCCAGTCAACATCCTTCGAACAACGAAGGGATCCGCCTCCAGAGCACCTTCACGTTTCAGCGATTCCAGTACATCCAGCCAGAGCTTCTCGTAGATATCCCGGAGTTCCAGCACTTCAACCTGGGAAGCGGCCGACAGACTCCGCCATTCGAATACCAATACCGCCATAGCCTCACCGGTCTGGCCATTGATCGACTCCAGCTCGGCACGGACCAGACCCCGCAGCTTCTCTCTGTTGGTATCGGCAGCCTCCAGAGCCGCCTGCATGAGCGCCGTATTCAGCCGGATGGTTTCGACCATCACCGCTTTGAGAATCTCTTCCTTGGTCCGGAAGTGATGAAACAGGCTGCCGGACTGAATACCGACGGCGGCTGCCAGATCGCGAACTGTGGTCCGTTCATAGCCTTTTTCCCGGAACAGCCGGGCGGCCTCAGTAAGCAGGCGGCCGCGGGCACCACTGGGGTCTGACACAAGGTTTTCGGCGATCAGGGACTGGAGGATCTGGTTCTGGCTCACTAACGCTATCCGGTTGGCATAAGAGGCCTTTAATTCTACCTCAAACTTGCCTATTTACAAACCAAGCGCTTGCTTGGTATTGTCAGGTTCATCGTGAGACAAAACCGCGATTGCCGCAGGTATCGAACCGGCAACCATAGACAGGGCATAGACAAGGCAAAGGAACATGGCTGAATCCCCAAAAACCGTTCGAATCGGATGCTCCGCCGCTTTCTGGGGCGATACGGAAACCGCCGCCGGGCAACTGGTTCATCAGGGCAACATCGACTATCTGGTGGCCGATTATCTGGCCGAAATCACCATGTCCATTATGGCTGGCCAGAAAATGAAGGACCCGACCCAGGGGTATGCGCGGGATTTCGTCCAGACGGTCATGGGCCCCTTGCTTGGTGACATCAAGGAAAAAGGCATCCGCGTTCTGGCCAACGCAGGCGGCGTGAATCCGGTCGCCTGCCGCGACGCCCTGCAGGCCCTCTGCGAAAAGGCAGGCGTAGAGATGAAGATTGCCCTGGTGCTGGGCGACGATCTGCTGATGAAGAAGAAAAAGCTCGCCGACATGGGCGTTACGGAGATGGGTTCCGGCCAGGCGATGCCACCGATGATGGTCAGCCTGAACGCTTATCTCGGTGCGCCTGGCCTGGTTGCCGCCCTGGAACAGGGTGCCGACATTGTTATTACCGGCCGGGTTGCCGACAGCGCCCTGGTGCTGGCGCCTCTGGTGCACGAATTCGGCTGGAGCTGGCAGGACTACGACAAACTGGCTCAGGGCAGCCTGGCCGGGCACCTTCTCGAGTGCGGCGCCCAGTCCACCGGCGGCAACTTTACCGACTGGGAAGAGGTAGCCGGAGGCTACGCCAACATGGGCTTCCCGATTGCCGAAGTGAGCGGCGACGGCAGCTTCTTTATCACCAAGCCCGAAGACACCGGCGGCCTGGTCAGCCGGGGCACTGTGGCCGAACAACTGGTCTACGAGATTGGCGATCCGAGGGCCTACCTGCTGCCGGATGTTACCTGCGATTTCACAGGGGTTGAGCTGGAGGAAACCGGAAAAGACCAGGTTCAGGTTCGGGGTGCCCGGGGACTTCCGCCCACGGACAGTTACAAGGTATCGGGCACCTGGCCGGATGGCTTCAAGTGCACGGTCACATTCCTTCTGGCTGGCATGAACGCCAGGGCCAAGGCTCAGACAGTCGCCCAGGCCATTCTGGCCAAGACCTCACGCATGTTCAGCGAACGTGGCCTGCCCGATTACAGCGAGACCAGTATCGAGCTCCTGGGCACCGAAACCACCTATGGCGCTCACGGCCGTGGCGAGGGTTGCCGGGAGGTGGTGGTGAAGATCAGCACGGCCCATCCCAAAAAAGAGGCTCTGGTGCTGTTTTCCCGGGAAATTGCCCAGGCGGCAACGGGCATGGCGCCGGGGATTACCGGAATTGTCGGGGGGCGGCCCACGGTATGGCCGAAAATCCGGTTGTATTCATGCCTGGTGCCTAAAACAGAAGTCGAGGTATCGGTGGATCTCGGTGGCGAGCGGCAGAACGTTGAGGTTGAGACTTCTGGCGGATTCAAGGACAGCGAACTCCAGCCCCAGTCGTTCACACACGAGGCAGGCGTCACGGATACAACCGTGCAGCTGGTGAAACTTGCCTGGGCCCGGAGTGGCGATAAGGGCGATCACAGCAACATCGGCGTGATTGCCAGGAAACCGGAGTTTCTGCCATTTATCGAGGCAGCATTGACGGAAGCAGCCGTTGCCGACTGGATGGCCCATACCCTGAATCCGGAAACCGGTCGGGTCACCCGCTGGGCCATGCCCGGGCTGCAGGCCATCAATTTCCTGCTGGAGCACAGTCTTGGCGGCGGTGGCGTTGCCAGCCTGCGGATTGATCCCCAGGGGAAGGCGTTTGCCCAGCAGCTTTTGGAGTTTCCTGTGCCGGTTTCTTCTGAGGTGATTGGGTAGTCAACCATGGAGCATGCACTCTGGTTGGTGGCACGCTCCAGGACACGCCGTAAATACGTCCATGTAGGCTTGATCGCAGCATCCATGCTGCTCACAGTCCTGGAGCGTGCCACCAACCAGAGCGCCCGAACGTTTGGAAAGGTCTTCAACTTATGAGCTATCAATCTGTTTTTCATCCCGACTTGTTTAAGGGCCAGGTGTTTATTGTTACCGGCGGCGGTTCAGGCATCGGGAGGTGTACCGCCCATGAACTCGCTGCCCTGGGCGCGCGGGTTGCCCTGGTGGGTCGAAAGTCCGAGAAAGTGGAGTCTGTAAAAGCAGAGATCACTGAGGACGGCGGTATTGCGTCGGCTCATGTCTGCGATATCCGGGAAGAGGAATCGGTGAAAGCCACCGTCAAGGCGATTATTGCCGAACATGGTGGCCTGAATGGTTTGGTGAACAACGCCGGCGGGCAGTTTCAGGCACCGCTGACCGGGATCAACCAGAAGGGTTGGGAGACGGTGGTGCGGACCAATCTGACCGGCGGCTTCCTGATGGCCCGTGAAGCCTACACTCAGGCACTGTCCAAAACTGGGGGCGCCATCGTCAATATCGTGGCCGATATGTGGGGCGGTATGCCCGGCATGGGGCACTCGGGTGCCGCCAGGGCCGGGATGGTGAACTTTACCCAGACGGCCGCAGTTGAATGGGGAGCTTCCGGCGTTCGAGTGAATGCGGTTGCTCCGGGCTGGATTGCTTCCAGCGGCATGGACAATTATCCCGAGCACATGAAGCAATGGATCCGCAGCCTTGGGGATAACGTGCCCATCAAGCGGATGGGCACCGAATCCGAAGTCAGCTCGGCCATCTGCTTTCTGCTCAGTCCGGGGGCGGCGTTCATCAGTGGCGACTGCCTTCGAATCGACGGCGGCGCTTCCCAGGGTGGCCGGGTCTGGCCGTTGCCGAAGGCCAAGAACAACGAGCCCTACCACGGCTTTCACAGGGCCGTCACCCCGAAAGTTCTGAGCGACGACTGAGGAGCGAACATGCAGGTACTTGAATCCACCGTAACCTCCCAGTCCGACGACTTCCGCGCCAACGCCGAAGCCATGGAAGCGCACATCACCGCGTTTCGAGACGTGGAACAGAAGGTGCTGGATCTGGCGGAGGCCGCCCGGGAGAAGTTCACCAAGCGGGGCAAGCTGCTCCCCCGGGACCGCATCAACCGGTTGCTGGATCGTGGAACGCCGTTCCTGGAACTCTGCTCCCTCGCCGGCTATAAGATGCACGACGACAAGGACGGCAGCATGGCCGGCGGCGGGATCATCGCCGGTATTGGCTATGTCAGCGGCATTCGCTGCCTCGTCGTTGCCAGCAACAGCGCTATCAAGGGCGGCACCATTACCCCGGCAGGCCTGGACAAAACGCTGCGGCTGCAGCAGATCGCCATGGAGAACAAGCTCCCTGTCGTGTCCATGTCCGAAAGCGGCGGCGCCAACCTGAATTATGCTACAGATATTTTCGTGCTGGGCGCCCGGGGCTTTGCCAACCAGGCTCGCATGTCTGCCGCCGGCATTCCCCAGGTAACCGTGGTCCACGGCAACGCCACGGCAGGCGGCGCCTACCAGCCGGGCCTATCTGATTATGTGATCGTGGTGCGCGAGCAAGCCAAGATGTTCCTCGCCGGCCCACCGCTTCTGAAAGCAGCGACCGGTGAAGTTGCCACCGACGAAGAACTCGGCGGCGCGGAGATGCATGCCACGGTGGCAGGCACCGCCGAATACCTGGCCGAAGACGACGCCGATGGCATCCGCCAGGCCAGAAACATCCTCGAAGCCCTGCCCTGGAACGAGCAGTTACCACCGCAGCGAGAGCTTCAGTGGGAGGAACCTCTCTACCCGGCCGATGAATTGCTGGGCGTGATTCCGGCGGATTCCAAGAAACCCTACGACGTTCGAGAAATCCTTGCCCGAATCGCCGACGGTTCGAAGTTCATGGATTTCAAGAACGAGTTCGACGACCAGACCGTGTGCGGCACCATCCGTATCGAGGGCCACTCGGTTGGCATCATCGGCAACAACGGCCCGATCACCCCGGCAGGCTCAGCCAAGGCCGCCCAGTTCATACAGCTCTGCGACCAGGCGGGAACGCCGCTGCTGTTCCTGCATAACACCACCGGTTTCATGGTGGGCACCCACTCGGAGCAGAACGGCATCATCAAACACGGATCAAAAATGATCCAGGCCGTGGCCAATTGTCGGGTGCCAAAGGTCGCAATTGTCATCGGCGGTTCCTATGGTGCAGGTAACTACGCCATGTGCGGACGCGGCCTGGACCCAAGGTTCATCTTCGCCTGGCCTAACAGCCGAACGGCAGTTATGGGCCCAGCACAGGCCGGCAAGGTGATGCGCATCGTGGCTGAAGACAAGCAACGTCGCGGCGGCATGGAGCCGGATCCGAAGACACTGGATTTTCTGGAGCAGGCCACGGCGAAGAAACTGGAGGAAGGCTCAACGGCGCTGTTTGGAACGGCCCGATTGTGGGATGACGGGCTGATCGACCCGCGGGATACGCGGCGTGTTCTGGCTCTGGTTCTTGATGTTTGCCGAGAGGCGGAGGCTCGGCAGTTGCGGCCTAATACGTTTGGGGTGGCCCGCCTGTAGGCCTTCGAGCTTTGGGGCTGGAACCGGGGCGGAGGGCTTCCCAAAAAACGCCCGTAAATACGTCCCTGTAGGGCTCGGTCGCGCCATCCCTGGCGCTCCACGTTTTTGGGAAGCCCTCCGCCCCGGTTCTCGTCGACCACGAGTTATCGTTTTGGAAGAACAACAAAACTGCCAGCAGGCAGCAACAAATTTACAGACATAGGCAGGTGTGTGGGGCCGCTTCCAGAAAATGTCGGCGGCCATGGATGGCCGACGCCAAGCGCACATGGATGTGCTCGTAGCGGTTTTCTGGAAGCGGCCCCACAGACCTGCCACTCAAGCTAAAGAACGTGCTCCGAACCATCGAAGGCACGAACTAACAATCAGGAGAACAAGAACGTGAAATTCACAGCCGAGCACGAAGCCCTCAGAAAAACCGTCCGCGATTTCGTGGAGAAGGAAATCAATCCCCACTGCGACGAATGGGAAGCCGCCGGGGAATTCCCGATTCATGAGCTGTTTAAAAAGCTCGGCAACCTGGGAATTCTAGGCATCCAGAAACCCGAAGAGTACGGCGGTATGGGACTGGATTACAGCTACAACCTGGTAGCGGCGGAAGAACTGGGCATGGCCCATTGTGGTGGTGTTCCGCTGGCCATTGGGGTTCAGACCGATATGTGTACCCCGGCCATTTCCCGGTTTGGTTCCGATGAACTGAAACGCAGCTTCCTGGCCCCGGCTATTGCCGGCGACATGGTGGGATGCATTGGCGTCAGCGAGGTCGGCGCGGGTTCTGATGTGGCAGGGATGAAAACCACCGCCAAGAAAGACGGTGACGACTACATCATCAACGGCTCCAAGATGTGGATCACCAACAGCCCCAAGTCCGACTTCATCTGCCTGCTGGCCAACACCTCGGACGACAAGCCCCACAAGAACAAGTCCCTGATTATCGTGCCCACCAAAACCCCGGGCATCTCCTTCAGCCCGCATCTGAACAAACTGGGCATGCGCTCATCAGAAACCGCCCAGATCTTTTTTGATGATGTCCGCGTTCCCCAGCGTTACCGCATTGGCGCCGAAGGCACCGGTTTCATGATGCAGATGCTGCAGTTCCAGGAGGAGCGTATCTGGGGTGCGGCCAATGTGATCAAGGCGCTCGAGAACTGCATCACCAAGACCATCGAGTACTGCCGTGAACGCAAGACCTTCGGCCAGCCGCTGATCGACAACCAGGTTATCCACTTCCGCCTGGCCGAGCTGCAAACCGAAGTCGAAGCCCTACGCGCCCTCACCTATCAGGCTTGCGAGCTACACGTTGATGGCAAGGATGTGACCCGTCTGGCGTCCATGGCCAAGCTCAAGGCCGGGCGTCTGGGACGTGAGGTAACGGACAGCTGCCTGCAGTACTGGGGTGGCAACGGTTACATGTGGGATAACCCGATTTCCCGGGCACACCGGGATGTTCGGCTGGTGTCCATTGGCGGTGGTGCCGATGAAATCATGCTCGGGATTATCTGCAAGATGATGGGGACTCTGCCGGGCAAGAAGCGCGACTGACATACGGTGCATGGCCGACAGGCCGGTAGTTCTGTCCAGGACACGCCCGCAAGTACGTCCGTGTAGGGCTCGATCGGGCCATCCATGGCCCTCAACGGTCCTGGACAGAACTACCGGCCTGACGGCCCCGGACCTGGGTTGTCGGATTACGCCTTTGGCTAATCCGACCTACGAATCGACAGGCTCTGAAAGCCTGCTGGCTCCAAACCTGAATAGTGGAGTTATGTATGGATCAACTACCACATTGCGAAACACTTTTACTGGAAAAACAGGGCCCCACCCTGTTCATCACCATCAACCGGCCCGACGTCCGCAACGCCATGAGCCTGGAAATGGTGGCGGAGCTTTCGGCCGTGTTTACGCAGATCGAGAGCGACCTGCACATCCGCGCCGTCGTAATCCGGGGTGCCGGTGGTCATTTCTGTGCCGGTGGCGATATCAAAGACATGGCAGGTGCCCGGGGCCAGAAAGCAGCCGAAGGTGAGGCCGATCCGTTCTACCGCCTGAACCGGGCCTTCGGCCAGATGATCCAACAGGTCAACGAATCTTCGAAAGTCGTTGTCGCGGTCACCGAAGGTGCCGTCATGGGCGGCGGTTTCGGCCTGGCCTGCGTTTCTGACGTTGCCATCGCCGGGCCAACGGCAAAATTCGGCATGCCGGAAACCTCCCTAGGCGTCATTCCCGCCCAGATCGCACCGTTCGTGGTTGAACGAATCGGCCTCACACAGGCCCGGCGACTGGCCCTGCTCGGTTTGAGAATCGATGCGAACGAGGCTTGCCGTCTTGGCATCGTTCACCAGGCGGCATCTTCCGATGATGAACTGGAAGAGATGCTGGCCAGCGCTCTGGATCGTGTTCGCCATTGCGCTCCGGTTGCTACATCTGAAACCAAGGCGTTGCTGCACCGGGTTGGTCATGAGCCCATGAGCGGCCTTCTCGACAGCGCGGCTGAGAAATTCGCGGAAGCTATTCGTGGAAGCGAAGGAACGGAGGGCACCATGGCTTTCATGCAAAAGCGGCAGCCAGCCTGGGCAGAATCCAACGACTAAGTTACGGGGGAGCGAGTGGGTGTGGGGAGGCTTTCAGGAAATGTCGGCGGCCAAGGATGGCCGACGTCAAGCGCACATGGATGTGCTCGTAGCGGTTTCCTGAAAGCCTCCCCACACCCACTCGCGGACTGGCACAAAACAATGAGACCAGCACCATGCTAAAAAAACTGTTAATAGCCAACCGAGGCGAAATCGCAGTTCGGGTCATCCGCACAGCGAAAGCCCTGGGTTACCGCACCGTGGCCGTCTACTCCGAAGCCGACGCCAAAGCCATGCACGTGGAAATGGCCGACGAAGCCGTCTGCATTGGCCCAGCTCAGGTGTCCGCCTCCTACCTGAACAGCGATGCCATCCTTGATGCCGCCCGCAAAACCGGCGCCGACTGCATCCACCCCGGCTACGGCTTCCTCTCCGAGAATGCTGCCTTCGCCAATGCCTGCAAAGACGCCGGCCTGGTCTTTGTTGGCCCGCCAGCCTCGGCCATTGAACTGATGGGCAGCAAACGCCGATCCAAAATCGCCATGCAGGAAGCCGGCGTGCCCGTGGTGCCCGGTTATGAAGGCAACAACGCCAGCGACGACGAACTCATCGCAGCCGCCAAAGACATCGGCTACCCCCTGATGATCAAAGCCTCGGCCGGCGGCGGTGGCCGCGGTATGCGGTTGGTTGAAAGCGAATCCGAGCTGGCCGACAACATCAAACGGGCCCGTTCCGAGTCGAAGCAGGCCTTTGGCGACGACGAACTGATCCTCGAGAAAGCCGTGATTGAACCACGGCACGTGGAAATCCAGGTGTTCGCCGATCGCCACGGCAACGCCGTCTATCTGGGCGAGCGAGACTGCTCCGTGCAGCGCCGACACCAGAAAGTAGTCGAAGAAGCCCCCTCCCCCTTTGTGACACCGGAACTGCGCCAGGCCATGGGCGAGGCCGCGGTCAAAGCGGCTCTGGCCTGCAATTACGAAGGTGCCGGCACCGTCGAGTTCCTGGTGGACAAGCACCGGAACTTCTATTTCCTGGAGATGAACACCCGCCTGCAGGTGGAACACCCTGTCACCGAGCTGATTACCGGCCAGGACCTGGTGGCTTGGCAGCTCACCGTTGCCGAGGGGCTTCCGTTACCCCTTGCCCAGGATGACATCCGCCTGAATGGCCACGCCATTGAAGTACGGCTCTATGCGGAGGATCCTGCCCAGGGTTTCACCCCCCAGACCGGTCCCCTTTATGCCTTTGAACCCGCCGAGGGGGAAGGCCTTCGATACGATACGGGCGTTCGCTCCGGGGACAGCATCACACCCCATTACGATCCCATGCTGGCCAAGGTCATTGCCTGGGGACATAACAGAGACGAAGCCCGTCGCCGCCTGATCCGGGCCCTTGAGGACACCACTGTGTTCGGCGTTACCACCAACCGCCACTTCCTGAGCCGGATCATCGCCAACGACACTTTCGGCGCCGGCGAGGCCACCACCGCCTTCCTTCAGCAGGCCTTCAGCCATGATCCATCGCTGCAGCCGCAGACTCTGGACATTCGCCAACTGGCCCTGGCCGCCTGCGTGCTCGACCATGGCAGTTCAGGCCAGAGCGCCTGGAGCAATGCGCCGGCCACCATGACACCCATCAAGCTGAAAACCGGCGAAACCACCGTCGAGTTACTGGTTACCCGCAGCAGCAACCGGTTGTCTGTCAGTATGGGTGAAACCCGGCATTCCCTGGTACTTGAAAGCCAGCGCGATGGCCTCTTATGCATTATCGACAACGGCGTTCGTCAGACTTGCCAATATCACCGCCAGGGCGATTCTCTATATTTGCAGGCGTTCGGGCAATCCTGGTCGGTGCGGGATATTACCCACCAGCCTGCGCAGGGTGCTGGGGGTGCCGGCAGTGGCCGAATCCAGGCAACCATGGATGGCGCCATCATTGATGTGTTGGTCGAGGCTGGCCAGAGTGTTCGTCAGGGCGATACGCTGGTGATTCTGGAAGCCATGAAAATGGAGCATCCGGTGAAAGCCGACCGCGACGGCATTGTCGGCGCGGTCCAGGCCAGCAAGGGCGACCAGGTGAAACGAAGCCAGTTGCTGGTTGAGATTACCGCCAACGAGACGGCCGAACAGGAGAGCAACGCATGAGCACATTGCGTAACCGCACCGTTTTTATCACCGGCGCCAGCCGGGGCATTGGTCGGGCCATTGCCCTCGCCTGTGCCCGGCAGGGCGCCAACGTGGTGATTGCCGCGAAATCGGACACACCACACCCCAAACTGCCCGGCACCATTCATACGGTGGCAGAGGAAGTGCGTGAAGCCGGCGGCCAGGCACTGCCACTGGTTCTGGATGTCCGGGATGAGAAGCAGATTCGTCAGCGTATCGATGAAGCTGGCGAACATTTTGGCGGCATTGACGCACTGGTCAATAACGCCGGCGCAATAAAACTGACCGGGGTGGAAAACCTGAAAGTCAGCCGTTACGACCTGATGCATCAGGTTAACGCCCGGGCAGTCATGGCCTGCAGCCAGGCCGCCCTGCCCTGGCTAAAGGAGTCGGACCAGGCCCACATCCTGAGCCTGTCGCCGCCCCTCAACCTGAATAGCCGGTGGTTCGCCCAGTATGGGCCCTACACCACCACAAAATACGCCATGACGATGCTGAGCCTAGGCATGGCGGAGGAATTCAAGCGTTACGGCATCGCAGTTAACACACTGTGGCCGAAAACCCTGATCGCCACGGCGGCCATCGAGTTTGAAGTGGGCGGCCCGAAGATGATGGCCCAGGGCAGGAAGCCGGACATCATGGCCGATGCCGCCGTCAGCATCCTGAACCGGTCGCCTGACACCATGACCGGGCAGAACCTGATCGACGAGGACCTGCTCCGGCAGGACGGTATTACTGACTTCGAGCATTACCGGTACGAGCCGGGCGACAAGCCCCTGATGCCGGATCTGTTTCTGGACTGAGCCCAAGGCATGCGTTGTTACGGGCTCATAGTCCACACAATAAAAGGGACCAATGGAAAGACCATGAGCCAAGACAACGTATCCGCACTGGACATCGCCCGCAGCCTTCCCGGGGTTTTTCGCCGACTGCCGGCGATTACCCGGGGTTTGTACTACTACTCCCTGAAGAACCAGAGTCGGGAACTGACCCTGGGCACGCTCATCGAAAGCAACGCCGGGAGTGTCGGCGATCGACCCGCCATCCTGTTTGAAGACCGCTCGATCACCTGGAGCGAGCTTAATGGCTGGGCCAACCGAATCGCCCGCTACCTGCAGGACCGGGGGCTCGCCAAAGGCGATGCCATCGCGGTATTTCTGGAGAACCGTCCCGAACTGCTGGCCGTGGTGGCCGGCGCCGCCAAACTCGGTGTCGCCTGCGCCATGCTCAACACCTCCCAGAAAGGCAAAGTACTCGAACACAGCATCAACCTGATTCAACCGAAAATGGTTGTTGTCGGCGAAGAGCTGGTGGAGGCCTTTGACGGCATCAGGGCAGAGATCAACACCGACCATCCGCAACCATTCCAGTTTCTGGCAGATACCAACACGCTAAACGCCTTTGGCGAAGCGCCGGCCGGCTACACCAACATGGCCGGAGAGGTGAGCACCTTCAATAGCGATGAGCCGGTTCTGAGCGATCTCCCGACAATGGGTGACACAGCCATCTACCTGTTCACCTCCGGCACTACCGGCCTGCCCAAGGCCGCCCCGGGCTCGCACCGAAAGTTCATCAAGGCCTATGGCGGCTTCGGCCTGATGTCCCTAGCCATGAAGCCGGAGGATGTTCTCTACTGCACCCTGCCCCTGTACCACGGCACCGCGCTGCTGGTCTGCTGGGGCTCCGTACTGGCCGGCGGCTCCGCTATTGCCCTGCGCCGCAAGTTCTCCGCCAGCGCCTTCTGGGACGATGTTCGCCGCTACCACGCCACCACCTTCGGCTACGTCGGCGAACTCTGCCGCTACCTGTTGAATCAACCACCGAGCGAGCAGGACCGGAATCACAGCCTCACCAAAATGATCGGCAACGGCCTGCGGCCCTCCATCTGGAAGGAATTCAAAGAACGCTTCGGCATCGAGACCGTGGCAGAACTCTATGCATCCAGCGAAGGCAACATCGGTTTCAGCAATTTTTTCAACATGGACAACACTGTGGGCTTCTCCACCGCCCCTTACAAACTGGTGAAATTCCACGACGGCACCCGGGACCCGATCCGCGACGAAAAAGGCTTCATGCAGGAAGTGGCCAAGGGCCAGCCCGGCCTGTTGATCGGAGAGATCACCGAGAAGTGGTCATTCGAGGGTTACACCCAGAAAGACGCCACGGAAAAATCCATCCTCCGCAACGCCTTCAAGAAAGGCGACGCCTGGTTCAATACCGGGGATGTCCTTAAACAAATCGGCTGCGGCCACTTGCAGTTCGTTGACCGCATGGGCGATACCTTCCGCTGGAAAGGCGAGAATGTCTCAACGACGGAAGTGGAAAACATCATCGACGGTTCCGGGATGGTGGAGGAAGCCATCGTCTACGGCGTCGAGATCCCCGGCACCAACGGCAAGGCCGGCATGGTGACGCTGGTTCCTAAGAGCAACGGCACTCCGTTCGACGCCAACAAACTGTTCACGTATCTCCGGGATAACCTGCCGGCCTATGCAGTGCCGGTGTTCGTGCGAGTAACCCATGCCATCGAGAAAACGGGGACGTTCAAGTACCGGAAGGTGGATATCCAGAAAGCGGGTTATTCGCTGGGAGACTCCGGTGACAACATTTACGCCTGGTTGCCTCGGACTGACGGGTACACCCTGCTTACGCGTGAACTGGTTTCCGATATTAACGCGGGAAAAGTCCGGTTTTGATGTTGACTGCTAGTTTTGGCGCCTAGCCTGCTAGATCTGAAGGCTGCATCGCTGGGGACCGCCTCCCAAAAACCGCTACGAGCACATCCATGTGCGCTTGTTTCGGGCCATCCATGGCCCTCTACATTTTTGGGAGGCGGTCCCCAGCGATGCGGTCGTGCAACGTCGATATCGCCCGGCGAGTCAGGCTTCAATATTGTCGATATACCTCAAATGTCAGAAGTTGCCGGTTGGAAGCCCTTCCCAAAAATGTCGGCGGCCATGGATGGCCGACGCCAAGCGCACATGGATGTGCTCGTAGCGGTTTTTGGGAAGGGCTTCCAACCGGCAACCTCCCAAAGCTTTAAGACTACGATAAAACTCAGGAGCCGACCTTAAGCACCACCTTGCCGGTCGCTTTCCGCTCGGTCAGAGCACCTAGCGCCTTTGCGTAATCCTCAAATTCGTAAACAGCACTGATCTTCGGATCAATCTTGCCTTCGGCATAGAGCTTCATCAGCTCCATCATGTTCTGGGCGCTGGTCTCCGGCTCGCGTTGGGTAAAGCTGCCCCAGAATACGCCGACCACCGAACAGCCTTTCAGAAGGGTCAAATTTGCCGGGATCTTCGGAATGTCACCGGCGGCAAACCCGATGATCAGGTGACGGCCATTCCATCCCATGGCACGAAGGGCCTGTTCGGTGAAGTCACCGCCGACAGGATCGTAGATCACATCCACGCCCTTGCTGTGGGTTAGTTTTTTGACCGCGTCTTTGAGAGGCTCTTCGGTGTAGTTGATCAGCTCATCGGCGCCGGCTTCCTTGGCAACCGCAAGCTTTTCGGCGGAACTGGCGGCCGCAATCACCTTTGCACCCATGGCCTTGCCGAGCTCGACCGTTGCCAGACCAACGCCGCCGCTCGCGCCCAGTACCAGAAGCGTCTCGCCAGGCTGAAGGTTGCCGCGCTGTTTGAGGGCGTAATAGGAGGTGCCGTAAACCATGGTGAAGGCGGCCGCCTTCTCATCAGACATGCCATCAGGAACAGGCAGGAGGTTCTGCTCCGGTACGATCACTTCTTCTGCAAAGGCGCCATAACCGGTGAGCCCTGCGACACGATCGCCCACTTTGAAACGGGTTACCTTGTCGCCAACCTCGATAACCTCACCCGCCATTTCACCACCCGGGGAAAAAGGCAGGCTCGGCTTCAGCTGGTATTTGTTTTCAATAATGAGGGTGTCCGGGAAATTCAGGCCGGCGGCTTTTACGCGTACTTTCACGCCGCGGCCTTTCACCTCAGGACTGGGAACATCTTCGATGACCAGCGTCTCGGCCGGACCATATTCCTTGCAGAGGATGGCTTTCATGAACTCTCCATTTTTGTTTGATCGGGTTCCAGGCGGCACTCGCCTGCGATTGTTATCCGTCAAGCTAAACAGAGTCTTATCATGAAGCAAATAAAGTTCTTTTATTCAAACGCATAAGCCGGGCTTATTTCTTACAGCGATTCCATCAGAGCATGGTCCCGCCGATCACCAGAGCCCCTACCAGAACCAGGCCGGCCACAATCAGGCCCACTTTCATCCCGGAGGACAACACCTGGGGCGCATCGCCGACGGATTTATGATCATCATGGCTACCCAGATTCTGATCCTGGCTGGAGTTGCGTATGAGTTCGATCATTTTCTCACACTGATCCGATGTGAAAGAGGAAGGCTCGAAGGATTCCAGCCCCTGCTCGTCCAGAAACTTCCGGACATCCCGGGACAGCGGCACATACTTCATAGACCAGTTGCTGAAGGTTCGACCGGACAGCGGTTCCTCAATAAGAGTCACGATATTCCGATGGCGTTCGTCTTTCAAAATGCGATCGTAGATCCTCCGTACCGCATCCTCCTCACCTTCCAGGTACTGGAAAAAACGATTGTTACCGTAATACAGGCCACCGACCAGCTGGTCCTTGGCGTTGTTTTTTCGGGAGGTCATCAGGATTCGCGCAACGTGAGGCTCCACCCCTTTTTCCACCGGCTTGGCTTCGAACGTGGCTTCACTGGCATAGGCCAGACGCATCAAGGACATAGCAGCTCCGTACAACAGGATAGAGGTAAGATGAATGCAACATACGCTTGAAAGTGTCGTTATGGATCACAGTCCCGGCTGGCCGTAAAACCTGCCAGACCGGATCTTTAGATGAAAGAACGGGTGTTTTCCGCTATCCTCCGCGCTCAAAATGACGCTATAAGGCCATTCTTCGCCTCTCCCGGGTTCCGCCATGCTCGACATCATCTACATACTTGAAATGATTGGAATCGTCGCATTCGCGATTTCCGGCATGATCGTGGCGCGCTCCAAGAATATGGATCCTGTGGGCGTATTTACCATCGGATTTATCACAGCCCTGGGCGGCGGTACCTTGCGGGACCTGATCATGGACAACCACCCGCTCTACTGGATCAAGCATGAGGAACAGCCCATGCTGATTCTGGCCATGGCTGTTGTCTTCAGTTACTGGAAACGGGCTGAGCGGCTCCGGGAGTCCAGAATCGTATTTCCGGACGCTATCGGACTCGGGGTGTTTTCCATTCTTGGTGCCCAGCTGGCACTCGACCTGGGGCACTCCTGGTTTATCGCCTCCCTGCTCGGGGTCATGACCGGCACCTTTGGCGGTGCACTGCGAGACACCCTTTGTAACGAAGTGCCCTACATATTCCGCAAAGACCAGATCTACGCGTCCATTTCCTTTGCCGGTTGCTGGCTGTACTTCGTGTGCCAGTGGTTCCTTGATAACGAAGCTCTGCCCCTGACCATTGGCCTGCTTTTCATCGTGATAGTGCGCATGCTGGCCGTGCGGTTTGATATCCGGCTGCAGCGGGATCCTCGCAGTAACTAGCCACTCCGTCAGTCTGACGAACTGTCAATCATCCCTTGGCCTGAGACAGATGAGCCGGTAATATTGCCGTTTTTTCACGCAATTCACGATTTCCGCACAGACCAGACTTCCAAACACTAACTTTCAGCATCCTGTGAGGCAGACACCCGTCATGCTTGAACGACTGTTCCAACTCCAGGCCCACGGCACCACTGTTCGTAAAGAAGTGGTTGCGGGCATTACCACCTTCCTGACCATGGCGTACATCATCGTGGTCAACCCGAGCATCCTGTCGTCTACCGGCATGGATTTCGGGGCTGTCTTCGTTGCTACCTGCCTTGCAGCCGTTATCGGCACCCTGATCATGGGACTCTGGGCCAACTACCCGATCGCTCTGGCGCCGGGCATGGGGTTGAACGCCTTTTTCTCCTTTACGGTCGTTGGCAGCATGGGCTACAGCTGGCAGGTGGCGTTGGGAGCGGTGTTCATTTCCGGCTTCCTGTTCTTCCTGCTGAGCATTTTCAAGGTCCGCGAATGGATCATTAACAGTATTCCCATGTCCCTGCGCTTTGGCATATCCGCCGGCATTGGCTTCTTCCTGGCCCTAATTGCCCTGAAAAATGCCGGTATTGTCGTGGACCACCCGGCCACGCTCGTGGGGCTGGGCGAAGTGAAGGTTGCAGAGAGCCTGCTGTTCTTTGGCGGCTTCTTGTTGATCTGCGCGCTGTCGTTCCGTCAGGTCACCGGCGCCGTCATGATTGGCATTATCGCGGTTACCGGCGCTGCCATGGCGCTCGGGATGGTGGAGTACAAAGGCTTTGTTTCCGCCCCTCCCAGCCTGGCACCGACCTTTATGCAGCTGGATCTTGCCGGCGCCCTGAATATAGGCATGATCAGCGTGATCTTTGCGTTTCTGTTTGTCGATTTGTTTGACACTTCCGGAACGCTGATCGGTGCCGCCCAGCGCGGCGGGCTGCTGGACAAGGACGGCAAACTGCCGCGTCTTGGCCGTGCCCTGATGTCAGATTCGGTTGCGACCATGTCCGGTGCTGCCCTCGGTACCTCCACCACCACCAGCTACATCGAGTCCACGGCGGGCATTTCCGCCGGCGGGCGTACCGGCCTGACAGCTGTGGTTGTTGCCGCACTGTTCCTGGCGTGTCTGCTTCTCTCCCCCATTGCCAGCATCATTCCGGCCTACGCCACTGCTCCGGCACTGCTTTACGTCGCGGTTCTGATGGCCAGCGGCCTCAAATTGATTGACTGGGATGACGTAACCGACGCGGCCCCGGCTGTGGTCACCGCCCTGATGATGCCGCTGACCTTCTCCATCGCCAACGGCATCGCGCTGGGATTCATCACCTACGCCATCCTGAAGGCGTTGAGCGGTCGCTGGGCGGATCTGAACGCCAGTGTTGTTATCATTGCCGTTGTCTTTGTTCTGAAATTCATTTTCCTGGATGCGGCCTGATCCGCATCCAGAGCATTAACCGGAACGTCTATGGATTATTTTTCTGAGAGCATCAAAAAGGCTATTCGCACGGTCCCGGACTGGCCGAAGCCCGGCGTGGCCTTTCGCGATATCACCACGGTACTGCAGGACAAAACCGCTTTCCGGAAGCTGATTGATGCCTTCGTACACCGGTATCATGGCCACAAGATTGATGCGGTAGCAGCGGTAGACGCGCGCGGGTTCATCATCGGCTCGGCACTGGCCTATGAGCTCAACGCCTCCCTGGTGCTGGTCCGCAAGAAAGGCAAGCTGCCCTTCGATACCCTGGTGGAAGACTACGAGCTTGAATACGGTACCGCCTCTGTTGAACTGCATAAGGATGCCTTCAAGCCGGGTGACAAAGTGGTCCTGGTGGACGACCTGATTGCCACTGGTGGCACCATGCTGGCGGCTACCCGCCTGATCCGCCGGATCGGCGCAGAGATTGTGGAAGTGGCAGCCATGATTGATCTTCCGGATCTCGGTGGCTCCCGCAAGCTGCAGGACGAAGGCCTTCAGGTTTATACTGTTTGCTCGTTTGAAGGGGAATAATCAACGGCAGACAGGAGGCGACCATGCCGGATTACCAACACCACTGGAAAGACGGCACTGCCGTCCATCTACCACTGGGAAAAATTGTCTGCATTGGTCGCAATTACGCCGAGCATGCCCGGGAGCTCAACAACCCGGTACCGGATGAACCTCTGCTGTTCATCAAGCCCGCCACCTCGGCCGTGCATATTACCCGCCCCCTGAATTTCCCGAGGAACCAGGGGGCGGTTCACTTCGAGACCGAACTGGCGGTTCTTATCGGTCGCCCACTGACCCGGGCATCGGCCAGTGAGGCCAAAACCGCCATCCTCGGCTACGGCCTGGCTCTGGACCTCACCTTGAGGGACCTCCAGACCACGCTGAAAGAGAAAGGTCAGCCATGGGAGCGCGCCAAGGGGTTCGATGGCGCCTGCCCCCTGTCACCGTTCGTCTCCGCCGATAAGTTTTCCGAGGGTCCCATCCACTTCACGCTGGACATTGACGGCAGCCGCCAACAAACCGGCGATACCGGTGACATGCTGAACCCGATCGTGCCCCTGATCGCTCACATCAGCAGCCAGTTCACTCTTCTGCCGGGCGATGTCGTTCTGACCGGCACGCCCAAAGGTGTTGGTCCACTGAGCTCCGGCCAGACGCTTTCCCTTGAACTGGAGGACCTGCTGTTCGTGGAGACCAAAGTGGTTTAACGTGCAGGGCCGGCTAAACCCAAATCCGGTCAAAGGCGTACATCTGTTTATGGCAAAGAAACCGGTAACCTCCCGACGTGGTCGCTTCTTCAAACTCGCTGGCATGACTGCCTCTGTCGCAGGGCAATATGCAGGACAGCGGGCGCGACGACTATTCCGCTCAGAGAACGATGAAGGCGCCCAGAGCGAAAGCTATACCCGCATGGCCGACCAGATTGCCGACACCCTGGGCGAACTGAAAGGGGCGGTCATGAAGGTAGGACAGATTGCCTCCCAGACTCAGGATTTCCTACCCAAGGAATTCTCGGACGCGCTGGAAAAGCTCCAGAAAGAAGCGCCGCCCATGCCGTTCGAAGTCATCGTGGGCCAGATCGAATCGGAACTGGGTAAACCGGTATCAGAGCTCTTTGAATACCTGCAGGAAAAACCCTACGCCGCCGCTTCCATTGGCCAGGTGCACAGGGCCCGGCTTCACGACGGCACCGATGTGATTGTAAAAGTTCAATACCCGGGCGTCGACGAATCCTGCGATTCCGATCTCAAACAACTACGCATGGCCCTGAGACTCGGCGGCCTGCTTAAAATGCCCAAGGAGTCTGTCGACCGGTTGTTCGCTGAAATTCGGGAGCGGCTCAAGGAAGAACTGGATTATGAGAACGAAGCCAGAAATATTGAGCTGTTCCGCGAGTTCCACAAGGACCAACCCTGGGTTCTGATACCTGAAGTCGCGCAAAGCCACTCAACCCGCCGGGTTCTCACCATGGAGCTGATTGAAGGCGATCACGTCAGCAAGATCACGAGAGAACGCTACGACCAGGAAACCATCAATCTGATCGGCCATCGCATATTCACCCTGATGGCAGACCAGCTTTTCCGCTTCCAATGCATCCATGGCGACCCCCATGCCGGCAACTTCGCCTATCGGCCAGATGGTTCCATTATCATGTACGACTTCGGCTGCGTGAAACAGCTCAAACCGGAGATCATCGAAGCCTACCGGAACGCACTGGTTTCAGCCCTGGATGAGGATTACGAAGCGCTGGATCGCCACCTGATTGACCTTGGCGCGAGGGTCGGTAGCCAGCCAGCCGTCGATGAAGCCTACTACGCCATGTGGCGTGATATTCTGGTGGTGCCTTTTGAAAAGCGCGATGTGCCCTACGACTTTGCCGAGGCCGATATCCATAAACGCGTGGCCGAGAAAACCAGCACCGTGTTCAAATACCTGGACTACTTCAAGCCGCCGGTGGAAAGCATCTTTATAGACCGGATGATTGCCGGTCACTACTGGATGCTGAAGCGGTTGGGGGTTCAGGCGGCGTTTCGGGAAGAGCTGGAGAAATACCTTCAGACTTCTGAGCACGCTGGCGCGGAGAGTTAGCGCAGGCTACTCACCCACTCGGCCATCCCCTCGCTGGCTCCTTTCCGGATAAACCGGGCCCGTGACACCGAAGCAGGCGCTCCCGGATCAATGACCGTGATGGGCACGTCCCTGTCCACTTCGTAAACCAATCCGGCAGCCGGATAGACCTGGAGCGAAGTACCGACAATCAACAGATGATCGGCCGTACGGACAATTTCGGCGGCTTTTTCCAACATGGGAACTTCCTCACCGAACCAGACGATATGGGGACGAAGCTGGGCGCCGCGATCGCAGGTGTCACCGGGATTGATATCACGGTAACCGATGTCGTAGACGAGCTCAGGATACTTTGAGCTCCGGGCCTTGGTCAGCTCCCCGTGGAGATGAATCACGTTGCTGGCGCCACCGCGCTCATGGAGATCGTCCACGTTCTGGGTAACAACCGTCACCCGGTAGCGCTGCTCCAGTTCCGCCAGCAAGCGATGGGCCTGGTTGGGTTGGGCGGATGCCAGCTGGCGGCGGCGGTCGTTGTAGAACCGCAGTACCAGCTCCTGGTTCCGGGCAAACGCCTCGGGTGTCGCCACATCGTAGACACTGTGCTGCTCCCACAATCCGCCGTTATCCCGGAAGGTGGAGAGGCCGCTTTCGGCGCTGATGCCAGCGCCTGTCAGTACAACGATATGGTCCTGCATCAGTCGAAGATCTTGCCCGGGTTCATGATGCCATTAGGATCAAATACCTGCTTGATCCCTTTCAGATAGGCGATTTCGGCCTCACTGCGGGTGTACTTCAGGTAAGGCTTCTTGGTCATGCCAACGCCGTGCTCGGCAGAGACGCTGCCCTGGTAGCGCTCGACGATCTCGAACACCCACTTGTTGACCTGCTGGCACTTCTCGAAGAAATCCTCGTTGGCCATACCCTCGGGCTTGAGGATATTGAGGTGCAGGTTGCCGTCGCCGATGTGGCCAAACCAGATAATCTCGAAATCCGGATAGTGCTCGGTGACCACTCCGTCGATTTCCTGCAGGAAGCCGGGCACCTTGGACACGACCACGGAAATGTCATTCTTGTAGGGCGTGCGGGGTGCGATGGATTCGGAAATGCGCTCGCGCAGCTGCCACAGGTTCTGGGCCTGGGTTTCGCTCTGGCTGATCACGCCATCGAGCACCCAGCCGTTCTCGACGCACTGCTCGAACAGCGCCATGGCGTCGTCCATCACCTGATCGGAAACGGCTTCAAACTCCAGAAGCGCATAGTACGGTGCCTCCGTCTCAAAGGGCGCCTGTACCTGGCCGTGGGCCAGCACATGGCCCATGGCCTGATGGGAGAAGAATTCGTAGGCGGTGAGGTCAATCTTCTTTTGGAAGGTTTGCAGCACATCCATGGTGTTGGTCAGGTCGTTCAGCCCCAGCACCAATACCGTGAGGTTGTCCGGTTTACGGGACAGCTTCATGGTGGCTTCGGTGATAAAGCCCAGAGTGCCCTCTGCGCCGATAAACAGGTGCCGGAGATCGTAACCGGTGTTGTTCTTCTCAAGATCCTTGTTCAGATCCAGGATATCCCCCTTACCAGTCACAACTTTGAGACCGGCGACCCAGTCCCGGCTCATACCATAGCGAATCACCTTGATACCGCCTGCGTTGGTGGACAGATTACCGCCAAGCTGACTGGAACCGGCCGAGGCAAAGTCCACCGGGTAATAGAGGCCGTTATCCTCAGCCGCATTCTGCAGCTGCTCAGTCACAACGCCGGCCTGGCAGCGAACTGTCCGATCACTGGCGTTGAAATCCAGAATCTGGTTCATGTTATCGAACGCTACAACCACTTCACCGTTGGCGGCCACCGCGCCAGCACTCAGACCTGTCCGGCCGCCGGAGGGCACCAGTGCCACCTGATTCTCGTTGGCAAACTTCACCAGAGCCTGAACCTGCTCGGTGGTCTTGGGCAACGCGATCGCCAACGGCTTGGGTGGATAGATCTTGGTCCAGTCCTTGCCGTAGGTGTCCAGATCCGCCGGGTCGGTCAGCACCTTGCCAGGCGCATCGCCGGTGGCCATCAGCTCTTTGAGGGAAGCAATGATCTGTTCAGAATTCATGGATTTTTCGGTCTCGTCAGGTTTGGGCCGGAGCATCCTGCAACAGGAATCACAGACAGTTGATTCAGGCAAACCGGCGCGCTGTGAAAATCTGCGTTTATGGTATCATACCGCCCCTGTTCTGTGAGCCAGCCCTGACGATCACTGGCCACAGGTCATTTCACGTGACGAAAAGTTCGGAAGCAAGCCCATGTCAAATACGTCTCTTGAGAAGAGCAAAATCCGTATCCTGCTGCTGGAAGGCGTGCATCAATCTGCCATTGATACCCTGAACGCCGCGGGCTATACCAACATCGAGTATCTGTCTCACTCGCTGGCCGAGGATGAGCTGGTCGAGAAGATTGCCGACGCGCACTTCATCGGTATCCGCTCGCGCACCCAGCTGACCGAGAAGGTATTTGAAGCCGCCAAGAAGCTGGTGGCCGTGGGCTGCTTCTGTATCGGCACCAACCAGGTGGATCTGCAGGCAGCGACCCGCCGAGGGATTGCCGTATTCAACGCGCCCTTCTCCAACACCCGGAGCGTTGCCGAACTGGTTCTGGCCCAGGCCATCCTGCTCCTGCGCGGTGTTCCGGAGAAGAACGCCAAGGCCCATCGCGGTGAATGGCTGAAGTCCGCCAAGGACAGTTACGAAATCCGTGGCAAGAAGCTGGGCATCATTGGTTATGGCAACATCGGCACCCAGTTCAGTGTCCTGGCCGAGGGCCTGGGCATGGATGTGTATTTCTACGATGTTGTCTCCAAACTGTCGATCGGCAACGCCACCCAGGTTGGCACCCTCCAGGAACTGCTGAACATTGCCGATGTGGTCAGCCTGCACGTGCCGGAAACGCCGGCCACCAAGTACATGTTCAAGGCTGAGCAATTCGCCCAGATGAAACCCGGCAGCATTCTGATGAACGCTTCCCGTGGCACGGTTGTCGACATCGACGCCCTGGCCGACGCGCTGGGCAGCGGCAAGCTTCTGGGTGCCGCTATCGACGTGTTCCCGGTGGAACCCAAGTCGAACGACGAGGAGTTCGTTTCTCCGCTGCGGGAATTCGACAATGTGATCCTGACCCCACACGTTGGCGGCTCCACCATCGAAGCCCAGGAAAACATCGGTCGGGAAGTGGCGGAAAAGCTGGCCATGTACAGCGACAACGGCACGTCCGTTTCTTCCGTGAACTTCCCGGAAGTGGCACTGCCGTCCCACCCGAACCAGCACCGCCTGCTGCACATTCACGAGAACGTGCCGGGTGTGATGTCCGAAATCAACCAGGTATTCTCCGAGAACGGCATCAACGTGTGCGGTCAGTACCTGCAGACCAAGGAAGACATCGGTTACGTGGTCGTGGATGTGGACAAAGAGTATGGCGAACTGGCACTAGAGAAGCTGCTCAAGGTGAAGGGAACGATTCGCTGCCGCGTCCTGTTCTGATTCACGGCCTGGCGTAAAAAAACCGGAGCAAATGCTCCGGTTTTTTTATGCCAACGAAGCGCCCTGCTTACTGCATGGGCACCAGAGTCAGCTCAACACGACGATTCTGCTCGCGACCCGCCGCGGTATCGTTGGACGCCACAGGGTAGCGCTCACCGTAACCAACAGCACGGGTACGCTTGGGCTCGATGCCCTGATTCAGCAGGAAGTCACGCACAGAAGAAGCGCGACGCTCACTGAGCAGCTGGTTGTAGCTGTCTGAGCCGGAGCTGTCGGTATGCCCCTCGATCTGGATAATGGTCTTGTCATATTCCTTCAGAACCAGACCCACAGACTCCAGGGTGCCACTGAATGACGGTTTGATCGTCGATTCATTCAGGTCGAAGGTGATATTGCCCGGCATCACAAGCTCAATCTCATCACCGTTGCGCACTACACGAACACCGGTGCCTTCCAACTGGCGACGCAGCTCGGCTTCCTGCTTGTCCATGTAGTAACCGATCCCGCCGCCAATGGCCGCACCACTGGCTGCGCCGATCAAGGCCCCTTTTCCACGATCACTCTTACTGGAGGTTGCCGCACCAATGGCAGCGCCGCCAATGGCGCCAATTATACTGCCCTTGGTCGCACTGGAGGTTTTCTCCTCGCCGGTGTAGGGGTCATAAGTCATGCAACCACCGAGACCGACAGTGGCCACTGCAAACGCGAGTATTGTCTTTTTCACAACTATCTCCTGTGCCTGATGTTCCTGGCAGAGACCGCTAGCGGGTCTGTGATGCCGAGTTCGTGAATGTATCAATGATGGTATTAAATACGGTTGCCTGTAAATCCTGAGCTTCGTTCACAAGATGATGACGTCCGTCAGGGATCTTCAGTTCCTCCACCGAGGAAAATTTATTCCGGATTATGCGCAAATTGTGCTGCCAGTCGACGGTAAGATCCTTTTCACCCTGCACGACCGTTACCGGAAAGTCGACAGGCCGGGCGGATTCGATGTGGGGCACCCACTTTCGCAGTGCACTCACCCAATCCACATGCACCGCCCTGGCCTGGAGGGGATCATGCTCCCGCAAAAACCGGAGGAATCGACTATTGCCACTGTTCTCCGCAAACACCCGCCGCCACCGGGATATAAACGGTTTTGCGATGCTGTGAAGCACCTTGGCTCCCAGCCAGCCCGCAGGTCTGACCAAGGGCGCCAGAAGCACCACTTTCCGGAAGTCGGAGGTCTGCTGGTTGTGCTGGTTGGACAACAGGTAGTCGATCAGGATCGCGCCGCCGGTGCTCTGGCCAACCGCAAACCAGGGCTGACGCACCTTTTCCCTGACCTGAGCCATAACGTCTGCCAGAACCCCCTGGTACTCCAGAAAACTACCAATCGCCGCCGGCGTACCGCTGGAAAGGCCGTGCCCCGGCTGATCGTAGGCGAGCACATCAAAGCCGGCTCCCAGACAACGATCAATCAACTGGCTGTACAATCCGACATGATCGAAATAGCCGTGCAGAATAAACACTGTGCCACGCTCAATTGCCTGCTCTGGCAACCGGAAATAGTGCACCATGACCTCATGATCGCACGCTTTGACATAACCCTGGTGGTATGCCACATCCGGATGCTCTACCCAGAGATCCAGGCCGTAAAAGCGGCAATAGGCCACCATTTCATCACTGAGATCCCGCGAGCAGGCCGGGTCGAACGGTTCGAGTCTGTCCAGGAGCGAGTGTCTGTCCCAATCCGGTATTTCTATGGTATCTGTTTTCCAGTACACGTAGAGTTAAACGCCTGTCATGAATGAGTTATGAATTTTGGCTTCCAATCCTAACCCATAGCAGGGGAAAGACACAGATGTTGCAACAGCTTCTGGAGACTGCGTTGCGCCAGACCATGAACCGGTTGGTCAGACCGGTTCTCACCCCGGCAGTACCTGTTTCACTCCAGCGACGCATTGTGCGCCAGGCTTACCGGAGTTCCATGCCACCGCGGGGGGCAAGCTTCGAAAACACCACAGTGGGCGGCATTCCGGCCATCAGCACCAGTTTTGGCAACAACCCTCACGGCGCTGTTCTCTATCTGCACGGCGGTGGCTATATTATCGGTTCCTCCAGCACTCACCGGGGCATAACCGGACACTTGGCCAAAACCAGCGGTTGCACCATCGTCACACCGGATTACCGACTGGCGCCCGAATGCCCATTTCCCGCCGCGCTGGATGATTCGGAGGCTTGCTGGAACGGACTGCTGGCGCAGGGCTTCAAACCGGAGCAGATTGCTATTGCCGGCGATTCCGCCGGTGGGGGCCTCGCCGTTGCCCTCGCCATGCGGCTGCGTGACAAGGGCCAGCCGCTTCCGGCATCGCTCACGGTGTTTTCACCCTGGGTAGACCTCACTCAGGAAAAGCTCTACGCACCCGAATGTGAACCGGTGCTCCAGGCCAGCTGGACCAGCAAGGCAGCCCATCTCTATGCCGGCCAGGAATCCCTGACCAATCCGTTGATCTCACCCGTGTTCGGCGATTTGAGCGGCTTGCCACCCATGCTGATCCAGGTGGGCAGCCAGGAAATCCTGCTCAATGATGCCGAACGGCTGGCCGAGGCCGCAAACCGGCACGATGTGGAAACCCGCCTTGAGGTTTATAACAGCCTCTGGCACGTTTTTCAGGTGCATAGCGGGCAACTCGACCGGGCCACGGCCGCGATAGAGACCGCCGGTGAACACATCAAACGTCATCTGGCAGGCTGAGCTCACCCCGCGCCAAGGCCTCTTTCCTGGGCCGCGGCCACTGTTTTATGTGCCACTCCAACCGTGAAGCACGGCTTCGGTCTCCGGCCGGCGCGCTGAACACCAGCTCAAGCGGCCCCTTGCCCCTCAGACTACGCGCTCCCCGGGGAGCGCCTCCCTGATGTTCATTGAAACGCCGGTCAACGTCAGTGGTTATGCCTGTATACAGGGCCCCCCGTGCGGTTCGCACCATGTAAACAAACCAGCTAGCCAAGGTTCAGGGCCTCTTCCCGGTCCTTCACTTTTTTCTGCTGGATCCAGAGCCCCATCATGATCAGGACCAACCCGATGTAGGTGGAAGGCAGGATATGCTCACCCAGAATAAAATAGATAAACACCAGTGAAAGGAATGGAGAGATAAAAATCAGGTTGCTGACCTTCGAGGTGTTCTCCGCCTTCTTCATGGCGTAGGACCAGAGCACGAAAGCGATGCCCATCTCGAACACGCCAACATACAACGCAGCAGCAAGCGACGTTCCGGTGGCAAAGTTCAGGCCCTCCGTCCACCAGCAAATCAGAAGAATCACCGGCAGCCCGCACAGAAAATTCAGGAACAGGCCAACCACCGGATCACGGGTATCCCGGGTGGCAATAATCCAGTAGGACGCCCAGACCACAGTACTGCCCAGGGCGAGAGAAACCCCGAGCGGATCCTCGAAACTCAGGGAAGTCACGGCACCACGGGTGGCAATCACCACCACCCCGGCATAGCAGATCAGACCTGCAACAATATCCAGCTTGCGCAGCCGATGCCCCAGAAACGGTACCGACATATAGGCCAGCACCAGTGCCCAGGTGTAGTTCAGCGGTTGCGCCTCCTGGGCCGGCAACCGGTCAAACGCGCCGAACAACAAAAAATAGTACAGACAGGGATTGATCAGCCCCATGCCAAAGGACTGGGCATACTGTTCGCGACTGAGTGAAAACACCAGATGCCAGCGCCCCTGAAGCATCAGAATAATGGCCATCACGACTACCGACGCAGTGCAGGCAATCAGTAGCATCTGAACGGGAGCCAGCTCTCTCAGGGAGAGCTTGAACGCGGTTGCCACCGTGGACCATAACAGCACGGTACCCAGGCCATAGAGCATCGCCTGCTTCTGGTTTTTCATTCATGGCCTCCTGCCAGCCACTGACACTCCATTGATTTTCTCCTTTCTCCACGGGATTGTTTGGCCGACAGTGTAATCCAATCGAACCCTGTTACCCATGGCAGTGAGCATTCTTGTGTTACCTTGTATATCAATATCAAACAAGGATTGAGAATACTGGAGTCCCCCGCTATGCCCAACACCCGTTTCAGGTTCTGGCCATTGAGCCTCGCATTGGCCATTGCACTGACCGGTTGCTCAGACAGCCAGACCGATCGTGGGGACAAGACGTCCGAGGCTCCGGAACCCCCTGAATACCCCGTAACCTGGCGCTTTGCGCTGGAGGAAATCGAGGGTAGCGTTCAGCATGCCTATGCTGAAGCATTAAAAGAACGCATTGAAGAGCGCTCCGATGGCAGGATCGAGGTTGATATCTTTCCCTATGGGTCTCTGGGTACTTCAGCTCAGCTTACTGAGCTGGTACGGAATGGCTCGGTCAGCCTTGCCTTCGCCTCCCCCGGACACCTTGCCAACACCATCCCGGAAGTCGGCCTGTTTACCCTGCACTATGTTCTACCGGACAACGCTGACGTAACCCGACAGGTTCTCGCGAGCCCGGAATTGCTCGATCTGTTTGAGCAGCCCTACGCCCGGGAGAACATGAAACTTCTGGGCTTTGTACCCGAGGGCTGGATGGCGTGGACCGCCAACAAGGCGCTCCGCACACCGGAAGACTTCGATGGCCAACGGATCCGCACCATGACATCCGATATGGCCGAGGAAGCGTTTCGCGCCTATGGCGCCGAACCGAGCCAGATCCCCTATTCGCAGGTATACAGCGATCTGCAACTGCGCAAGATTGATGGCCAGAGCAACCCCGTTTTTGCCATCGAGGAAATGGACTTCTATGAAGTCCAGAGCACCATGACGCTCGCAAGGCCAGCGCAGTTCGTTGCTTCAGTGGTTTCGAATCTTGAGTGGTACAACGCATTACCGGAAAACCAGCAACAATGGCTGGATAATGGTCTCAATGATGTTGCACAGGTTGCCTGGGAGACCCAGGAGGAACTCAATCAGACCCGGCTGGAAAAAATGCTAGAAGAAGGCCACCTGAAGGTCGTCCGCCTCAACGATGCAGAGCGGGAGGCATTTCGGCGAGCCAGCTTGCCGGTGCGTGACATCTATCTGGAGCGCACTGGCGAGAGTGGGCAGCGAATTTTTGAGCGGTTATACCAGTTGATTAACGACACCGAAACCGGAAGTCAGGGTTCAGCGGGTTCCGGCGACGGGGGCTGAGACAAAATTGACGCCTTCGGAGGCAAGCGCGCTTGCTCCCTTTGCCGTCAATTCGGAAATGAAGCGAAACTGATCCTTCAACTCGACCGGATAGGCCTTTAGCCGGTAACACATACCCCACGGCTTGTTGGAGACCACCACAACGACAGGACGAAACGTCCGGGTCAGAGGGCAGGTATATGCCACATCCCTGAGAAGGCTCATAACCCGGCCGACATCGTGATGAGGCTCAAGATTGAACTCCGCCACGCACATCAGGTTGTCAGTACCGTCGTTGGCATTGGCAATCAGCGACGCCCAGAGTTTGCTGTGGGGTATTACCACCACGGTGTCATCGGGCGTGACCAGCTCCGCAGCCCTGGTGCCAATCGAGCGTACCTCCCCGTACTGGCCGTCCACTTCGATCCAGTCTCCGGGGCGATAAGGCATTTCATAGAGGGTTACAATGCCGGCAATCAGACTGTTCGCGTAATCCTTGAAGGCAAACCCGAGGGCCAGCCCCAGCGCTCCGAAAATGGCGACCATGTTTTCAAACGAAGGCTCCACCAGTATCGGAACCACAATGATGATGGTCAGAACAATAATGACCAGCCTCAACAAAGGCACCGACGCCAGGATATAAAACCGGGGTTTGCCCCCCAGTTTACCTGCGATTCGCGGGAACAGCTTCTGGATGACGATGATCAGGCCCGTTGCCAGCAGCACAACCAATAATGATTCCAGCAATGCCTGGGAAGTAATCGCTGAAAACGCCTCTCGAATGCCGAGATCACCCATGGCTCATCTCCTAAAAAGTGTCGACCGGGAAGCCCCAGCTCTGCAAGTGACGACGGATCGACGGGTATCCATGTGCAGTAACCCTCCAGCAAGCATCAGAGGCCTCGTACTCAATGAGCTCTAATCGCCCCAATCGCGCCAGAACAAATCCCATCTCATGCTCTGCAACGCCGGTTACCAATTGCAAATCAGAAATGTCCAGGCCATCGTGCAGAAGCAAGGCATGCAAAAGCAGGCCAATGTTATCGCCCTGGCTCTGGGGTACTGTCGGAAGCCCTAATTTATCAAAAGGTACAACCCAAACCTTGGCGACTGCGCCGCTGTTACCGGAAACCTGGCCTGACTCTTTGGTGTCTGCATCTTCTTCGGGTCTGGCTCTGAGCGCGCGCCGCCAGATCGACAACGCAACGCCCGGATTTCCCCTTGCAACGGAGGCGAGATCCCGGAGAAAGCCGCTATGTTTGCGTTTTTGCCCATCACTCTCATCTGCCATCGGCAAAACCCATAAACCATCGTCTGCCATTCGGGCAGTGATTGACTGATCGCTATCACCGGCAGCAAGGGATTCGAACCATTCACCAAGATCCACTGCCGCCATCGGTGACGGTGTCGTCGGCGAAAAGTGCGCATCCTTGAAGTAGGAGGACCAGAATTGCCAGCACCAGCTCGAACAACCAATAACGCCAGGAGCAAGACCTCCGGCGGCAACCCGACGGAGTAATTCCCGAACCAGAGCCAGGCCGGAAAGATGGCGCAACCAGAAATCAGCCATTTCGGAAATTACCCACGGCCTGGAAAGATCCTGCTTGTCCCACCATTCCCGGGCCCCGCGGTCATCCAGAAGCAGGTTCTCGGGAGGCAGGATAAGCGACCATCGGTCTGCCTTGCCTTCTAGCTGCGGTTCACGTTCGGAAAAACACTCAAGGGCAGAACGAATACCCGAGAACGGTGGAGCCACCAGTAACCTAACTCTCTTGCCTGAGTCGTGGCTGGAGTCTGTCTCTTCAAGGGCTCTTGAGAGGGTATCCGCGAGCGCGCGTTGGTCGGGTCGAGGCGCAAAGGATTCAAGCTTGGCTGTTGACAGTTCAGGAAGGTTATCGAGGCTTTCAAACACCTCCTTTTCTGCCACTACACCTGCCCGGATCTGAGCAAGGGCATGGCGCAAGGCATCTTTAAGCGAGCGCCTTACGGATGTTTCAGGCACTTTCCATTGCTCAACCGGGATCAGACCTCCCGGCATCCACGTGGGTTCTGCCTCGTTTGCTGGATTATCCTTCAACCTCATCGCTCCCCTGCGTGTTCTCGCTCCAACTACTCCGGCACCAGCCAACCAATATCATGGGACAGATTCAAAACGTCCGACCCGGCAACGTCGTTAATCATTGCAGCTAACCGGCCATCAAAGCCCCAGGGCGGATTCACCACTAGCATCCCTGAGCCGACCATGCCGCGCTCCGGCGGGTTGCGCAGATGCACCTCACTGCAAAGCACCTTGCGTACGTCGGTACGCTTGACGGCTTCTTTCAGCTGCACCTGCGAGCCACTGGTTAGTATCGGATACCACACAAGATAAAGCCCATGCCGGCACTTCTGCCATGCTTTTCCCAGGGTTTCAGCAACCTCAACGTAATCAGATTTGATCTCATAGGAAGGATCGATAAGCGTGAGGAGCCGCGGCTGTTTTGGTGGAAGCTGCCTGAGCAGCCCCGCAAGGCCATCCTGCCGAAGCACTCGAATCGGCGCCTCCGAAGCCCAACCCACCAGCTGCTCGCTCTCGCTCGGATGGAGTTCGAAAAGCGTCAGCGTGTCCCCGGCCCTGAGAAAGTGCTGGAACCAGGCCGGAGACCCCGGGTAAACGGAAAGTTCGCCACTACCGGCATTGAATCCTGCCAGGACATCCACAAACGGATTCCAATCCTCGGACCGAAGCCGATCTTTGGCGCTCCACAACTTCTGGACACCATCGTCGGCCTCTCCCGTCTTCCGGGCCCGCTCACCTCGCAGATCGTATATGGCGCTTCCGGCATGGGTGTCGAAACAGGCAATGCCGGATGACTTCGCCTTCATCATGGTCTGGACCAGTACCAGGGCCCCATGTTTCTGGACATCAGCGAAATTGCCGGCGTGGAAGGCGTGCAGATAACTCAACATACAAGAATAGCTCCCTGGTGACGGGGCCATTAAGCCCGATCACGGCTGCCCAGGGCAAGAGCACTATCGTCAATCCTGATCACACTGGTCCTTTTCCCGCTTGCGTTTTCATATACGGGCAACCATAATCCTGAACGCTAATATTTATCATTCGCGCCACGATTACCCAAACTTGGAGAAAGGAATGACGTCCATGTTTCGTCCAGCCCCGCTGGCATTAACAGTAACCGCTCTGCTGACTGCAGGCTGCGCCAATCATCCCTGGTCCGCCGAAGACTCTCAGCCGGCAACCAAAGCCTCAGTGGTCAATCACTACGCCGACCTGGCTCACGCCAACTATGAAGATGCCCTGACCACAGCACGAGCCCTGGACGAAGCCACCGATCGACTTATTGCCAACCCGACCGAAGCCAACCTGGCCGCCGCAAAAGAAGCCTGGCTTGCGGCGCGAGTCCCCTACCAACAAACCGAAGTGTTCCGCTTTGGCAACGCCATTGTCGACGACTGGGAAGGCCAACTGAACGCCTGGCCGCTGGACGAAGGCCTGATCGACTACGTGAAGGCGGACGGATACCAGCACGAACTGGGTAACGCCGGAGCAACCGCCAACATCATCGCCAGCGACAGCATCAACGTCGGCGGGGAAACTCTGGACGTGTCCTCACTGTCTCCGAGCCTGCTGGCCGATCTGAACGAAGTGGGCGGCTCTGAAGCCAACGTCGCTACCGGCTACCATGCCGTTGAATTCCTGCTTTGGGGCCAGGATCTGCATGGCTTTGAAAGCGGTTCCGGGGAGCGTCCGGTCACGGATTACGCCAGGGGTGCTGATTGCACCAATGGTAATTGCGAGCGTCGTGGCGAATTTCTGGATGCAGTGACCGACCTGCTGGTATCGGATCTGGAGTGGATGGTAGCCCAGTGGGCGCCGGGCGCCGGCGACAACTATCGCGCCCAGCTGACGGCGGCTGACGCCAACGAGGGTGTTCAGAAGATGTTGTTCGGCATGGGCTCCCTATCCCTCGGTGAGCTGGCCGGTGAGCGCATGAAGGTAGCCCTGGAAGCCAACTCTTACGAGGACGAACACGACTGCTTCAGCGACAACACCCATAACTCCCATTACTACAACGGCCAGGGCATTCAGAATGTCTATACCGGCACCTACCGTCGTGTGGATGGCAGCCTGGTAACAGGTCCTTCCCTCTCTGATCTGGTTCAACAGAGCAATCCGGAACTGGACGCCCGCCTGAACAACCAGCTGGACGCCTCCATGGAAGCCCTGGCTCTGATGAAGGCTCGTGCAGAGAGCAGCGAAAATCCGATGGCCTTCGACACCATGATTGCACCGGGTAATGCCGAGGGAACCCGTATCGTCAACGGTGCCATCATGGCGCTGGTTGCACAGACCGGCTCGATCGAGCAGGCCGCGCGGGACCTGGGTATTGAAGCCCTGTCTCCGGATGATGCCGGTCACGCGTTCTGAACATGATGAGGCAGCTTGCTTTAATCGGGGCGCTGGCAATCGCCAGCGCCCACGTTACCGCCCAGACCCACGCGGGCTACCCAATCCAGACATCGCCGGCAACAGGGGGCGGTGGCACGGTACAACAGTCAGACACCAACGCTTACTCGCTTCCCCAGGGCAACCTGTCCATGACCAGGCGTCTGGATTTCAGCGTCGGCAACAGTTTCTTCCGGAACCCCTGGGTCGAAGCCCCGGCAAGCACTGATGCCCGTGACGGCCTGGGCCCGCTGTTCAATACCAACTCCTGCCAGGGATGTCATATCAAGGATGGTCGTGGACATCCCCCTGGTGTCGACGAACCGCCGGTGTCCCTGTTTCTGAGGCTGGCAGTTCCCGCTGACCCGGAGCGGGACGCCGAGATTCTGCGCAAGCACGGTTTTAAACCGGCGCCGGTATACGGCAGCCAGTTGCAGACCGCTGCGCTTCCCGCTGCAAAACCGGAGGCCGATCTGATCATTGAATGGACGCCGGTGAAAAAAACCCTTGCGGACGGCACTGTTGTTGAACTGCGCAAGCCTGTGTACCGCATCGAAAACCCAAACTACGGACCGCTGCCCGAGGACCTGCTGGTGTCACCCCGGGTAGCGCCGCAGATGATCGGAATGGGGCTGCTGGAAGCCATCCCCATTGAAGATTTGCAAGCTCTCCATGACCTTGATGATGCGGACCAAAACGGCATCTCCGGAAAGCTTAACCAGGTCTGGGATCTGGCAACGGAACAGACGTTGCCCGGCCGATTCGGCTGGAAGGCGGCCGAGCCAGATGTCCATCAACAGAGCATGGGTGCCTTCGCCGGAGATATGGGCCTGACCTCTACTCTGAAACCCACAACCGACTGCATGCCCGAGCAGCATTGTGAGCGATTCACTCACGGCGGCGATCCTGAGGTCAGCGACAAGGTCGCCAACTTCGTGACCTTCTATGCCAAGAGCCTCGCCGTTCCGGCCCGGCGCAATCTTGAGTCCGAATCCGTTCAACGAGGGGCAGAACTGTTCAACGAAATTGGCTGCGCGGGCTGTCATACTCCGCGACACCAGACGGGTGAGGTTGCTGACCGCCCGGACCTGAGCAATCAAACCATCTGGCCCTACACGGATCTGCTGCTCCACGATATGGGCCCAGCCCTGGCGGATGGACGTGATGAATTCCTGGCCAATGGCAACGAATGGCGAACGCCGCCGCTCTGGGGCATTGGCCTGGCCCAGGTGGTGAACCCGCAGGCCGGGTTCCTGCACGACGGTCGCGCCCGCACACTGGAAGAGGCCGTGCTCTGGCATGGTGGCGAGGCCCAGGCGGCCGCCGATCGCTACCGCCAGATGTCGTCGGAGGATCGCACGGCCCTGATCGATTTCCTGAATTCACTCTGAGGATCCGCCATGCACCCGATCACCAGACTTATGTGTACATCTATTCTGGCCGTGCTTTCGCCTCTGACGTGGGCAAACGATGCCAACGCCCAGGCCCGTCATCAGTGGCATGAGGGCATTGCAAACGGCTACGAGGCGTTGTCATCGGAGACCGCCGACCTGAACATGGCGGCCCGAAAATATTGCAACGCGCCTGCACCAGATAGCAGGAAACTACTGGAAGCAGCCTGGCTTGACGCTTTCCTGGCCTGGCAACGGGTGCGTTTCGTCGATTTCGGCCCGGTGGAAAACAACAATCTATCCTGGCAGTTCCAGTTCTGGCCGGATCCAAAGAATCTGATCGCACGAAAAGCCGCTTACCTGATCGGAAACGATGAACCGATCACTCCCCAGGTGATCAGCCAGTCCGGTGTCGCTGTGCAGGGCTTCCCGATGATGGAATACCTGCTGTTCGATCAGCAGCTCAATGCCGGGGACCATGCACTGCCTGCCGCCCGGACGTGCGAACTGCTGACCAACGTGGCCAGGCATGCGAAAAGCAACAGCGACGAGTTGATGGACGGATGGCAGGCTTTTCGGCCGCACTACCTGGAGACCGATCAATACCACGACACCACAATCCGCGCGGGGATGGCTGCGCTGGAAATCCTGGAAGAACGCCGTCTGGCCCAGCCCATGGGGCTTCGCGGCAACGGCAAACGCAATCCCTACATCACGGACGCCTGGCGTAGCGGCAACACCCTGATGACCGTTGAAGCCACTGTGGATGGGCTGCGACAGTTCTTTTTGCCGGGGCTCGCTACATTACTGGAAGCGATGGGAAAGTCCGATCTGGCGACGCGCATTCGCAAGCAATTCAGCGAGGTTCAGCAGAACTTTCCCGGCGCCCATCTGCCCATGGCAACCGCCCTGAACGAAGAAGACCAATTCCGGGTCTTGCAGAGCCTCTATGTCGATATTTCCCAGTTGGCCACGTTGGTCAATGACCAGGCGGCGGTTGCTCTTGGCGTGGTAAGAGGCTTCAATTCAAGCGATGGCGACTGAGGAGGCTGATCGTATGCTGTTGAACCGCAGGGCCCTTGTCAAAGCGTCCCTTGCCGGCGGTATTTCCGTGGGCCTGACCGGCTGCTCCCTGCTTCCCGGAAAAGCCTCGGGCCAACCTGACAGCTATGTCGGCGCCGTTGGCTTGCCGGACGGCAGTTTTGGAGTCAGCGCCTTCGACCGCAGCGGCAGCATCCTCTGGCAGACTCCGGTCGAAACCCGCTGCCACAGTGGATGCAACCGGCCTGGCATGGGTGAAACCGTCTTCTTCGAGCGCCGCCCCGGATGGTCGTTCTACGTGTTCGATGCCACTGCCGGCACCAGAAAACACCGTGTAGGCGCAAAAGCCGGCGAACACTTTGTCGGCCACGGGATTTTCTCGACCGATGGCCGCTGGCTGTACGTCACGGCCAGCCGGTACGAAAAGGGCGAGGGAATTATTGCGGTCTATGACGCCGAACAGGATTACCGGCGAACCGATACCTTTGATCTGAATGGCATCGGCCCCCATGAACTGACCCTGCACCCGGATGGCGAAACCCTGGTGATCGGGCTTGGCGGAATCCTGACCCACCCGGATTACGACCGCATGAAGCTCAATCTGGAGACCATGGATCCTGCCCTGCTGCTGATGGATCGTCATTCTGGCAACATCGTTGGCCGCTTCAAGCCGCCCCATCATCAGCAAAGCGCCCGTCATGTAAGCGTCAGCAACAGCGGACGTGTGTACGTGGCCTATCAGTACCAGGGGCCTCTCTATGAAACGCCGCCTCTGCTGGCGCGTCTTGAGAAGGGAACACTGCGCGAATACCGGTTTGACGAAGACACCCAGATAGCCCTGGCCAACTATATTGCCAGCGTGGTTGCCCACCCGGAAAACGACCTCGTTGCTGCTGCCTCGCCTGTTGGTGGCACAGCCATTGTCTTCAGGGGCAGTACCGGTGAACTCGTCAACCGCGTCTCCATAGCCGATTGCGCTGGCATCCAGGCCCTTGCCGGAGGCGACTTTCTGGTTTCCTCTGGCCGGGGAAAACTGGTTCAGCTGGGCGCGGCCACACCCGCCAGGGAACTTGCAGACCTCCCCGTTCACTGGGACCACCATCTGGTCTGATTGCCCGCAACTGCCGTACTCCGGGCTTAAGGATGCCGGGCAACACTGGTATCCTTCCGACTCATTTTCCGGAGGACAGCGGTTTGCCCGAGAGCAGAAAGGACACCATCGACCAGCTTTACAGCCTGATTGCCAACGAAGAAGATGCACGGGTCTGTAAAGACATACCGGAGGAGGCCTGTCGCGAGGTACCCCGTAATTTCTTCCTGATTCTCGCCAGCAACGTCCTGACCAAGCTGGGCGACCTGCTGATCAGCCCCAAAACCGTACTGGCCTGGCTGATGAGCGCCATCGGAGCACCCGCCCTGGTGGCCTGGCTGGTACCGATCCGGGAATCCGGCTCTCTAGTGCCACAAATGGTGATTGCAGCCTGGGTGCGCCGCAAACCTGTCCGCAAGTGGTTCTGGACCCTCGGAAGCTTCGGCCAGGCCGCCAGTGTTGTGGCCATGGCGGCCAGCATCTGGTTTTTCGAGGGTTATGCCGCAGGTTCCGGGATCATTGCAGCCCTCATTATGTTTTCCCTCGCCCGCGGATTCTGCTCGGTGTCCATGAAAGATGTGCAGGGCAAATGCATCCCGAAAACCCGGCGGGGAAGACTCGGCGGGCTGGCGTCCACCATTGGCGGCACCGCCACCGTTGTGTTGACCGCCCTGCTGTTCTGGGAACGCGGCGACCCGACGATTGCCTTTTACACAGTGCTCCTGCTTCTGGCAGGTGTGCTCTGGGTGATTGCCGGTTTTCTGTTTGCCGGAGTGGAAGAGTACGAAGGTGAAACAGGTGGTGGCGGCAACGCCATCAACGAGGCGTTCCGGAGCCTTTCCCTGCTCCACGACGATGTACCCTTCAGAAACTTCGTGATCACCCGAGCGCTATTGCTCTGCTCGGCCCTGGCGTCGCCCTACTTCGTGGTCCTTGCGCAGAAAGAATCCGACATTGGCTGGATGCTGGGTATCTTCCTGCTGGCCAGCAGTCTTGCCAGTTCGCTCAGTGCCAGCTTCTGGGGCTGGGCGGCGGACACCTCCAGTCGAAAAGTCATGATCCGTGGCGCTGCAATGGCCAGCGGTGTGTGCCTGATCGTCGGCTTCACCGCGCTCTTTATCGGGACGGAAATTGGCAGCGTCTGGTTTTACCCGATCGCCTTTTTTGTGCTGAGCATTGCCCATGCGGGCGTCAGGCTGGGGCGCAAAACCTATCTGGTGGATATGGCAGGGGGTAACAAGCGCACCGATTATACTGCAGTGAGCAACACGGTCATCGGTGTTCTGCTGCTTGTTACCGGCGGCCTGACCGCCCTCATATCAATGATTTCAGAGGTGGCGGTCATTATTGTCCTGGGCCTGATGGGGCTGGCCGGGATGGTCAGTGCCATACGGCTGAAAGAAGTCACCGAAGACTGAAACGAAAAGAGCCGCTTTGGTAGCGGCTCTTTTCATTCTTGCCTGAATGTGTATCAGGGCACTGACACGTCCGTTTTGCTCGCACAAACCGCGTGCACATTAACTTCATTGAGCAAAGACAGTAGCGATGGCGCAAACTCAATTTCAACGGAATCAAAGCGCTGCTCTGTCTGGAAAACAAGGAAGCTCGTGTCTGCTCCTGCGAGAAGACCGGACGCACCCAGCAGATCGAGATCCAGCACACCAGCACCAGAGCTCTCTTCCTGAACTTCCCCGTTAAGCCTGGTTCTCACGATCAGATCGCCGCCCAACAAGTCAGCCTGCAAAGCCTGAGCACTTTCGCTGAAGGCCACACCAAGAGCATTTGCACCAGGATAGGCAAAACCTGTGGTCGTCGCTACCCGCAAAGTCACAGTCGAAAGCCCCAGCAGATCGGTGTTCTGCATCGTCGCCACATTGGAGAGATCACTGTCTACCACATTGCCCGGAGACTGGACGTCGCAAAGAAGCCCAAACCCGAGCAGGCATCCGGACAGGTCTTTGGAGGCCTGGGCTGACAGGTCTGAGTCATTGGCGAGCAACGGTGTAAACTGTTCACCGTTAATTCCGCAGGCATATTCTGCATCGTTTACAAGATCGCAGGCATCTCCGATGCCGTCACCATCGGTATCGGACTGATCGGAGTTGGCGACTCTAGGACAATTGTCTAGAGACTGACCGAGTGCGTCCTCGTTATTGATACCGTCACCATCTACATCAGAATCGCAGACGTCCCCGATACCATCGCCGTCGAGATCCTCCTGCCCCGGATTCGCTATGGCAGGACAGTTATCGGCGCCGTTCGGAATACCATCGCTGTCGCCATCATTTTCACAGGCGTCGCCAACGCCATCACCGTCAGCATCTTCCTGACTCACGTTTGCTACCAGAGGACAGTTATCGCCTCCGTCAGTGGAATCAATAACACTGAAGGTTCCGTCGCCATCATCGGCTTTATCGGCGACCGTATCGCCATCGGTATCGGTGTCGCAGGCGTCTCCGATCGAGTCAGCATCAAGATCGGACTGACCATCGTTCGGCGCCAAAGGGCAATTGTCTCCTCCGCTGGAAGGCGCCAGTGCTGAGAAACTCCCGTCCCCATTATCTACCTTGTCGTCAACGCCGTCGCCGTCAGCATCGGTGTCACAAACGTCGCCAAACAGATCTGAATCCCGGTTCGCCTGATCGCTATTAGCAATATCGGGGCAATTATCCGAGCTATTCAGGATGCCATCGCTGTCCAGATCATTTGACGTCCCTATATCAGTATCGCAGGCGTCATCGACTCCGTCAGCGTCCGCATCTACGCCGGTGCTGGCAACAGTCGGGCAGGAATCCTCATTATCGGGAACGCCATCCTGATCTGCATCAAATACCGTCGTGCCACCATCGGAGCCGGAATCATCGGCTAACTCGGCTGGACTGCTGTCGGATCGGCATCCCGTTAAGCCGAAGATAAGAGCAACCAGAACTACCAAGGACCATCTCATTGTTCTTGAATTCATCTTTTCCACCCCACGCTCACTCGGAAATCACGTTGAACTCGACACGACGATTGCGCTCTCGTCCTTCTTCGGTTCCATTACTCCGGACTGGTCTGGCTTCGCCATACCCCTTGGCTTCCAATCGTTCCGGGGCTACCCCCAGATCAACCAGATAGTTGCGGACAGAGTCAGCCCGTTCCTGGGAAAGCGTGAGGTTATAGCTCTCCGCCCCGACGCTGTCTGTATGCCCTGCAAGTTCAACCCGAAGATCAGGCTGGCCCTTCAGGGCATCCGCGGTCTTAACCAGGATGTCCTTTGCATTGGCCGTCAGGCGAGCAGAGTTAAACTCGAAAGAGACACCCAGGAGAACAACGCTCTGCGCCTTGTCAGTCTCAACACAGCCAACCGAGTTCACCTGCAGCCCTTTGAGCGTGTTCGGGCATTGATCTACGCCATCCACTACCCCGTCCTCATCTGAATCCGCCATTCCGACAAGCTTCTCTTTCTCCACAACCACTGGTTTCTCGATGTACTGGATCTTTTCAACAACCTGGCGCTGCGTAGCCCCCAGAGGGAGGGTTATTCCGGCTGAAAGGTGGACATCTGAAAGGCCATCGTCAAAGGAGTCGTACAGATATCTGACCTCGGCCCGGAACCTCAGCCCGAAGTCAGTAGTGGGCGACGTCAGAAAACCCGCACCGAGGTTCCCGTAACCGCCAATTTCGCTTTCGTCATGATTCGCCACATCGTTCCTGGAGACGCCAAGCCCGGCGAGTGCAAAAGGCGTGAAACCTCTGTTTCGAAACAGCCGATAAGACATATCGATGCCAGCAGCTTGATGGTAATAGTCCGTCAATCCGGTACGCCCTGTCTCAAAGATACCGGCAGAAACCGTTGGCTCCAGCCACCAGTATTCTCCCAGCTGTTTACCGTAGCTGACTCTGAACGCCGTGCCGTATTCATCCGTTCGATCATCATCCGCGATGATGTAAGATCCCATGATCGACAGGTCGTTTCGGTATTCCAGCGTCTCTGCAGCAAGCCCTGCTGAAGCGAACGCAAGGAACAGGATTGGCAGCGGGGTGGATAGTTTTCGTGCTTTACTCATGCTCTCAATTCCTCTCTTGTTGTCATTGTCTCCACCCCGGAAGAGAGGTATGCGATCAATGCGCTTCGAGGTTAAGAAAGCTGGTGTGGTGGCACGATGGCCGAAATTTCCAGGATTCCCGTCAAAAATGACACCCTGTGGGGCCAAGAAGATTCATGTCGAGGAGGCCCAAAACAATAAGGCTTTGATTGTCAAATGGATGTGGTAACAGGCAAGCGGGGAGTTGGAATGCCCTTTCTAGAACTGAATACTGTCAGGCAAACGAAATTTTACATTGCCTGACAATATTACTCGAAATGCTTTCCAAACGTTGCGATTCGTTCAGGCGGGGGGTTTACCGTCATTCAGAGCCAGGGCCCCTTTCACAATCCGGTAGATGATCCAGATAGAAATACCAAGGAGAATAAACCAGCCGATGATAATCGGCGTGGTCACTATGCCAATCACGGTCCAGAGCAGGCCGATCCAGAAGGTGCGAATCTGCCAGCGGAAGTGCCGCTCCACCCAGGTATTACGTACGTCGTCCAATTTGACGTAGTTGATGATCACGCCCACCAGACCGGTGATGCCTCCTACGAAAAAAGACAGCGCCTGAAGGATGTAGACCACCACCGCCAGGTTACGCGCCGGGTCACTTCGGCGGGAGGCGGGGTCCGTGTCGGCAGGAATAAACTCCGGTTCGGCCAAGACAAGTCTCCTATTGATCTGTTAACCCGAGTCTACCACAGGCCCCGTGACCGATAATCCTGCCGCGGTCAGTGATTGTCCGGACGGTAACCCAGGCGGAAACCGCCCCAATGCTTGCCATTCACATAGATCGGCACTGAGAGATCATGCATGATTTCGCCGGTATCTCGACGGTAGGTTTGCAAAAGCATGTTCTCGGTGTGCGTTCCACAACGGATGCCTGTCCGGTCGTTGAACAGCCGCTTGCTCCGGCTCTTCACCAGATCCACCTTCGGATCTCCGGTCGGTGCGTGGGCGAAATCCCGGTTGTGGGTCGGTACATACCCGTCAGGCGCAGCGACTATGGCAAAGACGATGGCCTCATGTGCATTCTTCACCTGCTCCTGAATGGCCGGCAGATACTGGTCGGTAAACGTGTCAAAGCTGCTGGAGTATTTCGGAGGATGCGTGTTCGGTATGGGAGTGCGCTTCTTGTCGAACAGCGCGCTTTCGGAAAGCTTGCCTTCGCGGATGGCCTGTTCAAAGAGCTGACCAATCTGGTCAGCACCGGCCCTGGCCTGATCGAAGAAGGGGCGGTGATAGCTGGCTTCGCTGTTCAAGGCAAATGAAGCATTGGCTTTCTCCGCCAGCTCCATAAGCGTCGCAGCCTGTTCTGCGAGTGAAGAAACACTGGTATCACTTTCGGAGATCTGGTCCCGCACCGTTTCAATGGCCGAAAACACCTGGGTCAGGCTCTGCTCGTTGTTCTGGTCGATCTCGGCAATTCGGGCTACTTGCTGCTGAACCCGGTCCGACTGAGAACTAATCTGGTCCAATCGCTCGCCCACGCTCTCAACAGAGGTGAGCCCCTCCTCGATGCTGCGGGCGAGGTCTTCAATGCGGGACACGATCAGCGTGGTATCGGACCGTATTTCTTCCAGAGTTTCCGCCACTTCCCCTGTCGCCTGGGCGGTTCGACCAGCGAGCTGGCGCACTTCGTCGGCCACCACCGCAAAGCCGCGACCCTGGTCACCTGCCCTGGCCGCTTCGATGGCGGCATTGAGGGCAAGCAGGTTGGTTTGCTCTGCAATGCCCTGGATCGTGGTGGTCACCCCCTGGATCTTGTTGGACTTCTCGTTCAGCTCCTGGATCAGGCGCAGGTTTTCCCCTGACTGCTGGTGCACCGCCCGCACACTGTCTATGGCAGAGATCAGGGCTTCACGACCTTCGGTGCTGACCTGTTTGTTCTGCAGTGCCATGGTGGCTGCATCCGTGGCCTGCTCCGAGGACTCCCGGACGGTCTCGGTGATTTGGCCGGCGTATTCGGCCATCTGGGCGGTTTCTTCAACCTGTCGGTCAAGCCGGAGCTTCAGTTGATCGGCTGCAAAAGACACCTGGGCCGCGGAGATAGCGTTCTTATCGGCGCTCCCGGACAGCGTCTCCACCAACGCACGCCCCGCCCTGGCATCGGCAAGCAGTTGGCGGCACTGGGCCTGCAGCGGATGATCATCAGCCAGAGTGCCATCATTCAGCGCTTTGAGGCCTCGCTCCGTTGGCTCCAACACCCTGACAATGAGGAAGCCGCCAGCAGCCACCAGGCCGACGACAAGCCCGATCAGAATCGACGCAGGTTCCAGGCCTAGCAAAGGCGCCACCACTGCACAGACGACTGCAAGAACAACGGCAACCGCCACCCCCCATAGAACTGAAGCCCGATCCAGTAAGCCCATAGAAACCTCTTCTTTTTCGTTGCTTCTGCAAACATTTTGTTATTAAAGGCCATTGTGGAGACTAAAGAATTGACATGAGTTTATAACTCATACTTTAGTGTATTTATTAGTCATATCGGCGGGGAATAGCGTTTCTGAAACAAAAAACCGCAAACCCGACTCACTCTGTTACCGAGCGGGCCGGGTTTGCGGTGTTCAGATGACTACTTCGGCGTTGGCTCAGGCGCCAATAATGCCTCCGTCGTCCTTGGTAACGATGACAGTTGCATCACGCGGGCGCGGATCATTGGAATCCGGCCAGTTACCGTCAGGGTGCTGGATGTTGACGAACATGGTCTTCACATCCGGCGTGGAGACAACGCCGGTAACCTCACAACCAACGGGCCCAACAAAGAAGCGCTTGATTTCACGGGTCTCCGGGTTGGCAGCCAGCATCATGTTGTTCTGGTACGGCGCGGCATCAGAGCCGTCGGTCTGGATCCAGAGACGACCGTTGTAGTCGAACCACAGGCCATCCGGGCTGTTGAAGATGTTGTCGTCGGTAAGAGATACGATGACCTCGTCATCAACCACGGTTTCCGTACCCTGCTCGCCGGCGAACACGAAGATATCCCAGTCGAAGCTGGTGGCGGTGTGGTCGTTGCCTTGCTCGCTCCAGCGGATGATGTGGCCAGTGCGGTTATTGGCGTTCGGGTTGGCCGCATTAACCTGTTCCTCTGTCCGGCGGGAATTGTTGGTCAGGGTGAAATACACCTGGCCTGAATTCGGGTCAACCGCACCCCATTCCGGACGGTCCATCGGGGTTGCACCGGCAATATCGGCGGCCAGACGTGTGTTCAACAGAACATCAGCCTGGTTCTCAAAGCCGTCGAAGGCGACGTCGCCAACCGTGGTTCCAACCGCAGCATCAACCTTGGCCTTGAACTCGGCATCGTCGAGGTCCAGAGACAGCCAGTCGCCGGAGCCGTCATCGTTGAAGCGAGCAACGTACAAGGTGCCTTCATCGAGGAGGTATCCACCCGCTGTGGCGGCGTAGTAAGGCTTGGACGATACAAACTTGTAGATGTATTCGAACCGGGAGTCATCGCCTGAGTAACAAACCACCGGCTCGCCTTCCTTGACCGGGGCGAAGATCACACCCTCGTGGCCGAATCGGCCCAGAGCAGTGCGCTTCTGCGGCTTGCTTTCAGGAGTAAACGGATCGATTTCAACCATGTAGCCGTAAGTGTTGGCCTCGTTGCGATAGTCATCGGCAGCTGTTGCGCCAATAGTGCTTACATTGAATCGAACGTACTGGTCCTCAGCACTGTCGGCCAATTCCCAGTCATAACGACTGGAACTGCCCACGCCGTGGCGGGTCTGCTCGCGGGGCTGTGATTCGTCACTGTTGGCAAAATAGCCGTGCCAGTTTTCTTCAGCCGCGAGGTAGGTTCCCCAAGGTGTCGGCCCCATTGCACAGTTGTTAAGCGTGCCGCGGGTCTCGGTTGCATCCGGGCTGTACTTGGTGATCAGCTTGCTGTAGCCGCGAACCGGTCCACGAACATCCATCTCGGTGTTACCGGTGATACGACGGTTGAATGGGCTGCCAAACACAATGTCCCACTTGCCGTTGGTGTCCCGCTTGATGTGTACGACAGAAACACCGTGAGCTGCGATTTCCTTGCGAACTTCGTCCGCAGGGCGCATATCGTTCACATAGGTGGCTCCGTTGGCATGCAACGCGCCCTGGGCGATGTACTCATGGTTCATCACCAAAAGGCCTTCGGTTGAGCTGTTGCCGCCAGCCTTCTGGTCAATCGGGAAGAAGTGCACGCCGTCGTGGTGCATGCCCACCTGCTGCTCCTGCTCCGCACCGGTGTTGGTGCCATCAGGCTTATATTCAGGGTAAGACCCGGTGATGGGAGTGCCCCAGGGGAGGAATGTTTCGGAGGAGTAGCCTTCCGGAACAACCACCTCGTTGGCCGTTGATGTCGGGACCGCCTTGAAGCCAATATCCGTGCTGGACACGTTGCTGCTGGTGGTACTGTCGTCGCTGTCGCTGCCACAGCCGGCCAGCCCCAGACCCATGACGCTGGCGAGAGCAGCACCTACGCTGCCTTTCATCACGGTACGGCGCTGCATGCGCGCGGCCAGGACCTGGTGAAAGGGGGTGTTTTCAGTGTGGTTGACTACCGGCTCGTAGTTGGGATCCAGATAATTGGGATCAAGGTCGTGCTTAGCCATGTTATTGCCTCTCTCAAAAAAACAGCGGGTCAATGTTGTTGAGAGGCCAGTTTCGGCGGGAAATATGACAGTAAGCGGAAGTTAAAAAGACAAATTCGTTAACATTAGTTTACAAGAGCTGACGCCGGGGTAGAGCCTGTAAATAAATCTGTGTAACTGCCCACCTCACTATAG
>NZ_LXYO01000002.1 GCF_001650915.1 Marinobacter sp. EhC06
CATGCCCCCAAACTGCCCCGAAAGTCCCCCGCCCACATGATTTTCCACATGTTCAACAGCAGCAGTGGTTCGCCGATGAAATACTTTGGCAATCGGATGCTCGGAATACTTCTCGAGGCCGGCTGCAAGCTTCAGGCAGGTCTCTTCATCCATACTGCCGACAACATTGGTACCAGTGAGACTGAGTTCTCCGCGGGTTAATGTTCCGGTTTTGTCGAACACCACGGTATCAATGGTGTTCATCGATTCCAGAGTATGGCCCCGGGTAGGCAGGAACCCAAGGCGGCGAAGCCTGACTGTCGCCGATGTGATGGCGGTCGGGGTTGCCAGCGACAGAGCGCAGGGGCAGGTTACCACCAGTACCGACAGGGTGATGTCGAAGGCATTGTCGGCGCCGGCCAGCCTCCAGCCTATCCAGACCATCGGTGCCAGTATGAGCACCCGTCCGACAAATTTCCCTGCCATCCGGTCGGCCATCATCGCGACCTGGGGCTTTTCTGACTGCACCCGGTCCAACACCCGGAGAATGCCTGAAAGCCGGGTTTGTGCGCCTGCTTTCACCACCCGGACGTCGAGCGGGTTCTCGCCGTTTACACTGCCGGCATGAACGGTGTCCCCGGGGTGGCGGGTTTCTGGCAGATACTCGCCCGTCAATGCGGCCTCGTTCAGGGTGGACTCTCCCCGCACGATCTCTCCATCTACCGGCAGAGTCTCACCGGGGCGAACCCGAACGATATCGCCGGGTCGGATCTGATGGGCCGGAACAATGTCCGTATCCTCACCGTTCACTAATGTGGCAACGGTGGGCTGGAACCCTGCGAGGGCGTTACCGGTCAGCCCCGCGCGGTAGCGGGCCTGCACTTCGATATAACGACCCAGCAGCAGGAAGAAGGTAAACATGCACACAGACTCGAAGTAGACTTCTTCGCCGCCAAACAGGGTTACCCAGGCACTGGCGAGGTAGGCCAGCCCGATTGCAATGGCAACCGGCACATCCATGGTCAAGTGTCGGCTCTGGATATCCCGGCGGGCGTTACGGAAAAAGGGGGCGGCACTATAGACAACCACAGGGGTGGCCACCAGCAGGCTGAACCAGCGGAAAAAGCTGACAAATTCCGGTGACAGATCGTTGACCAGCTCGAAGTACAGGGGAAATGCCAGCATCATGCTCTGGAAGGAGCCTATGCCTGCGATGGCGACCCTGATAAGCATGGACCGGTGCTCGGCCTTGAGGGCCTGTTCCGCCTCGTCTGCCTGATAGGGGCGGGCGGTGTAGCCAAGCTCGTGGATGGCAATCAGAAGGTCGCTCAAAGGCGCCTGATCCTGGGACCAGACCAGGCGGGCACGTTGTGTGGTGTGATTCACCGAAAAGGACACGACACCCGGCTGTTGCTTCATGTGGTTTTCAAGCAGCCAGATACAGGCCGCACAGGTGATACCACCGATCAGCAACTGAGCTTCCTGCGCGCCTTTAACCGGGACAACAAAGGTTTCCTGAACCAGGGGATGGTCAAGTTCTCTCAGGCGATTCACTTCGGCGGTCGTCAGTTGCTTCGGTGTGACCGCCGGTTTGGTCCGAAAATCGTAAAAACCGGTCAGGCCCTCACTATGGATGGTCTGGCAAACCGCCTTGCAGCCCTGACAGCAGAAGTGACGAGTTGTGCCATCGAGCTCAAGGGTAATGGGCGGCTCACCGTCTGCCGGTTCACCGCAGTGGAAACAATCCAGGCTGGTCAACCTTGGGCAGACTCCCCGGCCTTGACCGTTATGCCGCTTTCAGAGGGTAACCAGGCTTCGCCCTTGAGACGCCATTCGTTGGCCGGGCCGCGGAGGTCATAGTACCAGCGGCCGTCGATGTCGTTGTGGAGCTTGCCGGCAAAGCGTCCTGGGGCAACCTGCTGGAACTGGATCGTACGGTCCTTGTCGGACAGCGTTGGATGGAACAGATTGAGAATCAGATAGGGGAAATCTGCCGGACCGTCAACGGTATTCAGGTCCACGGTGATGTTCCGGTTCTGGAAATCGATCTGGGCTTCCATTCCCAGGTCCACCGCTTTCTGGTCGCGGGCGATGGACATATTGATACCCCGTCCTTCCTTGGACCAGTCGTCGGTAACCATCGCATTTTCAGTGTTGATAGCGATGGTGATTGCGATGGCGCAGTAAATGATGGATGCGCCCGGAAATATCAGCAGGAACCAGAACCAGGGCTGGCGGTACCAGGGTGCTACGGGTGTTTCAGTTGTCATAACTCAGTGTCTCGTATAAACGGTCAGGTCCGCGCGATCGGAAATCAGCGCGTTGGACCGACAAATCGGCTTTCAGTTTCAAGGCTCAGCGAAGAATCTGTCTCGGACTGTGCTCTGAACAGGATCTCGTTGTTGGATTCAGTAATGGATTCCGGAGGCACGTCGACAACGGTCGGCAGTGAGCGGTTTTCACCACTTTCAACGGTTACCGAGGTATCAGTCAGGATCCGGATCCCCTCCAGGCCGGTCACTGCTACAGTGAAGGTCTGGGGAACCTCTGTCATATTGGCAATTTTCAGCGTGTAGGAGTTCTCAATTCGCCCTTCGCCATTGAAGCTGTATAGGGCGCCGCGATCCCGAAGGGCGTCCATCTGGGCCGGTACTCGCGTGGCGATTGTGAAGATGATCGCCGCAATCATCAACGAGAGGACCGCTCCATAGCCAAAGGTTCGTGGCCGCAGGAGCTTCGAGGTCTTGCCTTCCAGTTCATTCTCTGTGGTGTAACGGATGAGCCCCCTTGGGTAATTCATCTTGTCCATGATCTCGTCACAGGCATCAATACACAGTGCGCAGCCAATACATTCGTACTGAAGCCCGTCCCTGATATCAATGCCCGTTGGACATACCTGGACACACTGGCCGCAGTCGATGCAGTCGCCCAGCCCGGCCTCCGCCGGATCCACGCCTTTTTTACGGCCACCCCGTGGCTCGCCCCGGTTGGGATCGTAGGAGACCACACGGGTGTTGGGATCAAACATGACCGACTGGAAGCGGGCATAGGGGCACATATACAGACAAACCTGCTCGCGCATCCATCCCGCGTTGAGATAGGTGGCAACGGTAAAGAAGGCAACCCAGAAATAGGCCCAGCCATTGGCCTGCAAGGTGAACAGGTCTGCGATCAGTTCCCGGATCGGGTAGAAGTAGCCGACAAAGGTGAGGCCGGTAGCCAGGGCGATCAGGAGCCAGACCCCATGCTTGGCGGACTTCTTGGCGATCTTGTTTGCCGAGCTGGGAGCTTTGTCCAGCTTCATCCGCTTGTTCCGGCTGCCTTCGATGCGCTCTTCAACCCACATGAAAATGAAGGTCCAGACAGTCTGGGGGCAGGTGTAGCCACACCAGACCCGGCCAAATAGCGTGGTAATGAAGAACAGGCCAAAGGCACAAATAATCAGCATTCCCGAGAGCAGGATGAAATCTTTCGGGTAAAAGGTGGCCCCGTACAAATGAAACTCACGGGCAGGCAGGTCAAAATGAATCAGTGGCTGTCCGTCCAGGGTGAACCAGACAAAGGCAAAGTACATGCCCATCAGCAGTGTCAGGCTGACATTACGAATGCGCTGAAAGAAGCCTTTGACTTCCTTGACGTAAATCTTTTTGCGGCTGGCGTATAGCTCGACGGTTCCGGATTTATTGTTGTTGTCGGAGGGGTCAGAGGATGGGTCAACCTGTTTGACCGGAATCTCACTGCTCATCGTTACCTCCAGAAAAATGGTGATGCGGGGCAACAGGCTTTTAGGCTGCTGATCTTTTCAAGCCTGTGCCCGCAGTGCAGACACAGGGTTGAAAAGACCGGGCCGGGGATTGCCCCCGGCCGGCTGACTCAGTTCGAGAGGCTATAGACGTAAGCCGCGAGAATCTGAATCTGATCGTCGGAAAGCAGACGATCCTGGGCAGGCATCTGGTTCTGGCGACCGTTCATGACGGTCTCCTTGATCCACTCGTAGGTTGATCCATAGAGCCAGGTATTGTCGGTCAGGTTGGGCGCGCCCATAGCCTGCATACCTTTACCCTCAGGGCCGTGACAAGCCACACAAGCCTGTGCGAAGACCTGTTCGCCTGCCTTGGCAGCTTCAGCGTCTTTTTCCCGACCACTGAAGCTAAGAACATAGTTCACAACCTGGTCTACCTGCTCGTTGGTCATGCCGGGCATGGTGCCTTTGGCGGGCATGTTACCCATACGACCATTGTGCAGGGTTTCCAGGATTGCTTCAGGCGTTCCGCCCCAGAGCCAGTCGTCGTCAGTCAGGTTGGGGAAGCCAACCTGGCCACGAGCAGCGGAGCCGTGGCAGACCGCACAGTTGTTGGCAAACAGACGCTGACCGATTTTCATCGCGTCGTCGTTCTCGGCCAGCTCGGGAACCGGAGTCTGGCCGTACTGGGCGTAAATCTCACCGTATTTCTCTTCGGCTTCAGCAACTTCGGCTTCCCACTGGTTGACCGCGGTCCAGCCAAGGAGACCTTTCCAGTTGCCAAGACCCGGGTACAGCGCCAGATAGCCGAGTGCGAAAATACAGGTAGCCAGGAACAGATAGAACCACCACTTGGGCAGTGGATTATCGTATTCCTCAATGCCATCAAAGGAATGGCCCATGGTGCGGTCGGTTTCGGTATCGGTCGTCTGGCTCTTGCGGGTTGCCCAAAGCAGCCACCAGCAGCCGAAAACGGTACCGAGCACGATCACACTGATCCAGATGCTCCAAAAGGTACTCATTCTTTTTTCTCCGTTTTTTCCTGTTCGAGCGTACGCTTTTCCACGTCGTCATCGTCGAAGGGCAGGTGAGCTGCCTCGTCGTTGGCCTTCTTGCGGTGGGCGCTGTAGGCCCACCAGACGATTCCAAGGAAAACCGCCATTACCAGAAGTGTGTGAATGCCGCGTAACTCATTAATATCCATGGGTTCACCGTTTGTCTGAAATCACTGTACCCAGCTGTTGCAGGTAAGCGACCAGAGCCTCGATTTCGAATTTGCCTTCTACCTGGGCAGAAGCCTCTGCAATCTGCTCATCGGTATAGGGCACGCCCAGCGTCTGGAGGGTCTCCATCTTCGCGGCGGTCTTGGTGTGATCTACCCGGTCTTCGAACAGCCACGGGAAGGCCGGCATGTTCGACTCGGGTACAACGCTGCGCGGATCATAAAGATGCTGGCGCTGCCAGGCATCAGAATAACGACCACCTACGCGGGCCAGATCCGGGCCGGTGCGCTTGGAACCCCACAGGAACGGACGGTCGTACACGAACTCGCCCGCAACGGAGTAGTGACCATACCGCTCGGTCTCCGCCCGAAACGGGCGGATCTGCTGGGTATGGCACACATGGCAGCCTTCACGGATGTAGATGTCCCGGCCTTCCAGCTCAAGTGCCGACAGGGGTTCGAGGCCCTCAACCGGCTCATTGGTTTCTTTCAGGAAGAACAGGGGCACTACCTCGGCAAGAAAACCACCGCTGATGGTCAGGACAATCAGTACGATCATCAGACCAAGGTTCTTTTCAACTATTTCGTGTTTCATCTGATCTCTCTCCCGTTACGCCGGCTGTGTTGCCGCGTTGTCCTGCGCAACCGCATCTTTCTGGCGAACAGTCATGTACACGTTGTAAGCCATGATGAGCATGCCGGACAGGAAGATTACGCCACCAAGGAAGCGGACAAAGTAGCCCGGGTAGGAGGCCTCCAGTGCTTCAACAAAGCTGTAGGTCAGGGTGCCGTCCTGGTTGACCGCACGCCACATCAGGCCTTGCATGATGCCGTTTACCCACATGGCAACGATGTACAGCACGGTGCCGACCGTCGCGAGCCAGAAATGCGCGTTGATCAGGGCGGTGCTGAACATGGCCTGGACGCCCCACAGCTTGGGAATCAGGTGGTAAACCGCGCCGATACTGATCATGGCAACCCAGCCAAGGGCGCCGGAGTGAACGTGGCCGATGGTCCAGTCAGTGTTGTGGGAAAGCGCGTTCACAGTCTTGATGGACATCATCGGACCTTCGAAGGTGGACATGCCGTAGAAGGACAGGGAAACCACCAGGAAGCGCAGAATCGGGTCAGTGCGCAGCTTATGCCATGCGCCCGAGAGGGTCATCATGCCGTTGATCATGCCGCCCCAGGACGGTGCAAGCAGAATCAGGGACATGACCATGCCTGCGGTCTGCGCCCAGTCCGGCAGGGCAGAGTAGTGCAGGTGGTGGCCGCCGGCCCATACGTAGGTTGCGATCAGCGCCCAGAAGTGGACGATCGACAGACGATAGGAGTAAACGGGACGGTTGGCCTGCTTGGGAACGAAATAGTACATCATGCCCAGGAAGCCGGCGGTGAGGAAGAAGCCTACCGCGTTGTGGCCGTACCACCATTGCATCATGGCGTCAGTGACGCCCGCGTAGGCGGAGTAGGACTTGAAAGCACTGGCGGGCAGCGCCATGTTGTTACCAATGTGCAGGCAGGCAACGGTAATGATAAAGGCACCGTAGAACCAGTTAGCCACATAGATATGTGGGGTAGCCCGTTTCATGACGGTTCCGAAGAACACCAGAGCATACGTCACCCAGACGATGGCAATGGCGATATCGATAGGCCACTCCAGTTCGGCATATTCCTTTGAAGAGGTAAGGCCGAGCGGCAGGGTAATAGCTGCCGAGACAATGATCGCTTGCCAGCCCCAGAAGGTGAACGACGCCAGGCTATCGGAAATCAGACGGGCCTGACAGGTGCGCTGCACCACGTAGTAGGAGGTAGCGAACAGGGCACTTCCACCAAAGCCGAAAATAACGGCGTTGGTATGCAGCGGCCTGAGGCGGCCGAAGTGGGTAAAGGGCAGGTCGAGGTTGAGGGACGGCCAGACCAGCTGTGCTGCAATCAGCACACCCAGCGCCATACCTACAATACCCCATACCACTGTCATGATGGCGAATTGTCTCACCACCTTGTAGTTGTATGTCAGGTTTGCATTTACTGTGCTCATAGCCTTACCAATGGGTTTAAAGTGGGGAAATATGCGGGCGCAAGTATGGAGAAACGATTAGCTGTTTGCAATGACTCAGGTCAACTCCTGACATCCGTCAAATGCGCCGAAATCAGCAACATGGCTTCCTTTTCAGTGCCGTTCTTGGAGTTGTTTCAGCGCAGGGAATGTGTGTTGCCTGAGTGCAATGATAGTCGCTTAATTGGATGAGGTGAATTCCGTGGAGTTGATTAAGACCAAAGGCTGTGAAAGTCATTCGGAAGTCGTACTGATTCTGGCGCACGGTGCGGGTGCGCCGGCCGACTCGCCGTTCATGGAAGAGCTGTCTGTGGCGCTTGAGCGTGAGGGTATTGGAACGGTTCGTTTTGAGTTCCCCTACATGCAGAAACGACGCCTGGATGGAAAGAAACGTCCGCCCGACCGGGAGCCGGTATTGCTGGAGTATTTTTCCGGGGTAATTGACCAGATTCGCGCAGAGCTTGGGAGCGAAAGCATGATCCTGGTCGGAGGCAAGTCCATGGGCGGCCGCATGGCGAGCATACTGGCCAGCCGTCGGGATGGCATTGATGGGGTCGTCTGTTTTGGTTATCCGTTCCATCCGCCGGGGAAAATGGACCGTTGGCGAACCGCACACTTCCCCGATCTGAACTGCCCGATGCTGGTGCTACAGGGAACAAGAGACCCGTTTGGCAAGCCGGCCGAAATGACCGGCCGTGAAAGGGAGCTGGACGGCATCAACTTGCGCTGGCTGGAAGGTGGCAATCACGATTTACAGACGCTGAAAAGCCAGGCACAGGCACAAAGTGAACTGATCTCCTCGGCTGCCCGGGAAACCCGGATCTTCGTGGATGAGCGGCTTCAAGCGTGATCTTTACTCCACTTCAATAGCTTCAGATAGCTGAGCGCGGTTGCGGCCTTTGCTTTTCGCGCGGTACAGCGCTTCATCTGCTCTCTCGAACAGCTGGTTCTGAGTCTCGCCGGGGTTGAGTGATGCGATGCCGGCGCTCAGAGTCATTCTTACCTCGGTACCATCCGGCGACAAAAGCGGGGTACTGGCGATATCCTCAAGCAGTGCCGTACAGACGTTCAGGGCGCCTGAGGCATCGGTTCCCGGTAGCAGCAGCGCAAACTCTTCACCGCCGAAGCGGATAGCTACATCCCTCGGGCGCTTTACATGTCGGGTAAGCATTTCGGCGATGAACTGAAGACAGGTGTCCCCGAAACCGTGGCCCCAGGTGTCGTTAATGTTCTTGAAATGGTCGGCGTCTACCAGAGCCAGAGTCAGTGGTTGGGAGGTTCGACGGGCTTCGGCGCACAGCTCGGGGAAAATGTTATTCAGGTGCCTTCTGTTATGCAGGCCTGTGAGGGCGTCGTTCAGACTCATCGTCGATAACTTCCGGTTGGCCTTTTCCAGTTCCCTCATGGTGTTTCTGAGCTGTGCAGTGCGCTCGTGCACTTTGAATTCGAGCTCTGTCCTTGCACTGTGTTCCACATCCAGAAGTTTCTGGTTGAGCAGGCGCCATCGCTGCACCATGGCATAGTTCAGCAGGATCACCTGACCACCCACCGCCGATTGCATCAGTGCTTCCCGCGCCAGGAAGTCGGTGAGGTAGCCGAAGGCCGCAAGAGCATATATCAGGCCGCCAACGAGCATGATCAGCCACGCCAGCAGGTACCAGATGGCTGGTTGATAGCCCTGCCTCCACCGGACGGCCGCAATAATGAACAGGCTCGAAATAACCGTCATCGCCAGAACCGTGTTGAGCAGAATGGTCTTGTTGTAGGGCAGGATCAGTGTCAGCGCCAGGAACCCGATGCAGAACCAGGCCTGACCTTTGAGCACGGTCTCCGAGATGGTTCCCCGGCCCACTTCCAGGAACGACCGGCCAAAAAGTATCATGGCTAAGGCGCAAAGTGACAAAGACAGAGGAATGGACGTATTGGCAAAGCTGGCATTGTCTGGCCAGAAGTACTGGTTGGCGAATCCGCCCATGGCGAACAAAAAGAGCCCCAGCGCCGCAAGGTAGAACGCATTATAGAAGTAATAACCGGTTCCGGAGCTGAAGAAGAGCAGCAGGTTGAAGACCGCGAATACCAGCAGGGCTCCATAGAAAAGCCCATGAGTCAGTGTCAGGTGATTGCTGCGGGCAATCACTTCTGCCGCAGTTTCAAAACTGAGCGGCACGTTCAGCGCGCCATTGCTATGGATCCGGATCGTTAAAGACCGGGTCTCGCCGCCATCCAGTGTGACGGGTAGCAGAAAGTACCGGTAGTCTACCGCCCGGGATGCAAAAGGACGCTGATCACCGGTAACCAGTGTCTCTGTAGTATCATCCCCGGTTTGCCAGAATGTAACTTCGTCCAGCAGGGGGTAGTTGACTTTCAGGTACCAGCCGGCACGTTCAGTCCCGGAGTTTCTGACATGCAGATGGGCCCAGTAAACGGATTTGGTATGGCTGAACACCAGGTCCCGCCCGTTTGCCGGCGTCCACTCCAGATCCTCCGGAAGCTGTTCCGGATCTGTCGCCGTATGGCCGGGCGCGCCCGGCGGGGCGCTGTAATAGCAAACATATTGCATCAGGGAAGCGCGGGCGGCAGGATCGGTTGCCTCGAGTGTGGGACAGCCGGACGGGACGGATCCTTCGTCTGGCAACGCCAGGGCAGGGACCAGCAAAAGGCTGAGAATGGCAATCAAGCGCAAAACGGACGTCATTCATGGCTTCCCGCGGTTATCAGAGCGGGAAGTGTAGCCAGAGAGGACAATCTGCGCTGTTAAACAGATTCAACTTTTACGGGTTGGTCTCCAACCCTGTTTCGGGAAATGCATGGAACAGATTCTAGTGTTTTGCCGGCCCGGATTTGAAACCGAAGCCGGCCGTGAAGTGACTGACTCAGCGGCGGAAAGGGGGATTTTCGGCTATTTCGAGCCGGTTAAAGATCAGGGGTTGGTGCGTTTTTACCCGGCCGCCCCCGAAACCGCGGATGATGTGATGTTCCGGCTGATGCTTGATGAGCTGGTGTTCGTCCGTGACTGGATCGTCGTGTTGGGGGAATTCAGCTTGCCCGAAACCGACCGGGTTGGTGCTGTGATAGAGGGGCTCCGGGGGCTCGGGCGAGGTTATCCCGGATGTGCGCGGCTTGAGGTTCGGTTGTCGGAAAATAATGCCGATGGCGACCTTGGAAACTTTGCCCGCAAGTGGGTATCGCCGCTATCCCGTGGCCTGCGTGGAGCTGGTCTGCTTAAGGCCGACCAGAATGCTTCGGCCCCGGCCCGGCTGGAGGTTTTCCTGCCGGATTTTGTTTCGGTGGTTGTGGGGTACAGCCTTGCAGATAACCGGGCCCGGTATGTGGGTGGCATTCCTCGATTGCGGCTGCCGGCATCAGCGCCCAGTCGGTCTGCCCTCAAGCTTGAAGAAGCCTGGAAAGTGTTTCTGCCGCCGGAACAAGAGCTTGACTACCTTGGTGGTGGCAAGAAGGCCGCGGATCTGGGGGCCGCCCCAGGTGGCTGGACCTGGCAGCTTGTGCGCCAGGGCATGATGGTAACCGCCGTTGATAACGGCCCCATGAACGCCGAGCTGATGGCGTCGGGGCAGGTGGAGCATGTGGAAGCGGATGGCTATGGCTGGCGCCCCAAACGGGGTATCGACTGGATGGTTTGCGATATTGTGGATCAGCCCAGGAAAACCGCAAAGCTGGCTGTTACCTGGCTTGCTGAGGGCCTTTGTCGTTACACGGTATTCAATCTCAAGTTGCCGATGAAAAAGCGGTACGACGAGTGGTTGATCTGTCGGGACATTCTCGTCAATGGCCTGAGTGCGGCGGGCATCGGCTTTCGTCTCAAGGCCCGCCACTTGTATCATGACAGGGAAGAGATCACCTGTTTCATTGAGCGGACTGGCTAGAAGGCGCTTTGCTCCAGAACGGTTATGTGTTCTTCTTCGTCCATCATGGGAATAAGCTCCAGCATGAGCTCGCGGCGTTCATCGGAGTGAAACCAGCGGTCCCAATCCGCTTCAGATCGCCAATTGGCCAGGGTAAACCGGTGATTGGGGTCATGGCTGTCTGCCAGGGTTTCGCCGGAAATAAATCCGGGCGCACTCACAGCCTGCTGTAGAACCTTACGCGAACGTTCTTCGTAAGCTGCTTCCAGGGTTTCAGCAATATGGCGTTCAATCAGAACCCGGATCATGACAAACCTCCAAGTGTTTTAACTGTTATAAACAATAATTTAGCAGGTTTTTACGAAAAATCAGGTTCAATGACAGGAGACCAAGTGTGAGCGCAACCGAATACGACCTGGAGCTGGACGCCCGCGGCCTTTTCTGCCCGGAGCCGGTGATGATGCTTCATAACCGGATCAATGATGTTCAACCCGGTGGTGTGTTGCGAGTATTGGCCACTGATCCTTCCACGACCCGGGACATACCGAGGTTCTGCCAGTTCCTTGGTCACGAGTTGATAAACCAGACTGAAGACGATGACCTGTTTATCTATCTGATACGCCGTGGGCAATAGCTGCCCATAGCGTTAAACCTCCGGGCGCAGCGACCGGAGGTGACCAAGGAATTCCTCCCGATCCATTTCGCCAAGTACCCGCCGCCGGGGTAGCTCTTCTCCATTGCTGCCGTAGAACAGGATGGCCGGGGGGCCAAAGAGGCCAAGCTCGTCCAGCATGGCCTGTTGTTCCGGTGTGTTGTCGGTCATGTCGATCTGCAACAAGGTGTAGGGGGCAAGCGCCTGGACTACATCCGGCTTGCTGAACACGTTGCGCTCCATGACCTTGCAGGAAATGCACCAGTCGGCATAGAAATCCAACAAAACGGGCCGGCCCTGTTCCCGGGCCTGCTGCAACATCGCCCGGATTTCAGTGGGCTGTTCGAGGCGCAAAAAATCCGCGTGCTGGAGACCTCCGGTGCCAACGGTACCGGACGACGCCGAGGCTACTGTAAAGGGAGCCAGAGGTTTTAACGGGTCATTGGCTCCGCCCACAGCGCCTGCGAGCAAAGCCAGGCCGTAGGCGAAAAGGACCAGGCCAAGGCCTTTGCGTGTTCTCTCCCAACCCGCTTTAGCGGCATCAAAGGCGCCCAACTGAACACCGGTGATGGCAACAAGAAGGCCCCACAGCGTCAGTGCCAGCCACCCCGGGACCAGGCGCTCAACCAGCCAGATGGCCACCGCCAGCAACATCACACCATAGAAGTGTTTCACTGCGGTCATCCAGTGGCCGGTAGTTGGCAGCAGTTTGCGGCCTCCGACAGCCACCAGAATCAATGGAATGCCCATGCCGAGGCCAAGTGCAAAAAGCGCGACTCCGCCGATTACGGCGTCCTGGGTGGTGGAGATATACAACAGGCTGCCAGCCAGCGGCGCCGATACGCAGGGCGATACAATCAGGGCAGACAGGGCGCCAATACCAAAGATGCTGAAAACCCGGCTTCCGGTGAGCTTGTGGCTGGCGTCATTGAGTGGTTCGCGAATGAAACGGGGTAGCTGGATCTCGAACAGATCGAACATGGATAGCGCGAAGACCACGAACAGCAGGGCAAAGACGCTCAAAACCCAGGGTGATTGCAATTGTGCCTGAAGGTTGAAGCTGGCCCCGAGCAGACCGGTCAACACGCCGGCTGCAGCGTAGGTCAATGCCATGCCCAGAACGTAACTGCCCGACAAGAGAAGGGCATGCCCCGTGGTTCGGGTGTTCCTGCCGGAAACCAGCGATGAAATAATCGGCACCATGGGCAGAACGCAGGGGGTGAAGGTCAATCCCAGCCCCAGTAGCAGAAACACCCCCGCTATCACAAGGGTGGATTGCTGGGCGAGAAAACCGGCAAGACCGGTGGCGGTCTCGGTGTCGACGGGTACGCTGCCACCTCCTGAAAAACCGGCTGCCGAGGCTGTCTGCGAGCCAGAGCCGCCACTACCCTGATAGAAAAGCACATCCCGGGTCTGGGGCGGGTAACACAGCCCCGCCTTGGCGCAGCCCTGATAGGTTACCTGCAGTTGGGCTTCCCGGGCGCCGGCGGGAAGCGAGACCGGGACACGGGCTTCAACGGGGTCGAAAAATACCGTGGTTTTGCCGAAAAACTCGTCTTCCGTCACCGTTCCCGGCGCCGAAAAGGCCGGTTCTCCGATCCCGACATCGGGATCGGTGGCGGTGATGCTGACCCGTTCTCTATAGAGATAGTGCCCGGGTGTGATATCCCAGGAGAGAACGACAGCGTCAGCGTCGGTGGTGAAACTGAAGGGCAGTGCTTCATCCACAGGCAGGAACTCGTTGCCCTGGCCGCCAAACAGGGAGCTCCCATTGCTGCCAAGGGCCCAGGCAGACGAAGAGGCCCAAAGCATGAGGGTGAGTGCGAGTAACAGGCTAAGCGAACTCGCCCATTGGCGTTTCATCTTTGATACTGCAGCGAAAGCCATCATTGATTGTACGATTTCCCGGTTAGTGTCTCTTCAAGTAGAGTCTTTTCAAGTCGGACTGTTACAGCGCAATCGCTGCCGGATCACGCCAGCAATGGACACGAGGGGGCTGTCAAAGTTCCCTCTGGTATTGGGGGCGGTAAAGTCGCACAATAGCCACCCAATGAATCACAGTCCAAATGATCTTATCATGCTGTTTAATGACCTTTTCCGGGAAGCATACCGGACAGTTCTGGTCAAAGGCAGTGACGAACCTGAATACTTGCCTGCCAGCGGGCCCGAAGGTCTCGCTCAGGTTATTTTTGCTCACGGCTATTATGCCAGCGCTTTGCATGAAATAAGCCACTGGTGTATTGCTGGTGAGCACCGGCGCACACTTCACGACTATGGTTACTGGTACTGTCCGGATGGCCGTACACTGCAACAACAAGAGGCTTTCGAGCAGGTCGAGGTCAAGCCACAGGCCATTGAATGGTTGTTTTCGGTGGCTGCAGGTTCCCGATTCAACATCAGCGTGGACAACCTCTCCGGAGTTGGCGCCGCCAATGAACAGCGGTTCCGGCACAACGTTCGGGACCAGGCAGGCGAGTATCTGGTGCGGGGGTTGCCGCACCGGGCCCAGACATTTTTTGATGCGCTGGCAACGTTTTATGGTACCGGAGAAGCCCTTGAAGAGCGCTGGCAAGAAGATGCCCGGCGTATCGCTCCGTTATATTCTGAATCAGGACATCCCAGGAATACTGAGACTTTATGACATCTGACCCAAAACACACCGGCGACCTGAGATTCAGCGATCTGAACCTCGACAAGCGTTTGCTGGATGCCATCACCGCCATTGGTTTCGAATACTGCACACCCATTCAGGCAGAAACACTGCCCTGGACACTGGCCTGCGAAGATCTGATTGGCCAGGCGCAGACCGGCACCGGTAAAACCGCTGCGTTTCTGATTACGGCAATCCAGAGTCTACTGGAGACCCCGATTCCCGAGAAAGACCGATTTGCCTCTGAGCCCCGTGTGCTTGCACTGGCTCCCACCCGGGAACTGGCCATGCAGATCGCCAAGGACGCAGAGCAGTTGTGCCAGCACACCGGCCATAATGTGGTGACGGTTGTGGGCGGCATGAACTATGACAAGCAGCGGGACCAGCTGCAGAACGAGATTGTCGACATTCTCGTTGCGACTCCCGGGCGCCTTATCGACTTTCTCGGATCCCAGGACGTGTTTCTGGACCAGCTCGACATCCTGATTCTTGATGAAGCTGATCGCATGCTCGACATGGGCTTCATTCCGGATGTGAAGCGGATCATCCGCAAGTGCACCCCCAAGGAGGAGCGCCAGACCCTGCTGTTCAGTGCCACCTTCAACCAGGATGTTCTCAATCTCGCCTCCATGTGGACGAGCAACGCAGAGTTCGTGGAAATCGAGCCGGAACAGAAAACGGCGGAACGGGTGGAGCAAACTGTTTACCTGGTGGGCGACGACGAGAAGCTTCCGGTACTGGTTAATTTCCTGAAACGGCCGGAAGTGGAAAAGGCGCTGGTATTTGCCAACCGCCGGGATCAGTGCCGCGACCTGGAAGAAGACTTGAGGAACCAGGGAGTCAAGGTGGCTCTGATGTCTGGCGAGATTGCCCAGAACAAACGCCTTAAAACCCTGGACCAGTTCAAGAAGGGCAGTATCCAGGTGCTGGTCGCCACCGATGTGGCCGGCCGTGGCATTCACGTGAACGGCGTGACCCACGTCTTCAACTACAATCTGCCGGATAATGCCGAGGATTATGTGCACCGCATCGGGCGTACCGGCAGGGCTGGCAAGCATGGGGTTTCCATCAGTTTTGCCGGTGAGGACGATTCTTTTGCACTCCCGGCCATCGAAACCTACATCAGCCAGAAACTGAAGACCGCGGTGCCCGATGAGGCGCTCATGGCGCCGATGGACAACCCGCCGATCACCCGCAAGCGTGGCCGACGCCCCCAGGGTTCAGGCGGTCGTGGCCAGGGTGGTCGCAATCAGCGTCAGCGCAGGAACTGACAGGGCCGGACATCATCATGTTGATCGTAGCAGACGAAAACATTCCCCTACTGGACTCCTTCTTTGGCGATATCGGTGAGATTCGACGGGTGTCCGGTCGTACCATGTCGAACGCGGATGTCCGGGACGCCGATATATTGCTGGTTCGTTCCGTCACCAGAGTCAACAGAGAACTTCTGGAGGGCAGTCGGGTCCGGTTCGTGGGCACATCCACCATCGGTACCGATCATGTCGATCTCGACTGGCTAGAACAGGCGGAGATCCGTTTCTCTGCGGCGCCGGGCTGTAACGCCAACAGTGTTGCCGAGTATGTGTTGTCCGTGCTGTCACTGCATGCTGAACGGCGCGGACTTTCAGACTGGTCCCAGCTCAGCGTCGGTATCGTAGGTGTTGGTAACGTTGGTGGTGAGCTGGCCCACAAGCTGGAGCGCCTTGGATTCGATGTGCGTCTTTGCGATCCGCCCAGAGCAGACAAGGAAGAGGGTGATCAGGAGTTTGTGGCGCTTGAAGAAGCCATGAAGTGTGATGTGGTGTCCCTGCATACTCCGCTGACCCGTGAGGGGGACCATCCCACTCTGCATATGATCGGGGGCGCTGAACTTGAGGCCTTGAGTGCCGGCCAGCTTCTTATCAATGCTGGTCGGGGAGAGGTCATCGACTCGTCAGCGCTGCTGGCTCGTCTTGAACAGGCCAACCCGCCCACTGTGGCCCTGGATGTATGGGAGCAGGAACCGAGGATTCGTCCCGAGCTGGTTGACCGGGTCTGGCTGGCGACACCGCACATTGCTGGATATAGCCTGGAAGGCAAGGTGCAGGGAACGGAAATGATCTATCAGGCTCTAAGCCAGTTTCTCGGTTTGCCGGTTCGCAAAAAAGCAGGCCAGTTTCTACCGGAGCCAGCCCTCAGCAAGATTTCCTTTACCAGCTCTGCCGACGAAGAAGATGCGATTCGCATTGCTCTGCGGGCCTGTTACGACCCTCGCCGGGACGATGCAAGGCTTCGCAACGCCATGACAGGCTCTCCTGAAGAGCGGGGTGCGGCGTTTGACAGACTGCGCCGGGACTACCCGGTTCGTCGGGAGTGCTCAAGCCTCAAGATTCAGCTCAAGGGCACCAGCAAATCCCTGCAGGACAGTTTCCGGGCTATCGGGTTCAAACTGAAAATCTGATCGTAGCCCGTTCCGAAAAGAAAGCCGGGGTCACAAGACCCCGGCTTTTTTGTTTACAGTCTGGCGCTCTGCAACGCCTGTATGCGGTCTTCCAGTGGCGGATGGGTCATGAACAGGGCGCTAAGGCCGCCTCTGGCCCCCCGGTTAATGCCAAATGCCTGAAGGCTGTCGGGCATCTGATCCGGCACCTCGCTTTCCTGCTTCAGCCTCGCCAGCGCACTGATCATGGCTGAGCGGCCCGCCAACTGGGCACCGGCAATATCCGCCCGGAATTCCCGGCGGCGGGAGAACCAGAACACGATCGTGCTGGCCAGAATACCAAGAACGATCTCGGCAACGATGCTGACCGCGAAAAAGCCGAGCCCATGTCCGCTTTCGTTCTTGAAAATCACCCGGTCGACAAACGAGCCAATCACCCGGGACGCGAAGATGACGAAGGTATTCACCACACCCTGAATCAGCGCCAGCGTCACCATGTCACCATTGGCGACATGGCCGATTTCGTGGCCCAGGACCGCCCGAATCTCATCCTTGTTAAAGCGATGCAAAAGTCCTTCGCTGACGGCTACCAGCGCATCGTTCTTGTTCCAGCCCGTTGCGAAGGCATTGGACTGGGACGCCGGGAAAATAGCGACCTCCGGCATGCCGATACCGGCGTTCTTGGCCAACTCCGCCACAGTGTCCACCAGCCAGCGCTCGGCGGGTGTTCTCGGGGAATCAATGACCCGGGCCTTGGTGCTCCACTTGGCCATTCGCTTGGATATCAGCAGTGACACGATGGCGCCGGCGAATCCGAAGACCGCAGCAAAAGCCAGCAAAGAGCCGTACTGAATACCATTCTGGGCGAGGTAGCTGTCCACGCCCAGCAGTCGCAGTGTGAAACTGGCGACAAGGATTACAGCAAGGTTGGTTGCCAGAAACAGCAGAATACGCATGTTGGTTCCCTGATCAGTTCGTCGCAGAAAATAAAGCCGTCATTCAGACCGTTATATGCGGCCGCGGTTCAATCAATCAACGAGCTTACGGTGATTTAATAATTGCCGCGGTCCGCGAAGAAGGTTGTCTGCATGATCTGGCTGATTCGGGCGGAGTTGCCGCTGCGCAGCGCTGTCCGGATCAGATGAATGTGAGTGGAAAGATCTTCTTTGACTGAGGGAGGCAGGGAGCTGGCCGAACCTTCCTCGGGAACTCCGAACTCCCTGGCCAAAGCCTGCGGCGCTGGAGAACTCAAGCGGATAAATGCGTCTCGGGTCAGCACAGCCTGGTCCAGCGCTTCCTGACGGATGGTATCGATGTATCTGAGCAGGCCTTCCTCCGAAAGCCAGAGCAGGGCACCAAAGCAGGCCATATGCCGCTTGCTGTGGAGGCCGAACTCGTCCGGCTCATCCGGACCGGCAATATCCTCGACAAACAGGTTTATCCGACGCGGGAATGCGCCGTATAGCTGCACCAGAGCAATCGCCGCATCCTTGTAGAATTCCTCGACGTGAATATCCGCCATGGTTTTCCCCGTTATTGCTGGTATTGGCCAAGGAAATTCCCGAGCCGGCCCATGGCGTCCTCCAGGGTGTCTTCCCGTGGCAGGAACACCACTCTCAGATGCTGCTTGTCATCAATGTTAAAGGCCGAACCCTGTACCAGCAGGATTTTTTCCTGCAACAGGAGGTCCAGAACCAGCTTTTCATCATTCACGATGGGGAAGTGCTTCGGGTCCAGTTTCGGGAACAGGTACAACGCGCCCTGAGGCTTGACACAGCTTACCCCCGGAATGTCGTTGAGCATTCGCCAGGCGGTTTCCCGCTGCTCATACAGCCGCCCTTCTGGTGCCACCAGATCGTTAATGGACTGGTAGCCCCCCAATGCTGTCTGAATGGCCAACTGGGCCGGAACATTGGCACAGAGCCGCATGTTGGAGAGCATGTCGATGCCCTCAATCAGATCCTTTGCCCGATGCTTGGCACCACTGACAATCATCCAGCCGGAACGGTAACCTGCTGCCCGGTAGTTCTTGGACAGGCCGTTATAGGTGAAGAAAAGCACGTCGTCGGCCAGTGAGGCGGTGGAAATATGCTGGGTACCGTCATAAAGAATCTTGTCGTAGATCTCGTCGGACAGGATGATAAGGTTGTGCTTGCGGGCCAGTTCGATGACCTGCTCCAGGAGCTCCTTCGAATACACCGCCCCGGTCGGATTATTTGGGTTGATCAGCACAATGGCACGGGTACGCCGGGTAATTTTCTTGCGGATATCATCGATATCCGGAAACCAGTCCTGCTGTTCGTCGCAGCGATAGTGCACAGGCTTGCCGCTGGAAAGCGTAACGGCAGCGGTCCACAGGGGGTAGTCCGGGGCCGGGATCAGCACTTCGTCACCGGTGTTCAACATGGCCTGCATGGTCATCACGATCAGCTCGCTGACGCCATTACCCAGGAAAATATCGTCGATATCGACTTTGTCGACGCCCCGTTGCTGGCAGTAGTGCATAACCGCCTTACGGGCAGAGAACAGCCCCTTCGATTCCACATAGCCCTGGGCAAGGTGCATGTTGTAGATGACGTCCTGCTGGATTTCCTCAGGGACATCCAGTTCGAAGGCGGCAGGGTTGCCGATGTTGAGCTTGAGTACCCGATGCCCCTCTTCTTCGAGTCGACGCGCTTCCCGCAGAACTACGCCACGGATTTCATAACACACGTTATCCAGCTTGGCGGATTTGTAGTAGTTCTGCATAAGACCCGGACGTCCTTCTTTTGAGATCGAAAAATGGCATCTGCCAACACGACAGGCCTTTATTCTAGCGGAGCGAGGGCCGGCGGCAACAGGGGAATTATGATGAATTGTGTCCTGATAAGGCAGATTTAGCTCACAAACCTGAACCGGTTTTTAAAAATGATCCCCATAGAGCCTGCATTGCCATGGTTTTTTGGGCTGTGTTGTGAACAATGGTTGAAGAAGAGTGCAAACCATCAGATGGAGAACCTTATGGCAGGCGAAACGGTCTATGATTTCAAGGTCCGGGATATCAAGGGTAACGAGAAAAGCATGGCAGAGTATCAGGGCAAAGTGCTCCTGATTGTGAACACTGCCAGCAAGTGCGGTTTTACGCCCCAGTTCGAGGGCTTACAATCCCTTCACAAGGAATTGGGCGATAAAGGATTTGAGGTCCTGGGCTTTCCCTGTAATCAGTTTCTGAATCAGGATCCGGGCGACGAGGATACGATCAGCCAGTTCTGCAGCCTGAACTACGGTGTCGATTTCCCCATGTTCTCGAAGATTGACGTCAATGGCGATGGCGCACATCCGCTATTCCGCTTTCTCAAGCGCGAAGCCAAGGGGCTTATGGGGTCTGAGAAGGTGAAGTGGAACTTTACCAAATTTCTGGTCGGGCCCGATGGCAAAGTTGTTCGCCGCTATCCGCCCACCACAAAACCTGAAGATATCCGGGCCGACATCGAAAAGCTGCTAACGGCCTGAACCCTCGGGTGGGGCAGAGGGGCGCCAGCGCTCAATCACTGACCGGAGCTCGTCTCGCTTGTACGGCTTGGTTATATAGTCGTTCATACCTGAGGCAAGGCAGTCTTCGCGATCGCCCTGCATCACATTGGCCGTAACCGCAATGATTGGCAGGTCTTTCCATTCCGGGTTCTGGCGAATCCTCTGTGTTGCCTCATAGCCATCCATGACTGGCATCTGACAATCCATAAGCACCAGATCGTAGTGGTTCTGTTCAAGTGCCTGTATGGCTTTGAGGCCGTTTTCGGCCGGGTCTGCCCGGTGACCGAGTTTTTTCAGCAGGCTGGTCGCCACCAGCTGGTTCACCTGGTTGTCCTCAACCAGAAGGATCGACAGAGAAGATTCCGTACCGTTACGCTCAATTGGTTCAATGGCGGAGGCAAGCTGATCGTCAGCGGGAATCAGGCCCGCGGCCCGGCCCAGGCAGCGTAGGAGCTCGTCTCGCCGTAAAGGCAGTGACAGTAGCTGATGACGCCCCTTGCCGGGGGGCAGGGTTCCGGTGAAGTCGGCAAGAATGACGCCGGCGCCTTGCCAATCGGCGGCAAATTCCAGGGTTTCTTCATCCTCGGCACTGGCCAGCGCCAACAGAATTCCGTCCGGGTGCCTGCTTGCTCCGCGGATCGGAATGCCCCACTTCCGAAGCTGAGCCTCAATCGCCGAACGATACGGATTATCGGCGGGGATGGCCATGGCAATACCAATGTCTTTTAGCTGGTTGTCCACCTGCGGCAGATGCTGCTCTCCGGACACCTCGTGTATCGGTAATGGCAGGGTAACGGTGAAGTGAGTTCCGCTGCCCTCCCGGGAGTCAACCAGGATCTGGCCATGCATGCGCTCCACCAGTTGACGGCAGAGGGTCAGGCCAAGGCCAGTACCGCCATAAAGCCGGGTGGTGTCCACGTCAGCCTGGGAAAACGGAGAGAATATCCGGTGCAGGCCTTCGTTGGACATACCAATCCCGGTGTCCACCACGTCGATTCTCAGGCTGCCACCGGAATAGGCCGCGCGAATCTTCACGCTACCTTCGTCCGTGAATTTGATGGCGTTGCTCAGCAGGTTGTTGAGTACCTGGCGTACCCGTGTCGGATCGCCGAGGAAGTTTTCGGGCAGATCAGGGTCGATTTCGGTCACCAGGTGAATTTGTTTCCGGCGTGCCTGCTGGGCGTGGAGTGTTGCGCATTCCTCGATCAGATGCCGGACACTGAACGGGATGTTTTCCAGGCTGAGTTTGCCGGCCTCGACTTTCGAGATGTCCAGTATGTCGTTGAGCAGACCAAGCAGGCTCTCGCCGGCGTTCAGGGCGATTTCCATCCGGTTGCGTTGTGCCGGGTCCAGTTCGCCCTCAAGGGCCAGGCCAAGCATGCCCAGAACGCCATTGAGGGGGGTGCGGATCTCGTGGCTCATGCTGGCCAGGAAGTTGGCCCTTGCCCGTGCCCGGCGAACCGCATCTTCCTTGGCTTTCACCAGGGCGCGGTTACCGCGTTGCAGGGCATCGTTCTTCTCGGAGATTTCCCGTGTCCGATCCTCAACTTCCTGTTCAAGCTGGGTGGAGTAGTTCTTCATGGTACTCTCAGCCTGCCGCAGCTGGGCAAGGCTCGAGTCAATGGTTTCGAGATGTTGGTTGATAATGCCAACCATGGTCCCGATCTCGTCTTCCCGATGGTTTGCCGGTATCGGGAGCCTCACCTTTTCGGGAGAGCTGGCCCGCACCTGACTGAGAGCGCTGATCACGTTGAGCATGGGGCGGGTAAGCACGAAGTAGAAGATGGCCAGCAATGCCGCAGACAGGATCAGGCTTTTCAGCAGCCCGCTGAGCAGCGTGTAGCCGGCCCTCTGAAGAAACAGCGCACCATAGTGATAGGTATCGATGGTGACGATCAGGTGCCCGAGTGGCAGATCCTCTAGCTGTGGAACCTGCAATTCCTGACGGAAAACCCGGTCGGAGCCGAACAGCAGATCACTGACCCATCGGTAGGGCGACACCGGACTGCTCTTGCTGGCTGCAGCCATGGTCTCGTCGTCGTTGTCGGTAATCCTTGCATCGATGGTGGCGGGATGGCGAAGCAGACCATCGAGTAATTCTTCCGCCAATCGGACATCAATATTGTAGGCAATCTGGGACGCGGGGCTGTTGCTGATATCGATCAGCGCGTGGATTTCCTTCTCCATCGACTCCTTTGCGCTGAAGTAATCCAGGGTAATCTGGACAACATTCAGCACCAGCCCGAGGGCCATGGCAACCAGTACCGTGTCCCGAGTCAGTCGATAGGAAAGTCGTTGTTTGAAGCCCTTGCTCACGGGTTTGCACTGTCCCTGTTGGCGGGCCTGCAATGGCGACCCGTTCTGTGCCTTCAGTCGTCGTAATCGGCCTTTTTCTTCCACTCGTCGTCGTGGAGGAAGGTATCCCACTCTCGATCCAGTTTGGATTCTCCCTGCGGACTCTCCTTGCCCTCTGCACTCAGTGCCTCAAGTTCCTTTATGCGGGTACGGAAACTCTTGACCGCTTTCATTGCGAGAGGATTGTCGCGGGATTTGCCCATTTCGGTACTGGCAAGATGATAGGCGTGGATGGCCTTCCGAAACTGGTTCTGGCGCACGTAGTCCCGGGCCTGAAACACATGCAGGTCTGCGTGGGTCTTGTGGACCAGGAAGAGTACATATTTCAGGTTTTTCTTGGCGGTGGCGGCATCAATCCGGCCGCTCTTGTGCATGGCTTCGATCATCTTGAACAGATTCTGAAGCAATTCCTTGACGTAATTGGATTTTTCGGCGGAATCAATCTTGACCGGAGTGGTGGTGTCACGCTTTTCGATGATCTGGGTTTTCAGTTCGGCGGCGGAGTTCTGCCACTCTTTGACCGGCAGGTTGGACTTCAGGCCGGCAAGCTCCGCACAGGCTTCTTCCATGCGTTTGATCAAGAGCAGTTTCAGATCGGCCGTCAGATATTGGCCGGGAATCTCGGTCAGTAGCCGATTGGCCCTGTTGTAGGCGTCTTCCTGGGCCGTAATCTTGCGTGCCCGTTCAATACGGGCGCGCTCTCGCATCTGGCTGAGCACAATAATGACAATCGAGACGGTAACGATGGCCGCCAGTAGAAGGACGATCGTAGTGGTATCCATTTTGTCAGTAACGACTCCGGCTTCAGGATCAAATGATGGCGGGTCTATAAACCGGCCTCAAAATACCGATATTATTCAGCAAGTATCCGAAAGACTAGCAGAAATCCCGCTCCAGATCCGTTTTCAAATGTGAAAGTTCGTGTTGCTGATTGATTACGTGAATCTTCGGTATCATGTATATTGTTTTTGTGAATGAGCTTGGCTTTTCCCGTTTTTCTGGCGTTCCGGAGTTTTTGTGGATATTTCCCGTGTTGATCTGAATCTGCTCGTCTACCTGGATGTGTTGTTGCGCGAGCGGAATGTTACCAAGGCCGCCAACCACCTGGGTATTACCCAGCCTGCGATGAGCAATGGTCTGAAGCGGTTGCGGGACCTGTTCAGTGATCCGCTGCTGGTGCGAACCAGTGAGGGGATGACGGCTACGGAGCGCGCGCGGGAACTGCAACCACTGGTACGGGGAATCCTGTCGGACATAGAACAGGCCGTGCAGGACAAGACACCGTTTTCTGCCCTGGAAAGCCAGCGCGTGTTCCGGATCATGGCCAGTGATTATGCCGAATCCTGCCTGATGCCCCGGGTTCTCAGACGGATCCGCCAGGAGGCACCCCACGTTACCCTGGACGTACTCACTCCCAGTGATGTCAGCTTTCTGGATGTGGAGCAGGGGCGGCTCGACATGGCCATCAACCGGTTCGACAAGATTCCGCAGTCTTTTCACCAGAAGACCCTCTGGACCGAGTACTTTGCCTGCCTGATGAACGCCCGGAATCCGGTACTGAAAGAGCCCTTCACCCTGGATACCTATCTGGACGCCAGCCATATCTGGGTCAGCAAGACCGGGTTTGGCGTTGGCGTCGGTGTGAACCCCAAGGATGTTCAGCGCCTGGGCTGGGTAGACGAGGCACTTTCGAGAATGGGCCGCAAGCGCCAGATTTCCGTATTCACCCGCCACTACCAGGTGGCCATGCTGTTGGCCGAGCAGCACGATCTGATTGCCACCTTGCCATCCCGGGCGGCCTGGCTGCAGAAAGACAATCCGAACCTGGTGGTGAAAGTGCCGCCGTTCGAGATTCCGCCGTTTGAACTGAAGATGGCCTGGAGCCCGCTGTTGCAGCACAACGCAGATCATCAATGGCTGCGCAAACTGATTGCTGAGGTGGCTACCGAGGTAGATACCGAATTTGCTCCGTTCGGGGCCAGATTCGAAGCGCCGGACGCGCCCCAGGCCCATCACTCAGAGCGGTAGTTCCCTGAGTTCCAGGGAAGGGCGAGCTGCATCCCACATGCGCTGGAAATTCTCAGACAGCAGTTTTACCCGGCCACCGTCCGAGAACTTGGCGAAACCTTCTGGCTTGTAGAAGTCATGCCGGTAAACCACGCCCTCACGATCCGCGAGAATGAATGGCTGGTCCTCAACCGGATAGTCCTCGTTGACCAGTCGAAGTTCCATGCGGCTCGGCAGCCGACGCATAAGCTCGACCAGGGTGTGGCGACGTTTCACCAGCGGCTTGTCGTCATGGATGAGCAGCCTGACCTCGCTGAGCCGGTGCCGGCGCGCGAGGGCAGAGATCAGCTCCCGGAAACGATGCCGGTCATAGAGGTCATGTTCGAGCAGGCGGTCGTACAGCCAGATACGCTGGCCGGCCTGGCCAACCACTGAATCCATCAGGCCCAGAAGTCTGGCCTCGGTGTCAAACAGCCATGAATCCGTGTCGCTGCCCAGAATCATCGGCTGGTCCTTGGTCCCGAGACTCTCGGCGGCAAGATCCGGTGCCAGGCAGCGCATGTCAAAGTGGGGAATGCCGGCGTCGTCATAAACGCCCGAACAGACATGGAAGCCTGAACGCTGGTAGAAGGGAATGGCATGGTCCTGGGCAGACAGCCTGAGCTCGGAAAACCGGTCGGCGGATTCTGCGATCAGGTGCCTCAGCAGTGCTTCCCCGATGCCGTGTCCACGGTACTGGGGCAATATCGCCATGCGACCGATATGGCCGGTTTCTTCGAGGGTTGAAAACAGGCGGGCGACGCCGGCGGGGGTGTTGTCCGGGAGCACTGCCAGGTAATGATCGGCAATTTCATCGGTTTCATCCCACTCCAGCTCCGGCGGGACTTTCTGTTCCTCAATAAACACCTGCTGGCGGATATCCCGGATGGATGCCGGAGCCAGTTGCCAGCTGTATTTGCGAAACCGAATGCTCATAATGCCTATCCGAAGTAAACAGAGCCCTGATTGTAGAGCGTGGTCAGAAGCCCCAGCAACGCTTCATCTTCGGTAAATCGGGCCAGGGCAGCCATGTCAACGCGGGCAGCAGAACAGAGTAACGGGGCGACAGGCCGGGCGTCGCCCTTGAGCAGGAACTGCTCGCCATCGACAAACAGGGCGGTTTCACTGGGAAAGTCGTAGTAAGCGAAACGGGAACCCTCGTTCCAGCGCAACTGTTCGCCCGCATGAATCGCTTCGGCAACATCCTCGGGGGATGCAGGCTCCTCGGCGGGAACAACAATGTCCATGCTCTTGGGCGCTGTTGAAAACTGGCCAAACCAGAGCGCCAGTTGCCGGCGGTCCCCGAGCTTTTCCCGGATGACACTCTCCAGGCGGTCGACCACATCGGGTTGAATCGTTCCGGGATTGTCCTGGACCTTCAGGTCCGGATCGTTCAGGTGGTCCGCAGCGTCGGATTGACTGCACAGGAAGTCGGTAAAGCCGGTAAGGATATCGTCCATAGTCGGCGCCCGGAACCCAACCGACAGGGTGATACAGTCGTCCTCGGCCACGCCGTGGTGGCCAATGCCCGGCGGCAGGTACAGCATGTCACCGGGTGCCAGGGTAACGGTTTCCTCGCCGTCCCAACTGCTCAGAATCCTCAGAGGGGTGCCTTCCACCCGGGGCGAGGTGTGGTCGCAATGCCCGCCAAACGTCCACCTGCGGTGACCCTGGGCCTGGAGCAGGAACACATCGTACTGGTCGTAGTGGGGGCCGACGCTGCCGCCTTTCGGCGCAAAGCTGGCCATGATGTCATCCAGGCGCCAATTGGGAATGAAGCGGAAGTGTTCCAGAAGATCGGCAATATCGGGCACCCAGTGGTCCAGCCCCTGTACCAGCAGCGTCCAGTCCTGTTCGGGCAGGCTGCTGAACCGGTCCGGCGAAAAGGGGCCGTTGTGGAGCTGCCAGGGCTTGCCATCGTCATTTTCGATCACAATCCGGGACTCCACGCCCTCTTCACAGGCCAGGCCCGCAAGTTCATCGGCGCTGACCGGGCAATGGAAGTCGGGAAATGCCTGGCGGATAACCAGCGGCTTTTTCTGCCAGTAGTCCCGCAGAAATTCAGAAGGTGTCAGTCCGCCAAGCATGTCCATGGGTGTACTCCCAGTTTCAGATGTTTTGTGCCTGATCGACTGCGTTACCGATGTAGCGGCCAGGCGTCAGGGCCATCAGTTCGGCCTTGGCCTGCTCCGGAATGTCGAGGCTCTCCACGAAATTCTTGATCACTTCCGGCGTCATTGCCTTGCCGCGGGTCAAAGCCTTGAGCTTTTCATAGGGCTTTTCAATGTTGTAACGGCGCATCACGGTCTGAATCGGTTCGGCAAGCACTTCCCAGGCATGGTCCAGGTCTTCATCCAGGCGAGCCGGGTTGATTTCCAGTTTGCCGAGGCCCTTCAGTGTGGCTTCATAGGCGATCAGGCTGTGGGCAAAGCCAACGCCCAGATTGCGCAGTACGGTGGAGTCAGTCAGATCCCGCTGCCAGCGCGAAATAGGCAGCTTGGCGGAGAGGTGGCTGAACAGCGCATTGGCGATGCCCAGGTTGCCCTCGGAGTTCTCGAAATCAATGGGGTTGACCTTGTGGGGCATGGTTGAGGAACCCACTTCGCCTTCCACTGTTTTCTGCTTGAAGTAGCCGAGAGAAATATAGCCCCAGACGTCACGATCCAGGTCAATCAGGATTGTGTTGAAGCGGGCGACGGCATCGTACAGTTCGGCGATGTAATCGTGTGGTTCGATCTGGGTGGTGTACGGGTTCCAGTCGAGGCCGAGGCTCTCGATGAACTCCCGGGCATTCAGGGCCCAGTCGATTTCCGGGTAGGCAGACAAATGCGCGTTGTAGTTCCCCACGGCGCCGTTGATCTTGCCCAACAGCTCGGTTTCACGGATCTGTTTTACCTGGCGACGCAGACGGTGAACCACGTTCGCCAGCTCTTTGCCAACGGTCGTGGGAGAGGCTGTCTGGCCGTGTGTTCGCGAAAGCATGGGCTGTTCGGCGTGGTCGTGAGCCAGCTGCGCCAGCTTGTCGACAACGCGGTCCATGGTTGGCAGCAGGCCGTGGTCCAGGCCTTCCCGCAGCATCAGGCCATGGGACAGGTTGTTGATGTCTTCGGAGGTGCAGGCAAAGTGAACGAATTCCGTGACGGCGTGCAGCTCCGGAACGCCGGCAATTTTTTCCTTGATGAAGTACTCGACCGCTTTTACATCGTGATTGGTGGTGCGTTCGATGTCCTTGATGCGCTCGGCGTCTTCAAGGCTGAACTCACTGACCAGGCTGTCCAGAGCTGTGTTGGCTTCGGCGGAGAACTCGGGTACCTCAGTTACCCCGGGATGAGCGGCCAGCTTCTGCAACCAGCGGATCTCGACGGTTACCCGGTTCCTGATCAGGCCATATTCACTGAAAATTTCACGGAAGACGCTGACCTTGCTGCCATAGCGTCCATCGACCGGGGAAATGGCGGTCAGGGCGGTGAGTTCCATCGAAAACCTCTCAAGTCATCAAAGATTCGGATCAAAAGAAAATAAGGGGTGCATATCATACACCACCGGAGGCACTGAATCAGCGCCGTCAGTGGTACAGGGAGCGATTGGCTTCCTCGGCAAGCTCGCCGGCGAGCCGGATGACCTTTTTTCGGGCAAAGATCAGCTGCCAGCGGCGGCCGCCGGTCTGACGCCAGAGCACGGCGGAACGAATGCCCGCGAGCAGCAGGGCACGCACTTTTGCCGCATTCTCCTCCCGTTGCAGCACCGAGGGGTTGCCGCTCACCTGGATTCGCAGTCGAAAGGTGCTGATGGTGTCTGCATAGACCGATGCCAGATTACTGATCAGATTGGGATGGATATACCCGAAGTGGCTGGCGGTATGCCTGGCCTGATCAATACGGCTGCCGATCACATCCAGCATGTCAGAGCGGCGATTCAGTTTGGATTCGAGCTGGATCAGGTTGAGAGCATAGCGCAGGACTTCGATGTCCTGCTGCCGGGATTGCTGGCTGAGCACCGAGGAGAGGGTGACAAGGCCTTCGCGGATATCCCGCAGTTCGCCGCCGTAGACGTCCAGGGTGTTCTCCGGATTGGTGGCGAACAGCGAGCGGATGGAGGTTTCCAGGCTGGCTTCGTTGCACTGGCCGTCGTGGGCAATCTGCTGCACCAGGTTGGCGGCCTGAAAAACCCCGGCCAGCGCCAGGGTCTGATCCTTGAGGGAGCGGCTCATGCGGTCTCTTCCTGGGGCCGGGTTCCGGCCAGGCGGGCGGGCAAGGATTCCCCGTCTCGCCAAGTCTCTTCAATGACGCCGCCGCCGAGACACACATCGCCATCGTAGAAAACAACAGATTGTCCAGGAGTGACGGCGCGTTGTGCGTCGTCAAAGTCTACCCGAACGCCGCCTTCGATCACGACAACCTCGCAATCCTGGTCCGGCTGTCGGTAGCGGGTTTTGGCCTTGCACCGGAACGTCTCTGCAGGTGGTTCGCCAGCGACCCAGTCAATCGGTCCCGATACCAGGCCCCGGGAAAAGAGCAGGGGGTGATGCTTGCCCTGGACTGCAATCAGGACATTGCGAGTGAGATCTTTTTCCGCCACATACCAGGGCTCGTCCCCGAATTCACTGAGGCCGCCTATGCCCAGACCCTGACGCTGGCCAATGGTGTGATACATCAGGCCCTGGTGCCGGCCAATTTTCTGGCCATCGGGTGTTTCGATGTCGCCGGGCTGGGCCGGAAGGTATTGCTTCAGGAAATCCTTGAACTTGCGCTCGCCAATGAAGCAGATGCCGGTGGAGTCCTTTTTATCATGGGTGACAAAACCCTGCTGCTCGGCAATACGACGCACCTCGGGTTTCTCCAGCTCGCCTACCGGGAACAGGGTCCGCGCGATGCGATCGCCAGAGACGGCATGCAGGAAATAGCTCTGATCCTTGTTGGGATCGAGGCCCTTAAGGAGCTGGGCCTTGCCCGGGGCGTCGGCAATCGGTCGCTGACGGGCATAGTGGCCGGTGGCGATATAGTCTGCTCCGAGAGTAACGGCATAGTCCAGGAAAGCCCGGAATTTCACTTCCTTGTTACACAGGATGTCGGGGTTGGGTGTCCGCCCGGCCTGGTACTCGGAGAGGAAGTGCTCAAATACCCTGTCCCAGTATTCGGCCGCGAAGCTGGCGGTGTGCAGTTTGATGCCGATGGCGTCGGCCACGGCCTGGGCGTCGGCCAGGTCCGTCATGGCGGTGCAGTATTCGGTACCGTCGTCCTCATCCCAGTTCTTCATGAACAGGCCTTCAACCTGGTAGCCCTGATCCTTTAGCAGCCAGGCGGCCACGGACGAGTCCACGCCGCCGGACATACCGACTATCACGCGGGTGTTGGCATTGCTGGTTGAAGAGTGCGCTTCGGATGCGATGGTCATGACAGCTTTGTTACCGGCTAAAAAACCGGAAGTTTATCATCTTTCCGGAGGCGCCGTCTGCGCATCCACCACCACGTCCAGCGGGTATAGCCGGCCGTTTCGGTAATCTTCTATGCACTGGAGCACGAGCGGGCTGCGCAGTTTATCGCCCAGCGCGCGAATTTCATCAAGGGTCAGCCAGTGGGCGGCAATGATGCCATCGTCCAGCTGATCGGTAAGGCGGGTGCGGGCCCGGGCCGCATAACAGAACCGGTAGTAGGTAACTCCGTTGGCCGGCGCCTTGTAGGTGTAGATGCCCAGAAAATGCAAGGGCTCTATGTCCCAGCCAGTCTCCTCAAGGGTTTCCCGCCGAACGGCATCCAGAATGGCTTCGTCTTCCTCCACATGGCCTGCAGGCTGGTTGAAAACAACCTCTCCGCCGCTGACTTCTTCAACCATCAGGTAGCGGTCGGCTTCATCCTCAACAATGACGGCCACGGTAGCGTGGGGTGTCCAGGTCATGGTTTCCGGTTTCTCCTGGGTCGGTCGCCGGCGCCACTGCGTCGGCGGGGTGATTGTGCTGGCGCTGGAAGATTGACAGTAACAATCCGATGGCCCCCGGACTTTAGTCCGTCGAGGGTCCAGTCGCCAATCCGGTATCGGATCAGTCGCAACGTGGGAAAACCCACGGCGGCAGTCATTCGTCGAACCTGCCGATTCTTACCTTCGGTGATGGTCAGCTCAATCCAACTGGTGGGAACTGTATCGCGATGGCGCACCGGCGGCACCCTGGGCCAGACTGAAGGGGCGGGTATTCTGGCGGCTTTAGCCGGCCGGGTCAGACCATCTTTCATTTGAACTCCGGCCGCCAGGTGTTTCAACGCCTCTTCCGTAATGTCGCCTTCCACCTGAACCCAGTATGTCTTAGGCATCTTGAGCGAAGGGGATGCAATCCGGTGTTGCAGTGAGCCTTCAGAGGTAAGAAGAAGCAGGCCCTCGGAATCATAGTCGAGGCGACCGGCCGGGTAGATGCCCGGAATCCGCAGGTAGTCCGCCAGGGTGGCTCTCGGTGACTCACCGCCGGAGGCGCCATCGTCGGTAAACTGGCTCAAAACCTGGAAGGGTTTGTTGAAAAGCACGAGTTCAGCCATGCGCTGATAGGTTCCCGGAATTCTGATGTCTTTGGTGAAGGCAGGGTACTGCAAAGCGGGGCGCTGGCAAAGCAACGTTGACGTCGATCAAGAGGGAGTGGGATTAAAGGACAAAAAAAGGAGGGCCCACCAGCGGCCACCGGTGGGTGCGATTACTTTATTGTAACAGTCGATCAGGCGTTTACTGCACGGGGCGGATAGCCGTCCCGGCCTGACTCCTGCTGCCCTGATTGCCCGGCAGAGTCGCTGCTGGCGCCAGTTTGTCCCTTGCTGGCGGGCAGTTCGTCAGGGACGATGTTGACTGCGTGAATGCCCTTGTCGCTGGGCTTTTTGTCGAAGGTTACGGCCTGGCCGGCTTTTAAGGTCTTGTAGCCGTCCATCTGCACCGAAGAGAAGTGCGCAAACAGGTCGTCACTGCAGCCATCCTCGATGATGAATCCGTACCCTTTGGCATTGTTGAACCACTTGACCTTGCCTCTTGGCATGATGAACTCCCCTGTTCTTTTGCTGTCTCTATTATTGTTGATTCTTTGTTTGCCTATCGGTGCCGTCGCACAGCCGGTCCGAATCCTGTTACACAATCCTTGCATGGATTTACATTATTTTACAATGCAACTTAACTTTCGACCAATCATGGCGATGAGTCAATAGTTTCTATGCCGGGAATGTGTGGTTGAACGCAGTCTGGAAGCGGTATCATGTTCGTATTGATAAATATCTCATGCCCCGCTTGAAAACCCGGGGGCGGACATCCACATTTAACAGGAGCACCGATAAACCGGTAAGGAATGATGCGGACTATCGAAAATTCTCTACTAGTATTTAATCAGGGGGAGGACGAACAACCGGGGCGACAGGATGACCTCAGCGTTGCTCCCGAGAAGCCTGCTCTCAAGCGTCCGGCGCGATATCGAGTGGTGCTTCTGAACGATGATTACACGCCCATGGATTTTGTTGTGGATGTGTTGATGAAGTTCTTCGGAATGAACGAGGAAAAGGCGACGCAGGTGATGCTGCTCGTCCATACACAGGGAAAAGCTGTATGCGGGGTATATACCCGGGACATCGCGGAAACAAAGGCGGCACAGGTGAACCAGTATTCCTCGGAATGCGAACATCCGCTCCTTTGCGAGATTGAACGTGCGGACTGAAAGACGTTGGGGTGGCCCATGCTGAGCAAAGATCTAGAAATTACGCTGAATACGGCCTTCAAGAGTGCCCGGGACAAGCGTCATGAGTTCATGACCGTGGAGCATCTGTTGCTGGCCCTACTGGATAATGAATCGGCAGTGGGCGTTCTGAAAGCTTGTGGCGCAGACCTCAAGCGGCTTCAGGAAGAGCTCGTCGAATTCGTGGATTCAACCACGCCATTGATTCCCAGCAGTGATAGTGAGCGGGAGACACAGCCCACACTGGGGTTCCAGCGCGTATTGCAACGGGCGGTTTTCCACGTGCAGTCCTCGGGCAAGAAAGAGGTGACCGGTGCCAACGTGCTGGTAGCCATTTTCAGCGAACAGGAAAGCCAGGCGGTCTACGTGCTCAAGAAACAGAGCATTGCCCGCATTGATGTGGTGAACTTTGTGTCCCACGGCATTTCTCGCGTCCAGGGTGCGGAAGACCAGGAGAGCCACGACCAGGCATCCCATGATGAGGCTGGCGAGGAAGGCGGTCAGTCCAAGCCGCTGGAAAGCTATGCCACCAATCTGAATGAACAGGCCCGTCAGGGCCGGATTGATCCGCTGATTGGTCGTGAGCACGAGGTGGAGCGGGTCGTCCAGATTCTGGTGCGCCGCCGCAAGAACAACCCCCTGCTGGTGGGTGAGGCTGGCGTCGGCAAGACTGCGATAGCGGAAGGCCTTGCCAAGCGCATTGTCGATGGCCAGGTTCCTGACATCATCTCGGATGCCGTAGTCTACTCGCTGGATCTGGGGGCTCTGCTCGCCGGAACCAAGTATCGGGGCGACTTCGAGAAGCGTCTGAAAGGGCTGCTTGCCGAGCTCAAGAAAGAGAACCACGCGATTCTGTTCATCGACGAAATTCACACCATCATTGGGGCGGGCTCCGCTTCCGGTGGCGTGATGGACGCCTCGAACCTGTTGAAGCCCATGCTCAGCTCCGGAGAGATCCGGTGCATCGGTTCAACCACGTTCCAGGAGTTCCGGGGAATCTTTGAAAAGGACAGCGCCCTGGCTCGCCGTTTCCAGAAAATTGATGTGAACGAGCCGAGCGTTGAGGATACCTATCAGATCCTCAAGGGCCTTAAGCCCAGCTTTGAGAAGCACCACGATCTCAAGTACACCGACAAGGCCCTTCGGGTAGCTGCAGAGCTGTCCGACCGCTACATTACAGACCGTCATCTGCCAGACAAGGCCATTGACGTTATTGATGAAGCGGGTGCCCGTCAAAGGCTTCAGCCTGAGGGTAAGCGCAAGAAGACGGTAGACGTCACCGAGATCGAGGATGTGGTTGCGAATATTGCCCGCATTCCGCCGAAGAACGTCTCTACCAGCGACAAGGATCTGCTGCGCAATCTGGAGCGGGACCTCAAGATGACCGTGTTTGGTCAGGATCCGGCCATCGAATCGCTGTCCACTGCCATCAAGCTGGCCCGTGCCGGACTGAAGTCTCCCGAGAAGCCTGAGGGTGCCTTCCTGTTTGCAGGGCCGACCGGTGTTGGTAAAACCGAGGTTACCAAGCAGTTGGCAAAGGTGCTGGGCATCGAGCTCGTACGGTTTGACATGTCCGAGTACATGGAACGCCACACTGTGTCGCGGCTGATCGGTGCGCCTCCGGGCTACGTCGGCTACGATCAGGGCGGCCTGTTGACGGAATCGGTCAACAAGCACCCGCACTGTGTGCTCCTGCTTGATGAAATCGAGAAAGCCCATCCGGAAGTGTTTAATCTGCTGCTGCAGGTCATGGACCATGGCACGCTGACTGACAACAACGGTCGCAAGGCGGATTTCCGCCACGTGATCCTGGTAATGACCACCAACGCCGGCGCCGAAAGTATGGCCCGTCGCTCCATTGGCTTCAGCGAGCAGGACCACAGCACGGACGGCATGGAAATCATCAGCAAGACCTTCACGCCGGAATTCCGCAACCGTCTGGACGGTATCATCCAGTTCGGTGACCTGCAGATCGACACCATCACACACGTGGTGGACAAGTTCCTCACCGAGCTGCAGGCGCAGCTGGACGAGAAGCATGTGGTTCTGCATGTGGACGACGAAGCGAAGGCCTGGCTGGCCGAGAAGGGCTACGATGTCACAATGGGTGCCCGCCCGATGTCGCGCCTGATCCAGGACAAGATCAAGCGGCCGCTGGCCGAGCAGATCCTGTTCGGGCGTTTGTCAGAGAAGGGCGGGGATGTCTTCATCCACCTTCGTGATGACGAGCTGGTATTCGAGTACGAGGACGAGCCTGCAGAGGCTGTCTGACATACTTCAACAAGGAAAAACCGCTGTCCGGGTAACCGGCAGCGGTTTTTTTTACGCCCTAACGAAAAAAGCCCCCGAAGGGGCTTTTTCAGATGTCACGGGAGCATCAACGGGCGCGGTATACGATTCGGCCCTTGCTCAGGTCGTAGGGAGTCAGCTCAACCTTGACCTTGTCACCTGTCAGGATGCGGATGTAGTTCTTGCGCATCTTGCCGGAGATGTGAGCTGTCACAACATGACCGTTGCTGAGCTCAACGCGGAACATGGTGTTTGGAAGGGTGTCGATAATAACGCCCTCCATTTCAATGGCATCTGATTTCGGCATTCAGTAGAAACCTCGTTTGGATATGCTTCTCGTAATTTTAAATTGCGCAATTCTGCCTGATTTGTCGGCGTTTGGCAAAGTTAGCCTGGGTCCAGTTCACGCCAGTGCCCGTCTCGAAGCGCTTCGATCGGGCGAAAGCGGGTTTTGTAGTTCATTTTTCGGCACTGCTTGATCCAGTAACCGAGATAGAGATGGGGCAGTCCTCTGCGGCGAGCTTCCTCGATTTGCCACAGGATCGCGTAGGTGCCCAGGCTCCTGTCCTCCAGATCCGGGTCGAAAACGGTGTAGATGGCCGAGAGTCCGTCGTCCAGAAGGTCCACGGCCGCCAGTCCCACCAGCCGCTCATCCTTGTGGATTTCCAGGAACCAGGAGTCGGTTGCCCCTTCCACCAGGAACGACGTGAACTGTTCCCGGGTGGGCGGGTACATATCGCCATCCTGGTGCCGTTGCTCAATGTAGTTGGCGTAGAGCTGGTAGTACCTTTCCGCGAAGGTGGCCGGCACCATGGTGCACTTCAGGTCTGTATTTTTCTTGAGCACCCGTCGCTGGCTTCTGTCCGGATTGAAATCATCGACTTTTAATCGAACCGGTATGCAGGCATTGCATTGCTCGCAGTGGGGCCGGTAATAATGCGATCCGCTGCGGCGGAAGCCAAGAGCGGTGAGTTGGCTGTAGAGTTTTTTATCGACATGGGCCCGAGGATCCACAAACATGGTGGTTGCCTCGCGGTCTGGCAGGTAGCTGCAATCATGGGGTGGCGTCGCGAAGAACACCAGGGTTCTGAGATTGCTCATTCACTCCTCCGGCCCGGGCCAACGCCATTGGAAGGTCCAGTCGGTCTGATCCGGTTTTTGGTCGATACTCATCCTGAGTATAGATAAAAACTCTTCCCGGGGAATAGTCCGCGCGCCCATGGTCAGCAAATGCCGGCTCTCAACCTGGCAGTCCATGATTCGGTAGCCCCAGTTCTGTAACTGGTGCGCCAGGTGGACCATGAGAACCTTGGACGCGTTGGTCTCCAGGGAAAACATGGATTCCCCGAAAAAGCACCGGCCAATAGCCAGTCCGTACATGCCACCGGCCAGCTCGCCGCGGCGGTTCCAGATTTCGATGGAGTGAGCCACGCCCATGCGGTGGAGCTCTGAGTAGCTGGCAATCATTTCTTCGGTAATCCAGGTGCCTTCGGCCCGGGTCGAGGCGCACAGGCGGATAATCCGTCCGAAGTGTCTGTCTGCGGTTACCTGGAAGCGTTGCTGGTTCAGGGTGCGGCGTAGGCTCCGTGAAACGTGGATTTCGTCCGGAAAAAGGACGCACCGCGGATTCGGTGACCACCATAAAATGGGCTGGTCGTCGCTGTACCAAGGGAAGATGCCGTTCCGGTAGGCCAGTATGAGTCGCTCGGTGGAAAGGTCGCCGCCGAGGGCAAGAAGGCCGTCCGGGTCGTCCAGGGCTTCGTTGGCGGGGGGGAACCAGAGTTGGTCAGGGTCTAGCCAGGGTAGTGAGGTCATCCTTCTCCGGTTTTTACTGCCTAGTTCGCGTTGATCTTGTTGCTAACGGGCCTCGGAGTCGCGCCCGGGAGGACCAGTCTTCTAAAACACGCCGTAAATACATCCCTGTAGGCTTGGCTCCGCCATCCCTGGCTCCGCACAGTTTTAGAAGACTGGTCCTCCCGGCCTCGATCAGCTTCCGTGTCGCCTTCTAAAAGACTAGATCAATCCTGTTGATCCAGAAACTTTTCCGCATCCAGGGCGGCCATGCAGCCGAAGCCGGCGGAGGTGACGGCCTGGCGGTAGACGTGGTCGGCTACGTCGCCGGCGGCGAAGACGCCGGGGATGCTGCTCTGGGTGGCCATGCCTTCAAGGCCGGAGCGGATGCGGATATAGCCGTTTTCCATGTCCAGCTGGCCCTGGAACAGGTCGGTGTTGGGCTTGTGGCCGATGGCGATGAATACGCCGGCCAAGTCCATTTCCTGGGTGGAGTCGTCTTTGGTGCTTTTGATGCGCATACCGGTGACGCCGGTGCCGTCGCCCAGGACTTCGTCGAGGGTGTGGTCCCAGACGATCTTGACGTTGCCGTTTTCGGCTTTTTCAAACAGTTTGTCCTGGAGGATCTTTTCGGCACGCAGGCTGTCGCGGCGGTGCACCAGCGTCACTTCGTCGGCGATGTTGGACAGGTACAGGGCCTCTTCAACGGCGGTGTTGCCGCCGCCGATAACGGCGACTTTCTGTTTCTTGTAGAAGAAGCCGTCGCAGGTGGCGCAGGCGGATACGCCCTGGCCTTTGAATTTCTCTTCCGATTCCAGGCCCAGGTACATGGCGGAGGCACCGGTGGCGATGATCAGGGCGTCGCAGGTGTACTCGCCGCCGTCGCCCTTGAGGCGGAAGGGGCGGTTGCGCAGGTCAGCTTCGTTGATGGTGTCGTAGACGATGCTGGTTTCGAAGCGTTCGGCGTGTTTGAGCATGCGCTGCATGAGCTCTGGGCCCTGAACGCCGTCGTTGTCGCCGGGCCAGTTGTCGACGTCGGTGGTGGTGGTGAGCTGGCCGCCGACTTCAATACCGGTAATCAGGGTCGGGTTCAGGTTGGCGCGGGCTGCGTAGACAGCAGCGGTGTAACCTGCGGGGCCGGAACCGAGGATGATCAGTCGGGAATGTTTGGTGTCGCTCATTGGGAATTCTCTCACTGAAAAAGCCGTACGTTGCCGGGCCCGGTTTCAGGGCCAGACGCTTCGGGGAAAGGAGCAAAGGCTAACATGAAAGGCGCGGTCTGCCATTCGTTTTGGCCAATTCCGCTTATAAAACCTTGCTATTTACTCAAGCACGGAAACGGTTGCCAACAGCTGGCGAACCCTTTCAGCGCTTTTGCCGGACTCGCCCTGTTCGAGGCGGTGGGCCGCCACGGCGGGAAAGACCGCCTGGATGTCATCCGGCAGTACGTGATGACGACCCTCCATCAACGCCCAGGCCTTGGCGGCCCGTACCAGCCCCAGTCCCGCCCGGGGCGAAAGCCCGTACAGCAGCCCGGGCATTCTCCGACTTTGTTCCAGCAATCGTTGAACATAATCCAGAAGAGCCGGGCTGGCGGTTATCCGCGTGACGCCTTCCTGCAGGGTTTTCAGGTCGGCCTGGGAGAGCAGTGTGGGGAGTTTTTCGGTCATGGCACGACGGTCTTCACCCTCCAGCAGCTCGCGCTCGGCCCGCGGGTCCGGGTAACCCAGGCGAAGGCGCATGAGGAATCTGTCCAGTTGGGACTCGGGCAGGGGGTAGGTGCCGCCCTGCTCGATGGGATTCTGGGTGGCAATCACAAAGAAAGGGTGCGGCAGTGGCCGGGTCTCGCCCTCGATGGACACCTGCCGTTCTTCCATGGCTTCGAGCAGAGCGCTCTGTGTGCGAGGTGATGCCCGGTTGATTTCATCAGCAAGCACCACTTGGGCGAAAATTGGGCCGGGGTGGAATACCAGGCTGCCGGCCTGTTTATCGTACATGGAGTAGCCAAGCACATCCGCCGGAAGCAGGTCGTTGGTGAACTGAATCCGCTGGTAACTCAGCCCCATGACCTTGGCGAGGGCATGGGATAGCGTTGTCTTGCCCATGCCGGGAATGTCTTCGATCAGCAGGTGCCCCCGGGCCAGTAGCCCGCAAAGGGCAAGGCGTACCTGTTGGTCTTTGCCCAGGAGTATCTGGTTCAGTTCACTGACTACGGTATCGACCAGTTTTTTCATTCCGGGCTCAGTCCCTTACGCGTTTGAGGATGTCACCGTAGGCGTCTATACGGCGGTCTCTCAAATACGGCCAGATACGGCGAACCGATTCACTGCGGGTGCGATCAAGGGTTACAGCCAGAATGCACTCAGAGCTGTCATCGCCCCGGGCCAGAAACTCACCCTGCGGGCCACAGATAAAACTGTTGCCCCAGAAGCGAATGCCGTCGCTGTGTCCTGAGGGGTCGGGTTCGGTGCCTACCCGGTTCGGAGCCACCACCGGCAGGTTGTTGGCAACCGCATGGCCCCGCTGCACGGTGACCCAGGCGTCCAGCTGGCGTGCCCGTTCATCCGGGTCATCCGTTACATCCCAGCCGATGGCGGTGGGGTATATGAGGATCTCCGCGCCGGCCAGGGCCATCAGCCGGGCAGCTTCGGGATACCACTGGTCCCAGCACACCAGCACCCCAAGCCTGCCAACGGATGTATTAATGGGCGTGAAGCCGCTGCGGCCATCATTGAACTGGGCGTCGCCGGGCGTAAAGTAGAATTTCTCATAGAAACCCGGGTCGTCCGGAATGTGCATTTTCCGGTACAGGCCTGCCATGGAGCCGTCTCTGTCAAACACGACCGCGGTGTTGTGGTAAACACCGTTCATGCGACGTTCGAAAATGGATCCAACCAGAACGATGCCCAGCTCACGGGCCAGTTCTGACAAACGCTGGCTGGTGGGGCCGGGAATCGGCTCGGCCAGTTCGAAAACCGCTGTGTCTTCGGTCTGGCAGAAGTACAGGGTGGCGTGGAGTTCCTGGAGAATAACCAGGTCTGCACCACTGGCCGCGGCTTCGCGGACCAGTTTCTCGGTAACGGCGAGGCTGGCCGCCTTATCACTGCTGCAGGCCTGCTGGATGGCGGCAACATTGATCTGGCTCTTGCGCGATTCACTGCTCATCAACTGACTACTCCGGCGGGGATTTGCATGGTCACACAGTGAAGGCTGCCATGCTGGCGAATCAAGGGTCGGCAATCAATCGGCACAATCTCCCTGCTCGGGAAAATCTCTTTCATGACAGTGATGGCGTCTTCATCCTGCGGCACGTCGTACACCGGCAGCAACACCGCATCGTTGATTATCAAAAAGTTTGCATAGGTAGCCGGCAGGCGCTCACCGTCCTCGTCATATATGGCGTCGGGCCAGGGCAGAGGCGTCAGTTTGTAGGGGGAGCCGTCGGCCTGACGGAATTCCTGAAGCTCTTCTTCCATGGCCGCAAGAGCGCTGTAGTGTTCATCGGCCACGTCGGGACAGGACACATAACAGATATGATCCGGTGCGCAGAATCGGGCCAGGGTATCAATGTGGCTGTCGGTGTCGTCTCCGGCAAGGTAGCCATGGTTGAGCCAGAGAATCCGCCACACGCCCAATACCTCTGATAGCAGTTGCTCAATGGCTGTGCGATCCATGGCCGGGTTTCGGGTCGGCGTCAGCAGACATTCCGAGGTGGTCAGAAAAGTGCCCTGACCGTCCGATTCAAAGGAGCCGCCCTCCAGTACGAAGTCCACCTGCTGTGTCGCTGTTGTGCCGAATACACCCGCATTAAACAGATGATTGTTCAATGCGTCGTCTTTTTCCGAGGGAAACTTTCCGCCCCAGGCGTTGAACCGGAAATCCAGGAGTGTGGGCCTGTCGTCAGTCAGGATAGTGATCGGCCCATGGTCCCTTGCCCAGGTATCGTTAGCAGGCGCGGGAACCGCCTTCGCACGGCCCGGCAAACTGTTTTGCTCGGCGTAGAGGTTGAGGTCCCGCTCTAGCTCCTGCAGACGGGTTACGTGTTCGCAACTGATAACCACATGTTCGTGTCGGAGAACGGCTTTGGCAATGTTCTCGAAAACTGGCTCCACCTCATCGATCAGGTCTGCCCAGTCGGTTCCCGGATGGGGCCAGGTCAGCATTACGGCGCTTTGGGGCGCCCATTCCGCGGGCAACACTCGTTTGGTTGTCACTACGTCACCTTGAATCATAAAAGACGCCATTCTAACCAACGATTGGTTGAACGTCAGGACATGAGAAGGGGATTTCCGACCTGGAAAGGCCCCTCGGGCCTTCAGCGATTATGCTTGAGAACAGTATGGATAACCCGGTCGCCTTCGAAATACACGACAAAGTTCTGGTAATGCCATTGGATAATCGGTGGCTGGCCAATCGGGCCCTGAATCTCCATAGGCGCGCCCCAGGACGCGCGGACTGATGATTGGCTCATGCCGGAGCCCGGAAAGCTGGCCTGATCGCGATCGGCCTGGGCACCAATCGGCACGCGAACTTCTTCAGCTACCGCGGACGTCATCGGGAAAAAGGCCAGTGTGGCAGTCACTGCCAGTGCGCCGAACAGGGTAGATTGTTTTCTCATTGATGGGTCTCCATGAAAACTGGCGTCCTCAGAAGGACATGGATAAAGCGTAATATCCGAAAAAGATTAGCAAAAGTCACCCGTTTTTCCCCAGTCTACTCTTTTTGACGCTGTCGAATCTGCCACCGCATCACATGCCGTGCGATTTGTTGGCGATCGCCGTCATCAATCCGGGCAAATTCGGTGTGGACCCTTGCTCCGCCTGAAGAATCGGGGTGTACCTCGAGAACACGGGCGATTGCCTGGGGCTGAAAAAGTTCGGGTGGCAGGGTCATTCGGACAGCAAGCCGGTCTCCGGGTTGCCAGGCAGGGGTGCTACTGGAGAACGACAGGCCGCCTTCGCTCAGGGTCACCTCCTGCCAGTCCTCAGGTTGCAACGGATTTTGCTCAAAGGCCATAATGCGCGCAAGCGTATCCAGCTTGCCATTCAGGGATTTGATCAGCCCGGTAAGCAGCCGGTCTTTTTCGCCAAGGCTGGCAAGCTGGGATTTTACGTCCTGGTCCAACCGCCTGAATTCAGCTTTCAGGCTTTCGAGGTGGTCACCATCGAAGGCATTCCCGTCCAGTGGAGTGTCGGGGGCCAGCTTGCGGATCTCCAGGCCGATCCGGTCTTCAATGCGGTAAAAGTCCCGGCGTTCGGGTGAATAGTCCACCGGTTCGTTTGGGGTGTCGGACGACTGCATCGCGGCTCCGGAAAGCTGAATTTTTATTGGTACAGAACAGTTTAGCAGTTTCCCTCCGTGCTGGAATGTAGAAAGTACTCGGGAAAACCAGACCACGACAGACCTGAAGGTAGCAACAGGCACCTCTTCATGTTCAGACCCTTATCATTTTACATTGGCTTGCGATACACGGCCGCAAAGCGCCGCAATCACTTCATATCCTTTATTTCCCTGACCTCGATGATCGGGCTGATGCTGGGGGTGGCGGTGCTGATCATCGTGCTGTCAGTCATGAATGGCTTCGACCGGGAACTCAAGCAGAGAATTCTCGGGATGGTTCCCCACGCCACCATACAGGGCGCCGGCCCACTGGATGATTGGCAGTCCGTTGATGCACGGGTACAGGAGCATCCCCGGGTGCTGGCTGCGGCTCCATTCATTCAGGGGCAGGGCATGGTCACCGGGGGCGGGAATGTTCGTGGCGTCATGCTTAATGGCATCCTGCCGGAAGAAGAGCGCACGGTGTCCATCATTGAGAATCATATGATCGAAGGTGGGCTGGATGATCTGGCCTCCGGCGAGTTTGGCATCATCATCGGCCGCTTGATGGCGGCCAGCCTGCGTCTTCAGGTGGGTGACAAGGTGACCGTGGTGCTGCCGGAAGCCTCGGTGACGCCAGCAGGGGTACTGCCAAGGCTCAAGCGTTTTACGGTCAAGGGCATTTTCAGTGTCGGGGCTGAGCTGGATGGTAACTACACCCTGATCCACATGGATGATGCCGCCAAGCTAATGCGCACCGGGGGTAAGGCCGAAGGCGTCCGCCTGCTGGTGGATGACCTGTTCGCAGCGCCCAAGGTGTCGCAGCAGGCCGCTGAGGCCCTGGGCGGCCGATACTACGTATCCGACTGGACCCGCACCCACGGCAATCTGTTCCAGGCCATCCGCATGGAGAAAACCATGATCGGCCTGCTTCTGATGTTTATCGTCGCTGTGGCGGCCTTCAATATCGTGTCCACGCTGGTGATGGTGGTTACTGATAAAACCGGTGACATCGCGATCCTGAGAACCATGGGAGCGACGCCGGGTCGGATCATGCGCATCTTTATCGTTCAGGGAGCGGTCATCGGTATCTTCGGAACCATCGTTGGCACGGCGCTGGGTGTGTTCGGGGCACTCAACATCAGCGCCTTTATCTCCTGGCTGGAGGGTGCGCTTGGGCACCAGTTCCTAAGCGCAGATGTCTACTTTATCAGCTACCTGCCGTCCCAATTGCAATGGCAGGACGTTTTCATAATCAGCGGCGCCGGCCTTGCCATGAGCTTGTTGGCAACCATTTACCCGGCCTGGCGGGCCTCAAGGGTGGATCCGGCGGAGGCACTTCGCTATGAATAAGGAACCTTCCGCTATGGCGCATTCTGCCCCGGTGATCGACTGTCGCCAGGTGACCCGGACCTACAACGAGGGCCCCGGAAAGCTCACCATTTTTTCAGATATCTCACTGGAAGTTGCCCAGGGTGAGACCGTTGCCATCGTTGGCAGCAGCGGTGCCGGAAAAACAACCTTGCTGAATCTTCTGGGCGGGCTCGACAAGCCGTCGTCCGGCCAGATCTCTATCTGTGGTGAGGACATTCACCGGCTCTCCGAGTCGCGGCGTGCAAAGTTTCGCAACGCCCATCTGGGCTTTGTCTATCAGTTTCATCACTTGCTGCCGGAATTTACGGCGCTTGAGAACGTCATGATGCCCTGTGCATTGGGTGGCATGGCGGTGTCGAAATCGCGCGACAAGGCAAGCAGCTTACTGGAGCGGGTTGGCCTTGCCGAACGGCTTGATCACAAGCCTGGCGAGCTCTCCGGGGGCGAGCGTCAGCGGGTGGCTATAGCGCGTGCGTTGGTAAATGAGCCGGACTGCGTGCTGATGGATGAACCGACCGGTAACCTGGATGAACATACCGGCGAGGGAGTCCAGGCACTGATCGAGTCTCTCAGGGATCAGTTGGGCATTGCGTTTGTCATGGTAACCCATGATATGAAAATGGCCCGAAGCCTCGGGCGGGTCATGCGGCTTGAACAGGGCCGGTTGATTCAGGAAGTCTGATCAGCCGCCCGGCGGCGCCTGAGTCGAGCGGTGCGCCGCACCTGCCAGTCAGAGCGAATTTTCCGGCGCCACAGATACTGGATAATCAGGTAGGCCACGCAAGCGGAAACCGTTGCGACCACCAGGGACCCGAGATAGAGGGGAATGCCGATATCCAGCAGCCGCTCGCTGATCCAGGACCAGGAGAGTTCGAACTCAAAGCTGAGTACGGGACGGTCCAGGGCCCAGGCCCCGATTTTGTAGTTGAAATAGAACATCGGCGGCATGGTCACCGGGTTGCTGATCCAGACCAGAACCACTGAAAGCGGTAGGTTGGCATTGAACCAGATGGCGAAGAAGGCTGCCGCAAGCATCTGGAAGGGCATTGGAATAAAGCAGAACCAGATACCGACCAGAAACGCCCTGGCGACACTGTGACGGTTAATGTGCCATAGGTTCGGTTCATGAAGAATATCGCCCAGAAAGCTCAGCGACTGCATCGCTTGCACCTTCTCTGGTGAGGGCAGATAGCGTTTCATGAACTTCTTTGGCATTGGAAGTTCTGCCTTTAAACGGAGTTAATATACCGGCTCATCGGATGTCGCCGGTGTTTGTGACATACAGGAGGACAAGGATTGTCCGGAAGTATCAACCGCCCGGCATGCTCTCTTGGCACGTCCGGTTCAGCAGTAGTGGGCGTGATCGCCTTCTCTTTTGGCGTTATCTTACTGTATTGGTTGTCGATACTGCCACCTCCCGAATGGTTGATCGCCGCGATACTGCTGCTCGCTCTTGCCTTTTCCTGTTCTTTATCGACCGTCGCCACCCGGTTAGCAGTGTTCGCCTTTGGCCTGCTTGCCGGACTGCTCTGGGCCTCCTGGCATGCTGGTGAACGGCTCTCGACCACCCTTCCGAGCAGTCTTGAACGGGAGCGCCTCGCGGTCTCGGGATACCTGTGCGACATTCCTTCGAAAGGAAGCTTCAACAGTTTACGTTTCAGTTTCTGTGTCACCCAGTGGCACAACCTTCCCATCGAAACCGGGCAGGAAGCAAGGATGCCGCGCCTGCTCAGATTGTCCTGGTATGGTCACGGGAATGAACAACTTCCCGGGGCCCGCCTGCGGCTGGAAGTCGCTCTCAAACGCCCTCATGGCAGCCTCAACCCTGCAGGCTTCCGCTACGAGGACTGGCTTTTTCGGAAGGGGTACCGGGCCACAGGAAGCGTCCGTAGTGTTCAGGTCGACCCAACGGTCAGGTGTTTGCTGCATTGCCAGTACCGGAGTCTCCATCTTTCCCTTAAACACTGGACCACGGAGCAGTTTGGCGATGCCAGGCATTTTCCGCTGGTTTCTTCGCTCTTAATTGGCCATCGCGGCTATATGGAAGAGAAGCACTGGGATGTACTCAAGGCGACCGGCACCATTCACCTGGTAGCGATATCGGGTCTGCATCTGGGGCTGGTTGCGCTGGGTGCCGGCTTTTTGTGCAGGCGACTGTTGCTGGCGTTGCCGGCCCGAAGGGTCAGTGACGAGGCCAGACGCTGGATTGTCTTCACATCGGTTCTGAGTTGTTGCCTGATTTATGCCCTGTCGGCCGGTTTTACCGTGCCGACACGTCGCGCCCTTGTCATGGTGGTTGCAGGCGGTTGGCTGATTCTTATGAGTCGTCAGGCGCCGGTTTGGCAGGCCTTTCTGGCTGCATTGGTGGCTGTTCTTCTGCTGGATCCTTTTGCGCCACTGGATCAGGGGTTCTGGCTGTCGTTTACGGCTGTCGCCGTGCTGATTGCTGTGTTTTCGGCGCGGCTTGAGGGAGCCGGGTCGTTGACCGGGCTCGTCGTTGCGCAGCTCGCCGTATTCGGCGGTTTGTGGCCAATCCTGGAGATATTTGGGCAAGGACAGCCGCTGGTTGGTTTGTTGGCCAATCTCGCAGCGATCCCATGGGTATCCTTGGTAGTCATGCCAGTACTGGTCGCGGGCGGGTTGATCACGGCCGTTGTTCCCGGCGCCGCCCAGCTATTTGTGCCACTGTTCGATTGGACTCTGGGCGTGCTCTGGTACGTGCTGACATGGTTCGCGGAGTGGCAGGCGCCGGGCATTGAAGCCAGTGTTCCGGAGATTGTGGGTTGGGCGTTGCTGACTGTGACCCTGGTTTTTATGCCGTTTGCCAGATTTCGCCTTGTTGCCGCTCTGTTGGCCGTGTCATGGCTAATGTATCCGGGCCCGACCTCGGTGAAGAATCCCTATTTGAGCGCGCCGGAAATACGGGTCTGGGATGTTGGCCAGGGCCTGTCGGTTCTTGTCCGTCATGGGCATGAGGTATTGGTCTACGACACAGGCCCTGCCGTTCCGGGTGTATTCTCGGCTGTTGAATCGACCCTCCTGCCAAATCTTGAGGCCGAGGGCATCAGGCGGATTGATACCCTGGTGATCAGTCACGCAGACAGTGATCATGCCGGGGGTGTATCCGAACTGACCCGGCAGATTGAGGTCGGAAAATTCATCGCTGGCGAGCCGGTAGCGATCAGAGAGCAGGTTGCCGATCTGCCGGTTCGGGGCTGCAAACGATCATCCCAAAGACTCGGCAGCCTGATGCTGGAATTCTGGCAGGGGGAGGGGGCGACAGAAGGTAACGATGCGTCCTGTGTGCTGCGGATATACCATCCCGAATCAGGCACCGAATGGCTACTGCCGGGGGATATCACCGACCACATGGAAGCCCGGTATCTGGCTTATTTCGCTGATCGAGAGGATCTTCCGGCGCCAGTTACCCGAGTGATTGTCGCGCCCCACCATGGCAGCAAAACGTCATCCTCCGAAGCCTGGGTCAAGGCCTTGAAGCCCGATCAGGTGATCTATACCGCCGGCTATCGACACCGGTATGGCCATCCTCACCCGATGGTTACCGCCCGCTATGCCGGGATCGGGGCCGTTTCGCTGAATACAGCCTGTTCCGGCAGCATCGTGATGACGATTGAGGATAACCGGTTGGAGTTAAAGGAAATGCGCCATCGGTCGCCGTTCTGGATTGGCGGCCCGGGGCTTGCCCGTGATCAATGTAAAATACCGTGACATTGCAGGTGTGGCCTCCACCGGTAGCTATGCTAAAGTAGCGCGGCTTGCAAACAATGAGGGAGACCAAGCGTGTTCGAGCTGTTGAAAGCCGGTGGCATTCTCATGGTGCCAATTGTTGCCTGTTCCATTCTGGCGCTGGCCATCATTCTGGAGCGTATCTGGACCCTTCGTGCCTCCAGGGTAGCGCCTCCCCAGACCATTAACGAGTTATGGCGCTGGATCAAGAAAAAAGAACTCAATGGCCGGAAGCTGAAAGCCCTGCAGGGTTCCTCGCCCCTGGGCCGGATTCTGGCCGGTGGCCTGCTTAACGCGAAGCATGGCCGCGAAATCATGAAAGAGAGCATCGAGCACGAGGCGAGCCAGGTTATCCACGATCTGGAGAGATTCCTGAACCCCCTGGGTACCGTAGCGACGATCACCCCTCTGCTGGGTCTGCTGGGCACCGTTATCGGCATGATCAAGGTGTTTGCCGAGATCCAGCTGGCCGGGGTCGGTAACGCGGGCAACCTGGCTGGCGGTATCTCTGAAGCGCTGATTACCACGGCTGCCGGCCTGAGCGTGGCTATTCCGGCGCTGATCTGCCACCGCTATTTCATCCGCCGGGTGGATGAGCTGGTTGTCAGTATGGAGCAGGAAGCCATCAAGCTGGTTGAGGTAGTACACGGAGACCGCGAAATCGACGTGGAAGGAGCCTGAACGCCGTGAAGTTCAAGCGCCAGAGAAGCCAGGAAGTCGGGGTAGACCTGACACCACTGATCGACGTGGTGTTCCTGCTGCTGATTTTCTTTATGGTTTCCACAACCTTTACCCGGGAAAGCCATCTGCAGGTCGAGCTTCCCGAAGCCAGTGGCGAGCCCGCGCCGGCATCGGAAGTGCAGCAGATTGATGTGGTGATCAATGCCGAGGGGCAGTACATCCTGAATGACCGAACATTGGTCAATAACCGGCGAGAAACGCTTGAACGGGGTGTGCGCGAGCTTGCTGAAGGCAACAATTCGCTTCCGTTCATCATTACCGCTGACGCCCGTACTCCCCACGAGTTTGTGGTTCGTGCCATGGACGTTGCCGGACGTCTGGGATTTGCCAAGCTCAGCATTACTACCGAGCGGGAGGCTGAGAACCAGTGAAGGTAACCGAGCCCTTGCCTGACCCCTCGGCCGGGTTACCAGCGGGCAGTTGGGAAACCTACAAACGCCTGCTCGCTTATGTGAAGCCCTTTCTGCTGGCTTTCTCCCTGGCGGTACTTGGCAACATCATCTATGCCGCAGCATCAACCGGCATGGCGGCGGCTATGGAATACGTCATAGCGGCTATCGAGAACCCGACCGAGCAGAACCGCCTGATTCTCACCCTGGTTATTGTAGGCGTGTTCGCTTTCCGGGGGCTCGGCACGTTCCTGAGCCAGTATTTCATCAGCTACGTTGGTCGCCAGGTCATTAATGCCTTGCGCAATGACGTATTCGATCGCCTGATGACACTGCCTTCCCGGTATTTCGATGACAACGCAGCCGGCCGCCTGGTCTCCAAGCTCACCTTCAACGTTGAGCAGGTTGCGGAGGCGACGACCAATGCCGTGACCATTACCCTCCGTGAAGGCCTGACCATCGTCGGTCTGCTGGGCTACATGTTCTACACCAACTGGAAACTCACGCTGATTTTCCTGGCGGTGGGGCCGCTAATTGCCGCGGTGGTCAGCTATGCCAGCAAACGCTTCCGCAAGATCAGTCAGCGGATCCAGGGCTCCATGGGCGATATAACCCATGTGGCCTCAGAGTCGATTACCGGCTATCGCGTTGTTCGCACCTTTGGTGGCGAGGATTATGAACGCGATCGTTTTCAAGAGGTCAACAATAAAAACCTCAAGCAAAGTCTGAAGATGGCATCCACCCAGGCCATCAGCGTTCCGGTCATTCAGGTACTGGTGGCCATTGCCATTGCCGGATTGGTCTGGATGATGCTGGCGCCGGAAATCCGTGGCGAAATGACCACGGGGCAGCTCGTAGCCTTTATCACCGCTGCAACCACCATGGCAAAGCCGATCCGTCAGGTCACCTCGGTTCATGCCAAGATCCAGAAGGGTGTTGCAGCGGCCTACGATGTCTTCGAAACCATTGATGAAGCCCCGGAGCAGGATCCGGGTACCTACTCTCCGGATCGGGTTGAGGGCGACATCGAGTTTGATGAGGTGTCCTTCCGGTACCGGGACCAGCTCGACAATGTTCTGGAAGGAATCTCCTTCAGCATTCCTGCCGGTCAGAGTGTGGCACTCGTCGGTCGTTCAGGGAGCGGAAAGTCCACCCTGGTGAGTCTCATTCCACGATTCTATGAATACACCGGCGGCGATATCCGCATCGATGGTCACTCGCTGAAGGAGTTCTCCCTGAAAGGGCTGCGTTCCCAGATTGCACTGGTGAACCAGAATGTGGTGCTTTTCAACGACAGTATCGCCGCCAACATCGCTTACGGGGCGCTCCGGCACTGTACTCGCGAAGAAATTCGCGAGGCCGCCGCGAAGGCGCACGCCCTTGAGTTTATCGACCGCATGCCCGAAGGCCTGGACACCATGATCGGCGACAATGGCGTAATGCTCTCGGGTGGGCAGCGACAGCGGCTCGCGATTGCCCGGGCACTGCTGAAGAATGCCCCGATTTTGATCCTTGATGAGGCGACATCGGCACTGGATACCGAATCCGAGCGCCATATCCAGGAAGCGCTGGAAACGGTCATGCAGGGACGTACCACACTGGTCATCGCGCATCGGCTTTCCACCATCGAGAAAGCCGACAGGATTCTGGTGATGGATAACGGACGAATCGCAGAGTCCGGGCGCCATGACGAACTCCTTGCTGCTGGCGGCGCTTACGCTCAGCTTCACCAGATGCAGTTCAGCGAGCAGCCATGAGTGCGGTGCAATCCGCCATGAGTTCGCTGGTTGAACGTCTCTGGTATGGCAGCAAACGGCCCCTGGGCTTTCTGGCTCCGTTGTCCTGGTTGTACCGAAGCATCGCAGAGGCCCGTCGCCGTTCGGCCTGGGACGCAAGGGATGCCTCGCTTCCGGTTCCGGTTATTGTGGTTGGCAATATCACCGCCGGTGGAACCGGGAAGTCACCGCTTACCGCATGGCTTGTCTCTGAACTGGCATCTGCCGGTTGGCGACCGGTCATCCTCAGTAGGGGTTATGGCGGTGACGCCGGCCAATACCCGCTGGTTGTCGCAGCAGATACCAGCCCCGCCGAAGCCGGTGACGAGCCGGTGATGCTGGCACTCAGCACCGGTTGTCCGGTGGTTGTTGATCCCGAGCGTCGACGCGCCGCAGATTTTGCTATCGAGAACAACCTTGGTGATTTGCTGATCTGTGACGACGGTCTACAGCATTACAAATTGCCCAGGGATCTCGAACTCTCGGTATTTGATGGGCAGCGGGGCATCGGCAATGGCGCCCTGATTCCGGTCGGTCCCCTGCGAGAGCCGGTTTCACGGCTCGCTTCCGTGGATTTTGTTATCGTAAACGACAAGCGACTCTCGGAGCAGGCTCTGGAGAGTTTTGTCGGCGTTGACCATCCGGCCATTTATTCCATGGTTCTGGAGCCCACGACCCTGATCCACCTGAAATCGGGGGCGTCCAGGGCTGTCGGAGAACTGAAGGGGAAAACGGTCAAGGCGGTAGCGGGCATCGGCAATCCGGCCCGGTTTTTCGATACGCTCAGGGCCCTGGGTGCATCGGTCACCGAGACGGCTTTTCCGGATCATCACCAATTTCGCCCGGAGGATCTGAAAACCGAGACCGATGAGTGGATTGTCATGACGGCAAAGGATGCGGTGAAATGCCGGGAGTTCGCGCCCGAGAATGCGTGGAGCCTGGTGGTTGAGGCCAGGTTGCCGGAACAGTTCCGGGATGCGTTTCTGGCCCGGGTTCGCCAGTGTTCCGAGCCTATTACTTCGTGATTTCAAGTGAGTAAGCAACATGGATAAAAAACTTTTGGCAATGCTGGCCTGTCCGGTCTGCAAGGGCGATCTGAAGCTCAACGAGGACAGAACCGAGCTGGTCTGTTATCAGGACGCCATGGCGTTCCCGATCCGCGAGGGCATTCCGGTGATGTTGGCCACAGAGGCGCGGACCCTGTCCACCGATGAGCGTCTGCACAAGCGCTGAACCCAAGTCCATCAGGGTAGTTACCTCATGTCTTTTACCGTTGTGATCCCGGCCCGCTATGCCTCCAGTCGCCTGCCAGGCAAGCCGCTGGCGGAAATTGCCGGAAAGCCCATGATCCAGCACGTCTGTGAGCGTGCTGCGGAAAGCCGGGCAGATCGTGTGGTTGTGGCCACCGACGACGACCGAATCCGCACCGCTTGCGAAGGCTTTGGTGCCGAGGTGGTCATGACATCCCCGAATCATGCCAGCGGCACCGACCGACTCGAGGAAGTTGCCCGGGCGCTCGGGTTCGAGGCCGACCACCGGGTGGTCAACGTGCAGGGTGACGAACCCCTGATTCCGCCGGAACTGATCAATCAGGTGGCCGACAACCTGGAGCTGTATCCGGAAGCCGCCATTGCCACCCTGTGCGAGCGAATTCATGACCCGGAGCAGGTCTTTAATCCCAACGTGGTCAAGGTGGTGTTTGATCACCAGGGGATGGCACATTACTTCAGCCGGGCACCGATTCCGTGGGCCCGGGACCAGTGGCAGGGGGGTACGCCGCTGAAGGGCGTCGACATCTCCTTGCCACACAATATGGGGTATTTCCGGCATATCGGAATTTATGGTTACCGTGCTTCGGTGCTTGCACAGTTTGTCAGTTGGGCGCCTGCCCCCACAGAGGTTACCGAATCCCTGGAACAGTTGCGGGCGCTCTACAACGGCGCCCGGATCCACGTGGATGTGGCTGCCGTGAACCCGCCGGGCGGGATTGACACGGAAGCCGATCTGCAACGGGTCCGCAACTGGCTGGAAAGGAGAGAGATCGACAATGGCTGAACCGGTAAAGGTACTTTTCGTTTGTCTGGGCAACATCTGTCGCTCGCCCAGTGCCGAAGGGGTGTTTCGTTCCCTGGTGGAGCAGGCTGGCCTCGCGGAAAAAGTTCACATCGATTCCTGTGGCACTGGTCACTGGCATATTGGCAAGAGTCCTGATACCCGGGCCCAGGAGGCCGCCTTGCGCCGTGGCATTGATATCAGCGGTTTGCGGGCGCGCCAGTTCGGTCCAGAGGATCTGGACACCTTCGACTACGTGCTGGTCATGGATCGCCAGAACCTGGCCGACATCAAGGATGTCTGGTATCAGAACGGCGGCACCCGGCCAGCACTGTTCCTGGAGTATGGCCGCTCGGCGCATAAGGAAGTGCCAGATCCGTACTACGGCGGTGACGAAGGGTTTGAAACCGTGCTTGATCTGATAAACGAGGCTGGCGAGGGGTTGCTGGCGGACATCCGGGGGCGCCTGGCTTGAGTGAGCAGCCGGAGATCCGGGGAAACGTCGAACTGGAGGCGCTGAACACCCTGCATGTGCCGGCCAGGGCCCGCTTCTACGTGGAGGTTCACAGCGCGGATGAGCTGGCTCGGTCCCTGGACTGGGCTGCGTCCGAAGACCAGGAAGTGCTGATTCTCGGTGGTGGCAGTAACCTGGTGCTGGCGGGTGACTTTATGGGGCTGGTGGTCCGTCTGGCCATTCGTGGACGCCGCTGGGAGCATATCGAAGATCACCGGGCCACCCTGGTGCTCGGCGCCGGTGAGAACTGGCATGAGGCGGTTCTGTATGCGGCCCGGGCCGGTTATCGCGGTATCGAAAATCTGGCGCTGATTCCCGGAACCGCAGGTGCCGCGCCCGTGCAGAATATCGGTGCCTATGGAGTTGAACTCTGCGATTCTCTGGAATCTGTCACAGCACTGGACCGTGATACGGGTGAGCTGGTTGTACTCGAAAATGCGGAGTGCCGGTTTGCTTACCGAGACAGCCTGTTCAAACAGACACCGGGCCGATACGTGATCACCGAAATTCGTCTGGGCCTGTCCCGCTCACGGCCCCTGGTGCTGGGGTATCGAGATCTACAGGAATACCTCGGTGATACGCCGGAAAACGCCCTTGATCCGTTGCATGTGGCGGAGGCCGTGATGGCCATCCGGCGACGCAAGTTGCCGGACCCGGACATCATTCCGAACGCCGGAAGTTTCTTCAAGAACCCGGTGGTGGAGAGCGCAACCTATGAGGCTCTCAGGGAACGGAACCCCGATATTGTGGCCTATCCTCAGGCGCACGGCGTTAAACTGGCCGCAGCCTGGCTGATTGATCAAAGTGGCTGGAAAGGGTTCCGTAATGCCCGGGTGGGCGTTCATAACCGGCAGGCACTGGTCCTGATTAACCACTCGGGCGGTACTGGCGCCGACATACTTGAGCTTGCGGAGACGATCCGTCAATCGGTGGCAGACCGTTTCGGGGTAACGCTGGAAATGGAGCCGGGGATTGTGGGTAGCCAGAGGTAAGCCCGCCCGGAGGCGGGCACGGATTCAAAGATCTTTTCAAAGATCTTTTACAGTCCTTTGCGGGGCGAGGCATTTACCAGGAATGGCAGCGCTTCAGCCACCGGCACATCCTGTTTTTCCGCATCTCTCCGGCCCTTGTATTCTAGGGTTCCTGCCGCCAGACCGCGCTCGGACACTACAAACCGGTGCGGGATACCGATCAGTTCCATATCGGCGAACTTCACGCCCGGGCGCTCTTTGCGGTCATCCAGAAGCACGTCGTAGCCCGCCTGGCGAAGCTGCTCGTAAAGCTTTTCGCCAGCTTCGGCAACCGTAGGAGACTTGTGGGCGTTAAGAGTAACGATGGCCACCTGGAAAGGCGCAATGGCGTCCGGCCAGATGATGCCGTTGTCGTCATGGTTCTGCTCAATGGCGGCAGCGACAACCCGGGAAACGCCGAGGCCGTAGCATCCCATCTCCATGATTACGGTCTTGCCGTTCTCATCCAGAACCGTGGCGTTCATGGCGGTACTGTATTTGTTGCCGAGTTTGAAAATATGGCCGACCTCAATCCCGCGACGGATTTCCAGAGTGCCCTTGCCGTCCGGGCTGGCGTCGCCCTCAACCACGTTGCGCAGGTCTTCCACACGGTCAAGCGTTGCGTCCCTGTCCCAGTTCACACCGGTCAGGTGGAAGCCTTCTCGGTTGGCGCCGCAGACAAAGTCCGCCAGGTGGGCAGCACTACGGTCAACAATCACCGGTACATTGAGTTTTACCGGTCCGATAGACCCGGCCTTGCACCCGACAGCCTGCTCGATTTCCTCATCGGTGGCCATGGTCAGAGGCTCGGCAACGCCGGCCAGGTTTTCGGCCTTGATCTCGTTCAGGGTGTGATCGCCGCGCAGAACCAGAGCGATCAGGCCGGAATTGCCGTCTTCGTCCGCCTCGGCCTTCACCAGCAGAGTCTTGACCGTGCGGGTGGGGTCAATGCCCAGCAACGCGGACACCGCCTCGATGGTTTTCTGGTCTGGCGTGGCGACTTCCTTCATCTCCTCGGCCGGGGCAGGGCGATCTCCGCCCGGCGCTACCGCCTCAGCTTTCTCGATATTGGCCGCGTAATCGCTCTCTGTGCTGAAAACGATGTCGTCTTCGCCGGAGGATGCGAGTACATGGAACTCGTGGGAAGCGTTGCCGCCTATGGCGCCGGAATCCGCCTGTACTGCACGGTAATCGAGGCCGAACCGGTCGAAGATGGCGCAGTAGGTGCGGTGCATCAGCTCATAGGTTTCGTTCAGGGATTCTGCGTTCAGATGGAAGGAGTAGGCATCCTTCATGAGAAATTCCCGGGCCCGCATGACGCCGAACCGGGGGCGACGCTCGTCCCGGAATTTGGTCTGGACCTGGTAGAAATTGGCGGGCAGCTCCTTGTAGCTGCTCAGCTCGTTCCGGATCAGGTCGGTAATCACCTCTTCGTGGGTTGGCCCGAAACAGAAATCCCGGCCGTGGCGGTCTTTCATTCGCAGCAATTCGCCGCCGTACTGGGTCCAGCGCCCGGATTCCTCCCAGAGCTCGGCCGGCTGGACCGCCGGCATCAATACTTCCTGGGCACCACTCTTGTCCATTTCTTCGCGAACAATCCGCTCAACCTTACGCAGGGTGCGCAGGCCCATTGGCAACCAGGTGTAAAGCCCGGCGGCCAGTTTACGAATCATGCCGGCACGCAACATCAGCTGGTGGCTGATGATCTCGGCGTCAGCGGGGGTCTCTTTCTGGGTGGCAATCAGGTAACGGCTTGCTCGCATCGTGTCTTCCGTTTGTAATAAATCTGAAGTGTTAGACTAATGGACAGGCGGCGGTTGGCCCGCCGAAGCCTTTATTTGTCGTAAAGTGGCCATTATTGTACGGAGCCTGTTGCACAAGGTACAGATGATGACCGACGAATCTATTGATGTGGCCCCGCGGCGCCGGCCGGTCCAGGCGCGCAGCCGGGAACGCGTCAACACCATCCTTCGCCACGCCGCCGCCATTTTTCACGAGACCGGCGTCGAGGCTGTCAGCATGTCAGCCATTGCCCGGCAGTCGGGAATGTCCCTGGCCTCCCTGTATCGGTATTTTCCCAACAAGGCGGCCATCGTTCATGCCATTGCTGAACAGCATGTGGAGAAGATGGAACGTGCTCTGAGGAAGCGTTTACAGGAACTGAGCGTGGTTGATGCGGTAGACGTTCTCATTGATCAGTTCTACGAATTTTACCGCGATGAGCCTGCCTATTCGGCTATCTGGAGCGGCGTGGAGGCCATGCCGGAACTCCGGGAGCTGGATCTGAGAGAGCTGTACACCAACGCCCGGGACCTGGACGAGAAGCTCAGAAAGGAATGCCCCCAGATCGCTGACGCCCGGCGCTGGACAGCAAGCTTGTTGCTGCCACGGTCTGCGGGCACTGTGCTGCGGCTGGCAGTGACCCTCCCGGAGGCACAGGGCCGGCAACTGGTGGAGGAACTCAAGTGCATGGCCCGGGCTTACGTTCGCGAGCTTGTCGCCTGAATCAGGAAAGATAACCCAGGGGCAGGGCGGTACTGTCGATTACTCTGCGGAGTACAAAGCTGGAATGTACACCGCTGACCCCCTGAATGCGGGTGATACGGTTCAACAGGAAATGGTGGTAGTGGTCCATGTCCGGCACCACTACCTTGAGCATGTAATCGGCGTCCTGGCCGGTGATCAGGTAGCACTCCTGAACCTCCGGGTACTCGGCCACCTGCTCTTCAAAGGCCGCGAATCGCTCTGGCGTATGCCGGTCCATACCGATCAGTATGATTGCCGTCAGTGACAGGCCTAGCTTCTTGTGGTCGAGGATAGTGACGGTTCTGACAATAACGCCTGCATCCTCAAGGGCCCTGACACGGCGCAGGCAGGGTGAGGGTGACAGCCCGACTTTTTCTGCCAGTTCCTGGTTGGTCAGGGAACCATCCTGCTGGATGTGTTCGAGGATTCGACGGTCCATCTTGTCAACTTTGACGAGGGTTTTCTGATTTTCAGCCATAAAATTCCATAAAAGCTGCCTGGTTAGCAATTTATAAGTTAAAAAGTACGCTTTCCATTGGAAGTTCGCAATCAAATTCCAGCTTTATCGCGTTAACCTGTACCCATTGATAATTTCATTCCCGAAACCGCAAGGAATAACACGCATGGCTTTCGATCATCGCAAATACGTTGCGTTCAAACCTGTTGCCAAAACCGACCGTCGGTGGCCGGACAAGGTCATCGAGAAGGCGCCCACCTGGTGTGCCGTTGACCTTCGGGATGGCAACCAGGCGCTGGTGAAGCCCATGTCTGTTGCCCAGAAAACGCGGATGTTCGAGTTGCTGGTCAAGCTGGGCTTCAAGGAAATCGAGATTGGCTTTCCTGCTGCCAGCCAGCCGGATTTCGATTTCTGTCGCAAGCTGATTGAAGAAAACCGCATTCCCGAGGGTGTGAAGATCCAGGTGCTGACCCAGGCCCGTCCTGAACTGATCGAGCGTACTTACGAAGCACTGGCCGGCGCCCGGAAAGCAATCGTGCATGTCTACAATTCCACGTCCACGGTTCAGCGGGAGCAGGTGTTTGGACTGGATCGCGATGGCATCAGGGATATTGCCGTCAATGGTGCAAAGCTGGTTCGTGACATTGCTGCCCGCCACCCGGAAACCGAGTGGACCTTCCAGTATTCACCGGAAAGCTTTACCGGAACCGAACTGGATTTCGCTGCGGAAGTGATTGATGCCGTGAGTGAGGTCTGGCGCCCGGAAGAGGGGCAGCCGATGATTATCAACCTGCCTGCCACCGTAGAAATGGCGACACCGAATGTGTTCGCGGACCAGATTGAATGGATCTGCGACAAGATCCAGCGCCGCGAGCACATCAGCATCAGCGTGCACACCCACAACGATCGTGGCTGCGCCGTGGCCGCCGCCGAACTGGCGGTGATGGCCGGAGCCGACCGGGTCGAGGGTACCCTGATGGGCAACGGTGAGCGCACCGGCAACATGGATCTGGTGACCATGGCCATGAACCTCTATTCCCAGGGCATTGATCCCACACTGGATCTGTCCGGCATGGCAGAGATCACAGAGGTAGTCGAGGCCTGCACCGAGATTTCCACCCATCCGCGTCATCCCTACGCCGGCGAGCTGGTCTTTACCGCCTTCTCCGGCAGCCACCAGGACGCCATCCGAAAATGCCTGGCGCGCCGCAAGGAAGGGGAGACCTGGAATGTCGCTTACCTGCCCATCGATCCGTTCGATATCGGCCGCCGGTATGAGGAAGTGGTGCGCATCAACAGTCAGTCTGGCAAGGGCGGTGTCGCCTATGTACTGGAGCGGGATTACAACATCAGCCTGCCGCGCTGGCTGCAGATCGAGTTCAGCAAGGTGGTGCAGCGAGAAGCGGAAACCAACGGTGGTGAAATTGACTCACTGACCATTCATCGCCTGTTCGAGGATCGCTACCTGAAAGTCCACGCCGACTGGGCTCTGCGCTCCTACGACCTGCACCGTGACGAAGAGGGTGTGCACGCCGAGGTGTCGGTGGGTCGCGATGCGTCGCCGGTTCGTCTGGATGGCCATGGGCTGGGCGCTGTGGAGGCCGTATCGGAGGCGCTGGAGAAGCGCTTTGGTATCTCCATCGCTGTCGAGGCTTACGACGAATTTGCCCTGGGTGAGGGCACTAATGCCAACGCTCTGGCCTGTATCCGCTTGACCGCAAGCGGTATGCATTGCAGTGCAGCGGCACTGGCAGAGGACACCACGTCTGCTACTTTGCAGGCACTGTTTTCGGCGGTAGCCCAGGCGGTGGGTGTTGAAATGCCCAGGAAGGAAATGGAGGCTGAAACAGCCGGTGCCTGATAACGCACTGCCCTGACGACACAAGCCGGCACGAGTGCCGGCTTGTTGGTTTTCCGATGCCCGTGAGGGGCAAAGGACGGAACGTAAACCCTCAGACCGGGGTAACGTTTTCCGCCTGCGGGCCTTTAGGGCCCTGTGTTACGGTGAACTGTACCTGCTGACCTTCGGTCAGGGTACGGAAACCGCTTGCGTTGATTGCGCTGTAGTGAACAAACACGTCGCTGCCACCGTCCTGAGCGATGAAGCCAAAGCCTTTGGACTCGTTAAACCACTTAACGTGGCCGGTTTTAGTATCGGACATTGATCTTTCCTGTCTTTCTGTAATTTGCCCTCACGGGACCTTCAAAATTCCACATGGAATCGTTGCTGAGAAATCCAGAGAGTACTGAGGAAGGGGCAACGAAGAGCACTTCGGCAGGACGTTGAAACGCATTCACCAAATACCGCTGTATTTTCACAGCAATTTCAGTATAGACCGACTTTGGGGGGCGTCAACGAAATTTTTGCACCTTTCATGCAGGTTTTATTGTCGGCAAAAACAACGGCTTGGGATTTGATTGAATAAAAAATGCCCGCTCCCCGTTAACCGGGGGCGGGCAGGGTTCAGGGCGCTTCCGTCAGTGGCGGAATTGCTCGCTGATTTCTTCCAGAATGGCCGGATCATCAATGGTGCTGGGCACCGAGTATTCCTCGCCATCAGCGATCTGACGGATAACCCGTCTCAGGATCTTCCCGGAACGGGTCTTGGGAAGTCGGTCCACTACCAGGGCGCGACGGAAACAGGCGATGGCACCGATCTTGTCGCGAACCATCTCCACCAGTTCGTCTTCCAGTTCGTCATGGTCGATGGTTGCGCCATCCTTGATGAGAACCAGTCCGATGGGAATTTGCCCTTTCATGTCATCGTGAGCACCTACCACGCAGCACTCGGCAACGGCGGGGTGTGAAGCCACCACTTCTTCCATCTCGCCGGTGGAAAGACGGTGGCCGGCCACATTGATCACGTCATCGGTGCGGCCCATGACAAACACATAGCCGTCATCGTCAATAAATCCGCCGTCACCGGAACTGTAGAATCCCGATATCGGTTCCAGATAGGTTTTGCGGAAGCGCTCGTCGTTGCCCCAGACCGTCATCATGCAGCCTGGCGGCAGGGGCAGTTTCACGGCAATCTGGCCTTGCTCGCCGGCGGGCATCTGGCTGCCTTTCATGTCCACCACCTGAACGTTATAGCCGGGGGAGGGCACGGTCGCAGATCCCGGTTTGGTGGCCATCAATTCGATACCCACCGGGTTGCAGCAGATGGCCCAGCCCGTCTCGGTCTGCCACCAGTGGTCAAGAACCGGCAGGCCGGTATGTTCCTTCAGCCATTCATAGGTGGCTGGATCCAGGCGCTCGCCGGCCAGGAACAGGCGTTTCAGTGAGCTGATGTCATAGCGTGACAACTGATCCGCTTCCGGATCTTCCTTGCGGACGGCCCGGAATGCGGTCGGAGCGGTAAACAGCATGTTGACCTTATGGTCCTGTACCACACGCCAGAATGCGCCGGCATCTGGCGTTTTCACCGGCTTGCCCTCGTACAGGATTGTGGTGCAGCCGGCAAACAGTGGGGCGTAAACGATGTAGCTGTGGCCAACGACCCAGCCAACGTCGGAGGCGGCCCAGTAAACATCGCCGGGTTTGGCATCGTAGACCAGCTTCATGCTGTAGTTTAGGGCAACCGCGTGACCGCCATTATCACGCACCACACCCTTGGGTTTTCCGGTGGTACCGGAGGTGTAAAGGATGTAGAGCGGATCCGTTGACTTGACGGGCACCGGGTTGGCGGGTTCAGCCGTTTTCATCAACTCGTTCCAGTCGTGGTCCCGGCCAGCCTGAAGGTCGGCCTTCACCTGGGGACGCTGGTAAACAATGCAGGTTTCCGGTTTATGGCTGGCCTGATCGATGGCCTTGTTGACCAGCGGCTTGTATTCGATCACGCGGGCGACTTCAATGCCGCAGGAGGCGGTAATCACGGCCTTGGGTTTGGCGTCATCAATGCGCACGGCCAGTTCGTGGGCAGCAAAGCCGCCAAAAACCACAGAGTGAATAGCCCCGATCCGCGCGCAGCCCAGCATCGCAATGACGGCTTCCGGGATCATTGGCATGTAGATGATGACCCGGTCACCCTTGGTGATGCCCCGGTCTTTCAGGGCACCGGCGAAGCGTGCAACCTCGTCGGTCAGTTCGTTGTAGGTGTAGGAACGCTGGGTATCGGTAACCGGAGAGTCGTAGATCAGGGCTTTCTGGTCACCACGGCCTGCGCGGATGTTGGCATCCAGCGCGATATCGCAGGTGTTCAGGGTGCCATCGGGGAACCACTCCCCGTGGCCATTGTCTGTTGGCTGCCAGATGGTTTTCGGCGGTTCAATCCAGTCAATTTTTTCCGCCTGTTCACGCCAGAAGTCGTCCGGTTTGTCTATCGACCGCCGGAACTCCGAGTGGTAGTCCATACATTCCACCTCATCGTGCCTGTTGTTGTTTTAATACGTTTCCTGACAACTTTAGGCCGTTTGAAATCATGGACTAGTAGACCATTGGCTTAGTCTGCGCGCTCTAGGGGCCAGTTTCCTCTGCAGATTTGACCGACGTCACCTTTGCCTTCATTTCACCCTTGGCAACCCGGGCGGAAATGGTATCGCCCGGGCCGACTTCAGATGCTTCCCGGATGATGTTCCCCTGGTTGTCGCGGACGATCGCATACCCCCTGCCAAGGGTTGCCAGGGGGCTGACCACGTTCATGGTCTGCGCCGCGTGTTCCAGGTTTTCCCGGCGGTGCCTCAGATCCTGCTGGATGATAGAAGTCAGTCGTTCGCCCACGCGCCGAAGGGCTTCCCGGCTATCAGAAAGCTGGCGGCGCGGTGACTGCATGACCAGTCTCTGGCGTAGGTGATCATTGCGCACGCCCACCGTTGTCAGGCGCTGTCGGATAGCCTTCTGAAGTCGCAGCTCCAGTTCATCCATCCGCTGGGCTTTCTCCAGAAGTTCCCGTCGCGGGTCCCGCAACCGTGCACCCAGGTGCCCGAGCTGGGTACCAAGGCGCTTCAGGGCAAGGCTCATGGCATTGGAAAGACGGAATTGCCGCTCACGGAGCTGTCTGAGCCAGTCAGACTGATCCGGTGAAATCTTTTCAGCTGCCGCCGACGGTGTCGGTGCTCGGAGATCCGCCACGAAATCCGCAATGGTCACATCCACTTCGTGGCCAACCGCGCTCACGGTGGGAATCCGGCAAGCGGCAATGGCGCGGGCTACCGCTTCTTCGTTGAAGCACCAGAGATCTTCCAGGGAGCCACCGCCGCGACCGATAATCAGCACGTCGGCAACCCCGTGGCTCTGGGCGGCTTCAATGGCGCCAACAATATCGGCCGTGGCGGCCTTGCCCTGAACAGCCGTGGGGTAAAGTGTCACGGGAATGGCGGGGCAGCGACGGGCCAGGACGGTCAGTATGTCGTGTATCGCGGCACCGGTGGGCGAGGTAACCACACCGATGTGCCGGGGCAGGGACGGCAGTGGTTTCTTCCTGGCCTGATCAAACAGGCCCTCGGCCAGCAGCTTGCGTTTGAGCTCCTCGAAGGCCTGCTGCAGAGCGCCGAGCCCCGCTGGCTCAATATGCTCAACGATGATCTGGAAGTCGCCCCGGTTCTCGTAGAGGGTCACCTTGCCGCGTATCCGAACCTGATCACCCTCTTTGGGCAATGTCCGAATACGCTGGTTCATTCCCCGGAACATGGCGCAGCGAACCTGGCATTTGCGGTCTTTCAGGGAAAAGTACCAATGGCCGGAGGAGGGGCGTGAGAATCCGGAGAGTTCGCCTTCCACCCACACCTGCATTAAGCTGGACTCCAGCAGATGTCTGGCCTGGTGGTTGAGCTCGCTGACACTGAGCGCCCGGGGCCGGCTGTCCTGAAGATGCGGCGCCGCCGGTCCTGATCCGTCGTTATACATACGCAATAGCCGAAAAAAGGAAGGGTAAAAATAGCGAAATTTCAAAAAGATGCAATCGAACCTTAAAAACGCCCCGGTTTACTGTCCCCGAGAGCCCCATTATAATAGATCGATTAAGGATTTTGCTTTGTCGTACCGCCGCGGGTACGGCACGGAAATTCCCAACTTAGCACGATCAAAAGGCGGATCCCAATGCTGCGAATTGCCGAAGAAGCCCTCACATTTGATGACGTTCTGCTGGTTCCCGGATATTCAGAAGTGCTGCCTCACGAGGTTAGCCTGCAAACCCAGCTGACCAAGGGTATCACCCTCAATATCCCTCTTCTGTCATCCGCCATGGATACCGTTACCGAGGCAGAATTGGCCATCGCCATGGCCCAGGAAGGCGGTATCGGCATCATGCACAAGAACATGACCGTTGAGCAACAGGCGGCTGCCGTCCGCAAGGTCAAGAAGTTCGAGAGTGGTGTTGTCAAGGATCCGATTACCGTATCGCCAGAGACCACCGTTCGTGAGTTGGTCGATATCACCATGGCAAACAGCATTTCCGGCCTGCCGGTCGTAGATGGCCACGACCTGATCGGTATCGTGACCGGCCGTGATATCCGGTTTGAAAGCCGCATGGATACGCTGGTTCGGGACATCATGACGCCGAAGGACAAGCTGGTGACGGTCAAGGAAGGTGCCTGCCTCGAGGAAGTCAAAGAGTTACTGCATCGTCACCGGATCGAAAAGGTACTGGTGGTTAATGACAACTTTGAACTGCGCGGCCTGATCACCGTGAAAGATATCCAGAAAGCCAAGGATTATCCGCTGGCGTGCAAGGATGACCAGGGGCGTCTGCGGGTTGGTGCAGCGGTCAGCACCGGCGGTGACACCGAGGCGCGGATCACTGCACTGGCCGAGGCCGGCGTTGACGTGATCGTTGTGGATACGGCCCACGGCCATTCCCGTGGCGTTATCGAGCGTGTTCGCTGGATCAAGAAGAACTTCCCGGATGTCCAGGTGATTGGCGGTAACATTGCGACCTCACACGCGGCGCTTGCCCTGGCAGAAGCCGGCGCGGATGCCGTGAAAGTGGGTATTGGTCCCGGTTCCATCTGTACCACTCGCATTGTGGCTGGTATCGGCGTACCGCAGATCTCGGCGGTTTCCAACGTGGCAGCAGCCCTCAAGGAGCTTGGGGTCCCGGTGATTGCAGACGGTGGTATCCGGTTCTCCGGAGATATTGCCAAGGCCATCGCCGCTGGCGCCCACAGTGTCATGATCGGCAGTCTGTTGGCAGGCACCGATGAGGCACCTGGCGAGGTAGAGTTGTTCCAGGGGCGCAGTTACAAGGCGTATAGGGGCATGGGCTCCATTGGCGCCATGGGGCAGGGCTCCAGCGATCGCTATTTCCAGGATGCCAGTAAAGGCATCGAGAAGCTTGTGCCGGAAGGCATCGAGGGCCGCGTTGCCTGCAAAGGCCCAATGCGTAACATCGTTCATCAACTGGTTGGCGGTCTGCGTGCGGCTATGGGCTACACCGGTAGTGCGACCATGGAAGAAATGCGGACCAAGCCGGAATTCGTGCGCATCACCAACGCCGGCATGCGTGAGAGCCACGTGCACGATGTGACCATCACAAAAGAATCGCCCAACTACCGTATCGGTTAACCATTGCCCTACCAGACGCGGCCCCCAGAGGGCCGCGTTGTTTATTCAGCTCCGAGGACTCCATGGCCCAGAACATTCACGACCACCGCATCCTGATTCTCGATTTCGGTTCCCAGTACACCCAGCTGATTGCCCGCCGTGTAAGGGAGATCGGCGTTTACTGTGAAATCAAGGCGTTCGATATCACCGATGACGAGCTCAATGACTTCAATCCCAAGGGGATTATTCTTGCAGGTGGTCCGGAGTCAGTAACTCAGCTGGGCGGTCCCCGGGCGCCGGAAGGGTTGTTTGACCGCGGCATTCCGATTCTCGGTATCTGTTACGGCATGCAAACCATGGCAGAGCAGCTTGGCGGCCGCGTTGCCAGTTCCGAGAAGCGAGAGTTTGGCTATGCTCAGGTGAAGGTTCGCGCCAAAGGGCCACTGCTGGCGGATATCACCGATCACCTGACGCCGGCTGGAGAGTCTCTTCTGGACGTGTGGATGAGTCACGGTGACAAGGTGGTGGCGATGCCGGAAGGCTTCGAGCTGCTGGCCTCCACCGAGAGTGCTCCGATTTCCGCAATGCAGGATCTCAGCCGGAATTTGTACGGTGTTCAGTTCCACCCCGAGGTTACCCACACCCTTCAGGGTAAGCGGATTCTTGAGCATTTCATTCTGACCATCTGTAAATGCGAGGCTCTCTGGACACCGGCCAAAATTGTGGATGACGCGGTTCAGCAGATTCGTGAACAGGTCGGCACTGACAAGGTACTGCTTGGCCTGTCCGGCGGTGTTGATTCCTCGGTAACGGCTGCGCTGCTTCACCGCGCGATCGGTGACCAACTGACCTGTGTGTTCGTAGACAATGGCCTCCTGCGTCTTCACGAAGGCGACCAGGTGATGGATATGTTCGCCAGCAACATGGGCGTGAAAGTGATTCGGGTTGATGCCGAAGACCTGTTCCTGTCGAAACTCAAGGGCGTGAGTGATCCCGAGCAGAAGCGCAAGATTATTGGCAATACCTTTATCGACGTGTTTGATGACGAGGCGGCCAACATCAAGGACGTGAACTGGCTGGCCCAGGGCACGATCTATCCCGACGTCATCGAGTCTGCCGCCTCCAAAACCGGCAAGGCCCATGTGATCAAGTCCCACCACAACGTAGGTGGCTTGCCGGAAACCATGAAAATGAAGCTGGTTGAACCGCTGCGGGAGCTGTTCAAAGATGAGGTCCGCCGGATCGGACTTGAGCTCGGCCTTCCGTACGACATGGTTTACCGCCACCCGTTCCCGGGGCCGGGCCTCGGCGTGCGTATTCTTGGCGAAGTGAAAAAGGAATACGCCGATATCCTGCGCAAGGCCGATGCCATATTCCTGGAAGAACTTCATCGCGCGGATTTCTACCACAAGACCAGCCAGGCCTTTGCGGTGTTTCTGCCGGTCAAGTCGGTAGGCGTGGTAGGAGATGCCCGCCGCTACGAATACGTAGTGGCCCTCCGGGCGGTAGAAACCATCGATTTCATGACCGCCCGCTGGGCGCATCTTCCCTATGATCTGCTTGAAACCGTGTCCAACCGGATCATCAACGAGATCACCGGCGTTTCCCGGGTGACCTACGATGTTTCGTCCAAGCCACCGGCAACGATTGAGTGGGAATAATCAGCGGGTGATCGGGTCCGATGTCTGAGGTGACAGCGGAAGACAAATACTGGATGACTCGAGCGCTGCAGCTGGCTGGTGAAGCCGCAGCCAAAGGCGAAGTGCCTGTTGGTGCTGTTGTGGTTCTGGACGGTAAAGAAGTCGGCGCTGGTTTTAACGCGCCGATTTCCGGTTGCGATCCCACGGCCCATGCGGAAATCCGGGCTTTGCGCGATGCCGCCGCCCGGGTGGGCAATTATCGGCTGCCCGATGCCACGCTTTACGTTACTCTGGAGCCCTGTACCATGTGCGTGGGCGCTATCGTTCATGGCCGCATCAGTCGGCTTGTCTACGGTGCCAGTGAGCCCAAGGCCGGGGCAATAGAATCTGCACGCCGAACGCTTGAGGAGCCCCACCTTAACTGGGATGTGACGGCGGTTGGCGGTGTTCTCTCAGGCCAGTGCAGCCAGGTGATCAGTGAGTTTTTCAGCCGGCGCCGGGCAGAGATCCGGCGTTTGCGTAAACAGAATTCAGGGAAGGAGTAGTTCTCGCCTATGAAAGTCCTCGTTACCGGCGGAGCCGGGTATATTGGCAGTCATGTTGTTCGTCAGCTTGGCCAGGCTGGTCACGATATCGTGGTGTTCGATAACCTCTCTACAGGCTACCGCTGGGCGGTGACCGCCGGCGAACTGGTGGTCGGCGATCTGGCTGATGAGGGGGCGGTCGAGGATCTGTTCTCCCGTCACCGGTTTGAAGCCGTTCTGCATTTTGCGGCCAACATTGTGGTGCCGGAATCCGTCGCCAATCCCCTGAAGTACTACAGCAACAACACCCGCAATACCCTGAACCTGCTGAAAGCGGTCGAAAAGCACCAAGTGCCTTACATGGTGTTTTCCTCCACCGCCGCCGTTTATGGTATGCCCGAGCAGACGGTGCTCACCGAGGATTTGCCGCTGGCTCCGATCAATCCCTACGGCGCGTCCAAGATGATGAGCGAGCGGATGATCATGGATCTGTCTGCGGCCTCAAGCCTCAACTATGTGATTCTCCGTTACTTCAATGTGGCAGGGGCCAATCCGGAAGGGCTGCTGGGCCAGGCTACGCCCGAAGCTACGCATCTGATCAAGGTGGCGTGCGAATGCGTGACCGGCCAGCGTGAGGGGATGAGTGTCTTCGGCACCGATTACGATACCCGGGATGGTACCTGCATTCGTGACTACATCCATGTGGAAGATCTCGCCAAGGCTCATGTAATGGCGCTGGACTACATGGCAGGCGGTGGTCATTCGAAGGTAATGAACTGCGGTTATGGTCGCGGCTTTACGGTCCGGGAAGTGATTGATGTGGTCAAGGCGCAATCCGGCGTTGATTTTCCGGTCACCGAAACGGGCCGCCGCGCCGGCGACCCGGCGGCGCTGATGGCGGACAACACGCGTATTCGCCAGACCCTGGGCTGGCAGCCTGATTACGACAATCTGGAAACGATTGTGAGCACGGCTCTGGCGTGGGAAGCGATCTGGCAGAAGAAAAAAGCCGACAACGCCCAATAACTTTTCTGTATTTGTATCGGGATTTAAAGGATGAAAATAACGATTTTTGGAACAGGCTATGTAGGCCTGGTCACCGGCGCATGCCTGGCGGATGTTGGCCACAATGTACTGTGTATGGATGTTGACCAGGGCAAGATTGAAAAGCTCAAGAATGGCCAGATTCCCATCTATGAGCCGGGGCTCGAAAATATCGTTAAGCACACCGTTGAGGCGGGCCGCCTCTCCTTCACAACAGATACCGAAGAGGCCGTCCGTCACGGAACACTCCAGTTTATCGCAGTGGGCACGCCCCCGGACGAAGACGGTTCTGCCGACCTCCAGTATGTTACTGCCGTAGCCCGTTCCATTGGTGAACACATGGAGGACTACAAGGTGGTGGTCGACAAGTCCACGGTACCGGTGGGTACCGGCGACAAGGTCCGGGCTGCGGTTCGCGCCCAGCTGGACCGTCGTGGTCTGGAGCTCGATTTTGATGTGGTGTCCAACCCGGAGTTTCTCAAGGAAGGCGCGGCCATCAACGATTTTATGAAGCCTGATCGTATTGTTGTCGGTACCGACAGCGAGCGGGCGGCGGAACTGCTGCGGGAGGTTTACTACCCGTTTAATCGCAACCATGACCGGATGATCTTTATGGATCTGCGGTCGGCGGAACTTACCAAGTATGCGGCCAACTCCATGCTGGCCACCAAAATCAGCTTCATGAACGAGATTGCGAACCTGGCAGAGCGGCTGGGAGCCGATATTGAAGCCGTGCGCCGGGGCATTGGTTCCGACCCGCGGATTGGCTATCACTTCATCTATCCGGGTTGTGGTTACGGCGGTTCCTGTTTCCCGAAGGATGTCCAGGCATTGGCCCGAACCGCCAGCGACTGCGGCTATGAAGCACGCTTGCTGAACGCAGTTGAATCGGTGAACTATGCCCAGAAACACGTGCTGTTCGACAAGATCAGCCATTACTTTGGCGGCGATCTGAATGGCAAGGTCGTCGCGCTCTGGGGACTGGCATTCAAGCCAAATACAGATGATATGCGCGAAGCCTCTTCCCGCACTCTGATGGAAGATCTCTGGAAAGCCGGTGCCAAGGTGCAGGCTTTTGACCCGGAGGCCATGGAAGAAACCCAGCGTATTTATGGTGATCAGGATGGCCTGACCCTGTGTGGTACCAAAGAGCAGGCTCTCAAGGGTGCAGATGTGCTGGCGATCTGTACCGAGTGGAAGGAGTTTCGTTCGCCGGACTTTGAATCCATTGCAGCGACCATTCGCGAGCAAGTGGTCTTTGACGGCCGCAACCTCTACGAGCCGGAAATGCTCGAGCGCTACGGCCTCATTTACTACGCCATTGGCCGTGGCCGTACGCGGTTCCACTCGGAGTAAATGCAGATAATGGGGAGGGAATCATGAGTGAGCCGGTGGTTTTCCGGTTACATGAGCGACTGGAGGCCGACACGATGGGCCTTGGAAGCACCTCGCTGTGTGAAATCCGACTGATGAACGACAGTACCTGGCCTTGGGTGCTCCTGGTGCCGGCGGTTGCCGGGATCCGGGAGATTTACCAGTTGTCGGCGGATCAGCAGCACCAGCTGGTCCGCGAGTCCTCGGCCCTCAGTGAAGCCATGATGGACGTTTTCGGCGGCGACAAGATGAATGTCGCCGCCCTTGGCAACATGGTGCCCCAGCTTCATCTTCATCACATCGTGCGGTTCGAGGGCGATCCGGCCTGGCCGGGCCCGATATGGGGCAAGCGGGCGCCGGTACCGTATTCCGATGAGGAATTGGAGCAGGTTCGGCAACGACTGGCGCCAGTGCTGGCGGAACTGAAAGCGGGCGTTTAATCCCAGTGCAGGCTACTGGCGCTTTGCCAGAGTCTGCGAGCCCACCAGAATCATCCGGAGCTCGGTTTTCAGCTTGGCCTTGAGTTCTTCACGTTCTGCCGGCGTTGCATCAAGCGCTTCGGCCCCCTGATTGAAGACCAGCGTCACCATTGATTCGGCCACCAGTCTTGCTTCGGAAAGCGGTCTGTTCTGTTCATCGGCGATCCGCCGAAGATCATCTGCCAGCTCGGTGACAAAATGATCAATCTCGGCCTTTACCGCTGTCCGGAACGGCTTGGATACCCCGGTTCTTTCCCGCAGCATCAGTCGGAACAGATTCGCGTTGTTGCCCAGGTACTCCATGAAGGTTTCCACAGAAGTGGAAATGGCGCTGCCACCGTCCCGGGCAATCCGCTTGCGGGCCTGACGCATCAGTTGCCTCAGCGCCACGCCGCCTTCGTCCACCAGAGCCAGCCCCAGCTCATCAAGCTCCGCAAAGTGCCGGTAGAAAGACGTGGGGGCGATTCCCGCTTCCCGGGCAACTTCCCTTAAACTCAGGCTGCCAAAGCCCCGGTCGGCACTCAGTTGCGAGAGCGCCGCATCCATCAGTGCCCGCCGGGTTTTCAGTTTCTGCTCCGCTCTGGTTGCCAAGATGAGACTCCATCCCTCTGCCGTTAAAAATCAGCATTCTAGTCCTCTAATACCCCACAGTCATCCTGCCTTCCAATTTACGCCTCAGGGGCGCCTGATTTTCGGGCCAATAGTGTTTATAATGGGCGGCTTTTCCGCTATGGTCGCAGCATTTTCAGCGGGCACGAACAAAGTAGCGCCGGGTGTGGTGGCTCTCTCCGAAACCTTGCGGAGCCAGGGATGGCGGAGCAGAGCGTACATGGATGTATCCACAGCGTGTTTCGGATAGAGCCACCACATCCGGCGCGGCACTTCGAGCAACAAATTTGAACACATTAAACGTAACGGGAACCGGTATGCGCAGTCACTATTGCGGTGGGATTAACGAATCCCACATCGATCAGGAAGTCACACTTTGCGGATGGGTCCACCGCCGCCGTGACCACGGTGGGGTTATCTTCCTGGATCTGCGGGATCGGGATGGTATGTCTCAGGTGGTTGTTGATCCTGATACCCCTGAGAGCTTTGCGCTTGCGGAAAAAGTCCGCAGCGAGTTCGTGATCAAGGTAACCGGCCGGGTGCGTCGTCGTCCTGCCGGCACCGAGAACAACAACATGCCGACCGGGCAGGTTGAGCTTCTGGGTAAAGAACTGAGCATCCTGAACGCCGCCGCAACGCCGCCGTTCCCGCTGGATGAGCATGTCGATGTGGGCGAGGACGTGCGCCTGCGCTACCGGTTTGTGGACCTGCGTCGTCCGGAGATGATCAACCGCCTGCGTTTCCGTTCCCGGGTAACCAGTTATATCCGTAACTACCTCGACAGCAACGGCTTCATGGATGTGGAAACTCCTATCCTGACCCGTGCCACGCCGGAAGGCGCGCGGGATTACCTGGTGCCGAGCCGTACCCATGAAGGCTCCTTCTTCGCGCTTCCGCAGTCTCCCCAGCTGTTCAAGCAGTTGCTGATGGTGTCTGGTGTTGATCGTTACTACCAGATCGCCAAGTGTTTCCGGGATGAAGACCTGCGTGCAGATCGTCAGCCGGAGTTCACTCAGGTAGACATCGAGGCCTCTTTCATTGATGAAGAGACCCTGATGAAGCTAAACGAGGACATGATCCGGGCGCTGTTCAAGGATGTGCTGGAGGTTGAACTGCCGTCCTTCCCGCAAATGCCGTATGCCGAGGCAATGCAACGTTACGGCAGCGATAAGCCGGATCTGCGTATCCCGCTGGAGCTGCTGGATGTGAACGATCTGGTTGAAGGGGTAGACTTCAAGGTCTTCGCCGGTCCCGCCAAGGATCCAAAGGGTCGTGTGGCGGCTTTGCGTGTGCCGAAGGGTGGTGAGCTGACCCGGAAGCAGATTGATGACTACACCAAGTTCGTCGGTATATACGGCGCCAAGGGTCTTGCCTATATCAAGGTCAATGATCTGTCCAAGGGCGTTGAAGGTCTGCAGTCCCCGATCATCAAGTTCCTGGGCGATGACATTGCTCTGGCCATCATGGAGCGCGTAGGTGCCGAAGACGGCGACATCGTGTTCTTCGGTGCGGACAAGACCAACGTGGTCAACGAGGCCCTGGGCGCACTGCGGATCAAGATCGGTCACGATCTGGACATGCTGACCTCCGAGTGGGCACCGCTCTGGGTTGTGGATTTCCCGATGTTCGAAGAAACCCCGGACGGCGGCCTGACCGCGATTCACCACCCGTTCACTGCGCCTTCCTGCAGCCCGGAAGACCTGGCCGCAGACCCCGCCAATGCGCTGTCCCGCGCCTATGATATGGTGCTGAACGGTACCGAGCTGGGTGGCGGTTCTATCCGTATTCACGATGAGAAAATGCAGGAAGCGGTGTTCCGCATCCTGGGTATCGGCGAGGAAGAAGCCCGAGCCAAGTTCGGCTTCCTGCTGGATGCCCTGAAGTTCGGTTGCCCGCCCCATGGTGGCCTGGCGTTCGGCCTGGACCGTCTGGTCATGTTGATGACTGGTGCGACGTCTATCCGTGACGTCATCGCGTTCCCGAAAACCCAGAGTGCCACCTGTCTGATGACCCAGGCGCCGGGCGAAGTGGATGAGAAGCAGCTGCGTGAGTTGCATATCCGTCTGCGAAAGCCGTCAAAGCCGGTTGAAGGCAACAAGGCGGAAGCCGGAGAGGGCAACGAGTAAGTCAGTGATTTAAGGGAGGAGCTGTATGGCGGGTCACAGTAAGTGGGCCAACATCAAGCACCGCAAGGCGGCACAGGATGCCAAGCGGGGCAAGATCTTCACCAAAATCATTCGTGAGCTGACCGTAGCCGCACGCCAGGGCGGGGGGAATCCAGACGATAACCCCCGTCTGCGCGCGGTTATCGACAAGGCGCTCACCGCGAATATGAAAAAAGACACCATCGAGCGCGCGGTAGAACGTGGCGCCGGTGGTGGCGATGACGACAACTACGAGGAGTTGACCTACGAGGGCTATGGTCCCGGTGGCGTGGCAATCTTCGTGGAAGTCATGACCGATAACAAGAACCGGTCCGTTGCCGAGATCCGTCACGCATTCAACAAGATGGGCGGTAATCTCGGCACTGACGGTTCGGTGGCCTACCTGTTCAGCAAACAGGGCATCATCAGCTACGGTCCGGAGTGGGAAGAGGACAGGCTGGTGGAAGCCGTGCTCAGCGCTGGCGCCGAGGACCTTGCGGCCCAGGACGACGGCTCCTGGGAAATCGTGACCACGCCCGAGCAGTTTCTGGACGTCAAGGAATCGCTGGTCAATGCCGGTCTGGTGCCGGACAATGCCGAAGTAACCATGGTTCCGTCCACGCGAGTGGAGCTCGATCGGGACGGCGCAGAAACCATCCTGAAGCTTATTGATATGCTCGAAGATCTGGACGATGTTCAGAATGTCTACCACAACGCGGATATCTCCGGCGAAATCATGGAATCGCTTTGACCAGTCAGGGGCATTGATGTGGCGATAATTCTGGGCGTTGATCCGGGATCACGAATAACCGGTTACGGCGTCATTCGCGCCGATGGTCGACACATCGAGTATATCGACAGTGGCTGTATCCGGGTGGGCGAGAAGCCCATGGCGGAGCGCCTCCAGACCATCTTCCAGAGCCTTGCCACCCTGATCGGAGAATATCGGCCGGAAGAATTTGCCATTGAGCAGGTGTTTATGGCCCGCAATCCCGATTCCGCTCTGAAACTCGGTCAGGCCCGCGGCGCGGCCATCGTCAGTGCCGCCAACAGTGGTTTGGCGGTTCATGAATACTCTGCCAGGCAGGTAAAACAGGCAGTGGTTGGCAAGGGTGGCGCTGACAAGTCCCAGGTGCAGCACATGGTTCAGGTGTTGCTCTCGCTCTCACGCAAACCCCAGGCGGATGCGGCCGATGCGCTCGCCATTGCCATGTGCCACGCCCACATGAGCCAGAGTATTCTGCGGGTGGCCAGTGGCGCCGGAAAGGTCCGAAGCGGTCGCGTGCGACAACAATAAACCGCTCCCAGGAGCGACAGGAGATTCAACTTGATTGGTCGTATCCGAGGTATTCTGGTTGAAAAGGCTCCGGGCCAGGCGCTGGTTGAGTGCGCCGGCCTGGGTTACGAAGTCGACATTCCCTACACCACCTTCTTTCACCTGCCGGAAACCGGCGATGAAGTCACCCTGCACACCCATTTTGCCGTCCGTGAAGACGCCCAGAGCCTTTATGGCTTTGCCTCCAGCCTGGACCGGGACCTGTTCCGCCTGCTGATCAAAGTCAACGGTGTTGGCCCGAAACTGGCGGTCGGCATTCTTTCCGGTCTGGACGCCCAACAGTTCATTCGCTGCGTTGAGAACCGTGACTCCGCCTCACTGGTCAAACTCCCCGGTGTTGGCAAGAAAACCGCAGAACGCCTTCTTATTGAAATGGCGGACCGGATAGTGCAACTTGAAGGGCAATTTGTGCCAACGTCGCCAGAGACGACAGGAGTTGTGCAGCCGGGCGGACAAGGTCCCGCTGGCGGGCCGGCGGCCACCGAGGAAGCGGAAGCCGCACTTATTGCACTGGGTTACAAGCCCCAGGAGGCCGCCAAGGCCATCAGCAAAGTGGCCGAGGAGGGTATGACCAGCGAAACCCTCATCCGTCTGGCCCTGCGAAACATGATACCGGCCTGAGCGTGAAAACCTGTCGTGAACCTGTAGAGAGCGTAACGTGACACCTGCAAACCCCTTTGTACAATTGGGGCTGCGCTGGAATAGCGGGCAAACGTGAGGCACGATGTTGATTCCCACACTATGGGTGATGCCATGATCGAATCCGACCGGTTGATCTCGGCCCGGGCCGGTGAATACGAGGAAGTACAGGACAGGGCCATTCGCCCGACCTTGCTGGCTGAATACGTTGGCCAGCCTACGGTTCGTGAGCAGATGGATATTTTTATATCCGCTGCCCGTGGCCGTCAGGAAGCGCTGGACCACGTTCTGATTTTTGGCCCGCCCGGTCTGGGCAAGACAACCCTGGCCAATATCATCGCCAACGAGATGGGCGTGTCCATCAAGACCACCTCTGGTCCGGTGCTTGAAAAAGCCGGGGACCTGGCAGCCATGCTGACCAATCTTGAAGAAGGTGACGTTCTCTTCATCGACGAGATACACCGTCTCAGTGCCGCCGTCGAAGAAGTCCTTTATCCGGCGATGGAAGATTACCAACTCGACATCATGATTGGTGAGGGTCCGGCGGCCCGATCCATCAAGCTTGATTTGCCGCCGTTCACTCTTGTAGGGGCCACCACTCGTGCGGGGTTGCTGACATCGCCCTTGCGGGATCGCTTCGGGATCGTGCAGCGGCTGGAGTTCTACAACACCGAGGATCTCACCAGCATCATTCTCCGTTCCGCGCGGCTCTCTTCGGTTGCCGTTGATGAGGCGGGCGCGTTTGAAATTGCCCGTCGGTCAAGGGGCACGCCACGGATCGCAAACCGTCTGTTGCGTCGGGTGCGGGATTTTGCGGAGGTGCGCTCCGACGGTCGGATCACGTCTGACATAGCTGATCAGGCCCTGAACATGCTGAAAGTGGATAACCAGGGTTTCGATCATATGGACCGTCGTCTGCTGCTGGCCATGATCGAAAAGTTCGACGGTGGCCCGGTGGGGGTTGAAAGCCTTGCCGCCGCGATCAGTGAAGAGCGCGGCACCATTGAGGATGTACTTGAGCCATTCCTGATCCAGCAGGGTTACATGGTCCGAACCCCTAGGGGACGGATGGTGACCTCCAACGCCTATCAGCATTTCGGCGTCATTCCGCCGAAGTCGGGCAGGGAGGACGATCTTTTTGGTTGAACAGGCGCCAGAGGCAAGGTTCGAGCTGCCGATCCGGGTCTATATTGAGGACACCGATGCCGGCGGCATCGTATTTCACGCCAAATACCTCCATTACATGGAGCGGGCCCGAACCGAATGGGTACGCAGTTGCGGAGTTGGCCTCAGGGCGGGGCTGGCAGACAACATCAGTTATGTCGTGCAGCGTCTGGACATTCATTACGCGGTAGCCGCAAAGCTTGATGATGAGCTGCTTGTCACTGCCGAACCGGTGGCGTTTGGCCGGGTATGGATGGATTTTCGGCAGCGTGTCCTGCGGGCCGCCGACCGCAAGGTTTTGAGTGATAGCAATGTGCGGGTCGCCTGCGTTGCGCTCGATACCGGCCGCCCCCGGCGTTTGCCGGAAAACATGCAGGAATTGCTGGCCAGGAATGTCCAGCCCACTGAAACGATAAACAGAACGAGCCAGGAGTAAGAAGTGGATTCAGAACTTTCAGTCTGGTACCTGATTGCAAATGCCGGTGTCTTGGTGCAACTGGTCATGCTTTTGCTGGCCCTGGCGTCGGTCATGTCCTGGGCGTTGATTTTCCAGCGTCTGCAGGTATTCCGCAAAGCCAAGCGGGCTCAACTGGCGTTTGAAGAGCGTTTCTGGTCTGGTATGGATCTGGGCCAGCTGTACCGGGAGGTGAATGCCGATCCGACGCCGTTTTCCGGCATGGAGTCCCTGTTCCGGGCCGGTTTCAAGGAGTTTTCCCGTTTGCGCCAGCAAAGCCGGGATGCCGATGCGGTTATGGAAGGTACCCAGCGGGCAATGCGTGTGGCCTTCTCCCGGGAGCACGAGAGGCTTGAGGCCAGCCTGCCGTTTCTGGCCACGGTTGGCTCCACCAGTCCGTACATCGGCTTGTTTGGTACCGTCTGGGGCATCATGAACTCGTTCCGCGGCCTGGCCCAGGTTCAGCAGGCAACCCTGGCCACGGTGGCGCCCGGCATTTCGGAGGCCCTGATTGCGACTGCCATGGGCCTGTTTGCCGCAATACCGGCGGTTATCGCCTACAACCGTTTCTCGGCCATGTCCGATGCACTGCTGAAGAACTATGAAACCTTTGCCGATGAGTTTTCCAGCATTCTCCATCGTCGCGTGCACCAGAGCGAAAAGGGTGCCGCATGATGGCACGGAAATTCATGGGCAGGGATCAGCTTAGGAGCACTGCTTTATGAAAGGCATGGGAATGATGCCGGAAAACCGGCGTAAGCCAATGTCCGAGATCAACGTGGTTCCGTACATTGATGTCATGCTGGTGCTGCTGATTATTTTCATGGTCACCGCTCCGATGCTGACCCAGGGAGTCAAGGTTGATTTGCCTCAGACTACCTCGGACCCGATCCAGGCAGATAAAGACGTTGAGTCGATCATTGTTTCCGTGGATGCGAACGGTGCTTACTACGTCGAAATTGGTGATGAAGGCAGTGACCCCATGACTCTTGCGGATTTACGGGAACAGATCTCCAAGATTCTTTCGCAGCGCGCTTCAAGTGAGATCCTGGTTCGCGGTGATGAAAACGTTCCTTACGGCACCGTTGTCAGATTGATGGCGGAATTACAGGGTGCCGGGGCGAGCAGTATCGGCCTGATCACTGAATCACCCCGAGACGACAATTGATCGTGGTGCGGGCAGGAGTGTTGTGAGAGATCACGAGCGCGAAGTAACCACAACCGGAGTGCCACCCTGGAAATCACCGGTGGCGCTTTCGGTAACGCTTCATCTGTTGATTCTGGGTATTGCGCTGGCAGGTTGGTCCTGGACCAGTACCGATCACGAGCCGCCGCCCAGAAGCATATCGGCACGGTTGATTACCCAGCAAGAGCCGGAGCCGAGTCCGGTTGTTGAGCCAGATGATCAGCAGAAGCGCGATGAGGAGCGCCGGGCTGAGGAGCAGCGTCGCCGCGAAGAAGTAGAGCGGCAACGGCAGGAAGAAGAAGCTCGCCGTATCGCTGAGCAGAAGCGGCAGGAAGAGCAGAAGCGGCTGCAGCAGCAAAAAGAGCAGGAGCGTCAGGAAGCCGAGGCGAAGGAACGTGAAGCCCAGAAAGCGCGTGAAGAAGAAGCGGCGCGTCAAAAGGCAGAGGCGGAGGCCAAGGAACGGGCTCGACAGCAAGCCGAGGAAGAAAAACGCCGTCAGGAAGAGGCCAGACGAAAGGCCGAAGAGGAGAAGCGGCGGCAGGAAGAACAGCGTAAGCGTGAAGAGGCTGAGCGCAAGCGCCAGGAAGAACTGGCCCGCCAGGAAGCAGAGCGCAAACGTCTTGAGGCGGAGCGTAAGCTGCGGGAACAACAGCTTGAAGCCCAGGCGGAGGCGGCTCAAAAGGCTCGGGAAGAGGAAGCACGTCGCCAGCAGGAGGCGGCTGCCGCGAAAGCCCGGGAAGCTCAGATGCTGTCGGAGAGCGAGAAGTACCAGGCACTGATCAGGGAGCGATTGAGCCAGGCGTGGTATCCGCCATCCTCGGCTACGGAGGATATGACTGCGCGGCTCCAGATTACCTTGTTGCCAACGGGGGAGCTTGCAGGAGTGCGTCTGGTCAGCAGCAGTGGCAACACTGCGTTTGATAATTCCGCCCTGGGGGCGGTGCGCTCACTGAGCCGTTACCCGATACCCAATGATCGGGATACCTTTGAACGGTATTTCCGACAGTTTACGATTGAATTCAACCCACGCCGGTTGAGATAAGGATACGGATAACACCATGACACATCGGATTTGGTACAAACCGTCCAGAACACTGCTCGCCGTCCTTGCATTGATCTTCTTTGCGGTTTCAGGAGCCCGTGCCGAGCTGTTGATCCGGATTACCGAGGGTGCGGATTCCGCCATTCCTGTTGCGGTAGTGCCCTTCGCTGAGTCGGGACAGATGCCGGCGGGAGACAAGGTTGGCAGCGTTGTCCAGGCCGATCTGACCATGACGGGGGAGTTCCGTACCTTGCCTCCGGAAAAGATGCTGAGCCTGCCATCCCAGCGGGAAGAAGTGTATTTCCGGGACTGGCGTCTGCTTGGTCAGCGCTACGTCCTGGTCGGTTCGCTCACCAGAAGCGGTGACCGTGTCCAGGCGCGATATGAGCTGTTCGATGTCAACCGGGAAGAAAGGATTCTTGGCGAGACAGCGGCAGCACCCGCCTCCAATATGCGTTCTCTGGCGCACCACATCAGTGACAAGGTGTATGAAGCGATCACCGGCGTGCCCGGTGCTTTCTCAACCAAGCTCGCCTACGTCACGCTGGATACCGCCAATGGCAAGCCTCGTTACCGGCTGCAGGTGAGTGATGTCGATGGTAAGCGTGCCCGGATTCGCCTCGAAAGCCAGGAGCCGATTCTGTCACCCGCCTGGTCGCCGGACGGGAAAAAACTGGCGTATGTCTCTTTCGAAACCGGAAAGCCCGTTATCTTTGTGCATGAGCTTTCAACCGGCCAGCGCACCAAGGTTGCTGATTTTCCAGGTCTGAACTCGGCGCCGGCCTGGTCCGACGACGGCAGGTCGTTACTGATGACCCTTTCGAAGGATGGCAACGCCGAAATCTACCGGATGAGTCTCGATAGCCGGCAACTGACCAAGCTTACCAACCACTGGGCCATTGATACCGAACCGAGCTACGACGCCAGTGGCGAGGGTATATTCTTCACCTCGGATCGTTCCGGCGGGCCCCAGATTTACCATATGGAAACACCGGGTGCGGAGCCTCGTCGTATCACCTTCGGCAGCCGCTACAACGCCCGGCCCAGGCCCGACAATGACGGCAAATATGTCTATTACGTTCACCAGCGGGACCGGGCATTTCACATTGCCCGTACCGAACTGAAAACCGGGGAGGAAACGATCCTTACCCGTACGGAGTCTGATGAGTCTCCCAGTGTTGCGCCCAATGGTCGGATGCTGATCTACGCTACCCGGCAGAACGGAAGCAACGTGCTCACGGTTATTTCTGCGGATGGTGGGGCAGCCTACAGCTTGCCGGCATCCGAAGGGGATGTCCGTGAGCCTGCCTGGGGACCTTTGGTTCGCTGATTGCCCATGCCCTTCGGCGTCGGCAATCGTTCAATTAATAATGTTACTCAACTGAAAGGAAGAAAATATGATTTTCTCGGCTCAATCAAAAGCGTTCGCACTGATGCTGTCCGTTGGCCTGGTAGCGGGCTGTAGCTCCACCGGTGGCACCTCAGAAGACGGTGGTGAGTTCGGCTCTGACGTTTCTGCGGTAGATCAGGAAGGCGGTTCCACCGTTTACGGCGGTGATGATCAGGGTGGTGTTTCTTCTTCAGCCATGACCGAAGAAGAGCGCATGGCCGCGCGGGAGCAGGCGGAGCAGCAGGCTCTCCGTGAAATTACCGTGTTCTACTTTGATTTCGACACTGCCGAAATCAAGCAGGAAGCCCGCGACGTGCTGGTGGCCCATGCTCGCTTCCTCGCCAACAACCCCGGTCAGAACGTGCGTATCGAAGGTCACGCCGATGAGCGCGGCACCAAGGAATACAACCTGGCTCTGGGTGAGCGTCGTGCCAACGCTGTACAGCGCTTCCTGATCGTCAATGGCGCTTCACGTGGCCAGCTTGAAACCGTAAGCTATGGTGAAGAGAAGCCGGCAGTGATGGGTTCCAGCGAGAGTGCTTGGGCCCAGAACCGTCGTGTGGAACTCGTATTTGAGTAATCACACAGGAAGGACCATGAGAAAAATCCTCATGGCGACAGTGGTGCTCCCGCTTGCCCTTGGGCATGCGGGAGTTACTCTGGCGCAATCAGCTCAGGACACTCAGCGCAACGCCAATAATAGCCAGGCGACAGCTGAGCTGTTCTACATGATCCAGCAGCTTCAGGGTGAAGTCAGGCGGCTCCAGGGCGAAGTCGAGGAGCAGAGGCACCTGATCAACCGCCTGCAGCAGCAGGGGCGTGACCGCTATATCGATCTGGATCAGCGTATTCTGGATCTCTCGGAGAAGGTGGCTTCTCAACCCGCGCCCGAGGCCAGTACAGCCAGTAATTCCACAGCTTCGGGGTCAGCGCCGGCAGCAAGGGAATATCGTCAGCCGGATGCGGAGGAGCGAAAGGCTTACGAACAGATTCAGGATCTGATCCGTAACCAGAAAAAATACGATGAGGCCATCAGCCGGATATACGAGTTTATCGATGAGTATCCAGAGGGTGATCTGACTGTTAACGCCTACTACTGGCTGGGTGAGGTGTATCTCGTCAAGCCGCAGCTGGAGCAGGCAAAGCAGGCGTTCACCATTGTTGCCACCCGCTTTTCAGACCACCGTAAAGCGCCGGATGCCGTCTACAAGCTGGGTGTGACCCACGATCGTCTGGGTGAAAAGGATCAGGCACGGCGCACTATGCAAACCGTGATTGAGGATTACCCATCCAGCAGCGCTGCGGACCTGGCCCGGAAGTTCCTGGAGTCCTAGAACGGCTGATTGTCGGGCGTGGCAAAAATGTTGAGAAACCTGAAAAAAAGGGGTTGATCAGCGGCCAAAAATCATTACTATATGCGCCTCGTTTGGGTCGTTAGCTCAGTTGGTAGAGCAGTTGGCTTTTAACCAATTNNTTAACCAATTGGTCGAAGGTTCGAATCCTTCACGACCCACCAAATAACAGAAACCTGCGGGTTTTTGTGAAAAAAGAGCCTCCGGGCTCTTTTTTTTTGCGTATACGTTCCTACCTAGGTAAACAGGTAACAGAAAACGCAATCACAACTTTGTGATAGCACTGTTTCAGAAACATGAAGGCCGGGCATGAATGCTATAATCCCCCGGTTAACGCAACACAGAGACGCAGTAATGACATACGCCGAAGACCGTATCCTTGTTCAAGAACACCTGGCACATGCCGCCGAGCCGAAGCCGCTCAGCGAGGATGAAAAGTCCGAGCTGGAAGCTCGTATCAAGTCGGCCCTGCAGGATCAGGATGCGGTACTTGTAGCCCATTACTACACCGATCCTGATATTCAGCGCCTTGCCGAGGAAACCGGTGGCTGTGTTGCGGATTCCCTGGAGATGGCCAGGTTTGGTAACCAGCACCCGGCTTCGACCGTCGTGGTTGCCGGCGTGCGGTTTATGGGTGAAACGGCGAAGATCCTGAACCCGGAAAAGCGTGTTCTGATGCCAACCCTTGAGGCAACCTGCTCCCTGGATGTGGGTTGTCCTGCCGATGAATTCGCCGAGTTTTGCGATCAGCACCCGGACCGCACGGTTGTGGTCTACGCCAACACATCTGCGGCCGTGAAGGCGAGGGCGGACTGGGTGGTTACCTCAAGTTGTGCCCAGGCGATTGTTGAGGATCTGGATGCCCGCGGCGAAAAAATTCTCTGGGCCCCGGACAAGCACCTGGGTCACTACGTTCAGAAAACCACAGGCGCAGATATGCTGCTCTGGGACGGCTCCTGCATCGTCCATGAGGAGTTCAAGTACCGTGGACTGGAGGATCTGAAAGCGCTCTATCCCGAAGCGGCTGTGCTGGTGCATCCGGAATCGCCCGATGCGGTGGTTGAAATGGCAGACGTTGTGGGCTCGACCTCGCAGCTGATTCACGCTGTTCAGACATTGCCCAATGAAAAGTTCATTGTTGCCACCGACAACGGCATCTTCTACAAGATGCAGCAGCTGGCTCCAAACAAAACGCTGATCGAGGCGCCCACTGCAGGTAATGGCGCTACTTGTCGTAGCTGCGCCCATTGCCCCTGGATGGCCATGAACGGCCTTCAGAATCTGCTTCAGGTGCTGGAGCAGGGCGATCAGGAAGTCCTCGTGGATTCAGAGCTGAGAGAGAAAGCACTGCAGCCTTTGCAGCGTATGCTGGATTTTACAGCCAACATGAATCTCAAGGCTGCCGGTAACGCCTGATCAGCTGTTGGCCCGCGCGTGCAGGCGACTGGTAATTTCCGCCAGTCGCTCGGTCACAATCTGTCGTTGCGGCGCGCCCGCGGGTAACTTCTCCTGTGCCTGCCTGAGCTGACGCTGGGCAGATTCCAGATCGCCCATCAATACGTCGTACTCTGCCCGGGCGCGATGCACGCCGACAATGTTCCTTGCCATACCCTCGGCCTCGGCCAGTTTCAGCCAGAGGTGTTCCTGCCCCGGAAACTGACGGGTCAGCTGTTTCAGGTATTCAGCCGCTGCGGCACCATTGCCGTCTGCTATTTCGGTGCGAGCCAGGGTGTGGATGATCGGATAATTCCCCGGATTCCTCGCCAGTGCGTCTTTCAGAACATCCCGTGCCTCGCCCATACGATTTTGCGCCAGCCTGACTTCCGCCAGCGTCACCTGAAATGTGATTCGCCCGGGGTTCCTGGTCAGCAGGTCGTTCAAAATGTCCACGGCTTTGTCGTATTGCCTGTTCTCGAGGTAGGCCACGGACAAGCCGTACCGGATAGCGTCGTTTCTCTGGGCATCCGGGCTTTCCAGATAGGCCTCGAAGGTTTCCACGGCAACATCAGGCGAAGGTGCGTAGTGCACCTGGAGGCGGCTGCGCATCAGGTGATATTCCTGGCCGTCCCGGATGTTCTCGTCCGGATACTGTTCGGCACGGCTGCGGGTGTCGGCAACACGGCTCTGGGTTAAGGGGTGCGTTGACAGATACTCGGGCAGGCGATTTCCCTGCATTCGATTCTGGCGCATCATGATTTCGAACATTTCCGGCATGCCACGAGGATCCATGCCTGCACTGGCCAGAATGTCGAGCCCGACCCGGTCGGCTTCCTGTTCATGAGCCCGGCTATACGCCAGCATGTTCTGGGCCGCCAAAGCCTGGGTTCCTGCAATGGCAGCAAAACCAATATCCGACTGGGTGACCGCCGACAGCACAATGCCGGCAATCATGCCTGCCAGTGTGAGCGGCGCGCTGGTTTCCTGTTGTTCCATGCGCCGGGCAAAATGCCGCTGGCTAAGATGGGCAAGCTCGTGGGCCAGGACGGAAGCAAACTGTTGCTCTGTTGCAGCATTGAGGAACAGGCCGCCGTTGACGCCGACAATACCGCCGGGCACTGCGAATGCGTTGATGGCGGGGCTATCAATCAGCGCGAGGGTCAGGTCCCGGTCCTGAAGCGGAGCCGAGGGAACCAGTCGATAGGTGATGGCGCTCAAATAGTCATAAACGAGGGGGTCGCTGATCCTGGGTGCCGATCGGCGGATAGACACCATGACCTGCTGGCCGATATCCGATTCCTGCTGGCCCGCGATCAGGCCTCCGCCACTGCCACCAATGCTCGGTAGCCTGCTTTCCTGGGCGTGGCCGGTCAGGGCAACGAGCAGCAGTGCCAGCAGGGCGGTGACGGCCAGTGACGGTAGCGTTCGGGTTCGGGGTTGGTTAACAATCATGTAGTGCCGGGTGCCTGTGGTCTGAGTCGCCGGTTTGACAGCGGTTTACGATAAAAAGTTCTGATCCCCTGCTTGAAGAGGATTGTGATGCAATACATTATCACTGTCGGCATAATGCCCGCTTGTTAAATCCGCTTATAATTTTTGCGAGAGTGTATCGCTAGTATGGTTGATCGAACGCTTGATGCCTCCGGGTTACGCTGCCCCATGCCTCTGCTGAAGACCAAATTGGAACTGAACAGCATGTCGCCGGGCGAAGAACTTGAGGTCATTGCCACGGATGCCGGTTCGGCCCGCGATATCCCGGCCTTCCTGCAGTTGTCCGATCACAAGTTGATGAGCAGTTCTGAGTCCGCCGGGCAGTACCGGTTTGTGATAAAGTGCGGCGGTTAAGGATTCGGAGCTGTAAATGATCAGTACACTACGCGGTCTCGCCCACAAATATTTCTCGGATGAAGAAGCCGTCATCCTGTTCCTTATTCTGGTAACGGGAACCATCTTCGTTATCTGGTTTGGTGCGATGCTTGCGCCGGCCATTGCCTCTCTGATCATAGCCTTTATTCTGCAGGGCCTGGTGACCAAGCTCAACAAACTGGGTGTGCCGGAGACGGTATCGATCATTGGTGTATTCCTGGTGTTCCTCGGTGTGCTCGTGGGCTTTCTGTTCGGCCTTTTACCGTTAATCTGGACCCAGTTGAGCAACCTCGCCGGTGAGGCACCGCGGATCATCCGCGAGCTGCAATCCTATCTTGAGCTGCTGCCGCAGCAGTACCCGCACCTGATCTCCGGCGAGGCTGTCAGCACGGTCTATAGCCAGGTGAGTACCGAAGTGGGACATATGACCCAATGGCTGGTGTCTTTCTCGCTGTCCAGCATTCCAGATCTCGTGGCATTGCTTATCTATATGGTGCTGGTGCCCATCCTGGTGTTTTTCTTTCTCAAGGATCGGGAAGTTCTTCTTAGCTCCATTGCCAGGTTGCTGCCGCCCCAGCGCCCGATGATGCTGCAGATCTGGCACGAGGTGAACCTTCAGTGCGCCAACTATGTCCGCGGCAAGGCGGTGGAGATACTGATCGTGGGCGGCGCCACCTACATTGCCTTCAAACTGCTGGGCATGCCCTATGCGGCACTGCTCTCTCTGCTGGTTGGGCTAAGCGTGGTTATTCCCTATATCGGTGCCGCTGTTGTTACCATCCCCGTTGCGGTGATTGCCCTGTTCGCCTTCGGTTGGGGTAGCCAGTTCATCTGGGTGATGGTGGCCTACGGTGTTATCCAGGCGCTGGATGGCAACGTACTGGTGCCGATTCTGTTCTCGGAGGTCAACAATCTGCACCCGGTGGCAATTATCGTTGCAGTATTGTTCTTCGGGGGCATCTGGGGCTTGTGGGGTGTTTTCTTTGCCATTCCGCTGGCAACCATGCTCAAGGCTGTGTTTGCCGCCTGGCCGGTAAAGGAGTCTGCGCCGCTGACCGAGACCAGCGACGCCTGAAAGGCGCCTAAAGCGCCTTTACAGCTTCCAGGACCTCGTCCGCGTGGCCTTTGACTTTTACGCCACGCCATTCAGCTCTCAGAGCTCCGTCCTTATCGATCAGGAAGGTGCTGCGATCGACGCCCATGTACTCCTTGCCGTAGAGCTTTTTCAGCTTGATCACGTCAAAAAGGTTGCAGAGGGCTTCGTCCTTGTCTGAAATCAGGTGGAAGGGAAACTCATGCTTGGCGCGGAAGTTCTCATGGGCTTTCAGGCCGTCTCTTGATACCCCGAGAATAACCGTATCCAGTTCTTCAAACTGCTTCATTCGGTCCCGGAAGTCCTGGCCTTCGGTGGTGCAGCCGGGTGTGTTGTCTTTCGGGTAGAAATAAATCACCACATTCTGGCCTTTAAGATCGTCCAGTCGAATGGTCTGGTCTCCGGTTGCCGGAGCTTCAAAATCCGGAACGGGTTTGTTTAACTCAACTGATGGCATGACATCTCCTTTAATTCCCTTGTGTCAGTTCGTGCCCAACATTACCATATCGGTTTTATTCGGACGGAGCTTTTATGATTACGGGTAGCCTTGTCGCACTGGTCACGCCCATGCATCCAAACGGTGACATTCACTGGGAGGATCTGGACAAGCTGGTAGACTTTCATATTGAAAACGGCACGCACGGCATCGTTGCTGTGGGCACCACCGGCGAATCCGCAACGCTCGACCCGGAAGAGCATTGCCAGACCATTGGCCATATCATCAAACGCGTTAACGGACGTATCCCCGTTATTGCGGGCACGGGCGGTAACAGTACCCGTGAGGCCATTGAATTGACTGCGGAAGCCCACAAGCTTGGCGCCGATGCCTGTCTGCTCGTTGTTCCTTACTACAACAAGCCGACCCAGGAAGGCCTGTATCAGCATTTCAAGGCTATTGCCGAAGCCGTCCCCGGCATGAGCCAGATGCTTTACAACGTGCCGGGTCGAACGGCCTGCGACATGCTGAACGAGACCGTGCTTCGGCTTGCGGATATCCCGAATATTGTGGGAATCAAGGACGCCACCGGCAACATTCCCCGCGGCGCTGAACTGATCGAAGCGTTGAATGGCCGTCTGGCGGTCTACTCGGGTGATGATGCCACTGCAGCGGAGTTGATGCTGGCCGGTGCCAAGGGCAACGTGTCGGTTACTGCCAACGTCGCTCCGAAAGCAATGTCCCAGCTATGCGAAGCGGCTGTAGCAGGAAACCGTGAAGAGACCGAGCGTCTTAACGAACTGCTCATGCCTCTCAACCGGAAGCTGTTCCTCGAGGCGAACCCGATTCCGGTGAAGTGGGCGCTCCATCGCATGGGGATGATTGGGGAAGGCATTCGTCTGCCGCTGACACCGCTCAGCGAAAAATTCCATGGCGAAGTGGAAGATGCCCTCAAGGCCTCAGGTGTACTCTGAGTTTGCTTAAATCATCCCATCCCCGGAGTAACCTGATGCAGGTTCTAAAAGGAACCGGTAGTACCCTGATGTTGAAACCCGTTGTTATGGTATCCGGGCTGCTGCTTCTGGCAGCAGCCTCGGGATGCAGTCTTGTTGAAGATCGTTCCGAACGCTATGTGAATGCGAAGGAAGGGAAGCCACTGGAATTGCCGGCAACCGCTGACGATTCCCGCTTCAGCCAGACCATGCCAATCCGTGATGTCCAGCCGGCCGATGCCAGCAAGATGTATCCGTCCGATATACCGCAGCCGCCGGACATGACCTCGGACATCCTGGATGAAAACTACGTGATCGAAGAGCTCGATGGCCGTCTCTGGCTGTTGGTAAACGACGTGCCTGGAAGAATCTGGCCGGCGGTGAACAGCTACCTTTCCGAGCGCGGTCTGGGTGTTGGCTTCGATAGCCCTCAACTGGGCATCCTGCAGACCGAACTTGCCAACTTCAGCAAGCGGGCCCGGAATCTGGTAGAACTTTCCGATAACCCGTCTGCCGGCGAACAGAAAGTGGTCCTGCAGGTGCGTATGGCCCCCGGCGTTCGACGCAAGACCACCGAAGTGCAGGTGCGCAAACTGGAAGTTCCGGATCAGCCGGAAGAGCTGATCCCCTGGACCGGTGTATCCGATCCTTCGGAGCAGGCGCTGGAATTGCAGAGACGCCTGTTGTCTGACCTGGGCGATTTCCTCAGGGCCCGGGAGGAAACCAAATCCTTTTCCCGCGCTGCATCCGGTATGGTCAGCGATCCCCTTGTCCGCCTGATCTCGGAAAATGATGAGGCGGTCGCGATCCGCATGGAGCTTGATTACGGTCGCTCCTGGGCGGAAGTAAGCCGGGCACTGACAGACTCGGGAATTCCTGTTGTTGATCTTAACCGCAGTGAAGGCTGGTTCCATGTTGACTTCCGCACCGAAGATGAGCGGGATTCGGGCTGGTTCAGCTGGTTCAGCGACAAGGAAGAACCCCAGCATACCCATACAGTGAGCCTTAGCCAGCAGAGCGACGCCATTGTCATCTCTGCCGAGGAGGTTCCGGGCTACACCGGCAGCCGTACTACGCCGGATTTGCTCGCGCAACTATTCGATTACCTATACTGATTCAGGAAGAGGCCGCCCAGGGCGGCCGCTTTTCGGAGAACCCCAATGGAAAAACGCGAAGAACTTTATGCCGGCAAGGCAAAATCCGTCTACCGGACTGACAATCCCGACCGGTTTGTGCTGGAGTTCCGTGACGACACATCCGCCTTTGACGGCGAGAAAAAGGAACAGCTCAATCGCAAGGGCATGGTGAACAACAAGTTCAATGCGTTCATTATGGAAAAACTTGAGGCGGCGGGCGTACCCACACATTTCGAGGGACTGCTGTCGTCCACCGAATCGCTCGTGAAGAAACTGGACATGATTCCGGTTGAATGCGTGGTCCGTAACGTCTCCGCTGGCAGCCTCTGCCGCCGCCTGGGCGTAGAAGAAGGGCAGGAGCTGAATCCGCCAACCTACGAACTGTTCCTGAAGAACGACGCGCTCCACGATCCCATGGTCAACGAATCGCTGGCCGTCAGCTTTGGCTGGGCTGCAGCTGATGAGCTGGAGCAGATGAAAGTGCTGACCTACCGTGTAAACGACGTACTCAAGGCCCTGTTTGACGCCGCCGGTATGTTGCTGGTGGACTACAAGCTGGAGTTTGGTCGCAGTGAAGGGAAGATCGTGCTGGGCGACGAATTCAGCCCGGACGGTTGCCGCATCTGGGACAAGGAAACCCGCAAGAAGATGGATAAAGATCGCTTCCGTCAGGGCCTCGGCGAGGTCATTGAGACTTACGAGGAAGTCGGGCGCCGGTTGGGAATCCAGTTCGACTGATCGAAACAGACAACAAATAGAAGGTGTGTCATGCGTAAACTGATGCTTGCTGTAGGTGGTTCATTGATGCTGGTGGCGCCTCTGTCACAGGCAGACGTGGTTGGTCTGGGTGCCAGCGTGAGTTACTGGGATTCTGATCTTTCCGGTAAGGCTGCCACCAACAACGATGTTGTGGATGTCGAGAACGATCTGAATCTCGATAGCGATACCAACGCCAATGCCTCCCTGTACCTTGAGCATCCGGTGCCGCTGTTGCCCAATGTTCGGTTGAACTACACTTTGGTTGAACAGAGTGGTCGAGGCGATGTAGGTCTCGCTGGCTTCGACGGCGTTACTGGTGAGGTCCAGTCCGATTTGGATCTGGAACAGCTGGATCTGACCCTTTATTACGAAGTGCTTGATAACTGGGTAAACCTTGATCTTGGCCTGACCGCACGCGATTTTTCAGGTGAGCTGATTGTTAAAGAGGCGTTTACCGGCGTTCCTTCGAGCCAAACGAAGGTCGACGCTGTTATCCCCATGGCCTACCTGGCAGCGCGTTTCGATCTGCCGTTAACCGGCCTGTCTGTGGGGGCAGAAGGTAATTTCATCAGCTTCGACGGCGACTCGCTGCACGATTTCAACGCCTACGGTCAGTACGAAATCTCATTGATCCAGTTCCGTGCGGGCTATCGTCAGATGTCCATTGATTACGAAGATGACAATGATCGCCTCGATGTCGAGATTGGTGGCCCGTTCGTGAGTGCAGGCGTTTCGTTCTAAGGATGGCATTCCTTTCAAGGAGAGACACTTGAAGATTCTTGTGACTGGTACGGCCGGGTTTATCGGTTCTCATCTGGCCCATCGCCTGCTCGACAGGGGAGATGAAGTTATTGGCGTGGATAACGTCAATGACTACTACGATGTGAATCTGAAGGAAGCCCGGCTGCAGCGCCTGGTTGGCAAGGCGGGCTTCACCGAGGTTCGTGAGGATGTGGCAGACCGAACCGCCATGGAAGCGCTTTTTTCTGAGCACAAGCCAGAAAGGGTGGTGCATCTGGCAGCCCAGGCAGGTGTGCGGTATTCGATCGAGAATCCGCACGCCTACGTGGATGCCAACCTTGTTGGCTTCATGAACATCCTTGAAGGGTGTCGGCATAACAAGGTGAAACACCTCGTATATGCCTCCAGCAGCTCAGTATATGGCGCCAACGAGACCATGCCTTTCTCGGTGCACGACAACGTGGATCATCCTCTGAGTCTCTACGCGGCCTCCAAGAAGGCGAATGAGCTCATGGCCCACACCTATAGCCATCTGTACAACCTGCCAACCACAGGCCTGCGGTTTTTCACCGTCTATGGTCCATGGGGCCGGCCGGATATGGCACTGTTTATCTTTACCAAAAAGATACTCGCCGGCGAGCCCATCGACGTCTTTAACCATGGCCACCACCGCCGGGATTTCACCTACATCGACGACATCGTGGAAGGCGTGATCCGGACCCTGGATCATGTTGCCGAGCCCAACGATCAATGGAGTGGTGCAACCCCGGACCCTGGCACCAGCAAGGCTCCATACCGTTTGTACAACATTGGCAGCAATAACCCGGTTGAGCTGTCCCGGTTTATCGAGATTATCGAGGAGCGGGTCGGCAAGAAAGCGGAGAAAAAACTGCTTCCGTTGCAGCCGGGAGACGTGCCCGCCACCTATGCCAATGTCGATGATCTGATCGACGACGTAGGCTACAAGCCGGCGACTCCCGTCGAGGAGGGGATTGCCAGGTTTGTTGACTGGTATCGGGACTTCTACAACGTTTAAAACAAGGGCCAGCAACTGCTGGCCCTTGTTGTATCTGTTACTCGAAAATGGAGCCTTAGCGATGATGGCAGCGTTAAGAAGATGGTTCCTGATAGTCGGGCTTATGGGTCTGGCCAGCTGCACCAGCCTTCCGGAAGGCATTGAGCCAGTCTCTGGTTTTGATAGTGACCGCTACCTGGGTACTTGGTACGAAATCGCCCGCCTGGACCATTCATTCGAGCGCGGCCTCACCAATGTTCGTGCCGAGTACAGCCTTAACGACGACGGCAGCATCAAGGTCATCAACCGCGGCTATAACGCCGAAGAAGAGCAATGGGAGGAAGCTGACGGCCGCGCCGTATTTGTCGAAGACGAAAACACAGGCCATCTGAAGGTGTCCTTCTTCGGGCCCTTTTACGCCTCTTACGTGGTGTTCGAACTCGACAAAGACGAGTATTCGTATGCCTATGTGACCGGTTACGACCGTGACTATCTCTGGTTTCTCTCACGCACGCCGGAAGTCAGCGAAGAGGCGATTAAGGCGTTCAGGGATCGGGCCAGGGCGGAAGGATTCGATCTGGAAGAATTGATCCTGGTAGGGCAGGAAAAGAACCTCGAGGAGCCCTAGGGCTAACCGCCTAAAGCGGTCTGAACTCCTCAAGCCGGGCGTACTTGGTAAATCGTTGGCCATCCCAGTAGAGCGTATAGTGGCCAGCCTGAACAACGGGTGTCGTTGCCGGTGGTCGGAACAGGGCAATGGCTTCTCCCCCCGGGTTGCGGACCGAGTTATAAAGAACCCCGAATTCACCAGCATTCAGAAGATCCGCGGCGACCTTCTGCCCGGTTTCATAGTTGGTTTCATGCATGTATTGGTGCTGGTTCCGAAGGTCCACCAGTGGTTTAGCCACGTGGCCACTGTAGCAACGGACCACTGCTGAAAAATCGTTGCCAACACCAAAGCCCCGCCACACATTGCCTGCATGGTAGACCCATTCCCGGAGTGCCGTTTCAACAGAATCGCCCGCATAGTAAGCCCCACGGTTTCTGGTATTGAAACGCCCCTCAGCGGGGTAGCAGAAGGACGCCATGACGGGGCTCCAGCCGGGGCCGGCCCGAAAGTCTGCTTTATCGACGTAACGGGGCCAATGCGCAATACGGTCGCTGGTGGCGGACTCCAGCTCGGCAAGAATCATGGAGTCGGGGCTTTCAAAGCAGTCGATCGGAGGGTGCTTGCTATGGATGACCCGGTGATGCTTCCATTCAGGCTTTACACGATTCAACCCATACTCCCTGTCGTTTTGATATTCTCATCCGCGCATCGCGTCAAGGTTCCGGCGAACGTAATAGAGCGCATCCATGGACCCTTGCTTAAGCAGGTAGTCGCGGATCGATGTTCCCTGCAGACCCATAAGCTCGATTGGTGTCTGGAACCACTCATACGCCAGTTGCTCATGTCCGGCCGGGGTAAGCAGTGTCAGGGCCTTGTGAATGCCCAGGAGCAGGCTAATTCGATCCATGGTATCCCGTGAGACTTCCACTTCATCTCCACGATTGGCCCGCTGCTGCCAATCTGTAAGCGTCCTGCGGCGAATGCCACCAAGAAGGATTCCCAGTTGATCCATAGTCAGCCCCCAGTGCTCCCTGTGTTCGAATAACCAGCGAAGTCCTGCTGTGCTATGGGTAGCTGTCAGTACGCGTCCGGAATTGGTGGGCGGGGTAGTGTCCAACGGCTGATGGTGCTTCAAGCCAAGCATGGCTGCCTCTCCTGGCCCTCAATATCTATAGGCCCATTACTGAATAGTTCAGTAAAAGTATAGGCTCCTCCCTGGCTCTGCGCAATATTGCTCGTTAAAAGTTAAGGTGAGCATAAATGCTCGCCGACGTACAGGTGTACTTCTCACTGTACCGGATGGCGATCGCAGGTAACGGAGGCAGCAGGGAAATTGCGGGCACAAAAAAAGCCAGTTCTTACAGCGGATGTAAGTAACTGACTTTCTTCGCAGGAGTGGTAGGACCACCCAGATTCGAACTGGGGACCTCTACCATGTCAAGGTAGCGCTCTAACCAACTGAGCTATGGTCCTGTGTCCTGCAACGGGGACGAAATATACTGATTCAGCCGATGCTGGTCAACCACTTTTATGCGGTTTTCCGGCTCCGGAGTTTTTCCTTGATGACTTTGCTCAGAACCGCCCAGCGGTTGACGATCAGTGCCGCGAAGATCAGACCGCAGCCGGCCAGTTGAATGCTGGTCATGGTCTCGCTAAACCAGCCTGCAGCGAACAGGGCGACCCACACCGGCTCCAGTACCAGAATTACGACGCCATGGCTGTTTGTAGACAGGCTCTGGGCCAGGGTCTGAAGCAGGAAGCGTCCGGCGGTGCCAATGACGGCACTGGCCGCCACCCACCAGACCAGTATTGGCGAAAGGTTATTCAGGGTAGGCAGCCAGGGCTCCATAATCATGGACTCGATCATAGTCAGCATGCCGACCGTGAGCAAAGCAATGGCTGTCAGGGGCAGGGCGGGTACCCGATGCTTTTCCACCGTCTTTCCCAGCCGGTTAATCACCGTTCTCTGGTTAGCTGCGCGGGTATTGAGATTGAAGTACAGGGCGAAGATCGTCGCTGCCATAACAAAGAAAATCTGGCCGGCTTCCGGGCGGAATCCGTTTTCAAGGGATAATAACGCCAGCCCGGCAACCGCAATGGGAATGGCCAACCACGTACTTGGAGGCTGAGCCTCCTTGAACACCAATCGGGCAATGATAGGGACAATCACCACACCCAGGCTGGTCAGGAAAGCGCCTTCGCCCAGGCTGGTGCCATGAACCAGGCCCATCACCCAGCAGGTCATGGCGGTGCCGAATACCAGGCCCACACCCACACTTCGACGAAGCTGATCCACGCTTAACCTCATCAGCGAGCGGCGGGCGAAAAAGGCGAGCACCGTGCCGGCAATCAGAAACCGCGCAGCCATGAACATCAGCGGAGGCATCAGCAGCACTGCTTCTTTGGAGAACATCCAGCTGATGGCCGCAAACAGCGTGACAACAATCAGGAGCAGATCGGATTTGTGGGTGTCAGACATCGGATATGGCTTGCCGGCAGTGGGTGAATCAAACGGGGAAGCGAACCAATGTATAGTTTGCGAACTAAAAAGAAAAGATGGGTAGAATTACCGAGGCAAGAAGTGGCTCTTCCCTGAGCCTTTCGTTTACATGGTCCGGATGGGTCTAGTTATTCAGAGTTGTGTACACCAGATTGGACATATCCGTCTGGTCCGAGCCGGGAACCTCAATGTACCGGTCACCGGAACCCCACCACTGCCACCAGGCGCGCTTGTTGTAGGTGCGGCTGGCGAAGTCCACCTGCAGACCGTTGAGGGTGGTGTTGTTGACTACCGGTACAGAGATGTTGCCCGTCTCGGAGCCCAGCACACCGCTGTGGGTAACGTCCTCGTTCATCAGCACCGGGTAGTGGTTGTAGTACAGAGCGCCCGGGCCATTCTGGCTCGTTACCTTGCCCGCCAGGCTGATGCTGGAGGAGCAGGAATCAATCCCGGTGGCGGAGGTTGCACCGCAAGCCGAATGGGTGGGCACCACGCCATCGTCGGTGCCGGCGATGAACGGTTTGGTGATACCGCCATAGGAGGAGCCGCCGGCCACGAAGCGCAGCCTGGGGATTGAATTCGGGCTTACCGCCAGGTTGCGAGCTGCGTTGGTCTGCAGGTCATTTACCACGCCCAGCTTGCCGGGCTCCGGCTCTATGCCGGTGAAGGCTTCGACGGCCGCCCTGAGGGGCCAGTTGTACCAGCTGTCGTTGTAGGCAAGACTCAGGGCCAGGTTGGCCAGTTCCGTCCCGCCCCCGGCGCCGGAGTAATCCAGGGCTGCCAGGATCTTCAGGGGTTGAAGGCCCTCGGACTGAAGCCACCGAGCCTGGTTTTCCAGCAGATAGCGGGTAACCAGATCACCGGTGGAGTGGGAGACGACGATGCAGTAGTCATTGCACAGCCCTTGCTGACTGATCTGCCGCATCTGTTCATAGGCCTGCTGGGCAATGCCACCCTCAACACGTCCGTCACTGCCCCAGTCGATACGGGCTTCGGCACGGGAGAGCCAGAAGGTGCGCCAATAGTCCTCACCAGCACTCTTCACTTCCTGAAGGTTGGCGGGAGGATTGGCCAGGTCTTCCTGCTGGAATCCGTGCACCAGTATCACATTGTGCCCGGCCAGCTGGGCCTGGGCGGTGCCGGCAAAGAGGCTGCCGGTGATAGCGACCGCCAGGGCGGTCTTACAGGCACTTCCGATCTTTGTTGTTTTCATAGTTGCTCCGTCTTTGCTGAATTATTGTTGTCAAAAGACGTTTCTCCGCCATTTCTGGCGGTACAGCCCGGCGTCAGCCGGCGCAGAGCTTACGCTCTGCCATCAGAACTTGTCGGCAAGCTGCCGCAGCAGCGCCGCCCGTTGTTCTGATTCGGGGTTCACCGCCGGCGTATCGGTAAGACTGTCGAGGTCCGGCGGTGTGAATGTGTAGCCCTCGTCAGGGCCGAACGCGTAGTTGGTTCTGTCACCTGGCCTGGCGGGGAGTTGGCGAATCTGCAGGTTCTTCAGCTGTAGTTGACCGTCCACGGTCTGGTTCGCCAATACCGTGCCGTGTGCCTTCAGGTTGATGGTGTCCGATGTGCTGTCCAGCCTTTTTTCCATCTGCAGCTGGGCAACCGGACGCTGCCCGACGTAAAGCTGGGCCGAGAGCGCGTAAAAGCCGGGATCTTCCGGTGAGAACCGAACGGGGATAATCAGATTGTTGTTACTGATGCGGGCATCGCCCAGTCCCTCAAAGTCGCCCAGGTAAGGTTCAATGGTCAGCGTTGAGGCATGGCGAACCGGTTTGCCGTCAAGTCGGGCTTCGACGATCAGGCGGTATTCACCCGGTGATTCGTCGGCGGACAGAACGCCCTCGAAGTAACCCGGCGAACCGGCTTCCTGAAGTGTGGTGCTAGCGACTGCATCCCGACTTTCGGGTCGCTCGAGGGTTGCAGAAAGAGAGCGGTCAACCACCTGAGGGCCCTGGATGGCTGCAGCAACAAGGATCTCTTCGCCCTCTGTAAACCGGTACTTTTCAAGCGTGACCGTGAATTGCCCTTTACCCTCCAGTGGCAGGCTGACCGGCTCGTAGTGATTGCCACGATAGGCGCTGGCCTGTTCCGGGCTGAGTGGCACCGACCAGGCAGGAAAACGGGTGGATTTGGCGTACTGGTCGGCAACGCTGGCCAGCATGAAGCCAAGGGCGTTGTCCGATGGAGGCTCGGGTTGCTGTGTGGGGGCGTTGGGCGGTTGCTTTGCCGGCTGTGTGTTCTGAACAGACCCAGATTCGTCTGTGCTGGCCAGCTCGGTGAGCCAACTGAATTGGCGGTGGTTGTCGGCGGAAAGCAGATACCCGGTGCCAACCACACCGGCGGTTACCATTGTGAACAGTAAAGCTGCCTTACCGGGCATGCGGCAGGTCCCTTGTTTGTTGTTGTAGGTCTAAACATAACGGGAATTACGCCGCAGCCCAAAAAACCGGCCTGTTTGTGTAACAGAATGTGTCCGCATTGTGCGCCGGGTCACATTCCAGTTGCCCGGAACACTCAATCAGTAATCAGAGCCAGCCGGACTCCCGAATGGCTTCGAACCCGAAGTGCAGTTTCACTTCATCACCGACCATTTGACCATCAAGGCCATAGGTCATGCCCCATTCACTGCGTTTCAGCGTGGCGGAAGCGCTAATCCCGAGCGTGTATTCCTCGTGGCCGAAGGGGTAAACGTCAGATTTGTTCAGGGTTACATCCAGAACCACGGGCCGGGTCTGGCCCAGCAGCTCCAGATCTCCTGTTACTTTGCCGGTGTTCTCGCCGGTGGTTTCAAAGTCGGTGACGGTGAAGGTGATCTCCGGATGCTCTTCGCTGTCGAGGAAGTCTTCATTTCGAACGTGTTCGTCCCGCTTTTTGTGGTTGGTAAACACGCTGTCACTCTGGAACACCAGTTTGCCGGATTTGAGTTCCCTGGCTTCCTCGTCGTAAACGAACTGGCCTTCGACTTCCCGAAACATGCCCATCACCGGGGCATACCCGATGTGCATGATCTCGAAGAACATCGAGAAGTGCTCGTCATCAACGACAAAGTTTTGCGGCTCGGCCATGGCTGCAGGGCTCAATGCGAGGGCCGCAGGCAGGGCAATGGCAGAGTGGGTAAGGGTTTTCCGGTTAACGAACATCATGGTGATGTCTCCTCTTATAAAGCCAGTGAATATCCACGAAGAACGACCACACCAGCAGCGCAAGGGCGGTTGCAAGGGTGGTGGTGGCAAACAGCGTATTGACTGGCGGCAGTACCGCCACAAGTAGGGTAACGATCTGCCATACGCAAACCGTCTTACGTCTGAAGCTGTCCGGCAGTGGCCCATTCAGCCAATCGGCGAAGTGGCTGGCAGCAACAAAGGCGTAGCGAATAAGGCCAAGGGCCAGCACCCATATGCCCGCCTTGCCCAGTGTCAGAACGGCGATACTGAGCCCGAGGATGAATAGGGCATCCAGCTCCATGTCGAACCGGGCGCCGAAGTCGCTCTCGGATCCTGTCGCTCTGGCAACCTTGCCGTCCACTCCATCCAGAATCAGCGCCAGCAATGCCATCCAGCCATACAGCCAGAGGCTGTCAGTCAGGTGTCCGGAAAATGGGGCCAGGGCCACCAGGACAATCACCAGGCAGCCCCTCAAAAGGGTTGCCCGGTTGGCCCAGCCGAAGTCCCGGGTTTCGGGCCAGGCCCGGATAACCAGGCCACAAACGCCCAGATAAAGTGCGGCTGCCAGCAAATAGAAAAGATCGGGTGGAGCGGTGAGCCAGCCTGTGGCCAGGCATAGCAGGGCGACAAGACCAAACCCCCAGGCGAGGTCCAGCGGCAGGGGAACCTTTTGTGAAGCTGAACTGCCGTTAGAATCCATCACTGAACTCCAGCGTATAGGTTTGCAGGCATCAAACACCCCGGATGCGCTGTACACTGACTATAGTTGATATGTCTGAGTGTGCTTACGAGCATTGACCGCGTTCAGACCTGAAGGTTCAGCCCGGGAAGGGCGACGACAAAAGCCGCTGAGAACACTGCCAAGAAAGGAGCTCCCATTGCAACGCGATCCTGAAGTACAACGCGATCCTGAAGTGCAACGTGCCCCTGACACTCCCAACACCGAGACAATGGCCCGGGCCTGGTGGGTAACCGGCGCCGGAAAAGGCGAGATTCAGGAAACGCCGTTGGCGGAACCCGGGGTTAAAGAGCAAGAAGAGCTGGTCACTGTTCAGTCCCTTTATTCAGGCATCAGCCGGGGTACCGAATCACTGGTTTTTCATGGTCGGGTCCCGAGAAGTGAATACACCGCAATGCGGGCCCCCTTCCAGGCAGGGGATTTTCCGTGGCCGGTGAAATACGGCTACGCCAACGTCGGCAAGGTGACTGAAGGGCCTGCTGAGCTGGTGGGGCAGACCGTGTTTTGCCTGTACCCGCACCAGAATCGCTATCGGGTGCCGGCATCGGCGGTAACGCCTTTGCCGAAAGACCTGCCCGCCGAGCGGGCGATTCTGGCGGCCAATATGGAAACCGCTGTCAACGGCCTCTGGGATGGCGCACCAGCGGTCGGTGACCGGATTGCTGTGGTTGGTCTCGGTGTGGTTGGCCTGCTAGTCGCCTGGCTAGCCAGGCGCATTCCGGGAACCCGTGTCACCGCGATCGACACGAATCCAGAGAGACACGCCGTCGCCGAGCAGCTTGGGCTTACTTTCAGCAGCGGGCCCGGGGCCGACGATCACGATCTGGTAATCCATGCCAGTGGCCACCCATCGGGCCTGGAAACGGCCCTGGGGCTGGCTGGCCAGGAGGCTACCATTGTTGAAATGAGCTGGTACGGGGATCAGCTGGTACCTGCACCACTGGGTGCCGCATTCCATCCGCGGCGTATGACCCTTAAATCCAGCCAGGTGGGCCAGATTGGGCCCTCCCGCGTTCCACGGTGGGACTATCGCAAACGCCTGGCACTGGCGTTGGAACTGCTCCAGGACGATGCGCTGGATGCGCTGATCACCGGCGAGTGCCGGTTCGATGACCTGCCAAAATCCATGGCACGAATTCTCATTGATGGCCGGGACACTCTCTGCCATCGAGTTGTTTACTGATAATCCAAACTACCCGCTAAGGAGAGACTATGTTCGGCTTGACGGTCCGGGACCATATGATGATTGCCCACAGCTTCAACGGAGAGATCTTTGGCCCTGCGCAGAAGGTCCATGGTGCCACCTATGTGGTGGATGTGACCTTTGAACGTCACCAGCTGGATAAGGACGACCTGGTCGTGGATATCGGCCTGGCCTCCGAACTTCTAAAGAATATTCTCTCCGAGTTCAACATGCAGAACCTGGACGAGCTGCCGGAACTGCGAGGCCGCAATACCACCACTGAATTCATGGCCAAGCTGGTGTTCGACCGGATGGCGGCGGCCATTCACGGGGGCCGCTTGGGCGAGACGGGTAAAGGAATTGTCAGCCTGAAAGTCACCCTCTCTGAATCCCATATTGCCTGGGCCAGCTACCATGCCGGAATCTGACGCGCCGGAATCCGTCGAGTTTCTGGTGCCGGGCGATCCGCAGCAGAACACTGGCGGTTACCGGTATGTCCGCAAGTTGGTGGAGGCACTTTGCGAGGATGGTTGTATGGCCCGGGTAAGCGGTTTGCCCGGGCAGTTCCCGCGCCCGGACAGGGTCGCCCGCAATGCGATGGATGAGAGGCTTGAGAGCTTCCCCGATGGCACTTGTGTAGTACTCGATGGTCTGGCCATGGGTGGCCTGCCGGAGATCCTCGAAAAGCATTCCCATCGCCTGAATCTTCTTGCCCTTGTGCATCACCCCCTTGCTGACGAGACGGGCATCAGCGAGGCCGACAGGCAGTGGTTTTTTGAGTCTGAAAAACGGGCGCTGGAGTTCGTGAAGGGAGTTATTACCACCAGCCAACACACGGCTGTCCGTCTGGCGGATTACGATGTGCCGACCGAGGCCATTCGCGTAGCTGAGCCGGGTGTGGCCAGAGCCAATAACCCGAAAGCCCGAATTGAGTCTTCTGAAAAAGATGGCCCCCGCATTCTGTGCGTCGCCCATCTGTCACCAAGAAAGGCCCAACATCAACTGGTGGAAGCGCTGGAACACATGAAGGCCCTCCCATGGCATTGCACGCTGGCGGGGTCTGACACTCGTGATCCGGGATACAGCCATCAGGTGCGTCGGGCCATTGCCGAAGCTGGCCTCGAAAACAGGATTCAACTGGTCGGTGAAGTGGACGAGACCGAACTTGCCGATCTCTATGGGCAGGCTGATTTCTTTGTACTGCCGTCGCTCTATGAGGGCTATGGCATGGTGATCGACGAGGCGCTGGCCGAGGGGCTGCCGGTCATCTCCTCCGATGGCGGTGCCCTTGCCAACACGTCTGCGAGGCCGGGAGTGGTTCAGTATTGTGCCGGGGATGTCAGGGCCCTTGAGGCCCGGATCAGGAACTGGCTTGAGCATCCGGACCAACTCGACCATTCCCGAAAACTGGCTGCCAGAGAATCAAGGCGTATCCGCTCATGGGCGGATACCGCTAACGACGTCGGCGAAGCGTTCCGATTTTTTCAGGGTTTGCCTTCCAGCTTGCACCAGCACTCCGAGTTTGCGAGCGATTGGCTGGCAGCGCGGGAGGCGGCAGATCATCGGGCACGTTCCAGGGAGCTGACTGAAGAGTTAAATCAGTGGCTGCTCCTCCATTACGATAGCCTGCCGCCCGAAATTCATTGCCCCGTACAGATTGTCGATATTGGCACCGGGCGTGGTTCCAATGCGCTGTTCCTCGTGCCTTTTTTACAGGTACCGCAAACCTGGCTGGCTCTGGATCAGGATGCGGCGCTACTGCGTGAGGCCAGACAGCGGGTGGACATACTGGACGTGCCCTTTGAGACGACCACCGTACAGTTGTCACCAGAGAACATGGAGCAACACCTGCCTGCCGAGGTTAGCCTGATCACGGCGTCAGCACTGATTGATCTTGTTTCAGAGCCCTGGCTGAAAACGCTCAGCCAGGCGGCGGCGCACAGGAAATCAGCGATGCTCATTGTGCTGAGCTATGCAGGACATTTTGAAGTGTCCCCAGGTCATCCGGATGATGAGCTGCTTCGGAATCTGGTGAACCAGCACCAGCATGGCGACAAGGGCACCGGCACGGCCCTCGGGCCTGAAGCCCCCATCGTTCTTAGAGACCTGCTCACCCAGGAAGGGTATCGGGTCAAGCTGGCGGAATCCCCCTGGACCCTGAGTAGTGGGGATCAGGCATTGGTGGGGATGCTGATGCAGGGATGGACCGACGCCGCCATCGAACAGTCGCCCACCGACCGTGATCGCCTGAACCGATGGCTGGACACGCGGAACCGTCAGTTGTCCGAGGGCAAACTGACGGTTGTTGTCCGGCATCTGGATCTGCTGGCGCTGCCACCCGGGGAGTTGCCTTGACGGAACTGCGCCAAAGACAGTTGCGACTGGCGGCCAGGTGGCTGTTCACGGTTCTGATCATCGGATTTGTTATCCGCTCCGTGGATGCCAGCGCGCTCTTCGAAGAGCTTGCCCGTGTTTCTCTCTATGTGCTGTTGCCTGCATTGGCGCTTACGGTTTTCCAGGTGGCACTTTCTGCCTGGCGCTGGCGCTATACCGTGGAACGGCTTGGTCTGCCTCTGGCGTACCCTGTTGCGGTTCGGGAGTACTATCTGGCCACTTTTCTCAATCAGGTCCTGCCGGGCGGCGTCCTCGGCGACGTAAACAGGGCCTGGCGCCATGGCAGCGGCGCTGGTGAACGTTTGTCTGCGGTTCACGGGGTGGCCATCGAGCGACTCTCCGGCCAGTTGGTGCTGGGTCTGGTTGTCGCTCTCTCCGTTGGCTGGCTGGTCAGTTCCGGGCATCTCACTTTCAGGCCCTGGGACGGTGGGCAATGGCTGGTTATTGTCGCTGTTGTCGTTGTTCTGGGCGCCTGGATGGCGGTGAAAACCGCAATCGCAAGTTACCTGCAGCGTCTTCGGCATGATCTGTATCTGTCGCTGCTGAATCGCACCGTATTGCCGGTCCAGCTTGGCTCTTCGCTACTGGTGTTGGCGAGCTATCTTGGGGTGTTTCTCTGCCTGGCCTGGGGAGCCGGTTATCTTGATGGCGTGGAATCTGTGGCCGTGATTGCCGGGCTGGGCAGTATTTTGCTGTTTAGCATGGTTATTCCATTGACCGTGGCTGGCTGGGGGATTCGGGAAGGTGCTGCGGCCGTGCTTTGGCCTATGGTTGGGCTGCCGGCAGAGCAGGGGGTGGCGCTTAGCGTCGGGTATGGGGCGTTGGTGCTGGTTTCGAGTTTGCCCGGGGTGGTGTTTTTGTTCACCAGCCGCTAATCCAGCTTCGTGTCGCGGGAAAAATCGAGATCGAAGAGCATGTCGCTTCCAAGGTTCACCAGCTGTGCCCGTGGCCGGAGTGCGTCATCCAGAAAATCGATCTCCGGAAGGGAGAAGGCCGGCCTGCCGCTGCCTATGATCATGGGGGCGACCATCACATGGAGCCGGTCCAGCAAGCCCGCATTGAGGAACGAGGAGACGGTGACGCCGCCCCCTTCCACGAACACCTTTTTCAAACCAAGATCCGCCAGAACCTGAAGGATGAACTTTGGATCCACGGGCTCCTCGGCGTTCGCATCTCCAAGGCAGTGGATCTCGCTAACACCGGAACTGATAGATGGGTTCTTGCTTTTGTCATAGTGGCCCGCCACCAATCGCAGGGTAGGGGCCTCACCGTCGGTAAACAGGTGATGGCTGTCTGGTACGCGGCGGTGACGGTCGATGACAACACGTACCGGATTACGCCCGCTGGTGCGACGCACGGTGAGGCGGGGGTTGTCGGTGGAGGCCGTGCCGGCACCCACGATCACGGCATCCGACACCGCACGTATCCGATGGAGATGGGTAATTCCGTCATCTCCGTTGATGAAACGGGAACGACCGGTCACCGTTGCGATCCGCCCATCGAGGCTCTGGCCCAGCTGGCCGATGACTTTGGGGTTGCCATCTTCTGGTACGGGCCGACACAGGGGAAGAAACACCGAGAGCAGATCCTTCGCCTCGCCAGTGGCCGGCTGCATCAGGTGCCAGGCGCCGTGGCCATTGAGTTTTACTGCTTCTTTGTCGGTTCCCGGCAATGGCAGTGTCACATTGCTGCGGTTAACTGCGCTAAGCACCAGCTCCCATGCCGAGTCGATATCCAGGGTTCTTGCCGCCATAAATCGCCTGTTCAGTTGTTGCCATCTTCAGTATAGGCAGATTGTGTGCAAAGCTATATGTACGTTACATTTCCGGATTGATTCACTTCGCAGGGCATTATTGGGGCAAGTATCCCGATTTGGATGACGAGGTAAATGGCCATGCAACATGCGCAACCCATTCAGCACTGGGAACCAGAGAGGCCTGAGGACCACGGGCAACTTGAGCTTCCCGGTATTGCCCTGGACAAGAGTGATGAGCTGCTGGAGTCGCTGGCTGAGCTGGAGGAAGCGCTTGAGAAGGTGCAGCTGACTGCAGAAGAGGTGGAATTGCTTCGCCGGTTCCGCAGGACGAGCGCGGAAAACCGGCGAATGATTCTTCAGATTCTGGGCAGCTGAACCCGCCCCGGATCCGTTACTTGCCTTTCTTGTAGATATTCTCGTAGACGTAGTTAGTGGCTTCCACAAAGCCATCAATGCTGCCGCAATCGAACCGGCGCCCCTTGAACTGGTATGCCAGTACGCAACCGTTCTTCGCCTGTTCGAGGAGGGCATCGGTAATCTGCACCTCACCGTTTTTGCCCGCCGGCGTCCGCTCGATAATGTCGAAAATATCCGGGGTAAGAATGTACCGCCCGATAATCGCAAGGTTGCTCGGGGCATCTTCCGGGGCCGGCTTTTCCACCATATCGGTGATCCGGTAGAGACCATCTTTCATGGATTCACCGGCAATCACCCCGTATTTGTGGGTTTCGTCGGCAGGCACTTCTTCAATGGCAACAATGGAGCAGCGGAACTGGTTGTAGAGCTTGACCATCTGCGCCAGTACGCCGTCTTCACCCTCGGGGCCAATGCAGAAGTCATCGGCCAGCACGACTGCAAAGGGACTGTCACCTACAAGGTTGCGACCGGTCAGGATGGCGTGGCCGAGGCCTTTCATTTCATTCTGTCGGGTAAAGGCAAAACTGTTGTGGTCGATCAGATCACGGATGGAGGTCAGCAGATCCTCCTTGCCGGAACCGGCAATCTGGTGCTCAAGCTCGTAGCTGATGTCGAAGTGGTCTTCGATAGCCCGCTTGCCCCGACCGGTTACAAAGCCGAACTCATGAATACCGGCTTCCGCGGCTTCCTCAACACCATACTGAACCAGGGGTTTGTTCACCACCGGCAGGATTTCCTTGGGCATCGCCTTGGTTGCCGGAAGAAAACGGGTGCCGTAGCCGGCGACGGGAAACAGGCATTTTCTGATCATGTCTTTCGTCCTTTGATGTTCGGTTTCACGGCCTGTGGCTGCTCAACGCCTCTGCGTTAGCCTGTGAACGGTTGTTCTTTCACAAAGTGTGCCGAGTTTACCCAAGTTGTCGAGACAAATGCAGGGGGCATTCACATTTGTAACTGTGAGTATCTCTGTGTGTCCCATGAGGGCTGGTTGGAAACGTTAAGATACAACTTTCACAGGTCGCCCTAACACTCTGTTTTTTAGAAAGATTAAAATTGTAAGTTTTAGCAATAAACCATAGCCCAAAACGCATACCTCTTTTAAAGTGTTGGTAATCCTGAACCTGACCGGCCGAGGCGTTTGTTTTGCGAATTTATTGTCTGGCTGCACTACTTTGGTGCGCACCCGCCAGCGCCGTTTCGATAGCTGAGAAGTTGCCCCTGAATCCTGCAGGCTGGAATCTATATCCGGAAGACCTGCTCAGGTCTGTCACCAGCTATCTCGCCTCCACTCTCAAATTTTCCGGGGATTCGACCCACACCAATGACGCTGCCAGCGGGCGTCTTAATGTGTCCGGCAACAACATGATTCTCTCTAGCCACGACATTTCGCTGGATTTCAGGGATTCGGTGTCGCGCCGGGGCAGTGGCGATGCCCAGTCTCTCGCTATCCGCTATGCGTTTCCGGTTGCTGGCGTTAACTTCGCCATAACGCTTGAAGACTCGGAGTATGTTGGCGTAACAACCAAAACAGGGCAGCAAGTGGATACCCGCGGTGAATTCCAGGGGGTGAACCTTTCCGGAAGCCGGGCACTATGGTCCTTGAACGGCTTTGAAGTGAACAGCGTGTTCAACCATTCCAGCGGAACAAACCACAAATACGAAGAATCAGTCTGGATATCGGACACCTCCCATCAGCTGTCCAGTTTCGGGTTGCGATGTTCAGGCCGGAAGGATTTGGTCGGTGGTGTTCAGGCAGATACCACCGTTACGGCCCTGGGGGGATTGGAGGGCAGTGAATCCACTATGTCATCGGCGGTGACGTCGGAGCGAACCCGCTTCCACAAACTGACCCTGGGTGCATCCCTGAGCCGGTCCTTCTACACCTGGGATCTTGGGCTGGATGGCCGGTATCAACTGGCGCCGGACGATCTTGCATCCTCGGAGTACCTTCAAGTGGCCGGGCCATCGATGTCCTATGGTTTCAGTGGCCAGTCCATGTACGTAGCCGAGGGTGGATGGGTTCGTATGAATGCCCGGAGCCCGGGTTACTCCCTGCCTTTCTTCCAAGCGCTCAATTCCTATGTATCGGTGTCGGTTCTCAGGGGCTGGGCCCCGATATCAGCCGCCGACGGGGAAAATTTCGGAGCCAGTACCGGTGAGATCTCCTTGCGCCTCCAGGGCCGGGGCTTTCATGCCAGCATGAATGTTGGGCAGATTCTGGATCTCTCAGGAGAAGCCATGCGTCGTCCCGCGGGTCCGGATGTATCTCTTTCCATGTCCCTGGGGATCTGAATCTGACGCCGGAAAATCGGCAAAATCCTTTCAAAGCCGTTACGAAGATGTCACTTGAGGCGATGTGCCCATCAGGTGCTACATTCAAGCAACGGAAAGCAAGGGATTTTGTGCATGAAAGGTTCAGGACTAACAACAACTTGTCTGATGATGTTTTTCCTCGCCTGCCATCCATCACTGGCGAATGCTTTCGGCTTTGAGGATGTGGTAGGCAAGGCTAATGAGCTGGCCAGGAAAAGCTATCAGCAACCACAACCTGCACCGGATTTCCTCCAGGCGCTGGAATACCCTGTGTACCAGGGCATCCGCTTTATACCTGAGGCAAGTCTCTGGCGTTCAGGGCGCTCCCCATTCCAGGTAATGATGATCCCTCAGGGAAGTTTCTACGCTCACGCGGTAAAGCTCCATGTGATTGATAGCGAGGGGGTGAAGTCGGTCGCTTACGACAAGGCCGATTTTGACTACCCGACGCCAGAGCTTGCCAAGCGCATCCCGGCTGATCTCGGCTATGCCGGCTTTAAGCTCACCTTTCCCTTCGATGGCAAGAACGTACAGAACCAGTTTCTGGTTTTTGGTGGTGCCAGCTATTTCCGGGCTGTTGGCAAGGGGCAGCAGTTCGGCCTTTCCGGGCGTGGTATCGCGGTTGATACCGGCTTGCCCTCGGGTGAGGAGTTTCCGTCTTTTACGGAGTTCTGGCTGGAGCGGCCCGCCGCAGACAGTGACACCATGGTGGTGTACGGGCTTCTCGACGGGCCCAGTTTGACCGGTGCATACCGTTTTGTGATTCAGCCAGGGGAAAGTACGCGGATTCGTGTAACCGCTGAACTTTTCTTCAGGGACGATATTCAGCAGTTGGGCCTGGCGCCGCTCACCTCCATGTTCTTTTACGGTGAAAACACACTTCGTCCCCGGGGAGAATGGCGGCCCCAGGTGCATGATTCAGATGGACTCCTGGTTCATGATGGCCAGTCTGGAGAATGGCTATGGCGGCCACTGATCAACCCATCGCAACTGCAGCTGAATTTCCACGAGGTAGGGCAGTTGAAGGGGTTCGGCTTGATGCAGCGGAATCAGCAGTTTCAGCAGTTCCAGGATAGTGAAGCACGCTACGATCTGCGCCCCAGCGCCTGGGTTCAGCCGGTTAAAGACTGGGGGCCGGGCTCTGTTGTGCTTGTTGAGATTCCCTCCAGTGCAGAAACCAATGACAACATTGCGGCCTTCTGGAAACCGGATCAGGACGTGAAGGAAGGGGAAAGCCGCCGATTCGAATACGATCTGGCCGTCGGATCGCCATCAGTATCCCGCCACCCTTCAGGCCGCGCGATCCACACATTCGTGGGAGATGGAAACCGTACTGGCGGAGGCAATGAGGTTGGAGCCTATCGGTTCATAGTCGACTTTCAGGGCAAACAACTGAGCGCCCTGGGGCCAGAGGATGCCGTGGTCAGTCAGGTCTCGGGTGGCAAAGGCGTCGAGATAATAGAGCATTTTGTAGAGTACATCCCTGCCACTGATGCCTGGAGGCTCTCGATTCTTGCAAAACCCCCTGAAGAAGAGCCGCTGTCATTGAGGGGATTCCTGAGCCTGGGTAGTGAGACGTTAACCGAAACATGGACATACTCATTGCCATCCGCTACGGGATTGCGGGCGAAATCTGAGTGACGACGGCAGACGAAAGGAGGCAACGATGACAGCGCAAACGCTACAGAGGGTAGTCGTTCGGTTATCCACTTACCTGACGGAATCCGGCGTAACGATGAACCGAAGCATGTCCCGCAAGCTTCTGAAAATGCTGGATGATGCCCTTGCGGAGACGGGCGGGGAGGGTGAGACCGATGATTTCAGTGAAGCGCAGTTACTCGCCCGGGCCATGGATCGCCTTCCCGACTACTTCCCCGTTGTGGAGGAAACGATTCCCGCGCCAGCTCCGCCGCTGTTGCGCGGAAGCATCGGGTACCCCGCTCATGGCTGAAGTTCCCGGCGCCAACTTGTCTCAAGGCTACCGCTGGCGACACATTGCATTCGCTCGCCGTAGCCTGCTGATCCTGTTTGTGCTGGGGCAGACAGCCGTAGCCAGCTACTACCTGCTCTGGGTGCTTCCATACCATGGAGGGACCTGGCTCGAACTGGGTATGACAGCGCTGTTTGCCATTCTTTATGCATGGATTGCAGTCGGTTTCTGGACGGCGGTATTCGGTTTTGTGCTGCGCCTCACCGGTGGCGACCGTCACGGGCTGTTGCGGCGCCATAATCCGGAAGCCCTTGCCGCTACGCCACTGGCAAGAACGGCTATTTTGCTGCCGATATACCACGAGCCGGTAGAGTGGACCCTGAGCGGCCTGAAAGCGGTGTACAGGGACATTGAACGGACAGGCAGGATTGAGCATTTCGAGTTCTATATTCTCTCGGACAGCCGTGATCCGGATGTCTGGCTGGAGGAGCAGCGGCGGTGGCATGAGCTCGCTCGAGAGCTGGGCGCAGAGGGTAGACTGTTCTATCGTCGGCGTCCGGTGAACCTCAATTACAAAAGCGGAAATGTTGCAGACTTTCTCCGGCGTTGGGGGCGGCGGTGCAAGTATATGGTGGTACTTGATGCCGACAGTCTGCTCAGCGGCGATACGGTTGTGCGCATGGTGCAGCTGATGGAACGGGAACCCGTTGTCGGTATTCTGCAAACCAATCCGACCATCATCAACGGGAAATCACTGTTTGCCCGTGTTCAACAATTTGCCAATCGGTTCTATTCAACGTTGTTTTCTACGGGCCTGGCCGCGATTCAGATGGGCGACGCCGCTTTCTGGGGACACAACGCGATCCTCCGAATCGAACCCTTCATGAAGCATTGTGGTTTGCCCAAACTGGGCGGATTCGGCATTTTTGGTGGCCCGATCATGAGCCACGATTTTGTCGAGGCAGCCTTCATGGGCAGGGCGGGATACGAAGTCTGGCTCGAGACGGGGTTTGGCAACAGCTTTGAGGAATCTCCTCCCACGCTTGCTGATGAACTGTCCCGAGACAACCGCTGGGCCAAGGGCAACCTCCAGCATCTTTGGGTGATGTTTCGTGAGCCGGGATTGCGCTTTGCTCACCGGATGGCATTTCTCAATGGGGTAATGGCGTACCTCGCATCCCCACTGTGGTTTGGCTTCCTGGTTCTGACCACGTTAGAGGCAGCGAGAATGACGCTGGCTCCAATCGAGTACTTTCCTGAAGGTCATCAAGGGCCGTTTCCGCTCTGGCCGGAATGGCGGCCGGACTGGGCCCTGGTGCTCGCGTTAAGCACCTTTGCTCTGCTGTTTCTACCCAAATTCCTGGCCATTCTTGATGCTGTTCTCCACCGTTACACCCGGGAGTTTGGAGGATTCCTTCGGCTATTTGCCAGTGTGTTGCTGGAGATAGCGATCTCGATCCTGTTGGCACCGGTAAGAATGTGGGCACACAGCCGTTATGTTGTGGCAGCGTTGCTCAATTTGTCGCTTTCCTGGTCTGGCCAGAACCGCACGGAGGAAACAACCTGGCGGCAGGCGCTGGTTACGCAGTTTCCCGGAATGCTCGTTGGTGGGTGCTGGTCGGCGTTTGCATTGAGCCTGGATAAACTGTTTTTCCTCTGGTCATTGCCAGTTGCCATTCCGTTGTTGGTGGCGGCTCCAACCGCAGTTTATCTGAGCAGAATTGGGCCGGGCAGCGTACTAAAGGCCTGGGGCCTTCTGAGAATACCGGAGGAACGCGAGCCTCCATTGCCATTGCTGGATGATGCGCGCACTTTTCGTTCGGAGCCCGTTTGCGATTCCGTATGGAGTCCCTTTGAACAGGCCGTTCTCAATCCTGGCCTGAACCGGTTACACAGGGCTCTGGCAAAAGATCACCGCAGAGGTCCGAGGAGCGAAAAGCTTATGGCCGCCGTTGACCGCTGCCTTGAGAAGGGACCATCGGTGATGAGTCGTGCAGAACTGAGTGGCCTGGCTAGAGACAGCCAGTCCCTGGCTGACCTGCATAAAGGCGCCTGGCGTGCACCTGAGCGGGGCTACTGGGGCCAATGCATCACCCGCAGAAGTCACGAGCAGGTTTCCGGGCAAGACCCGGTATCTGGCTAACGGAGCTGGACGCCGGAGCTAGAGACAGGAGGCAAAATGGAAAGGGTCACCATGGTGGATAGACGATCAGTGGTCAAGGCGTTGGCCGGAATCATAGGCGTCGGTTTCATGCCGCTAGCGCCCCTGGTAAATGGAGCCGGAATTCAACCGGTATCTGGCAGCAGGCCCCGTGCATTCAGCTACGCCTGGCTCAAGGGCCGCGCCCGGGCGCTGGCGGCCGAGGCGTACGTATCCCATGAAGGTGAATTGCCCCAATCCCTGAAAAATCTTTCCTGGGACGATTACCAGGCCATTGCTTTCCGCGCAGATAAGGCGCTTTGGCAAGACGACGATACCGCTTTCCAGATTCAGCTCTTCCACCTTGGGCTGTATTTCCAACAACCCGTAAAAATCCACGAAGTAATCGATGGCCAGGCCAATGAGCTGGCCTATCGACAGGATCTGTTCCGGTACAGCGGAGAGCAGCCTCTGGGCGATCTGCCGGAAGACCTCGGCTACGCCGGCTTTCGGGTTCATTACCACAACAATTTTGCCCTGGACCTGGCCGCCTTCCTGGGTGCGAGCTATTTCCGGGCGGTGGGCTCCGAGATGCAATACGGTTTGTCGGCCAGAGGGCTGGCCATTGATACCGGCACTGCCGGCGAAGAAGAGTTTCCCCGATTTTCCGAATTCTGGTTGGAGAAGCCGGCACCGGTCAGCCAGCTGCTCCGGGTATGGGCTCTACTGGATTCGCCCAGCACCACCGGCGCTTACGCCTTTGTGCTCGACCCGGGGCGCAATATGGTCATGGATGTCGATGTCGCGCTGTATCCCAGAACCGAAATCACCCGGGCAGGCATTGCGCCACTGACCAGCATGTACCAGGTGGGTGAAAACGACAATCGCATGGGCTACGACTGGCGGCCGGAGATACACGATTCTGACGGCCTGGCCATACGCAACGGAAGCGGCGAGTGGTTGTGGCGGCCATTGGTGAATCCCACCAATCTCCGGTTTAACAGTTTCCAGGATAACAACCCGATCGGCTTTGGCCTGTTGCAGCGGGACAGGAATTTCGACCACTACCAGGACGACGGTGTGTTTTACGATCGCCGGCCCAGCCTCTGGGTGGAGCCCCGTGGAGACTGGGGGCGGGGCAGCGTTGACCTGGTGGAAATCCCCACCGTGGATGAAACCTTCGATAACATCGTTGCTTTCTGGCACCCGGAAAAACCCCTGTTGCCGGGCCAGGAGTATCTCTACAGCTACCGCCTGCACTGGGGTGAGCAAGCGCCGCTACAGCCCTATGAGTTGGCCACGGTGACAGCAACCCGTACCGGGCTGGGCGGAGTGGTAGGACAAAAGCGGACCTACTTCTCATGGCGCTTTGCTGTTGATTTCGCCGGCGGCGCGCTGGAGATGATCAGCAAGGATGCGAATGTGGAGCCGGTTATCAGTGTGAGTAGGGGAGAGGTTGAAATCACTTCTGCCAGACCATTGTCTGCAATCGATGGCTATCGGGCCATGTTTGACCTGGTGCCGGACGACTCCGTTGAACCTATCAATATTCGCCTGTACCTCAGGCTGGGCGGCGAGCCACTCACGGAAACCTGGCTATACCAGTACACACCACCCCCGGTTGCCCAACGCCAGATCTATTGATTGATTACAGCTATTGTAAACAATTTGAAGCTGAATTTAGTCAATATTGTTGACAATATGACCACTCAGGCGTAGCTTTTCTCAAAATTAACCCGGTTTTGTTGACAAACTATGACTGAGTTACTGTCTACCACCTATACGCGCGCCGATGAAGCTTTTGATTGTCTGCAAACGGCAATCGTGAAGGGCGAGCTGGCGCCCGGCGAAAAGATTGGCGAGCTGGAGCTTTGCTCCCGTTTTAACCTCACTCGCGGCCCTCTCCGGGAAGCGCTAGGCCGTCTTGAATCCCGTGGTCTTCTGGTGCGCCGCCCCCATGCCGGCGTTAAAGTGGTTTCAGTAAGCGCCTCCGAGCTGATGGAGCTCTACCGCATACGTGAAGTCATGGAGGGGTTGGCGGCCCGACAGGCAGCCGAGCGAATGACCGATCAGGAAATCGCCGATCTTCGGGCTACCCTCGATACCCACGAACGCATGATCGACGAAGCGCAGGGCCAGGCCTATTACCAGGCCGAAGGGGATTACGACTTCCACCACAGAATCGCCACCGGCAGCCGCAACACCAAACTTGCCCAGATGCTGTTGGGTGATCTTTATTACATGGTACGGATGTACCGCTACCGTCTCAGCACCTCCACCGGGCGCCCCCAGCGTGCTCTCGGTGAACACCGCCGTATCGTCGAGGCCATCGCCCAGCGCGACGGCGAACTCGCCGAATTTCTGATGAAACGCCATATAAACGCAGCAAGACAGAACATCGAGAAAAAGATCCAGGAAGGCGAAATCTCCATTTAATGAAAGAGGCCAACACCATGTCCAACAAACTCAGCCCCGGCGCCCGCTTCCGCAAGGCGCTCAAAGAAAACCAGCCCCTGCAGATTGTCGGCACCATCAACGCCTATGCCGCCATGATGGCCGATAAAGTGGGCCACGAGGCCATCTACCTGTCCGGTGGCGGCGTCGCTAACGCCTCCTACGGCCTGCCGGATCTGGGCATGACCACCATGAACGACGTGGTCGAGGACGTTCGCCGTATCACCGCAGCCACCGACGTGCCGCTGCTGGTCGACATTGATACCGGCTGGGGTGGCGCCTTCAACATCGCCCGCACCATCCGCGAAATGGAACGTGCCGGTGCTGCAGCTGTCCACATTGAGGACCAGGTTGCCCAGAAACGCTGTGGTCATCGCCCGAACAAGGAAATCGTGTCCCAGGAAGAAATGGTCGACCGCATCAAGGCCGCCGTTGACGCCCGTGAAGACGAAGACTTCTTCATCATGGCCCGCACCGACGCCTTCCAGAAAGAAGGTCTCGAAGCCGCCATTGAGCGCGCCAAAGCCTGCATCGAAGCCGGCGCCGATGGCATATTTGCCGAAGCGGTTACGGAACTCGAGCACTACAAGGCCTTCTCTGAAGCCCTGGACGTGCCGATCCTGGCCAACATCACCGAATTCGGTGCCACACCGCTGTACAACCGTAAGGAACTGGCGGAAGCCGGCGCCGACATGGTTCTGTACCCGCTCAGCGCCTTCCGCGCCATGAACAAGGCAGCCCTGACTGTTTACCAGAACATTCTGGAGAAGGGTGACCAGAAAGACGTGGTTGATCTGATGCAGACCCGTATGGAGCTTTACGATTTCCTGAACTACCACGATTTCGAGCAGAAGCTGGACCAGCTGTTCCAGCAGAGCAAAGGTTAATGAGGTTTGTTGGATTACGCCTTCGGCTAATCCAACCTACAAAAATTCCGGCATTGGTAACGTAGGTCGGATTAGCCGAAGGCGTAATCAAACAAGCAGTGCCAAAAACCAGAAATGTAGGTCGGATTAGCCGCAGGCGTAATCCGACAACCCAATCCAAAGTTAAGCAAAAATATCAGTAGGTCGGATCAGGCGAAGCCGTAATCCGACACCCCAAACAAGATAACGATGGGAGACAACAATGGCTGAAGCAAAACAATTGAGCGGCGCAGGCCTCCGTGGCCAGGTAGCTGGCGAAACCGCCCTGTGTACAGTAGGCAAAAGCGGCGCGGGCCTGACCTACCGCGGCTACGACATCGCAGATCTGGCTGAGAAAGCCCAGTTCGAAGAAATCGCCTACCTGCTGCTGCGCGGCAAATTGCCAAACCGTCAGGAACTGGATGCCTACAAGAAAAAGCTCCAGAGCCTGCGCGGTCTACCTGCTGCCCTGAAAACCGTGCTTGAGCAGATCCCCAAAGACGCGCACCCGATGGACGTGATGCGTACTGGCTGCTCCATGCTGGGTAACCTGGAAACCGAAGAGGACTTCAGTGAGCAGGACGACAAGATCGACCGCATGCTGGCGGTGTTCCCGTCCATCATTACTTACTGGTACCGCTTCGCCCACGAAGGCGTTCGTATCGAAACTGAAAGCGACGTGGACTCCATCGGCGGCCATTTCCTGGAGCTGCTGCACGGCAAGAAGCCCAGCGAACTCCACGAGCGCGTGATGAACGTGTCTCTGATCCTGTACGCAGAGCACGAATTCAACGCCTCCACATTTACCGCCCGCGTTTGCGCCTCCACGCTGTCTGACATCCACAGCTGTGTGACCGGCGCCATCGGTTCTCTGCGCGGTCCTCTGCACGGTGGTGCCAACGAGGCAGCCATGGCCCTGATCCAGAAGTTCAAGACGCCGGAAGAGGCCGAAGAAGGTCTGATGGGCATGCTTGAGCGGAAAGAGAAAATCATGGGCTTCGGCCATGCGATCTACAAAGAGTCCGACCCGCGCAACGCCATCATCAAGCAGTGGTCGAAGAAGTTGGCGGAAGAAGTGGGCGATGCCGTGCTGTACCCGGTATCCGAGCGCTGTGAAGCCGTTATGTGGCGCGAGAAGAAGCTGTTCTGTAACGCCGATTTCTTCCACGCCTCGGCCTATCACTTCATGGGCATTCCAACCGAACTGTTCACCCCGATCTTCGTGATGTCCCGGGTATCCGGCTGGACCGCCCACGTGAAAGAGCAGCGTGCCAACAACCGCATCATCCGCCCAAGCGCCGATTACACCGGCCCGGCGGATGCCAAGTGGGTACCGATTGAGGAGCGCCCATGAACACCGAATACCGTAAAAAATTACCAGGCACCGACCTGGACTACTTCGATACCCGCCAGGCCGTGGAAGACATCCAGGCTGGCGCGTACGAAAAGCTCCCGTACACCTCCAAGATCCTTGCGGAACAACTGGTACGCCGCTGCGACCCTGAGGTGCTGACGGACTCACTCAAGCAGCTGATCGAACGCAGGCGCGACCTGGACTTCCCCTGGTACCCGGCCCGCGTGGTGTGCCACGACATTCTTGGCCAGACGGCCCTGGTGGACCTAGCCGGCCTGCGTGACGCCATCGCCGAGAAGGGCGGTGATCCGGCCAAGGTTAACCCCGTGGTCCCGACCCAGCTGATCGTGGATCATTCCCTGGCCGTTGAGCACGCCGGTTTTGAGAAGGACGCGTTCGAGAAGAACCGTCAAATTGAAGACCGCCGCAACGACGACCGGTTCCACTTCATCAACTGGACCAAGACCGCGTTCAAGAACGTGGACGTGATTCCCCCTGGCAACGGCATCATGCACCAGATCAACCTGGAAAAGATGTCCCCGGTGGTTCAGAACCGCGACGGTGTTGCCTTCCCGGATACCTGTGTTGGCACTGACAGCCACACACCGATGGTGGATGCCCTGGGTGTGATTTCTGTGGGTGTAGGTGGCCTGGAAGCGGAGAGCGTTATGCTGGGCCGCGCCTCCATGATGCGCCTGCCGGATATTGTTGGCGTAGAGCTGACCGGCAAGCTGCAGCCAGGTATCACCGGTACCGATATGGTCCTGGCCATTACCGAGTTCCTGCGCAAGGAGCGCGTGGTTGGCGCCTACCTGGAGTTCTACGGCGAAGGCGCTGACAGCCTGACAGTAGGCGATCGTGCCACCATCTCCAACATGACCCCGGAATACGGTGCCACCGCCGCGATGTTTTACATCGACGGCCAGACCATCGACTACCTGAAACTGACCGGCCGTGAAGACGATCAGGTTGCTCTGGTGGAGAAATACGCCAAGGAAACCGGTCTCTGGGCCGACAGCATGAAGAACGCCGAATACGAGCGAGTGCTGAAGTTCGACCTGTCCAAAGTGACCCGTACCCTGGCTGGCCCCTCCAACCCCCATGCGCACCTGCCGACATCCGAGCTGGCAGAACGCGGCATTGCCGGTGAGTGGGAACAGGAAGAGGGCAAGATGCCGGATGGCGCCTGCATCATCGCCGCCATCACCAGCTGCACCAACACTAGCAACCCCCGCAATATGGTGGCTGCCGGCCTGATCGCCCGCAACGCCAACAAACTGGGGCTGACTCGCAAGCCCTGGGTGAAAACCTCCCTGGCACCGGGCTCCAAAACGGTCAAGATGTACCTGGAAGAAGCCAAGCTGCTGCCAGAGCTGGAACAACTCGGCTTCGGTGTTGTGGCTTTTGCCTGCACCACCTGTAACGGCATGAGTGGCGCCCTGGACCCGAAAATCCAGCAGGAAATCATCGATCGGGATCTGTATTCCACTGCGGTGCTTTCCGGTAACCGCAACTTCGACGGCCGGATTCACCCCTATGCCAAGCAGGCGTTCCTGGCGTCGCCGCCGTTGGTGGTTGCCTATGCGATTGCCGGCACCATCCGTTTCGACATCGAGAAAGATGCCCTGGGCTACGACAAAGACGGCAACCCGGTCACCCTGAAGGACATCTGGCCGGACGACGCGGAAATCGATGCTATCGTGAAATCCAGCGTGAAGCCGGAACAGTTTCGCAGCACCTACATCCCGATGTTCGACATCACTCGCGATGCGCAGGCCAACACCAACCCGCTGTACGAATGGCGCCCGCAGAGCACCTACATCCGTCGCCCGCCTTATTGGGAAGGTGGCATGGTAGGTGAGAAAACCCTCAAGGGCATGCGCCCGCTGGCGGTGTTGCCGGACAACATCACCACTGACCATCTGTCGCCATCCAATGCGATCCTGATGAACAGCGCAGCCGGTGAATACCTGCACAAGATGGGTGTGCCGGAGGAAGACTTTAACTCCTACGCCACACACCGGGGTGACCACCTGACCGCTCAGCGTGCCACCTTCGCCAACCCGAAACTGTTCAACGAAATGGTCCGGGACGAAAACGGCAACGTGAAGCAGGGCTCCCTGGCGCGGATCGAGCCGGAAGGCAAGGTCACCCGTATGTGGGAAGCCATTGAAACCTACATGGAGCGCAAGCAGCCGCTGATCATCATCGCCGGTGCCGACTACGGGCAGGGCTCTTCCCGTGACTGGGCCGCCAAAGGCGTGGCGCTGGCCGGTGTCGAAGCCATCGTTGCCGAAGGCTTCGAGCGTATTCACCGTACCAACCTGATCGGTATGGGCGTGATGCCCCTGCAGTTCGAGGAAGGCACCACCCGCAAGACCCTGGGCATCGACGGCACTGAAACCTACGACGTGGAAGGCACCCCGGCGCCCCGCGCTGAGCTTACGCTGGTCATCCATCGGAAGAACGGCAGCACCGAGCGCATTCCGGTTGTCTGCCGCCTGGATACCGCTGAAGAAGTGTCTATCTACAGCGCAGGTGGTGTGTTGCAGAGGTTCGCCGAGGATTTCCTGCAATCGGAAGGTGCGGCATGACACACAAGCCACAAATAAAAATCCCCGCCACGTACATGCGTGGCGGCACCAGCAAAGGCGTGTTCTTCCGGCTGAAGGATTTGCCAGAAGCCTGCCAGAGCCCGGGCGAAGCCCGGGACAAACTCCTGCTGCGGGTGATCGGCAGTCCCGACCCCTACCAGAAGCAAATCGACGGTATGGGCGGCGCTACCTCCAGCACCAGCAAAACCGTGATCCTGGCGGAGCCCACCCAGCCGGATCATGATGTCGACTACCTGTTCGGCCAGGTCTCCATCGACAAGCCGTTTGTGGACTGGAGCGGTAACTGTGGCAACCTTACTGCTGCTGTAGGCGCTTTCACCATCAACAGCGGTTTCGTGGCCAAAGACCGGATTCCGGAGAATGGCACCTGCACCGTCCGCATCTGGCAGGCCAATATCAAGAAAACCATCGTCGCCCACGTGCCCATCACCAACGGTGAGGTACAGGAAACCGGCGATTTCGAGCTGGACGGCGTAACCTTCCCGGCTGCCGAAGTGCAGGTGGAATTCATGGACCCGGCCGATGGCGAAGGCTCCATGTTCCCAACCGGCAATCTGGTGGACGATCTGGAAGTGCCGGGCGTAGGCACCCTGAAAGCCACCATGATCAATGCTGGCATCCCCACCATCTTCGTGAACGCCGAAGACATCGGGTACAGGGGCACAGAGCTGCAGGACGACATCAACTCCGACCCCAAAGCCCTGGCAATGTTCGAAACCATCCGGGCCCATGGGGCGGTAAAAATGGGGCTGATCCAGAACATCGAAGAAGCAACCAACCGTCAACACACCCCGAAAGTGGCCTTCGTGGCGAAGCCGTCGGATTACGTATCCTCAAGCGGCAAGAGCATCGGGGCTGGGGATGTGGATGTCCTGGTTCGCGCTCTGTCCATGGGCAAGCTCCACCACGCCATGATGGGCACGGCGGCGGTGGCAATTGCCACGGCATCGTCGGTTCCCGGAACCCTGGTGAATCTGGCCGCTGGCGGTGGCGACCGAACCCATGTGACCTTCGGTCACCCTTCCGGCACCTTACGTGTGGGGGCGGAAGCGAAGGAAGTGGATGGTCAGTGGACCGCAACCAAAGCCATTATGAGCCGCAGTGCGCGGGTTTTGATGGAAGGTTGGGTGAGGGTGCCTGGCGATACGTTCTAACAAAAACGGCGGCCTTTTGGCCGCCGTTTCATTCTGCTTTTTGCTCAATCGTGCAGGTCTTTCTGTCAGGCTTTCTTGCGACGCATACCTGCAACGCCGAGGAGTCCCAAACCTAGAAGGCCCAGTGTGGCGGGTTCTGGAACTTGAACCTCGCGACGAAGCTTTTCTTCGAGGGTAGCCTGGAAGTCGTTGAAGTTACTCGCCAGAAGCGAAAACGATCCTGGTCCATAAGCGAAGTCGGGAGCAGTGCCGGTTCCGATGCCAATTGCGTTGACTACATCGGCATTGCCATTTTCCACGGCCCACGCTGATGTGCCGGTTATGGCTGCAGATCCTGCAGGATCAGTTCCCACATTGTTAAAACCGTCTGTTGAAACATCGATGATGGAACGTTGCGCTAAGCCGCTAAACGTGCCTTCAGCAGAGGTTATCCCGCATGAAATACAGGTGAGGTTACCATTTCCGCTTTGGCTGAGACCAAGGAAAAAGTTTGCCAGATTTGTCCTGGCGGTAATGTCGGTAATCGTCGTCATGGTCCGCACGACACTTGCGGTCTCTGCAAACCGGATGACCGAAATGCCAACGCTTCCGTCAGTGGGCACCACATTGTTGATTGCGTTAGCGTAACCACTCATCTGGAGGTTCCAGTTACTGCTACTGATACTTCCAGATGCATCCACCACCAGAGCCAATTCCGTAATCGGAGCTGCTGACGCTGAGAATGGCGCAAATGCCGTGCAGCACGCCAGAAGCAGAGCTGCGAGTGTTTGCTTGATTTTCATATGAAGATCTCCTTGAAAATTGTTTTTACAGGTTTCCGAACCCGCCTTTGCCTGAGCAACGCAGTCGCTTGCTCTATTCTTTTCGATAGCCAGACTCGTGCCAATAATAAATTCATCACTATAAACAGTGACATATGGATTTCTGTCTAAAAAATGACACACTGAGGTGTAAATTTTTTCAACATCAGCCGATCCGCGATCACTGAATTCCGCTGGGTATTCAACTAGTCTTGCTGATAAAGCTGACTTCAGAAGAGGAAAACGGTTTATGTCTGCGCAATTCGATATAAACGAACGCCCCGATTATGACGAAGTCCTGAGCAAAATAACTGACTACGTTCTAGGCTATCGCATTGACAGCGACGAAGCCTGGAACACCGCTCGCTACTGCTTGATGGATACTCTCGGGTGCGGTCTTCTGGCTCTGCGTTTTCCGGACTGCACGAAACATCTTGGCCCGATCGTTGAGGGCACGGTGGTTCCTCATGGTGCGCGCGTACCCGGAACGTCTTTCCGGCTTGATCCGGTGAAAGCCGCCTGGGATATCGGCTGTATCGTTCGCTGGTTGGACTACAACGACACCTGGCTGGCGGCAGAATGGGGTCACCCATCGGATAATCTCGGTGCCATATTGGCCGTGGCAGACCATCTCTCGCAGAAACGGGTCGCCGAGGGCAAAGCCCCCCTGACTATGAGAGCGGTTCTGGAAGCCATGATCATGGCTCACGAAATCCAGGGGGTCCTGGCGCTTGAGAATTCGTTCAATCGCGTGGGTCTGGATCATGTAGTGCTGGTGAAAGTCGCCTCTACAGCAGTTGCGGCGAAAATGATGGGCGCCAACCGGCAGCAGCTACTCTCTGCGTTATCCCATGCATGGGTAGATGGACAATCACTCAGGACTTATCGTCACGCACCCAACGCAGGCTCCAGAAAATCCTGGGCCGCCGGCGACGCCACATCGAGAGCAGTGAGGCTGGCCGATATAGCCATGCGTGGGGAGATGGGAATACCGGGAGTGCTGACAGCGCCGCAATGGGGTTTCTACGACGTACTATTCAGCAAAACCAACAAAGATCAGAAGCTCAAGCCAGAGGGCAAAAGAGAGTTCTCCATTCCCCAGAATTTTGGCTCCTATGTAATGGAAAACATCCTTTTCAAGATTTCCTTCCCGGCCGAATTCCATGCCCAGACCGCTGCTGAGGCAGCTGTAACGCTTCATCCAGAGATACAGGACCGGCTTGATGATATCGACAGGATTGTTATTACCACTCACGAATCGGCTATCCGGATCATCTCCAAGGTTGGAAAGTTGGCGAACGCGGCGGACCGGGATCACTGTTTGCAGTACATGACAGCCGTACCTTTGATTTTCGGAACTCTCACTGCAGAACACTATGAGGATTCATTTCACGAGGCTCACCCGATCATCGACACCCTTCGGGATAAAATGGAGATCGTTGAAGATGAGCGCTATACCCGGGAATACCTGGAGGAGGACAAGCGTTCAATAGCCAATGCGGTCCAGGTATTTTTCAGAGATGGCAGCAGCACCGACAAAGTAGCCGTTGAGTATCCTATTGGCCATCGCCGGCGGAGAAAAGATGGAATGCCATTGCTGTTAGATAAATTCCGCCACAACCTCGCCACGCGGTTTCCAGCTCAGCGCTGTGATCAGATCAACGCAATATGCAAGGACCAGCAGGAGCTGGAAGCAACTGCCGTACAGGATTTTGTTTCACTTTTTACCATTTAGCGAGGTTGGACAAGGGACAAGCGAGGCCGCCTGTCAGTAATTTTTACAGAACGTTAAGCTCATTGGCTTATTTTTTGTTTAACTAATTGAAAGTAATAAGTTAAAAATTTCGGCCCCGAATTTGCTTCAAGGAGCAGACATCAAAAAGGGAAGTACCAAGGAGCAGTATCATGGTGATGTCTTCATTCCTTCGATTGGCGGCCGGCATCTCGGTCGCATCAGCGTTTGCTTTTTCGTCCATCGCTCAAGCCAGTATCGTCCATTACGTTAGCGGCCCCGGCGCCACCCAGGATGATGAGCAGTTTTTTTGGGGCCAACTCTCCAGCCGACAAACGGAAGGTTTTGAGGGGCTTACAAGTGGCTTTCAAAGCCTGGTAGTCAATACCGGTGTCGGCGAATTCTCTACCTCTGAGAATAATCCGGATCAATATGGCCAATCCTGTAATCAAGGGAGTTTTTCTTGCGGTGAAGGTTTGGGGATTGTGCAAGGTGACCTTTATGGCCGCTTCCCGATGCCAAGTGACACTGACAACGAACAGTATCTGGATAGCCTCGATCATCAAGCTTTCGATTTCAAGCCAATAGACGGTGTTACTGCCATTGGCTTCTTCCTTACTGACCCTAATGATCAGTGGGGCACCCTGGATATCAAAGTTAGCGGAATTGACGACGTTTTCACCGAATCAATTCAAAATATACTTGGAACGAATGGCAACGTATCCTCCGGAAACACCTACTACCTCAGCTTTTTTTCGCTAAGCGGTTCTATTGAAAAGCTTTCTTTCAATATGAACAACACCAGTGATGGCATTGGTATAGACAACGTTACCGTTGGCCGTGTGACGGTCCCTGAGCCTGGAACTCTGGCTCTTCTTGGCCTTGGTATTACCGGGCTCGCGCTGTCGCGGAAGCGAAAGCAGGCGAAATCGTAAGAAGAGGTTAACGTAACTGGCAGGTCGGAGAAGTACGGCCTGTCAGTTTTGTTTACAAATAGCGGAATGCATCGAAAAGGTTACGTCGCCTCGATTGAAGTAAACCCAAATTGAAGTACACTGTTGCTCTGAAATCGCTGTATAGAACGCAAAGGATGCAGTTTTATGGTTGTGAGCAGCAAAAGGAGTCGACGTGGCCCACGTCAGATTGTTTAGACACTACATTCATCTCCCCTTCGTCATTCTTGGCCTGATCGACTGCGCTGTCCTGGTCCTGGCTTGTGCACTTGCCATCTTTTTCCGGTTTTTTGGAGATGTTGAGCTTTTCGGCGCTAATCTGAAATTTATTCTTCCTTCCTGTGTCGTTTTTGCAATATTCAACCTTGTCGTGATGGTCGCTTTGGGTGTTCATCAGTCCCGGGTTGAGGAGGGCATGTCCGGCATGATGCTCCGGACTATCATGGCCGTTGTTATTGCGCTTCCACTGAGTGGTTTTGCCTGGTTTACCTCAAGTGAATGGCTTTGGTACCTGGGAGACAGCAGTGTTCTGACGACCTCTTCGGTATTTGGTGTTTTTCTTCTTGGTATTGCTCGTTCGGTATTTTTTGCGGTCATCGGCAAGGATGCGTTCAAACGGAAAGTGTTGGTGCTGGGCGCCGGCGTTCGTGCCCGACAGTTGCTGGAGGATCTGAGAACGCCATTTAACAGGAAGGGATTTGTGTTGGCCGGGTTTGTCCCCATGCCGGATGCCGCTATTGAAGTCGATCAACAATACCTGCTGAACTTTCCGGGTACGCTTCACGATTATGTGCTGCGCAGCCCGGTAGCCGAGATTGTGGTCGCTGTCGATGACCGTCGAAAGGGTCTGCCGATGGAGGACCTTCTGGAATGCAAAATGGAAGGCATCAAGATTGTCGACGGCGCGAGTTTCTATGAGCGTGAGTCGCGCAAAGTTGCCCTTGAAATGATTACGCCAGGCTGGCTGGTGTTCTCGGACGGTTTCAATGTTTCTTCTGTATTTGGCGCAGGCAAGCGCTCTCTCGACTTGCTTGCCGCCGGCGCGCTCTTTATTGCTACCTGCCCATTGATGTTGTTGACCGCTATCGCAATCAAGATTGAGGATGGCTGGAAAGCACCGGTGTTTTATAGTCAGGAAAGGGTTGGACTTAACGGCAGACCTTTCATGGTCCACAAGTTCCGCTCAATGAAGACCGACGCTGAGAAAGATGGCGCAGTATGGGCGAAGAAAAACGACTCCCGGGTAACCAGGGTCGGAGATTTTATTCGAAAGGTAAGAATTGATGAGCTGCCTCAGCTATTCAACGTCCTGAATGGCAGCATGGCTTTTGTTGGGCCGAGACCAGAACGTCCTGTGTTCGTTGAGCAGTTGACCCGCAAGATTCCATTCTACAATGAACGACATCGCGTAAAGCCTGGTCTGACCGGGTGGGCGCAGCTTTGCTTTGCGTACGCCGACAATGAAGAGGACACTCGCGAGAAACTCAGGTACGACCTTTATTACATCAAGAACCAAAGTTTACTTCTGGATTTGTTGGTTATAATTCAGACAGTAGAGGTGGTATTGTTCAAAAAAGGATCAAGGTAGCTGTGGGTCAGAGTTTTCTCGTCGATTACAGCTTTCCCATTCACGGAGAAGAAAGAGAGTAATGAATATGACTGGCGCGAAGTTTTTGCTGAATGGTTTTGCCTCTGTTCTGGCTTTGATCGTGTTGAGTGGTTGCTCCTCAACACCGTCATCCTCCCCCGATCGAATTCAACGGGCCCTGGAGGCGCCGGTGACACAGGAGAATGAAGAATACGTCCTGGGGCCAACCGACGTCGTTCAGGTTTCCGTTTGGAGAAATGAGGACCTTAGCATAGCTGTTCCTGTCCGGCCGGACGGAAAGATCTCTGTGCCTCTGGTAGGAGATGTTCAGGCTAGTGGTAGATCACCACAACAGTTAGCCGATTCCATCGAGACGCAATTGGCACAATATATTCGCGAACCTCAGGTGAGCATTGTTGTTACTTCCATGGGGAGTAACGAGTTTGTTAATCGGGTGAGGGTGACTGGCGCCGTCCAGCAACCAACCTCTGTCCCATACCGTGAAGGGATGACCGTTCTTGATATGGTGCTGGGTGCAGGCGGTCTAACACCATTTGCTGCCGAAAATGATACCCGCCTCTATAGAGTTCATGAGGGAGAAGTGGTCGCCATTCCTGTTCGTCTCGGAGACATTCTGAGTGATGGGGACATCACAACAAACTATTCCCTGCGACCGGGCGACATTATCAGCGTCCCTGAGCGCAGTTTCTGAATAGATCCCTGAAAGACCATCGATTCCTGAGTGAGTATTTGAAATGGCTCTTCCTTTAAGTCAGTTGCCACGAGAGGCCCTGCGTGAAGTCCGGTCGCGGAAATGGCTGTCTTTCCTGCTATTTGCAATTGTGAGTGCGGCAGTTCTGGCACTTGGTTTTCTGTGGCCATACAAATACGAATCGAGCGTGGTAATCTTCGTTGATGACCAAAACATTATCAGGCCTTTGATGGAAGGGAGTGCGGTACCGACAGAAATAAATGAGCGGGCATCAGCTGCCAAGGAGCTCCTCTGGTCGCGCAGCGTCATAGAACAGATAGCGACGGACCCGGACATCTTTGGTGAAGGTGCTGCGTCGCCATCTCCGGAGGTTCTTGAAGGTCGAATCGCTGGTTTGCGGAGCAATCTTATTGTCAGGCCTCGTGGTGACTCCTATTTCAGTATTGAGTACACGGCAGAATCGCAGATCCGCGCATTCAAGGTGGCACAGCGTTTTGGGCAGCTGTTTATCGAGGAGAATAATCAACGCAAGCGTTCTGAAAGCAGAGCTGCGTACGACTTCATTGATAAACAGGTAAAGAGCTATGAGCAGCAGCTCGCAGAAGTTGAGAGGCGCCTTAAGGACTTTCTTTCCAGGAACGTAGATGGCACAGAAGGCGAAGCCAATAACAGGATGGCGGACCTCCGGCGTCAACTTGAGCTGGCACAGCTAGAGCGAGAAGAGCTTGAAACTAGAGCTGATTCCCTCCAACAACAATTGAGTAATCTGCCTCCCACTCTTCGCCAAGGCAAAACCGAAAATGCCTTTCAGGAGCGGATCAATACGCTCGAGGCTCGTCTTGACGCCCTTCGACTGCAATACCACGATTCTTACCCGGACATAGTAATCCTGAGAGAGCAACTGGCAGAGCTTCGCAAGCAGCGTGACAGGGCGCTGGCGGAGGCAACTCCTGAATTGAATCAGAATCAGGGGGAGAGCGTCGCCAATCCGGTCTATCAAGAGGTTCGATCCGAGTTGGTTACTACCCGAGCGGATATGGAGACGATACAAACCCGCATTCGCTCCATTGAGAGGCTGATTTCAGAACAGAAGGAAAGAATGGAGCGGATCCAGGCGAATAAGGCCCAGTACTCCGAGCTGACCCGCGACATGGAGGTAAATAAACAGATCTATGATGACCTCCTGAAACGTCGAGAAAAAGCGCGTGTATCCATGCACCTGGATATTGAAGGTCAGGGCCTGAATTACCGGATAAACGAAACAGCCCAATACCCACTCGCCCCGGACGGGCCAAGGTTTGAGATGTTCGCCATGGCGGGCCTGTTCATAGGTCTTGTGGCTCCGTTCGGGGCGGCAATCGGATGGGTTCAAGTCGATCCCAGAATAAGAGTGCGTAGTCAGGTGGAGGAAGAGTTTGACTTCCCGGTGCTTGAGCAGATACCGGTGGTTCGGACGCCCTATGAGAAGCGTCGTGACAGGCGGATCACCGTTGCTGTATTTATTCTGTCGGCATTGGTTGCTGCGGCCTACATTGCTGTCGCTGCCGCAACCATCATTGGGGTGATTTGATGAGAGATGTTGACGCTAACAAAAAGCTGGAACGCTCCCAAGAGGATAAACAGGTTGAGGAGCAAGCAGACTGGAATGATTCCAGGCTGCTGGTACCGAGCTCTTTGGAATTGGGGCCTGGCGCCGTCGACAAGTATGTCCTGAGCAAACAGATTGCCCGGATGCAGGAACCTCGGAAGCTCACCAAAGAGGATCTGGATGAGCGCCGGATAATCTATCCTGAATCGGCAAACAGGGATCTTGTGAACAGATTCCGTAATCTCAGAACCAAACTGCTTGAGATATCCGGCGGAAATAACTTCACTCTCGTTGTCAGCGGGGCGTCCGAATCAGCTGGCTCATCGTTCGTTGCACTGAATCTGGCTGCAGCCTTTGCCTTCGACCATGCGAAAACCGCGCTTGTTATCGACTGTAATCTCCGGGAACCGACCTTACACTCAGCACTGGATATCATGCCAGAGAACGGCCTGACCGATTTTCTGGACGACCCCGATTTCGACATTGGTCGGATTCTCTACCCAACGGGGATCCCACGTCTACGACTGATACCGGCTGGTAGCCGGCGTGAGACACCTGCGGAATTTTTCACGTCTTTCCGAATGAAACAATTCCTTCAGGCGGTTCGTCGGCGCTATCCAGATCGCTTTATAGTTTTGGATACAGCGCCTATCTCGGACTCGCCTGATGCCAGAATACTCACTGAACTTTGTGATTACGGGATGCTGGTGGTTCCTCACGGCAAGATAACCAGTTCCGGACTGGAGCAAGCTGCGAGTGCCTTTAGTTCGAATAAATTCGTGGGAGCGGTAATTAATGGATAGGCCAGGAAAATCCGGGACGATTCAGTACGCTTGCCACATCGCTTTGCTTGCTTGTGTTGGCCTTGGTGCCCAGCATGTTTTTGCCAAACCTGTAACCTTATCGGGAGGCGTAGAGTCCAAATACAGTGACAACGTCACCCAGAGCGCGAACAATGAACTCAGCGATACGGAAACCCGTGTTACGTTATCTGTTCAGCACCAATCTGATCCGGGCAGGTGCGTGTCAGAAACGGGTGGCAGTCTTGGCTATGGGGTCTGGGCAGATTCTACCTATGACCCTGAGACCTATGCCGACCTTGCATTCAGGGGGCTGTGTGAACTACGACCAGGGTTGACCTGGCAGTTGTCCGATAATCTTAGGCAGGTTCAACAGGATTCGCGCGGAACCGATACTCCGGATAACCGCACTCTCAAAAACGTCTTCCGCACAGGGCCCAGCTACGTTATTCCCATTAGCAACCGGGACCAGATCAATCTCTCGATAAACTATGAAAATACCGAGTTTCGCGAACCTGAAGAAACAGACAGCGAAAGATACATCGGGTCGGCAGGCTGGAACCATCTGTTTAATGCAACCCTCTCGGGGGGAATAAGCTTTACTGCAGACAGGGCAGAACTGGATACAGGAGGTGAGATTGATACCGATTCGGCCTCGTTCAACTGGTCCAAGGAGTGGGCGGCCACTCGATTTCGTGGAAGTCTCGGTTATAGTGAGCTTACCAGCCGTTTTGGCAGTTTCGAGCAGAGCTCGGATGGGTGGATAGGAGACCTGTTCCTTGAACGTGATGTGACCTCATCCTTGGCATTCTTTTTTGAGGCCAGCCGGGAACTTACTGATCAGACATCTGACTTTGATATCCGGTTTCAGGACTTCGTCTTCAATTTGCGGGAAACGACTGAAGTAGAAGTAACAGCTGTAAGCACCGGGTTGAATAAAAGCTACAGCAATAATGCTGACTTGAGCGTTCGTTTATACGCAAACAGGGCGGATTACCTCCGCACCGATGACCGCGAAGATGTTGCAGGTTTAAATATTGCCTACAGTCAGCCCTTGAGGCCTTTGCTGAGCGTCCAGCTGTCCGGTAATTACGAGTATTCTCGCTTCGAAGTCAATACCCAGGATGACGTGGCGCTGAGGCTAAGGACGGGAATCACTTATTCAGCAACGAGTGACCTCGATCTGACAGCTCAAATTGGTCATGAGAATCGCGAAAGCGATCTTCCTGCGAATGATTTTGAAGAGAACTGGGTGAGTGTAGGAGTGAATTACAGGTTCCGGTGAAATAGTTAAGCCTCCCCAGAATGAATATTTCAAGCGCCTCTGAAGGCAGTGGAGTACACGGAAGTGATCAGGAATGCCCTAACGATCGATGTTGAAGATTATTTCCAGGTAGCCGCGTTATCCGAAGCAGTCAGTCCTGAGGATTGGCCTTCAATGGAATATCGTGTTGAAGCCAACACAGACCGTCTCCTGCAGTTGTTCTCGGATAAAGACGTGAAAGCAACCTTTTTTACCCTCGGATGGGTGGCTGAACGTTCCCCGAATCTTGTCAGAAGAATAATGAATGCTGGACATGAAATAGCCAGCCATGGATACAGTCATCAGCTTGTCTATAACCAGAGTCCTGAAGTTTTTCGAGAAGAAACCCGCAAATCGAAGGGTATCCTTGAGGACATTACTGGCGAAGCGATTACCGGCTATCGGGCGGCCAGTTATTCAATTACGGCACAATCCCGCTGGGCTCTCGACATCCTGTGTGAGGAGGGTTTCACCTGGGATTCCTCGATTTTCCCCGTGCATCATGACCGCTATGGCATGCCAGGGACGCCTCATGAGCCTTACCGACTGCGTGCGCCGAATGGAGGCACGCTGATCGAGTTTCCTCTGTCCACCTGCCCATTGGGAAATTACCGATTACCCATTGCCGGAGGCGGATATTTTCGTCTTTTCCCCTATTGGTTGAGCCGTTGGGGGCTTGGGCGAATCAATCGGTCAGGGCAGCCTTTCATCTTCTATTTGCACCCCTGGGAAATTGATACCGACCAACCCCGCCTGAAGGTAAAAGCGTTCTCGCGGTTCCGTCATTACAACAACCTGGATGTGTGCTTTGGCCGACTGGAGAATCTGCTCCGCGACTTCAGGTTTGGAACGGTCGAAGAGGTCCTCGCTGGTGTAGGTATCGACTCTGAAGCCGTCGCGGTCTAAAGGTGTCCACGATGGAAACCATTTTAACCTCGGGCAGTAAAGGCGAGATCAAAGGCCGTCTCAACGATCTAAAGGCAGAGAAGGCCCGATTGGGTAAAGCGGTTGCTCGGTCGCGGCGGGAAGAAAAGGACATTACACGACTGATAGAGGAGCTATCGGCCGTTTCCGCTGAAATAAAGGATCTTCAGAAATCCCTGAAAAAAAACCTTAACAGGCTTCCGGAAAAACAACCCAAACGCTGGCAACCCTCGCTTGATATCATTCCCGAAGCGATTCGTGACAACGCGACGGCACCCTGTGAAATTTTTGACTATTTTTCTGACTGGTCCAGAAAAGCCGAGATCGACCAGTACGTTACCCGTCATGAAGCCGGAAGTATCTGGCACACCCCATCGGCGCTGGATTTCATCGTTCACATATATGGCCACAGTGCCCGTTATCTGGTCGCCATGGATGAGAGCAATAAGGTCATTGGCGTGTTCCCGATCGTCCAATTGAACAGCAGGTTGTTCGGGAACCTCATCGTGTCCACACCGTACTATAATTACGGAGGCATACTGGCCGATAGTCCTGAGGTTGCTCGAAGGCTTCTGGAAGAAGGTATTCGGTGGCGGAATGCAATTGGTTCGCAAAGTATCGAGTTAAGGCACGTAAACGACTCGGGGCTTGACTGCACAAAGCGGCAAGACAAACTGACATTCTGGTTGCCTTTGCCTGCAGAAGAACAGATTTTGTGGGACAGTTTTCAGTCGAAAGTCCGTGCACAGATTCGTCGTGGGGAAAAAGAGAAGCCCGACTTTCTTATCGGGAAGCACGAATTACTTGACGAATTTTACCGGGTTTTCGCAAGAAATATGCGCGATCTGGGGACTCCGGTCTACGAGAAGGCATTCTTCAATGGACTACTGGATTATCTGTCGGACAATGCCTGGCTGGTGGTTGTGCGCATTGGTGGACAGCCTGTCGGTTGTGCGTTTATTACCGGATTCGGTATGCGTATGGAGATACCCTGGGCCTCTACGCTTCGTGAGTACAACCATACCGGGATCAATATGATGATGTATTGGAGGATCCTGAAACATGCTGTTAGTAATGGTTATCAGTTATTTGACTTCGGGCGTTGCAGCAAGGATGCAGGAACCTACCGCTTCAAGCAGCAGTGGGGCGCGATTCCAGTCCAACTGAACTGGGAGTATGCGCTGCTCGAGGGCGCAGAACCTCCGGGCCTGAATCCCAACAACCCTAAATTTCGATTTTTGATCGGCGTCTGGAAGTGCTTGCCAGTGTGGTTAAGCCGAATGATAGGGCCGCCTATAGTGAAATATCTACCTTGAAAACGATCATCCAAAGAACGTAAGGACATGGACTTCAAGATGTTGGAAGCGTCTGCTGGCAAATATGTTGATTCTTCAGATATTACGGGATGGCCAAAGACGGCCCTCGACGTGCTTTTTCATAGGCAATCTGAGCAAGATCCCAATAAGCTGGCCGTGCTGAGCAAAGATGGGGCGCTGACTTATTCAGAACTGGAGTCGAAGAGCAGGAAATGGGCCGACTGGTTGGTCTCTAATGGGTTGGGCAGCGGTGACAACATTCTGGTATGTGTTGATCGTACCATTGAATTACCAGCCATCCTGTTGGGCATTCTTCGCTCAGGTGCGTGCTATGTTCCTGTAGACCCATCCTTGCCGGCGGACAGGGTTGCGATAATTGTCGAGGATTCGGGTGCTAAAGCTGCGGTTACAGATCGGCCAAACATCCATCTGATTCCCGAGGCGTTTTCCGACCAAACGTTTGTTGTGGGGGCAGAACCGGAGAGCTTGGAGAACCAGGATCTGCCGTCGTGGGAGCCAGAGGATTTGGCTTATATCTTGTTTACCTCCGGTTCAACCGGGCGGCCTAAAGGTGTTCCCATCCCCAGGGGGGCAATGGCCAATTTTCTTCTGGCTATGTCTAAAGCGCCAGGAATTGCGCCGAATGATCGGGTACTTGCCCTGACGACCATATCTTTCGATATCTCAGTACTGGAAATTTTCTTGCCCTTGATCGCCGGAGCCTCTGTTTTTCTGGTATCCCGAAACGAAGGCTTAGACCCAGCGACATTGTCATCCATCATTGATGAGAACGGCTTAACGTTGATGCAGGCGACGCCTGCGACATGGCGAATGCTTATTGATTACGGGTGGCGACCCGAAAGTACCCATAGGCTAATAAGTGGAGGAGAGGCATTTCCTGTGGGCTTGGCCCGAACGCTGTGTGCGACCGCCGGAGAGGTGTGGAACGGTTATGGACCAACAGAAGCGACGGTATATACCAGTGTTCACAAGTTAAGCGAAGTTGACACCGATAATGCGCAAATTCCTCTGGGTGATGCGCTCCCTAATCTGATCTATCGAATTACCGACGACAAAGGCCGGCAATGTCGTCGAGGGCAGCCTGGAGAGTTATGGGTTGCTGGTGCACAGGTAACACCCGGTTACTACTTGAGGCCAGAGCTAAACCGGGAGAGATTCGCAGAAGCTGTGCATGATGGCCAGACGCTTCGATTTTATCGCACTGGTGATCTGGTTTGTCTCACTGAGAGCGGAAATCTGCTTTACATAGATCGTCTGGACAACCAGGTTAAGATTCGTGGCTTCAGGGTTGAGCTCGGTGAAATAGAGACCGTTCTTTCCAGTATTCCGTCAATTGGCGAGAGTGCGGTCGTCCTCGCCAGCCCGGCTGGCAGCGAGGCGGCACTGGTGGGTTGCATTCGATCCGAGGAACCCGGCGATCGTATTGCGATTGAGGCCGCTCTCGCAGAAAAATTGCCCGCTTACATGGTTCCAAAGCTATGGCGTTGGTATCCGGAATTGCCGGTGACCCCAAGCAGGAAGATAGACCGTAAGGCCCTCAAAGCCAGAATCGAATCAGAGGCTCCGGAACATCAGAGCCAGCGAAAGGTGTGCTTCGATAATCCTCATATCGAAGCGATGGCAAACCGGTGGCAGACCCTGTTGGGCACAAAGCCTGACAGCGAAGAGTCGGACTTCTTTCTTTTGGGTGGGCATTCACTGCTTGCCGCTCGGTTGTCGGTATTGATCGGGAAAGAAACTGGAAAACGGGTACGGCCGATTGATTTGCTTACCAACAGCACACTGCGGCAGCACGCCGAACTACTTGAACATTCAATTGTCACTCCCGCTGAGGAGTTGCATCAGCTGGATGTGTCCCGTTTGCCGGAAAGAATTCCGTTTTCCAGTGCCCAGAAACGGATGTGGTATGCAGTCCTGGCGTCCAATAGTCCTGGCACCTTCTACGAGTCGGAAGCTTACAGCTTTGATGGGAACGTGGATCTGGAACGACTCCAGGCAGCGGTACATCAGGTACTTGCCAGGCATATCGCATTCAGAATGGTGATCGCAGAAGGGGATGATCTACAGTGGAGGCTTGTTGAACCATTAGAATCTTTGAACGTCGTCACGCTCAATGGCAGTGACAAGGATTGGGAATCTCTTTCGCAACGATTGCGGGAAGAAGGCACCCGGCCTTTCGACTTTTACTCGAAGCCATTGGCCAGGTTCACGCTTTACACCGATAATGCGGGCCGGCATGTGATTCAGTTTGTAGCTCATCACATGGTAATCGACGGTTTATCTCAGACAGCTGTGTGGAAAGATATCGCGATTAATTACGAAAAGGCTGGTTTCGGGGGCGATGCTCCGCTTACCGGGGCCATCTCACCAGATCCGACGTTCGCAGCCTACCTGATTGACCCACCCCGATATGACGCCTCTGACCTGAATTACTGGGAGGGCTATCTTGCCGACGCACCCGGCCCGCTGGACCTGAGAACAGATTTTACAAGACCGCCGGTGCAGAGCTTTAAAGGTGCCAGCGTTTTTCAGGATCTGCCCAAAGAATTCGGCGATTCGCTTCGGCGTATCGCACGTGATTTGCAGGCAACTCCGTTCGCCGTTGCCTTGGCTCTGTATGGCCTTTTTCTCGATAAGCACGCCCAGCAAAGGGGGTATGTGATTGGGGTCCCGGTTAGCGGACGTCAGCCACCGGTCTCCCAAGAAACTGTAGGCTTATTTATCAATACGATCCCTCTCAGAGTCGATATTGATCAGACCCAGAGCTTTGACCAGTTGGTTAGGACCTTAAGCAGGTCATCGCTGGACGCCATGAAGCATGACATGGTTCCTTTTGATGAGGTTGTCAAAAGGGTGTGCGTGGATAGAGATGCATCCCGAATGCCAGTTTACCAGACCATGCTGGGGCTGAATGACTATGAAGAACGACCGCCGGGGCTTTCACCGGACTTGGCCTGGACACCGGAGGTGGTCGATACCGGTTTTTCGCAGTTCGATGTCCTCCTGTTTGTTGAGCTTTATCCCGATCGGGTGAGGTTGCTGTTGCAGGGGAATCTGTCCCTATACACCAGAGCGACTTTACAACGTTTTCTCAGTCGGTTCGTCGTAATGTTCGAGCAGGTTCTGGATTCTCCGGACATTCTCTGTGAAAACGTTGATTGTGCGACCGAAAATGAGCGGGCCCAACTGGCGAACTGGCGGGAAGAGAAAAGAGACTACCCTCGTGATACCACCGTGGATGAACGCTTCCGGCGGCAGGTTAAAGAAACTCCGGATCACCTTGCTATCAAATCAGGAGATAAAACGCTCACTTACCGGCAACTGGATGCTCTGGCTCTGGGAATTGCCGACAGGCTCCTGAACAGAGGCATCAAGGCGGGTGACCGAGTTGCCATTTCGTCTCGGCGGACAGTTGAGACCGTCACGGGGATTCTGGGCATATTGCGCGCTGGAGCTTCTTATGTTCCGCTCGACCTTAGTTATCCGGATGAACGCCTTCATGCCATCACAGCCTTGACGGAGGTGGGCACCGTTCTTGCCAACGAGAATGATGCTGCCATGTTGCAGGAAAGGGAGCTCGCTCTGGATATCGTGCCATTACATAATGCTGCGGAAGAGGGCAGCAGCACCCAATCCGACATCGGTGAGAGAGCCCAGGGGCCAGATGCGCCAGCCTATGTCATGTTCACCTCAGGCTCGACCGGCCTGCCCAAAGGGATAGAAGTCTCCAATCGGAATATCCTCCGCCTGGTGCTCAATAACAACTTCATGCATCTGGACGACAACACCCGGTTCCTTATGTATGCCCCGGTAGCGTTTGACGCATCCACCCTGGAAATCTGGGGGCCACTTCTGAATGGCGGAACCCTGATCGTGCCGGAGAAGGAACAGCTTTCGGTTGAGGAACTGGGCGATGTCCTGCACCGTGAGAAGGTAACGGCGCTCTGGCTCACAGCAGCGCTGTTCCATCACGTAGCCGAGCACTCTCCAGACATATTCAGCTCTGTGCGCAACCTGTTGGCCGGTGGTGATGTGCTCTCGCCAAAGTGGGTCAAAACCGTCCTGGAAGCCAACCCGGGGCTGATTCTGATCAATGGCTACGGCCCGACCGAAAACACGACGTTCACCTGCTGTTTTCCGATGACTTCTCCTGACGAGGTGCCGTCCCCAATACCTGTTGGATACCCGGTAGCAAATAGCAGCGTCCATATTCTGGATGCCTATGGCAACGATTGCCCGGTAGGTGTTCCGGGTAACCTTTATACTGGCGGCGACGGTGTGGCCCTAGGCTACGTCAACGATGCCGAGAGAACAGCCAAAGTCTTCGTCACAGATCCGTACGGAAGGTCCATCGGGAGGGTCTACGATACCGGTGATAAAGCCTGCTGGCGTGAAGATGGTTCTGTCGAGTTTCTGGGGCGTTCAGACAATCAGGTGAAAATCCGGGGCTTCAGGATAGAGCCGGACGAAGTGTCTACTTTACTGGAGCAGTATCCGGGAATTGAACAGGCGATAACGATCCCTTGGTTGGCGCCCTCCGGTGAGAAGCAGCTGGTCAGTTATGTGAGCCCAAGACTAAAGACTGATTCCGAAAGAGACAGCATTAATGCCTGGTTGAGAGAAAAACTGCCACGATACATGGTGCCTGATCATCTGGTCGAACTTGAAGGCTTCCCGGTCGGGAATACCGGCAAGGTGGATCGGAAAAGACTGCCTGAGCCCGATATTCAGAAAATGGCGGCTGAATCTGGAAAGAAGACATCGCCTGCAACCAGCACGGAACGTCGGCTTGCGGACATCTGGTGCAGAGTTCTGAAACAGAACGAGATCGCTCGGGAAGATAATTTTTTCCATCTTGGAGGCACATCCATCAACGCTCTCCAGGTATTTTCATCCATCGTTCGGGAAATGAACCGGGATATTCCCCTCTCAACTCTGCTGGAGCATCCTACGCTCGCTGGGCTGGCCGCCGCACTGGATCGCCAGATGCCGGAGTCTGGCGAGATGACCGATCGCAAGACGCATATTGAGGAAGGAAATTGGAAAAGTCTTGTACCAATGGGTGGCGAGGGGCTGCGAAATCCGCTGGTCTGCGTTCATGCCGTTGGCGGCAACGTGCTCAGCTATCGGAGTACCCTGGAAACCATCGGCAAGGAACGGCCCCGAGTGGGTTTCCAGTCACGGGGGCTTGACGGTGTAGGTGAGCCCCGGCCGACGCTGCATGAACAGGCATCCGATTACGTAGACGAGTTACTAGAGGCTGGATATACCGGGCCATTTACGTTGATGGGTGGCTCTATGGGCGGGACCATCGCGCTTGAAATGGCCACCATTCTGAGAAAGAAAGGGCACGAAGTGGACTGGGTGGTTCTGCTGGATACAATTGGCCCCGCCGGTCGCTCTCCAGAAGCGAATCAAGCATCGGAAGGGAGCATGCTGGGTCGAATTTCAGCGCCAGGACTACTTTCAGGGCTGTGGGAGGGGGGCAGGTCTCGGGCCTCGTTCTACGTCAAAACATTGGCGGTTGCGTTCCACCGAATGCTAGGCAAGCCTGTACCCTATGCGTTACGTCCGTTTTTTATTGAGGACAGAAACAAAAAAGCGCTGGCGCGACATCGGGAGCAGCCCTATTCCGGAGATGTGCTTTTGATTCGCGGAACAGATACCTTCGGCGGCATTTACACCGATCCCAAACTCGGATGGGGGGGATTCCTGACTGGGCGGTTAGAGATCAGGTTGGCAGAGGTTGCCCATGACTCGTTTATGGAATCACCCGTGGTGATTGATCTGCTGAAATCGTTCTTCTCGGATCAGTCCGGCCGAACCAGTGACTGATAGAGGGAGATATAGGCCTCTACGTTTTTCACTTTGTCGAACTCTGCCTGAATATGACGGACGCCGGCGACGGCTTTGGCCCGGGCTTTCTCTGGATGGGTGATCAGATGATGCAGAGCTTCAGCGTAACCTCTGGATGAATGGTCGTATACCAGGGTTCCATACTCGCTATCGCCCAGAACTTCTGGAATGCCGCCAATCGCGTGAGCAACCACCGGGACTTCGAGACCGAGCGCTTCGATCAGTGTCATGGGGAGCCCTTCGTGATCGGACGGCATCAGTAGCGCATCCAGGCCGGAGATTGCGGGCAAAGCCGGATTCAAAAAACCTGCAAACGAGATCTTGTTGCGTAGGCCCAGGTCTCTAGTTTTCTCTTCCATCTGAGATCTTAGCGGGCCATCGCCAATCACCACGCCGCGAACAGGGTGCCCGTAGTCCGAGCTCAGGATGCCAATTGCCTCTAAGAAGAGGTCAACGCGTTTGACCGGCACCATGCGGCCGACCAAGCCTATGGTAAATGAGTTGCTCTCTTTTTTTAGAACGCCAGCTTGTACTTCTCTATGTAGCGCCTGAATGTCGACGAAATTATGGATAAGGTGAGTTTTGCCCGGAAAGCACGGTTCGAGAACGTCTTTCAGCTGGCCGGAAACTGCAACTACACCTTGCTGGAGCCATTGGCCTGTCAATGTATCGGACAGGTCCAGCAGCTTTTTCACAGGATTCCGCCAGCTTCGGGTGTGCTCAGGGTTGCCATGAGCAGTGCGTACGGATGGGGCGACGCCGGCAAGGCGTTGTCCGGCAACGCCGAGAATATTTTCCTTGAACCCATGGGTGTGAATGATATCTGATTCATTTGTCCTGATGTGATCGCGAATGGAACGGATAATCTGCAAAGCAGAACGTTCAGACTCGTTAGCAACAGTGACTGGCACGCATACATTTTCAAGCTTGTCGGCCAATATCCCGGGATTGAAAAGGATGGCGGTGGCCCTGATATTTTCGCTTTCGTGCAGCGCATTGATCAGTTGGAATACCTGGACTTCCGCGCCGGCCCAAAGATCACCGGATGCAATATGTGTAACGGTCAGAGTCATGCGAGGATCAGGCTCCGGCCTATGGTTGAAAAACAAAGCCGTCGCGATTTTCCGTTACCGTCATGGAAGTTGAATCGTTTCAGGTTGTACGGAGAGGTGTCAGCTACATTGATACCGTTTGTTGTGGTACACGCGCCAAGATAGGTTTCCGCCACAAAGCGTTCGCCCTGATCCGTGATATCTCCGTTTGGATAACAAAACAGGGATATCTTGCCAACGCCAAGCGCCTCAAGGTCATCTTTGCATAGGACGATTTCATTCCTGAGTGTTGAAGGGTCAGCAAGACGATTCAGTCGGAAGTGCTGTCTCGTATGGGCGCCAAAGCGGATCAGCCCTGAGCTGTACATCTCGATCAGCTCCTCACTGTTCAGAATCTGCCGAACAGACTCCTCCCCGGAGACCTTGGACCGGTCAAGTTGTTCAAGGATGGTCTGGTCGTCAAGGGTCTTGAGGTTGGCAATCAACACGTCGGCCTCTTCGATGGTCAGAGGCCGGTCGTCAAAAGGCAAGCTCCCAGCATAGTTCCGGAGCCATTCATGGACGGCTTGAGGGCGTTGCTGAGGTGCGATGGTTACATACCTGATCACCTGTTCGGGCCAGAACACGCGATTAGTATCGAGATACTTACTTACCAGAAAGACTGTAGCGGGTGCCTCGAATGCCTTAAGAATCGGAAAGGCGTAGGTATAGTTGTCTTGCCACCCATCATCAAAGGTGATGGCGACGGCCAATTTTGGAAGTTGAGAACCGGCCAATTTGCGGTCAAGCCAATCTTGGAGATCAACAAAACTCGCTCCCAGAGACCGGAACAGATCTAGGTGGCACTGCAACGTTTCCGGAGAGGCGATCATGCCCGGTTGTTCTTGATCGCGGAATTTCGAATCCATTGGAAGGATTCGATGGTAAGTCAGGATGACAAGCGTGGGTTGCTGAAGAGTCTTGAGCTTTAGCCAGCCTGCAACTGAAAGCAGAGAGTGTAAAACCCCTTTCAACGGCTTTTTTAGCATGATTGTCCGAACCGTCCCTGAAATAACACCAATTGGTTTGATGCAATCGCACTTATAAGCCTGCATGTTAACATAACCAGCGAAAACTCGGGGGATGGGACTGATGGATTGGGAGCAAACGAAATGCTATCTCTTCAACCTGGAAGGTCTGACGCTGGCGGATTTGCCATCCTGTGCGTTCAACTTGCTTTCAAAATCTGAACTGGAGCAGTGTCTGTGCTTTGACTCTGAACAGGATCAGGTTGTCCATCTCTGCTCACGGGTTTTGAGGCGCAGGCTCGTTTCTAACGCTTTGGGGGTACCCGCTGCTGCTTTGTCTTTCACCGTTGGTTCGTTCGGAAAGCCGTCGGTTTTGCCCGCTCAGTCAATGACTACCAATCGGGTTGAATTCAGCGTCTCTCATTCCGGACATTACCTGGCTATTCTTATGACTCCGCATGGATTATGCGGAGTTGACATTGAAACTCCGGATAACAGTTTGGATACAACGAACATCCTCGCGGGTACATTATTGTCTGCGAGAGAAAACGATTTTATCGTAAGTGCTTCGAATCGCCGGGAATCATTAGTACGCTTTTATCAAGTCTGGACCCTTAAAGAGGCATTTCTCAAAGCCAATGGAGAGGGATTATCCGGGCTCGAAAAGCTTGATCTTTTTGAGTATCTGGATTTTCACTCGCTTGATGGCCAGGCTAGAGCTTTAAGCCATTGGCCAAATGTGACCTTTCGCGTTCATACGAGTGAGCACTACGTGCTGTCTTATCTAGTCGACCGAGATATCGATACTTTGCCATTCATCAAGATTTCGCCATCTGATAGCATTCGGATCATCGAAGGAGATGGGCATGCTCGCCCATAATTTTGCAAGGACCCACTGACGTGATTGAGTTACTTTTTTGGATAGCGCTTACAGGCTCGATCTACAGCTATTTTGTTTATCCCTTTTTACTTCGGCTTTCCCCCAAGAGGTTGGTCAATCAAGATACGGCTCCCGAATTCCATCCAAACGTATCCCTCATTGTCACCGCACATAATGAGGAGAACCGAATTGTCAAAAAGCTGGAAAACTGCCTTGCCATTGATTACCCAGATCTTGAAATCATCGTAGCGTCCGATGCCTCAAGTGATGGTACCGACCGGATCGTTCAGAGTTACGCTGAACAGGGCGTGATCCTTGCGCGTGCTGAAGAACGGAAAGGGAAAGAGTACGCCCAGCTTCAGGCCATCAAGGCCGCAAAGGGCGAGATCCTGGTGTTTTCTGATGTCGCGACCGACATCCCTCCCGAGGCGTTACAGAAAATGGTGGCCTATTTCAGGGACTCGATGATCGGTGCGGTTTCAAGTGAAGACCGTTTCATCACCCGGGATGGTAACGTGGCAGGAGAGGGCGCCTACGTTAAATATGAAATGTGGTTACGGCGTCTTGAATCGGAACGGGCCGGCCTGGTTGGATTGAGCGGTTCTTTCTTTGCCGCCAGGAAAGAGGTGTGCCGGGAATGGGATATTGCCGCCCCGAGTGACTTCAATACAGCGCTCAACTGCGCAGGCCAGGAGCTGGTTGCCGTTTCCGCACCAGATGTCCTTGGTTACTATCAGGATGTCGCAGACAGCAAAAAAGAATATGAACGCAAGCTTCGAACCATAATTCGGGGACTAACGGCTCTTGAGCGGCACCCCGAAGTCGTGAATCCGTTACGTTACGGTTGGTTTTCGTTCCAGGTGATCAGTCATAAATTGATGCGCTGGGCGGTTCCCTGGTTCCTTCTTTTGTTGTTTGTTTTGTCAGTGCCTATGGCCGGCAGAGGAGGTCTCTACAGTATCATTCTGCTGGCTCAACTGGTGTTTTACAGTGCGGTCCTTTTGGCCTATCTCAGGCCGGCATTACGAAATAACAAGTACCTGAAAATTCCGTTTTTCTTCATACAAGTCAATCTCGCAATCGCTCATGCGACCATACGATTCCTGACCGGGACACGAATGACCGTTTGGACGCCATCAAAACGTTGAAGCAAACACCGGATCAGCAAGGGAGAATTGTATGAGCTTTGGAGTATTGCGGCCGGTCGGAAACCGAATCCCGGCTCCGACGGGGTGGGAAAATGGAGACTATCCCTGGCCGCATTACCAGACTGAATGTTTAAACTCTGGAACTGCGGCATTATCTGTGGCCCTCCGTGCAGCACGCCGTCAAAAGCCCACAATTGCAGCACCAGAGGTTATCCTCCCGGCCTATGCCTGCCCAGACCTGGTGGCCGCCGCAGTGGCTGCAGGGGTGAAGCCTATTCTTGCTGATTTGGCCAGTCATTCTCCATGGATGGACACTCAGAACATCCGGGCTAGTATCAGTGAGAACACCATTGCGCTCGTTGCTGTGAATTTTCTGGGGCGCCTGGCGCCCCTGAGCCCTTTGAGGCACATAGCCGACGAACACGGGTTGGTGCTTATCGAAGACTCAGCTCAGGCCATTCCTCCCTCATCTTCGGAGAACCCGCTGGCGGATTATGTGGTATTGAGTTTTGGCAGGGGCAAGCCCGTGAACCTGATGGGCGGTGGAGCGTTGCTTTTCAAAGCCAAAGATGCCGGGCTGGTCGAAGACTTACTTGCAAAGTGCCCCCTGCGCACGGTTGTTTGCAATCCAGCCTGGCGCCTGAAAAGGGCGATTTATCATACCCTTATGGGGAGGGTTCTTTACGGCATTATGTTGCGTATCCCCATGCTCCATCTTGCAGAGACCCGTTTTCTGGCTCTCGGTGAGGTTACGCGCCTTGCAATACCTGTAAGCCTTGTTTTGAGGGGGATATCGGGTTTTGAACGCTCAGCACCCAAATCGCAGAAGCTGCAAGAGAACCTCGGCTTCCTGCAGGAACGGGGGTGGGTTCTGTTGTCCAACGAGGAATGGAAAGTCCCCGGGGCATTGGGCCCGAGATTAAACAAGGTGCTGCGCTTTTCGATGCTCGCGCCTGACCGTGAGGAACGTCACCGAGCCCTGAAGGCCCTACAAAATGCCGGCATTGGCGCGAATGAACTTTATGGCGTCGCACTGCCTATGGTTGAGGGCATCGAGAACCACCTGGGGCAACAGCGAGGCGAGTTTCCTAACGCTCAGAACTTTGCTCAGCGGCTGATTACATTGCCTAGCCATGAAGATGTCACCGATGCTGACATCCGAGCAATGGCTCGGGTACTAAAGCGATAACTCCATATCCCTCAAAAATTTTTCGAACGCGGCTCTGGCCGTTACACAGCCAGCATCTACATGATCGCATTCAGCGGCCAGGGCAACAAAACTGCCGTCTGATTTGCCCGACAAGCTACGCAGACCGCCGAATATCTTGATCTTCACCCGGGATGGCGAGCTAAACTCACCAATACGATACCAAGACCACACAAGAATTCTCCGGCCCGTTTCCAGGTTGAGCAGTTCGCTCTCGGTGACTTGGTCTACGCCAAAGCCGTTTGATTGAGGCACAGAAACAGAGCGCTGCGTGGTGAGATTCCATTCAGAATCATCGAACAGACTGTTTCGGTAGTAGACCAGTTCCTTACCTTGAGCTTGCCGCCGATAGGCTTCAACCTGCAACTGAACACGTTCAAGTTGATCGGAAACGTAGGTGCCAGACAGTGAAAAATCGGCATTAACGAAGGACGGCGACCAGATAGTGGCGAATCTCAAGGGCCCGCGCCAGTCATCGGCCGCCGCCGGAAGACTGGGCGACCAGCCCTCATTCCGTTCCTCGAACAGAACAGTCTGTGAATAGAAAATCACGGGCACAAGCAGAACAGTGATGGAAGCGAAGGTAACCGTACCCCGCCGCGTCGCCGCTCCCTCCGCTGGCTGCTGATGTTCGCGCAGTTTGGCTTCCATTCGCTCAAGCGGAGTAGGACTATTGTTCCGGGGCTCGAGCCAGCGTGCAATGAAGAACAGCGGAATCAGACAGAACACAAGGAATGTCAGCCAGCCGAATGCCTCATGATCCTCGATAATGGAACTCTGCATATCGGTAACGTGCCCGATGACGATGATACCGAATACCCGGATCCAGTTAGCAAGCATCGAAAGCAGTGCTGCAATAGCGATGAGTGCAACTGTGCGCCGGTAGCCGGGAAAGTACAGGAATCCATAGAATGGTGCTAGGAACAGACCAACCATCAGGTAGCGAACCCCGGAGCATCCGCCGGCAACAAAAAAAGTTCCCGCCGGAATGGTGATGTACAGTTCGTGAATGTCGGCAGGGATACCTACAGCATCAAGGAGAAGACCGTTCACGAATACCGTGATGGCCTGGAAAATAGGCGACATATCGTCCCAGATCGGAGAGGCAAAAATCAGAAGCCCAACCGGAATTGCTGCAAGCTTGAGAAACCGTGGACCCCATATCGCCCAACCCCAGCTGACGATTAGAAATGGAAGACAAAGAAGCCGGATAGTTTTTATGTCAGCGGCTTTGGCAACAAGCATTACCGCGCAGAAAAATAAAAGGACAGCAAAGCCGAGTTTCGACGGGCGCCTTTCCAGCGACGCGAGGCTGTCTCGTACCTGAAACAGCAGATACCCACTCGCTGCGAGGACGAGGAAACCATGGGTATAGATGGTGCCGGAGTACCATAACTCAAAGAATTCAAGCCACTCAGGCAGAAACAGTAACAGGAAAAAGGTAAGATAAATCCAAACTGAGGGCTTAAAGCCAGAGAGTTCTGACGGCATGGGGCGAAAGTCCTTTTCGTACTCCTGATTAGATGAACAGTCTAGCAGCAGTCCACAGGACGTGACAGCATTAGTCGTGGCACTATTCACGCACTAAACTGAAAGGCTTGCAAGGGATCGCGGTAGTAATGAAAAAACGTGTTTTACTGATTTCGTACCACTTTTACCCAGACAGAGCCGTTGGGGCAAAGCGAACTACACAGCTTGCAAAAGCGCTCGTATCTAATGGGTGGGAAGTTGATGTCCTAACCAAGAAGTTAGGCCGAGACGCAGAACAGGATAGACTGGGATCGCGGAAGTATTATGGCCGTGTGTTTTCCGTCTATCAGCACCCGGGATTCCTGAGCCCTCTATGGCGATTATATAAGCGCTTAAAAGGAACTCAAGGCAGGCCCAACCTTGAAGCTCAAACCCAATCTTTTGAGAAAGTGGCCGAAAAACGAAAAAACGAAGAGTCTTTATGGAAAAATCTCCGTAGATATATTCTCTCAATGCAATCACTTTTCGATGCCAACAAATCCTGGATTTTTTTAGCTATTAACTATCTTCTATGCTTCAGGGTGATAGGTCGTAAATACGATCTTATAATTAGTTCAAGCCCGCCCGCATCCGTTCATATGGTTGGTTTAGTGGCGAAACTGGTTTTTAAATCAAGGTGGATTATTGATCTTCGTGATCCGATATCTCAATGGTTATCTGTATATCCAGAGTGTAAGACAAAGCTTCGTGTTTCTGTTGAGGACTATTTTGAGAAAAAGTATTACGAAAAAAGTGACTTAATAGTCGTAACGGCGCCGTCTCTTAAAGATTCTATCAGTCATTCTTTCGATATGTCGAAGGAAGAAATATCAGTAATATTTAACGGCTATGATGGAAACCCTATTCCACATCAGGAAAAGAGTTTCACTGAATTATCCGGAATGTATGCGGGAACGTTGTACTTTAATAGAAGTCCGATAAATTTTCTTCTAGCTGTAAAAAAATTGAAGGAAGACGGAGTTGCATCTACTCAAAATTTTAAATTTGATTTCTTTGGTGATGATACTTGGAATGGTTATGACTTAAGAGAGTTCTGCATTAAAAACGGAATCGCCGATTTGGTAAGTTTTCGAGGGTATAGTGATTCTGAGAAGCTCGAGAAAGAAACTGAGAAATATAACCTATTTCTTAATTTGGCTCAAAAACAAAAAATGCAGATACCAGCAAAGACGTTTGACTATCTTAAATTCAACGGCGTTCAATTTGTTATATCGGAGCCAGATTCCGATTTGCATGGTTTGGTTGTGGATGAAAAGCTGGGATTGTCGGTAAATGATAACATCCAGGAGATAACGACTGCATTAACTAAAATCGTAGAAAATGGACCTTGCAATTATATCCCGCCTAATGACGTAAAAAGTAACTATTCACGAGAATATCAAAATAGACTTTATTTGAATCTCGCCGAAAACTTGGTGAGACCAAATGAACGTTAGGAAAAAGACATCAACAGAATTTGGTGGGTTCTGGTTTTTCGTTCTCGGACTTTATTTGATCTTTGAGTACGTTCGACCTCAGGACAGTTATTTGCCGTTTATAGGCCCCCTTAAACTTCCGATGATTCTTCTGATTATTTTGTCGGTGTTGTTCATACAGAACGTGAAACGGCTTAATTTGGATCGGGTGACTTTATCGCTTCTGATTCTTTGGGTGTACATGGCGTTATGGATCCCTTTTGCGGTAAATAATTTCCACGCTTTCCAAACTGTCAAGTCAATGTCGATGGTTTTTGTAAGTGTTTTCGCCATTATCATATTAATAAAAAAAGAGAAGGACATAGCCTTCATTTTCAAGCTATTTAGCTTTGTTTCCTTTCTGTTGTCTATATGGGTGTTAACTCACGGTGGAAAAGGTCCTGGTGGCTTTGTTCGAGACGAAAACGATGTCGCATTGGTCTTAGTTACCTTGTTGCCATTTTCCTTTTATCTCGCAAGGAGTGAAAACTCCCTAAAAAAGAAATTAGTCTATCTCACGGTTTTCCTGGTCGCTATAATTTCAGTTATTACAACCTTCTCAAGAGGCGGTCTTTTGGGATTGGTTGCGGTTTTGGGTTTGCTGATACTTTTCTCGAAAAAGCCGATCCGGAATACCCTGCTTGCTATATGCATTTCCTTTCTGCTAGCTGGCGTTGTTGGAAGCTTCCTACCAAAGAACTATATCGCAGATATGCAGACGATAACTGACAAAGAAGATTCAACAAGGAATTTAAGGTTCCTGCATTGGACAACTGCCATTGAAATTTATAAAGATAATCCGTTTTTTGGTGTGGGGCCCAACAATTATCCTTGGAGATCTGGCGAGTATTTTCATCTCAGTCCATATTATGAGGAAGGTGCCCGCGGAAGAGCTGGTAGACAATCGCATTCTTTGTATTTTACATTGATACCCGAGCTAGGCAGTCTGGGTATTTTGCTTTTTTGTTTAATTCTCTTTCGAGTAATGAAAAACCTAAAGCGTGTTAGATTGCAGCGCGAAATTGGGTCTTATATTGATTTTTCGAAGGCATTAACGTGTTCGCTAATGGGAGTTCTTGTGAGTGGCGCCTTCATTTCGGTGCTTTATTATCCTTTGCTCTGGCATTTGGTTGGACTCTCAGTTGCTGTACACAATAGCCTTAAACTGGACATTGGTTTAGATAATACATGAAAAATATTATTTTTTTTGCGCCGGGCCCAAAATATAATATTGAACAGGATTTCAAAAGTAGATGTGAGCTTTTGTCTAAGAATTTCAGCGGATGGTTTTTTACTAGTGGGCCGTCTTCAGAAGAGAAATTTTATGAAAATTTTGGGGTTAAATGCTTCAATGATCCTCTTGGAAAGCGGACTTTAACTTATATTAAGATGTTTTTTTCTGCATTGGCATTGATTTTCCGAGCTCGGTCTTCCGGTCGGCCAGTTGATCTCTTAATTTCATACGATCCTTTGAAAACCGGCGTGATGGCTACGATCTTGGGGAAATTAACAAAAACGAAAGTAATTGTGGAAGTAAATGGTTGCTATGACAATCCTTGGATCTACCATGATATTTCCAATCCCATATATAAGATGGTTAAACGGCGTGCATGCTTCGCTTTTGAGAAGTTTTCGTTAAAACGTGCTCAGGGTATAAAGCTTCTTTTTGAAAACCAGATCAGCGAGTTTCCTACCACCAATGGTGTGGTGGATGTTTTTCCGGACTTTGTTGACGGGAGTGCGTTCTATAACCTCGATGAACAGAAGGTCATTTTGTTGGCAGGATTCCCTTTTTATATAAAGGGGGTCGACGTTTTGATTGCTGCATTCCGCGAATTGGCGCATCGGTATCCGGATTGGTCAGTTAAAATACTAGGATTTTATCCTGACAAATCACTTTTGAAGGACGCTATTGACGGGTGTGAACAGATTGAGATCCATGAACCGGTAGATCACAGCCAAATGCCTTACCACATAGGAACCTGTGCAGTATTAGTACTACCCTCCCGCACAGAGGCGATGGGTAGAGTCCTCTTAGAAGCTGCTGCCGCGTCAAAAGCTCGCATTGGGTCTCGAGTGGGCGGGATACCTACAGTGATCAATGATGGTGAAGACGGTGTGTTAGTTGAACCCGAAGACATTGATGACCTTAGGGATAAGCTGGAGGATTTAATGAATTCTTCTGTGAAGCGCGCCAGGTATGGAGAAAAGGCAAACGAAAGGTATAGGATCGAGTTTTCCATGGAGAAGTACCTTGAGCGCACTGTCTCATTTTATGACGCGGTTTTAGGCGCTAGTTAAGGTTGGGGCGAGGGGGAGTTCGTTTTGAGAACGTTGATTGTTGCAACACAGATTCTAGGTTGGAAAAATTATTCACGTTATGTACTAAGCGCTTTAGAGCAATCTGGTTTAGATTTTGGGTATTGTCAGACGGTTACATTCGATTATGATACCTACGAATATTTCCAAGTGCCTCGTGTCTTTCGAATAAGCGATGCCTTGACCGCAGCTAGCCTTATGAGGGCAAAAGTAGAACGTGAAGTAAACGGGCTTGAAGGTGTTGATTATTTTTTAATCATTGGCCACCAGCTTTCGCTTTTTTTGTACCGGTACCTACGAACGAAGAGGTTTACAATTGTCCTGGACGCTACTCCGGTAACGTCTTTAAAGGGCCAAAGAAGAGTTGAAAAAAATAATGCTCGATCATTACTAAAAAGCTTTTCAAGCAAGGTAATTGACTATTTCCTGTTTAGGAGAGTCTTGTCAAAAGCTCATAGCTTTATTGCGATGAGTAGCTATGTCAAAGAGAGTTTGATCGTTGATTATGGTGTTGAGGCGGATTCGATATTTGTTGCGTATCCTCCTCAAGAAATTAAACAGGTTGAAATGGAATGCGTAAGAGCTAAACGGCCTCGGGACAAGATTAATCTAATTTTCGTAGGTAACGATTTTGCTCGAAAAGGTGGTGACTTTCTAGAAAAGGTATTTTCGGACGAGCTCTCTAGAATAGCTAATTTAAAAGTGGTTTCGAATGATCCGTCTTCGAAAGCCTTGGCTATGTTGGATGGGGTAGAGGTATTGGAGGGTCTGGATCAATCAGCCGTTTTTCATGAGATGCGGCTGTCGGATGTCTTGCTTTTCCCGTCTTGGAAGGATGAGTTTGGTCTTGTCATTGCCGAGGCCATGTCTCAAGGTCTGGCAATCTTTGCCAGAGAATGCGGGGCGCAAGGGGAATTGGTGAAGTCCGGCACTAACGGCAAGCTTTTCGGGTATTATGACCCGCCCGAATACTGGCGCGAGGCGATAAAAACCTTGCATAGGGAAAGAGATACAACACTTCCATGCTATAAGGAGCAAAGTCTAAGGATGGCGAATGAGAAATTTAATTATTCGGCATTTAATAGTAAGGTCAGGAATGCTTGCGTCAAAGCTATGTCAAATATGTAATTGCTACGTCAGTTTTCAACTTGTGTTGCCTTTTTTAATATTCGGATGCTTTGGTATTTACGGGTGCACATCAGTAAAAGACGTTGAAGCTGCCAATAGATGTAATTCCCTCCACTTCCCCAAGTGGGGCTCGTTTGCTCGTGGACTGTTTTGAGCCCGAGGTCTCTGAATATACGTTCCCAGCTAAGTGTGCTTCGGAACCGAACTCCTTCTCCTGCAGTGTTTGCTCCTAGCCATCGCACCAAGCGCTCAATAAGTTTTTGCCGAGTCAAAAAAAAGATCAGGCGTGCAGGCAAATCCGAGTTAAACCATCCGTCAAAGTAGTTTTCTTCCACAACGATTAGACCATCTTCTTTAAGCAAACTTTTTGCTTTTTTTAGAACATCAACTTGATTGGCCGTTGTGGACTGCTCATCGGCCCCAATCATATGGTGTAGAACGGTTTTCAGGATGATGAAATCAAACTTAGAATCGGTGTTAAATTCTAGGAAGTCTTGTGAAACAAGATTAAGATCATCAGACTCAAGGAATTTTTCCTGGACTAGCTTTCCTGGGTCGACGACTGTGATCGCTACACTGCGGTTGCAGCGAGAGGCCAGAGCTTTTGCGTAGGAACCAATTCCGCCCCCTACGTCTAGTCCATTCAATTTTTCTCCGTTTTGCTTGTTGAGAAAAGCCGCCACTTCGGAAACGTCGTAGTCGTCTGGGTGTATTCCGCTTGACCACTCAACGAACTGGGAGTCAGATTTTTCGTCACGCATTTTGAGCCTTCCCTAGAGTTTTGCTCCTATTATTTAACTCTTAGTAGAAGCGTTTTAGATTGGCAAGTTCGTGACGCAATTTTGTGGAGGTTCTCAAGTACGAAGTTGGTTGTTGCTAATCGATTGAGAGTTGAGCGGGCCGGCCTTAATCGGTACCTTCATATGTGATTATGCCTGATAAGGACTGGCGGTATTGCGGCATGCAACTCGAATGAACGTTCCCGAGTTGCATGCGATCGTTGATAATCTCGCGGCCTAGTCAATGGATAATGTTGGAGCTTCAGGCCTTGCGATTACTGATGACAAAGCGCTTGGACCAACAGTATCTACATCCGCTCCCATGTTTCTTCCGTCCGAAGCGGCTTTATAACCAATTGAGAAATCAACGAGCCGATAGTCCGCCGGTGATGTAGAAAGTTGTCCGCTCATAGATGCAGCCCCTTCTAAGGAGTTTCTATCTTGGCCGCTATGATTCTGCCACTCACTGAGCGAGTAGGTGAGCCTGTTTTCACCCACAGCATACTCTCCAGAAAAGAGGTTGTAGTCTGATGTCGTGAAGTGGTTGGTGTCTGAGTACCAATGAATATCGAGCGGAGCAAGAAAAATATTATTCTTAACGGTATTCTCTAAAGCGCCGGGTAGGGGATCCCCATCCTGAGTATCCCAGCGCAATTCAAGTTTTACACCGAAGGTGTTGTGAAGTATCAGGTTTTTGTCTCCACCTGGCGAGCCAGCAGCCTCATTGAATTTCATGGACGCATTTTTGGGAGTCACTATATTGTTAGCTATTACAGCTCCGACTGTTTCCAGTTGAGCTGCTGCGCGTGAAGTATTGTCAATTATGTTGTTGCGAATCTGGATGTCAGTTGTGTCTTCATCAACTTCAGTCCGATGTTTGTAGTAAATTCCATATGGCGCGTTGGCAATCAGATTATTTGTTATGGTTAGATTGTTTAACAAGCGCGCGAAAATCGCTGAGGTGTTAAGATGAACAGAAGAGCCAGTGCCTGGTCCATAAATTATGCAGTTATTTATGGTGATGTGGTCAGCATAGGAACTGGTAATTTTTATTGTGCCTGAATTATCACCGCCGGAAGTGGAGCGCAGTTCCAAGCTGTCAAAAACGATATGGTTCGCCGGACCGTCTTTACCCACTACGAAAATTGCTCCGCCGTTTATAACTTTGAAATCTCGAAACTCCCAATAATCCTTATCATCGATTTCGATAAAAGTTGGAGAAGACGATCTTGACAGATCTATAGTCACTTCTTCATCCCTATAGCCTTGAACGATGACCTTGTTGCTGGTCGATGTGCCTGTCTCGGCGTTCATCGTAAATGAATCATCACCGCCGTATGTCTTATTGGAATAATCACTACGAATCAAAAGGGGAGCTGTTGGGTAATATGTCCCCCCCCTGATCTGAAGAACATCCCCGGCCTTGAGGTTAAAAATTCCTTTAGTCACCGTCCGCCAAGGGTTGTCTATACTATTGTCGTTATAAGTCACTGAGTCATCGCCAGATGGAGAGACGAAGAGTTCTTTCGCTAAGGCAGGCGACGCGAAAACGGCCATCAAAAGGATCACAGCTAGCCGCGGAAATACGTTATAACTAACTTTCATAAGCGCTACATCCCGATAATACACAAAGGGTAAGGTACCGCGATCAAACCGGTACGACCTACACGAATTATGGGTGAGCATTCGAGGTCGAGCAACGAATTGCTTCTCATAAAAAGCCAAGGTTAAGATCTTCTGTATCTAAAAACAGGCGGCTACTGCGCCTGTGGCCGGTGAGCGCAACAATATCTGGTATGGAGTAGGTGTTGCGCAAAAGATTCTCCTATCGCAGCGTATGAATACAGATCCCTCACCAGGGCGATAGAGTTTCTGCTGGCATCGACATACAAATCATGATGATCAATCAGGTTTCTCGCGTGCTGTACGTATTGTCCCGGATCCTGCGCATAGAATACGGTTTTGCCCTCGATCACTTCGATGCCTTCGCACGCGATGGGATCAGCTATTACTGGGATGCCCATCGCTAGCGCGTCTAAAATTTTTAGCTTGGTACCACCGCCATCGTTTATTGGACATATGTATATGTTGGCTTCCCTCAAGTAATCACGCACATCCTCCACAAACCCTGTTACGATTAAGGAGTCGTCACTTTGAGCTTTTTTTACCAAACTAAGTGGGGGGCTTGATCCTACAATAAAGCACTTCGAGCCTGGGAATGCTTTTTTCAACATTGGCCAGACTGAGTCTGCTAGAAAGATCGCAGCCTTGGAGTTAGTGTAGGCATTCAGTCTTCCTGCAAATATGAAATTAATAGAATCTTTGTTCGTAATATGTTTTGGCTCTGCGGAAAAATATGATAAATCAACCCCATTAGGTACTGTAACTATTTCGTTATCTGGTATTAATGAACCTAGACGTTCGGTGTCAAGATCGGAACAAGTGACATTTAGTTTTGCTGTTTGTCCAAGCTCCTTCTCGTACTTTTCTATTTTTTTAGCCTCAAGTTGAAAATATAGTTTTTTAATAAAGTTGCTTTCATTTTCTGCTCGTCTAAACATCATATCGGATTCAATATTGTGATGACCAATAACAAAAGGAATTTCTCCAAATACATCTTGGTAAATTCCGAGGCTTATAGTGTCACAGTATATTAAATCAATTGATTCCCTATTCAGAATCTCTATTATCAACTCGCGATACGAATTCGAATTAAGCCAATTTATTGTATAAGGATATCTTGAGAATAAGCTAAAAAATGCTAGTAAATTCTTTGTGTATGGAGCCCACGACAATGGCATTGGTACTGATGTGACCGACTTGCAAATCGACTTAAGGTTTTCGGTAGTGTCATTTATACCTTCTGAAGTAGTGCTGTAATGAATTTTGAGTAACGATTCTTGCGAAAAAGCGATGAGATGAACGTCGTGATACTTTGAGACCTCTTTTAATAAGTTGTATGATCTCTGGAGTACTCCACCCTTGGGCGGAAATGGCAGTAAATGAGATAACCAAACAACATTCATCTTATTCACGGTGACGTTTCCTTTTGTCTTGATAGCGCCTCTAGATATATTGATGCTGCGTCATAAAATTCAAATTGCTGTGCATAACTTTTTATCTTGTCTGAATCCCATTTCCTGCTCTTGCAATTAACTAGAGCTGAGCAAACATCTTCGAAATTAGTGTTCTTCATCAAAATACCGCAGTAGTCTGGTATGAGGTCTTTTAAGTAGCCCTTTTTTATAGATAGTACAGGGAGGCCATAGCTAAGCGCAAGCATACCGCTTCCAGAGGTAAGGATCTCTGAATACGGTATGCACATAATGTCTGAGGCATTGAAATATACTGAAACAACCTCATCTGGTATGAATCTATTATGTATTAATATTCGAGGATCGTTTTCTGACTCTAGAAGTGAATCTTTATAATACTGTTCAGTTGAAAAGCGTCCTGCGATAATTAAGCGATCATTAGCTTTTGCAGTTTCTTTAAAAGCCCTAATTAAAGTCAAAATGTTTTTATAGGGCTGGCATTGGCCGAATAGGAGATAAACAAATTCAACTTCTGGTCCGATATCTAAACTGTCTCTAGACATTCCTCTGTTTGGGCCTGGCGGGTATCTACCAATCCAGTTTCCATGTGGGATCGTAACGCACTTTTTAGCTGAGGATGGAAACTCTTGAATGAGTAAGCTTTTTGCTTCGTTTCCGTGAACCAAGATTCCTCGACAAAGAAAAATCAAAAATCGACGAGCCGCGGAGTCAAGAAAGGGGAACTTTGATCTCTCATGTGGATATAGATTGTGGGCAGTCCACCAAATCTGACCTGCGCGAAGTTTGCAGATGATAAGCAAAACAGAAAACCTAAGAAAGCCTCTGATGATATCAGTTATCGATCCTTGCGTTTTATACAAAAAAGACGGCCAGTGAATATGAATCACATCTTCTTTGTTTACGTTCTCGAGGATCCAATGGCCTTCCCATCGACCCTCAATCACATCTACACCTTGATTCTCGATGGCCTCATAGAATGAGGTGGTATAAGCTATTCCTTGATAGGGGAACGCAAGTATTCTCATGGTCTTTGTGATCCCTTTGGTTTTTGCACTGCCGAAAGAAGAAAGTTTTGGATCCAGTTTCTCTCAGTTTTATTGGTGGCTGCTAGTACAAATATGACTAAGCCAATTGTATATAACAAAGCCGCATAGGGTAATAGTTCAAGGAATGTTCGGTTAGGGAGTAAAAAGTGGATTATAAGAAATACTGTACTTTGGACGATTATTGAAATAGTAGTAATCTTAGTTACGTTAATGTACAGGCTTAGATCGCTTGTTCTCCATGCGTTTCGTACAAGAAGTGGCATAACAACAAATCGGCTAACCGCCAATAAGGCTCCAATAGTTGTAGCTACGCCTGAGATACCATAAAAAATGCCCGATACAATAGACCCAATAACGAGTAGCAGTCCCTCGGTAACCTCGAATCGTGCAAAATTCTTATGTTCTGCTAGTGCAACCAGCAATTGAAAGCTTGGATAATGGAGAAGAACAAAGAAATAGCCGAGGGCCATTAAGGCAACGGCGTTATAGGCTTGGTCGTAACCCGGCCCTATCCAAAAGGTTATGAAACTATCACCGAGGGTGATAATCCCTCCACAGAGGAAAGACGCTGTTAATCCAGATAGCTTCAAAGAGAAAAGGTAATTTCTGAGGAGTTCCTCATTTTTTTCCTCGCCGTATAGTCGAGTAAACGAGGGCATAAGCACGCCAAGAAGGCTGGATTGAAGTTGGTTGAGGTATTGGATTAACTGAGACGCAATCTGGAACAGGGTTACGCTGGCGATAGACAGGATGCCGGCAATGGCAAAGTGGGGGCCCCTGTCTCGGGTCTGTTGGCCGATAAACATGATAAAGCTGTTTATCCCGAACCCCATTAATTCCCGGATGCCGTCCTTGCTAACGAATGTCATGCTGGGAGAAATCCACTTGGCTTCCCGTTGTGCGGCCTTGAGAATCAGGTATTGCGCGACAAGATCGAAGAGGACTGTAATGAGTGCGAGGTTGATGACGCTGGGATTCAATTGGAAGATCAGGTAGATACAGGAGGCCCGAAGGACGGTTTTGATGATGTCCACTATGGCCTGTATGTCGAACCGGAGGTAGGCACTCAGGATTCCGTAATAGGCGTTCATGACGAAATGGATGGCAAATGTGCAGCCCATTACGAAAATAATAAACTGAAAGGTTTTTGTGTCTTCTGATGAATCGAAGAACAAGGGCGCACAGAAAAAAATGATAACGGTCGCCACAACTGCAAATGCGGCAATGATGCAGTATATAAAGAGAGAGTTGGACAGGATGGTATTGAGTCGATCATGATCATCAGTGGCCAGCGCATGGGAGATGTAGCGCTGTGTGGCGCTGGCGAGGCCCATATCAAACACGCCGTAAAATCCGAGGGTGCTTGCCACAAGAATCCAGAGCCCATACCAGTGGTCACCAAGGCTCCGGATCAAAAAGGGCATCATGAAGAAGGAGATGCCCATTCCGGTCAGGAGGGCGATGGTCCGCAGCCCTGATCCGGAGAGAAGTCTTCCGGCACTCACGTCAGGTTTTCCCGGATCAGAATCTCAACGATACGCCTGGCTGCGCGTCCGTCCCCGTAAGGGTTATGGGCTTTGGACATCCGGTTATAGACGGATGCGTCCAGCAGTATGGTCTCAATGGTTTCCTCAATGCGCGGACGGCTGGTGCCAACGAGTTGAACAGTGCCGGCCTCCACGGCTTCCGGTCTTTCCGTGACATCCCGCGTGACAACAACCGGTTTCCCAAGGGAAGGGGCCTCTTCCTGGATACCGCCGGAATCGGTCAACACCAGATCGCATTGATCCATCAGCCATACAAATGGCAGGTAATCGGTGGGTGAGGTGAGAATGACATTTTCAAGCCTACCGAGGCTCTCCTTCACGGGCTTTTGTACGTTGGGGTTCAGATGGACCGGGTAGACGAAGAGCCAGTCAGCGTGACGTTTAGACAGGTTGGATATGGCGGCACAGAAATCAACGAAGCCCTGGCCAAAGTTCTCTCGTCGATGGCCGGTGATGAGCACCATCGGCCCTTTGCGATTCTGTATTGCTGTGACCAGTCCTGAACCAAGAGACTGGTTCCAGAATTCGTTATCGTAGTCTTTCAGCCGGGCCTGGACTTCCAGTAATGCATCAATGACCGTGTTTCCGGTAACAGTGATCCTCTCGGGCTTTACGCCTTCTGCCAGCAGGTTTTTTTCTGCCCCCCCGGTGGGCGCGAAGTGTCGTGAGGTAATGCGGGCCACCAGGGTCCGGTTGGCTTCCTCGGGAAAGGGAGCTTTAATGTCGCCTGTTCTCAGTCCGGCTTCTACATGTCCTACCGGGATGCCTTCGTAAAAGGCCGCTAGTCCGGTTGCAAAGCAGGTTGTAGTATCGCCGTGGACGAGTACCATCGCCGGTCGGGCTTTACGCAGCACATCTCTCATTCCGGTCAGGACCCTTGCCGTTATGTCAAAAAGGTCCTGGTTGGGTTGCATGAGGTTAAGGTCGTAATCCGGGGTGATGCCAAAAAGCCCGAGAACTTGGTCAAGCATTTCCCGGTGTTGCGCGGTAACCGCAACCACGCTTTCCAGATAAGGACTGGCCTCAATAGCCTTGACAACAGGCGCCATTTTTATGGCTTCCGGCCGTGTTCCGAAAACAGTAAGAATTCGCTTCATGATTCGTTCCTAGCGCACGGCACCTCGGGTGTCGATGAGGATTTTTTCTTTCATATCAGAGGCTTTTAGTCTTCGGAACTGCTTGTGGTCTACCAGCAGAAGCACGATATCGGCCTCCGCCAATGCCTCTTCCATGGAAGCCAGTTCAAAGTCCGGATGGGATTTGATGTTGGGTTCGCACACGATCACATCGCCTACGTTATCTTTCTGGATCTGGTGGACAATACGCAGGGCTGGTGATTCCCGAAGGTCATCCACATCGGCTTTGAACGCGAGCCCGAGGCAGGCGATGGTAGGTTGTTTGAAGCGGGACGCCTTCTGCCGCACTTTCTCGATCACCCATTCCGGTTTGCGGTCGTTCACAGCCCTTGCTGATTGCAGCAGCCGGGAATTGTCGCGATCGCTGGCGATGATGAACCAGGGATCGACAGCAATACAGTGACCGCCCACCCCCGGGCCGGGTTGTAGAATATTCACCCGTGGGTGACGGTTGGCAAGTTCGATGAGTTCCCAGGGGTTTATCCCAAGGTTGTCGCAAATCATTGAAATTTCGTTGGCGAACGCGATGTTTACATCACGAAAGGCATTTTCGGTGAGTTTTGCCATTTCCGCCGTTGCAGCGTTGGTCTCGAGCACTTCCCCGCGGACAAAGGAGCGATAGAAATCGCCTGCTTTAGCCGTGGCTATTGGATTGATGCCGCCAACGATGCGATCGTTTTCCACTAATTCGATCAATATCCGTCCTGGTAGGACTCGTTCCGGGCAATGGGCAACCAGAACATCCTTTTCGATATCCAGCCCGTGCTCGGCGAGAATTCTGGCGACGGTATGCTCGGTTGTGCCGACGGGGCTGGTTGATTCGAGAATGACCAGGTTTCCCGGCTTCACATAAGGCGCAATGGTTTTTGTCGCTTGCTCGACAAAGTGAAGATCCGGTTCGTTGTTATCTTTGAATGGTGTTGGCACCGCAAGGATGAAGACATCCGATTCCTGGGGTGTGGTTGACGCCTTCAGTTTGCCTGCGTTGACGGAGGATTTGACGAGAATATCAAGGTCAGGTTCAACGATGTGGATGTTGCCTTCGTTGATGGTGTCGACAACGTGCTGTGACACATCAACGCCAAGCACATCAAATCCTTTTGTCCCGAGGAGTGAGGCAGTCGGTAACCCGATGTAGCCCAAACCTACTACACAAACACTTCTGAATTCGTCTGTCATAGCTTCCTTTCCTATTGGTCTGTAAATTTTACTCTACAGTGCCGATGAGCCTTTTATACAGTTCTATATAGGCATTGTTACACGTTTCTCGTGAAAACGTGCGCCTCGCAATCGCCATGCCGGCCTGCCCAAACTGCTCTCTGAGATCGCTGTTTTCCAGGAGCTTGGACAACGCCTGTTTAAGGCCTGTCAGGTCGTTGCTGGCAACCAGAAATCCGTTGACGCTGTCATGTACCATTTCGCGGTTACCACCTACGTCACTGACCACGGCAGGTAAGCCGGAGGCAACCGCTTCAAGTACGCTTCGAGAAAGCCCCTCCGTGGATGAGAACTGGACAAAAACATCGGAATCGGCCAGCCACTGCGCCACGTTACTCTGAACACCTTCAAAACTGACGACACCGGCATCGGCAGCCTTGCCGGCGATTTGCTGAAGGGATTCCAACTCGGGGCCTTCTCCAAGGATCCGGAGCGCTATCGGGAAGGTCTTTGACAATTCAGCGACGGCTTCGATAACGAGATCCACATTTTTAAGCTTGATCAATCGGCCTACACAGATGATGGTTAGCCTGGATTGTGGCGCCCGTGAGGCCCGGGGTCGAGAGGTCGCCGGATACGAGGGAACGTGCAGTCCGTTGTAGATCGTCTGCAGGGATTTGGCATTTAGGCCGCACTGGTCCCGGTAAAATGCTTCCATATCACGAGAAACAGTGACCAACTGGGTGCCGAGTAGAATAGCCAGTCTCAGTAGGTACCGGCGTACGGGTTTTTCTTCCACCATGTAGACGTCGTGCAGGGTGCCAACATGGGGTATGCCTGCCAGCCTTGTAGCCATGGCGCCGCCTGTAATGGGCCCGAACAGATGACTGTGAAGGAGATCGATCCGTTGCTGTCTGAGCCAGCGAGAGAATTCGAGTGCGAACAGGGGCAGGCGAAGTGTGCTCTTGAAATTTCTCTGGAACGGGATCACCTGATCTTCGATACCATGCCGCTCACAATGTTCGCGAATCCAGGGATGGTCGAAGTGGAGAATAACGGGGCTGAAATCCGGACGGGTTTCGATGGTGAATCTTGCCAGGTCCATCATGACCTGTTCGGCACCGCCTGCAATTCCAGTTTCAATAAAGTGTCCGATACGTCTGGTCTGGGCCACTTGCTCGTCCTTGATACCCGTGTCCTCGGAGGAGGACGAAGTATAGTACAAGTGGCGCCAGAATATACAGCCGTGATCCCGCGCTTACTGAACCGTTTGACTGACCGGCTCCGATGTCTGGCTGCTCAGCCCGCTTGTATCCGTCACCTGGATACTGAAATACCAGGTTCCGGGCGCCAGTCCCTCAAAGGTGTAGCTGGTTTGATCACTTTCAACCCTCACAGTCTGGTCAAGATTGGTCTCGGATTGGCCGTAGCTCAGGATATAGTGACTAATCTCGCTCAGTGAAATGGAACTGCCATCGGTACGTGTGGAGGGCGCGGTCCAGGTCAGTGTTACGCTCCCGATGGGCTCTGGTTCGACAGAGCCGTTGGTATCTTCCGATGGGGGAGATTCCGATAAAGGTTCAAGTGTCCAGGGATTGAGGTTGGACTGGTAAGCTTCAAGCGCTGTTATTCCGGCGGTATTGAACGTCTCGGCGCTGTCGTTCACAAGGATGTTGGTACCAAAGGCCAGCTCCCAGGTGTCAGGAAGGCCGTCCGCGTCGGCATCAGTGGAAGACTCAAGAGAAAGGTCCGGTGATCCGATGACTTCCGTGGTGGCCAATACCTCACCAGTCTGCACATCCGATATTGCTAATTGGGCGACCGCACCACCGGTGTTTTCATAGTATTCAACCAGTAGCGGTATTTCGTCCCCGGCGTTGAAGGACCGCTCGATAACATCGGTTGTTGGTCCCCGATCTACCCAGGAACTGATCACTTCCTCATTCCCCAAGAACAGGCGAGTGCCGTCGTCGGTGCGGAGTTCAAATCGGTAAGCACGGCTGCCCGAGGTGTGCGGTGCGGTGAACACACCGTACCAGCGCACACTGAACCTTTCTTCAGGGGCACCGGCAAAGGGAGCGTCGGCGGACCAGTTGAAATTGAGCGCTTCTTCGGTCTTGTTCAGGAGAAACTGATCGAAGGCCATGCCAGTGAAATACTGACCCACAAAACCAGGTGCGAGGGGAGATTCAACAACCGGGTAGTCCTGTGGATCGTCCAGTTTGGTGCCGGCAACGTATTCCTCGTAATTGCTGATGCCATCGCCATCAAAATCAGCGCTGGCGTCTGATGCATCAAGCGGGTCCAGGGCATAAGCGTATTCAGCGCCGTCGGGTATTCCGTCGGCATCGGTGTCGGTGTTGTTTTCACGCGTACCCAGGCTAAATTCTTCCAGCGCCGTCAGCAGATCGTTGTCCGGATCGGCGCTGGCATCCGCAGCACTGCTCGGGTCCAGTCCCATGACGACTTCCCAGTTGTCATAGATGCCGTCCTGGTCGGAGTCGAGCGGAGGATAGCCTGGATCAAAGGCAAGGTTTTCTTTGCCATCCGTGAAACCGACCCGATATCCCAGCGAATAGGCTTTTTCGGCTTCTTCATCGGAGGCGTAAATGGGTTTGGCCCAAGAGTAGAGTGCGGAGGAGTCAACGACTGTCATCGAGAAGGTGGGGCCCTCCCAGGCGACACTGAAGTGGTCATCGCCAATGCCTTCCTTAAAAACCAGTTGGAAATAATACTTTTTTCCCGCCTCGAGGATCCTTACACCGGATTGCTGCGAACTGTACTGGTTATAGCTTTCGCGGTACGTCCAGCTCGGGACGCTGGCAACCAATTCGGCATTGGCTGGGGTTTCATCTGTGCTGAGCAAGAGCTGGGTCTCGTCGTCACCGCTGACGAAAAAACGGTATTCTCCGGTGGAGGGTGGGGCGATGAACCCCTGGATCATCGCTCCATAGTTGTCCGATCGATTCGCCAGTGACTGAAGTTGCTGGAGTTCTGAAGTCTCTGTTGGGGAATCGGGGTAGCTTGCCAGGGCTGTCAGTGCCTCCACCTTTGCACCTGCGACATTATCCCAGTAACGGATCTGTACTTTGCCTGGCTCGCTCTGGTTCGGTAGCGCCGCTGTTGCGTCAAGCCTCTCAAGATCCTGAGCTTGCCATACCTGGCATCCAGTTAGGCCCAAGATGAAAAGGACAACAATACCCAATCTGTAATGTTGCATTTCGGCTGACCTGCCCCCAGTCTTTAATCCAACTGCTCCCTAGTAATGT
>NZ_LXYO01000003.1 GCF_001650915.1 Marinobacter sp. EhC06
GGTCTACTTTTGAACCCCGCTAAAAATGGGGGGATTACCGAGGCTCTTTACGCGAAGCAACAACAACTCGCCGAGTCGAAGTCCGTAGTGAAGTAAAAGTCTGATCATCAGGTGATTCCGGATTTGCACTGCAGCGACCTGAGACCTATCCACGTGTTTTTGCCAGGGATTCAATGCATTTAAAGTTCTTGAAGTCGACGGGCGCGAGCAGGAAGTAATCGCGAGGACTTCTTCAGTAGTTAAACTGCGCTCTCTCGCTACTAGCTGGCCCTGAGCCTGTTTAGAAAACGGTTTCCCGCTTCGGGTGTTAAGTCGACCGCATGCCTCGCGGCGGGTGGCGTGTAGCCGAAAACGGTAGCTGTCGAGGGTTGTCCTTTGTTCTCTCGAATTAAGCTGTGTATATCGAGAGGAAACATACCGTCTTGCAAGAAACAGCAAAAACTGTGTCACGCAGCCAAGCCGCACATCGCGAGTAGCATCAGCGATGGCAGGCTCGGGCGGGAGATCTTCGTTCCAGTTGGCATCTACTTGGTTTCTTCCTGAATCGACGTAAGTGGCGAAGCCGGAATAATCAATCAAAGCTGAGTCCAGAGCCAGGAGCGGAACGAGCTCTCGAATTCTAGTCAGGTTATTATCGAAAATAGCCTCATCGAACGACTTTTGATGTTTCTCGTGCCAATAGTTGTACCACTGGCAAACAGAGACCAGGTGCTGTTTAACGGTATTGATCGCTTTCGAAAGCCCCCAGCTGTGTAAGTACAGAAGAGGCAATAACGCGGGCAGGTCTGAACCGGAATCAATTACGACGACCGAAAGTTGACCATGATAGGAAAATTTCTTGAGCTGGAACCGTTCCTTGACACTCATTTCCACACTGTCCATGGGTGGGTATGAACCGACTATAAGACCGCGTATAAGAAAAAAGGAGAATTTTTGGTGATATTTGCAGGAGAGCGCACAGTTAGTGGATTTGGCCGTAACTACTCAAAATCTCATGAACAAAAAGCTACACCACAGTCCCTTTAACATAATATACATTATGCGCAGTACGGTATGAGTTTTGGATGAACGGCTCCCTGCCGGCTAAACCGCTTTATACTTAGGAAGGGTCAGCTTCGGTCGCAAAGCGAACATTCAGGCAAACAGACCAACAAATTCCCTTGGCAAAAATCAGCTTCTTTTTTGGAACGTCCCCAGTAACGGGGAGAACCCCACCCACCAGGACATCAGCCAACTGAAACAAAATGAAGAAGAACTTCGGATAACCACGCACTACGATGCGCTGACCGGCCTGCCGAACCGTTTGCTACTTGAGCGAGAGACTGAGGCACGCGGTGTGTACGGCCCGACGCCACGGCGATCTCTTGGCCGTAGTGTTTCTGGACCTTGACGGCTTCAAAGCGATCAACGACAGCCTCGGGGTCAGCGTTTATCCCCAGAGCCCGGATGTGGACCCGGACATACTGCTCCGTCAGGCGGATATCGCCATGTATCAGGCCAAACAGCGCGGCAAGAGTCAGGTCCGTTTTTTTGATGGGGTCCGTGCCGACGCATTCGACACACGCAAAATCAGAGCGGGCAATTCAGAAAGGCCCGCCTGAACCACGACGGCGCCGCGCACCCAGGCTTCCCGGGGCATACCGTAGACCACACTGCTGTGTTCATCCTGCCCGATGGTGTATGCCCCGGCCTCACGCATCTCCAGAAGCCCTTCGGTACCGTCGCTGCCCATGCCGGTAAGGATGACACCAATAGCATTGGCGCCGGCGTAACGGGCAACAGATCGGAATAACACGTTAACCGACGGCCGATGGCGACTCACCAACGGCCCGTCTTCCAGACCAACCACATAACGGGCGCCACTGCGGCGAAGGCGCATGTGCCGGTTCCCCGGCGCAATCAGCGCATGCCCCCGCAGCAGAGAGTCACCGTCCTCGGCCTCCTTCACATTGATCCGACACAGGCTATTCAACCGTTCGGCAAAAGACCGGGTAAAACCCTCCGGCATGTGCTGGACGATCAGTATTCCGGGACAGTCCTCTGGAAGCGAAGACAGCAGTATACGGATAGCTTCGGTTCCACCGGTGGAAGCGCCTACGGCGATCACTTTTTCAGTGGTTTCGGACAGCGATTGCGTGGCCGGCAATTTACGCTGGACAACCGCGGCGGCGGGGACCGCCTGTTGGCGGCCAATCCGCGCACGTGCGGCGCCTTTGACGGCATCCAGTATCCGTACCCGGGACTCCTCCAGGAACTGCCGGGTACCCAGAACCGGCTTGGTGATAATATCCACGGCCCCGTATTCCAGGGCGCGGATCTGGGTATCCGTGCCTGCCCCGGTGAGCGAGGAGCAAATCACAACCGGGATGGGCGCCTGGGCCATCAGCTTGCGCAGAAATGTGAGACCGTCCATCCGCGGCATTTCCACATCCAGGGTGATCACATCCGGCTTCACCGTGCGTAGTTTCTCAACCGCACGGTAGGGGTCGGACGCTGTACCCACCACCTCGATCAGGGTATCCGATTCCAGGACCTCGCTCAGTGTCTGGCGCACCACGGCAGAGTCGTCAATGATCAGGACACGGATGATTCCGTTTACCTCGTCCATCAGTCACGCTTCCTGTAGACCGCAGGCTCTTCGCTGATAAAGCCCGCCTGATAGGAACGGATGCTTTCGGAGTGACCAACAAACAACAGCCCACCCGGTACCAACGCCCGATTCATCCGCTGGACGATAGAAGCCCGATCCATCTGATTGAAATAAATCATCACGTTGCGGCAGAAAATGACGTCGTAATGCCCGTCTGGGCCATAATCATCGAATATCAGATTCAGAGGCCGGACATTCAGGTGGGAACGCAACGCAGGCCCCATGCGAACCAGCCGCTTTACCGGATCCCGGCTGCGCAGGAAGTAGCGTTTACGCAGCTCAAGAGGCACGGGTTTAACGCGATCTTCCGGGTAGATGCCCTGCCGGGTTTTATCCAGCATCGAAGGGGCTATGTCGGTCGCCTCGATGCGGAATTCGAGGCGCTGGAATTCCAGAGCAAGCTCGGACAGCAGGATTGCCAGAGAGAAGGCTTCCTCGCCACTGGAACAGGCGGCGCTCCAGACCCGCAAAGGCCGGTCTGGCGGTGCTTTTTCCAGCCGGCCACGAAGATACCGCTCCAGAAACTGGAAATGCCCCGGCTCGCGAAAAAAGTCGGTCTTGTTGGTGGTCAACGCGTCCACGAGCATGATCTGCTCAACCGACTCCCCCGCCGGAGACAGCACGAAATCCAGATATTCCGAAAAATCACCATGGCCAGTGGCGCGCATGCGCTTACGCAGACGCGCCTCCACCAGCTTGCGTTTGTAGTCCGGCAACTGGATGCCAGCAACACGCCCGATGTAATCCGAAACCCGCCGGTGGTCAGCCGTGGAAAGACCGTCTCCGGCGCTCATTCCATCGCATGCTCCGTTCGGGCTTCGGGCTGGCGCTCAGAGCCAGAAATCACCGATTGCAGTTCATCCGAGGAAAAAATCTCGGACAGACGCAGCAATATGATGAAGTGCTCGTCGTACCTGGCCATGCCTTCAATGAACTGGCTGTCAATCCGATTGCCAATGCGTGGCGCCGGGCTGATATCGGCGCCGTCCAGCTCAACCACTTCCTGCACCCGATCCGTCAGGATTCCCAGCGGGGTATCCTCACCGTCCACCTCAACATTGACGATCACAATGCAGGTATCAATGGTCGGTTCCGTTACCTGCATCCGGAAATGCTGCCGTAAGTCCACCACCGGGATCACCTTGCCCCGAAGGTTAATGACGCCGAGCATGAAATCCGGTGTTCTGGGCACCTGGGTGATCCGGCGGTATTCCAGCACTTCCTGGATACCGCTGATTTCCACCCCAAACCACTCGTCATCCAGCACAAAAGACAGCACCTGAAGGTGCTCAGCGGTCGCCGCTGCTTCGACTGTTGTCACGGCTCTGCTCCTCAGTAATGGACAAACTCTTTGTCGTCCGCATGAAGGTCGATATCAACACCGTTGGTCGCTGGCTTCTTCGACGCTTTCTGGCTGTTGGTAGCAGCCCCTGACCCGGGCTTTTTCGGGACGATAATGGCGCTTTCCTTCCGGCTCTTTCCCTTTACCGCACCCTGGTCGTCTATGCGAAAGAAGTCGACCGTGGCATTCATCTGCTCAGCCTGGGCCGACAGCTCTTCCGATGTCGCGGCCATTTCCTCGGCAGAGGCGGCGGACTGCTGTACCACCTGATCCAGCTGCTGCAGGGCCTTGTTGATTTCGTTCGAGCCCTTGTCCTGCTCGACTGCCGCGGCGCTGATTTCCTGAATCAGTTCAGAGGTGCGCTGAATGCCGGGTACCAGCTCCTTCAGCATTTCACCGGCGCGCTCGGACACTTCCAGGCTGCTGCGGGAACGCTCAACAATCTCACCGGCGGCGCGCTGGCTGCGTTCGGCCAGTTTGCGGACTTCTGCGGCCACCACGGTAAAGCCTTTACCATGTTCTCCGGCCCGGGCCGCTTCGATGGCGGCATTCAGGGCCAGCAGGTTGGTCTGGCGGGCAATTTCCTCGATGATGCCGATCTTCTCGGCAATTTCCTGCATCGCAGCGACGGATTCGTGGACCGCTTCACCGCTGGCCTGGGCATCGGTTGCCGACTTGCGGGCAATCTGCTCGGTCTGGCGGGCGTTGTCCGCGGTCTGGGCAATGTTGGCCGACATCTCTTCCATAGAGGAAGACACTTCCTCCAGGGACGCTGCCTGCTCGGTTGCCCCTTCGGCAATCTGCTGGCCGGTGCTGCTCAGCTCAATGCTGCCGGCGGAGACGTTGTCCGAGGCTTCCTTGATCTCGGCGACAATGTCACGGAGCTTGGCGTTCATATTGCGGAGAATGCCGTATAGATCCGCATCACTGGCTTTCGGATCAAACCGCGTGTTCAGGTCGCCTTCGCCAATGCGCTTGGCAATCTGACCCACTTCGTTAATACGCCGGATAATAATCACTGCGGCCAGAAGTCCGACAATCAAGGACACCACCAGCATGGTCAGCAGTTGGTTACGGGCCTCGCTGTAACGCTGCTCTGCCAGCGCGGTGGCTTCCTGCATGTCGCCCTCCCCGACTTCGGAGACACTGGCCAGGGCCTTTTCAAGATTGGCCAGAGCAGGCTCACCGGAATTGACCAGCAATAGATAAGCCTCGCGATTGGCAGCAAGCACCTGGCTGGCCGATGCGCCACGGTCTTCCGTCAGGCTGGCGATCTTGCGTACCTCGGCGGTTACGGTCTGGAAGTTCTCCAGCGCCGTGGAGAACTGCGCCAAGGCCCGTTCACCGCGCTCGGAAACGGTCAAACCTTTCAGCGACTCAACGTACCCCTCAATCACCGCTCTGGCTTCCATGACAGACGCCTCGTACCGGTCCTTGTTGACCCCGGTTGCGGCCAGAACAACGTTTTTGTTGAGTCGATCGGTATTCAGAACATCCGCACGGATCTGTTCAGCCAGTTTTACACGCTCGGCAGGGCCTGCGATGGTCTCGTTCAGGCGCTCCCGGGCACGGTCCAGCGCCTGCAGACTCACGTAGCTGTTCACGCCAATCAGCAGGATCAGCACGGTGAATCCTGTGTACAGAAGGGTCTTGATGGTAATGCGTTTCATGGTTTTTCGGCTCCTTACTTACACGGCCGTGCTGTTGATATCGTCAATCAGTTCCGCAACATCCAGGATCATGGCGATGCCGCCATTGCCCAGGATGGTTGCACCCATAACACCTTCGGCGTCGCGATAGAGACGCCCCAGGCTTTTGATAACGGTCTGGGAGTGGCCAATCACTTCGTCTACCGTGATGCCGAACCGTTCTTTGTCCACATGGACGATCACTGTTTGCTCAATGTCCGGCTGCTGGCCCGCAACCGCGAACCATTCCCGCAAACGCAGGGACGGCACCAGACCGTCACGGTGTTTGATCAGCCGGGACCCGTCTTCCCGGCTGGACTCTGAAGCCCGGGTTTCGATGCACTCGTCCACCACACCCAGAGGAATCACAAAACGTTCGCCGGACACCGCCACCATCAGGCCGTCAATAATAGCCAGAGTCATCGGCAGGCTGATGGTAATGACCGTGCCCTCACCCGGTTCGGACTGCAGCTGAACCCGGCCCTGAAGACTCTCAATGGAAGTTCTGACCACATCCATACCGACACCGCGACCGGACACATCCGAGACCCTGGCCGCGGTCGAGAAGCCGGGTTCGAAAATCAGGTTGTAAATGGCGTCGGTATCGGGCGTGACGTCTTCCGGCACCAACCCGTTTTTTCGGGCCTTCTCCAGGATGCGCGCGGCATCGAGACCGGCCCCGTCATCGGATATCCGGATAATGATCCGGCCCTGCTCATGGGCGGCTTCCAGGCGGATAGTGCCTTTCTCTGGCTTACCCGCCGCCAACCGGGTTTCCGGCATTTCAATGCCGTGATCCAGGCTGTTGCGTAACAGGTGCACCAACGGGTCCGCCAGTTTGTCCAGTACCACCTTGTCCAGTTCGGTACCGGCACCGGCCGTCTCCAGAGCCACGTTCTTGCCCAACTCGCGGGAGAGATCACGAACCAGGCGACGGAAACGTCCGAAGGTGGAACCTATCGGCAACATCCGGATATCAAAGGTGGTTTCACGAAGGTTATTGGACAACCGGTCCAGTTCTTCCGCCAGCTCGCCAATGGATTCGTCTTCCCGGGAAATGGCCAACTGATCAAGACGGGCCTGAAGAATGACCAGCTCGCCAACCTGATCCATCAGGGCATCCAGCTTGCGCTGGGGCACCTTGATGCTTAGCTCGGACTCGGCCACCCGGGAAGCGTTGGAGGTTTGCTCCGCCGACGTTGGCCGCAGCGCCTGCTGATCCGAAGCCTGGGGCCGGTCAGGCGCTGCGGTCGGCACCAGGGCGTGTAAGGCCCAGGCATTGTCGTCTGTCAGCCAGCCGGCGGCGCTCAAACGGTCGAGATTGTGCCGGAAGGCGTCGGGGCTGAGCGGGTGCAAATCAATCTGCCAGTCTTCACAGACAAACAGAAAGACATCCCGGAGAGCGTTTTCTCCGGCGTCGGTGATGATCAGAACCTGCAGCTCCAGGGCGCAGAGTTCCGGATCTTCCGGCACCCCGGCCAGGCGCAGGCTCAGCCCGCAGGCTCCCAGCCCCTGCAGCTCCCGAATCAGGGGCAGCAAATCCATGCCATCGGTAAAGGCGCTTGCTGCTGGGCGCACAAAGATTGAATAGCAGCCCGAACCGGCGGACTGATCATCAGAGTCGCTGTTTGCCCGCTGTTCCGATACCGGACTCGCCACCTCGGTAAATTGCTGCAAACGACCCACCAGCGCCAGACTGGATTCGATTTGCCCGCTCTCCGGCACCGGTGACCGGAGCAAGCCATCGATCTGGTCCTTGCATTCCAGTACCAGATTGATGATCTCTGCGGTCAACCCCAGCCGTCCGGAGCGAACCCGCTCGAACAGCGTCTCAAGGTGATGGGTAAATTCCGAGAGATGGTCGAACCCCACCATGCCGGACGAGCCCTTTATGGTGTGCATGGCGCGAAACGCGATGTTGATCTGTTCGGCATCATTCGGGGCAGCGTCCAGGCACAACAGCGCCTGCTCAAGGTTTTCAAGATGCTCCGCAGCCTCCTCGCGAAAAACCGTTTCCGAATCAGACATCCGTGACAAGCTCCGGAAACGGCTCGTTCTGGCGGATTTCGAGACTGATCAGCTCAATGATGCCGGCAATCGCCGAGGGCACATTGACGAACACCAGCCGGTAACCAGCCGTGAACAGGCGGTTGCGCACGGCTAAAAGCCATTGCAGGCCGGCGGAGTCAATCTCGTTGACACCGGAAAGATCAAAAAGCCAGTCCCGGCGAGGCAGGCCGGAACCGGAAAACGACGCCTCAAGCTTGCGGACCTCGTAAATAGTCAGGGCCTCGGGGGCACTCCACACGCCTTCGGCAGTATCTGGAAGAGTCATAGTCGGTTACCTCACGCCAGCTTGGAAACCGCCGCCAACAGCAGTTCAGGCTTGAACGGTTTCACCAGCCATGCCTTGGCACCTGCGGCTTTGCCTTCCATCTTTTTGCCTTCCTCGGATTCTGTGGTCAGCATCAGGATGGGGGTGAACTTGTGGTCCGCGCGCTTTTTCACTTCCTTGACGAAGGTAATGCCATCCATCACCGGCATGTTCACGTCACTGACAATCAGGTGGAAGCGCTGACCATCCAGCTTGCCCAGGGCATCGGCACCATGTTCAGCCGTTACCACCTGATGACCGGCGTCTTTCAGGGCCATGCTTACAACCTGGCGAATGGAGGCGGAATCGTCGACTACGAGTATGTTTTTTGACATGGGCTTAAATCTCAGAAAAAAGTAAGTTCACTGGAGGCCGCGGCCTGACAGGGGCGTCCGGGTGTTCCACCGGCCAGCGACTCGCGCTCAAACGCCGTCGTGGTGCGCGAACGCAGCTGGTCCGCCAGCCTCTTGACGGTGTTCTCAACGTTGCCGGCCGCTTCCGTATTCTGGTTGCGAGCCAGGCTGTAGACGTCATCAACCGAGCCGGTCACGTGGGACAGAATCTGACTGAAATGGTCCTGGAACTGCAGCTGGATAATCACGTCGCGGATATCATCCTGAACGGACACACCACTGCGCATGAGGGAATAATTGGCCTCGGCCAGGCCATCCACTTTGGTGCTGATGTCCGTCAGCGTGTCATCGATTGCGCCCTGGAGCTGGCGACGTGAGGCATCCGAATAGGCAATGTTGCTCTGGACCAGAGCCACCGTTTCGCCAATCTGATGGCTGACCCGGCCCACCACTTCACTGATGCGGTCGCCGGCTTCGGACGACCGGGCTGCCAGGGATCGGACTTCGCTGGCAACAACAGCAAACCCACGCCCGGCTTCACCCGCCCGGGCCGCCTCAATGGCTGCATTCAGAGCCAGCAGGTTAATCTGCTCGGCAATCTGCCGGACTTCGGCCGCAAAGCTGTCGAGCTGCGCAGTGTTCGCAGAAAGGGCTTCCACCCGTTCAAACGTCTGCTGGTCCCGGCTGCCGCCGGCTTCGAGCGACGCCAACAGTTGGCGAAACGTATGCTCAGCGGATCGGGTGACCTCGCCCAGAACCGTATCGGTGCCCCGGGTTCCTTCACCGGTGGCGACCGATAACTGGTCGCAGATGGTTTCAAATTTTCCGGACAGGTCGGTAACCGCCTGCTCCATGGTTTCCCGCCCCCCATTGAGGAGCTTGTTCCAGAGCGGCAGAAGTTCGGTAACGGACTCTATGAGCTGCTGGCTGGCCTGATCTCGACGGGCCAGGCCGTCAAGCCGCTCCTGGCAGGCGATCATGTCGTTGCAGACCCAGGCATACCCTGCCTGCAGGTCCCGGTATCGACGCCAGGCAAGAAAACCCAGGAAAGGTGCCACCAGGGCAACCAAAACACCGGTTAACAAAAAACCGCCGGCAAACAGGAAAAATGCCGATGCAGCGCCGGTGCTGGCAAAAGTCAAAAACAACAACAGTGGAAAAGCCAATCGGGAAAACTGGCTCTGGTCTGGATCCGTTTCTGACCAATTATCGTAATTTCGGCTCATGCAACCCCCGCAATCCCTCAACACGCCTAAATGTGAACTGCGTCACACTTCCTAAATGCAGTTTAAAGGGGTTTCTCCGAGGATCAGAAACACATTCCTGTATTGTTTTTTGTACGGAATGCAAATTTCTGTGGAATGAAAATCTGAAATAAAGTCTGTAATTCAGTTATATAGGGGTTATCCGAAATGCCAGACAAGAAAACCGGACTGCACTTGATATAAGGCAAGAAACATCTTTGCACGTTTGGCACTGTTCTCTGAGGGAAGCAAGGAGAAATCCATGAATTCGAAGATGCCGACGATCAACCAGAAGCTGCTTGAAGGTGTCATTGTCAGTGACACTCCACATTACTCATCGACGATGCAGGCCATGCTCGAAGCTGTGCGTAATCATCTGGGTATGGACGTAGCCTTTGTCTCCCGAATCGAAAACGGAAAACGCTCCTTCGATTTCGTCGATAGCTCGATCCCGCCGCCTATCCGGCCAGGCGATTCCGGTGATGTCGAAGACAGTTACTGCCAGCGGGTGGTAGACGGCCGCCTTCCCGAGCTGATCAACGACGCAAAAGAAATAGAAGAAGCCAGGGCATTGCCTGGCACCCAGAGTATCCCGATTGGTGCTCACTTGAGCGTGCCAATCATGCTCGACAACGGAGACCTATACGGGACCTTCTGCTGCTTCAGTCGCCACCCAGACCCTTCAATGAATACTCGGGATCTTGATGTGCTGCGGACGTTTGCCGACATCGCCGGCAAGCACATTTCGCACAGAGAAGCCGCCCGTAGCCAGGAAAAAGCGCTAAGAGCCGAAATTCAGGAGATCCTTGCCGAGGAGCGACTGGCGATGGTTTTTCAGCCCATTCAGGACATCCATCGCCAAGAAACTGTGGGCTTCGAGTCCCTGGCGCGCTTCGAAACCCCGGTCCGTAAACCACCCAATATCTGGTTTGATCAGGCCAAACGCGCCGGCATGGCTGCCGAACTGGAACTCCTCGCAGTATCTCAGGCTCTGAAGCATGCCTGCCATCTTCCCGAACAGTGCTACTTGTCAGTGAACCTGTCCCCGGAAACCATTCTGGAGGCGGATATGGAATCGGCCCTGTCAGTCCCGGAGCCGGACAAGCTCGTCGTCGAAGTCACTGAACACTCAACAATCGACGAATACGACAAGGTGGCGGCTGCGTTGGGCCCGCTGCGTGCACGAGGCGTTAAGCTGGCGGTCGACGATGCTGGCGCCGGATATGCCAGTTTTCGGCACATTCTTGCCCTGGCACCAGACATCATCAAACTGGATATGAGCATTACCCGGGATATCGACTCGGATTTCCGCAAGCAGGCGTTGGCCAAGAGCATGATTGCCTTTGCCGAGGCCACCGGCTGTGAAATCATCGCTGAAGGCGTGGAAACCAGCGCCGAGTTAAGAGAACTCCGAGCACTCGGTGTCCACAAGGCTCAAGGCTATCTAATAGAAAAACCGCTTCCAACGGCTGATTTACGGGCCAAAGGCTATACTCGGAACTGAGCAACCATACTCTGCAGTCCTGACGCCATGCTCGCCAAATCTCTAGTTGTTGCAGAGATTTGCTCAATTGCGGTGGCGTTCTGAGCCGACATCTCATGGATAGCCTGGGTATTCCGGTTCATTTCTTCGGCGGTAGCGGATTGCTCCTCAGCAGCGCTGGCAATCTGTGTACTCATGTCCAAAATTGTCTCAATTGAATCGGTTATGGAAGACAGCGAACCACCCGATTCGTTACTCAGTTCAGTCGCAGTATCAGTATCCTGACAGCAAGCCTTCATCGATTCCACCGACTCCCGGGCGCTGGCCTGAAGCGACTCAATGATCTGGCTGATCTCTCCTGCTGAGGCCTGGGTGCGGCCAGCCAGGGAACGGACCTCATCGGCAACCACGGCAAAACCGCGCCCCTGTTCACCGGCGCGAGCCGCCTCAATAGCAGCGTTCAAAGCCAAAAGGTTGGTCTGCTCGGCTACGCCCTTGATTACATCCAACACCGACGTGATAGCTTCAGCGCGGGTGGCCAGCTCTAATATGTTTTGCGACGCCTGATCAATACGGTGGGCAACACTTCTAATCTGCTCGATTGAACGCGAGACTGCCTGAGCACCAGCATCGGCCTGCTGCTTGGCAGCCATGGTCGCCTCGTTCGTCATCCCTACATTTCTGGAGACCTCGTTAGTCGTGGCTGTCATCTCATTCATGGCCGTTGCCAGCGACTCGGTCTGGTGGCGCTGGCTGCATTCGATTGTAAAGCCGTTGCTGAGAGCTCTTCGCTTGCACTCGATAGCTGCTCAACGTTTTCGGCCACGGTCTCGATAGCCGTGCGCATCTTCTCTGAAAACGCGTTGAAGGCCTTAGCCAGTTGCGCTATTTCGTGATCACCCTGCGCCGGTAGCCGTCGGGTCAGGTCACCTTCGCCTTCTGCAACATCCTGCATAGCAAAGGTCACTTCATTAAGTGGCACTACCACCGTACGGACCATAAGCCACGCAACGAGTGCCGCCAGAATAACAGCACCTGCCGCGACCAGCTCAATCAGCATTTCTGCGCCATCAATATCCGCCAACAACTCTCCTTTCTGGTCAGCGCGCAAAGCCTGGGCTTGCTCTTCCAACGCTCTTGCCGCAACTACCAGTAAAGCTTGCAGCTTACTTTGCTCCACTCTGTCTGCAACAAACTTCTCAAACGCCCTGCGATAATCCAGAAGATCGGCACGGACACTGAGCGCTACCTGTTTACTCGTTTCCCTCTCGGCACCTGCTGCCAACTCATCTGCCAGCCCCAGAGCCTCGGTCAGACTGGCCGTCACTTGCTCAATTGCTTTCGAGTCACCTCTTAGCTGGAAATTCTTCTCTTCCGTGCGGGCTTCAAGAAGATATTTAATAAGGCGATTGGCTGCATCTGCCTCATCCAGCTCTTCCTGTATATCTGTAGCTTGTACTCCTCGGGCCAGCAGGGCACCGAGTTGCTGCTTCTGCAGATCGCGGAATTCGTCAAGGACGCCTTCAAGACTGCGGGCCGCTGCTTCCATCGCCAGCTTCTGACTATTGGAGTCCTGGTCTAGCTGCAAATATTGCTGGAAAACCCTGGTGTATTCTCCGAGCTCATGCACGAATGCATCCAACAATTCGTGATTGCCGGCGGTATCAAAGCCAATCCTTATCTTTTCAATCTCGTTCTCGACTTCCATGATCAACTTTTGGACATTCTGTGCCTCTTTTGCACTACCACGTAACAGGTAGTTCTTTTCCTCGCCTCTGATGTCCAGCACATACTTCACCAATCGGTTAGCGTCGTCTGCCTTGCCAGTCCGGGTAACAACTCGGTCAAGAGACAAAATAGCGATAACCGTAAGCACCAAAAGGACAGCTAGAAGAACACCAAAGCCCGCAACGAGCCGGGCCCGGATAGTGAGTTTATCGATTATAAGGATCACGTACTGACACCTGAGTAGGATGAGACAATGGCGATGAAACGCCCTTAACTGTGACGTAGTTCACAATTTTTCGTCATTTAAATCCGAACTCAGGCAAGGTTAAATCTTATTTTTGTTGAATTTTTTTCCGGAAATGCAAAAAGCTGTGAAAGGCCTTCTGACCAATCTTTTCAAGACCATAGAAAACCCTTGTGGCGGGAACCCGGAGTTAAAAAGAATCATCAGAAATTGATTCTTTTCAAAGCTGAGGTAACAACTCATCAACGAAGGCGGTCTATCGTCCAGTCGACTAATTTTCGGCCAGCATCGCAGGGCAGAAAGAATAATAGCCTGCTACTTTATTAGGCATAGGATTAAAAGTCTGAACCGACAAAGAAACGTAAGTTTCAGGAAATGAATCAGACAAATGGAGCATTATGCTCAGCAAAACAGACGGGCCCCTATCGGCCGTATTGAAAGCCGCCGCCGACGCGGTGGTCCTGATTGACGATACCGGAACCATCCAGCAGGTTTCTGATTCAGTTCAGCGAGTATTCGGCTACACCTCCTCGGAGTGCATCGGCCAAAACGTCAGTATGCTCATGCCCGAGCCTGACCGAAGCGCCCATGATCGCTACCTGGCAACCTATCAAGCGGGGGGCGAAGCGAAGGTAATCGGCGTTGGGAGAAGCACCACTGGCCAGAAGAAAAATGGTGAGTCTTTTCCTCTGCGTTTATCGGTGGGCGAATTCCAGGCAGACGGGCGCTCCTATTTTGTTGGCATCTGCCACGATCTCACCGACTACAACAACACCCTGATCGAGCTGGAACGTACTGAAAAGCGATACAAGGATATCGTCGAAAGCCAGAAACACTTCATCTGCCGACTGGACAATCAGCTGCGCGTGACCTTCGCCAACAGCTCTTTTGCCTCAGTTCTGGGCAAATCCTACGACGAACTGATTGGCACCCATCTCGCAAGCCTGCTTTCGGAAGATTCGCGGCCCGGTACCGAAGAACTGAAGGCACTGATCACCGACCATCAGCAAGACGAAGTCAATCTTCAGTTCCGCATGCGAACCGTCAATCAACCCAGCCACGCAGAGTGGTCTTTCAGGCGGGTTGAGAATCCCATGAGCGGGCAGGACGAAATCCAGGGCCTTGGCGTGGATGTTTCGGACAGAGAAAGCGCCCTATCCCGGGCAAAGTTTCTGAAAGAGCACGATCATCTCACGGGACTGCTGCATGGCCGCTCTCTGATCAAAAATCTCAAGAGCTCTCTGGTGCAGGGCAAAACCTATGCGTTTCTCTGTATCGATCCGGACCGGTTCGGCCAGGTTAATCAACGTTACGGGTATGAATCCGGAGACAGCATCATCGTTGAGATGGCCCGCCGTGCCGCCTCTGTTCTTCCTTCGTCCGCATTAATGGCCCGACCGGGCGGCGACGAACTGCTGGTAGTTTTTCCAGTTGCGGACCAAACCGCAGCCTCAGAAACGGGGCAGCGGATCCTGGCAGTCCTGACAGAGCCCTATCATCTTAACGGCGTATCCCACGCGCTTGAGTGGCGTGGGGGCTTGGCCCTGTATCCCGATGACGGCACCGAGCTGGCCCAGATGCCGGAACTGGCAGAGGCGGCCATGAGTGAAGCAAAATGGCAGAATCGCCAGTTGACGTTTTTCACGGCAGCGTCCCATCGGGATCTCCTGCGACGGATATCCGTCGAACAGGCCCTGAAAACTGCGCTGTCCACCGGAACCATCGATATTCATCTGCAACCCAAAGTGTCGCTGGCCACCCGAACCAAATGCGGGTACGAGGCTCTTGCCCGCTGGCACCACGAGGAGTGGGGTCGGGTGTCCCCGGGCGAGTTCATTCCCATCGCCGAAGCCGGTGGCCTCGGCCCGCAGATGGACCGTTACGTGATTCGCCGCGTGGCGGAAATAGCAGCCTCGATGCGAGCCAACCAGGAGCTACCTCTTCCGATTGCGGTCAACATTACCGCCAATCACTTTTCTGATCCGGCCTTCGCAGACTGGCTCGAAACGATTCTGGCTGAACATGATTTGCCCTCAAACGCCATTGAACTGGAGATCACCGAGGGGGTGCTGATTGGTATGGCGGCCGCCATTTCTGACAACTTCCGGAAGCTTCGGGAACTTGGAATCCGGATCAGTATCGACGACTTCGGTACCGGTTATTCATCGCTGAGCTATCTGAAAAAGCTGGATGTGGATGAACTCAAAATCGACAAATCGTTTATCGATGATCTGGCAGACCCGAAGGGAGAATTACTGGTGCAATCACTGATTGGCCTGGCCAGGGCCTATGAGCTGATTGTTACTGCAGAGGGAGTTGAAGCACCAGATCAGGAGGCGGTGTTGACGCGCCTGGGATGCGACATGATTCAGGGCTACCTGTTCAGCCCGGCGCTTCCGGAGGCCGAGGCCAGAGCCTGGTCTGTCGCCTCGAAGTGAAAACCGGGCAGCCACCAACGGCCACCCCGATGGAATCAACTGTTACGCCTTTGCTCCGCAAGCCTTTTCTGGAGCAGCCCGTTCAGCTCTTCAAGCTCCGCGACCCGCCGTTCGCTGGTGCCCTTCTCCCAGGCAACCCGCTCAGTCAGGCGGTCAATTTCCGAAGCGACTTCCGAGACCTCATCCAGCTGAGAATCGTTCACCCGCTGGCTGTACTCACCGTTATTGACTCGCCCCAGCACACGCCGGATGTGTTTCAGTCGCCGGACCAGGTAGTAACCGGCAGCAATTGAGAAGAGGGCTGCTGCCAATACTTCCAGAGCGGCAATAATCAGGCTTCTGCGCTTGACCTGCTCAATACCCTGCAGCTGTTCCCTCAGGTCCAGGCCGATCTCCACGGTGCCATAATTCAATCCCGCCTTAACGATCGTGGCCTTCGCCATGTAAAGATCAGACAGGCCAACGTTTTCTCTTGAGCGCTGGAAAGACTGACGCAGAGCATCCGGGTTACCGGCCTCGGCCAGAAGATGGCCATTGTAATCGGTTACCCGGGCAAACGCGGTTCCAGGGGTTCTGGCCGCAGCCTCAACAAACGACTGCAATGAACCAAGGTCGAGGGATAACACATCATTCGCGGCGGTCGCCGCGAAAATCCGGGCGATGGACTGGGCACGGCGTTCCACTTCATCGGTCGTTGACGAGTCGATGAAGTGAAATACCGAATACAACAGTACAATCAGCATGACAACTTCGATCATGCCGATGCCAATCACGGCCTGAGCCCGGATTGACAGCTTCACATGTCCCCCTGTGCCTGGATAAAGTCGAGGCCTAGGCCCCGGACATCATTCCAATCTTTATCGTCGGCCGGTATCAGGAACTTCAAGTTGGCACGCTCAAGCAATGCCATCCCTTCCTCGCTGCTACTTAAATTCGTCAACGCCGCCTGAATACGTGACCGCTGATTGTCACGCAGCCCCGGATGCACCGCAAAAGCATGAGGCGTATAACCCTCGGATCGCCATAGGACCCGAACACCGGTCAGCCCCTCTGCAACCGCCGAGTTAAACGTACGCTCTATTCCCCCGCCCGCTGCCATAAAGCCTCTCTGGACATTCAGGTAAACGGATTCGTGGGAGGACACAAAGCGAGCCGTGTAGGTGATACCCAACCGTTCCAGTTCAGCACGGGTCAGTATGGTGGCAGCAAACGCTGCCGGCGCCGGAAACGCCAGGGTAGTTCCTTCAAGGTCCACCAGGGTTGTTACCGGGCTGTCCTCTCCAACCACGATAATGCCCCGTATCCGCTTCTCACCCTCCCGGGCAATGGCCCGATAGCCGGGCGACTGGCTGAACTCCACGTAGTGGTAGGGATTCATATAGGCAATATCATACTCGCCTGCCAGGACACGCTCTTCGAAAGTGGGTATGTCCGGCGCGGTGGTAAAACGCACTTGCCGCCCCAGCTGTTCCGAAAGATGCCTCATCAGAGGTGTCCACTGATCCGCCAGTTTGCTGGAAGACTCCTGGGGAACAATCCCGAACAGCAGCGGTTTCTCTGCACTGTGAGCGATAACGGGCTGGATAGCGATCAGCAGTGCTACCAGCCACGGAAGCCAACCTTGTTTTAACTTCATGCAGTACACCCTTCAATAACTGGCAGACGCCAAAGACCTGGTTTGTACGGACGGGTAACAGGTGCCCGAATCGAGGAGCAGGGCCAGGTAATCGTTCAGTGGCATCGGTTTGTGCGCATAATATCCCTGTATGAGAACGCCGCCAATGCTCTCGATCAACTGCCACTGGGCTTTGTTCTCCACCCCTTCAATGACGCTCTTCATGTACGCCTGATCGGCCATTGCGATCACCGACCCGAGGAAACGGGCTTTGTCCTCGCTTTCCTCAATGCCGTTCACGAAGCAGCGGTCGATCTTGAGCCGGTCTACCTTGAGTTCCCGGACATATTCCAGTGACGAATGCCCGGTACCAAAATCATCGAGGGCAAAGGTTACGCCCAGATCGTGCAGGCTACCGATCAGCTGATTGATGCGCTGGAATTCAAGGGCGGCATTGTCTTCGGTAATCTCCATGCACAGGGCAGTGGCCGGAATACCGGCATCAATCAGTAGACTCTGAACGTCCTGCACCAGGTGATCGGCCAACATGGACGGGTTGAGATTGATGGAGAGATTGCCATCAAAACCGAGGTTCCGATAAAGGGTTTGTGTTTCACGGGCAATCTGCCTGAATAGCCACCGACCCAGCTCAACACCCAGTCCGTAACGCTCACAGAGATCTACCACACGATTCGGCGGCACAAAGCCGACACGCTCATCCCGGCAGCGCAGAAGCACCTCGGCACCGGTAACCAGGTTGATGTTTTCGGAACTCACGATGGGCTGGTACACCAGGCTGAGATGGAGCGTTCCTGGTTCGTTGTTGAAAAACCGAATCAGGCCGGTGTGGACAAGCCGGTCCTCTTCGATCCGACGGCGAAGATCTTCGCGGTTAATATAGTAATCGCGTCCTTCCAGTCTGGCCTGGGTCAGTGCCCGGTGGGCTCGCTGGTAGCGAATACTCCAGCCAGGGCAATTATCCTTGCACTGGGGATCTACCCCCATTACTGCCGACACGTGCAGGACTGAATCACCAGTGCGCCAATCAAAGGTTGTCGCCTCAACCAGCCGCTCGGTAATCGCCTCGATGTCCTCGGACGGCCTCACGGCCAGAAACATCACAAATCCGCTCTGGGAGGCCTGAATCAGTTCGTCACCCGCTTGCAACTCTTTCTTCAGTTTGCTGGCGAACACCCGAAGCAGATCATTGCCACCTTCGGTACCAAAATCACTCAGAACCAGCTGAAAACCTCGAATTTCGCAAGTAATGATGGCTTTGTCGGGAGCCACGCCTCGAATACTGTGGAGGTACTGGCTGTTCGGAAGACCGGTGACAGGATCCTCTTTGGACTGCCTGCGCACAAAGGCGATGGCCAGAGCCAGATAGAGGAAAACCGCGACGAGGGCCGCCAGGGTGAGTATTCGGAGATTGGCCAGGCGATCACGGGATTCCTCCACGGCAGTCACCAACCGACTGGCTTCATCACCGACGAAGTTATCGATGACCAGCTGCTGAATTCCGGTTTTCTGACGGTTCCATTGCTCCGACACAGAAGCAAGGCTGTCAGAACCATTTTCGATCCCGGCCAGAATCGGCCCCTCAAGTGCCCTCAAATCACTGAACAGATTTTCCAGGCGCTGCTCGTTATCCTCATGATCCCGCGTTGCCCTCGACTCGGCGCCATTCAGCAGGTAATCATACCGACTCCACAAAACATCGTAGCGAAGGGTCAACTCGTCCGGATCGCCTACACCATTCGCCGAAAGCGAGAGCTCCCTGTCAAACGCACTTGCCTCATTGCCCAACTGGGCCAGGTTCCAGGATGCCATTCGTATGGTGCTAAGAGAAACCGACTGGAGTTTTCTGTCCTGGAAATAGGTATAGAAGCTCCCACCCAATAGCAAGAGCACGATCAGGAACAGAAAGACGACCGTGGTCCGCGAAAACAGTCCGGAAAGGAGCGTACCCTTATTCACGATTATTTAAGCTCGATGCCGCTGAGTTGCCAAACCATATAACGATGAAAGTCTTCCTCATCCAGTTCGGGACGTTGGGACAACGGCAGAATGATCCAGAAAGGGCCGCGGTCGCGAACCGACATGGTTCTGGAATCCCGACGGGTAGCAATGATCGCATCCAATGAGAGGAGCTCTTCCAGAGAACCGGTGACCTTGTAATCGTTCAGAGCGGTCAGGGTGATCTGTGTTTCGCCCGATACACCAAATGTTTCCAGAACGCGTGCCAGAGTCGGACCGGAAAACTGAACCTCTCCGTCAAAATAGGGGCTGATTGTCGAAAAGGTGGTTTGGGGAAAGCTTTCAAGCTCATTCCGGTCCAGAACTAGAGTGTCCGCGTCACTGGTGATTGTCAGCTTCGGGGCTGCAATCGCCTGGGCGGAAAACACGAACATAATCAGCATAAAAATCAGTGGCAAACGACGCAATTCAGGAACCCTCTTATCTGGAGTCATCAAAAGTTGCGGCCAAGGTAATGTGATCGAATTTTAATCGCCAGCAGGGTTTTGTTACTTTGTGAAAGGGCTTTGTCAAAAAGCTTGAAAGCGCCGATTTTCTGCCCGCTTTTCATTTACAAACAGATAGTTATCGTTACGCGATCTTTGCAACACTAAGGTAAGTAATTTCCAGCATTCGGACAACGATATAAGACAAAAGGTTAAGATTACTGACGGATCCCTGATGCCCGGAGACTAGTGAACACACTTACTGTTATTAACGGAGACTACGATTTCACTGGGTGTCCCAAAGGAGCCAGAAATGTCGAGTTGATCTTACCCTAGGATTTGGGACCATCTAAGGATTGAGATGGACTTACCCCGGTGCATTACACACTCCTGGCCTATAGCTCGAATGTCCGCTTTTGTTTAAAATGCGTCCCCCGCTAACGAGGCCTGTTGCTCGCCTCCAATCTTTCCGTTCCAGTGAGACTATTCCGAACTCCGGGTCGGACGCCGAATTTAGCACTTTGTGTGGAAACTGGAATGAGCACCCTATTCTCGAATCTGCTTTAAGTTTGTTTAGCACTTTGTGTGGATTTTGGTGGGGAAGATACTGATCTTTGGTTGCAGAGGTTTAGTACTTTCTGTGGTCGTTCAGATGCTGTTGGATGCCCACAGAAACTGCTAATTATTCGGTCGTTTGCGCAACCGCTGCTGCCCACTCAGCTTCTGTCATGTGATTACGGATGGCGAATCGGTGATCGAGCGCAAGGGATTGAGCTGCTTCCCACTCGTCGTTCAACAAATCAAGTTGCACCTTCAGGCTGGCAGGACCAGCGTCGTGATCTTTATATAATTCGGTCAGAACCTTGCCAGATTTGGCAAACGTTTTGTCGAATTGCTTCAATTCATCCCGGAGTGCCGCTACCTCCTGCATAACCACTTCGGCCCTGGCCGGATCGGTGATTGCCTGTTGTGCGAGCCTTTCGAAGCTCTTGAGCATGTCCTGGGTCAGGATCGCGCCGGATGCGTTGGGACCACCCAGAAAAAAAGCAACTATTATTGCCACCAGCATCTTACTGGCCTCCCGCCTGATAACTCATGGTTCTTGGGTTAAGTTCCTTCAACTCAAACTTCGCCAGCTTTTCCCACTCTTTTGCCGTGACAGTTGCCTTCATCTTGCCCATCAAAGCCAGGAACTCGGTTTGAGCGGCGCGGCGTTCCGCGTTGTACTCCTGAATGAGGTTTTCCAGGTTTTCGCGTTCGGTCGAATAATCCCGGCTCAAATTCTTCAGTCTCTTTGAATAGTGCTGCACTGTAGTTGCGTGTTGGTTGATCAACTGTTCCCTTTCAGCTGATAAAGCCGCAAATTTTTCAGCCCTCGCCGGGTCATCGATCTCGTCCATAATCAAGCTCTGGAAATCGGCACGAGTTTCCGCGCGCTGCTGTTCCAGCTCATCCGGCTTCGAGTCTTTCGATTGATTGGCGCAGCCGATAAAGGTTGATGTTGCGATACTGGCAACGAACACGATCAAAATCGGATTAAGTTTCATTTGTTTATCCGGGGTTTCGGCCTTTGTATACCTGATCTTTGACCAGTTTTGATTGTTCCGCTATCAGTTCTGCGCAACATGAATTTTTTTCAGGTCAGCACCCGATGTCTTTATTTTAGAACCTGATACCCAGCCCCAGATATGGACCGTTTGCTGTGATGTCCCAGGTAGTTCCGTCGTCTTTGTAGTCCCAATAAAGCTGGCGATAACCCCCCTTAGCATTGAAATTACAAGAAAAATCCCAGTTCGCGCCAACCATGAATTGATACGTCAGATCGGAGCCGCCACCCCCGACATCCGCATATCCCAGCAAGGACCACTGCGTGTTAAGTGGGTGGAGTGCACGCACACCGACCACCGCATCAGTCCAGCTATCCGAATCGCTGGCGCTTTTGACCCCACCGGGGAAAACAATGGCTGGATTCGTCGAAAGGACAACTCTGGCGTCAGTATCGAGCTTCGTGAATCGTAGCGCTCCGACCATATCGATAGCCGTGGTGTTGTCCAGTACCCGGTATGCAACTGATCCCTGGTAGACATACAGCTTGCTTGTCACGTTCAACGCGCCATCGATCATCACCTGACCAAAAGGCCCGGTCACACTCTCCGAACCTTCATCGGACAACTTCATGTACACGCCTTCAAGCCCGTAGGTCCATGGCCCCTTGCTGGCCGTGAATAAGCCCATAAAACCTTGGCCCAGGTTATCCGCTATGTCACTGAAGGAAGCATCCACTTCGCTGGTGACATCGCGGATACCGATTTTTCCGTCCATACCAGCTGCAAACAAATAGGGTGCGACTTCGTATTCCCAGGCATCACTTGGGGCCGAAAACGCGATCTGGCTTCCACCGCAGCCCAACAGGATCAGCGGAATCGCAAATAGCTTGTTGGTGTGCATGGACTTATCTCCATATGGTCATGAGCTGTCCGCGTTTTTGGCGCTGAGCCCACCGGCACGGGGTTCTTCTGGAAGGGGTAATAAGAAAAGCCTGGCGATCTCCCCTGCCCCAAGGCGTCTTTTCACGACATAAAAGCAGTTGTACACAAGCAGCGCGCCACAGAGAGCAATAGCATTTGCCCAGACATGGTCCGCATCGGCCCGCTGGAACAACGACATCAACGACGGACCAAAGCCGCCATGCTCGTGCCTGCCTTCAAAGGCCTTCTCAAGCACCAGCACAACGAACACACCCAGACTGTAGAGGGCCGTGCGCACCAGGACATCCACCCAGGCTGGTTGTTTGCGCGTCAAACTGCCCAACGGAACATGCTCCAGCACAAGCACGACCTTGGCGAGGACCATTGCGCCGACCAGCACCAACGACAGGCCTTTAAACTCGATCTGATATTCCGCCAGTACCAGAACTTTGAGCACCATCAGCAGGCCAATCCAGGCAGCAAAGTACAGCGTTGTCACTGCCACTTCCCGGATCTCGTGCATCAGCTTTTGCCCAAAACTCATCGTGGGCGGTCCAGCGACCAGACGATCGAACATATGATGCGAATCGAGTACTGTCTGCGTAAGTGCATGAGGAATTACTCCTGTTGAAAATCGTTAAAAGAGGTATTCGCACCTAAAAATCAAATTTGAGATAAGCCAGCGCACCCTCGTACTGCCAGTTCAAGTCTCCCTGAAAACTGCTTTTTGAGACCGCAACGTCGAGTTCAACAGCATTAATACCAACGCCAATCGCAATGGCTTTAGTCACGCTGAAATCGAAACCGACAAAGACGTCGTAAAGCGATCCTTCATAGTCTCCGTAGTCAACGGCAAAAATTTCCCCACTGCCGCGGATAGCCCATCGCTCAGCAAAGCGGTGTTCGCCGCGAAGACCGATTACTGGCAAAGGTGCTGTCAGGTCATTCGATTCGACACTGCCGACCGAGGATGCTGATAAAGTCGCCTTCATGTCGGCTACATATAGACCGACAGTTGCACCGAGAAAACTGCGATCGCGTTTGAGGAACATCCAGGTGTATGCAGCTTTATAGATCGAGAGGTCAAGATCGGTATTTACCGTGCTGTTGATGGGATACGTTGTATCCTCCCAGACTATTTCCCTTTCAATCTGTTTCGAGGATTCGCGAGAAAGATCGAATACGCTGAAGTCGAATCGATGTTTCTCTGCGAATCTCCAATAGCCGTCCACACGAAAAACCGTATCCGACTTCTTCAGACCAAGGTCGTCTTCCAAGTCTATGTCCGTTCCACGGCCAGAGTCCCCGTCAACTCTCGTCTTACTTTCGCGATCTGTAAAAAAAGCCCCGATGCTGATGCTAAATCTCGGGTCTTCTTCAGCGATCGCCGTGCTCGTGATAATCAGAAATATAAGAAACGAAATGACGCGCATGTGATCCCTCCTCCACGTTTATAGCCTCACTATTCCCCTATAGCTGTCCGGTCGCTATCAAGAAAACGCATAGCGTTTCCGAACAGGCGCTCCGTCCGTCGATTACGAACGCTCCGGGCTCCCCTCACCTGTCCGGCTCTGGTGCAAGGTGGCGGAAGGTGATTCTCCGAACAGCCGCTTGTAGTCGAGCGAGAACTGGCCCATGTGTTGGAAGCCGCACTCTCGGGCGATACTCGTAACTGTGGTCGTGGAAGGGTCGGCATGCTGAAGTAGCATCCTGGCTTTCCTCAGTCGCTCCCGTTTCAAGAAGGCCATCGGTGTGATGCCGTAGGTGTGCAGAAAAAGATAACCGAGCGTTCGCTTGCTCACACCGGACGCTTCAGAAAGATGACCGAGCTGGATTCTTTCTTTCATATGTCCTGCGATGTAGGCGAGCGCTTCATCCAGTCTGCTTTGATGAGTCGATCTCTTGATTTGCATGGTCTGAATTATCGAGAACACCCTTAGACGCCAGATTGCGTAAGAGTGGATTCTATTGCGGTGAGAGACGGCTGCGCTATCGTGATTCCGCATGGGTGCGGGTTGGCGAGAAGAAGTTGTGTAGCAGGCGTACGGTGACTATCGGGTCGCACGAGCAAGCGTCTGGCTCGGGCACTCACCAAAGGCATTCTTGTACTGGGTGGCAAACAGGCTCAGGTGGCTGAAGCCCAACCTGAGTGCCTCGTTTGTGACTGTGGTTTGGCCACGTGACGCCTTAAGTCTGCTGCGTACCTGGTGAAGCCGCATCAGGCGTAGATAGCGGGACGGGCTCGTACCGAAGGCATCGGCGAATGCATATTCCAGGTATCGACGGCTAACATTCATCGCAACGCATAAGTCATCGATGCTCAACGGCTCTTCGGTTCTCTCGCGCATATAACGTTCGGCTCGCTTCGCGACAATGAAATGCCCCCTGGCCTGAGAACTGACTTTCGCCGGAGGGACATCCATAGCGCTCAGAACGGCACCCAGCATATTGCGGAGATCGGTCACCAACCACTCTTCCGCTGGGCCAGCCAACGGGCTCTCTGTTAGTCGAAATACGTTTGAGATGGCCTGTTTTAGCTCCGCAAGCGTTTCGGGAGCGGGACGAGTGGTGATGCAGGAAGCCACCTGGGTTATGTTCGTCCGAGAAGTGGATTGTTCGATTACATCAATCCACGCGGGAGGAATGATAAGAGATGTCCACCCGTACATTGTCGAAGCATAGCCACTAAGCTCCTTGCCAGGTGGGAACACTAACAATTGCGAGTCATCGACGTGATTGCCGTTCCAGGTGGCCTGAGCGCCTCTTGTGAAGACACCAATACTGAATCGCCCGGGGTCCAGTTCGCCCATCACACGGATGGGCAGGTTGACTGCACCGACATCGATTGAAAGGTCGCCCAGTGACATCTGATCAAGCGCAACGTCGAGATTGCCAGACTTCAGTTGGATAAATTCCAGGTTCGAACCGCTGATGGCATGGTTAACCTCGTCCAGATCATGAAACACCGGAGGCTGGTAAGGGTTCCCTGAAATACCACGTGTCGCGTCCATGGATCGCTCCCTGCGATTTCTCGATAGACATAGTTAAGATTAAGCCCGCTATGACCCCACCGCAAGAAACCTCTCAATAATAAATGCAGCGCATATCCTCCCTACCCACACGGCCCTGGGCCCTCCGTGTCTTGCGCATAACTGATAGCGCCTGAAAGACGCACCGGTGATGATTAAGAAGGAGCTTTAAACAAGTCACCGGTTCGCACACGCGAAAAAATGGACATCAAGCAGGAGCAATAGCTGTGAAAACATCCCTTCACACCACGTTCAAACTCACCATTGCGAGCGTGTTTGCGTTGGTCTTGTTGCCGGCCGGGGCTGACAGCGCTGCTGCACCCGCTGTAACGCCAGCGGAAGCACGCGCTATCGCCAAGGAAGCCTATATCTACGGCTACCCCATGGTGGACGGCTACCGCATCCAATACGGCTACTTCGTTGACAAGACCGACCCCGAATACAAGGGACAGTGGAATGAGATCCACAACATCCCGCGCGTCTACACCCCGGAGGACAAGGCCGTCCAAACGCCCAACTCCGACACGCCCTATTCCTTTCTCGGTGCAGACCTCCGGGCCGAACCGCTCGTTCTGACGGTCCCGGAAATTCCAGAAGGTCGTTATTATTCGATTCAGTTCATCGACGCCTATACGTTCAACTTTGCTTATGCCGGCAGCCGAACCACCGGTAACGAAGCGGGTAGCATCATGCTCGCTGGCCCGAATTGGAAGGGCGAGAAACCGCAGGGAATCAAGGAGGTCATCCAGTCTGAGACCGAGATAAACACCCTGATCTACCGCACCCAGCTTTTCGATCCGACCGACCTCGACAACGTGAAGAGAATTCAGTCGGAGTACAAGGTGCAGCCCTTGAGCCAGTTCCTCGGCCAGCCCGCGCCCACCCCCGCACCGGCCATCGACTTCATCAAGCCGATCAGCCAGGAAGAACAGAAAAGCTCCCTCGAGGTGTTCAATATCCTGAATTTCGTCCTGCAATTCAGTCCAACTGTTCCGTCTGAGAAGGAACTCATGGAGAGGTTCGCCAGGATTGGCATCGGCGCCGGAAAGACCTTTGAGCCCGCAAAGCTTTCCCCCGAAATGAAGAAAGCCTTAGAGGAAGGCATAGGCGACGCCTGGAAAGAGTTTGCGGGCGGCGCGAAGTTATTGGCGGAAGGTAAAATTACCGCCGGCGATGTCTTCGGTACGCGCGAATCCATGAAAAACAATTACTTCTATCGCTGGCTCGCAACCATTGGCATCTGGGGGAACTCAAAACAGGAAGCGATGTACCCTATTTATTTTACTGACGCCAGCGGCGAAAAGCTCAACGGCGCTAACCGCTATACTCTGCATTTCCCGAAGGGCCAACTGCCACCCGCGCATGCGTTCTGGTCGCTCACCATGTATCAACTACCTGAGAGCTTGCTGGTGGCCAATCCTATCGACCGCTACCTCATCAATTCGCCGATGCTACCGAAGCTGCAGAAGGATACCGATGGCGGCCTCACCCTCTACATCCAGCACGAGTCACCCGGCAAGGATCTGGAGTCCAACTGGCTTCCTGCGCCCAAGGGACCATTCTCAGCTTATCTGCGCATCTATTGGCCAGAAGCAGCTGCTCTGGATGGTACGTGGACCGCTCCGAAGCTGGAGATGGTGAAATAGGATAGAGAAACGGGCAAAGCCCAAGGAATGAGGAAAGGCAATGAAAATTCAATTTACTGCGATGGCATTAGCCACTTCACTGGCACTCGCCACTGGCCATGCACAGGCAGACAGTGCGAGGGAGGCCGCGAAAACAAGGGCAGCGTCGATACCGGACAAGGTGCAGACGGTTGCCGGTGAACTGGAGTTTTTCGATGGCGTGCCGATCGGAGACACCAATGATCTGGTCTACGACTATCTGAACCGTGCACGTGCGCTTGGTGTGTACCTGGACAATGTTGGTGCTGTATCCATCTACTCCGTTTTGCTTGGCATGGCCCAGCAAGGGGCTGATGCGCCCAACAAGATCGCTATCTGGGAACAGTTAATGGATTCCAGGACACCGGTCATTACGTCGAACACTTCGACCATGTATGCCTACGCCCCTACTGATCTGGCAAACGACGGGCCAACTGTTATTGAGGTTCCACCTGGCATGCTCGGCTTTCTGAATGATGCCTGGCAACGTTACGTTGGTGACATCGGCGCTGCCGGGCCTGACAAGGGCAAGGGTGGCAAGTACCTTGTGCTGCCTCCTGGTTACACGGGTGACATACCGGACGGCTACTATCTGCTCAGGCCATCCACGAACAATAATTTCCTGTTCCTGCGAGGCTCGATCAAAGATGGCCTCAAAGCTGCAGCCGACAACTTCAAGGCCGGACTGAAGATTTATCCTCTGAAGGAAAAGGACAATCCGGAACCGACGCAGTTCGTGAACATGTCCGGACGCTCGTTCAGCACTATCTTCCCAAGCACTCTGGAATATTATGAGATATTGAACACTATCGTTCAGGCAGAGCCGGTCGATGCCGTCGGACCGGAAGTGCGCGGTAATATGGCCGCCATCGGAATCGTCAAAGGCAAGCCGTTCAATCCTGATGAGCGGATGCAGAAACTGCTTACTGAGGCCGCTACTCTGGGCAATGCTGCAGGGCGTTCGATTACCTATGATCCGCGGATCGATGGCGTGTACATCTACCCAGGAACGGACAGCAACTGGGTTATGGGGTATGCCAACAAGAATACGTCTTTTCGGGCAGACGGCGTGATGAACCTTGATGCCCGGGTCCTGTTCTACTACAACGCCGGTGGTGTAACGCCGGCGATGGCGGCGACCCGCGCCGGGGTGGGCTCCGATTATGCGCTTGCCATGCTGGATAGCGATGATAAACCGTTTTACGGAGACAGGACCTACCGGCTGCATTTGCCGCCAGATGTGCCGGTGAACAACTTCTGGGCAGTCACACTCTATGATACCCAGACGCGTACCCAGCTGCAGACAGGCCAGCTGTTCCCGACGGTTGGCAGTCAGAGCGAGGGTATCAAGAAGAATTCTGATGGATCCTACGACGTCTATTTCGCGCCGCAAGCACCTGAGGGAAATGAAGGCAATTGGCTGCAAACGGTTCCGGGAAAAAGCTGGTTTGCAATCTTGCGAATGTACGGACCTATGGCGCCATGGATCAACAAGTCCTGGCGTCCTGGTGATATTGAGCTGGTAAAGAATATGTAGTCTTGCAACGGCAAGTTCTATGGCCCCAGATGCCCTTCCCAACTCAGCCAAGGTTTCCAGGGCTGAGTTGGAGTCAATCTCCACTCCCGCCAATGCTATTTTCTCAATACTTGTAGCTCGGGTTATTCGTGGATTGCTGGCGCTAAAGCTACTGGCAGTCTCTCACGAATGAACTCGGCTAAGGCTTTTGTATGGGGTGGCACACCCACCCGTGATGGCATCAACAGGCTGAGGCTTGCGAATTGCGATATCCAGTCTGGCAATACCCGAATGAGCTGGCCAGCTTGAACGGCTGCTCTGCAGACATAATCGGGTAATGCGGTAACGCCCAGGCCATCGATCGCGGCTTGCCTGATTGTCGACATATCCTCTGAGCAAAGCGCGATATGGGTATTCTGATGGGTTCGAAGGCCGTCTTTGTGCTGTAAAGGAATCGCCTCTTTCGCGCCGGCTCTCCCCACTTTTAAAAAACGACAACTGGCTAGATCATACGGTGTTTCAAGTTGTCCTAGCTGCTCCAGATAGCCGGGAGAGCAATAAAACTGCCATTCCACATTGGCGATAAACCGCTGGACCAAGCTCGAATCAGGCAATTCGCCACTGTGCCCTCGAATGGCGATGTCTATCCCTTCAGTAATCAAGTCGACCATGGTGTTGGAGACGCGTTGTTCGATAAGCACTTTGGGATGCTGCCTGGCGAAATCAGTCACGATATCAAGCAGAACAAATTGCGCCACACCTATCGAACAGCCGATCACGACTTTCCCTGAAAGGTTTCCACTTTTATTGTCCATTGCTGCTTCAGCCAGTTCGAAGTGATCAACCAGCTTTCGAGCATGCTGGTAAAAGCTCTTCCCTTCTTCGGTTACCGCGACGTTACGGGAACTTCTCTGAAGTAGCCTCACACCAAGGCGTTCTTCCAACTGAGCAACATGACGGCTCAATCGCGACTTTGGCATGTCCAATGCCTTTGCCGCTGCGGTGTATCCCTTCTTTTCAACGACATGCACGAAATAGAAGTAGTCGTTCAGGTCAATGTTCATATCTGCGTCCTAAATATGGAACGAACAGTTCAGATTTTAGCCATTTTTATTCAAATACCAAGCTGCTAACTTTTATTCAGACCAGAAATGGAACGGAGAAAGACAATGACCTATCAAGTTGCTCAACAACATGACTCGATGACAGCTTTCGCCCCGGTAAAGGGAAGCCCAATTAGTGTGGGCTCAGGGTTCACGGGTGTGGGTTTTCGTCACGGGCAGTTCTATGGGGCCATGGATCCCTTCATCATGGTGGATCACTACACAATGACGGCACCGACCTTTGGTACCCACCCTCACGCTGGCCTCTCGGCTGTTACCGTTTTGTTTGAAGATACGGTAGGTAAATTCAACAACCGCGATTCGCTGGGGAATGACTTCGACATTAACCCTGGCGACCTTTACTGGCTGAATGCGGGCAGCGGTGCCATTCACGACGAGGCACCGCGTAAAGGCGCCACGATTCATGGACTGCAGATTTTCGTTAACTTGCCCGCACGCATGAAGCGCCAGGCGCCGAACTCCCTGCATGTGAAGCGAGAAGACATGCCGACCTTGAAGGGGCAAGGCTACCGTGTGCGGCTGGTTCTTGGCCAAAGCAATGGGGTCGAGACAGACGCAGCGTCGGTGTGGCCAGCCACTATTCTTGATGGTTTTGCAGACAAAACATCGGTATTCGAACACCGCATTCAAACCGGTTTTAATGCCTGGATCTATTCAGTTGAAGGCGACATTGAATATCAGGTGCGCGGCGAATGGTTCACTCTCCACCAGGGAGAGTCCAGCGCGATTAACGGTGCAGAGGGCGAGGCAGTCACAGTGCGAGGAAAGTCTCCTACAAGAAGCCATTTCGCGGTGCTGTCCGGTGAGACCATCAATGAACATTTCGTTCAACGCGGGCCGTTTGCAATGAGCACCCAACAAGAAGTCGATGAAGTGGTTGCTCGCTATAACGCGGGTGAGTTGGGGCACCTTGAGTGAGGGAGAAATCCCCTTCCCCAGCGGCACAGCTATTCCATCAATCATTAACCCTGTCGAGGGACTAAACATGAAAGTTTTAACGTTTGCAGCGACCAACAGTCGCAAATCCATCAACAGACAACTCGTGAAATACGCCGCGAACAAGCTGGCGAATGCGGAGATCGATTATGTTGAGATTAATGATTTTGACTTGCCGATCTACAGTATCGACCTGGAAGAGCAGTACGGCATTCCAAAGTGCGCCCACGCCTTCCAGACCAAAATCGAACAAGCGGACGCGATTCTTGTTTCCTTTGCCGAACACAATGGCAATTTCACTGTAGCGTTTAAAAACCTCTTCGATTGGATGAGCCGAATTGGCCGACACGTCTACCGTGACAAGCCGATCGTTATGCTCGCCACTTCTCCGGGGCCAGGTGGCGGAAACACCGTGTTGAAGCTTGCTGAAACCGCTGCTCCCTTTTTTAATGGGAAGGTCGTTGGCAGTCTCAGTATTCCAAGCTTTTTCGATAACTTCGATGTCGATCGCGGCGAGCTGACGAATAGTGATCTCGTTGAAAAGCTTGAACAGGTATTGGGTGCCTTTGCCTTTGAACCCCAAACCGCCTAAAGAGCACCAGCGACCAAGCGGACGGTTGACTTCATATTCCGTCTGTTTGGTCTCTGACACATCGGAACGGCAGCTACTTTCCTGGGCCCTTCAGGTAGGCGTGGCAGTTCTGAACAAAAATGAGCCTTTTCTTACCTACCACTTGAGATATCATTTGCTCGTCAACATCCAGCAACGCCACAATACTCAACGCGCTTTTATTTCGAAGATCAGAGGCTGTGGCCATCAATTCAACGGTGCTCTTTTTCTGAACGAATTTCAGATAAAACCACCGACGCAAAAGCCCCTTCATTCCCTCTGTCGGTAGGTAATTTCCTTGCGATAGCTGAGTCGAACCGTTCATGGCGCCCTCCCGAACCTAATCAACGATGGTCATTTCTTTGACGATCAGAGCAGCCATGTTGTTACAGAAAAGCTTCCCGAATGGCCTTGCTAGCCAAAATGACTATGAGTGATTAAGAACCTACTTCGCCGATAATCCACGATACAAAAGCACGAATCTTGTCCGTGCGAAATTTCGCTTCCGGTGCAAACAGGTAGTATTGGTATTCTGCCGGGACAACAATTTCGATCGGGCGGAGGTAGTTTTTGCATTATCTCTATTCTGTTTACGGTTAATTTTAAATTAAGCAAAGACCAGGTTCACCCGTTTGTTCCGGGCACCGTTCACTGAAAACATAAGGTGACTAAATCAACGGTAGGAATACTCATTATGAAAATTGAAGTCCCAATCATCAGTGCCTTTGTTGACGGCGATTTCGGGGGCAACCCGGCAGGTGTTGTGTTGAATGCCGACCAGTTGAGCTCCGAGCAAAAACAGAAGATCGCAGCGGCTGTCGGCTTGTCGGAAACGGCTTTTGTGTCTGCGTCGGATTTGGCAGACATTAAACTGGAATTCTTTACGCCAACCCAGCAGATCGCTCACTGTGGCCACGCAACGATCGCAACCTTCAGTTTTCTGAAGCAAAAAGGGCTGTTAGCTAATGATCGGTCATCGAAGGAGACAATTGATGGCCTGAGGTCAGTCAATATGGAGGGCGAAGCCGCCTATATGGAGCAGAAAGCTCCCCGCTTCGAAGCGTTAGGCGAGAGTGATCTACGGGCTGCCCTGCTCTCCCTTGGGATAACCAGGGACGATCTGATCGACGGTGCCGAGCCAATGTTAGTCAATACCGGCAACAGCTTTGTGGTGATTGGCATTCGCGACGGCAAGACAATCAAGGGTCTTGAGCCAGATTTCGACCTCATCGAGAAGCTAAGTGAAGCTCTGGATCTTATAGGATATTACGTATTCTCCTTCGACGACGTTGGCGATGGGAGAGACGCAGGCGCCCGCATGTTCGCACCCCGATACGGCATTCAGGAAGAGTCTGCGACTGGAATGGCGGCCGGCCCGCTGGCTTGCTATCTGCGTGACCAACTGGGTATTCAAAAGCAGGAATTCACCATCGAACAAGGTCGCTGGATGGTCGCACCCTCACCTAGCGTCATAAACGTGCGGCTGACTATTGGAACCGATAACAGGATCGAGAACCTGTTCGCGGGTGGTCGGGGCGCAATCAGAGAAGTTATGGAAGTTGAATTTTGATGATCCGAAGGCGACCGCTATCTGCGCTAGAGCGCTCGTCTAAACCCATCACCTGACCTGATGTGTTGTATACCGCAAAGCAATTTTTTCTGAGGACGGGAAAACAAGAGAATAACCATCAAGCCAATACGGCGATGCTGTCTAACTTAACTCTCTTGAAAGGTGGAATATCACATGAACGCAATCAACAAGTTTTTTCTCGTTTTCTCTGTAATCGCTTTCTCTGCTTTCGCACAGGCGGAAGGTGTGAGCCAGGAAGATATCGATCGCGGAAACAATCCAGCGATCGAAACAGTCGATCTTGGTATCAGCAACTGAGCTGAGCACAACTAAAAGGGGCGGTCACCATGACCGCCCCTTTTTTTGTCTGCCCCTACCAATTTTTTCGCCAAACTCAAGGCATAGGAGTGAGCGACAGAATGCCGCTCTTCAGGTGAAAGAAACCAGTACCAGGAGACCGAAAAACACACTGATCACGGTCGTCACTCCGGACAAGCCTTCTGTGTCAGCGCTGCCAGTTACCCAACGCCTCAGCGCCTTCAGAAAGCGCTTGGGCGTGTAAATGTTTTTGCGATAATTGCTCTGGTAGTAATGCACAAGAAACAAAGGCATCGAATCACTATCGAAACGATGCCAGAGCTTCAGTACCCCAAGGATATCCTTGCGGCAGGCCCAGCCCTGAATGGATGATGGGAGCCAACTCAGGGGAATGGCAGAGCCAAAATCGATTATTGCAGGGTCGCCCCGCCCCGAAACCAGAATGTTTCCGGAATTGCCGAGGTCCATGTGGGCAACCCCATGCTGGTGCAGGGTCTTCACATCACTGAAAAGTTGTGAGAAAAAGTTGTGCGGTACCCCTTTGCCCGCCGCAATTTCCTTTACCGGCCTTCCCTCGATCAGACGATAATGAATGGTAGGCGAAGCGTCTGACGGCCGGCTGACTTGATCAGGCGTGAAATCCAGGTGCTCGACTTTTCTCAGCATCCTGAGTTCGTGGGACGCGAGAAACCGGAAGTAATTCCCGAGCAGGCCCCGGGAGAATCTGAAAGCCTTGTAAACGTGCCTGTTGCCGCTGTTGTCGGCGTTTACAGAGATGATTGGCTTGTACCATTTCTGGTCAGCGGCATCGGTGATTGCAGCAGGTTGCCAGCTGGACCCCATCGACGGGCAGTTCGTTTGGCCGTTCATTCCCCCTCCCAACTCCAAGATATGCAGATTATTGGTCAAGTTGGCCGGATCAATCCTGGTTTAACCGGGCCCTTGCCGATGCCGCAACTCGCGACATCTGCAGAGGATTATTGGGAGTTTTCGGGGGGCTGAATAATTCCGTTGCGGTATCTTTGTCATCACGAAAAATGATGAATGAGCTTTTACTCGTTTCAGGCGATGGCTTTTACCGCCGAATGGCCACAAGGCGAGTTGGTCATAATGTCGTGCCAGCGCTCGCGAAGGAGCCGTTCTACGTGGTTTCGCAACCAGACGATTCCGGGATCACGGTCGTGGCGTGTGTGCCAGATGAGATACAGACTGGTCGGGTCTACTTCGAAAGGCAACTGCCCCATCCATAGCCCGTCCACGAAGCCACAGTCCTGGCTTATCAACTCGGGAACCGCGGCGATCAGGTTCGAATCCCTCAGGACCTGGGGAACAATCGAAAAATGGTTGACCGTCGCAGCAATGCGTCTGCTCTGGCCCTTCTGATCAAGGTAGCTGTCCACGAATCCGTGTGCATCCCCTGACATCGTCACAAGCAGGTGCCGTGCCTGGAGGAATTCATCCATGGTGATCTGTCGGCCAGCCAACGGGTGGTCTGCGCGCATCGCCAGAACATACCCGCCTTCAAACAACCACGTACTTCGCAAACTGTGATCGTGTTGGGTAAGCATACCGACCGCCAGATCGACATGCGCCTCGCGCAAGTCGTCGTATGTGCCCTCTGGTGTGTATGGCACGGCATGAATATCAACGCCCGGCGCCTGGTCTTCAAGAAGTTCAATCAGCTGCCGCCAAATCATTTCAACAATTACATCCGTGACTGCGATGCGGAATTTTCGCTTCGATGTCGCCGGATCGAATTGCGTGGCACTGACTGCATTCGTCAGTGCGTACATGTGATCGCCCACCTGATCCCACAGGCTGAGCGCGTAGGATGTTGGCTCGATGTTGCGACCCTTTCTCACAAACAATGGGTCGTTCCAGATCTGGCGCATTCGGGAAATCGCATTGGATACTGCAGGCTGGGTCATGGCAAGCCGGTCTGCCGCTCGCGTCACAGAGCGTTCGGTCATGATGGCATCGAAAATGTACAACAGCTGAAGTTCTTGCGTTTTCATTCAAAGTTCCTGGAGATTGACCCGGACAAGTCTGGCTTGGAAGGGCATGAACCGCAATTGCAGTATTTCTCAAAGCCTGACTTTCTTGCAGTTGATACGAAGAAGCCTCCCGATCGGGAGGCTTTGGGATAGGTTTACAAATTCCCTTTCACGAAGGTTCTCAATTCACTCAGGCTGCCGGCCCCGGTTTTCTGGGCAATCACGCCGCCATCCTGAAACAGCGCCAGGGTTGGGATGCCCCTGATCCGCATTTTTGCAGTTACATCGGGACTGTCGTCGACGTTCACTTTGGCGATGGTCAACTCATCGCCAAACTCATCGGCGATTGCCTCCAGCATGGGGGAAACTGTCTTGCAGGGACCACACCACGGTGCCCAGAAATCGACCAGCACAGGGCGATCACTCTGTACAACAGCCTGCTCAAAATTTACATCGGTTACTTCAATCATTTTGCTCATGGGTTCAACTCCTTTATCAAATAGCATGGTTCAGACATTGAAGCCTGATGCGTGCAAAAACCAATTGCTGGACGGTATAAGCTCTATTTCCTGTAATGATGAGTGCCCACCCGGCCTTTACAGCCGTTTGCTGAATACCAGCCCGCCCCAGGCCAGCGTTCGGTTTCCCGTCCCGGATTTAATCTCCGAGCTCTGAACACGCAGCACATAACTCAGCTCGGTGCCCGCCAGAAAGCTGTGGGTATAACCAGCCCATACTTCAGCCAGCAAGATGTTCAGATCATTGGCATCCAGTTCATGGTCCGAATCACGAAACTGGCCCTGAAGAAAAGCGTTGTAAGCCCGGGCTTTCACCGACACGCCGCCCCAGAAATAATTCTCGCGTCCGCCAGGTGCGGAAACGCCGGGCGCTCGCTCACCGTAGGCCATAAGCTCGGGGTTAAATCGGTTGTCCGGAGAGGAAATCAGGCCATCCCGGAATACCAATGCTGCTCCAAACTCCGTCAGATATCCGACCGATCCGAAATACGTCACTTTGAGCTGTTGATTTGGTTGGCTGGCATCCAGGTATCGGTGATACGCGGCCGAGTACCGGAAAGTGGGCTCTCCGCCATTCGAGATCTGATGGTCCCAACCGTTCGCCCGGTCACTACCTACCACCTTGTGAACCGCATTCTGGCCGGATTTGAATACATCAAGTCCCAGAACACCCACGGTCATGGATGTGGTCCAGCCCGAGTCGACCCCGAGAGCCTGGTAACTCTGGCTTGAAGACAGGTAAACCAGACTGCTGTAGGGCCGATCGCTACGATCAATCGCGGATTCCTTGATTTCCTCAGGGGTGAAGCCATAAACGCCCAGCTCAAGCGCGGCGCTTTGCGGGCTCCCGACCTCTTGGCCCAGATAAGGAAACACGAAACTGTCCAGCCCCTGGCTCACCCTGGACACCGGATTCCCAATGAAATCCTCGGAATTGGAGGAATAGGTAATCGCTACACCGGCGGTGTAATCCCGATCCGTTTGCGTTGGGGCGAACAGGTCGTTGTCCGTGGAGAGCGCGAGCACCGAATCAGCGGACTCTGCCAGTGCAGACGAAGCCAAAACAGCGCCTAAAAGAGAAACGGTCAAAAATCGAAAAATCATAGCCAACTCCGAAATTGTGTCGGTAGAAAAGTTGGCTGCTATTCTTCGAACTCCTGGCCTTCAGAACTAATCAAGCGTTGATATTTAAAACATCACCTCGGTTGATAGATAAGTAGTAATACGTGCGGTTTTTGGGCAGTCGTCATCAACCCCCATCACTGATAATGATGTTTGCCATACCGTTTCAGAATTATTCCTCCACATTGTTCAGTCCCACAATTCGCTCATCTGATATCCGACCGATTCCGGTATCGGAGTCAGCTGAATCAACTCAAACTGTGGAGAATTGAAAATGCGTAAATTTGTACTGGTTACCCTGGCTTCCCTTATTACTGTGGCTGCCCTGCCCGCTCATGCGACCCTCGCAGACCGTAAATCTGATGGGCCCCGCTCCGAACAGGCTCAGCCCGCTCCCTACAGCGGCCAAATTGTGATTCGTGGTGAGATTCAGGATCGCGACGCCAAAAACGATACTGCAAATCCGGCCCCGTATAGCGGTCAGATTGTTATCCGTGGCCAGGTACAGCCCGAAAGCCACGGCTGAGTTTCAGATGTTTGTTTTGCGTCTTGGCACCAGGGACGGTGCTTTTTTCAGTCTCGGGTTATGGTCGGAACGGTAAATGTGTAAATTCGACGATTTCTCGAACGACTTCAGGGTTTTGTAAAAGCCGGCTATGACCATATCCCGTTGTACGGGTTAAACGGCTCCTCGGAAACGCCTCGCTCAGTGCAACGGATTCAGTAACCGGAACTTCCAAATCCGAATCATCATGGATGAGCAAAACGGGTACCTCGATTCCAGGCGCAAGCGTAGTCAGATCCAATCGATCAACGCTCAGTCCTACCGTTTCTTCCATGTCGCGAACGAAAAGACGCTCACTGCGCTCGCCAAGATTTACAAACCGGGCGAATCGGCTCAGGACGCCCTCAATCGTTGCCGGGCCTGAAACCAGTACCAGGCGATCAAAGCAACCCCTGGTGGATTGAGCATACACAAGCGCAGCCGCACCCAGTGAATGTCCGATCGCAACATCAAAAGAACTCCCCACGTATTCGTGGGCGTCCAGAACGGCCTCAATAAACCGCCCCGGATGAGATTTGGTGGCCTCTGAATCGCCATGTCCGGCCGGATGAACCGCAAAAATGGTGTATTCACCAGGGTCGAACTCACTAATCAGATCCTTGAATTGGCCGATCCAACCCGACCACCCATGCAGGACCAGAATTTTCTTCGGGCCATTCCCATAAATCGACATCAAGCCGTCATTACCGAGAGGCACGACCCGCTCGAACAGCTCGCGAGATGACGCGCGCCGTTCGGCCTTAATTCGGGGAATGGTCATAAGCTCGACCGCTTTTGATGCCGCGCTGGATGGCAGCATTCGGCTGTAAACACCGAACGCAGCCTGAAACATATTCAGAGAAAGGTTCATTTCCGCTTTCCTCAACCTGTTGAAAGGAATCATCTGATACCATTAAGTGTATATACAGCTTAATAGGTGATGCAAGCTTTAGTTGTTCGATTCTTGTACACCCCACCACAAGCGTTCTGCTCGAACAGATGGACAACTATTCCAACCGTCCTGCCGTTTCCACTCTGGCAAAAGAACAGAGAATGTCACTCACATTCAATAGGAAGGAGACAATTCATGTCCGTCAGTTCGCAAACCACATCGTTCTCTCTGTACCACTTTCGCTCATGCCCTTTCTGCGCATACACCCGCTCTGCGATGAAGCACATCGACATCGAAGTGGAAGAACGGGATATCGCCAGAAACCCTGCCTACCGCGCAGAGCTGATCAAAGGTGGAGGCCGAGCCCAGGTTCCCTGCCTGAGAATCGAATCGAAAGGGGAAGTTCGTTGGCTGTATGAATCTCAAGACATCGTCCGCTTCCTGCAGCGCCAAGCCACCAAGGCGAGCTGATCGCGACCAGACCTTTTATTGATCCACGCAAAACTCAGGAGAGCAAAAATGCTTAAACGAAAAGTTGATGTTGCCATCATTGGCACGGGCACAGCCGGTATGGGTGCCTATCGCGAAGCTCGCAAACATACCGACAGCATCGCGCTGATTGAGGGGAGCCACTATGGCACCACTTGTGCACGTGTTGGCTGCATGCCCAGTAAGCTTTTGATTGCCGCTGCAGAGGCCGCCCACGGCGCAAAGCATGCCGGTGTTTTCGGACTTTATGTCCCGACGGTTGAGACTGACGGTGCGGCGGTCTTGGATCGGGTAAAAAAAGAGCGTGACCGTTTCGTCGGATTTGTTGTCGAAGATGTCGAAGAGTTTGATGATAGCCACAAGGTCCGTGGATATGCCCGATTCGTGGACTCCCATCGTTTGCTGATTGATAACGGTCTTGAAATCACTGCCGACCGGATTGTTATTGCCACAGGTTCCAGACCGTTTATTCCCGAAGTACTGGAGGACGCGGGTAACCGCCTGCTCGTTAACGACGATGTATTCGAACTGGAGCAGCTTCCGACATCCGTACTTGTTGTCGGGGCCGGTGTTATCGGTCTGGAATTGGGCCAGGCTCTAAGCCGACTCAACGTCAACGTTACGATGCTGTCGCGTAACGAATCGATCGGTGGAATTGCCGACTCCGAAATCCGGAAAATTGCGGCGGATACTTTTCAGTCCGAATTTGATCTGGTCCTTCACGCGGAAGTTCTCGCAGCAAAGGAAACCCTGAACGGCGTGCAGGTAACCTACCGCACATCCGGAGGCATCGTTCACACGGTAGTGGTTGACTATATTCTGGCGGCAACCGGTCGCACTCCGAACACTGACAAGCTTGGCCTCGAGAGTACCGGCATTATCCTGGACGCCCGCGGCGTTCCGACCTACGACCCGCACACAATGCAAACCAGTGCACCGCACATCTTTATAGCAGGTGACGCCAACAATGAGCTGCCCCTGTTGCATGAGGCCTCAGATGAGGGTCGTATCGCGGGAAGCAACGCAGGAACCTTTCCCACTGTTGAAGCCGGCCATCGACGTGCCGGGCTGGGCGTCGTCTTTTCCGACCCGCAAATTGCCAGTGTAGGCAAACGGGCGCACGAACTGGTGCCACACACCTTCATCACCGGGAAGGTCAGCTTTCACAATCAGGGAAGAAGCCGGGTGATGGCCAAAAACCAGGGCATGCTGAAAATCTACGCAGACAAGCACAGCGGCATTCTACTGGGCGCAGAAATGTTTGGGCCGGCAGCGGAGCATATAGGTCACCTACTGGCCTGGGTCGTGCAGCAGTCTCTTACGGTAAACGAGATACTCGGGATGCCTTTCTATCACCCGGTTATTGAAGAAGGTGTTCGCACCGCCTTCCGAGATGCTTCGGAGAAGCTGAAAGAGACAGAACGTAAGGAGGCGCCCCATGCAGTTGCTTGAATTGTTCAGGCGCTACCACACCCAGGCGGCTAAGGTTGCCCTTGTAGTCGGTACGATTCTATTGCTGATCAACCAGCATGATGCGCTGTTCGGATACCAGGAAATTCAATGGCTGCCGGCACTTTTGACCTACTGCGTTCCCTTCTGCGTTTTCATGCTCGGTAAGCTTTCCAGCGAGCGGGATTGCCAGAAATCCTCCGGGCTCAATGTGCCTGTTTCAAGGTATCGTTAACCATCCTGATTTCGCCGCGCTGTATCTCAGTGCGGCGAAATCATTCTTGAGGCAATCGCTTTTGCCTTTAGTGCCGCATCCAGATCGCCTTCGACGTGAGCCTTCACAATAGCGCCCTCTTTCAATAAAAACAGTGCATTGGCCAGCTCTTCTGCTTCAGTTTCTGAAGTGGAGATTTCCAGAGCGTGCCGTTTCAGGAGCTCGAAAACCCGTGCTTTGTGGGCCGCGCATCGTTTGTGTACCGGGTGCTCGGGAGAGCTGTATTCACCGCAGGTATTGATAAAGAAGCAACCATAGAAACGATGCAGTGTTGGTACGCGATTATTAAACCAATCGTGAACCGCATCGAACATTTCCATGAGTGCCTCTCTTCCCGCTGGCTGACTGTTCATTCGCCCCTCTAGCCAGTCGAAAAACAGATTGTCCCGGTGCTCAACTGCTGCCTCTACCAGGCTGTCCTTGCTCTCAAAATGGTTGTAGAGCGTCTGCTTTGCGACGCCTGCTTCCTGAAGCACCTGGTTGATGCCGATGGCATGAATACCATGCTCATAGAACAGCCGCAGTGCCGTGTCGACCAAATCCTGCCTTCGACCCATCGTCAAAACTCCAAATTGTTCGTTGAATATATCTTGACCAAATTAGACAGATCTGTCTAGAATTAAAAATAGACCGACTTGTCTACTTCAAGAAATGCCACTCAGCGCAGTGAAACAGGGTGTTTTTTGACTGGTGTTTTTGTCGGTTTGACTTGCGAACCACCAGTGAACGAGACACGGAGAAGAGCACGATGGACATTCAAATCAAAACCACCCGAAAGGCGCCCGTGTTTGGGCTTGAAGCTGATTTGATAGATGGCTTGCAGACCGGGCACCCACAAGCCTTTGCGGAAGCTTACCGGAGATATCATCCAGTGATGCTGAGGGTTGCGGCGAAGTACACTTCTGCAGCCGTTGCCGAAGATATCGCCCAGGAAGCCTGGATGGCGGCGATTGGAGCCATTGGTTCTTTCGAGGGCCGTTCCTCGCTCAAGACCTGGCTATGCCGGATTGTCACCAATAAAGCCTTCAACACGTATCGGGAAAACCGTAAGGAATTTCCGGCCACGCCAAGCCTTGCCCTGTTATCAGACAACTCACCGGACAACCAATTTAATGGCGCCGCCGGGCATCTCAGCGAACCGGAGCTGGCTACCCAGACTGCAAAGGTTCAGGAACGCATTCGCGTTGAAATGAAGAATATGAACCGGGATCACGCCAACGCGATTCTGCTCAAGGGCATGAGCCCACTCACCGGCTCGCAGGTATCTGATGTGCTAGAAATTTCCCACGGAAACCTGCGGGTCATCCTGCACCGTGCACGAAATGAACTGGCCGCCCTGCTCTGATCCAGGCGGCCTTTTCACTGTGTTTTGCTAAAACTGGAGAAACCTTATGAGCACCCAACGTCCACCACTACCTCCCTTTACCCGGGAAAGCGCCATTGAAAAAGTCCGCCTTGCCGAAGATGGCTGGAACAGTCGTGACCCGGCGAAGGTTGCCCTCGCCTACACAGAGGACACACGCTGGCGCAACCGGGCGGAGTTCGCCAATGGCCGCGAGCAGGTCGAAGAGTTCCTCACCCGTAAATGGAATCGTGAACTGGACTACCGACTTATCAAGGAGCTCTGGGCCTATACCGACAACCGGATTGCCGTGCGATATGCCTATGAATGGCACGACGACAGTGGAAACTGGTTTCGCTCCTACGGAAATGAAAACTGGGAATTCGATGCCGACGGCCTGATGCAGCGACGCTTCGCATGCATCAACGATAGCCCCATTAAAGAATCAGACCGGCTTTTCCGCTGGCCGCTCGGTCGCCGTCCGGATGATCACCCCGGCCTCAGTGACCTGGGTCTCTGATCTTGCCGCAGTTGCGTTCTCTCCGAGAATTCTGAGCCATATCCCATTCGGGCGGACCGGTGATAATACTTTAATGCCCACCGGCGCCGCCTTTACTTCGCCATGTTCTCATCTCTTTCTCCCCGAATTGGCTTTTCAAACGACCTGACGGTTTTCCAGCACGATCTGCAGACTTCCGTATCGAGAATGGCAATACCCTTACCCAACCAGCTAATCGATCCACGTCTGTAAAGGGGTAAAACCATGGATAAAACAATCTCGGGGCTGTCTGCTTTAATCAGCGCGGCCTTTCTTTTCTCGGCAACAGCCCACGCTTCAGATGGTCACCCTAAGATTATCAAGCAAGTGACCGACCGGGGTTTGAAAGTGGTCTCTTCCTTCAAGGCCTGCCGCCGGAGAGTGAGCTTAATCGCATCATGAATCCCTAGGACGCCAAGGGGACGGCTCGACGAGATTCGCGACTGTCCCCTTGTTCATCCCGAAAGACCGATCCCATCAGTGTTTTGGGGGGCCAAGAAAGGTGGTGGTGCCGGTTGTCACTGCCCCTTCGTGATTCAACGTGCTGACCTCAAAAACAACGTCGTTAGCGCCGGAATCAAGGGAGGAGGACGGAACAGCGACAGAAAATGGCACCTCAACCCTCTCACCTGCTCCAATCACGACACCTCCGGGACCTGTGGTTGAGAATTCTTCAAAACCGCCAACCTCGATCACCAGGTATCTCGGGCTGCTGTCTTTATTCGTAAGCTTGAGCAGATAGCTGTTTTCAATGTTGCCCCCGCCGGTATAGCGATACATACCGCGGTCCCTTTCCACATCGAGGGTTACCAGTGGTCTGGACGCCACGCCCCAGGAAAATAACGCAATCATCAAAGCGAGGAACGCGAAATACCCCACCAGTCGTGGTCGCAACAGGTTTGTTTTTCCGCCTTGTAGTTCGCGCTCGCTGGCGTAACGCACCAGGCCGCGGTCATACCCCATCTTGTCCATAATCGAGTCGCACGCGTCGATGCACGCCGCGCATCCGATACACTCCATCTGCAAACCGTCCCGAATATCGATACCGGTCGGGCATACCTGAACGCACATCTGGCAGTCAATGCAGTCACCAAGCCCGCCTTCGGAAAGCGCTGCATCCTTTTTCCGCGACCCTCTCGGTTCACCTCGGGCGACGTCGTAGGAGATCACCAGGGAGTTCGCATCCACCATGGACGACTGAAACCGACCGTATGGGCACATGTGAAAACAGACTTTCTCGCGGAGCCAGCCGGCATTCAGGTAAGTAGCCGTGGTAAAAAACAGGACCCAGAACGCGGCCCAGCCGGATGCTTCCATGGCAAAAAGATCACCGACAAGATCCCGGATCGGCGTGAAGTAGCCTACAAACGTAATTGCCGTTAGCAGACTGATAACCAACCAGAGTCCATGCTTGGAACCCCGGCGAGCGATCTTGTGCAGACTCAGAGGCGCGGCATCAAGCTTGATTCTTCTTGAGCGGTCCCCCTCTGTCAGTCGCTCTGCCCACAAGAAGACCCAGGTCCAGACGCTCTGGGGACAGGCATAGCCACACCATACCCGCCCGGCCAATACAGTCAGGAAAAACAGGCCGAAGGCGCAAATCAGGAGGATTCCAGAAAGCAACACGAGGTCTTCTGGCCAGAACGTGGCTGAAAATATGTGGAATTTCTTTTCGGAAAGATCCCAGAGTACGGCCTGCCGGCCACCCCAGTTCAGCCAGGCTACGCCAAAATACAGGGCGAAGAGGACAAACCCGCCGGTCATCCTCAAACGGCGGTAAAGCCCGGAAAAACTTCGCGGCTGAATTTTCTGTTCAGCTTCACGAGTTGTTGATGAAGATTCAATTTGCTTAACAGAGATCAGGCGACTCATTCGCTGCGCACCTTGCCACATTCGATAAGAAACGGATGGCAGGAGGATAATCGCTCGCATCAAATAGGGGCAGGACCACTTTTTTTATAAACAATAGGGACAGATAAGGAATCTTCAGGACACCAGTTCGGATAACCGGTGCAAAGCGGCAATCCGGGCGCCATTCCAGGGATGGGCAAAACTGATTCTCAGGCAGTTTGAAAACCTTCCTGATACCGAAAAGAGGCTGCCAGGGGTGATGACAATGCCCTCTTTCAGCGTTTCGGCGTAAAGACTCAAGGTGTCGACCTCCGGAGGCAGCTCTACCCACAGAGCCAGGCCTCCACTGGGAGCCGTCGCACGCAAAGGCAACGGCCAGTCTCCCAGAAGAGTCAGCAAATGATCTCGCTGCTGGCGCAAACTTTGTCGATAGCGCCGGAGGAAGGATGAGTAGCCACCCTCTGCAATAAAATCCGCCACTCCTTGTTGTAAAAACCGACTACTCGCCAACTGGGACGTCAGTTTGAGTTGCATGATTTGCTGGTGCCATCTTCCTCCTGACACCCACCCCAAACGGAGATCTCTCGAAAGCACCTTGGAAAAAGAGCTGCAATGGATGACCCGGTCAGATTCATCAATCGCTTTCAGAGTGTCGGGTACGTTTAACCAACCCGATTCGCCATAAATGTCATCCTCGATAATGGCAAGCTGATGTTGATCGGCCAGCGCGAGCAGACGCACGCGGGTTTCATGGGGCATCACAGCGCCCGTCGGTGTAGCAAAGGCCGGTGAAACCACGCAAGCTTTTACGTCCCAGGTCTGAAGAGTCTCCTCAAGCGCCTGTATATCCATACCACTGTTCGGCGACGCAGGTATCTCGACTACCTTGAGCTGAAGTTGTTCAAGTAACTGAAGAACTCCATAAAATCCCGGAGCTTCCACTGCAACCACATCACCGCGCTGGCAAACGGCCATCAAGGCCAGAAACAGGGACTGTTGGCAGCCAGATGTGATGCAGAATTGATCGGCATCAGCCGTCCACCCTCTTCGGGCTGATCGCAGGGCAAGCTGGGATCTCAGCTCCGGGTCACCAGCCGGCTCGTCATAGTATTGAAAGCTTGCCGATTGACGCCTCAGTGCCCGCCCAATCGACCGGTTAAGTTGAACAATGCCCGGCGGCGCTACTTCGCGGCGGTGATCAGGGAGCAAATCAAAGGCAGCGCTTCGAGTCATGATGTCCTGAAACACCTGGCTCACCGAAACCGGTTTGGGTGCGGCGAGTGTCGAGGCTTGCCTGGGGGGCTCGAACTCTCGATGGCCAGGCGCAACGAAAAAGCCGCTGCGCTCCCGAGCCTCGATCAATCCCTGAGCTTCAAGTCGCTGCAGTGCATGCTGAACCGTAATCTTGGAAACGCCTTGCTGGTGACAAAGTGTCCTTATTGAAGGGAGTCGTTCGCCAGCTTGCCAGCGGCCACTTTCAATACTCTGTCGCAGAGTATTCTCAAGTTTCTGGTATCTCGGCAATTCGACCGTCATTGTGTAATTCTTCTCCAACGCACGTTCAAACGATTCATCTCAATTGCGAACAGAGTACAAAACACTCGCTATTCCCGCATAAAAAAGCCGGGCTTGAGCCCGGCAAACTGAGTTTACTCTGAACACCGCCAACAACTCACGCTAACTGCGATACCTTCTCTTTCAGACCGTCTAACCAGTTAGTCAGGTCCTTCAGGGACTTGGAGCCTGCTTCCTGGCCCATGAACTGGTCTCGTCTCAGCAGAACCAGGGTCGGAATGGCTCTAACGCCGAACTTGGCAGCAAGATCATGCTTCTTGTCCACGTCCACTTTTACCACTGCAGTTTCAGGGTTCAATTGACTGAACTGCTCCAGAACCGGGTTCATAACCTTGCACGGCGCACACCAGGGAGCCCAAAAATCCAGCAGGAGCCACTCGTGCCTGTTGGCAAGATCTCCCAGTTCGTCAAATGTATTCAGGTTTACGATCGGCACAGCGGATATCCTCCGGACAATAACTTCAATTAAGAAAAAGGGCGTACCCGGCGAACACTATCGATGCGAGGGAGAATGCCGAATACGCCAAGGGGTGAACAATTCTGGATCAGGCTCTTCTCAACCTGTCGCCAATGAGCTTATCCAGCGAGAACAGACCGGGCCCACACATGGCCAGTGCCATCAGGATCAGGCCCCAGACCACGTGGGTCAGTTCGGCTGCCGGCGCGATCATTTCCAGGCTGATAACCGCAACTATGTTGATCACAAACAGCCCCAGAGAAGACACCAGAGAAAGCAGGCCAAGGGCGAGCAGGACGGGAAACACCAGTTCCCCGAACGTGGCCAGGAAGGCAGCCAAATCCGGGCTTAACAGCGGCACGCTGTATTCTTCTTCAAACAAAAACAGCGTCGTTCCCCAGTCATCAATCTTGGTGAGGCCGGCTTTGAAGAACACCCATGCCACGTAGAGGCGCCCAAGAAGCAGTGCAACGGGTAGCAGGCCTCGGACGATTCGCTGAACCGAATCATTTAATCCGTAAAAACTGTACGCTAAGGTTTTCATATCAATCTCCTCTCAATGAATGGTTCTGGCGCCAACGATGACCCTTTTTGAGATCATGTCTTGCAGCCAACCGGTAAAATTCGTTTCATTCAGAACATCGTCACCGAACGCTTCGGCAATACTTGGCTGTTTCCTGAGACGATCGAGCAGCGCAATTTCCTTTTCAGAAATGGCTTCCGCCATGCCTCGCCAACCCGCTCGATAAACCAGAGCGTTCTGGCCTCGGCCTTTGGCGATCATTCTTTTTGCTTGAGCAAAGCTGAGTGTGTCTTGAGGGGTGTGGCTTTTGTGTGCTTCCCATATGCTGACGATTGGATAAACGGAACTGAAGAACTGAAGCCCGCTATTTAGAATGAGCCGACAGGACGAAAGATCCTCTCCGATCGCAGCAAAGCTCTCGAAGTCCACTTCTTGGTACTGGCTGCGCTCAACCCGGCCCACGTAGTTGTCTAGTCGCGCCACGTCGGAGAGATAGGGAACCCGGTCTGAAATCCGATGCGAGATCATCCAGCTCGGAAATCCCCAGCCGAAATCACTCCAGTCGCCGCTCTGTTTCCGGATCATTCTGAAATAATCCAGGGCCAGTTCCTCAAAGGCCGCCGGTCCTACCAGTGCCTTCACCGTCGGATAACTGAGCTCAAGGGCTCGAACCGCCTTGGCCTCCACCCCGAATCGATACACCTCCGAATTGGGCAGCGCCGGTTCGTTGGTACCGCCAAACAGGAACGCCAGAAACTGGCTCTGGTAATCAGACAGATTCATGGCTGTGCTCCCTGCTCAATACCCGGCGTTGTGCTTTTCTGGCTTTGGTGGCTTCCCCAAGAAGTTTGCGCCACGACGGGAGGTTGTTGTCCCATTCGATCAACGTGGGCCTTGGGCCGATCTCTCGGATCACTCGCCCATAGGCGTGCCATCCAGCCTCGGATACCGGGCAGGCATGGTCATCAATCAGTAGCTCTTCCCTATCCACTGGCGTAGAGCCTGCAAGATGAATTTCCGCAATGGCGGAGTGATCGAGAGACGCAACGTAACGGTCAACAAAATCCGCCGGTTCGCCGACTTGCGCATTCCGGGCGTTCACCATCACGTTATTGATATCAAGAATTAAGCCGCAGCCCGTGCGGGCAACGATTTCATTCAGAAAAGCGGCCTCGTCGAAATCATTGTGGTCAAACTCGATGTACGCACAGACGTTCTCCACCGCGATCTGGCGGCCCAGGGCCTGTTGCATTCGGTCAATGTTGTTCACCGCATGCCTGAGACTGTCTTCGGTGTAGGGGATGGGCAGAAGATCCCCACCATGAAAGAGGCGTCCACCAATCCTTGCCCAGGTAAAACACAGGTGGTCTGACACCAATATCGGGTTTACCCGGTCCACAAGACGTTTGAGTTGCCTGAGGTAATCGTCAGGAATCGCCTCAACGGACCCGAGGCCTGCCGAGGTGCCATGAAGGCTGATTGGCGTGCTGGCCGAAACCTCCTTCAACAGATCGACAGCGATTCCTGCCTCCGCGAAGAAATTCTCCGAGTGCACCTCAAGAAAATCTACCGAAGGGGCGTGCTCGAGAGCGTCCTGATAGTGGTCTGGTCGTAACCCTACCCCAACAGTGCTGCTCCCGGGTTCCGGCCTGGCTGGGACTATGTCCTGACGGTTACTCATGCCACTTAACCTTTGCTTTTCTCAGCAATGATTTTCAGGGCCGTTTCCTTGTCAAAGCCACCCAGGTCTTCACAGGTGCCCTTCTCGACAATCTTGTACTCACCCGGGTCGTTGGCGACTTTCGACTGCCCTGCACAGGAGTGCGTTCCCGCAAGGTTGGCACAATCGTTACCGCCAACCGCTGAGATGCCGTAACACTTTTCCTTGCCACCAGCATGTGCGAGGGGTGCAGACATGGCGCCGGCCAATGCGGCGGCCAATGCCGCGCTCAAAAGAAGCTTCTGGTTCATATCGATCACCTTCAAAGTGTGGTTCAGGGTCCTTGACCGGAAATGCCAAGGACCCTGGCACTTGCTCATATCACTGGCAGAGAATTACAGCTCGGCTGCTTCCACAGTTTTGATCTCAGGCCAGATGTCGTTGGCATTGGCGATGAAGCCAGGTACATCAGTGAGCCAACGCTTCTGCACGTCTTTGTTCAGGTTCAGGTAGAGCTTGTTATCGACAATGCGCCAGGCTTCAGGATCAACGTCGAATTTCTTCTCCATGGTTACGCCGAACGCGCAGTAACCACCGTACTGGGGCGCATAAGCACTGGGGTCGGCACGAAACTGATCACGATTCTCTGCGCTGGAGAAGTGGTAGATCGCGTTCTTGTAGGTAGCGGTGTATTCCGCAGAACCCTTGGTGGCTTCTGAATCGGAAAAGTAGGCCACCGGATCGTAGCCGCTGATGGCAACATCATTGGCATCGGCGTTCATATCGATATCGGCAGCAAAAGCACCAAAAGCGGCGCTCATAGAGGCAACAGCAACGAAGGCACGAAGTTTCTTGGAACGAGTCATTGGGTATCTCCTTTGAATGAATGATGACTACGTTTGAAACATTAAGGCCTGGAGGGGTACTGAATGAGTACGATCGTTCAAACTTCTATGCCAATTATCTGGAGTGCTTATGGACAGGCTTTCTTACATTCTCGACCAGCTCAACGTGAACGCCGGTGTGTTCTTTCGGGGCCAGCTCTGCGGACTCGCTTCCTTCGAAGAAGAAGGAACCGGCTACATCCATGTACTCCGTTCGGGGGTACTCGACATCATGGAAGGCAACCGAGAGAAGATTACGCTCACAGAACCAACCATGATTTTCTCAGTGCGGTCCCAGCCCCATCAGCTTTTCGGTGCCAACAAGGAAGGCGCCGAGATGATTTGCGCGTCAATCAAGTTCCAGACTGGCTCGCGCAACCCGGTCCTTGCGGCGCTACCTCCATCAGTCGTACTTCCCCTCTCTTCTGTTCAGGGCCTCGGATCATTCGTGGATGTGCTGTTCGCTGAAGCCGAAGCTGCCCAGGAGGGGCGGGACGCTGTTATGAACCGACTGGTCGAGGTGGTTTTCGTGAATGTGCTCCGGCACATTGTCTCCGAAGGGGAAACACCCAAGGGAATACTCTCCGCGCTTGCGGACCGACAGCTCAGCAAGGTCCTGAATCGGATTGACAGCAACCTTAACGGGGACCTTTCCGTGGAGAAGCTTGCTGAAGTTGCGATGATGTCCCGCTCGACCTTTATTCAGCACTTCAAGAACGTGCTCGGTCTGGCACCTGGCGAATACGTTCAGAACGCCCGGATATCCGCAGCAAAAAAACTCATCCTGAAGGACAAACCCATGTCGATCGTGTGCTTTGAAGTGGGCTATGAGGACGCATCCGGATTTTCCAGGGCCTTCAAAAAGAATACTGGTATGACTCCTAGGGAGTGGAAAAAGCTGAATGCGACAGCCGCCGAGGCGGAGAATGCCGAAGCTGAGTAAAACGCCAACGTGGCGTGATCGCTGGGCAACAAAAAACGGGCAAGGATGCTGAATCCTTGCCCGTTTTTCTTGTGGTGCAGCGTTTACTTCAGAACAACCTGACCGCGGATGAATTTTTGGCCGCTGTACGGGCTGCTGACGCTCTCGCTGTAATCGTCGTTGTCTGACTTTCTGTCGGCCAGAGTGGCGCTGGCGGACGCCGAGATCAGGGCGATGGAAACAAGAAGCAGTGCTTTGGCAGTTACGTTTTTCATGATGGGTTTCTCCAGTGGTTGATGTTTACGAGAGAAATAGTAATCACTGGAGCACCTCTACAAAGGGACAGGCGTTCTAGTTAATGGGCCGATTGTCCAGGCCGGGTTTGATCACGGTCAGCGGACCGCAATCGAGCGCTCTGGCCGCCATCGCGTTTGCCCAACACTCTTTTGCGACCCGCTCGATCACGCTCCGGATCCAGATAATGCCCGGGTCCCGGTCGTGGCGGGTGTGCCATGCCAGATACAGGCTGGTGGGCTCCACCTCAATTGGCAGACTGGTGATGGAAATACCTGCGCAGAATTCACAGTCGCCGGTAATCACTTCCGGGATCGTAGCAACCAGGTCGGAGTTTCGGAGCAGATTTGGAACTGCGGAGAAATGGTTTACCGTTACTGCCACGCGTCTCTCCAGGCCACGCCTGTTGAGTGTATCGTCGACAACACCATGGGCCTCACCCGACATGGTTGCCAGCAGATGTTGGGCACTCAGAAAGGCATCAAGATCAACTGGCCGGCCACTCAGCTCATGGCCACTTCTCATGGCCAATACATAGCCGGTATCGAACAGCCAGAGGCTTCTCAGGCTGTGATCGTGCTGCTCGAAAAACCCGATCACGAAATCGACACTTGCTTCACGCAGATGATTCGCTGCGGTAGCCGGCGAGAAAGGCACCGCATGCAGATCAATCCCCGGCGCACTTTTCTGCAGCTCGGAAACCAGGGGTTGCCAGATCATCTCGAGTATCAGATCAGTGACGGCGACCCTAAACGTTCTGCGGGATTCACCGGGCGTAAAGCGGGTGGAATTTACGGCGTTGGAAAGCTCGTGCAACGGATTACGGATCTGGTCCCAGAGACTTTGGGCATAGGAGGTTGGCTCCACCTGCCGGCCGCGCTTCACGAAGAGAGGATCTTTCCAGGCCGTCCGCATGCGGGAAACAACGTTCGAAACCGCTGGCTGGGTCATGCCGAGGCGGTCCGCAGCTCGTGTGATTGAGCCTTCCGTCATGATGGCGCTGAACACGTGTAACAGGTTGAGTTCCTGGTTTTTCATGGTGCCTCCCTCGTGTTTGATGAGGACGTTATAGAGTGATCCTTACTGCACAGACGTCCAGCGGGCCTATCTGTTACTGAAGCTGCGCAAGATTCCCGTCAACTCCGTTAACCTGATTGGCTGGACAATGCGCGGGCTACAACCTAGGATCATGCATATACACTTCATAAGCAGGAGCCCAACATGTCTGAGCAGTCTGTCGATCAGGAAACAACGCCTCTTGACGTTGCCAGAACCTGCGCGGCTCTTTACTCCCGTGTTTTTTCCAGGCTGGTAACCCGTCACTACAACCATCACCTTTCCGATACCGGTCTCAGGATTACCCAGTTCTCAATTCTGAATGCCATCAAACTGTCACCCCCAAACTCTATCAACGAGCTGGCGGAGCTACTCGGCATGGAGCGGACATCACTTCAGCGAACGGTTGAAAAACTGATTGCCAAGAGCTTGCTGCAGTCCCAGCCAACAGGCCACAAGCGCTCACTGGGCCTGGCTCTGACGGCGGAGGGCGAGGAAATATATCAGCAGGCATTGGTAAGATGGGAAGAAGCTCACGGTGAGTTTACCGATATGGTAGGGGCAGATGACTGGTCGGTAACCGTAGGCAAACTCCGGCACTACAGCGGCAAGCTTCAGTCTTCCCTGTGATATTGGTTCAGACCTCGTCGCGCATGGACTCGAGCAGGGCTTCGACCTCTGCCTGAGTGTAGCGAGGGGTTATGTGTTGCGGACAATTCCAGTCGAAGGCTTCGACGCGAATGATCATGCCCTTCTCTACCTGGGCTTTGTAACTTTGGTCCTGCAAGTGCTCGAGAATTGAAGACTGTTCGTGACCGACCAATGCCATCCTGCCAAGGAGTTTCAGTCTTCTGCGGTTAGGATAATCCATCAGGAACAGCGCCACGCGATCATTGTTCAACACGTTACCCGTCGTCACGTACTGACGGTTGCCCGAGTAATCAGCAAACCCGATGGTCGACTGGTCTATTACCTTCAAAAATCCGGCTGGCCCACCCCGATGCTGGATGTAAGGCCAGCCTGTCTCACTGACGCTGGCAATGTAGAAGCTGTCCCGAACTTCAATGAAGCTGCGCTCCCGATCCCTGAGCAGATGGTTTCGGTCGGGGCCGGTCTCAATGGATGAGTAACCCGACCGGCTGCCCATTTCCTCCTGAACCCGCTTAACGGTCCGGGTAAAAGCGATTTCCGCAAACTTGTGCGCCATGATGGGCTCCTAAGATTCTCTTAGCTTTCTGTTCCTGTTAGCTATCAGTAACCCGGCCGGCTCAAGTGTTACATCGCGTCGCCATTATTTTTAGACAGCCTCAATCCCTATTTTTAGCATCCTGGCGCCCTGCTCTAACGAGCGTGAAAACTGAACTCATGAATACCCAGCCGAATCCAATCACGCCAACATTGATGCCTAATAGAGTCTTTTCCGTACCATCCGGATGCACCATTGATCCGCCGTATGAACCCTGTAAGGCGTAGGCTGCAAGGAAACCGCCGGTGACCACCAGCGCAATAACACTTGCTTTGCCCCTTCCATCGACAGACATCCAGGTAAGCCACAGGGCAATCGCACCGAGAGAAGAGTTGGTAATCAGTTGCCACACTTCGTGCAATCTCGCATGGGCTACCCAGTCCGGGTTGAACACGTGGGTGTCGTTGATTTCCAAATACGGGACAGCAATTGCGTAAAGTGCGATTGATATTGTTAACAGTATCTTATCAAGCATTCTTCATGCTACCTGTGAGTTAAAAGTGGGAAAGCGTCAGGTTTGACAACTGCTGTATGCGCCTGCCAAACCTGCCTCAATTCATGGGCCAGGCGCGCTTAGCGCTCTTCCCAAATACCTGTTCTGGCCACTTCTTCTGCGAACACAGCAAAGTCTTTCGGCGGGCGACCAAGTGCCTGATGAACGCCATCGGTCAAATGAGCGTTACGGCCGTCAAGAACCGTTGCGAATAGATAATCCAGCATCCAGACCACATCCTCGGGCGCCCCGGAGTTCTCCATGTCTGTGATAAAGCTCTTGTGAGGCACGTCGATGAATGAAATCTCGCGACCGGTCGCGCGGGAAAGATCGTTGGCCACGTCTGCGAATGTCATGAGTCTTGGCCCCGTCACTTCATAGATGCGCCCGCTGTGGCTGTCCTGAGTCAGGGCCGCAACAGCCACGTCTGCGATGTCATCGACATCAACGAAAGGCTCGACCTGATCGCCTGCTGGCAGAGTGATGGCACCATTCAACACCATGTCGATGAATGCGCCTTCAGAAAAGTTCTGGTTAAACCAGCTAGCGCGGACGATGGTCCATTCGAGGCCAGATTCCTGGACAATGTCTTCGCAGGCTTGAGCCTCGGCTTCGCCACGGCCGGATAACAGGACGAGCCGCTTCACGCCGCGTCGTTTCGCCAGGCTCACAAACGCCTGGATAGCGTCGGTTGCGCCGGGCATGGCCAGGTCTGGTGAGTAGGTGATATAGGCTGAAGTGACGCCAGTGAGGCAAGGGTCCCAGCTTTTTTCGTTGCCCCAATCAAAAGACGGGATGGCCGAGCGGGATCCAACTCGAACCTCATAACCGCTGTCTTTCAGCTGATCAACGACGCGTTTGCCGGTTTTTCCGGTACCGCCTACGACAAGAATTGTTTGATGTGCCTGATTGGATGGTTTCATTGACTTGCTCCTTTTTTCTTAAGTGCAAGTCAATTTTCGAGGAACAGTATTGTTTGTTATTGCCCCAGGGTGCCAGAGTTTGTGCAGCTGGCGACAACTTCGAACTCAGCTTCAGCGAGTTCGAAGTCGATAGGATCGTGGAGTCTGTCCCGCCCAGCGCTTGAAAGCCCGAGTGAACCCACTCTGCTCAGCAAATCCGGTCAGGAAGGCGACTTCGGCAAGACTGTAATCTGTCTCGCGCAGAAGCCTCTGTGCGAGATCCTTCTGCGCCATGTCGACGACGTTTTGAAAGGAATAACCCTGCTCTGACAGTCTTCTTTGCAGTGTCCGTGCGCCCAGATTCAGTTCGGACGCAATCCGGGAAAGCTTCGGTACCCCTTCGCTAAGCACGTTGGCGACTGCACGCCGGACCTGTTGTTGCAGGTCGATCTCGCCCTTAAGGGAGTTCAGTTGCTGTTCAAGATGTCGGTCAAAAAACTTGGCGATGGATTCATCGCCCAGCCTGTTGGGGATTTCGATGCTCTCTTTACTTACAAGCACCGCATCTCGTCCCGTCTCGAAATGGACCGGGCAACCGAAATGGTTCTCGTACACTCTGGTATCGCCTCTCGGCGCATGCTTGAAATAAATGGCAAAAGGAATGAAATTCGAGGAGCTGACTTCTTTGCTAATGGTATATACCGCCGACATGCTGGCCTCATTGGAGAGCAGCATGCCCGGACAACCATCCCCTGCTTTTTCAAGGTTGAATAGGAACCCCTCTGTCGTTTCCTCAAGCGAATACGTTTCTGCACTGCCAAGAACATGCCCGTACCGCTCTGCCCTTGTAAATGAACCGCGCAAGGTCGGCGCGGATTTCCAGGCCAGGCCAAAGGCGCCGTACTCGTCGCTTCGCATTGAGGCACCGATTTTCAGCGGCAATGAGAGGCCATTGGGATCTCGATCAACCAAAGCAGCAAAGAAATCATAATACTCTGTTGAAGACACCATCTGAGTGGGATCAATGGGGCCGTCCACGGGAAGGCCAAGTTTACGTATCAAGTCCCGCGTTTCGACGCCCGGGCTTGCCTGACTGACCACCTTGTAGACATACAGTGAAGTTATTTGAGCCATGGCAACATAGATAATCCATGTTCTATTGGTTGTGCAACCTCTTCAGCCTTGTCAGAAAGCGGCGCCTCTGGCGCAGCATATGGAGGTACATCTGTACGGCAAAGACGAACTAGGGGTATTTGCATACGAGCAGTAATGGTTTCTGCATACGCCAGGGTCGGACTTTTCTTCGTATACTAACTATAAGCTTGGATGCGATACCGATACCCGACTTAAACCACTGGAGGTTTAAAACCTATGAACATTATCCCCGTGATTACTCTGTTTGGCGGATTGGCGGCATTCTTCACTTTGGCCATTACGCTCAGATATGCCGCCGGCAAAACTCAGATGATTCAGAAGCAGAACGACAACCAGCTCACCGGCTCTTAAACGGCAGTAGCGTTCAGCCACCTGGATTGCTTGCGAGTTCCTTGAGGGCCCTCATTGCCTCATCAGTCCGATCACTGGGCACAAACATGTGGTCGTGATAGAAGCCTGCAATAACGTTGGTGGTAATGCCCCGTTCGGCCAGCAGGCTCGTCACCACCGATGTCAGGCCCAGAGCCTCAAGGCTGGAGTGGCCTTCAAGGGTGATACGCCTGAAGACTCTGTAATAGTCCAGGCCCTCGGCTTTGGCCTCTTCAAGCGGAATAACCAGAGTCAGCCCTTCCAGTTCAGCAATGCTGACAATGGGCTTAAGGTGTTCCAGATCCCCGTACTTTGCCTTTGGCACAGTGCAGTAAACGTACGTCGTCTCATCCAGTGTTGGCGAGAGCTGCTTAATCAAATCCTGCAGGAACTGTGTTCGCATCATTTTGACTGTCCTTAGGCCGAGGGTCGTTAGAATTCATTGAGGAAGTTTGGCAGCGCTGATTTTCAAACAAATCCTCTCTTTAAAATAGCAAACAGATCACTGGAGCGCCTTTTCCACGGCCTCCAGAAATCCAATCATATCCACCACCTGTTCCGAATCCGGATCAACGGTTTTGCCCTTCAGGTCTGCAGTAACAATGCCCCGGTCGACCGTGTCGGTTAACGCGACCTTCAATTGAACGGCGTATTGGCTCAGAGGCTCGTTCCCCTCTCTTTCACCGAGAGTCTCCAGGGCATTGGCCAGCGCGAAGATCAACGCCGACGGATTGAAATGGGCCACTTTCCCGTCGCTCTCCAGATACTTCAGGTACAGATCATGAGCTGTGCCATGGGGCGCCTCGAACAGCATGGTGCCGTCCTTGCTCTCGATGATCGAACTGGCGGTCGCCAGACTGCCACCGAGCGCCGCTGAAATGTCCGAAAAGATGTCGCCATCCAGGTTCTGGGAAGGATAAAGAGCGTTCCTGGGTGGATCTGTGATCATCTTCTTGAGCTGGCTCGAGGGCCGCATGATCATGAACGAGGGCGGCGGCGTGTGTTCGCTGGCCAGTTCCCGACGCACTTCGGTAATTACGTCGCTGTAGACTTCGTCGTACTCCATGTACTCGCGCTTAAGACCGAAATACACCTCTTTGTCCTTGCGCGACGCATCCCGGAAAACCTGCAGTACCCAGTCCTTGATGGCTTCCCGGTCATTGGACATGAGCAGCATGGGATCGCCCTTCCTGACCCGGCGGGCATGCTTCTCGTCACCGTCGACAATCACCTTGAGAATGCCATCCTCCTTCGCCGCCATGTTGAAGCTGCCATACTGGTCGCCGCCACCGGCACTCATACGTGAGATGGACACGTGGGCACCCCGGCCCGGAATGCCAAACTCGCGAAGCTGATTGACCAGCTTGAGCAGTTTACGGCCGGTGGTGTTGTCCGGCACCCCCCAGAGTGCGCGCTCCGGCGGGTTGGAGACAATGCGCGCAGCCTGGGCATCAATAAGCTCGTAGTAGTACTTTAGCCCCAGATCTTCGATCTGCTTCTTATAGTCGCTGTGATAGATGTCCTCGATCACCGAGCGCATGGCGCCGTCATAGCCTGGGATCACGGTGTCTTTAAGGCCCAGGTACACATCGCGTTTTTCTGCGATGGCCCGCTGGAAGAAACGGTGGGCCCAGGCTTTAACATCCTCGATGTCGTTGGTAGCAAGCAGCCACGGATCGCCCTTGCGAATCTCTCGCCGATGCAGCTCTACCGGGTCGCCACTGCTGCCCACAAACATCAGTTTGACCACACCGGTTGCCATGGACAGCTGGTTGAAGCTGTCCTTGATGCCACCGAATTCCATGGTATCCACCTCAATATCGCGCCCTACCCACTCCGGCCGGCGGATATTGAGGTTGCGGAACTTGATGTCTTCCCGGGTAATGTTGCCGCTGATACCCTTCCGGATAGCACCGTTGGGAGACTTGTTCGCCAGCGGATGCAGGTTGTTGCCATCCACATCCGGATGCTTGCGGAGCAAGTCCTCCAACTGCTGACGGTTCACCGTCATACCAGCATTCTTCACGCCCACGCCGTGGCGCTGGAGCGAATCGATGGCATCGATTACCACCCGGCCATTGGTCAGCAGGCGGTTTTCCGCGGACAGATCGATTTCCTCAAGCTGAATATCAAGCCGTGAGCTCACGAACTTCTTGAGAATATGCTCAAACGCAACCTGGGCCATTTCGTCGCCGTGAAGGATCACGAGAGGCGAGGTCACACTGATTCTGCTGTCCATGAAAGTCTCCCTGCTGTTGGTTGGCGTGGTTAGTCCTGCTGCGATGCCGTTTGTTTTATACCCAACCGCTCGTTAACGGCATCCCGGATCTCCCGATAGCGCTCGGGATTCTTCGCCAAAGTATCCAGATTGTCCTCGGGGAATATTTCTTTTCTCTTTTTACCCGCTTCCTCACTGGTAAAAATAGACGGCAAAAGCTGTTCCAGGCAACGCAACATGACTTCCGGCGATACCGAAGCTCCCGGGGATGCGCCCAGCAATGTGCCATAGGTCTTGTCACTGGATACCAGGATCTCTGTGCCCATCTGCAGGTCGCCATCCCGGATGATCTGAACTCGCTGGCCTGCCTCGACCGCTTTCCAGTTGAACTTTTTACTCATGCCCGGGGCGAAGCTGTCCAGTTCCTCGAACATGCTCTTTTCACCCTTGAAGGTTTCAGACACCAGGTACTTGACCAGTGGAAAGTGCTCAAGAGCCACGTTGAGCAACCCTGGAATATCATGCAGGCGCATGGCGCGCAGGTAATCCAGGAAGCCACGGCCTCTCTCAAGCACCGGTTTGAACGAGGCAAAAGGACCGAACAGCAAATAATATTGGCCATTGGCTACCCGCAGATCCAGATGCGGGACAGACATTGGAGGCGCACCAACCTTCGCTTTGCCATAGGTCTTGGCCCGATACTGCTCAGCCTGCTCGGCGCTGATCGGAGCCTGAAGGAAGCGGCCGCCAACCGGGAAACCGGTGAATCGGCGGGCGAAAGGCAGGTGGCTCTTCTTCAGGATCGGGAAAGCTCCACCCCCGGCACCGACAAACAGCACGTCTGCCTTGTACCGACGATCAACTCCCCTGCTCTGCGTTTCCACCAGCCAGCTACCGGCGGGGCTTCGATGCACACGTTTGACGTGGGTGCCGTATTCAATCTTTACACCCAGATCCTTAACCGCATATTCGGCCATTTGCTCGGTCAACGCCCCGAAGTTGACGTCGGTACCCGTTTCGATAACCGTCGCCGCCATTTTTTCATGGCGAGGGCGCTCTTCCATGGTGTACGGAATCCAACTCTTGATCTGGTCGAAATCCTCGGAGTAGCGCATCTGTTCGAAGAAATGGTGCGCGGACATCTCGTTGTAACGAAGTTTCAGCTCAGGAACTGATGGTTCAGAGACGATGGTGCAGTGCTTGGTCTGATTGATAAACGACTTGGGGTCCTTGATGGCCCCCTTCTGGATCAGATAGGCCCAGAACTGCTTGGCCACATTGAACTGGGCATGAATCTTCTCAGCCTTTTCGACCGAAATGACCTCTTCGTCCACCGGCGTGTAGTTCAGCTCACAATTCGCCTCGTGCCCGGTGCCGGCGTTATTGAAGACCCAGGAGTTTCCCGCCCCGGGACCGTCCAGTCTTTCAATAATCGTGATATCGAGTTCCGGTGCCAGCTCTTTCGCCAGGGTGGCGAAGGTGGTGCCCATGATTCCCGCGCCAATAACAATTACGTTCATGCGTTCTACCCGCCAGAGTCAAATTTCTGCAATTATTCAGCAATGTTTGCTGCAAGGACGGTAGCACGCTTTTACCATTTACGAAAAAGCGCTCGACAAAGCAGTCAACGGTAATCGTTGCATCCGCAGTACCTGCCTGTTTCCCGAGTTCAATTCAGCCGAGTCTCGAGATCGCGAATTAGCCGCTCAGCCTGAGGGTCATTTGGGGACGCGTCCCTCAAGCGCTTGGCCCAATTCAGAGTTTCCGAAAGCCGGCCTTGCTGCATAGTCAGAAATACCATCGCGTTCAGCAGTCCCGGGTCCTCAGAATGTGTTTTCAGCCCATTGAGAAGGACCTGTTCAGCAGAATCCAGGCGTCCTATTCGGACAAGTACCAGGCCATGGTTATAGGCCACGCGAGGGTTCTCGGGGCTGAGCAGCTCTGCTTGTTCAAACCGGACCAGCGCCTCTGGGAGATCGCCAAGTTCGACAAAAACGAGCGCCAGGAGATAGGCCATGTGTCCACGATCCGAGGCGGGGGTTTCTTTTCGATCGACACCCTCAACAAGCACTTTGATAGCCAGATCTGTCCGGTCCTGCTCGCTGGCGAGGGTCGCAAGATTGACCCGCGCCGGCGTGAAGTCCCCATCCATCCTGAGCGCTCGCTGATAATGATCGATCGCCTCCGAATACCTGCCTTCACGATGCAGATAGACCGCGAGGTTCAGGCGCGTTCCGGGAAGCGTCGCCATCTCGTGAAGACGTTTTTCGTAGTCCGATTTTAGCGATTCAATACGTGCACGGTTCTCCTCCGGAAATTCCAGAATATCCACGCCTGCAAGAGCCCGGATAGCCTGGTCCCTCACGGCTCTGGGTTGGTCCGGCGCTAGCTGTCGTTGCAACCAGTCAACGCGAACCTCGGTTGGCAACATGGCAGCGCTGTTCGACGCATAGGCCTGAACCAGAGGCTCGTTCGACAGCAGCCCTGAACGCAGTGCCGATCCGGCCTGCGCACCAAAGCCGATCAGATGTTCGCCAGCAGTTGCCCGCGCTATTGGCGGCGCATCCAGATTGCGAATCAGTCCGGCAAGACGAATAAACGCATCATCCTCTTCCTGGCGGAATGCGCTCAACGCTCTCGCAAAGTGCTGTGGTCTTCTGGGCGACTCGAACCAATCATCGATGACGGCAACAGCCCATTCCGCGGTCTTATCATCGTGACAGTCGTTGCAAGCGTTCGGACTACCGGTGGTCAGAGTCAGATCAGGGCGAGGAATCCGGAAACTGTGATCCCGCCGCGGGTCAACAACCATGTATGTCTTTTCAGCCATATGGCAACTAACACACATTGCTCCTTGCGAATCCAGGGGATGGTGGTGGTGAGCCGCGGTCGCATAGTTGCCCGCTTTCAGGGAGGGAAATCGATCAGGGGGCGAAGCATTGTGGCACTGGAGACAAAGGCCGTTACCTTCGACCAGCAGGTCCGTGGTGTGCGGATTGTGACAATCCAGGCAATCAACCCCGGCGGCCGCCATTTTGCTCTGGGTGAAAGATCCGTACACATATACCTCACCCTGAATCTGGCCATCAGGATGGTATAAATCCGGCCTCAAGGTCGCGGGCAAGGCTTTGTCGAGATAGGACTCCTGAGCATGATGTCCGTCTTTCAGGGCCTGGCGCCGGCTGTGGCAATAGGCGCATGCCTCTACCACTTGCTCACCGTCCATAGCCCTGAAGTCGAGCTTCAGTCCCATATCCTTGGCACTGAGTTTATCGCTGGCACTGCCTTGCTGGTTGTCCGCCCATTTGATGTGATCCTGCCCGGGCCCGTGACAGCCCTGACAGCCAACATTCTGTTCGTGCCAGGTGGTCGCAAAGGTATCTGCCTGCGAATCGTAATTCATGCTCAGATTGGTGGAATGACAGTCCGCGCACATGGCGTTCCAATTCTGGTAACGCCCGGTCCAGTGCAGAGCGTCATCAGGCGCGAACCGCTCGCCCGGATAGAGCGAAAACCAACGCTGGCCCCCGTCTTCCCGGTTTCGGGCATCCCAGGCAATAGTTACGGCCTGCAAGCGCCCGCCCGGAAATTGAACCAGATATTGCTGGAGTGGAAAGTACCCAAAAGTGTAGGCAATCCGGAACTCTTCAGGCACACCATTATCGCCTTCGGTTTCAACAAAGTAAGAGCCATCCCGCCTGAAGAATCGGGCGCTTACGGCGCCATCATTGAATATCTTGTCGTCGAAGGCGCCGAGCACCCATTTCTCCGTTGCTGGCCGCATTGCCCAGGCATGATCGGAATCGGCCCATTCGTCAGTGGCCTTCTGATGACAACCTTCGCAGGTCGACGCTGGCACGTAGCCCTGCCCCTCCAACGCCAGACCTGGCGGGGTGTCCGGCCAGACCAGCGCCGGCATCAGACTTGAAACGATCAATAAAATGCGAAGGAACAAAACTCTCCGAAGACTGGAACAGACCCCTACTCGGAAACGGGCACAAAGAACCCGTGACAGCCGACAGGAAAGAGTCATACGTCAACACCTTCTGTCCCTTGTCCGTTATTGACCATCGTTCGGATAGATCACTTCCCAGTCAGACTTCATATCGACCACTACCCAGCCCCGGTCCGGGGCTTCATCAAGCGCCTGATCCAGTTTGCCGACGTGGCTTTTACGATCGTACGCCCATTCACGCTCCGCGTCGGTGTGATGAACGATAACACCAAGGCGTGGACCCTCACCTGCGGTGGTCCATTGCAACATCTGGAGATCGCCATCTGAGTTTCCGAAAGCGGCAATGGGCCGTCGGCCAATATGAAGGTTGATCCCAACCGGCTTTCCTGCCTTGTCGTCAATGAAGTTCAGTTCCGGGATTTTCACCAGAACGGGCTCACCATCGCGCATTTGAAATTCTGTCTTGATGCTGGAACCAACCACCTGTTCCGGCGGTACGCCGTAAACCGCCTCGGAAAATACCCGCATAAGCTCTACGCCTCCACCGGACACAATAAAGGTTTTAAAACCGTTGGCGCGCAGGTAATCCAGCACCTCCAGCATCGGTTGATAGACCATTCCGGTAAAGGGCTTTCCAGTCTCGGGATGCCGGGCCGTCTCTAGCCAATCCGCCACCTCTGCTTCAAACTCGTCGGTCGTCATACCAGCATGGGTCGCCATGATGATCTTCATCAACGCTTCCTCACCGCCAGCCAGCGCCGACTCAAGATCATTATCGAGGATACCTTTAAACGGTTGTTGATCCTTCCACTCAGGGTGGGATGGTGCCAGAGCTTTTACCCGATCAACCGCATAGAAGAGCTGGCTATAGGCCGGTTTCTCAGCCCACAGGGTCCCGTCGTTATCGAACACCGCGATACGCTCCGCCGGTGGCACATAATCAGGGCTGTCTTCTTCGGTAACGAGTTCAACGAACTCCACAATTGCCGTTTTGCTCGCCCCGTCGTTCCAGGAAGGTAAGGGTTCCGCAGCCAGCGTGGGAGACACGAACAAAAACAGGACGATCAGGGCATATCTCGCAAACATAAGCTGGTCCTTCAGTTAATTTGCAGGAGGCGCGCCTGACCACAAGGGTGCCAGGCGCGCCATGGGGTGAGGCTCACGAATCAGCGTGTCCCACCTGTCTCCTTGAGTTTCTCGACAATACCTTCGAGATTAAACGACCCTGGCTTCTGGCTCGGTGGGTAGTCGATAAATGTCTGCGCATACTTGGCCGCAGCTGCCTGCATCGGCACCAGAATAAATGCGTGATCCAGGAACCAGTCATTGTAGGTGTTTGAGTTATGCTGCGCCTTTTCGAAGGGGTCACGGCGAAGATTGAACAGCAGGGGCACACGCAGCTCAGTAAACGGCTCACGCCAGACCTCAAAGGCTTCTCCGCGGTTCTCATAGAACACGGCCTTCCAGTCGCCCAGACGGATGGCGACCATCTCACCGTCGTCGTTGAAGTACCAGAACTCCTTGCGTGGGGAGGCGGCGATATCGTCATTGATGGTTTCGAAGCTGCCTGCCTTGGACAGATACTCGGTCATGTCGTAGCCGTCGAGATGATTCTTGTACTCCCGCCCGATCGCCTCATAGCCATCGAGCAGGTCTTCCTTGAGGTCATCCTTGCCCGCAGCTGCGGCAAATGTGGTCATCCAGTCTTCGTGGGCGACCAGGCCGTTGATGGTAGTACCGGCAGGAAATTCTCCGGGCCAACGCACAAAGGCGGGCACACGGTATGCCCCCTCCCAGTTGGAGTTCTTTTCACTGCGGAACGGCGTGGTGCCGGCGTCTGGCCAGGTGTTGTAATGCGGGCCATTATCGGTTGAATAGAACACGATGGTGTTGTCGGAGATGCCCAGCTCGTCGAGGTGGTCCAGCAGTTCGCCCACATGCCGGTCGTGTTCAACCATACCGTCGTGGTATTCGTTGCCGCTCGCCCCGCTTATTCCAGTATGTTCGTCTTTGACGTGGGTACGGAAGTGCATACGAGTCGCGTTCCACCAAGTGAAAAAGGGCTTGCCGGCTTCGTGTTGGCGCTTAATAAAGTCTTTGGCAGCCGCAAGCGTTTCCTCATCAACGGTCTCCATCCGTTTTTTGGTGAGCGGACCCGTATTTTCAATGTCTTGCGTACCGTCGTCGTCAACAGTCACCTTAAGCACACCCCGTGGCCCCCACTTCTCTGCGAAGGTTTCCCCGCTGGGTAGCACGTAGTCGCCCGGGTAGTCCCTATGCTCCGGCTCTTCTTCCGCATTCAGGTGATAAAGGTTTCCGAAGAATTCGTCGAAACCGTGGTTGGTGGGCAGGTGTTCATCCCGGTCGCCGAAGTGGTTCTTGCCAAACTGACCGGTGGCGTAGCCAAGAGACTTCATAACCGCCGCAATGGTGATATCTGTCTCCTGCCATCCCTCTTGGGCCCCAGGGAGGCCGACCTTGGTCATGCCGGTACGAACCGGGCTTGTACCGCCAACGAAAGAGGCACGGCCAGCGGTGCAGGACTGTTGGCCATAATAGTCCGTGAAGGCGATACCTTCATTGGCAATGCGGTCGATATTAGGAGTGGTGTAGCCCATCATGCCACGGTTGTTGTGGCTGATGTTCCATGTACCAATATCATCGCCCCAGATGACGAGGATGTTGGGTTTCTCTCCCTCAGCGCCCTGAGCCAGCGAACTTACCGAAAGTGCAAGACCTGCGGTAAGCCCCATAATGAATCTCGCGGATCTTTCAAACCAAAAAGCCATCACAATTCTCCTCACGTCAAACAGCCGTCGTTCTCCGACACTGCCGAATGACATCCTCAAGCCGTGATGGCTACTATTCGGTCAGGAACGTCCTATTCCCTAAACACAAAATTAAATCTAGATCAGAGTGTTTGCTTTGCCAAATATCCAATTGGAATTTTAGCCGACGTCTCCCGGTTGCCCTCTGGAAGGATTTCTTTCTTTCGTTTTAAGGGTTTTAGCAGTTTCAGGCGGCTCAAGAAAATCTCGACAAGAGGGTCTACCCCTAAACCGCAGTTTACGTTAAGGTAAACGTCACCTGGCACGAATCACACCAGATTCTGCCAGGCTGTCTACAATGACATTAACTACACTCCCACAAGGAGTGTTTGTTCCTCAGGCCACTACCCCAGGAAGAGGATTATGACAACAACAAAGTCCAAAGTTGTGTATTCCCCAGTGTTTACCGACGGTGCGGAATTTCGTATTCCCACGTTCAAGCTTCTGAAACAGGACGGCAAGCTCTACAAGAGCGCCAAGGCTCCTGATCTCGACAAAGACAAGGCCCTTCGGATCTATCGGGCGATGGTCACCACCCGAATACTCGACGAGCGCATGCTAGCCGCCCAGCGACAGGGCCGCCTGAGCTTTTACATGCAGTGCACCGGCGAAGAAGCCGCCGTGATCGGCAGTGCGGCGGCACTGGATGATGGCGACATGATCATGGCGCAGTATCGGGAGCAAGGCGCCCTCGCCTATCGTGGCTTTACCATCGACGAATTCATGAACCAGCTGTTCGGCAACGAGATGGACTACGGCAAGGGCCGCCAGATGCCGGTGCATTATGGTTCGAAGAAGCTGAACTACATGACCATCTCCTCGCCACTGGCCACCCAGATTCCCCAGGCTACCGGCTATGCCTATGGCCAGAAGCTTCGCGGTGAAGGGCATTGCACCATTACCTATTTCGGAGAAGGCGCCGCATCCGAAGGCGATTTCCATGCGGCCCTGAACATGGCGGCAGTTCATCGCGTACCGGTGATCTTCTTGTGCCGCAACAACGGTTATGCCATTTCCACGCCGGCCGCCGAACAGTTTGCTGCCGATGGCGTTGCACCCCGGGCTTACGGTTACAAGATGGACGTGATCCGGGTGGATGGCAACGACATTCTTGCGATGTACCAGGCCACCCAGGAAGCCCGAAAGCTGGCTGTGGAATACAACCGCCCCGTATTGATTGAGGCCATGAGCTATCGCCTGGCTGCCCACTCTTCCTCCGATGACCCCTCCGGCTACCGCAGCAAGGACGAAGAGGCTGTGTGGCGTGAGAAAGATCCGATCCTGCGCATGCGCCTATGGCTGGAAAGCAAGAAATGGTGGAGTGAGCACGACGAAAAGCAGCTCCAGGAAAACATGCGCCGGGAAGTGCTTGAAACAATGAAGCGAGCCCAGAAACGGCCACCACCGCCTCTTGAAACCCTGGTGAGCGATGTCTACGACGAGGTCCCGCCAGCGCTGGCTCAGCAGTTCGACAAATTGAAAGCCCATATCCGCCGGTATCCGGACGAATACCCGAAGAGTGCGGAACACGCCAAGGGAGGAGCATGAGATGACCAAGATGAATATGCTCCAGGCGATCAACAACGCCCTCGACACCGCTATGGCAGAAGACGAGCGAGTGCTGTGTTTCGGTGAGGATGTGGGCGTCTTTGGCGGCGTTTTCCGTGCCACCAGCAACCTGCAACAGAAATATGGCAAGGCGCGTTGCTTCAACACGCCGCTGGTAGAGCAAGGCATCATCGGGTTTGCCAACGGCCTTGCAGCCCAGGGCTCCGTGCCGGTGGCCGAGATCCAGTTTGCCGACTACATCTTCCCGGCGTTCGATCAGATCGTGAACGAATCCGCCAAGTTCCGCTATCGTTCAGGCAACCTGTTCAACGTGGGCGGGCTGACCATTCGCGCGCCTTACGGCGGCGGCATTGCCGGTGGTCTGTACCACTCACAATCACCGGAAGCCTACTTTGCCCACACCCCGGGCTTGAAAATCGTGGTGCCGCGTAACCCGCACCAGGCCAAAGGGTTGTTGCTCGCAGCTATCCACGATCCCAACCCTACCCTGTTCTTCGAGCCCAAGCGGCTTTACCGGGCCTCGGTGGGTGAAGTGCCAGATGAAGACTATCGCCTGCCTTTGGGCGAGGCCGAAGTCACCAAGGAAGGCACGGATGTAACGATTCTGGGCTGGGGCGCCCAGATGGAAGTGATTGATCAGGCCGTGGAACGGGCCGAGAAAGATGGTATTTCCTGTGAGGTCATCGACCTGAGGACCATTCTGCCCTGGGACGTGGAAACCGTCGCCAACTCCGTGTTCAAGACCGGACGGCTGGTGGTCACCCACGAAGCTCCCCTGACCGGCGGCTTCGCCGGTGAAATCGCCGCCACGATTCAGGAACGGTGCTTCCTGTATCTGGAGTCTCCGATCGCTCGGGTAACCGGGATGGACACCCCCTTCCCGCTGGTGCTGGAAAAAGAGCACCTACCCAACCACCTGAAGGTCTACGAGGCCATCAGGGCGAGCGTTGAATTCTAGGCTGATATCAGGACAGGAGAGCGACTATGAGTGATTTTATACTGCCCGATATCGGCGAAGGTATCGTGGAATGTGAACTGGTCAAATGGCTGGTCAGTGAAGGCGATGTCATCGAGGAAGATCAGCCAGTGGCCGAGGTGATGACCGACAAGGCCCTGGTGGAAATTCCGGCACCCTACAAGGGCCGTGTAACCCGCCTTTATTACAAGGAAGGCGATATCGCCAAGGTTCATGCCCCGCTGTTTGAGCTGGTGGATGAGAGCGAAAGCGGTGGCCAGGCGCCGGCGGCCCAATCTCCGGAGTCTGCCAAACCAGAGCCAGCCGGTGATACCAACACCGAATCCGCTACACGCCCAGCCTCTGACGATGACGCCACCGAGGACTTTATCCTGCCGGATATCGGCGAAGGGATTGTCGAGTGCGAGGTGGTGGAATGGCGGGTCGCCGAAGGTGACGAAATCGAGGAAGACCAGCCCGTTGTCGACGTGATGACCGATAAGGCCATGGTTGAAATTACCGCTCCCAAAGCCGGGCGCGTAACCAAGCTCTATCATCAACAGCAGGCAATGGCCAAAGTTCATGCCCCGCTGTTCGCGTTCATCCCCCGAGATCGTGAAGAGCCGGACGAGCCCAAAGCCAAACCGGTGCCCGCCGCTGCCCAGCTCTCAACGGCAACGGCCTCCCCTGTGGCTACGGCGAGCCGACAGCGTATTCCCGCCAGCCCTGCGGTTCGTCGCCTGGTTCGGGAGCACCAGCTCAATCTCGGCGACATCGCCGGGTCCGGTAAGGATGGCCGGGTGCTGAAAGCCGATGTACTGGCTCATCTTGAGGAAGGCCCAAAACCGGCCCAGACTCAGGCGCGCGCCGACGACACGCAAGCTACCACCACGAGCAGTGCCCGCAGGCAACTGGCGCCGGAACAGGAAGTACGGGTCGAGCCTATCCGGGGCATGAAAGCCGCCATGGCAAAAAGCATGGTGAAATCGGCCACCACCATTCCTCACTTTATCTACAGCGAGGATATCGACGTCACCGATCTGCTCAAGCTGCGGGAACAACTGAAGCCGGAGGCAGAAGCACGGGGCTCAAGACTTACGCTCATGCCCTTCGTCATGAAGGCGATTGCGCTCGCCGTCCAGGAATACCCGGTACTCAACAGCCAGCTCAACGATGAGGTCACGGAGATTCGCTACCTGCCCCAGTGCAATATCGGTATGGCGGTGGATGGCAAGGCAGGGCTTATGGTGCCGAACATCAAGGGCGTTGAAAGCCTGTCATTGCTGGGCATTGCCGACGAGGTGGCGCGCCTGACCGAAGCGGCGCGATCTGGTCGCGTCAGTCAGGAAGACCTCAAGGGCGGCACCATCACCATCTCCAACATTGGTGCACTGGGCGGCACCTACGCATCGCCCATTATCAATGCACCGGAGGTGGCCATTGTTGCCCTGGGACGCACCCAGAAACTGCCCCGGTTTGATGCCAACGGCCAGGTGGTGGAACGCTCCATCATGACCGTGAGCTGGGCCGGCGATCATCGCATTATCGACGGCGGAACCATCGCCCGATTCTGCAATCGCTGGAAAGGTTATCTGGAATCGCCTCAAACCATGCTCCTGCATATGGGCTGACGTTTCATCATGGCGCAGAAGACGCAACTGCAGCAGTTCTACATCCCCGAAGAGCAGTCGATCTATCTGCTCAGCCATGATGATGCCAAAAAGCTCAAGGACTGGGTGGCGCTCTGCGCTGCCCAGCTCCGCCAACTCGGTTACGACGACATCGAACTGATTGGCAAGGGCGCCTACGGCTTTGTGTTCGCCGGCCGCCTGCCGGGCTCGGCAATCGGCGGCCCGGAACATGTGTTCAAATTCACTCGCATCAACCTGCCCCGACACCTCCAGGACCGGCTTGAAGATGAAGCCTACATTCTCGAGCAGGTCCGGCACCCCAGGGTGCCTCGGCTGATTTCCTATCAGCGGGCCAATAACCAACCGATTCTGGTTATGGAGCGTGCTGCCGGCCTGAACCTGGAAGAGGTTTCCCTACGTGATGGCCGCCTGAAACCGCGACTCATCATCCGCATCGCGGATCAGCTTGCCGACATCCTGCGAAACCTGCGCCGCGAAAACGGCCCCGCCGGCAGGCCGATCGTACACGGTGATATCAAACCCTCGAATCTGGTTTTTGACGCCAGTACTGAAAACATCGCCCTGATTGACTGGGGCTCCTCCGTGTTCGCCCAGCTGGACGCCAACCAGCAGTTCATTACCGCCAACGTGATGGAGCTGATGTCCGATAACCTGCAGCAAACCAACGCAAGGCTGGGGGATGTCTATTTTATTGGCGATGAACAGCTGAACGGGGGGCTGTCGTCTCCCCGTTTCGATGAACAAGGCGCGGCCGGCACGCTTTACGCCCTGGCTTCGGCGCAATCCTGCCGCTTTGGCCATCGGGCAATCCCGGCTACCTCCCTGGGCCTGCCCATGGAGTTTGCCCGAATGCTGGATGGCATGCTGTCGCCGGATCCGGACACCCGCCGCAAAGCAGGTGACTATTATCTGAGAGAGATGCCACGGATGGCCCGCGCGGTGATGATCGATCTGCCCGAAAAGCCGGTCGCGGCACAGGTACCCGTTTGGGTGCGGACCTCAGACCAGGAAATTGACACCGTGGTTTACAGTTCTCGGAAGTCGTTCCTGCGCGAGGAAGGCGCACCCGAAACCCTGAACGATGTGAACGACGTGCAGCTGGACCGCTACTACAAAAACTTCATGCAGGGCATGGGCGAAACGGAAAAAGCCTTCCTGGCCGCCGTCAGCCGGCTTGGGCGCTACCCGGTGGAAGGCGGGCTGGCCGTGCGCTGGGAAACCGATGGCATCTACATAGACACGTCGATAAATCTGCACGATCCGGCATTGAAGTCGGCGTTTGTGCAGGCCGTCAACAACATGGTTTACCTGGCCCAGGCCATTTACCGGAAGGGGATTTTCAAAAGCTGCCTGTTCAACGCCCGAAACACCCTGCACGTTGATCGCGACGAGCCGACCCAGCCCTTTGTGGTGTCACCGAATATGAGGCTGCATTACGAGGTAAGTGCAGCACCGGAAGTAGAGGATGAAAGCCGGGTCCACTCCTACTTTGAGGACGGCCCGGACCCGGAGGAATTCCTGGTCTTACCTGACACCATTATTCATGCCCTGGAGGAGCTCAACGCCATCCATCACACAGGTATGATCATCTTCGAAGCCCTGCCCCGCCATCTCAAAATCCACAGCCATTACCGGCTGCTGGACCCGGACCGGGAGCAGGAATTCCGCCGACTGCTGGACGTAATCCTGTCAGCGGTGGAACAGATTACCGGCCTGGGCGTTTCCGGGTTCATGAAAATGCCCTACAAAGACACCCGGTTCTTTCCGCATATCGAGCGCCTGCCTGAGAGGTACTACCCGCGCAATCCAAGGACCGAGCAAGCGTAAACCTCAGCCCGAGCCAACTTTTCTGTGTCCGCTATTTCGGACGCTATTGTCCGGTAAAACCAACACATCCAGGCCCGCACGCCGCCAACTGTCCCTTACACCGGACACTTTACGATGAAAACGGGAAGCAAAGCCCTCCAGAGCCATCAGAAACCTTTTAAAACAATGGCTTGGCCAACTGGCACAGTTCCTGTATTGAAACCGGTCATAACTACAAAAACTGCCTGAAGAACAAATCGTTAAGCATTCTGTTTTTCAATGTTGCTCGGACAATAATAAGGAACAACTATGCGTTTACTCTTCCTGGCTCTTCTGCTGGTCAGCCCCCTGTGTTTCGGAAAAACCGTTGTAATCATCCAAAGCTACCACCTCGAATACAAATGGGACGCAGATTATATTGATGCGGTCCGGTCTGTACTCGGGGAGGATCACGATATTCACGTTTTTGAACTCGACACCAAACGCCTCTCAAAACCGGAGTGGCCAAAGAAAGTCGCTGAAATCCAGAGCAATATTGCGGACATCAACCCCGATGTTGCTATCCTCGGTGATGACAATGCCTTTACATTGATGGCTGATCACCTGGTCGGGGAGGAGATTCCAGTTGTTTTCCTTGGTGTGAACGGTGGCCCTGTTCAGCACCCTACCCTCGAACACCCTCTGGTAACTGGAATACTTGAGCGTCCCTTTTTCTCGGAAAGCATCCGTCATCTTCGAAAAATACTCCGGCAGAAGGAGCGATTCCTGGTTCTGATGGATGACTCCCCTACCATGCGCAACGCAGTCAACGAGTACTTCGGAGACAAGCGTCAGGCCACGATCTATGGCTCAGAACTGGACATCGTCCTGACTAACGACAAGGACACCTGGCTGAACACTGTGGTGAATGCCCATGAGCGCTATGATGCTGTTGTGTTGGGCACCCACCACACAATCCGGGACAAGGATGGCCAGTACGTCATACCTCACGATCTGTTAAAAGAAGCCTTTTATAGGGCCCAACTTCCCCTGTTTTCGTTCTGGGATATCTTTGTTGGCGAGGAGCAAAGTATCGGCGGTTTCACCATCTCGGCCAAACAGGAGGGGCTTACCGCAGCCCGATTGGCATCGCTGATTCTCAATGGCATGAGGCCAGACCAGATACCACAGCTAAGATCCCTCAGTGGGCATTACGTCTACAGTGCGAGCGGCCTTGAACACTGGAATCTTGATCTCTCCCCGATGATCGCCAGTCAGGCCAACTTTGTCGAGTAACCCGGCCGCCGCCGACTCATAGAAGGCTGCGCCCAAATGAAACTCCGACCGTAAGGCTTCAGGTTTCAGTGGCGCTGCCGATAATCACAAAAACAACTCATTAAAGGATGACGCTTTGGCTTCCTCTGTTCTCTCATCTGTTGAACGTAAACTGGGTGTTCCCGGGAAACTGCTGATTGCTCCGGTGTTCATTCTGTTGCTGTTTGCCTCGGTAACTTTCTTCAGTGTTTATGAATTCCAGGAACTCGACCGTCGGATGAACACCGTCGCCAGGGACTTGGCACCGGATACCGCAATTGGTACCGAATCGGTCATCAGCGTCTATCGGATGCGCCTGCGTGTTTTCGACTATTTCTCAACTGGCGATGAAGAAACCCTGGCCCACTTTGGTGAGCTTGAAGCCGAGTTCAATGAAGTAATGGCCAGGGCCGAGGAGAACATTCAGGACCCTGAGGCGGCCAAAATGGTGGATCAAATCAAGACCACCACCGATGAATACATCAAGGCATTCCAGAAAGAGCTGGTTCCGGCCAAACGCCAGGTCCTGACAATCATTAAGGAAGAGCTGGACGTACACGGACCAAATGCCACTCAGGCGTTGCGGATGGCCCTCAACGGCGTTGCCAACCGGGAACCCGAAAGCGACTTGAGGGCCGGCCTCGAACAGCTGCTGAACGATGCCATGGTCATGCAACTGACTGCCCAACGCTACCTGACCAACGGTGATGAGGATTCCCGCAAGGCGCTCGGCTGGGCCATCGAAGACCTGACCGATGCACTGGAACTGCTCCAACCTGAGAATGGCCCGGACTTTGTTCAGGTGTACATGGAGACCGTTGTAGAGGAACTGGCGAACTATCAGGCTGCAGTTCAGAGGATGTTGGAACAGCAGAGTATTGTAGTGAGCGTCAAGGCAGATAAACTGGATGTTCTCGGTCCAGAAATCGCCCGCATGGCCCGTGAGCTGGAGTCCAGCATTTTCGCCTCCCTGGAGGTCGAAGCCGACGCTGCCGGAGCGGAAACCGACCTGGCCCTGCGCTTTACGCTGATTGCATTCTTTGTCTCACTGGTTCTGGGCCTGATCGTCGCCGTGGTGATGAGCCGGATGATGGGCTCTGGCGTGAAACGCGCGAAAACGGAGATTCTCGGTTATCTGGACGACATCGCCAACAACAACGGTGACCTGTCCACCAGGCTAACCCCCGGTCGCCCGGACGAGATCGGTGATTTTATTGGCGCCGTCAACACATTCCTGGAAACACTCGAGGAAACGATTTCTCAGATTGTGAGGGCTTCTCGCCAGTTAACTGACGAGTCTGAATCGCTTTCCGGCATCACGGATCGAACCACCGCCAACTCAGAACAACAGCGCGATCAGATCACTCAGGTGTCTGCCGCCATGCAGGAAATGGTCTCAACTTCGGAAGAGATTGCCTCGAACACCAGTGATACCGACGAATCAGCCCGCAAGGCTTCCTCACTGGCCGACTCCGGCCAGGAAACGGTTGGCTCAGCTATTCGCGCCGTTACCAACCTTGCCAATCAGGTGGAAAAAGGATCAACCCGCATCCAGCAACTGGAAAACGAGTCAGCAGAGATTGGCAATGTCCTGGCGGTGATTCAAAGCATTGCGGAACAGACCAATCTTCTGGCCTTGAACGCCGCCATTGAGGCGGCACGTGCGGGCGAAGCAGGACGTGGGTTCGCCGTGGTTGCCGATGAGGTTCGCGGCCTGGCCAGGCGGGTGCAGGAATCGACCGTAGACATTGAGCGGATAGTCTCCCAGCTTCAAAGTGGCGCGGCCGGCGCGGTCGTGGACATGAGCAAGGCCAAACAGATGGCCGAGGAAGCCAGCGAAGAGGCAAGCAAGTCGGGCGAGGCGCTCACCGATATTCTCGCTGCGGTCAACAGCATCGTCGAAATGACGACCCAGATCGCCAGCGCCACCGAACAACAGAGAGCAACGGCTGCGGAAATGACCCAGAATGTGGAAATCAGCAGTGGTGCCATCGAGGAACTGGCCGGGGATATCTCCCAGGTAAACCAGTCAAGCCGGTCGCTGGCGGACATGGCCGATGAGCTGAACACGCTTGTAAGGCGCTTCCGCGCCAATGAGACCTGAACAGACAATGGTTGCAGATGTTAACCACTTCACGAGAGCGAGAATGATTACCTGATACCTTGGGGTTTCAAGTTACACAATGTAACCGGAAAAGGACTGCCCGGAGGTATCCCGCCATGACGCGCTTTCATTCACCCAGGAAGCCAGGCATTCGTGTCTCTGTCATTACCATGCTGACAGCGGCCACCTGCCTGGGCACGGCTCACGCTGCCGAGCCCGAGAAAGTCATTTTTGCCGCCGAAAATGCGCTTTATGGTGCAGGTCATGATATCGGACGCGCCGACGGCTGGCTCGACGAGCAGCTCCGAACCGCCATACGCGCCTATCAGAATGAAAATGGGCTGCAAACCAACGGCAACCTGGATGCGCCAACGCTGAAAGCGCTTGGCGTAGCCGAAGCATCAAGCACAACCATCGCAGCAAATTCGGTGGGCAGTCGCAAGGCGTCACTGGCAGAGCTTGGTTTGTCCCTGCCGGAGCCAACTTCGAGCACCCCGAGCGTTGCCCGGACTGAGCCAAAACCTGCGCCGGAACCTGCGCCAAAACCAAGTCCGGACCCGGTTCAGCAGTCTTCCGAACCGATCGAACCGAAAACTGCAACCGGTGCCGAACCTTCTAAAAATCAGATAGTTGCTGAGGAAACCTCAACGCAAGCTGAAGTCACGCCAGTAAAAGAAGTCTCGATAGCTGCCCAGGCAACATCCGGGCTGGAACTTTCAGAGCCCCCTGCTTCCACTCCCGCGCCGGAACCCGAGATTGTCGATAGAACAACACCGGAAGCCACCGAAGAGCCAGATCCAATCCTGGCTCAGCTCCCCATAGAGCCTACCAGTGCCGGAAACGCTGAGCCGGAGATAACCGATTCGAAGAAAGTCCAGCCAGAACAGGGCGATAATACCCCTGCACCGAGAAAACCCGCAGTCGCTGACAACTCCCGGAGCACCGGCGGCGGCTTTTTCAGTGCGCTGTTCGATTTCTTTTTTGGTTGGCTGGTGTGACCGTCAGCTCTGCAACCGGTCTTTGAATACCTTCCAGTCAATAACGTTGCCATCGGAATCGAAGTGGACGTAGCCACGGAAGCTGGGGTCATCTTCCCATGCTTTTACAAATCCAACGGTTTCACCGGCATCTGAGACAATCTCAAAGGCTTCACTACGGGCGTGGGCAATTTCGGTGTCTGGTTCAGTATCTGAACGCTTGAGGGTAACGGATGAGTCTAAAGGCAAGGTACTTCGAAGAAATTCCTGGATCATCGTCAAGCTCTCCTTTCAGGGTGAACCGGTGTGGTTCTGGAGGTAGCGTAACTATAAGCTGATCCGGTAATAGAGAATACAGATTCAGATCAATTTTCTTAGATTTTTTTGAGATAAAAACGCTTTAAGAACAAGGGCATATTTCATTATTGTGACAATGTGTAACCTTCCGAACCGGTTATTTTTCAACCAGTTCAGAAGGTTACCGTAGCCTTTGCCGATCGCATGTACCGATCAGAATTTCCAGAACGGAGTGCTCAGTTTCTGTTCAACCAGCTCCGGTGAAAATCCAACGTCGTTCAGCAACCGACGGTCCATTGTCATTACCAGGTGGATAAAGTTGCGCTTCATCCGCCAGCCTTTGTAAAGAGAAGCAGCTCTTTTCATTTCATTACTCCTTAGTCAACCCAAAAATTCGGTCGTTAAAACCGGGACCTTGTTTAATTAGGATCCTATTCTAGGCTTGACGAGGAGTTTTCTGAATACTTGGAAACCCCTATAAACAGGGGCTCCCAGCATTTTCAGGCTTCACTGTTATTTCATTTAAATTGCGATTTCATGACGCCTTGGCGTTTGAAATCAGCACCTGGTAAAGATCGTCCTTGAGCTGTGCCCGCTTCTGTTTCATGCGGTGCAGTTTATCGTCACCAATGGGAGAGTCTCTCTTTTCCAGCCCTTCAATTTCGTGGTCAAGGTGCGTGTACTCCTGAAGCTTTTCGTTGAACTTCAGATCATTGCTCTTGAGTTCCTGAATGAGGTCTCGGTACTGCGGGAATTCTACGTGAAGCTCGTGGCTGGAAATGCCCATCGTTTTACTCTCCTTTTCTTTGCAGAGTTATGATCAAGGCTGATCATCTTCAGCATAGACGAGCGTGCCAGTTTCTGGGCGTCTTTGACAAATCGCTAATTACGCACGACGTTGCATGGGTATAGCATGGTAGTACGTTATCCAGTTACGCCTCGGGACACTTGCGAATGACCTTTGCACGAATTACCGGCACCGGTTCTTACCTGCCTGACAACATTGTTACCAATAAAGACCTTGAGAAAATGGTCGATACCACCGACCAGTGGATTCGGGAGCGCACGGGAATCGAAAGACGTCACATAGCCATCGAAGGCCAGACCACGGTAGATCTTGCCGAGCAGGCCGCAAAAAACGCCATCGACGCGGCCGGTATCAAGGCGGAAGACATTGATCTGATCGTGTTTGCCACCTCCACGCCGGACAAGATCTTTCCCAGTTCGGCATGCATCCTACAGGCGCGCCTGGGCATTCATGGCTGCCCTGCTTTTGATATCCAGGCCGTCTGCAGCGGTTTCGTTTACGCATTGGCAACAGCGGAAAAGTTCATAAAGACCGGCAGCAGCAAGAAAGCACTGGTCATTGGCGCCGAGGTTTTTTCCCGCATTATCAACTGGGAGGACCGCGGTACCTGTGTCCTGTTTGGCGATGGCGCCGGTGCGGTGATCCTGGAAGCCGATGAAGAAACCGGCATCCTCTCCACCCATATCCACGCAGATGGCCAATATGCGGACTTGCTGCACGTTCCCTGCGGCATTGCCGATGGCTACGACCAGGTGAAAGCGGGCCGTGCCTTTGTAGAGATGAAAGGCAACGAGGTGTTCAAGGTAGCGGTAAATACCCTGGGCAAGATCGTGGACGAAACCCTTGCGGCTAACCAGATGCAGAAATCGGAGATCGATTGGCTGGTTCCGCACCAGGCTAATCTTCGCATCATCTCGGCCACGGCAAAGAAGCTGAACATGTCCATGGACCAGGTGGTCGTAACAGTCAATGAACATGGCAACACCTCAGCTGCGTCCATTCCCCTGGCCCTTGATGTCGCCGTTCGTGATGGGCGAATCAAGCGCAACGAAGTGCTTCTCCTGGAGGCCTTTGGCGGCGGCTTCACCTGGGGTTCGGCATTGCTGAGGTACTGATTGCTTTCTTCCTGGCTTTTATCAGGCTTGACTCAGAAACGGGCTTCAACATCATTTGAAGCCCGTTTTTCGTTGTATTTACCGCACCCTGTCAGATAGACTGTATTTTTATACAGTATAACCAACGCTCACTGCGAGGAATAACCATGGCAGTACAAGCAGTCTACTTTTCTGATAGGGACGGCCTGGATATGGCACTGAAAAATCCTGAGACGATGCTGTTCACTTCAAAGGCCGAAGCCGACGCCCGGGACAAGGTGCTGGAGCTGGCCGAAGAAATTCAGGTGTTCCTGGCCCGCAAGGTGGAAGGTCTGGGTGACGATCTGGCAGAACGCTGCGCCATGGCCATCGCCGAGGATAAGGATCTGTTCCAGAAGGCTCTCAAGAAGCCGGAGCTGCTGAACGCGGAGCGAGAATAAAAAAGGGCGGCCCACACTGGCCGCCCTCTCATCACACTACTGCTATCCAGCTGCCATTGTCGTAACGTTCGGCACCGTTGTCGGTCATTCGATGCAGGCTCACCCACTGGTTTTCCACCAGCGCCGCCACGTCAGGCCGCTTGTGCAGGACTGATTCAATCCGCTCCGCAGGCGCATCAATCAGAACCGTCAGGCGAACCGGCTCATGACGCCAGTAGGTGCCGTCGTGAACAGACTGCAACGGAAGGCCGATTCTCAAATGCGTGCCATTGCCTTCCACCACTCCGACGTTACCCCCAACTACCGAATGCAGCAGTTTGTTGCCGGATCCATACACCTCCGGCACGGTGACCGATGCAAAGTACTGGAGGTTGATCCAGTTGGCGACAACCATGGGTGCCGCGAGAAGTGCCTCGAGTAGGCCACCATCGGCATCCAGTTCGGGGTCGTAGTCGTGCAGGAAAACCCGCCCCGAGAGGTTGCAGCCCCGGGTCTTGCTCCGTTTGGCAAAAATGATCGCTGCATTGTTGGCCAACCCCCACTCCGGGCGCACCTCAGACCAGTCCCGGGTGCGGGTTTCCATAGCCTGTTTGAGGTTATCGTCGTCCAGACCGTTCAGTTTCAATGGTGTGGCCCGTTCCTTGCGCACGCGGATGCCAGCCTCTTCAAACCCGGCTTCCAGGTCAGCCAGCTTCTGTACGTGGGAATCCGGAACCAAATGGCGATCGGCAATCGTTACCTTGTCTGTCGCTGTGCAATGTTCGGCAGCCACCGCCCATGTGAAATCCGGGATCTTGATACCCTCGGCTGCCAGCCCCGCCCGAACCTGGGGATCATTCACCAGGCGCGCCGCAAGCCGCGCATTCACGCCGCCGCTCTGACCACCGCAGGCACCGCAGTCCAGACCGGCCTGGTTCGGGTTGTTGTCGGTATGGCTACCGTGCCCCACCAGGACCAGCAAGGGTGCAAAGCCCTTGGTGAGTGACATACCACGGAGCATGTTTGCAGCCAGCCCTACCTTCTCGGCATCCGACAGCGGATCTCCCCCATGGTTGTGTACCAATCGGCCCTCAACGTCCTTTTCCGCTCTGGCCTTGTGGCCTTTCTTCAGTGAATCTTTCACCAGTTTCCAGGCCCAGGCCAGCCCGGTCGTCTCCACCAGTGTGAAGGTCGACAGGCTGGTATATTTCGCCTTTCTTACCGATTCCCGGGCGATCTCCCGCTGATCCAGGGATCGATTCTCAGCCAGGTCCTCACGCAGGCTGCCCCTGGTATCGATTAGCCGGTACGAGGCGGGCAACAGCCCGGGCAAACGGCGGGCAGGAGCGAAGGGTCCATGCTGCTGGTGGTCTATGGGCATTCCGAAGAATCCGGCAAAGCCGAGTGTCTGAACACCGGGGATAACGTCCTCAAGGTGCCGGCGCATCACTTCCGAGCGGACATCAATACAGAAAACAGCCTGGGCAACCGGTGTTTCGCTTTCCGGATCTGGTCCAGGCTGTCTTTCCGGAACGACCGCGAGCGCCCGCCAGAGCGAACGCTGATAGCCGATTTCAAAGGCACGCTGCCAAACCCATAGCCTGCTGCGATTGTCATGGTCACCGCTCCGACGCGCCCGCGCTCTCTGCCTTTGCCACTCGGCTTTCTGGCCGGTCGAGGCAAAGGCAACACCTGCGGATTCCCAAACCAGCATAATGGCCAGAATTTCCGAGCAGCGATCCGATGAGCGGCCCTCAAGGCCTGCCCGCCAGTCCTCGCCGCGGCACCACGACGCCCAGCCGTTCACTTTCAGCAGCAAGCTGTGGCACAGGGCCTCCAGCTCCTCTCCGGAGACACGAATCCGCTTTACGGCGTCCAGAATGGCCTCATCCATGGTGTCAGGCACGGTTTTGAAGAAGGCCCTGGCGCCCTTGAGCCCGGTACTGAAATCCAGCGACAGATCCTGGCGGATTGACTCGAGCCAGAACTGGAACAAGCTCGTGTCCGAGTTATCGCCAGCAGCTGACCAACGACCCTGTCGCTGATCGAAGAACGCACCACAAACCCGCAACACCTGATCACAAACGGTTTCGACCAAACCAACGCCCTCGTCGTCATCGCTTGCGCCCTTGTAGGTATCGAGAATGGAACTCCTCAGGGGCGCTGCTGAAGATGGATTTCGACCGAGCCATTCCAGATACCAGGCAATGTTTCGATCATCGCCGCGCTCCGCGATGCTGGCCTGAAGATCCTCCTCGCGGATACGACCGCCTTCCCAGGCCTCCCGATAGTATTCTGTTGGCATAAGCATGCTGAATCCGCCGCGCTCGCCAAGCACCTGATCTGCCCGCGAGACGGGAAGGTGCCGCAGCCCCCAGAACGGATTCACGGCAATCCACTGGTCCAGGGGCCAGACCGGGGCGATCAGGTCGCAGGCCTGCCGGAACGGCTTTCGCCAGCCATCGTTCATTACCTGCAGCTCAGGTACCGACACGCAGACGTTACTCATGATCTCTCCTCCAGTCTGAACGGATGGTGGGGCACCCGGCGGAACATGGTGGGCACCTTCAGGGCTTCCGCCGCCAGGAATCGCGTCAACCGGTCAAAAGGCAACTCAAGGTAAAGCCCCTGGCGGAAGTGCGCACACAGTGCGCGGGTCGCCGGGAACCGGGCGCCGAACACGATCATCAGCGAACAGGCAGCCAGCAGTGCAACCATTGCTGAACTGACCGCCCAGGCTGTCGTCGGGATAGCGAACCCCTCATGCACGGGCACTGCCGGGCCAACGAGGAAGTGCAGCAGGGAGTAGACCGGGACCAGAAGTACCGCCAGGCCTGCAAGCCGTAATTTCACTGCGGCAGTTGCTCCGGCCGGAATGCCCATTGCCGCTGCAGACACCGCCAGCACCAGAAGCGCTCCGAAGACCGGGTTGTTCTCAACGATCCAGGGCGCCTGGACCAGGATGGCAGCCGCCACCAGGCCGGTAGCGCCGGCCCAGAACAGCCGGCTGGCTGCCGGCGATTCCGGGAAGCGCGTTGCCGCAGATACGGCCACAGTGCGACCGGATGCCAGGAAAGAATGTGCCTTATACAGTGAGTGGGCCAACAGATGAAGCAGAGCCAGGGTGTATGCCCCCATACCGATTTCGAACAGCATGAATCCCATCTGGGCGCAGGTAGACCAAGCCAGGGCATGCTTGACCGAGTACTGGGTCATCATGGTCAGGACAGCAACAACGGCTGTCATTCCACCAATTACCAGCAGAATCATGTGGCCAGCCGTAAAACCATCGAAAACCGGGAAAAGGCGCAGCCAGAGGAACCCGCCCAGGTTGATAACCCCGGCGTGGAGCAGCGCCGAGACCGGCGTCGGGGCTTCCATTACCCGAATGAGCCAGCCATGGAAGGGAATCTGGGCACACTTGAGGACAGCCGCCAGGGCCAGAACAACCGACGCAACCGTCAGCGCCGTGGATCCGCCGGCTCGGGCGGCCTCACTCTGAACCATTTCCGGCAGGTAAAAGGTGCCGTAGTGAAGATACAGGGCCACCACACCGGAAATAACCAGTGCATCGCCCACCCGGCTGACAATGAACTTCTGGACTGCCGCCATGCGCGCCTGGGGACGGTCCTGGTAGAGGGTGAGCAAATGATGCAAAGCCAGGCTGACACCAATCCAGGCGCCCGCGAGAATCAACAGGTGGTTGGTAAATACCAGCACCAGAACTGAGGCAACCGTCACCAGGAACCATGGGAGAAACCGGTCACGGCCGGGATCCTGGCTGAGGTAATTGTCTGCAAAACGCAGGATCACCCAGCCAATGAAGGCAACCATGAGGGCCATCCAGACCGCGATACCGTCCGGGTACAGACCGAACCGACCACCAAGGGTCGCAAGAGTGTTGCTGTTACCCCCAACCTGGGCTTGTGCCAACAGCAACACCCCCACCATCAGGGACGCAGCCATGGAGGCCACCATCATCCATCCTGCGAGGCGCCAGCAGTGGTTCAGCTTCAGGGGGCTTTTCAGCCAGCCACTCAGCCCGGCCAGCACGAAAAGGCTCACCGGCAGCAGCAGCCAGATTGCGAGGATCAATAGCGATGAAAATTCGGCGATTGGATTCATATCAGCAAACCTCCTGTTTGCATGTACTTTGCCTTTATTCGTCCCATAGAAAAAATGGTTTATACTGATCACTTCATTCTGTTTTTGAGAACGAATGGCCATGAAGCTCAACTATCACCATCTCTACTATTTCTGGAAGGTTGCCCGCACCGGCCACCTGACCCGGGCTGCCGACTCGCTGCACATTTCCCAGTCCGCCCTGTCGGGTCAGATTCGGAAACTGGAGGAGAGCCTGGGCCATGACCTGTTTATCCGCGAGGGGCGGCGCCTGAAGCTGTCTGAAGCCGGGCGCATGGCATTCTCATACGCCGAGGAGATCTTCCGGCAGGGTGAAGAACTGACGGCGCTGTTTGCCTCTGGCGCCCAGCCCAACCGGGAGATCCTGAGGATCGGAGCCGTTGCCACTCTTTCGCGGAACTTCCAGGAAGGCTTTCTCCAACCTCTGCTCAATCGGGAAGATCTGGAACTGAGCCTGCAAAGCAGCCACATTGATGAATTGCTTCGGCGGCTCTCAGCCCACCGACTGGACCTTATCCTGGCCAATCAGTCCGTACAGGGCGATGAACAGAATCCATGGCGTTCCCGGCTGATTGCCAAACAGCCGGTAAGTATTATCGGCCCCCGGGGAATGGATGTTCACGGCGATTTCGCCGAGGTACTGCGCGGCAGGAGCCTGATTGTTCCAGGGCCCGACAACAACATACGCCAGGCCTTTGACCAGCTTTGCGAATACCACAAGCTACGCCCGAACATCGCCGCAGAAGTGGACGACATGGCCATGATGCGACTTCTGACCCGGGATACCGGGCACTTCGCCATCATGCCGCCGGTGGTGGTGCGGGACGAAATGAAGAGCGGAGCCCTGGCGGACTATGGCGCCCTGCCCGGCGTCTTTGAGGAGTTCTATGCCATCAGCATCCGGCGCCAGTTCGAGACGCCGGCGCTTCGGGAGCTGCTGTCTCAAACCGAGGAAAACTTCCTGACCCGGACACCGATTGGTCATTCTGACTAGCCCGTGTGGCGAAAAATGTCATCCATACGGGCGGGTTACATCCGTATACTGAAGTCGAAAGACCACAATAATAACGCCGGACACCCGATCATGACTCAGCACAGCAACCGTGAACGCCCGTCTATTCTGATCATCGGCACCGGTTTCGGTGGCCTGGGCATGGCCATAAAACTGAAACTGGCAGGCTTCACAAACCTGACCATGCTTGAAAAGGCGGACCGGGTTGGCGGCACCTGGCGCGATAATACCTACCCCGGTGCCGCCTGCGATGTACAGTCACACTTTTATTCCTATTCGTTTGAACCCAAGCACGACTGGTCGCGCAAATTTGGATTGCAGCGGGAAATACTCGGCTACATGGAGCACTGCGTCGAGAAATACCGGCTTGGCGATCACATCCGGTTCCATGAGGAGGTACAAGAGGCAGTCTTTGACGACCATTCGAACCATTGGACGGTCACCCTTACAAGCGGCGAGCAACTCACAGCGGACGTGCTGATCACCGCCACCGGCCAGCTCAATCAACCTGCCTGGCCCAGACTCGACGGCCTGGATCGCTTTCAGGGCAAGATGTTCCACTCGGCCCGCTGGGAACACGATTACGACCTGACCGGTAAACGGGTCGCCGTCATTGGTACCGGCGCCAGCGCTATCCAGTTTGTCCCGGAGATTGCACCGATGGTCGAACAGCTGGACCTGTTCCAGCGTTCCGCGGCCTGGGTGCTGCCCAAGCCAGATCGTTCATTCAAGCGCTGGGAGCAGACTCTGTTCCAGAAACTCCCGCTCTGGGATCGCTTTTATCGTTACCTGATCTACTGGAAGAACGAGAGTCGGGCCCTCGCGTTCACCAAATTCAGTGGCCTGCTGGAGTATTACGCCAATCAGGCGAAACGTGAGGCGCGAAAGCGAGTGACAGATCCCGCCAAACTGAAAAAGATCATTCCGGACTACAAGATCGGCTGTAAACGCATTCTCATTTCCAATGACTGGTATCCCGCCATTAACCGGCCCAACGTGAACCTGATTACCGACCCGATCGACCGCGTTGACGAGACTGGCGTGATCACCCGGGACGGCCACCACCATCCTGCCGATGCCATTATTTGTGGCACCGGTTTCCGGGCCTCGGAGTTTCTCTCACCCATTCACATAACCGGCCGGGGCGGGAAGACACTCAACGAAGCCTGGCAAAACGGCGCAGCCGCCTTCAAAGGCATCACGGTCAGCGGCTTCCCGAACATGTTCATGCTGTATGGGCCGAACACCAACCTGGCCCACAACTCCATCCTCTACATGCTGGAATCACAGTTCCGATACGTTCTGGAATGTCTTGAAGCGCTCGAAAAATACCCGCACTCCGCCATGGACGTCCGCCAGGATCGCCAGGACCGCTTCACCCATGTGGTGCAGAAGGGTCTGGAAGACACGGTCTGGAGCTCCGGTTGTACTTCCTGGTACCTGGATGCCAATGGCCGTAACACCATTAACTGGCCGGGATTTACCTTCACCTACCGGTTTGCGACCCGCCACGTGGACACCGCCGATTACCAGTTTCTATACCCCGGGCAAACCACGGATTAAAGCACCCGCCTTGCACTTTCTCTTGAAGGAAGTCCATATTCATAGGATGATTGGGTTATCGGTTTGAAGGATGATAAACACCATGTTGGAACGTATCCGCAAAGGCTCTCTGGTGGAAACCGCCATAGAGAGTTTGAGAAACGCTATCGAAAAGGGCGATTGGTCTGTGGGTGATCGTCTGCCCGTGGAATCGGAGCTGTCTGACTCCCTTGGAGTCAGTCGCAACACCGTGCGCGAGGCGGTTCGGGTGCTGGTACACGTAGGAATGCTGGAAACCCGCCAGGGCGATGGCACCTACGTGCGCGCCACCCGCGATGCCGGGGAAACACTGCGGAGGATTGCCCGAACTCAGCTGGCGGATCAGCTGGAAGTCAGAATCATGCTGGAAACCGAGGCCGCCAAGTTGGCCGCGGCCAGGCGAACAGACCAGGATCTGCGACAGATGACAACGGCCCTGGATGCACGCGCCAGAGCCGGAAGCGATCTTAAGGCCCGCATCTGCCACGATGAAGCCTTCCATCACGCCCTGGTAGCCGCTTCCCATAATTCCGCGCTGGTAGAACTGTACGATTACTTCTCCCACGCTATCAGCCAGACCATTGAGCAGACCGAAACCGACTCGGATCTTCCGGAGCCTTCCCAGGAAGACCACGAACTGCTGCTGGCCGCTGTCAGACGGCAGGATGAGAGCAAGGCCGAGACCCTGGCCAGAGAGCTTTTGAAACCCAGCCTTCAGGCACTCAAGCGTCGGGGGTCCTGATTCATGAAATTCCGGATCGACACCTTCACCCTGCTGCTACTGGGCGCCATCGTACTGGCGACCTTCCTGCCCGCCACTGGCCAGGCCGGGGACGCCTTGGCAACTGCCGGAACCGTCGCTGTCGCCCTGCTCTTCTTCTTCCATGGCGCGGCACTTTCCAGGGAACAGATTATTGCCGGTGCCACCCACTGGCGGCTGCATATCCTGATCACCTCACTCACGTTTATTTTCTTTCCGCTGGCGGTGCTGCCGATCAACGAGCTCAGCGACATTGCTCCCTCGTGGATGCCCAAGGATCTTGGGCTCGGGTTTCTTTACCTGGGCGTGCTGCCTTCCGCGGTTTCTTCCTCCATCGCCTATACCGCGATGGCCAGGGGCAACGTGCCAGCCGCCATCTGCAGTGCAGCCGCCTCCAATGTTTTCGGCATGATGCTGACACCGTTCCTGCTGTTGCTGTTGGTAAGCACGTCCGGCGGCGGGGATTTCTCCATAGCGGAGGCCCTGAAAGACATCATTCTTCAATTGCTTCTGCCCTTTGCAGTGGGCCATGCCCTGAGGCCCTGGCTAGGAGGGTTCCTCGGCAGAAACGAAACCCTGATGTCACGGTATGATCAATGCGTGATCTGGCTGATTGTCTATTCCGCCTTCTCACACTCGGTGGAAAGCGGATTGTGGGAGAACCTGCCACTGCAGGCCATCCTGTTCGCCATCGGGCTGTGCCTGGGATTACTACTGCTGTTTATGGTGTTTGCGAAGTTTCTGGTGCGGCGATTTGGCTTCAGCCTGGAAGATGAGGCGGCGGTGGTGTTCTGCGGCTCTAAGAAGAGCCTGGCGTCAGGCCTGCCCATGGCGAAGGTTTTGTTCTCCGGCCATCCCGGTTTCGGCATGATCGTTTTACCGATCATGTGCTACAACCAGATACAGGTGATTGTCGGGGCGATCCTGGCCCAGAAATACCGTGAAAAAATTGAGCGAGCAAACGCCAATAAGGTTAGCTAACCGGGGGCCGGCGGAATTAACCGCCGCCCATCCCGCCAAACAGCGTGGCGAGAATCGCCAGGCCGACAATCCAGCCAATCACCGCCGGCCAGAAATTCATCATCTGCGGTGGCTGCTCACCCTGCTCTTCCGCCATACCAGGCTCCGGGTAGTTACGCTCGTCTGCTGCCTCAGGAGCCTCTTCCACGCTAAACCAGCCAAACCACTCCCCCAGAAACTGGGCAACTGGCGCCTGGAAAGTCCCGTTTTCAGCCATCGGGCGCACATGGGGCTCAAGTTGCCGGCCAATTTCGCGTCGCAACTGCGGCTGATCGGCAGGCGGTTCGCACAGAATGGCTTTCCAGATGCCCGCATCTTTGCTTCTGGACGAGTCGTTTAGCAGTGCCTTGATCTGGATAACAACCTCACGGACCACCTGTCCGTCGTTGGCATCCAGGGGACGTTCAGCCGCCTCGTCTGGCCCCTGAGCCGGCTGTTCAGGCTGAACAGCGTTCTCGGTCCGCATAACCGGGGCCGGAGCATCGCCCACCGCTTCGCGGAAGGCCTGCTCCAGGCTTCTGGCCTCGTCTTCAGAGGCAAATTTGAGCTGTTGCTCATACGCATCCTGGATCTTCCGACGATCGCCGGTTGGCTCAATTCCAAGGATTTCCCAACAATTCATACAGCTGCAACTCCCGGGCCGAGATTCATTACATTTCAGAGAGACAAAACGTCTGTAGTCCCTTACGATAGGAACCAATCATAATAAAACCGCTTTATCCTTTTTCTCGGCAGATTATAGAACGTCAACCATGCATCAATCGACAAAAACGGCAGGAATGGGTGACCACCGCCCTCTCGCAACCTGCCTCGGCATCAGCCTTGCCCTGTCCGCCCTGCTTCCGGCTACCGCGCTCGGCCAAACTGACACACCTGATTTCATGCCTGGCTTGCTTGCCCTCGAAGGCGAACAAAGCGAAATCCCCGAAGTACTGACTACAACACGATTGCGCCAGTCCAAACTCCGGGTTCCCGGCACCACCACGATCATCACCGGCGACATGATCCGTGACCTCGGCATCATGAACCTCGTAGAGGCATTCCGGCTGGTTCCGGGCATGGTGGTTGGCCACTGGGGAAGCACCAACCCGGTGGCAACCTATCACGGTACTTCCCAGTACGAGCAACGCCGCCTGCAGGTTCAGATTGACGGGCGAACCGCCTACAGAATCAGCCTCGCAGACGTAGATTGGCTGGGCATGCCGGTGGCACTGGAAAATATCGAACGTATTGAAGTGAGCCGGGGCCCAAATTCCGCCGCCTATGGCATCAACGCGTTTCTTGGAAGCATCAATATCATTACCCGCTCACCGCAAGACACGGCGGGCGTGGAAGCCTACACCTCGGTTGGGTCGCGTGGTCACCTTCGCACGTTTACCTCTGTGGGCGATACCGATGCCGACAAAAGTTGGCGGTTGTCGTACGAGAAGCGCAAATCCAACGGCTTTGACAGTCAGATTGATGGCGGCCAGGAGATCCCCTTTCACGATGGCCACGACATCAACAACTTCAATTTCGACAGCGTATTCCGAATTGACCGCCAGCATTCGATTGACGTGCGAGCAGGCGTTCTGGATGGCGTAAATGAAGAAGATCTTGAGAAGTCCGGAAAGCTGGGCGCCACCACAAACCCGGACATTATCATGGATGACTACTACCTCCATGTCCGGTTCGACGGAGCGACCTCACCCGACCATTTCTACCACATTCAGGCAAGCTACCAGAATCAACGGCAGCGGCAACGTTGGTCGGTGTCAGCTCCTGCGGCCGAAATCAATGCCCTTCTGCCGACTGGTTTTCCGCCTTTCCCCGAAGATCAGGGGCCGTTCATCGCCGACCTGAACGAAGACCTGGAGGAAACCCGGCAGGAAATCGAATTTCAGGACACCATAATTTTCAGCGACCAATTCAAGCTGGTTTCCGGTTTAGGCTATCGCAAGGATTCTTTTGAGTCAGAAACCTTCTTTAACGGTAAAGGGAAAAATTACCAATCCCGGGTATTCGCGAACGCTGAGTACTCGCCCTTTCGGTGGCTGACCTTCAACGCAGGCGGCAACTGGGAGCGGACCACGACCACCGATGAAGACTATTTTTCCCCCAGAGCTGCGGCAAACTTTATCCTGAGCAACAACCACGCCCTGCGGTTTGTCTTTTCCCGGGCGGTTCGCACACCGGATGCCTTCGAACAGAATCCGGACTGGTCCTATACGCCTACCAACGTTCAGCCTCCCTTTGAAGCACTGGACGGCCAGAAGATCGAAGTGGAAAGTATCCTGGACCCGACTACGTCCACTTACGGGCAGAAGTTGGAAGAGGAGTGGATCACCTCCCGGGAGATCAGCTACTTTGGCCAGTTCCATCTGGAAAGTGCCCTGCTCTCGGTGGAGGTGCGCTACTTCAACGACGATTTCCATGACATGATCAGTGGCGTCATCAACGAAGAAGAATGGTATATCGCCAACAACGTTGATCTGGAGCAGGAAGGCGTGGAGCTGGAGACTTCCCTGGAATTCTCCGGCACCAAACTTCGGGCCACCTACGCCTATCTGGAACAGGAAGGCCGGTACACCGGCGATCCGGCCGCACTGCCCGTGGACAAACAGGAACGGGCTGTCGATCTACTTGCCCGACTCTCGGCCCGGGATTCCGGCAGCTTTGCCTGGATCCAGGATCTGCCAAAGGGCTTCATGACGTCAGCGGCCATGTACTGGACCAATGAAGTACGTGATACTCGATTCGAGCGAGCCGATTTCCGGTTGGCCCGTCGGGTGGACAAAAGCGATTACAGTTATATGCTGGCACTAACGATCCAGCACTACCTTAACCACAAACCATGGATCAGCCCGGATAACCGGATTGAGGATCAGAACCAGTTTTTTGTTGAGGCTGGTATTCGTTTCTGAATTTAACAAGGAAAGCGCGAGCCCTGGACGGTATGGAACGAAGGTCAGGCACGATACACCGAGAGCGGGCCGGTAGCGGAACCCGGAGCCTTTTTCCAAGGATCCTCTGCGTTCTGCTTCTCGCGCTATCTTCCGCGTTCGCCCATGCCCAGGGGTCACCGGCGAGCACTGTCTACTTCGCCGGTTCAGGCAACGCACCTCTTGATCAACATCTGGTTCAGCTCCTGAAGGGAGAACTTGAGCCAGCAATTTCCTTGATCGAGGTTTCCGATGACCAACTGGCTACGCTCGATGCCGGCCCGATTATCACTGTTGGACCCGCCGCTTTCTCCCGCGCTCGCCAGGCAAACCGTTCCGCTCATATTCTCGCGATGCTGGTTGATAAATCATTTATTTCAGGCTTTGCGGAACGCTCCCCTGGCCAGATCACCGGCGTTCTCTATGACGTTCCTCTCATCCGCCAGGCCCTGACGGGCAAGGCCATCCTGCCACAGGCTACCAAGATAGCCCTGCTGGCAACCGCAGACTCGGTGGAACTCTACGAGCCGCTGATTGACGAGCTGCCAACCTATGGCATGTCAGCACGGATATTTCTTGTCGACAACAACGACAAACTGATTCCGACGCTCGTCCGGGCACTGGGTTACGGTGATTTCCTGTTAGCTGCCCCGGACAGTGCCATTTACAACCCCAGAACCATCAAACATATTCTTCTGACCGCCTATCGTCGTAATCAGATCGTCATTGGGCCGACTCAGGCTTATGTGAAAGCGGGCTCACTGGCATCCAGTTATGCACCGTTCCCGGAGATGGTCGAAATGGCGGGTAACTTTCTCGCCACCTTTTTCGAGACAGGAAAGTTTCCGGCACCGTCCTATCCGGAAGATTTCCGGGTAGAAGTGAACGCTCAGGTTGCACGCTCCCTGAACATACCCCTTCCCAGCCGTGAAGATATTGCCACACGGGTGGATCGACAACTGACCGTCAACGGGGAGGTGTCTGATGAGTAACATCCACCGTCAGCAGCGCCCCCTGTCGCGCAAACTTCTGCTCCTGGGCGCGCTCCCGGCCGTTGTCATGTTCATCGTGCTTATGGTGTTCTTCACTTCCGCGCGCCTCGAAGACGCCCGCCGGGATTTGTCTGACAGCAGCCAGATGCTTGCGGACAGCCTGGCTCCTGCCCTGGAGTACGCCGTGGTTTCTGGTAACTCCCTGGCACTGGATCAGATCCTTTCCCAATCACTGCGCCGCAGCAAAGCTGACTGGATCCGCGTTTCTGACGTTATGGGTGACCAGATCGGATTTGTTTCCCATGAACCGGTCAACCCCGGCGATATGCCCAGGCGCTATCAGATTTACGAGGCCGACATTCTTCAGCAGCCCCTGGAATTTGGTTCGGAGCGTACTGCGGAATGGTTTGAACCAGACTATGGCTTTGGCTCAGGTTCCCTGCGGGTCGGTACGGTTCAGGTGGGTGTGGGTCACGATGTTCTGGCCGACAGACGACAGGATATCCTCTGGACTTCCATTGCGGTCGGCGTGGCCCTGCTTCTGTTTACCATGCTAATCATCAACCATTTTCTGGGGACCATTCTCGCGCCCATACGGGATCTCGCCGGACGAATTGGCAAACTGACTGCCGGTGAATACCAGGAACGCCCCCTGAACACCCATCAGAGTTCCCGGGAAATTGTCGCTATTGAAGAGCAACTCAACGAACTTGCACGGCACCTGGCGGGCCTGAAGACAGCCCGGGACCAGACACTGGCCGCATCCGAAGGCGCCCGGGAAAAGGCTGAAATGGCAAACCAGGCAAAATCCGAGTTCCTGGCCACCATGAGCCATGAGCTACGCACGCCCCTTAACGGTGTTCTTGGCATGGTGGATCTGGTTCAGGAGGATCCCCTGACCCATCGCCAACGGGAATACCTCAATACCGCCCGCCAATCCACCGAGGATCTCCTTACGGTGATTGCGGATATCCTCGATTACTCAAAGATCGACAGCGGCACCCTGCAGCTTGAGAACCAGGAATTTGACCTTCGGGAATTGATTTCAAACTGCACCGCTACCTATCGACATCTGGCTGAACAGCAGGGCCTCGCTCTCAATCTCAAATTCTTTGGCGACTGGCCTGACAACCCGATTGTGGTTGGCGACGCCGCCCGTCTTCGTCAGATACTTGCCGGGCTGGCTGATAACGCCATCAAGTTTACCGGTGATGGTTTTATCAACATTCAGGCGGGCTGCTTCGCCCTCGAAGACAACTGCATCATTCTCAATTGCTCGGTGAGCGATTCCGGGTCCGGGATTCCGGTGGATCGTCTGCAGGACATCTTCAACTCCTTTGAGCAGCTGGACGGCGGAAATAGCCGGGGATATGGCGGCACCGGCCTGGGACTGTCCCTGGTCCAACGTCTGGTGGAACTCATGGGTGGCCACATTCAGGTCGAAACCGATCTGGGTAAAGGTTCCTCGTTCCGCTTTGAACTGCCCTTCGAGCTGGCCAATCCATCGAGTCAGCCAGAGCCTTCCGGCCCACCACCCAGGGAAGCCATCAATGGCACCAGCCACGCACTGGTGGTAGAGGACAACCCGGTGAACCAGCGTGTAGCCACGGCCATGCTAAAACGACTGGGTTTTCAGACGGATTCCGCCAACAACGGCAAGGAAGCATTGGAGAGAGTAACCACTAATCACACGGGCTACGACATTATTCTGATGGATTGTCAGATGCCGGTGATGGATGGTTACGAAGCCACTCGTTATATCCGGGAGTGGGAACAGAGCAACGGCCAGATCGGTACGCCAATTATAGCGTTAACCGCAGACGTACTGCCCGGAACCGAGAAGAGTTGCCTCGATTGTGGCATGAACGACTATCTGGCCAAACCTGTCCGAAAGGAAATGCTGCGAGAGGTGCTCAGCCGCTGGATTCAGCTCTAATGAAGCTCCGGCGCCCTCACCCGGGCGCCGGCAAGAGCTCAGGCTACTGGCTCCCGCATGGTGACAAATTCTTCGGCAGAGGTCGGATGGATGCCGAGGGTGGAGTCAAACTGAGCCTTTGTGGCACCAGCCTTGATTGCAACCGCCAGGCCCTGGGTAATCTCACCCGCGTCCGGGCCCACCATATGGGCACCTAACACCCTGTCGGTCTCATCATCTACGACCAGCTTCATCAGGCTACGCTCATCCCGACCGCTGAGGGTGTATTTCATCGGGCGGAACTCGGAACGGTAAATCCGCAGTCGATGCCCCGCTTCCCGGGCCTCTTCCTCAGTCAGCCCAACGGTACCGATGTTGGGCTGGCAGAACACGGCGGTTGGAATAGCGGAATAGTCCATCTCACCTTTGCCGTCCCCAAACAGCCGCCTGGAGAGCACCATGCCCTGTGCCAGGGCGACCGGCGTGAGCTGGGGCGTTCCAATGACATCACCCAGTGCCGTGATTGAGGGCACCGCTGTCTGGAAGTGATCGTCCACCACAACATGACCTGAAGCGCTGAGTTGAACGCCAAGATCCGTCAGGCCCAGACCGTCGACAAGCGCCCTGCGCCCGGTCGCCGCCATCACCAGGCCGGTTTCCAGGGTTTCGCCATTGTTCAGTTGAACCTTATAGTGGGCATTTTCGGCTTCAACGGATTCAATGGTCACACCGAACCGCAGGTTCACGCCTTTCTTGCGCATCTCCTGTTCGGTAAACCGGCGAATATCCCCATCAAACCCGCGCAGGAACAACTCACCCCGATACAATAAAGTGGTTTCAACACCCAATCCCGCCAGGATGCCGGCAAACTCCACAGCAATGTAGCCGCCGCCCCACACCACCGCCTGCTTCGGCAGCTGTGGCAGGTAAAACATCTCGTTAGAGGTGAGGATGCATTCCTTGCCGGGCACGTCCGGAATAACCGGCCAGCTACCTGTGGCAATGGTAATGTGTTTGGCCCGGTAAGACGTATCGCCAACCAACACTGTATTGGCGTCCGACAGTGACGCCGTCCCTTCGATGATGGTTACGCCGGCATTTTCCAGCAACCGGCCATAAATGCCGTTCAGGCGTTCAATCTCGGCGTTCTTGTTGGCCACCAGCTTTGGCCAATCGAAACTGACATCATCGAGAGGCACCTGCCAGCCATAACCGGCTGCGTCTTCCAGCTCATCGTGAACGTGAGCCCCGTACACAAACAGTTTCTTGGGCACGCAGCCAACGTTCACGCAGGTTCCGCCAAGATACCTGGATTCAACCACAGCCACCTTGGCGCCCCGCTGAGCAGACATTCGGGCGAGACGAACACCGCCGGAGCCGGCTCCGATAACGATCAGATCAAAATCCTGCTGGTCAGACACAGCTTCTCCCGTTAAACGTTAAAAAAGTCAGGTTTGGCCGGGCGCGGCCGTTTTACTTTCCGGATGCACTTCCCTGAACAGCACGTGATCCTCGAAATCGCCGAGCTGTATCTTGCCAAGGCTCCGGAAACCCTCGGACTCGTAGAAAGGCAGATAGCGATTGTTGCCGGTATCAAGCACCAGGCCGCTCCCCCTTGGGTTCTCTGCACACAGCCTTTCAACAGTTTTCAGCAACAGCCGGCCATAGCCGCGATTCTGGTATTTGGGATTTACGCCCATCATTGGCAACTGGTGCGCCAACGGCTGTGGCAACATGTCCCGGATTTTCTGGTGGTAATCCAGGTATCGGCGCGTGGATGCAAATCCCGTGGTCAGCACCATACGGATCCGCCAGCTGAGCTGGTCAGCCAGGTTCATCCTGAGCTCCGGGTCCCCGATAAACGCCACGGCAACCAGCGTGTCGTCTACCATCACACCGATGGCCTCCTGATCGAGCTCAAAATACAGGTCGATCAGTTCCCGTATGGTTGCCCGAACCCGTTGATCGTAACCGGGGCGCCGATGATCAAAAAGGTACTGAAACGTCGGCTCGTTTCGATAGGCGTGAAACAGAATGGATCTGGCTTCATTGACCGCTGTTTCGTCCAGGCGAACAATGGCTGGCTCGGATTTGTTCTTGTTGTCGCTGCCGTTACTCATCGCTTCCCTCTCCTGCATCAGTTCCGGACGGAAGGCCCGGAATCTGGTTTTCAGAATCAGATGGCCAGGGTTAAACGAACGGACACCCGGCCCGGTTCACTTGCCCGGTCCATGGCTGCCTGATCGATCACAACACCATGGCTGCCATTCAGCCGCTCCAGCCACGCCGCCACCTCTGCAAAAGGTGCGTTCTCGAGCCAGACGCGGATTGCATCTTCCCCGCTAGGTTCAAACCGCTGGAGCGACAAACCCGCCTCACCGGCGGAACGGGTCACCAGGGCCATCAGGGCACGGCCATCGGCAGGCTTGTCTGCCGACGCCGACGTGCTGGCACCTCCGGCATTCCCCAAACGCTGGATCGTCTGTTCATTTGCCTGCATCCAGGCCAACAGCTCGCCGGCATTGTTCCGGGCAGATTCCGCTTGATCATGGAATACGGCCGCCGGGCGCCAGACGGCGAAATACAGAATGCCAAGAAAAACAGCGATGGCGAGCACGACCAGAGCCTGCTGGTCGCGGCGGGGCAATTGATCATACTGTGCAATGAGTTTGCCGACTGCCGGCTGATCCTTGATTCGTGAAAGCATAGCCTTAACCTCCTGAAACCGTCAGGCGGCCGCGGGCGCCGCTCGCTTCGTTCACGACCGAGCCAATCTGCGCTTCCAGGCCCTGGTTCGCGAGGCCGTTACGCAGGGCACTCAGGCGATCGTAGCTGTCAGCTCGCACATCCACGATAAGCTCTCCCCTTGAGCGGCTGTAGTTCACCGAATTGAAGTTCACCCCCTGACTACCCGGGAGGCGGGCATATTGCTGGCCGGTGTATTTCATCAGGGTGATAAAGTCCACTTCCGGTCCACTGGAGCCGGCCACCCGCAACTGACCTTCGATCACACGCCGGACATTACCTGCGTGAGTACGCCGGTCATTGGGGAAAGCATCACGATAGATTGCCATGGCCTCGTTTTGTAGCTCTTCCGCTCGATTCTGATAGTACAACCCCATGCCCAGGTTCAACGCCACTTGAACGCCGAACCAGACTGCCGCCACCGCAATCAACGGTTTCCAGGGTTTCAGCGGGCTGGCTTTGCCCGATTTGGACGAAAACACGCCCTGGCAAAGATTCACCGGCTCGCAGAGATGATGGTGATGGGCGTAGGCGAGCAATTCCAGCGGCATGAGCTCCAGGGTTTCCCGACGAACCGCAAGACGCCCCGAGCCAGCTAACTCGGTAAGTGCAGATTGCTGGACATCAAACTCTTCGTCGGTGCCGTACACGGTGACCGGGATCTCCGCCACCACTTCTTCGGCGGATGGCGCCGCGAGGGTGTGGGCAAACATACCAAGGTTGGCAGACTGCATGCTCAACCACTCGCCCCGCTCGCTGACCATCATGGCCGTTTCGCCGTCCAGACAGACTGACCAGCCGCCTTCGGTGCGGGGCAGCAACGAGGCGTCCGGAAAAATGGCATCCAGGCGGAGATGCTCCCAACCGCTGAATAACTGCACCCATTGCCCCATACGCTCACGGTCTATGGCAGCGACCCGGTAACCATGCTCGGTATGGGAGCCCAGCGCCAGATGCACGGAATCTATGTCCTGGGCAATCTGCTCCTCAACGGCGTAGGGTAAGGCCTGATTGATGAACCGACTTTGCTTCGCGGGAATGTCAGCCAGGCAGTAAATCGCTTCCTCACCAGGAATAAGGCCAATCAACAGGACGTTATCCAGGGCATTCTGTCCAAGAGTATTCTCGATGGTATCGCGGCTGTCGCCGGTACCCCGGGCCTGGGCATCGCCACTGGCGTCGTGTAGCACCCAGTTGAACATCTGGGCACCGGGATCCTGGTCAGCGTCCGCAAAGGGCGGTATCGGGCGGACGTAAAGGCGATAAGACATGATTATCCTTCTGAAATGGTAAAAGGCTCTTTGGTGATTCGGTTTTTCTGCCCGGTATCCCTGTTAACCGTCTGGACTTCGCCTTCCGGAGTCCGGAACACGGTACTGACCATATTCACGACACGGTTATCGTAGGTAATCCGCGAAGCAACTTCAAAAAACCGTGTCTGCAACCCCAGGCCAACCGATTTGAGTCCCAGACCGGCGAATTCCGGCAACGCCAGAAAGTCCTGAAGGTTCTCGAACCGTTCCTCTTCCCGCTTCTCTAGAATAGACGCAGCCTGGGCGTCCGTCAGCTCTTCATGGAGCGAGCGGATCACCATGGCAGTGGCGGTGTTCACATTGATCCCCGCACCGTTTACCGGCAGCGCCGCCACGTGGGGCCTCAGGGCCCGATAAATTTCTTCGGTCATACCCTCGATCAGGCGCAGCTCGGTCACCGTGGTAAACGGCTGGTTGGCAGCCCGGTAGCCCTGCTCGGCCATCAGGTACTGGCCATCCTCCGCGCCATAGGCGGTTACCGTCTGGTCGTTGGGATCGATCCAGTCCACCAGCGAGTCCACGGAAACGGCCGTTATGCCCAGTGCAGCAAACAACTGAACGAAACGATTCCGGACGATGGGGTCTACCTGGCCATTGGCGCCCACCAGATCATTGAGGTTCAGTCGGCCACCCAGGTCGTCAATCTGAACCTCGGCCACGCCGTTATCATCCAGCGGCAGAACGGCGGCGTTGGCGGCCCAGAACTCGTCGAGGCTGTCGACCATCAGGTTCTCTTCCTTGTCCTCGTCATAATCCCTGCGCAGGATCTGGCGGGCAAAGGCTTCGGCACCAAGGGCAATACTCTGGCCCTGCTGCTGGGCCAGATAATGGCCCGCCTTGAACACCCTCAGGCTCTGCTGCTGCGTCATGCCTGACGCGAGCATGACCACCAGGGCCATGGCCAGCAGCACCATGATCAAGGCAACGCCGCGCTGACGGTAAGGTAACTGAGGGATCTGCCCCATAGCGGCCTAGCCCCCCTGCCCGGTTGCGCCGGTACTCTCACCGGGTTGTTCTGTAGTGGTCTCCTCTTCGCCAGTTTCCTCTTCCGCCTCACTGGCAGCCTGGTTGGCCTGATTCAGGGCACCCTGGGCAACTGCCGGATCAAAATCCGGCAGGGCAAAGGTCCGCACCAGCGTTCCGAAACGTTCATGCTCCAGAGTCACTTCCATTCCCAACGGCAATGGAATATCCGGGCGGCTACCAGGGGTCAATCCGGCCATCACTTCATCCGTTGGCCACTGGGGCTGCCAGCTCCGGTTGGAATCCAGAAACCGTACTTCCAGGCGTTTTACGCCTTCCAGAAGAAGTACGTCACGGCTGTCATCTTCCTGGCCCTGGTCCACCATGGGCCAATACCGGCGCCGCAATTCGCTGCCGGTGTATTCCCAGCCAACACGCTGCAGGCCACTGCGGCGGATGCCAAGGGGATTGCGCCAGCCCTGGCGGGTCAGCAACAGAGAGAAGTCATCCTCTCGGCTGGACAATGCGGGCTGGAAATCGCCGTAGATATCCCTGGCCGGCCGGTTGACCACCTGCATGATATCCCGCTCCAGCAAGAGCATGGCACGTTGAAGACCGTCAAACTGTTCAGCCAGTTCGTTTACCCGATCACGGGAATTCACCACCCCATTGATAACCTGCCACACACCAAGCCCAATGACGGCGGTAATGGTGACGGCGATCAACACCTCCAACAGGGTGAAACCATTTTGCCGCGGTTGGCAGCGCTGGCGAGGCACGGACATCATTGTGCCCCCACGAAAGCAGACAGGGTATGTATCGGAACCGGCTGCGCGCCTTCCTCCCGGTAACGGGCAACAGTGACCTCCACGCGGCGCATCTTCGCCTCGGCGGTGGCAAGTATCGCAGTGGTTACCCGCCAACGATAAGGTCCGAAATCGGCATCCTTGGAGTTCTCGGAGATTCCCGGGATGTTTTCCTGAAGGCGGATTTCGTTGATCCGGTTTTCTGCCAACCAGCTTGCCAGGGTTTTGTCCCGCACCCGTTCATAACTGGAAATATACTGGCTACCGACTTCGGCCGCTGCGGTTGCAATCAAACCGAACACAAGCAGAGCGATGAGCACTTCGATCAGGGTAAACCCTTTCTGCGTTCTCACCCGCTAGTCCCCTCATCGCCCGGCTTGCGCCATTCCATGGGCGACACGCCATCAGAAGCCAGCACATGCATGGTGTCTGACCCGTTGCCGGTGGTGAATTCAAGCTCGAACGGCGTTGTCTCGCCACTGGAGAAGAACACCACATCCGGGAGCAGGGTGTCCTCGGATGAAGCCAGTCTCGGTGCGTCGCTCTCGATAAACTCGGTAACGGTCAGCCATTCGGGCAGGCTTCGGGCCCGGAACATGCGCTCGCCAGAGGCTTTCCAGTCCCCTGTCTGATCCTGAAAGGCCACGAACTGGTAGCCATCTTCCTCCAGTCGCAAGCCTAGCTCCAGGTTGTTGAGCACCGCCTGCTCGGAAGCAGTCTGCATGAGCAGATACAACTCCCGCACTTCGTTTTCCAATTCCCGCTGTTGGGAGCTTCCTCCCATTGTGAACACAGCAAGGGAGGCCAGCAGACCCACAACCACCAGGACCACCAGTATCTCAATCAGGGTGAAACCGGTCTGTCGGGAGCTGACCTGCACAGTTATTTAGCCTTCGGTATCCCAGACACTGATATCGGCGGCATCGCCGTCGCCGCCTTCCTGGCCGTCAGAGCCGTAGGAATACAGATCATAGGGGCCTTCAGTGCCCGGGCTCACGTACTGGTATTCAGATCCCCAGGGATCTTCCGGCACGCTCTTGAGGTAACCATCCGCGTTCCAGTTCTTCGGTTCCGGGCTGCCGCTGGGCTTGGAAACCAGCGCTTCGAGACCCTGCTGGGTAGACGGGTAATGACTGTTATCCAGGCGATACAGGTCCAGCGCATTGGCAATGTTGCTCAACTGGGTTTCGGCCACGGTGACTTTTGCCTGATCACTACGGCCCATAATGTTTGGCGCCACGATGGCCACCAGCAGGCCGAGGATCACCATCACCACCATGATTTCGATAAGGGTGAAGCCGCGGCTGTGGTTGTGTGTGTTGAGTTTCTTGATGGTCATTGTCTCACTCGTCATTGGCATTGATTGCTTTCGGTCCGGATTCGTCTACTGACAATCCGGCATGGGTGTCATCCCACGAGATTACTCATATTCAGTATCGGTAACATGATGGCCAGCACGATGATCAGCACCACTACGCCCATTACCAGTAGCATCATGGGCTCAAACAGCCCTACGATCGCGGCTATCTTGGACTGCAGGGTGTTTTCCTGCATTCGGGCGGTCCGCTCCAGCATGCTGTCCAGTTCACCACTGGCCTCCCCGCTGGCGATCATGTGAAGCATCATCGGCGGGAAATACCCGGTCTGATCCAGGGAACGGTGCAACGAGCCGCCTTCACTCACTTTCCTGGCCGCGTCCCTCAATTCCTGCCTGAGAAAATCGTTGGAGAGCACCTCACCGGCAATGCGCATCGCTTCTACCAGCGGCACACCACTGGTAGTCAGAATACTCAAGGTGCTGGCATACCGGGCGGTGTTTACCCCGCGAACCATCCCGGAGAACAGGGGCAGATGTAGCAGACGCTTGTGAAACCGCAGCCGGAATCCGGGTTTGGTCAGGAAAAAACGGAACACCATCAGCGCCGCAACCAGCAGTATAAACAGGTAGACACCGTAATCCGCCAGAAATTCCGACACTGCCAGCATCGCCATGGTCAGCGTTGGTAACTCCTGCCCCTGCTTGAGAAACACATCAATGATATCCGGCACCACGTAGGTGAGCAGGAACACCACGATGGCTATGGCGACGATACTCAGAATGATGGGATAGATTGCCGCCAGCTGAATCTTCTGGCGTGCCTCCTGACGGCTTTCCGTGTAATCCGCCAGCCGGTTGAGCACCAGGTCCAGATGGCCGGCGTGCTCGCCCGCGGCAACGGTGGACCGATAAAGCCTCGGAAACGCGCGCGGGAACTCGCCCAGGCTGTCTGCCAGGGTGTAACCTTCCATGACCTTGGCCCTGATAGCGATCAGCATGCTGCGAATTCTTGGCTTCGGGGACTGCTGCGCGGCGGCAGAAAGTGCCTGCTCGATGGGAATACCCGATTGAATCAGCGTTGCCAACTGGCGGGTAACCAGGGCCAGGTCGGCAGCCGCCAGGGAGCCCCGGCTGCTCAGGGGATTGCTTCGGGCCTGCTTTTCTGCTGCCGGCTCAACCGCCAGTGGCGTCAGGCCGCGCTCCCGCAACTGCTGGCGAACGGCTCTCGGGGCATCCGCCTCGACCACACCATGTTTCTGCTTGCCGCGGGCATCAAGCGCCTTGTATTCGTATGCAGGCATGGCTTACTGACCCCGGTGTGTAACGCGGAGCACTTCTTCCACCGTTGTCACACCATCCAGTATCTTCTGCACGCCGTCTGCGTGAATACTTGGGCCATGCTGGCGCGCCACCTTTTCAAGGTCCAGTTCACCAGCCCGCTTGTGAATCAGAGCGCTGATTTCCTCGGAGATCTCCACTACCTCATAGATACCGATACGGCCGCGGTAACCCAGTTGGTTGCAGTGGCTGCAACCCGTTGCCCGGTAAATGGTGGGCGGATTGGCGGGGTCCTGCTGCAGGAACTCGCAGTGCTCTTCGGTTGGCGTGTAGGGCTCCCGGCATTCGTGGCACAGAACCCGGACCAGCCGCTGGGCAACAATGCCGACCAGGCTTGATGAAATCAAGAAGGGCTCAATCCCCATGTCCATAAGCCGGGTAATGGCGCCAACGGCTGTATTGGTGTGCAATGTGGAAAGAACCAGATGGCCGGTCAGACTCGCCTGAACCGCGATCTCCGCCGTCTCTAGGTCCCGGATCTCACCAATCATCACCACGTCGGGGTCCTGACGCAGAATGGCCCGAAGGCCGCGGGCAAAGGTCATGTCCACTTTGGTGTTGACCTGGGTCTGACCAATACCTGGCAGGTTATATTCAATGGGATCTTCAACGGTCAGGATGTTGCGGCTGCGATCGTTGATTTCCTGCAGCGAGGCATAGAGCGTGGTGGACTTACCGGAACCGGTCGGGCCGGTCACCAGCAGGATGCCATAGGGCCGGTAAATCAGCTTGCGCAGGACTTTCAGGTCCCGCCCCGCCATACCCAGGGATTCCAGCCTTATGGCACCGGCCTGTTTGTCCAGCAAACGTAGAACCACGCGTTCACCGCTTGAAGACGGCATGGTCGACACACGAATATCCACTTCCCTTCCGGCTACCCTGAGAGCGATACGACCATCCTGTGGCACCCGCTTCTCGGCGATATCCAGCTTCGCCATAACCTTGATCCGGGACACCAGCAAAGGCGCCAGGGCTCGCTTGGGTTCCACGACTTCCCGCAACACGCCATCCACCCGGAAGCGAACCACCAGCCGCTTCTCATAGGTTTCGATGTGAACGTCCGAAGCGCTGGTTTTCACCGCTTCGGTGAGAATGGCATTGATCAGACGGATGATCGGAGCATCGTCTTCCTGCTCCAGCAGATCTTCGGTTTCAGGCACCGAGTCCGCCAGGGAGGCCAGATCCATATCGTCGCCGATGCCCTCCACCATCTGCATGGCTTCGGCGGAATCGTTCTGGTAGGCGGAGTTCAGGGCCTGATCGAATCGATCCGGGTCAATGGTGGCAAAACGGGCCCGACCGCCACTGATTCGGTTCGCTTCCGCAAGGGCTGAATGGGACGCACCGGGGCGAACCAGAATAACCGGTTCACCGGCATCCGAACGGGTCAGGATTACTCCGTTGCGCTTGGCGAAAGTAAACGGAAGACGGCCCAGCGGAGCATCCTGCGGCTGAAGTTCAGTATCTGTGTCCAAGGTCGTCCTCGTTCGTGAAACCCTTTTCGATTCAACTAATTCAGAAAGGCTACCACAGGATATGGACCCGCTGAATAACTCTATACACTATACTGCCAATAAAACGTTGCAGTCTGATAACCTGTGAGATTTTTCCCGGCCCACAAACTTGCATTCAGGATGATCAATGCTCCTAAACAATGAACGGCTTCCCCTGATTCTTGCGCTTGTGGCAGGGGCTGCCATGGTGGCTCTGACAGCCTGGCAGGGTTACCGCTTCTGGCAAATGGAAAGCCGACAAGGAAACTACGACACCGCGCAGCCATTGGTCACAGATCCGGCTGCCAGCCGTGAGCCACCGAGCGTAAACCTGTCGTCCCTGGACCTGTTCGGGGCCGCATCGGGTGAAGCCGCGCCGGCGGAAATGGATACCGAGAACCTGCCGGAAACCAACCTTCGATTGTTTCTCCGCGGTGTTCTGGCCGCTGATGGAGAATTCCCCGGCAGCGCTCTGATCGAAGATGACAAAAGTAATACCGAAGCCTACCTGGTGGGTGATGAATTGCCTGGCAATGCCAAGCTGCGCTCGGTCCACCCGAACCGTGTGATCATTGAACGCTCCGGGAAACTCGAGAACCTGTATTTCCCGGAATCCGAGGACCGCAGCGGCATGTCCTTCACAGCGGACGAACAGGAATCGTCCACGCCTGCAACGCAACAGGCTGCCACCCCCTCGCCCTCAAGAGCGCCCGCCTCCGCCACCAGCGATGAGCAGCGCCGGGAGGAAATCCGCCGGCGCCTTGAGCAGCTCAGGGAACGCCTACGGAACAATAACTGAGGCGCGCTATGGAAACGGCCGCTATCCAGATACGCCGCCGTTCCAGCCTTCTGCCGGCACTATTACTGGCGGTTTCCGTTGTAGGTGCCTTTGAGCTCAGTTCCCGCCTGATGAACTATGTACAGGAAGAATTCGGCACCGAGGCCCACCAGCGCCTGGAAAACTGGCAGCGCCTTCATGCCCTGGCCACGAACGCCCCCGTCGACCGGCAGCTTCGACTGGTCAACTCCTTCTTCAACAGGGTTGCTTTCGTCAGCGATATCCGCCATTGGGGCGAGGAAGACTACTGGGCAACGCCAGTGGAATTGCTCACCACGAATGGCGGCGATTGCGAAGATTTTTCCATCGCCAAATATCTGACCCTCAAATCCATGGGGGTGCCCGATGACCAGCTCCGGATCGTGTATGTCAAAGCACTGGAGCTGAATCAGGCCCACATGGTGTTGGCATGGTACCCGGAACCGGACGCGGACCCGCTGATTCTGGACAATCTCATAAACGACATAAAACCTGCGTCTCAACGTACTGATCTTGAACCGGTTTATAGCTTCAATGGCGAAGGCCTCTGGCTCAATCGATCCGGCGGAGCCCGCAAACGAATCGGGGAAGCGGGACGGCTTTCCCGGTGGCAGGATCTGAACAGCCGGCTGACCGAATCGCTCCGCCCCTGAGCTCCATTTCAACCAATCGGCTGGCGGCAAATGACAGCGCGACTGGCGCCAAGCGACATCTGCAGGACACCCGGACCCGCTAGAATGCGCCACACTGCTTTTTAATCAGGAGAATGAAACACATGCGACGCTGGAACGGCTGGGGCGATGAAAGATTCAACCTGGCAATGCCGGAACAGGGCCAGGATTTTCTGGCTTCGCGGATTGGAAACGGCCGCCCTCTGGCCGACGCCACTCTGGAGTCAGTCTGCGCCAAAGTGCCGGATTCCCGGCTGAAGCCGCCGGCAGAACTGGAATCACTGATCGACACAACCCCGGAAGCAAGGGTGCGGCATGCCCGGGGCCAGAGCCTGGCTGACTGGCTGGCCATGCGCAGTGGCGAATTTGGCGTGTTTCCTGATGGCGTTGCTTTCCCTACCAGCAGCGACGAAGTTCAGGCTTTGCTCGCCTGGGCCGCTGAGCAAACCATTCACCTGATCCCCTATGGTGGTGGCACCAGTGTGGCTGGGCATATCAACCCGCTGGACAAGGGTCAGCCCGTGCTGACCGTGGATATGGGCAAGATGAATCGCCTGATGGATCTGGACCGGGAAAGCCAGATCGCAACCTTCGGCGCGGGTACGCCCGGCCCACTGGTCGAGTCCCAACTCCGGGCCCACGGCTATACACTCGGGCATTTCCCACAGTCGTTTGAGCTGTCCACCGTGGGCGGCTGGGTGGCCTCCCGCTCAAGTGGCCAGCAATCCCTCCGCTATGGGCGAATTGAACAACTGTTTGCTGGCGGACGGGTCGAAACCCTGCAAGGCACCCTTGATCTGCCCACAATTCCGGCTTCCAGCGCCGGCCCGGATATCCGCGAAATGATTCTGGGCTCCGAAGGCCGCATCGGGCTGATCACCGAAGTGAAGGTTCGGGTAACCCCGCTTCCCGAACACGAAAGTTTTCACGTGGTGTTTTTCCCTGACTGGGACAGTGCCCGGACTGCCAGCCGCCAGCTGGTGCAGAACCGCACGCAACTCTCGATGCTCAGGCTCAGTAATGCGGTAGAAACGGAAACCCAGCTCGCCCTGGCCGGCCACCCCAGACTGATCGGCATGCTCGAGCGCTTTCTGTCACTCCGTGGCGCAGGCACCGGCAAATGCATGATGACCTTCGGTATCACCGGCACCCGGCGCCAGACCCGAAACGCCCTCAAAGAGGCCCGAAGCATCTGTAAGGCCCAAAATGGCGTCTATACCGGCACCCGGCTCGGCGATAAATGGGCAGCCAAGCGTTTCACCATGCCCTATCTGAGGGAAGCCCTCTGGCAAATGGGCTACGCCGTCGACACCCTTGAGACGGCCACCGATTGGGACAACGTCGATAATCTCCTGGGGCTGATCGAGACCAATCTGCGGGAGGGACTGACCGACCAGCAGGAGGGCACCCACGTATTCACTCATTTGTCGCATTTTTACAGCCAGGGCTGCAGCATTTACACCACGTACGTGTTCCGGGTAGGCGACAGCTACGAGGAAACACTCGCGCGCTGGCAAAAGCTCAAGACCACAACCTCTGAACTGATCGTGAAAAACCGCGGCACCATCAGCCACCAGCACGGTGTTGGCAAGGATCACGCGCCCTATCTGCCGGTGGAGAAAGGCGAACTGGGAATGCTCGCCATCAGATCCCTGTGCAACACCTTTGATCCCAATGCCATCCTGAACCCGGAAACCCTGGTGAAGTGAGCACAACGCCGAATGGGAGCCTCGTTATGACCCGGACTGAAAGCCTCAATGCGCTGCGTTCAGGGACAACCGAATTTGATGTGGTGGTGGTCGGCGGCGGCATCACCGGTGCCGGCGTGGCCCGGGAAGCAGCAGGCAGCGGCCTGCGCACCCTTCTGGTGGAACAGAAGGATTTCTCCTGGGGCACCTCCAGCCGGTCCTCCAAGATGGTCCACGGCGGCCTTCGGTACCTCGGTAGCGGCCATTACGGTCTTACCCGGGATGCTGTGCGGGAGCGGGAACGGCTGATGGCGGAGGCACCGGGGTTGATTGACCCCCTGCGCTTCATCATGCCGCATTTCAAAGGCCAGTTCCCCGGACCGCGCCTGTTTCAGACGCTGCTCCGGGTTTACGACTTTATTGCCCGCAATCGCAGCCGCCACTTTCTGACCCCGGCCGAATCCATGCTCTGGGTGCCGGGCCTGACCAGCGAGAAACTTGCCGGCGCCAGTGGTTTTACCGACGCGGTTACCGACGACTCCAGGCTGGTGCTGCGCCTGATTGCCGAAGCCCGACGTGATGGAGCCCTGTGCCTGAATTACACCCGGGCGATGGAAGTAAAGCGCAGCGATGACGGAAAGGTGTCTGGATTACTGATTCAGCCAGAGGAAGACGATACGCCCATCATGATTTCCGCGCCCCTGGTGATCAATGCCACGGGCGCGTGGGCCGACCGGCTGCAATCGAGCCAGACCAACGGGGACACCATGCACATCCGGCCGTTGCGCGGCAGCCATCTAGTCCTCCCGTGGTCCTGCCTGCCGGTGTCCTGTTCCGTTTCCCTTTTCCATCCTGAGGATGGTCGCCCGGTGTTCGCCTTCCCCTGGCTCGGCACAACCGTTCTCGGCACCACCGATATTGATCATGAAGGCGATCTTGATCAGGAGCCGGTTATCTCCGAAGCAGAGACCGCCTATCTGCTTGAGGTCGCTTCACGGCTGTTTCCGGGAAGCCCCATTGCCCGCGAGGACATTCTTTCAACCTGGGCCGGGGTGCGGCCCGTGGTAACCGACGGCACGGGCAAAGCGCCCTCGAAGGAAAACCGGGAACACGAACTCAGGGTAGACCGGGGCCTCGTCAGCATTGCCGGGGGCAAGCTCACCACCTTCCGGGTGATCGCCCGGGAAGCGCTCAACCGGGGACTTGGCGAAGACGCCGCCACGGTTCTGCGGCCAGAATACGAGCCGGTATTCCAGCCAGAACAAGGTTCGGCAAGGCCTGCCGCAATCAGCCATCAGTGCTGGCAACGGCTCCAGGGGTTCTATGGCCCCGAGCTTCACCAGGTCCTTGCAGCTGGACCATTGGAAGCTGTTACTTCTCTCCAGACTTCCGAGCTGATTTGGGCAGAGCTCTGCTGGGCCTGCCAGAAAGAAGATGTGCAGCACCTGGATGATCTGCTCCTGCGCAGAACCCGATTGGGCCTGGTGCTTCCGAATGCGGCCGAAAGCCTTCTGCCGGAGATCCGCAGGCACTGCCAACCCCTGCTTGGCTGGGATGACCAGCGCTGGGACGATGAACAGGCCCGCTACCTGTCCATCTATCACAATGCCTATTCGATGCCGTCGGGGGAGCCGTCCGATGCCGGCTGATCCACTGATTCTGGCCATCGACAATGGCACCCAGAGCGTTCGCGCGCTGTTGTTTGATACCCGCGGCAACCTTGTGGGCAAAGGCAAGCAGGAAATCGAGCCCTATTTCTCGCGGGAGCCCGGCTGGGCCGAGCAGCATCCGGATTATTTCTGGGAGCAGCTCGGGGAAGCCTGCAAACTGCTCTGGAGTTCCACGGAAGCTACGCCGGATCAGGTTGCCGGGGTCACCGTGACCACTCAACGGGGCACCGTTATCAACCTGGATGCAAACGGCCAACCTCTGCGCCCTGCGATCATCTGGCTCGACCAGCGCCATGCCAGAGTTGATGGCCCGGTCAAAGGGCCCTGGGGATGGCTGTTCAAACTGGCCCGGCTGGAAGACACCATCAACCGGTTTCGGGAAAAGACCCAGGCTAACTGGATTGCCCAGAATGAACCCGAGATCTGGGCGAAAACCCGACACTTTCTCTTGCTCTCGGGCTTCCTCACGTACCGGCTAACAGGAGAATTCAGGGATTCCACCGGAAGCCAGGTTGGATACCTGCCCTTCGACTACAAGAAGCACCGCTGGGCCGGCCAACGGGATTTCAAATGGCAGACCATGCCGGTCGAGCGTTCCATGCTGCCTGAACTGGTAGCGCCCGGGGAAACATTGGGGCATCTGACCGACGAAGCCTGCCGACACCTCGGCTTGCAAAAAAGCCTGCCCGTTATCGCAGCCGCCTCCGACAAAGCCTGCGAGATACTCGGGTCCGGCGGGCTGACCCCAGACATCGGTTGCATGAGTTACGGCACCACCGCCACCATCAACACCACCAGCAAGCGCTACGTGGAACCTATCCGGCTGATGCCGCCCTATCCTTCTGCACTGCCCGGTCACTATTCCACGGAAGTGATGATCTACCGGGGTTTCTGGATGGTGAGCTGGTTCAAGCGGGAGTTCGGCCTTCGGGAGAGGAAAATCGCCGAAGAAAGGGGCATTGAGCCCGAAGCGCTGTTCGATGAACTGGTCAAAGCCGTTCCCCCCGGATCTATGGGCCTGATGCTCCAGCCCTACTGGTCACCCGGTGTACGTCAGCCCGGGCCGGAAGCAAAAGGCTCGATCATTGGATTCGGGGACGTTCACACCCGCTCGCACATATACCGCGCGATCCTTGAAGGCCTTGCCTATGCGCTGCGGGAAGGCAAGGAAAAAATCGAAAAGCGAAGCGGTGTGAAGATCCGGAAGCTTCGAGTGGCAGGTGGCGGCTCCCAGAGTGATGCCGCCATGCAGTTAACCGCCGATGTGTTCGGATTGCCGGCCGAAAGGCCTCATACCTATGAGACCTCCGGGCTCGGTGCCGCCATTGACGCGGCGGTAGGCCTGGGCCTGCATCCGGATTTCGATACGGCAGTGACAAACATGACCCGGGTTGGCGACGTTTTCCATCCGAACGAAGAAACCCGGGCCCTGTACCAGAGGCTCTATTCCGAGGTTTACCTGAGGATGTACCCCCAGCTCCAACCCCTCTACCGGAAAATCCGGGAGATTACCGGCTATCCCCGGTAACACGCTCCGCGACCATTTCAGCGGTAATCGCCGAAAGGGTCCAGCCAAGGTGGCCGTGACCCGTGTTGTAGAACACGGTTGGCAGGCGCCCTGGCCCAACCCTGGGCATCATGTTCGGTAGCATTGGCCGCAATCCGGCCCAGGGAACTACCTTGCGAGTACAGACTCCGGGAAAGCACTGCTCAACCCAACGGGTCAGCGGGCGGATGCGATCGTCCTTGATGTCGCGGTTGTAGCCACTGAATTCGGCGGTACCGGCAACGCGGAAACGGCCATCGCCCAGGCGACTGGTGACAATCTTGGTGGCGTCGTCCAGCAGACTGACCGTGGGTGCCGCCTTCTGCGAAGCTTCGTCTTCCAGTTCTACGGTAATGGAATAACCCTTCACAGGGTAGATATTCACCCGGTCACCCAGCTTTTTCGCGAGCCCGCGACTGCCTACGCCGGCACAGATCACCACCCCGTCGAAGGTATCCCGGGTTTGCTCGTTGCCGTCATGGGCGGTCACCCAGGCATTACGCTCATCGGCGCTCAGCTCGGTCACGGTATGGCCATAACAGGTTTTTACGCCAAGGCGCTGGATGGCGTCGGCCAGGCCGTTGGTGAACTTGTGAATGTCACCGGTGGAGTCACTCTCGGTGAAAAAGCCGCCGTAGTAGGTACCGGCCAGAGTCGGCTCGATGGATTTCATTTCCTCCGGGGTAACCGAACGGCGCTCAAGGCCGCCCGCGGCCAGAAGCCGAGACACTTTGGCCGCGTGATCGAAGCCAGCCTTGTCCCGGTATATGTGCAGGATACCCTGCTTCTTCAGATCGAAATCGATGCCCTCCTCCTGTGCCCAGGCAAACAGGTGGTCGCGGGCAGCAATGGCCAGGCGGGCGGTTTCCGTGGTGTTTTTCTCGTACTGGGGAATTGCGGCGATGAACTCGGCGAACCAGCTCAGTTTGTGCCAGGAAGGCTTTGGGTTGACCAACAATGGCGCATCCCGGCGGGACATCCATTTGATGCCCTTCATAACGGTCTGCCAGTTGTTCCAGACCTCCGCGTTAGAGGCAGAAAGCTGCCCACCGTTGGCGAAGGAGGTTTCCATCGCCGCATAGCGGTGTTTCTCGTAAACCGTAACGTCAAGCCCGCGCTTGGCAAGGGTGTAGGCTGTGGTAATACCGGTAATACCACCGCCGATAACTGCAATTCGCTTCATTCCAATCTCCGTGAGCGCCAAGGGTTTCCTCCCTGCTCGAAATAGCAGAAAGCACCCCTTCCGTCACGGGACCTGAGAGATTCACGACCTGTTTCAATGAAAACAGTCGCTTGCTCCTTCGGTGTGCCGACTGACGCGATTGTCGACAGCTCTTCGGAAAGTATTCATGTCAGCGGTCCTTTTGCCTGAGAGTTTCCGGGGCAGTTGCTCCTTCGGCGCTGATCGCAAGGGATTCAGTCTCTCCCGCAGACATGTCTGATTGGTAATAAAACCCAATCCACGGGCCTAAACATAGCAAATAACCCGGAGCCAGGAAACCAGCCGCTGCAAAGCATTCACCCTGTCACGAAGCAAATCAACTAGATAACACGCCGGCCCCGAACTATGCTCAGTTCTATCGCATCATCGCTTTGCGGTGCGCTAAACGCTTACCAGGAGGATCCTGACCCGCAATGGGACATAGACAAGGATTTCGATCAGCGACAGAAGACGGTGAAAGCAGGTTCTACGAGCTGATTGAGAGTCTGCCAATGGTGGCTGTCCAGGGATACGACAGAGAGCGCCGGGTCATTTATTGGAACGATGCCAGCGCCCGTCTTTACGGCTATTCCCGCCAGGAAGCACTCGGCCAGTTATTGGAAGACCTGATCATTCCCGATCACATGCGTGACGGTGTGATTGAAGCCCATCGCGACTGGCTCGAAAACAACATCAGCATTCCCTCCGACGAACTCGAACTCAAGCATAAAGAAGGACACCTGGTTCCCGTTTACTCCAGCCATGTCATGATCAAACAGGAGAGCGGTGCCTGTGAGATGTTCTGTATCGACATCAGCCTGGAAGAACAAAAACGTGCCAGAGATGAGCTATACCGGCGAGCGAGTTTTGACGACCTGACCGGATTACCGAACCGGCATTTCATGGAAGCGGAATTGTCGAGCCGACTCGACGAGGCGGATCGCCTGCAGCAGGAACTGGCGGTCGTGTTCATCGATCTGGACAATTTCAAGATCATCAACGATACGCTGGGCCATCATCACGGTGACTGCCTCCTCAAAGCAGTGGCGGAAACCTTGAGGGCCGAACTACGGGGCGGCGACCTGCTGAGTCGCTTTGGTGGAGACGAATTTGTTCTCCTGATCTTCGACTTCGATGGCCCCGAAGCGCTTCATGAGCTGATCTGTCGTTTGATTGATGCCCTGGAACATCACGTCCACCTGGAAGGCGATTGTTACCAGGTTACCGCCAGTTTCGGTGTCAGCCTGTTTCCGCACAATGGCACCACCGTGGCGGAGCTTATGGGCAATGCAGATGCGGCCATGTACCAGGCCAAAGAAACCGGCAAGAATGGCCTCTGTTTCTATACCCCGGATATCAATGATCGACTGGTGCAATACCAGGAAATCACCAACCTGCTCCGGGATGCCCTGAACAACGATGGACTGGAATTGGTGTTTCAGCCCCAGATCAGCCTCAGCGAACGCAAAAGTGACTCCTGTGAGGCGCTTCTTCGGTGTTTTAACGGTCAATCACGGGCCGTTTCGCCCGCCATTTTTATTCCCGTGGCAGAGAAGTCCGGCCTCATTAACCGGATTGGCGACTGGGTTATCGAAGCGGCCTGCAAACAGCTCCACGCCTGGAAAGGAACGCCTCTGGAGAACCTGCGGGTTGATATCAACCTGTCGGGACGTCAGCTCACGAATCCGCACCTTGCCAACCACATTCTCGAAACCCTCAAACGCTATAAACTGGAGCCGCACCAGTTAGGGGTCGAGCTGACCGAGAATGAGGTTTTTGGCAGTGATGAGAACCAGACCAGACAACTCGAAAAACTGAAAGAGGCTGGCTTGCACATTTCCATCGATGATTTCGGCACCGGATACTCATCGCTCGTCTATCTCAGAAAACTCCCGGTCTGTGGCATAAAAATCGACCGGAGCTTTCTACAACATGCGATGCAGAACAACGCCGATATGGCCATCATGGAGGCCATGATCACGGTCGGGCACAGTCTGGGGTTGAGCGTGCTTGTGGAGGGTGTTGAAACGGATGAACAGGCCCAGCTGGTGACAGACCTGGACTGTGACCTCGCCCAGGGTTTTCTGTATGCCAAGCCGATGCCGGCCCAAAAGATGGAAGAGTTCCTGGCAAGCTTCTGAGCACAAAACCTTATCCCTGCTCGTATTCCCGAACCAGTTCCTGCAGGAAATACAGCCCGGCAGAACTCAGGAAACACCGCCCTGCACCGGCACGGAACATAAGATGGCGCTTATCGAGGTAGTCCAGGGCTTCCAGCACGCCTTTTTCGAACCGGGCTGCCCTGAGGATCTCCTGATACTCCTCATCACTGGCCAACGCCGTCAGATCTTGCTCATTCAGCCCTGCATCGGCGCGCCCCAGATATTCAAGATCCCGCCCGCTGCGCGCGAAATAGCGCCCGATCAACAGCAGGATCACCTGCACCCGGAAGGCATTCTCATCGTGTTCTTCATTCTCGTCGTCACTGCTTTCCTTAAGGAAGAAAAACGCGCCGGATTCGTTGAACACCAGCTCGCTGCCCAGGTGCTCATAGAAAGTCCGGAAGTGAGACAGATGGTTGTACAACAGGTTGTAAAGCGGGTTGGCGCGCAGCTCGGAACGGTTGCTGTCCCACACATCACGCACAATCACCCGGCCGGCCTGGAATTCCCGGTAGATCGCGGCGCTGTGGGCCGGCAGGATCTGTTCGAAGCTGCTCGACGTTTGTGATTGATCGGCGGATTCGTTGGTATCCATCGCGTCTGATAAGTCAGGCATGCTGTTGCTCTTCTTGATTGACCGGGGCGTTGCTTTCAGTCGTTTCCAGACGACGCTTGCGGTAGACAAACTGCTCGCTGTCTGATGACTGATCCAGGACACGGAAACGGTTGGTGGTGACCACCTGCAAACCCTCCGGCGGTGAGTTGACCAGCCGATTCAGGGCCGCCAGTAAATCCGGAAAGCGATAGCCCGGAATAAAGCCGTCCAGACGGCCGTGTAGCTCGCGTACCAGATCGAGTGTTGGCCGAAGCTCTAGCGTTTCCAGCCATTGATAAAGCTGGTTAATGCGCTGGACGTCGATTCGGGTGTGGCGACCACTGCCCTCCACTTCCTGCAGAACCGGCACCTCGGCCTTTCGACGAAGATCGTTCAGACGCAGATCCAGTTCGCTGAACAACAGCTGGTAGTAGCTGGACGATTCCCCGAAAGCGTAGTGTTTCGGGCGCTGCTGGGCCCGCAAACCCACCAGGAAACCGGTGCTTCGGGCAAAATCGCCACCTTCCAGCCATTTTCGCTTCAGGCTCAGGGTCTCGGTTTCGCCCTTGAGCTCCTGCAGCTTTCCGTAGAAATGCTCCATGGCGTTGTACTGGACCATGCCCTGGCGAGTCTTGCGCAGGAAGTGCTCCACCTCCTGGGCCACCGCCTGGATGGGTTTGTACAGGGCGTTCAGGCTGATGGAGGAACGGAACAGCTGGTCCGCCAGGCTGTGATCACCATGACTTTCCAGCAGCCGAACCATGGCCTCCAGGGTCTCAAACAGGTTGCTGCCATCCGGCAGCCGGGTATCCGGGTTCAGGAACACCAGGGTCGGCTTGATATGGCGCTCGTACAGGGTCACGATCTGCTCGAACAAATTCTGGCGGAACTCCAGGAATTTCTCCGGCGCTCGACTGGCGTCGCCGGACAGGTCCGCAAGCTGCGCACTGATGGTCTGCATGCGCAGGACATTCTGGCGCAACAAACCAATCAGCTGACTGACCCGCTCGTTCAGGTCATCACGCAGTTCGGTGTAGTCCGGGTCCGTGTCGCTGAAGCTGCTGGTTTCCAGCCGATTGCGCACATCCCGCAGGGTTACCAGATGGCCGCGTAGCTTGGCATCGGTCAGTTCCTGGTACAGCGAGGCGTTACAGGCGCGCATCAGGTTGATCAGGGCATCCTGGAACACCAGGCGCCGCTCGCCTTCGGCCTTGATGATGTCGATCACCAGGCCGCTTCGGAACAGATTGTCGGTATTAAGCGCCAAACGCACCCGATCCCGGTCGGCATTGCCCAGGGTGCGCGTGTAGTCCATCACCTCGGCCACCAAATCGCTCTCGCGGATGTACCGGGCTTCGTTCCTGTCCATCCGCTCGATCATCCGGAACAGAATCTTCGGGTGCTCAAACAACAGCCGGGTGGTATCCAGGGTGCTGAAGCGTTTACTCATCCACCGGCTCCATCAAGCTGGCCTGGGTCTGGTCGGCCCAGTGGCTCATGGCCTCGCCGTTGGTGAAGCCTTCCGCCCCACCCCAGAACACCAGGGTGCGCTGCGGACTGTAAGGCTTCGAGGTGCGCATCTGCCCTACTTCCAGGTGCCGGCCAATCAGGTAAATCACTTCCGCGCTGGCACTGTGGGTGGCCGCAGAGAACAGGTTGAAGCCTTGCTTGCGCAGCCGTTCCAACAGGGAGGGCATCTGGCTAATGTCCACGCTGGCCAGCTCATCCAGCACCATGGGGAACGACAGCTGCACACCCGGGTACAGAACCCGTTTCAGCAGCCGGTACACCAATTCCAGATTGATCAGTGCGGTGGTAGAGGTGGACTGGCCTTTTTTATCCAGGCTCGCGGCGTTTTCCTTGCGAGTGCGATAGGAAATGCCGGTGATCACCTTGTCCATGGTCAGGCGCTTGCTGCCGCCCTCCCCGAAAAAGTCCGCCACGAACACCCGCAAACGGTCATAGAACGCATCGGACTGCAGCTGGTTGCCATACGGGTCGATGTTGTTGGCTTCTTCCACCAGGTTGCGGAATTTCGGATCGGTGTGGATATCCACCCGGATTTCCACCAGATCGTTGATGCGCACGCCATCCAGCTCGCGATTCAGCTGCGCTTCGAAACGGGCAATGTGCTCGTGGTTGGATTTCAGCGCCTGCCGGTAACTGGCCACGGTTTCATTGTGGATGCCAACCTGTTGCTCCAGCACGTTCCAGCGCTCAGCCATGCCGGCAAAAAGGTCCGAGAGGCTCTTGAAGGTTTCCCGAATAACTGACGACGCCGGGCTGTCTTTCTGCAGTTCGCCTTCGGTATCTTCGTGGATGCCGAGATACACGAACTGGCGAAGGTGGTCGAGAATGCTACGCCGACGCTCTTCCAGGTCGTCCAGCTGGGTTTGCAGGTCGTCAAAGGCCGCGACGGACACCTGTTCGATGTCCAACGGCTTTTCCGCTTCCACTGTTTTCAGGTGCGGGAACCGGTGCTCCACGGTGCCAACGCTCCGGCTGAGACCCGCCAGTTCCCGCTCCCTTTCTTCGATCCGCTCTTTCTCGGCTCTGGCCTTGGCGGCTTTCTGCTGCACCGCATCCTGCTTTTCCTGCTCCAGCCGGGCCTGTTCTTCCAATTTGGCCAACTGTTCTTCGGCCGCCTGCTTCTCCTCAGTGGCGTCCTGAAGGGTGGTCGCGGCCGCCGCGTAACGCTGAAGCGTTTCCAGATCTTTCTCGATGGCGCGGATCTCTTTCTCGGTGCGCTCAATCAACCGGGGCCGATCATGTTCCTGATTGGCATTGTCCGCCAGCTCAGCCCGCTCCTTTTCCAGGCCATGAAGTTCGCCTTCCACATGCCGGCGCTGCTCGGCGAAGTCTGTTTGCCTGGCGGGCTGTGCCTGGTATTCCGTATCGAACCAGTCAAAGCCTTTATCATTGGGCACGAACAGGCGGGCGAAAGCCTCAATGGCGGCCTTGCTGTCGGCATCCAGATCCCGGCCCGGGCTGGCCATGACCAAACGGGGGTCCACGGCCCGAAGGGGTGCAGCGGTGGCCTCGTCCAACTGGTTCTGCAGCTGCCAATGTTGCTTGCTTTCCCGTTCCTGCAGGGATTCCAGCTTGCGCTCCAGCTCCTGTTTCTTCTTCTGGATCTGCTCCAGCCGAATTTCCGCCTGGGCGGCGCTTTTCAATGCGGCCAGGTGGCCTTTCCTGCTCTCAAGCTCTTCCTTCTGGATATCCTCGATTTCCTGAAGGGTCATCTCTCCATACTGGGACAACAAGAGGTCGCCATCTTTCTGGTTCTGCTCGGCCTGCTTGATACGCCGATCGGCAGAGCGTACCTCGCCCTTCAAGCCGCTGGCATCCTGTTCCAGCTTTTTCAGAGCCTGCAGCACATGGCGCAGCGTCTCGTTCTGCTCATTAAAAGCCTCCACCGCGGCTTTGCGCCTGGCGCCAATATCCTGCAGGGCATGGCTCACACCATCCCGAAACGCGGCAAAATCGTGCTGGCTTCGAAGCAGCGTCTGGTAGGCCTGGTAATCTTTTTCGAGCTTTTCAAACCGCGAACGCTCTTTCTCGATCCGGTTAAGCTGGGTTTGCTGCTGCTTGAGCTGATCGTGACGATTCAGAAAGTCGTCGATGTTGAAATCGAAGGCATCGTCGGCGAACTTCTTGTCTGCCTCGATGATGCTGGCCACCGCATTGGACATGGCCTGATCGTCCGCCTTCATCTCAAACAGCAGCAGGATCAGTGTGCGCAGGGACTGAACCCGGCGTTCATCAGACTCACCCAGAGGCAGTACCGAATAACGCACAGCATCCGCATTCATCAGCTCGCTGCTGTACAGCATCTGTTTGAGTTTGCCCGGGTCATTCACAAGCCGGGTTTCTTTGGAGAGCTTTTTCAGCTTTTCGGACAAGCGGCTGAACGACAACTCCGGCACCGCCCGGCCAATGCCGTCCTCATCATCGCCATCCCAGAACAGTGGCCGCAGCTGATCGTAGCTTACCGGCACAAAGGCCCGGCCATAACTGAGCTGGCTCGCGCTGTCCCGATACAGAATCTGGCAATGCACACCGGCCGGGTTCTCGGCTTCCATGATCAGGAAACTGAACTGGCTGGGAAAATAATGCTGGTAGCTTTCCTCGTTGGTGTAAAAGCTACCGGCACTGGCATTACGGAAGGCAAATTTCTTGCGGCTGTTCTTAAAGGTGTTTTCCGGCAGCAGAAACAGACGCAGACTGTTTAGAAGGCTGGATTTTCCAAGATTGCCCGGGCCCAGGATCAGACCGTGGTTGTCCACCGGAATTTCTACGTAACAGAAGCCGGCGGAATCCACCAGTACCAGACGACGGATACCAAAATTGAAATTGCCTGGGCTCCCCTGGGAGTCACTCATCCAGAATCATCTCCTGTTCCATGAATTTGCCGGTCAATCGAAAGGCTTCTGCCAGGCTATCAAAGCCGAGCCCTTCCGCCAGCGATATCGCTCTTGTAAATCGTTCGGTACTGTCCGGTGTGTTGCGAAACCGACCCAACCAGGGTTGCCAGTCGCGGGGCTGAACAAACCTGGCTTTGTCACCAAGAGAGGCTGCGATTGTCGAGAACATTTGCAGACCACCCGCATCATAATCGAATGCACAGAATACTTCTTCGTAGCCCTGCAGCCAGTCAAGAATCGCGCCCCGGGTAATTCGGTTGCCACCTCCCAACATCACGTCACACTCCGCTAGCTCAAGAGAGTTGCCCAGTACTTCACTGGCGAAATCGAGCATCTGCGCATACTGATAAAAATTACGCTCATTCTCTACCACCAGCACCGACCGAGCTTGCTGAAACCCCATATCCACGGACTCCGTTCCAACAACGACAGTGTCGGGCCTGCTGTGCGACAACCCCTCATGGTAAACGAGAAGAAAACTGACCTCTGTGCCATGGCGGTGAGAGTTGCCCTTTTTCGCGGCGTCTACCCGGCTTACCGGCGTTTGCGCAACAGCCTGCAGCTCCTTGAAAGCGGCTTCATCCAGGATGAAGACAAGCCAGCGGTTGCCTTTGACCTTTTCCGTCGCGAACAATTCTCTATGGCGACGTCGAAAAGCCTCGGGCAACTTCTTCAAGAAAGCTTCATAATTAATGGGCTGGCCACGGAGGATTTTCTGGAGGTAATCGTTCAATCGTTCTCCCCGGCCAGCATATTCATGATCAGTCGGATCATAGTGTTTTTGTTCGCAGGTTCGGATTCGGCCACTAACAATGTCAAGGCGGCCAGACCGACATCATTGATTACCGGCTCACCACTGTTGTTAAAAAGCCGACTATTGCGGTGCAGGAAATCCACAAACAGAAAGGCCGCGCTGCGTTTGTTGCCATCGGAAAACGGGTGATTCTTGATCACAAAATACAACAGATGTGCCGCCTTTGCCTCCACACTGGGATAAGCGGGCTCGCCGAAAACAGACTGGTCCAGGTTGCCCAATAGCGAAGCTAGGCCATCACCCCGGTCACGCGCGAACAACTCGGTCGCTTCGCCCCTCGACATTAACTCGCTCTTCAAGCCATCCAGGCCTGATCGAGCCTCCTTCAGCGATGGCAAAGTGCCACCGGCCTGAGACTGCGGATCGGTTAGCAGCCCTTCGTCATAACGTTGCAAAAGAAGAAAGGTCTGGGCATAGCGGCTGACGATGTCGACCAATCCACGACCGCTGTCTGTGTCGAACGCAGGACTCTGGGCAGCCTTACGAACCAGTCTCAAAGCCGCTTCCAATTCCTGGGCGTTTTCTTCAAAACGGTGCCGATTGATGGTCCAGCCCTGAGTGAGGTGCTCACGTAGAATACGGGTGGCCCACTGGCGGAAACGCGTTGCTTGACTGGAATTAACGCGATAGCCCACAGAAATAATCGCATCCAGATTAAAATACTCAACCTGATAGGTTTTGCCATCCGCGGCAGTTGTTGCATTTTTTGCAACAACTGCCTCCCGGTCCAGCTCCGCGTCGCGGAATATGTTCTTCAAATGCCGAGAAATTACTGATTTATCGCGACTAAAAACATCTGCAAGCTGCTGCAGGCTAAGCCAGACAGTTTCTTGATTAGCATCCAGGCGAACTTCTACTGCCCGATCGGCACTCTCATAGATAACGATCGGGGTATCGCTTCCTTCACTCATGCTACTTCTCCATCCTTGAAAATTGACTATCAGCCCCTGCTTTACGACTAGTGGCCTCAACTACGAAATCGTCCATCAATTCCTTTCCCGGAAGCTTTGTTAAGCTCTACTTTAAAGCTCAATAGCAGATTCGCAATAATACGAAGAAAACTGCCAGAACCCTGACTTCCATTGGCAGCCACTCGGTGACCAGGTCATTGGCAAGCAGTCTGATGGCGAGGTTGTCTGTCACGATGACGGTATTGGCCTCTTTCACGGCACTGTGCGACTTAACAAAGACGACGGATTTTCGTCTGTGAAAGCTGACTTGGCGGCTATTCCGTAGCTAAGCTGGCAAGGCTTCAGTAGTACCGCTGGCGATCATGATGATGCGTTTTACGATGCCCTTATCGGACAGAACCGGTAAATAGCTGGCTTCCAGCCAGACCGGCTGCCCATCTGCACCGAGATTCAGGAATCGGCCCTGTTGCACCTGGCCTGTAACCAATTCACGCCAGAACCGGATGTACGCCTCACCACTCGCATCCTCAGGCTTGCAGAGTACCCGATGATGCTTTCCGATCAGCTGTTGCTCCTGGTAGCCAAGCAACTCCAGAAAGACATCGCTGACCGACTCAAACAGTCCATCGCCGCTCATCACCGCAACCGCCACCGACCGCTGAATCGCCTGCCAATCGGCCTCCAGTTCAGACACCCGGTTCTCGGCAGCCTCCAGCTTTTCCAGAGCGGCCTGCAGTTCCTGCTTTCGTTTGCTTTGAAACACCATCAGTTTCCTTTTGTTCAGCGTATGCCTTAACCGCCGGGTATGAGAGCATTACGATGCTCAAAAGAATCGGGATTCCCGGCACAAGACGACCATGCGGAGTTTACAATGACCAAACTCGCCCTGATAACCGGCGCCAGCGCAGGCATTGGCCATGAGGCCTGCACCCTGTTCGCCCAAAAAGGCTACCGGGTTATCGCCCTCTCAAGACAACCAACCGGCGTGGAGTCCGCAGATCGGGAGATGGCGCTGGATCTTACATCCTTCGAGCAGATTGAAGGCCTGGCCGGCGCTCTGGACGCTGAAATTGCTGAGGCGGAGCAAGTCATTCTGGTTAACAACTCCGGCTACGGGCAGTTCGGCGCGCTTTGCGACCTGTCCGAATCCATGTGGCAAAAGCAATTCAGCACCCACGTATTTGGCCCCATCAAACTGGCGGCCGTGTGCCTGCGGCTCTGCGAGCAACATGGAACACCCCTGAGGGTCATTGCCGTAAGCTCCGTTCTCTCACTGACGCCCCAGAAAATGAAAGGCGCCTACTGTGCCGCCAAATCCGCAATGAACACGGCCCACGAGAGCTTCTGGTTTGATGAACAGGGCAGCGAAAGCCTGGAGAGTATCTCACTGGTGCTCCCGGGCCCCGTGAAGACCCGGTTCAGAGAACATGCTCTGGCCGCCTTGCAGCCGGTGCTTGGGCAAGCAAGCGAGATACACCGGGAAAAGTATGAAGCCATGAAAGCAGCGCTTGCGCCGGATGCCAGCTTCAAGCCGTTTACAGCCAGTGCATCGGATGTCGCCAAAAAGATAGTCACAGCTGCCGAGGCGACCAGACCCAAACCTCGATACCTCGTGACACCTCAGACCTACGCCGGCGAATTCATTACCCGGTTTATTCCCCGCTCGATCCAGAGAATCATCTTGCGGTAGAGCGAGCCTTCTTTATCCGCCGGGCCCTGCTTAGTTCATCCTTTACGTAAGCGCCGATGGCCTTGAGGATACCCAGGTCCGGATCGGCCTGTTCGTCATCCGCCAGCCGGAAAATCTGCTGGTAGTACCACGCCTGGCCACCTAGAACGTTAATCACCTTGAACGGCATCAAAGGACTGGCCGGTGAGAAGAGCCCGCTCTGGGCGAGTTTGATGTCATCCTCATGGCAGACCGTTTTGTCGATGCGCCCTTCAAGCAGATCCCTCGGCGTAGCCGGGTCCGTACAGAGCGGTCGGCCCAGGCCAATCACGTCGGTCTCGCCATTTGCGACCACCTCTTCCATGAACGCCCGCGACCGAAATCCACCGGTGACCATCAGCGGGCAATCGCACACCTCGCGAATCTTCTGGGCGTAATCCAGGAAGTACGCCTCCCGCTTGCGAGTGCTTTCCCGCATGGCCGGCCCCTCGCTCGCCGTGTCGGCATCACCGCTGTACCCAAGCAGCCGTGGCTGTTCGTAGGTGCCGCCAGACACCTCCAGCAGATCAATCCCCTCCTCATTGAGCCAGCGAACCACCTTCACAGACTCATCGAGCGTAAAACCGCCCTTGCGGAAATCATCTGAATTCAGCTTTACCGCCACCGGAAACTCCGGCCCCACAGCAGCGCGAGTCGCCCGCACCACCTCCAGCAGGAAACGGGCGCGATTTTCTAACGACCCACCCCAACGATCGGTGCGCTGATTGGTGACCGGCGACAGAAACGACGACAACAAATACCCATGGGCCCCGTGCACCTGAACGCCGGTGAAGCCCGCCTCCTTGGCTATCCGCGCCACGTTGGCAAAGCGCTGGATAAAATCGAGGATCTCCGGCTCCGTAAGCGCCCGTGGACGGGCATAGTTACCCATCAGCGATAGCTGCACCGCAGAAGGCCCCATTGGACGAGTGGTCACGTAACGCGGCGACTGGCGACCGGCATGGGATATCTGCATCCACAAATGGTTTCCGTTACGGGTGCCCGCCTCGGCCCAGGCACGCAACTGCGCCATAGCCTCCGGTTCGCCTTCAGCCGGCGCGGGATCAATCGCCACGTTACCCGGCCGCTCCAGCACCCGGTGATCAATCATAACGTTGCCGGTGATTAACAGCCCTGCTCCGCCTTCCGACCAGCGGCGGTATAGGGTTTCATGGCGGTGGGTGGCGTGGAGTTGATCGTCTGCCAGGCCTTCGGTCATGGCGGCTTTGGCAATGCGATTGGGCAGGATTGCTCCGCAGGGGAGTTTGAGGGGTTTGGAAAGAGGCGATTGGGTCATGACAGTCTTAATCCGTCGAATTTAATCTGAAAATCACGCTCATTGGGTTGCTTCCTTCATGGCTCTGATACTCGACGGGTCCAAAATAAGTAAATGGCGCCGCTTTGCCATTACGTAGCTTGTTCTCACGAACAAACAGGTGTACGGAGAGTCCAAGCTTTTTGTGTTCGATCAGTTCCCGACCACGCTTGCTCTGAGGTGTCGTTGAGTTCTGGCTCTGCCAATGAAATGTTTGCTCATCAATCCAATGATCAACATAGCGGTGCTGAACGCCTTTACCCTGTTTGTTTAACGTCACAAGCAAAACATGAGCATTGGCGTCTTTCAGAAAGACGTGCCCGCTCTGCCAATTGCCGGGATTAAACGTCGCTCCGAATAACTTCGGAATCTCTTCTCTCGGGATTTCCTGGCCAAGGGCCATTTCCAATGGATCTATAACCTCGCAAAAGCGTGCGAATGTTCGAAACTGTTCAATCAGTTCGGGAGTGACAATAATATCTTCATACTCTGGGTTAGCGGCTTCGAGCCGATACTCCCCAACGGGGGATTTACGAACGGTACGAAGAAGGTATTGCGTGTCGCCTGTATCATCCAGCCGCTCAATTGCCAGCGTTTTACCCGTGATCGATCCAGCTTGATTGGGATTGATCTGTTCAAGCAGCAGATAATCCCCATCGTGAATCGGCTGCTTCCCACCGTTCATGGAGTTACCCAATGCTCGAGCAATAAAATGACGATTTGGCTCTATTCGCCCGTGCCCCAACCCGATGGACCTGTACTCCGGTTCTTCGGCGTTACTGTTCCTGAAATGGCCACAAGCGATCTTTAGGGATGGGAAGTAAGGCAGTTCCGTTCTAGAAGGAGTGATCGGGACAACATTCTCAACAGATTGCTGCTCCTGTTTGGAAGACTGCCGCGCTTCATAGGAAGCCAGGCGATAATCAATTAACTCCTGCACCATCTCCTCGAAAGCCGGTATCTGTTCACCTTCCAAATCTATTAAAGGCTTAAACTGATCGCTCTCGATCTCAAAAATAGCTGGGGACTTATTGGTCCAATGATCGACCGGATTTTTCTTCCAGTATTGTTGCCATTGAGTCGAGGAGCCATCCACGTCCCTCACTGAGGCAGCAATTTCTTGATAAAGCCTGGGACGGCGTTTCAATGTTTCCCAGGATGTTTGCGCTAGTTCCGAGAGCTTTGGCGGACTACGCCATCCGCCTAACTGCTGGAACGCGTCTAGCAATATCATTTTGAATGATTTGCTCATTGCCGTCGTTTCCACTTCCAGCAAAAAGCTTTCGTGCCTGGACAAGAGTTCTGTCTCAATCTCGGTGAGATCCTCCATATCCCGAACCAATCCAAACCAGCTTCCGTGCAGTTTGCGAGTTTTAGCGATACTGGCACCGAAATGGTAGTACTCTGTAAGTGTTGGGCGACGGCCCAATGTATCTTTCAATACTTGGTAGTCTTTCTCAGCGCCCTGGTGATCAAGACCTTTCAGGAAATCGATTATCTGCAGATCGTAATTGATAAAACATCCGTCTGGCAGATCCAGTTGGTTCTTTTCAGCTTTCCTCGCAAACTCAGCCAACTGACGGTGATTCATCGCCTGACCAATCAGCGCCTGAGGTTTATGCAGAAAACTCTGGTGGTTACCCACAAAATCCAGAATCACAAGCCTGTCTTTTCCAGTGGACACGCTTTTTCGCAGGCCCCGGCCGATCTGCTGGAGGAAAAGGATCTTGGATTCCGTTGGGCGTAAGAGCAGGACCGTATCGATGGCGGGCAGATCGACACCCTCGTTGAACAGGTCAACAGAAAAAATCACATCGAGTTGACCGTTCTCCAACTGCTCCAAGGCCTCGCCACGGGACATCTCTGATTCACCGTGGACGGCTGCAGACCTTACGCCCTTTTTAGAGAATTGTTCTGCCATGAAATCGGCATGGACCCGCGAAACACAAAACGCCAAAGTCCGGCTTTGCTTCTTTTCACCCCATTCCCTGTGCACGTGTTTGGCACGTCCGTATGTAGCCAGTTTATTTGCGAGCAGATTTGGATCGAACTTTCCATTACGCCAGGGGATCTCGGTGTAATCGACAGTCTCGTCGTAGATGCCGTAGTAGTGAAACGGCACCAGGAATTGACCCTTTACACCCTCGAACAACGGATACTCGAATACCAGATTGTCATCGCATAACGACAAGATATCGGAGCGGTCCGTTCGATCTGGCGTCGCCGTTAATCCCAGCAGAAACTGGGGTGCGAAATAATTCAGAAGCCGATGATAAACAGGCGCGGCGGCATGATGGAATTCATCGACAACGATGTAATCGAAATGGCGTGGATCGAATCGTTCGAGATGGGTTTCTTTGCCGAGTGTCTGTACCGAAGCACAAAGGATATCCACCGTCCGATCGCGCTGCTTACCCATGTAAAAGCCAACGCGGCTATTCGGCTTGATCCGCAAATAGGTTTCAGCCGCCTGATAAAGAATCTCCTCGCGATGGGCGACAAAAAGGATCCTCCTGGCACCCATTTGAACGGCGTCAAAGGCAGATAGCCAGGTTTTGCCCAGACCCGTCGCTAAAACGACCAAGCCTCGTCTATAACCCTCCACGCGAGTTAGATCGAGTGCCTCTAGTGCTTCATGTTGCACATCATTAGGTGTCGGAACTTCCTGTTTCTCATCACTGCCCGGCTCCAGTGACTGTTCTGGTGGCTTCCTCCGTTTCTCGTAGTCATCGATCCAGTTGTCAGTAAGAGGCACAACATTTGGGTGCTGAAACAGTTCCTCGAACCTGCTGGCGGCCTCAAGGTACCCAGAGTCGGGCGGGAAATCCACCTGATAATTCCATTCCACACCGTCCTGAAGCGCCTGTCGGCTGATATTGCTAGAGCCGATAAACGCTCTGCCCCACATTTGTTGATTTTCAACATGGCCAGCGAATAGATAAGCCTTCAAATGAAAGCTACTCCCTTTGCTCTGAAAGACGCGCACCTGAGCGCCATGATCATGCAATAGGACAAGCTTTCGAAGGGCCTCTGTGTCGGTAATGTCCAAATAATCACTGGTGAGAATGCGGATGCGAGTCGGATAAGGAGTTCGTTGCAGCGCGGTCACCAAATCCGCGAACAAGAGGTTTAAACCGGTGGTTTTAACAAAAGCTACCGCCATATCCACTTGATCGGCAGCTTTAATTGCTTGGCAAAGCTTTGGTAGAAAATGATGCTCTTTCCCGCCAGTTGTCAGCTTTTTGTGGGAAGCCGGCGCCTTGGTCAGAAGGATGTTCAACCACTGCTCGTCCCTATCAGGACGCTGATCATCAGTGCGCCACATCTGGCAAGCTTCAAAGTCCGTCAGGCCCTGAATCCATTGCTCGGCAATCGACTCGTCAGCATCTGTAAAGTGTCGGCCATTGTGGTCACGTTCCCCCTGGCCGATCTTGAAACTCATGTAGAAAACGCCACCCGGTTTCAGGGCATTCCATAATCGTTCAATAGCTCTGGGCACTTCAACGAGAGGCAAATGCAAAAGGCTGGCACAGGCCCAAATGCCGTCATACGTAATGGTTTCTTGAACGTCTGAAAAGGACCTGTGCTGAATTGGCAATCCAGTCTTTTGGCGGGCAAGAGTGGTAATGGCTTTTGAGCCATCGAAAGCAGAAACGCGGTAGCCATGCTTTTTGAAAAACAAAGCATCTCGACCCGAACCACAGCCGGCATCGAGAATGTGTCCACCTTCAGGAACTTGTGGCAAGAACTCTCGATAAAGGTCTTCCATACTGACCTCAAATGTAGACTCCACAAAGTCATCGGCATTGCCGTCGTAATAACTCAGCGTATCCTGCATTAAATAGTTCCCTTGCGACTAATTAGCCTGAAGTCGATCTAGACCAGGCTACCAGGCGGACAGGTCGTCGCCAACAAACTTGGGAGATCTACTCAAGAACTTCCCTTCAAGATGCAGGAGTATTTTTTTTGAATCTCTGATCTCAGGCCAATACCGCAACAAACTCTCCAACGACCCTCAAGTCGTGAAGATCATCGTCTTCAATAACAATATCTCGATATCCATGAGCGCTGGTAACAGGCTTCAATATCACTCTTTCGTTAACGAGTTCATCGCCGGACATCGTTTTTTCGCTGCGATAAAGTTTAACGGTGAGGCAACTCCCGTTGTCAGGATCTTCAATGGCCCGATGTTGCACCAACACTATCTTGCCATTTCGAGTCCCCCCTGGGTTTTCATTGAAGAGACACCATGCGCCATTCGGTATACGTTTATTCATGGACTCACCAACAACCTGAGCGACAAATTGGCCGGGTCTGGTTGCAAAGTGCTCGGGCAGCTTTACCCATTGAAATTCATCAGCCGATGACTGGAAGCCGCTGAATTCGCCGGCTGCCGCCTGCAGGTCGAACACGGGAACAAATCCGTCGTATGGGATCGCTGATTCAAAATCAACTACTTCATAGGGCAGGCGCTGCGTTGTGACGCTATCGGTCTGCTCCATGAGCTGGGTTTCCGCAAAGCTACGGAAGTGTTCCCTAGTTTCTGCATCCGCAGAGTAGATGAAGCACCCTTTCATACCCCGCGTCATCAACGTACGGTATGTGTTCTTGATGATCATGTCGGCATCCGCGAGGGCACTCTCCCGATCCTCTTTGAGCCTCTTTTTGTAACCACGTACAGATCGGTCGGATCTTGAGCGAGCGGCGGCGTTCGTGACCGCAATGCCGTCACGGATTACAAAATCCTCCCCGATAATCACGCCTACGTAATCAAGCTCTAACCCCTGGCATGTGTGGATACAACCAATCTCACTTATCGAATCCTCGGCGATTAACCATTTTGACCCGTGTTTGTCCAGATTCCATCTTGCTCTGAAATCATGCTCAGGTAGTTCAATATCAAACCTCTCTGGATCCTTTTTGCTATTCCAGTCCCAGCAGTATCCAGCCACCAACCGCGCCTTATTGGCCCGGCGATTTCTCCGTTCAATGACACTTCGCAGCTCGTTCGGATCGTCAAAGACCCGAAAATCGTAGTCAATGCCTTCCAGCGAAGTATTTGCCGTTTCCCGGATTCGAAGGACATGATCAACCCAGGCCAGATAACCATCAGAGCCATTGCAGCGGAACTGTGAACTTAACTCCAAGACAGTGACTTCTGCCCCCAATTGCCCGGCAAAGTGACGGATTTCTTCGACCGTACCGATATCCGCAAGAGTGACGCGCTGGTCTTCATCAATGAAGAAAACGGTGGTTTTGGCGCTAGTTATGAGTTCCTTTATCTGGTTCTCGCCCAGATTGCCGTATAGGCCAGATTTTTCATTTAATCTGTGGGCTTCATCAACCACCAACATATCGAAATAGTTGTTCTCGGTATCTGTATAACCACCAGAACCGCGAAAAAGGTTGTCGATGTTGGTTTTGCGCATTGTGCCTGTCAGACGAGCTTTGAAGACTTCCCGGGGTGCTGCATTCTTGCTAACAAACTGGGTCAGCATCTCTCTATTGGTTGCTTCAACGATAAGGTTAATTGCAACAACCGATTTCCCGGTGCCCGGTCCACCCTTCACAATAAAGGTCTGTTTTGGTTTTTCGCGGCCTTTTTCGGCAAGATCCAACGCAGTCTCGTAAACCAGTTTTTGCTCATCAAGCAAAATGAATTCCCTGTTGCCACGAAGCATCGAGGCAAGGCAATCAGCAAGTCCTTTCGACGGTTTAATTACACCATGTTCGATCCGGTACAGGATGTTATCGCTGTCGCCATACCGGATATTGCGCCTGAGGAACTCCGACAGCTTTTTCGCATCGCTCGAAATATAAACCGGCGCTCTTTCAGTGTGCTCAGCATAGCGGGCGTCGTTAATAGCCTCGCCACTATCCATATTGTGGAGATAGGCGCAGGGTTGAAGGCTGATGCGCTCCTCTCGGACTGTTTCGTTGTAATCCTCAATCAGGGCTGAATACGACCACGCTTGGTAGGACGGATGGTTAACTTCTCGGATAGACCCGTTCAGAAACGTTCGGACAATTGCGTCTTTATCGGTAACCTCTGCTTCGGACCACTGCTTCAGTTCGACGATGATTGCGGTGTCATTGCGCGAAGAATCTTTCCCCGTAAGGATAAAATCAACTCGGCGACTGGTGAGTGGAATCGTATACTCAATTGCAACACCGGCTGACGGCGGTATACCTTGATCCAGCAACGCGTTAAACATGTACTGAAGCGAGTTCTTCCATGACTCAATTTCGGATTTTGGGGTTCTTCGCTTGAGCTTTCTCCAGACCTCTTCCTCAATAACCTTCTCGATCTGATTGAACTTCACATGTTCAACAAATTCCGCCTTGGAAGCCGAATAGACGATCACGAATAACCCCTACAACTCGTTATATTTACTAGACCTGCCTTTAGCTTTAGCAACAGGATATTTGACGGCATTTGCCTCTATTTTTCGGGCGGATTCTTTAGCAATATCGACGCCCAAAGAATCTGCCAGTAGAACAAGGTACAGCTGGATGTCCGCAATCTCGTCTTTAACTGCTGCCAAACGTTTTTCACTGAGGTTTTTCGAGTCGTCTTCGCTAAGCCACTGGAATTGTTCTGACAACTCACCCGCCTCACCACAGAGGGCCATGGTCAGGTTTTTCGGTGAGTGGAACTGGCGCCAATCGCGTTCTTCAGCAAATTGCTTCAGTTTCAGGCGCAACTCTTCCAGCGAATCCATTTTGGTTAAACTCCCCTTTCTCGTAAGAAAACCATTTGCTTTCGATCTATTTGCACATTAACCAAACTCAAGTGCACCGGTCCACATAATCCATTATGAACATACCAGCTAGGCGCTCAGCTCCTTCGAAGCCTCAATATCCACCGGCGGCACCCCCAAGTCCTGCCATTTCTCCGGATGACAGGTAAACAGCAATATCTGATGCCGGCTGGCCGCATCGAACAGGATGCGCTTCATGTCTTCCAGGCGGTCGCTGTCACTGTGCACCAGGGTGTCGTCCAGTATCACCAGCGTTGGCCTTCCTGCTTCCCGCAGCAGATCTGCGTAGGCCAGGCGGCTGATGAGGCCCATCTGTTCGCGGGCGCCAAAGCTCAGTTCGGTGATCTGTCCCAGTTCGGTGCCCCGGCTGAAGGTGCCCGGCCGTAGCTGTTCGTCGACTTCCAGCGAGGCTTCCGGGAAAAGCACAGAGAGAAAGTGATTGAGGTGCTTTTGCAGGGGCGCCTGCAGGCGGCGTGTCAGGGCTTGGCGTTTTTCCATGAGCAAATTAAGCAGGAGGTCCAGCGCCTGGGCGCGGCGGTGCAGTTCCTGATAGCGGCGGTTGCACTGATCGTATTCTGCCTCTTTCTCATTGAGCTGTTCTTCCAACCCTTCCGCGCCCCAGGCTTCCAGCCTGACTTTGATATCGCGCAGTTCGCGGCCCCGGTTCTCTTGAGTCTGGCGCAGCTGGTTGACCGCGTTCTGGTAGCGCTCGATGTCCTGTTTTAGAAACTCCGGGCGGGCTTCGCGGATTTCCCGCTCGCGGCGTTCGAGGCTGGCTTGCAGTTCGGCCTGCTGCTTTTCGAGGTTCGCCAGGTGGGTGGTTATCTGGCGAAGTTGCTCCTGGCGTTCCGGGCTTTTTTCTTCATCCGCCAGCCGCTGCCATTCGGTTTTGGCGTTGTCCCGGGCCTGCTTCAGGGCAGACATCCTGGACTGGTGCGCACGATCATCGGATTCGGCTTTGTCCAGTGCACTGCCAGCCCGGGCGAACGCCGCCTCCGCTTCTTCCAAGGCAGGCACGTCCTCTTTCGGATTCGGTTTGGGGGTGGCTTCCAGTTGGCTTTTGGCTTTCTCCAGTTCGCTTTCTGCCTCGTTCTGCTCGGAGACAAGTTGCTCAATGCCGGCCGGTGCCACGGATTTCAGCAAATCCTCGGCATGCTTCTGGGCTCTTCCGGCGTTTTCATAGGCAGAAAGACGTTCCTCTGCCTGCTCCACGGAGGCTACACCAAGGGTCTTCAGCTGTTCCGCCAGGTTCTCCTCCAGCGCCTTGAGCTTCCTCCGCGTGCTGGCCAGCTCTTCCCCGCCGGGTGTTATGCCCAGGGTACCCACGCCGGGAATAACCAGTGTCGATTCTTCCAGAAGCTGCTGTTCGCCTTGCCCGACAAGCGGTTCGTTGTTCAGCGTCAGTGATGCGTCGGCGTCCAGCTGCCAGCTCAGCCGGGTGGCGATGGTCTCTGAACGAATGGTTTCTTCGTTGAGCTGACTCCCGGTCGCTCGCAGTTTTTTGACCAACTCTGGATCGATCCGGTTTTCCCTGGCCTGCTGCCTGGCTTGTTCTAGCTGCTGTTGGTATTCCCTGGCTTTGGCGAGGTTCTGGCTGATCACTCGTTGTTGCTGTTCCAGCCGTTTCAGGTCCTGTTCCAGCCGCTGCCGGGTTTGCAGCAGGCCCGCCAGTTTCCGTTGCTTTTCCGCTTGCTCGTAGGCGGTTCTGGCTTCGGTTAAACGGCCTGTGACGGCCGGCGTTTGTGCTTGAGCCACGGAGAGGTCGTGCTCGGCGCGATCCAGCTCTGCCTTTCGGCTCTCCAACTGACGACTGAGCCCTTCCAGATGCTCTTTGTTCTGCTGCAACAGGCGGTGGTTTTGCTGCAGCTGGTTGAGCGTGGCTTTCTCCTGGTTCTGTTGCTGCTCCAGCCGCTCCACCTGCTGATAGCGCGCCCGGGCTTCCTCCAGATGGCGTTGAGCGTCTTCCCAGGGGCGCTCGGCCTCGGCCTGATCAAAGTCGTGGGTGAGTTTGCCAAGCCGGTCGACCTGCTCCTGGTATTTGTGTACCCGCTCCTTCAACTCTTCAATTTCAAGTTCGTATTGGGCGCGGTCTTTTTCCAGTTTCAGGTAATCGCCCCGGGGCTTGCCGGTTCCGGTCAGCAGAATGTCCCGCTGGCTGCGAACCGTCTCGATCAGGTCGTCGCCCCCGGAGCTGGCCACCTCTCCGACCATGGAATTGAGGGCGGACTTCAGATGATCACCGGCATGCTCTATGGCCTGTTCGATGTCCTGCCCGGTGCCCTGCTCCACCCACAGCAGTCCCGGTATGCCCCAGTGTTCGGCTTTGCTGGCGCCACGTTTCGGGTACTGGTAGCCCAGTAATTCAGCCAGCTTTTCTTCGGCGTCGTCTTCGCTGTAGGTTTCGGTGCCGACTTTCAGGTCACAGCGTTTGCGCTGCAGGAAGCTCTTGGTGAGATGCCAAGAACGGCCCTCGTGCTCGAAATCCAGTTCAACGGTGGGCGCCGCGGCGGAATCGCCCCAGGGGCGCAGGTCGTCCACGGCAGTTGAGCGATAGCGCTCGAAAAACGCGGCGCGGATGGCACGTACCAGGGTGCTTTTGCCGGACTCGTTGGGGCCGTGAATCAGGTTGAGGCCGGGTTGCAGGTTGTCCAGAACAAAGGGTTTGCGGAACTGGCGCAGCTGTTCGATGCGCATTCGCTGCAACTTCATTGCCCCACCTCCTGTTCCCGCTCCCTGAGCAGGCCCGCCAGGATAGCCAGGGCATCCCGGGCGACATCGTCCTGCGCCCCTTCCTGCCGCTCTCGCAGGCTTTCAACCACCTCGCCCACGTAACCATCCGCTTTCAGGGCCGCGATGTCTTCATCGGTAGGTGCAAGCTGAAGGCCGCTTCGCTCGCAGCGAAGGCTGCGGAATCGCGCTTCGGCAACCGACAAAGCCTTCAACAGGGTTTCTTCGCCGGCCAGGGTCACCGAGCCTTCGAGGCGCAGATCAACAACGGCGGATTCGGGCAAGGCGTTCAAACGCTCCAGCAGCTGCTCAAGATCAGACTGGACGGCCAGGGTTTCCCGCCACTGGTGCCACTGATACCGCCCCGTTGGGAGTGAAGTTACTGTCGGAGTTGCCCCGGGCTCGGACACTTCAACGATCAGGGCATTCCCCGCTTCGTTATTCCGAAACCGTTCCGGCTCGGGCGTTCCGCTGTACCAGGTGCGTTCATCAATCTGTTTGGTGCCGTGCCAGTCGCCCAGGGCGAGGTAATCGAGCCTGCTGGCTTTCGCCCGGTTCGGCGCGATGGGGTTGGTGGAATCAATCTCGTCTGGCAACAGGCCCTGTACACTGCCGTGGGCCAGGCCGACTCTGAGAAAACCTTCAGGTGTTTCGTAGCCGCTGAATGGCTCGGTCAGATCGCCGTAGGTATGGCGCTGAGTCAGAGGCGCGCAGAGGATGCTGAGGCCCTGGGCTTCCAGATCAATCACGCCGGGCTGAAGCGCCAGATGGACGTTTTCAGGCACCGCACCCAGGCGTCGCGCTCGTGTCCAGACGCTCTCTGCCAGCGCAGCGTCGTGGTTGCCCGGCAGCATGACCCACGGGCCGGCAAACCCCTTTGTGGCGTTGAATACCCTGCGAATGGTTCTGTCAGAGACCGTTTGCGCATCGAAGACGTCACCGGCCACCAATACCGCATCGCACTGATGTTCGTTGGCCAGTTGAGCAAGCGTTTCAATAGCCTCGAACCGGGCCTCGACCAGGGCTGCACCGTCTTCGGTCTCGAAACGGGTGAAGGCCCGGCCCATCTGCCAGTCTGCCGTATGCAAAAACTTTGGCATTTTATCTACCTGAAAGATCTGGAAATTTTGGCGTTATTCTAGACTACCCGCGCCTGTTTTACAGACGCGACGCGACAATGAACGTCGTTCTGGAGAAGTCTGTTTGCCTGGGAAGCTACGCCGGGCTCAACCTGCAGGCCGCATACTTGAACTCCGGGATCTTTCCGAACGGGTCCAGGGCCGGGTTGGTGAGCACGTTTGCGGCCGCCTCTACAAAGGCAAAGGGGACGAACACCATGCCTTCGGGCATGGTCTGATCGGCCCGGGCCGTCAGGGTGATGGTGCCGCGCCGGGTGGCAATTTGAATGTCATTACCCGAGGTGACGCCCATGCGATCCAACTCCGCTGGTGCCAGGTAGGCGGCCGCTTCCGGCTCCCGCTCATCCAGCACCCGGCTGCGACGGGTCATGGCGCCGGTATGCCAGTGCTCAAGCAATCGCCCGGTGGTCAGCACAATGGGATAGGCCTCATCCACGGGCTCATCCGGTGGCAGTGGGCTGGCCGGTGAGAACCTGGCACGGCCCCCTGCGCGTGGGAAGGCATCGGAGAAGACAACGTCCTGGCCCGGGGCGTCATCCCCGGGGCATGGATAGGTGACGGACCCCTCGCGCTCCAGGCGAGACCATGAGATATGATCCAGTGAGTGCATGCCCTGCTTCATTTCTTCAAACACTTGCTCGGGGCCGGCGTAGTTCCAACCCAGCCCGAAACGCCGGGCGATTTCCTGAACAACCCACCAGTCAGGCTTTGCCTCTCCCGGCGGCGCCAGTGCGGCACGGCCCATCTGCACCTGGCGGTTGGTGTTGGTGACGGTGCCTGATTTTTCCGACCAGGCGGCGGCAGGCAGGATCACGTCGGCAAACTGGGCGGTCTCTGTAACGAACAGGTCCTGCACCACCAGGTGCTCCAGGGCAGCGAGCGCGGCCCGGGCGTGAGTAAGGTCCGGGTCGGACATCGCGGGGTTTTCGCCGAGGATGTACATGCCCTTGATGGTGCCCGCCTTGATGGCGTCCATAATCTCCACCACGGTGAGTCCCGGCTTCGAGTCCAGTTCTGTGCTCCAGAGCTCTTCAAAAGCAGCGCGCAGCTGGGCATCCCCCACCGGTTGGTAATCGGGCAGTACCATGGGGATCAAGCCGGCATCGGAGGCGCCCTGCACGTTGTTCTGTCCCCGCAACGGGTGCAGACCAGTGCCGGGCCGGCCGGTGTGGCCGCATGTGAGCGCCAGGGAAATCAGGCATCGGGCGTTGTCGGTGCCGTGCACGTGTTGGGAGATGCCCATGCCCCAGAAAATCATCGCTCTATCAGCCTTGGCGTAGGCTCGGGCCACTTCACGAATGGTGTCGGGCTCCACGCTGCAAACCGGGCTCATCACCTCCGGGGTCATGCCTTCAACGCTCGCTGCCAATGCTTCGAAGCCTTCGGTATGAGCATCAATGTAGGCCTGATCAAAGAGCCCTTCGCTGATAATCACATTGAGCATGGCGTTAAACAGTGACACGTCGCCACCCGGCGAGAAACGCAGGCTGCGCCACGCATAAGCATCCAGCGCCTGGCCCCGGGGGTCGATGATGATCAGCTTGGTGCCGTTTCGTGCCGCCTGCTTGAAGTAGGTGGCAGCCACCGGGTGGTTTACCGCCGGGTTGCAGCCGGTGAGGATGACCACATCGGCCTCAAGGGCCTGCATGAAGGAAGCGGTCACGGCGCCAGAGCCCAGGCACTCCATCAACGCGGCCACGGAGCTGGCGTGGCAAAGCCGGGTGCAATGGTCAACGTGGTTGGAACCGAAACCCGTGCGCACCAGCTTCTGGAACAGCCAGGCTTCTTCGTTGGAGCACTTGGCGCTGCCGAAGCCGGCGAGCGCATGCGGCCCGTGTTGCGCTTTTAGTTGGGTCAGTCCGCTTGCTGCGAGATCCAGTGCCTCCTCCCAGCTTGCCTCTCGAAAGTGCGTTAACGGATTGGCCGGATCAAAGTCCGGATCGAGGCCCTTGGGAACGCCCCCCCGCCGAATTAGCGGACGGGTGAGCCGCGCCGGGTGGGAGGGGTAATCGAAGCCAAAACGACCTTTCACGCAGAGCCGGCCCTGGTTTGAGGGGCCATCTTTGCCTTCAACAAACAGGATGCGTCCTCGTTGTTCGCCTGTTTCTGATTCTGCAGGAGCGGGCTCGTCTTTCACGTGATAGGTCAGTTGGCAGCCCACGCCGCAATAGGGGCAAACGGAGTCCACAGTTCGGTCGGCCGTGGCGGAGTCTCCGCGGCCCTGGGCATCGATCAGGGTGGCGGGCATGAGCGCGCCCGTCGGGCAGGCCTGCACGCACTCGCCACAGGCAACGCAGGTGCTGTCGCCCATGGGATCATCGAAATCGAACACTACCTTGGACGCGGCACCGCGATGCGCCAGCCCAATCACGTCGTTGCCCTGCACCTCGCGGCAGGCTCGCTCGCACAAACCGCAGGTGATGCAGGCGTCCAGATTCACGTTCATGGCAGAGTGAGTGGCGTCATGGCCCCGGGCGTGGGCCAGAGAATCCGACCGCGGCGCGACATGGTGAACTGTGGGTTCTTGTCGCTCTGAATGGGCCGGGAGGCGTTGGCGCACGGCAGCTGCATCAATGGCCAGTTGATCCGCCGTGTCCCACAGATGGCTTGAACGATCGGGACTACTCTCTCGTGTAGGTTGATCGGCCAGCAGCAATTCCAGGACTCCTTTCCTGGCTTCCTGGGCTCTGGTGGAACCGGCACTTCGCACCACCATGCCGGGCTTGGCGTCGCGGATACAGCTTGCGGCGAGCACCCGCTCACCCTCCACTTCCACCATGCAGGCGCGGCAATTGCCATCCGCGCGGTAACCCGGGGCGTCTTTGAAGCACAAGTGCGGGATGGTCTCGCCGGCGCGCTTGGCCACCTGCCACAGGGTTTCGCCGGGGTAGGCCTGCACTTCCACGTCGTCCAGTGTCAGGGTGAAGCTTTTGCTGGAATCGCTCATGGAGGCCTCCCCTAACCTTTCGCGATCAGGTTGCTGCTGGCGAGTTCGCTGCGGAAGTCCCGCAGCAGGCTCAGTACCGGATTGGGTGCGGCCTGGCCCAGACCACAGATGGACGCATCGGCCATCACGCTGGCCAGCTGTTGCAGGGTATCCTCATCCCAGGCTTTGCGTTCCAGCAGGGTGAGCATTTTTTCGGTGCCCACGCGGCAGGGGGTACACTGCCCGCAGGACTCATCCGCGAAGAAGCCCAACAGGTTGGCGGCTGCGGCCTGCAAATCGTCCTGATCAGACAGAACAATCACGGCAGCGGAGCCGATAAAACAGCCGTGTTCCTGCAGGGTGTCGAAATCCAGGGGAATATCGGCTTTGCTGGCCGGCAGTATGCCGCCGGACGCGCCACCGGGCAGATAGGCCAAAAGACCATGCCCTTGCGCCATGCCGCCGCAGTATTCCTCGATCAACTCATTCAGGGTGATGCCTGCAGGTGCCACATGCACACCGGGCCTGGCGACCCTGCCCGAGACTGAAAAACTGCGAAGCCCCTTGCGACCATGTCTCCCCTGGCTGGCAAACCAGTCGGCGCCCTGGGCGTGAATTCGCGGAATCCAGTAAACCGTCTCGACGTTGTTGACCAGTGTGGGCTGGTCGAACAGTCCCTTCTGCGCCACGAACGGTGGCCGATGCCGTGGCTTGCCGGGTTTACCCTCTAGGGATTCGATCAGGGCGGATTCCTCGCCGCAGATGTAGGCACCCGCTCCCCGGCGCAGGATCACGAAACCGGGTTCTACGAGGCCGGAAGCTTCCAGCTCGGCAACGGCGGCTTTCAGCACACCGAGGAGGCCAGGATATTCATCCCGCAGGTAGATGTAGAGAGCCTGCGCCTCAACCGCCCAGGCGCTAACCAGCGCGCCTTCCAGGAAAACGTGGGGTTCACGTTCCAGGTAATAGCGATCCTTGAAGGTGCCCGGTTCACCCTCGTCGGCATTGATCACCGCGTAGCGTGGCCCGGGCTCGGCCCGCACGGCCTGCCATTTTCGGTAGGTTGGAAATCCAGCGCCGCCGAGTCCGCGCAGGCCTGCCTGCTGAAGTTCGTCCGCGAGGGACTCGACAGTAACCTGACCGTCGCGGCATTCCTTCAGCAACTGGTAACCACCTACAGAGCGGTAATCGGCCAGCTTTTGCCAATGGATTTCGTCGGGTTGAACCTGCTTTTGTTCGACTGCCGCGCCGACCGTCTGAACAGTGGCGTTGCATACATGATGGTGTCCCACGGCCACCACGGGTGCTGTATCGCAGCGCCCCATGCAAGGGGCGTGGACTACACGCACCTGGCTCGGGTCATGCCCATCAGCCAGTGCCTCGTGCAGTGCCCCTGCGCCCGCCAGTTGGCACGAAAGCGAGTCACACACCCGAAGAGTTATCTCAGGCGGTGGGGCTTGTTCATCATGAATGACGTCGAAATGGGCGTAGAACGTGGCCGTTTCATAGACGGCGGCCATGGGCAGGTTCATGAAAGCCGCAAGGGCCCGAAGGCGAGCCATGGAGAGGTAACCGTCCGCGTCCTGCAATGCATGCAGGTGCTCGATAAGGCGATCGCGGTCGCGCAATGACGAATCGACACGTTCGTCACCGATCAGATCCCGCAGCTCCGACAGTACCGCCGGTTCCAGTTGACGGCCACGTAGAGCAGAGCGCCGGCGTTTGACCATCTTATCGTCTGTGCTCATTGTTGTTGACCAGGCGCCGAGGTATGTAAACCTGCCTTGTTGGCTGGCTTGACGAGTTACTGATCATTGAAGCATATGAGGCTAGGATTACGCCAGACGATGGAAAGCGGGATGAACAGAACGCAAACCTTGGCTTGAGTCTGAAAGGTACTGGAGTATTGGGAAATAATGGAGGCGCGGGTCGGAATCGAACCGGCGTACACGGAGTTGCAGGACGAACTTTTTGAACCAAATTTTTTCATTAATTACATATACTTAAAGAGCTTTCCACACAAACACTCTACGCTCATTCGGGCATTGCAAAACCCTTTCCAATCAATAAGTTGTATTTTCATTTTTTTGGTGATTTTCAGCTCACCGCCTCCGTCGGCTCGATGAGATCTTCTCATCCATCAGTAGTCCCCGCCCTTTAACACATCACAAACATTTTGCCTGCAGAACGCTGCTAGTTTTGTGCAGGTGTGTTGTCAGTGCCCCAATTTGCAAATCGTTATCTTAGTCCCTGAACGGTTGGGATGTTTATTCCACCTTCCTAGCGAAAACGGCTCAATTGCTTTCGAAGCAGTTGGACTATTACCTGAAACTTTTGGAGTTACACCACTGATGGCTATTAAAAAAGACAAACTGACCTCACACTACGCATGCATTCCCAACGCGACATTGCAGGATCCTCGACTAACGCCAGAAGCACTGGGAGTCCTCGTGTTTCTGTTATCCTTGCCCGAAGACTGGATTATCAGAGCCGCCCAAATTAGGCGGAAATTTGATATCGGGAAATTCGTTCAACATAGAATTTTTCGGGAGTTGGAGCGGGCCGGATATCTGGTAAAAGAGAAGGATAAAGACAAGGCTCGGACTAAAGACGGTCGCTGGACCTACCGGATTACAATTTTTCAAACCTCTCAAAAACCACTGACGGACGAAGATGGACGAGCCTGGAATAGCAAGTAAGGACTGGTAACAGAAAGCCTTGGATGTCATTCGCCTGTTGGTAATTTAAACGGCGCTCGGTACCTTTGGCCAGCGCCCGCTACAAATGGAAGAAAAAGGGGTGTACGGAAAGGTCGCAAAGCGAACATTCAGGTTGGCAATAAAGCTTATGTAACGGGCCGGTTTGGAGAACCAAAGGAGAACCGGCCCCGTTGATTAGAAGCTTCTACGTCCATCTACGCAGACCCTCCGCAACCCCCGGACTTTTCTGACGATGAGCGGTACTGAAACCGGGCCAGGGTAACGACTTCGCACAAACTTGATGCATCCGGCCTAATTTTGGGGCACTTAAAGAATCAATTGCGGTTGGCGAGTAAGAGGGTTGGCAGACAAACGTGAAAAATTCCCCAGAAACACGCCCAAGCCATTGAAATAAGAAATCTTTAGGTCAGATTATTTATTCAGTTCCATCCTCAACGCTCGGCCGAGCTTTGGACGCTCCCTGAGAGGCAAGTTCAGCCAGTTTCAAATCAAATAGCTGCTGCCCCACCGGTCGCTTCAGATCCAGCGTGTAATCCCCGAAACGATTGATATGGCGAGTTCGGTACGGTGATAACGCTTTCAGAATATCCTCTGTGATGGCAATCCCTTCTGCGGCCATGTCGCGCAGTACCCGGCTGAGGGCTTCGACGTTATGCAGGATGAGCATATTCGCCACCAAGTGGTTGTACTTCACCACTTTTTGCTGTTCATGCCGGAGGTTGGCGGCAATAACGCCCGAGCCACCAAAGAAGCTCCATTTTGCAAACCCGTTAAACTGCTCGTTCTTGTTGGTTGCGGCGTGAATGGTCTGGCGCAGCTCCACGTCGTCGATGTAATTGAGCAGGAAGCCGGTGCGCACGACCTTTCCCAGCTCCCGGAAGGCAAAATACAGCTTGTTCTTGCGACTGTAGGTTCCCAACCGCCTCAGAATGGTTGATGCCGTGATTTTGCCCAGTTTGATGGACACGGCCACACGCAACATATCCGGCAGATGCCGTTCAATTCGCGCCCAGTCGATATGGCCGTTGAACAGTTCTTCGATATGGGCGTAGCGGAATCGCCGGTCAGGCCGGTAAAAGTTCAGATCCTTGAGGTTCCGGATACGCGGCATCAGCTTGATACCTAGTAGGTACGCCAGTCCGAACACGGGATAGCTCTGGGCTTGGGTATCACCGTGCAAGGTATCCGGCTGAATATCGCTCTGGTTTTCCAGCAGTCCGTCGAGGATGTACACCGCCTCGTGAACGCCACAGGGGATGAAATGACTGAACAGCGCGATGTAGGTGTCCGAGACGTGGTAGTAACCGATACCGCCGTAGCCGCCATAGCGGATGTGGTACTCGCTAAGCAGGTTTTGCTCGTAAAGATTCCATTTGGTTCCATCGGCGGCGGCTCGCCGCCCTGTCCCCCAGTATCCAGGCAGTTCGTATTTCTTGTACGCGTTGATGACCTTGACGATAGCACGGTCCAGCCTGTCTTCGGTCACGTGGTTAAGGTTGAGCCAGGCTATCTGGCGACGGTTCAGTTGCTTGATGGAGTCGGCGGTTTGGGAGGGCCCCAGATTGCAGCCGTAGCAGAAAAGCGTCGCGATGAAGCGTAACCGGGGGTCTTCAACGCGCCCCTCATAGCCTGACAGTGGCCCGAATTCCCGGTGTAGCCCAAGCCAACGCTCCGCATCCACCAGAACGTCGACGATGCTGCGGGTGCCAAGCCGACGTGTGATGTCGTCATCAAGGGCCTGCCAATTCGTCGGCAGCCCCTGCTTCTGATTCCGCTTGATGACAATGCGGCCGTCTTCAATGGTGGCGTGTGTGTTGTCCGGGAAGGCGGCGTCCACCGAGCGGCTCACCTGAGTCAGCTGATCCTTGAGGTGGCTAATCAGCGCCTTCGGTTCCATGGGAAGCTCTACTTCCAACCCGTACTGGTCAAGTTCCTGTTCGTAACCCGACCAGCTCACCAGTTGATCCCGATGGTCGTCGAACCGATCTCCGTGAACAACCGCCAGGTCCGCTGACTTCAGTTCCTGTTTCACCAGATTCAAAACGGCCAATTCAAAATACTTACGGTGAACCGTCAGGCTGTCCGGACGGATGAAAATCAGACGTCGCCACTTATCGAGCGTCCACTTGGTCTGCTGAATGTTTTCGATAAGATCCGGCGCATGGACGCGCAAATCCAGCGTCTCGGCTTTCAGCGAACGGGTTTTTCTGAGCAGATCAATCAGTTGAATCGACAAGGTGTCGCTGGAGGTGCTTTGAAACGTCAGAATGTCCAGACAGTTGTACAGCAGGCTGCGTTTGGCGCGAAACGGTCGCAACATGAAAGGGAGGTAGTTATTGCCCGCGTAGGCCAGATGTTCCTCGCATTCGTCCAGCCACTCCTGGCGCTTGTCGCCGACCACGGCCTGAAGTGACTGCCACGGGTTGGGCTCGGCTTCCATGGCGGTTAGCACGTCTTTAAAGCAGGACACCAGTCGATCCGTGCGCTGGGTCTGCTCCATTTGATAGGTCAGCAGGTTTTGCTGGGCAGTGGTTTCCAGTTGCCTCATCAGCTTGATCAGAAGCTCGGCGGTATCGTCCAGTGCCTGGGCATACTGTTGCCGGATCAGGACGACCGCCAGGGCATAGCGTTTGCGTGCGGGGATGCGGGCCATTCTCGCCACGTCCAGCGCTCTTGCTTCATTGGCGAACTGCCGCCGTTTGGTCACGGGAATGTGTTGGACACTCGGTAATCGCTCGACGATATCCCTGAGCCACTTGAGGTGTTGCAGGTAGGACCGGATCTCTTTGTTGGTCGGCTTGCGAATTTCTCGCTTCAGACGCTGCCAACCGCTGATCTCGATCCCCGGTGGTGAGACCAGCAAGTCATTGACCAGTGCCTTTGTGTCGTCGGTCAGTTCGCTGACGATGGATCGGTAACAGCGGTCGTTCACGGTGGCCCGGGCATCCTTGGCAAGCCGCAAAAGCACTGTGAAGCCGGGAATCTCAAAACGGTGACGCACCAGCTCTTCGAGGAGGATGTTGATAACATCAGCCAGCACCTCGCGGGACTCGGCGGCATATATGGCTTGATTTGCGAGCCAGAGGCGGTCTTCATCGTTCAAGACTCGGCTGCCGACATAGGCCCGAATCCAATTGATGTGGCGATCACGGGCACTGGATTGATCATACTGCCTCTGCTGGATCTTGGTCGGTCGTTTTTGAAGGCCGAGGCGTTTAGCGATGTAGCCACTCAAGTCGGAAGGCAAATCAACCGTCGCGCAGAAAAAGCCCTGTTTCTGATAAGCCTTCAGGTGCAACAGCAAAAAGAAGCGTTGTTGAAGTTGCTTAGCACGTCGACGAGCCCAGCGTTGCTCGTTAGGCGCGGGCGTGTAAACGGTATCAAGTTCGTGTTGTGGGATATCCGACCGAAATCGTGGATAAGCCGTATCCTGGATCGCACTCATGATCGACTCAATCCCATGTCTGCCCGGTGGCCGGGTCGGTAATCAGTGTCTCCACCCAGCAGGCTTTGTCGGACGCTATACGGTGTATCTCATCGATCAGGTCGTCCATCGTTTCGTCCAGATGCTCATCCGACGTTGCAGGAACCTCGATGCGGTAGTGTCCATCGGTCTGGTGTTCCACCTCGAACGGTTTCAGGCAATGGGCTTCGATCACCGTGCGGGCCTGGTGGTGTTTGCGGCTGCGCGGGCGCTGTGGCTCCAGAGTAAGCTGGACGGTCAAGGTTCGTAAGCGCGGTTGGGATGCGTTAGGCAGGCGCGGCTGGCCAACCGGTGACGCCATTTCAGTTGGAATCTGCATCAGGGCCTGCTCGAACGGTGACTTGGCCTCAATGTATCGCAAGGCCGTTTGGGTATCCCGCCAACCGACGTATTCCATCAGCGCTTTGATTTCCCAGCCCGACGCGCTGGCCCAGGTGGCAAACCCGCGTCGTAGTGAATGGCTGCTGAATGCTTCCACCGCGTCAATGCCCGCGTCAGACAAGAGCTGGCGCAGCAGCGGCACGACGCTGTTCGGGTGCAATGATACGTCCGACAGGTTCCCCCAGCGATCAATCGCCCTGAACAGGGCACCGCTGGGTTGGCTCAGAAAATCCAGCCAATCCTGACAGGCCTCGACCGGACAGCACTGCCTTAGAGCGGGCACCTTGTACAGACGCCCTTCGGCCTGACGGTCCCCCTTGCTTCTCCGAAGGTACAGGGACATACCGGCACCGGGGGCCAAGGTGATGTCTTCAATGGTCAATCGGCAGAGTTCGTCACTGCGAAAGGCGCGCCAGAACCCGAGCAGGACCATGGCCCGGTTACGCAACCAGACTCCGAGACGCCGTGCGTCGTGCTGACGGGCCTGCGCGATCTGTCGGGACAGCCACTGATCCAGTTGCTGGAGCTGGGTGATGGCCAGGGGCTTGGCCTGTTTTTGCCGGTACGGATGCTCTTCGCGAATGCCCTTCAATACCGCGCGTACCAACGGGGCTTTGGTCGGGTCTGGGAACCCCTGATCCCGATGCCAGCGAGCTAGCGCCGCCAGGCGCTGCTTCAGGGTAGCGGCCGACAGCCGTTCGGCATGATCGGCCAGATAGCGAGCGACACTATCGGCGGTTGCCGGTAGAAAACCGCCCCAGGTCACCTCAAAATGCTCGACGGCGGATCGGTAGCTGCGGCGGGTGTTGTCGCGGGTCGCCGCCCGGACGTACCGGTCAATCGTCACTGGGCCCACCCGCCTCGTTCGATGTCGGTAATGCGGCTATCGCTTCTGTTAACCAACGCTCGACTGACTCGCACACGGCATCGTTGTCCGCCTTTGAAACCATCGTTGTGAACGTCTTGGCCATGGCATCACGCACCTGTTGTTCGAGTGGATCGTCGGGGTTGGCGATTAGTGAGCCAGACAGCCTGTCCAGCGCAGACCCTGTGGCTGCTTTCTCCTGACGAGCCTGAACCCAGCTCTGTGCTTCAGCCAATGATCCGAACTGCTTGTGCTCCACCCAGAAGAAACTGTTTGGAATCGCGATCGAGCGCCCGTCTTTGAGGTAGGCCCTGATCTCTGCGTCAACGTCCGGCAAATAGGCGTCTTCACTTTGCAGGCATCCAAGGGCCGCACGAAAGCTCGGTAATGGGTCGGGAAACCGGTTGCGAAAATCAAACGCCCGGAAGGCAAACACCTGATCCAGAGGATTGGCTTGAGTGTGCATGTGCGGTCTCCTGCCGTGCGGCCTTCTCTGGGGCCATATCGTACCGGTCGTGAGTCAGTATAGCCGCTGAAACGGGCATCACAATGGATAACGCTGGATTATCACATGTCTGTAAAGCTGTGCTTTCCAACGACCGTTCTGGTGTATATAGTACGTAATTACATAATACGTGACACAGTACAAAATAAACATGAGGACACCATCATGGCCCGAGGCGGCATCACCCAACCCCTGGTTGAGGACGCCCGTAAACGTCTTCTGGCTCGCAATGTTCACCCCTCCATCGACGCCATACGAGCCGAGCTGGGCAACACCGGCTCAAAGACCACCATCAGCAACCACCTGAAAGCGATCGAGGCGCGTGAAAGCACCCGTCTGGACGACGAAGCGCTTCTGAGCAGCCACGTTACCGACTTGGTAGGCCAACTGGCTCGGCAATTACGTCAGGACGCGCAGGAAACCATTGAGCAGGCCGAACAGCGCCAACAGGCCGAGGTGGCCGGCCTGCAGGAAGCCTTGACGGCACAGACCGCTGAGACCAGGCAACACCAGGCGCAAAATACCGTGTTGGCTCAGGCGCGGGATGATTTACAGGCGGAGGTCCTTGGGCTGCGTGAGGCGCTCTCGAAACTCGAAGGCGATAACCGCGCGCAGGCCCAGCGCATTGAAAGTGTGACTGAGCAGGTTCAGGACAAGCAACGCCAGGTGAATTCACTCGAAGAAAAACACAACCATGCCCGGCAGGCGCTGGAGCATTATCGCGGTTCCGTGAAAGAGCAGCGCGAGCAGGATCAGCGGCGGCATGAGCAGCAGGTCCAGCAAGTCCAGGAAGAGCAACGCCACCTGCAACAAGCCCTGGCCGTGAAACGCGACGAGCAGACCCAGGCCACTCGGGAGATCAGCCGACTGTTCACGGAGGTGACTGAAGTTCGAAAGCAGTCGGATCGGTTGACCCAGCAATTGGGCGAGCGGGAGCGCGAAAATCGTCGTCTGGCCGACAAAACAGTGCGGCTAGAGCAGCAAGTCGTGGCGTTACGCCAACGAAAGGCTGCCTTTGAAAAGCAGCAGCGCGTGAACGACCAGTTGAAAGCGAAGGTGCAGCAGCTTGAAACCGAGCTGAGCGTGAAGAATGAGCTGTTGGATCGCTTGAGCGCTGGCAACAATTCCGACGAGGTGAACAGAGTTTCTTGAAATTCCTCCAGACTATGTTTTAAAGCCTACTGCAAGGCTATTGTCGCTCAAGTCTCAGGTGTTTTTCATTGGGGGAGCCCGAGTGGTTTGGATGACGGGTTTAGGGCGAGGTGTTGTCCGGTCTTTTGTTGTCCATCATGCTTAGCTGTAAAAATAAAAGTCGTTCTTTTTCCTCTGTTTCACGGCATACATGGCCATGTCCGCCCGCTCTACCAGCGTTTCCGCCCCCGCCCCGTCTTCAGGGTAGATTGCAATCCCGATGCTGGTTCCGATAGAGACACGAAGGTCGGTGCCCTCAAACGGAAAAGGGGTTTCGAGCGAGCTCAGAAGTTTGCGTGCGACTGTTGCGGCGTCCTTTTTTTCGTCAAGCGAGGGCAACAAGACCGTAAATTCATCACCACCATAGCGGGCAAGGGTATCCCCCTCTCGCAGACACTGTGTCAGACCGGCGGCGACTCTTTGCAACAGCTCATCGCCAACCCCATGCCCGTAGGTATCGTTTACTGCTTTGAAATCGTTCAGGTCGATAAACAGCACGGCAAGCTTCTGCCCATTACGGCTCGCCTGACTGACAGCCAAGGTAAGTCGGTCCATAAACAGGCTCCTATTCGGCAGTCCGGTCAGTGTATCGTGAGAAGCATGAAACTCCATCAATGCCAGTGTCCGTTTGTGCTCCGTGATGTCCCGCACAATGCCCAAAAAAGGAGGTCTCGCTGGAGGGGGCTTTGCATAAGTTAGCGTGGTGTTCGCCTCACGCGGAGAGACAACTTTAATGTCACAATCCAGGTAACCGATCCCTCCATGGTAGGTTTTAAGCTTGATCTCTTGGGTTACTCGCTCTCCCACCTCGTTCTTACCAAATAGCAGTGGAAGCTTAGCGATGTCACCCTCATGAACGAGCTGAGAAAACGGTTGGCCAATCAGCTCCTCTGTCGGTAATCCCAAGAGACTCTCGGAGTGATGATTCAGATAGTTGATGCACTTGCGCTCATCCAGTGAAAAAACCAGATCCGGAAGATGATCAAGTGTGTGTTTAAAAAACTCGTCCGTTAGGGGCTTAGACCAACCCGTAGCCGCCTGAGAACGGGCCTGCCGTCGTTCTAAAACCGTGCCGCCGACAGCCCGAATTAATTCATCTACATCGTAGGGTTTTCTTAGATAATCACAGGCACCCAGCTTGAATGCTTGCCTGACGATGCGATAGTCGGAATGCGCGCTGATAATGATGACCGGAGCGTCAACGCCGGTTTCTTTCAACCAGGCCATGATCTCTAAACCGCTCTTTCCAGGCATGCGGATATCCAACAAAACCAGATCGTAGGCATTCTCTCGTAATCGCTGGCAGACGGCGTCGCCATCCTCGGCACCGTCAGCCTCGAACCCCTTGTCACGCAATATCGAGCATAAACTGTTAAGCAACCGCGGCTCATCATCACCAATGAGCAGCCGTCCCAAACATTCTGAAGTTTCGCCGGTGACGTGGTGGGGCGTTATATCAACGCCATCACTGACGGCGTTTTCGTTGTAGTTTTGCAAGATGGACACCAGTACATCAGAGCAAGGGATTTGCTCCGTTGATCAACCCGATATTAATAAAGTGTACATTTGGACCTCTGTATGGTCCCCTCCTCTATTGCGGTGGGCTACCTCCTCTGTGGAAACTCTGTTTAACTTACTTGGTTGCTTCCGATAGCGCCTTCACATGCTAGCCGCAGCCATGCGGTGGTCATAGCCCGTCTCATTATGTACAGGTGCCCAGGCGCAGGCCGGACAAACGTGTCAGTGGTGGCGCCACCAAGATCGGGACTCGCCGGCATGGGTGTGCCAGCGGTCGGATCAGCCGCCCTATCAGGACGGATCAGTTATCGCTGCTGTCCGACAGGTAGGCGCCGTCCTCGTCATGGACTTCCTGGCCGGTCACCGGCGGGTTGAAGGCGCAGATCAGGCGCATGTCCTCGGTGCCACCGTACAGGGTGTGCTTGTCGTGGTTGTCCAGGGCGTAGAGGGTACCGTCGGTAATCTCGTGAACTTCACCCGTGGCGAGGTCCTTGATGCGCCCGTTACCGGCAACGCAGTAAACGGCTTCCAGGTGGTGCTTGTACCAGAAAGTGTGCTCGGAGCCTGCCTTGATGATGGTTTCGTGGAAGGAAAATCCCATTCCGTCCTTCTTGAGCAGCAGGCGGCGGCTGGTCCACTGCTTGTCGCTGACTTCACGCTCGGTACCAATGATGTCCTGAACTTTAACGATTTTCATGGGCGTATCTCATGGTTGGTTGGTCAGAATCGGGTGAAACAACTTTATAGTATAAACATTAGGCATCTATATATTTCAAGTGGCCCTTTCCTCCTGCCACTGGTCATACCCCTCTAGCGCTTCCCGGCTGTCATTGCCCGGTGTGGCCCGCTCCGAACGCCGCGAGAGGCTTAGCGTACGCTATTTTCCGTTTCGTGAGGTGGCCCCTTGACACGTGCGTCACCGACTCTGCTGGATCGCGTTCTGCGACGATGGCGGGTGACGCATGGCCTCACTTGCCTGCAGCACCGGAGGCGTGGACCTCCGGCGCATCATCAGCGCCGGAACAAGGGCGGCCAGGAAGATCGCGCCGACGATAAAGAAGCTGTCCCGGTACCCCAGCATGTTGCCCTGGCTGTAGATCACGCGGCCAAGATAGTTCATCGCCCCGGCCTGGCGTATCGCCTCCGGCACGCCAGCCTGTGCAAGCAAGCCGGTTACTTCGCGCAGCATATCGGCCGCCGCGCTGTTGCCTGCATGCTGCGCCGCCGTGAAGCTGTCAACGTAGAGCTGAGACCGCCGTTCCAGAGCGATGGAAAGAAGGTTGACGCCAAACGCCCCGCCGAGTTGGCGCACGAAGTTGATTGCGCCGGAGCCCTGACCGAGTAGCGTCATGGGTAGCGCCTTGAGGGCGCCGGCGTTCAGGCTCGGCATAATGAAACCAAGGCCGATACGCCCCAGCATGATCCACCAGGCGAACAGCCAGAACGAGGTATTGGTATCCACGCCGGTCATCAGAAACGATGACAACGCGAAAACCGCGAGCCCGAACATGATCGTGGCATAGGCGGGCGTCTTGTCGGTCAGCCGCCCCGCAATGGGGAAGACCAGGGCCAGAATCAGACCCGCCGGCATCAGCAGCAGGCCCGAGCGCGTCGGCGTGTAGCCCTGGATCGTCTGCACGAACAGCGGAATCAAGAAGGTCGAACCGTAGATTCCCGCCCCGAAAATGAAGGCCACCACGGACGCGCCGGCATAGACCCGGTTCGTGAAGAGCTCGAGATTGAGCATGGGCGCGGGGGTACGAAGTTCCCAGACAATGAATCCGACGCCCGCGACAGAGGCGATCACGAGATCGCGCAGGATGGGATCGGACATCCACCCGTAGCGTTGCCCGTTCGACAATCCGTTCAGCAAGGTGACCAGGAACACGGTCATCAGTCCGAAGCCGATCCAGTCAAACCGGCGCGGCGGACCGGAGGCTGCGCGCCCCGGCATGAAGATCGTGGCCAGGAACAGGCCGATGAGGCAGAACGGTACGGCCATGAAGAACACATACCGCCAACTGAAGCTGTCGACCATGATACCGCCTAACGTCGGCCCGAGCGCCGGGGCCAGCACCACACCAATGCCGTAAATTCCCATCGCCGACCCGCGTTTCTCCGGCGGGAAGACCAGGAAGATCGTCTGCATGGCGAGCGGCTGGAGGATGCCGGCCGCGCCGCCTTGCAGGACGCGGGCCAGGATCAGCACGCCCTCGGCGGGGGCGAGCCCGCCCATGGCAGAGGCGGCGATAAAGACTGTTAGCGCCAGCACAAAGGTCGCGCGCTGGCCGAGGGTCTCGACCATCCAGGCATTCAGCAGCATGGTCCCGGTCATCGCGGCGAGGAAGCCGGTGGAGAGAAGTTGCGCCTTGTCCTGGCCCATGCCGAAAGCGCCCATGATATCCGGCAGGGCTACATTGACGATGGTGGCGGTCAGGATAGTGGCGATCGTGCCCATCATGACCGTCGCTGTGACCAGCCAGCGATAGGACGGGCCGAAGCGGGCGAATAGCCCCTCGATACTGTCCGGCCGGGGCGCGCTAGTCATCGGCTCTCGCCTCCAGCTCCACCATCATACCCGGCTTGAGTTCGCCGCCGTCCTGCTGCACCGCGATGCGCACTGGCAGGCGCTGGGTGATCTTGGTGAAATTGCCGCTCGGGTTGGGGTTGGGCAGCAGGGCGAACTCGCTGGTGGCGGACTGCCCGACGCGCGTGACCCTGCCCTCAAAGAGCCGCCCCGGCAGGGCATCGACAGTGATCGCCACGGTCTTTCCCGGCCGGAAGAAGCGGATGTCGGTCTCTTTGACGTTCGCCTCGACGCGCACCCACTGCGGGTCATGCACCATCAGCAAGCGCTGGCCGGGGGTGACGTATTCGCCCTTGTCCACGAAGACCCGGTCCACAACGCCGTCGAATGGCATGACGAGGGTGCGGTCTTCGAGGTCGAGCGCCGCCCGGGCCTTTTGTGCACGCAGCCGCTGTTCCTCCGGGCCGAGTTCGGCGAGCTGGGTGCGGAGCACCGTGAGTTCCCCGCGCGCGGCTTCAGCCTCGGCAAGGGCGGCGCGGGCATTTTCCAAGTCCGCCTGGACGCTCAACGCCTGTTGTTTTGCCGTCTCCAGCGCCGCCCGCGTCTGGTCCAGGCGCGCACGGTTGATGGCGCCGCTCGGCGCCAGCTTCTCCGCCCGGTCATTGTCCTGTCTGGCAAGATCGCGTTGCGCCGTCGCTCCTGCCAACGCGGCCTCCGCCGCCCTCACCGCTGCCTGTTTGGCGGTAATACGACTTTGCGTCTGACGGTCGGTGAGAGCGATGCGCGCTTCGATTTCCTCGCGGCGGCGGGCAATCCCGGCGAGTTGCGCGGCAAGCTCCTCGACGCGGAGGCGGCTTTCCCGGTCGTCGATCCGGATCAAAACCCTGCCTCTCTGCGCGGCATCCCCCTCGGTCACTTCGAGCGCCGTCACCCAACCGGGAACCCGGCTGCTCACGGCAACAATGTCGGCGGCGACACGGGCGTCCGTCACAAAGACATGGGTGAACTGCTGATACAACCACCAGCCGCCTCCTCCGAGAACGATCAGCGTCGCCAGAATCGCGCCATACCGTCGCCATGGCCGGGTGCGGGCAGGAGGTGAAACCGCCTCTGACCCAGCCTCCGTCTCCTTGTCGGGGACTGTACGCAGATCGGTTTCCGGATCGTCGCCCTGGCGTTCGAGACGGGTCACATACTGGTCCACGGCCTACCCCTCATCGGTCTTCGTCCGCAAGCCGCATCGCCCTTGGCGTGCCGCCCAGCTTGCCGGCGATCTGCTCCAAGACCTTCAGGCAAGTCGTTACCTCGGCTTGGGAGAGGTCGGAGAAAATTTGCGCGCGCACCGCCGCTGCGGTTGCTTCGATGCGTTCCAGAACAGGGGCGGCCTCCGCGCGCAGGTGAACCGATTTGGTGCGGCGGTCGCTAGCTTCTGTCCGGCGTTCGATCAGCCCCTCGGTTTCCAGCCGGTCCAGCGTGCGTACCAGGGTCGGCCCCCGCACCCCGACCGCCTCGGCCAATTCACGCTGGGTTGCCGCCTGGGGCAGGCGAGAGAGATGTAACAGGGTCAACCAGCGGGACTCGGTGAGGCCAAAGGTGGCCAGCCGCCGGTCGATTTCGGCGCGCCACAGCCGGGCGACCAGCCCGAGGCGAAGGCCGAATTGTTCCTGATCGTCGAGGGGCTTCGTCATCTCATTGCCTGCATCATTATGTAGCTGTACTATAATCAATAGATAGCTATGTATCAAATAGCGAGGGATGTAGGCCCCGAAGGCTGCACTGTCTAGAGCAGAGGACCGGGAAAGGCGTTCCATCCCGATCACAGAAAGGAGCACCACGATGTACCGGACGATCCTCCTGGCCTATGACGGCAGCCGGCAAGGCCGTGAGGCGCTGGATCAGGGGGCCGAGCTGGCTTCGCTTTGCCAGGCTCGTGTCTATCTCCTCGCCGTCGTCGCCCATGAACTGGGTGTCGCGCTCGCTGAAGCGGCGGCCCCCTCAGACCTGCCGGAGCGAGAATATCAGGAAGTGCGCCACGTGCTGACGGAGGGCGCGGAATCGCTGCGGCGGGCGGGGCTTTCCGTCGACACGCGCCTCGCCGCGGGCAACCCCGCCGAGGAGATCGGCCGAATGGCGCACGAGGTCGGCGCGGATCTGGTCGTGGTCGGTCACCGCAAACAGAGCGCGCTGGCCCGGTGGTGGCACGGCTCCGTCGGCGCTTCGCTGCTCGCCCACGCGCCATGCAGCCTGCTGGTGGCCGTTGCGGACCGGTAGTTGTCAAGGAATATGTCGCAGGGTCTTCATCAAGGTCTTCGCCGGCTAGGCCGAGGAGAAAGCCCTTGATTCAGGTGTTAATCGGTTGGCGGCCACTGCTGCGCAGCATGTAACACGCGCAGTATTCGTACCGTCAAGGCATCCTCCTGGTACACGAGGATATAGTTCGACCAGGCGACGAGTTCCCGGGTCCCTTCAACCCGACCAGGGCGGCCTATTTTGGGGAACTCCGGCAGCTTTTCAGCTTTCATCTCGATATCATCTTTTACGCGCTGTGCTGCATCGGGATTGTCATCAGAGATGTAATCGACAATCCCTAGCAGATCGGTACGAGCCAGTTCCAGCCATTCCAGTTCAGGCACGGCGACGCTTTCTGTCGATCAACGCTTGTGCCTCATCCATTACCTGTTGATGAGGAACGGTAGGTCGGGCATCAGCCAGGGCCTCTTTCACTTTATCGCGGAACCAGGCGTCATGGGCTTCCGGATCAGCCGTTAACCCAACGGGCAATCCGCCCTCTTTGGTTACGCGGGTTAGAAGGATGCGGACGGCATCTGATACCGTCAAGCCGAAGCTGGCAAGCTTTTCCGCTGCATCAGCCTTCAGCTCGTCGTCCACACGAACGTGCAGCATTGAAGTGTGAGCCATGATGAATTCTCCGATTGTCATACGTAACTCTATTGTGTATCTCAAATGCGATACAGTCAAGCTGCTGTGGACATTAGCAAAATCACTGCGTTTGGTCAGATGCCAGTATTTTATAGACTGTTGACCGGCCATCTCCGTAGCCCCCACTCCCTGGCTGTGCAGGGCACGGACTTTATCCTTGTCCACCGTGGGTTTACGGCCAAATTTGACCCCCTTGGCCTTGGCCTTGGCCTCCAGGCGGCCCTCGTTGGTGCGTTCCAGTATGCGCTGACGCTCGGCCTGGGCCACGGCCGACAGGATGGTGACTACCATCTTGCCCATGATCCCCTCGGTGCTGATCCCATCGTCGAGGAACCGGATAGCCACACCCATGTTGTCGAACTCTTTGATGAGCTGGCCCGCAGTTGCGTCAATACAAGATCGAACAGCACTGGGATGACATGATGCACATTGCCGGTTCGCTCAAACTGGGGACCGTGCAGGCCTCCGTGGGATGCGCTGGAAGCGTAACTGGAAGCGTTTTACCCCAAAGGCGGTGGGCCGGGGGCGCCCACCCATGGGCCTGGGACGGATGTTGCGGCTGTATGTTAGTGGCCCCAACAGTGCTTTGGCTTCTCGGATCAAGGCATCGAGGATGCGATTTACGACAATCAGGCGATCCGGCGCTTCGTTGGCATTGACCTTGGCCGGGAGTCAGCACCGGATGCGGCCACCTTGCTCAAGTGTCGCCGACTGCTGGAGCGCGAAGGGCTCACCGGCAAGCTGTTTGAGGCGATCAACGCTCATCTGGCTGGGCAGGGGCTGATGCTACGCGAAGGCACCGTGGTGGACGCGGCGCTGCTTGCCGCATCGCCGTCCACGAAAAACCGGGCCAGAAAACGCGATCCGGAAATGCACCAGGCTCGCAGCCTGCTTCACGGCGAAGAAACAGACGTTATGTACCTGTGCTGGGTTGTGTCAGCCAGCGGTTAAGCTAACATCCGGCACAAGCTGATTTTTCTTCTGCTGGCATTGAGCCTGCTGGGGTCCGGATTTGCAGCATTGCCAACACCTGGATCAGCCTGACCGCTGCCAATTGAGAAGACGCGATGAAAAGATATCCTTACGGTTTTTCAGCAGCCTGGGCGCTTACGCTGATGTTCGCGACGGCCAGCCCCACGGTGGCAGCTCAGGCTGCACCGGATGAACAGAAAGAAACCGTTAACTGTGCGTTGATCCGGGACGGCATCCAGCGACTTGCCTGCTATGACGCCCAGAATGACCCCATTGCCGCCAGAAAAGCGGCGGACGAAGACACGTTACAGCAGGCTGATGAGGAAGCCGCTATTCCGGTGGCTGATGATGCCCGGCGGGAGCAGATCGTCAGCGATGCTCTTGAGGACGACTCAGAGACCGGTCTGATGGCAGCCCTGGTGGATAATTACCTGACCGCGGAGAAGGCAATTTTTTCATTCACCGGCAGTTTTGTGACCCACCGCCCCAACTACATCCTGCCATTCACCTATGTGGACGACCCTAACCCAAGGCCCACCAGCCCGAGACTGGGCCCCGCCGGCTATGACTTCGCTCTGGAAGAGGAAGAGGCGAAATATCAGATCAGTTTCAAGATTCCACTGCTGACTGGCATTTTTGATGATCGAACCACCTTCTGGTTTGGCTATACCCAGCAGTCCTACTGGCAGGTGTACAACACCAAAGACTCCGCTCCCTTCCGTGAAACCAACTACGAGCCCGAGATTTTCTTCCGCCACCGGCTCGATTGGGATATTGGGCCTGGCACTCTGAGTGCGGTGTCTCTGGGCTTCAATCACCAGTCTAACGGTCAATCAGAGCCCCGGTCGCGCAGCTGGAACCGGATCATGGGCACCGCGGCTTACAGCTATGACCGCTGGCTGTTTATGGTTAACCCCTGGTTCCGGCTGCCGGAGAGTGGCAGCGATGACGACAACTCGGATATCGAGAAGTATCTCGGACATGGTAGTTACCACGCGGTTTACAAGCTGACAGAGGACCGCACGTTCTCGCTGAAGCTTTTGAACAATATGCGTTCTACCAATCGGACGTCGGTGGAGTTCGGGTACAGTTTCCCGATGGGGGATACGCTGAAGGGCTTTTTCCAGTACTACAACGGGTATGGGGAGAGTCTGATTGATTATAACGAGCGTATCGAGCGGTTTGGCGTGGGGATTATGCTGAATAACTGGCTCTAGTCGGAGTGTGCCCGGCGCAACTCCACGCTGCCATGCATCAGGTCCGTCAGGCCATGGTGCTGAGTGTTCGCCGGAAGCGGGTCAGAGCCAAGCCAAAAAGGGTACTCCCGATAACGGTGATGGCCAGGAATTGCGGCCACACGGTGGCGAGGCCCGCGCCACGATAGAGAATGGCCTGGGCCAGCATTACAAAGTGGGTGTTGGGCGCGGCGAGCATGATGTACTGGACAGCCTCCGGCATGCTCTCGCGCGGCGTCGAGCCCCCGGAGAGCATTTGCAGCGGCAGCAGCACCAGCATGAGCAGCAGGGCGAACTGCGGCATGGACCGGGCGACGGTGCCCAGGAAGATGCCCATCGAGGTGGTCGCGAACAGATGCAGCGCGGTCCCGACCAGGAACAACGCGAGCGAGCCTCCGATCGGCACGGACAGCCAACCCTGCACGACGGCGGTGAGCGCGAAGGCGGTGGCGGCAAGGACGACCAGCGCCATCGCCCATACCTTGCTGCTCATGATCTCGAAAGGCGTGACCGGCATGACCAGTAGATGCTCGACGGTGCCGTGCTCGCGCTCGCGGATCAGCGCCGCGCCGGTGAGGACGATGGAGAGCATGGTCACGTTATTGATGACCTGCATGATGGCGCCGAACCACGACTTGTTGAGCTGGGGATTGAAGCGCATCCGCAGCGCCAGATCGACCGGCAACTCCGGAACCTCGCGATAACGCTGCGCGAAGGCGCGCACCTCGTCGGTGACGATGGTCTGGATATAGCCGCTGCCGGTAAATGCCTGGCTCATGCGCGTGGCATCGACGTTGAGCTGGACCGTGGGCCGCCGCCCTGCCAGCAGGTCACGCTGGAAGTTCGGCGGGATGTCAAGGGCGAAGGTATCGAGGCCGGCATCCATGCGGGCGTCCATCTCGGCCTGGTCGATCACCTCGGGGAGAACAAAGTACGGCGGGTAAAAGGCGCTGACGATGCGCCATGACAGCGGCGAGCGATCCTCGTTCACCACCGCGATCGGCGCCTTGTTGAGGGTCTCCGGCATGGCCGTGGCCGCCGTGTAGACCGACAGGGTGAAGGCGTAGACAATCAACACCAGCATGATCGGGTCGCGGACAAGGCTGCGCAACTCCTTGACACCGAGATGGCAAATATTGGCAAGGCGCATGGACTATCGCTCCTGCTTCTTGAGCAGCGCGGCGGACAGCCCGATCAGGACCGGCACGGCCAGCGCCAGCGGGAGAAAGGCGCCATGCAGGTCGGAGAAGTTGAGGGCCTTCGAGAAGGTGCCGCGCGCGATCGTCAGGAAATGCGTGGTCGGATAGACCTCGCCGATCAGCCGGCCCATCCCTTCCAGGGACGAGACCGGGTCGATCATGCCGGAGAAGTTCGCCGCCGGCAGGATGGTGAGCACCGCCGTGCCGAAGATCGCGGCGATCTGGCTGCGCATGAAGGTGGAGATCAGCAGCCCCACGGCTGTGGCGGCACCAACATAGAGCAGCGCACCCACCGCCAACGTCAGGAAGCTGCCCTTCAGCGGCACGCCGAAGACGGTCACCGCGAGCAGCGTGAGCAGCAGGAAGCTCAGGAAGGACAGGACCACGTAAGGGAACTGCTTGCCGAGTAGGAACTCGAGCCGCGTGGTCGGCGTGACGTAGAAGTTGGTGATCGAGCCGAGCTCCTTCTCGCGCACCACGCTGAGCGCCGCGAGCATGGCCGGGATCAGCATGAGCAGCAGCGGGATCACCGCCGGTACCATCGCCACCAGGCTCTTGACGTCCGGGTTATAGCGGAACCGGGTCTCGATATTGACGAGCCCCGCCAAAGCCTCGCCGTAGCCGGCCTCGCGCGCCTTGGTCGCCAGCCAGTGGGCGTGAATTCCCTGCACATAGCCGCGGACGGTCTCGCCCCGTGTCGGCATGGCGCCGTCTATCCAGGCGCCGATCTCGACCCGCCGGCCCCGGGCGATGTCGCGCGCGAAGCCCGGCGGGATCTCGATCGCCAGACTGATGTCGCCTTCGCGCATTCGCCGGTCAAGATCGGCATAACCGGTGATCGGCGGCCGCTCGACGAAGTACCGGGAGCCGCTGAGGTTGAGCGTATAGTCGCGGCTGACGGTGGTCTGGTCGCGATCCAGCACCGCAAAGGAGAGATCCTCAACATCGAGGCTGATCCCATAGCCCATCACGAACATCAGGATGACGCTGCCGAGCAGCGCCAGCGTCAGCCGGATGGGATCGCGGCGCAGCTCTAACCCTTCGCGCCGGGCGTGGCTGATCATTCGCCGGGGATCGAACATGCGCCGCCAGCCTTGGGATTCGCCATGGCCTGCCGACGCGTTAACCGTATCGAGGGACGCTGTTTGCCCCGCGTTAGCTTCGTTTTCCCCCGACGCCTCCTCCAGATGCGCCACGAATGCCTCTTCCAGGGTCTCCGCGCCCCGCTGCTGCACGATATTCGCCGGCGTGTCGGTGACCAGCACCCGGCCCGCATGCATCAGCGAGATGCGGTCGCAGCGCTCGGCCTCGTTCATGAAGTGGGTGGAGATGAAGATGGTCACCCCGTCACGGCGCGACAGCTCGACCAGCCTGCGCCAGAAGGCGTCGCGCGCCACCGGGTCGACCCCCGAGGTGGGCTCGTCGAGGATCAGCATCTCGGGTTTGTGGATCATGGCGACCGCCAGCGACAGGCGCTGCCGGTGGCCGAGGGGCAGCCGGCCCGGCAGGCTGTCGATCACAGCCGCCAGATCGAAGCGTTCAACCATTTCGTGCACGCGCCCTAAAACCTCGGCAGCGGGCACGTGGAACAGCCGGGCATGCAGCTCCAGGTTCTGCCGCACCGTCAGCTCGGTGTAGAGCGAGAAGAACTGCGACATGTAGCCGACGCGGCGCCGGGTCGCGAGGTCGTGCGGGTCCACCTCCTGTCCGAACAGCCAGGCCCGGCCTTCGCTCGGCGGCAGGAGGCCGGTCAGCATCTTCATGGTCGTGGTCTTGCCGCAGCCGTTGGAGCCGAGAAAACCGAAGATCTCACCCCGTGGGACACGCAGGTTCACATGATCGACCGCGGTGAACTCGCCGAAGCGCATGGTCAGATCCCGGGCCTCGATGGCGGTATCGCCATCGTCTTCCGGCCGCGGCGGAATCTCGACCGCCCGATAATCCCGGCGCTTGTCTTCCGGTAGCAGCCGGATGAAGGCTGCCTCCAGCGACTCCGCCCCCGTGCTGTGCAGCAGGCCTTCGGGCGTGTCGCTGGCCAGCACCCGCCCCCCGTACATCGCCGCCAGCCAGTCGAAACGTGCCGCCTCCTCCATATAGGCCGTGGCCACCAGCACACTCATGCCGGGCCGGGAACGACGGATGCCGGCGATCAACCCCCAGAACTGGCGGCGTGAGAGGGGGTCGACACCGGTGGTCGGCTCGTCGAGGATGAGCAGGTCCGGATCGTGGATCAGCGCGCAGCAGAGGCCGAGCTTCTGCTTCATCCCCCCGGATAGCTTGCCCGCCGCCCGATCGAGAAACGGTTTAAGCCCGGTGGCCCCGGTCAGCGCCTCGATGCGGCGCTCCCGTTCGCCGCCGTCATGCCCGAACAGGCGCCCGAAGAAGTCGAGGTTCTCGAATACCGTGAGTGTCGGATAGAGGTTCCGTCCCAGGCCCTGCGGCATGTAGGCGATACGCGGGCCGACTCGGCGGCGATGGCGCGCATCGGCCATATCGCCGCCGAGCACTGCGACCTGTCCCGTCTGGACCGCGCGGGCGCCTGCGATCAGCGCCAGCAGACTTGACTTGCCGACCCCGTCCGGGCCGATCAACCCGGCCATGCAGTTCGCCGGGATGTCGATAGTGACCTCGTCGAGGGCACGCGCCTTGCCGTAGCGCAGGGACACATCCCGCAGGCGGGCAACCGGCGCGGCAGCCCCCCCGCCATCCTCGATCTGTGCATGCTCCTCCCGGCTCATTGCGGCAGTCTCGTCTGCAGTTCAGGCGGCCAATCCACCCGCGGGTCGAGCCGCACATAGGCCATGCCCGGCAGGCCGGTCTTGACCTGGAGGAGGTGCTCTCTGAGCAGGTCCGGGGCAATCCGCGCCTTGATGCGGAACATCAGCTTCTGGCGCTCTTCTTGCGTCTCCACCGTCTTGGGCGTGAACTGTGCGACGTCCGCGACGAAGGAGATTTCGACCGGGACCACGTATTGTGGAGCGGCGTCGAGCACGAGCCGCGCCTCGGACCCGAGCGCGACCCGCCCGGCCTGTTCCGTCGGCAGGAAGAAGGTCATGTACACATCGGTGAGATCGACCATGTTCAGCACCACGCCGCCCGGGGAGAGAACCTCGCCGGGCTGAGCGACGCGGTACTGGACGCGCCCGTCACGCGGCGATTTCAGCACGCTGTCGTCGATATCCGCCTGAATGCGCTGGAGGGTGGCCCGCGCCGCTTCCACCGAGGCCTCCGCGGCAATGACATCCGACTTGGCCCGCCCTATGGCGGCTTGCGCGGCCGCCGCCTGCGCCTCCGCGGCACCGACCGCTGCCTTCGCCGCCGCGGCCGCGGCACGGTCGTCATCGAGCTGCGCCTCGGAGGCGGCATTTTTTGAGGCGAGCTCCCGGGTGCGGACAAGCCGTTTTTGCGCGGCGTCGAGCTCGGCCTTCCTCTGGGCTATAAACGCCTCGGCGGCCTGCCTCTCGGCCTCACGCTGGGTCACCAGGCTTTGCGCGGTCTCGATGCCGATGAGCGCCCGTTGCAACTGCGCCTCGGCCTCCCGGAGCTGCGCCTCCAGGACGGCCGTGTCCATTTTCGCCAAGACCTGGCCGGCGCGGACGAAGTCACCCTCGTTGACCAGGATCTCCCGGATCCGGCCTGCGGTCCTGGCCGCGATATCGATCTCGACCGCCTCGATCCGGCCGTTTCCGGCGGCGAACCCGTCTGGCAAGTCCTGCGGTTGAAAATGCCACCAAGCCCAAACGCCCAGCCCAATGACAATCGCAGCGGCGATGCCTCGAATACTTGCTTTAATGAACTTTTTCACGTCTTGGATTGCTCCACGCCAGTTGGCTCACTCATTCTTGATCATTGAATTGAGACTGAGCGAGATCTTTGTAGACCCACATCTGAAGCTGTACCTTACGCACGAACCACAGCAATTAGGCTGACCCACATCATTTTTGTCGACAAACAAATCTCCGGGTGAAATCTCCAGGATGATCCCCTGTGGGATATACCGTGGTCGCCGGAAAGCCGATATGCTTACCTTCCGCCTCAATGATGACGCAGGCCGCCCCGAGAATGTGCCCGACCGGTCGCAGGTGGAAGCGAATATCACCGAGCTGGACCACTTGGTGAAAGTAAACCGACCCTCGGAAACCCTGCTTGTAGGGGTGTGAAGTCCGACAGGCTGCTGGGTTTGCTCTATACTACGTCTCTGGCCGACGTGAGTTGGCAAAGCGCCATGACCGGCGCTGACTGGGATGGCAGTGCTGCTTCAGGCCGCAACAAGCCTCTTCACGTTAAGTTCTTTGCGATGTTGTTCGGCGTGCCAGAGTTCATATTGAGACTGCTGATTCAGCCAGCTTTCTGCCGAAGTATCGAAAGCAATAGAGAGACGGATTGCCATTTCGGGACTTATACCGGCTTTGCCATTCAACACGGCACTCAGTGTTTTGCGGCTAACGCCCAATGCCTCTGATGCTGCGGTGACAGAGAGGCCAAGAGGCTCAAGACAAAGCTCTCGCAATACTTCACCCGGGTGCGGAGGGTTGTGCATTAACATTGGCGGTACCTCAGTGATAATCCTCGTAGTTCACAATCTCGGCATCTCCGTCTTCGAACCGGAAGGTTACTCGCCAGTGACCACTGACTGTCACTGACCAGATTCCGGTTCGATTGCCAGAGAGTTCGTGCAAACGAAGACCAGTTCAACGTCTCGGCGGCAGAGAGCGTCCGAAGGGCTCCGTCAATAGCCCGCCAGCGCGCTCGTTTATGGTCAACGCGACACCAGCACAGGGATTGACGCTTGACAGAGTACAGTTCGAGTAGCGCTACCCAGCACCAGTCGGGTGAGCCGCGTATGGCCATAGGCGCCTATCACTAGCATGTCGGCATTGAACGCCCGCGCCTGTTCGAGTAACACTGGGCCGACCTTACCACCGTCGACTTGTTCCAGTGTTACCTGTACGCCATAACGCGCGAGGTGGCGACACAGGTCCGCGCCGAAATCCTCTCTACACTCCAGCTCGCCATCCGGTTCATCGCAGACACAAACCACCTTCACTGCTTCGGCCTGGGCCAGAAAGGGTAACGCATCGCCGACCGCTCGTGTTGCCTCCCGGCTAGCGTTCCAGCCGACAACGACACGTCGTCCAATCCGTCCGGCCGCCCATTCGTCCGGAATGAGTATAGTCGGGCGTCCCGAGCCGAAGATAACATGCTCGGCCATCCTGACCGTCATGGAAGGTTCGGGGGAGCTTTCGAAGGGAGGGACCAACGCCAGCCCTGCATAGCGCGCGTGTAGCATTAATTCCTCCGCTAACTCGCTCTCGGACAAGCGCCACTCTGCGCTAATGCCCCTTGCGCGAACCATTGCCTCAAAGCGATCCCTGACCTGAGTCTCTGCGTCCCGAACACGCACGCGATGCTGATCGAGCAAGGTGCGCATGGCAGGGCCGGCCACAGCGTACGCATGAGGCATCGCTCTCAGTGGCGTTGCCACAAACACCGCTATCAGACAGGCATTCCAGCACGCGGCGATGTCAGCGGCGATCGCCAGTCGTCGGTCATAGGGTCGAGCCTCTTCAAGAAAGACAACGATATCCTTAGGTAGCATGCTTCACCTCCTGGTCGCGTTTTCCATAACCTGCTCAAAAACACGCAGGACGACTTCCGGGTCCTCGTCTTCGAGGCCTATCAGCATCTCGTCCCGCAACACATTCGCCCGCTCATTCAGATCGCTCATAAAGCGCTCACCGGCATTGGTAAGATAAAGCAGCCTGGCGCGCCGATCACGCTCACTATGCCGGCGTTCAATCAGGCCCTGCTCCTCAAGGCTGTCAAGCAGGCGGACCAATGTCGGATTCTCGATAGTCATCAAGTGGGCTAACTCCCGCTGGGTCAATCCTCCACCACCACGCTGCAGGCAGATCATGGTGAACCAGCGAGCCTGGGTAACCCCCAGGTCTTTCAGGCGCTCATCCAGCAACTTGCGCCAGCGCCTTGCTACCCGGGCATTGGCGAAAGGAAACTGATCTCGAGAGGTTTGTGGGTCCATATCACTGTCCTGCTATTGACAATTCAGTAACAGTAAATCGCAAGCTAATCATATAGACAAGCGTCAGCTCACATTAGCCAGGTTTGCACCAGATCAATAGGCAACATCACGCGGATTCCGAGGCCAGCTAAGGCGCTTTTCCTTCCACTGAGACAGGTAACTTGCCGCTTCTTCAGAGACAGGAGGCCTTCAACGTACTGTCGCCCTGATAGACACCCTTGCTGCCGGGACCGGCCACCGGCTTAAAAAACTGGCGCCGAGCGCTCCGCAACGCCGTAGCATCTTCACTCGACACCCGCCGGGGCTTCGGCACGGCGTCTTCCAGGCAATCAGCATCCGCTAAGGTCAGTCCCCAGTCGAGTAGAGCCTGCAAGGCCGACAACAAGGCCAAGTTCCGCTTATCGGCCAGAATGGCATGAACTCGGGGGTTGGGTGACCAAAAAACGGGTAGTTCAATAAGTTGGGAGCTCTATTGCGGCATGAAACCCACTTCAGGGGCAAGAAAAGCGTTTTCGACGTTATTTTAGCTCAGAGTTCGGGCGTCGCCTTGTCAAAAGCATCGAGTATAAGTTTGACGAAGCGAAGCCCGAGATCAGCTACGGCTGACAGGTCGTTCTGTTACGAAGAGCAAAATAGCGGTGCTTTCCTATGGCGATGAACCTTTCTTTTCATACCAAAACAGTAACCACGGAACTATCAAATGGTATTAGACGGTATGAATTTGCATTCCTATACTTGGACAACTCTACAGTAAAACGCCTATCAAGGGCGCTGAAGACTACCATAGGAAGCAGAAGCCAAGCAGGAACCAATATGCGCCAGATAGATAACTTCATAAACGGCGAATTTGTCGCTTCTAGCGTTGGCAGGCGGTTTGAAAAGCGGTCCCCTGTCGACAACCGAGTCATAGCATCGATTGCGGAGGCCGGGCAGCCAGAGGTAGATCAGGCTGTAACTGCGGCAAAGCGTGCACTGACCGGAGAGTGGGGCAAGCTGGCCACTAATGAACGGGTGGATCTGCTTTACCAGGTGGCCGATGAAATCACTCGCCGCTTCGACGATTTTGTCGACGCCGAGATGGCCGACACGGGGCAGCCTCAGCACGTTATGAGCCAAGTATTCATCCCGCGCGGCGCCGCAAACTTCAAGGTCTTTGCGGACATTATCAAGAACGTACCGACTGAGAGTTTTCACATGGACACTCCGGACGGTCGTGGTGCCCTGAACTATGGTGTTCGCGTTCCCAAGGGGGTGATTGGCGTAGTGGCGCCCTGGAACGCCCCATTTCTGCTGATGACCTGGAAAGTTGGCCCCGCCCTGGCATGTGGGAATACCGTAGTGGTTAAGCCTTCGGAAGAATCTCCTCTGACCGCAACGCTGCTGGGTGAGGTAATGAACAAGGTAGGCATCCCCAAAGGCGTCTACAACGTCATTAACGGATTTGGTCCAGACTCCGCCGGCGAGTTTCTGACCCGCCACAAGGACGTTGATGCCATCACCTTCACCGGCGAAACACGAACCGGTTCGGCGATCATGAAGGCCGCATCGGATGGCATTCGGGACGTGTCGTTTGAGATGGGTGGTAAAAATGCCGGAATCGTGTTCGCCGACTGTGATTTTGATAAGGCAATTGACGGCATTTTCCGGTCGGCATTCCTCAATACCGGTCAGGTATGTCTTGGGACTGAGCGGGTCTATGTCGAGCGTCCAGCTTTTGATCGTTTCGTAGCCGCCCTCAAAGAAAAGGTTGAAAACGTCAAGTTTGGCCGACCCACCGACAATGGTGTGAATTACGGGCCGCTGATCAGCCAAGAGCATCGGCAGAAGGTTTTATCCTATTACGCCAAGGCTAAAGAAGATGGAGCCACGATTGTAACTGGCGGTGGTGTTCCGGAAATGCCTGGTGAGCTTGCCGAAGGTGCCTGGGTTCAACCGACAATCTGGACGGATCTTCAGGAGTCGTCCGCTGTAATTCAGGAAGAGATCTTCGGCCCTTGCTGTCATATCCGGCCCTTTGACACCGAAGAGGAAGTCATCGAGTTAGCTAATGCTTCCGATTACGGACTATCCACCACGATCTGGACTGACAACCTCACACGCGCGCATCGCGTTGCGGCCAAAGTCGATGTTGGGATTACTTGGGTTAATAGCTGGTTCCTCCGGGATCTGAGAACCGCCTTTGGAGGTGCCAAAACTTCGGGCATCGGTCGTGAAGGTGGTGTGCACTCCTTGGAGTTCTACACCGAGATGCGCAACGTTTGCATCAAAATGTGAGGCTGATATGGACCAGAATATAATTGATCAATACGGCGACGAGCTCTATCAGGCGTTTGTCGAACGCAGGACCATCGCGCCTTTCACTGAGCGAGATCCGGACATCAGTCTTGAGGATGCCTACAGAATCCAGCTGCGATTCATCCAGCGACGTTTGGATGCAGGCGAAACGGTGGTTGGTAAGAAAATCGGTGTGACCAGCAAAGCCGTGCAGGATTTTTTGGGTGTGTTTCAACCGGATTTTGGGCAGTTGACCTCAAAAATGGTTTACCAGGAAGGTGATGTCATTGCTCTTGACGACTTGATTCAGCCAAAGGCCGAAGCAGAGCTGGCGTTCGTGCTGAAAGAGGACTTGAAGGGGCCTGGCATCACAGCCATGGACGTGATCCGTGCGACCGATTATGTGGCTCCCTGCTTTGAAATCGTCGACTCACGTATTCGCGACTGGAAGATCAAGATCCAGGACACGGTAGCTGACAACGCCTCTTGTGGGGTTTACGTGATTAGTTCATGCAAAGTGGATCCACGTGAAGTTGACATCACCCTCGCGGGTATGGTGCTGGAGAAAAATGGTGAGCTTTATTCGACCGGTGTAGGGGCAGCAGTTCAGGGTTCCCCTGCCAACGCTGTGGCATGGCTCGCCAACACTTTGGGCGAACTGGGGATTCCCTTCAAGGCCGGTGAAGTCATTTTATCAGGCTCTCAATCCAACCTGGTGCAGGTTACTGACGGGGATGAGTTGGTGTGCACGATTGGTGGTGTAGGAAGTTGCAAGGTCCGCTTTGAAGGGAGGAGCGCAGTATGAGCATCACACTGACTCGGGAAGATATTGTGCGCCTTTGCGAGCGGGTAGAAGGGGCTCAGACCCGCGCTTACGCCATACCCAAACTGACCAACGAATATCCCGGTATGACTATTGATGACGGATATGCCGTCCAATCAGAGTTGCGGCGGCGCTTCATTGAGAGCGGGCACACGCTGGTTGGCTGGAAAGCGGGTCTGACGTCCAAGGCAAAAATGGAACAGATGGGCGTGAACGTTCCATCCATTGGCTTCCTGACGGACCGGATGGCCCGACCCGAAAATTCGGTGGTATCTACCTCTGATCTGGTGCATCCGCGGGTGGAATGTGAAGTGGCCTTCGTGACTGGTAAGGACCTCGCTGGTCCTGGAATCACCGCACAGGATGTTCTTGATGCGACAGATTATGTGTTACCAGCGATTGAAATCATCGACTCGCGATTTTCCGGCTTCAAGTTCGACCTCGAAAGTGTGATTGCTGATAACGGGTCGTCCGCCCGGTTTGTTGGCGGTGGCCGCCCTCGGTACCCGAAGGATCTCGACCTTCGCGCGCTCGGAGTAGTGATGGAAAAGAATGGTGAGATTGTCGGGATGGGTGCGTCAGCCGCTGTGCTCGGTCACCCGGCGGAAGCTGTCGCCATGCTGGTGAATATCCTCCACGACTTGGGGGAGACTCTCCCAGCAGGCAGCTTTGTCATGAGCGGCGGTATCACCGAAGCCGTTGCCGTAGCACCGGGCGACCATGTAATTGCCCGTTACCAAGACCTCGGCAGCGTCTCCGTGCGGTTCGGCGAATAACAACAGGAGCAGGATATGCCCATTATCGAGATGCACTTGATGGAAGGTCGCACCACGGAGCAGAAGTCCAGTGCCGCGAAAGCTATTACTAGCGCCGTGATATCCAGCCTGGGTGTTCCGGCAGAATCCGTACGGGTTCTTATCACTGAACATCGTGGTGCCGAGTTTTACGTAGCAGGTGTCGCACCAGCCCTTAAAACTCAGCAGGCCGGCTTGGCTGGCCAGAAAGAGGTGGAGGATTAATCCATGCAGAAAATCAAATGTGCACTAATCGGGTCCGGTAACATTGGTACCGACCTGATCTACAAGATCCAGCGCAGTGAGTACCTGGAACCGGTCTGGATGGTCGGCATTGATCCGGAATCTGAGGGCCTGATGCGCGCCCAGGAAATGGGACTGAAGACCACAGCTGAGGGCGTTGATGGGCTTCTGCCCCATGTCGAGGCGGATGGAATCCAGATCGCCTTTGATGCGACCAGTGCTTATGTCCACGCGGAGAACAGTCGAAAACTGAATGCGCTTGGAGTGCTGATGATTGACCTGACACCCGCGGCTATTGGCCCGCTGTGCGTACCACCTGTCAATCTCAGGGAACATGCCGACAAGTATGAAATGAATGTAAATATGATCTCCTGTGCGGGTCAGGCGACTATCCCCATCGTCTGGGCGGTGTCCAATGTTCAGACGGTCGATTACGCAGAGATAGTGGCCACCTTGTCGTCCCTTTCCATTGGCTCCGGTACCCGGGCCAATCTTGACGAGTTTACCTACACCACCTCCGATGCCATTACCAAGGTGGGTGGTGCCCGGCGGGGCAAGGCCCTGGCGATCATCAACCCGGCAGATCCCCCCATGATCATGCGTAACACGATTTCCTGCATCACCGACGAGGAGCCGGATCAGGAATCGATTACCGCATCGGTGTTGGCAACGATCAAGGAAGTTCAGAAATACGTGCCGGGTTACCGGTTGGTAAATGGCCCTGCGTTCGACGGTAAGCGCGTTACTGTATTTATGGAAGTAGAGGGGCTGGGGGATTACCTGCCCAAGTACGCCGGGAACCTCGATATCATGACCGCTGCTGCGACCCGGACGGCGGAAATGTTTGCCCAGGAGATTCTGGCCGGTACATTTAACCCTCAGCCTGTGGAGGTGGCGTAATGACAGACTCAATGATCTCTGGTGACAGAAGGAGCCGGAAGGTAATCCTGCATGACATGTGCCTGCGTGATGGCATGCACGCCAAGCGCGAGCAGATTTCCGTCGATCAGATGGTGAAGGTCGCGACCTCTCTGGACGACGCGGGTGTGCCATACCTGCAGGTGACCCACGGTGCTGGTCTGGGTGGAAATTCCCTGCAACACGGATTTGCCATAGCCAGCAACGAAGAATATATCAGTGCGGTGGCGTCACGGATGAAACAGGCCAAAGTGTCGGTCCTGCTAATTCCGGGCCTGGGCACCATGAAGGAACTCAAGTCGGCCTATAAGGCTGGCGCCAGAAGTGTTCATGTGGCGACGCACTGCACAGAAGCCGATACCTCCCCGCAGCACATTGCCTGTGCCCGGGAGCTGGGAATGGATACCACGGGCTTCCTGATGATGGCTCACCTCAATGACGCCAAGGGGCTCGCTGAGCAAGCAAAACTGATGGAGTCCTACGGTGCCCATACCGTATACCTCACGGATTCCGCCGGCTATATGTTGCCGGCAGATGTAAAAGACCGGATACAAGCACTTCGGGATGCGCTCAAACCCGAAACCGAGATTGGCTTCCATGGTCATCACAACCTTGGCATGGGTATCGCGAACTCCATTGCAGCCATTGACGCCGGAGCGACACGCATCGATGGATCGGTGGCCGGTCTTGGCGCTGGTGCAGGAAACACGCCACTGGAGGTGTTTGCCGCGGTATGCGAACGGATGGGCATCAAAACTGGCGTCAACGTCTTCAAACTGGCCGACATAGCTGAGGAAATCATTGTGCCGATGATGGATCACATTGTCCGGATTGACCGTGAATCCCTGGCGCTGGGTTACGCCGGCGTATACTCCACCTTCCTGCTGCCAGCCAAACGCGCAGCAGAGCGTTACGGTGTTCCGGCACGTGACATTCTGGTCGAGCTGGGGCGTAAGAAGATGATTGGTGGTCAGGAAGACATGATCGACGATACCGCGATGACTATGGCTAAGGGACGAGGCTTGCTGAAAGCGGTGGCAAGTTGAGGGCCTGGTTTCAGGCTTTATTTGTCACCGAATCTACCAACACTCATTACGAGAGGTGAAACATGGCACTCAGGGGAGTTCTTCGACTCGGAGAGGTAGGTATACGTGTCCTCGATCTGGATGCGGCCCGCGCTCATTATGTAGAACGTACGGGCCTCATAGAGGTTATGTATGACGACAAGGATCGAAAAATTTATTGCAAGGCGTGGGATGAGCACGACCACCACTCGGTGATTCTCCGTGAAGCCGATGAGGCAGGATTGGATTATGTCGCGTTCAAAGTCTATGACGACAAGACCCTAACCGATCTGGAACCGAAGATTGAAGCGTTCGGCCTTGAGGTGACACACATTGCTGCCGGAGTTTACCCAAAAAGTGGCCGCAGGCTCGAATTTATATTGCCCTCCGGCCACAAAATGCATCTATATGCCGAGAAAGAACAGGTCGGCAACACGTTGGGAACTCGTAATCCGGGCGTTATGCCAGATGAAGGAGTGATCCGGGGGTTCCGTATTAATCGACTGGATCATTGCTTGCTTGGTGGGCCGAATATCGACGAAAGTAGTCGTTTATTTCAGGAAGTTTTCGATTTCGATCTGAGTGAACGGGTTGAGGATGAAGACAGCCGTGATTCGCTCGCGCTGTTTCTAACCTGCTCCACCAAACCCCACGACGTGGCGTTTGTGTCTCAGCCAGAGCCCGGTCGATTCCATCACGTATCATTCCTGCTCGAATCGGAGACGGATGTCATTCACGCGGCAGACCTGATCGGCAAATATCGCATTCCCGTGGATGTGGGGCCCAATCGCCATGGTGTTACCCGCGGAAACACGATCTACTATTTCGATCCTTCAGGGAACCGCAACGAGGTTTTCTCCGGTGGCTACGTGCATTACCCGGATACTCCAACCCTGACCTGGGATACCTCCCACATGGGACCTCTCCAGTTTTCGCAGGACAATATACCGCGGGAGAGTTTTCTGACGGTGATGACCTGATGATCCCAACCCTCACAGTGCGGTAAGCCAACAATGGCAATAACAGGTGGAGGAAGTTGGTATGTCCTATTGGATACGTCTTGACGAGCTGAATCTTGATTTCACCTGTGACGCTCGACGAAAGGTGCTTGAGTGCATGATGGGAGCAGGGAAAAACGGTACCCCGGTACCTCGGTTGGGTGTCGTCGTGGTGGCTGTGGAGTCTGCCAGATCCAAGTGGTAAAGGGTGAATATGATAATCGGTCGATGAGTAATGCGCATATTGATGACGAAGCGCTTGTCCAGAGGCGGGTAATGGCCTGTTGCATCCGGCCCCGGAGTGGTCTGTCCCTGAAAGTGATTGGCAAATTGGTCTGGCCGCTTTATCGCCGGTGTCAGCAACTCCAAAATCCAGAACTCTAACGTTGTCTCCACCAGCCACAAACAACGGTTGTGGCTGCATTAGTTGACGGAATTAGTCGACGAACTCTAACCACGGACGGTTCTTTTTTCTGTTAATATTTCGTGTCTCCTGTAATCGGGCTTCGCGAAGAGGTACCAATGTCTTCTTTCACTATTCTCATGATGGGTGCCATCGGCGGAACTCGCTGAAGCCGGACGAGATATAGTGCTGACCACTCATGGCCGACATCTTGAGGACATACGGGTTTCGGGCTGACGGACCCATATCAAGGAGTGGGTGAAGATGCAGAATCTAAGGCTGTGTTCGTTGTGGCCCGGCCCTAGTATAACCTTAAATCCACTTCAGAAACTGCCACCAGAAGTAATCAAGCGGAAACAGGATCAAAACGGAAAGAGCGGCCAGAACGAGACAGAGCCGGGCAGCGTGCCTCATGGGGATTCCGGCCAGCGGCATGGCCATCATCAAAGGAACCGACTGGTAAGTAAACACGATCGTCGAAAAGCCAAGAACTTGGGTCATCAGTACGGCTTCCAGGCTGAAGCCGGTCAGTTGGCTGAGAGGTTCGGCCAACGGCGTCAGGGTGGCGGGAATACCGGCCAGAGTTGTCATCATCCCGGTGGCCGTCGCGACAAGTGACAGGACGATGAAGTTGCTGAAATCCTGGCCGGTATCCAGGGGCAACCAGGAAAGCATATGAGCACCGATGACACCGCTGATGTTCTGGTGGTTGATCAAACCGGCAATACCAAGTAACCCGGCAACCACCAAGATGGAACTGATGTTCACCTTCTGGTTGAAGCTCTGTGTGGACACCATACCAATTACTGGGATGAGTAGCAGTGTGGCTGCAGCCAGTCCGATCCAGGCTGCCGACATCTGGTGCAGTGAGTCGGTAAACCAGAGCCCCAGGGTTGCTGCCATGATCAACAATAATCGGGTTTCTTTGAATTCGAAATCACGGACGGGGTTGGTCTGTTTACTGCGCTGTGGTGTATCCGGATATAGCCAAACAATCACTATAATCAGCAAAATGCTCTTGAGTAATCCGAGCACCGGGAAGTGCAGCAACAAATACTCGCCGAACAGCGGGCTCCAGCCGTGAATGTTTTCTGCAGAACCGATCATGATCATATTGGGCATGTTTGCCGGCAGGATGGCGAACGTCGGCAAGTGGCTGCCGAAAGCAGCTGCCAACCCCACGGCTTTGTGGCCGTTACTCCCGGGTACAAAGCCGCAATTTTCGGCGATGACCAGAGCAATTGGTATAAAAAGGACAATACGGCCGATCGAAGAGGGCATGACAAACCCCAGCACAATACCGATGAGCACAGTGCCGGCGATCAATCGGGTGTAGCTCGTATCCAGATGTTGCGTGAAAAAGTCGGAGATGCGCCGCGCAAGCCCGGTTTCGGTTATGGCGATACCAATCACCAGGCCGGAAACGATTAACCAGCAGGCGGTAGAGGTGAGCCCCGAAAACACCACGTCGGCGGGCGCCAGGGACAATAGCATTGCGAGGGTCAGCACCAATAAGGCAGAGACAAACTCCGGGAGCGCTCCGGTTGCGAACAGCACAAGGCCGGTCATGACCAGAATAGATGTGATTAGCTGCTTCCCATCGAACCAGCCGGCTAACGGTGTCAGCAATAAAACCAAGGTCAGCGCCGGAATCAGGATCAGCGCGATCCACTGTGAGCGTTGCATTCCCTTCAACGTACATTCCTGTTCTTGTCCGGGAACAGCCAGAAGGCGAACCCCTTCAACATAAGCCACGACGTCGCGACGGGTACGGGTAGGCTCAATCCATCATGTCTAGTAAGTGCAGACAATCTGCGCTGCCGCCTGGGCACATTCAATATCCTGGTCCTCACTACCGCCAGAAACCCCAATACCACCAACCACATGATCGTCCCGGACCAAAGGCACACCACCGCCGATTACTGTGAAGTGTTCAGACTTGGTCAGCCCTTCCAGAACACGTGACCGTTCCTCGCCGAGCAAAGCTTCCAGTTTCACGGTATCCATGCCCATGCCGGCAGCGGTGATCGCTTTTTTTCGGGCCAGTTCAGAAGCCACCAGGAAAGATCCCGCCATTTTCACGAATGCTATCAGGCGACCAGACGGGTCCACCACGGCGACCGTAGCTTTAATACCGAGCTCTTCCGCCTTACCTACGGCCACTTCCAGCAGGTGCAATGATGCGACTTCAGTCAACATATACCCAAGTTGAACAAGCGGCTTTTGGTTGCCATCCACCATGATTCTCACCCCCCCTCAAAGCCAGAGACCATCTGTCCAGCATTGTTCATTCCACTAGAGCGGGCCATGGCCTCGCTCACTTCCTGAATCAGCGTTTCTTTCTGCTCGTCCGTTCTGCCTTCAATAATGTAAAGCTGAGCAATAGGCATAGTGCCTCCTTGTCAGAGTCAGATGAATTGTCCGGAAACCGTTCCCAGTCCCTGGTACCGTACGGTGATATTGTCACCAGGCTCCACCGTGATGGCAGCGGTTATGCCACCAGTCATGATGAAGGTGCCCGCGGGAATGTGCTCACCCCGCTCTGCCAGCAGATTCGCCAGCATCGCCACGCTGGAGGCCGGATGGCCAAGCACGGCGGCGCCCGCGCCTACATCGACAACTTCACCGTTCTTCTCGACCACCACACCCAGGGTTTTCAGGTCCACGTCCGCCACATCCGCCATCTGGCCACCGGTGATAAACCGGGTTGATGAGGCGTTATCGGCAACGACGCTCACCAGGTCGAACTTGAAGTTCTCATAGCGAGAGTCGATGATTTCCACGGCGGGAATCACGAAGTCCGTCGCCGCCAGCACCTGGCCGATATGGCAGCCCGGGCCTTTTAACGGTGCCTTGGTAACAAAAGCGATTTCGGCCTCGATCTTCGGGTGGATCAGCTCTTTAGTGTCGACCACACCGCCATCAGGCACGCTGAAATAATCGGCCAGGAATCCGTAGATCGGGGTTTCCACACCCATCTGCGCCATCTTGGCCCAGGAGGTCAGGCCCATTTTCATGCCCACGATCTTGTTGCCCCGCTCTTCCTTGCGACGGCGGATTTCCCACTGCACGTCGTAGGCATCCTCGAAGGTCATGTCGGGATAGTCATTGGTGACCTTGGTGATGTCGTGGGCCTGCAGCTCGGCGTTTTCCACGTGCTCGGCCAGTGCCAGCACCTGCTCTCGGCTTAATGTCTTGCTCATGCGTTCTGCTCCTTTTGTGCCGCCAGCAGATCCAGCGCCACATCCACAATCATGTCTTCCTGGCCACCCACCATGCGGCGTTTGCCAAGCTCCACCAGAATGTCCACGGTCTTCAGGCCGTACTTCTGGGCCGCCACTTCCGAGTGGCGCAGGAAGCTGGAATAGACACCGGCGTAGCCAAGTGCCAGGGTTTCACGATCCACCCGCACCGGGCGGTCCTGTAGCGGCCGTACAATGTCATCAGCGGCATCCATCAGTGCGTACACATCGGTACCGTGCTCCCAACCCATCTTGTCGAAGGCGGCAATGCACACTTCCAGCGGGGCGTTGCCCGCGCCAGCGCCCATGCCGGCGAGGCTGGCATCGACACGGTCGCAGCCTTCCTCGACCGCCACGATGGAGTTGGCCACGCCCAGCGCGAGGTTATGGTGGGCGTGGATGCCGGTCTGGGTTTCAGGTTTGAGCACATCCTTGAGGGCGCGAAAGCGGTCGCGGATGTCGTTCATGTTCATGGCGCCGCCGGAGTCGACGACGTACAGACAGGTGGCGCCGTAGTCTTCCATCAGCTTGGCCTGTTCGGCGAGCCCCTGCGGGGTCTGCATGTGGCTCATCATCAGGAAGCCGACGGTGTCCATGCCCAGTTTGCGGGCGTGCTCGATGTGCTGCTTCGACACATCCGCTTCGGTACAGTGGGTGGCCACTCTGACAATTCTGGCGCCGGCACTGTAGGCGTTGTCCAGGTCGTGGACGGTGCCGATGCCGGGCAGCAGCAGGGTGGCGATTTTCGAGTGGATGACTACGTCCGCCACCGCTTCGATCCACTCCAGATCCGTGTGGGCGCCGAAGCCGTAGTTGAAGCTGGAGCCCTGCAGGCCGTCGCCGTGGGCCACTTCAATACTGTCGACTTTTGCCTTGTCCAGGGCCCGTGCAATGTCCTGCACGTTCTTGATGGAGTACTGGTGACGAATGGCGTGGCTGCCGTCCCGCAGGGTCACGTCGGAGATATAGAGTTTCTTGCCGGGGTTATAAGTCATGGTTCAGTCTCCTCACTTGACCAGCGATTCGGCGATGCGCTCGGCGGTACCGAGAGCGGCGGAGGTCATGATGTCCAGGTTGCCGGCGTAGGCCGGCAGGTAGTGGGCGGCGCCCTCTACTTCCAGGAAGATGGAGGTCTTCAGGCCACTGAAGCGGCCCAGGCCCGGGACGTTCATGGGCTGGTCTTCGGGGATGTCGTCGAACTGCACCTTCTGCTTCAGGCGGTAGCCCGGCACGTAGCGGTTGACGTCCTTGACCATTTCTTCCACGGAGGCTTCGATTTCCGCCTCGTCAGCGGCCTCAGATAGCACGTAGACGGTGTCCCGCATCAGCAGGGGTGGTTCGGCCGGGTTCAGGATGATGATGGCCTTGCCCTTCTGGGCACCACCGACCACTTCGATGGCCTTGGAGGTGGTTTCGGTGAACTCGTCGATGTTGGCGCGGGTACCGGGGCCGGCGGATTTACTGGAAATGGATGCCACGATTTCCGCGTAATGAGCCTTGGCGACTCGGGAGACCGCTGCGACCATGGGAATGGTGGCCTGGCCACCGCAGGTGACCATGTTGACGTTGCCCTCGGCCAGATGCTCCTCCAAATTAACCACCGGCACGCAATAGGGGCCGATGGCGGCCGGGGTCAGGTCCACCACGCGGATGTCGGGTTTGTGTTCACGCAGCAGTTTGTCATTGTGAACGTGGGCGCCGGCCGACGTGGCATCAAACACAATGCCGATGTCGGCGAACTCGGGCATCTTCACCAGCCCTTCCACGCCTTCTGCAGTGGTGGCCACGCCCATACGTTTGGCACGGGCCAGACCATCGGACTCGGGGTCAATCCCGACCATCACCCCCATCTCGATGTGCTCGGCGGTGCGCAGGATCTTGATCATCAGGTCGGTGCCAATGTTGCCCGAACCGATGATCGCCGCTTTGATTTTGTTGCTCATGATGTTGTCCTCTTCAATCCGGGTCAGGCGAAGCGCACGGAAGCACTGCCGATACCACCGATATCCACACGCATGTAATCACCGGCCTTGACCGGCTCCAGCGGGACCAGGGAACCGGACAGGATGACTTCACCGGCTTTCAGGGTGATGCCGAACTCGCCGAGGGTGTTGGCCAGCCAGGTCACGCAGTTCACCGGGGAACCCAGTGCAGCAGCACCAGCACCGGCACTCAGTACACTGCCGTTCTTTTCCACCACTATGCCGCAGGTCCCCAGGTCCACCTTGCGGGGAGAAACCGCCTGGTCACCCAGGACAAACAGGCCGCAGGAGGCGTTATCCGCCACGGTGTCCTGGATGGCGATCTTCCAGTCCTGGATGCGCGAGTCGACAATCTCGAAACAGGGCATCACACACTCAGTGGCGGCGAGTACATCGGCATTGGTTACACCGGGGCCGCTCAGGTCTTTTTTCAGGATGAAGGCAATTTCGCCCTCGGCGCGGGGCGCAATCAGCCGGTCACTGATGGGCATGACTTCACCGCTGTTGAACACCATGTCGTCGGTTAGGTACCCGAAATCCGGCTGGTGCACGTTCAGCATGTTCTGCACCGCCTTGCTGGTGACACCGATCTTCTTGCCGATGACGGAGGCGCCATCCGCCAGCCGGCGTTCCAGCATGCGCAGGGAAATGTGGTAGGCGTCGTTGATGGTGATGTCTTCGCCACGGTCGGTCAGCGGTGCGACCGCCTCCCGGTTCAGCATGGCCTGGTAAAGCTCGTCACCGAAGGTCTGGATGCGTGTCTGTTCCATTACTCTGCTCCTGAAGCCACTTGATCGGCCTCGGTCAGGAAATCGTTCACCAGCCGGGCAAACCGGTTGGCATGTTCAATCTGGGTCCAGTGACCACAGCGGCCATAGACGTGCAGCTGTGCCCGGTCGATCCAGTCCGCCAGGGTCAGGGACGCCTGCAGGGGGATCACTTCATCCTCCCGGCCATGAATCACCAGGGTTTCGTGCGGCAGCGCCCGAATGTCCTCTTCCGGGCTGGCCAGGTTGTCGACCCAGCGCTGACGCGGAGCCGGGAACATGGCCGCGAACGACTCCTGGAAACCGGGGCGGATGCTGGCCTGATAACGCATTTCCGCCAGTTCGTCGGTGAGCAGGTTTTTATTGAACGCGAACACATCCATCAGGCGGCGCATGTTTTCAAGGGAGGGCTCGTAGCCCCAGACTTCATCCAGCCCCTGGGTGATCGGGAAACTGACGCCAGCCGAGCCCATCAGCACCAGACGACGAATGCGCTCCGGATGCTCGATGGCCAGCGCCAGAGCCAGGCCGCCACCGAAGGAGTTGCCTACCAGATCCACTTTCTCCAGATCCAGTGAGTCCATCACGCCGATGGCGTGGGCCACCCAGCGTTCGCGGTTGTAGGTGTTGTCTTCCGGGCGTTCGGTGTGCCCGAAGCCAAGCATGTCCGGCGCCACCACACGGCGGTTCTTCGCCAGCTCCGGAATCACCAGGCGCCAGTTGGCCCAGGCGGTGACACCGGGGCCGGAGCCGTGGATCATCATGACCGGAACATCATTCTTAGCATTGTCCGCACCATGGTCATGCACGTTGGTGCGGTAGCCGGCAGCGGTTATCTCACGCCCGATTTCGGGGCTGTTTGCAGGTGCAGTCATGGTCAGCTCACAATTTCACGCAGATGTTCTTCATTTCGGTGTAGAACTCCAGGGAGTGCACACCGCCCTCACGGCCAATGCCGGACTGCTTGCTGCCCCCGAAAGGTGTACGCAAGTCACGAAGGAACCAGCTGTTGACCCAGATAATGCCGGCCTCGACCTGGCCCGCTACCCGGTGGGCGCGGGTAATGTTTTCGCTACATATGGCCGAGGCCAGGCCATAAGGAAAACTGTTGGCCAGCTCAATCGCCTCTTCTTCCGTATTGAACGGACAGAGGTGAACACAGGAGCCAAAAATCTCATCGGTAATCACTGCGGAATCTTCCGGCAAAGCGGTCCAGATCGTGGGCTCCACCCAGGCCCCGCCAGCAAGATCTTCCGGCATTTCCGGAACACCACCACCGGTAACAACGGTAGCGCTGTCATCCACGGCTTTCTGGTAATAGGAAAGGATTTTTTTTTATGTTTGAGGCTGACCAGCGGCCCCAGGTTGGCTTCGGCATCGTCCGGCGGGCCGATCATCAGGCCCTCCGCCGCTTTTTTCAGCCGGCCCACGAACTCGTCGAAGATGGACCTTTCGACATAGACGCGCTCGGTGTCCAGGCAGACCTGACCGCAGTTGGCGAAGGCCGAACGCATGGTGCCTTCGATGGCCTTGTCCATATCGAAATTGGCAAACACCAGACCGGCGTTTTTGCCACCCAGCTCCAGGGAGATATCCCGGATGCCCTTGGCGGCGGCTTTCATGATCACTTCGCCGATAAAGGTGAAACCGTCCACCTGAGGATGTTCAGTCAGGAAAGCGCCTGCGGAGTCGCCCCCAAAACCCTGCACGACGTTGTAAACGCCATCCGGTACGCCGGCTTCCTTCATCACCTCACCCAGCAGGGCGGTGGTAGTCGGCGTTTCCTCGGAGGGCTTGACCACCACCGTGTTGCCACAGGCCAGGGCGGGGCCGACTTTCCAGGTCATCAGCAGCAATGGCAGATTCCAGGGGCTGATCACACCAATCACGCCTTTGGGGCGACGTATCGCATAGTTCAGCGGACCGGTGCCGTCCGGGGTCGGCATTTCAAAGGATTCTGTGGGCACATTCTTGATCATGTCCGCGAACACCTTAAAGTTGGCCGCGCCCCGGGGAATGTCGATATGGCTCGCCATGGATTTTGGCTTGCCGGTATCGAGGCACTCCGCTTCCAGGAACTCATCAGACCGGGCGTTGACGCCGTCGTCCACCTTGTGCAGGATGCGGGTGCGCTCCTCCAGTGTCATCTTGCCCCAGGGGCCGCGCAGGGCCGCTTTAGCCGGGTTGACGTTGTCGAACAGCTTGCCGCTGGCGGAGCCAACATACTGCCCGTTGATGTAGTGCTTGATGTCTTTCATGGCTGCTAAATCCCGTTTCATCCGTTCGGGATCAGGTCAGAACCGTCATGAAACGTTCGTTCAGTGCCCGGTCGTGGTAGAAGATCGCTTTGCCGAGCTCTTCCGTCTCCCAGGTGACCGGTTTATGATCCGGGTAGAAATAATCACCACCGCAGAACACCTCGTTACGGTTGCCAGATGGATCAAAGAAATAGATGGTTTTGCCATGGGTCAGACCGTGACGGGTCGGCCCGATATCGATGGACGTATCGGTCATGGTGATCAGGTCCGCCGCCCTAAGAACGTCTTCCCAGGTTTCCAGGTGGAAAGAGGCGTGATGGAACTTACCTTTTTCTTCGTGGTGGATGAAGGCGATGTCATGCTCTTTCATGGACACGGTCAGGAACTGCGCCACCCGAGTGCCTTCCGGGTCCAATACTTGCTCGACCAGGTCGAAGCCCAGGACATTGACAAAAACATCGTAAGTCGCCGCCAGCTCAGGACCGTAAAACAGACAGTGGTCAAAGCGCACGGATTTCATGCCCCGCAGACCACGGGGCCAGGCCTCCGGATTAACAC
>NZ_LXYO01000004.1 GCF_001650915.1 Marinobacter sp. EhC06
ACTCAGTCGTGGGCAGTTACACAATTTGGTTTACAGGCTCCCGGGGTACCGACCGCTCCGTGCAAACTGTTGCGTCGGAGCGGTCAGTCTACTCAGTTACTGCTGGGTGGCTTCTTCATAGCCTTCTTCGATTGAATCGCCAGCTTCTTCGGCAGCATCGCCCATGGCTTCACCGGCTTCCTCTGCACCTTCCTGCAACTCGCCCATTGCACTTTCATCCTGGCCGGTGGCTTCCTCGACAGTTTCCTCAGTGGAATCTGCCGCGTCCTCCATCATGTCTCCGGCGTTATCTGCAGCCTGCTCGACATCCACCCCTTCGTTGTCTTCCGAGCTGCAGGCAGCAAGGCCGAGTGTCAGAACCATCAAAAGCGCACCCAGTGTGAGCTTGTTCATACCATATCCCTCTGTTGGTAAGTATTTACAACGGAGCACAGGGTACGGCGAGAGCTCTGATAAACACAATTACCGCCCGATTACCCTTTCGTTACCCGGCACTGTCAGAGAGTACTTGGCCATCAATGGTGATCACGTGATCAAACGGGAGCATGATCCCCCGCCCGAGTAGTAGAAAGTCCTGACCGGCCCGACTGAACAGCTCGCGAATAACATCATGAACCAGGCAGATCTGGCCGGCGCTGTCGCGGTAGACAACCTCGGTCAGCCTGCCAGAAGACAGGTACTCCCGAAGTATCCCCTGAACAGAGTACGAAGCAGTGGCAGAAGAAGGATTAGGCATGGCTGATTCTTCCTTGTGATCAAGCTCTTCTTGTCTAAATCAGTCTGGCCCAGAAACCCGCTTTCTGCCAAAGAAATGCCATTTGTCATTTCGAGCCAAGGTTCTTTCAGGCGCTGGACGACCGTTGCATTGCAAGATTGTCCGACATAAATTGCAAAGACGCGCACCGAACGGGAGAAAACAATGAACGCCAAAACCCCAGACAATCTGCAATCGCACCAGATCACATCACCTGTCGAAAAAGACGCTACTGGCACCTGGAAAGACCCGAAACGCTACATGTGGCTGCTCGGCCCCGCGCTGCCGGGAATCGGGCTTGCAGCGCTGACCGGCTACGCCCTGGCCCCGAAAAAACTCAAGGCCCTGGCCTGGACCGGACCGGCGCTGGTGCACGGCATTATTCCTGCCCTGGACCGTGCCATCGGGGAGGATCAGAGCAACCCTCCAGAATCCGCAGTGAAGACACTGGAGCAGGACAAGTACTACGACCGGATTGTGAAGGCGTTTATTCCCACCCAGTACGCCATGACCTTCATGGGTGCCTGGCTTGCCAGCCGCAAAAGCACACCACTGGACGACAAGATAGGCCTGACACTGACGGTCGGCGCTATTAACGGCGTAGGGATCAACACGGCCCACGAACTCGGCCACAAATCCAACAAGCTGAACAAGTTGCTGGCGATGGCAGCCCTGGCGCCCACGGGCTACACCCACTTTGTTGTTGAGCATAACTTCGGCCATCACAAACGGGTGGCAACGCCGGAAGATCCGGCCAGCAGCCGCATGGGGGAGAGTTTCTGGAAGTTCCTGCCGCGCACAGTGGTAGGTGGTATCAAATCGTCCATCAAGATCGAGAAGGCAAGACTTGCCCGCAAAGGCAAGGGTTTCTGGACCCTGGACAACGAGCTGCTTCAGGGCTGGGCCATGAGCGCTGGCTTCTTTGGCGCGACGACGCTGGTTTGCGGCCCGAGAGCGGTTCCGTTCCTCGCGGCGCAAGCGGTATACGGTGCCAGCCTGCTGGAGAGCGTGAACTACATTGAACACTATGGCCTGCTGCGCCAGAAGGACAAGCACGGCAAGTACGAGCGAACCCAACCGGAACACAGCTGGAACAGCAACCATATTGTGACCAATCTGTTCCTGTATCAGCTCCAGCGGCATTCAGACCATCACGCGCATCCGCAGCGCAGTTACCAGGCTTTGCGGCATTTCGAGATGGCACCACAGTTACCCGGTGGTTATGCCTCTATGCTGTTGCCGGCCTATCTGCCTCAGTGGTGGTACGAAACCATGGATAAGCGGGTGATTGATCATTACGAGGGGGATCTGAGCAAAATCAACTGGGATCCGGATCGGAAAGAGGAGCTGATGGCCAAGTATGCGGATTATGCTGCGGAGGTAGCGGCTGAGGCGAAGGCTCGCCGCGAATCCGGAAATTCCGAGGCCGCCTGAATTCGGCTGCCTGCTATTTTGGGGCCCCAGCCCTCGGGGTCTGGTGCATGCAGCCGACCGGGATCTTCCTTCCGGGAGACGCCGTGAACCCATCCATGGGGGCTTGATCGCAGCATCCCTGCTGCTCACACTCCCGGAAGGAAGATCCCGGTCGGCAGCCCATAGGTCTGATGAATTCGCCAGCTTCGCTTAGCCCCCTAGAGGCCGTGTTTCCCGAGGAAATTTAGAAGTCACTTACCTTTAAAAACAGCTTCGCGCCGTTCCAGGAAAGACTGGATTCCCTCTTTGACATCTTCACTGGCCATCACCGGCTGCAGATCCGGGAACAAACGCTGTTTCGCAGCCTCCTGTCCCTCGCTGACAGCGATCTTCGAGGATTTCAGACTGCCTTGCACACCCAGCGGTGCAGCCTTGGCAATTTTCTCAGCGATTTCCAACGCAACGTTAAACTGCTCGCCGGGTTCCACCAGTTCCTGAATCAACCCCCACTGATACGCCTGATCGGCGGTCCACTCATCGCCAGTCAGAAGGTAACGCTGGGCATTGCTCCAGCCGATTTCACGCTGCAGGCGAATGGTGGCGCCGCCACAGGCGAAGATGCCACGTTTTACTTCCAGTTGCGCGAAACGAGTGCCTTTGGCCGCGACTCGCACGTCGGTGTTGAGCATCATCTCAACGCCGCAGGTGAAGCAGATACCCTGGGCGGCGAAGACGACGGGTTTGCTCAGGGCCTGACCAGTGATATGAAACGGATCCAGTTCGCCCTCGCCCGGCTCTATACCTTTGCCATTGGCAAAGACACCGGCCCAGTCGTCCAGCTGCAGGCCGCTGGTGAACTGGTCGCCTTCAGCGTACATCAGACCGACCCGCAGCTCCGGGTCATTTTCCAACTGGTAATACGCCGCAGCGATCTGGTGGTACATCTCGCGGTTCATGGCGTTCATTTTTTCAGGGCGGTTTAGCCCGATCAGCAGGATGTGGTTTTTCTTTTCGACGGTTACCAGAGCCATTGCTCTCACCTTATGTATCTAATTTCGTGTCCCGGGTTTGCACAAAGGTCTGGGCGCAAGCGGCTCGGATCGCTTTCAGGGACCGTCTGTGGCCATGGATGGCCACAGCCGAGCGCACAGGGATGTGCTTGTAGCGTGTCCCTGAAAGCGATCCCAGCCGATTGTGCCTACTCCAAAGTCAGAACCACTCAGATTTCATGTTCAGGCAGGTATCGTCCTGATTGCGCAGCAGAACCAGATCCTGAGCTACGGTTGGCAATTCCCAGTGGAAGAAGTACTGGGCCGCCTGCAGTTTGCCCTGGTAGAAATTGCGCTCCTCATCGGTGTTCGCAGAACCCAGAGCATGGGCTGCAGCATTCGCCTGGCGAAGCCACATCCAGGCAACGATGATGTGCCCGAAAAGGTGCAGGTAGCAGGAGGCGTTGGCCAGGGTCTTGTCGGGATCCCCTTCCATCAGGGATTTACCTAAACTCTGAGTGACTTTCACCGCTTGCTGCAGGGTTTCACTCAGGGACAGCGCCCACTGCTGGCAGCGATCGGTGGTGGCTGCCTGCAGATCCACCTGCATCTCCTGCATGAGCAACTGCAGACCGTGGCTCTGGTCCTGCCAGATCTTCCGGCCCAGCAGGTCGAGGGCCTGGATACCATTGGTGCCCTCGTGGATCGGGTTCAGGCGGTTGTCGCGCCAGCACTGTTCTGCCGGGTACTCACGGGTGTAGCCGGCGCCACCATATACCTGAATGGCCAGATCGTTAGCCTTGGGGCCGTATTCAGAGGGCCAGGCCTTGATGACCGGGGTAAGCAGGTCCAGCAGCTTTCCGGCTTCCTGGCGTTTCTGGTCGTCCGGGTGGGTGTGCTGGTCATCCATCAGTCGGGCGCCATAGAGGCACAGGGCCAGGCCGCCCTCGCTGTAGGCTTTCTGAGCCAGAAGCATGCGCCGGACATCGGCGTGATCAATGATCGGTACCTGCGGGCTTTCCGGGTCCTTCTCGCTGGCTTTGCGGCCCTGTAGCCGGTCCCTGGCGTATTCCAGGCTGTGCATGTACCCGCGATAACCGATCACGGCAGCGCCGAAACCCACGCCAACCCGCGCTTCGTTCATCATCTGGAACATGTATTTCAGGCCCTGGTGGGGCTCGCCGACCAGGTATCCATGACAGGGGGCGTCGTCACCGAAGCTGAGTGCGGTAGACGTGGTTCCCCGGTAACCCAGTTTGTGGATCAGTCCAGCCAGACTCACGCCGTTGCGCTCGGTGGGGTTGCCTTCGTCATCCACCAGGTACTTGGGCACGATAAACAGGGAGATGCCTTTCACGCCTGCCGGCGCACCTTTGATCTTGGCCAGCACCATGTGAACGATGTTATCAGTGATGGGCTGCTCGCCACCGGAGATATAAATCTTGGCGCCCTTGATCAGGTAGTGCCCTTCGTCGGTGGCGGACGCCGAAGTCCGGATATCCGCGAGGGACGAGCCGGCGTGGGGCTCGGTCAGGGCCATGGTGCCGCTGAATCGGCCGCTGAGCATATTCGGCAGGAAGGTGGTTTTCTGCTGTTCATTGCCAAAAACCCGGATCAGGTTGGCGGCTGCTGTGGTCAGGAACGGATAACCGGCGGTGCCCGGGTTGGCCGCGGTGAAGAACCCGTTGCAGGCGGCCATGACCGATTCGGGCAACTGCATGCCACCCAGTTCATAGTCGTAACGTCCTGCGATAAAGCCTGCCTGCGCATAGGCATCAAAGGCTTCCTTTACCTGCGGCAGCATCTCGACCTGGCCGTTGACGAACTTCGGTTCGTCTTTGTCGGCAGCGCTGTTATGGGTCGCGAATTTCTCCCGGGCCATCTTGTCGGCGGTTTCAATGACGGCATCGAAGGTGTCGCGGTTGTGTTCGCTGAAGCGCTCGCGGGTGGTGAGGTTTTCTGTATCGAGGACTTCGTATAGCTGGAACGCCAGGTCGCGGCGGTCGATCAGGGTGTCGGTCATGCTTGGTCTCCTGTTTGTTGTCGACAGCCTCTCACAACTGGTTTTTTCTGGGAACCGGCGTTTATGACATAATTATGGTCGATATTGCCACACGCGGTTCTTTTTCTAGTTGAACCCATGTTTGGCGACCGGCCACCAGCGAGGCATTCCCTCCAGGGACACGCTGTAAATACATCCCTGTACGCTTGACTGCAGCATCCATGCTGCAGACAGTCCCGGGAGGGAATGCCTCGCTGGTGGCCTGCTTTGGAGTTTGCATGCGAACAGTTTCAGTTATTGGTTTCGATGGCGCTTTAGCCAGCGCCATCACTGGCATTATTGATCTTTTCCGTCTTGCCGGAGTCACTTGGGCGCGGATTAACGATGAAACGCCGGCACCCCAGTTTACAACCCGACTTCTGACAAAAGATGGAGCCCCCTGCCGTTGCATTAACGGGCTGACCATTCAGCCAGACGGGGCCTGGAATGATCTGCTGCCGGGCGACGAGAGTGATCTGGTGGTGATACCGACTATTGGCGGCCCGATTGATGTCGTTCTGGCGGGAAATTCAGAGCTCATTGAGTGGCTCAGCACTTTTCGGTCTTCAGACGCCGGGCAAGTGCGGGTGGCGAGCAATTGCACCGGTGCATTCATGCTTGCCGAAGCCGGGCTGCTGGACGGGCGTCAGGCGACGACACATTGGGGCTTCAGCCATCAGTTCCGGCAGCGTTTCCCGGCAGTAAACCTGCAGCCGGACAAGCTGGTGACGGTGGACGGCGACATTGCCTGTGCCGGGGGCGGGATGGCCTGGTGGGATCTGGGGATTTACCTGGTGGAGCGCTACGCAGGGGCGCAGGTGGCGCGGGAGCTGGCGAAGGCGTTTGTGATTGATGCGGGGCGGACCAGTCAGGCGCCTTATAGCGCCCTGCAGGCTCGCCGTTACCATTCCGACGCGGCCATTCTTAAGCTACAGGACTGGCTGGATGGCCATTACAGTGAACCCATAACCCTCCAGCGCCTGGCCTCATTAGGCGGACTGACCGAGCGGTCTATGATTCGCCGATTCAAGGCTGCAACCGGCGACACGCCTACCGGGTACCTGCAGCTTCTGCGGATTGAGGTGGCCCGTCAGCATTTGGAGAAATCGCGTTTGCCAATTGATGAAATCACGCAATTGGTAGGCTATGAGGACGTGAGTTCGTTCACTCGCCTGTTCCGCAAACATACCGGGCTGTCCCCGGGCGCCTACCGATCACGATTTGTCAGGTAATGTCCGCATACCCATGAATGGCCCGGGTTATGCATCGGTTTTCATTGAAGGCCAACATCCGGCCTGAAACGTAAAGAATACCGACAGGTGTCACTATGGGGAGGTCCGCCATGAACGCACCGATCAGACAAAGCCAGGCAGACATTCTGAGCAAGCTGTACAATATGAAGCGAAAGCAGATCGAGCAAGCATTGCAACAAGGAAACAGCCTTCGGTGTCAGGTACTTGAAGCGGAAGCCGAGGCTATTTTCAATGCCTTGAAAGCAGCCCGTTAACCATTCCAGCCCCGTCTATCCGGAGCCATACTTCTTCAGACGACGGCTCCAGCGCTGCTTCGCATACCGGCGAAGATTAGAGACATTATCGGTTTCATCCATGATTTCGGTGCCCAAAAGTGTCTCCAATATGTCCTCCAGCGTCACTATTCCCAGCCAGGTACCCAGTTCGTCATAGACCACTGCCAGGTGTTGCCGTTCTCTAAGCATGTCCGAGAACAGGAATTCGATGTTGGTATTGCCTTTCACGCGTTTGGTCTTGCGCATGTGTTCCAACAGGTCGACATCGGCATCCAGGTTGATCAGATCTGCCCTGTGAAGGTATCCAAGCGCCTCGCCTTCTTCATCGATTACCGGATAGCGGGAGAACGGTGATTTTCTGACCTGCTCCCTGAACTGTTCGTAAGTGATGTCCGGGTCGACGTATTTGCACACCGTTCGAGGCGTCATTACTGAACTGACCTTGATCTCGTGGAATCGCAGGACGTTATGGATCATCCGTCGTTCGTCTTCGTCCAGGGCCTGCTGATCCTTGCCTATTTCTGCCAGGGCGCTGATCTCGGCGCGGATATCGGTGTCTGCCTCACCCGATGCAATGCGGCGAGTGACCTGTTTGGACAACCAGATGAACGGCAATAGCGCCTTGATCATGAACCCCAGGATGGCCGGCAGATGGGGCGCAATGCTGCGCCAGTATTTGGCACCGATGGTTTTGGGAATGATTTCTGAGAAGATCAGGATCGCCAGGGTCATCACGGCGGAGGCGATCCCGAGCCAGGCTTCACCAAATACCACCGTTACCTGGGCCCCGACACCGGTCGCACCCACCGTGTGAGCAACGGTGTTCAGTGTAAGGATTGCAGACAGCGGATCATCCACATCGTCCTTCAGTTTGCGCAACCGGGCGAAGAGCTGCGGCTTCTCTTTCTTTAATGAAGCGATGTAGCTCGGAGTCACCGAAAGCAGCGCCGCTTCAAGAATGGAGCACAAAAAGGAAAAGCCAATCGAAAGTACGGCGAAGGCAATAAGTAATATCATAGTTTGGCTGCGACTTCCGTTCCCTGCCGGATGGCTCGTTTTGCGTCCAGTTCTTCGGCAACGTCTGCGCCGCCGATCAGATGTGCGTTCACCCCAGAGTCCGACAACTGGTCGAAAAGTTCCCGGAACGGTTCCTGGCCGGCGCAAATAATCACGTTATCCACAGCCAACACCCGGTTTTCAGTCACTTTGCCGTCTTTGTCGGTTACGGAAATATGCAGCCCCTGGTCGTCAATCCGCTCGTAGCGACAACCCCTGAGCATTTCCACTTCGCGATGTTTCAGGCTGTTGCGGTGAACCCAGCCCGAGGTCTTGCCCAGGCCTCCGCCCACTTTGCCGGTTTTTCGCTGCATCAGGTAGATCTTGCGGGGAGATGGAGTCGGCTGGCGCTCGGCCAGCCCTCCGGGGCCATCAAAGTCCGGGTTGACGCCCCACTCCGCCTGCCAATCGGCAACGCTGACCTGTTCGCCTTCCGGATGATGGCTGAAGTCGTGGGTGAGGAATTCGCTGACATCGAAGCCGATACCGCCGGCACCAATAACCGCCACCGTCTTACCAACGGGTTTGTTGTGACGAAGCACATCGAGGTAGCCGAGCACCTTGGGATGATCTATTCCATCGATTTTCGGTGTTCTTGGTTTCACGCCGGTGGCGATCACCACGTCGTCGAAACCCTGTGCCTTCAATGATTCTGCATTCACGCGAGTACCGAGCTGAAGATCAATCTCCAGCAGTTCGATCTGGCGCTGGAAGTAGCGAAGGGTTTCGTAAAACTCTTCCTTACCCGGGATGCGCTTGGCGTAGTTGAACTGGCCGCCGATCTGGTCATCCGCTTCGAAAAGCGTCACTTTGTGGCCGCGTTTCGCGGCTGTTGTCGCCGCGGCCAGCCCAGCTGGACCGGCGCCTACCACGGCAACCCGGCGCACAACGGGCGCCACCGTCAATACCAGCTCGGTTTCGTGACAGGCTCGCGGGTTCACCAGGCAGGAGGCCCGCTTGGCCTGGAAAGCATGGTCCAGGCAGGCCTGGTTACAGGCAATGCAGGTGTTGATTTCATCACTGCGATCCTGCTCGGCCTTACGCACGAACTCGCTGTCTGCCAGCAGGGGCCGGGCCATGGACACCATATCGGCCTTGCCCGCGGCGAGGATTTCTTCCCCTTTCTCCGGGGTGTTGATGCGGTTGGTGGTGCACACCGGGATATCCACTTCGCCATAGAACTTGGCGGTTACATCGGCGAAGCCGCCACGGGGCACAGAGGTGACGATGGTGGGAACACGCGCTTCGTGCCACCCGATACCGGTATTGATGATAGTGGCTCCAGCCTGTTCGATGGCCTTGCCCAGGGTCACGATCTGGTCCCAGGTCTGGCCACCCTCAACCAGATCCAGCATCGACAACCGGTAAATAATGATGAACTCCGGCCCGACGGCTTCTCGCATGCGCCGCACAATCTCCACCGGGAGGCGCATACGGTTCTCGTAGGGACCGCCCCATTTGTCCGTTCTCTTATTGGTGCGCTCGCACAAGAACTGGTTGATGAAATAGCCCTCAGAGCCCATCACTTCAACACCGTCGTAGCCGGCGAACTTTGCAAGTTTCGCGGCACTGACGAAATCGTTGATCTGTCGCTCAACCCCTTTGGACGAGAGAGCGCGAGCCTTGAACGGGCTGATCGGCGCCTTCGTTGCGGATGCAGAGACAATCAACGGCTGATAGCCATAACGCCCTGCGTGCAGAATCTGCATACAGATCTTTCCGCCAGCCTCATGCACCGCGCTGGTCACATGACGATGCAGCAGGGCTGTGGCCCGGTTGTTCATGGTTGAGGCAAGCGGGGCCAACTGACCGACCAGATTGGGCGAGAAACCGCCCGTTACCATGAGCCCGACACCACCTTCGGCCCGCTCGGCGAAGTAACGGGCAAGCTTGTGAATGTTCCAGAACCGATCTTCGAGCCCTGTGTGCATGGACCCCATCAACACCCGGTTCTTCAGTTCGGTAAAGCCGAGATCGAGGGGTTTCAAAAGGTTGGGGTAGATTTCGGTCATTGGAGTCTCTCAATAAATATTTATCGCGAGTATACACTTGATCAATGGCAAGTTGACTTGACCTTCCAGACGGGGCACGTATCATCGGCAATCAAGTTTGACTGACGGAGCAACCATGACCGCAAGGTCCTTCGGCTGCACAAGAGTTACCCGCCCACCTGTTACCGCTGACATCGCGCGGCACCGGGGTCGTCTACCGTACTTCCCGGACCCGCCTGCTTTCCGCTGATCCACCCCACCCCCTATGCCGTAGTTGCATCGGCGCTCAATGTGCAGGGTGGCTGGCCGGAGACTAGACTCAGGCAAACATGCCTTCAATACTCACGTAAAAGAAAACCAATAACGAGGTTGCGATGTCGCTACCGCTGGTTGTTTTACTGCCTTTTCTGGGTGCTATAGCCGCACCCCTGTTCGCCCAGGGCGGCAGAACGGCGATTGCCGTTGCATCTTCTGTACCCGCGCTGATCGCACTCGCAGCCCTGTTCCCTCATTGGGAAACCCTGGCCGATGGCGGCGTGGTGCTGCACAGCTACGAATGGCTGCCGGCCCTCGGCCTCTCCTTCAGCTTCCGGCTGGACGGACTGTCTCTGCTGTTCGCCCTGCTGATCCTGATTATCGGGCTGCTGATCATTCTTTACGCCCGTTATTACCTGAAGGCTTACGAGAACGTCGGCAAATTCTACGCCCTGCTGCTCTGCTTCAAAGGTTCCATGCTGGGCATCGTGCTCTCCAGCAACCTGCTACTGATGATGATTTTCTGGGAGCTGACCAGCCTGACCTCGTTCCTGCTGATCAGCTTCTGGACCCACAAACAGGACGCCCGCCGGGGCGCCCGGATGGCGCTTGCGGTGACCGGTGGTGGCGGTCTCGCGCTGCTGGCCGGCATCCTGATTATCGGCAACATTGTTGGCAGCTTTGAACTCGATGCTGTGCTGGCAGCCGGTGACCAGATAAAGGCCCATGCCATGTACCCGGTCGCCCTGACCCTGGTTCTGCTTGGCGCCTTTACCAAATCGGCCCAGTTTCCGTTCCATTTCTGGCTACCCCATGCCATGCAGGCGCCTACCCCGGTATCGGCCTACCTGCACTCGGCCACCATGGTTAAAGCCGGCATCTTCCTGATGGCCCGGCTCTATCCGGCGCTGGCAGGCACCGAGCAGTGGTTCTACATGGTCAGTTTTACCGGCATGGCCACCCTGCTCATTGGCGCTTACGTCGCCATGTTCAAGCATGACCTGAAAGGCCTCCTGGCTCATTCAACGGTTAGCCACCTGGGCCTGATTACCCTGCTGTTTGGCATGGGTACTCAGCTTGCCGCAGTGGCAGCCGTCTTCCACGTTATCAATCACGCCATATTCAAGGCCTCCCTGTTTATGGCCGCCGGCATCATCGACCATGAAACCGGCACCCGGGACATGCGCCGCATCAACGGCCTTTGGCGTTACATGCCTCACACCGCGACCCTGGCCATGGTGGCCGCTTCGTCCATGGCCGGTGTTCCACTGCTGAACGGATTCCTGAGCAAGGAGATGTTCTTTGCCGAATCCCTGGAGCTGAATCTCCCTGGGCTTATAGCCTGGCTGCCGCCTATTGTTGCAACCCTCGCCGGGATTTTCGCAGTGGCTTATTCGGCCCGTTTTGTCCACGATGTTTTCTTCAATGGGAAGCCGGTGGATCTGCCTATCTATCCACCCCATGAGCCACCGCGCTACATGAAATTTCCAGTGGAGATCCTGGTTTTTGCCTGTATCATGGTGGGCGTCTTCCCGGCGGTTTCTATCGGACCGCTGCTTTATATGGCCGCGTCCGCCACGCTTGGCGGTGATGTTCCGGAATACACCCTGTCTGTCTACCATGGCTTCAACCTTCCGTTGCTTATGAGTTTCGTTGCCTTTTTTGGCGGCCTGCTCATGTACAGTCAGCGTCAGCGCTTCTTCGACTTCCACGCCCGGTTCAAGGAGATTGATGAAAAAGCTGTCTTCGAAGCGGCCGTTTTGAGGGTTGTCGATCTGGCCAACAAGTTCACAGCGCGAGTCGAGAACGGCTCGCTCCAGCGATACGCCATGTTCCTTCTGGTAAGTGCCATTGCGGTCGCGGCCATGCCGCTTCTTGGCATGGGTCTCTTTATCGGTGAAAACGGGCTTGGCCCGGTAGATCTGCCGACAGCTATTGCGGCCGGGTTGCTTATCCTGTGCGCCCTGACAACAGCCGCCCTGCACCGGCAGAGGTTCTACGCGCTGGTTCTGTTGAGCGTGGTGGGACTTTTTGTGGCCCTGGCCTTCGCCCGTTTCTCGGCACCAGACCTGGCTATGACCCAGCTGTCTGTCGAAGTGGTGACCATTGTTCTGCTTATGCTGGCCATCTTCTACATGCCTTCCTGGACGCCAATTGAAACACCGTTGAAAAGGCGTCTCAGGGACATTGCTATTGCAGCGGTCGCTGGTATTGGCATGACACTGGTCACTCTGGCCATGCTGACCCAACCGTTCAGTTCAATATCTGATTTCTTCCTGGAAAACAGCAAAACCGGCGGTGGCGGCACCAATGTGGTCAACGTGATTCTGGTGGACTTCCGGGGCTTTGATACCCTGGGCGAGATCACCGTTCTGGCCATTGCGGCCCTGGGTATTTACGCCATGCTCAAGAACACCGCCCTGACGCCGCCGCCCAGCGACGGCGAAGGCCACGCATGGACGCGGGACTCCCACCCGCTGATGCTGCGGCTGATTGCCCGGCCCATGCTGCCACTGGCACTGATGGTTTCCGCGTTCATTTTCCTGCGGGGCCATAATCTGCCCGGCGGTGGTTTCATCGCCGGTCTGGTTACCTCGGTTGCCCTGATCCTTCAGTACATTGCCGCTGGCATGAACTGGACTCAGGATCGAATTTCCTTCCGCTACCATAACGTCATCGGTCTGGGTCTGCTGTTCGCAACCGTTGCCGGGGCCGGAAGCCTGGCCTTCGGCTACCCGTTCCTGACTTCCACGTTCGATTACATAACCTGGCCGGTGGTCGGCAAGTTTGAGGTCGCGTCCGCCCTGATATTTGATCTGGGCGTCTATCTCACCGTGATCGGCGCTACCCTGCTTGCGCTGGTCAGTATCGGCCGGATATCTCCCCACTCCGCCATTAAGAGTAAAAAGGAGGGTGCATAATGGAGCTTGTTTTCGCGCTGGTCATTGGTGCCCTGACGGCATCCGGCGTTTATCTGATTCTGCGGGCTCGCACTTTCCCTGTGGTGGTGGGACTGACCATGTTGTCCTACGGGGTGAACCTTTTTCTCTTCTCCAGCGGACGCCTGGCAACGGGCGAGCAGCCGGTCCTCGGTACCGCGGCAAGCTATTCCGATCCGCTGCCACAGGCACTGGTATTGACGGCTATCGTGATTGGCTTCGCCATGACCGCGTTCGTTGTCGTCCTGTCACTGCGCAACCTGGCCGACAACGAGGACGACCATGTGGATGGCAAACAACCCTACAAATCGCCTGCTCCGGAAGAAGAGGAGGTGACCGGTAAATGAACCACTGGCTCACCGCTCCTATTCTGATTCCGCTGCTAGGCGGCATTCTTCAGGCTTTCATGGGCTATGCGCCCATTAGCCTTCGCCGCACGCTGGCACTGGCAACAACCGTCCTGATGCTGGTTTCTGCCATCGTGCTTCTGGTGCTGGCAGACGACGGCAGCTATCGAATCTATGCGTTCGGCAACTGGCAGCCACCGTTCGGGATTGTATTGGTCCTGGACCGCCTGGCGGCACTGATGCTGATCATGACGGCCGTTCTGGGCCTGTTCTGCCACATCTATTCGATCGGCGGTGCCGACGAAGGCAATCGCCAGTTCCACGCTCTCTTCCTGTTCCAACTGATGGGCCTGAACATCGCTTTCCTGACCGGCGATCTGTTCAACCTGTTCGTTGCTTTCGAGGTGCTACTCATTGCCTCCTACGGCTTGTTGATGCATGGCGGGGGGACGATCAGAACCGTTCCAGGATTGCATTATGTTGTATTGAACCTGATTGGCTCTGCGATTTTCCTCATCAGTGTCGGCATGATCTATAGCGTCACCGGCACCCTGAACATGGCAGACCTGGCGATCAAGATCCCCGAGGTTTCCGGCGAGGGCCTGAATATCGTCAAGGCAGGCGGCATGCTGCTGCTGGTGGTCTTCGGTCTGAAAGCAGCCATACTGCCCCTGTGCTTCTGGCTTCCCCGGGCTTACTCAAAAGCCACTGCACCGGTTGCCGCACTGTTTGCCGTGATGACTAAAGTTGGCATCTACGCCATTTTGCGGGTGTATCTGTTGATCTTCGGCGACGATGCCGGCGAACTGGCCAATCTTGGTATGGACTGGCTGTTCCCGGTTGCCCTGGCTACCCTCGCCATGGGTGTTATCGGCGCGCTGGGATCCGGCAGTCTGAAGACGTTGGTCGCCTGGCAGGTCATCATTTCCGTGGGCACATTGCTGGCGCCAATTTCGCTAGGTTCCGAAGCCGGCCTCTCTGCTGCCCTGTTCTATCTGTTAAGCACGACCTGGACGGTGGGTGGACTGTTTCTTGTCTCGGAGCTGGTGGCCAACCAGAGAGGCACTGCCCGGGACCGCATCATTACCGCCCCCAAAATGCAGAACCGCACCTTCCTGAGCGTGCTGTTCCTGATTGGCGCCGTTGCCGCAGCCGGTCTGCCACCACTGAGTGGCTTCTTCGGCAAGGTACTTATTCTGCAATCCGTGCAGTCGGGAACCGAAATGGCATGGCTCTGGTCAGTACTTCTGATCGGCAGTTTCCTGACCGTTATCGCGTACAGCCGCGCTGGAAGTATTGTTTTCTGGCGTACCGTGGAAGGCCATCTGGAAAAGCCAGACCCGCTCAACGGCCGGATTTCTGTTGCAGCCGGAGCACTTACCGCACTGGCAGTGGTGATAGTTGTGCTCGCCGGCCCGATTACCCGTTACACCGATGCCACGGCAGAACAGCTGCACGATAGAGATGCCTATACTGAGATCCTGCAAACCAAGATGGTCAGGGAGGATAGCTAATGCTTGATCGCCTCAGTTTTCCCCAGCCCTGGCTGAGTCTGACCCTTTTTATTACCTGGCAGTTTCTGAGTGACGGCGTCAGCGGCGGCAGTGTTGTCCTCGGCATCATCCTGGCGTGGGGTATACCCCAGATGACACAGGGTTTTTGGCCTGATCCGCCTGCATTCATCAAGGCCTGGCGAATGCCTGCGTACCTTGTACGAGTTGTCTGTGACATTGTTGTGGCCAGTTTCCAGGTGGCAAAACTCATTCTCAGCCCGCGTCCGGCACGCCCTGCATTCGTCTGTTATCCCCTGGAACTGGAGCACCCTCTGGCCATCACCATTCTGGCCAGCACAATCTCGCTGACGCCAGGAACCGTAAGCGCTGATGTCAGTGATGATAACAAGCTGCTGCTGATTCACGCTCTGGACGCAGAAGATGACCAGGAGGTCATCGACACGATAAGAGCCCGTTACGAGAAGCCTCTGCTGGAGATGTTCCAATGATGGTTACCGCTCTCTACATCACCATTGCCATGGTCACGCTGGCGGTACTTTTAAACGTTTACCGCCTGTTCAAAGGCCCGGACGCGCCGGACAGAGTGCTGGCCCTTGATACGCTCTATATCAATGCCATCGCTCTGATAATCCTGCTGGGCATCACACTGGGAACCCGTATGTACCTTGAGGCAGCCCTACTTATTGCCGTTATGGGCTTTGTCGGAACCGTAGCCATGGCCAAATATCTGAAACGGGGCAGCGTCATTGAGTGAGCCCGCACCAGACAAAACCCTGTTTTTGGGAGGACAGATCAGATGAACCCATACGCTGAATACGCCATCGCCCTTTTGCTGTTGATCGGGGGTGCGTTCACCCTGATAGGCGCCATTGGACTTGCTCGCCTCCCGGACTTTTTTACCCGCCTGCATGGGCCCACCAAGGCCACCACGGTCGGAGTAGGTGCCATCGTGATCAGCTCGGTGATCTACTTCAGTACAGTTGGACAGGGCATCGGCATTGAGGAATTCCTGATTACGGCCTTTCTGTTTATGACTGCCCCCATAAGTGCCAACTTCCTGGCAAAATCAGCCATGCATCTAAAGGTTAAGACGACAGAAAATTCTCGAGGCCAACCCTGGGACCAATGAGTCTACCGACTATTTTTTAAGAACCTTTTTCACCAAGGAGTCGTATTAAATACTGGTTTTAGAAAAACACCGTTAACCGCAGGACGTTTTAACTTGGGTCGTAAAGGAGCACCCTTGCATGATGTTACTGGCTGTTCTTTCGGGATTTTTGCTGGCGGTGGCGGTCCCAGCGCTCTATCGCGTGGCAGGCAGACACATCGGCTGGGTGCTGGCCCTGCTCCCCGCATTGCTCACAGCCTATTTTGCCAGCCTGATCCCTGCGATCAGCGGCGGTGAAAGTCTCCTGATTCGGAACCAGTGGATGCCGGGCCTCGGCGTCTCCCTTGATTTCATGGTTGATGGCCTGTCGCTGGTCTTTGCTCTTCTCATCAGCGGTATCGGCACGTTCATCCTGATCTATGCCGGCTCCTACCTGAAAGGCCATAAAGACCTCGCTCGCTTCTACGTCGTCATGCTGTCGTTCATGGCGTCGATGCTCGGTTTGGTGCTGTCCGACAACCTCATTACTTTCTTCGTATTCTGGGAACTGACCAGCATCACCTCCTACATGTTAATTGGCTTCAACCACGAGGACGCGGAAGCCAGAAAATGTGCCTTGCAAGGGCTGTTCGTTACAGCGGGAGGTGGCCTGGTGTTAATGGCCGGACTGATTCTGCTGATCTTTATCACCGGCAGCTACTCGTTTTCCGAAATACTCGCATCCGATCTGGCGATTCACGAACACGGTTACTACACCGCAGCGGCAGTTTGCATACTTGTCGGAGCCTTCACCAAGTCCGCCCAGGTCCCTTTTCATTTCTGGCTACCCAATGCCATGGCTGCGCCCACACCCGTTTCTGCCTATCTGCACTCGGCGACCATGGTCAAGGCCGGTGTCTATCTGCTTGCGCGACTGAATTCCTCCATGGACGGGGATGCGCTCTGGAGCAACTCCCTGATGTTTTTTGGCGCTGCAACCATGTTCACTGGCGCCTACCTCGCCTTCAGCAGCACCGGCATCAAGAAGGTGTTGGCGTACTCCACGGTTATGGCTTTGGGCACCCTTACCATGCTGATCGGTGCTGGAACGGAAAAGGCTATCATCGCCTTCGTGTGCGTTCTGGTGGCCCATTCCCTGTACAAGGGCGCGCTGTTCATGCTCGCAGGTGCCCTGGACCACGAAACCGGCACCAAAGACATCACGAAAATGGGCGGTCTCCGGCGCAGCATGCCCAGGACTGCACTCATTACCTGCATGGCCGCACTGTCTCTGGCAGGACTTCCCCCACTCTTTGGCTTCGTGGCCAAGGAACTGATGTTTGAGTCGGTTCTCAATTCGCCCGCGTGGTCCTGGGGATTGCTGGCAGCCGCTGTCGCCTCTTCGATCCTGGTTGTGGCCGTGGCGGGACTGGTTTTCCTGAAGCCGTTTTTCGGTCCCGCTCGCACGACCCCGAGACAGCCCCACGATGCACCCTTCGCCATGCTGATTGGCCCGGCAGTATTGACCCTGCTGGCCCTGATTCTTGGCGTGGCGCCGTTTTTGCCGGCACCGCTCGTGCTGGATGCGGCCGTATCCTCAGTCTATGGCAGCGGCGTACAGACCGCTCTGGCCCTGTGGCACGGAGTGAATGTCCCGTTGATACTGTCTGGCATCAGTCTGCTGGCAGGCTCACTGCTTTTCGTAGCCTGGCAGCGACTGCATCCGACACTTCATGCGGTCAACACAGCTGGCGGGCGCGTTGGCCCCGAGGCGGGGTATTTCCGATTCATGCTCGGGATTACTCAGATCGCAAGCTGGCAAACACGTGTGTTGCAGAACGGAGTACTCGGTGTTTACCTGCTAATCCTTGTGCTTGTGACCTTCGGTCTGACCGGCTACACACTCTTTACCCGGCACGGTTTCCAACTCGATTTCGATTTCAGCAATGGCTACTTCTATGAGTTTGGCATCGCTCTTCTTATCGTCGCGGCAACCGTTTTTGCCAGTGTCACCCGGTCCCGGCTGGGCTCCGTGGCCTCGGTCGGTGTGCTCGGTTTCGGGGTGGCCCTGATCTTCATCCACTTCAGCGCCCCGGACCTTGGGATCACCCAGCTGCTGGTGGAGACTCTCACCGTCATATTGCTGGTGCTGGTGCTCTTTAAACTGCCGCCATTCGTCAACCTGTCATCGCCCTGGGAACGTTACAGGGACCTGACGGTCGCAGTCTTTGCGGGCGCGATCATGACCCTGCTGATGCTTGCGGCACTGGACATCCAGTACTTCGACAGCATTTCCAGTTATTACATTGAAAACAGTTACGGCCTTGCCTTTGGCAAGAACATCGTCAACGTAATTCTGGTGGACTTCCGCCAACTGGACACCCTGGGAGAGATCTTTGTTCTGGGCCTTGCCGCTATGGGTGTCTACTCGATGGTCAAACTCCGGGCGGAGGACCAGCACAAGGCATGAAGACGAACACGCTCATACTCCACACCGCGGCTCTGGCCATCATGCCGCTGCAATTGATGTTTTCGGTTTTCCTGCTCCTGCGGGGACACGACGAACCCGGCGGCGGATTCATTGGCGGGCTGGTGGCGGCCAGCGCTTTTGTGCTCTATGCCTTCGCCTTTGGGGCAGAGTCAACACGCAAGCTACTGCGTGTCAGCCCGCGGGATATTCTTGCAGCCGGATTGCTTTTCGGTCTCGCCTCAACCATCCCTGCCTTCTGGACGGGCCAAGCCATGCTTACAGCACTCTGGTGGGAGGTTCCGCTCCCCGGTGACGGCTATCTGAAACTATCAACCGTTCTGATTTTCGACATTGGCGTCTACTTGGCGGTTCTGGGCACGCTGATGACCTTCGTGATCAGCCTGATGGAGTCGGACGAATGAACCGTGCATTCATTGACAGGGAGGTAGCTCAGTTATGGAAACCTTGATGGCCTACGTCGTTGGGCTGCTTTTTACAGCCAGCATATACATGATGCTGCGCCGCTCTATCGTCAAACTCGTCATTGGCCTGATTATTCTGAGCAACGCGGCCAACCTTCTGATTTTCGTCGTCGCGGGTTTGACCCGGGGCGCGCCTCCGCTGATTCCCGAGGGGGCGAGCGAAATAGCCGGATCAGTAGCTGATCCACTGCCACAGGCCCTTATCCTCACCGCCATTGTGATTGCTTTCAGCGTCCTGGCGTTCGCCGTGGTTCTGATCCGTCGTGCCTACGAGGTGGTCGGAACCGATGACCTGGACAAGATGAAGGATACGGATACTTGAACCCGGAACTCGTTCTCCCGATCCTGATACCCCTGACAGCCGGAGCTCTGTCCCTGGCGTTCTGGCGCTCCATCAAGCTCCAGCGGGTCCTTGCAGTTATTGCCACCGGGCTCTTGCTCGCGGCCGGCATCTGGCTTCTACGCTCAACCATCGCGCACGGCTTCCTGGTGGTGGAAATGGGCAGTTGGCCAGCGCCCTTCAGCATCGTGCTGGTGTCCGACGTTCTCGGCGCCATCATGATTGTGCTAACCGGCATTATCGGCCTTGCCATCGCGATCTATTCGCTGGCCTCAACGCCGAAAGGTCATGAGAAATTCGGTTATTACCCCCTGATGCACCTGCTGCTTGCAGGCGTGGCCGGGGCCTTCCTGACTGGCGATATATTCAACCTGTTCGTCTGGTTCGAGGTGATGCTGCTCGCATCGTTTGCCCTTCTGACCCTGGGTGGGGAGCGCGCCCAGATGGAAGGCGCCATCAAGTACGTGACCCTGAACCTGTTTTCGTCGGCCATCTTTCTTTCTGCCGTGGGCTTGTTGTACGGCATGGTGGGCACCCTGAACATGGCGGACATCGCTCAGAAGGTAAACAGCGTTGACGACCCCGGCATGGTTACCGTTGTCTCCCTGCTGTTCATGGTGTCGTTCGGCATCAAGGCCGCTGCGTTCCCGCTGTTTTTCTGGCTTCCTGCGTCCTATCACACTCCCCAGGTCGCCGTTTCGGCGCTGTTCGCGGGTTTGCTTACCAAGGTCGGTGTATACGCTCTGTACCGGGTGTTTACGCTGATTTTTACGCAGGATGTCGCGTACACTCATACCATACTGCTTTGGGCCGCCGCCTTCACGATGTTAACGGGCGTGCTCGGGGCCGCGGCGCAGTTCGAATTCCGGCGTATCCTGTCTTTCCATATCGTCAGCCAGATCGGCTATATGCTTCTTGGGCTTGCGCTATTCACGCCTCTGGCGCTAATAGGCGGGGTGTTCTATATCATGCACCACATCATTGTGAAGACGAACCTGTTCCTGGTGAGCGGCATCACCTACCGTCTGCTGGGTAGCTACGAGCTGAAAGACCTGGGCGGCGTTTACCGTCAGCGCCCTTACCTCGCTCTGTTGTTTTTGATTCCTGCATTATCGCTCGCCGGCATTCCCCCTTTGTCCGGCTTTTTCGCCAAATTCATTGTGGTTCGTGCCAGCCTGGAAGCCAGTGAGTATGTGGTCTCGGCGATCGCCCTGCTGGTTGGCTTGTTGACCCTGTATTCAATGATCAAGATCTGGGCGGAGGTTTTCTGGAAAAAACTGCCAGATCATATAACGGATGCGAGCAGGCTCAATGGCGAGGTAAAGGACAGAAACAACTGGGCCTATTATGTGCCTGTAGTCGGGCTCGCCGCATGCACGCTGATTATCGGCCTTTATGGGCAGCCCATTTACGCCCTGGCCGAAACCGCTGCAGACCAGTTGATGAACCCGCAACTGTACATAGAAGCTGTTCTGGGAGGGCAGTCGAAATGATCGGTCTGTTCTGGAACGTGCTGCTCGCAATCGCCTGGGTGGTTCTCAGTGGCAGCGTCACTGCCATGAACCTGCTGGCCGGTTTCTGTTTTGGCTACGTTGCGCTCATGGTTCTGCAAAACCAGGTTCCTGCTTTGAAGGGCTACTCCCGTAGGATTCCGCGATTGGTCGCCTTCCTGGCCTTTTTCCTGAAGGAACTGGTGAAATCGAACTTGCGCGTTGCTTACGACGTCGCCACACCGGTTTGGCATATGAAGCCGGGTGTTATCGCGTTTCCACTCGAGGCAAGTACCGATATGGAGATCATGTTTGTCAGTAGTGTCATCTCCCTGACTCCCGGCACGCTAAGCCTGGATGTTTCCGATGATCGACGGGTGTTATTTATCCATGCCATGTTTCTTCAGGACGAGGAGCAACTCAGAAATGACCTGAAGGAACTGGAGCACCGAATCCTGAAGGTTATGCGCTAGGGGGCCGCCATGCTTGGAATCGCCATTAACATCGTTTATCTCATGCTGTCCCTGGCATTGCTCTTTGCCTTCATCCGGTTAACCCGCGGCCCATCCCTGGCCGACCGGGTCGTCGCACTGGAACTGATTGCATCCGTGGTGGTTGGCTACGTCGGGGTTCATGCCATTGATACCGGCGTCTCCAGTTTTCTCGATGTGGCTATCGTAATATCCCTCACGGCTTTCCTCGCCGCCATCGGGTTCGCCAGATTCCTGGAACGGGGAGGCGTCAAGGATGAGTGAAATCTTCGTTTCTATACTTTTGCTGGCAGGCGCTTCGTTCATGGTGCTTGCGGCCATCGGCATCGTGAGGCTGCCTGATCTGCCAACCCGCATGCATGCTTCCACCAAAGCAGGAGCAATGGGCGCAATATTGACGATGGCCGGAGTGGCACTGCATTTTTCCGACAGCGCTGTGGCCGCCCGGGCAATCGCCTTCATCGTGTTTATTCTGTTAACGGCGCCGATTGCTGCTCATGTCATCGGCAGAGCCGGCTATTTCACCGGTATAACGCTCTGGAGCGGTACAACCAAAGACGAACTGCGTGAGCGGTACGATCCAGACAGTCACAAGCTCAGTAGCGGGCTTGAGAACAAAACAGAGCGAGCAGTTTCGTCCAGGGACGAGAACGCCTCAGACTGATGATTTGTCATTGGAAGTGCACGAAATTCCCGTATAGTAGGCCTCCAAACTTATTCCAGGAGCCCAGCACATGCTGAAAGTAAATGAATATTTCGACGGCAAGGCAAAATCCATCGCCTTCCAGACGTCCACTCTGCCTGCTACGGTCGGAGTTATCAGCCCGGGCGAGTATGAGTTCGGCACCAGCAAGAAAGAAACCATGACCGTCATCAGCGGCGCCCTCACTGTCTTGCTCCCCGGCATGGAAGAGTGGATGACCTATGGTGCTGGCGAAAGCTTTGACGTCGCGGGCCAGGCCAGCTTCAAGGCAAAGACCGACATCGACACCGCTTACCTCTGCACCTACGAGTAAGACTGAAGCCCTAAAAGGCGCGTCCGCAGAGCGAAACGGAATTTGCATCTAAGCCACCGTTCGCTCTGCATTTTTTCACTATTACCGGTTCCTGTTTCAGCCAAACTGTGTCAGATTTATTCCTGTTTCTCGCGATAACACCAACAACTGGGAAAGAGGAAACAAGCAATGGCACAGACCCGCATTCTACCCCCGGCTGAAAACGCCTATGAGTACCCGCTGCTGATCAAACGACTCCTGCTCTCAGGCCCCAGGTACAATCCTGACCAGGAAATTGTCTACTCCAACCGCAGCAAGTACACCTACACCGATCTGGTCGAGCGCATCCACCGCCTGGCAAACGCGTTGACCGATGCCGGTGTAAAACCGGGCGATACCGTTGCGGTAATGGACTGGGATACCCCACGCTACCTGGAGTGTTTCTTTGCCATTCCAATGATTGGTGCCATTCTGCACACGGTCAATATCCGGTTGTCTCCGGACCAGATTGTTTACACCATGAACCATGCCGAGGACGATGTTGTTCTGGTGCACGATGACTTCCTCCCGATCATTGAGGCGGTCAAGGGCGAGATCAAAACGGTCAAGACCTGGATTCAGCTCACCGACAGCGAGGCCGCGAAACAGGCTCCTGTTGAAACCATCGGCGAGTACGAGAGCCTTCTGGCCAAGGCCAATGATCAGTTCGACTTCCCGGATTTCGACGAAAACAGCGTGGCAACCACCTTCTATACCACGGGTACCACAGGTAATCCGAAGGGCGTTTACTTCAGTCACCGCCAGTTGGTACTGCACACGCTGGCCATGACAGGCACCGTGGCGTCATTCGATGAGATGCCTCTGATGCGCTCCTCGTCGGTGTACATGCCGGTGACCCCCATGTTCCATGTGCATGCCTGGGGTGTGCCTTATGCCGCCACCATGATGGGCATCAAACAGGTGTACCCCGGCCGCTATGAGCCGGAGCTGCTGGTCGATCTGCTCAAGGAACACAAAGTGACCTTCTCCCACTGCGTGCCCACCATCATGCAGATGATGATGGCCACCGAATCCATCAAGACAGCCGATCTGAGCAACTGGCACGTGCTGATCGGCGGCAGCGCACTCACAAAAGGGCTCTGCGATGCCGGGGCCAAGCTCGGCATCAAGATGTACACCGCGTACGGTATGTCTGAGACCTGCCCGCTGCTCTGCGCTTCACACCTCAAGCCCGAAGATCTGGAGCTGCCTCTTGAGCAGCAAACGGCAATCCGTGTGAAAACCGGTATTGCAACGCCCATGGTTGAGCTGGAAATCGTCGACCCCGACGGTAACCCGGTTCCACATGATGGCGAGGCCAAGGGCGAAATCGTGGCCCGCGCACCCTGGCTGACCCAGGGTTACTTCAAGGAACCCGAGAAAGGCGAACAGCTCTGGGAAGGAGGCTGGCTTCACACCGGCGACGTGGCTTCCATGGAGCCGGACAACACCATCACCATCAAGGATCGCATCAAGGACGTGATCAAGACCGGCGGTGAGTGGCTGTCGTCACTGGACCTGGAAAACCTGATCAGCCAGCATCCGGCCGTCGCCGGCGCTGCCGTGGTTGGCGTACCCGATGAAAAATGGGGCGAACGGCCGCACGCGCTGGTGACTCTGAAACCTGGTGAGCAAGCCAGTGCCGGGGATATCCAGAACCACCTGAAGCAATTCGTGGAAAGCGGCGAGATCAATAAATGGGCGATCCCCGAGCATATTGATTTCGTGGAGGATATTCCCAAGACCAGCGTTGGCAAGATCAACAAAAAGCTGATTCGGGATCAGTTGCAGTAAACCGTCCGAACGCTGGAAACCGGGGTCAGATGAAGGCTTTCATCTGGCCCCTTTTCGGTTTTATAACCCGGAGAAGGTAAAATCCACGTCCGGCGTGCGGCCGTCAATGATGTCCGCGAGTGCCGCGGCAGAGCCACAGGAATGGGTCCAGCCCAGGGTACCGTGCCCGGTATTCAGATACAGGTTGGCAAAGTGGCTTTTTCCGATGTAAGGCACATTGGAGGGGGTCGCAGGCCGCAGACCGGTCCAGAATTCCGCCTGGTCCCAGTAGCCCGCTTCGGGCATGACTTCCGCCGTCCTGCGGACGATGGCTCGGCAACGGGTGTAATTCAGTTTTCGGCTGTAGCCACTAAGCTCCGCCGTACCTGCAACTCGCATGCGGTCCCCAAGGCGTGAGTAAACCAGCTTGTACTCATCGTCGGTCAGGCTGACCTTGAACGCCGCCTCCTCGTTTTTCACCGGCACGGTAATCGAATAGCCCTTGGCCGGGTATATGTTGAGGAAAATACCCAGCTGCCGGGCCAGAGCCGCACTGAAGCTGCCCATACTAAGTACATAGGCATCCGCTCGGAGCGTCTCATGATGGCCTTCACGGAGAGTCTGGACCCCAAGCACCCGCTCTCCGGCGCGCTCAAAACTCAGAATTTCTGTGCCGTAGCGGAACTCCACCCCGGCTTCCGCGCAACGGGTGGCCAGATTCTGTGTGAACAACCGCGCATCACCGGATTCGTCTTCAGAGGTGTAGGTTGCCCCAGCGATCCGATTGCGGATCGGCTTGAGTGCCGGCTCGAGTTCAACCGCGCGATCGGCATCAATAACCTGCCGGTCACAACCCAGATCCTGCATGATCCGGGTAGGCGCCATGGCGCCATCAAACTCGGCGGGATTGGTGTAGAAATGCAGGATCCCCTTCTCGAGGTGGTCGTACTCTATGCCGGCTTCCTTACGCAGAGCCTGCAACTGGCTTCGGCTGTAGGTGCCAAGGTTCACTATCTGGCGGATATTGTGAGCGGCCCTGGCCGACGTGCATTGTCCCAGGAAAGAAAGCGCCCAGCGCCACTGGTCCGGATCCAGCTTTGGCCGGAACAGTAACGGCGCGTCCGGTCTGGTCAGCCATTTCAACACTTTCAGGGGGGCTGATGGATTGGCCCAGGGCTCGGCATGGGATACCGAGATCTGACCACCATTGGCATAACTGGTTTCCAGGCCGGCCTGATTCTGGCGATCAACCACGGTGACCTGGTGTCCCTGCTTTTGCAGATACCAGGCCGTGGTAATGCCCACAACGCCTGCGCCCAAAACCAGTATATGCATGCTTGCCTCCGGTCGAACGGATCCTGCCATCCCCAGGGATATACCCCGGGGATTTCCGGCCAGATTCCGGTTGATGTAAAACTCGGGATTCGTTGTTCGAGGGCTCTATTGTAACGTGAGCAAGGGGGAATTGCGTGTTATACCATTAGCCACCAGCGCGCTTGACCGTCCACCCCTTCTGTTCCAGCAATGGAATCAGAAGATCTCTCTGGTCGCCCTGGATTTCGACCACGCCGTCTTTTACCGTGCCTCCGGTGCCGCATTTCGCTTTCAACACCTTGGCATAGGCTTTGAGTTCTTTGTCATCCAGCGGGATGCCGGTAATCAGGGTGACACCCTTGCCTTTACGACCTTTGGTTTCCCGGCTCACCCTTACGATACCGTCTCCGGCGGGCCGTGATGGCGCAGTGCAGGTGCATTCATTCACCGGGTTGCGACAATCCGGGCACATACGCCCCTGCTCGGTCGAAAAAACCAGACCGCCCTCAGATCGCTTCTTCATTCCGTCTCCGTGCTATTCCGGTCTTGCCCGGCCTTTCAATCAAGACCGGGAGGGTACTTGGTAAACATTTCAGCCACGACCTCGTCAATCAGTTCCCTGCGGGTCTCGGGTGACTGGTTTTCATTCAGATAGCGACGGCTGGCGGCCCGCCAGACAACTTCTTTCGACTTGCTGTCTGCCAGCTCTACAACCAATTTTCCCTCTTCAATTTCACGCACCGGGGGCGGTGCGGACAGGGCCCAGCCGAAGTTACCGCTGCCGAAACCAAAACCCAGTCCCAGTCCCGTCTGCTCAAGACGCTCCTCGGGCACGATCTGCCAGCTCACCAGCAAGTCGGCCTCTGCCTCAGGGACCTGTTTCAGCGCTTTGCGATTCAGCTCTCGCTCAACGGCACTGCGCACCCGAGTGCCGTCGAGCGAGGTAAAGGATGACGAGCCGTTACCACTGGCAAACGCCCAGGATGAATAATTTCCAAAAACCACAGACGAGTTATAGTCGGTCACCACATTGCTGGCGCAACCGGTCATGGCCAATGTAACAACCGCCAACATCAGAAAACGCATCATGATTTCTGCCCTCAATTCAGAAGAACGCTCTTTAAACAGTATACGCGTAGCAGACGTGTGACGATGCCCCCTGGATCCATCATCTTTCAAAACTGTAATCCAGCTTATGGGCATCGCAGAAAGCCCCGAACTCTGCCTGGCAGTCCTCCGGAACCAGTACCCGCGCACGAACGGATGCCCCATAATCGACAGACTCCACCGATGCACCGTTAACCTCACACCAATGGCGCAGGGGCTGTTCATCGGCAAAGGAGAGGGAAACCAGCACATCCGTCATGGGTTTCTGCACCACGCGGTCAACCGCTGACAGAACACTCTCTGCTGCCCCGGCATAGGCCCGCACCAGTCCGCCGGCACCCAGCTTGATACCGCCAAAGTACCGGATCACCATCACCAGGACATCACCCATATCCTTGTGCTGAATCACATTCAGAATCGGCTTGCCTGCCGTTCCGGAGGGTTCGCCATCGTCGTTCATGGCGGCCTCGGCGGCAGAACCGGGGCGGCCGATCTGGTAGGCCCAGCAGATATGACGGGCGTCCGGATGATCCTGATGCGCCTGCTCCAGCCACTCCTTTACTTCCTCCCGGGAACCCACCGGGGCCACCCGAGCAATGAACCGGCTTTTCTTCACTTCCGTTTCACGCTCAAGGTATCCTGCGGGAACGGGGTAATCTTTTTTCATGGACAACGACCTATGGCCTCTGACGGCGAGTACAACAACCCGGGCACTGCCAAACCCGCAAAAATTCGCAAAGCAGCCTGCGGAATCCGCTTTGACGAGGACGAGTTGCAGGAGGGTATCGACTTTTCAGGGGCAGAGAAACTGAAACCCTCCGATTCGGAGCCCGAATCAGCCGCCCCCGAAAAACACCGGCAGACGAACCGTCACCCTTAAGCCACCACGCTCACCGGCCTCTGCTGCTATTGAACCATCGTGGGCAGCAACGATGTCCCTGGCAATAGCCAGCCCCAGTCCCCAGCCTTTGCCTCCGCGGGACTTATCGGCCCTGAAAAACGGCTCGAAAAGCTGATCCATAAGCTCCGGCGGGACGCCCGGCCCTTCGTCATCCACCGCCAGACTGAGCCAGCCACCTGAGACCGTCACACCCAGATGGACGGCCCTGCCCGGCGGCGTATGATCAAGGGCATTTTGCAGGATATTGTCGATGGCTCGCTGTAGAAGGCCCTCGTCGCCGAGAACGGATACTCGTGCGCTTTCCTGTGACACAACCAGCTTGCAGTCCACACCCTGGTGTTCGGCGTAGTCTGCAGCATCCTGGAGCACCTGGTTGATTACGTGCACGGGCCTCAGGGGTTCCCGCTCAATATCACCGCCAGCGTCAGTCACCCGGTACAGGGTCAGGATCTGTCCGGTCATGGTTTCAAGCCGCTCGTTCTGGCGCAGGATACTGGCCATCAGCTCCTCATCAGCGCCGGACTCGTTCGCCAGTTCAATGGCGATACGCTGGCGGGTGAGCGGCGTTCGGAGATCGTGGGAAATATCCCGGAGCAGGTATTTCTGACGATCCAGAAGGCTGCACAGCTGCTCTGTCATGGCATTGAAGGCGGTCGCCAACTGCCCCACCTCATCCCTGCGTTGTGCGATCTTTTCGCTGACCCTGAGAGAGTTATCCCCGCCCGCAATCGCCCGGGCCGTGCTCTCCATATGCCGCAGCGGCCTTGATACCAGGCGGGCGATCCACCAGCACGCCAGGGAAATCATCAGCAAGGCCAGCCCGAACTCTATAGCCCGGAAGAACCTGGGGTTGAGCCAGCCAGCGCCCTGCACCCGGGGCCAGGCCACCAACCTGTAACCGCTGCCAACGTCCAGAACCGCCGGTTTCTGCGGATACCAGCCGGATTTCATGCGGTCGCGAATGAACGAAGGCAGCTTGCCATCGTTCTCATCCTGTTCGAGCAGCACCAGAAACAGTTCAAGGCGCTCGCCCTCATCCCGCAGAAAGCGCCAGGCAGCACCTCGATCACCGGACTCACGGATTGCGATCGCCTCTTCGGCCAGATCCCTGAGACCTGCCTGCCGCTCGATCGCCTCCCGTTCCCGGTCGAGAAGCATTCTGGTTGCCAGATTGCTGGCCACCACGGTGACCGCCATGGCCAGCCAGATCGAGAGGAAGATCCGCCAGAACAGGGGGAACATGGGCCGCTGCTTCATTCAGGCACCCGATAGCTGTAACCCAGCCCGCGAACGGTTTCGATACGGGGCGGATCGTCGTTCCCCAGCTTCTTGCGAAGGTTACTGATGTGCATATCAAGGGTGCGGTCGTATGCCTCCAGCCGGCGGCCAAGGGCCCACTGCATGAGATCGGTTTTGCGGACCACGCTGCCTGCGTGCGCGAGAAGCACTTGCAGAACTTCGTATTCGGTGGCCGTCAGCTCCATGACAACATCGTTCTGGTATATCCGGCGATGACCGGGCTCGACCCTCAGGTCACCATAGGTCCGGGCAGCATTGACTTCGGTTTTCTGGTCCCAGGCAATCCGTCGCAACAGTGCCTGCAGGCGAGCCACCAGTTCCCGTGGGTTGCAGGGCTTGGGAATATAGTCATCGGCACCGACTTCAAAGCCCACGATCCTGTCGGTTTCATCGCCCCGGGCCGTCAGCAGCACAACCGGCAGATGAGTCTCTGCCCTCAATTCCCGCAAAACCTCAAGGCCGCTGATGTCCGGCAGCATAATGTCGAGCACGACGATATCGCAGTCCTGGCCAAGCGCCAGAGCCAATCCGTCCCGCCCGTTTGCTGCCTCGCGGACGGTGAAACCCTGATTGGTCAGGTAACGGGCAAGCAGTTCCCGCAGTTCATCATCGTCTTCGACCAGTAACACCCTGTTCTGCATCTTGCCTCTCCACCTGTCGTGCCGGCCACCGTTGCTGCCTGAAGTCTAACACGCTCGAGGCAAGTCGCTGATTCAGCCTTTCCCACTTTGCAGAACCTTTACACAGGCGTATCCCGGGCTTTAGAGCGTGATGAAGGATGATCAGAACCTGTGTTCTGACGTATGGTATCGGGTACACAAAGGAGTTTTCCCGCACCATGCCAGAATCCGGACCAGCGACTTTTTCCCTGGAAACCTGTTCCAGTATCAATGACATTCCCGCACGAGAGTGGGAGCGACTGGCAGGATGCACCAACCCTTTTCTTCGCTACGAGTTCTTCCAGGCTCTGGAAGAGTCCGGATGCACATCGGCAGCCACAGGCTGGTCTCCGAAACACCTGGTGTTCAAGTCGGATGGCAGAATCGTCGGCCTGGCACCGGCTTACCTGAAAAGCCACTCCATGGGTGAATACGTTTTTGACTGGGCCTGGGCCGATGCCTACCAGCGACATGGCCTTGCCTATTACCCGAAGCTGTTGATCGCCATCCCGTTTACGCCCTCTGCCGGCCCCCGGTTGCTGCTGGATCCGGGCCTGCGAGAACAACTGACACCAGAACAGATTCATGACCTTCTGGACACGCTGACCGACAAACTGGGCGCCCACTCCTGGCACCTTCTGTTCCCCGACAGCGAGGACCAGAAACTGCTCCACCAAGACCGGGAGTTGCACCGGATCGGATGCCAGTTCCACTGGCACAATCACGATTACGGGAACTTCGATGGTTTTCTGGCAGCGCTGACTTCCCGCAAGCGAAAGTCCATACGCAAGGAGCGCCGCCAGGTTGCCGAACAGGGCATTTCCTTTACCCGCTTCCACGGCCGGGGCATTCCGGAACATGTGCTGTCTGCCTTCTACGTATTTTACCGGGCCACCTACCTGAAACGGGGCCAGCGGCCTTACCTGAACAGGCGCTTCTTTGAACTGCTTCTGGAGCAGTTACCCGAGCATGTGCACCTGGTCATCGCCGAGCACGAAGACGAAATGATTGCCGGAGCCCTGTTTCTGGCGGGCAAAACCACCCTCTATGGGCGCTACTGGGGGTGCCTGGACGAATACAACCACCTGCACTTCGAAACCTGTTATTACCAGGGCATCGAACTGGCTATGGACCTGGGGCTGAGCCATATCGACGCCGGCGCCCAGGGTGAACACAAACTGGTACGTGGCTTTGAGCCGGTAATTACCCATTCATGGCATGGAATTCGGCACCCCGGCTTCCGCGAGGCCATCGAGAACTTCACCCACGAAGAAGCGGAACACGTGCTCGGTTATTTCGAAGACGCCAAATCCGTTCTGCCCTTCCGTCAGCAAGAGCAGGATTAGCTTCTATACTGAATTACCATACAGGAATTGCGCGGGGGTCAGAGACTATGGATACAGACCCATTATGGAACATGATATCGGCAGGCAGCCTCCCGCTGCTGCTGGCTGCGGGAGCCATGGTGTTTGCGCTTATCGCGCTGTTTCTCGGCTCGGGAGCACGGCGCCGCCACCAGGATCAGATGGCAGCACTGCGCGAGCGCTCCGACACCCTCTGGCGAGAAGTTGACGACATTCGGGTCGCGCAATTCAACCGTCCCGGTGAGGCGGGTAACGGCGGGACGGGCTCGTCGGTCGAGGAAGCCCTCTACCACACAGAAGTGGAAGCCTACAGCAAGATCTGGCCCCAGGTTTGGCATCTCCACGAACGCCTGGGCATGTTCCTCAGGGCGGTTGAAGCGGGCGAAGCCGCGGGTGAACTGAGGCTGGAAGCCCGCAATGCAGCCCTGGAGGCACGCAATCTATTAAACAGGAGCCGTCCCTTCTGTACCGAATCCGTCGAAGAACTGGTGACCCGGCTCATCGATGCCGAGATCAAGGCACACCTGGCGGCCTGCCAGTATCTGGATCTGCTCAAAGACGTCTCCAGCGCTTCATCCAACCACGACCGCCGGGTACTGCAGGACAAATGCCACAGTCTGCATGAGGGCGAGGCCCGGGAACTAATGAACCAGCTGGCTTCGTCCATCCGGCACCGGGCAATTCGAAGCAGCTAAAACTCGGTTATTCAGCTGTTAGCGATACGAAACCCGACTTTCATCACAACCTGGTAATGGCCTACCTTGCCGTCGACGATATGGCCGCGGGTTTCGGTTACCTCAAACCACTCCATGTTGCGGACACTTTTTCCACACTCCTCAAGCGCGTTCTCGATTGCATCTTCAATGCTTTTCTTTGAAGAACCGACAATTTCGACTTTTTTGTACACGTGATGGTCAGACATAAAACCCTCCTGAAACTTGCAGCTTGTATCTTTGAGCCTAGAAGAGAAGCCTGATGCCGGCAAACCAAGGCCCAGCGCCGTCCTCATCCGCCAACTAACGGGTGACGTATCTGTTCGCTACAATCAATGTAGTGATCCGGAACTTTCTACGGCCAAAGGGTCCCGGATATCCTCACGCTTGGGACTGGGTTCATGAAACGATTTCTGAAATACACCGGCTGGTTGGTCGGTGCCGTACTCCTGCTGCTGTCCGGCCCGATCCTGCTTGCCACGAGCGGAAGCCTGCAGGGGGCTGAGAGCTGGCAAACAGCAACCCGGGAGAGTGCCCGGATTGCGCCTTTGCCAGAGCAGGCCGAGGAAGCCATCGTTCAGGTGTATGGCGCCCGGGCCTGGAGTTGGCGGGGTTACTTTGCCGTCCATACCTGGATAGCCACCAAGGAAAAAGGCGCCAGCCACTATCGTGTTCATGAGGTAACCGGATGGCGCAGCTACGTGGTCAATTCCCGCCCGGGTGAGCCGGACAGGCACTGGTACGGAGCGAAACCGGAACTCTATGCCGACATCCGCGGTGAAGAGGCCGAAAAGCTTATTCCCGACATCTACCAGGCGGTGGAATCCTACCCCTACCCGACCGAATATGAAGCCTGGCCCGGCCCGAACAGCAATACCTTCGTGGCCTGGGTAATACGGGACGTTCCGGGGCTGGATGTTGCCTTGCCCAACCATGCCATTGGTAAGGACTTCCTCGGCGACCGAGTGATAGCAGAGGTTCCGGGTGGCACTGGCTATCAGTTCTCGTTGGGCGGGTACTTTGGTGTACTAGCGGGTATTCGGGAAGGCCTGGAGTTGAATCTTCTGGGCCTTTCCTTCGGTATCAATCCGCTGGCTTTGGGGGTCAAATTGCCGGGCATCGGCGAATTAGCGCTAAGAAACCCCAATCCGATGCCCAAGCCCTCCATGGAGTAAACAGACGGTCCGGCCGGGGGCAAGGCTCCCAAAAAACGCTGTGAATACGTCCGTGTACGCTTGGCTCCGCCATCCCTGGCTCCGCACATTTTTGGGAGCCTTGCCCCCGACCGGCCCTGCCTCGGAGTCGATCGCTACAAGCTGGCAAACTCCAGATACCGGCTCGCCGCCTGCTTCTTTTCGTCCTGGCTATTCAGCATTTCCAAACGCATCTTGTCGATCAGCTTCAGGTAATCCACGATCGGCGACTCGGGCTTGCCGGATTCTTTCGACTCTTCGATAAACGCCTTCTGCTTCTCGCGGATTTCGTTGAGCTTCTCAAGCGCCGAGCGGATCGCCTCCACCCGCGCCTCGACAAGGCCGTTACCACCCCGATCCGGCGAACCACGATCGCTACTCAGCACAGTCTCCGCAGCCGGCGCGTCGGCGGTGTTCTGCTCCGCGAGGTCCATTTCCTCCAGGGTGCGGACCTCGCCGTCGGTGGTCAGGTAAATGCCGGAACTCTTGATCTGGCCGAGGGGTACACCCTGGCTGTTGGCGAGGGTGAAGCGGTCTTCCACATTGTCCACGTATAGGGCTTGAACCCCGACCTCGCCAAGGGATTTGAGAGCCTGCGAGCCATCCGCGGTTTGCACCCAAACGGACAGCGACGCGAAGATCTCATCATTGGCATCGATCCAGCGGTTGCCGTCGTCATCGAACCTGGCCAGCTCGCCGAAACCGGAACCGCTCCGGGGACCGAAAAGTTCAGTGCCATCGTCCACCTTGCCGTTGCCATTGCGGTCCAGCACCAGGTAGCCGCTGCCGCTGCCCAGGGTGGCAAACTGGCCGGTTTCTCCATCACCGTTCAGATCGAACTCGAACAGCGTGTCGGTCAGGCGCGCGGTGGCATTGCCGAAGTTGATCACCAGAGGATCGGTGAGCGGCCGCTCCTGGATCTGGACCAGCTCCGAGTACTCGTAGGTCCGGGACTGGGACTGTCGCAGGGAAAGTGTGAAATCAATGGTTTCGCCGTTTTCGAGGCTTATGGTGCCGGTGGAGGCAAAGCTTCTGGATTCGCTCTCGGAGTAGAACATGTAGCGCCCGGCTGAAACTGAGAGGCTGCCGCGACCCTCGACGCCGGCATCACCGCCCAGAGCCGCACGGCTCACACTCAGCGCCTGTTGGCCCATCAGAAACAGCTCCGAGGTTTTCTCGGCGAGCTGGGCACTGGTGAACACGCTCTGCTGACCGTTGCCGGTTACCGTACTGCTGCCGCTGAAAGCGAGTTGCTCCTGGCTGCTGTAACGGTAGGCGGCCTGGCGCATAAGTGTCAGCTCTGAGCCCACTGCATTCGCGTTGGCCTGGGGCGCAGCCGGCGCTTGTCGGCTAATGCGCAGTTGGGTGCTGTCGAAAGCCGATACCTGGCGGGAACTGTCCTGGAAAAGCGAAATCTGGCTGGAGGAAATCATGGCTTTGGGTACCTGTAATCACTACACAGGTGTATCGGCCGGGAGACGCCAGACTTGAGCAGTTTTTAAGCACTTCAGATTCGAGAGGTCAGGCCAGGTACCGAACGATTCCGGCGGCAGCAATGCCGGCTGCAATGGCCGGCAGAGGCTTGCGTAATACCAGCATGGTAACGGCAGTCGTAATCAGGGCCGCCAGGGCTCCGGCGTCACCAGTCACCGCCATGGGCACGATAATGGCAACCAGGACTGAGCTGGCCATGGTATTGATGAAGCTCTCAATCCGCGGATTGATCTTCACGAACGACATAACGAACGCCCCACCGAAGCGAGTCACCAGTGTGACGGCCGTCATGACCGCAATCAGGAACAGAATGCCGGCCGTGGTGGTTTCAACGGTCATGGTCGCTTCCCTCCACACCTGCAGCTTGCTTGCGTTCAAGCCAGAAGAAGCCAATCGCGCCGCCCGCCAGGGCACCGACCACCACATGGGTGTTGGGTGGTAGCCATCGCCAGGCCGCCAATGAGGCCAACGCCGCAACGGCCCAGGCTACAAGTACCCTTGGGGACTTTTTCCCACCCAACGCCATTGCCAGCAGGAAGCAGCCGAGGACCATGTCCAGCCCGAGGGCTTTGGGATTCTGTAGCAACCCACCAAAGTAGACACCCAGGCCGGTGCCGATAATCCAGGCCAGCCACAGCGCCAGGCCACCACCGAGGATCACCTCCAGGTTACGCCGGCCACTCTGGTATTCCTGGGCAGAGACAGCCCAGTTGGCGTCTGTCAGCAGCAACAAGAGACCGTAACGCTTGCCTGGCGAGACATCCCTCAGCATCGGGTAAAGCGAAGCGCCCATGAGCAGATGGCGGGAGTTAATGGCAAAGACCACAGCAATCATCGGGAGGACAGATACTTCGGCGCCCCACATGTCGACGGCTGCAAACTGGGACGCCCCGGCAAAGACCGTGGCACTCATCAGCACAGCCTGGAGCGGTTCAAGGCCTTTCTGGGTAGCTGCCAAACCGAAGGCAGCGCCAAACGCCACCACAAACAATGAGATGGGAAGTAGCCGGAAGAACTCCACCCGCACCCGGGCCGGCTGAAGCTGATAAGAATAGGAAGCGACAGACATCAGGGGAAACTAGGCCAGTTTCCCCAATACGCGTATAGGTAGTTCCCGAAGAAACCACCAAATCTGAGACTAATGGACGAGGTGTATGCGTCCGTCTCCTGCTGCAAACGGATTGTTGAAACTGCTGCCCTCGCCCTGCAATTCTGCTTCCGGATGATTCCGGGCCATCAGGCGCTTCATCTGTTGTAAGTCGGGCCGTGGCACGTCAACCATGACCAGATGACGGCCAGCCTCAATGTCACTGTGGTATTTGCGGATTCGGTAGTTCTCGGTACCAATGCCGCCAAAGCCCCCGAGCCAGCCGCCTGCAATGATGGCGAACGCACCCATGGCCACATAGGCTGCGAGTGGCCACCCAAGACCTCCCCAGGTTGCCAGGGGTACGACGAAAAACAGCGTGAAAAGTGCGCCAATGATCATACCGCGTTCAACAAACCTTGGCAGATCGGTCCTGTCCAGCACACTCGCTGAATGCAGTCGGTGGGTATACAGGCCGGCTTCATCCTTGCTGACAATGTGAAAACGCCAGTCTGTGATCCCGCGTTCGTGCAGGTCTTGTGAGATTTCCTCGAGACTGTCGATGGAGTCCACAAGATAAAAGAGCCGTTTCATGATTCACCTCCTCTGAGCAAATCTGAGAAAGACACCCTGCGTTGATTATAATTTAACCAGAGCCGGTAACCCCATGATTGCTGGAACCGTTTTACGATAAGCCGGGACAGCATATGCCGCCTGTTTCTAATCGTTCACTTTTGCATGTTGACGTTAACGTCAATTGCGGCTAGTTTGTTTTTCGTCCAGCCCCAAAAGGGCATCTCCATCGGAAATCCCGATGGAAATATCGGACACCTGAAATCGGAACGCCGGCCACAAGCCGGTCGACAAGAACAAGATACCCGCTCATGCCGAGATCCGGCCCAGTGGGAGAGGATTTCACAATGCTATTCAGCCATCCCGAGTTCGATAACCACGAACATCTGTCCTTTTTCTGCGATCCCGAAACCGGTCTCAAGGCCATAGTTGCTATCCATAACACCTCCCGCGGCCCTGCACTGGGCGGCTGCCGGATGTTTCCCTATGCCTCTGATGAAGAAGCCCTGCGCGATGTCCTGCGACTGTCACGGGGCATGACCTACAAATCCGCCCTGGCCAATCTGGATCTGGGTGGCGGCAAATCGGTGATTATCGGTGACCCACGCAAACAGAAAACCGAAGCCCTGATGGAAGCCATGGGGCGCCATCTCGAGAGCCTGGGCGGCCAGTACATAGCGGCTGAAGATTCCGGCACCAGCGTCCCCGACCTCAAGGTAATGGGCCGGCATACGCGCCACGTGGCCGGAATTGCCTCACGCACCGGATTCGACGGCAACCCCAGCAACGGCGATCCATCACCGGCAACCGCCTACGGCACCTTTATCGGCCTGAAAGCAGCGGTAAAACACAAACTCGGCCGCGAAAACCTGAACGGGTTGAAGGTGGCCATCCAGGGCATCGGCAATGTCGGCTTCCGGCTGGCCAGACACCTGAGGGACGCCGGCGCTGAACTCTGGGTGTATGACATCCACGAGGACAATATGCAGCGGGCGGTGGATCAGCTGGGGGCCAGACCGGCAGCGGCCGAGGACATTCTGTCCCTGCCGGTAGACGTGGTTGCGCCCTGCGCCATGGGCGCGGTATTGAACGACAACAGCATTCCCCTACTGCAGGCCCGCATTGTCGCCGGCGCCGCCAACAATCTGCTGGAACACCCGGAGCACGATGCCATGCTGCGGGACCGGGGCATTCTCTATGCACCGGATTTTGCCATTAACGCCGGTGGCATCATCGATGTGTTCTACGAGCGCACCGGAGCCACACCGGAAACGGTTCGCGCCCACGTCGAGACCATTGGCGACACCCTGACCGAAATCTTCAACCGTTCCGACCGCTCGGGGCGCCCCACCGGGGAGATCGCCAACGAACTGGCCGAAGAACGGTTCAAAAAGCACACCGCCGGAGCCAGCCTGGCGCCCGAGCGGTTGGCTCGCACCGGCTGAGCTGACACCGGCGCACCCCTCAGGAAGCTGCAGATAGCTGCAGCTTCCCTCTTAAACCCTGATACAAAAACAAATACTCCGGGAGATAGTTATGTCTGTTACTTCATCAGATTCCGCCAGCCATTCAGGAGCGCTTGAAGGTTCAAACGCCCAACGCGGGCTCTGGTCATCACGCCTTGCCTTTATTCTTGCCGCCACCGGCTCCGCCGTAGGCCTGGGTAATATCTGGAAATTCCCCTATGTGACCGGTGAGAACGGGGGCGGCGCCTTTGTTCTGGTTTATCTGCTGTGCATCGCGGTCGTCGGTATTCCGATCATGATGGCGGAAGTCATGATCGGCCGTCGCGGTGGTCGAAGCCCCGTCAAGAGCCTGAGCCTGATTGCCGAACGGGACCGCCTCAACCCGGTCTGGAAGGTGGTCGGTGCCATCGGCATTCTGGCGGGTTTCCTGATTCTCTCGTTCTATTCGGTCATTGGCGGTTGGGCGATTTCCTACGTGGGTACAACCGCCAGCGGCCAGATTGCCGGTCAGTCGGCAGATGCCATCGGCGCTATCTTCTCCGGCCTTCTCAGCGATCCCACCACCCTGCTCGCCTGGCATACGCTGTTCATGGCGCTGGTGATGGTTGTGGTCGTGCGGGGTGTTCGCTCGGGCCTTGAGCGGGCGGTCAGCATCCTGATGCCGGCCCTGTTCGTGCTTCTGTTGATTGTTGTGGGCTATGCGATGACAACCGGACACTTTGCCCAGGCTGCGGCGTTCCTGTTTCAGCCGGATTTTTCCAAGCTCACAACGTCCGGGATCCTGGTGGCGCTGGGCCACGCATTCTTCACCCTTAGCCTGGGTATGGCGGTGATGATGGCCTACGGCTCCTACCTGCCCAAGAATATTTCCATCGCCAAGACCTCCATCACTGTGTCGGTCATCGACACCGGTGTGGCGCTGCTCGCAGGCCTGGCCATTTTCCCGATCGTCTTCGCCAATGGTCTTGAACCAGGCGCTGGCCCGGGGCTGATCTTCCAGACCCTGCCGCTGGCCTTCGGCCAGATGCCCATGGGCTCCCTGTTCGGCACCCTGTTTTTCGTATTGCTGATCTTCGCCGCCTGGACATCGGGGATTTCACTGCTGGAGCCCATTGTGGAATGGCTGGAGGAGCGTAAAGGCATGAACCGCACCGTCAGCACACTGGGCGCAGGTTTTGTCTGCTGGGGACTGGGTATCGCCTCGATTCTGTCCCTGAACCTCTGGTCCGACTTCGCACCCCTGGGCTTTGTGCCTGTGCTGGAAGGCAAGACCATTTTCGACCTGCTGGACTTCTTCACTGCCAACATCATGCTGCCCCTGGGCGGCTTGCTGGTTGCCCTGTTTGCAGGCTGGGTGATGTCGCGCGAGGCCATGGAGAAAGAACTGGCGCTGTCCCCGGGCATGTTCAACCTGTGGCTGATCACTGTGCGGTTCATTACCCCGGTGGCCGTGGCTGTAGTATTTATCTACAACCTGATGTAACCACCGCTATAACTGGTCGAGGGAGGCCTTCAGGGTCTCCCCGATCCTTGCGTTCAGTTTCAGATCCACCAGATCCTCCGCCCGTGTCCGCCCCAGATTCAGGGTGGCAATGGGCTTGTTCCACTCGTTGGCGTACCGGCAGAAACGGAAGCCGGAATACACCATCAACGACGAACCAATCACCAGAAGGCCATCACTGGCTTTGAGCGTATCCAGGGCCGAATACACCCGGTCTTTGGGAACAAAGTCACCAAAGAACACCACATCGGGCTTCAGAATCCCCTCGCACTTCGGACAGTCCGCCAGCCGGAAATCCTCGAAATCCACATCCAGATCGGCATCGCCATCCGGTGCCGTATCGGCGGTATATTTCTGGAACCCCGGGTTCAGATCCGCGCAGCGATCGTGTACCTCATCCCGAGGGCAGCGGTAGCCGCAACTCATGCACACCACCTCATCGGCCCGCCCGTGCAGGTCCGTCACCGCCCGGGTGCCTGCCTTCTGGTGCAACCGATCCACGTTCTGGGTAACCACCAGGCTGCTGTGGTTGAGCAGTTCCAGGTCTGAGATGTAATGATGGGAAGGGTTGGGCCTGGCATTACGCATCACCGGCCAGCCAATCAGGCTGCGACCCCAGTAGCGTTGGCGGGTGTAAACATCTTCCATGAACGCCTTGTGCTGAACCGGCTGCTTGCGCTTCCAGGCGCCATCGCCATCCCGGTAGTCCGGAATACCGGAATCCGTACTGACCCCGGCACCGGTCAGAATCAGCAAGCGAGGGTGGCGATGGATAAACTCCGCCAGCAACGCCCCGGCCTCGCTCGGTTCATGCAACACCGGCGGCTGATCCGGCTCAGGCAGACGCTGGCTGGAGCTGAAGGGTCGGCTGCGGTGCGTGGTTAAAGACATACAGACTCCGGTTTCTCAACCCGGCTTGCGGGCCACATACACGGTGTTGAACGATTCCCTGTTCTGAAATGGATTGAAAAAGGATACGACATGACAGGCCACATCGGTGAACACCTCGTTGAGAACGGCCATGAACTCGTCATCCTCGCCCTCGTTCGACCACATGGCAAACACCCCTCTGGGCTTCAGTTGCCGGGCCATCAGGCGCAGGTTGTTGGCGGTGTAGAAGCTGGCACTGGAATCGTGCAGCAGCGCCCGAGGCGAATGGTCGATGTCCAGGAGGATGGCATCGAACTGTTTGCCGGGATTCTCCGGTTCAAAACCACCAACCTCAGGATCTGCAACCGCAAGATCGAAGAAACTGCCATGTACGTAACGGTTCCGAGGGTCGGCATTCAGATCTTTACCCAGAGGCACCAGCTCCTGCTGATGCCAGCCGATGACCGGCTCCAGGTATTCAACCACCAGCAACTCGGCAACCCGCTCATGCCTGAGCGCCGCAACCGCGGTGTAACCCAGGCCCAGACCACCGACAACCACACTGAGGTCGTCACCCTCGGTTTCCCCCAGCCCGATATCCGAGAGGGCCACTTCGGCATCCACGAACATGCTGGACATCAGGAATTCCTCGCCCAGCTTTACCTCGTAGATATCCCGGTCACCAATGGCCGGAATCCGCCGCCGGCGCAGGGTGATCTCGCCAATCACCGACGGTTGGCTGTCAATTTGCTCGAAAAGCAGTCCCATTTGTTGTGACTCTTCTGGTTGGTCTGGTTTACAACTGTGCCGTTATTTCTGAGTTAACCGCTCTGGCCTTCAGATCCGTGCATTCGCCGGTGGGTAGGGCTTTCCAAAACACGCTCCTTGCGGCACATCCATGTGACACTTGGGCTCCGCCATCCCTGGCTCCGCACAGTTTTGGAAAGCCCTACCCACCGGCTCCTGATCCTACTCCCCTGTATCCGGCGAGTTCTCCACGCAGTTAACGAGGATCTTCCGCATCTTCTCCGCGCCCAGTTCTTCCATCAATCCGATGTTTCGCTCGGGTATTCCATCCACATCCGGATAACTGTCAATCGCGGCTTCCAGACTCGCTTCCCTTAATAGGTGTAGCATGGGAAACGGTGACCGATTCGTGTAATTCTCCGCCGCATCCGGCGCGGTGCCTTCAAACTGGTAATCCGGATGGAAACTGGCGATCTGGAAAACGCCTTCCATATCGAGATACGCCAACAAACCATCGGCCGCATCCAGGAATTCATTGTAGGGGCCGAACGCCTGCAATACACCCGGGTGAATCAACAGTGTGGTTTCGATCTCCGGCTCGTCTTCCAGCCGCTGAAGCTCCGAATGCAGTGCCTGCAGCAGCTCGTCCTCGGTCTTTGCTTCCGACACAACAAAACGGACCCGGTTCCGAACCAGTTCCCGTTTGGCGAACGGGCAAAGGTTATAGCCGACGACAACGTCTTCGACCCATTTGCGGGTTGAAGCGATAATTTCGGTCTCGCCCATATTTTTTCCTTTGTTAGTAGAGGCCGCTCAGAGGCACGCGCGGGCGGGTGGGTAGGCCTTTCCAAAACTGTGCGGAGCCAGGGATGGCGGAGCCCAAGCGCCCCAGGGATGGGCCGTAAGGAGCGTGTTTTGGAAAGGCCTACCCGCCCGTCCGCATTCTCCCAAGGCCCGAAGAACCGAGGTTAAACGTACCCCTGACTCCGAAGATAGTCATCATAACTGCCACTGAAATCGCTGATGCCATCAGCCTTAAGCTCAATAATCCGGGTCGCAAGGGAAGAAACAAACTCCCGATCGTGGCTGACGAAAATCAGTGTACCCGGATAGTTCTCCAGCGCCAGGTTCAGCGCCTCGATGGACTCCATATCCAGGTGGTTCGTAGGCTCATCCATCAGCATCACATTGGGCTTCTGCAGAATCAGCTTGCCGAACAGCATCCGCCCCTGCTCACCGCCCGAGATCACCCGCACCGATTTGCCAATATCATCGCCGGAGAACAGCATGCGACCCAGAGTGCCGCGCACCAGTTGTTCGCCGCCTTTGGTCCACTGGGACATCCAGTCGGTCAGGGTCTCGTCGTCGGCGAAGTCTGCCGTGTGGTCCTGGGCGAAGTAGCCCACTTCCGCGCTGTCGGTCCACTTCACTTCGCCGCTGTCTGGCGTATAGGCGCCGGCCAGGCATTGCAGCAGAGTGGTTTTACCGATGCCGTTGGGGCCGATGATGGCGACCCGCTCACCCGCTTCGATCTGCAGGTTCAGTTTCGACAATACACACTCTTCCCCGAAGCCCTTGTAGAGATCTTTCAGGGTTACCGCCTGGCGGTGCAGCTTCTTGCCCTGCTCAAAACGGATGAACGGGCTCACGCGGCTTGAGGGCTTCACCTCTTCCAGCTGGATCTTGTCGATCTGGCGGGCACGGGAGGTAGCCTGTTTGGCCTTGGAGGCGTTAGCCGAGAAGCGGCTGACGAACTGCTGCAGCTCGGCAATCTGGGCCTTCTTCTTGGCGTTATCCGACAGCATGCGCTCGCGGGCCTGGGTGGCGGCGGTCATGTATTCGTCGTAGTTGCCGGGGAACAGGCGCAGTTCGCCATAGTCCAGATCCGCCATATGGGTACAGACACTGTTCAGGAAGTGGCGGTCGTGGGAGATGATGATCATGGTGCTGTTACGGGCCACCAGGATGTTTTCCAGCCAGCGGATGGTGTTGATGTCCAGGTGGTTGGTGGGCTCATCCAGCAGCAATACATCGGGGTCAGAGAACAGAGCCTGGGCCAGAAGCACCCGAAGTTTCCAGCCCGGCGCCAAGGCACTCATGGGACCGTTGTGCTGCTCCAGCGGGATATCGAGGCCAAGCAAGAGCTCTCCGGCGCGGGCATCGGCAGTGTAGCCGTCCATTTCGGCGAACTGCACTTCCAGGTCTGCCACGGCCATGCCGTCTTCTTCGCTCATTTCCGGCAGGGAATAGATCCGGTCCCGCTCTCTCTTGACGTTCCAGAGTTCCTCGTGCCCCATGATCACGGTATCGATGACTGAGCACTCTTCGTAGGCAAACTGGTCCTGGCGCAGTTTACCCAGACGGACATTGGGCTCCAGCATGACCTGGCCGGCCGAAGGCTCAAGGTCGCCACCCAGGATTTTCATCAGTGTGGACTTGCCACAACCGTTGGCCCCGATAAGGCCATAGCGGTTGCCGTTACCGAATTTGGCGGAGACGTTTTCAAACAGGGGTTTAGCCCCGAATTGCATGGTGATATTGGCAGTGGAGATCAAGAAACAAACCTGTCGATGTGGGGCCGGCAAGGCGCCGGCGAAAAGAAAGCCGGCATTGTACAGGTTTGCAGACAAGACCGTGAGGCCGCAGAAACACGGATAAAAAGGCTTGCCTCTGGCGAGCTGTGCGGGCAGCATTCCCGTTCTGATGTACCCATTCATCCGACACAAGGACATTGATCATGGCACAGGCAACAGCGCGCCACATTCTGGTAGACAGCGAAGCAAAATGCGAAGAACTGAAAAAAGCGATTGAAGGCGGGCAGGACTTTGCCGAAGTGGCGAAGCAGCATTCCTCATGCCCCTCCGGTCGTAATGGCGGTGACCTTGGCTCTTTTGGTCCGGGCCAGATGGTTCCGGAGTTCGACAAGGCGGTATTTAACGGCGAAGTGAACACCGTCCTCGGTCCGATCAAGACCCAGTTCGGCTATCACCTGCTGGAAGTTACCAGCCGCAGCTGATGATTCCTGGTTTCATACCGGGAATGCCAATCACCGGCCGGCAACTACCATGGCTGGCCGGTGCTGCTTCGCTGCTCATTGCGCCCTTCCTGTTTATTGGCGGGCCGGACTGGGCCTCGGGGCCGCTCCTCAAGTCGGCCTGGAACCTTGGCCACATCCTTCTTTTTGCGTTGCTGACACTGACCTTCAGGCCCTGGCTGTGGTTGAGCGGCTGGCGTCTGTGGCTGGTCATTACCGCAGCAATTTTGGCTATCGGAATTGGTATCGAACTGATCCAGGGCGACCACAACCGCGACATGGACGGTCGGGATCTGCTGCGCAACCTGATTGGCGGTTGGTTGATTATCGCCTGGCGCCCAGTATTACTGTCGGGGAAACGAACCTTCGCCCGCCAATGTCTGATCACGACGGCAGCCACGCTGCTGTTGTGTTTTGAGTTGGGCTCGACCGGGATCGTTGCGGCCCGACAGTGGCATGTTCATCACCAGCTTCCCCTGCTCTATGACTTCAGTCATCAGAACCCGGAACCCTTCTGGGCGGGCAGTCTGGCGGTCTCAGCCAATCATTCAGTGAATCACCCGCACAGCCTGAAGATCGATCTGGGCACGGAAACCTACTCGGGGGTCTCGCTCAATAACCTGCCAGCCGACTGGCGGGGTTTCGAGAGACTGACCATAACGCTGTTCAATCCTTCAACGGAACCTCTGGCACTGACGCTTCGAATCAATGACGTGGCCCATGACCGCAGCGACCATGACTACAATGACCGTTACAACGCGCGCCTGATCCTTGGCCCCGGCTTCAATACTTTCACGCGGAATCTGACTGCCATTGAAAACGCTCCGGATAGCCGGACCATGGACATGTCGAAAATCAGGCGAATAGGTCTCTTTGCCGTTCGTCTGCCCGAGCCGCGAACCGTTTACCTGTCAGATCTGCGACTGGATTAGCCGAGCGTCCAGGGGTTGTCGGTAATCGGTTCCGCTCCGTTTTCGGTAACCAGAATGGTTTCGCTACAGCCAATGCCCCACTGCCCCGGGATACGCAAACAGATGGGCAGATGGAAGACCATGCCGGGCCGAAACTCCATGTTGCCGCCCCTGGCGATAAAGCCCGAGCCCTCCACCCAGGAAGGGGGAAACTGGGCGCCAACCGTGTAGCCAAACACGCCGGAGAAAAATACCTTGCCTGCCAGCGGCTGGAGCGCTTTTTCGGCGTCCTGGGCGGCCTGGTCAAAGGTGACGCCCGGGCGAGCAGACGCCAGGAGAGTATCCACAATCCGACGGCAGCCGTCGTGAACCCTCTGCATTTCCGAAGAGGGCTTGGCTCCGGCCACCACGGTCTGCATCATCGGGGCGGTGTAGCGGTGCCAGGCTGAGCCGAATTCCAGAAACACCGGATCGCCCTCCCGGACCACCGTGCGCTTGTGATTGCAATGGATCACGCTGCTGCGCCGGCCGGTAACGACAATCGGCTGCATACTCATGAATTCACTGCCGGCCTCCAGCAGTGCCCGGGCGCCTTCTGCAGCAATATCATTGTCGGTGACTCCCGGGCGAACCGCTGCCACAGCTGCCTTCAGGCCATCGGCGGTAATTCGCGCGCTCTCCCGCAGAAGACGGATTTCGGCGTCGGACTTGACGATCCGGATCTGCTTCAACAAACCACCATTGTTCAGAAATCGCACACCCGCCATCCGTGCCTTGAGGCCTTCCAGCACTCCCTGACGAAGGGAGCCGTGCCAGGCATCAATGCCGACCGCTTCAACTCCGTCATTGAGAACCTGAACCAGCGGTTCCAGCACTTCACCGATGCCCTCCCACCGGTATCCGCTGACCCGCGCAACCCGGGTGGTCACCATGGCCGGGCCCATTTCGATGGAGGGCACCTGCAAGAGCAGGTCTTCCTGTGTAACCACAAGAGCCACATGCACAGACACCTCAAAGGTGCTGTAACCGGTCAGGTAAAAAATATCCGAGGGATCGGTCAGCAGCAAGGCGCCAAAATCCTCCTGTGCCATACGATCCCGGACACGAGCCAGACGCTCCGCAAACTCCTGCTCCGGAAACGGGCACTCCAAGCCCCTCAGTTGTGAGGACAAGGCTTTTTGATAGGCATTGAAATCCATAACGACACTCCTCACTCGCATATACTAGGGAGATTGGACCCTATTCTGGCTTTGCACAAATCGCACTCACCGAATAATTCAATAATCGGGAGAACCTATGAACCGCAAGCAACAGAGCGATGGTGCCGTCCAGGTCAGCGTCGAGCTGGGGGCGCTGACCAGCGTTGCCGATGACCCGCAAGTGGCAGTGCGGGTCGGCCCCGTGGTTGCCTCCCTGGTGAACGGTGTATGCGGCGACCCGTTGTTGCAGCTCAGGCTACTGCATCAGTCCCGCAGCTTGTTGTTCGATCTGGGCGATACCGGTCGCATGCCGCTTCGGTCCGCGCACCAGGTGACCGACGTTTTCATCAGTCACTGCCACGCCGACCACATCGGCGGTTTCCTGTGGTTCCTGCGCAGCCGGATCGGTTACTTTCTGCCGTGCCGGCTGTTCGGACCTCCAGGGTTAATGCAGCACATTGCCGGCATGATCAGCGGTATCCTGTGGGATCGCGTGGAGGATCGAGGGCCCAGGTTCGTGGTTCACGAATGGCACAGCGACCACCTGAAGCGCTGGAGAATAACCGCCGGCGATCCGGCGCCCACCGCTCTGGAGGACCAGGCAATCCCTGACGGGGTGTTGGTGCGGGAACCGGAGTTTCAGGTTCGTGCTGCCCTGCTGGACCACGGCACGCCTGTACTGGCTTTCGCCTGGGAACCCTTCGGCAAGCTGCAGGTACGCAATGAGCAATTACAAGCTGAAGGCCTGAAACCCGGCCCCTGGCTACACGACTTGAAAATGGCTGTGTTGCGCCAGCGGCCGGATGAACTCATCTCGCCAGACGCCAGACGCACGTATCGAGCAGAAGACCTGGCCCGCAAACTCCTGATCCAGGCGCCGGGAGAAAAGATCGCCTACGGCACGGATTTCGCCGATACGCCCGATAACATCCGCAAAATGACGGAACTGGCTCAGGGTGCCCACACGTTGTTCTGTGAAGCCTCATTCATGGCTGCGGATGAGGAGCAGGCCCGGCACACCCACCATCTCACCACCAGGGCCTGTGCCGGCATCGCCGAGGCGGCACAGGTCCGGCAACTGATTGCGTTCCACTTTTCCCATCGCTATGACCGCAAGCGTGACCAGGTATACCGGGAGCTCCGGGAATTTACTGACCGCCTGGTGATTCCGGGCTGAGAAACCGGGACATCTGTTTGCCGATGGTTTCCACGGGCTCGGTTATAGCTTGCTGGATGCTGTTGGTCACAACTTTGGAGAAGGCCGCGCCGGCCGGGCTCTCCAGGAACTGCAGGTACAGATCCATCTCCTGGGCACCTATATTCTGGTAGGTATAGAGATAGCTGTCGTAGACCTGCTGCCCAACAACGCCCCTGAGCATGCCGCGCTGGCTTTCAATGCGCTGGCGCAGCTGTTCATAATTGGCTGAATCACTGCTGAACGCCGCCATGGCGGTTGCCAGCCCGAGCTGGACGGCAATTGTGGTATCCACCGCGCTTTCTGTTGCCCGGGCCGCCCGATCAAACCGGTCGAACATTTCCGCTCTGCGAGTGCCCTTGTACTGGCTGTTCAGTTCCGCGGCGCTCGCCTGGATTTCCTTCCATGCAGAAGGTTCCGAAGCCGCGATCTCAGCAGAAGAAATCTTTCTGGCCACAGGGGTCTCGTACCAGTCATGTACGGCCTGGAGCTGCGAGTCCGTGAGGCTGGCTTGCAGATCGGTAATGATCTGCTGCTCAATATCCACGGAGTTGAAACCGCTGCTGACAATGTTGCCGATGGTATTGGCCACCATGGGCGGGAGCTGACCATTTTGCTTTAGCCCCTCGCGGATGCCCTGGCTCATCATAGCCGGGTAGCGGGCCACGATGTCGTCGACAGGGGATACTTCCAGTACCTGGCGGGCATCCGGTGCCGCCTGGGCAGTACCGGTCATTAGCAGGGCGGTGACTAAAAGAGGTTTAATTAGGGGAAATCGCGTCATTTACCTATCATCCCGAACGTGTCGTTGATTCCCTTATGCCATGGGTACGATGCATGCAGCAAGCAATCCCTGGATGCCGGAGATGACGGTTTGGTAGGAATACGAAAAAGACCTCGCCGGAAAAGCAGAGGCCGGCGCACGGCACTGGAGATCTGGAAAAGCCGGGCCAGATGGTACGGGCTCCCGCTACTGGGATTGTTGATGGGCACCTGGGCAACGCTACGCTTCAGCCTGCTGGCACCGGACCCTCCGGCAAACCCGGAGAACGTCTGCGAAATTTTCAGGGAACATCCGGTCTGGTATGACTACGCCAGCGAATCCGAGCAACGCTGGGGCACGCCCATTGCCACCCAGATAGCGTTTGTTTATTACGAATCCTCGTTCCGCAGCCATGCCCGGCCTCCACGCACCCTGCTCTGGGGCTTTATTCCCTGGACCAGGCCCACAACGGCGTACGGTTATGCCCAGGCCCTGGACCCGGCCTGGCGGGAATATCTCGCGGCCAACGGCGAGGGCTGGTTTACCGTGCGAACCGATATGGAGTACGCGCTTGATTTCGTGGGCTGGTACAACCAGCTAAGCCACCGACAGCTGGGCATTTCCTATTCGGCGCCCAGGAAACTGTATCTTGCCTACCATGAGGGCCGGGGCGGATACGCCCGCAGGAGCTACGAACAGAAGCCGGCCGTCATGGATCTGGCCGCCCGGGTACAAAGCCGGGCGTTCCGCTACGACAATCAACTCAAAACCTGCGAGCAGGAATTCCAGTGCTGGCGCTGGTATCAGTTCTGGCCGTTCTGCGGCTGATGCTCGCTAGAACGTCGAAGATATCTCCAACTGGGGCTCCAGAGCCTGCAAACGTTCAACCAGGTATTCCATTACGATGCGGACCCGGGCCATGTGCTGCGTGTCCTGGTTGACATGCAGCCAGAGATCAACGCTCTCACCCTCCAGCGGGTCCGACAGGCGGCGGAGTTCGCGGGTGCCCTCTCCCAGATAGCAGGGCAAAACTGCCAGGCCGGCACCAGCTTTCGCCAGAGCATGCATGGATTGCAAGCTGTTGCAGCGAATGAGGGAAGTGACATTCTTCAGGTACTTGCGATACCACCGGCCGGTGGCCAGATGGCTGAAGGTTTCATCGGGTAGGATCCAGAGGCAACCTTCCGGGTGGTTCTCAATGTCCATATCGCGGTGCCGCCGGCAATAGCGGGCAGATCCGTAAACTGCGGACTCGATGGCCGCAATCCGCTCGCCTTCCAGGGTCGCCTGGGGCTTGTTCTCGGGTCTAAGCGTCAGATCGGCTTCACGATGGCTCAGATTGGCAACGTCGTTGTCGGTCAGGGTTTCCAGCTCAATATCCGGAAACTCCCGCACCAGCTCGGCAAGGATCGGGCTGAGCAACGCGTTCATCATCGCGTCTTCTGCCGCCAGCCTTACCTTGCCCACCGGCGCCGAATCCTGCCCGACCAGCTTGCGCTCGAGATTTTCCATCTCGATGGCCAGCCGATCCGCCTCACGGAACGCGGTCTCCCCGACTGGGGTGAGCTGCAATCCATCCCGGCTGCGTTCAAAAAACTGTACACCCATCGACTCTTCCATCTGGTCGAGTCGCCGTAAAACGGTGGTCTGGTGCACACCCAGTAATTCTCCGGCCTTGGCAAGCGTTCCGCCTATTGCCAGAGCCCGTATATATCGAAGATAATCCCAATCCATAGTTACTGCATATTTGCAACGTGAGTACGGATTTTAACGTATTCAAACTGCAAATAAGAACCCTTAGAATTGCATTTAAATTAAAGGTAGATCCCTAACTAACCTACCTACCAAAATCAATACACCTATTAAAAAGGAGGAAGGCGCTATGACTCAGAACCATATCGCAACCGTAAACCCGCTGCCGTCCAGTATCCTCCACAACAGTGCTGAGGTCAGGCGCCAGTATACCCGTGCTGCGGCAAAGCAGGCGGTACAGTTTTTCAGTCGCAAGATGCGGAGCTTCAACCGGAAAGCAGCCACCGTTGCTCCGGACATGAGCCAGATGCAGGGCGGCCACTAAACCGGCAGCCGAATCTGGCATGAGCGAGGGGATCGCTCGGACTGAGAACAGAACATAAGGATTTGAAAACGCCGGTGGCTCCGAGGGAGCACCGGCGTTTTGCGTTTGAACGCAAGAAAGAAGGTGGAAAGAACCAGGAAACTGAAAGGAAATCAGAATTCCCAGACGACTTTCTTCTTCTGGCTGAACCAGTCGTCCATCTTCCGGTTGTAGAAATCTTCAATCACATTCCGCTTGATCTTCATGGTCGGCGTCAGCATACCATTTTCCATGGTCCAGGGTTCCCGAACCACCACCACGAAGGCCACTTTCTCGTGGGACTCGCACTCAGCATTCACCGCATCCAGCTCGGCCGCCAGCTCCTGCTCCAGTTCACCACGGTCGGCTCCGGTTTCCAGTTCGTCCCTGGCTTCCTCGGAAAGCAGTACCATCAGGCAGGGCTGTGGCTGGTTGGCACCAGCTACACAGACCACCTCGGCCTTGGGATGATTGAAGCGATTCTCGATGGGCACCGGAACCACATATTTGCCCTTAGAGGTTTTGAACAGATCCTTTACCCGGCCCGTGATCCGGAGGGTGCCATCCCGGTCAATTTCCCCCATATCTCCGGTCTTCAGGAAGCCGTCTTCGGTAAGATCCTCCTTGGTTTTCTCCTCATTCTTGTAATAACCCAACATCTGCCCGGGGCTTTTCACCTGCACTTCGCCGCCCTCGCCGATGCGATGCTCAACCCCTGGGTTGGCCATACCCACAGAGCCAGCCCTGGCCTGTCCAGGCCGATTGGCGTGGGAATATCCGAAGTTTTCTGACATCCCATACACTTCCAGCAGCTCCAGCCCAAGGCTGCGATACCAGTTGACGATATCCGCTGACAGCGGCGCGGCACCGGTCAGGGCTGCCCGGCAATAGTCCAGTCCCAGTTGTTTCAGGACCTTCTTTTTGACCAGACCGTTGATGATCGGGATATTGAATAACAACCTCTGTTTCTTGGGCGGCAGCTTGGCGTTAACCCCCAGATAGAACTTCATCCACAGGCGAGGGACCGAGAAAAACAGCGTCGGCCTTGCCCGCTGCAGGTCTTCCTGGAAGGTATCCAGGGAATTGGCGAAATAGAGATGGAAACCGTAGTACAGGGATTGCGTTTCAACCGCCGCCCGCTCCGCCACGTGAGCCAGGGGCAAATAGGAAAGCATGCGTTCTTCAGAGGAAACCGGGAACAGCTGCTGCAGGCCGTCGGCCACCGAAATCATGGTGCGAAAACTGTGCATAACGCCCTTGGGTCGGCCGGTGCTGCCCGAGGTATAGACAATCGTGGCCAGGTTGTCCGGATCCGGCAGCTTTGGTTCCGCGGGCTCCTGCTTGGCAACAATTTCAAGCCATTTGGGCGTATCGTCCCGTGGCGACATGGGCAGGGAAATCAGGGGCAAATCGTCCGGAATGTGGTCCTTGATGTCGTTCCAGCCGTCCGCAGTGCCATCAAGTTTGCCGAGGAACAGCAGCTTTGCCTCGCTGTGCTCGAGAACGTAGGCGGCGGTATCACCATTGAGCGTGGGATAGAGCGGCACCGAAACGTGTCCCGCAGCCCAGATCGCCAGATCGGCGAGGATCCAGTGCGCGCTGTTCTTGCCCAGTATACTGATGTTACTGGGCTCGGGCAGTTCCAGGCTGTTCAGGTAAGCGGCCATCCTGGACACCTGGTCGGCAGCCTGCTTCCAGGTAATGTCTTCGACACGACCATCCGGGAAAGGCTGAGTAAGGTAAACGTTGTCAGGGGTTTCCTCTGCCCAGTAATACAGGCAATGGAGTGAGGTCTGCTTCCGGGGGTCTACCGCCATAAACGGCTCCTTGTTGTTATTTTATTTTATGTTTGAGTTTGCAATTCCTGTTCATACTAGCGTCATTTCAGACCCGCTCAATAGCATTTAGTGCCCGCGCAATTGGCAAATTAATCCTCGTCCGAGAACTGTTCCTCAAAATTTTTCGTAACATTTGTCAAGTTTGAGCTACTGTGAAGAGTGTAAATCTACTTTCCGAGCAAATTGGATATGGCCATGAGCAAAGCAAAACGTTCGTTTTTGATCTTTCCCGCCTGGGGCATCATTCTTCTGGGCTCGGGTGCCTTTTTCTACAGTGCCTACGCAGGAATGCTGGGCTCCTGATCTGTTCGGGCCTGCCTAGCGCCGGAACCGGGTTTCGAGGACCACGGCAGAGTTGGTCCGCTCGACCCCCTCCAAGTTGCCAATATCGTCCAGCACGGCGCTCAGTTCCTCCAGTGACTGGGCCTCAACGATGGCAATCAGGTCGTACTCTCCACTTACGGAAAACAGCTGCGACACCTGGCTGATTCCCTCCAATGAGGCGTTTGTCCGGCTGGTCAGCTTCTGGAAAACCTTGATAGACACGTGGGCCTCAACCTGTCTGGCAGAGAATTCCCCACCCAACTGCACCGAGTAGCCCCGTATCACCCCGCTGGCTTCCAGACGCGCAATGCGGTTCTGTACCGTTGATCGGGATACATGCATGGCCTTCGCCAGCTCAGTGATACTGGCCCGGGCATTCTGCCTCAGCAGCATTAACAGCTTCTGATCCTGGGCACCAATCATTTTGCTCAAACCTCTTTTCAATTTGCACTAATTGTAGATCATTTCGATCATTATGCAGCTGCAATTTGGCATCCAGGACTTTCATACTGAGCCGAAACAATGCTCAGGACGCTCGCCATGCTAATTCGACCGATTACCCCAAAGGATCTTGATGCCCTGGTGCAGATCGCCAATGAATCCGGACCCGGCTTCACCTCCCTGATGCCGGATCGCGATGCCCTGAGTCGCAAGATTGATCACTCGGTCGAAAGCTTCGCCCGGAACGTGACGAAGCCCGGCGATGAACATTATCTTTTCGTGCTGGAGGACATTACGACCGGTGACATTATGGGAACCACGGGTATTGAGGCCGCCGCAGGCGTTTCCCGTCCGCTCGTCCATTTCCGCCGCAATGCCGTTATCCGCCATGCGGGCGACCGGCAAAAACGTCATACCGAGGAAAGCCTGACCCGTTGCCAGCAATACACCGGTTGCACAGAGGTCTGTTCGCTGTATCTTCGGCCCGAATTTCGCCGTGCCAATGCAGGCAAGCTGCTCTCCCGGGTGCGTTTTCTTTTCATGGCCCTGCACCCGGAGCGGTTCGCGGACACAGTGATCGCAGAAATGCGCGGGGTTTCGGATCCTTCGGGTCAATCTCCGTTCTGGGACTGGCTAAAGCATCATGTGGCGGATCTGGACTTCATGTCCGCAACACAACTGGCCTGCTGCGGCCAGAGTGGCTTCATTGATCAGTTCATCCCTGCCAAACCGTTGTATACCCGGCAAATGACCAGTGAAGCCAGGGCGGTTATCGGCCAGGTGCATGAGGACACGCGCGCGGCGCGGCATATGCTGGAACGCGAAGGTTTTCGACACCGGGGGTTTGTGGACCTTCTGGACGGTGGGCCAACTCTGGAGTGTCCCAGGTCAGACATCGCCAGCGTCCGCGAAACCTTGCTGGCCAGCGCCGTGCTTCGGGGCACGCCTCGGAATCCGGCGGTTGATTCGGGAGAAACCTTTAAATCCGCTATAGTTGCCAATACCGGCTGTTCCGAATTCAGGGCCACGGTGACCAGCCAGGTCTGGCCTGCTCCAGATAGCTGTAATCTGGTTGTGGAAGAGCTACTGGCGAGGCAACTGGACCTTGGCGACGGCAGTCTGGCCTGCTACCTGCCACTCGGCCGGACCAGCCAACAGTCGCAGGGGCGCCAACAGCCCCGCCAAGAACCGGCTACTGAGGAGATTCGCTATGCATACTGATCCGGATACCCTGTTTGCGCGGCTCTGGGAGTCCTACCGGCAGGTAACCCCCTCTGCCGAGCGGATACATAAAATCCTGGGCGCCGAAGAGGAGCAGGCCATTGTCAACGACCATATAGCGCTTCGAACCTTCAACCTGGATCCGGTTCGTCTGGACGCTCTGGCCGAGCACTTCCTCAGCCTCGGCTACAAAGAAGGTGGTGAATACCATTTCGAGGCCAAAAAACTCTATGCCAGGCACTATGAGCATCCCTCCCGGGAACTTCCGAAGGTGTTTATCTCCGAACTGCTGGTGGAGAAATGTTCACCGGAGTTGCAGTCTGTGGTGAAACGTCTTGTCGAACAGGTAAGGCCGGAAGCGGTAATCGCTGATGATTTTCTCTATTCCGGGCGCCACTGGGAGGTTGATTACGAAACCTACCGTAAACTGATGCAGGAGAGCGAGTACGCGGCCTGGATGGCCGCCTGGGGCTATCGCGCCAACCATTTCACAGTCAGCATCAACCACCTGGACCAGTTCCGCTCGGTGCCGGAAATCAATCAACTGCTGAAAAATCACGGCTACACGGTAAATGCATCAGGTGGCGAGGTGAAGGGCTCGCCGGCGGAACTGCTGGAGCAATCCTCAACCATGGCCGATCGTGTAGCAGTGGCCTTTTCCGACCAGACGGTGACCATCCCCAGCTGTTTTTACGAGTTTGCCCTGCGTTATCCGAAGCCGGATGGCCAGCTCTACTCGGGTTTCGTGGCGGCATCGGCTGACAAGATCTTTGAAAGCACAAACGCCGGCAGCTGATTCAGCACGTCAGGTCTGACAGTTACGACCACCCCTGTTCGCCGAGCAGGGGTACAAACCGCACCGCGCCCAGGTTCTCGGTCCGGAATTCATCCTCCGCCAAACGGGTAACGCGCATCAATGACTGCACCGAATGTTCCGAGCCCACCGGAATGACCAGATGCCCGCCAACTGCCAACTGATGCTTTAACGAATCCGGCACTGCTGGCGCACCGGCAGCCACGACGATGCCATCATAGGGCTGGTGCTCCGGCCAGCCCATCGTGCCGTCGCCACAGCGAACCTCAACATTATCAAAACCCTCAGCGGCAAGTGTGCGTGCAGCGCGATCGGCCAACTTCTGTACCCGTTCAATACTAAACACCTCGCCAGCAATACAGCCCAGAACCGCCGCTGCATAACCAGAGCCGGTCCCTATATCGAGAACCTTTTCCCCGCCCTCCAGATCCAGAGCTTCCGTCATCAACGCCACAATATAAGGCTGCGAAATGGTCTGTCCTGCCCCGATGGGAAGGGGGCCGTCATCGTAGGCGCAATCCCGCATGCGCCTGGGAACAAACTGTTCGCGTGCTACCCGGCCCATGGCCTCGAGTACCAGTGGCGATTCGATTCCACGGGAACGGAGCTGATAATCCACCATGGACGCTCTCTGTGATTCAAAGCCATTGTCCCGATTCATTGCCTGTTTTCCTTCCCGTGGTCTGGCTGCTTACCGGCCGTTACAAAGCAGTAACTTTTTTACAACGGCGCCCCCGCCATTATCTGACTACTTTTTAGTCACCGGCAATGACAGATACAACCACCGAACGCCAAAAACAACAAACGGACAACGGGATGAATCATCAGGAAACCCGTTGCCGAGGAGGAGAAATGTCGACATCCGTAAACCACCTCGACGAGCGCACGCGGGATTCCTCCGACTTGCTCGAAGAGATCATGCCCTCAGCCATAACCCTTGCCATGATGCTTCGCCACCGGAAAATGGCCGCCTGGCTGCGTACCGAATTTGATGGCTACCAGGATGTTGCTGCCGCGCCACCCTACCGCAGGGAGCTACACGGACACATCGTTGCCAAATCGCCCCAGTACGGCTGGATTCCTGCGCCAGTAGACGATCAGCAGAAGGAAGAGTTCGGTTACATGAATCTGCTCGAGGGTGTAAAAGCCCTTGAGAAAATTTGCGTGAACTGCAAGAAGGGCAACGGCAACCGGGTTCTCCTGGAAAAAGACGAGATGGCGGTGCTGCAGAAGCAGATCAACCTGACGGCCGAACTGGCTATCAACCTGAGCCGCGACGTTTACTGCCGCCTGCTGAGAACCGTCCGGGCCGCCATCTATCTCTGGACCCAGGAACTCATGGCCGAAGGCATTGCAGGAGAACACAACCATTACAGCCCTGACGAGCGGGCCAAAGTGGCCCACCTGGATGAACCCGAGAAGTTCTGGCGACGGGCCATGGAAGAGGTCGACAGCCTGCCGATACCGAACGTGCGGGAGGTTGGATTCTTTGAAAGGGTGTTCGGGCGCGCGGGCTAAAGCCCGCCGCCCCGCTTACCACAAGACGCTGACAATCCCGATACTGCTTACCAGCAGCAGTACCGCTCCCAGCAACCGGAAAAACACCGGGGTTTCAGCCTGGAGGATGCGGTCATGGGCGTAGAGCCCGATGATATGCCCCACGGCTGCGCAGGGCAGCAGCCAGAGATGATGGATAAGCTGGAGATCGACACCGGCCCAGACGAAAGCGGCCATCTTGATCAGCACCAGGATGAACCATAGCGCAAATAACGTATCCCTCAGTTTCTCCTTTGGCAGGTGCTGAGCTGCCACGGCAATGATCAGGGGTGCACCGATCAGGGAAGTGCCACTGATGTAACCGCCCACCATCAGGAATATCGCATCCACCGTTTTACTGCCACTGCGAAACGGCCGGTTGATGATGTACGAGACGGAGTAGAGCGCCACGATCACAAAGATGATGGCACTGAGTATGTCAGAGGGCATGGTTATCAGACCGAAAACACCAATCAGCTTGGGCACGATCATGATGCCCAGAATTCGCCACAGGTATTGCCAGTCGACGGTTCCCGATCCCTCCTGACGTTGCTCTCCGTTCCCGGTTCGATTGTTCATCCAGATCGTCAGTGACGAGAACACCAGAAGATGGACCGCAATAATCGGCAGGAATACCAGTGGCTGATCAAGAACCAGCAACAGAAATGGCAGGGACAGAACTGCACCACCAAACCCCAATCCGGAGCGGACAAAACCACTCCAGACGAAAATCAGGGCAATCAGAAAATACTGTACAAACGAAAGCTCCGACATCGGCTCCCCGGTCAAGAATAAAAGATCAGCGAATGTTACCTGCCCAGGGAGCAAGTCTGCGAAATTTTCTGGTTGATGAGAGCAAACGGCAAGGGTACCATCGAATTACTGTTCATACATACAGTATATGGATTCCCCATGAAAACTCGCGCCACCGCCCTGAATCCCCATAACCGTTTCCAGCCGATTGTCACGGACCGTGAAGTCGACCCTGACTGGTATAACGATCCCGAAGACGACCTGAACCCCGACACCATGGCCACTGAAGTCATTCAGGAAACCGCAAAATCCATCATTAGCCGCAACACGTCACCGGATGTACCTTTTGATCAGTCCATAAACCCGTATCGCGGCTGCGAGCATGCCTGCATTTACTGTTTTGCCCGCCCCACCCATGCCTATTGGGACATGTCGCCGGGCCTGGATTTCGAGACGCGACTGATCGCCAAACCCAACGCTGCGGTGCGGCTGCGAGAAGAACTGGACAGGCCCGGGTACCGGGTTTCGCCCATCGCTCTGGGCGTCAATACCGACGCCTACCAGCCACTTGAGCGGGAGCAGAGGATTACCCGACAGGTACTGGAGGTTCTGGCCGAGTATCGTCACCCGGTGTCGATCATTACCAAGGGTGCTCTCATTCTCAGGGACCTTGATCTTCTCGCCGATATGGCCTCTGATGGGCTCTGCTCTGTGCGCATCAGCCTCACCAGTCTGAGCAACGACCTGAAACGACGAATGGAGCCAAGAACAGCGGCCCCGGCAACGCGCCTGAAAATGATCCGCCAACTCTCGGAGGCCGGCATTCCGACCGGCATTATTCTCGGGCCGGTCATCCCCTTCATTAACGATCACGAGATCGAGTCGATCCTGGAAGCCGCCGCAGAGGCGGGGGCAACCCAGGCCAGCTGGATTATGCTTAGGTTACCCCATGAACTGGACGAGCTGTTCCAGGACTGGTTGCACCGGCACTTTCCGCAAAGGGCCGAGCATGTAATGAACCGGATGCGCGACTTAAGGGGCGGCAAGAGTTATGACGCCACCTTCGGCCGAAGAATGACGGGCACGGGCCCCTACTCGGACCTGATTCGCCAGCGTTTCACCAAGAAATCACGGCGCTTGGGACTCAACCTCCATGAAGTGGAACCATTGCGAAACGATCTTTTCCGGCGGCCAGGTGGGGAACAAATGCCTCTGTGGTAGCATCAAAGTATTGCCCCACCTACCACTGCAATTTAATGCCTCTCAGGGATGAGGTGGAGAACACCCATGCATGGAATCAGACGTTTTTACCTCGCCACAACATTTCTTGCCCTGTTTGCCGCCCTCTGGCACCCCGTCTGCCTGGCAGCAGATGAAGCCATTGTATCCAGGATTGAGGCCATGGAGGCCGGCTTCCCAGTGCAGGTGCTTGGAAGCAGGCTAATGGCCCACAAGGCACTGTCGGCCTTTTATGGGGCCAACGGATACCAGCGCGCCTGGCAATCGCCCGATCTTCGCCGCCAACTCATTGATGCGGTTGAACAGGCCGCCGGTGACGGGCTGAACCCGGCAGACTATCACGCAGATATTCTCTCTGGCCTTGCGCTCAGGCCCATGAGCGATTTTTCCGAAGACCTTAGGGCCGATCTGGATTTGCTCTTCTCAGACGCTTTTCTCATGCTCGGGTCACACATGCTGGAGGGCAAGGTCAATCCACAGACGGTTCACGCCGAGTGGACCGCCAATCGTCGCCAGCGAAAGATGGAATCCATTCTGACTGAAGCATTGGAACGTGGGGATATTGCCGTCACCCTGGATTCCCTGCGGCCTGCCGATCCTGCCTACCGAAAGTTGATGGCAGCCCGGCAGGATCTGACAAAATTGCTTGGCCAGCCGTGGTTGCCGCTGGCTGTGCGGCCGACAATCCGGCCCGGGGACCAGGATGACCGGATGCCTGAAATCCGCCACAGACTCTCCAGGCTGGGGGAACTGAAGGAGCAACCCGCCACAGGCGAAGACCCGCGCCAGTATGATGAAGGCCTTGAATCGGCGGTAACCCGTTTTCAGGCCCGGCACGGCCTTGAACCCGACGGTCTCATTGGCCCGGACACCGTGACAGCGCTCAACCTGATGCCAGTGGAGCGCCTGCGCCAGATTGATGCCACTCTCGAGCGTTGGCGATGGCTGCCCGAATCCCTCGGCGAGACCTACGTGCTGGTCAACATCGCCGGTTTCGAACTACAGATGGTGGAAAATGGCGAGGAGGTGCTGCGAAAGCGCGTTATCGTGGGCCAGCCCTTCCGGCAAACCCCGGTGTTCAGTGATCGCATCCGGTACCTGGTATTCAACCCCGACTGGACCGTACCCCGGACGGTAATGATTCAGGACCAGTTGCCCCAGATTATCCGGGATCCGGACTACCTCTCCCGACTCAACATCAGCGTCTACCGGGGCTGGGGCGCAGATCGACAGAAAGTGGATCCGCTGGACGTTGACTGGTCATCACTGAACCGGAACAATTTTCCTTATCAACTGGTTCAGGAACCCGGCCCTCAGAATGCTCTCGGGCAGGTAAAATTCATGTTTCCGAACCAGTATGATGTTTACCTGCACGACACCCCGGGCCGGGGCCTGTTTACACGGAGCGAGCGATCGTTCAGCTCCGGCTGCATCCGGGTTGAACAGCCGTTTGATCTTGCCCAGCGCCTATTGGCGGCATCGCCGGACTGGTCCCGTGAGAAAATCGACCGTGTGGTTTCAGAAGCCGAGCCCCGGACCGTATTGCTGCCCGAACCGGTGCCGGTGCATATCCAGTACTGGACGTCCTGGGTGGATAGTGAAGGCCGCCTGCAATTTCGAAATGATCTGTACAACCGGGATACCCCCCTGATCGATCAGCTCAGGGGAACACCCGACGGAGACGCACGCTACAATACACCGGTTGTTGGGTTGGTTCAGGAACCTGGCCCGCAATGAACCAAGGCAAGTGGATAAGCTGAGGAGATACCATGAAACAGGCCCTGCTCGTGGTTTTCGGTTCACTATTACTCTACGGATGCCAGTCACTACCCTCTGCCGAGGATGGCATCGAAGCAGACGCTGTCTATCTCAGCGCCAGTCATTGCCTGAACGAATATCTGGATGATCTCGAAAAGGTGCATTACGGCCCCTGCCTGAAGGTCATCAGCATCAACGGCGAAGAGCCGGCTGTCCGGGAAGACGGCTTCATAGAAATCCCGGCTGCAACGGCGCTGACGATCGGAGTCAGCTGCGTTTATCGCCACGCCGACGGCTCGCCTATTCCGGCAACCATGGAAAACGCGGACTTTACCGTGGGCAGAAATACCTTCGCAGAAGCCGGCCAGCGTTGGTATCTCCACGCCCATAAACAGGCCCGTGGCGTTGTCGGCTGCGAGCCCACCCTGTCGCGCTCGGTCTATCCCACCTACGACACGGACTGATTCATCATGACTAGCAAAATCGATATCCACTACTGCACCGGTTGCCGCTGGCTTCTGCGCTCCGCCTGGATGGCGCAGGAGCTGCTGACAACCTTCGATGGCGAGATCAGTGAACTGAGCCTGCACCCGGGTACTGGCGGCATTTTCGAGGTATGGGTTAATGACAGGCGTATCTGGTCCCGCAAAGAAGACGGCGGCTTCCCGGAAATCACCAAACTCAAGCAACTGGTTCGGGACCAGATTGCGCCGGAACGTTCGCTTGGCCACTCCGACGCAAAAACTGGCGCTCCGGAATAATCATTCAAAAATACTGACAGGCTGTGTCGATATTCTTCGCTTTAAGAGTCCGCGGCACGGCCCGATAGTAGATGCCCAGCAATTCACTGAAATGTGAGGGTATCTATGAGCGACGTGATGCAATCCATCAAATTCAAATCTATCGAGGTACCTAATCGGTTCGCCCTGGCACCGATGACGCGCACCAGCGCGGAGCCAGACGGCACTCCGAATGCCCTGATGGCCGACCACTATGAAGGCTACGCCAAGGGCGGCTTCGGTCTGGTGATCACTGAGGGAACCTATACCGATGACAAGGCAAGCCAGGGCTATGCCAATCAGCCCGGCATCATCAACCAGGATCAGATTGATGGCTGGAAGACCATTGTTGACAGGGTGCACGCCGCAGGCAGCAAAATCATTGTGCAGTTGATGCATGCCGGCGCGCAGTTCCAGGCCAACCGTTTCACCGAACAGCCCCAGGGTCCCAGTGAAGTCACCCCAAAAGGAGCCCCGCTGGGTTTCTATGGCGACCAAACCGAGTGGCAACCCCCCAGCGCCATGACCAAGACCGACATTCAGGCAGCTATTGATGGTTTCGCAAAATCCGCCACCAATGCGAAAGCCGCCGGTTTCGATGGCATTGAAATTCACGGTGCCAATGGCTATCTGCTGAATCAGTTCCTGAGTACCTACTTTAACCAACGGGACGATGAATACGGCGGATCACTTGAGAACCGGCTGCGCCTGGTGGTTGACGTGGTCCGTGCAGTTCGCGAGGCCGTCGGCGAGGACTTCACAGTAGGGATTCGCCTGTCCCAGGGCACAGTCACCGACCCTGACTACCAGCTTCCGGAAGGTGAAGCCGGATTCCGTCAGATTGTGGAAGCGGTCCGCGATGCAGGTGCCGATTTCGTCCATACAACCGACGGTGACGTTAACCGGAAGCATTTTGTAGAGGGTGATGAGAGTCTGGCTGGCGTGGCCGCCAGCGTTGAAGGGGTCGGTCTGATCCTCAATGGCAACATTAACGAAACCAACTGCCAGGACGTGGCCAATCATTTCCCAGGCACACTGCTGGCGGTCGGTAAGAAAGCGCTCGCAAACCCTGACTTTGTTCAGCGCCTCAAGGACGGCAAAGAGATTGCAGACATCGATTTCACGATGCTGCAGCCGAAGGCCACCATTTCCAACGAACTGGCATGGCGCAAGCAAAACGCCGCCTGACCTCTCCCTCCCGATTAATGCAGCCGGAGGAACCCAACAGGGTTCCTCCGGCGTAGCTACTTCAAGCTGCTATGCTGACATCACAAGCCAACGGGAGACTGAATGACCTCAGACATCAGTATTGTCTGGCTGGGCACAATTGCCAGCCTGCTGGCAGGCCTCGCCAGCGGTGTGGGCGCTCTGGGTGTATTCCTTGTCCGTACCCTCACCCATAAACTACGGGACGGAATGCTGGCTTCAGCCGCAGGTGTGATGCTGGCAGCTTCATTTTTCTCATTGCTGTTGCCGGGTCTGGAGTATGGTGAGCAGATTACCGGCGAAAGCTGGACCGCCGCGCTGATTGTCATCTTTGGTCTGCTCTCCGGCGCCGCCGCGCTCTATTTTGTTCACCAGAAACTTCCACACCAGCATTTCGAGCTTGGCCGGGAGGGGCCGGACGCCTCCTACATTCGCGGCATCTGGCTCTTTATCGTCGCCATCACCCTTCACAACTTTCCCGAGGGCATGGCCGTGGGCGTCGGATTTGCTGGCGGCGACGTGAATAACGGGTATGTATTGGCCACCGGGATCGGGCTCCAGAATATCCCCGAAGGGTTGGCAGTAGCATTTTCACTGCTTGCCATCGATTATTCCCGAATCAAGGCCTTCAGCATTGCTCTGATGACCGGCCTCGCCGAACCGTTGGGCGGCCTGTTCGGTGCAACCCTGGTGTGGCTTGCCGAGCCACTGATGCCCTGGACTCTGGGCTTCGCAGCGGGCGCCATGTTGTTCATCATCAGCAACGAAATTATCCCCGAAACCCACCATCGGCAATGGAAAATCATGTCTACCTTCTGCCTGATGGGTGGTTTCGCCGTGATGATGTTCCTGGACGCTACGCTGGGCTAACAGCCCAGACGCCCGACAAGGCTTCCAGCGCTTCCGCAATCAGGGGCTCGTCCTGGCGGTCGCGGTGCCATATAAAGCTGAGCGCACAGGGCAGTTGCACTCCGTCGACAATTTCCAGGCCGGTTTCCTGGCGCTCAGCCATGGCAAGTGCATCCCGCGCGAGACTCAAACCCACACCGGCCCGAACCAGGTCCAGCATGCAGGCCTCCTGATCGACCTCTGCTACGCCCCGGGGCATTAACCCAAGTGGTTCCAGAGTGCCTTTGAGCAGCCGGTGATGAACGGAGTCCACGGGTGTCACAATCCAGGGCATGATGGCCAGATCAGACCATTTCGCAGATCGAATTCTCGGTCCCCAGCCTGCCGGGGCAACGACATAATAATTGAACCGGGTCAGCTCACGATGAGTCACATCGGGTGCCAGGGGACCCGGCCCAACACCCGGCGGCGCCAGGAAAAACCCGACGTCGAGCCGGCCATCCCGGACCTGCTCCAATACGCTACCGCTCATGCCCTGCCGTAGTTCGGTTTCCAATTGCGGCGCCCGCTCGACCAGCCGGTGCAGAAATGCCCCCAGACGGATGAATTCCGGATCCACAATGGTGCCGATTCGCAAACGCCCTCTCAGGGTGCTGTGCAGTGCCCGGGCGCTCTGCTCAAAGGCCGCCACGGCCGCCAGCGCTTTCTCTGCCGTGGGCAGCAGCGCCTGGCCATCCGGTGTCAGGACCAGCCCCTGAGGTTTGCGCAGAAACAGCTTCAGGCCCAACTCGTCCTGCAATTGCTTCAGTTTCAGACTAACTGCCGGCTGGGTCAGGTGAAGGCGAATCGCAGCACGGGAAACGCTACCCTCCCGCGCTACGGTAACGAATGCCCGAAGGCTCTGAAGGGGATGCATACAAGACCTCGTTTCCAGGGCAACAATATAAGATTAACTTATATCTTGCTTTTAAAAATCTCAATTGCTTTACCCAATAGCCAGCCCTATCCTACATGGTCATATATTAACCAATGCGCATCTTTAGCCCGCAGAATCGAAATTTCTGCCACTTTCCATCGGCTAAACACGAAAAGACAGAGGCACCCATGACCGACGCGACCATCCAGCATTATATCAATGGCCAAATATCACCAGGCACTGGCAGTCAGACACAGGATGTGTTCAACCCGGCCACCGGCCAGGTAACCGGACAGGTCGCCCTGGCCAGCGGCGACGATGTGAATGCCGCTGTTGCTGCCGCCGATGCGGCGTTCCCGGCCTGGGCCGACACACCACCCATCCGCCGGGCACGGGTGATGTTCAAGTTTCTGGAGCTGCTGAATACGCACAAGGATGACCTTGCCCGCGCCATCACCGCCGAACATGGCAAGGTCTTCACCGATGCCCAGGGGGAAGTGGCCCGGGGCATCGACATTGTCGAGTTTGCCTGTGGTATTCCCCAGTTGCTCAAAGGCGATTACACGGAACAGGTGAGCACGGGTATCGACAACTGGACCACCCGCCAGCCGCTGGGCGTGGTCGCCGGGGTAACACCTTTCAACTTCCCTGCCATGGTGCCGATGTGGATGTTCCCGGTGGCCATCGCAGCGGGCAACACTTTTGTTCTGAAGCCCAGCCCGCTGGACCCCAGCGCCTCCCTGATGATCGCCGATCTTCTGAAACAGGCCGGCCTGCCCGATGGCGTATTCAATGTGGTCCAGGGTGACAAGGACGCAGTGAACGCACTGATCGAGCATCCGGATGTCCAGGCCCTGAGTTTTGTCGGCTCCACACCGATCGCCAACCTGCTGTACGAGAAAGGCGCCAAACACGGCAAGCGCATCCAGGCCCTTGGCGGGGCCAAGAACCACATGGTGGTGATGCCCGATGCCGATCTGGACAAAGCCGTCGACGCCCTGATCGGCGCGGCTTATGGCAGCGCCGGCGAGCGCTGCATGGCCATCAGCGTTGCGGTACTGGTTGGGGATGTTGCGGACAAGATTATGCCAAGACTGGCCGAGCGGGCCCGAAGCTTGAAAGTGAAGAACGGCGAACAGCTGGATGCCGAGATGGGACCAATTGTTACCGCCGCCGCACACCAGCGTATTACCGGCTACATTGACAAGGGTGTGGCCGAAGGTGCCGAACTGCTGGTAGATGGCCGCGAGTTCGATGCATCGACCACCGGTGAGGGCTGTGCCGAAGGTTTCTGGATGGGCGGTTCACTGTTCGATCATGTCACGCCCGACATGACGATCTATAAAGAAGAAATCTTCGGCCCCGTTCTGGCCTGCGTTCGGGTGCCGGATATTGCTACCGCCATCCGCCTGATCAATGATCACGAATTTGGCAACGGTGTCAGCTGCTTCACCGAAAGCGGCACCGTCGCCCGGGAATTCGGTCGCAGAATCCAGGTGGGCATGGTCGGGATTAACGTTCCCATTCCCGTCCCAATGGCGTGGCACGGCTTTGGCGGCTGGAAACGCTCCATGTTCGGCGACACCCATGCCTATGGCGAGGAAGGCGTGAAGTTCTACACCCGTCAGAAATCCATCATGCAGCGCTGGTCCGATTCCATTGATGCCGGTGCGGAATTTGTTATGCCAACAGCCAAGTAACAACGGAACCAGCTGCGGAGAAAGCGCCATGTCCGACAACAAAAACGCGACGGGACAGCAGGAATTCGACTACATCGTGGTAGGCGCCGGCACTGCCGGCTGCCTGCTCGCCAATCGCCTGAGCAAAAACCCCGACAACCGGGTACTGCTTATTGAGGCAGGAGGGAGGGACAACTACCACTGGATACACGTCCCGGTCGGCTACCTGTATTGCATAGACAACCCACGCACCGACTGGCGCTTCCGCACCGAGCCGGACCCCGGCCTGAATGGCCGTTCCCTGATTTATCCCCGGGGCAAGACCCTCGGCGGCTGCTCCAGCATTAACGGTATGCTCTACATCCGTGGCCAGGCCCGGGATTATGACCAGTGGTCCGACATCACCGGTGAAAGCGACTGGAGCTGGGACAACTGCCTCCCAGACTTCATGCGCCACGAGGATCATTACCGCCTTGATGATGGCGGCGATGCCGACCCGGAGCACCACAAATACCACGGCCACGGCGGTGAATGGCGGGTAGAGCACCAGCGGCTGAAATGGAAGGTTCTGGAAGACTTCGCAACGGCCTGTGTTGAGGCGGGTATTCCGCGAACGCGGGATTTCAATCGCGGCGACAACGAGGGCGTGGATTACTTCGAGGTGAACCAGCGCTCCGGCTGGCGCTGGAACACCTCCAAAGCCTTTCTGCGGGAAGCAGAAAAACGCCCCAACCTGACGCTCTGGCACTCCACTCACGTGCTCGGTCTGGAAACGGAAATCTCTGAAACCGGCCCCCGATGCACGGGTGTGCGCGTTGAACGGCCCGGTGAAGGCAAAGTCACGGCGAGGGCGAAGCGGGAAGTCATTCTCTCTGCCGGCGCCATTGGCTCACCGCAACTGTTGCAGCTCTCCGGAATCGGTCCCGCCGATCTTCTGAAAGAGCACGGCATTGACGTGGTTGCCGATCTACCCGGTGTGGGTGAGAACCTTCAGGACCATCTGCAGATCCGCTCCGTGTACAAGGTGAAGGGTGTCACCACTCTGAATACCATGGCCAATTCGCTGATTGGCAAGGCCCGTATAGGTCTGGAGTACCTCCTCACACGCTCCGGACCCATGAGCATGGCACCGTCACAGCTTTGCCTGTTCACCCGCAGCTCCGAGGAGTACAAACACGCCAACATTGAATACCACGTTCAACCCCTGAGCCTGGATGCCTTCGGCCAACCACTGCACAAGTTCCCGGCCATCACCGCCAGCGTCTGCAACCTGAACCCCACCAGCCGTGGCACGGTGCGTATCCGCAGTAACGATCCTAAACAGGCACCGGCCATCGTTCCCAATTACCTGAGCACGCCGGAAGACAGGAAAGTGGCCGCAGATTCATTGAGGGTGACCCGGCTTATAGCAAACCAGCCGGCGTTTCAGCAGTACCAGCCGGAGGAATTCAAACCCGGTCTGGAGTACCAGACCGACGACGAACTGACCAAGCTGGCCGGGGATATTGGCACGACGATCTTTCATCCGGTGGGCACCACCCGCATGGGGCGTGCCGATGATGACCAGGCGGTGGTGGACCCGCACCTTAGGGTTCGGGGCGTTTCCGGACTGCGTGTGGTGGATGCTGGCGTGATGCCCACCATCACCAGCGGCAATACCAATTCCCCAACCCTGATGATTGCTGAAAAGGCCGCCCGCTGGATTCTGGCGGGTGATTGAGCATTGAACTGATTGCAGTTTCCAGGTTTTTGACAATGATCAGGCTGCTAGAATTGGCGGCCTGTTTCATTTGCAAAGGACGGATCCACCATGACGCTTGCCACCTGGTTGGCTGTTGTCACTATCTGTATTCTGGGCGCCATGTCACCAGGCCCGTCTCTGGCACTGGTGCTCAAGCAGACGCTTACCGGCGGTCGCCGCAACGGTGTGATCACCGCCCTTGCCCATGGTATCGGTGTCGGCATCTATGCCTTTCTGAGCATCCTCGGGCTCGCCGCCATCATCACCGCCTCGCCAACGGCGTTTTCAATCCTGCAGTGGGGCGGCGCCCTGTACCTGGCCTGGCTGGGCGTGAAGGGACTGATGGCAAAGCGGCAGTCGGATGACGAACTGCCCGAGCCGCCCACCACCAAAAGTGCAGCCCGCGACGGTTTTCTGATCGCGTTCTTCAACCCGAAAATCGCCGTGTTCTTTCTGGCCCTGTTCAGCCAGGTGGTCGGCACTGAAACCAGCTTGCTGGCCAAATTCGGCTACGCCGCAACGGCTCTTGTCATTGATACCAGTTGGTACCTGATCGTTGCCTGGCTGTTCTCCAACCCGAAATGGCTGACCCTGCTCAGACAGAAAGCTGTGTGGTTCGAGCGTATCTTTGGGGCCATTCTCATTGGCCTTGCCGGCCGTCTGGTGGTCGGCATTCTGAACGGCAAATAGCTGGCTCAGTCTGCCAGTTGGACGATCTCATCGTATTCGCGCGTCTGGACCACTTGCTCGGCGGTGGGTTCCGCCGCCAAACGGCAGACCTCATTGACCATGGCACTGGCCACTGTTTGCGCCTCAATGCCGCGGTACTTATCCAGGGGACCAATAAGCAGACGGTTGACCAGAGGCATCGCCTTGATGCCCAGGGCCTCGGCGGTGCGCTGTTCTTTCCGGTCGCCCAACAACAGACTGGGGTGATAGATGGACAGGTAGGGGTAACCGAGATTTCTCAGGGCATCTTCAAGCTCGCCCTTCACCCGGTTATAGAAAATGGTCGACGAGGATGAGGCACCGATGGCAGACATCAGGATAAAAGCCCGCACCTCATGAGAGCGGCCCAGCTCCCCAGCTTTCAGGGGGTAGCCCAGATCAACCTTCCGAAACTGATCCTGTGAGCCGGCCTTTTTGATGGTTGTGCCCAGGCAGCAGATAATCACATCCACATCGAACAGTTCGGCATGCTCTTCCAACCGATCGAAATCGACTTCATGCTGTGCGAGTTTGTCGTGCAGCGTCGGCAGCTTGTGCCTCACCAGCGCCACCACCTGCGAAACTTCATCCCTGCCCAGCAAACCCTGTAGCACTTTGCCACCAGTCAGGCCGGTAGCGCCCAGCAACATCACCCTCATAACAGTCTTTCCCTCGGAATTCTCTATGCCCATCCTACCAAAGACGGTCAAAGCAGGTCTGTCACCTTTTGAGTCGTATTCCCGACTTTCTTTATGACACACAAAAAAGCACCGGGACAGGCCCGGCGCAAAGACTGACTGCAGATCGTCAGGTGGGAGTAATCAATCGCTGACCGGGCTCTCTTTCATAGCGGCGTTCATTCGCCGACGCAAAAGGGGGCCTACCAGGTAGGGAAGAATCAGTCCCAGGCCTGCAACGATCCAGAGCCCCATTGCAAGCGGGCTTGCCCAGAGCACGCTCCAGTCGCCATCGGAGAGCACCAGGGCATGGCCAAGGTTCTTTTCCATCTCCGGCCCCAAGAGCAGGCCCAGGATGATCGGCACCAGGGGAATTTCCAGCTTGCGCAGGAAGTAGCCGGCGACACCGAACGCCACCATGAAGTACAGATCGAAAGTGCTGTGGCTGATCGAATAGATGCCAACGAACGCCACCATCGTAACGATGGGCAGCAGATACATCGGTGGCACCGACAGCAGCTTCACGAAGAAGCCCACCAGCGGAATATTCAACACCAGCAGCAGGACGTTACCGATCAACAGGGCTGCGATGACGCCCCAGACGATGTCCGCGTTCTGGGTAAACATCAGCGGTCCCGGCGTGATGTTCAAGGAGATCAGCATGGCAAGCAGAACCGCGGTGGTGCCACTACCTGGAACCCCCAGGGTCAGCATAGGCACCAGGGCCCCCGAAGATGCACCGTTGTTGCCCGCTTCCGGCGCCACAACACCCCGGATGTCGCCCTCACCAAACTTGCCTTTCTTACCGACCACCTGCTTTTCGAGGGTATAGCTTATGAAGCTGCCCAATGAAGCACCGGCCCCAGGCAAAACACCGGAGATAAAACCAAGCACACCACCACGCAGCTGGGTCGGGATCGTCATCATCAACTCTTTCATGGTCAGAGTCAGCTTGCCCACGTTCATCTTGTCGCGGCCACGCCCCATCCGGGATTCCACGAAAAACAGCAGCTCGGAGATGGCAAACAGCCCGACAATGGCCAGGATGAAATCGATACCCTCATACAGCTCCAGAACACCAAAGGTATAGCGCTGGGTTCCGGTTGAGATGTCGATGCCGACAGTGGAGATCATGATCCCCAGTGTCGCCGCGACCACGGTCTTCATGGGATTCTTGCCGGTGATTCCGCCCAGAGTGGCAAACGCCAGCAGAAATAGGGCAAAGTATTCGGCCGGTCCAAAGGTAAGGGCAAACTTCGCCAGCACCGGGGCCAGCATGATCAGACCAATGGTGCCAATCAGACCGCCGGCGAAGGATGCGATCGCCGAGACTGCCAGTGCATCCGCTGCCCGCCCCTTCTGGGCCATGGGGTAGCCATCCAGGCAGGTCATCATCGCCGGCTCGTCACCCGGAATGTTCAGCAGAATCGAGGAAATCCGCCCACCGTACATGGCGCCAGCATAGACAGCTGTCAGCAGGATCATCGCGGTTTCAGGAGGCAAGCCAAGGGTAAAGGCCAAGGGAATAAGAATGGCGACACCATTGGCAGGCCCCAGACCGGGCAGACACCCGATCAACGTGCCCACGAAAGCGCCGAACAGAGCAAACATCAGGTTATACGGAGTCAGGGCCACCGCAAAACCGTCCATCAGGAAGCCTAGAGTTTCCATCAGTGCACCTCCAGCAAGCCGGCCGGCAGACTCAGAGACAGGCCATAGTTAAACAGCACGAAGACCACGACGGCGCTCAACAGACCGGTGAGAAACGCCGGCCTTGGCGCTGCCCCCATGCGCCAACTGAGTGTACCCACAGCCAGGGTAGTGGCGATGACAAAGCCAAGGGGTTCCAGCAGCAGCGTATAGACAACAAGAACCACCAACGAGATCAAAAGCTCAACGGCGGACTTGCCAACAGGCCACTGGGCATCTGGATCCGGTTTGATCATCAGGTAAAGACTGCCTGCCACCAGTACGACTGCCAGCATTGTAGGAAAGGTCTCCGGACCCACGGTCTCGGCGCCACCGAAAGGCTCGGGCCACTGTTGGGCTGCCCAGCCATAGGCAACGGCGAGGACCAGAAGGCCCAGGCCGAGAATGCGATCGCCGAAGCTGGTCATTTCAGTAACCCTATTTCCCGTGAAAGGTTTTCGATGTCCTGCACCTGGTTGCGCACGAACTCATCGAACTGGCTTGCCGGCGGATGAAACGGGATCAGGCCGTTGCTCTTCATGACCTTTTTCCACTCGTCACTGGCATACAGCGTATCGACGGCCTCCACCCAATAGGACTTGGCTTCCTCGCTGGCGCCTTTGGGCATGTAAAAGCCACGCCAGTTCGGGCCAACCGCATCAATACCCTGCTCCTTTGCGGTTGGGAGGTGGCTGAACTTGCCGGGCAAACGCTCCTCGGCGAGCACCGCGACGACTCTCAGGTCACCCGATTCAAGAAAGCCGGTGGCTTCGGAAATATCTCCGGTGAAAGCATCCACCTGCCCACCAACAACCTGGCTCATGGCTTCACCACCGTTGTTGTAGGAAAGGTAGGGAATGGAGGGGAGCTTGTCGGCGCCGGCCGCCTTGGCCGCAATCAGCACCTTGAGATGATCCCAGCCGCCACGGGCGCTGCCACCGGCGAATTTCACGGATTTCGGGTTGGCTTTCACTGCGGCCATCAACTCGCTGAGGTTCTGGTACTCGGAATCCTTGCCAACGGCGATGATGCCGTAATCGGCCCCCAGGGCCCCGACCCAGGTGACCATATCCGCGTTCATGCCCGGGAACTGCTTTTGAGCCAGGCGGGTGGTGGTTGCCGTCGAAGCGGCCACCAGCAGCTTGTTGTCCTCCGCCCGCTTGCTCACGGTGTGGGCATAGGCCACGCCACCGCCGGCGCCCGCCATGTTGACTGTCTGCACGCTACCATCAACCAGGCCGAGGTCCTGCAGAACATTGCCGACGCTGCGACAGGTAAAGTCCCAACCGCCGCCGGGGTCAGCCGGGGCAAGACATTCAACTTTCCCGGAGGGCTGCCAGGCCATGGCAGACATGGAGACGGCCGCGGCCGCCACAAAGGACAGGGTTCGTTTGATAATCATGGTTGTCACCTCATCAACTTGTTTTTGTGATCACTCCTGAGGCAGGACCGTGTTGGCCGGGTCCCTGGCTATGGCAGGCCAGAGGAGCGATTGCAGGCAGGTTAATAGGTGAAACCCGAGACCCGGAAGCTTGTGCACGTAACGCCTTTAACGGGCTTAACGGGCATTTTGTTCATATTGATTACGGGCAACCCGGGCGATCATGCAGTACCCTGAAAACCAAACGACAACAAGCCATGACCAATCCGTGTTTCGAAAAACCAAACTCAAAACCCGAATGATCCTCACGCTGGGTCTGCTCGGCGCGCTGCAAACCATGCTCATTGGTGGCTTTGCCGGCTATTACCTCAGCGATTCCCTGTACGATGAGATCGGCCAGCGGGCACTTATGGTCGCAAAGACCGTGGCCGCCACCCCCGCCGTCATTGATGGCGTGCGCTCCCGCGATGTGGATGGTCTGAACCGCCTCGCCACGCGACTGACGAAGACCAATGAGGCTTTGTTCATTGTGATTGGCGATCACGACGCCGTACGCCTGGCGCATCCGGACCCGGACCGTATTGGCCACTCAATGGGTGATGATGACGGCGACTTTGGCCGCAAGGCCCTTGTGGAAGGCAACGCCTATGTGGCCCTTGCCAGAGGCAGCCTCGGCGAATCCATGCGCGGCAAGGCTCCTATAACCGTTCCAGAAACCGGGGAGATCGTCGGCATCGTGTCGGTTGGCTACAGCCTTGGACAGGTAGAGGCCACGATTCAGCGCTACAACTTTGTGCTCTATGGCGTGGTAGGGCTGATGCTGCTGGTCACCATCCTGTCGGCCATTGTCATTGCCGGCCGGTTCAAGCAGGCCATCTTCGGGCTGGAGCCGGAGGAAATCGCCCGGCTATTCCGGGAACGGGAGGCAACGCTGCAATCGGTGCGGGAAGGGATCATTGCCGTCAATCGGGACGGCATAATCACAACAGCAAACCGCGCCGCCTATGAAACACTGGACCTGCCAACCGACAAAACACTTGCCGGCAGGCCCATTCTGGAGGTTCTGCCAGAAAGCAGTCTGATGTCGGTACTGTCATCCGGTCACCCGGATTTCGACCGGGAGATCTGGCTGCGCGGGCGCCAGATGGTGGTCAATCGGCTACCCGTTCGACAGGGCGACGAAATCATTGGTGTGGTTGCCAGCTTCCGGTTGCGCAATGAACTGGATCAGGTAAGCCGTCAGCTCACCCGTATCCAGCAATACGCGGATACCCTGCGCAGCCAGACCCACGAGTACTCGAACAAACTCCACACCATTGCCGGACTCATCCAGATAGGCGCCAACGAGGAAGCGTTGAGCCTGATCGGCAGTGAAGTAAGTGATCACCAGGCGTTAATTCACCTGTTATTGGAGGCCGTGCCCGATCCGGTTATCGCAGGTTGCCTGCTCGGCAAATACAATCGCGCCCGCGAGATGGGGCTACGGTTGGACATTGATCCTGACAGCCAGATGGCAGACCTGCCCGCCGCCCTGCCCCGGGATCAGCTTGTCAGCGTGCTTGGCAATCTGATCGACAATGCCCTGGATGCCACACGCCTTGAAACAGGAGCGGGTGGGCGAGTGCAGCTTTCCATGACCGACCTCGGACAGGAGCTGATTTTCGAGGTGCAGGATCAGGGCCCCGGTATTCCGGAGGCTGAGCGGCAACGGATTTTCGAGAAAGGGGTCAGTAGCAAGGAAGGAGAAGCCCGTGGCTATGGCCTGCATCTGGTCCAACAGTTTCTGGGGTACTGGGGCGGCTCGGTAACGGTCGATAACATCCCGGAAGGCGGCAGTCGCTTTACCTTATACTTACCGAAAAAGCCCGAGCGGAGGTTCGAACATTGAACACCATTCGCCTGCTGATCGTCGAGGATGACCGGAAAATCGCCGAAATACAGCGACGTTTCGTTGAACGGCTGGAAAACGTTGAACTTTGCGGCATCGCCCATACGCTTGCCGATGCCCGGGACCAGATCGAGATACTGACACCCGACCTCATTCTGCTGGATGTTTACTTTCCCGACGGCAATGGACTCGAACTGCTTCGCGAACTGCGGGCTGAAGACAGCGGCAGCGATGTCATTCTGATAACCGCCGCCAAAGAGGTCGAAACCCTGCGCAGCGCTTTGAGAGGCGGTGTTTTCGACTACATACTGAAACCTCTGGTTTTCGAACGTTTGCAGGAGGCGGTCAACCGCTACCGCGAACACATGGAGCGCTTGTCATCACTGCACCATGTTGCCCAGAAAGAGGTGGATGCACTGCTCCCAAGAACCACTAGCGAAAGCACCCAGAGCACAGAACAGCGATTGCCCAAGGGTATTGATGCCCTGACTCTGGACAAAATCCGGGCAGTGATGGCAAGCGGCCGCCACCTCAGTGCCGAGGATGTCGGTGGTGCCATCGGGGCCTCCCGAACGACCGCCCGGCGTTATCTGGAATACCTGGTGGGTACCGAAGAGCTGTCCGCTGAAGTGACCTATGGTAGTGTCGGGCGCCCGGAGCGACGATACTGTGCCCAGACCCCTTAACCAACTGCCAGATCTGATTCAGTCGCACTCACCGTATAATTGACTATCATCAAGTTAAGCTGCGCGCGATTACTGAGGCAGATTCCATGGTGGAACGCTTGCCACACCCGGATGGTTTCCGGCTGGTCCTGACCCCCAACCGCTCCCTCAGCTGGCATGGCAATGTCAGGATCTGGGCAGCCCTGTTTGTCCTCTCAGCCCTCATAGCAACAGGCTTCACGCTTATGGGCGCCTGGGTGATCATCCCGTTTGCCGGGCTCGAGCTTATTGCCCTCGCCTGTGGAATCTACCTCACCTCCCGCGAGTGCCAGCGACAGGAGGTGCTGTCCATCGACACCGACGACATTCATCTGGAGAAAGGCAGAAAGCGCAAGCAGGCCGAATGGACCCTCCCGACCCGCTATGCGCGGCTCCAAGTGCATTCACCACCCCACCCGTTCACACCTGCCAGACTGTCCCTCACCCACCGGGATACAGAGGTCTCGATTGGCGGTTTCCTGAATATTGAGGACACAGAGAAGCTCATCGGCCTGCTCGAACAAAAGGGACTGCTGATCGAACGTAAAGAGCCCGATCCGCAGATCGGGCTCTGGTTCTGAGTTGGGCGCTATTTGAGCGGAGGAGTCTGCTTGCGCGCCAGGAAGTAATAGACGAGACTGGCAACACCACAAACAATCATCACCCAGCCTGCTCCCTCGGCCATCTGCGTATCTCCGCTTCCCAGGCCTATCAGCACCACAATACCGATAATGATGCTGTACATCGCTGACAAAAACAGAATTATCAGACTTTTGCGTGGCTCGCGCTTAACAACCGTTTTCGGATCTTCCATAGTCCATCCTCCCGTTCGGTCGATGAGCGGGCAGGCGATCACGAAGCCTGCCATTTTGCAACGCTCTAGTCGGGAGTGTAGATCATTTTTTGCTCACACACGGCTTTCAGGCATAGCGAATACCACTTATCCGCTTTTCTGCATCGGCGCGCTTACTCGTAGCTGGCAGCGATTCTTTCGATCTCTCCAGCCTCACGAGCCTCATCCAGAGCCTGCTGGAGATCCTCGATCACAGCCGGATCTGTGTTGTTGCTGAACGCCAGATACATGGGCGTCTCGCGGAATACCAGCACCGGCTGCAGCCCGGTGATGCCGTGCTCTTCTTCTGCCATCAGGGGGCCCACCAGGCCATCAGTCACCCACAGATCGGCCTGGCCCAGGGTAAGGCGACGAGTGTTCACATCACCTGAAACTCCCATCACCACGTTGAATCCCTGGTCAACCAGGTACTCAGACATCACATCGCCCTTGTACCCGGCGATTCTCAGGTCTTTGGCGTCTTCCAGGGAGTCCAGGGTGATATCGGAATCTGGCGCGGCAAACAACGTCCACTTGATCGATGCCAGAGGACCTACCCATTGAAACTGATCTTCCCGCTCGTCGGTGCGCGCGGTGCAAAACAGACCATGGTTTTCCCGATCCTGAACCCAGTTATAGGCGTAACTCCAGTCCCGCATTTTCATGACATAGTCATAGTCGACTCTGGCCAGCATTGCTTTCACCATATCTGCGCAAATGCCGGTAATGTCCTCTTCGTTATGGGCAAATCCCTTTCCGGTTTCAGAAGCATTATAGGGAGGGTAGTTTTCAGTGAAGATATACAAACGCTCGGCTGCAAAAGCCGGGTGACCGATGGCCGACAGGGTCAACGCAATGATGCCGGTTTTTATGCCTTTGATTATCTTCGAGGAGACCGATGCAGTTTCTGTGGGCATTCTCTAGTCCTTTTCGACGATTCAGCTGGAACGGGAGTCAGGCGGCCGCAATTAAGAGGCCACAAACCAAGGATATGGTTGCAAAAGCGACACTCTGGCATTTAATGTCAGCCATTGTGGTTGATTATGCCAGCAAAGCCCATGATTACGCTTCCTGCCGGAAAAGTCAGTGACAAAACGTATCTGAAACCCACCACCATCGTCAGGCAGTGCCGGGAATCACGTTGTTGTTGCCACCGCTTGCGGCGGTGCTGACGACCTTCGAACCGATAACACGAAGGCTGCCATGCCTACACACTACGTAGAGAGGGGTTCGGGAGACCACATCACCGTCGGCCGTCACCGTTTTTGGTTTGCCGGTGTGTACCAGGCAGCGCTGGCTCTTGATATGGACCAGAGTGCTGGTGCGCCGCGGAGCCTGCCTGTTCAGGCGAACCATCAGAAACGTAAACAGAAGCTGAAGCATCGGGCGCGGACGGACAGCGATCATATCCAGCTGGCCATCGCTGGCCGACGCCTCTGGAATCTCATTGCCGCCACCGAAAAAAGCGCCACTGGCGACGGCAATGGAAAGCCAGCGTCCTTTCACGACGCCCCGGTCGCATTGAATCGTTGCCCGGAAACCTCGCTGTGCGTTCAACCGACGCAGCAATTCGACAGCATAGCTGAAACGCCCCAGGATTTTCTTCTCGGTACCCCGGGACTCCCGTGCAGGCAAAGTCCCCATGCCAACATGGGCGACATTCAGAAAGATGCCATCACCATAGTCTGCAACATCGACCGTTTGCGTAATGCCCCTGGCAATCAGCTCGCACAGGGCTTGTGGCTGGTGAGGAAGCCCGAGATTCCGGGAAAAGTCGTTGGCCGTACCTGAGGGCAGGATAGCCAGCGTGGCGCCCTTGTTCTGACAGATGGCAGCGGCCCGGTTTACCGAGCCATCGCCGCCTGCGACGATAACCGTGTCCCTGGCGCCGAGATTCTCGCTCCAGTCCGCCTCTTCAAAGTCACGGCACTGGGGATTGTGGATACCGGCGGATGCCAGGTGGTCCAGCCAGAAGTCCCTGCCACGCTCCCCATCACCTGCCCTGGAATTGCAAATCAACCAATAGGTCATTGCGCTTGTCTCTGCCCCCTCGCTCCAGCACAATTCTGTGCAACCATTCCCTCACAATAATGAACAACAAGGCAAGCGCGATGGATTTTGTCAGAACCCCGGAAAGCCGCTTTGAAAGACTGCTGGACTATCCGTTTGAGCCCCACTATATGGAGGTGGGCGGTCTGCGAATGCACTACGTGGATGAGGGGCCTTCCGAGGCAAACCCCGTTCTGATGATGCACGGTGAACCGTCATGGTCCTACCTCTACCGCCATATGATTCCGATATGCGCGGCGGCCGGGCACCGGGTTATCGCCCCGGATCTGATCGGTTTCGGCAAATCAGACAAACCCACGGCCATCGACGACTATTCCTACCAGCAGCACATGGACTGGATGCAGTCGTTCCTGGATCAGCTCGGACTCACCAACATCACTCTGGTATGCCAGGATTGGGGCTCATTGCTGGGGCTGCGGCTGGCAGCGGAGAATCCTGACCGATTCCGGGCTATTGTGGTCGGCAACGGCATGCTGCCTACCGGCGATCAGAAAACCCCGCCGGCGTTCAAGATCTGGAAGAATTTTGCCCTGCACAGTCCCTGGTTTCCCATTGCACGGATCATCAACACCGGCTCTTTTCGCAAGCTGGGGCCCGATGAAATGAGGGCCTACGACGCACCCTTCCCTGGCAAAAAGTACAAAGCCGGCGCCCGGGCCTTCCCCCGGCTGGTGCCAATGCACCCGAACGACCCCGCCAGTGAGGCCAACCGCAACGCCTGGAAAGTGCTCGAACGTTGGGAAAAGCCGTTTCTGACCACCTTCAGCAACGGCGACCCGATCACCCGGGGCGGCGATGCGTATATGCAGAAGAGGATTCCGGGCGCGAAAGACCAGCCCCATGTAACCCTCAAGGGCGGACACTTTCTTCAGGAAGATTCACCCGTGAACTTCGCCCGGGCCATCAATGATCTGCTCGCCACCTTCTCCTGAGTGATGCAGTCCTAAGGGTGGCAGATTTAATCCTGGCCGACCGGCACCCGTGGCCGGTAGTGCCAGGAAGACCAGCTATACAGTCCCAGTGCGATCCAGATCACCACGAAACTGATCAACTGAGCGTCACTTAATGGTTCAGCGAAAACCAGCAGGGCAATAAAGAACTGCAGTGTGGGGTTGATGTACATCAGGAAGCCAACAGTCGCCAGCCGCAGGCGCCGGGCAGCACCGGCAAACAGGAGCAACGGGATGGCAGTCACGATCCCGCTGGCCATCAGCAAGGCACCAAGGTAAGCGCTATCGCCAAAGTGAGATATGCCCTCCCTGGCAAGCCAACCAAAGGTAAGCAGGCCGACCGGGAGCAGCAACATGGTTTCAACAAACAGCCCGGACAGACCATCCAGCATCACCTGTTTTCGAACCAGGCCGTAGGTGCCAAAACTGATGGCCAGAGCCAGAGAAATCCAGGGCAGCTCACCGAGTATCACCAACTGGATCAGGATACCGACGCCAGCAAGGACGACAGCCGCCATCTGCCATGGCCCCATACGTTCACGAAGCACGATCATGCCGAGGGCAACATTCACCAGCGGTGTCAGGAAATAGCCAAGACTGGCCTGGAGAACATGGCGGGTTTCAACGGAATAGATGTAGATGCCCCAGTTGGCGGCAATGAGCAACGCACAGGCAAGCACCCGCCAGAGCTGGGACGGGTTTGCCAACGCCGCCCGAACCGCAGGCCACCGCCGCAAGCCACTTATGACAAGGGCCAGGAACACGCAGGACCAGATTATCCGGTGAATCAGGATTTCAAACGCCGGCACGCCTTCAAACAGGGCAAAGAAAAGAGGAAAGCAGCCCCAGATGGTATAGGCGCCCAAACCATACCAGACGCCCTTGGTCACTTCCGTCATGTGTTAACTACCCCTGGGAACAGTTTTTTAAGCCGGTTTTTTCTGGGTAACCACCAACGCCACACCAACAATGGCGATCAGGCCCCCCGTCATGGCAAGCGCGCCCAGACGCTCGTCGAACAGAAGGAACGCCTCCAGTGCAGTAACCGGTGGCACCAGATAAAACAGGCTGGCGACCTGGGAAGCCGCACCCTGGCGGATCAGCCACATCAGTAGCAACACGGCGCCGATGGATAAGCCGACGACAAGCCAGGCCATGGACAACTGCAATTGCAGAGTCCACTCAACCTCTCGGGTTTCCAGGGCAAAAGCCCCTACTGCAAACAAGGCGGCCGCTGCCGAAAATTGAATCAGCGAGCCCGCCACCAGATCCGCGTTGGTGCCGTATCGTTTCTGATAGACGGTGCCCATGGATATGCCGGCAAGTGCAAAAACGGCCCAGAGCAGGCTCCAGGGTGAGTACATTGAGTCTGAGCCGTTGACTCCAAATTTTTCCAGAAGCACCAGGGCAACACCGACAAGGCCCAGGGCCAACCCGACCCACTGCCGACCAGTGACAGATTCCTTAAGGAAGACAACTGCCGCAGCCGCGGTTACAAGTGGCTGCAAGCCAACAATCAGGGAAACAATCCCGGACGCCATACCGTCCTGGATCGCGTAGTAGACCCCGCCCAGGTAGCAGCCGTGCACCAGCATTCCGGTGACCGCAAGATGCCCGGCACCGCGCCAGCCCGGCCAACGGGTTTTCATGATCCAGGCCAGCCCCGCCAGCAATACCAGTGTCAACAGCATGCGGATCAGCAGCAGCGTAAACGGCTCCGCAAACGGCAGACCATACTTGGCGCCGATAAAACCGGTACTCCAAAGCCAGACAAACAGCGCGGGCACGAAAAACGAGTAGAACAGTGAACGCATGGACCCCAACCGGATTCGATGTATTTGTCAGTCAGCTTACTTTATAAGTTAGCAGGCAAACAAAACAGATACAGAAAACCGGTTTCATGACCAGTACAGATTGTCAGCCGTCAGTCTCCGGAAGCCTGATCTCGATATCGGGTTCTGCCTTGTGCCAGTTGCCCTCCCAGGTTACTTCATGCACCTCACCTGGCCGCGGCGTAATAGTGATGGAAATGCTTCCGAAGCTGGTCGGTGCCGGACCAAAGCGGATTGGTTTGTCCTGCTCCAGCCAGCGCGGGGGAATACCGGAACAGAGAATCAGGCGGTCGCCCTCCTCCCGAACAAAGCAGTTGCGAACCATCAACACCCATTCGGCAGATGCCCAGACATGGTGACCATCGCCCATGCACCCGCCCCCGGTCGCTGGATGGATCGCTTCGGGCCACTGCCCGGTGGGCGATGCCAGTCTGGCAACGGCATCCACCAGATCGAGAAACCGTGGATCATCCGCGCGCAAGAGTACTTGTGCCACATGCAGGGTCAGGTAGGCGTTAAGGCCCGAGTGAATCATGTCCTGATAGAACGCCCCTTTCACAAAGCATTTGTCGAGCAGGAACTCGACACAGTCGAGCAACCTGGGGTCATCCGGCTCACACAACTGGGTTGGGTAACCGATCGCCAGAGAGCCAATGGCGCCGGCATCCAGGCGGCGGTATGGCGAGGCCGGCATTCCCGGTCGCTTCAGGCGTTCCTCACAGGTTGCCAGACTGCGATCAACAGCCTGACTGAACTCCCGGGCCCCGGCGCCAAAATGCTCGCTGGTTTGCCGGTCAAAGGGGCCAAGCAATGCTTCGCCGGCCTTGAGGCCGGCGATTCCCCAGAAATCGTCCCAGTAGTAATAATCATTGGGCCCCAGGTGCTCGGCACTGAAACCTGCGGGCAGCAGACCGGCGTGAGGCTCATCAATGGCCTCACCGAGGCGTTTGTTCTCGATCCAATGAGCGCCCTTACGCACGGGCTCCTGCCATTCACGGTGCAGCGGCCGGCCGGTGAGTTCATGGAAGCGCCGGAGAATCCAGAGCACTTCACCGTTGGCATCCCACTCCCCTTCCTGGGAACGGAAATAGCCATTTTTCAGCTGCCGCGCCGGAAACTGGCTCAGCGCCCGTTCGGCCCGTTCGGGAAGCCCGGCGCAGAGCAGTGCGTGGATGATGAACGCAGCATCGCGAAACCAGAAGCGCTTGTAGGTGTATGGCCCGGGGTATACATCCTCCGGCGAATGCAGCACCAGGGAATGAAGAGCTGCGTCGTACAGAAACTGCCAGGTTTCATCGGGGCACTCCAGCCTGGTGTGGCCTTCCAGGGATCTGCCCCAGGCATCAGAACGGATGGTGGGCGCAGAATCATCGGACAGCGGCACCCTCACCGTGAGTTCTGAATCCTCGCCGGCCTTGAGCGTAAACAGGGCGGCGGCTGTAACCATACCGACATCGCACTGGCCTTCACTCTGGTCCTCCGTGTCCTGAAGGTGAATGCGGACATCGCCCTGGCGGTAGTCGGAGACATGGTGCCGCTCTGCCGGACGGCTGAAAAACACCGCCTGCTTGCCATCCACGGTCCAAGCGTCTCTCTGCTCGGACAGCCGGACCTTGTTGATAAAACTGATCCCTTCAGGATTGGCCGGTCGCAAGGCGAGCACCAGTGAGCCAGAGGTCTCTGCCCGCGCCGTCACAACCATCTCGCAAACCGGCCGGCCATTTTCGACCACAACACGGGAACGACTGGTCAGGGCCAGACCGTCCAGTTCGGACTCAGTGACCACACAGGGGCCATCCGAAAACTCCTGGCGCTGGCTGGCCGTTTTGCTGCGCGAAGGCAACAGGCATCGGCCATCGTCTGCAAGCAGCCAGGCATCGAGCGACCAGCCGTCATGGAACGGCGTCAGCAACCCACGGGGATCGACAACCGGCAGTTCATCCACATCCGGCTGGCCAATGGCCGTCCAGTTACGGTTGCTCAGATTAATGTGGGTGATGGAGAACGCCCTGGGAATAAAGGAAACGTCCTGGGGATCAAACTGACGCTCCACCCAGTAGGGCCAGACCCAATCGAGGTTGTGCTGGATAACCCGGCTGTTGATCAGACCCCGCGCGTGAAAAACTACGCCGGCTCTGAGCAGCTCAATGGGCTCGCCGACTTCCGAAGGTTGGGCAAAACTGTGCAGTTTTCCCAGCAGCGCAATCGGATCAAGAAAGCCGTGACGATGGGCCATGCGTTTCACCAGATAGCGCCAGGGCAACCACTTCATCCAGCTCATTCATTTGCCTCCTGTTCCGTTGGCTCAGTCTCGACTTTGTAACGGGCCAATGCCCGGCGGGCCAGACGATTAAGAAACACGACCGCCAATACGGTGCCTACGAAGCCGGCACCGTATATGGTCCACTCCAACGGTGTACGACCAGTCTCCCGTACGCCCAGTGTGGACAGATCAGCCGCCAGCGACCCCAGATAAACGTTATGGAGCGAAAAGGGAATAACTCCCAGGAAAGTCCCGGCAACGAATCCGCCGAACGAGAAATTGGTGAGACCGAACAGGAAATTGGACAGTTTGCCCGGAAAGAAAGGAATCAGACGGGTGAGCAGCACGATTTTCCAGCCATGGGGCGCCATTTCGTTGCTCACCACAGACAATCGCGCCCGATTGCGGATATACACGTGGGCGTGTTCGCCCAGAAAATGCCGGGCGATCAGAAAGGCAATGGCAGCTCCCAGGGTGGTACCCACCACCACGTAGGCCGTGCCCTCAAGCAAACCAAATACAAAGCCGGCGCCGGTGGTAAGCAGCACTCCCGGAAGCAGCAGTACCATGGCAAGCACCATGATGCCGATAAACAGCAAAGCCGCCCAGGCTCCCTGGGTATCGAACCAGCGCAACAGGTCAACCACCTGCTGATGAACCCCGAACGCATAGAGCAGACCAACAATCAGCCCGACTCCGGCAATGCTGCCGCCCATCCAGAGAACGGGCGATTTCTTCCAGTTGCTCATGGCCTTACCCTAACGCGGGAAGACACCGGGTCTCAAAGTGGGCAGGTTCCTCCCCGATTCAGGGACTACTGAGAATCGACTGGAGTTTCTGAGTCAGGTCTACGGCTTCCGCTCCGAGCGGGGTGAGGTAGCCTCCATCTTTCTGGCTGATCAGACCTTTGGCGTGCAGGCTTTCAGCGGCTCTCACCGTTTCCGGGGCCGCCGAATGGGCATGCACCTTAAGGCCCTCCTGAGTAGACGTTGAGGGAAACTGGCCCAGCAGATTGAGTTCGGCAAGGTGATCAACAGAGAATGGCATGGCATTTCCTCGTATTATTGTCGGGGGTTAATATTCAGCATAGCCGATTCACACCATGAAGCTTTCCCGAATTCTCAGCAACCAAAACGGCGTCAGTCGTCGCCACGCCAATTTCCTGATCGCTTCCGGTCGGGTGGCCGTTAATGACGTAATCTGCCGAGACCCTGCTGCCGAGGTGGATCGATTTTCATGGGTACGGATGGACGGCGAGATCATTCAAGAGGCTGGAGCCTGCCATTACCTCATGCTCCACAAACCCGCAGGCTTTCTGAGCGCAACGCTCGACGACACCCACCGGACCGTGATGGAGCTGATAGCGCCGGAACTGCGCGAGAACCTGCACATTGCTGGACGGCTCGACCGCGCCAGTACTGGCCTGTTGATTCTTACCAATGATGGCCGCTGGTCACGCCAGCTCACCGAGCCTCGAATCAAGATCCCGAAAGTCTACCGGGTCGGCACCGCCTATCCGATTTCTCCAGAGACCCCTCATCGATTCGCGGAAGGAATCTGGTTCGAGTTCGAGCAACTCACCACCTCACCTGCGAACCTGGATCTCCTGGCTCCCTGCGAAGCCCGAGTGACCATTTACGAGGGCCGCTACCATCAGGTGAAGCGCATGTTCCATGCCGTAGGTAATCGCGTGACTGCTCTGCATCGGGAATGCATGGGAAAGATCCAGTTGGACCAAACCCTTTCTGAAGGCGAGTATCGGAGCCTGACCGACGAGGAACTCGATCTCACGCCGGAACAAGAGCCTGACTAGATACTGTCAGAGCGCCTTTCTGATTCCTCATCCAGCTCTTTCTCGGTGTCACTCCATTGCTCCGAAAGCGCTTCATAGGCCTCCGAAAATCCCTTGCGGGCACGTTCCCACGCTGACGCGGAACTTTCTTTAAGCTCCTGGTACCAGCTTTGAACACGAGCCCGCTGTTCCCGCAAAGACTCCAGGCTCTTCTGGGCCCGCTCCCGAGCGGTGTCGCTCATATCGTCCCAGTTTTCGGAAAGTTGTTGCTCAAGCTCCTGGATCCGTTTGTCCAGGGCGGACAATGTTTTGTTGATCGAATCCTCAGCCTGCTCTTTCTGGTCAGAACCATAGTCCTGAAGCGCCTCGCCCAACTCCCGGGTTTCCTGTTTAAGCGACTCCACGGAAGAATCCGTCGAGGAATCCGCCGGTGGCGTTTCGGCCAGAGCGGCACCTGAAAAGATTCCAAAAAAAGTGATCGCAAGCACGTAAGTCCAGTTCTTCATTGTTCAATCCTCCAAACACATATCTGGACTGTAGCAGCGAGATCTGGCTCGATGCACCTTAACGAAACCTAATACTGGGGCTCACCGCTGATCTGAAAACAAGCTATTGACGACCGCTTCGCAGACCTGATCCTGATTCAAACCTGCCCCCTTCACCGTCAGATCCGCATACCGGGAATACAATTCAAACCGTTCTTCAAACAAGGCTTCCAGGGACTGGTCCGGCCGCCGGGAAATGCCCCGCATGCTGTGATCGCCGATTCTTTCAATAACCAACTCGAGCGGGATATCAAGAAACACCACGGTACCGTTGGTCTTGAGGTGTTCCATGGCGCGGGCACTGTAGACGGCGCTGCCTCCCGTGCTGATGACCTTGTGCCGGACATCCAGCTTGAGAAGCACCTGCTCTTCGATTCGCCGCAGGGCTTCGTAGCCGTCCTGGTCTACAATTGCCTGGAGGGTGCGGCCAGTTTCTTCCTGAATGAGCACATCGGTATCGACAAACCCGAGGCCCAGGCGCTTGGCCAGCAGAACACCCACCGTGCTCTTGCCACTGCCGGGCATACCGATCAGAACGAGGTTGCCTGTGTCGGTCGGGTTAACCATGATGCTCTAGATGGACCTCTTCATAGAATGAGAACTGGCCGGCATTAAATGCAGAACGTAACATTTTTACGACAGAGCGCGCGCTTTATTCCGCCCCGTAAGCCCGTATAATTCCGGCTACGGCTGTTTTTAGAGAATACCTGAAGCCGGCCATTGACGGCATCTTTCGCGAGTGAGTAATGACCATCGGCAGATCATTTCTGATCCCATCCATCGCAGCGCTTGTGCTTGCCCTGTCCGCATCCGCCATGGCAGACGGCATCAAGCGTATTGTGCATCCGGATGGCACCGTTGAGTTCACCAACGTTAAAAGTGCCAGTCAGCCCAGGGCCTCTACGGGCAACGATACCGTCTATCGCTACACCGATGACAACGGTGTGGTGGCCTATAGCAGCGTGCAGCCTGCCGGTGCCGAGTTCGACGTTATCCGCTTCCATTGTTATGCCTGCGACCCGGAATCCAGCGTCGACTGGCGCAAGACGCCACTGTTCACAAAGCCATTCGATTCCGAGATCCAGACCGCTGCACAGGAATTCGGGGTTGATCCCGCGCTTGTTCGCGCTGTAATCCACGCCGAATCCGCATTCAACGAAAAGGCCCTGTCCCCGGTGGGCGCACAAGGGCTGATGCAACTAATGCCAGGTACGGCCGAAGAACTGGGTGTGCGCAATGCGTTGGCGGCGGCCGAGAACATCCGTGGCGGGGTGCATTATCTGGCCAAGATGCTCGACCGGTTCAAAGGCGACATCCGGCTGGCTACTGCCGCCTACAATGCAGGGCCCGGTGCCGTGAGCCGCTACCAGGGCGTGCCGCCCTACGCCGAAACAAAGGCCTATGTTGAACGGGTTGGCATCCTTCACGAGCGCTATGCGGCGCTTTAGGCCCCTCTGAGGTCCGGGAATCAATGAACTTCAAGCGTCTGGAGACCTTTATCTGGGTTGCGACGCTGGGTAGCTTTCGCAAGGCTGCAGAGCACCAGCACACCACCCAGCCAGCCATTTCCAACCGTATCGCGGCTCTTGAAGAAGAGCTGGGAGTCAGGCTGTTCGAGCGCGAATCCGGCCACAGCAAACTGACCAGCAAGGGCCAGGAACTCCTGCCCTACGCCGAGAAGATCGTCTTTATGGCCCAGCAGCTGCGCAAGCGGGCAGACCGTGGGGCCTCGCTGTCAGGCATTCTTCGACTTGGCGTTTCCGAAACCATCGTTCACTCCTGGCTGCCGCGTTTTTTCCGGGAACTGCATGAAACGGCCCCCAATCTGGATGTGGAAATCACGGTGGATGTCTCCGGCAACCTCCGATCCGGTTTGCTGGATCGGAGCCTGGATCTGGCCTTTTTGATGGGCCCCGTATCCGAGCCGAAAATTGAGAATCGGGCGCTGTGCAGTTTCCCGCTGATTTGGGTAGCCAGCCCGGAGCTGAATCTTCCAGACAGGCTTTTGAAACTCAAAGAGCTCGCCGAGTGGCCCGTCATTACCTATGCCAGAAACACCAAACCCTTTGCTGAAATCAGCCAGAAATTCAGTGAGCTGGATGACCTGCCAGCGCGCTTCTATTCGTCAAGCTCGCTGGCAGCCTGCCGGCAGCTGACCCTCGATGGCATTGGCATCTCCACACTTCCCCTAAGCGTAATCAAGCACGAACTGGAAAGTGGCCGGCTGGTCCAGCTCAACACCTCGTGGACGCCCTCAGAACTCGCCTTCACAGCTTCTTATTCCGGCGCTCCCTTCAACCCTATTGCGGAGCTGGCAGCAAACCTTGGAGTGATGGTCTCCGACGAATACGACCGGGCAACACATCACGAAAAGTTATCGCAAGACCTAAAAAACGATAATTAGACTTTTTCACCAGCCGGTATACCCTGAAATTTAGTTGTAAAAGACAATTTCAATCAGGGGTTACCGTCATGCACACCGGTGCGTATTCCGATTTCAAGAACAACCTGCTTGATCAGGCCTCAGAAGTACGCGCCCGCATTCGTTCGGGCGCCCACACAGCGCCCACAAGTGGCCTGGCCAACAGCCTGCTCCAGGGGAACGTGGTCATCCTGCCGTCCGAATGGGCCGGCGATTTTCTCCTATACTGTCAGAATAACCCGGTTGCCTGCCCCCTGATTGGCATGTCTCAACCCGGTGACCCCAGCCTCCCAGACCTGGGACACGATCTGGATATCCGGACCGATGTACCGGAATACCAGGTATTCCGGAATGGCGAGCGGGCGGAGAAAGTCACGGACCTCAAGAGCCTCTGGCAGGACGACCTGGTGACCTTTGTCCTGGGTTGCTCGTTCTCGTTTGAAGATGCCCTGATCAGGGCCGGCCTCTCTGTCCGGAACGTGGACGAGGGACGGAACGTTTCCATGTTCCGCTCGAACATAGCTACCCGGCCCGCGGGCCGGTTCAGTGGCAACATGGTGGTCTCCATGCGCCCGTTCAACGGTGCGGATGCGATCCGCGCGATACAGATCACGACCCGCCTGCCAAAGGCCCACGGTGCACCGGTTCACATCGGCGATCCGGCCCTCATTGGCATCCGGGACGTTAACCAGCCTGATTTTGGAGATCCGGTAACGATCAGGCCGGGCGAGCTTCCGCTGTTCTGGGCCTGCGGGGTTACCCCGCAACTGGCCCTCGAGAACGCGCGCCTGCCTTTCGCAATAACCCACGTACCGGGAAAAATGCTGCTTACCGAGCGGCTGAATGAAGAACTGGCGGTACTCTGAAGCCCCAGTTCCTTTTAAACGATAAAAAACAGAAACACGGGAGATTCGTTATGTTCAAAAAACTCGCCACAGCCACCCTGGTTACCGGGGCGCTGCTTACCTCAGCCGTTCAGGCCGATCAATGGCACATGCCAACGCCCTACGGCGACGCCAACCTGCCTACCCAGATCGCCTACGGTTTTGCCGAGGACATCAAAAACGGCACCGATGGTGATATCACCATCACCGTTCATTCCGGTGCATCCCTGGTAAAGCACCCGGAGATCCCCCGGGCGGTGAGAACCGGCCAGGTACAACTGGGTGAAATCTTCATCGGCATCATGGGTAACACCCATCCGGTGTTCAAACACGACAATATTCCGTTCCTGGCAACCAGCTTCGAAGATGCCAAACGACTCTGGGAAGCCGCCAAGCCACAGATCGAGAAGCAACTGGACAAGGAGGGCATGACCCTGCTGTATACCGTGCCCTGGCCCGCACAGAGCCTGTATACCAAAGCCCCGATTAACACGCTGGAAGATCTGGAAGGCCTGAAGATGCGAGCTTACAGCCCCTCTACATCGCGTCTGGCTGACCTGATGAACACCACCCCGACAACGGTTCAGGTACCCGAGATCCCGCAGGCGTTCAGCACCGGCATCATCGACGCCATGATCACCTCGCCGTCAACGGGTGCCAACGGCCAGGCCTGGGATTACCTTTCCCACTACACCGACATCAAGGCCTGGATTCCCAAGAACGTCGTAGTCGTCAACAAGCGCGCCTTCCGTCGCCTGAGCGATGAGCAGCAGCAGGTCATCCTGGATGCGGCCGCCGCTGCCGAGGCCAAAGGCTGGGAAGGCGTTCGCAAGACCGCGGCAGAGGACACTGCCACCCTGGCTGAAAATGGCATCACGGTTTCCGAGCCGTCTGATGAACTGATGGCCGAGCTCCAGAAGATCGGCGACATCATGGTGAAAGAGTGGGAACAGGAAGCACCGGAAGAAGTCGGCGCCATCCTGTCCAACTACCGCTAAAAGTTCACTCAACGGAAGCCTCCTGAGTCTTCGGGAGGCTGTTCCGGGAGGCATCCGTTATGAACTCTCTTCGAGAGAAATTTTATCTGGCATCCGGCTACGCTGCTGGTTTCTGCATCGCCCTGATCATGGTCGTTATTCTGGCCCAGATCGTCGGCCGCCTGTTCGGCTTTATCATTCCCTCAGCGGAAGACGTGTCCGGCTGGGCTCTTGCCGCCTCCACTTTCTTCGGTCTTGCCTACACCTTTCATAACGGCGGCCATATCCGCGTCACTCTGGTTATCCAGAAGTGGTCGGCACGGCCGAGATTCTGGCAGGAGCTGGTCGTACTTGTTTTCGGGTTCGGGCTCGCCTGCTACATGACGTTCTATTGCTGGCACATGGTGTGGGAGTCCTACATCTTCGAGGAGGTGTCCCACGGCTATATCCCGATCCCCATCTGGATACCGCAGGTTCCGGTTGCACTGGGCATGACGGCACTCAACATTGCCATCCTGGACGACCTGGTTGCCGTGATTCGCAAGCGCACACCGTCCTACCAGCAGCATGAAGACGAGCTCAATCTGGAGGAAGTGTAATGGATATCGCATTTCTCTCCATTGTCCTGGCAGTTGCGATGATCCTGATGCTTGCCGTAGGCGTGTGGGTCTCCCTGACCCTGGTTGGGGTAGGCGTTCTGGGCCTGCTGCTGTCCGGCAACGATCAGATCGGCCTGCTGTTCGCCACGTCCAGTTGGGGCGCCAGCACCAGCTGGTCTCTGACGGCCCTGCCCATGTTCATCTGGATGGGGGAGGTTCTGTTCCGTACACGACTGTCCGAGGATTTGTTCAAAGGCCTGGCCCCCTGGATGGGCGGACTGCCGGGCAAACTGCTCCATGTAAACATTCTGAGTTGTGGCATTTTCGCGGCTGTTTCCGGCTCTTCCGCAGCCACGGCCGCAACCATTGGGCGAATGACTCTGCCGGAACTGAAAGCCCAGGGTTACAGCGACAAGATGGCGGTAGGCACTCTGGCCGGCTCCGGCACGCTGGGGCTGTTGATTCCGCCCTCCATTATTCTGATTGTTTATGGCGTGGCCGCGGAAGTTTCCATTGGCCGCCTGTTTATTGCCGGTGCTCTGCCCGGCCTGATGCTGGTTGCCATGTTCATGGGTTACACCATGATCTGGGCCAAGCTCAACAAGGATCAGTTGCCAACCACCAAAAAGGAAAACCTGGCGTTCTCGGTCAAGATCAAGGCCCTGAAGATGCTGCTTCCGATCGTTGGCCTGATCATTTTCGTACTCGGTTCTATCTATACCGGTTTTGCCACGCCAACCGAAGCCGCTGCACTGGGTGTGTTCGGCGCACTGATCATCGCGGCCGCAACCGGTTCACTCAGCATCCAGAGTTTCAAGGACAGCCTGTTGGGGGCTGTGAAAAGCTCCTGCATGATCGGCCTGATTCTCGTCGGTGCCCACTTTCTGACCCTGGCCATGGGCTTCCTGGGTATTCCGCGGGAACTGGCCGCCTGGATCGGCAGCATGTCCCTGTCGCCGTTCGAGCTGCTGATCGGCCTGACAGTGCTGTTCGTCCTTCTCGGCTGTTTTCTCGACGGAATTTCAGTCGTGGTTCTGACTGTCGCGGTTGTCATGCCAATGGTTCAGCAGGCTGGCATTGATTTGCTCTGGTTCGGAATCTTTATTGTACTGGTAGTTGAAATGGCACAGATTACGCCCCCGGTTGGCTTCAACCTGTTCGTCATCCAGGCACTGACCGGTAAGGACATACTCTATGTGGCCCGGGCAGCCCTGCCGTTCTTCCTGCTGATCATGGCGGCGCTTTTCCTGATCGGCTGGTTCCCGGAGATTGTCACTTACCTGCCCCAGACCATGAGCCAGGGATGACGCAGGCAACAACGTTTTTCGGAGGTACACAATGAAACTCAACTGCGATATGGGTGAGAGCTTCGGCACCTGGACCAAGGGTATGGATGCCGAAGTCATGCCCTACATTGATATGGCCAGCATTGCCTGCGGGTTTCATGCATCCGACCCGCTGACCATGGATCACACGGTCAAGCTGGCATTGGCCCAGAACGTCACCATCGGCGCCCACCCCGGCTACCCGGACCTTCTCGGTTTCGGCCGCCGCGACATGGACTGCCGGCCGGACGAGCTCAAGGCCATCCTGGTTTACCAGATGGCCGCACTGAACGGGATCTGTCAGGTGCATGGCACCTCCATTTCCTACGTGAAGCCCCACGGGGCTCTCTATAACCGGATGATGGTGGACAACACCACGCTATCCGTTGTTATGTCCGCAGTGCGCTCTTATGCGCCGCAATGCCCGCTGGTGGTTATGGCAACCCCCGAATGGCAACAGGTCAAGGACCGGGCGGATGAGTACGGTATTGAGGTCTGGTTCGAGGCCTTTTCCGATCGCGCGTACAGCGACGAGGGCAAACTGGTAAAACGGTCGGTACGCGGTGCCGTCCACGAAACCACAGAAGCCATTGAAGAACAGGTCACCCAGATTATCCGGGACGGCACTGTCACCTCAATTTCAGGCAAACGCATTCCGATCAAGGCCGATACAATCTGTATTCACGGTGACAGCTACCATGCCGTCGATGCGGCGCGGCACATGCGGAAGGTTGTTGAGGCACTATGAAGATCGAGTCGGTCAACGAAAACACCTGCATGGTGTATTTTGGCGACCAGATTGGGGCGAAATCTGCGGGCCTGGTCAAACAGGCCAGCGACCGGCTGCGGCGCGATATGTCAGACCTCATCATCGACCTGGTGCCGTCTTACACGTCGATCCTGGTGACCTGGGATCTGGAAAAGGCTGATCGGTTTGCCATCACCCGCAGGGTGCGCGAAGTGATAGACGCCGACGACAATAATTCCACCGAGGACGATTCAGCCCGGATCGTCGAGCTGCCCGTCTACTATGATCCGGAAGTGGGGCTGGACCTGAAGGATGTCTGCGAGCATGCCGGCCTGTCCCGGGACGAGGTCGTTCGCATTCACAGTGAACAGCTTTATCAGGTCTACGCCATCGGCTTTGCTCCGGGGTTTGCCTACCTGGGAAGTACCGATGATCGGATTGCCATTCCCCGGAAATCCACGCCCCGACTGAAAGTCCCTACCGGCAGTGTCGGCATCGCAGGCACTCAAACCGCAATCTACCCGAGCTGCACGCCCGGTGGCTGGCAGATCATTGGTCGCACGCCGCAGAAAATGGTTGATTGGGACAGCGACTCGCTGGCGCTGGTACAGGTGGGCGATCAGGTCCGCTTTCGCGCCATCAGCCGGGACGAATTCCTCGAGCTGGGAGGCAACCTTGATGAGCTTTGAAGTCCTCGAACCCGGAATGCTCGCCCTTGTTCAGGATGCCGGCCGCTACGGCTACCAGCATATGGGGGTGACAACCGGCGGCCCCATGGACGAGTTTGCGTTTTTCTGGGCGAACCGACTGCTGAACAATGATCTCAATGCCCCCCAGATCGAAATCACCTTTGGCAGGTTCAGCCTGAAGGCGAACCATGATGCCTGCATTGCCATTACCGGCGGCGATCTGGGCGCCCGCATCAATGGTCGGGCCATTGAGCCCTGGCGCACCCATCAGATCAGCGCGGGTGACCGGCTGGACTTCACTGCGCCGATGAGCGGCCTGCGGGCCTACCTGGCGGTCAGCGGCGGATTCAAGCCAGCCATGAAACTGGGCAGTTGCGCTACCGTCAGCCGGGAAGGCCTGGGCGGTATCAATGGCCAGGGAGCGAAGCTGGCAAAAGGTGATAGGTTGGAGTTTGAGACAAACGCAGCATTTGTCGAGGCGTTTCTGCCCGAATCAGACATCCCCGATTACCAGCAACATCTTCGTCTGGGCGTTATTCCAGGCTACCAATACGAAAGCTTCCCTGCCGTTCAGCGAATGAAATTTTTCTCGTGCGACTATGAAATCAGCCAGAATATCGACCGCATGGGCTATCGCCTGAAGGGCGACGCCATTCATTCGGACCTGAACGGGATTGTCTCGGAGGGGATTGCCTATGGCGCCATTCAGGTGCCCAGCGACGGCCAGCCGATTGTTCTTATGAAGGATCGGCAAACCATTGGCGGCTACCCGAAAATCGGCTGCCTGAGTGCCCTGGATGCGGGTCTTCTGGCTCAGAGGGGGCCGGGGGCATCGGTGAGTTTCTATCTTTCGGACGTCGCCGAGGCCGAAGGCCGCCGGATGCTGTTTAACCAACGCTTAAAAACAAACGCGCCCGGCATCAGGGCTGACTGACGCCGGGCGCGTTTGTTACTGATTGCTGCCGATTATTCGGAGGCGGCAATCAGGCTGGCGTTACCGCCCGCTGCAGTTGTGTCGACACACAGGTGACGTTCGATCACAAACCGCTGATCCAGGGTGTGCTCTGTAATCAGCGGCAGCAACGCGCCATCACGCTTGGCCAATGCCTCACGATAGGCCTTCAGCAAAGACTGAACGCCGCAGCTGACCACCGCCTCGAAGCCGTCGACGGTTGCCAGTGCCTCCGGCTCCAGCAGACCTTCCGCGCCAGTGATTGGCAGTCCGGCATTGGCGGCCTGGTCCACGGTGTCCTGAACACCCGGCGCAATCACCACCACCATATTACCTTGTGACAACGCGGTGCCGGCCTGCTCCAGAGCGGTTTCCTTATCCGGCCCCAGACACACCACCACACCACGGGCATGGTTGGTCAGGCGGTTGGTCTCACCGGTTGGCCCGGGCAGCTCTTCCACGTGAGCGTCGAGCGGCGCCGGAACGTCCCCGAAGATAGGCTTGATGGCCTCCATGCGGGCATCCGGCTTGGGCGCCTTCAGCTTATCCAGCTGGCCGATCAGCTTCTGCAACTGCTTGGCATCCACTTTCCTGGCGCCGGAATCCGCCTCACGCTCAACCGTTTCACCTTTCAGGAAACGACGAACATACTGGGGACCACCAGCCTTGGGACCTGTGCCGGAAAGGCCTTCACCACCGAAGGGCTGGGAGCCCACGATGGCGCCGATCTGGTTCCGGTTTACATAGGTGTTACCCACCTTGATCCGGCTGGAGATGCGCTCAACCCGGCGATCAACACGACTGTGGATACCAAACGTCAGACCGTAGCCCTTGGCATTGATGTCATCCACCACCTTGTCGATATTCTTCGCCTCGAACGTGGCCACATGCAATACCGGCCCGAAGATCTCCTCTTCCAGTTCCTCAATACCACTGACACTGAGGACCGCAGGAGAAACAAACAGCCCTTTCTCGGGAACTTTCAGCTTCTTCAGGAGCTTGCCGTTGCGCTCGAACTTGTCGCAATGGTCCACAATTTTCTTGCGGGCATTCTCGTCGATCACCGGCCCCACATCCGTAGACAGCAACCAGGGGTCACCGATACCCAGTTCTTCCATGGCGCCGTACAGCATCTCTAGCAGACCATCGGCAATATCTTTCTGCACATAAAGCATGCGCAGGGCCGAACAACGCTGGCCGGCACTCTGGAAAGAGGAGGCCAGTACATCGCGCACCACCTGCTCCGGCAGTGCCGTGGAATCCACGATCATGGCGTTGAGACCACCGGTTTCCGCCACCAGCGGCGCGTCCGGCGCCATGTTCTCGGTCATCACCTTGTTGATGCGCTGAGCGGTGGCGGTAGAGCCGGTGAAGCATACGCCACTGACACGGGAATCAGAGGTCAGGGCCGCACCCACGGTGGCGCCGGTGCCCGGCACCAACTGGATGGCACCCGTCGGGATACCGGCCTGGTGCATCAGTTCCACTGCGCGAATGGCCAACAGCGAAGTCTGCTCCGCCGGCTTGGCCACCACGGTGTTACCTGCGGCCAGGTTGGCCAGGATCTGCCCGGTGAAGATGGCCAGCGGGAAGTTCCAGGGGGAAATACACACCATGACACCGCGGGCATCGCCACTGTCTTTATAGCGGATGGCCTCGTTGGCGTAATACTGGGAGAAGTCGACCGCCTCACGGATTTCCGCCACCGCATCCAGCAGCGATTTCCCCGCTTCACGGGTGGTGAGGGCGAACAACTCTTCGTAGTTCTCCTCATACAGGTCGCCGACCTTACGAACGCACGCTGCGCGCTCTTCAGCGGACTTCCCGGACCAGCTTTTGAACGCAGCTGCAGCAGCGGTAATCGCGGTGTCCACATCAGCGTCCGAGGCCTGGGTTACATGGCCGACCAGATCGTCCGGATCGGCGGGGTTACGCACTACCTGCACTTCGGTGCCGGCCACTTCGCCGGCAATCACCGGACCGCCCTTCCAGCGATAGTCCTTGTAGGCACCGCGACCCTTCTCGATCTCGTTAACCGTTACCGGATCGGTGATATCCCAGCCCTTGGAGTTGCGACGCTGATCGCCAAACAGTTTGAACGGATGAACGATCGCCTTGCTGGAGATGTTTTTACCCATCTGCTCAACGCTGACAATTGGATCCTTGGCAATTTCCTCGGGGGTAATGCTGGTGTCCACGATCTGGTTCACGAAGGAACTATTGGCACCGTTCTCCAGCAGGCGACGCACCAGGTATGCCAGCAGATCCTTGTGTGGGCCAACAGGCGCATAGATGCGACAAGGCACGCCACTGACTTTCAGAACCTCATTGTGCAGTGACTCGCCCATGCCATGCAGACGCTGGAACTCGTAGTTGTCCACACCCTTGGTTTTGGCCATTTCCAGAATGGAGGAAACTGAATGGGCGTTGTGGGTGGCGAACTGCGGGTAAATGCGGTTCGTCATGTTCAGCAGCTTGGTGGCGCAGGACAGGAACGACACGTCGCTACAGGCCTTGCGAGTGAACACGGGGAAGCCGTCCAGGCCCATTACTTGGGCACGTTTGATTTCGGCATCCCAGTAGGCGCCCTTCACCAGTCGCACCATGAATTTGCGGTCGTATTTTTCAGCCAGGCCGTAAAGCCAGTCGATCACGAACGACGAACGCTTGCCGTAGGCCTGGACCACCACGCCGAAGCCATCCCAGTTCGCAAGCTCGGGATCGGCAACCAGTGCTTCGATCACATCAAGGGAAAGATCCAGACGATCCTGCTCCTCGGCGTCGATGTTGAAACCCATATTGGCGGCCGCTGCCTTTTTGACCAGTTCGCGGGCCCGGGGCAGCAGTTCGTTCATCACCCGCTCTTTGTTGCCGTATTCGTAACGGGCCAACAGGGCAGAGAGTTTTACAGAGATGCCGGGATTCTTACGGACATCGCCCTTGCTCGCCTTGGCAATACTATCGATGGCATTGGAATAGGAGTCGTAGTAACGCTTGGCGTCATCATCGGTGCGGGCGGCTTCACCCAGCATGTCGTAGGAATAGGTATAGCCCTTGGCCATGTATTCCTTGGCTTCATCCTGGGCTTCCTCGATATCACGGCCCAGCACGAACTGACGGCCCATTTCCTTCATGGCCTGGCCGGCAACGGTGCGGATGACCGGCTCACCAAAGCGCTTGAGGAGTTTCCGCAGGGTTTCGCCCACGGTATTGCGCTCTGAATCCTTCAGCAGATTGCTGGTCATCAGCAAGGCGACCGTGGCCGTGTTGATCAGTCCAGACGACGCCTTGCCCACGTGGGTACCCCAGGCGCCGGAGGTGATCTTATCCTCGATCAATTCATGGATGGTCGTGTTGTCAGGCACACGCAACAGCGCCTCCGCCAGACACATCAGTGCCACGCCTTCCTTGGTGGTCAGACCATACTCCGCCAGGAATTTTTCCATGATGGTGGACTTGGCATTCTTGCGAACGCTACGCACCAGTTCAGCCGCACGGGCAGAGATAGCATCGCGCTCGGCCTGGGACAACTGGGCACCAGCAATCATCTCGTGGATAACCTTGTGCTCGTCAGCGAGATAATAATCACGAATCGCCTGCCGGCTATCGACAAGCTCGGGCGTCTGTGATTGCTGCGGTCTCATAGTTGTACCCTCTTAGTTGTTTGTCTCTCCCGCATTCTACCGAGATCAACAAAGACTATTTCTCTATAAAATTCGGACAAGCGCCCCATTACGGCTTTTTTAGATAATAAAAATTTAATATTTTTCTTCCAAAACCTTATCTTTAGGGCGTTTTGCCTCTCATCGCCCTCTAAGCGGCTTTCATTGCCAGCTCTCTGAGGACGCCATGTGCCACCGAGAAAACAGCACAATCCACATCATTGGCGGCCTGCATGTCGTTCAGCATCCGCTCCCAACGGGCGAGCAACATCCGCTTGTCCTCGCGCCAGGACTCGAGACGGCTTTCCGGCGTTCCCTCACCTTCCACCGGCTCGGAAAACACGCTGAACGTCAGGTTCCGCAACTGATGATCCAACTCGTCGCGGAAATGAATGGTCGCCAGTACCTGCCAGTGGCCATTCGCCCGGAACGCTCGCATCTGCCGATCCAGCCAGGTCAGGTTCAGACTTTCACCAAGAGTGAAATAGACCCAGGCTACGGATTCCAGGTCCTCACCCAGCTGACGGGAGATCTCGATCATATCCATCAGCCAGTAGCGGCTTTCTGCGGACGCACACCAGGCCGATAAGTCCTCGGGAACCATCCGCTCACAGTACTCAGCATAGCGGTCATACCACCGACTTGCAGGAATCACCGATTCAAGACGGCTTCTGGAGGCCAAAACGTCCGACATCGGGGCCCGGTAATGATCAATGCAAGAAACCGGGTCCAATGCCTGCCGGCGGTTCTGCAGCAGCCAACTGGTGCTGCGGGTAACCAGTCGGATGGCGTCGGCAAACAGATCTGCCTGAACGTCTGCGCTGACTTTTCCATCCAGTGATTCCATAGCCTCCCAATGGGCGTCTACGTCATGAATTCGCAGGGAGATCAGGTAGGCCGCAGCTATCCGGCCGACATCTGCCCCCGTGGCACTGCGAATACGGTCGAACCAGGTGATACCCATACGGTTCACCATATCGTTGGCAATCTGCGTGGCCGAGATTTCTGCACGCAGGGGATGAGACTCGACCGCTTCCGGGAAAGCGGCCAGCAGGGAGGCAGGAAAGGCCGAGTGCAGCGCTGAGTTAAAGCGCGTGTCATGGACGATTGGCGATGCAACCAGGGCCTGCTTGAGCTCAATCTTTGCGTAGGAAACCAGAACCGCCAGCTCCGGCCGTGTCAGACCTCCCCCGTGTTCTCGGCGGGCCTGCAACTCCTCGTCAGAAGGCAGAAATTCAAGACCACGGTCCAGCTTTCCCTCAGCTTCAAGCCTGCGCATCAGGCGATCATACTGGTCAACAGTGGCAACCGCCGGGTTCTGGGCCAGGCTGAGCGCCATGGCCTGCCGGTAATTGTTGCGGAGAACAAGCTCAGCCACTTCCGGGGTCATGGCCCTGAGCATCCGGTTTCGCTCCGGAAGCGACATCAACTGCCGATGCACCAGGTCGTTGAGCAGGATCTTGATATTTACCTCGTGGTCCGAGCAGTCGACGCCACCGGCATTGTCGATAAAATCGCTGTTCACGGAGCCGCCGCGACGGGCGAAGTCGATCCGGGCCTTCTGGGTCACACCCAGATTGCCGCCTTCACCAAGAGCTTTGCAGCGCAGCTCGGTGCTGTCGATACGCAGAGCGTCATTGGTTTTGTCGCCCACATCCTCGTGGGACTCCGAGGGTGCTTTCACATAGGTACCAATGCCACCGTTCCACAGCATGTCTACGGGTGCTTTCAGCAGAGCGCTGATCAGATCCGCCGGCGACAGGCTTCGAGCCTTTATGCCCAGCACCTTACGCATTTGCGCAGACACCGGGATGGATTTCATGGAACGCGAGAACACCCCGCCGCCATCGCTGATCAACCCGGTGTCATAATCGGCCCAGGAGGAGCCAGGCAGATTGAACAGTCGCTGTCGCTCGCGAAACGACGCCGCGGCATCCGGATTCGGGTCCACAAAAATATGCTGGTGGTTGAACGCACCCACGAGGCGAATCCGGTCTGACAGCAGCATCCCGTTGCCAAACACATCCCCACCCATGTCACCGATACCGACCACCGTGAACTCATCGGACTGGGTATCCGTGCCTTCTTCGAGGAAATGCCGCTTTACCGATTCCCAGGCGCCCCGGGCTGTAATGCCCATTTTCTTGTGGTCATACCCCTCGCTGCCGCCAGAGGCAAAAGCATCGCCCAGCCAGAACCGGTACTCGGCTGCCAGTGTGTTGGCTATATCGGAAAACGTGGCAGTGCCTTTATCGGCGGCGACCACCAGATAGGTATCGTCGCCGTCATATCGAACCACATTATGCGGGGGGACGACCTGACCATCATCCAGGTTGTCGGTGATGTCCAAAAGCCCTCTTATAAAGGTCTGATAGCAGGCGACACCTTCCTCCCGCAGAGACTCCCGTGAGCCGTCACGTGGCGGCTGTTTCACCACGAAGCCACCCTTGGCGCCCGCGGGCACGATCACCGAGTTCTTCACCTGCTGGGCTTTCACCAGACCAAGAATCTCCGTGCGGTAATCCTCAATCCGGTCAGACCAACGAAGCCCGCCCCTGGCCACCGGCCCCGAGCGCAGGTGCACGCCTTCAATCCGCGGCGAATAGACAAAAATCTCGAACTTCGGCGTCGGGCGTGGAATATCCGGAATCGACGACGGATCCAGCTTGAGCGACAGGTAGGAAGGAAACCCTCCATCCTCCCGGGTCTGAAAATAGTTGGTTCGAAGCGTTGCCCGGATGAGCATAAAGAAGCGCCGAAGAATGCGGTCGTCGTCCAGGCTTGCCACGGCTTCGAGGGAATCCCGAAGCTCAGCCTCCAGCCTTTCGGCTTTTCCCTTCCGACCTTTGATATTGGGCTCGAAGCGACTGAAGAAGAATGCAACCAGCCGCGAGGTAATATCCGGATGACGGGCAAGTGTTTCTGCAATGAAGGGCTGACTGAAACCGAATCGAATCTGCTTGATGTAGCGGGCATAGGCCCTGATCAACGCCACTTCACGCCAGCCGAGGCCGCACAACATGATCAGCTGATTAAAATCGTCGTTTTCGGCAAAGCCGTTCCAGATTTCCCGGAACGCTGACTGGATCAACGGCCTGGCAGTGCCCAGATCGGCGGCTCGGCACCTGTCGTGGAGCTCTACGGTAAAATCACTGACCCCGAAAGTTTCGCCATCCCGGCGACGGACCCGATAGGGATGCTCACCGAGAACACGCATTCCCAGGTTCTCCAGAATCGGGATAACGTCTGAGAGAACGACCGGCTGGCCTTCGCTGTAGAGTTTAAAGTGGAATCCCGTCTCGGCCGAATCCCGCGGCTGGTAAAAGCGCATGGGGACATCGGTGCTCACCGCGATGGACTGGATCTGCTCGATATCGGCCAGGGCTTCAGCCACCGCAAATCTTGCCCGGTAGGCGGAGGGAAAACCGCCACTGAACACCTGGGCGTAGCGCCCGCCAATCGAATCTCCAAAACTCCGGACCAGCTCGCCATGCAGGTCGTCGTCCCAGGATCGGGATTCCTCCACCATCCGGGCCACGATCTCCCGGAGCTCGAGGGAGTCGTCGTTGTCAGACGCCTGGTTCTGGAGGACGTCGGCAAGCTGTTCCAGCAGGGTTTGTTTTTGTAATGCGCGGGAATCGGTCATCGAAACTCTCCGGACTTGGTCAACATTCACACTGGGCTGATTGAGCTACCAGTATACGCAAGCCCAGAAAGTCACTTAGACCATATAGTTTCGGATTAGAGGAGTTTCGATTATATTTGGCACATCATTTAGCCGTTAATTTAACCCGGAACAGACAACATGGCCGATTTGGATCGAATAGACCAATCCATTATCCGCGAGCTGCAGAAGAACTCCCGGATTACGGTAACCGAGCTTGCGTCCCGGGTGGGCCTCTCCAAAACCCCCTGCCAGGTTCGGATGCGTCGCCTTGAAGAACAGGGGTTCATTACCGGCTACACGGCCCTGGTGAACCAGACGAAGCTGGGCCTCAGCCATATTGCCTTTGCCCAGGTCACTTTGAATGACACTAGCAGCGGCGCTCTCTCCGCCTTCAACAAGGCCGTCCAGAATGTCTCGGCGGTGGAGCAATGCCACATGATTGCCGGAAATTTCGATTATCTGCTCAAAGTCAGAACCCGCAACATGCAAGAATATCGGCAGGTTCTGGGGGAAGAGATTTCGGCCCTGCCCCATGTATTGCAGACGAGTACCTTTGTGGTGATGGAGAACGTCAAGGACGCCGGATTGTAGGCCCCTCGCACCACCCGGCGTCGGCTGTCACTCGGACTGCTCGTACTTGGGCTTGTAGCCACTTGCATCGACACGGGCCCGATCAGGCTCTGCTTCTTCCAGTGGCTGAACTTCCTGCAAGCTGGCGAGGGACCGAAGCGTCAACCGCTGGTATTCTTCAGTCCCCTTCTTCTTCCATGCAATTTCCTTATCGCTGAGCATCCGCATTACCTTGGCCGGTGAGCCAACGATCAGTGAGCCTGGCTCACAGGTGAACTTCGCTTTTACGAAGGCGCAGGCGCCAACGATGGAACGAGGGGCAATATGGGCCTCGTCCATCACCACCGCGTTCATTCCTACCATGGCATCCTCGCCGACGATGCAGCCGTGGAGAATCGCCCCGTGCCCGATATGGCCATTCTTCTCGACAACCGTATCCATTCCCGGGAAGGCGTGCATCACGCAGGTGTCCTGGACATTGGAACCCTGCTTGAGAACGATCCGTCCGAAATCCGCACGTAACGAAGCCGCCGGCCCAACATAGCAATCCGGCCCAATCCAGACATCGCCAATCAGAACGGCAGTGGGATGCACATAGGCGGACGGGTGAACGACGGGAACAACGCCTTCTATACTGTAGCTGGGCATAGCGATCTCCTGGTTGGCCAGGTCCGGCAGTGATCAGCCATACACCGGACTGAAACGTGGGACCCGAAAAGCTATTGTGATTCATTTTCTGTATCACATTATCCTTTTCCGGGAGTTTTTTCATACCCTGGCAGCTGTTTCCAGTCCGTAATCCACCATCCTTTGCCTGCCTCACCCAAAGCCTGTAAAAATTTTTATCTATTTTTCAGAGACATAGAATTCGAACTCTAGCACGATCGACTAAAGTGATACAAAACCAGGCCAGCACAATCCTTGACGAGTATCAATTCTAAGATATACTCATTTTCCACGATCGATAGCACCGTGCCGATCAAGGACACCTTTCACGCTATCCCCCTACAACAAACAACAGGACAACAACGCCATGACTCAGCCGAGCATTCTTCTTGAAATCGATCAGGGCGTGGCTCTGCTTACCCTGAACCGTCCGGACAACCTGAACAGTTTCAATGTCGAAATGCACGAACGCATGCGCGATGCCATCAGCACCGTGCGCAAGGATGAGTCTGTCCGTGTACTGGTCATTACCGGCTCAGGTCGGGGCTTCTGCGCGGGGCAAGACCTTTCCGACCGCAGCGTCTCGCCGGATCAGGAAATGCCGGACCTGGGCGCTTCCCTGGAGAACTACTACAACCCGCTGATGCGTAGCCTGCGTGATCTGCCCATGCCGGTACTGTGTGCCGTGAATGGCGTGGCGGCCGGCGCAGGCGCCAATATCGCCCTGGCCTGCGACATTACTCTTGCAGCCCGTTCTGCGAATTTCGTTCAGGCCTTCTGCAAGCTGGGCCTGGTGCCTGATTCCGGTGGCACCTGGACACTGCCCCGCGTTGCCGGCATGGCGCGAGCCAAGGGTATGGCGCTTCTCGGCGACAAAATCAGCGCCGAGCAAGCCGAAAACTGGGGCATGATCTGGCGCTGCGTTGATAACGAGCAACTCATGGAAGAGACCATGAAACTTGCCCGCCATTTCGCGACCCAACCCACCAAGGGCCTTGCGCTTATAAAGCGGGCGCTGCACGCCAGCGCCAGCAACACCTTTGAAGAGCAGATCAATCTGGAGCGCGATCTTCAGCGCATGGCCGGGCAGACCGAGGACTACCGCGAAGGCGTTGCCGCCTTCATGGAAAAACGTACGCCGAACTTCAAGGGGAAATAAGCCATGCCGGCACTGGACACCCAAACCAAAGTTGCCGTCGTCGGCGCCGGAGCCATGGGCTCTGGCATTGCCCAGGTGGCCGCACAGGCTGGCCACCAGGTTTACCTGCACGACCAGAGAGAGGGCGCGGCGGAAGCCGGCCGTGACGGTATCGCCAAACAGCTTCAGCGTCGTGTCGACAAAGGCAAGATGCAGCAGCAGGAGCTGGACGATGTTATTGGCCGGATTCACCCGGTTGCAAAGCTTGATGACGTCGCAGACGCCGGGCTGGTGATCGAGGCCATCATCGAAGACCTCCAGATCAAACGTCAGCTGCTGGCGAGCCTTGAAGACCTGTGTACCGCCGATGCGATCCTCGCCACCAACACCTCCTCCATATCTGTTACCGCCCTCGGTGCTGAAATGAACAAACCCGAGCGCTTGGTAGGCATGCACTTCTTCAACCCGGCGCCCCTGATGGCGCTGGTCGAAGTGGTCATGGGTCTGGCGACCAGCAAAACCGTTGCCGATACCGTTCACGCCACGGCCACCGCCTGGGGTAAGAAACCGGTCTACGCGACATCGACTCCCGGCTTTATCGTCAACCGCGTGGCCCGTCCGTTTTACGCGGAAAGCCTCCGTCTGCTGCAGGAACAGGCCACCGACGCCGCTACACTGGATGCCATTATCCGCGAAGCCGGCCAGTTCCGCATGGGCGCATTCGAGCTGACCGACCTGATCGGACACGACGTCAATTACGCGGTGACCAACTCGGTCTTCAATTCCTATTATCAGGACCCCCGCTTTCTGCCGTCACTGATCCAGAAAGAACTGGTGGAAGCCGGCCGCCTGGGACGCAAGAGCGGCCAGGGATTCTATCCCTATGACGAGAGTGCGGAAAAGCCGCAGCCAAAGACCGAGCCGGCACATCAATCCGATGAGTCCGTGGTCATTGCCGAGGGCAATCCCGGTGCGGCTGCTCCGCTGCTGGAACGTCTCAAGGCTGCCGGCCTGACGGTTGTCGAGCGCGACGGTCCGGGGCAGATCCGTTTTGGCGATGCGGTACTGGCACTCACCGACGGCCGAATGGCTACGGAACGCGCTGCCAGCGATGGTGTTTCCAATCTGGTGCTGTTTGATCTGGCCTTCGACTACAGCAAAGCCTCCAGGCTTGCCCTGGCGCCAGCCGACCAGGCTTCCGAAGCAGCAGTTTCCTGCGCCTGTGCTTTACTGCAGAAAGCGGGTATTGCCGTCAGCCTGATCGCTGACCGCCCCGGCCTGGTCATCATGCGCACCGTTGCCATGCTGGCCAACGAAGCCGCCGATGCCGCCCTGCACGGTGTGGCGACAATCGCGGATATCGATCTAGCAATGAAAGCGGGCCTGAACTATCCCGACGGCCCCCTGAGCTGGAGCGACCGCCTTGGCGCGGGCCACGTGTTCAAGGTGCTCACCAACATCCAGACCAGCTACGCAGAAGACCGCTATCGCCCTGCCCTGCTGCTCCGGAAGAACGCATTTGCACAGAAGGGGTTTTATTCATGAGCGAGATGGATCCGCAAGTACTCGCCGAAGAATGCGCCAAGGCCATGTTCGCGCGGGACCGCGCCAGCCAGAAACTGGGCATGAACATCGAGTCCGTTGCCCCGGGCAAGGCAGTGCTCACCATGACGGTCACCGGCGACATGATACAGGGCCACGGCTCCTGCCACGGCGGTTACCTGTTCACCCTGGCCGATTCGGCATTTGCGTTTGCCTGTAACAGCTATGACCGGGCCACCGTGGCCTCCGGTTGCAGCATTGATTACATGTACGGCGCCAAGGAGGGCGACCTGCTGACCGCCACCGCCGAAGAACAGGCCCGCGGCGGCCGCACGGGCGTTTACGACATCACACTAACCAATCAGGACGGCCGCAAGGTTGCCCTGTTCCGGGGCCGCTCCTATGAGGTTCGTGGCACCGTACGTAATTCGGAGGAAACTGCATGAGCACCGACAATACCCTTAAAGACGCCTACATCGTCGATGCCATCCGCACCCCCATCGGTCGTTACGGCGGTGCCCTTTCCGCCGTGCGGGCAGATGACCTGGGCGCCATTCCCATCAAGGCGCTTACCGAACGCCATCCGGATCTGGACTGGTCGAAAATTGACGACGTTCTCTATGGCTGCGCCAACCAGGCTGGTGAAGACAATCGCGACGTTGCCCGCATGTCCCTGCTGCTGGCAGGCCTGCCAGTGGACGTACCGGGCAGCACCATCAACCGTCTGTGCGGTTCCGGTATGGATGCGGTCGGCAGCGCCGCCCGGGCCATCCGTACCGGCGAAACCCAGCTGATGATTGCCGGCGGCGTCGAATCCATGTCCCGCGCTCCCTTCGTTATGGGCAAGGCCGACTCTGCATTCAGTCGCAAGGCGGAGATTTTTGACACCACCATCGGCTGGCGCTTTGTAAACCCGGTACTTAAAAAGCAATACGGCATTGACTCCATGCCCGAGACGGCGGAAAACGTTGCGGCCGACTTCGGCATTTCCCGGGAAGACCAGGACGCGTTCGCCCTGCGCAGCCAGCAGCGCACCGCGGCTGCCCAGAAAGAAGGCCGGCTGGCCGCTGAAATCACGCCGGTAACCATTCCCCGCCGCAAGCAGGACCCACTGGTGGTGGACACCGACGAGCATCCCCGGGAGACCAGCCTGGAAAAGCTGGCCTCGCTGCCGACCCCTTTCCGCGAAAACGGCACGGTGACTGCGGGCAATGCCTCCGGCGTGAACGACGGCGCCTGCGCACTGCTGCTGGCCGGAGCCGACGCCCTCAAACAGTACAACCTCAAGCCCCGCGCCCGGATTGTTGCCATGTCAACCGCCGGCGTGGAGCCACGGATCATGGGCTTTGGCCCGGCACCGGCCACCCGAAAGGTTCTGGCCACGGCTGGTCTGGAACTGGCAGATATGGATGTGATTGAGCTGAATGAAGCCTTCGCAGCCCAGGCCCTGGCGGTAACCCGGGATCTCGGCCTGCCGGATGATGCCGAGCACGTAAACCCGAACGGTGGCGCCATTGCCCTTGGCCACCCCCTGGGCATGAGCGGCGCCCGGCTGGTAACCACTGCCCTGAACGAACTGGAGCGTCGCCACGCCGCCGGCCAGAAAGCCCGGTATGCCCTCTGCACCATGTGCATCGGCGTTGGCCAGGGCATCGCCCTGATCATTGAACGGACGGATGCGGTGGCCTGAAGCCACCCGTCAACAAGAACAAAGACCCTTATTCGACAAGAACAACGCAGGACAGAACCATGACCTTACCACTGCAAAAACTTGGCAAACTTGACCGCATGGAAACCGCCAGCATTGATGAGCTGCGCCACGAACAGCTGCAGCGTCTGCGCTGGAGCGTTGTCCATGCCTACACCAACGTGCCTTTTTACCGCAAAGCGTTTGATGACCTGGGCCTGAAACCCATGGACATCAACTCGCTGGAAGACCTGGCCAAGGTGCCATTCACCACCAAGGCGGATCTGCGGGACAACTACCCATTCGGCATGTTTGCCACACCCATGTCCGATGTGGTGCGGGTACACGCCTCCAGTGGTACAACCGGCAAGCCAACCGTGGTCGGCTACACCCAGAGTGATATCAACACCTGGGCCGACATTGTGGCGAGGTCCATCCGGGCCGGTGGCGGCTCCCGTGGCGACAAGGTCCATGTAGCTTACGGCTACGGCCTTTTCACCGGCGGTCTGGGCGCCCACTACGGCGCCGAACGCCTTGGCTGCACGGTCATCCCGATGTCTGGCGGCCAGACCGAGAAGCAGGTCCAGCTGATCAAGGATTTCGAACCGGACATCATCATGGTAACGCCGTCCTACATGCTGAACATCGCCGACGAAATGGAGCGTCAGGGCATTGATCCCCATAAACTGCCCCTGCGGCTCGGCATTTTCGGCGCAGAGCCATGGACCAACGCCATGCGATCAGAGATCGAGGAGCGCCTGGGCATCGAGGCTCTCGATATCTACGGCCTGTCGGAAGTTATGGGTCCGGGCGTGGGCATGGAATGCATTGAAACCAAAGATGGCCCGACCATCTGGGAAGATCACTTCTATCCGGAAATCATCAATCCGGAAACCGGCGAAGTACTGCCTGACGGTGAATACGGTGAGCTGGTCTTCACATCATTGACCAAGGTGGCCCTGCCGATTCTGCGCTACCGCACCCGAGATCTCACCCGCCTGCTCCCGGGCACAGCGCGTCCGATGCGCCGGATTGACAAAATTACCGGCCGCAGCGACGACATGCTGATCATCCGCGGTGTAAACGTGTTCCCCAGCCAGATCGAGGAACAGGTTCTGAAGTGCGAGTCCCTGGCGCCTCACTACGAGATCGAGGTTTACAAGGATGGCAACCTGGACTGCGTGGACATCCGTGCCGAGCTGAAACCGGGCGTAACCGACACCCCCGAAAGTCGTGCCGCGGCAGCCAAGGAACTGGCGCACCACATCAAATCCTACATCGGGATCAGCACCCGTGTCGAGGTGGTGGAAACCAATCGTCTGGCTCGCTCAGAGGGCAAGGCCAAGCGCGTTTTTGATCGCCGTAACAAGTAAACCCGACCGACCAGCGGAGAGTCAGCCGGCAGCGTATGCCACTGACTCTCGCGCCTTTATCTGTTTTCCTTACCTCAGAATTGCCGATTTAATTTGACTCTCCTTTTGCTGATCTCAATAGCATTTTCTCACGTATCACTTTTTTTATTATGCAAATCAGCAATATAAGAGCCTAAAATGAAGCTTTAAGATATAACATGACACACAAAGACAGTTCTTGATATTTATTCAGTATCATATAATATGGAGTCATTGGCCTTCAGTCCTTACTGAGGGATCTCTGTTCACGGACAACAGAACAACAAGCCCGATCCGGAGGTAATTGTTTATGTACGCCCAGCTCGTTGAAACCGGCGCCAAGCGCCTGAAGACCAAAGAGGAAATGTCGCCCGAAGAGCGCGAGTTTCAGGAAAAGGTCGACGCCGAAACCAAGATCGAACCCAAAAACTGGATGCCGGAAGGCTACCGGAAGACCCTGATCCGCCAGATTTCCCAGCACGCTCACTCTGAAGTGGTTGGCATGCTGCCGGAAGGCAACTGGGTAACCCGTGCACCGACGCTCAAGCGCAAACTCCAGTTGATGGCGAAGATTCAGGACGAAGCGGGTCATGGCCTGTATCTGTACAGCGCCATGGAAACCCTGGGTGCTGACCGTGATGAAGAGATCGAGAAGCTGCACCAGGGCAAGGCCAAGTACTCCAGCATCTTTAACTACCCGACCCTGAACTGGGCGGACATGGGTGCCGTTGGCTGGCTGGTGGATGGCGCTGCCATCGTGAACCAGGTGGTTCTTCAGCGTACCTCTTACGGCCCGTACTCCCGCGCCATGATCCGTATCTGTAAGGAAGAGAGCTTCCACCAGCGCCAGGGTTACAAGATCCTGCTGGACATGATGCGCGAAGGCACCGAGGAGCAAAAAGCCATGGTGCAGGACGCGATCAACCGTCTGTGGTGGCCCGCCCTGATGATGTTCGGACCGCACGACGACGAGTCCCCGAACTCTCAGCAGTCCATGGCCTGGAAGATCAAGCGCAAGAGCAATGACGAACTGCGTCAGATGTTCATCGACCAGACCGTACCCCAGCTTGAATTCCTGGGTTGCACCGCGCCGGATCCGGACCTGAAGTGGAATGAAGAAACCGGCCACTACGATTTCGGTGAGATCAACTGGCAGGAATTCTACGACGTTCTCAAGGGCAACGGTCCCTGCAACCGCGAGCGCATCAAAACTCGCAAAAACGCAATTGACGAAGGCGCCTGGGTCCGTGAAGCGGCCGTCGCCTACGCCGAAAAACAAAAACAGCGCGCACAAGCCGCCTGATACCGGAGGAACACAACATGTCTGAATGGCGCCTTTACGAAGTCTTTGTACGGTCCAAGCACGGCCTGAACCACAAACACGTGGGCAGCGTGCATGCCGCTGACGCCGAGATGGCCATGGAAAACGCCCGTGACCTTTATACCCGCCGCAACGAAGGCGTAAGTATCTGGGTGGTTCCCTCCGACGCTATCACGGCCTCCGCATCCGATGAGAAGGAAGTACTCTTCGATCCGTCGGAAGACAAGGTTTACCGGCACGCTTCCTTCTACAAGCTGCCCGATGAAGTCGGACACATGTAAGGAGCGGTACCAATGACACAAGCAGAAGCATTAAAGGAATACCTGCTGCGCCTGGCGGATTCCGACATGATCCTGGGTCAGCGCCTGTGCGAACTGTGCGGCAAGGCTCCGGCACTTGAGGAAGAGATGGCACTGATGAACGTTGCCCTCGACCTCGTCGGCCAGGCCCGCAACTGGTACGAGTACGCAGCTGAGCTGATCAATGATGGCCGTGATGCCGACAAACTGGCATTTCGCCGCGATGCGCATGAGTATCGCAACCTGCTGATGACCGAGCAGCCCAACGAGGACTACGCGGTCACCATGGGTCGTCAGTTCTTCTTCGACGTGTACCACTACTTCACGCTCAAGAGCCTGACCGAATCCAGCGACGAGCGTATTGCAGGCATTGCCGCCAAGGCTCTGAAAGAGGCGACCTATCACTTGCGTCGTTCCTCGGAGTGGGTGAAGCGTCTGGGCGATGGCACCGAAGAAAGCCACCGCCGCATGCAGGAGGCTGTCGATATCCTGTGGCGCTTTACCGGTGAGCTGATCACTCCAGACGACACCGATCGTGTGATGGCTGAGGCGGGCATTGGCCCGGATCCTGACCAGCTGGCCAAAGACTGGCGCGGCATGGTCAACGAGGTGCTCACCCAGGCAACCCTGACGCCGGGCGCGGAAGACGCCTGGATGTACATGGGTGGCAAGCACGGCGAGCATACCGAACACCTTGGTTTCATTCTGGCAGAAATGCAGTTCCTGCAGAGGGCCTATCCCGATGCCACAACATGGTGATTCAGACAGCCGGTCAGCTGTCGACATTCTGATTGCCAGTGACCGGGTGCCGGCCAATGCCCGCCCCGATCTGCTGACAGAGGACGACATCTGGGCACTGCTTGAAGAGGTCAAAGACCCTGAAGTGCCGGCAGTCAGTGTCGTGGAGCTCGGTATTGTCCGGGCGGCTCACTGGGATGGCAAAGAGCTGTCCGTTGATGTGACCCCGACCTACTCCGGTTGCCCAGCCACCGAATTGATTGAGGAACTGATTGCCGAGGCCCTGCGGGCCGCAGGCTTCCGGGATCCGAAAATCAAACAGGTGCTGACCCCTGCCTGGACCACCGACTGGATCACAGACGAAGGCAAAGAGAAGCTTCGGGCATTCGGCATCGCGCCGCCTGAGGGCAGTTCGAGCAAGATGAGCCTGCTCGGGGAGCCGGAAGTCATTGCCTGCCCCCACTGCGGCAGCAAGGACACCGAACGGGTCAGCGAGTTCGGATCCACCGCCTGTAAAGCCCTTTACCGTTGCAAGGAATGCCTCGAGCCCTTCGACTATTTCAAATGCATCTAGAGCCGATACGATCATGAACAAATTCTACTCACTGACCCTCAAAGAGGTCAGACCTGAAACAAGAAACGCCGTATCACTTGCTTTTGACGTGCCGGAAGATCTGGCAGACAAGTTCCATTACCAGCAGGGCCAGCACCTGATCGTGCGCACCAAGCTGGATGGTGAGGAAGTCCGCCGCTCCTACTCGATCTGCCGCAGCGTCAACGACCAGGAACTGCGTATTGCCGTCAAACAGGTTCCCGGTGGTCGCTTCTCCACGTTCGCCAATGAGCAGCTCAAGCCCGGCCAGACACTCGAAGTCATGCCTCCCCAGGGTCATTTTTCCATCGATCTGGACCCGGAGCGTGAAGGCAATTACCTGGCCGTTGCCGCCGGCAGTGGCATCACACCGATTCTGTCGATCGTGAAAACCACACTGGAGACCGAGCCTAAGAGTGAGGTCACCCTGTTCTACGGCAACAAGGCCACCAGCAGCACCATGTTCCGTGACGAGCTGCAGGACCTGAAGAACGAGTACATGTCACGCCTGAACCTGGTGTACATCTTCACCCGCGAAGAGCAGGACATTGACCTGTATAACGGTCGCATCGATCACGAGAAGTGCGACAAGCTGTTCGACCACTGGATTAATGCCAAGGAACTGACAGCTGCCTTCATCTGTGGCCCACAGTTGATGACCGAAACCGTGCGGGACTCCCTGCTGAACCACGGCATGGAAAAGAGCAAGATCCACTTCGAATTGTTTACCCCGGCTGGCGGTGTTCCCCAGGCCCGGAAAGACCGGGATCCGGCCCACGTCGATCCCCAGTCGATCAGCGAAGTGACCGTGATTGCGGATGGCCGCTCCCTGACTTTCCCGCTGGTGCGCGATACCAAGAGCATCCTCGATGCCGGGAATGAAGAAGGCGCCGATCTGCCCTACTCGTGCAAGGCCGGCGTCTGCTCGACCTGCCGCGCCAAGGTGGTGGAAGGCGAAGTGGAGATGGACCAGAACTTTGCTCTGGAAGACTACGAGGTGGAAGCCGGTTACGTGCTTTCCTGCCAGTGCTATCCGATCAGCGACAAGGTGGTTCTGGACTACGACGAAATGTAGTTTCCGCCCCCAAAACAAGACAAGAGTGAGGCAAGTCCCGCAGCAACGGGGCTTGCCTTCGCGTTTCAGAAACGAATGGAGTTCCCCATGTCAGTCCTGAAAAGTTTCATTGCCGGCCAATGGGTCGGTGAAAAGCCTGCCAAGGCTTTGCCCAGTGCGGTGAATGGCGAGATCGTTGCTCACACCCACGACGACACCCTCGATTTCAAGAACGCTGTTGAGTATGGCCGCAAGGTTGGCGGCAAAAATCTGATGGCGATGGATTTCCAGGAGCGTGCCCTGGCCCTGAAGGCCATGGCCCTGTACCTCCAGGAACACAAGAAAGAACTTTACGCCCTGTCGATGCATACCGGTTCCACCAAAGGCGATAACGGCATCGATATCGATGGTGGCTTCGGCACACTGTTCTCCTACGCGAGCATGGGCCGCCGCGAACTGCCCTCGGGCAACGTGGTTCACGAAGGCCCGGTGACTCCGCTGGGCAAGAACAACCACTTTGCAGGCACCCATATCCTGGTGCCCCGTGGTGGTGTGGCGGTTCACATTGATGCCTACAACTTCCCGGTGTGGGGCATGCTCGAAAAGTTTGCACCCACCTTCCTGGCGGGCATGCCGTCCATCGTGAAGCCGGCCACCTCAACCTGCTACGTGACCGAACTCGCCGTCCGCCTGATGCAGGAATCCGGCGCGCTTCCGGAAGGCAGCCTGCAGTTGATCATCGGCAGCACCGGCGACCTGTTTGACCATCTGGAAGAGCAGGACGTAGTGACCTTTACCGGTTCCGCCGCAACCGCCCGCAAACTCAAGAACCATCCGAACATCATTAACCGTTCGATTCCGTTCAACGCCGAGGCCGATTCACTGAACAGTGCCATTCTGGCGCCGGACGTCACCCCGGAGCACGAAGAATTCGACATCTTCGTGAAGGAAATACGCCGCGAGATGACCGCTAAGGCCGGTCAGAAATGTACCGCCATTCGTCGTATCCTGGTGCCGAAAGATCAGGTGAACGCGGTCTGCGATAAGCTCAAAGAGCAGCTTTCCAAGGTCACCGTGGGCGATCCTGCAGTAGAAGGCGTTCGCATGGGCGCCCTGGCTTCCGTCGACCAGCTGGAAGATGTGAAAGCCAATATCCAGGAACTGCTCAAGACCAGTGAGCTGGTTGTTGGTGGCGAAGGCAACTTCAAGGCCACTGGCGATGGCACAGAAAAAGGCGCTTTCATTGAGCCCCACCTGCTGCTGTGCCGGAACCCGGAAAATGGCTGTGGCGCCCACGACATTGAGGCGTTCGGCCCCGTGGCCACCGTGATTCCCTACGACACCATCGAGGATGCCGTTGAGCTGTGTTCAAAAGGCCGCGGCTCCCTGGTCACTACCCTGACCACCCGGGACCCCGCCATTGCCGGCAGGATCGCGCCACTGCTGGCCGCTTTCCATGGCCGCCTGCACCTGCTGGACGCTGAAGCCGCGAAGGAATCGACCGGTCACGGCTCGCCCCTGCCCATGCTGAAGCATGGCGGCCCCGGGCGCGCCGGCGGCGGTGAGGAACTGGGCGGTATCCGTGCGGTTCACCACTACCTGCAGCGCACCGCCATCCAGGGCTCTCCGAGCATGCTGGCAGCGGTTACCCGCGAGTATGTGCGCGGTGCGAACGTTATCGAAACCGAGGTACATCCGTTCCGTCGCCACTTCGAGGACCTGCAGATCAACGAGTCCCTGCTGACACATCGCCGCACGGTGACCGAAGCAGACATCGTGAACTTTGGCTGCCTCTCAGGCGATCATTTCTACATGCATTTCGATGAGCTTGCTGCGCGCGAATCCCAGTTCGGCAAGCGCATCGCCCATGGTTACTTTGTACTGTCGGCCGCTGCCGGCCTGTTCGTTTCCCCGGGTGAAGGTCCGGTACTGGCGAACTACGGCCTGGACACACTGCGGTTCATTGAACCGGTAGCGCCGGGTGACACCATCCGCGCACGGCTGACGTGCAAGCGCAAGATCGATCAGGGTCGGACATCCCCCGACGGCCACCCCCAGGGTGTGGTTGTATGGGACGTCCAGGTGACCAACCAGAACGACGAGCTGGTTGCGAGCTACGACATCCTGACACTGGTTGCCAAGAGGCCCGAGTAACACCGGGCTTCCCTGCTTTCTCCCTGTCTTGGACCCCAGGGGGAAAGCGTCAGGCAAATAAAAGGGGGACAGGTCGCAAGACCTGTCCCCCTTTTATTGGTGCAAGGAAAGTTCCGGGCGTTTACATGCCCAGGTAAGCCTCACGAACCTTCTCATTGCTGAGCAGTTCACGGCCGGTGCCTTCAATCACCACCTTGCCGGTCTCCAGCACATAGCCGCGATCAGCCAGTGCCAATGCCTGGGAGGCATTCTGCTCTACCAGGAAGATGGTAATGCCCTCTTCCTTCAGTTCCTTGACGATGTTGAAGATCTCTTCGATGATCAACGGCGCCAGACCCATACTGGGCTCGTCCAGAAGCAGCAGCCTCGGCTTGGCCATCAGGGCACGCCCCATGGCCAACATCTGCTGCTGACCGCCGGAGAGCTCACCCGCCAGGTTATGACGCTTCTGACGCAGGATCGGGAACTTGGTGTACATCCGCTCCAGATCGTCCATTACCTCGGGGGTTTTGCCACGGGTATAGGCGCCCAGAAGCAGGTTGTCGTGAACGCTCAGGTCCTTGAACACCTGCCGGCCTTCTGGCACCTGAACAATGCCATCAGCCACCCGCTGATCCGCGCTGATCTTGGACAGATCCTTGCCCTCGAAGGTGATGGCACCACGGTCGGTGGGCTGCAAACCAGAAATAGTCATCAGCAAGGTGGACTTGCCGGCACCATTGGCGCCGACAAGTGACACGATCTCACCACTATTGATGTGGATGTCCACATCATGCAGCACTTCAATCTGGCCGTAAGACGTCACCAGTCCCTTGATGGACAGCATCTCTTCTTTAGCATGAGGTGCAGTCACCCGGTCTGCGTGCTTCAGGCCGAGACCACCGAATTTCTCTGGGGTGTAGCTGACAATCTGGTGCCGCAGTTCCCGGAACTCTTCCCGAACGCGCTCACCGAACAACGGATCATTTTCCACGTCCCGGGCTTCGATGATCTGCTGCCAGTCTTCTTCCGTCAGCAGTTTACGGGCCCGCGGAATGACCACACCCTCTTCCTTGCGAATGTGTTTGCGCAAGGCTTCCGTGAAACGCGCCAGAGCATGACTGAACTCTTCGCGACCTTCTGGCCAGCCTTTTTCGCATTCTGCCAACAACTGGCGCAACTCCACCAGCTTTTCGTGACCGATGACATAACCCTTGGCCAGCTTCTCCAGCAGAGGCGCTGTTTCGGGGGACTTCTCACTGAGCCGTTTGTACAGCTCAATGTCCGTGGGCGTGCTATGGACCCGCTGGGAGAAGTGCTGAATGTAATCAAAAATAGTTGTCAGCAGCCGCTCATCCGGCCGCTGATCGTTGAGATTCATATCACTCAGAAGCTGATCCAGCAGATCCAGAATCCGCCACAGCGCTTGGTGTTCATGAACAATAATCCGTACGGCCTGCTCACTGCGTGACTGGGCAGGCGCCATTTCAGTGTTTTGCTCGCTCATGTGAAATGTCTCCTTGCTCAGCCACCCAAATAGGCGGCGATAACATCCGGGTTCTGGCGAATTTCCTCAGGGGTTCCTTCAGCCAGAACACGGCCGTAGTTAAGCACCAGCAGCCGGTCGGATATGCCCATCACCAGCTTCATGTCGTGCTCAACCAGCATTACCGTGGTGCCCTGATCAGCAATCTTCCGGATCAGCTCTTCCAGGGCAGCAGTTTCAACCGCGTTCAAACCGGCGGCTGGCTCATCCAGAAGAATAACCTTGGGTTCAGCCGCCAGCGCCCGGGCGATTTCCAGACGCTTCAATGCGCCATAGGACATGGCCGAGGCATCCGTATCGAGGTAGTCACCACAGCCCACATATTCCATAAGTTCCGCCGCACGCTTACGGGCAGCAGCTTCGTTGCGACGCAGGGACGGCAAACGGAAAAGGGTGGTAAACAGGCTGCTTTTGAGCTGCAGGTGCCGACCCAGCATCACGTTTTCGATGGCGGTCATGTTCATGCAGATCTGCATCTGCTGGAACGTGCGGCACATGCCCCGCTCTGCCAGCTCATTCGGCTCCAGTTTAGCGGTGCTCTCACCGTTCAGCAGAATCTCGCCTTTGGTCGGTGTGTAGAGCCCGGTGATCAGGTTAAACAGCGTGGTCTTGCCGGCACCGTTGGGGCCAATAACCGAATAGACCTGTCCGGCCTCTACGGAGAAACTGACACCTTCCACAGCATGGACACCACCGAAGGCTTTATCCAGCCCTTTGACTTCAACCAGTGCTGTCATGCCTCACCCCCTGCTTTTTTGCGCATTTTCCTGGAAACAAAAGCAGTCAGCGTTGGCAACAGCCCTTTGGGCATGAAGATCATGGTAAGCATCAGTATCAGACCGAACATAACGTGCTCCAGCTCCTGGAAATCCGCCAGGACCTGGGGCAACAACTTGAGCACCACAGCGCCGATGATCACTCCGAAGGTAGAGCCCATGCCACCCAGAACGACCATGGTGATGAAAAGAATGGAGAATTCGAAGCTTGCCACCGCAGGCGTGATAAAACCCTGGAAGTGGGCATAGAGGCTACCCATCAGGCTGGCATAGATGGCAGAGATGACAAACACCAGGCTTTTGTACTTCGCGGTGTTTACGCCGACCACACTGGCCGCCACTTCCGAACCATGAACCGAACGCAGTGCCCGGCCAATGGGCGATTCGATAAGGTTCAGGGCAAACCAGACAGCCACCAGAAGCACGACGCTGGCGAAGATATACCAGGCCTGGAAGCCTTCAATATCGATGCCAAACAGCGAATAGCTACCAAAAGCGCTCAGTTCCCAGCCAAACACCTCGAATGCCGGAACCGGCATGCCGTCGGGCCCGCCGGTGAGTGCCCGCTCGTTGTTCAGGATGATGGCAATGATGAAGCCTACTGCAAGGGTCGCCATGGACAGATAGTGGCCCTTCAGGCGCAGAATCGGTCGCCCGACAATCCAGGCAATAAAGCCCACAACAATTGCTCCGACCACCAGCGCGGGCACTGAAGGCCAGCCGTAAGTGCCGGTCGCGATGCCGGTAAAGTAGGCTCCAAGACCGAAGAAGCCGGCGTGGCCAAGACTGATCTGGCCAGCAAAACCCACCAGGAGATTAAGGCCAACCACCGTGGCAGCAATGATCGCCATCTGGGTAACCAGCTCATAATGGAACGGGTTGCCGAGAAAAGCGGGCAGAATAATGAGAATGAGGGCAAGGATCATCAGCCCCCGGAGGCGCGACTGCATAAACGTATTCAACATCAGACGCGCTCCACTACCTTGGCACCAAACAATCCGCGGGGCATGAAGAACAGCACCAGCAGGATCATGGAGAATGCCACAGCATCCTTGTAGTCCGATGAGATGTAACCGGCTGCCATGGCTTCAACGATACCCAGCGACAGACCACCTACAACCGCGCCAACACCGCTACCCAGGCCACCAATGGCAGCGGCCACAAAGCCTTTGAGCCCGAGAATGATACCGATGTCGTACGACGTGAACGTGATCGGAGCAACCACAATACCGGCTACAGATCCCAGCAGTGCTGACACCATAAACGCCAGCATGAGCACCATCTGAGTCCGGATACCAACAAGGCGCGCCGCCTCCTTGTTCATGGACGTGGCCAGAATGGCTTTACCAATCAGCGTCTTGGTAAAGAACAGTACCAGCCCCACTACCAGGATCGCACCGATACCCAGAACCCAAAGGCTCTGGCTGTTCAGCACGGCGCCAAAGACCTGAATGGGCTGGTCTGTGCTGAAATTCTGCATCACGTGGTATTCCTTGCCCCAGACTACCTGGGCAATACCGCGAATAAAGATCGACGCGCCGATGGTGATAATGATCAGGGTAACAACATCGGCCTGCTTGGCAGGTGCAATCGCGAACCTCTGCAGGGCGACGCCAAGAATGCCGGCCAGGATCACGGCCAACACGACCGCCAGGATCATGGGCACGCCCATGGCCGTAAGCGAAACCGTAGCCATGCCTCCAATCATCAGGAACTCGCCCTGGGCGAAGTTGATGACGTGACTGGCGTTATAGATGAGGGTAAATCCGAGGGCTATCAGGGCGTAAGTCGCACCGATAGTAATCCCGGTGAACAGGTACTGTAAGAATTCTGCGAGCATAGCGGTGGTTCCGGTCGAACATCGGCTGGCGACTTACCCTGAAAAGGGGTCATCGCCAGCCGCGAGACAGGTTAAAGGGGTATCAGTCGATCAGTTTCCATTCGCCGTTCTGGACTTCCAGAATGCGGAAGGATTCGGGATCAAGGCCGTTGTGATCTTCCGGCGACATGTTGAACACACCGGTGACTCCGACATAGCCCTTGATGTTTTCCAGTGCGTTACGAACGGCTTCCGGATCGGTAGAGCCGGCCTCTTCCATAGCGCGGACTGCCAGCATCAGGCCGTCGTAAGCGTAGGCACCGAAAGTGGACACCTTGGAATCCCAACGAGCTTCGTATTCAGCCTTGTAGTTCTGAACCACTTCTTTCTGCGGATCGTCGTTCGGCAGGGAGTCCGGCACCAGCAGCGGAGAGGCAGGCAGGCGCAGACCTTCGGCAGAAGAGCCCGCCAGCTCGAGGAAGCTGTCAGATGCGACACCGTGGGACTGGTAGAACGGAAGCTCCATACCCAGCTGGGCATAGTTGCGGGTTACGATGGCTGGACCCTGGCCGAAACCGAAGTTCAAGACCGCTTCCACACCATTTGTGTTACGGATATTGGTCAGCTGGGCGGTCATGTCTGTATCAGATCCGCTGTACGTCTCATCGGCGACCACTTCCATGCCCATCTGCTCGGCCACTTCCAGGGTCTGGGTGCGGCCGGAGCTGCCGAACCCGCCAGTGCCGGAGATCAGACCAAACTTGGTGATACCACGGTCTTTCATGTCCGCGAGAATCCGCTCAGCCGCCATGCGGTCGGTCTGGGGCGTCTTGAAGACCCATTTCTTGACAGGATTGGTAATAACCACAGCGCCGGCCAGGGAGATGAACGGAACCTGAGCCTGCTCAACCAGAGGAACGGCCGCCATAGTGGCACCGGTAGTACTGCCGCCAACGATAATATCGACCTGGTCCGAGCGGATCAGGCGACTGGCAAAGTTACGGGCAGAGGAAGCGTTGCCAACGTCGTCATAGTGGATCAGCTCCAGTTGACGACCAAGGACACCGCCTTCTTCATTAATTTTTTCAACGTACATCTCGAGCGTTTTCAGCTCGGGATCGCCGAGAAAGGATGCCGGACCTGTGACAGACAGGAACGAACCGATCTTGATGGGTTCAGCTGCCTGAGCGCTCATCATCATGAGACCGGCGGCTGCAACGGCTGCGCATTTTCCTGCGCGACGAATCACTGTTTTAAACATTGTTTTTGTTCTCCCGAATTGTGCAGGGGCATGAGTATGTTTTTGTTCATCGTCCGTGACTACGACAGTCCCTATTCTTCGCTCCCGGTAAAATTCGATACCATTGACGAATATCAAACGAAGTTATTGCATCATAACTCTCGTGTCAACCGATTTCAGAAGGTCGAGTCACGGCTCTTTCAGTAAAGCCGACACTGCCGCAAGGCGCCAGTATGGCCAACAGAAAGACAAGCCTTTACCTGACACGTAAGAACCGGATAATAAGCGCAACATGTTTCATTGATTCTTATTTGCGAACTCAGGCCATGACTGCAAAAAGCCAGCTAGAACTGCTCGTCAAGAATTTCCAGAAGAAGCGGCCGCTGCGTGCAGGCTCCCTCATCATTACCATTTACGGTGATGCCATCGTTCCCCGTGGCGGCAATGTCTGGCTGGGCAGCCTGATGAAGCTGGTCGAACCCATGGGCATCAGCCAGCGACTGGTTCGCACCTCGGTGTACCGTCTGGTTCAGGAATCCTGGTTGCAGACCGAAAAGGTGGGCCGTTGCAGTTATTACAGCCTCACCGGCCCGGGCCTGCGGCGGTTCGAGCAGGCCTTCCAGCACGTCTACAACCTGGACACTGAGGAATGGAGCGGGAGCTGGTGCCTGGTGTACCTGAACCAGCTGTCCCCGGAGCTGAGGCAAAAAGTCAGGGAGGAACTGAAGTGGCTAAGTTTTGGCAGCATGGCGCCAGGCTTGATGGAGCACCCACGCTTCACCCGTAGCGAGTTGATCCCCATGCTTCAGGAATGGGGTGCGCTGGAAGATACCATTGTGATGCAGACCATGCCCATGGAGCAGAAGAGCCCAAGGGCGCTGAGACTGCAAGTTCGCGAAAGCTGGAACCTGGATGAGCTGGGCGGCCGCTATCGTCGCTTCCTGAGCCAGTTCCGCCCCTTGTGGCGTGAACTGCAGACCGAGGACACACTCAGCCCCGAAGAGTGCCTGATTCTCCGGGTCCTGCTGATCCACGAATACCGGAAAATTCTTCTGCGAGACCCTCTGCTGCCTGATGAGCTGTTACCAGGTGACTGGGAAGGCCGAAGCGCCAAGCAGCTGTGTCGGAACCTGTATCGTCAGATCTACGCGCGGGCTGAGCAGTGGCTGGACGAAACCCTGGAGAACGCCTCTGGCCCCCTTCCAGGTCCCGGCGAGAAGTTTTACAAGCGGTTCGGTGGATTGCGGGATACTGCCATCCAGACAAATTCGACGACAGAACCAGAAGTTCTGTAGGCGCCCGCTCAGTCAGTTGACGACCCGGAAGAGGATGCCAGTTGTTCTCGGGTCTTCAGACGCCCCTCCCGGCGAATTTCGGCATTGTCATACCGGCGCTGCTGCTCGTCCGTTTCCGGTATCACTTCCGGGACATCCACCGGCCGATCATTCTCGTCCAGAGCGACAAAGGTGAAAAAAGCCGAGAGAATGTGCCGCGTGTCGCCGGTGTAACTGTTTTCGGCCTCTACCCTGGCACCGATTTCCATGGACGATCCCCAGCTCCGGTTCAGCGACAGGCTGAATAGCAGCGTATCGTTACCCTTCGCCGGCGCCCTGAAATGGATCGAATCCACAGCAGCTGTCACACAGACATGGGCGGAGTGGCGCTCCGCAACCACCAGAGCCAGCCGGTCGCACTTCGCCATGATCATGCCGCCGAAAACCGTGTTGTGGGAATTCATGTCGTTCGGAAACACCTTGTAAACGTGTTTCTCAATCGCGGATGCGGATACGGGTTTTGAGGGCTTTCCTGGCATGATTTCCTTTCCTCTTCGACTGAATTTCGATCGGGGACTCAACTCATCCGGCAACGGCGGCTTCGCCCTGACGCTGCTGCGCCTTCCTTGCCAGGTGAAGCATCAAAACGCCTAACGCCATCACCACCAGGGTCAGCCAGAGGCCGTTAGTGTAATTACCTTCCACATCCGCGAGGTAGCCGACCACCGCGGGTGCGATCATCTGGGCGATACCGTAGCTGAAGGTCAACCGGCTCATGGGCCGGGAGGGGTTCTCGGGGAAAACCCGCCCCACCATCGCAAGCATCATGCTGACGATACCGATAAAGCTGGCGCCATAAATCACCGAACTGAGCATCACGCTGGCGAAGCTGGTGTTCACGATCAGCATCAGGATGCTGACGGAGTTAAGGGTATAGGCCAGATAGAGCGCCAGCCACTGCCCCCAGCGGCGAGAGAACACATCCCATAACCAGCAGGCAGGGGTTGCAGCCAGGCCTGCAATCAGCCAGACCAGCCAGCCCTGCCCCTGAAGCTCGGGCATGGATTCAGCAATTGCCACCAGGAAAGTGGCCGTCACCACATAGCCCACGCCGGCGCAGAAATACGCCAGCTGCAGGATCCGTATGAACCGGCTTCGCTCATCACCGGCCTTGACCGCACCTGTTTTTGGCAACGCACAGGCCCGATAGTCCGGCATCCAACGCCAGGCGGGCAACAGAAGCCCCAGGGCCACAAGCCCGTAGATCACCCATTGCTGATCCCAGGTGAACGGATCCTTGATCAGCTCCGCCACCACAGCGGTGAGTACAATCCCGAGCCCGATACCGGAAAAGAACACGCCAAGCTCGGACTTCTGGTTATTCTTGATCAACCAGCTCATCAAGAGACCGGCACCCAGCAACATACCCGCTGAGGTGCTCAGACCTGAGATAAAACGCAGAATGGACCACACCCACACATTGGTGGTGTACCCCATGAGAACCGTTGAAACCACCGCAACCACCAGCCCGAGCTGGTAAAGCCTTACCTTGAGACCGAGATCGCTGATGCGGGTAATGAGTACCGCGCCAGTCAGGTAGCCTGCGTAGTTCACGGTTGCCAGCATACCGACAACGGATTTGCTCAGCCCCAGTGCCGCGACCATTTCCGGGATCATCGGCGTGTAGGAAAACCGGGCAATTCCCACCATGACCACAACAGCAATCACGCTGGCGACCAGCACCTTTATTGTTTCTATTGGCTTCACAGGGTTTCCTTACTTCGGAACGGCTTCAGATCAGGCGCGGCCCAGGAACTTGCGCTCCTCCACGTTAATGCGAATACGATCTCCGGTTGAGATGTGCTCGGGAACCTGCACCACCAGTCCCGTGGCGAAGCGGGCTGGCTTGGTTCTGGCCGTCGCCGAGCCGCCTTTGACAGACGGATCCGTCTCTTCAATTACAAGCTCAACGGTGGGGGGGAGTGCGAGTGCAACCGGCGAATCCTTCAGCAGGATGACCATCACACCCTGGGTATCTTCAGAGATGAACAACAGCTCGTCAGCAATCGCGTCGCGGTTCAGGCTGTACTGAGTGAAATCCTCGGTATCCATGAATACATACTCATCGCCATCGGCGTAGGAAAAGGTAGCTTCCCGGCGGGTAAGGTCGGCCAGGTTGAGCATGTCCGAATCCTTGAAGGTCTCGTCCAGTTTCTGGCCAGTCACCACATCGTACATACGCATGCGGTAAAGACTGCCGCCAGCCCGGCCCTGGGGCACTGAACGCTCGATATCCTTCACAAAATACACCCGACCATCGTACTCAACGGCGGAATTCTTCTTGATTTCACTGGCTCTGGGCATGTCTTCTGTTTCCGTAAAAATTGGGGTTTTGGGGCTGCTGATATACCACGACTTCGCCCCGGAATCGATAGATCTTAACTGACCAGGGCACGAACATCCGACAGGAAGCGGTCTACCTGCTCATTGGTCGTTGCCCAGGAACACATCAGCCGGGCACTGCCACCGATAAAATTATAAAAGCGCCAGCCTTTGGCCCTCAGTGCCGCCTGCAAAGGCTCCGGCATCTCCACGAAAACACCGTTCACCTGTCTCGGGTAGCGTAGCTGGATACCTGGAAGGCCTTCCAGCCCCCGGGCAAGGCGCTGGGCACAGGCATTGGCGTGGCGGGCATTCTCCAACCACACATCGCCTTCCAGAAGCCCGCACCAGGGTGCCGAAATATAGCGCATCTTGGAGGCTAGCTGGCCCGCCTGCTTACACCGCCACTCGAAGTCCTCCGCCAGAGACCGGTTGAAGAACACCACCGCCTCGCCAAGGGCCAGGCCATTCTTGGTGCCGGAAAAACACAGAACATCAACACCGGCCTTCCAGGTAATCTCCGACGGATGTACATCCAGCGCAGCCACCGCATTGGCGAAGCGGGCACCGTCCATATGAATATTGAGTTTATGGTGATCGGCGACCGCCCGAATAACCCTGAGCTCCTCGGGTGTGTAGACCGTCCCAACCTCTGTGGCCTGGGTCAGGCTTAGCGCCTTGGGCTTGGGGTAGTGAATATCAGTCCGCTTGGTTACCAGGTGCTCGATACTCTCCGGTGTCAGCTTGCCGTTCTCGCCCTGCCCCAGAAGCAGCTTGGCACCGTTGGAGGCGTACTCCGGGCCGCCGCATTCATCGGTTTCAATGTGGGCCAGCTCGTGGCAGATCACGCTGTGAAACGACTGACCGATCGAGGCCAGGGCCAGAGAGTTGGCTGCAGTGCCATTGAACACGAAGTAAACGTCACAATCCGTATCGAACAGCGTCCTCAGACCATCCGCTGCCTTCTGCGTCCAGCTGTCCTCACCATAGGCAGGCTCATCCATCCGGTTAGCCGCTTCCATGGCTTTCCAGGCCTGCGGGCACACACCACTGTAGTTATCGCTGGCAAACTGCTCGGACTGGGACACATTCACTCTCCTTCCATTTGAATTGCTTACTCTCACCGATCAAGAACCCTCAGGCGAAGCCCCGCACAGGTCTCGCACTTCCCTGGCCCATGCGAGCCAGCTTTCCGTTGCCATGATTCCGCGCCGGAGAGCAAGATACTGCAATTTATAATGCCGCGGCAGCGTTTGCACATCCTGGAAATAGTCCCGCTCTATCTCGCGATATCGCTCCAGCTCTTCCTGCCAGTCGAGTTCATAGCGAGAAAGCTCCTCGAAAAGCCTGTCGTGCGACCAGAGATCTCCTGCAAACAGCTTGAGCAGCAGCGGGTCTCTGGTGGCCGGTCGTGGGGAAAAGCCATTTACCCATTCTCCCAACTCAGCTCTTCCTGAATCAGCGAGATGGTAAACCTTGCGATCCGGCTTGCCAGACTGCTCAACCAGCTCAACCTTCACCAGGCCATCATCGAGAGCCTTTGCCAGCTCCCGGTAAATCTGCTGGTGGCTGGCATTCCAGACATTGCCCATCCGCTCTCTGAACCGTCGGGTCAACTCATACCCTGTTGCGGGTGATTCATAAAGACTCGCAAGTAATGCATACCGAAGCGCCATTCTCAATCCTCCAATATGCGCATTGTTGCATATAGCAACAAAGACGCGCTACCATGTGCAACAAGTTGCATATAGGAGCAATGCCATGAATCTTGAGCCTTTGACCAACACATCGACTGCCATTCAGCTTCACGTTATCGCAGCGGTTCTGGCATTTACGCTGGGCCTTCTACAATTTTTCCTCAGAAAGGGCACAGCGCACCACAAAATGGCCGGCTGGGTATGGATCGGGCTGATGGCCGCTGTTGCGTTGTCATCCTTTTTTATCCACACCATTCAGTTGGTGGGCCCATGGAGCCCTATCCACCTTCTCTCTGTTTACACGCTGATCATGCTTTGGTGGGGAGTGCGCCAGGGGCGGAAAGGAAATTCGAGGGGGCATGGCATCACCATGGCATCCCTCTTCGTTTTCGCCTTGATTGGCGCCGGGGTTTTTACCCTGCTGCCAGGCCGGATGATGCATACGGTGGTTTTCGGCTGAAAGACTCCAGCGCTGCAGGCATCACCGATTTCTGCCTGACTTGCGTTCCATCCCAATTCGGGTGGAGCCGGGGGGAATGACAAAGCCCGATACTTTATACTCGTCCCCCTGAAAGCCAGCAGAACAAGGACTCTCCCGCCATGGGGCGCTTCAATATCGCCAGCATTCCCGGCCGGATTATCACAGCCATTATCGCAGTCGCCTGCCTGGCCGGCAGCTACTATGCAATGACGACCGGGCTCAGCCAGCTCACCGAGGCACGACAACTGGAACGGCTACCTGAAACGCCCGTCGGCGCTTTGACCACAGGCCCCTATGTGATCGCAGGCGAAGTCACGGATCAGTTGGGAACTCTCGAAACGCCCTATTCCAACACCGAGGCGGTCTACTATCGCTACAAACTTGAGGAGGAATATCGCGACTCCGACGGTGATCTGCGTATCCGCACCCTGGATTCCGGCGCCCGCGGCGGCGACTTCCAGCTCAGGGACCAGACCGGCTCAGTCGTTGTAGCTCCGGGCAGCGATCTGGAAGCGCTCGAATGGAACCTGGAGCGAACCTATCGCAATCAGTCCGGCCGCAGAATCTACTCGGAGTGGGCGCTCATTCCCGGACACACTGCGCGGGTAATCGGCCAGTACAGCAGCGAAATTGGAGCAGTGACCTTTAATGGCCTCGAGGACTTCAGCCTGCCGGCCATGGTTTCCCGGAACACGCTGACCGTGGACAGTGGCGACCGATTCTTCGAAGCAGCCATCCGCATTTCCATCGCAACGGGCCTTCTGGCTCTGGGTATCGCGCTTTCGCTGCCTTTGATCAGAATTCACCGGTTCTGGGTCTATGTTCTGGTAATGACCATTGCGGTGTCCGGCACGCTCTCGGTGCTCGGCATCAATAAACTCCGGCAGGAATGGTCTGCCATCGCCACCTTGTATGAGGCCCGCTATCAAAAGATCGAGGAAGCAAGCGCACGCACGCTGGTACTGGCCGACGTGGCGGCTTTACAGCAATTGATCCGCCAGAGCACCAGTGGCTGGCTGGACCGCTGGATGTTCCGGAGCGTGGTCCAGAATCGCCTGCCAGTTCCCGAACTTGATGAGCAGACCGCCGGCATTGCCCGTTCCATCGTGGCCAGCCAGCCCGAGGGCAGATACCAGCATGCCTGGACCAGCCGCGGACTCGCAGCAGCCAGTATTATTGCCGCCCTGTTGCTCTTGTGGTTGTCGATCCGGACCGTCAAGTTCAAGCGCCTGATCGAAGCGGTACCTACCAGCAGCACCCGGGGACTCAGTTTTGGTGTCTCGGAGCTCAAGGCCATGGTGGATGTCGATGAAGACCATCCCCCGCTCAGGGATCCACTTAAAAACGAGAAATGCGTGGCCTTCGACTACAAAGTGGAAGAAAAGCGGGGTTCCGGAAAAAACGAAAAGTGGCGGGTTATCGAGCATCGGGAAGAACGAGCGCCTTTCTGGCTGGAAGACAGCGAGGGAAAAGTTCTCGTCCAGCCAGATGGTGCGAAGATCGAATACCCGCAGTACCATTCGGAGCGCCGGGGCGACAGGCGTTACACCGTCCGCTTCCTCGACACCTTCGTGAACGTCTACTGCCTGGGTTTTGCCGGCCTGGATCGCGATCAGCCGGACCGACTCACGATCCAGAAGGATGATGCCTCACCCTTCCTGATCAGTGGGAACGAAGAAGAGGACATTGTGCTGGATCGGGGGGCACGGGGTTTTGCGGGCATAGCCCTGACGCTCGGCCTGTTCCTGTTCTCCACTACCGCCCTGTTTGCCGCGGATGGCGGCTTCAGCCCGGACAACCTGATTCTGTCTGCCCTGACAGTACCGATCGTCCTGCTCGTGTACACCGGCATACTGCACTACAACGACATTGTTTTTCTGAAAAACCGCGTTGATCGGGCAGCGGCCAATATCGACACTATTCTCCAGCAACGCCATGAGCTGTGGCCCAACCTGGAGAAAATCGTAAAGGCGTCTCTGGCCCACGAAAAACAGCTGCTGAAAGCGATTGCCCAGCTACGCAGCGCGGACCCCGTCGAGATGAGTTCGAAGGGCCAGGCGGACAAGCTTATCCAGTTTGAAAAGAAGGTAACGAATGCCCTCCAGGCCCGGATCGAGGGATATCCGGACCTGAAGAACAATGAGGTTATTCAGAAGTTCATGTCGATCATGGCAGAGACGGAAAACTACCTTTCGCTCTTGCGAAACAGCTACACCGAGAGCGCCATGATCTACAACACCCGGATCCAGTCTTTCCCTGACGTGATCCTGGCAAAACTGTTCCGTTTCCGCGAAGCACCGCAGTTCAGTTCGGAAACGTGAACTAGCCGTTCAGGCCAAGGTGCTCGGCATCCTGCTCGATGCAACGATCCAGCAGCGCCAGATAGTCCGCTTTGGCCTTCACCTTGGTTTCACGGTGGGCGCGCATGTTCAGGGTTTTGAAATGCTGCGCCAGCTCGGTAGCTCGCTCAACCAGTTTGTCCTGGGCAACCACCTCATCCAGAAAGCCCGCCTGCACGGCCCCTTCCGGGTTGTAGATCTCAGCGTTCACGACCGAACGGTAAAAGTGGGCGGGCGCCAGTCGATGGCGGGCAATTTCAATCCCGGCGTGGTGCATGGTCATGCCGATTGCCACTTCGTTCAGGCCAAGCTTGAAGGGCCCTTCAATACCAATGCGGTGATCCACTGACAGCAGAATGAATGCGCCCTTGGCAATGGCATGGCCGCTACAGGCACCAATGATCGGCAAAGGGAATGCGGCCAGACGTCGGGTAAAGCTGGAGCCGGTTTTTACCAGCGCGGCTGCTTCTTTCGGCCCCTTCTGCATTTCTTTCAGGTCATATCCGGCAGAGAACACGCCTGGCTGCCCGGTCAGGATCACAACGGCCTTGTCCTGCTCGGCCCGATCCAGCGCCGCGTTGAGCCCCTCGAACACTTCCTGGCTCAGGGCATTGGCCTTGCCATTGCTGATGGCAATCGTCGCAACACCGTCTTTCAAGTCATAACTTACCAGCTCAGTCACCTGTTCTACCTCTCTACCGGAATTAAAGTGAGCGTTTGTTTACTTCGATGGAGCTGATTGTGTGTTACGCGGGGCCGAGTTTCAATATCCATTGGTCACGTCGCCAAAAGGTGGCCGCAATTTGAGACAACGGAGTGGGCGGTAAGGTCGCAAAGCGAACTTTCAGACTTGCGGATAACGCCGGAGAACATGTGCGGTTACGGAATGGATGTGGAGCCGCAATGCAGTAGACGTCGCCATGCCTGGCTTGGTTACGTGGATTGCTTTAGCGCATGGCTCAGTGCCTTGAAATACTCTCAAAAACAACGGCGATCAAAAGTAGAATTTTCTGTAAGCGAAGAGCAGGGAGATTCTGTATGAAGAAGGCACGTTTTTCCGACAGCCAGATCCTGTCGATCCACAAGCAAGCCGAGAAAGTTGTCCCGGTTCCGGAACTCTGGCGTGAGCACGGCATGAGCAGCAGTGGGGCAGTGTTTCCGCAGACCTAGAAATGGACGGGAACGGAGTCTGTCAACGTAGATGTCGCGTTTAAGTCATCAGCTCTT
>NZ_LXYO01000005.1 GCF_001650915.1 Marinobacter sp. EhC06
GGTAATCCCCCCATTTTTAGCGGGGTTCAAAAGTAGACCTCAGGCCATCATGGCCAACTTCTGTTGAGGAGTAATTCCTCCGAGTCCCATATTGGGTCGTTCGTGATTGTAGTGCCAGAGCCAGCGGGTGGCATAATCCTGAACTTCTTCGGTGCTGTCGAACAGATACTGTGCCAGCCAATCATAACGAACCGTTCGGTTGTAGCGTTCGATGTAGGCGTTCTGCTGGGGTTTGCCAGGCTGGATAAACGCCAGCTTGATCTCTCGTTTTTCGGCCCAGGCTGACAGCTTGCCGCTGATGTACTCAGGGCCGTTGTCACAGCGGATAGAGCGCGGTTTGCCCCGCCATTCAATGATCTGCTCCAGCGACCGGATAACCCGCTCTGCCGAAAGTGAGAAGTCCACTTCGATGCCCAGGCCTTCCCGGTTAAAGTCATCAATCACATTCAGCAGCCGGTAACTGCGTCCGTCGTTGAGCTGGTCGTGCATGAAATCCATCGACCAACTGTCATTGATCATTTCCGGCACGGCCAAGGGCTCCGGCTTTTCGCGAACCAGACGCTTCTTGGGCTTGATGCGCAAATTCAGTTCCAGCTCTCGGTAAATCCGATAGACCCGTTTGTGGTTCCAGGTAAAGCCTTTCACATTGCGCAGATGCAGAAAGCACAGACCAAAGCCCCAGTTCCGCTGATTGTGGGTCAGCCGAACCAGCCAATCCGCGATCTCGACATTTTCGCTACTGAGCTTGGGCTGATAGCGGTAGCAGGTCTCACTGATGCTGAACATCCAGCAAGCCAGACGAATGCTGACACGCTTTTCATCAACGGCTTTCTGCGCCATCTCACGGCGACGAGACGGCTTCACCACTTTTTTTCGATGGCTTCCTTGAGGATGTCAGCCTTCAGCCGCTCCTCGGCATACATCTTCTTGAGCCGGCGGTTTTCATCCTCCAGCTCTTTCAGGCGGGCCATCATCGATGCATCCATGCCGCCGAACTTGGCACGCCATTTGTAAAAGCTGGCACTGCTCATGCCGTGCTCACGGCAAAGCTCCGGAACCGGTACACCGTTCTCGGCTTGCTTGAGTATCGACAGGATCTGGCTGTCGGAAAAACGTGATTTCTTCATGCAGAATCTCCCTGCGTGTAGCTTACGGAAAATTCTACTTTTGATCACCGCTGTTTTTCGGGGGGATTACCC
>NZ_LXYO01000006.1 GCF_001650915.1 Marinobacter sp. EhC06
ACCTGACCACGCTCAACGTCGTCACGCTTGGTACCACGCAGCAGAACACCAACGTTCTCACCCGCGCGACCTTCGTCCAGCAGCTTGCGGAACATCTCAACACCGGTACAAGTGGTCTTCACGGTATCCTTGATACCCACGATTTCCACTTCGTCACCAACCTTGATGATGCCACGCTCAACACGGCCGGTTACCACGGTACCACGACCAGAAATAGAGAAGACGTCCTCGATCGGCATCAGGAACGGCTGATCAATCGCACGCTCCGGCTCAGGGATGTAAGCATCCAGAGCTTCTACCAACTTCTTGACAGCGGTAGTACCCATCTCGTTGTCGTCTTTGCCTTCCAGCGCCATCAGAGCGGAACCGGTAACGATCGGGGTGTCGTCACCCGGGAAGTCGTACTGGCTCAGCAGATCACGAACTTCCATCTCGACCAGCTCGAGCAGCTCTTCATCGTCTACCATGTCCGCTTTGTTCAGGAACACAACGATGTAAGGTACACCAACCTGACGGGACAGCAGGATATGCTCACGAGTCTGCGGCATGGGGCCGTCAGCTGCGGAACAAACCAGGATCGCGCCGTCCATCTGCGCCGCACCAGTGATCATGTTCTTCACATAGTCAGCGTGGCCCGGGCAATCTACGTGAGCGTAGTGACGGGTCGGAGAATCGTACTCAACGTGGGAGGTGGCGATGGTGATACCACGCGCACGCTCTTCCGGTGCGTTATCGATCTGGTCAAACGCACGGCTCTCACCGGTACCGAAAACTTCGTGACATACACGAGTCAGAGCTGCGGTCAGAGTGGTCTTACCATGGTCAACGTGACCAATGGTGCCCACGTTCAAGTGCGGCTTATTACGTTCAAACTTTGACTTAGACATTCGACCAATCTCCCTAATCAACCAGGATCGTAACGTTGACCGGATAAATAATGGAGCTCATGGGCGGATTTGAACCGCCGACCTCACCCTTACCAAGGGTGTGCTCTACCAACTGAGCTACATGAGCATTGCAAAACAAATTGGAGCGGGCAGCGGGAATCGAACCCGCGTCATCAGCTTGGAAGGCTGAGGTAATAGCCACTATACGATGCCCGCGAGCAATTTAGTGGTGGAGGGGGCAGGATTCGAACCTGCGAAGGCGATGCCGTCAGATTTACAGTCTGATCCCTTTGGCCACTCGGGAACCCCTCCGAGTCGGATTCGCTTACGCAAATCCGTCAAAACTTAAAGTGGAGCTGGCGGACGGAATCGAACCCCCGACCTGCTGATTACAAGTCAGCTGCTCTACCAACTGAGCTACGCCAGCTCACATTCGCCTCGTCAGCGAGGGCGGTATACTACGGATTTTTTTCTGGCGTTGCAACACCTTCACAAGGCCTGATTTCAACGAAATCAAAATTGCTGCCGTAATCCGCTTTCACCGCCTGAACCAGTTCCTCAGCGAGTTCCGGTTCAGCCTCAAAAGAGAGCGCGTAGCTTATCTGATTTCGGGGGAAGTTGACCAGTACCGCATTAAGATTCTGGCGTTTTTTTTCTTCCAGCACGGAAATTGCAGATTCCCGGGACTCGAACAGGCCCAGGGAAATGGCATTGCGATTCTCTCCCTCAGTAACCAGGTAGGAATCAATGCCCTGACGTTGAATGTCGCGGAACTGCCGCAACGCAACATCTTCAGGCTGGGGCGGGATAAGAACCCAGTGCAAGGGCGGCAACTCTCTCTCGACTTCCTCAACGGTAAAACCTGCCTCTTCAGCAAGGGGCTGATTATCCACGAGCCTGTGAGCGCGCTCCGCACTTTCTATCCAGCCAAGGCGCACACAGGAGGGCCCAGACTGGCCCGTCGCCTCGCCAACCTCGACATTCCGGGGCTCCGATGATTTCAGGCTGGCCACCCTCGGCAAACTGCCACTGGCGACTTTGGCCATTCCGCCCGAAGGCCCGGCGAAGTCTGGCAGGTAATAAATACCAATACTCACCAGGACCAGCACAAACGCCAACCACCTCATTCGGATGCATCCTCGGCATGGATCGCACGCAAGCCAGACAACACAAGGTCAGGGCGATGGACACCAGACAGGCCAAGACCGATCAGGCGGTTCGCGTCGCCGCCAGTCACCAACACATCAGACAGGCTGTGCTTACGAACGTCAGCGATAACCCGCTCGACCATGGCACCGGAAAGCCAGGCAAGACCGTGGTTCACGCATTCGCCGGTACTTCTGCCCGGGTCTGTCGCCAGCTCCTGATCGGGGTCGAACCAGATTCGCGCCGCATCGGTCCTGAGGCTCCGCAACATCATCTGTAGTCCAGGAAGGATATAACCGCCCAGATGCCGGCCACGCGAATCCACATAATCGACGGTGACGGCACTGCCGGCATCTACCACCACGAAGCCCTGTTTGTGGTCGAGCCAGGCGCCATACATGGCATGCCATCGATCTGCCCCCATTCTCGAGACATCCTGGTAGGCATTTACCAGACCGTTACGGGCCTGCTCGGACCAGTAAAACTGCACCGGCGCAGGACAGAGCTTTGCAAGAGAATCCAGCAAATAAGCGCGTCGTTCCTCGGAAGCAACGGTGGATATGGCAACACTGCTGACGTGCCTGATGAGCTCTCCGACTGAGCTCACTGGATTCTCCTCTTCCAGTGAACCTGTGCCTGATACCAGGGTGCGGCCCTGATCATCGAGACACCATTTCAACCGGGTATTGCCTGCATCAATAAAAAGCTTCATGGCATCACTCGCAGACTGATTTCCCCTGCGCGTACCGGAACAACTCCGGTTTGGGTCCGGATCTGATAATTCCCGGCGTCATCAATACCGCAGCCGACGCCTTCCACATCACCGCCTCGAGCCTGAAGCGGTTTTCCCATAAAGATGTCCCGGCGCTGCCAGGGCTCCCGGAAATCTGCGAAACCGACATCTGAAAACAGGGGTACCACATCCAGAACGGCATCGATAATGGCGCTGGCGACCTGGTTCCGCGACCAGTCCGTTTCGGGGCAAACCCTGGCAAGGCTGCTCCAGGGCTGATCGACACCGTCGGCCCGGGACATGTGGACATTCAGGCCAATGCCGGCAATCACTTGCACAACCCCCTCCTCCAGCTCGCCCTGCAGTTCCACCAGAATGCCGCCAAGCTTTCCGTCGGGCAGAAATATATCGTTTGGCCATTTGAGCCCAACCTCTGGCACTCCGAGTCGCTCAAGTGCATTGGCTACCGCAACACCCAGTACCAGGCTCAATCCATCCAGTACCCCGAAGCCACCGTGGAAAGTCAGCCCCATACTGAGGTACAGGTTCTCGCCCCGAGGGCTTTGCCATACTCGTCCACGTCGCCCGCGCCCCGAGGTCTGGCAGTCGGCCATGACCACCGGAATACCTTTTGTCCCGGCCGTAATCTGCCGGACCACTTCGGCATTGGTTGAATCCACTTCATCAAGCACGGTCAGCGCCAACTCCTCTTCCCGGCCGGAAGCAATTCCATCAAGCACCGCCACACGGTCGAGCAGGTCAACCCTCGATACCAGCTGATACCCGCGCCCACGGATCGTGGCAATATCAGCACCTTCGTCCATTGCCCGACGGATCTGCTTCCAGATCGCCGTGCGACTGACCCCGAGTTTTTCGGCCAACGCAGCCCCCGAGTGGACCTGTCCGTCACTGAGCAACTCTATAAGTGCTTTGGATTTCATAACACGCATCCAGCCATGAGAGTGGGTAAGGCCGGATTAAACACCAGGGGAAGGAAAAAGACAAAGTCGGCAGCCGGCCTTTGCGAAATGGCTGCCGACAAATCAGGGAATCGGTGTTGCGGTGAGGTTCGCCTTGATATCAAAGTTCTGCATTTTCACACCATATACGGCAGTCTGTGCACCACCAACCGGATGGACCAGATCGATATTATTGATGGAGAGTTCCTTGAACTGGCTCCTCGCTTTCACCGCAAAACCGAGCGGTCGATTTTCGGTTTCCTGGAGGGTCGGATTGGCGACATAGCGGTAACCTGCCGCTGATGAGCCATCCATGATTTTCTCGTCACCCCGATTGCCAACCACGCCCATAGCGTCCGGACCGCCTGCCTTTTTCACGACCCGGGTCTGGTAGACATCCACGGAGAGATCGGTGCGCACGCCAAACGAGTTGTCGTCGACACCGTCACCATCGAAGTCGCCGCCGTCGCTGGTGTGGATATCATTCAGAACCAGACGCGTGCCCGTTCCGTTCATGGCTTCGCCAGCGCCATTGGTTTGCCGATTGGTTTCCCACGTCAGGGCGTTTTTCCGGGACTCTCCGGCGGCCTTGGCAAATACTTGCTTCAGGCGGACAGTCAGCCCTTCCTCACCCCGAGTTTCCCAGACGCCTCCGGAGTCGGCACAGGCCGATGGGCTATCGCCCATGCCACCGGCACAGACATCACCGGCACCTCCGGGCACGACCGTCATACTGCTGCCGGTCTCGTATTTCTGAACCACGAAACGACCGAAACTCCGGCCTGATTCCTTGTCGCCGATCCGCAGGTTGCCGATGTCCATGGTGCTCCAGGCTTCACCTTTGATAATCGCAAGCCCCTCCTGAGTGACATCGACCGTCATATCCCTAACGTGGGAGTCGTAATCCAGCTCGGTAATCCAGAGACCCTTCTGGGGGACCTCACCGTTACCCTCATCATAGGGCACTGCGATAATTGCGGCCTTGCCATCCCGAATCCGGACATCGGAATTGATGGTAATACCCTCACCTGAGGCACCACCCGCACCAAGTGTCATATGGCCATCCAGCTCGAACTCATAGGCGGGATAGAAGCCCAGCGCGAGCAGCAGTTCCGTGCCCCCCTGCAAGGGGGCATCTTCACTGCCTATCCGCAGGCCATTGATCCGGTAACCCGCACGGATGCCCTCAAAGCCGATGCGCAGACCATCGAAGAATTCTGTGCCGTTGATTACGCCATCCCGAGTCACGTTGACCGTTACATCGCCCTGCCCCCACGACTGCAGGCCGCTGAAGATCACCCTGTTTCCGTCTTCCGTATAGCTGAAATCGGCCAGGCGCAGACTCCATTCCGTCGCAAGCCGCAAGCCCTGGGGGCCGGCATCAGGGTGGCCACCCCCCTGCAGATAGATCGCATTGGAGTAATTGCGGCCATTGAACACCTGGTCCTCAAGCAGAAAGCTGACATTCACCTCTCCGATACTTTGTCCATTGCCGCCCATCTCAATGGCACCGATGTTGAACTGCCCATCCATGGAGCCAAGGGTCAGGGCAAGTGCCGGCCGATTCTCCCAGTCGGTCGCCACATCGAGCCTGAGATCATTGATGCGGTAGGCGCCGGTGATGTCCCGAAGCGCAAGGGCCCTCCCGTCATCCTTATAGAGAAAGGAGGCCGAATGAATAACGGTCTCATTATCGATTCGAAGGCCCTCACCGGAGCGCCCGCCGGCAGTAATTCTGGTGTTGGATGAAAGGTCATAGCTTCCACTCAGACTGCCATAACTGGGTAGCAGCTGACCGGTGCCGGAATCGACGGATACTCCATGGTTCAGAGGGTTGCCGCTGAAACGAATTGCACCGACAGCCCACTCTCCCGTAATCCGGGGCGCATTCAAGGCCAGAGTGTCGCCAACCACATCCAGCGTTATCCCCAGCGCCTCCACGTTCATGGTGATATCGTCCAGGAAAACTTCATTGCCGTTGGTGCGGTATCCCAGACGACCACCGGTCATGGTGTAGGCAGAATCAAAGGTATACCCGCCGCCTCCAACGGAGCCACCCTGGCTGATATTCAGATAACCCGCCAGGGAATGGTCGAAGAAGACACTTCCCATGCTGACTCCCGGCGCACCGGCGAGGCGGATATCGCCGAACTCGATTCTCCGGTCCTCAACCAGGTAGTCGAGGTTGAGGGACGCATCTTCCTCAATATCGACTCGAACCAGATGAAATGCCTGCCCTGAAGAATCGATTGCTGAACCAACCCGGAACCCTTCCAGATGAATGCCGTTACCATCGTCAAAGTACGATAACCGATCGGCGGCCAGGCCAAGGTCCAACTCCATGGTCAAGCCACTCTGGCCACTGATGTTGGCCAGCGCAGAATCGTCCAGGCTTTTCATGTCGGCAACCACCGACGGGGTGATGATCACCCAGACCAGCCCACTGGCTATCAAGGCAGCTGGCTTGATTCTGTTTGAAGCACTCACAGCCCTCACCCCCTCCATGATTACGGATTACCTGCCGGAAACACGAGCAGGTTGCCTTCCATCACAACCTCCCCCCGCATATCTACAGAAAATATGTCGGTCTGCTGAAAACCCGGATCGGTGGGGCGAGCGGTGCTGCTTGCGGATATCTTGAATTGAACATCGTTAAACCGGACGGTATTGGGCAGCCCCAGCTCCAGGACATCCCGATTGAACAGCTCCCCATCGCCGCCAAACCCCGAATCAACTTTGCGTACCCTCAGTGTCAGCCCCTCAAACGCGAAATTGCCGCGGATATCATCAAGAACCATCCATCCCCCGTTTTCCTTCAACCTGTAGGCGAAGCGGGCGCCACACTTTTTGTCGGCATCGTCACAGCGTCCGAAATAGCTGTTTTCAACCGGACCACCCATTTCATTGATGCTGATGTCGCCGGACAGGTAGATCCCCCCCTGGCCCGAGATCCCTGAAAGCGCTTCATCACCGAGACGGGAGAGTTCCGCAAGGGTCGGTGGTGGAAGCAGCAAAACAGAGAGAGCGAGCGACGTTCTTTGCAGGATGGCTATCATTGGCTCAGATCCCTCGTTTTGATGTTCAGATGCTGTATAAGCATTCCCTGTACACGGGCAGAGCCGAAATCACGGTCGCCAACACTGAAATTCCCGATCTTCAGGTTGCTGCGGAATTCCGGATTGGTGTAATAGGACTCGTAGAAATCCCAGGCTTCAGCATCGCTGCTTGCCCTGAGACCGTCGGCGCCAATCTCGCCCGGCTGGGGACGCCGTATAGCAGCCACTTCCACTACAAAGTTTCCACTGCCATCAACGTCGAAGAATACCGGCTGAAGCTGGTTGCCAATCGCCAGCTCCAGCGCAAAATCGCTCATCCGAATTCGGGAGCCGCAGCTGGAGCCGTCCTGGGCGCAGGCGTTTATCGAAAGCTCCGGAGAATAAAAATTGAGCTTGAACTGCCCCACCATCTGACGCCGATCGTTGTCGCCCCAGAGACGCAGATAGCTACCGTCGATGACAGCACTCTTTGCGTGAATGTTGATATTGGCAGATCGGTCGTCACCAACCGCCACGTTCATCTGCATGCCAACATCCGCACGCTCTCCGATGTAATCCGCCGTCGCCGGGCGGCTCGAACAGGTACCACTTCCGGGACCAGCGGCGGAATCCATGCAATCGTAACCCTGCCCGGCAGCAACTTTGGTACTGGCCGCAAACTCCAGAACCGCCTTATTGGCGATTCCAATATCATTGCCATCCACCACATCAATGCGCCAGGGATTGAGAAGCCTCCCCAGATTGACCGGCCCCAAAGTCTCGCCGTAGTTGCTATTGGCCCCGGAGATGTAAAGGTGGTTCACCGTAATATCGACATCACGTCCATCTGTACTCTTGATTCCCCCGATTCGAAAAATCCGTGCCTGCTCTCCGGAGGCATCCGGCTCATCCGTTCCATGGGAGAATTTGAAATTCTCCAACACCAGGCCGATGCCGGCTCCATCAATCGCGGACATTTCAGTTTCCGAAAGGCCCTGAAGCTCTGCCTCAACCTGCTCGGGCACAGTCAGAACGGCCGCCATCATGAAAAGGACGCGCGCGGAAACGGGAAGCTGACTGAAAGCGGACCATTTCATAAGAAACTCCTTAGAACAGACCCTTGCCGCGGTCGATGTATTCGGTGCGGTAACGCTGGGTACCATAGAGCGCTTCATTGAGATTCACTTCAGTCGCTCCGTTCGGGATATTGAAGAACGCTCCTGATGTTGCCCTGATGAAATCCTCCGGCGTGAAGTCTGTTTTCTTTACATCTTTCAGCCAGTCCAGATCCTTGGTCTGGAATGAAATAAAGGCGCCATCGACCGGGCCTGTAATACGTCGCTCGCCGTTCACCTCGCCGACTTCGCCTACCGGGAAGCTGTTGTAGATATCCAGGTCGAAGCAGGAGTCTATTCCCAGCACAAGACAGTCCTGGGCATAGACGTATATGTCACCGCCGGAACAGCTGAAAAAGGAACAATCGGGAACTTCAATGCGGGAGCTCGATCCCCAGCCGATCAGGTTCTTTACCGACCATCGGGTAAAACCGCTAGCGCCCTCAAGAATGAAACGCTCACCATTTGGAATGCCAATGTATTCGGCTCTTATGGGATCCAGCTCGCCAATGTTTGGATCACCCTCCGCGCCATAGACCAACTCAGCTTTGGTAGATAAGGGACTTCCACCCTCAAGGAGAGGCGTCAATAGAACAATCAGTTGATCAAATAGGTTACCGGAGGAGTTTGCCTGGGAAAGCCCCTCACCACGATCAATGATATCCACGTTTACATTGCCGGTCAGGGTTTCAATCTTGCCAGAGAGGACACCCATGGATTCGCCGAAGCCCAGACGGAAACCGACAACTTCTTCCGTCTGTTCGTCGAAGGCAAACTCCAGGAACGGATTCTCGATAGTAAACGGGACTATCTCACCCTCGGCATAGGTACTGCCATCTGGCTTTCGTTGTTTCGGGGCTTTGGGGTTAGCGTCAAAGTAGGCCTGGTTGTTTATATAGCCAAGGGCGAAATCCTCGATATAGACATCCGAAGTGCCCGGCTTCTCTCCATCCCGTTCGTAACGGCCCATTTCAAGGACATCCACATTGGTCTGGATGTCGATATCCATTCCAAGATTGATCCGGGTATAGGCGGTATTGTCGTTGGCATCAGGATGATACTGGCGGTCAACCGAGACAAATGCCTGACCCGTGACTTCAGACATTTGTTGATCTGAAATCGGGCGCAGTTCGGCGTTGACCCCCGAGGCCAGTAAAGGCAGGAGGAGAAGCGAAGGAATTATTTTACTCATAGTCACATCTCACCGCTGCCGCTTTTTGTTGTTGGCGGCTGATTTAAAGATGACTGATGAGCGTCTCTGAGGCTGGCTTGGATTTTTGATGTTGTTTTAGCCAGTTCTTTTACAGAAGTGTAACTCCAGTTACATGTTGTCACTGTGCGCAGCGTCATGGTTTTGGCATTTGCCAAATTTCAGGCAATAAAAAACCCCAGCATCGAGGATGCTGGGGTTTC
>NZ_LXYO01000007.1 GCF_001650915.1 Marinobacter sp. EhC06
GAACTCTAATTACGCATGCACCGATTTTAGGGGATGGTTACACAGCAGTTTCAGGACATCAAACTGGCCCAGGCCCGTGACCCAGTCCTTGTAGTCCTGCATCTTGCCGGCGCCGAACATGCCGCCAATCAGTGCTCCCATGGAGCAACCTGAGATGGCAACGATGTCGTAGCCCCTCTCGACCAGAACCTCAATTGCGCCAATATGGGCATATCCCCTTGCCCCACCACTCCCAAGAGTCAGGGCAACGGTTTTTCCCGGCTTTTCAGAAGCACTGCCTTTTGCAGGGTTGGCCGGCGCGTGGGTCGCCGAAACGTCAGAGCTTTGCAGCACCTTGGACACATCATCCCCGGCTTGACCCACCGGGGATTTGTCCTTGCGATCCTGGTCGTCGTCCTTTGATGAGCCCATGATCTCTACCTCGAAATGACTACCACTTCTACCCGGTCACCCTGTCGATCCGGACCACTAAAAACTACCGCAGGACCCACGATGATCATCTCTTGCTGACTTTTGGGTACTCCGGTTTTTGATAACACTTCAGACAGGGACTCGGTGGCCTGGCGCGCGCGGTCCATGGCCTCGGAGAAAGTTTCGTTTTCCTCCAACACAGAATAGCCCACCAGAGCGACGACCGCGCCTTCCTCCCGTGCGAGATCCGTTACCAGCCTGCGATCAGTCGCTTGCCAATTGAAACGATAGGTGACGCCACCCTGCCAAGGCACGATAATCGGGCCCTCAACGCGCCTGCTCACACTGCCAAAGCCCGGGACAGTCGCACCGGCCTCAACCCGAAGGTGCTCCACCCAGACGTATTCCCGAAGATTACCCCGTGTAACCGTGTAGATCAGAGTCAACCAACGGCTACCGTCCTCTGCGACGGTGCCAGCCACCAGATAATCCTGCGTGGCATCCCGCCCCAACAACACAGCCTGGCCAAACACCTGGTTGGCCCAAACGTTGCTCCGCCCGCAACGGATACCTTCGCAGTCAAAAAGAATCTGTGCATTTCTTTGTCGCAGAATCCGCAGGTAATGATCCCGAGCCTGTTCCCGACTGGAATCCCGCGCAATCTGGTACAGCCTTCCTTCACCGGAAACCGGCAGTCTGGCCATGGTTTCGGAGCGGATTTCGTTATTAACCTCACGAAGCGGACTGAACAATATCAAATGGCCCGACGATTCGATCCTCACGGTATTCTCGAGCGTCGATTGCGGGAACGGCGCCGGCACATCTTCCGGGGCGGACATACCGATGGAAGGCAGAACCAGCGAACAGACGGCTACGATAGCAAAACGGCTAAACAGTGATTTCAGCAAGCGATTACTCATTATCCAGAAATTGTCTGATGGCTGTTACAACCGGGCCGGTATCACCATCAAGGTGGCAGTGGTGACCCCCGGGTGCTTTCGCAATCTGGAGGTGCGCAATTGCTTCCGCACGTTTATCCAGATCTTTTCTGTACGACAGAAGACCCTGATCGGCTCTGACAAAAAGCACCCGGGTTTCTATCGCTGCCAGCGAGGCCAGCACCTGCTCTTCGGTCATCATCAGTGGCGAGGGGTGCCGCAGCCGGGGATCGGTCTGCCAGACGTAGCCGTCTCCCTGGGGCTTCATATTACGTGGAATAAGCGTCAGCGCAGCTTCAGGGCTGAGCGGACTCAGTCCGCCCTCCCGGGCTTTGGCTGCAGTGGCGATATCCGGGTAGACAACCTGCTTTCCGGATCCGGCAATGCGTTTCTTGATCGCCTTTCGGAGCTGGGGAATGGTCTCTTTAACCGGACGACTGAGAGCGCCCAGGCTGTCGATCATCACCAGATTCCGAATCCGTTCAGGGAAAGCAGCCGCGTAGAGAGCGCCGACGATACCACCAAGAGAGTGACCAACAAGGTTGATCCTGCCATCCGGTGTTTCCTGGAAATAGCGCTCAACCAGTTCCGCCAGATCCGCCACATAGTCCATCAGCAGGTAACTCTGGCCTTCCGGGCGGTGTCCGGAATGGCCATGTCCGGCGAAGTCCAGGGCGTAAACAGGCCCGAGAGCTGTCAGTTCCGGTGCCAGCTTGACAAAGGTGAGACTGTTGTCGAGCCAGCCGTGCAGCATGATGATCGGAGTATTGTCGTGGGCTTCAGGTGTCGAAGGCCAACTGAGGCCGGCCAGGGTGATGTGCCGGAGCTTCCATTCGGACTCCCGGAATGCCGGGGCGGTTTCCCGGATGCCGCTGCCCTCCGGTTGGCTGCCGGAAGCCTCCGTGGGAATCGCCATATCGTTCATCCAGTTCCCGCCTTTACATTGTGTGGGTTGGGCGATCGGAACTCAGCGAGCCTGCCAGATAGGATTCAATCTTGGTGCGGGCGGTTTCGTCGTCACCATTAAACTGGACACCGATTCCCGCTGCGCGGTTGCCCTGGGCACCCTTGGGAGTTATCCATATCACCTTACCGGCAACCGGTATCTTCTCCGGTTCGTCCATCAGGTTAAGAAGCAGGAAAACCTCGTCGCCCAGTTGGTACTGTTTCTGCGTCGGGATGAACAGGCCACCCTGGCGGATATAAGGCATGTATGCAGCGTAGAGCACTGCTTTGTCCTTGATTGTCAGGGTGAGTATGCCACTGCGCGCACCAAATCCTGGCCCCATAACTGACACCTTTCTTGTAGATCGTTTTGAACGTTTTTCGGGATACAAAAATCCCTTTCATTCCGGAATCATAGCAGCTGTTGGCACCAAAGGCGCAATCCCGCGGGCAACGGCCACCTATGCCGCCGGACGTTTGACTGGCATCAGCTTTTGCCAGGCGATAAGAAGCCGACTCGCCTCCAGCTCCGGACTGGCGTTATAAACACCCGCAGCCCTTGAATCCTTTACCATATCGAGCAGTTCATGGGCTCGCCAGGCAGGTGTGGTTCTGGCCAGGAAACCGAGCATATCCGCGGCTTCGGTGTCCTGGGCAATGCCGCCCGCTATCAGGCGGGCCAGATCTGCAGCCCAGGTTTCAAATAACCAAAGGGTGTCTTCCAGGCCTATCGCCTTGAACGCCTTGGCGGCGTCACCCACCGGAATTCTGGATTTCATGAATTCCTTGAAGCGCTCCAGCGCCGTATCACGCAGACCGATAAAGTCGCCGGTTGCGTAGTCGAGAGCCAGCCTCGGCGCGTTCCCTGCCAACATCAAGGCTTTGGCCAGAACATCTGCAGACGGTTGCGCGTCTTCGGGAAGATCCCGAACACGTTTCGCGAGCCACTGATTGGCCTCGTTGTTGGCGGGCACCGGAACAGTCAATGTCTGGCAGCGAGACCGAATGGTAGGCAGGACCGGACGCCCGCTTTCCTGTAACAGGATCAGGGTTACATCCGGCAACGGCTCTTCCAGGGTTTTGAGCAGCGCATTCGCCGCATTGATATTCAATTGATCCGCACGATCAATGATTGCCACCTTGTGGTGTGCCACCTGTGGAGACGCAACCGCAAACGACGACAGCGCCCTCACCTGATCAACCTTCACCATGCGGGATTTTTCTGGCGCATAAACCCGGATATCGGGGTGACTGGCAGCGGCCAGGAGTTCACACTGCTTACAATGGCCACAGGCAATTGGCTGTCCAGACTCCCTGTGCAGAGTCTTTTCACACAACAACAATCCGCCGACAGCTTCTGCCCAGGCCCGCTTACCCACACCGCGCTCACCCGCAAGGATAAGGGCGTGGGGTAGGCGGTCTTCTGCTACCCGGCTCTGGACCGTTTGCCAGGCGCGGCGCAGCCAGGGCATGTCTTGGGCAATGTCAGTCACTGGGTTTTCCTGTGCGAGTTCTGGATCTGCGGAGTTGGCGCTTCATGGTAGCAAGCAAGCGGCGCATGCGCTTCAGCTGTTCACCGCCTTCGTCGTCTTTACCCGCGCTATAGTAATGGCTGTTCACCATACGGGCAAAAAGCCTGGCCGAATCTGCCGCTGCCGGCTCGGCTTTTGCCAGTCTTGATGCAAGAACCGACGGCGTTTCACCGTGACGGACAGGCACGCCCGCACTGGCACATAGCCGATGCCAGGTATCCACCACCCTCCGAAACGCGTCACGCCGTTCGCCGCGGCGCATCTGCAATGCAGAGATCAGTCCGGCAATCAGCAAGCCCGCGCCAACGATACCCGCCGTCATATACCCCAGTTCGCGCATGCCGAAACCACCCGGTAGCCTGGACATGAGATCCATCTGGCTCTGGCCCTGGTAACCGACGACCCAGCGCTGCCACTGGTAGTTAATGCGATCCAGCTGAAGGCTCGCCCATTGCACCAGAGCAACATCTGCATAACGCTGGGGCGAGGCCCAGTTGTTTTCCAGAAAGGATCCTTCCTCGGCAACGGCGTCTCTGAGACCGGATTCAATCCGGTCGGGTGCGATGGCTGCAGTGGGATCGATCCTCACCCAACCTCGCCCATCCAAATAGGCTTCAACCCACGCATGGGCGTCGTACTGGCGTACGATCAGGTAGTTACCTCCAGCGCCGCTTTCTCCACCCTGGTAGCCAACGACAACCCGCGAGGGAATACCGGCAGCGCGCAACACGAAGGTGGTTGCGCCAGCGTAGTGGGCGCAGAAACCGCGTTTTTCGTCAAACAACAAGGAATCAATGCCGTCATCGGGCATGGCAGGTGGCCTGAGTGTGTAGAAATATTCCTGCTCGCGGAATCGCTCTAACAGACTCCGAATTATCTGTTCGTCACCCATGGCGCGGCGAAGCTCCCGAGCCAATTCCCGGGCTCTGCGGTTGCCTTCCCCGGGCAACTGGAGGTACCGCCGCAATTCGGCGGAGCTTTGTGCTTCAGTTGCTGAGACCTCTTCCTCCAGCGCTAGCCGGTACCGGACGGGGCTGTCAGCCGGTCGGCGGAACCGGAAAAGATCCGCACTGTCCTCAAAGACGTTGTCCGAGATCGCACGTGAATTTTCCAGGGCAAACGCCCAGCGCTGATCGGTCGGCTCCAGAAGGACGTCATACTGGTTCGCCTCAAGCTCTCCTATGCCCCCGTCAACCGCGACCCGGCCCAGCGGGCGAAAACCCTCTCGCTGGCCCTGGCGCCAGGTCTCGCCATCCAGGTAGTCGAGAATAAGGCCTCGCCAGTACCGGTCGCGATAGGCAGGCATTTCGCCTCCGAACGTTACCCGGAAAGCCCGCTCGCTGCTCTGGGCAAGATTGGAAATATCGCCGGGTCGCATGGTGTCGCTGATGCCCGTGCGAGCCTCACCTGAAACCAGCGGTACGCTCCAGAGAGGCGACATCCGTGGGAAAAACACGAATAAGAGAACAACAATCGGTAATGTCTTGAGGAACATCCCACCCAGCCTGCGCCAGCCCGAGGTCATACCCCCCGGCAGCTCAGGCGCATTCAGCACCTGTAACCCAACCAGGAGCAGAGCTATCCCGGTAAAGTTCACCAGTGCCCAGAGAATCTCCTGATGGAACAGGAAATTCACGGTGGCCAGATAGACCAGGATAAAAAACAGGACATAGAAGTCCCGGACTGACCGGGTCTCCAGCCATTTCAGCCCCACCGCCAACACAAAGAACGAGGCGGCCGTGTCCACCGTAAACCGCCCCTGAACCGTTGCGACATAAACACCAATCAGGACCAGCATTATCCCGGTGCGTAACAAGCGGCCGGGAAGCCTTACCCGCCCGTATTGCGACAGCCATCGCCATGCGGCCAACACTGCACAGGCGGCGATCAGCCACAGGGGCAGACGGTCCCACTGGGGCGACAGCAAAAGGGCAAAACTGGCAATCAGCCAGAGCAAGGCCCTGGAGGGCAGATTGGTCGTTGTCCCTTCGTGCGACTCATTGCCTCTCAGGCGGTCCAGAAAACTCAAGCCTGCCCCTCCGCAACCCACTGGGATGTTGTCTCTCTTTGTTTCTTTCTCGTTCCATGGGGCTCAGCCATCGCATCCCGCGGCCGCTCCTCACCCCAGGTTGCCAATACCCGGAGGCACCGGGCCGCATGGGCCGGACCGGAATCAGGCTCGATTATCTGTCCGGGAAGATTCAATCCAAAACGCACACCACTCCGGCCACGTTCGTTCACCAGATACGCCAGGTAACTCAGCCGCAATTCATGATCCGCTCCCGGATAGGCATTAAAATCCAGCCAATAGGGACTACCCTGCTCACCCTCCCAGTCAGCAACCACCATCTGCCCGGTTCGGGCAAACCGCTTCCAAAGCACCCTCTGGCTCAGATCGCCTTCCCGCCAGGGCCGGATATCGGCATGATCGTTACCTTCAACAGACCGTGCTTCTGCAGACTCCTCACCATCCTCGACAGTGCTGAAAGCCTCCGGCGCAGGAACAGGCCTTGGAAACACAACACCGGCTGACACTGGCCGAAGCCAGGACCAGGCCTTCAAAAGACCGAACGGAAAACGAGTCTCAATACGAACCCGGTCGGGGCGCAAATAACCCCGATGAGCAGAATGAACCGGCAAAGTGACATCCTCGGACCGCCCTGAATGAACGTGCACCGGCGCGAGACCGGATTCCTCGCAAGAGAGCAGGATGGCGATTCCGTCATCACGTCCCGCCTTCAGACGAAATCGGAAAGGAATATCATCGCCGGCGAAGCCCTCCCCCGGTTGAACCAGTGCAAGCTCAAGGCCAGACAGGTTTCGGTGGGTTTGGTGCATGGCTCCAACAAATACGGCGCCCAGCAAAAACGTGCTCAGATAGATAAGACTGTTCTGATAGTTGATGCCGGTTAGTAGCATAATCACCAGCAACAGCCCGAATACCACGCCGGCACCAGTCGGCAGAATAAAGATATTTTTCTGATTGAACGTCTGTAGATCGGACCGCGGAATCCGTCGGTTAATCCAGCGACTGAATCGGTTTCTGAACGGATTTTTCATAGTGTCACTGAGGCCCTGCGATGCCCAAAAAGTTCATGGTATTCGATCATGATTTTGCTTTGATTAGTAACAGTACCGAAAAATCAAAGATTCTGATCACAATCCCGGATCTTCCAGCTTGAATTCCTGTCCTACAAACCGAATACTCGACTCAGGGAGCGTATTTTTTAACCAAAAGGGCCAGATTATGAAACGCCGACACCTGCTCACCACCGCCATCAGCGGTCTGGTTGTTGCTTTACCTGCCTTTGGTGGCGTTCAGACCATGACCTCGGACGAAATGGTGGAAACCTATGTGAAGGATTCCGCCGTTATTGTTGTGCCCAAAGAGCGGAAGAAATCCGACGCAGACCGGCAACGCATCCTGCGCTCCCTGACCATTTCCCCCGGCGAACCGGTGCTGACTGAAGCGGAAGAGGAAGCCTACCGGGACGCCCTGCAACGATACGTTGATGAAGGCAAGACCGATGCCCTGGAAAACGCAGAAGAGGAATTCCTCCGCCGCGCCCTGCTGCTGCCCCAGGAAGAACTGGCGCGGGCACAGCCGCCAGCAGAGTTTACCCCGACAATTCCTCCAATAATCTTTGGGCAGCAGGCAGAGATTCCGGAAGAGCCTTTTACACAGACGTTTCTTAACGATCAACTGGGGATTGGCTTTGATGGCCAGAATCTGAACTTCAGTATTGGTAACCCGCCGGGGATTGACCAGATCCAGGTTCCACAGGCTATCAATGAAGGGCCGATTACGTTGACGCCGCGGCCTGGTGGTGGGTTTGATCTTTCTATTGCGGTGCCGGATCAGTAACGCAGAATTCGTTTATTCAATTTGAAAACGGCAGCCAGGATTGGCTGCCGTTTTTTTATTGGCCTGAGTTTTCCTATGACCAATAAAAACGCCCCGCAGAGCGGGGCGTCTCACCAACTTTGGTGTTAGGTCAGATTAGTGACCATATACCTTCATGTTGGTGTTGGTTACCGCAAGGTTGTCCATCTGGAATGAACCGATGGATGCACCACCGATTTCAACAGCACCTACGATAATGTCTGCCTGGAAGTCGGGAATAGCGATTTCCAGCGCATCACCACCAGTCGCAGCGGAGGTACCTTTACCCACAGTGATAGTGGCGAAGGCGTAGGCGTTGGCAAGAGTCGATGGGTCGGAAGGATCGACACCAGCACCGCCGGTTTCGAGGAAATTTGCACCCATAACGCGCATGTCACGGATATTCACGCCCAGGAAGTCAACATCCATATCCATATCAGTCACGTTGAAACCTACGTTCATGATCAGGTCGTCAGTCGCAGTATCAACGCGAATATTGAGTTGCGCCAGGCCACCTTCAATACCAATGTTGCTGGCGAGCAGAGTGGAGTCGCCACTGCCGTCGGTAGCGTTCAGTGACGCAGAACCAACACCGACAGCGAAGTCAATCGGAGCACCAGAAATGCTGTGAACATCGATGTAGGCATCACCATCAGCCTGTACATCAATGTCGATCAACAGATCGTCCAGCAGACCAGAAACGCCGGTCACGTTCCCGCTTCCATCACGCTCAACTGTTCCGCCACCAATGTAGATGTCGTTAACTGACAGATAACCTTCATCGGTGTAGCGGAATTCGCCGATGCTTACTTCAGTTTCCAGTTCGATGGATACACCAGCCTGACCGGTTACGTTGCCCATGGCACTGTCATCCAGTGCCTTCAGGTCAGCGTGAGCTGCAAACGGAGCTGCAGCAACGGCAGTTGCCAGTGCGAGTTTCTTCAGGCCTTTCATAACGTTCTCCTTACGGAAAAAGATTGTTGTTATTTCCATGCGTGCAGACTATTTGGTTTACTTTTGTATCTGCACGGCTACAGAGTACGTCAGAGGTAACAGAATGTTCCGTGACCACCTTCACAGTAAACAATAATTAGATTGTCCGACACATAGCAGGTCATTCTGCGGCTTCTTCGCCAACCTTGATATTGAAAATCTGTTTTTCCATGTCAACGACAACCTGCTCTCCATAGGTTGCCTTGCCGTCATTGATGGTAAATGGGACGAGCTGCGCCAACGTCGGGCCAAAAATATGTTCCATCTCCACTACCAGGACTTTGTCAGCGTTGGAATTCTTGTTTGGGTTGTCAGCCGTATAGAAAATCGCGGTGGCTCCAATCTTCCCTTTTTTGACTAACGCAATGAGAGAACGCCGGAGAACTTCAAGCGCCATCTCGGGAGGCATTGCTTCGGCCTGCCGGATGCGAATAGCTTTTACGTTATCTCCCGTGTCTGAAACCACCGCAAAGGGCTTCACTCCTCCCGTGAGTACGATACGATCTGAAAGATTTTCAATTCCCCTCTCGTACATTCTTTCAAACTGTGTCTGAATCATTTGTTTAACCTCCTTGTCTGACTGCTCAGAGCCTTGGGCGGCTGCGAAACAAGGAGTAATAGCCAGAATCGTGAACAGTGCCAGAATCTCCTTTACGAAATACATAGGATTTCTCATCAACAATCTCCGTCCTTTTCTCAGATGCGCCACTCTTTGGCTTAACCGGCACATCCTGATTTGTTTTTGTATTAAGAATGGCCGCGAAACTCAGTTAGAATACCGACCGGCGTTCCTAATTGGCGCCCCAACTGGAACAGCCCCTCATTAGAGCAGCGGCTCAGCAAACGCGACAACGCCCGTTTTGTGTACTGTTTATCATTTCTCGAAGAATCCGGAGGGACCTTGAACCCGGCAACCATGCGTAAACTCACCCAGGAGGCCTACCATCGCCTGCTAAGCTATGCTTGCCGGGAAACGGATTTCGCCTATATCGGGAGTGTCGGTAACGGCCCGGCCCGAGGAGTTTTCAGCGGATTTACTGCCAGAGCTTTTGCCACCGAAGTACTCCAACACCCTGTGCCTGCGGATTTCTGCTCCGATCAGCTTGCCCACAGCATGGAAAGCCTTGTCCGTCAGTTCCAGATCGACCAGGAACCAAACCCGAAATGCCTGTCGGGAGGGTGGATTGGTTTCCTGAGCTATGAGCTCGGGTATGTCAGGGAAAGCCGTCTCAAAGCGCTGTGCCCATCTGTGGATACCCCCCTTATGTCTTCAGGTTTCTATCTTTGGACGGCCACTCACAATCGCAAGACAGATCAATATTGGCTCTGGATTCATCCGGAGTGCCCTGGCGAGACACGGAATCTACTGGAGCAGTGGCTGCGCTCGGACGAACCAGCGGCCACCACTGGATGGGCTATGGGTTCCCATTTTCAGCCCAGGCAAACACCGGATGCCTTCAGGGCAAGCGTGGAAAGGATTCGCCAATACATTGAAGCCGGTGATTGCTACCAGGCGAATCTCTCACAGGAATTCTCAGGTCATTTCATGGGGGATCCCTGGCAAGCATTCCAGGAGCTTTCGGATGCCAACCCTACGCCCTACAGCGGTTTCATCCGCGCCGGAGAGGCATCCATCCTGTCGGTCTCCCCCGAGCGTTTTCTTGAGATACACGACCGAACGGTCACCACCAGCCCCATCAAGGGCACCAGGCCGAGGGGCGGCACTCCGGAGAGCGATTCAGCCTATGCCACTGAACTGGAAGGCTCTGAAAAGGACCTGGCCGAAAACCTGATGATCGTCGACTTACTTCGCAACGATCTCAGCCTGAACGCAAAACCGGGCAGCGTGAAAGTCGACAAACTGTTTGCCCTGGAGTCCTACCGCAACGTCCATCATCTGGTCAGCCACATCCGCGCCGAGCTGGCCGAGGGTGTCACGCCCATGAAAGCCCTGTTTGATGCTTTCCCGGGCGGATCAATCACTGGCGCGCCCAAGATCAGGGCGATGGAGATCATCCGCGAGCTTGAACCCCATTGGCGTGGCCCTTACTGCGGCTCGATATTCTATCGCGGACTGGATGGCACGCTGGACAGCAATATCGCGATTCGAACCATGCTCTGTGACGGCCAAGGCACTATTCGCTGCTGGGGTGGTGGCGGTATTGTTGCGGATTCAGACCCCGAAGCTGAGTATCAGGAGACGCTCGCGAAAGTCGGGCCTTTGATGCGGTTTCTGGAAGAGTTGGTTATTGAGTGACGCGAACATGGGGTCAGATGAATTTTTCATCTGACCCCGATTTAACCTGCTCAGGCGCTGTGGATCGCGCTGGCCTTAAGGAACTCCTGCTTGAGATCGTCAAAGTTATGTACCGCTGGGAAATGCGGAAACTCGTCAATCACATTCTGCGGAGCATGGAACAGGATGCCGGCTTCGGCCTGCCCCAGCATGGTGGTGTCGTTGTAGGAATCACCGGCAGCAATCACGCGGTAATTCAGCAACTGGAATGCCCTTACCGACTGGCGCTTGGGATCACGTTGGCGCAGCAGGTAGTTGGTAATCTGGCCGTCGTCTGCGACTTCCAGCTTATGACAAAGCAACGCCGGGTAACCCAGTTTCTTCATCAGGGGCATGGCGAATTCGTAGAAGGTGTCAGACAGAATCACCACCTGAAAACGCTCCCGCAGCCAATCCAGAAATTCCCGGGCGCCGGGCAGCGGGTCCAGTTCCCCGATTACTTCCTGGATCTGGGGCAACCCGTAGCCGTGCTGGTCCAGCAGCTTCAGACGCTGCTTCATCAGCACGTCGTAATCCGGAATATCGCGGGTGGTTGCCTTGAGCTCTTCAATGCCGGTCTTTTCGGCGAACGCGATCCAGATTTCCGGGATCAATACTCCTTCAAGGTCAAGGCATGCCAGTTCCACAACGATCTCCTGCTTCAATTGGTTAAGGGCAACGTCGGTTTGTCCGTGTGCCGCTATTCGGAGCGTATGATAAGAAAAACCGGGCGGGATTGCATCGTAGAAGTGTAAACCCGGGCTCTTAAGCGCGGAATAACCATATAGATTGTCATTCCTTCAGGGTATGAGGCATTTAATGGTAGCCTTTTCGATCAGTTAGATCCTCTTGCACTCTCAGATAAGGCAATGCCGGGCCATGACCGATATTCAGACCCTGCGGGAAGAGCTCGAAGACCAGAGCCCCCGCTCGATTCTCAAAGCCGCCCTCAAACAGTACGACAACATAGCCATCTCCTTCAGTGGCGCGGAGGATGTAGTGCTGATTGAAATGGCACACAAACTGACCGACAACCTGAAGGTTTTTACCCTGGATACAGCCCGTCTTCACCCGGAAACCTACGAGTTTGTGGAGCGGGTGCGCAAGCACTACGGCATCGAGATCGAGGTTCTGTTTCCGGATGCTCAGGAAGTTCAGGACCTGGTGGACAAGAAAGGTCTGTTCAGCTTCTACGAGGATGGACACAGTGAATGCTGCGGCATTCGCAAGGTCAATCCCCTGCGCCGCAAGCTGGCAACCGTGGACGCCTGGATTACCGGGCAGCGCAAGGATCAGAGCCCGGGCACACGCAACGATGTACCGGTTGTTCAGGAGGACACTGCCTTCTCAACCGATGATAAGACACTGATCAAGTTCAATCCGCTGGCAAACTGGACGTCAAAAGAGGTGTGGGATTACATCCGGATGTCCGAGGCGCCCTATAACGAGCTGCACGAGAGAGGCTTCGTAAGTATCGGCTGCCAGCCCTGCACCCGTCCGGTACTGCCCGGGCAGCACGAGCGGGAGGGTCGCTGGTGGTGGGAAGAAGCTACCCAGAAAGAATGTGGCCTTCACGCCGGCAACCTTATCGCCCGGGAATAACCCGGGCACATACTACCCGCTCACCTTCTAGTGAGTGGGTAGCTCAACATCCCTGAACAGTTCCTCGATTTCAGACCGGCTACCCTGATGGGACACGGCTTCGTCCACCTTTTCCTTGGTAAGGTGGGGCGCAAAGCGGTGAATGAAGTCATACATATAGCCCCTCAGGAAAGTCCCCTTCCGGAAGCCGATTCGCGTGACACTGGGACGGAACAGCTTGCGGGCATCAAGCGCGACCAAATCGGTGTCGGTTTTGGGATCGAATGCCATACTGGCAACAATTCCGACGCCAAGACCCAGCCTTACGTAGGTTTTGATGACATCCGCATCCGCTGCGGTGAATACCACCTTGGGTGTGAGCCCCTGGGACTGGAACGCCTCATCAAGCTTGGATCGGCCGGTGAAACCGAACACATAGGTCACCAGTGGGTACTCTGCCAGCTCTGGTAGCGTCAATTCCGGTAATTTGGCCAGAGGATGATCCTTAGGCACGATGACGCTCCGGTTCCATTTGTAACAGGGCATCATGATCAGATCGTTAAACAGCTCCATGCCTTCGGTCGCGATAGCAAAGTCCACCGCTCCGCTGGCCGCCATCTCGGAGATCTGCATGGGCGTACCCTGGTGCATATGCAGGGATACGTCCGGGTATTCTTCAATGAAACCGCTGATAATCGGTGGCAACGCATACCGCGCCTGAGTATGAGTCGTGGCGATACTCAGATCGCCCTTGCGCTGGTTGCTGAATTCCTGGGCGATTTTCTTGATGCCCTCAACCCGCCGCAGGATCTCTCCCGCTTCCCGGATAATGATTTCACCGCCCGGTGTAATGCGGGTGAGATGCTTGCCGCTGCGGGCAAACACTTCCAGCCCCAGTTCGTCCTCCAGCAGCCGGATCTGTTTGGAGATACCCGGCTGGGATGTAAACAGGCTTTGAGCGGTTGCTGACACATTCAGATCGTGATGCGCAACTTCCCAGATATAGCGCAACTGTTGTAGTTTCATTGAATCTGCTGCTCCCTGGAGATCGAAGGACCTTGTTGAAGAATACGCATAAAAATACAGGTTTTCATTCTTTTTTAATATAGGCAACTACTTTCACACAGTTTAGACCAAAATTGCATTTACGCAGCCTCTGATAAAACCCTGGCGCGATTAAAGTGGCTTCATGGCCCTTGACTTGGTGATTACAAAGGACACAATCCTTTATGCCCTGCCAAGGCAATTCAACACTCCAGTTTTCAGGGAATCCATGCTGCTTACCACCAAGTTTCTCAGGCCAACGTCAGACTCGCGCGCGGTCAAGCGTGACCGGTTGAGCGCCCTGCTTGAGCCCCAAAGCCCCAAACGGCTGAATCTGGTGATTGCGCCGGCCGGCTTTGGAAAGACCACACTGGTGGCCCAGTGGTGCTCGCGGGTTTCCTCACCGACGGCCTGGCTTTCCCTGGATGAACACGATGATGAACCCCGGCGATTCTGGCAGTACGTCATCGGCGCCTTCGAACAGGCCGGACTGGCCGGTGCAGCCGAGTTGCGTAAACAGCTCACCCATCAAACCGATGAAACATTCACCGAGACCATTACTGGCCTGATCAATACTCTGGCTCAGGATGGCAGCGCCTGGTCGTTGGTGCTGGACGATTTCCACTTTATCGGAAACCCGGCCATCCACAGGCAGTTTGGCTATTTCATCGATTATTTACCGCCGGAGATCCTGATTACCCTGGCGTCCCGAACGGAGCCACCCTTGCCGTTGGCACGCTGGCGCGTCCGCCGATGGATCCAGGACATCCACCCTGGCCTGTTGGCCTTTTCTGAAGACGAATGCCGGCAGTTTTTCCGCGATACCATGGGGCTTGATATCACTGACGAGGATGTCCATGCCATTGTCCGCAAAACCGAAGGCTGGGTGGCCGCCATGCAGCTATCCGCGCTTTCTTCGACGTTTTCCTGGAAGGACGCAGCCAAATCCGGAAACCAGATCAATCTGGATGAGCGCTATATAAGCGATTATGTCCTCAGCGAAGTGCTGGAACAGCAACCCCGGGATATAGCCGATTTCCTGCTTGAAACCGCCTGCTGCCCCAGGCTCTGTGCGTCTCTTTGTGACTCAATCCGTGAGTCGGACGACAGCCAGGAGATGCTCGAAAAGCTCCTGAGCCAGAACCTGTTCCTGATTCCGCTGGATACCCGGAACGAATGGTTCCGATACCACGACCTGTTCCGGGATGCGCTGTTGCTAAGGATCAGTCACACAGAACCGGAGAAGGCAACGTACCTCTGGCAACGCACTGTGGAATGGTTATTGGCCCACGGTCATGTTCAGGAGGCCATTGCCCAGATTGTCCGTCAGGAGGACTGGTCGTGGCTGGCCCGGGTACTGGCGGAACATGGCAACAATCTGATCCATAGTGGTTATCACCTTCCCGTGCTGGACTGGCTCGATGCCCTGCCAAAGGAACTGGTAACCGATCATCCGCAGCTCCAGATGCTCCGGATCTGGGGACTGTTCTTTGCGAATCGGGTGGACACGCTCGAGCCTCTACTGTCGGCACTTGAGGATCTGCTGGACCGGCAGGTAGCTGATTCCCATCCGGATGCCGAAGGGGCCCTGGGGTTGCAAAGCGAGATCTCGCTGATGCGCTCGTATTTAGCCCGAACCCGGAGTGACGACAAAAGCGCCGCCGACCTCACCCGACAGGTGCTCAGGGAGATAGACCACACCCGTATCCCTTTGAAGTCCGTAACCTATTACGGGCTGGGCCTTGATTACTACGGCAAGGGTGAGCTTACCGAGGCCGAAGACGCGCTCCAGTCTGCCGTTCGTTATGGACAGGTGGAACATAAGCCCAGCACCGTGCTCTCCAGCGGCGGCCTGTTGGCGTGGATTCAGTACAACCGGGGTGATATCGATCTGGCGCTGGAAACCTGCACCGACATCCGGCAATGGGTAGACCGACACTACTCAGACCCCAGCCAACCAAGACTCATCTCCTGCTGGCAGAACAGCACCCTGTGTGAAATCCACCGGGAGCGAAATCATCCCCAGCTCGCCACCACGCACCTCCAGCCTCTGCTGGAGCATGTTGAACGGGGCACGGAGCCGGGGCAGCACGTAATCATTCAATACGTTCGTGGTCACCTTGCCTTCAGCGAGGGCAAACTTGAGGACGCAATTGAGGCCCTGGAAGATGCTTCCCAGACAGGCCGAAAGCGCCGCGAGCAGATTGTTTTCGAGCCGCCTGCCAGCACCGCTCTTCTTGCCCGGTGCTATCTTGCCGCCGGTCACCCGGAAAAGGCACGTGCCAGCCTGGATTCCAGGCCCGACACCGAATTCACGAACCCGCTTCACCTCGAACAAAGCCGGATCAGCGAAGCTCGTGTGCTGGTGGCACTTAACCAGCCAGAGCGTGCCCAGGAAATACTCAGCGCCTTACTGAAACCGGCTGAACGCAATGCCCACAACCGTCACCTGGTGGAGATACTGTTGGTCTACGGCGAGGCCCTTGCACAACAGGAGCGGAAAGACGAATCGGAACAGATGCTGACCCGTGCTGTAACCCTGGCTTCCGAGGCCGGGTTCATGCGGCTGTTTGCCGAAGAGAGTCCGGATCTTCGTACCCTACTGCTGGATCTGCCCGCGCTGAACGCACCTGGCAGCTGGAACGCCAACGTCAGGAAGATGCTTGTTGATCAAAGAGAGTCTGGTCAGATACACCTCAAAAGCAGCATAAGCTCAGGGGCCAGTGTGCCTGAACGTCCGGCAATTGATCCGGAAGCACTACCGGAACCACTCAGCCAAAGAGAGCTGGAAGTGCTGGAGTTGATTCACGAGGGGCATGCCAATAAGGATATTGCCTCAAAAATGAAGGTCGCGCCGGCTACCGTAAAAGCTCATATTCGCAACCTCTACGGCAAACTGGGCGTCGGCCGCAGGACCGAGGCACTGGCTCGGGCCCGGGATCTGGGGCTACTGGAAGGCTGACACCCAAGGGAGCCTAAATGTGATGAGCATCACATTTTGCTTCAACTATCTAAGCCCGCTACGCCCTTTGGACGATCCGTCTACGCCCTCTAATCCCCTACTATTATTCCAACGGTGAGGGAAACCTCACCAGGAATTCTGAAACTTCAGGCCTTCAGATTTCTTGTTCCGCGTTGTTTCGACGCCCGGGTTCGAAAGAACCCATTTGATGAGAGCCAACCCTCCGGGGGCGGCTCTTTTTTTATGGCTGAATGGTTTGTCGATGAGATCTAACGTTCGATAATTCGGCGGAAAGGCGGCAAGGCATCCAGCAGCAGCTGACCATACCGCCGGGCAATGATCCTGCGATCCAGAATGGTCACCCTGCCAGTATCCTGTTCGGTTCTAAGTAGCCGGCCCACCGCCTGGACCAGTTTGATCGAAGCATCCGGAACGGTGATTTCCATAAAGGGATTACCGCCTCGTTGGGTTACCCACTCTGCCAGGCTCGCCTCAATAGGGTCATCGGGCACTGAAAACGGCAGACGGGTGATCACAACGTGGTGCAGGTACTTTCCGGGCAAATCGATGCCCTCGGCAAAGCTGGCAACGCCAAACAGGACACTGGGCCGTCCCTCATCCACCCGGCTGCAATGCTGCCTGAGCACCTCGCCCTTGGCCATATCGTCCTGGGTGATGATCAGCTCCGGGTAATCAGGGGCAAGAGCGTCCCGAACCTGCTGCATCTGGCGCCGGGAAGTGAACAATACCAACGTCGCTTTCTCGCCGGCCCACAGGTCCGGCAGTCGTTTAACAAGCTCATCAGCAAAACCGTCGTCCGTCGGCATGGCGGACATCGCCGGCACCTCGACCGTCGCCATCTCGCCATAGCGGAATGAGCTGGGAACAACCAGGAAGCGGCTGCCCTGGGGTAATCCCGCCCGGGCGTTCAGGCGATCAAACCTGCCCAGGGCGGTCAGGGTGGCACTGGTGAGCACGGCGCCGTAGGCCCGGGACCATAGCCGGGAGTAAAGGAGGTTGTCCGCCAGTACCGGTGAACTGTAAAGCGTAATGTCTTCGGCATGGTCCCAGCGTTGACGCACAGCCCAGCGGGCCGGTGGCGGGCTTTTCTGCACTGGCGGCCTGGATTCCTTCTCTTCACCCGCTTCAGAATCCGTTTCTGACTCGCTGGCGGGTTTTGCATTGCCCTGCTCGCACCAGGCGGTCCAGAGTCTCAACTGGTCCTCGGCCCTTGCGTGGAAAGAGCCAATCACCGGGTACCATGCTTCTGCGGTTTCCCGGTCAATCTCATGTTCCTTGCGCTCGTCGAATGCTCCCTGCAGTTCGTCTGCAAGAACGCCAAGCTGGCGGACCATATTGGCGGTCGCAATGCGGCTCTCGGCTGATAGATCTGCCATGGCTTCCGGCAGTTCACCCTCCGGATAACGCCATTGGGCCGTCCGGCGCTCCTCGTTGAACTCCCACCCGGTATTCTGCTCGGCTTCCTCGTAAACCCGGTTCAGCACGAGATCCACTTCCCTTGAGGCAGAACTGACGCGATCCAGGGACTTGGCGGCCTGGGTGCCGGCTGCCAGATAAGGCTGCATTTTAACAAGCGCCTGGGAAAGCTGTTTCAGCCATTGCCGGGTGGCGTTAAGCGGGAGCGACGCCGCAAAGTGGTTCAGCGCTTTGTCCGGAAGATGATGAGCCTCATCAAAGATATACAGGGCATTCTCCGGCTCCGGCAAAATCGCCCCGCCGCCCAAGGCCAGATCGGCCAGCACCAGGTCGTGGTTGGCTACCACGATATCAGCATCGTCGAGATCTTTACGGGCATCGAAAAACGCGCAGCTGTCAAAGTAGCTGCAATGGCGGTTGGTGCACTGGCGGTGGTCCGTGGTCACCTGTCGCCAGACATCGTCCGGAATCTGCTCCGGCCAATGGTCCCGGTCACCGTCCCATTCCCGTGAACCATAACTTGCCAGCATCTCTTCAAAGAACGCCCGGGTACCAGGTTCTTCGTTTTTGGGGCCATCCAGCAGGAACAGAGGCATGGTGTCACTGTCGGTGTTTCCCTCATCGTGCAAACGTGCTTCCAGTCGGGACATGCACAGGTAGCGGCCACGGCCTTTAGCGAGCGTCCAGTTGAAGTCCATCTTGCTGTGCTTCTTCAGGTCCGGGAGGTCCTTGAGCACGATCTGGTCCTGTAAGGCGACGGTCGCGGTGGATATAACCAGCGTTTTGCCCAGGGCTTTAGCCACCGGAATGGCGGCGATCAGGTAAGCAAGGGTCTTGCCGGTACCTGTACCCGCCTCCACAACACAGGCCGCAGCCGGAGAGGTTCTCTGGCCATCGTTCTCTGTGATATCACCCATGTACTTGGCAATTTCGGCAATCATCAGACGCTGACCATAGCGCGCCCGAATGTCCTTGCCGGCAAGCACATCGCGATAGCCTTGCTGGATGGATTGCTTGATGTCGTCGGTGAGAGCCATCAGCGGGGGCTCACCCAGTCCCGCACCACACCAACCCGGAAGCGGCGACCGTCACGGCTCAGAACCACACCCTCTTCGGTGATGTCGTCCACCCGCAGGCCTTCAAAGGTATCGCCCACCCGAAGGTAGGTGTCGTTGATCATCACCCGGCGCGATGCAGGCGAGGAAGAGTAGATATGGCTGTTAAAGGTCAAGTCGGGAACGCTCTTCTGGAATGAAAGCGGCAACTCTACCAGATGAGGTACTCGGCCCGCCTGCTCCTGTTCCACCATCGGCACCGCGGTTTCGGATATTGCGGATGATGGAACAATAACCGTCGCCCGATCCCTGCTCTCAGCTACCGGAGGTTCCGAGGCGATCGGCGACGGCGTTGCCTGAACAGGATCGGGCTCCGGGATTGCCCCCGTCTCCGCGACGGGATCTTCCGATGTCGGTTCTGCTTCAGTCGCGGTCGGTACCGGCACAGGTTCAGGGACCGTAGCTTTATCCGGGGCTGCTGGAGCCTCTGATTGTGACTCAACAACCCAGGGCAACGGCGTTCCCGGCCAGAACACAAAGGCCAGGACTGCGGCGTTCAGCAACAGTGCCAGCGACACCCAGAGAGCTGGTGACACCCTCTTTTTCTTCGGCCGGTGAATCAACTGCACCTGTTGGCCGAGGTCCGGAACGCGACCCTGCCGCCGCTCGGTTTCGGATTTTCGCAATGCGTCAAGAATGTAAGACATGACTACTCTCGACCTTCCGGCTTCAGGGGCTTCAGGCGAGGGATGGAGGCTTCCAGATCATTATTGATCTGGATGATGGTCATAGCGCCGGCAATGCCATCCACAGTGAGCCCCCGTAATGCCTGATACCAGCGAACCTGCTCTTCCGCGTTCATACGTTTAACGCGGTCGCTCTCTGCACGGGATTTACTGTGCCGGTCTGCCAGATCCATCATTCGGGCGCCAATCCAGAGTTGTTCGCCACCACCATTGCTGTAAAAACCGTCCCCTGTAAGGTATTCCGGCAAGCGCCACAATACCCGATATTCTCCGAACCAGTATCGCTCGATACTGGCAAAGGACACGGTCTGATTGCCAGAGGGCATGGCAACTTCTGCCGTATCGCCATTCAGATGGCGGAGGACGACGAATCCGGTGTTACCTGCCTCATCCTGGAGCTGAAGCATTGCCGGGCGATCAAGAAACTCCAGGCTTCGGCGGCTGCCCTGACGGTTAAGGCAACCCAGCCCATTTTCTCTGGCCCAGTCGCAGGCCACGGGTGCTTCCGCCGGCTGATAGCTCCGCCCCCAGATTCCGAAAAGTACCTGAAACGCCGACACCGAATCCAGAAGTTGATCCGGAACGGCCAGTTCGCCTGGCCCCGACGGCTCTTCTGGCAAATTTCCAGACCCCTCAACCACTCTTTCCTGTTCTCGCTCCTGCTCTTCCAACCGTTCAACCGCGCCTTCAAGAGGTTCTGCCGACGAGTGCCCCGTCGAAGCTGAACTGTCGGGGGACCACCGCTCAAACAGCCAGGCGGTTCCAATGATGGCCACCAGAATCGAAGCGGCAACAACCAGGTACTGTGACCTGTCCGGCGACCGGCCTGATCGTGAAGGCGCAGGACCAATCGAGTGTCCTCGCACTTCCTTTGCCGCGTGGCGGATGTGATCAACCGTAATTTCATGCTCGCCTTCCGCGTAAGCTCCCAACAGGGCCCGGTCACTGATCAGGTTGATAAGGCGGGGAATGCCCTGGCTTTCGCGGTAAAGACGATTCACCGCCCGCTGCGAAAAAATATCGCCTCGCATACCGGCGACGCTGAGCCGGTAGCGAAGGTAGGCGGGCAATTCTTCCCGGCCGATGGCATCCAGATGGTACCGCGCGGTTACGCGCTGGTTCAGTTGGCGCAGCTCCGGAAGCGCCAGCATTTCCTGCAATTCGGGCTGGCCCAGCAAAACAATCTGCAGCAGTTTTTTCTCTGCCGTTTCCAGGTTGGTCAGAAGCCGCAGCTGTTCCAGTACCTCGGCCGACAGATTCTGGGCCTCATCGATCATCAGAACCTTGTGTCGCCCGGCCGCATGGGCCTTGAGCAAGTCCTGGTTAATCAGATCCACCAGTTCCTTGATGGTGGCACTGATCTCGTGGGGTATTTCCAGCTCATCGCAGATGGAGGACAGCAATTCCCGCGCAGAGAGCCTTGGGTTAAGGATCAGCGCGATATCTACGTTATCCGGAACGTTCTCGATGAAGCAGCGGGAAACTGTCGTTTTCCCGGTTCCCACTTCACCGGTGATCACGATGAAGCCGCCCTGCCCCTGAACCCCATACATCAGGTGCGCCAGCGCCTCCTTGTGGCGATCGCTCAGATATAGGTAACGAGGGTCTGGAGCAATGGAAAACGGCGGTTCGCGAAAGCCGAAAAAGTCGTAATACATATCAGGACGTACCGGAATCCGCGTTGCTGATCAGTCTGAGCTCGGCGGTGCGCCGGTTCTGTTGCTTGAGCCGCCGGACACACCGCTCCAGGGTTTTCGAGATACGGGCATGGGAACGGATCATGGAGATCTTCGGCCAGGTGGCCCGTTCGCCGGCCAGAATCATCTGCCGCACGTAGGCAGGATCTGGATTTGCCAGCATCCTGCTGTAATCCTTGAACGAATATGAGGGCGCAATGGTAACGTCTCCCGAATAGCGCTGGGCCATGATAGTGTACAGCTGACCGGACATCTGCCGCAGAAGTTCCGGCCTGAGGCGTTTGCGCAGGTAGTCGAACACCCCCTGGCCATGAAACTGGATTTCGGATTTCAACAAGTGCATGGGCAGGTTGCCAAGGGACAACTTTTCATCCCGCCCCCGCTGGCTCAGGAACGGCACCACGTGGGGATTGGTCTGGCTCACGATGGTGTAATTCACATCGTACAGGTGCATCAACCGTTCAATTGGCAGGTCGCTCACAACCGAGCCATCCACAAACTTCAGGCGCGGCATATAGGGTAGCGTGGTGCCCTGAATGTCCTTTTTCATCAGGGTAACCGGCGGGAAAATACCGGGAACCGCGGCGCTGGCCAACACTGCACTCCAGACCATCAGGTAAGGCGAGGTGTATCCGCACAGCAAGCGAGCCTTCTGGTGGGCCTGAACCGGTGAGACACTCACATTGATCGAACGGCCAGTACGCTGGTAAGCCTCTTCAAAGGTGTATTCACCGATATTGCCACGCAGGCAATTTCGAAGCTCTTCCTGATCCATGAGCCCGTCTCCGCGCACCGCGCTGAGCAGGCCACGCCACTTCCAGGCTTTCAGATTATGGTTCTCCGGCACCAGCATTTCGGGGATTTCTGCGTCGGTGTGTACACCAAGAATACCCGCGATAATGGCGCCAATACTTGAGCCGGCAATGACCTGAGGCAGAAGCCCCTTTTCCCAGAGGGCCTTGATTACCCCGAAGTGGAACACACCAAGGGTCGCACCGCCGCTGAGCAAAAGTGCTGGTCGACCGTAGCTGGTAAGGGTATCGCGGAAAAACTGAAGCTTGTCCGCAACGGGAAAACCGGGCACCGGTTGATCACAGAGATAATCCAGCGCTTCGCAAACCTGGGTGATGTATTCTTCAATCAGGTGTTTGGTGCCAACTCGCGACCGCGTGTAGAGCACCGGGTTGCCCATATTCCCCAGGTCATGGTGCAGTCCTTCCCGGAGGGCCCGTTTCAGACGTTCCACATCATTCTGCTGGCGATACTGCTTAAGATTGCTCAGGCGGTCGTAAATCAGTTCATAGTGATAGAGGTCGGAGGCGAAATCCTCTTTCCACTCGGCGTTACCTTCCAGAAAGTCCAGTTCCAACGCTGCGGCCTTCCAGACTTCGTAGTTCGGCGCCTCGGCCAGCATTTTCCGGAATTTGGCTAATCTTGGATCCTTCAGCACCGCTGACCTCCTATCAATCCCGATGACGCTCAGAAATCATCGAGCATCAGATCCTCATCATCACCGCTGGCAAACGGATCGTTGACCACTTTCCCATCATTGATCAGGAATTCCCGACGCTGCAGGAAGGCGTTTCGGACAAATACGTAGCTGTCGCCGGATATGAAGCTTTCCGCGGGAATCAAATCCGCGCGCTTATCAACTACCTGCACGGCCCGAGCGTAATAAACTTCCGGACTGTCCACAGTATCCCACGCTGATGGCAGCGCAAAGCCGTCAGTTGCAAACCCGGTAAAGTGCCTTGGCGTGGACGGGCCGAGAAACGGCAGCATAAGGTAGGGCCCGGATCCCGCGCCCCAGTATCCCAGGGTCTGGCCAAAGTCCTCGGGCCGCTCCGGGAGATCAAAGGCGGTTGCCACATCAATCAGACCGCCCAGGCCGAAGGTGGTGTTGTAGGTAAAGCGGCCGACAGCCACCACCGCAGACTCCCCTTTCAACTGCAGCACACTGTTGGTGAAGTTCCGGAGCTCAGTCAGGTTATTGAAAAAGTTGGTAATACCACGGTCAACAATCTGCGGGGTAAACGTCCTGTAGGCCTGCGCGACCGGCTTCAGGAACCAGCGGTCGATGGTCTCGTTGAAGGTATATACCTTGCGGTTCCAGTTTTCCCAGGGATCTTTCGGGTCAACCGGAACAGACCCTTCGGGGGCGGGCTGCTGCATATTCTGCGCGAAGGCCTGGCCCACTGGCAGGAATATGGCCAGGGACACCAACATGGTGAGCGTAAACAGCCGGCGCCGGATAAAAATGTGTTTCATCATCTGCTCTTGGGTTGTTTAATTCGTTTCAATTCGTCGAAAATACCGGCGCTACTTTTTTATTATTAAACCGTTGTTCCGGAGAAACCGATGTCAGTACCGGGAAATCTTGTAAGCACGATTACCATGCCGCTCCGCTGGGGAGACATGGATGCATACGGCCATGCCAACAATACAGTCTACTTCCGATTCTTTGAGGAAGCGCGCATTGTCTGGCTGGCCTCACTGGAGCTGGGCGGCCCCGAAGAGCCGACCGGCCCGGTTATTATAAAGACCAGTGCCACCTTTCTAAAGGAATTGAACCACCCGGCAACGGTTGAGGTGAAAACATACGCCGACAAGGCGGGTAACACCAGCCTCGACACCTATCATTTGCTGACAGATGTCGACACCGGCGCTGTTTATGCGGAAGGCTATGCGAAAATCGTGTGGTTCGACCGGGAAACACGTTCCTCGGCCCCGCTGCCAGACACCCTCCGGGCCCTGGCAACGACCTGAACCGGAAGACTCCTACCGGCGGCGTACCACCACGCTGCCGATGGAATAACCTGCCCCGAACGAACAGATTACCCCGAGATCGCCACTGACAAAGTCATCCTTGTGCTTGTGGAAGGCGATGATCGAACCGGCGGAGCTGGTGTTGGCGTACTCATCCAGAATCACCGGTGCCTCTTCCTCAGTGGCATCGCGACCCAGCACCTTGCGGGCAATCAGCTGATTCATATTCAGGTTAGCCTGGTGCAACCACATGCGACGGAGATCATCCGGCGCCAGAGACAGGCTTTGCAGCTGTTTCTGGATGGTCTCGGCAACCAGCGGCGACACCTCCTTGAACACCTTGCGACCCTGTTGAACGAAGAGCTTGTCGGGTTTACCAACACCGGAATCATCGGCACGGTTCAGAAACCCGAAATTGTTCCGGATGTTATTGGAAAACTTGGTTTTCAGGCTGGTACCGAGAATCTCGAACCCCTGCCCCTCACGGGTATCTTCTTCGCGCTCTACCAGAATGGCTGTGCAGGCGTCACCAAAGATGAAGTGACTGTCCCGGTCCCGGAAGTTCAGGTGGCCGGAACAGATTTCCGGGCTGACGACCAGAACAGAACGGGCAGTGCCGTTCTCGACAGAATTGACAGCCGCCTGAAGGCCGAACGTAGCGGAGCTGCACGCCACGTTCATATCGTAGGCAAACCCGTCGATACCGAGCGCTTCCTGAACTTCGATAGAAACTGCCGGATAGGCCCGTTGCAGGTTGGAACAGGCAACGATCACGGCATCGACATCCTGTGTCGACTTACCCGCCTGCTCGAGGGCCTCACGGCAAGCAGTCACAGCCATTTCGCATTGCACCGAGGGCTCCTCGTTGCTGCGATCGGGAATATAGGGCTTCATGCGTTTTGGATCGAGAATGCCGTCCTTGTTGATAACATGGCGGCGCTTGATGCCGGAGGCTTTCTCGATAAACGAGGAGGACGATGGCTGCAGCGGCGTCACATCGCCACTGGCGATGGCATCTGCGTTCTCGGCGTTGAACAGTTCAACGTACTGGTTGAAGGCTTCGACCAGTTCGTCATTATCAATGGTTGCTGGCGGTGTGTAGAGACCGGTCCCGCTAATAACGGCTTTAATCACGCTAACCCCACGTCATGATTGTGAAAACGGGATGACTGGCGTCCCGTCTGATTCGTTCATTGACCTACTGCCAGAAATACTAACACAGTATCGGGGTTTTGCCCGTCGGCTATCAGTCAGTAGCACCGGATTGGTGCAGCCTGCCTTCCTCAGACTCTGGTCTTTTCCCACTGCCGGTCCAGACGTTTCACCGACACGGTCATCACCGTGCCCAATTGCTGGGCAAAGAACGACACCCGGAACTCCTCGAGCATCCACCGGTACAACACCAATTCAGGATCCCGAATCCCCTGCCGCTGCTGTTCGTCCCGCTTTACCGCGTAGCGAGACCAGAGCGGCTCGATAGTGTGAAGAAACTCCCGCTCCCGGCCCATTTCCCGAGGCATCTTTTCAAGACGAATCAGCGCCGCCTCAAAATAACGCCCGAACTCCGCTAGCCACTCAGGCGGTGTTTCCACCAGAAATCCGGGATAGACCAGGTTCTGTAACTGAAATTTAAGATCGGCCATGCTGTTGGCGAGCGCCAGATTGATTTTGCCTTTCAACTGCTTCGCCACTTTCTGATAACCGGACATCGCCTGATACAACCGCTCGTCTGCCTGCTCCAGAGCCGGGATGAAGTCACCCCGGTGAGCGTCAAACACACGGTCGAAGTCCTCTGCTGTTCTCGGAACACCCTCCGCGAGAAAGTGCTGCATGGCCGTTGCCAGCAACAGATCATCCAGCAAGACTTTCGACTGGCCCACCGGAGCAAACATAAGCGCAGACTGCTTGAAACGCGGAAGTTTCCGCTCCAGGTCATCGAGCGTCCTGCCGAACCGGTTCAGAATCAGCCGGGCGATTGCCTTCCGGGTAGTATCTTCAGCAGTCAGCCGGTCCAGACAGCGTATCTGGCGCACTTGCTTGCCCAGATCTTCCAGCGCGGGATAGACGGTCACCTGCATGCCGCCCTTTTCCGTCTGGACCTGTTCGGGCAATGCTCCGAACCGCCATTCGGTGTACTCGCCGCTCGGCTCCGCCGCCGAATCATCTTTTGTCGCCGACTCAAGCGCCTGCTCGGCCTGCCCCTCAAGTTGGTGCTGCAGGTCAGACGTGTCGCGACTCTCTGCGATGGTGCGCCCCCCGTCGCCCATGACCCGCAGATTCATCCGGAGGTGCTTTGGTAACTCCGATTCCGACCAGGCCTCTGGATCAATCTGTACGCCGGTCATTCGTCGCAACTGCTCGCCCAGTTGAAGCGTTAACGGTTCGTTGGACGGCTGCAGGTTCTCAAGGGCTGCGTCCACAAAATCAGGCACAGGCACAAAGTTACGGCGCAACGCCTTGGGCAGAGACTTCACCAGGGCAATGCATTTCTCTCTCAACAATCCCGGCACCAGCCATTCCAGACGACGAGACGGAATCTGTTTGAGGGCCATCAGGGGAACCTGCAGCGTGACGCCGTCTTTTTCACTGGTGGGTTCGAACTCGTAGCTCAGCGGGTAGCGAACACCCTGCCACTCCAGATAATCGGGGTACAGGTCCGCGGCCTGGGCATCCACCGGCCGCTGGAGAATGTCGGCTTCGGTGAGCTCCAGTTCTTTCAGTTGCTCCGCTGAGAGCCCCTTCCACCAGGTCTCGAAATGCCGGCCACTGATGATGTCTGCAGGCAAACGTTCATCGTAGAAGGCCACGAGCACTTCATCGTCAACGAGCAGATCACGCCGCCGGGTCTTCTTCTCAAGATTCTCAACCGTGTCGAGCATCTCCCGGTTACGGGCTATAAAGGGCGCCTTTGACCGATAATCCCCCTCCACCAGCGCTCGCCGGATAAACAGGTTTCGGCATTCCGCCGGATCCACTTTGGCGTAGGGAATACGACGCTTGGCGACAATATCCAGCCCGTAAAGGGTGACCTTTTCGTAGCCCATCACCTGGGACCGCTTCTGCTCCCAATGGGGCTCAAAATAATGGTGTTTGACGATATGACCGGCGAGAGGCTCAATCCATTCCGGTTGAATGGACGCCACCACCCGGGCAAATACCCGACTGGTCTCCACAATCTCGGTGGCAACGATCCATTTCGGACCGGTCTTGGCTACCTTGGAGCCGGGAAAGATCAGCACCTTCCGGTTCCGTGTCGCCAGGTATTCCTTCTTTTCTACCTTCACGGCTACCTGGCCCAGAAGACCGGCCAGTATCGCCTTGTGCAGCGCTTCGTAACTGGCGGCATCCTTGTTGACCGCCAGCTTCTGTTCACGACAGATCAACGTCAGCTGGCGATGGATATCACGCCATTCCCGCATTCGCATCCAGCTCAGGAAGCTCTTCTGGCAGACCTTCTTGAGCTGATTCTGGGACATTTCCTGGCGTTGTTCTTCATAGAAATTCCACACGTTCAGCAGGGTGACGAAATCCGATTCCTTGTCATTGAACGGAGCGTGGGCCTGATCCGCAGCCTGCTGTTTGTCCTGGGGCCGCTCCCGCGGGTCCTGAATACTCAACCCGGCAATGATGACCAAGGTTTCCGCCAGACTGCCAAGCTCCGCCGCGGTGACCAGCATCCTGGCCAGGCGTGGATCGAGGGGCAGCCGCGACATGGTTCGACCAAGCCGGGTAACGCGGCGCTTGTCATCCACTGCACCCAATTCTTCCAGCAGCTTGTAGCCGTCGTTGACCTGACGCTTATCCGGCGCCTCCAGGAACGGGAACTGCCGAATTTCACCAAGCCCCGACGTCGCCATTTGTAGAATGACCGACGCCAGGTTGGTGCGCAGTATTTCCGGATCGGTGTATTCCGGGCGGTTGATAAAATCCGTCTCATCGTACAGCCGGAAACAGATACCCGGGGCCACCCGGCCACAACGTCCTGCCCGCTGGTTGGCGCTCGCCTGAGAAATCGGTTCCACCGGTAAGCGCTGGATCTTCGAGCGCACACTGTAGCGGCTGATCCGGGCAACCCCGGTATCGATCACGTAGCGGATGCCCGGCACCGTTAGCGAGGTTTCCGCCACGTTCGTGGAAAGCACGATCCGTCGGCCCTTGTGGGACTGGAACACCCGGTTCTGCTCGGCATTGCTCAACCGGGAATAAAGCGGCAACACTTCGGTGTGCCGCAGGTCCACATGGCGCAGAACCTTGCTGAGATTGCGGATCTCCCGCTCCCCGGGCAGGAACACCAGCACATCCCCCGGTGGCTGTTTCTCGATGCGTTCGTGCTGCTCGATTTCATCCAGGGCGCCGAGAACGCCGTCCGTCCAGCCCTGGTCCCGATCGTCTTCATCGCCGGTCAGCGGCCGGTAACGCACATCCACCGGATAGGTGCGGCCACTCACCTCAATCACCGGCGCCTTGTCGAAGAATTCGCTGAATCGTTCAACCTCGATGGTTGCCGAGGTAATGATAACCTTCAGATCCGGGCGTTTGGGCAAGAGCTGCCGAAGATAGCCGAGCAAGAAATCGATGTTGAGACTGCGCTCGTGGGCTTCATCGATGATGATCGTATCGTAGCGGTCGAGAAACCGGTCGTGCTGAACCTCGGCCAGCAGGATACCGTCGGTCATCACCTTCACCCGGGACTGCTCCGAGGTGTTGTCGGTAAAACGGACCTGATACCCGATCTGCTGGCCGGTCTGCTCCCCGATTTCCTCGGCAATCCGGGCCGCCACACTGCGTGCAGCGATACGACGGGGCTGGGTATGACCAATCAGGCCCCGGATACCCCGGCCACTGTTCATGCAGATTTTCGGGATCTGTGTGGTCTTACCGGAACCGGTTTCGCCGGCAATGATCACCACCTGGTGGTTTTCGATGGCCTCCCGGATGTCGTCAACCCGTTCGGAAACCGGCAAGCCCTCCGGGAAGCTGGCTGGCTTATGCAGGGCATGACGTTGCTGAACCTTTTCCAGCCCTCGTTCCAGCCAATTCGCCATTTTCTCCAGGTCCTTCTGGCCCGGCTTTCCCTTGGTACGGGCAACGGTTTTCACGATGCGGGCGGCTTCCTGCTGATTGCAGGCATCCAGCTGCTCCATCATCGCTTTGACGGCCGCTTCGCCATCGGGTTTGGGTGTCGGTGTGCTCGGAGTTTCGGAACGGGTGTCTGTCATTGAATTGCCGGAATAGCGCTCACTCGGATTCGATTGGGCGACAGTCTATCGGGAAAGTCGGCTTCTTAAAAACGGAAAAACCCCGCCGAAGCAGGGTTTTCCTTGATCAACTGCCAGACAGGCTTACTTGTTGTTCGCCTCGTCCCGCAGTTCACGGCGCAGAATTTTGCCTACGTTGGTCTTGGGCAGTTCGTCACGGAACTCAAACTGCTTGGGTACCTTGTAGGCGGTGAGCCGCTCGCGACAGAATTCCTTGAGTTCGTTTTCTGTCACGCCTTCAGCCGTGGGCACCAGGTAAACCTTGACCGCCTCGCCACTCTTGCTATCGGGTACGCCAACGGCGGCACACTCGACCACCTTCGGATGGCTGCTTACCACATCCTCAATCTCGTTCGGGAATACGTTGAAACCCGAAACGATGATCATGTCTTTCTTCCGATCGACGATGCGGATGTAGCCATCTTCCTGGATCAGGGCGATATCACCGGTACGCAGGTAGCCGTCCTCGGTGAAGGATTTCTGGGTATCTTCCGGGCGCTGCCAGTAACCGCGCATGACCTGCGGGCCTTTCACACACAGCTCGCCAGGCTCGCCCAGGGGCGTCTCATTGCCCTCTTCATCGATGGTTATGACCTGCGTGGACGGAATCGGCAGACCAATGGTGCCAATCTGAATGGCGCTATGCGGATTAAATGTGACCACCGGTGAAGTTTCGGTCATCCCGAAGCCTTCGCAAATTTCACAACCGGTGACCCGCTCCCACATTTTGGCGGTGTCGCTGGTCAGCGCCATACCGCCGGACGATGTCAGCTTCAGACTGCTGAAGTCCAAATCCTGGAATTCTTCGTTGTTGCAAAGCGCAACAAACAGGGTGTTCAGGCCGAGGAAGGCGGTGAACTTGTGGTTCTTCAGTTCCTTCACGAAGCCCGGAATATCCCGCGGGTTCGGAATCAGCACGTTGTGGGCGCCGGCCTCGAGCATGATGCCGCAGTTCAGGGTAAAGGAATAAATGTGGTAGAGCGGCAGGGGCGCAATCACCACTTCCTGTCCCTCAACCACCATGTCTTCCATCATCGGGCGGGTCTGCAGCAGGTTGGCTACCAGGTTACCGTGGGTGAGCATTGCGCCTTTCGCCACACCAGTGGTACCACCGGTGTACTGGAGCACGGCAATGTCGTCCTGCTTGCACTCTACGGGGGTGAATTTCTCACGGGCGCCTGCACTGAGGACTGCCGGAAGCTTGTGCGCCTGGGGGATATTGAACGGCGGCACCATCTTCTTGACGTGCTTGACCACGGCATTCATCAGGGTGCGCTTGATCGGCGAATGCATGTCCGCGATTTCGGTAACAATCACGTGCTCAATGCCGGTATGTGGCAGCACCTTCTCGGCGTTCTCGGCCATGTTGGCAAGAACCACCAGGGCCTTGGCGCCTGAATCGTTGAACTGGTGCTCCATCTCCCGCGTGGTATAAAGCGGGTTGGTATTCACCACAATCAGGCCAGCCCGCATGGCGCCAAACACAACAACCGGGTACTGACTGACGTTAGGCATTTGCACAGCGATACGGTCGCCAGGCTTCAGATCTGTCTTGTTCTGGAGCCACGCTGCAAAGTTGCGGCTCTGGGTGTCGAGGTCACGGTAAGTGAGAGTTGCGCCAACAGCACTGAATGCGGGACGATCAGCATATTTTTTCACTGACTGCTCGAACACATCCACCATGCTTTTGTACTTGTTCAGGTCGACCTCGCGGGGCACGCCGGCGGGGTATTTATCCTGATAGAACTGCTCAAAATCCATCACCATCTCCTGTTTGGCGCTTTTGATTGTAATGATTTACCAATGTCAGGTTGTTCAAAAAATCAACCCTACAAAAGTATCAGCCTCAAAAAAGTGGGGAGAGAATAGCAGTTTTGTAACCGATGAGGTAGTTTTCGAGACTCTTACCCGAACACCTGTACTCAAATGACAACAGTGCGGAGCACGCGATGAGCGATACCCTTGATACCCTGGAAAATATCACCTACGACGAGCTGAACGAGGGCGACACCGCCACCTTTACGCGCACCCTCACCGAGGACGAACTGGTGCTGTTTGCAGCGGTCTCCGGTGATGTAAACCCGGTACACCTGGACTCCGAATTTGCAGCCGGCTCCATGTTCAAGGAGCGAATTGCCCATGGTATGTGGAGCGGCTCCCTGATCTCGGCGGCGCTGGCAACCGTAATGCCCGGCCCCGGTACCATCTACCTGGACCAGAGCCTGTCCTTCAAGCGTCCGGTGAAACTGGACGACACTCTCACCGTTCAGTTGAAAATCCTGCGCAAGGAACCGAAAGGCCGTGTCGTTGTCGAGTGCGACGTACGCAATCAGAACGATCAGAAGGTGGTTATTGGGGAAGCGAAGGTCATCGCACCATCAGAGAAAGTGTCGCTGCACAAACCCCGGTTGCCGAAAATCACCATCGAGAACTGAGCTCCCCGTATCGGGCAGTCCCCCCGCTGGCTGCCCGATTGCCTTATCAGCCGGGCAGGAAGTCAATCGGAAATCTGACCTTCCGGGCCTCAACATTGTCAGCCCCGAAATTGAACAGCCGCACCCGCATGGCAATCCGCTGTTCCAGCGTGGGGTGCTGGAGCTCTGAGCTGACCACCTCACAGGCGGACACCGAGCCATCCGGCTCTATGACCAGCTCCAACAACACCTTACCCTCGAGGGTCGGGTCCTGCCGCAGCTCCCGCCGGTACATGGAATAGAGCGCCGTTTTCTGGGCATCGAATACTTGCCGGATATTACTCATTGCCCGCTCGCCAACCGATGATTCGGCCTTTGCCGGCTTGGCGGCCACTTTTCGGGATTCCTCCTCGGGAACATCAACCGTTCTGACCTCATGCTCAGCCACAGCGACGGTGGTTTTCGGCGCCGGAGCATCTTCAACACCACCGCTTCCACTGAGGACTTGCTGAGAATCCCTGGGCGATTTCGTTGCTTCGGCCGCTGCCGGCTGGGTATTGACCGCAAACTCACGGGCTGGTGTGGGTTCGGGCGCCCTGAGTGAAGCCAGCTTGTCTCTCATAGCCAGCAGACCGGAACGGGACGCTTTTTCCCGGGCCTGCTCGGTGGTCTGCTTCGGCTCGGATACGGCCTTAGGTTCGGGTTCTGGTTTCGGGGCAGGCGCAGGGTCGGGTTCAACCTTGGCCACTTTCGGTTCCGGCTGCCTTGGTTTCTCTTTCTTCACTTCCGGCTCTGGCTCAGGTTCTGGCTCGGGCTGGGCGGGCTCCGGTGTGACCAACGGCTTCGGCTTCTCCACCAGCCGCGCCAGCCGGGGAGGAACCTTCTCGGCCTCACTGCGCTCAACCTCCGGTACATCCAGCATCGGGATCAGGAACGCCGGCGGCAAAAACAGCGCCAGCATCAACAATACAATACCCGTAAATCTTCGACTCTCGTTGAGATCACGACTCCATGGCAGCCCCGAACGCTCTGTTGGGGAATATCCGTTATCAGCCATTGCGGACCTCCCCTTCCACAGCGAGGCGCACCTGTCGATATTGTTCATCAACACAGGTCTGCATGACCTTGCGAAGCAATCGGTAATCGGTATCCCGACCCGCCATTATGGTTACCTCGAGCCCCTCCTCGGGAATTTCAGACCAGCGGTTGCGGCGCCAGGTAAGTTCTTCCGACAGACCGGCGATAAAGGTGTCACTGGTCTCAATGCCATCCAGTCTTGCCACTTCGCTGCCCTGGACCAGAATGGCATTGCCCGTTACCTGAACTGTCAGGCTCTCAACCGCCTCCTGTTGAGCCGTGGACTTTGGCAAAGGCACGTCTGCAGTGTTCTGCATCACCTTCACATCCGAGGAATTCACCATCAAGAAAAAGACCAGGATGGTGAAGATGTCCATCAGCGACACCAGGTTCAGGCCCCCGGGCTTGTGCATCCGGCCGTAATGCCGACGAATTCTTTTCGCCTTTCGGGACGTTCTCATGCGCCCTCCCCTGATTCGGCACTGGCGTTTACGGCAAGCTGTCTGTCCTCAGGCGCATCCATCAGAGAGACATCAGGAAACAGCTCCCCCTCAACCACGCTGGCAGCAACCACGGCCGGATAAGAGCGGACGGTATCCATGGCCGTGACTAGCGTCTGGTAATCGACGTCCGGTCCGACTTCCAACACCACGTCGGTTTTATCCGGCACACGGGTTTTTATCTGCCGAAGTACCTTACGAAGGTTCGCAAAATCCTGCCCCTCCTGGCCCACGGGCAGCACCCGGATCAGGCCGCGGTCACTGTCGGCGATCTCGATACCTTGCGGAATCAAAGTAACCACGAGCCGCAATTCCTCAGGCTCCGGCGCCTGCCCGGCTTCCATACCCGGAAAGTTCAGCTCGATCATCCGGACCTGACTGAACACCATGCCAAGCAACAGGACGGGTACCAGCACAATCATGAGATTGAGAAACGCGGTGATATCCAGCTCCGGCGAACTACTTAACCTGCGGTGACGGCGTCTCATGGTTCAGACACAATGTTCAGCAACTTCACCCCGGCCATTTCGAAACTGTCGACAATCTCGTTGGTGCGGGTTTGGAGCACCGCATGGAACATAAGCAACGGGATCGCCGACATCAGGCCAAAGGCCGTGGTGTTCATGGCTACGGAAATACTTTCCGACAGCAGGCTGGCCTTCTGGGAAGGATCTGCCGCCGCCACGGCGGTAAACGCCGCAATAAGACCGATAATGGTTCCCAAAAGGCCGAGAAGCGTGGCGATATTGGCCAGGGTCGCCAGGTACTGGGTGCGCTTTTCCAGGCGCGGCAGCACTTCCATCAGGCCCTCTTCCATGGCGTACTCGATATCCTCTCGCCGGCTGTTGCTGAGCAACCGGCCAATACCGGCCCCCATGATCGAGGCAATGGCACTGTCGGAGTTGGTGGCAGCTTTCATGGCCCGCTGATAATCCCGTTTTCTCAGCAGCGGCAGGATGCCGCGCTCAAAGGCAACCCGGTTACGCCGCCGCACCGCCGACAGATAAAAGAACCGCTCAAGAGTGATGGCCAGCCCCAACGCCAGTACGATGGCAATGGGGTACATGAAGGGCCCGCCTTCCTGGAAAAAACGTACGATGGTGTCCAGCATTCTTGTTCTCCCGTTATTACTGCGCAGTCACTGCTGAGTCTCCGAGGGGACTCAGGATCAGAGGGTTGAGGTTTTCGCGAAACAGACGGTGCCGCTCCAGGGCGACCGGATCAGCCGGACGGACCAGTTCCGGCGCCTCGTCATTGAGATCTGCCCTTGGCCGTCTTGGCAGGCTCGGCGCCTGCCAGGGCAATATGTAAAGTACCCGGGGCTCGTCTTCGCCAAGACTTGCAGACAGGCCCTCAACACTGAGCCTGACAGTGTCATCCTGATCCGCCTGCGCCTGGTTGAGGAACAGCACCTGAAGGCCGGACAACAGCAGCGCAGTAAAAAGGTTTTTAGAGGTTTTCCGGCTACCAACCATTTATTCCAGCCTCCTTTCCAGGTCCGCAATCCACCCGGCCACCTCCTGGTCGTCTGCTTTCGTCAGTTCCCGGTACCGGTTGTAGTGCGTGAGGGCTGTTTTCAGATCGAGCAGATAGAGTTCGGCAATCACCGCCAGATTGAAATGCAGCTCCGCCACATCCGGCGAATGGGCAATGCCTGTTTCCAGCAATTTGACGGCTTCGGCGAACCGGTACTGATCCTTCAGGACCAGCGCCAGATTGTTCACGGTCACCGCATTGGTGGGGTCCAATTCCACGGCTTTCTGCCAGGCGTCCACGGCCGCACCTTTGCGACCTTCCTCGAAGGCCTTGCGCCCTTCCTTTTCAAAGCTTGCCGCCAATTCCGGATCGGCTTTGACCGGCTCCTCTGGCTGCCGGACTTCCTGACCGGCACAACCGGCGAGAAACACCAGCAGCAGGAATGCCCAACGCAGCCCTGCCTTACGCAACGGATTACACCCCATCGTTAGACTCCATGTTCCAGCTGAGCCACTTGACACTCCGCTCGTAACGTCCCGGGTGCAGTTCCGCAAGAACGCCAAGGCTGCGACCTATCCAGGCGTCATAGCCCTCTGATGTAATCCGGCGGTGGTTTTCAGTGTGCAGTTGAATGGCCTTCTCTTCGAAGGGATACGCCTCTTCTTCAAGCAGCATCTGGTACTGCATGGCCTCAAGCTCATTCAGATCCGAAGGTACTGCGGATGTCATCAGGTCTTTGGCCAGGCCCCGGTAGAGCTCCGCGCGGCGGAACAACGACTCAGACAGAACGCGCTCCCCGCCGAGAGCTTCGGCATCCAGGAATCGCTGTCGAGCAGTTTCCAATGCCTTCTGCTTGCGCGCGAGAGAGTGCTCCAGAGGCTGACTCAGGCTGATGCTGGTAAACGCGGCAGCCGCACGGGCGCCAAGCACCAGAGAAGACCGGGATGCCCACTCAAGGGTGTCGGCACTGTGCCAGGCGCTGTCCAGCTCTGACCGGACCAGTGCTTCCCGCCAGTCATCCGGATCGTCACCGGTTTCTACCAGGCGATAACGGAAGGTCTGGAGCCGCTCATGTTCAGATCCGTCGCCAGCCTTCGGGCCGGTCGCAAGATAGTCCCTGTACAGGGCATTCCGCTCCGCTACATTGCCGGCTTCATTCAGCAATTCCGCGGCCCGCAGCCGCAATTGCCAGGGGTTGGCATGATTTTCAGCGGCCTGCAGCAATTCGGATGCTGCCTGGGTGGGTTTATCGGACTGAATCCAGGCGTGTACCAGCTTTTCACTGATACCCGCAGCCAGCTCATGTTGCGGGTGGTCGTTACGGAACTTCTGCAGGTCGACAACAGCGGCTGTCCAGTCTGATGCCTTGAGCAAGGTATTGGCGGCGTCGTAACGGGCCCGGATGGCGATTTCCGAGCCGGGCAACACTGAATCAACCCGCCGGAAATGACCCACAGCCTCTCCGAGCCGGCCCTGGGAAGCAGCCACTTCCCCCTGGCGATAAACAGCCGTCGCCAGTTGCCTGCGAATGGCCGCCAACTGGTCGCCGGTCACATCCTTGAGCTGATCGCTCTCGGCAAGATCCAGCGCCTGATTCCAGGCCCGTTCCGCCAGTCCGAAATCACCTTCTTTCTGGCGGATCCGGGCCGTCACCTGCCAGGTCGCGTATCGCTCTGCCGGCGATGCCCCTAGGGCGGTAAGAACCAGCGAAGCATAGTGTAATCCCCGCTCATGGTTGCCGGCAGCAAGCCAGCGGGCAGCCAGATCCGCCATCAGGCCGGAACCCCGGTTATCACCCGCGAATCGCTCGTTAAAACGATTGGCTTCGTCTGAAAGATCCTCCAGACCGGGTCTGAATGCGGCAGCCTCGTACTGCTGGTCGACGCCGTCTCTCAACAGGGTGACGGCGGCCCAGGCAGCATCAGCCGCCTCACTGTAACCGGGTGCTTCGTAGGCAGCCTTGCGAAAGTTATCCAGCGCTCTCGGAAAATGCCCCGCCTGCAGTCGGGCATCCCCGGCAAGTCGCAAGACCTCGCCGCTCTGGCCCACCCGGGGCGCCAGTCCTTCATAGTAAGTGGCGGCCTGTGCAAAGGCAGACTCAGAGTTTGCGACCTGCCACTGTTCCGCCGAGCGGGCGCCCAAATCATAGTGATAGTCCGCCAGCCGTCTGCTGTAGCTCCGCCACTTGTCCTGCTGGCCCCCTTTCAGCTCGGCGTAGGCGGAATTCACGCTATAGCTGTCGACGAATCGGGCCCGGGCCGTACGAACCCGGTCCGCGTCACCCGCCGCTTGCCAGACATCCACCACCTGCAACCGAAAGGCGGGAACGGAACGGTGATTGGGGGAATACTCGATGAACGCCCGGTTAGCGGCAACACTGGCGCTGGTCTCTCCCTGGATGGCGTAGTAGTCCGCGAGCCGGTCGAACAACAGGTGTTCCCAGGGGCGCGGCTGGTCCTTGTCCAGCCACGCAATGAGGGTGTCCGGCCCACCTTTTCGGGCTGCCATCAGTGCCAGCACCCTGAAGGTATCATCGATGGTGTCCACAACGGATTCACTGACCGACTCAAGACTCTGTTCCTGCGGCAGAAACTCGTCCAGAACCTCGACAAAGGTGGCTGCGGCCCTGTTCCATGCAGACGGGCCCTGTTTGAACTGGCTCCAGCCAAGCATGTATCTGGCCTTGGTGCTGAACTCTTTGCTGTCGCCGGATTCAATCAATTGCCGGTAGCCGGTTTCTGCCTCAGCATAATGGCCAGCTGCAAAGGCGGATTCCGCCAACCGGAACCGGGCCTCCGGTACCAGAGAGGAATCCGGATAGAGCCCGACCAGCTGTTTCAGCCTCTGGATCGACGCATCCTGCTGTCCTGTCAGGGCATGGGCCTTGGCCATCTGGTAAAGCAGTTCGTCCAGTCGCCCACCGTAGGAGCCGCGCGCCAGAATGGACTCGTAACTGCTGATCGCTTCGCTGTAGACCCTTTCCTCTTCAGCCGGAGAGAACCCTATATCTTCACCTGAACGGTCCCGGATATTGCTCAGGCGGTTAAGGGCATCAATCCGGACCTCTGGTTCGTCCGAAGTCTGGAAAAGGCGATGGTAACGGCGAGCAACTTCCGAAGGCGAGATCGCCGGCATCGGCCGGCTTTCAAAGGTCAGGAACACCGGACGCATATCCCCGATGGTCTCGCCGTCCCGGCCCAGCTCCACACGAAAAGATTCCTGGGCTACAGCCGGCGCTGCCAGCAGTAAGGAAAGGCAGAGGCTCTGAAACGGCCGGATCATAGTTGGGTCTCCTCCAGGTTCTGAAGGGCGAGGTATTCATACAGGTGAGCTATCTGCTGTTCGGTTTTGTCCAGTGCGAAGGCCATCTGCTGGTCCCTGGCTTCGACGAAGTCGAGCGCCAGGTCGTTCAACGCCGTTTCAGATGCTTCAAGCAACTGACGAACAGACAGTAACAGCGCTTCGTTGCGCTCTGTCAGTGCTGCGGCTGAGCGACGTAACTGTTCCAGGATTTCCGGTTGCCCCGATGCCTTGCTCCGGACCTGACTCAATCGGGTCTGGGCATCCGACAGGGTTTTCCGAAGAGCCTGGATGCGAGGTTGCTGGCCGGGCCCGGCGCTATCCGCGAGGCGCTGCAGCCGTGCACCGAGCTCTTCCCCCCGAGCATTAAGATCAGCGGTGCTTTGCCTGGATTCCTGCTGATGGATGCCGACCAGCTGTTCTCTCAGAGCGCCCTGAAACACCTCAAGATCGTGACCATGGCGTTCAAGTTTTACCGCCATCGAACGAAGGGCTGCCACTCGCCCTGCGGCCCTCTGGACGTCAGGGTCCTCCATGAACGCAAGAAGATAGGCCATGCGCGGCTGGGTCAGTGTACGGCTGTCGGCCAGAAACCAGTCGACCCCGGTTTCCCGGGCATCGTCCACCAGGGTTTTATAGGCCCCCTGTTCCCGAATCTTTCCGGCCAGTTTGCGAAGGGTCACCCGTTCACTCTCGAACGCGGCGTTGGCGGCAAGGTAGGCTTCTCCGGCCTGCCCGAGATAGCCGGAAAGATCGTAACCGCGCCCCATGCCAATCCAGGCATCGGCAACCCCGGGGTATGCCAGGGGATATTTCCTGGCCCGATGCCAGCTCTGCATGGCGGCCCGGTGATTACCCTTTTCTGCCAGGGCCAGTCCATGGAGGTAAAGGGCCCTTGGCGTGCTGAAACTATCGAGATCGACCTTCTCCAGAAAGCTGATCGCTTTATCGAACTCGCCGTGCTGGTAAGCAAGGTAGCCCGCGCGGACCAGCAGATTATTTTTCAGGTGCTGGCTGCGCTCGGAATTGGCATCACCGTCCGACATGGCTAACGCCACCCGCAGCGCAACCAGCGCCCTGGCCGGGTTGAGATCGGTTTTCGCGTAATCGCTGGCAAGATTGAGGTAACCCAGAGCCGCCCAGTAACCTTCTTTCATGCCGCCCAGGATTCGCCCGGCCTCATCAGTACGGCCCGCGGTTCGTGCCTTCTCAGCATCTTCATAGAGTGCTTGCTGTCGTCCATCCCCAAGATCCACGCCGACTTCTCCGGCTTGCCGGAATTGCTTGAGACCAGAAAGGACGTCGTCTGGCATTGCCGGAGTGGCCGCCACGGAAAAACCGGAAACAGTCAGAAGCAACACAAACAGCAGGACCCGGAATATCATGGCGCCCTACTCCCACTCCATGAAAGAAATCCTGGGTTCGTAATCGGGCGCCCGGGCCTCAAGGCTCATCTCTAAACGGAGCACACCGGGGCGTTTTCTGAACCGATGGGTGGATTCCCGCCGTACGAAATCATCATCGGCAGAGCGGGCAGTAATCACCGCTTTCAACTCATGCTCGCCGTTTTCCAGGTTCCCGGTGAACAACTGCTGGATGCCGCCGCGCTCAAGCGAGGCCCGCTCTCTATCGGAATACAGGTGGGAAGCCACAGGCTGGCCATTGACGAACAGTTCGACGGAATCAAGATCGAGGGCATCCCGGCTCTGAAGTGTCAGAAAAACTGCCAGTCGGGTATTGGCTGGATGCAGGACCTTCTGCTCAAGGGCGAATACGCGCTCGGAATGACTGGCGATTTCAGCATTCAGGCGTTCAAGCTCCTTATCAAGGCCATCGGCGGCTGCAGCCGAGGCGGCCAGCAATGCCAGAACCAGTGCCCCGATGCGCACCAACCTTTGGTGTTCTATCCGGCGCCTTTGTGATTGTTGTGAGCCGAACATAAGCCTCCTGCCTTTGTAGCCTCTGTAACTCATGCAAACTTCTGTAACAGATCGGCAGAAAGCGTAACACTTGGTAACCGCCAAGAACGGTATACAGATCACCAAATGGAAAACGCACAGCGAAAGCTTAAGCGGTCGGAAGAATGGGAAGAGTGTCGAGTTATTTGACAGAGTCAGGAGGGATATCGGGGCGTCAGGGAGGCTCAGCGGATAAGTTGAATTTTAAACGACTGTTTTAGCAGCTTTTAAGTCAAGTGGCCCTGTATTTGCTCACTGGAAAGCGGCGGGAGTGCCTTCAGGCAAACCCGCTTGATATGCCGAGCTTTGCCGATGCTCTCAACCGCATCGGCTTTTTTTTATTTACTCAGTTGCTTCATGGCCGACTCGAGGCCTTCAACGGTCAAAGGGTACATGTGATCGTTAACGAGTTGCTTGGTCATGCCCAACGAACCGCCATTACCCCAGTAACTCTCGGGAAGTGGATTGATCCATACAACCTTACGGAAGTGCTCGGTGATGCGCTGGAACCAGGTGGCGCCTGCTTCCTCGTTCCAGTGCTCAATCGAGCCACCGGGATGGGAGATCTCATAGGGCGCCATGGTCGCGTCGCCGACAAAGATCACTTTGTAGTCGGGCGTGTACTTGTGAAGAATATCCCAGGTGCTGGTGGTTTCGTTCATCCGCCGGATATTGTTCTTCCAGACACTCTCATAAATGAAATTGTGGAAGTAAAAATATTCCATGTGCTTGAACTCAAGCCGGGCGGCCGAGAACAGCTCCTCGCAGACACGAACGTGAGGGTCCATGGACCCGCCCACATCGAAGAAGATCAGCACTTTTACCGCGTTATGCCGTTCGGGCACCATCTTCAGGTCCAGGTATCCGGCATTGCGAGCCGTGGAACGGATCGTGTCGTCCATGTCCAGTTGGTCCGCCGCGCCCTGGCGGGCAAACTTCCGCAGGCGGCGCAGCGCCACCTTGATGTTGCGGATGCCGAGGGTCACGCTGTCGTCCAGATCCTTGAACTCGCGCTTTTCCCAGACTTTCACGGCCCTGCCGTGGCGGCCTTTTTTCTGGCCAATCCGGAAGCCTTCCGGGTTGTAGCCGTTGGCCCCGAATGGCGAGGTGCCGCCAGTGCCGATCCACTTGTTGCCGCCGGCGTGGCGCTCCTCCTGCTCTTCCATCCGTTTCTTGAAGGTTTCGATCAGCTCCTCCAGGCCGCCCAGAGAATCGATCTTCGCCTTCTCTTCCTCCGACAGGTGCTTCTCGAATTCCGCCCGCAACCAGTCGTCCGGAATCAGGGCTTCCAGCAGGTCGTCGAGATTCTCGATTCCTTCAAAATAGGCCTGGAAGGCACGGTCAAACTTATCGAAGTGGCGCTCGTCCTTCACCAGGCAAAGACGGGACAGGTAATAGAATTCCTCCATATCCGCAAAGGCGAGCCGCTTCTGCAGGGCTTCCAGAAGATCCAGAAACTCCCTCAGACTGGCAGGCACCCGTGCGCGCCGGACTTCAAGAAAAAAATCAATCAACATAAAACGTGACTCTTGCCAATGATCTTGCCGAGAATCAGCTGCGGCGACGGGCCATGAAGGCGAGCTTTTGCAACAGGTGCACGTCCTGCTCGTTCTTTACCAGGGCACCGTACAAAGGCGGCAACGCCGAGCTGGTATCTTTCTCCTGCAACATTTTCGCCGACAGCTCGTCGGCCATCAGCAGTTTCAGCCAGTCAATCAGCTCCGAGGTGGACGGCTTCTTCTTCAGGCCCGGGACCTTGCGCACATCGAAGAAGACTTCCAGGGCATCGCGAACGATTTGCTGCTGTAAGCCCGGGAAATGCACATCTACGATATTCTGCATGGTGTCATGATCCGGGAAGCTGATGTAGTGGAAGAAACAGCGACGCAGGAACGCATCCGGCAGTTCCTTCTCGTTGTTACTGGTGATCACCACTATCGGGCGTTTCTTTGCCTTAACCAACTTCTGGGTCTCGTAGACAAAGAACTCCATCCGGTCGAGTTCCAGCAAAAGGTCGTTGGGGAATTCGATATCCGCCTTGTCGATCTCATCGATCAGCAGAACCACCTGCTCGTCCGCCTCGAAGGCCTCCCAGAGCTTGCCCTTTACGATGTAGTTGCCGATGTCCTTGACCTTTTCATCACCCAACTGGGAGTCCCTCAGACGGGACACCGCATCGTATTCATAAAGCCCCTGCTGGGCCTTGGTGGTGGACTTGATGTGCCACGGAATCAGCCTCATACCCAGACCGGCGGCCATTTCCTCCGCCAGCAGGGTTTTCCCGGTGCCCGGCTCGCCCTTGATCAACAGCGGGCGCTGAAGCGCAATTGCTGCGTTGACGGCCATTTGCAGGTCATCGGTGGCTACGTACTTCTCGGTACCGGTAAACTTCATGCTCTGGTTCCTGTTGGTTACTTTTTCTGGTCTTTTTGATCAGGCTTCTTTTTCGAATCATCTTCGGGTAATCCGGACTCGTCCTGATCATAATCGGGTAAATCGTCAAATTCGGACAGATCGAAATCTTCCAGCCCGAACTCTTCCTCGTCATCATCTTCCGGCGTGTCGGCGTCGGAGGCATCGGCGACATCTTCCAGCTCCGGGATATCCTCGTCCATATCCGCAGGCTCTTCCTCCACCGGCGTATCCGCTACCGGGATGTCCTCTTCCGGCTCTTCGGCCGATTCCACCTCGGGTTCCGAAAGCGCTTCATCTTCCGCCTTCAAAGTGGCCTCATGCTCATCGATCACGGATTCCAGTTCGGACATATCGTCCTCTGGTGCTTCCTCGGTGACCTCCGGAATCTCATCCGGTTCGGGCTCCGCGGTTTCCTCCGGCTCGACGACAGGCGCCGGGGCCGGCTCTGGTTCCGGCTCCTCCTGCAGATCCTCGAGCGTTTCGCGCTCAGCGGCGGCCTTCTCTTGCTCCTGCTGGCGTTGCTTGCGCTGGCGAAGGGCAAACCACACGAGGCCACCAATCACCACCAGACCACCGCCTGCTGCACCGATCATCCACAAAGGTACGGCAAAGGCAGTTTCAGCTTTTTCCTGTTCCTCCGGTGCCGGTGCGGGCTCTTCGGCAGTCGGCTCTGGTTCCTCGGCCTGGCTCACGTCGATGGGCGATGCAATCGCCGGTTCGGGCTCGGACTGTTCCGGCTCGGATACTGGCGGCTCCGGCTCAGGCTGCTCGGTTGCAGGCGCTGGTTCCGTTACCTCAGGCTTCAGCAGTTCGGCCGGCTGATCGGCAGGCTCTGCCCCTTCACCTTCAGGAACCGTGAACCCGACGGTAGCGCTGAACTTGCGGCTGAAGGTCTGGCCGTCGGCAACCACATCAACGGTGTAGAGGCCCGCGGCTGGCAACTGACTCACAGTATCCCGATAGGTGCCATCTTCCGGCGGCTGCTCACCACTCAATACTTTGGTTCCGCTTCTGCCATCTTCCGAAGTGATACTGAGGCTGACTTCAATCACACTCAGAAAATCAGAATTGGTGAGTTTCTCCCCTTCTTCGAAAAAGCCAACCCGGATGTTGAGTGGGTCGTCCGCGGTAAACGACGGTGGAAGTGGATTAACCACCATCCTGAGATCGCTGACCACCGTTACCCGGCTGCCCTCGCCCAGTTCGCCATTGATACGCCACTGTCCGGCCAACGGCTCATTGACCGTGATCAGGTCGTAGCCGGCTTCCCTTGCCCACCGTACATTATCGGGGAATTCGGAGAGATTCACGGTCTGTTCGTCCGGGCGAACCAGTGCAAGCTCCCGTGTTACCGAGGTCTCCGACTCTCCCCAGAAAATCAGGGCGGTAAATTCACGAACGCCTTTATCTACGGTGAAACCGTTGCCCTCAATCGGAATCTGCTCCTGGGGCACCGCCGTGTTCAGGGCCTGCAGGAACGCCAAATTCAGTGCATCCGCCGTATCGGCCACCTGGAACCGGCCGCCGGATTCCGTCGCCAGGGCTTTCAGAAAGTCAGTATCGGCAGCCTCTGACAGGGCTACCGGGTGGAACGTGGCGCCCCGCTCTATGAGGTCCGCAACAATGGTGTCCAGTATCCGGTTTTCCTCTGCTGTATTGGCCGCCGGATCGTCGGAGATATCGACCTTGCCGTCAGTCAGCAGGATAAAGTGGGTACTGCTCAGATCGCCGTCAGTGAAATAGTCATCGCTTGCCGTCTCGATCGCCGCTCCAAGGTTAGTCCTGAGGGCGACCGAATTGATCTGCGCCGAGCGCTGAACGGCCATGTCGCGCCACGCGTCGGTCACTTCCCGATGCGGCACCAGCATGTTGACGTACTGCCCAAAGGTCCAGACACCGGCGGTGGCACCCTCTGGCAATAGCCGGGCAAGCAGCCGAACGGCAGGCTGACGGAGGTTTTCCGGGTCGGTGTCTTTCATGGAACCCGAGATATCGACAATGATCCGCACGTCCGACTGCGCTGGCAGCTGAACGTCATCACTTTCCTGGGCGTAAAGCCCGACAGGCAGGCTGAGCGCGAGGAAAACCGCAAACAGACCAAGCCATCTCGATGTCATCTCTCTCAAGGCATCCACCCTTTTCTTCTTTTGTTTTTCTGCGTTACTTGCGAACAAGACGGTAGCGAACCAGATCCAGGACCCAGACCAGCAGCATCACCAATCCGGCCAGACCAAGATTGAACAGGGCCCGGCCTGAAGCATCGGCGTCGCCGAGAATCATTTCGTAACCGCCAAACAGCCAGGCCGGAATCCACCAACCGGCCAGGTCCGGCGATTCAACCGGGGTAAGCAGCAAAGCCACCAGGGCTGCAAGAATCAGCGTCCGCACCCCGTAAAATGGAAGGAAACGGACCAGGCTCTTCATCATGTAAAAGAACACGACAAAGGCAATGGCGTAGGCGGCCCAGAAAATCCCGTAGGCCAGTTGTGCATCAGTATCAATCATTACAGGATCCAGTGAATGATGTGTTCTTCCCAGTCTTCTTCCGGCACGCGGTCCTCTGACATCACCTTGTGACGGATCGAAACGCCGGCTTCGTGCACCGAATCCGGATCCCCACTTCGAAGAGGATGCCAGTCGGCCAGTGGCCGGTCTTCAGCCAACGTCCGGTAGGCGCAGGTATACGGCAACCAATGGTAGTCGCTGACGGTATCCGGTGTCAGCACTGTGCAGCCCGGCACTTTCTGCAGCCGTTCTTCATAGACGGTGCATTGGCAGGTTTCCTCGTCCATATAACGACAAACCAGGTCGGTGTGGTAAACCTCACCAGTGTCTTCGTCTTCCAGTTTGTTCAGGCAACATTTACCGCAACCGTCGCAGAGGGACTCCCATTCCTCAGGCGTCATCTCATGCAGGCGTTTACGCTGCCAGAACGGCACCTGGGCAATCATGGATTGCGCTGGTCCAGCTTACGTTTGAAGTCCACCACGTAGCCCTCCTGCTCTTCCGGCATCTGGAGAAAGAAGTCCTTCTCGCCGATCGCTTCCAGAACCTGCTTGCCGGTGGTTCTTGCCAGCTTGCGGTCCGGTGTCAGCACCAGATCCATGGAATGGACCGGCTGCCCGAAGATACCCCGGAGGCTCTCGGGAAGCTCCTCCCATTTCTGCCCGCGGCGAACAAAAAGGTAGGTGTCGTTCTTCTTGCTGCTCCGGAAAACAGAGACAAATTCACGCTCTTTCATGACTTCAGTAATTCCTCGATATCAGCGCGAACCGGCGCGAGAATCTGCGCCCGCCAACCCTGGAAAAATTCGTGTTGCGCCAGATCGGGGTGCTGCACCACCTTCTCAAGACGCTTTCTTGGCGCCAGCAATTCCATCGGAATATCAGCATCTTCCGCCGCTTTTCTGAAAAGGCGCTTTAACTGCTTGAAGAATCCCTGCTGATCCCGGGACAAGGGTGGCGCGATCCTCTCAAGGGACGAATTATCCGCGGTCGATCCCCGGCTAACAAGTTCAATGAGAGTATCGCCGTACCGACGAACTGCGCCCGAGGGTACACCCTGAACGTTGGAAAGCTCCTTGAGGGAGCCTGGTAGCCGTTCCGCAATGGCAATCAATAGCGCATCCGCCAGCACCCGGTTCCTGGGCCGGTCACGCCGCTGACATTCCAGTTCACGCCAACGAACCAGTTCCCTGAGCACCCCCTGCTGCTGAGCCGAGAGCGTCCAGCCACCTCGCAGTTTCAGGTAGTGGTTATCCGGATCCTCCTGCCCCGCCAGCTCATCGGCAAAGCGAGCGGATTCCTCAACCAGGGCCGCCTTCAGTCCGCGATCGCGCAGCAATGTGCTGACCCACTGGTACATCGGCTCCAGAAAACGGATATCTTCAATGGCGTAGCGTTGCTGGGCATCGCTTAGCGGTCTCGCCAGCCAGTCAGAACGTGTGGCGGACTTGTCCAGCGTCTCGCCGAACAGGGTTTCCACCAGCCTCGCGTAACCCAGGGAAAACCCGGCGCCAGCCATCGCGGCACCGATTTGAAGATCAATCACACCGGCAGGCTCAATGTTGAGCCACTTGCGAAACAGTTCCAGGTCTTCGCTCATGGCGTACAGGAGCTTTGGGGTATTGGGATCCGCCAGGATCTCCCGGAAACGCCGGGATTGTTCGGCGACGGAAGGGTCCACCAGGCAGAACTCGCCGTCGAGACCCAGCTGAACCAGGCCCGGTATCGGGTAAAAGGTGTTTACCCGCTCGAATTCGGTGTCCAGAGCCAGAGGCCTGCCCGGCGCGCGATCCAGCCATTGGTCCAGCGCCTCCGGCTCCCGGACCCAATGAATGCTGGCCGGAGCCGGGGGAACGTCAACAGCCGCAGCGGCCTGGGCAGAAATATCCATAAACGTGCCTGGTAGGGTTATTCGGTCTGGTTCAATCGGAGAGCGGCTTGCGGCCGCGGAATGCGTGAGTCAGGGTAAAGCCGTCAACATAGCCCAGCTCGCCACCAACCGGAATGCCATGGGCCAGCCGGGTAATCAGGATCCCATGGCCATCAAGACGGTCAGCTATGTAGTGGGCGGTAGCCTCGCCTTCCACGGTCGGGTTGGTCGCCAGGATCAGTTCCGTAACGCCTTCGTCGCGGATCCGCTTCAGCAGGCGTTCGATGCCGATTTCTTCCGGCCCCACGCCATCAATGGGTGACAGGTGCCCCATCAAGACGAAATAGCCACCCCGGTAATCACCAGCCTGCTCAATCGCCAGAAGATCCGAGGGACTTTCCACCACACACAGGGTACCGGTGCGCCGCTGGGGATTGTCACAGATGCCGCAGATTTCGGTGTCGGCAAAGTTCTGGCAGCTTTCGCAGCGCCTGACACCGTTCATGGCCTGGCTTAATGCGTCGGAAAGCCGGGTGCCGCCGGAACGGCCACGCTCCAGCAAATGGAAAGCCATGCGCTGGGCAGTTTTCTGGCCAACTCCAGGCAGGCAACGAAGGGATTCTACAAGCTCATCAACCAGCGGGCTGAACGCCATGAAAGGTCCTCAAACGACTGCAGGATGAAATTCAGAACGGCATCTTGAAACCGGGCGGCAGACCCATGCCCGACATCATACCGGACATCTTCTCCTTCTGATTTTCCTCAACACGCCGAACGGCATCGTTTACCGCAGCGGCCAGAAGGTCTTCCAGGATGTCCTTTTCCTCAGACATCAGAGATGAGTCGATGTCCACTTTACGAACGTCGTGGCGGCCATTCATGGTGACTTTGACCAGCCCGGCACCGGCTTCGCCAGTCACTTCTGCCTTGGCGATCTCTTCCTGGGCCTTCTGCATCTCTTCCTGCATTTTCTGGGCTTTTTTCATCATGTCGCCCATATTGTTCATCATATCTTATCTCCTGCTTGTCTCTGGCCTCGTCTCGGCCGGCCGGATACTCTCTTCGACTACCCGCGCCTCGAATCGTTCAACGATAGACTTTACGACCGGATCCTGGTGAATGGACGCCTCTGCGGCTTCCTGACGCGCCTTTCGCTGGCGTTCCTCATAAGCCGCCGGGGTATGAGGCCCCGGATTGCCCTGTTCTGTACGTAACTGAATGGAGTCGCCAAAACGGTTTCTCAAGGCAGCGAGAATCTTTTCCTCGTGCCGGCTGTTCAACAGCCTGGCGTGGCCCTCATCAATGGTCAGGGTAATCACATCGCCATCCCGCGACATGGCGCCGTGACTGGCGAGGTTACCGGGCATACCAACAATGCCAAGACTCCGGAAATCCCGGTGCCAAACGAACTCCCCCTCAGCTTCAGGGGCAGCTTCGGCCGCTGGCTCAGGCTCTGGTTGAGGCTCTGCAAAAGCGGGTTCCGGAGCCGGGGCAGGCTGAGCAGCTGGCTCGGCGGCAACTTCAGGTGCTGGTTCTTCTGTAACAGAAGCCTCATCACTCAAAGGATAGCTCTCTTCATAATCTCCAGCCGCCTCGGCCTGGGCATCCAGACTGGCAAGCCAGGATGCATCCTCCTCCGCAACAGGCGGGGCAGCCGGCATCTCGGGCTCCGGCTCAGGTGTGGGCTCGGGTTCGGGCGCTGGCTGTGCAGGAACTTCGCTGGCCTCTTGGGCCGGCTTCGCGGCCACTTCCGTCGCCGGCTCAGAACGTGGCGACTGAGGTTCCGGCTGCTTTTGCTCTATTTGCGGAGTCGGCGCCGGGTCGGGCTCATCCCGTGGCTCAGAGGCCGCAGACTGACCGCCGGAGCTTATGGCGGGCGGCTCCCGCCGGTCAGCCCCGGGGCGAAAGGCCAGCATCCGGAGCAACGTCATTTCGAAACCCATCCGGGCATCGGGCGTAATGGTGAGGTCTTTCCGGCCGATCAGCGCAGACTGATAGAAAAGCTGGGCGTCTTCGGCACTGAGCTTACGGGCCAGGGCCTGGACCTGCTCGGCATCGCCCAGGGCGTTATCGGCACTGCCCGGAACCACCTGCTCCATGGTGACCCGGTGAAAGAGCGACAGCAGATCGGCAAGGATGACACTGTAATCCGGCGCAAAGTCCGAAATCCGGCTGATCTCCGCCAGCAAGCCGGGGCCGTCGCCTTCAACGAGTGCATTCACGATGCGCTCAATATCCCGCTGGTCAATGGTGCCCAGCATATTGCTGACATCACTAGCCGACAGCTTCTGGTTGCCAAAGGCGATCGCCTGATCGGTCAGGCTCAACGCATCTCGCATACTCCCATCAGCAGCCCGGGCCAGGAGCCACAGGGCCGGTTCCTCGAACGGAATCTCCTCGGCACCCAGCACATGGCGGAGGTGGCCAGCGATGTGTTCCGGAGTCATGCGTTTGAGATTGAACTGCAGACACCGTGACAGCACGGTGACCGGCAACTTCTGGGGGTCGGTGGTGGCCAGCAGGAACTTGACGTGTTCCGGCGGCTCTTCAAGAGTCTTCAGGAAGGCATTGAACGACTGATTGGTCAGCATGTGCACCTCGTCAATGAGGTACACCTTGTAGCGGCCACGGGTTGGCGCGTACTGGACGTTATCGGTCAGTTCACGCATATCATCCACGCCGGTGCGGGACGCGGCGTCAATCTCGATCAGATCCACGAACCGGCCTTCCTGGATCTCCTGGCAGCTGGAGCATTCGCCGCAGGGATTGGGCGTAACGCCGGTTTCGCAGTTCAGGCAGCGGGCGAGAAGCCGGCCAATGGTGGTCTTGCCTACCCCACGGGTCCCCGTGAACAGATAGGCGTGATGAAGACGCTGGCTTTCCAGGGCGTGAATCAACGCCTGGAGCACGTGTTCCTGGCCCACCATATCCTCGAAGGTGCGTGGGCGCCATTTACGGGCAAGTACCTGGTAGCTCATGTTCCGCCAACTGCAGTTAAAAACGGCTCTAACCTTAGCACGGACAAAGATCTATAAGAAGCAGACTTGATCCCGGAAACGCACGCACAAGTGCCGCACATAAGTTCATGGCTATCAAGGATAATCAGAAGTAAAAACAAGCGAGGGGAGAAAACTGGGGGTGACTCCATCAGCGACACCCCGGCACACAATTCCACCGCTGCGGCTGCTCCCTTCCGGGCCTGACCGGGTTCACGGTTTCATGTTGCGGAGGCACCAATGGAGCCACCATAACGGCGTTTCAGGACAATTCCCTGAAAGCGGCGCGCATATTAGCAAAAGGGTTTGCACACTACAATGACAAATCAGCACGCCCGCCAGTATCCGCCTTACAAAGGCAGTGGCACCTCATCCTGGCGGAACCAGCAGGCCAGACTGTAACGGGTTCGGTTTGCCGGCAACACCTCGTGTGGGATTTCTTCGCTCATGAACAACGCCATGCGCCCTGCCTCGGGCAACACGGTTCCGCACACCTCAAGGTCGTTATCGCGATTGAACACCTGAAGGGCGCCGCCGTCGGCTGCCTGCCAGTCTTCGTTGAGGTAAAGCACCAGGCTCACCACTCGAGACGCCCTGCCCTTAAAGCTGTCCAGGTGCTGCTTGTAAAAGTCACCGCAGTGGTAGGTAGCGTAATGCGTTTCGAACCGCTTCAGGCCCAGAAACAGCCTCTGGTTCAGACCCTGACGAATCATCTCAAAGAATTCGAACAATGCTGCCTGAGGCGCAGTAACACCCTGCAGCCAGGCGATCTTGTCGCGGCGTACCGAACGGTCACGCACCAGATCATTGCCGCGGCCAATGCCGGCTTTTTTCATGGCATCGGTACGATCCAGAATCTGCACTTCCTGTTTCAGTGCCGCCAGCAGGTTGGCCCCCAGCTGTGATCGCACATCCAGCGACATCCAACCCTGCTCACTCAGCCCCGAAGCCAGCTCATCCAGCCAGTCATCAGGCAAGGCCGCACGTTGATCCGGCGCAGGGTCCATCAGCTGGACATCACTACCTGCCACCGCATCCTCGGCGCTCTGCAAAGGGGTGATAAGGGGATCATGGATCGGAATGATTACCGGCGTTTCCATCGGCGGGTCTCGCGCAAAATTTGAGCGTATTTTAGGCGCAATTCTCGCCGGAGCGGCAGTTTTAATTTACTCTCTGTGTAGGGAAATACACTTAACCGGTTTCACTTAGCAGATAACCATGTCAGAAAGCAGTAACAGGCCACCGCTCTCACTCTCTCCGGGCCAATGGTCCTTCACGCGCTGGAAAACGATCGGGCAACTGGAAGCCCTTGAGGTACACCACCCTTTGTTCCAGGCCACCCTGTTTTTACAGGGCGCCCACCTGGCAAGCTTCAAGCCCCAGGACGAATCTGACTGGCTGTGGATGAGCCCAACCGCCCGCTACGAGCCTGGCCGTGCCATTCGTGGAGGCATTCCGGTCTGCTGGCCCTGGTTCGGTGATCCGGCCCGCAATGCGCCGGAAGTTCGCAAGCGCATCCATACCGACAAAGCCCACGGGTTTGCCCGCACCGCGCTCTGGAAACTGGAAGATGTCCGGGAGAACGCCCACGAGGTAGAAATCAGCCTGTCCCTGGATGCCAATGAGGATTTCAGTGATGTCTGGGCCGGCCACGCACTCGCCCTGCTCACCTTCAGCTTTTCCATCCGGGGCTGCCAGCTGGCGCTGACCACCACAAATCTGGGCAACGATCCCCTGGCCTTTACCCAGGCGCTCCATACCTATTTACCCACCAGCGACATAACCCGCACTCGAGTACTGGGCCTGGGCAACAGCCAGTACATCGACACCCTGGATAACTGGGAATACCGCAACCAGGAGGGGCCGGTGTACTTCGAGGGCGAAACTGACCGGATCTACGAGAGCGGCGAGACCCTGACCATCGTGACACCCCGAACTGGCCGCAAACTTTCCGCGGTGGGCAGCGACTCAACCGTCGTCTGGAACCCGGGCCCTGCGAAAGCGGCAAAACTGTCGGATTTTCCCGATACGGCCTGGCAGTCCATGCTGTGCGTCGAAACCGCCAATGCCGCCAGCGATTACCGGGTGCTAAATAATGGGCAAAGCCACACATTGGGCGTATTCATCGGAAGGAAATCATGAGCCTGGCATCGTTTCTCAAAACCCGACTGGTTCCCGCCGAACTGGACCAGCACATCAACCGCATCCGCAAACCCATCGGGAGCCTGGGCTACGATCCGTGGGGCTACAACAACGAAGCCATGAAATACGGGCTTTCGCTCACCAAACAGATTTACGAGAAGTATTTCCGGGTACAGGCGCACGGCGTCGAGAACATCCCCGCGGATGGGCCAGTGCTGATTATAGCCAATCACAGTGGGCAGCTACCGATCGACGGTCTGCTGATTGGCTATGCCCTGGCCTCCCGGGAAAAGGATGCCCGTATTCCAAGGGCGATGATTGAACGCTTTTTTCCGACCGTGCCCTGGCTGGGCAACCTGTTGAATGAAGTGGGCGCTGTGCTGGGCGACCCGGTCAACTGCGCCAAGATGCTCGCCAACAACGAAGCCGTCATTGTGTTCCCAGAGGGCGTGCGAGGATCCGGCAAACTCTACCAGGACCGTTACCAGCTAAAGCGGTTTGGTAACGGCTTCATGCACCTGGCCATGAAGTACAAGGCGCCAATCGTGCCCGTGGGTGTGGTGGGCTGCGAAGAAACCATCCCGGCCATCGCCAACATCAAGCCCCTGGCAAAGGCCCTGGGCATCCCCTACGCTCCGGTTGCCATGCCCGTGGTGCTGCCGGCAAAGGTACACCTGAACTTCGGAGCCCCGATGTACTTTGACGATCTGGAAATCCCCGAAGAACAGGTCACCGATCGAGTGGAGAAGGTAAAGGCCGAGATCAGCCGGCTGATCGACAAGGGACTGAGCGAAAGGAAAAGGCTTTTCTGATGACCGAACAACGCAGACCGCACATTCTGATTACCGGCGCCGCTGGCGCCCTCGCCCAACAGGTCATCGAACAGCTCAGGGATACCTGCGACCTGGTCGCCGTGGATTTCCGGGAACAGGTCTACCTGGGCGACGACATCCCAAGCTACTGCATCGATTTCAACAAGCGGGTATTCGAGGACCTGTTCCGGCGCTACCAGTTTGATGGCGTAATCCACATGGGCCGGATCATGTCCAGCCAGCTCACCCGTATGCGGCGCTACAACGCCAATGTGCTGGGCACCCAGAAACTGCTGGACCTGAGCCACAAGTACGGCATCAAGCGTGTGGTGGTGCTCTCAACGTTTCACGTATACGGTGCCGTAGCCTACAACCCCGCGCTCATTGATGAAGCGGCGCCGCTCAAGAGCGCCGGACTTAGTGCCGACCTCATTGATTCCGTGGAGCTGGAAAACCTGGCCAACATTTACCTGTGGCGCTACCCGGAGCTGAACATCACCATTCTGCGCCCCTGCAATATCGTGGGCCCGGGCGTGCGCAACACCATCAGTACCCTGCTGGCCAGCGAACGCGCGCCGGTGCTGGCGGGCTTTTCGCCGATGATGCAGTTTATCCATATCGACGATATGGCCGATGCCATTGTACTGGCGTATAAAAAACCGACACGTGGCGTGTACAACGTGGCGCCGCAGGACTGGGTGGCGTACCAACACGCGCTCAAGCTTTGCGGCTGCAAAAGAATTCAGGTGCCCTCCATCCCACCGATGATTCCGAAGATGATACTTGGCACCTTGAAGTTGAAGAGTTTTCCGTCCTATCTGATGGCGTTCTTCAAGTACCCGGTGGTGATTGACGGGCGGGCGTTTGTTAATGAGTTCGGTTTTGAGCCCAAGCGGCCGCTGAAGGAGATTTTCCGGTTTTATCGGGAGAATAAGAGGCCGGTTTGATCAAACTGTTCAATTTTCGATACATCACACAATGATGAGCGTCACCTTTCTTTACACATCATCAATGCGGTCGGAATTGTTCTATTTCTAAACAGGAGGTTAGGGAATCTGGAATGGTACGTGCTTAGCCCTATGTGTTCATTTGACAAACCAGAAAGGCAGGTATGGATCATGTCCAAGATAAGACGTATTGGAACCGCTCTCGGGCTGGCAGCGTTGGTGGTTTCTCCCATCGCCTCAGCGAACTTGCTTGAAAACGGCAGTTTTGAGCAGGCCCTGACTCTGAATCAGGACGGCGGAGGATGGGGCTATTTTGACCCAAGCGATGTCGACGGATGGTCAAGCGACACCAACGACATCGAGATCTGGAACTCCGGCTACAATGACGTTGATGCTCAGGACGGTACCCGCTTTGCAGAGCTGAACGCTCACCCGAATACGACCGGAAACGCATTTACGCTGTTTCAGGATTTTGACACAGTCGCGAACGAGAATTACCACCTGACTTTTGCCTACAGGGCGAGGGTTGGTCAGGAGTCGTTCAACGTTACGGTTGCCGATCTCGATATGGATATAATCAACTTCGACACCGGCGTCTGGACCCTGTTTTCGGGCATGTTCACCGCATCTAGCGAATCTACCAGACTGATGTTCACCTCAATCAACCCGGATACTGAAACCCTCGGAAATTTCCTCGATAACGTTTCCGTTGTTGCCAAGGTGCCCGAGCCCGGAACCCTCGCGCTTCTGGGGCTTGGCTTGGCTGGGCTTGGGATCGCGCGCAGACGCAAGAGCTGACACTGACCATAAAGCAATATAAGCCAGCGCTTAAAACCCGCTGGCTTTTTTACAAATGAGTTACCCTGACTTTCAAACAAAGCTATTCTTGGCAGGGAACTTTCATTTTTTTGGGGCATTGAAGCATGTTCAGCAACATGGACGTACTCAGCTACTCGTTGGCAGCGATTACGTTCGGGCTCCTGGCGGTACTGGTTGCAACACGATATCTTCGGCGCGGCGTCGATCGGGCGCTGGCACTTGCAGCTGCTGTAACCGCAATCTGGGCATCATCACTCGTCAGCCAAAGCCTCTGGGGATACCCTGGCTTCAATATCCGGTATCTTATCGAATTGATCCGGGACGCAGCCTGGATCTACCTGCTGTTTGCGTTACTCAAAGACGGTCTCAGGGAAAACAGGCTTACGGGCAGGGTGAAGCAGGTTCTTGGCGCCGGTGCGGCAACGCTGCTGGTGATTTTGCTGGGGATCGGACTTGCCGAGAATTTCGCCGGAATTAACGTCGCTACTGGCAAAGTCAAGCTGCTTGGCCAGATAGGACTCTCTCTCCTCGGCTTATCTCTGGTAGAACAGATCTGGCGCAATTCACCAAGCTTTGGGCGCTCAAGCATAAAGTATATCTGTATTGGTGTAGCCACCATTTTTGCTTTTGATTTCTTTATGTATGCAGACGCGCTGCTGTTCGGTCACGTTGCTGACCCTTTCTGGAACGCGCGCGGCTTTGTCAATGCCCTGCTTACGCCGCTTTTCGCCGTCAACGTAATTAATACACGGAAACAGCCCGTGGACTTTCAGCTGTCCAGGTCCGCCGTTTTCCACGCGGGTACACTTTTGTTTGCTGGTGGCTACCTGCTGTTCCTGGCGCTTGGGGGATATTACGTACGTGTACTCGGTGGCGACTGGGGAGACGCCCTTCAGGTTCTGTTCTTCACCATCTCCCTGGTTTTCCTGACAACACTCCTGTTGTCCCGGCGCATTCGCTCCAAACTCATGGTGCTCATCAGCCAGAACTTCTTCGATTATAAATACGACTACCGGGAAGAATGGCTAAAAATGACACGGGAACTGGCAGATCTGAGTGACGACCCTCCTCTGCCCCACCGGGTTATCCGGATGCTGGCAGGACTGGTGGAGAGCAATGCTGGAGCAATTTGGCTCATTGGCGAGCAGGATGCCTATGTGTTGAAGGCGGCCGTCAATCTCTCGATGCCGAAGTACACCATGATAGACAGCGATTCAGAGATTGTTCGATTTTTTCGGGATCGCGAGTGGATTGTAGACCTTCACGAATATAAATCAGATCCCGTGAGCTACAATCTGCTTGAAATTCCGGATGCCATTGCCAAGACACCCGACGGATGGCTCATTATTCCGCTTTACCTGGGTAATGAACTGTATGGAATAGCCCTGGTCGGCAATCCCTATGCCCGAGTGGAACTGAACTGGGAGAACTTTGACCTCATCAAGGTAGTCGCCCGGCAGACCTGTAACCTGCTGGCGCAGGCCGATGCCCAGAACCGTCTGTCGCGAGCCATGCAGTTCGAGGCCGTAAGCAAAGCCTCAGCATTCATGGTTCACGACCTCAAAACCGTCATTGCGCAACTTTCATTGCTGGTGAAGAATGCCCCCAAACATCGCAATAATCCGGCCTTCATTGATGACATGATCAACACAACCGATCATGCAGTCCGGAAGATGTCCAACCTTGTCGACCATATTCGCAAGCCAGATACAGACAATGTCGGCCTGATGAAACCGATAAATCTAACTGAGCTGATTCATAAGCTTGTTGCGAACCATCAGCATCGTGCACCCGCCCCCCGTCTGGACGGCGCCTTCCCTGACGTAGTCGTAAAGGCCGATACCGAACAGCTTCGCAGTGTTTTGAGTCACCTGATCCAGAACGCCCAGGACGCCACCCCCCCAGACGGAGAGATCACCCTGACTCTGAAGCCTGCTAAAGGCAACGTGGTGCTTTTCATCCAGGACAGCGGGAGCGGTATGACCGAAGACTTTATTAGCGACCAGTTGTTCAAGCCCTTCGAAAGCACTAAAGGGCTTACGGGAATGGGCATTGGAGCATACCAGGCACGGGAATATATTCAGAAACTTGGCGGCAATATTGATGTAACCAGCGAGCCTGGCATCGGCTCATGTTTTTCGGTGAGAATTCCTCTTGCTGACGCCTCTGCCATGGAGGCAAAACAACAGGCTGTACGGTCAATTTCTGACACCACTGACCGGAAGGAGAGCGCCAATTAACCGGCGCACCTGTTGATCAATGCAAACCGACATTGCAAAGTGTCAATGATCAGTTAAGAATCACGAATATGGAAACACTTTAAAAAAGGACTTAGTGCTGTTGTGACTAGACGACTCTTGATCGTAGAGGATGATCCAGGCCTACAAAGCCAGATGCGCTGGTGTTTCAGCGAAGACCTCGAAGTAGCAGTCGCCTCTGACCGGGATTCAGCGCTGACAGCGTTGAGGCGAGATGAGCCTGACGTCGTTACCTTGGACCTTGGACTTCCGCCGGATCCGGGAGGAGCGACCGAAGGCTTCAGCCTGCTTGAAGAAATCCTGCGCCTTGCCCCCATGACCAAAGTGATCGTCGTGACCGGCCGTGAGGACAAAGAGAACGCTGTAAAAGCAATTGGTATGGGCGCCTCAGATTTCTACCAGAAGCCGTTGGACGCCGACATACTTACCTTTGTTGTCAATCGTGCCTTCCGTCTCGCTGAGCTTGAAAAAGAGAACCGAGACCTGGCCCGGCAGGGCAACGGAACCAACATCAAGGGAATTGTTGCTGCCAGCCCACAAATGCTGACTATTTGCCGCACCCTCGAAAAGGTTGCCCCAACAGATGTGACAACACTGATAACCGGAGAAACAGGAACCGGCAAGGAACTGCTGGCCAAGGCTCTCCATGATCTTAGTCACCGTGCCTGCAAGCCTTTTGCCGCGATCAACTGTGCAGCGATCCCCGAAAACCTGCTAGAGAGCGAACTTTTTGGATTCGAGAAAGGCTCATTCACCGGCGCCAATCAGACCAAGAAAGGCAAGATTGAAAGCGCAAATGGCGGAACCCTTTTCCTTGACGAGATTGGCGACATGCCGATGGCGCTTCAAGCCAAGCTGCTCCGCTTCCTCCAGGAAAGAGTTGTTGATCGCGTCGGATCAGTAAACCCTGTTCCAGTGGATGTGCGAGTGGTCTGCGCGACCCACCGGGACGTCCGACAGCTGATCGATAGCGGTGAGTTCCGGGAAGATCTCTATTACCGGATCAGCGAAATTACACTGGACGTTCCGGCTGTTCGTGAGCGTGAAGGTGACGCCCTTGTGATTGCCCAATCGCTACTAAAATCCCTCGGCAAGCAAATGGATCGGCCCAACCTCGCTTTTACTGAAGACGCTATCAATGCAATCAATGGATATTCCTGGCCGGGAAACGTGCGAGAGATGATCAACAAGGTCAAGCGGGCCACCATCATGGCGGATGGAAAGCGAGTTACTGCCGAGGATCTTGAACTTCCTCTTGGCGAATCGAAATCTGATACTCAGCTGAACCTCAGACAGGTTCGCGAAGTAGCAGAAAGGCAGGCCATTATTCAGGCGTTGCGAACCTGCAATTTCAATATGGCTCAGGCCTCCCGATTGCTTGGCGTTACTCGCCCAACCCTCTATAACCTGACAGACAAATATCGAATCGACACCTCGCAGACAGTTACCGGTACCTGAATCGCCGGTACGGAATTCATAATAAGAGCTGATAAAACAAAGGAACTGGGCATGAAAGTATTCAAGGCAGCGCGAGTCACCCTTCTATCAACCGCCATAGCTCTCTCAGTCACCGCCTGCGGCGACAATCCACCAGAGATGACACACGAAGAAATTCAATACATCAGTCATCTCGATCAGGCACGCTTTTTCCAAAGACAGGGAGAACTTCGGGCAAGCACACTCGAAGCACGAAACGCCATAGAGCTCCAATCAGACGAGCCTGATCCGTATTTCATCATACTGGAAAATCTACTTGCAGCCGGGGATGCAGAAAACGCAGAACGCCAGCTGGATCAGCTTTTAGCCGCCATGAACGAGCATGAAACAGACATCACTCCTGCGATTGAGAGCCAGGCGAGCCTCATCCGGGCTGAAGCAAACTTTCATCAAGGGGAATTCAAGGAAGCCCTTGCGGCTCTTCAGTCTGCCTCTTTTTCAGATCGCTCTAAACAACTGGATGCCAAGCTTCTTGAAGCCAAGATCTATCACGCTACAGGAAATCATCAACAGGCCAAAGAAGCCTACGAGGCCGCGCGGGATATTGATAACAGCTCTTCACTACCTCTAGTCGGTCTATCACGCCTGGCCTTTAGCATGGGTAACAATGAGGAGGTCACAGCCTTCCTTGAAGAGGCCGAAAATGTGGACCCAGCAGAACCAGAACTTTGGCTTTGGAAAGGCCAGCTCTTCCAGGCCAGAGAACAATGGGAACAGTCCGAAGAAGCTTACATCAGAGCTCTGGAGGACATCGGGCAATTTGACGTAATGACCCGCCGGAAATATGAGACCATGTCGTCCCTGATCACCGTACTTCGGGCCCAAGGTAAATCCTCTGAGGCCTTTGTGTACGAGGAAATCCTCGCCAAATCCGGGCCTGGAATGATCCGCAGCAGCCTGATTGCTGCACAGGAGGCCTATAACCGTGGGGATTTGAACGAAGCGGCACGCAATCTTGAGGAAATTCTTCGGCAGGCCCCAGGCCACACGCAAAGCAATCTGCTATTGGGAATAATTCGTTTTCGTCAGGGGCGGGTCGAGGATGCCGAGAAGCTGCTTACGCCCATCGTTGAGGCAACCGATTCTGAGGAAGCCAGTAAGCTTCTGGCAGCCACCCGGATCAAGCTACGCGATCCCGAAAGCGCAAAAGCGATTTTGGCGAACCTCAAGGATTCCGGAAGCGACCCATCGACCACCGCGCTTGCCGGAATTGCGGCTCTCGCCAGCGGTGATCTGGAAACCGGCGAAACACTAATACGGAAATCTCTTGAACAAAACCCGGGCAACCATGCCCTGAGGCTGCGCTTTGCACGCTACCTGACGGAGGTCCGCAAGTTTGATGAAGCGATTGAAAACGCTCAGACCGTTATTGAGGCTTCCCCGGATAACGACAACGCTCGCATTGTTCAGATTCAGGCCCTGGCTCGATCAGGCGGCCCAGAAAAGGCTATCAGCGCCGCAGATAGATGGATTGAGGACCGACCCTCAAGCCAGGCGCCGCTGCTAATGCGGGGTCAACTGGCGCTTGAGGCCGACAACCTGAAAGAGGCCGAGACCTATTTCGACAAAGCCCAAAAGGCCTTCCCCAATACATCGGCACCTCTGGTGGCGCTTGGCAATATGGAACTTACCCGGGAAAACGAAGACCAAGCACGCGATTACTTCAAGAGCGCACTTGAACTTGAGCCCGACAACCGCCAGGCCCTGATCGGTTTCAGCCAGGTCACCTCTCGTGATGAAACCCTTGCCTTGATGAACACTCTTTCAGACATCCACCCTGACGCCATGGGTCCGAAATTGCTGTTGCTGGATGCCGCACTTACCGAAGGCAATGATAAGCGTGCGGAGGAGCTCACGGCCCAATTGCTGGATCGGGAAGAACCAGACCTTCCCTCCGCTTCAGAGCCAGCGGCCATGAATATTTATAGCGGTGTTGCGGCCCAAATCAGAGCAGAAAATCCGAAGAGGGCAGCCTCAATTCTTGAACGCGCTCGAGTACTGTTTCCAGAGAATGAACGCATCGCACTTCAGGCCGCAGACCTCGCATATCAGTCCGGGGAGAAAAATGCCGCGCGCGATATTATTCGGGAAATGAAGCGACTCCACCCCGAATCGGCTAACCCATACCTTATTGAGGCGTCTTTTTTCGAGCGACAAGGAGAGAATCGGCAGGCTTCGGAACTCTATGAGCTTGCTTTAACGAAGGACAATGCTGCCAACATACACGTTGGATACATCAGGTCGCTGCAAGCCGATGGCCAGACCGAGAACGCGTTACAAGCTGCCGAAAATGCGATCGAAGCCCATCCCTCGAACCCGTCTGTGTTAATGACATCGGCAATTCTCTTCCAAAATCAGCAGCAAATATCCAAGGCCGTGGCCGCTTACCAGAGCCTTCTGGAGTTGACGCCCTCAAACGTCGTGGCCCTCAACAATCTTGCCTGGATTTACCATGAAGATGGTGACGAGCGGGCCATGGAGCTCGCTAAGCGGGCCTATGAACTACAGCCAGAAAACGGCGCTATAGCGGACACATACGGTTGGATTCTGTTTAAATCAGGAAGGGCTGAAGAAAGTCTGCAGGTTCTGAAAAAGGCCCACGAACTCCAGCCCGATTCCCAAGAGATCGCTATGCACCTTGCAGAGGCTTACAAAGCAACTGGCAATACAGACGAAGCGAAGAGGATTCTGGAAAAGTTTGGTGGTCAGGGTTGATATAAACAGAGAGGCGATTCGCCGGTATCGAGCCTGTAAATAAATCTGTGTAACTGCCCACCTCACTATAGGT
>NZ_LXYO01000008.1 GCF_001650915.1 Marinobacter sp. EhC06
CATTTAAATGGCTTTCCGATACCGTTTTAATATAATCGAGAGGCGCAACTTCAACTGGCGAAAACCACATTAAAAACCTGCAATAAAAAGCCGTTGAGCAACATGATAGCCTCTTGCATCCATTCACCCATTCAGTGCTCTTGGCTCATGCATGCCTTCACTCTCCAACAATCCCGAAACGAAGTCTATACACCCCACGGCGGTCTGGCCCTGGCGGGCCATTCCAGTGTCCGGGTGCGAATCGATGCGGGCTTCACCGACAACGACACGCTGGAGGCCCTGGAAGAGCGCGGCGTCGAGTACCGGGGTCGACTGCGCAGTCACTCGGGTCTCCAGAAGCTTGTACGCCGTATCTGAAACGGCCTCAATGCCGCTCGCCCGAGCAACTTCGGGACTGGTGCCGCAACCTGACATATCAGGCGGGCTCCTGGCCAACGTCTCGTGGTGCAGGTCATGCAAGAACGCCCTGACGATCTGCTACTGTATGGCTTCTTCCTGGACACCAACCTCGGCAAGTTCGACTGGCCGCCAGAGAAGGCCTCGCGCTGTACCGCAAGCTTAGCAGCGCCGAGGCTTACATGGGCGAGGTAAAGTCGGCGCTGAACGTGCACCTCTCGTCGACGGATCGCAGCGACTCCACAGTCCAGGACATGATGGCCCGCAACGAAGTGAGCCTGCTGCGGAGCCTCTACGCCTACCAGGTCCTGCATGGGCTGCGGCGCCTGCTGGAGAGCCGGACGCACTAACAGATACGTGCCGGTTCGGGGGGGGCAGCGAGGCCCGGTCAGCCCGCCGCCGAGGACCACGATATGGACATGGGGATGGATGGCCAGGCGCCCGGGAATGGGTGTACAACAAGCCCATCAGTCCGAGCTGGTTGCCCAGACGCTTGTCGTTGCGAGCGAACTGACACAGGATCTCGCGGGCGACCTGGAGCAGGGTGTTGCAGGCCCATCGAAGGTGGTGCTAGACAAAGACCCGTAACTGGCCGGCAGGGTGAAGGTCACCAGGAAATAGTCCACGGGTAACAACTACCGTCGTTGCCGCTCCAGCCACTGACAGTTGGCGCCGTGCTGACAGGGCGCGCGTTGATAGCGGACCTCTCCACAGTTCCGCGCATGAAAGGCGAGTATCGGCTGAATGGCCGCATAATGCTCCGGTCGCATCCGCTCGTCAACGTGGTGCTGCAGGTTGCCCTGATGATCGCGCAGGATCTGCGCCAGGGTGGTCATTGGGTCACCCAGTTGACCTGCAGTTGGTCCACCAGGGCATTGATCAAAGCACTGTTCAGCTTGGCCTCCTGGGGCATTCGGGTGTAACGGGCCGTGGTGACGGAGCTGGCTGGCATGGCCGAGCAAGGTCTGGATTGAGCGCAGGTCAACGCTGTTCGGTGACAATTAGGATGCCGACCTGCCGCAGGCCGCGGGCGTACATATTGTTGGCTTTTATGGGGCATCTACTCTGGCCCCTTCCGGGTTGGAAGGGATCAGAGAAGTACATACGATCTAGACCTCTGCCGCGTAGCGGCTTCGTTCAACTTTTTTCTTGCGTAGATCCCGCCGAGCAAATCAAAGGATAAACCGGGCCTCTGTCAGGTAAGCCCAATATCAAGATAGACCTTTGTTAAAGGGGACTCATAAGCAACGGACTAAAAAAACCGGTCAAAATGAACCTGGTCCTGGCTAACACCCTCGTCCAGCAGTAGCGCACGTTGAGTCGCTTGAACCATCGGTGGCGGCCCAGCTAAATAACACTCCCGATTCGAAAGTTGCCCCCCAAGCTGGCGTTGAACCAGCTCGTGGATAAACCCGCGCTCCCCACTCCAGCCTGAACCTACATCTGGGTCCGATATTGAGCAATGATAAGTAACGAGAGCACCCGGGCCTCTGGACAGCTCCGCCAGCTCTAGTTGCCCACACAGATCCGCAGGACGACGCCCGCCGAAGAAAAAGTCCAGTCGTCGGCCGGCCATGGCAGGGTCACTCGCTGCGGCCCGGGCTATAGACAGCATAGGGGAAATACCGGATCCACCGGCGATACAGACCACATCCCGTGGACTGTCTGGGCGCAGGTACGCCATCCCATAAGGCCCATCAAGAATAAGACGGTCGCCCCTTCGCAGCTGGTCAAACAAAACAGTGGTAGCTGCGCCATTTGCGACCCGACGTATCCAAAACGCCCACTCGCCATTCTGGTTGGGCAGGTTACTCATGGAGTAGGCACGCGGTGAATCAACACCTGGGACATGTAGTAGAGCGTACTGACCTGGTAGAAAAACCGCTTCGTTATCCACCTGGAAGCGAAACTCGGCAATATCGTCAGTGACGGCACGCCGTTCGAGCAGGCTCAAGCTCTGCCTTTTCGCCAAGACCGGCAGGCAGAATTCCGGAGCGGTGTGCATCTTGATACGCAAGTCGGTGAGGGCCCGACTTTGGCAAGCCAATCGCCGGTTTTTCTTGATATCTCGAGCACTAAGTCCAGGAGCGTCGGCCCACAGTGTTTCTACTTCGCCTTCAAGTAGCTCAAACTTACAGCTCCCACAACCCCCCGAATTGCACTCATAGGAAAGCCCGAGCCCCGAAGCCAAACCGGCCCGTAGAATGCAATCGTCGATGTCGTTCTGCTGAAATCGCTCACCGGTGTTCTCAATTTCGATCAACGGCATAAAACCTCCTCGCTCGCAGGTAGTCAGCCCTCCTGGAGCCGACCATGTTCTAGGTCCACATAAACCGTACCGTCCTCGACCACCACCGGGTAAGTTTTCAGCGGAAGCACGCAGGGGAAAGACAGGGCTTCGCCAGTCCGAACATCGAAGGTGCCGGCATGGAACGGGCACTCAACCACGCCATCCTCGTCAACCTCACCGTCGGCCAGTGAAGCGTTGCCATGAGTACAGGTATCATCAGTAGCGTAAAATTCGCCGTCCAAGCAATAGACCGCTACTGGCCGAAGGCCGGGCGGCTCGATCCTAATAACGTCGCAGTCTTTCATGTCGGCGGTATTGCATGCAGGGAAGCGTTGCAGCTCCGGTTCTTGTCCCATTGTTTAACCTCATCATCATTTCTGGTAGCGAAAACAGCACTCAAACAGCCGGCTTGGGCGCCACGAAAGCCATCGCGCGAGCACGCCAATTCCAGTAGTTTTCCAGTGAACCTATCGGCCCTGTTCAAGATCGCCTAAATAATCCCGGGGACACTATAACAGATGGAATCTCAAATTAAAGCAAGTGCTTGGTCAAATCCCAAAATAGAGTCAGTTCCTCCACTCACCTAGGCATCATGATGTCTAGATAATCAACAATCGCACAAAACTAACTTTCGGATTTGCCTGACAATCTCATTAATCGCCTCCGGAGACTTATCAACTTGGCTCCTACCGGTCCAATTCAGGCCACCAACGCAAAAACGGTATAGAACATTCCTCGGTAGCCGCAGAAGACCGATTTCGTCAAGCTCGTCCATTATCTGCCACCATACCTTGCGATAGGACTCGTTAAGTCTTCGTAGCGAGTGACGCAATTCTTCGGGGACGTGCTTCCACTCACTATTCGCCACAAGGTGTGCATAGCGCGAATCCTCTCTACATAGAAGCACCAAATGGGTTCTTATCAGCGTCTCAAATCGATCACGAGGATCGGGCGGCGCCTCAGCCAACGCTTGGTGAACCACCCTCTCACCGCGGCTCATCGCCTCGTTAATAACCGCTGCCAGAATATGGCCTTTGCTGGGAAAGTAGTAGAAGATTGAGCCGTTAAGCATGCCAACTGCCGCCCCTATGTCACGCGCAGTTGTCTTGGAGTATCCCTTTTCGTAAAACAGTTTTGCAGACCCTCTCAGGATCATATTCCGCCGTGAGTCCGGCGCCTCCGGGTATAGTGTTGCAAACTTCTTCAAATCCGACATAGTTCATTATCATAGTTCATTGATTCGATCCTCAATATAACTAATCTCCGTCGTTTAGAATAGCGGCCTTATCTTACTGTCTTCCCGGGTAACGTGAATAAACGAACACTTAAATGCCAAGATATGCCCGCTTAACGTCCTCGTTATCGCGCAGTGCCCACCCCTCTCCTGAGTGGGTAATTTCCCCAGACTCCAGTACATAACCAATATCCGCCAACGCCAGCACTGCGGCCGCATTCTGCTCTACTATCAGAATAGTGATACCTTCTTGCTGAAGGCGTTTGATGACTTCAAAAACCTCGCTAACTAATAGCGGTGAGAGCCCCATGCTCGGTTCATCCAGCAGCATCAGGCGAGGTTTCGCCATCATAGCACGACCAATGGCAAGCATCTGCTGCTGCCCTCCAGACAATGTACCAGCGGGGACCTTACGTTTATCCCGCAACACAGGGAAGATGTCGTATATACGGTCGATATCACGGCGAACCCCAGCGCCTTTGTCAGTCCGACTGTAGGCACCCAGCAAGAGATTGTCCTCCACGCTCAACGGCGCAAACACTTGACGACCCTCTGGAACGTGAGCGATGCCCGCCGCGACACGTTGCGACGCCTTGATTTGCGACAGATCGCGACCTTCGAAAAGCATGCGTCCGCCACTGGACGCCTGTAATCCCGAGATGGTACGAAGCAAGGTCGTCTTACCGGCGCCATTACTCCCTACAAGCGCGACCAGTTGACCCTTGTCCACCTGAATCGACACACTCCGTAAGGCAGCAATGCGACCGTAATGGGCACTCACGCCTCGCAATTCCAACACAGGCTCACCGCCTGACTTAATTCGTGTGACCGGAGCACCCAGCCCCAACGGTGGCCGGGCCTGCACTGTAATACGCGAACGCAAAACGGCGTACTTCTCATGCGTATGTTCGCCAAACACGGGATCCTTGTTATTGGCGAAGGCGTCCTCAATGCCCTGCCAGTCCGATTCTGTTAAATGTTCGCGAGCAAGCGGAAATAAATTGTCCTCCTCTTGCCGCATATGCTCGCGCTGGAAACCAATGTAATCCTCCGCTACCGCGGCAAAAGCTTCAAGGTCGAGATCCTTATTAACTAGCTCGGCCCGCACGCGCGCCAAACGCTCCGCCTCTTGTCCGTGCTGTCCCTGTAGATCCTCGACTAGATCACGCGCGTTCTCACTGCGCGCGATCAGCGCCGAAAACAGGTACTTGTCCTCCTTAGGGTGGTGCACCTCATCGATATAGGTCTCCAGGTACTCAAGTACCAAGTCCACCAACCCTCGCTCGGGAGTGTCACCCTGCCGCGCCACATGTGCGCACTCTTCCAGAACATTAAGGATCTGCCACATGCTGCGGTGTTCGGCCTGAATTATCTCTAACGCTTTAATCATCTCTTGCCCAACCTCATCGGCTTACTGGTTATACGGCACTGCCCAGATAGGCTGCCACGACATCCGGGTTGCGGCGCACCTCGGTCGGCTGCCCCTCAGCGAGCTTCTGGCCATAGTTAATTACTAAGATATGCTGGGAGATGCTCATCACCAACTTCATATCGTGTTCAACCAATACGATCGTCAGCCCCGCACCGCTGAGCTTCTCAATCAGCCCGGTGAGGTCCGCCTTCTCTGACGCCCCCAAACCCGCCGCCGGCTCATCAAGCAGCAACAGCTTTGGCTCGCAGGCCAGAGCCCGGGCGACCTCCAGCCGCTTGAGTGCGCCATAAGGCATGGAACCGGGTTCGTCGTTGAGATAGTCCGCTAGGCCCACATATTCCATAAGCTCTGCGGCCCTGTGGCGGGCTTCTCGCTCGCCGCTCAGGATACGCGGCAGCCGTAAAGCGGTAGGCAGGAACCGACCGTCCAGATGGATATGCCGCCCTAACATAACGTTCTCCAACGCAGTCATGTGCATACACACCTGTGGAGTCTGAAAGGTACGCCCCAGACCGGCCATGACGCGCGCATGAACGGGCATGCCTGCCATACTATCGCCAAACAGGCGAACTTCGCCTTGGGTCGGCTGGTAGATCCCGGTTATGAGATTTAACAGTGTGGTCTTTCCTGCGCCATTGGGGCCGATAATGGAGTGCACGGAGCCCGGCGAGATATTGAACGACAAATCCTCGATCGCGTGCACGCCACCAAACTCTTTGCTCAGCGAAATAACTTCCAGGGCGCTCATCGTTTAATCCTCCGCCACAAGTCTATTATCGAGGACAGCAGACCCCGCGGCATAAACATCATCACACCGATGAGAATGAGCCCGTAAACCAGCGTTTCGTATTCCTCCACGACAGTCAAAACCTGAGGTAACAGCGTGATGAGTGCGGCGCCGATGATCGATCCGACCACCGAACCCAAACCACCAACAAGCACCATCAGCGCCAGCTCAATGGAATGCAGGAAATCAGCAAGAGAGGGAGAAATGAAACCGGCGTATAAGGCAAGAAATCCGCCCATTAGCGCAGCTATCGCCGCCGAAAGCGTAAAGACCAGGAGTTTACTCCGCGGAACGTCTATGCCTACAGAGCCTGCGACCGCCTCCGGCCCTTCCAATGCTCGCAATGCTCGACCCAAGGGAGCGTGGATCAGGTTAGTCGACAACCAAAAAACGAGCAACAGCATAACGGCGATCAGCCAGTACCAGTCAGCTGGCCCCGTCAACCGCCCCCCAAACAGCTCCAGAACAGGCACGGGCATACCGTCAGGCCCTCCGGTAAGCCATACTTCGTTACTAATCACCAGATAGATAATCATACCAAGACCCAACGTCCCAAGGGCCAGATAGTAACCTTTGAGACGTAAGATTGGTCGTCCCACCACAAAGGCGATCAGTGCGGCACCGGCTGCACTGCTAACCAGAGCCAAGGGAACCGGCCAGCCATAACGCGATGACAGGATGGCTGTACCGTATGCGCCCAGCGCGACGAAGCCTGCATGGCCCAAGCTCACCTGTCCAGCGTAACCCATGAGCAAGTTCAGACTTATAGCGATGGTGGCATTGATACCGACCAGTACCGCCAAGTGATAATGGAAACCCGACGTTAGCGCCAATGGCAGACATGCCAGAAGAAGAGCCAGCACCGCGACATTCGTGATCGGTCGCTGCCAAAAATGCCCGGCAGTCCGACGCTGGTGTTCATTAACGCCACCACACACCCACTTGGAGGTTGCCTTTTGTTTTACTTCAACCTTCGACATCAGACGCGCTCCCCAGACATGCCACCGAAAATTCCACGGGGCATAAAGATCAGAATGACTACGATCAATAAATAAGCGATAGCATCTTTGTAATCCGATGAACCGTACCCAGCCATCATGGATTCAGCCACGCCCAGAGTTAGGCCGCCGACTAAAGCGCCGCGAAAACTACCTAGTCCGCCAAGCACAGCTGCTACGAACCCCTTCAAACCCAACATCAGACCCGCGGCTGCATAAGTGAAAGCAATTGGCGCGATCAACACACCCGCCACAGCTCCCAACAGCCCTGCCAAGCCAAAACTAAACAGTTGCATCCGACTGGTATTGATGCCCATTAGGATGGCCGCATCCCGATCCAACGAAGTAGCAACAATCGCCTTGCCAGTCAGGCTGCGGCTGAAGAAATAGGCCAATAGGATGACCACGACCGCGGCTATCCCCATAACCCACAGACTTTGAGGCACCAGCGTCACGCCACCAATCCGGATGGTCTCATTATCGCTGAACGTGGGCAGCGAATAGAAACGCTGGCCCCACGCTAGTTCGGCCGCACCACGCAACACCATGCCAACGCCCAGCGTGATAATCACAAGCCCCAGCGGACCCGCTCCCCTGGCCGGTTCAATGGTAAATTTGAACATCAGCAAACCAGAAAGACCGCCGACCAAGACACCCCCCACCAACGCCACCGGCAAAGGTAGGCCCGCACTCAGAAGAGCAACAGCCGACATGCCGCCAACCATCATTAAATCCCCTTGAGCGAAGTTCACCACGTGACTCGCGTTATAGACAAGCACGATACCTAAGCCGATCAGCCCGTACATAGATCCGATGGTTAGGCCAGTGATCAAATACTGAAAGAACTCTGACATATGGCTTATTTTCCTGCGTTTTTGTTATGGCATTACTACTTTGCGCACCCGATCCTTACGTCGACCGAGTGCGCAACACTTCAACCCCCGTGTCAGGGATCATACCTTTACACGGAGTTCAAGCCCCGAATGTGTACTTTGCAGAGAATTGAAGCCGAGTTTGACTGCCATCGGTACCGTCAACTAGCTCACGAACACCATGCTTCACCTCAGCTCCTAAAGTGACAGCCTTGGCCGGGGAGTACAAAAGATTTACCAAACCACTCCAAGACTTTTCAGAGAGCTTGTCACCCTCCACATCGGCATTCTCCATACCAAAACCGAAATTGGTTCTCCACTGCGTATTGAAACGGTGCGCGATCCCGGCATTGAACGATACGTGGTCCACAGCCTCCATCTTAGAACCGTCATCTGCAACTTCGACATCCGGCGTAAACGAAAACCCTGTGTAACGGCCTACACCACTACCACCCAAGACCATAAATTTTAGGTTCGTAGCGTCACCCAGCGTCACGTTGCCAGACACACCAATGCCGTACCCTGTCTCTGTTTCGTCGTCTAGAGTCGGCGTGGCCGGTGCTCCAAAGTTCGCAACCCTGCCACTGACCTCAAGCCGGCGTAGAACCCCCACGACTGCAAGCTGGGCATTACCTGCCTGGAACGAATAGCGGGTCACAAGATCCGGGATCACACTATCATTGAATTCCTGCTTAAGACTTGCCATCGACGTATCAGAGCCACTAACCTGAGCGATCGTAGTTGGGCTCTCCAACGAAATAGCAAAAGGCCCACTCGAATACCGGACTTGCGGGGTGCGCTGCGAAGGCATTCCCTCACTGAGAGCAAAGAAATTCAACGTCTCCATTATGGCGGGGCCAAACAAGGCTGTGGTCCAAGTCTGCCCGAACCCCCAAGAGCCGTACTGGAAGTAAGCATGACGCAAATTAACTGCTGCGCGATTGGTCGTAGACGTGCCATTTAACATCTCCCGACCGGGGCCGAAATCCATCTCAAGCAGACCCTTCAACGGTGTCCCTGTGCCCAAGTCGGTATCTGTCCTGAATGCAAAGCGCGACTGTTTTGCATGCATCGTCAGACTCTCCTCGGAATCCTGACCACCCACCGGGGTCGCACCAGGAACATATAAGTCACGCAACTGCTCAGCGATAAAGCCGCCATCTCCAGTTCGAACTGCAATTGCATCAAGCTTGATGTAACCGTCCATTGTAATGGTTGTGTTACCCGCCTTGAATCCATCTTCCTCTGCCACCACAGGAGCCGAGGCTAGCATTCCAAAACAACTTACTACTATACCTGCCCGGAGGGCTCTCGACTTTGACAAATACATAGACATATCCTCTCTATTAGATTTGTTGTTCTTTAAATTAACTACTTTTTTATTCTGTTTACTTACCTCCCTCGCTTTCTCTAGCGGAGTCCCTCCCGCCTGACATCGAGACTACTTACTTCAGCCACCTGTCAGTCAATTAGGACGAAGCGCCCTTCTCGGATTTCGACCATCCGCATACTGCTCTCCTCAAACACACCTCCATGATTGTCAGGACCAAACGCAAGAGCACTATTATTGACACCGACCAAATCTTGGATCTGCTCAACACCATCACGAATCGCGGCGGGCTTGGTACTACCTGCTCGGCGGATCGCTTCAACTAATACGAGTATTGCGTCATGCGCAATACCGGCAAAAGTGTTGGGTGCATGACCATACCGATCCTGGTAGAGCTTTAGAAATTTCATATTCACATCTCGCAAGTCGGATCTCTCTTCTAACTGCTCAGCTATCATTATTGGCGGTGCAGGCAATAGCAAACCATTGGATGCCGTCGTGCCAACCAATGCGGGAAACTCAGGCGCCGCCATTGAATGACTCATATACAAGGGTTGCTCGATCCCCAACGCAGCGCGATTGCGGGCCAAAATGGCCGGTTGGTTACCGGCATCAAGATTCAGAATCGCCTGCACATCACCGTTACCACGAATGCGGGTTAATTGCGCAGACATGTCGGTATCGCCCGGAGCATAGGTTTCGTGCATGACGATCTCGATACCGTCATCTCTTTTCGCCTGCTCGATGAAAACTTCGCCTGCAGCACGACCGTACCCTGCGGTACTAGAGACTAAAGCGATCTTACTGATGCCACTCTTCTTCATATGCTCATAAATCACCCTCGCAGACATCACATCGCTTTCTGGAATAGCAAATAGCCATTCTTTTACTGGCTCAGAGAGGATCCGCGCTCCCGCCATTGAAAGCTGCGGCACGGCGTGGCGGGACGCCAACGTCTCCATAGCTAAAGAGCTGGCCGTGATACTACCGCCAATCACCGCGCTCACTCGATCCTGAGTAAGCAGCCGCTGCATCATGGTCCGGGCGCGCTCGGGGTTGGTCGCATCATCATAAAGAACCAACTCCAGTGGGCGCCCAAGTACCCCACCTTCCTGATTGACTTGTTCGACCATCAGTTCCAGAGCATTCTTCTCGGGCTCACCAAGATAGGAAGCGGGACCGGTGACGGACGTCACTGCCCCTATGCGAATCGGATCTTCGGCCATAGCCGGCATCGCCGAAAAACTCAATACCGCGACTACAACCACGGCGGCCTTTCTGGCCCATTTGGCCAGACTCGTTAGCTTTTTTTGTAATATCATTTTTATTCTCCTTAAAGGTCAACCACTTATAACCAAGCGGCTCGTGTGTAGTTCAGTATGACCATCATCGATGCTCCATGTACGTCCGTGAACCAAACGTTTCCTCCATAAAAAGAGGCCTCATCAGACTGCCGGAGAACCGATTCAGGCCTCTTCCATCGACCAAGGTACAAGGCTTGGG
>NZ_LXYO01000009.1 GCF_001650915.1 Marinobacter sp. EhC06
AGAACTCTAATTACGCATGCACCGATTTTAGGGGATGGTTACAAACCCATTGAATATTAGTTAATTAATGAAGCTTGGTGAATGACCGGGGTCTTAGGGTCCCGGGCTTCATCTCTACCGATAACTTCCCTCTGAAAATAATGGGGTATACGGATTTAATGGTTGATGACCCACATTCTCCCTGCCAATTTGATTCTGCCTGAGACCATGTGGTGCTCCCCAAATACCGTAGAAGCGATTTTTTCGTTCTCAGGCGGAGATCAACTGTGGAAATGCGCCTGTCGGCGTCGATAGTCAGAACGTCTATTCCGTATGAACGACACTTGTAAAATTTTGAAGTAATGATCTGGTGAGTGGCGCGGTCCTGTACGATCTCTGGCGGTCTTTTCAATTGTCGCAGTTTCTACCAGGTGAGCCTTTGTGGCGAACTGTAGTCACCCCCATTTCCCAGATCTCGGAAATTCTTGATTTGCGTAGTGGTTGACATGTTAAAGAATTACCGGATTTCTAGCTTGAGAAAACGGGCTTTTAAGTACAAACGAAAATCACAGTTATCTGGACTTAATCGGTTTGGAAGTGCTCACTCCTGCTGCAGGATCTCATTGAGATAGTGCTATTTTTGAAATCGCATAGTTTTTAGATTGACCAGTGCTACTCCGATCGACACAACAACAAGCCCCAGGATTGCGCGTTTTTCAAGCACTTCGTCGAACAAAAGATAGTCAAGGACAACGGTAAATGGTGGGGCCAAGTAGAAGAGGCTGGCTACTTTAGACGCTGCGCCACGACGGATCAGTGTAAATAACAGGCCAACAGCGCCCAAGGAAAGTACTAGAGTTAGCCAAACTAGGGCGAAGGTAAACTCTCCAGTCCATGCAACGTGCATATCTTCCATGGTGATTGCCATGATCGTAAAAACTAACGACACAGCAAAATACTGAATGCAGCCCCCGCTTCGGAGGTCCATCGTTGCGCTATACCGCTTTTGATACAAAGTGCCCACGGTGATACCAAATAGTGCTACTACCGCCCCGCTAATAGCTATCGGGCTCACACCATCGACTCCAACCCGACTTGATACCACCAGTAAGACGCCGGCCAGACCGAGTAACAAGCCTGCCCACTCTCTGGCGAGTAGGCGCTCGTCGAGAAAAAATCCTGCGAGCACGGCAGTTAGTAGGGGCTGGATCGCAACGATAATAGCTGCGACGCCGGCGGATAAGCCATGATCGATTGCCCAGAAGAGGCCGCCGAGAAAAGCACCATGCACCAGCAGCCCTACAATTACCGTGTGCAGAATGCTAACTGGGCTGGTCGGCCAGGAAGCGCGGGTTGCGAGGGCAACTAACAATAGCACAACTGCCGCTGCCGCCATGCGCAGGGCGAGAAAGGTAAAAGGATCAGCGTGCGGTAGCCCAAGGCGCGCCCCGATGAAGCCGGTGCTCCACAGTAAAATAAAAAGCCCCGGCATAGCAGCCGACCAAACGAGGGGGTGCGTGGAGGTGTTATCTATTGGCGGCTGTTGCATATTGTTCAATTACTCATGAATTCCAGCAGACCTCTTTCTAAACTCAGGAAAAGGAATGTAATTTCATCGAGGCCAACGTAGGCGTTCTTTAGCAATCAGGACGGTTTTCATCAATCCGGAAGCGTCGTGTGCTTTCGGCAATCAAACCAGCTTGATGTGAGAGACGTTCGTTCAGCCGTCCAAGATCCTTCCCGATAGCCTGTGTCTCACTGCTCTGACCGCGAATAGTTTCCATTTTCTGCGCAATTTCCTCGCTGGTAGCAGATATCTCTTCCACGGCGACGACAACCTGATCCATCTCGGAATTTAGGTTTTCAATGGAATCGGTAATATTCCCCATGGTGGTGGCGATCAGACTCGCGCTTTTTTCACCTTCCTGGGCAATACTCAGGCCATCGGTCGCCAGTGCGTCCATGCTGATCGTCTGAGAGTTCAGATCTTCGATAATGCTCGTAATATTTGTGGTTGCCGCAACGGTTTTCTGAGCGAGGGTTCGCACTTCGTCTGCCACAACTGAGAACCCGCGACCGGCATCCCCTGCGCGAGCAGCCTCGATGGCTGCGTTAAGTGCCAACAGATTGGTTTGCTCAGCCAAACCATTAATGACATCGATGATGCCCGTGACATTGGCGCTGGCTTTGGTTAGTTGCTTCACGTGTCCATGCGTACTCTGGATCAGCGTCGATAGACGACGCATCGATTCGACACTGGCATGTACAACTTGCGCACCGGTTTTAGCTGCATCGTTGGCAGATTGTGTCGAGACACCTACCTGGTTGGTACGCTCGGCAACGTCGTTAAGGGTGACGGCGATCTGCTGGCTGCCAGCAGCGGCCTGAATAGTTTGCGATTCCACCGTTTCGCTATTTTTGACCAGGCGTGACATGGTCTTATCGAGTTCGCCATGCACTTCGAGCAGGTTTTCAGTGCCTGCGATCGACTCATTCATGAGTTTGCCGATGTTATCGACCATTTGGTTCGTGGCTCGTGCGAGCGTATTGAATTCGTCACGCGCATTAGTGCCCAGAGCCAGCTTCTGCGTCAGGTCGCCGTCCGAAACTTGGGAGAGCAAATCAACCACTTCATAAAGTCGGTTGACCAACGCACGGGAAATCAGGAAGAGAGCCAGAATCAGTAGTGGGCCGCAGAAAGCGATAGCCCCTAAACTAACGAATTCGGCGGAAGTTCCAGCAGCTTCAGCGCGGGCAATAGATTGGGCAATAAGTCCGGATTGAAGAGAGTCTTGTTGAGCTGCGACCAAGTCTCGTATCGTATTACCGATCCTATCCCCATTGGTTTTTGTGGCGCCAGCAGATCTAAGAAGCGCATCTGCTCGGTCAAAAATTTGGCGATAATTGTGGGCGGTTTCGCCGATGACGTTATTTTGCCAACCATATTCTTCAACCAACTGTTCGAGTTCAGCGACGGCTTCGTTCGCTGAATCGGCAAAGTCCGAGTTTCGATAGTCGACGTAACCCTGTTTAGTTTGAGCGATGTCCTTAACGGCCTCGTCTGTCGCCGTCATGGAGAGGTTTTGCAGCTTTACTAGAACCTTCTCGACTTCGTGTCGAATACCCTCGTTTTCAGATAACCCCAGAGTTTGGATCTGTTTCAGCCATTGCTTTCTGAGCTCAACGTAGCGTCGTATCTCTTCTTGAATCTGATCGGCGTAGTTTAGCGTTCCTGCATCGCCTACCTCCCTGCCTTGTTCTTTTATTTGGGTGGCTTCTGCTATCAGCTGATTCAGATCAGTCCTCGTGGCGTTTATATTTTCTGTTGTAAGTGAACTGATCTTTTTTTCTATGTCGTTCAGTTCGGTCACTAGATTGCCCACTTCATTTCCATAGCGCATGACTTTATAGATCGACTCATAGGACTGCGAAACGCGTTCCAAACCCCAAAATACAGCGCCTCCAATGAATGCCAGGCCGATTGGGGTGAGTATCATCAAGGCCAGGAATTTCTGGCGCCAGGATAAACTGGGAGCTTTAACGGTCATGTGAGTCTGTCCATTCCTGTTGTTCTTTTTCTCGATTAACTTGCTATTGTCTTTCTGTCGTTCGAGTACTGGGCTAACCGATCAACCGTATGGGAAAGCGGTCAAACTGATGTGCGTTTGTACGTTGCGAGTGAACTGCACTCATGCTGACTCTCACAGTGCTGATGCTCGAATCATTGAATAGAGCATCAGCACTGCGGGTAGTACAGAACTTCTATATACCTTGAGAGTCCATACAAATTCGCACTGTTATGGCACGACTATTGAGGCAGGACACATTCGAAGCTTGCCGCAGCAGTAGGATCGCCGCCTTCAATGTATCTTGGGTATTTCGGATACTGGCAAACGGGACGATTCAAAGCAGGCTCACCTTCTGATGGAAACCATTGGGTCGCTACAATCTGCTCGCTGCTTGGTGGCGTACCATTTTCCAGCCACTCGAACATTGGTCCGACCAGATCGACTTTGTCTGCACCTTCCCCGCCAAAACAATGTGCAACGCCGGGCGTGGTGTAGTATTCCATAAACTCCTGAACAACCTCTTCACCGCCCATTTCTTCAACCACGTTCTGGTAATAGGCTGTGGCATTGTTTGCGGTAATCAGTGAGTCTGACAGACCTGTCCATAAGATGAGTTTGCCTCCCTGGTCTTTAAATTCTGTCAGATCTGGGTCAGTGGCATCGATCAAGTTCACCAGTTCGTCGATTCGATCTGTGAATTGCGCTGGGTCAAGTGCCAATGGGTCGATAGAAGGGTCGCGAGCAACCATGTACTTGATGTAACCCTCCGTTAGTTGCCAGGCCGCTGAAGAACGGCGGGTGCCCGTTCCATCGTCGGCCCAGCCGAGGGGTCTGAACTCACTGCTAGGTAGAAAACCAGGCCATGTATAGCGACCATTGGCTATATTGGTGGGGGCGAAAAACGATCGTACGGACTCAATCTGGGGATCCGTCAGGCAACTGTTGTTTTCCATTCCAGTGCATGCAAGTTCAGAGGGATCGAAGTCACACGACTCGGGATTTCCAAGTATTCCGTCCTCTAGTCCATCGTTTGCATCGCACTTTGCAATAATTGCATTGCGAACCGTTTGGACTTTTGCGTCAGTCAGTCCTGCTCCTGGTTGGGCTAACTGATTAAGTACCTTGTGGTACCAGAGGAACTGCGCATTGAAGTCGTTGGCTGGAGCTCGGGAGATAATTCCATCAAATAGGTCGGGGTGTCGCTGTGCTTGAATTAAAGCTTGCCTTCCACCACCTGAACAGCCTTCGTAAATGGTTTTCGTGCTTCCCCAAGACCCTCCATACTGTGTAGTCAGAATTTGGCTTGCGGGTGACATTACCCTTGGGACCGACTGGTACGCATAGTCCTTGAGCATTTGTTCATCCAGGGCCCATGACTGGTCAGGAAAATCTTCCACACTATGACCATGATTCGTGGCTATCGTCGCATATCCTCTTTTGACGAGATCTGGAGACAGTGCTAAAGCAGTCCCCACTTCGGTCTGGGACGTAGGATTAGTAATGTTGCCATCGAATCCACCTCCCCCTGCAAAAACGGTCCGGCCATTCCAATCAGTTGGCATGCGTACTTCAAAATCTAGATCTTTATCCATTTCGCCGTAGACCAGACAGTGCTCGGAAGCCTCCTCAGTAGCTGGGACAAAAGTCGTGCTTGTTATCGTTGCTTCTCCGAACGCCTTACCCTGGAAGTCTGCGCACTTTGCTTGTGCATCGCTCAGCGATGATGTGTCGCTGCCATCGTCATCGTTACAACCCGTGAGAACAGCGGTGAAAAGGGCCAGTCCGGCTACCAAAGCCAAACGAACTCCTGGGTAGTCATTTTGTATTCGCTTGCTCATCTTTGATGATCCCCATTTTTGTTGATTTTGTGCTGAGAAGACGATGAGGCAAGGCTCATCTTCCTCTTTGCCCGTTGAAGCCTAGCTTCTTTCTCACAAATGTGCAAAAAACGAATTATTGAATATCGATATTGAATTGTGTTCAAGAGAAATTTACTAAGTGTTGTCACGCTACGGCGATGCTCTGACAAAATCGTACAAGCTTTACACGAGGGTTCCTTAAGGGGCAGTTTCGCTACCTTCTGTCCGAAATTCTCAAGAAAATAACTATTGCATACAGTTAGATAGAAATTTTAGTGATCGATCTCGGTAGCTTATCTCTGTAGTCCAAAAGATCAGGAAGCCGGAATTTCCGTGAGCGACCATTGTTTTATTCAATTAAAATTAATGAACACATAGAGAAAATTACTATTTCTAAAAATACACACTTTGTGCTTGTGTGTGCTATGGTTTGCGAAGAGTAAGGTCGGAGCAACGGCCCTGCTCAAAACAAAACAACAAGGGGTAAGCATCATGGTTAGTAAATCGAAAGTATTGGGTGTTGGGCTGATTGCAGCGCTGGTCGGCACCATCAATAGCGCATTTGCTCAAGAGCGCCAGCTCACAATGGCCACAATGGCGGTGCCGGGGACCACTGTGGAGACGGTTTCCCACGGCTTTGCCGAGAAGGCCAACGAAGCCTTACGAGGTAGTGGTATATCCATTGTCGTGAACGATTCCCTCCTAAAGGGCGCCCAACTATCGCCCGCGGTCCGAGATGGTCGTGTGGATCTGGTATTGGGTGTTCACCCATACATCTCTGGTTCGGAGCCCCTTATGGGGTTGCAGAGTCTTCCAGGCCTGATTCAGACCCAGTCTGATTATCAGAATGTGATGGACGCTTTTTGGCGGGACGAGCTGGATCAGGTTTGGAGAGAGAACTGGAACGCCGTCCCCTTGGTGGAAGGTGCCTGGTCCACGCATGTGCTGTTTACAACCAAGCCCGTTACCAGTGCAGAAGATTTTCAAGGTATGAAGATCCGAGTTCATAACCCCGAAACCGCCCAATTTATTGCGAACCTTGGCGCTCGTCCAACGCCGCTGGACGCAAGTGAAATTGCCGTTGGTCTGGAGCGTAACCTGATCGATGGATTGTTCACGCCGGCTTGTTATGCCTACCACCAGGAGTTGTGGCGCAGCGTTTCTCATATCCAAGACTGGGGAATTGGTCCCATTCAAGGGTGGGCAGTTCTGGTTAATCGGGATGTCTGGGACAGCCTTTCATCTGAAGACCAGAAAATTTTGAAGCGCATTGGCCAAGAGCTAGAAGAAACCATGTGGAAGAATTTCGCGGAAGCTTCTGGAGAATGTATCGATGGCATGCGTAACAACGGCTTGACTGTGGTCAACATTGATCAAGAGCAGCGGGAACAGATTTTCACTCCGGAAACCGTTAGCCCGGTCGTGGATAAGTGGGTTCAGCGGGCTTCGGAGAAGGGCTTTGATGGCCAGTCCATCATCGAACAGACTCGGAACGCTACCGGAAATGAACTGCATTAATTTGCCGATAGGCTAAAGTTAGAGAGAAAGAGAAATGTCGGAATACGTTGATTCTCGACAGGACTCAGCCATGGCTCCAGCGTTTCACCGGAGTCATGGTCGACAATCCTTCGTTATAGAAAAACTCATCGCTACTACAGGATCGCTGGGGGGTGCTTCCGTCGCCGGACTGCTCGGGATCATTATCTTTGAAGTCGTATCTCGATACCTCTTCAATTCTCCAACCTATTGGGTAACAGAGCTATCAACTTACCTGGTTATCGCTAGTGTATTTCTTACCTTAGGGTGGGCTTACAGGCGCAAAGAGCACATCAGAATTGAGTTTGTAGTAGACCTACTTCCAGATTCAGTCCGCCCTGGAGTGTCGAGCTTGGCTCAATGGTTGGGGGTAACATTTGTTGTTCTTTCAACATGGCAAATGTCCCTTTACCTGTTTTCGGAGTACGTCACCGATTCAAGAAGTTGGGGTTTGCTTTCGGTCCCTTTGTGGATGCCTCAGGTTCCGATAGTCGCTGGTTTAGCCGTTTTCCTGATGGCTATGCTGAAGCGGATGCACGATGAGGCTAGTGAATTATCACCCTTGCGATTTCGTGCCTTCGCGCCATGGTTGGTCATAGCCGGGTGCGGGCTCGCCCTTGCTATAGGCAATTCCACGGTTGAAACCTTGGGCGTCCGCATTAACGTCGGGATGCCATTGATTGCCGTATTCTGCGTACTTGGAGCCGCACTGACCAATGGCTTCAAGACAGCCAGCATTCTGGCCTTGATATTGGCGGTTGGCGCCTTCGCATTTGTGGCTGCAGCTGAGAGTTCGACGCTGGTGGTTGGACTGGTTGTTCTCGGAACAGTATTGGTTTTGCTAAGCCTCGGTATGGAGGTGGCACTTGGCTTGGGATTGGCTGGTCTTCTGGGGCTCGCTTTTCTGCTACCACTGCCCCAATTGACGGCAGTTGCTGATCGATACTGGAATGGGATCAACAGCTTCACCTACGCTGCCGTTCCTATGTTCATCCTGATGGGAAGCATCCTGATGCGTTCCGGCATCACGGGAAGTCTCTTCACTGCACTTGCTGCCTGGACTGGCAGGTTGCCTGGTGGTCTGGCCCACGCAACTATCGGGGCCGGAGGTATCTTCGCGGCATTCTCCGGTTCCAGTATCGCTACTGCCGCTACGATTGGTAAGACGGCGGGTGAGGAAATGATGTCCCGCGGTTACAGCCCCAGAATTTCCATGGGCGCGATCGCGGGTGGTGGAACGCTAGGCATTCTTATTCCTCCGAGCATTCCCTTGATTATTTATGGAGCGATGGTCGGCGCACCGGTAACGCAGCTCTTTGCCGCAGGCATGATACCTGGCCTTATGGCGCTGTTGAGCATGATGTTACTGGTATTTGCATGGGCGAAGTTTGTTCCAGGCTCCACCGGTGCCACTCGACGTTACAGTTGGCGTGAAAAAACAACTGCTCTGGTTTCGGTTCTACCGTTTATGGCTCTGATTATTGGCGTTTTCTCAGTGCTTTACCTTGGAATCGCAACGCCAACGGAAGCCGGGGCGGTAGGTGCCGCAATGTCGGCCCTGATCGCCGCACTGAAGGGCAGGCTCAACGTCAAAATGCTGGGAGAGGCCCTGTCAGAAACTGCGATTCTTACTAGCGCCGTGTTAGTGATTGTTGTGGGTGCGGGGATTCTTGGCTGGATCGTTGACTATGCCCGTATTCCACAAGCACTGGTTAGCTTCGTCGAGGCTCAGGATCTCACTCCATGGGTTCTCATGCTTTGCATCACGATTGTCTACATAGTTCTGGGCATGTTCATCGATCCAATTTCGATGATTCTGATGACGGTTAGCATGACCTTCCCGATTGTTGCCCTGGCGGGTTATGACGAGATCTGGTTCGGCATTGCCCTGATGATCGTGATTGAGATAGGGCTGATTACGCCACCGGTTGGCATCATTCTTTTCGTCCTGCGGGGCATCAGTGCCGAAGTTTCGTTCCGGGATATCGTCATGGGTGCTCTCCCGTTCGTGGCGATTCTACTCCTTAACCTGCTGCTCATTGCCGTATTTCCCGAAATCGTGCACTGGCTACCGGATCAAATTCAATAAGATCGTGACAGGAGAACAACAATGGAAAAGCAAAATACAACAAGCATAGTCGACCAACGCGTGGATGAGTTGATCGCACTTTATTCTGGGCCGTCACGGGCCGCAGCGGGCCTGCTGTGCGACGACCACCCGATTAATGACCTCGCATTCCGTATCATCCGTGAAGATTTTTCAACAAAAGCGATTACATTCGGTGAACTCCGTACTCGCTCAGAAAAATTAGCACAGGCCCTTTATTCAGAAGGGTTTCGGTCGGGCGATCGGATAGCGACATTGATGGGCAAAAGCCAGGAATACCTTGAAACTATTCTGGCAATCTGGCGCTTGGGCGCCGTTCATGTTCCGCTTTTTACAGCGTTTGCCGGACCAGCCATTGAAATGCGCCTGACCTCAAGCGGCGCTAAAGTGGTGTTTAGCGATGCAGTTCACCTGGACAAACTGAAGCAAATCCGTGCGTCCGGGCAAGGCGAGAACTGGGTTGTCGTATCAAGCGAAAAAGTTGGCGATGCTGACTTCCGTTTTGAAGACTTGATGGCCAAGGGGCGACCTGGCTACGCGCCCTATGTCGGAAATGGTGATACCACCTTTATCGAAATATACACGTCTGGAACCACTGGCACACCAAAAGGCGTACCAGTACCCATAAAGGCGTTGGCATCATTTCAGGCCTACGCCGAATTTGGATTGAACGTTCGTCCGGACGATGTCTTCTGGAATGCGGCGGATCCCGGGTGGGGGTACGGTCTTTACTTCGGGATCCTTGCCGTACTTACCACAGGCGTTGCAGGACTGCTCTATACGGGTAAGTTCTCTCCGGAGGCTACTTTCAAGATCTTGGAGCAGGAAAAGGTTACCAACTTTACTGCTGCGCCAACGGTCTATCGGTCACTCAGAACCTTTGAAGGCCAAACTCCGTCTATCCGACTACGCTGTGCATCCGCTGCTGGAGAGCCACTGACTCCTGACGTTAATCGGTGGGCGCCGGAAGCGCTTGGAGTGGAAGTGCATGACCATTTCGGGCAGACGGAGGCGGGCATGATCGTAAACAACCATCATCATCCCGAATTGCGCGAACCAATTCGCCCCGGATCCATGGGGCGGCCGATGCCTGGATGGAGCGCTGCCATCCTCGATGAAAAAACGTTGAGACCATTGGGCCCGAATCAACCAGGTCTGCTTGCTTTCGATTTGTCGAAGAGTCCTATGGCCTGGTTTGAAGGTTATATCGATGCGCCGAAAAAGACCGCAGAACGTCTCACCCCCGACGGCAAGTGGTATCTCACTGGCGATATCGCCAGAGTCGACGAAGATGGGATGTATTATTTTTCGTCCCGTGATGATGACGTCATTATCATGGCTGGGTATCGGATCGGGCCGTTTGAAGTGGAGTCGGTACTGGTCACTCACCCAGCAGTGGTGGAGTGTGCGGTAATCGCACTCCCTGACGAACTCAGAGGGCAGGTTCTAGAAGCAGTTGTAGCTCTGGCGGATGACGTCGTACCCAGCGATGAACTAACGCAAGAGTTGCAGGCGAAGGTGAAAAAAGAATATGCCGCTCACGCCTATCCACGCCGCATTCATTACAAGTCTGTGTTGCCTAAGACACCCTCTGGAAAAGTTCAAAGATTCCGTCTGCGTCAGGAGCTGACTGAAGAGGAAAGGAATGAAGGAGCTCAGGCATGAGACTGGAGGGCGTGGCCGGAATCGTCACAGGCGGCGGTTCCGGATTAGGCAAAGGCGTTGCAGAGAACCTGGTTGCTTCAGGGGCAAAGGTTGTTTTGCTTGATCTCAACGAATCAAACCTAGCTGAGACGTGCATTGAGCTTGGTGAGAATGCCCTGGCGGCACTTGCCGATGTCAGGGATCCGGATGCCGTATCAAATGGTCTTGACCTCTGTGAGAAAGAGTTCGGGGATATTCGATTCGTAATTAACTGCGCTGGTGTCCCGTCGTCGGCAAAGATTGTATCCAGAGGAGTGGCACATGATTACGAGCTTTGGAAGCGAGTCGTTGATATCAATCTCACCGGAACTTTCAATGTAATGCGTCTGGCTGCGGAGCGGATGGTTCGAAATAGCCCTGATGCAGAGACCGGTGAGCGCGGCGTCATCATAAATACGGCTTCAGTTGCCGCTTTCGATGGTCAGAGAGGTCATTCCGCGTATTCGGCAAGCAAGGCCGGAATCATTGGCCTATCGTTGCCCGTCGCGCGCGAACTGAAAGAGTTTGCTGTCAGATGTGTGGCTTTAGCTCCCGGGCTCTTTGAAACACCGATTTTTGATGACATCCCAGAACAGGGGGTTAGCGCGCTGAAGAAATCAATGCTGTATCCCGATCGACTAGGCCGCCCATCTGAATTTGCGGCGCTTGTGCATCACGTGATCACCAATTCTTACCTTAACGCCTCCTGTATTCGGCTGGACGGCGGCGCAAGACTGAACTAAAGCGAGGAATCATAACGATGAGAACGGCGATATTATCGTTTGCCCGAACACCGATCGGAGGCTTGCTGGGAGAGCTGTCGACGCTTTCCGCGACAGATCTGGGCGCTCACGCGATCAACGCGGCCGTAGAGCGTGCCGGCATATCTGAGTTGAACCCCGACGGCGTCATCATGGGCTGCGTGCTCCCGGCCGGGCTAGGTCAGGCGCCGGCTCGCCAGGCGGCGTTGAGTGCCGGGCTGGGTATCGGTATGCCGGCCACCACCGTCAACAAGATGTGTGGGTCCGGGCTCCAGGCCGTCATACTTGCCCATTCGACGCTACTTTCCGGGGCCGCAGACAGCCTTGTCTGTGGAGGCATGGAAAGTATGAGCAATGCGCCATTCCTCCTGACTGATCATCGCCGGGGGAGCAAGTTCGGCCATGGTTCCCTGGTAGACAGTATGCAGAGAGATGGCCTGGAAGACGCCTATACCCGGGGTAAGTCAATGGGCGCATTTGCTGACGAGGCCGCCAAGGAGTTCGGCATTGAGCGCCAGGAGGCCGATCAATTTGCCTGTCAGTCGCTGGCGCGTGCCCAGGAGACCGCAATGTCGGGAATACTGGCTGACGAGATCGCTCCGGTGTCTGTTACCACCAAAGCCGGCACCGTGGAAATAGACAGTGACGAGCAGCCCCGGCGTGCAAAACTGGAGGCGATTCCGAAGTTGAAACCCGCATTCTCGGAGCAGGGCCTGGTTACGCCCGGCAATGCTTCCTCCATTTCCGACGGTGCCGCGGCAATCACCTTGGCTAGCGAGCAATGGGTCCGTCAACAAAGTGGTGTCACTCCTGCGGGCTGGATCGTTGGCCATTCTGTCTTTGCCCAAGAACCGGGGAAATTCTGCAGTTCTCCTGTAGGTGCTATTCACTCACTTCTGGATCGACTTCAGTGGAAAGTGTCCGATGTTGCCCTGTTTGAGATCAATGAGGCATTTGCGGTGGTACCCATCATTGCCCATCGGGAACTGGGTATTGATTATGAGGTATTAAACGTTCGCGGAGGTGCTTGCGCGCTGGGCCATCCAATTGGCGCCAGTGGAGCCCGTATTCTGACAACCCTTCTGGCGACACTTCGGCAACGTGGTGGTGGACGTGGTGTATGCGCAATCTGCCTGGGCGGCGGAGAAGCATTGGCTTTGGCGGTAGAGGTTTAACGATGATGTCTCAAAAAACAGATAGCGGTTTTTTGACCCGGATTGCTCAGATAGAGGGTAACGTCGTTACCATTACGCTCTCTCGGCCAGAGTTTGCAAATGCTCTCAACGCTGAGACGCTCTCCCTTGTGCTTGAATCAATAGACGCAGCCGAAAGTGAGCCGGATGCCCGCGCCATTGTTCTCAGGGGCATGGGTAAACACTTTTGTGCGGGTGCGGATCTCCGTGAGCTCAGCGAGAATGGATCCAAGAGTGTGCGTAAATTACTGAACCTCTTTCGGGAAGCTACCCAACGCTTCGAACGATCGCATCTACTGGTGATTGGGGCGGTGCAAGGCGCTGCCCGGGCGGGCGGGCTGGAGCTACTGCTGGCCTGTGACGCAGTCGTGGCTTCAACGGATGCGACTTTAGGCGATGCACATCTGGCGAATGGTCTCTTGCCCGGTGGCGGCTCGACGGCCCGTCTTCATCGTGTGATCGGGCGAGCGAGGGCCCGGTGGATGATACTTAGCGCGGCTGCCATCGATGCCCAGCAAGCACTGGACTGGGGAATCTGTCTTGAAGTAGTGTCCCCGGAAAGCCTGGACACTAGGGCCGTGGAGCTGGCACGTTCGATGAGTGTCGGGCATCCGGATGCGGTTCTTAGGGCAAAACGCCTACTGGCCCTGACCGATGAAGTGTCGCTCACTTCCATGCTGGAGATGGAAATCGCGACGCTGGAAGGGTTCGCAAGTTCTTCTGTTTTTCGCGACGGAGTAGGTACGTTTCTCAATCGCAAGCGCCCTGTTCCAGCGAGCGAATAACGACCAATGAAGGAAAAGGCCACCATGGAACGGTGGCGCCAGGTGGTATACATTCCGCTACCGGCCATCGTTCCTGAAACCAATCAGAGTATCCAATGACAACCGAAGCCAACATACACGCATCTGATTCCAAAGCCTCTGCAGCCGGAGGTCGGGTCAGTATTCACAGGCGCAAGAACAGCCGTTTCTGGCAGTGTCAGTGCAGTGTGGATGGCAAGATTCACCGGGTGAGCTCACGCACCGAGGATCTTGCAGAGGCTCAACGTTTCGCGACACTTTGGTTCGTTAAGCTTGTGGAGGCCAGTGAAAGCTCTGATTTGCCAGCGGAGCTTGCAAACGGTTCAGCGGAGCTCCCGACGGGTTCGAATCTTCCTTTTTCCGTTCCGATGCCAAACGATAAATCGGACCGTATCGTTTCCGCTGCAGTGCTTCTTGTTGCCGAAAATGGATTTCGAAACGCTCAAATGAGTGGGATAGCGGAGAAATCGGGTTTGGCATTGAGCACCTTGTACCGCTATTTCCCTTCTAAGAACGAATTGATGAGAAAGGTGGTTGCAAGGGTCGCAGGCCGGGAAGTGAATGCTGCTGCTGGTGCTTCGATGTCGGAAGGTACACCGATAATGCGTTTAGAAATTTCCGTCAGGACCTTCGCTGAGCGTGCCGTGCGTGGCTGGAGGCTTGCTCACGCTCTGGTCGCTGAGCCTGTAGACGCGGATATTGAAATGGAACGGCTTCGTTATCGCCGCAGGCTGGAGCGTGTTTATGAAACGCTGATCAGAGAGGGAATGAATGAAGGGACAATCATTGAGCAGGACCCAGAAGTGTCAGCAGGCTGTATTGTGGGCGCGCTGTTTGAGGGCCTGGTAGGTCCGCTCGCGTTGCAGGCCGAGCTCTCCGAGAAAGAGAGAATGAAGCGTGCAGAGCGAATTGTCACGTTCTGTATCCGCGGCGTGGTTGGTGTCGGCTCAACTTAAAGCGGGGACATCTGTTTGAAGACCAGGGTGAGTACAAAGCGTTTGTTTTGGGAGGATTTTGCTGCCGGCAGTGCCTGGACCCATGGCTCTTATTTAGTAACGCAGGAAGAAATCATCCAGTTCGCTAGGAAGTATGATCCTCTGGAATTACACACTTCCCCCGAGCGTGCACGGCACACTCCGCTGGGGGTGTTTTGCGCAAGTGGTGTTCATACATTTGGCATCGCGCAACGCCTCCTGTGTGAGGCCGTCCTGCTGCAAACAAATGTGGTAGCAGGTGGCGGTGTTGACGATTTTCGAATGAGACTGCCTGTGGTTCCAGGTGACCACTTACATCTGAAAGCGACAGTCTCAACTGCCTGGCCTCATCGAACCAGATTGGGCGATGGATGGGTTGAGTTTCATGTCGAATTATCGCGAGCGAATGAAGAGATTGTTTTGGAATACCGATTGACCGTACTGCTTCAACGCACCAGGTCGAAATCGATGTAAGCGGTTGTTCAAGTCGCTTTCTCCGGATTTTTTGGACCCATTCGGGGAAAGCGCATTTTAGGAGTCATCGGTAATCTTGTCGAAAAATAGCAGTTTTCAAAAGTAGAACCTTTCGTAAGCTAAACGCAGGGAGATTCTGCCTGAAGAAGTCACGTTTTTCAGGCAGCCTGATTTTGTTGCTCCTGAAGCAAGTATGAGCGGAAAATCGAAGCGTGGCGAACATTCTATAATCAAGTCAGACCCCATTCTGCATTGGAGTGGTGCACGCCCTCGGACTACGCCAGAAAACATGCGGTTTCACGAAGAAAACAGAAGCAACTGGAGCCGGATTTTTCCAACTCTGGGTGGACCTAATAGGGGGTCAGGGTCATGATGATGAGGTGGCGGGCAAATGCCCAAGCAATGGGTTTGAGACCACAGTCACTGGGTAATTCCGGAAGATGATACGCGCTCAAATCGATTGAATGAATTAGTGCCCTCTCAATGCCCGAGCCATAAACCGCCTCTGCAAGGACCTTGGAGTAAAACGATTAGATTGGGAGGAGATGAGGTTAAACCAACCGGGAACCACGCTCGCCCGGCCAGACTCAAGAGCCCTTATGCCAGCTTTTACGACCGGCACGGGCTCCATCATCACTCTCTTCATCGCAGGTGACACCGGTTGCTCAGCAACGGAAATGAAATCGGTGTTGGTCAGACCGGGCGACAGCACCGTCAAAGTGACTCCCGAGGTTTTAAGTTCCTCGTGCAACGATTCACCCAGAGACAGCACGTACGCTTTGCTGGCCGCATAAGCGGCATAACCCGGCGCAGCTTGGTATCCCAGTACGCTGGATACCAGCAGAATTTTCCCTGCGCCACGGCCCACCATCGACTGACCAAAGACATGGGTCAGTTCCGTCAGTGCAACAATATCGAGCTGCAGCATACACGCGAGCTTCTCGTGCGAACTCTCAAGAAAATCGCCATGTATACCCATCCCTGCGTTGTTGATCAGGACATCGACATTGATCGGGATGGCGTCCAGCGCTTTCTTAAGCTTGGCCGCCGCACCAACGGTGCTAAGATCCGCTGGTTCTACGTGACATTCGACGCGGTGTGCTGTGGTGAGCTCATCAGCCAGCTTTTTCAGGGCGTCGATCCGTCGCGCAGTTAATACAAGGTTATAGCCTTTCTTCGCGTATTCGCGAGCAAACACCGTGCCGAGACCACTTGAGGCGCCCGTGATGAGCACCCATTGCTTGATATCTTTCATAACGTCAGTTCTCCAGGTGTCGGTTCGAATCCAGGCAACAACCAGATTTCAGAATTGGCGCTCCATTACGAGCAGGGTCGACGTTGCGGACGCCAGAAGTCGGTCATTTCCATCAACAAGACGGGCCTCTGCAAAGGCTGTGCGGCGGCCTATCGTGACCACGGAACCGATGGCTCGCACCGTACCGGTTTCGGCCGTCATCCCACGGTGGTAAGCAGTTTTGAGTTCCAGGGTCGTGTAAATCTGGTCAGCCCTGAGTTTTGAATGGACGGCACAGCCACAAGCGCTGTCGAGCAACGTTGCGGCAAATCCGCCGTGTATGCTGCCGATGGGGTTGTAGGCATGAGGGCCCGGTTCGGCTTCGAAAACAGCGTGGCCGTCATCAATTTCGACAAGACGGAACTTGAGTGTTTCGCCGATCGGTGCGCCGTTCCCGCTAGCCAGCATTGCCTGGAGTTGTTCCAGCCCGCTAAGGGTGGGATGGATATTGTTTACATTCATAGAACCGTTCTCCTGAATCAATGAAAGGCCGATTTGTTTACGCACTTGCGCAACAAACTGCTCTGCGTTTTTTACACAGGCGACATCAAACCATGCTGATCACAACTTTTCCTTTTGCGTGCCCGGATTCGACATAGTTGAAAGCATCTGCAATCTCAGCGAAAGGAAACGTTCGGTCGATCACGGGGCGAATCGTCGCGTTCTCCAACAGTGGCTTTAGCTTCCCCAGTTGCTCGCCACTGGCGTGCATGAAGTGAAAGGCGTAGTGGACGTTGTGGCGCTTTGCCTTGCGTCGAATACCTGAACTCAAGGTGCACATCACGAGTCTTAGTACCGGATTCAGTCCTTTGTTTTTCGCGAAATCCGCGTCCGGCGGCCCGGAAATGGAGATGAGGTGCCCTCCAGGTTTCAGGACCCCCACCGATTTTTCGAGCGTGGCTTTATCTTGGGTATTGATGACGACGTCATAACCGGTAAGCTTCGTCTCAAAGTGCTCGGCCCTGTAGTTCACGGCCACGTCTGCACCCAGGCTCTTCACAAGCACCTGATTGGCTGGCCCGGTGGTTGTTGCGACTTCGGCGCCCAAATGTTTTGCAAGCTGGATCGCAATGGTTCCAAACCCGCCCGAGCCGGCATGGATCAGAACTTTCTGGCCAGCTTTGACGTTGGCTCGTTCGACCAGAACCTGCCAGGCCGTGAGCCCAACAAGCGGTATCGAAGCCGCCTCTTCCATCGTCAGATTTATTGGCTTGGGGGCAACATCGGCCTCGTTGACCGCAATGAATTCGGCGAAAGTGCCAATGTGGCCATCACGCGGTCGCCCGAAAACGGCATCACCAGTCTTGAAGCGACTGACGGATGCACCCACCTGCTCAACGACACCCGCCAGGTCATGCCCAAGAATAAAAGGGACACGGTATGGCAATATGGGCCTGAACTCTCCCGCTGCGAGTTTGATGTCCAACGGATTGACGCTGGTAGCGTGGACTTTGACGAGAATCTCATCATGCCCGATATCCGGCATTGGCACATCGCGAATATGCCGGGCCGCCGCTTTCTTGTACTGATTGACAACGAATGCCTTCATGACAGTGCAACCTTATTTTCAGTTCGGGGGGTAGTGACTGGAATACAAAAAGAACTGCCAGGATTAATCCGCCTGTCATCGTGACGGCTAAGGCAAGCGTTGGAGGCAGTGGCAAAGTGCTGGCGACGGAGGAGCCGATAGCGGCAGAGGCCATCTGAAGAAAGCCCTGAAGTGCCGAGGCGGATCCGGCTTGTTGCCGGAAAGGCTGCAGCGCGATCGCTGTTCCCAGCGGATTGATGATCCCAATCCCAAGAAGGAACAAACTGATGCCGCCCGTGATGAACATCAGGTTGGGCGTCGACGCGAGGCTAAGGATAACAAGACCGCCCGCGAGAGAGAGGACCGCTCCGATCATGGCGCCCCAGGCTTGCCCCCATCTGTGTGCCAGCCTCGGTGCAAGGACGCCCGCGCCAAAGACAACGAATACTGTTCCTGCGAAATAGAGAGAAAGCTGGAGACCAGTCAAACCAAGCTCGCTGATAAAACTGGCTGGTGCCGCCGCGAAAAAGGCGTAAAGCATGCCGAGCGTTAAACTGACCGACAGTGCGGGAAAGATGAACCGGCGATCGCGGGTCAGTCCAACATAAGTTTGGACAACATTGCTCAGGCAAAGCGGCTGTCTGTCGCTTCCTGGGAGCGTTTCACCCAGATTGCGCACATAGAAAATGCCCAGTACCAATGCAAATAGGGCGACGCCGGTAAATAGGAAGCGCCACCCCATCATCGTACCGAGCCCGGTGCCGATGAGTGGCGAAAACCCTGGGGCGGCCGCCATGGCGATCATGATCATTGCCAATGCCCGCCCTAATGCCTTGCCATCAAAAAGATCTCGGGCTATTGCCCTCGCCAGAACGAATGCGGCGGCGGCACCCAGCGATTGTATGACTCGACCCACAATTAATACTTCGAGAGTCGAGCTGAGCGCACACACGGTACTGCCGACAATAAACGTCGCTAGACCCGTTACGACAATAGGCTTGCGACCAAAGCGATCAGCTAGCGGGCCTGCAAACAGTTGTCCCACCGCGAAGGCGATAAAGAAACTGCTTAACGTCAATCCCAGGTCGCGTGCCTCCACGTCCATGTGAGCACCAATGTCCGGAAAGACCGGAAGGATGATATTGGTCGCAAGCGCTCCCAGTGCGGCCAGGCCCGCAAGCTGGAAAAGAGCCAGACCGGTCAGCGCTCGCGTTGATTCAGGCGGACGTTTCACTCACATTCCTTAGTGGTAGATGAGTTTCAAGCCAGGAGTGCTGTTCCCTGGATTGTTTGGGTCTGCCAATGGGGAAATCTTGACAAGCTCCATAACTACTGTAACTCTCATAATAAGAGTCACTAGGGGAAAGTCAAATGAAAGCTAAATCTTTTGCAGGTATGCGCTGTTCAGTGGCCGGCGCCCTGGAGATTGTGGGCGACCGCTGGATCCTCTTGTTGCTGCGGGATCTCGGGCTCGGCCTGAAGCGGTACGACGACTTCAGGAAAAGCTGCGGCATTCCAACGACCACGCTATCGAAGCGCCTTCAAGTATTGGAGGAGCAGGGTGTTGTTGAGCGATCCCGGTATAGCGATCGACCACCACGCTACGAATACCATCTGACCGAAAAAGGGCGTGACCTTTGGAAGGTCACCACAGCTCTTCGAGAGTGGGGTGACCGCTGGGATGCATCGGGTTTCGGCTCGCCGACTGTTGAAGTCGTTGACCGAGAAACCGGACGCGAATTGCGCTTGGCTCTTGTCGATCCCGAAACTGGGCAGGTTGTCCCGCGAGAGCGGATCTGTATTCGCCCCGGGCCTGGTGCGGATGAGAACGTTCGATGGATGCTGAAACCTGAGAGGGGTAACGCTGAAGAATGATTAACAACAGATTCGTGTCCAGGAGAAAGGTATGACAGATAAAACGCTTGAAGCTCTAGTGGCAGGTAAACACCGAAGCGAGCAGAACATCGCGCGCAACGAAGCACGTCACCCCGTCGAGACCTTGAACTTTTTCGGCTTGAAACCCGATATGACGGTACTCGAAATCTTGCCCGCCTTAGGCTGGTACACGGAAATACTCGCCCCGTACCTGGCGGAGAGCGGTCGCTTGTACGTTGCCCATTTTTCGCCCGATGGGCTCATGCCCTACATGCCCAAAGCACTCAAGATTTTTGAAGACCGAATGGTCAGCCAACCGGAGATCTTTGGCAAAGTCACCGTGAGGCACATCAATCCGCCCAAGGAAGTCAGCGTCACACCGCCCGGTACTGCGGACCTGGCCCTAACGTTTCGTAATGTGCACAACTGGATCATGGCCGATCAGGAGCACGAGTATTTTACCGCCTTTTTCAAGGCGCTAAAGCCGGGTGGCGTACTTGGCATTGTGGAGCACCGCGCCCGCCCCGGGGCGGATATGAGCAGCATGCGCACAAGCGGTTATGTCACGGAAGCTTATGTCAAAGAAATCGCCCAGCGTGCTGGGTTCGAGTTTGAAGCATCCAGCGAGATCAACGCTAATTCCCTGGATAGTACGGACCATCCGCACGGGATCTGGTCACTGTTCCCGTCCCTGCACTCAGGTGACGAGGAGCGCTACAGGGCCATCGGCGAGAGTGATCGGATGACATTGAAATTCCGCAAACCTTTAGATTCCGAAACCAAGCCAGTGACCACAGGAGCGCAAACCTCATGAGCCAGTCAACCCAACAACCGCTTGCCCTGGTAACCGGCGTTGGCCCCGGGGTCGGTACATCGCTTGTCCGCCGTTTTGCAGAGGGTGGCTATCGCGTGGCGATGATCGCGCGCGATGCGAACCGTCTTGCCGAGATCGGGGCCGAGGTCCCCGGAGCTTTTGCAATGCCTTGCGATGTGACCGACGCTCAGGCTCTGGATCAGGTTCTCGAGGAAATCGGAGCGCCAAAGGTGGTTGTTCATAACGCTGTTGGTGGCTCTTTTGCGCCATTCCAGGAAACGGACCCTGCGGTGCTACAGAAAAATTTCGAGATAAATACCATGGCGCTGCTGCAACTGGCGCAGAAGATCGCCCCGGCAATGATAGAGGCCGGCGAGGGGGCTATCATCGTAACGGGCAACACGTCGGCCCTGCGTGGCAAGCCCAACTTTACCGGCTTTGCACCCACTAAGGCTGCGCAACGCATTCTTGCCGAGTCATTAGCCCGCGACCTGGGCCCGAAAGGCATACACGTTGCCTATCTGGTGATCGATGCGGTCATTGACGTGCCATGGACACGAAAAGTTCACAGCGACGCTCCAGATGACTTTTTTATTCAACCCAAAAGCATAGCGGCTGAGGTATTCCACCTTGCTCATCAGCCGCGCGATGCCTGGAGTTTTCTCGCTGAGGTGCGACCGTATCGGGAGACCTGGTAGGTACGGCCTGGAAGCGGTCGCGTGGGCTGTAGGATTTACCAGGCAGCCGCTTTCCCAAACGATCCCGCTCAACAGCCGTTCATCTCAGCGGCTTAAGGCTCTTCAGGGAGATGGCGTCTAGTCTCAAACTGAGTTCTTCGGACTCGGTCCTGAATGTTCGCTTTGCGACCCCAGTGCTTTCTGGATTTGACGAAACATGCCAACCACTCAGAGCGATCTGAGTTTGTAGCGCACCTTCAGGATGACAATCTGGGATGCCTATTATTGCTCCTCATGGGAAAGATTTTTCGTCGAATGACACTCAATCGCCAGCCAGGCCTGTAAGTCGTTGGTAGCCCAGTCTCTGGCAAGCGGCATTTGAATTAGCATATGGGCACTAATCGGCCTCTGTTCTGATAGGCTGGCTTTAACGGGTAAGACATCCGTCTGTTCCATGATTTCGGAGGATTCATTATGTTTTCGGGCCTCAGCGCATTTCCTTTAACCCCTATGAGTGAGCAAGGTATAGACGAGGCGGCATTTGTTCGATTGATCGAACAGCTCGTTACTGCAAACGTTGATTCAATAGGCGTGTTGGGCTCGACTGGAAACTATGCCTATCTGACCATGGACGAGCGTGCACGTGTCGTAAGACTTGCCATTGAACACGCAGGGGATGTCCCTGTGATGGTAGGTATCGGTGCGCTGCGCACGCGCGATGTACTTACGCTGGCCGAGGATGCCGAGGTAGCTGGTGCCTCCGGGGTACTGCTGGCGCCAATGTCCTATCAGAAACTGCTTCCAGACGAAGTTTTCGGGCTCTATGAAACCGTAACCCACGCACTGTCGGTCCCGCTTTGTGTTTACGACAATCCCGGCACTACTCAGTTTATTTTCAGCGACGAGCTTCACGGACAAATCGCGCATCTTCCGAACGTGGCGTCCATTAAGATTCCCGGAGTGCCTGAGGACCCGACTGAAGCAAGGTCGCGGGTTGAAGCGCTTCGAGCACGCATTCCATCAAATGTCACTTTGGGTGTAAGCGGAGATGCCTTCGCCGCGACCGGTCTGAATGCCGGATGTGACGCCTGGTACTCAGTGATCGGGGGCGTGTTTCCCGCTACAGCACTTGCGATTACCCGCGCAGCTCAGGCCGGGAACGCGCAGGAAGCGACACGTTTATCGAAACGATTACAGCCCTTATGGGAACTGTTCAACGAATCTGGAGGAAGCCTGCGGGTTGTCGCAGCTGCTGCTGAATTGCAGGGAATTGCCGAGTCTCCGTGTCTACCGCTGCCGCTCAAAACCCTTGATAAAGAGGGGCGTCGACGACTGGCGAACTTGATTGATGAGCTGGATTTATCGTGACGCAAATGTCGCTCCACGACTGTCAATACAAATGGAGTAAAAGCGGAGGGTTTTAAGTGGATTGGGGACTTTTAATCACTTTCGCTACAACCTTCGCGTCAATCCTGGCTCTGCCTGGGCCGAACGCTGCATTTGCCGTAGGACAGTCCCTTAGGTATAGCGCACGGAAGTCGCTGGCAGTCGCAGTGGGTTTTATGCTGGCAACCTGCGTCCACGGGATACTCGTGTTATCCGGACTGGGCGTACTGATACAAGGCTATGCAGGTGCACTGGTATTGCTGAAGTGGTGTGGGGTTGCTTATCTGGTATATCTCGCCATAAAGGCGTTCAGGTCCGGGGTAAATATTGTAACCGTTTCCTCTCAGACAATGACTGTCAGCAAAATGATGCTAAGCGCAATGGCAGTCTCACTGACAAATCCTAAAGCACTGCTGGCGAGTCTGATGATCTACCCGCTATTCATCACGTCTTCCGGCACTTATATCTCTCAAGCGGTAGCATTGGTGGCAGTCGCAATGGCGATTTCTTTTTCCATATACGCGACCTACATAGTGGGAGCATCCAAGCTGGGCAAGCATTTGCGGGGGAGCAAATGGGCCAATAAGATCGTCGCGTCGTTCTACTTGGGTGCAGCTGGTGTGTTGGCTTCCAAATCAACATAACTCAAAGCGAGCCCTTAGGCCTTTGATCTGAATGTCCGCTTTGCGAACCCTGGGCACACTCCGGGCTCAGCTAAACAAAAGCGAACATTCGATTTTATCTTAATAATTCGATAGAAACGCGTAAACCGCTACAGGACTTAGTCGAAAAGCTGATTTTACCTTCATAGCGAGTCACTATATCTCGAACGATAGCAAGGCCGAGACCGTGCCCAGGTGTTTGCTCATCTAGCCGCAGACCCCTTTGGCCCAAACTGGCTAAATCCTTGTGATTAACCCCTGGGCCATCATCAGCAACAACTATTCGCTTGAAGCCGCTGCCTTGTTCCACAGAGAGCTCTACGCATCTCGAAGACCATTTGCCAGCATTGTCCAGTAAGTTGCCCAATACTTCATTAAGATCATGTTCTTCTATCGGCCATCGGCTGTCTTCAGGCAGAGAACTCGATAGTTCAAACGACTTTTCCGGATATAAACGACCGAGCATCCACAAAAGATCCCGTGCCTGTTTTATGGGGTAGGCGCTTTTCCCAATCTGGGGCCCTGCAAAACGGCTTCGACGCATTTCAGCCTCTAATTGCCTATCGATATCGCTTAGTCGCTCCACCATCTGGTGCCTAAGAGTAGTGTCGAGGGGACGTGTGTCGTCTTCCAGTATCTGCCGGACGGCTGCGATGGGGGTTTTGACGCTATGAGACAGGTTTGCGAGAGCGTCCCTGGAGCGCTCCAGTCGCTGATCTAAGGAGTCCAGCAACTGATTTAGTTGAAGAACCAGCGGGTGGAACTCCTCTGGCGACTGAACGTTGATTCGGGAGATCTCTCCGTCCTGGAGTCTTTTTAATGCGGCTTTGAGTGTGACAACCGGTCGCATGGACATCGTGATACCGAACCAGAGCACGGCGACCAAGAGCATAATCAACAGAACTGATACTACGGCGGTCCAGGCATGAAGTGCAGCTTGGCTGCGTTTCAGCGCACCCAGATCTTCAGAAACGATTACGACGATGGGTGTTTCACCGACCTGAAAAGACTTTCGGTAGGCGAGGATGTCTAAGGGAGTATCAGTGGTTTCGGCATCTTCTACGCGAACGGTTCCGTCTTCTTCGTTTTCAATCAGAGGCGTTAACAAGGGCTCCCAAGTATCGGGTGAAATGATGGTCTGTTCGGGTGTATGTATGGCAAAGGCATGATGAAAAACATCCTGGAAATAATCGCCCGTCTGGAGAGTGTCAACTTCACCATTCGCGTCGCGAATCTGGTGTTCAAGGAAAGCGACTTCATCTTTCAGTCGGCTTTCAACGAACTCCCGGGACATTCGGTCGAGTAGCAAACCATGGACCAACCACGCTACCCCCATTAGACCAATTCCGGCGGGCAGTAACAGCGCAAGCAAGGTTCCTTTTACGGACGCAGGCTTTTTAAGGAATCGCATTAAAAATGTACCCCTGGCCGCGTCGTGTTGAGATGGTTTCGCTGCCCACTAGCTTCCTTAACCTCCGAATATACGCCTCAATGACGTTTTCACTCGGGCTATCATTCAAGTTGTAAAGCTGTTCCATTAGTTGTTCTTTGGAAAAGACGTGGCCAGGGCGGCTCATCAAACAACGTAGCAGCCGGAATTCGGTGCCGGTAAGTGTATGTTCCACGCCGTCGTCCATCTTGAGGCTTTGGCGGTTTTCGTCCAGTTCAAAGCGGCCGGCTTTAACCTGAGCATGGACCCTTCCTTCACTTCGACGCACGAGTGCGTTGAGGCGTGCGATTAGCTCTTCTGTCTGAAAAGGTTTTGCCAGGTAATCGTCTGCCCCGGCTTTCAAGCCGTTAACCTTATCCTGCCAATCGCCTCTCGCGGTCAGAATCAAGACCGGACAGCTGACGTGATTCGTTCGCCACTTTCTCAATACGTCCAGCCCGTTGCCATCAGGTAGACCCAGGTCCAGAACAACAGCACGGTAATCCTCTTGCTCACCCAGAACGACGGCTTCTCGGGCACTGGGAGTTGTATCAACGCTGAAACCTGCTTTTCCCAACTGCCTGACCAGACCCTCAGCAAGCAAGCGGTCATCTTCGACGAGCAGTAAACGCATGAGTTTTTCCTTCTCTGTATGGTCCGCGGTCGAAAGTGTGACTGATTAACCTGAATTCAGCCTGAACGGAAAATAGTTCGAGTTTTTCAGAAAGAATTCAGGTTAGTGAGAGAAGGTAACAACCGATTCTGGACATTGCTCAAGATTGGGGCTCAATCCTGCAGTGTTTTTCGAGCAATATTTTACAGAGGATAAAAAGATGAATGCATCAAAACTATTCGTAGCGGGTATGGCGCTTTCAATGTCGGCAACAGCGTTTGCGGCTGGCGCCCATGATGGTGGCCACGGGCACGGCGCTACAAGCGGTGAACCTGGCAAAACGTCGGAGGCCAGCCGAACCATAACTGTCGAGATGTACGACAACTACTACGAACCCGAAGAAATCAGTGTAAAGCCGGGTGAAACCGTTCGCTTCGTGGTGGAGAACAAGGGAAACCTCGTCCATGAGTTCAATGTTGGCACTCCCGACATGCACGAAGCTCATCAAGAGGAAATGATGATGATGGTTGAGCATGGCGTCATCCAGGGCGGCAAGCTGAACCACGACATGATGAATATGGATATGGGGAATGGCCATTCCATGAAGCATGACGACCCGAACAGCGTGTTGCTGGAACCGGGCCAAAGTAAAGAAGTGGTATGGAAGTTCTCTGATAAAGGCAATATCGAATTTGCCTGCAACGTGCCGGGCCACTATCAGGCCGGGATGTACGGTGAGGTCAATTTCGAGTAACTCGCTTAACTGAGGTCCGCGAACGCGGGGCTGAGACACGTTTCTCGGCCCGGCTTCAATGACGTGTAGTTCGGAGCAACACAGATGAAACCACGCTTTTTGACAGGGCTTTTGAGCCTGCTGATGCCAGCCATGGTTCTGGCCGGCGAATACGACCTTACGGTCGACCGGGTAAAAATTGATACCGGCGATTTTGTGAAGGAAGGCATTGGATACAACGGCGCATCTCCGGGACCGGTAATGCGTTTCAAGGAAGGCGAGAACGTCCGGATCAACGTGACCAACAACCTGGATGAGATGACGTCCATTCACTGGCACGGCCTGATCCTTCCTTTTAACCAGGACGGTGTGCCTGGTATCAGTTTCCCGGGCATCAAGCCGGGTGAAACCTTTACCTATGAGTTTCCTATCCAGCAGGCAGGCACCTACTGGTTCCACAGCCACTCTGGTTTTCAGGAGCCGGACGGCGCCTATGGTGCCATTGTCATCGAGCCCGAGGGCCGTGAGCCATTCCGCTACGATCGTGAATACGTGGTGCAGCTGACTGACAAGCACCCCCATTCCGGTGACCGCATCATGCGCAACCTGAAAATGATGCCGGATTACTACAACCGCGAGCAGCAAACTGTCGGCGAGTTTTTCTCGGACGTGTCAAAGAATGGCCTGATGAACACCGTCAGTGACCGTATTGCCTGGGGGGGTATGCGGATGATGAAGGCGGACGTTGAAGACGTGCAGGGCTTTACGGGCCTGATCAACGGCAAAGGCCCGGACCAGAACTGGACGGGACTCTTTGAGCCGGGCGAACGCATTCGGCTGCGATTCATCAACTCTTCTGCGATGACCTACTTCGACATCCGGATTCCTGGTCTGGACATGACGGTTGTCCAGGCTGATGGCAACAACGTTCAGCCGGTCAATGTGGACGAATTCCGGATTGGTGTGGCGGAAACCTACGATGTGATCGTTCGCCCGAGAGACAAGCAGGCCTACACCATTTTTGCTGAATCCATGGGGCGGTCCGGCTATGCCAGGGCAACGTTGGCCCCCGAAGAAGGTATGGAAGCGGCTGTTCCGCAACTGCGTGATCCGGCGCGCCTGACTATGGCAGACATGAGCGGTATGCCCGGCATGGACCATGGCAACATGGCCGGTATGGATCATGGCGACATGGATATGAATAGCTCAGAAGGGATGTCCGGAATGGATCATTCCAACATGGAAGGCATGGATCATGGTTCCATGGCGATGGGAAAAGGCGGCCAAAGCGACCCCTTTTACGCCAAGGGAAGTGGCCTTGTACCCACGGCAGCCAATGGCGGCAAGTTCCTGTCCTATGCTGACCTGAAGGCCCAAGATCCACTGTATGAAGACCGCGAACCGACCCGGGAAATTGAGCTTCGTTTGACCGGCAATATGGAGCGTTATACCTGGAGCATTAATGGCGTCAAGTACGAAGACGCAGACCCAATTCGTCTCAAATACGGTGAGCGAGTTCGCTTCAAATTCGTGAACGAGACCATGATGACTCACCCTATGCACCTGCACGGTATGTGGTCCATTCTCGATGTTGGTGCAGACCAATGGAACCCGATCAAGCACACGGTCAGTGTGCAGCCAGGCACCACGGTTTACATGGAAACCGAGGTCGACGAGCCCGGTCAGTGGGCGTTCCACTGTCACCTGTCCTATCACGCGGCCGCTGGTATGTTCCGCAAGGTCATTGTTGAAGGTGGGCCAGAGTCGACGCAGGCCAAAACAGACGTGATTGCCAAAGATGGAGGTGAGGTATGAGCTGTATTCGATCAATTGTCGCAGTCAGCTTCCTTGCCTCTATTGGTGTCTCAACGGCGGTGACAGCTCAGGAAATGATCTCCGACACGACCGCTCGAAAACAGCCGCTCACAACCTGGGGCGTTCAATTCGAGGAATTTGAGTACCGCTACAGCGACGATGACGAGGAGCTGGGCGTCTGGAATGCGGATGCCTTCTATGGCACCGACGACTTTAAAGTCCGGCTGCTCACAACCGGGGAGTACGAGATAGAGGAGCAGGCCTACGAAACGCTGGAAAACCAGCTGGTCGGCCAGATCCCTATCTCCAAGTTCTTCGACGCCAAAGCGGGCGTGCGTTTCGATACGCCCGAGGGGCCGGACCGTACGTATGCGGTTCTCGGTGTGGCCGGGCTGGCGCCCCAATGGTTTGAGATCGATGCAAATCTGTATGTCAGCAAGGATGGCGATACGTCAGCTGAACTGGACGCTGAGTACGAATTGCTGTTCACCAACTACTGGATTCTGGCGGCAACGCTGGATGCCTCAGTAGCGTTCAGTGAGGATGAAGAGATCGGCGTCGGCAAGGGATTGGTTTCCACCGAAACCGGCCTCCGGCTCAGCTACGACCTGATCGACCGTGCGTTCTCACCCTACGTGGGTGTGGTGCACGAGCGTAAGTATGGCGATAGCGCCGACCTGGCCGAGGCGGACGGCGGTGGCACAGAAGACTGGTTTGCCGTGATCGGCGCTCGAATCGCATTCTGATGCTGATGGGCCATGGGGAAACCCACGGCCCTTTTTCGTCTATGATTTGATGTAACTCAAATCCACCGAAAGCATGTGTCCATTTTCAGTCGCAGTTCAGGTTGAAGTGTTTTGATACAGGGAGAAGTCATCAGGAAGAGAGGTGTCACCCCATGACCAAAGCACACAAAGCAACCAATCAGGAGCAGTTTTTGTTGCGCCGAAAAATGGCCGTCGAGGGGCTTGGAGAGGATCAGTGGGATGGGCTCATCCACGATCTTAATCGCCACCCCTGCGTTGATTTCGCCGAGCGTAAGCCAAATGGCACATTGCAGGTGACGTACGACGGAACCCACTGGTCCGTCGATGAATTACTGGAACTGATCAAGGCTTACGGTGGCCAATTGAAAACCGGATGGTGGACCCGGCGCAAACTGGCCTGGTACCGGTTTACCGACGACAACGTCCGGGCAAATGCCAAGCATGAGCCGTTCTGCTGTTCCAAGATTCCACCCATGAAAAAATAACAGGAGGTTGAATGAACAGGGAGGAAGATCGAACTACCCGCTACCAGGAGGGCAGTCTCACTTTACCAGGGACAGTCATGCTGGGTACCGGCGTCATGATTGGCGCCGGTATTTTTGCACTGACAGGGCAGATGGCCCAGATGACCGGTGTCCTTTTCCCGCTGGCCTTTCTCGCGGCGGCGGTGATTGTCAGCTTCAGCGCCTATTCCTACATCAAGATCTCCAATGCCTACCCGTCCGCCGGCGGTATCGGCATGTACCTGCACAAGGCTTACGGAAACCGGCTGCCAACGGCTTTCAACGCCCTGTTGATGTACTTTTCCATGGTGATCGCCCAGAGCTTCCTGGCCCGCACCTTTGGCTCTTACACCATGCAACTATTCGGCGGGGATGACAGTGGCCGCATGGTGCCCATTCTCGGCGTGGCGCTCATTCTTGCGGCCTTTCTGATCAACCTGCTCGGCAATCGGATGATTCAGGGGGTGGCTTCCTTTATCGGGATCCTGAAAATCGGCGGCATACTGATTTTCGGTCTGGTCGGGATCTGGATTGCCGACTCAGTCTCGGTTGATTTTTCGGAGCCCGGTGAAGCCGGAGCGCTGGGCAACTTCCTGGGCGCAACCGCACTGGGGATTCTGGCGTTCAAAGGCTTTACGACCATCACCAACAGTGGTTCGGAAGTAATAGACCCAAAGCGAAACGTCGGGCGCGCCATCGTGATTTCCATTGCCGCCTGCGTGGTGATCTACACGCTGGTGGGCTTCGCGGTCGCCAGCAACCTGTCACTGGCTGAAATTATCGAAACGCAGGATTACTCCCTCGCTGCTGCTGCGCGTCCCGCTCTCGGCGATTACGGTGTCTGGTTTACTGTCGCTATTGCCATGATGGCCACGGCGGGCGGTATTCTCGCCAGCGTCTTCGCGGTATCCCGCATGCTGGCGATGCTGACGGAGATGAAGCTCGTACCACATCGGCATTTTGGCATGCCCGGCAGCATCCAGAAACACACACTGGTGTATACCGTTGTCCTGGGGCTGATCCTCACCGCCTTCTTTGATCTGTCACGAATTGCCGCGCTGGGTATCGTGTTTTACCTGATTATGGACATTGCCATTCACTGGGGTGTACTGCGCTATCTTCGCAAAGACATTAAGGCCAACACCTGGGTGCCAACTACAGCCATCTTGTTGGATCTTTTGGCTCTGGGCGGCTTTGTCTGGGTAAAACTGAATACGGACCCGTTCGTCATCGGCGTGGCAGTGGTCACCATGATTGTGCTTGCAGTCTCCGAGCAGATTTTCCTGAAAAGATCGCCGGAATCCGCGCAAGCGAAACAGGAAGAGAGTCACGCGCATCGTCACCATTAACCAGAATCAGGAAGAGAGGCTATTGCCATGATGGGAGATAACATGTTCGGGAACACCATGTGGGCAGGCCACTGGCTGTGGATGCTGGTGATTGCCATTGTGGTCGTCATTCCGGCCTGGCGTATTTGCCAGCGCACGGGGTATCCGGGGTGGATGGGTGTACTGATACTGATCCCTATCGTCAATCTGGTTCTGCTGTATTTCATTGCATTTGCAGACTGGCCCGCCGATAAAACAGGAGATCAGAATGGCTGAGCACCATCACGCCCATGACCACGATCACCACGCCGATAAAGAACCTGGCGGGCACACCGCCAAGGATCCGGTTTGCGGCATGGCAGTCGATCCGCATACCGCGGAACACCGCAGCCAGCATGGCGGTAAAACCTGGTACTTCTGCTCGTCGCGTTGCCAGTCCAAATTCGACGAGGACCCTGAGCAGTACCTCGATTGGGAAAAGAAACAGCAAGAGCCGGTAGCGCCGGGCACTATGTATACCTGTCCCATGCACCCCGAGATTCGGCAGCAAGGGCCAGGGGACTGCCCAATCTGCGGCATGGCCCTGGAGCCCGAGCAGGTAAGCCTGGACGACGGGCCTTCGGAAGAACTCAAAGACATGACCCGCCGATTCTGGATCGGCCTGGTGCTGGCCCTGCCTGTACTGGTACTGGAGATGGGTGGGCACCTCACCGGACTCGATCACATTATAGCCCCGCAGATGTCCAACTGGATTCAACTGGTGCTGGCAACGCCTGTGGTGCTCTGGTGCGGTTGGCCCTTCTTCGTCCGGGGTTGGAAATCCGTGGTTAGCCGTAACTTGAACATGTTTACGCTCATTGCCATTGGTACCGGCGTCGCGCTGATCTACAGCCTGGTGGCGACCCTGGCGCCGCAGATCTTCCCAGGCGCCTTCCGGCAGGAAGACGGGTCGGTCGCCGTCTACTTCGAGGCGGCTGCTGTCATCGTGGTGCTGGTGCTGCTGGGGCAGGTGCTGGAATTGCGCGCCAGAGAGAAAACCTCTGGTGCCATCAAGGCCCTGCTGGATCTGGCACCGGCGACGGCCAGAAAACTGGACGACGATGGCAGCGAATCCGATGTGTCGCTTGATCAGGTCAAGGTCGGTGACCGCTTGCGGGTACGTCCGGGAGACAAGGTGCCGTTGGACGGCGAGGTGCTTGAAGGCAGCTCCAACGTGGATGAATCCATGGTGACCGGTGAGCCTTTGGCAGTCAGCAAAAAATCCGGCGACCAGGTGATCGGCGGCAGTATCAACCAGCAGGGCAGCTTTATCATGCGGGCCGACAAGGTTGGCCGTGACACCATGCTGTCCCAGATTGTGCAGATGGTGGCGAGCGCCCAGCGCAGCCGCGCGCCCATTCAGGGCCTGGCCGACAAGGTGGCGGGTTATTTTGTGCCTGCGGTGATCGTGATCGCCATTATCGCCTTTATAGCCTGGTCATTCTTCGGGCCCACGCCGCCTATGGCGTTCGGGCTGATTGCAGCGGTCAGTGTTCTGATCATTGCCTGCCCTTGCGCACTTGGCTTGGCGACGCCCATGTCCATCATGGTGGGTGTCGGACGCGGTGCTCAAAGTGGCGTTCTGATTCGCGATGCGGAAGCCTTGGAGCGTATGGAGAAGGTGGACACCGTGGTGGTGGATAAAACCGGCACGCTGACAGAGGGCAAGCCGCAAGTCACCCGGCTTGTCGCGGCCAACGGGTTCGATGACAGTAGTCTCATGCGTTATGCAGGCGGCCTGGAGAAAGGCAGTGAGCACCCACTGGCTCACGCCATACTCGATAAAGCCAAGGGCATGGACCTGAAGCTTCCGGATGCGGAAGACTTTGACTCTCCGAATGGTAAAGGGGTTACCGGTCGAATAGACGGCAAGCGGGTGCTACTTGGTAACCGCCTTCTCATGGAGTCGGAAAATGTCGACACCACGCGATTTGACGGCGACGCCGACCAGCTCCGAAAAGATGGTGCTACCGTGATTTTTGCTGCTGTCGACGGAAACGTCGCAGGGTTGCTGGCGATTGCCGATCCGGTCAAGGAAACCACCGAAGCCGCTATTTCCGCGCTGCAAAAAGACGGCATCCGGGTGGTCATGCTGACCGGCGATAACCGCACTTCAGCTGAAGCAGTTGCCCGAAAACTGCATATCGACGAAGTGGAAGCGGAAGTCCTGCCGGAAGATAAGGGCAAGATCGTCCAGCGCCTGAAAGACGAAGGCCGTGTTGTCGTGATGGCGGGTGACGGCGTAAACGATGCGCCTGCACTGGCAACGGCGGATGTCGGTGTGGCCATGGGCACCGGGACCGATGTCGCCATCGAAAGCGCCGGCATTACGCTGCTACGCGGCGACCTGATGGGCATTGTCGAGGCGCGCCGTTTGTCTCTGGCGACCATGCGCAATATCCGTCAGAACCTGTTTTTCGCCTTCGTTTACAACTCCGCCGGTGTTCCGATAGCGGCAGGGGTTTTGTACCCGTTTTTCGGGATACTGCTGTCGCCCATTTTTGCAGCGGCCGCCATGTCGCTGTCCTCGGTCAGCGTGATTGTGAATGCGCTGCGTTTGAGGGTGGTGAAACTCGGGTCAAAGCAATGAACTTCTGAATCATTGGAGGTAGCTATGTCATACACGATCGATCGAGTTATCAAGGATGTCGATTTCGAGGACGTGGACAGAAGAGCGCGTCAGGCCCTCACTGATCACGGGTTCGGTGTGCTGACAGAAATTGATGTCAAAGCCACCATGAAGAAAAAGCTGGACAAGGATATGTTGGCCTATCGGATTCTCGGGGCCTGCAATCCTGGCATGGCCTGGGAAGCCATCGGTGTGGAGCCTCGCGTGGGTGCCATGCTGCCTTGCAACGTTATTCTTCGTGAGGTTTCGGAGGGCATTGAGGTAAGTGCAGTGGATCCATTGGCTTCCATGAGCGCCATCGATAATGACGAGCTCAAGCAGGTTGCCGGGAAGGTCAGGGATATGCTCTCTGAGGTTGTGGAATCGATCTGAAGCCGGTAGAGGCGTCGATTTGCTGCAGTGCCTGCGGTTTGCAATGGATTAGCGAATTAGCCAGGCGAGCGCATAGCCCAACTGAACACTGGAAATGCAAATAGGACTCCTCATTTGACGACGGGATACCTATTTGATGTCAGTCATATTATGGAGAAGAAAAAAGGAAAAAAGGAAAAAAGATATGGATATAAAGACTTTTGGACAACTGATCGACTGGACGCGCGATCTGCACTCACATCTGGCGAGCTGTCTGTCCCATTGCGCAACAAAGCACGAGGAAGAACGGGCCCGTGCGCTTTTGGATTATCTGGCAGCTCATGAATCGGAAATAGAGCGGATCGTGAACGAGTTTGAGCACCAAGGGGATAAGAAGGCACTGGAAACTCGGGTGTACGACTACCTGTCCCATAATCCGATCAAAACTCATCGAACCTGCGACGAGCCTTACGCGAAGCTTGATTTTGATGGTATCTGCCGGGAAGTGTTCGACTTTCATGATCAGATTATTGATCTCTACAAAACGCTGATTGGAAAAGCCGAAATTCCAGAAGCAAAAGAGCTGTTCGAATCTCTTTTGGCGATGGAGGAAAATGAGTCGATGAGACTGGCTCGTCAGGTTGGCCGAATGCAGGATCTATGAGATCCGAGCACTTTTGCTGACGGCTTAATCCCTTTGAATGTTTCCAATTGAGGCTCACCTTCACACCTCAAAGACGGGCGCAAAGCCACCTCCCGGCGTTCGAAAGTTGGTGGCCTGGCCCTGGTACACACGGGCAGCGGCAAGCAGATGTTGCCCGGCATAGGTGTACAAACGGATATCGACCTTTCTGGTGGTGACCGTGCCATCCACTCTCAGGGTGCGTTCTCCGGCGGGAACGAAGTTCTGCGCGATGTAATCACCCTTCAGGATCTCTTCGAAAACGCGGCGGGTTAGTTTTTCGCCCCGATAGACGCCCTTGCTGCCATGGCCCGCTACCGGTTTGAAAAACAGTTTACGCCGGTTGCTCCACAACTCCGCCTCATCACTTGCTGAAACCAGCCGGGTCTTCGGTACAGCTCTATCCAGAAATCCTGCCTCGGTTTCACTCAGGCCCCAGTCGCGCAGGGTTTGGGCATCAGATAGCAGGATCAGGTTCCGTTTGTCGGCCATCAGCGCATGGGCGCGTGGATTGGGCGTGACGACCGCCGCGCCGTCGAGGTAGGCGCGCCTCAGCGCCCCAAGAGCCGGGGCCTCCAAGGCAAAATCCACCAGGCGGTTGTACACCATGTCGATAGGCTTGCCGTGGGCGCTCAGAGCGCCATCAACATACTCAAGCTCCGATGGGTCGAGGATCAAGGTCTCAATGCCTCTGGCCTGGAATAACTGCTGGGCCAGTTGGAATTCCGGGAACATAAACTGGGATTCAGGGGCATCGTCCACAATGGCCAGGCAACCGGGCGTCGAGTCGCCACCTTGCCGTTGCCACTCCTGCTGGAACATGGCAAACACCGCGTCCTCGAACCCATCCAGTGCACGGTTGGTGCCAGCGGTCTGCTGGGACGGGTCACAGCATCGGTGTTGAGCCCGGGCCAATACCGTGTTCAGAAATGCGCCGCCGGCGTTGGTGTTGATTTCGATCAGCTGAGGTCCGTTTTCGCCCAGGTGGAAGTCGTAGCCCATGAAGGCCCCGATGGGGCCTGGGTCAAAACCGGCGATGTCCGGCGCCCAGGACAGAGCTCTTTCCTTATAGGGCGGAAGCTCGGCTGCGAATTCGATCGCCTGAACAATCCGTTTCATCGTCGCGATGTCCGCTTGGGGAACGAAAACCGGTGTGTTTGAAAAGAGATGAAGGAGTTCAGGAGTGGTCGGCAGCTCGTTCCCAATGCCTGAAAACTGCTTCCGGAGGCTGTCAGTGAGCGCTTTTCGGTCAAGAGTGATGCAGTAACACTGCCGGTTGAGCTGGTCGGCGTGGGTTTTGGTTGTTCGCTGGTTTTCCTGGGGCACGTCTTGCATTGGGTGTCCATGGTCATTGTGAATCGTTCCACCTTGATTCTGGTCAAACGGATGCATGTTTCGCAACTGTTTTCAGGCCTGTTTCAGCTTGGTGTGATGGACTGCCAAGTAATGACCATGCCTGTTCGGGATCTTGCTTACCGGGCGAGGAAATCTTACTGAAACCCTCTGACCAAAAAGGGCACGCTATGAAACATTCGTTGCGCAAGAAGTGGATTGCTGGAATTACGGCCAGTGTCGCTATGAGTTTTTCGCTGATGGTGGCCGCAGACACGAACCGGGCATTTGTTCCCATGGGCACGGCGGATGCCGTCGGCGTTATTGATCTGGAAAACCGCAAGGTGACTTCGTCCATTGGCGGCACACTGAATACCCACGGTTCGGCACTGACCCCGGATGGCCGGCATCTGGTGGTGGGTAGTTTGTCGGCGCATGATCGTCAGGAGCCGGTTAGTCGCCCCGAAGGCGTTTCAGAAGATGAACACGCCGCTCATCATGGGGGCGGGAAGTCTACTGAATTGGAAGCAGGGAGTACCGGGCTGCTCTATTTGGTGAACACGGCCACAAAGACGATTGACCGCAAACTGGAAGTGCCGGGGCCGGTGCACCATGTGCTGGTGACTTCCAACGGTCGCTATGCCGTTTCCACGCATCCTGCCAGTGGCAGTATCAGCGTTGTGGATCTGGATTCCGGTCAGTTGGTCAAAACTGTGGCGACGGGGCCGGCCCCCAACTATCTGGTGCAAACCGACGACGGCCAATCCCTTCTGGTCAGCAATACCGGTAATGGCACGGTCAGCGAAGTGGATGCCGAGCACTGGTTCGTCGAGCGCAATTTGCGAGTTGACGGCAACCCAGAGCATATGGTGCTTGCCCCCGGCAACCAGCGGCTCTACGTGAATGATGCTGCATCCGGCCAGGTTCTTGTCCTTGAGCTTGCCAAAGGCGCGGTGGCGAACCGGTACGAGGTTGGGGAGGCGCCCCATGGCGTTGGCTTGAGCGCAGATGGCCAGACCCTCTATGCCACCAGCCAGGGCGGCAACCAGGTGGTCCGGATTGAGCTAGCCAGCGGCGCCCGCCACACCAGGCCGCTGGCTCCTGCGCCCTATCATCTTGCGGTCTCTCCCTACGATGGCCAGCTACTGGTGACCAGTCGGGCAGAGAACAAGCTTTGGGTGCTCGACCCGGAATCCCTCGATGTGGTTGATGAGATCGCGCTGAGAGGCATAGGCCATCAGATATCCCTTGAGGCCCATTAGTACCCTGTTCTGACACTGGCTTTTTCGCAAAGGAACCGCTCATGGATCGACGCTTTAAAATTACCTTGGCAATGTTTGCCGTTATCGCACTGGTTTTACTCTGGGGAGAACACAAGGTTCATCTGCTTGGCGCCTTGCCCTGGCTGATACTGCTTGCTTGTCCGCTGATCCATATTTTTATGCACGGAGGGCACGGAGGGCACGGAGGGCATGGAGAACATGGAGGACATAACCACCAGGCAGAGCAACCGGGAAAGAGTGGAGAGCAGCGTGATGACTGATGGTGCATCGGATTATGGCCTTTGGAGCCTGGTGGTGCTGAATTCGGCGATTTTCATATTCTTCGCCTTCAGTTTTTTCAAACCGCAGACCCGCCGGGACTGGCGTTCGTTTGGTGCCTTCAGCGCGTTTCTGGTGGCACTGTTCACCGAGATGTACGGGTTCCCGCTGACGCTCTACTTCCTCTCCGGCTGGCTGCAGAGCCAGTATCCCGACGTGAACTGGTTGGCTCACGACAGTGGCCACTTGCTGGAAATGCTGTTTGGTTGGAAGGGTTCCCCACACTTTGGGCCGTTTCATCTCTTGAGCACAGTGTTTATTGGCCTCGGGTTTTATCTGATTGCGGCTGGCTGGCGTACCCTGTATGCCGCGCAAAAGGCAGGGCAGTTGGCCACAACCGGCCTGTATGCCCACGTTCGCCACCCCCAGTATTCCGGCTTCGTGCTCATCATGTTCGGTTTTCTGCTGCAGTGGCCAACGCTGCTGACGCTGGCCATGTTCCCGGTGCTGGTGTGGATGTACTCGCGCCTGTCTATTCACGAGGAGCGTGAAACAGAAAAAGCGTTCGGCTCCGATTGGCGGGCCTATGCAGCCAGAACTCCCCGTTTTATTCCGCAATTGAGGAATTTGAGGCGCAAGGAAATCGAGGAACAAGAATGATGCATGGGGCAACTATCTCAGTAGGCGTTCTTGCAGTCGCACTAATCAGCGGCTGCGGTAAACAGACGGTGGATGACCGCTGGTACACACAGGCTGAGGTCGAGCGCGGCGCAGTGGTGTTCGACGACAACTGCGCAAGCTGCCATGGCGGCAATGCCCAAGGCGCTTTCAATTGGAAAAAGACTCTGAAGGATGGCTCTTACCCGCCGCCACCGCTCAACGGAACAGGTCATGCCTGGCACCATTCCTTCGACACGCTGATGGGTACAATTAGTCAAGGTGGCGCCCCCATGGGTGGGAAAATGCCGGCCTTCGCAGACGAGCTCTCCAGGGACGATCAAAAAGCCGCTATCGCCTATTTCCAGAGCAAATGGGACAAGCGGATCTATGAGGCATGGTCTGAAAGGAGTGGGCTCTGATTTCTCTGGGTAATCAGACGATTAACTCAAGGAGGCAGTGTATGAAATGCTTATGGGTGGTGGCTTTTCTAAGTGTTTTTCCGGGCAGTGCGCTGGGTGGTGCGCCCTCGGCGGAATCATTGATTGAGGGGATGGAGGGCACCCTGTGGTCGGACAGCAACCACGGCCGTTTCACCATGCGTATCGAAACCGAATTCTGGACCTGGAGGCCTGGATGGTTCGGCAGGTTTAAGATGGAATTATAGCGAGTTATTGTCGGTAGTCACATGGACAGGCACAGGGGTACTTCCTCTTGCACAATGGGTTTTCTTGCCACTGATAACGGTCCTGGTTGTCAAATGGATGTTTCTTGGATGGTTGACTCTGAGAGCCAAATGAAGAAGCGCCGTGGAAGTGAAATAAAGTATCTTCTGGATGTTAAAAATTGAATAAATAGTCGACTGTCGTTCTAAGAGACAGTCGACTACTGATTTTGCTCTGACTTTCTGGAATTATTTAAGTATGATTGTGATGTGCATTTCTACCTGATCTTATTTCTTGTTGATTGATATTTGACCCCTTCATATCTTTTTGAGATTGCATGTATTTCATACAGGTCATCATTCTGGTTTTCGTGTCGACTGTTTTGTTCGGGTAAGTGCGCGCTTCATTAATCCGATCGGCCAATCCTGAATTGGCAGTGGCCATGGTAGAAAATAAAGTGGCAGCTGCGGCAGCGATAATGATTTTTTTCATGATGCTCTCCTTAATTGCCTTAAACCGTTCAATAAATTCAGTTCAGTTTCAGTTTTCTGTGATTTACTTGAGCGTGATCAGGACGTCGACTGCTCGAAGCCCGAGCCAGCCGACGCTTGCGTCTCCACGAGTTGACTTTGCCGCAGGAATTACCCTGCGGTATTTTTTTGCCTTTGTTTCAGAGCGTTGTGATAAGCCCGGCCTTCTTCCGTCATCATTTGCACGCGAGCCTCAAAGCCCCCTTCGGACATCGCATTACGTGTCATGTCTCTGTGCAAGCGCTGCATCTCTTCATTCTTAAGTATTTCTTCAATGGATGATTTGTCCATCATTTGGCTGTGCATGGCCCTCATGTCCTTATTGTCTGACATGTTGCCGGCGAGTACGGACGTTGAAACAGTAACTGCTGCTGCAAATATAAGTAAATTTTTCATTCTTACACCTCCTAGTTGGTTGGTGAGTTAATTAAAGCATCGGTTTCTGAATTGATCCTGAAAGAAACAAGAAAATTTAAAATAAAGTAATTTTTTCAGGAATAACAGTATCTTGATATAAATCAAATTGCGCATTTTCGTTCTGCAATTCAGTTTGGTTTCAGATAAGCGCTATAAGATTGCGATTCAGAAACATTTCAATGGAGATATAACGTTGTCATTTCTTCCTCACCTTATAAAGCCGGCCTTTCTCGGTGCTCTGGTTTTGACCAGTTTGCCCGCTTGGACGGCAACCAGACTTGAGTTAACCGGCGCGATTGATGCGGCCATCGAGAACGATCCGTGGCTGCGTCAGAGTGTGCAGATGCAAGATGCTCTGTTGGAAGAAGCTGTTGCCGATGGGGCACTCCCGGACCCCCGGATGACGCTTGGTGCCGCGAATTTGCCCACGGATACTTTCGATACCGGACAGGAGGCAATGACTCAGGCCACCATTGGATTTACCCAGCAAATTCCGCGAGGTGATAGCCGTCAGCTGGCCAGTGAAAAAAAGCAGGAAATGGCAGGCGTTCAGCCTTTTCGGCGCGAGAACCGCCGGGCGCAGGTCATGGAATCGGTAGCGCATCTCTGGCTTGAGGTCTGGCGAACCCAGCAAAGCATCGAACTGATTGAAGATAATCGTGCTCTGTTTCAGCAGTTAGAGGATGTCGCCGAGGCCGGGTATACCTCAGCAAGCATAGGTTCCAGGCAGCAGGATGTAATCCGTGCCTCGCTGGAACTGACGCGACTTGAGGACCGGCTGACGGTGCTGCATTTGCAACAGGCATCGAACCGCGAGGCGCTGGCAGAGTGGATAGGCCCGGACCAAGCCAAGCTGGCTGTCAGTAAAGATGTACCCAACGAGTTGCTGAGAGTGTTTCCTCTGGGCTGGGCTGAAACATCCGCAGAGGCACTGATCCGTCATCCGTCAATCCGCGCGACTGATCAGTTGATTGATGCCCAGAGTGTTGACGTTGACCTGGCTCGCCAGGCCTACAAGCCGGAATGGTCAGTATCTGCACAATATGGATACAGGGAGCGGGCACCAAACGGTCAGGACAGGGCCGACCTGTTTTCTGTAGGCATTGGCTTTGATCTCCCGATCTTTACAGGCAACCGGCAGGATCGAAAACTGAATGCATCAGTGGCGCGACTGGAGGCGGCAAAAACAGAACGTATTTTGCAGATCCGGGGACTTCAGGCCAAAGCCCGTGCGGCCGTGGCCCGGATCGAACGACTGGATGACCGCATAGAGCTCTATGAACAGACCCTGCTGCCGCAAATGGAGGCGCAGGCAAGCGCAGCATTGACTGCTTACAACAACGATGACGGCGACTTCGCCGAAGCGGTACGAGCGCGAATTGCAGAGCTTAATACCCAGGTTGAATTGATACAGATGATGGCCGAGCGGGCCAAGAATCTGGCGAGTTTCCGTTATCTGACGTCCGACACTTCCGACATACCTTCCTTTTCACTGAATCGTTACCAGGACTGACCATCATGGCTAATTTTGCTCGCCCTTTGGGCTTTGTATTGCTCGGCGGCCTCGCCGGTGCAGGGGCCACGTACTGGCTTGACACTGGCGCGACTTCGACGCCTGCAGCTGAAATGACTGCTTCTGGTCTAAAGGAGCCGCTGTATTGGGTAGCCCCGATGGACCCCAATTTCAAAAGTGACAAACCCGGAAAATCCCCGATGGGGATGGATCTAATCCCGGTATTCGAGGAGGGTGGGTCAGCTGAGGATCCAGCCGGCACGGTCCGAATTTCACCAACGGTCGTCAACAACCTTGGGGTTCGAACGGAGCCGGTGATTCAGGGGCGCCTGCCTAACAACATTACTACCGTAGGCTACGTGCAGTACAACGAAGACGAGATGGCCCATGTGCACCCTCGTGTTGAAGGCTGGATCGAAGCGCTTTATGTCAAAGCCGAGGGCGAGCCTGTTGAGCAAGGCAAGCCTTTGTACACGCTTTACTCGCCCACCCTTGTGAATGCGCAGGAAGAACTGCTTCTCGCGATGAACCGTGGCAATCAGAGACTGGTTGATGCTGCTACCGAGCGATTGTTGGCGCTGAACGTACCGGCTGGTCTGATCGGCCAACTGCGCCAAAACCGCGAAGTGCAGAGAACCATGACGGTTTACGCTCCGGGTTCCGGGGTGATCGAGAATCTGAATGTTCGTGAGGGTATGTTCATCAAGCCCGGAAACCGGGTTTTATCGATTGCCGCGCTGGATGAGGTCTGGGTGATCGGCGAAGTGTTTGAAAGCCAGCTTTCCGCCGTAGAGGCTGGTAACCGGGTGCAGATGACACTGGATTACATGCCCGGTCGCGAGTGGCGCGGAAACGTGGATTACGTCTACCCCGAAGTGAACCCGAAAACCCGGACGGCGCAAGTGCGGATGCGCTTTGATAACGATGATGGTGTCCTGATGCCAGGCATGTTCGCTCGCCTGGATGTTCAGGGCGAACGGGGACAGCGGCAGTTTCTGGTGCCACGGGAGTCGGTCATCCGCACCGGACAGAGCGACCGACTGGTTCTGGCGATGGAAGAGGGCGCCTTCAAGTCGGTTAACGTGACCGTTGGGCGCGTCGGCGACAAGTATGCGGAAATACTCAATGGCCTCTCGCCAGGCGACACGGTGGTCACATCCGCCCAGTTCCTGATCGATTCGGAATCCAGCAAAACCTCGGACTTCCAACGGATGTCATCCCCTCAGGATATGGATGAGCAGGGGATGGATCATGAAGGCATGGATCACAGCACCATGAGCCATGGCGGGGGCGAGTCATGATTGCCGCTATTATTCACTGGTCTATTCGTAACCGCTTCCTGGTGTTGCTGGCGACGTTGCTTATCACAGGGCTCGGCCTTTATTCGCTGAAACAAACGCCGGTGGATGCTCTGCCGGATCTGTCCGATGTGCAGGTCATTATCAAAACCAGTTTCCCGGGCCAGGCGCCGCAGGTGGTGGAAGACCAAGTGACCTACCCGATGACGACAGCCATGCTCTCGGTACCGGGCGCGAAAACGGTCAGGGGATACTCGTTCTTCGGTGACTCCTATGTTTACGTGATCTTCGATGAAGACACCGACATGTACTGGGCCCGCTCCCGGGTACTGGAATACCTGTCCCAGGTTGCGCCCAGCCTTCCAGACTCTGCAAGGCCTCAGCTCGGGCCAGACGCTACCGGAGTTGGCTGGGTTTACCTGTATGCGCTGGTAGACCGCACTGGGAACCAGGACCTAAGCCAGTTGCGCAGCCTGCAGGACTGGTTCCTGAAGTACGAACTGCAAACGGTGCCGGGTGTCTCTGAGGTGGCTGCGCTAGGCGGTATGGTGAAGCAGTACCAGGTCAAGGTCAGCCCGGAAAAACTCAGGGCGCTGGGAATTCCTCTGGCTCACATCCAGAACGCCATTAAGAGAGGCAACCAGGAAGTGGGCGCCTCCGTCATCGAGATGGCCGAGGCGGAATACATGGTGCGCACGTCTGGCTATATAAAGTCCCGTGAGGATCTTCTGTCGATTCCATTAGGACTCGATGACAACGGTACCCCCATATTGCTGAAAGATGTGGCTACCGTTGAAGTTGGCCCGCAGATGCGGCGTGGGGTTGCCGAACTGAATGGGGAAGGTGAAACCGTCGGCGGTGTTGTGGTGATGCGCTTTGGTGAGAACGCTCAGGCAACCATTAATGGCGTGAAGGCGAAACTGGAAGACCTGAAATCCAGTTTGCCTGAAGGCGTCGAGGTGGTGACGGTTTACGATCGCTCTGGTCTGATTGAGCGGGCGGTCAATAATCTCGGCTTCAAGCTGCTTGAAGAGTTTCTGGTGGTGGGCCTGGTGTGCATCGTCTTCCTGTTCCACGTGCGCTCGTCGCTGGTGGCGATTCTCAGCCTTCCCGTGGGTATTCTGGCGGCCTTTATCGTCATGCACTGGCAAGGCATCAATGCCAACATCATGTCACTCGGGGGGATTGCCATCGCTATCGGCGCCATGATTGATGGTGCTATTGTAATGATCGAGAACATGCACAAACACATGGAGCGAACCCCGTTAACGTCTGAGAACCGATGGGAAGTCGTTGCACGGTCAGCCTCTGAGGTCGGGCCCGCGCTGTTTTTCTCGCTCCTGATCATTACCGTCAGTTTTGTGCCGGTGTTTGCCCTGGAGGCGCAGGAAGGGCGGATGTTTTCTCCCCTGGCGTTCACCAAAACCTACGCCATGGCGGCGAGTGCGGCCCTGGCGGTGACGCTGGTGCCGGTGCTGATGGGCTATTTCATTCGCGGCAAGGTGCTGCCGGAGCACAAGAACCCCGTGAACCGCCTGCTGGTTGGCGTTTATATGCCGGTGCTGAAGCTGGTGTTACGCTTCCCGAAAACGACGGTTATTGTTGCGTTGCTGGCATTGGCTGTGGGCCTTTGGCCAGCCACCAAAATCGGCAGTGAATTCATCCCGCCACTGGATGAAGGCGACCTGATGTACATGCCCACCACCTACCCGGGCATCTCCATTGGTAAGGCTCGGGAACTGTTGCAGCAAACGGACAAGCTGATTGCCACCGTACCCGAAGTCGAAACCGTGTTCGGCAAAGTGGGGCGGGCGGATACCGCTACCGATCCGGCTCCATTGACGATGATCGAGACCTTCATCCAGCTCAAGCCGAGGGATCAATGGCGGGAAGGCATGACCACCGAAAAGCTGAAGCAGGAGCTCAATACTCTGATTCGGTTCCCGGGGGTAACCAATGCCTGGGTTATGCCAATCATCACGCGCATCGATATGCTGGCAACGGGTATTAAAACGCCGGTGGGCATCAAGATTGCCGGTCCGGACCTTACCGTCATCCAGAACATCGGTAAACGCCTTGAGGAAGTCATGGTCGACATCCCCGGTACAGCCTCCGTTTACTCTGAGCGAGTCGCTGGGGGCCGCTACATCAAGGTGGATATTGATCGTGAGCGTGCCGCTCGTTATGGGCTGAATATCGCTGATGTTCAGCAGGTAGTGGCCTCCGCTATTGGTGGAATCAACGTTTCCAGAACCATCGAGGGACTTGAGCGGTATCCCATTAATCTTCGTTATCCGGAAGACTACCGGGATTCGCCCGAGAAGCTGGAGCAACTGCCCATCGTGACCGCATCCGGCCAGCGCATTGCCCTGGCAGATGTGGCGGAGATCGGCGTGGAGGATGGCCCGCCGGCCATTAAGAGTGAGAATGCCCGCCTGAACGGCTGGACCTTTGTGGATATTGAGGGTGTCGACGTAGGCACCTATGTTGAACAGGCCATGGTTACCGTGAGTGAAGAGCTGGATCTACCTCCCGGTTATTCAATCAACTGGTCTGGTCAGTATGAGTACATGCTCCGTGCGAAGGAAAAACTGACCTATGTGGTGCCGTTAACGCTGGCCATCATCGTCATCCTGCTGTTTCTTAACTTCCGCCGTTTTGCCGAAGTGGGGATTATTATGGGCACGCTACCGTTTGCGATGATCGGTGCTATCTGGCTGATGTATCTGCTTGGTTATAATTTTTCGGTAGCCGTCGGTGTCGGTTTCATTGCGCTGGCCGGCGTTGCGGTAGAGATTGGGGTGATCATGCTGGTGTATTTGAATCAGGCTTATAACGCAATGCTGGAAACGTGTGATGACAAAGGGCTGACGCCAAGGCGAGAAACCCTCCGCCATGCCGTACTACACGGTGCCGGTATGCGGGTTCGGCCAATCATGATGACGGCGGCCGCCATTATCGGGGGGCTTGTGCCCATTATGATTGGCACCGGTACAGGGTCGGAGGTGATGGGCCGGATTGCGGCACCTATGGTGGGCGGTATGATTTCCGCTGTCATTCTGGCGCTGCTGGTGATTCCTGTGCTCTTTTATCTCTGGAAACAGCGAACTCTTGGTGAGTAACGCCGATAGCAAGGTGCCAGGATTCGGCCTGGCACCTTGCTATCACGTCTTTGCCGGTTATCACGATCATTCGCAGAGTGCCTACCCGTCTACTGCGCATATTCCAAAATCTATTTGCCTGAACGTTCGCTTTGCGACCATAGCTTGGGCTTTGGACCTATGCAAATCAACCTGACAAGGTGCAATGCCCAGACACTTACGTTTCATTGATCGAAAAAAATCAAGAGTCAGCTCCATCTGAAGGGGAAGGTGATCGCGAGGAATATTAGTTTTTATGAAGGGTTTGGTGGGTCACTCTCACTCAATGTGTCGAAATGACAGATTTGTACTGACCACACGCTGAATTTGCGTCCTCTAATTTTTGACTATCCGAAGCCATGGTGAGGTATCCGCTCTACCGAGCGGAAGGAACTTCTCCCTACTATAGGTTAAATAGGTGAATCCATGGTCAAAAAGAAGACGCGAAAGCCGTCGGAGAAACTTCTCCGTACCGCCAAGGGGATCGTAAAATATCATTTTGTGATCCCGAAGAAAGAGGTTTTTCTGGAGGCAGAGGCCTGTAGAGAGTTTGTTGAATACTATCAGAAGAACCTGCCGTCTACTGATAAGCAACTCTACAACTCTGAAAAGCTTGAAGAGAGAACGGGGCTTGCCCCTCCTTTGAAAATCATTGGGAATAACTACCTAATGCATCACTGGAATAGCATGGTGGAGGAAATAGCGTATTTTATCGAGAACCCAGCGTTTGGCTACCCTGAGGCATTTGATTCGCGCATTCCGAGTGAAAGGATGCTTAAATTCGCGCAGGCTTTAGCCAGAGAGTTTTCCGTAGAGATTCCTTCTCGTGTCTTACGAGAAAAAAACTGCTGTAGCGCTTTTTTGGATCACTACCAAAGGATTCGGCAGCCCACCGAAAAACTCCTTCAGTCAGCCCGCACCTACGCTGCTCGTGCTGGTATTGATGTGCCCTCTAAGGTATTGGCAACGAGGCTTGCTACGATGAGCTGGGTTTGTATTATGAAACGTTTGTGTGAATTTGAGGGAATATGATCGGATGAGCTTCTAGCTTGATGTTCCCTATGGCGTCCTATCAGACAGGCGCTGGTTAATCAGACCGTGCCTGTCTTTAGTGATCAACTGGTTCCGGATAGTATTCTGAGATTTTCCTCGGCTGCAACGGGGAAACACCGCCATTGAATGTGTGAGGTCGTTGCCGGTTGTAGTAGCCCATCAGATATCCACCATTATCCTTTTTGCCTTAGGCAGGTTTCGGTACCCCAAGGCTGGTATCCATTCAGATTTCAGGCCCCGGAAAAGCCGCTCCATCAACTCGTTGACATAGAGTTTAATTCAGACGAAGCGGGCTGTGTCGAAGGATCTGTGAATCACAACTTCAGAGCCTGTAAATAAATCTGTGTAACTGCCCACCTCACTATAGG
>NZ_LXYO01000010.1 GCF_001650915.1 Marinobacter sp. EhC06
TGTCCTCTGAAATATTCAGGCGACAACTACGCTGACACATAGGGAAGATCCTCCGGTATAAGCGTCGTGAGACCCACACCGGATGGTTTCACCGAGGAGCGAACAAACAAAACATCTCCGCTACACAACGTAAATAGCTCTCTCTCGGCCTTCGAGGAATTCACCAGATCGAGATGTTCGATTTCCCGCTTGAAAGACGGAACTCCAAAAACATCCATCAAGTTCAAGAACGGGTGCCCATAACCAAAATCTTCTGAAGACTTATTGATCCCGTTTTTAAAACTTCCAAGTTGTGAGAGCGACTTTACATCCCAATCTTGAGGCAGCAACCCTACTTCGGTCATTTTAAAGCCGTTCGGTATATTCGGCTCTGACTCTTCTGCTCCAGAGGCGGGAACCACATATTGCAGGGCTTGCTCTTCATAACTCATTTGAATTGAATCCCATTTTCTCGAGATGCCCTTGCACTTTTAAAGACAAATCTTTGACTCTTTGGGCCATTTCTGGCGCTGTGTGCATGTAACGAACCGCCAGTTGACGGACACGCCCGGTCAAGATCTGTGAAACGTAATCAAGTTGATTCTTAACCGAAAGTTCCAAAGCAGCGAGCCATTTATCATTCACCACGAGCGTTTTGATCTCGTCCACACTCAGCTTCTCGTAATGACCGTAAGCCAATTTATCCAGCTTGAGATCCGCTTCCTTGATGCGCTTTTTAAGGTCTGTCTGCTGCTTATCCAGCGCCAGCCATTGTTTGGCTATATTTGCCTCTTCCCGGCTCTCAGGATCATCTTTGATTTCTTTCCAGAGTTTGGTCACTTCGCCCTTGTTAATTTTCTCGAGGTCGCCAAAAGCTTCCTCTTCGCCGCCATGCTCTTCTTCCAGCTCTGTCTGCTTTGCGTTGAGAGCATCCAGCTCGGCTTGCATCTCGTCGAGTTCTGCCTGCTCCTTGGCAAAATAACTGGCGACGATGTAGGGCTTAGGTATTAGGTCGCAGGTCCAGCCCTTATCTTTCATCTGGCCTTTCTTCTTGCCGCTTGTGACTTCCTCCAGCACGCGACGCGGTTGGGCAACCCAGCCGTCAGCGGTGATTTCGTAGGTATCGTCCTGAAGCTCTTCCGCCCAATAGCCCATCAGATGCTGGTAAACATCGTAGGGGTCCAGCAACGGCGCCTGTCGGAACGTGTTCAGCAAATCCTCACCAATATCTGTGATGAGCTCTTTGGGCTTGCTGTCGATGTCGAACGCCTTCATGACAGGCGTATTGCGCTCACGCCATTGTGAGAAAAGGCCCTGTATCGTTTCACGGAAAACGGCAAATTCAGGGTGTTCCAGAATGGTGGTTTTGATCTCTGAGGTTCCCACCGCAAGGTCGGCGTAGCCGGGGTGCGGGTTGGGCTGAAAGAGCCTGTTCCGCAGTTCGGGCATGACCCGCCAATAGGCCGCGAGGCCCGGAACCGGTGGGATAGATTCAGGGTCACCGTCAATGTCCCGCTCAGGGATGCCGCCGTTCAGGTGGGCATGAATATCGTGCAGGTCTTCCGGCTCGCTGGTGTCGATGTAGCGTGGCAGATTCAGGTTGAAGTCGTTTTTAGCGCTGGCGATTTCCTCAAACGGCACCATTCGGCCATAGCCCGGCAGATTGGTTTGTTTGTTGAACTTATCCACGATTCGATGGATATCCTGCTCGCGAAGGCGGTTTTTGTTGCCGTCTTTGATGAAGCCTTTCGAAGCGTCGAGCATGAATACGCCTTTTCGGGCCTGCGCATTCTCTTTGTCCAACACCAAAATGCATGCCGGAATGCCCGTGCCATAAAACAGGTTCGCTGGCAGGCCGATGATGCCCTTGAGGTAGCCCGACCGAACCAGCTGCTTGCGAATAACTGCCTCCGCATTCCCCCGAAAAAGAACACCGTGAGGCAGGATGATAGCGCCCTTGCCAGTGCTGTTCATGGAGCGGATGACGTGTAACAGATACGCGTAATCGCCCTGCTTTGAGGGCGGCACACCCCAGTCGAAGCGCTGGAACTGGTCGTCCTCCGGCGTCAGGCCGGTGCTCCAGGCTTTGTCAGAGAAAGGCGGATTGGCAACGACATAATCATAGGTGCGCAGCCGTTCACCATCCTTGAACTTGGGATTCGAGAGCGTATCGCCCTGAACGATGTTCGCCGTAGGAAAGTCGTGCAGAATCATGTTCATTCGCGCAAGGCCGGCGGTCGTCACATCCTTTTCCTGGCCTTCCAGGGTAATGCGCAGGCCTGCTTCCGCCGCCACTTTCAGCAGCAGAGAGCCTGAACCGCACGTCGGGTCGTAAGCGGTGGTGGACGCAACGGCTGACTCGGATGAGATACCAATCACCTGGGCCAGTATTCGGCTGACTTCCGAAGGCGTGTAAAACTGCCCCTTACTCTTGCCACTTTCGGTCGCGAAATGACGCATCAGGTATTCGTAGGCGTCCCCCAGAATGTCGTCATGTTCCGCCCGGTTCTTTGCAAAATTTAGCTCTGGCTTCTGGAAGATCCCGATCAGATTGGTAAGGCGATCGACCATCGCCTTACCCTCGCCCAGCTTGTTTGGATCGTTGAAATCCGGAAAGTCGCTGCGCGCGAGTCGCTGATTGGCCTCGATCAAGGGCTGGATGATCTGCGTATTGATCTTATCGCCAATGTCGGACTTGCCCTTCAGTTTAATCATGTCATTGAAGCTGGCACCCGGGGGAATTTTTACGGGCGGGTCAAAAAGGTCCGACTCTGCATACTTGTCCGTGATGTATTTAATGAACAGCATGAACAGGACGTAGTCCTTATACTGCGAGGCATCCATCCCGCCACGTAGGGCGTCACAGGACGCCCAGAGTGAGGAATAAAGTTCGGATTTCTTTATAGCCATTCAATGATCTCTCAGAAATATGGAAATTTGTCGCTTTAATAATCTTATTTGCGAGACGCGACAGAATACGTCGTGTTAAATCAGGGTCTGTCGGACAACTCTGCTTTCTTTACATAAACCCATCCCTACTTCACAACGCCCGTAGGTTCGGGGCCTGTTATCACGGTATTACAGACCCATGGATTTCATTACTTCATTCTCTGAAACTGCTTCCGGTGTCACGACCGCATCTTTCAGCATCAACTTGCCCCGAAGCAACCGATCCAGATGTACGTCAAATGCATCGTACTCCGGGTGCAAAACCGCCGGTAAGTGAATATTGACGGGCTTGGTTTGCCCAATCCGGTAAACCCGATCTGACGCCTGTGCTTCTTTCGCCGGGTTCCAATGCCGTTCCAGGTGAATCACGTGGTTGGCCCCGACTACCGTCAGGCCAACACCCGCTGCCACTGGAGACATAATCAGCACATTGAAACCCTGCTGGCCCTCAAACTCTGTGATTAGCTGTTTGCGGCTGAGTACGTCAGACTTTTTGGATACGGCGGCGGTATCACCATTAATTACCGCAATATCCAGTCCGTAAATCTGATCCAGCCACAGCTTGAGAAGTCTCTGCAGTCGTTTGGTCACCATGAACAGGATGACTTTTTCACCCCGTTTTTTTATCGCATCCAGAGACGCCAGAAGCACTGCCAGTTTGGCAGATTCCGACATGATTTTTCTGGCCGATTGGGCGTCGTTGGTCATCAGTTCTGATTCGTGTCGAAGTCTGGGGTGCAGCGAGATTTCTCTCAATTGCTGAAGGACGGACAGCGCTTTGCCGCGCATATCTTCGGTGGCCTGCTGCTCACGATACCCTTTCAGTGCATCCTCGTAGGCTCGCAGTTGCATCCCGCTCATCATGCTGGTGAGTTCTTTGTTATACACGAGGTTACCCTGGTCCGGCTGAGGCACACCGCAGCGAATGGTTTTGGACGGCAAACCGGATAACTGATCTTCCTTCACCCGTCTGAGCATGAATGGCCCCACGGTATCCCGCAATTCTTGCCCCAGCGATGCCCTGACCGAATCCCGATCATCCTCATCGGCTGCGAGAATGGGCTTTATCCAGGTGTCGCGGAAGGTTGTCCAGTTGCCCAGCAGCCCGGGCTGCGCCGTATCCATCAGGCACCAGAAGTCGCCCAGGCTGTTTTCTACAGGGGTACCCGTGGCAAGCAGTTTGAAGTCTGCCTTGAGGCCTTTGGCCGCTCGGGTTTGCAAGGTGTTTGGGTTCTTGATGTTCTGGGCTTCGTCGAAAATCACCATGCCCCAATCGATACGGCAGAGTGAGAACTGGTAATCGCGAAGCGTCTGATACGTTGCAAGCACCAGCCTGCGTTCCGTATCCAACCGCTTGGTGCCGGCGTCCGGGCCGATATGCAGTGCGTACTTTATGGCGTCCTCATCTAGCACCTGATCGTTATCGAGAATTTCCGCCATCTGGGCCGCTTCGCGTTTCTCACCTTTGACGCGATACTTGGCCAGATCCCGGCCAGACTGAAGAACCACGATGTCTTTGAATGGAATACCATTGTAGGTGACGTCAACTTCGTCCTCCCAGTTTTCAAGGAGGCTGAGCGGCGCAACCACCAATATCGGCTTTTGCTGCTTGCCGGATTCTTTCTGCCTTCGCAGATACTCTCCGACTGCGACAAGACCCATGTAGGTTTTGCCTAACCCCATATCGTCTGCCAGCAACGCCCCTTGGAGGCGGTAGAATTCATCCGCTTTTTCATTGCGGGCCTGCTCAATAAGGTCGAGCATCCACCGGATGCCCTCTTTCTGGTGGGGAAAGGGCTGCCTTGCATACATGGCCCAGTCTGGTTCTGCTTTACCCGAGGATTCTTTGGCCTTGTTGCGCAGCTCCTCATGAAGCTCTTCCGCTTCTTTCAATACCAGACTGAGTTTCTCTTTACTGACAGGGGTATCGTCTTCTTCCGGCCCATCAATGGCTTTTGGATTCCGAAGGTTGTCGGTGATTTTCTCAAGTTGGGTGGAGACGGCTTCGCGATTGGAGACGTCAATGGTTTCACCGTTAAAGGATAGGGTATCCGCGCCTTGCCCCCACGCTGCTTCCACGGCTTCCTGGAACTGCGAAAGTTCCTCTTCTGACTGGATGACTTTGGGGAGCGATTCCGGTGGCGCAGGCAACTTGTCGAGCGCAAACCAGTCCTGCTTTTTCGCATCTGCTTCCCCGAATTCCATGTGCTGAAGCTTTCCCACGCCTTCAACACGAACGGAAAAACCAAGCTCCAGATTAACCAAGGATGCGTCCAGAAAGGCTCCTGGAGTCTCTATGAACTCCTGCACTTTGTCGGCCGGAATGCGACGGTTGCCAAACACCTCTTTAACGGCCCGGACTTTTTCAGGCTCCAGAAGAACAACTCGTTTTCCTATACGAAGCGCGCCACCGGTTTCAGAATCGAAATCAAGCTGATCCCATCGCTTGCCCAATTCCTCTGGTGTCGCCCCGTCGCCAGTGCTTGGGCTGAGAAACAGGCTGCCGTCCGGCATTCGGGTTGCGACAACACCAATACCCTCGGGCACGGCGACATCGAGCTTCTGGAAATGCCCAAGGTCCAGGTTCATGCCATTGCGCTGTGCGGTCTGCAGCTCGGCCATTAAACGCAGGTTTGCGCCTTCTCCACGATCATCCGGGAGCATTTTCTGGTGATGCTCTAGGGCCTGAAGGGCAAAAAGTTCCGGGGCCGTCAGGCGGTATTTCTCGGTAGAGGTCAGGTAGAGAAATGGACCTTTTCGGGTGAAAGGCACACTGTGGCCGTCAACCGCTGCGGTCGCATTGACCCGAAACCCGCTGTTGCCAGTGCGGCCGCTTATATCGGTTTCAAACCCGCCTGAAAATCGTGGAGGTAGATTAAGAACTTCGGCCTGCTCATCATCGAGCCCGGCGATGTCCTCTGCGTTGATGTGAAAGCCGTTGGCCATCGGTTCTGCGAGCCCCTGTTCTTCGAGCATACGAAGGGCAATGAGCTGCATTTTTTGGAGCGCTTTACCTCGGCCGAGCGTCAATTCCTTGAATTTTTCCGGCTCAACAAAGAACAGAACGCCTGTGGAATCTGCTCTCAGATCAAATCCAGCCTGATCAGAGACATCGTCTTTTTCACCGGAAACCATTGATCTGAGGAGGTCGAGTAACGCCATAAAATCCCTTTTTTATTTAAACTGATCGATAAATTCTGGCTTAACAACCCATGTATGCATGTCTTTTCTTTTTACATAGGGCCCCAAGGGCCCGGAAAACATGGCAACAAGATCTCTCAAAGTGAAGCCTAGCAACGTCGCGACATGTCTCGCCTTTGCGTCCGGATTATGTGCCAGGTATCCCATCACGGTTTTCTGCTGATCCGTCAGATTGCGAATCGCCGCCTGAGGCGATTCGGGTTGCCGATGCGAAGGCTTATCCTTACTGGCGTGCTCAGTATTTCGCATTCTCCCCTGCAAGAACCTGTCAGCGGCGGACGCTGGCCTACGTTCTGAAAAAAGGTCTTCAAATCGCGGCGGTGTCCGCTTCGGCACCCTCTGGCGGGCCGTCACTTCCAGATGTGGTGGCAGCTCCCTCGCTTCCGGAACCTGAACTTTGGCTGTTCTGGCAACCGGATAACCAAAACTGGCGAGATGCCCTTTGTACTCCGCATTGCTAAGGAGTGCCTCTATGTCCAGTTCAATGCCATGGTCGGCAAGGAAATTGATCACCTTGGATTGCCATGTGCCGTTGTGTGTCACCGCCTCGTAAGGGAGGTCGTACATTGCTTTATACTGAGCGGGCGTTATGTGGGTAAGCTCACCATGAGTAAACGAAGAAAAATCATAAGAGGGAACGATCTTGCCGGGTGTTGCAAGATACACCCAAATCTTGAAACTGTGGGACCCTTCTACCAGGTGAAAATCGCCGCAATCCACATAGATGATGGCTTTGTCCGCCAGACCCCCGTCTAGTGTTGCGAAGTTCGTTTTGATTTCATCGCCCAGCAACCGCTTGACGATGCCCTCTGCCTTTCTGCCCAACATCAAGCGCGTGTTGTGGATCAAACCTTGATTGTAAAGGCCCTCAAGGAAGCGCTTTCGAGCAGGGAACATTCTCTGCAGATCGGCCTTATTCTCCTCGATGCCGTATTGCTCCAGAGCCTGGAGAAAGAGCTTGAGATCCTCTCGGGAGAGCCAACTTCTAACTTTCGCTATGCGAGCCTCTCCCAGCGGCTTCCACCACTCCTGGTAGGCTTTGCTGGAGCTCTTGATCCGAGGATCGCCGGCAACACCTAACACAAAGTCTTGCCAGTCCTCTGAAACCTCTGAGCCCGCGCGATCTATGAGGACCTCCAAAGCGGCATGGCCTATGCGTTTGCGGTTGCCGAAAGGCGCGCGATTTACACTTGGTTTAAGCAGCTCATCGAAAATCGGGTCGCGCTTGCCCACTTTTACTTCTTTCAGGGTCTCGATGTAGTAATGAGCCCGACAGAGGTCGCCATAGCGCCCCTCGTCGTAGCCGACGAGGCCGAGGGATGAGAACGTCTGTTCCAGCTCTTCTCCACTGTCACGGACACGCTGAGAAAAACGGGCCGGGCCGTCAATACCCACCAGCCAGTCGATATTCTCTTGAACTGAGGCGACGGGATCACGGGACGTTCGACTATGTTCGTGTCGAGGTATTCTTTTGCATTGATCCAAAAGTACGGATTCAAGTGTCTCGAACAGGCCTTGTTCAAGGTTTTCCAGCTGATCAAACCTCTGAAAGTACAGCTGGCATAATTGCAGAAAAGTAGTGCGGGTGAGCCTCGGCTCTTGACGATCAACCAGAGTTTCCAGGACGTCAGAGGTACACCCCCGTCTCAGAATTTTATCGTTATTGCACCAAAGCCAGGTTAATGCTCGGGCACCTATTCTTTTGTTGAGCGCGTCATACAGATCCCGGAAATTACCACTCTCGACAGACTTCTCGATACGCCGACAAGTGGAATCGAATGCACCACCGCTTCCCGCAGACTTAGCGAACTTTTCAGCCCTCTCAAGAAGCGCGGACCAGCCAGATTCAACGTGATCCGGCCAGTCCATTTTGGGTTGAGGAGTCTGCGGCAGTTTCATTGCGTCAACTTCACCTTGTCCCTGACTTTTTCATAGTCCTCGCTACTGGGCCGACGGATGGTAAAACGGATGTCGATGCGGCGGTTCTGTCTGTAGTCATCTTCGGTCTGCTGGTTTTCTACAACCGGTCTGGTTTCGGCGTAACCGCTTACTGAGAACAGCGGTTTACCCGCTCCATTTTCCAAGCCCCCGAGCTTTTGAGCTTCTGGCAACACCTGCTCCCACAGTTGCCACAGAGAAATTGCGCGGAAGGTAGACAAGCACCAGTTGCCTTTGACGCCACAGGGTCTGGCATTGAAAGGAACACTGTCGGTATGCCCTTCAACGAACACGGTGTCCAGATATTGGGACCGATCTTCTTTCGAGATCAATTGGTGAAGCACCTCGCCGATTTCGTAGGCCGTATTTCTATATTGCTGACCAATTTCATCATCGCCTGAATCAAACCCCAGCAGCTGATTCGGGATTCTGAGTACAGTACTGTTCTCGCTGACTTCAACCTGGATTCCCCGTTCCTGAAGAATCTGTGCCGCCTCGGTCAGAATATTTTTTCTAACCTCCTCTGCTTTTCGCAGCAGGCTAATCTCTTCCTCGACTTCTACGACCTGTTCCTGCAGCCTCTCCTTTTCTTGCTCTGCCTGTTCCTGCAACTCCATCAGTTGAAGAATCAAAATCACGGAAGCCAATATAAAGATCACAAGCAGACCGGACATGATGTCCGAAAAAGACATCCAGTACGGATTCTCCTCATCGACGGACGAAGATTTGGTGGTTCGCAGCAAGGCCATTAACGGGACTCCAGCTCGTCAAGAATGCTGTTCATATTCTCAACAACCCGGAGCATAGAATCAGCGTAAGCGCGTGAGCTCTGGTTCCACTTTTCCATCCGATCTTCAATCTGTTGATTAACTTGTGAAGAATAATTGGACAGCCAGGATTCAGCCTGCTTCTCGATTTCAGAAACCTGGTTCGCGAGATTCTCCGACAATCCGCCGAATTCGGTCTTGATCGATCTCAGCCATTCCTGCTGATGATCCTTCAGTTCTGTGAATCCTTCATTAGTGAGTTTCGCGGCCTCACCATACTGCTCAATGCTCTCTCGTATGGATTGCTGCAACCCCTCCAACAAACGCGACTGTTCGCCTAGACGTTCAGACAGCATCGAATTCTGCTCACCAGCCGACTCAACAACTGAAAGGACCTCTGTCATTCGTGTCCCAAGAGTATCGGTTGCCTGTTTAACCTGTGAGCTGAGAAGGCCCAGTTGGTGAGAGCTACTGTCCATGTGCTTGCTACTCTCTGAAACGGCCGTTGCGACCTCGCCGAGCTGGTTGAGAACGTCTTTATGCTGCTCCGCCAACTGGATGCTTTGCTGCTGGGTCGTTTTCACAGATTCAGCAATCTCTCGCAGGAGATGCTGTTGCTGTGCCGCAACCTCTTCGGATTGCTGCGCAAAACGTTCCTGCCGGGCGGTCTCTCTGGAATCAGCCGCAGACATTTGTGAGTTGAGGCGACCGACCATGTCTTCCGTCAATTCAGAAAACGCCCTTTCCATCTCTTTCTGTCGATCAATAGCCCCGGCGGAAGCTTGTTCATTTCGCCGGTCAGCAGACTCCAGCTGCGCCTCGACTTTCTCAGCAAAGCTGGTCATCAGCTGCGTAAAGCGTTCCTCAAGGGCTTTTTGACTATCTGAGGAGGAATCAGCAACTTTGCTTATCTGCTCATCAAATCGTGCCGCCTGCTGCCTGGAGTTTTCAATCTGACGTTCCTGCTGCTCGTTCAACTTGGTGAATAGCTCGCCTAACTGCGAACTCATGTCTTTCACCGCTGTATTAACATCGGAAGAGGCCCGTTCAAGCTGCGCACCCTGATCCTTCGCAGCACCACTCACACCCTCGACAAAGTCACCCACGAGTCTCTCTAGCGCCTGAGTCGATTGCTGGCTTGCGTTAGTCACGAGAGAATCTATGGCTGGGGCCATGATTTTATCCAAGGCAGTGGTAAAGGCTTCTTCCATTGAATCGGAGACACCCTTGATACTTTCCTGAAGTCGATCGCCGATGCGCTCATGAAGTTCTTGCAGGGCCTCTTTACTCTCGCGGCTACTGTCTGCAATGTGAACCAAAGACTGCTCGGCAGGAATTCGCGGGTACAGAAAGTCAATTTCCTGCTGCACGTATTTAATTTTTGACAGCGCTGATCGTTCCATGAACTTCTCGAGCACGTTGAGTAGTAGACTCAACCCGACACCCCATACTGACGTCATGAAGGCGACCGTCGCACCCTGAATGAGCTGATCAATACCGTTACGTAATACTGAAATTTCCGAATCAGACTTTAAATCGAGGCTGTCCAGGCCAACCGTCAAGCCCACGAAAGTACCAAGAACACCAATTGCAACGAGGAAGCTGGGAGCTGCCGCCAACAAACGGCTACCGGTCAGCCCGGGAGCAAGGGTGCGGGCATTGAAGAAATGGTCTGCATCAAGGGTATTGAAAAGAGCGCGCTGGTCTCCGGAAACGACCAGACTTTCATCAAACTCGCGCCATACTTTGCCCACCTCGTCCTGCTTCAGTCCGAGAGCCCTCTGCAGTACCTCCCGGCGGTTTGCGGCGAGAGACTGCTTGTCCTGATCGCTAATGAGTGACCGGAGTGCCTTGAACCGATCATTAAAACGAATGAAGTGACGCGTTACTGCGACAACAGAAATCAGGAAAATGGCAATCATTAAGAGCCAGAAAAGCGTCGCTAACCCCTGGGGCGAACCTTCAGAAAGCTTTGAGAAACTAGGAAGGAGATGTTCGAGTAAACTGACAAATTCCATTTTGGTTCCTTGTTGCACTCTAAAAAATTTTAGCGAGCTAGCCGTTCAACGTAGCAGAAATTTTCCTGCTCAAGTTCCGGCTCACCCCTCCAACGATAGGCACACAGCTTTCCGTTGGAACCACCTGCAATACTAAAATCCAGGCAAGCGACCTGATCAGTGAGTGGCGCAGGCTCCCCACTCATCCAGTAATGGCCGACGAAAACCGGCTTTTCGCCGTCGTATCCCGGCAAAATATGAGACGCCACCGGTAAGTGCGGAATCTGATCGATTGCGTCCCCCGGCACCATGGCCAGATCACGGTAGGTAAACTCACCCTGCCGCCACCATTCAGCACGGATGTTGGTGCGCTTGTTTTTGTCCTTATCGAAAAAGTAATGATCGCCAGGCAGCGGAATCTCCAGGCCTTTAAGCAACGTTTCGATCGCCTCATAAGCTTCAGAGCCTTTTCGGCTCGCATCTGCCCAAGATTCTTGTAACAGGCGGTTGCTTGAATCGGTGTATTTGGCCATCGCTGAAACGTGTTCACCGTGCCAGCAGGCATGCACTACGCGGAATTCGGGAAGGTCCAGATACACGGGCAGGGTTTTGAACCACTTGATCATGCTTTGATGTAGTTCGCTGCCCTCACCGACTTGCTCCAGAAACGCTCTATGCTGCTTCAGATTTTTCTCAATATGAGGACGGAGATAATTGCCAGGATTCTGTGGGTCTTCAGTTGCCCAAGCTACGGCATTGAATTCGTGATTGCCCATCACGGCCAGAGCCTTACCCTTCTCAACCATAGAGCGGGCTATGTTGACGGTTTCCACCTGTTCAGGGCCCCGGTCGACAAAGTCCCCCAAGAAGATCACTTTGCGATCGGGATGCTGCCAAACGCCGCCCTTGTCCACATAGTCCATTTTGGAAAGCAGGGCTTCAAGTTCAGAAGCGTGGCCGTGGATATCACCAATCAGGTCGTACATCGTTACTGCTTCCTTAGGCATTACTGCTGGGCTTCTCGGGTCGACAGAGAAATAACATTCAACTCTCTAGTTCCAATTGCCTGGTTGGGCACAGGTCCTTGGTGCTTGCCAATCACCTCGCCATTCAAGGCCAATAGATAGGCTGCGTTCTTTTTGTAATAAAACCAATACTGCTTGATATGTCCCCAGATTCCAAGCTCGCCACCGGTTTCATAGACATGTTCGCGGACACGGCACTGGGCGCGGCCCAATTGCCGGTCGATAGAAAGGCGCCAGAAGCCCTTCGTAAAGTCCAGATTGCGCTGATGTTCGCAGACAGCTAGCGCGAACAGAGGCTCACTTCTGCGCTTGAAGCCGGTGTCCACCCAGAGGTAAGGCTTGAAGGCCTCACGCTCCTCATCCAGATATTTCTTGAGCCGGCTGATACGTTGGTCAGCCAAAGCCATATCCATTCCAGTGACAACACAAAGCGCTCTAAGGAAGCCTTCGCTACTGTATTTGAAGTCGAAACCGCTATCGTTCAGGCCGAATTCTGGATTTTCGAGCACAGACTGCAGGCGTTCCAAATTCGCAGAGGTCGGCCTCTGATAGCCCATAGCCCTGAGGATCTCTTCATGAGGCATGGCCGCTACTCGCAAAACCAGATCTGTTTTGAAGTTGTCGATCATTTATCCCCCTCCCTAATGAGCTCCAGCACTGGTTTTAGGCGGTCTACGTCAAACCGGCCATCATCGAAAAACCACTCCGAGATCTCTGCGATCATGGCTTGCTCCAGGTTATCGCCTTTTAGAAGTCTTGCACTGATGGCTTCAGCGATTCCGTCGTACTCATCGATACAGTCGTTTTCTTTGCAGCAGGTGTTCATCGGGTCCGCTTCAAACAGGGCCTGGGAAATTTGATCTTTGGTGTATCCGGACATTATGTTCATCCTCCCGCTCTTTCTAGATCATCATCGCCGGTGGGTACGACAGATTACGTCGCTTGATTCTTGTATTCTTTTCAGTAAGCCCAAGAAGAAGGAGAAAAGTTCATGAACAAAGCAAAGAAGGAAGAATCCAGGAAACTGCGCGAAGCCTACGAAAACCTATCGTAGGAAGAGCTAAAGGAGTTTGAGCAGCAACGTAGAGTTGAGGCGTTGGCAAAGGAGATTCACTTTGAACTCTTTCCAGAGGAATACGACCACATGATGGATTCAATTGCGGACGCGAAAGATCGTCGACGAGGTATTAACCCTATGAGTGAGGAATATACGCAACGCGCGGATGCTCGTCGGAAGGAGCTTGGCGTGCCAACCTTAGCTCCCAATGGACTTCCGGCATGTCAGACTAGCTGTGAGGTGGCTTATAGTGAAGCGGAAAAGCGTTGCTCCATCCAATGAATAAAAGAATTATTATTGTAACGGGAACGTTGCCCTGCCATCTCCCAACGGGCGAAATTAACTGAGCAGACCGCGCACCACCTCTCGAAAACCTGCCATATACTCATCGCTCAGGCCTCTGGTTCCTGTAGCATGAGGCACAGAAATAACAGTTGCGCTTGGGAAGTCCTGTTTCAAAAGCTTAAATTTTGTCTTCCCAACTGGAACGTCTGACCGAAACACCTCAGCATTTCCGGGCCTTGGCCCGAGAATAGACTCAACACGCTCACGAATTCGTATATCATTCAAAGCTTCGATCAGGTCACTGCCTGTGAAGATAATCAGGCGGGGCTTTCGATCTTCGATGAGGGATAGGATGCCATCGGACTCCGCAACCAGCTTGTCGACAGTAATCTTATCTTCAGCAATTGTATTGGTTTGAGTGGCGAGCCAGTTGGTCTGGAAGAACGAGTGCTCATATTCTCCAATTCTTGAAGCGTCAGTCTCCATTGGTCGCCCCCAATTATTCAGCCATGTTAGCAGGCGGTTGCGAAATAGAGTGTTATTCACTTTTGCGTCCGAGAAAAAGGACGGCGCAGATTGCTCGGCCGTTACCCCCTCTTCTTCATCGTCATGATCCTTTGATGAAAACCCGAAGTTGTAACCGCATATCATAATTCCACCTATGAGGTTTTCCGGGTAGTCCGCCGTAACAACTGGATGTTGATCCATAACATTAATCTCCAAGTTCGCTCATCAACAGTGGGAGGCTTATACCCCAAGGTGATTTTCTAACAAAGCTAATAATCCTATTCGCGATTCGTTCCATTTCACATGATCCACACGCGATGGCAGCAAACTTTTTTGCCTTGTACGCAACCGGCATTTCGATTCGCTTAAAGGTATCCGTAGTATCCGCTGAAACCATACAGAGTATGATCGAAAACCTCGCCATCTGTCCGACGCCACCCCAAACCGCAAGCGGGATCAACCTGGTTTCATTATCGTGACACAGAACCACCAGCAATCCGTTATCTGCCGCCAAGCTATCGATATCAGGAAGAACACTCTGACATACGAAGTCGGCAAATCGGTCGTAGTCATAAGGTGGCGCCATTTCTCTAACTAACGAGCTGAAACTGTAAACCAAAAAAGGTGCCTGGGCTCGCTTCCCTCGGGTGCCAACCGGAGGGACTGAAGGAAGAGCAACCGTTAATCCTTCCGGCCCCACGAATACCAACGAATGCTCCACAATCCCTCGCATGCTCCGCTTCCTAAGGCGTTTCCAAGGAGGCACTTTAATCTCAGAAGACGACAAGGATTGTCGCTATTAATTCGTAGATTGAAATAGATGGCTCTGAGTAATCCATGGATCGTTACAACTCCGATCGTATATTCACTAGGTGAGGATCAGTTGTGCAACTGGACACGCAAACAACACGCAAACCGGGCCCCCGTCGGCTCTTCTTCGATTTGAGCTCAATCCTTGGTTACGAGATCCACTTGGTGGTTTATGGTTGGCAAGCGAAGCAGCCTCTAAACTGGCTCAGCCACAATCGCACAGCAGTCATCGCCCAGGGGAGCTTTCTTCAAGCGCCGGGACTTCCTGTTTTCACTCTAAAAGATAAAGAAGGAAGCGGGCTCGCGGAGCAGATTCCGTTGGAGGTCGCGAGGGTGGCCAGATTCATGCCCGCTATCGATTTTGAGTTGTGTCAGGCGTGTGCGGTATCTGACGCGGCCCTTCAATTGGCAAGAGATGCACCACTGCTGTTTATTCTCTTGGTTGAGTTTGCCCGCAAAAACTCCTCTTCCACTTATCAATTTGAGGACCTGCTCGGCCTCAAACGCACGGATATTCTTGAACGCATGGGACTCCCTGGGAGCCCTTCGCTGGCCCGCCTTATTAGGCGAATAGCACTATCCCCCCTTCTTCCTTGGGAACTTGAGGATGTCACTGAGGCTCTTGGCAAGCCTGAGTTTTTGGCCCTACTTAGACATCACCCTAGGCTCCACCTTAACCATCTTCGTTTTCTGCTTCGCCTTCAGCATCGAATTGATCCATGCATGCTAAACCTGATTGATGGGCACTCTTCCGCGCAGGACATTAACTGGGTGTGCCGGATGATTCGAGACACAAGGAATTTGGCAAGAGGTAATGAAGACGTTCTTACGGGAGTCACATCCAAACAATCGTTACAGGACCTGCACGACAAACTTGTCGAGCGATTCAACCGCGACCACGGAAAAGATCCTGCAGCCTATCGCGCCCTACTTTCCGAGCGTCTGAAAGCAGAGCACGGTGATTATCCGCCAACTCCTTTGCCGGCCATTGATGGCATAGAGCCGCTAAGCTCCTGGTTGGACCTATTGGAAGAAGGGGCCTTGATGCACCACTGTGTCGGTAGTTATGACAATCATGTCGCTGACGGGCATGTGTTCATCTATCGCATGGTTCAACCGGAACGACTGACGATTTCCCTTGAAAAAAAGAGCGACGAGTGGATCGTTGGTGAGGTAAGAGGCTACTGCAACGCAAGCCCTTCAGCAGGAGCTCTGGAAATAGTGCGACGCTGGGTGGAGTTTTAGAGCCTTGATCAGCTCATCACTCCACTGCGTTTGAGAGGAAGGTGATGAGCAGATCCTTTGATGGCAAAAGCTGTATCAGAACCTGAATTCTGGCCCCACTGAAAACACGTTGATATCGGTTTCGCCCAGCTCATCCTCATCACCAACGTTCAACAGCAGATCCCAGTCTGCACGCAGCCGGATTCCCTCGGCAACTTCATAGCTCATGCCAAGGCCGGTTCTGAATGCCACGCCAGTATCGTCGTCGCTTACAGAAATAGTCTGAAATCCATTGCTCGCTGCAGCCTCGTAATTCAAGCGCCACAGCATGAGGCCTGCTTTGGTGAATACCTTGAATGGACCTGTTTCAGGCATGCCCAGTTGAAGCGTTGTATCAACGAAATGACCATTTACCGCAGCTACCACTCCGACACCGTTGATTACACCGGAAGCCTCAACATCATCAATATAGCGGTACCCAAACTCGAGATTGGCAAAGCTATTCAGTTCGGTACCACCGTAAAAGCGAACGGCCAGCGCGCTGTCGTCACACGATGATGATCCTTCGCAGAAGTCATCTACAGTGGCTTGGCCAGCGGAAATACCAAAATAACTGGGCCGCGACTCGGCCGCATAAGCTGATGCGTGAGCCACTACGGCAACGGAAACCATCAGCGCAATTCTAGTCAATTTCATTTCCACATCCTTTTTCGATAGAACAATGCAAAGCGAGCGAATAGCCCGCTCTTTTTCGGTTACTAATACTGACCAAAGAGAGCGACAGCTACGGTCGCAGACTCAAAAAAAGATTCAAAGTTAAGAGCAAACTCATCCAGTTTTCTGTGTACGAGATAATCCCTTCTCCAGGGTGGAGGAGATTTCTTCTCGCAACCAATCAGGCTCCAAGATATCGCAATGCACGGCCTGAGCCGTGAGCCACCAGCGCAAATCCTGGGTATCGCCGACAGTGACCGTAATTTCAAAGGTGTTTTCGTCGATGTCTGTTGTCACCTGGTCGAAACCCAAAGGCGATTCAATCAAATGATTGAGCACCGGCTTGTCGCAGCGAAGGTGCAGGAACATCGGGGCTCGAGAGTGAAGAATGCCCATGGCGCCGGAGGAAATGTAAAGATCCAGGTCGAAGTCTTCTGGTCGTTCAAGGGGCTTCTCCACCAGTTTGCCGCCGGAAGCCCGGTGCAGAACCAATTGGCGAACACCCTCCCTACCCTCGATCTTTCCGATCAGATAGACATTGGGGTCACGGAAGATAAGGCCCAAAGGGTGCACAACAATCTCGGCCGGTTCGGGCCAGTTGCGAGCCTGGTAAGTGAGTTCACACCGATATTCTCGTAATAAGGCCTCAGTTACCGTTTCCAACACATCCGAGTCTATAGAGGGTCTTTGACCGCTCAAACCACGGTTAATCACTCTGACGCGATTCGGCCATTGCCCCAGCGGGTTTTGCTCACGCAAAAGGGTTCTGTGCGCCTCATCAAAATGCGGCTTCAGGTGGGATAGTGCTCGTGGCGGAAGCATCGGAGTGAGGTAGGCCTTGGCGAGCTCAAAAGTCAGTGCAGCCGGCAGGTCCAATGCTGGGATGATATCCATTGTGGCTTCACGGTCGAAAGACCACTGAAATGGACGAGAAGATTCATCCACCAGTAACGGGAAGTCGATACTCAGCTTCTCTAAGTCCCTCTGGATAGAACGCATGGTCACAGAAAAACCCTGCTCATCGAGCCTTTCTGTGAGCTCAGTCGTGGTGATGGACTTTGGATATCGAGGCACCATTCGGAGCATGGTGAGGTAGCGGACTGCGGTATTCGACATTGGCGGATCCTTGCCTGGCTTTGTCGGGCTATCATAATTCTTATGTCGCCGCACTCTACAGCACACTGACCAAACGCTTCCAGTACCCGGTTAATAGCAGGCTCCTGATCCCGCGTCTTTGTCTGGCAAGGGTATTTGGTGAACCAACTTTGCCAAGATTGATGCCTCGAGCCCCCTAATCCCCTTATCTATGCAAAACGACGGCATTTTTATGCGGCCTTTTTGCACTTGCTCCTCCAAAAAAATCCGTAAAGTGACCTCAATGTCTGATCAGAAGTGCTTCTGACACTGCGCGCCTTAAAACGATCAGATGGGTCTAACTAAATGAGTCGGGAGATCGCTATGCGTCCGGTATCGATTGAGGATTTTATTGAGGTCGTATTTGAATACGACAGCACGCCACCTGCCCCATCAACTATTCGTCGACTCTGTGCTGCGAAAGACGAGTGCGGACTGGCAGTTATCCCGGGCGCCTTTAAGCTGGGGAAAGCCTGGAAAATCGACTTGGACGGTTATTTTCGGGAGATGGAGCGTCGGGTGTCCCGATCCGACGCTGCAGAAGACGCCTTTATCCATGACTTGGCAAATAAATTAGCTTCCTAAAATGGCACCAAGATACCGCTCTGAAAAACATTCCTCGCTGCACAGGTACCCTGGCCTCTATCAGAGCGAGGACGGTGTCTACTTCGTCATCCATCCGATTACGAAAAAACGTGGCACCTTGGACACCAGGGACAGGAATCAAGCGATCCGACTGTGGTCAATGCTTAACCACAGATGGGAGGCCGAAGTCCAAGAACGAAAAACCAACGCCCTGGCTGAAAAGTTGGATCACCTCTCGATACCAGCAAGCAAGGGGGATCACATCCTTCTTCAGGACTACCTGAAGAAATGGAGAACGGAGGTCCTCGGTCATCAACTAAAAGGCAAGAGCATAGTTTGGTCAGAATGCCGAGTCCTATCCCTACGAGGACCGAATAAAGGCGCCCCTATCGCTAAACCAACCCGAATTGATTACGCGAGCGATGCCCGGCAATTGGAGCAGAGCGGCGACGCAGAATTCCCGCTTTCTGACCCGCAAATCCTTCGCAAGATTCGCAAACTGCTTTCCCCATGGCTGCCGATGCCGACCCATTACAACGGTCTCAAGAACACATTGAACCGGGTGTTCCTCCATGCGGTTCAGGAAGGTCTCATTGACCGAAATCCGATGATTGATATCCGGAAAGCCGCCGAAGAAAAACGCCAAGTTCTCATCCCTGATGAGGCCTATCGGAAGATTACTGAACATCTGTGCGTCCATCGTCATAACAAGCGAGATATGGACGGCGCGTGGCGTGCGAAGATTTGCGATCTCATTTACATGATGAGTCAGCAGCCAATCGACGTTTTCAATTTGAAGGAAAACCAAGGTGAGCTCTATGAAAAGCCCGTCGATCGCGGGGACTATTTCGCCTACGGCGTGATCCGCTTTGCTCGCCACAAGACCAAAATCGGCATTGAGCTTGAGATGAACGAGGATCTCGCAGATCTGTGGACGTGGTTTGTGGAGTTCAAGCGGAAGGAGGCAGTCATAAGCGAGTACCTCCTAGTATACCCGCGCTACTTCGATAAGCGCTCCAGAGCCCAACAAGTAAAACACAGAACTATGCAGGCCGCCTGGCGAGATGCCTGCAAGAAAGCGGGCTATGGAGGTATGTACCACCTTAGGGACCTCCGCAAGAAAGGACTGACCGAAGAGTTCCTGAGCCAAGGAGAAAACGACAAAGGCGGACACGAGACGCAGGCCATGCGGAATCATTATCGGTTGATCAAACCACCAAAACGAGCCAGGACCACCATTAAATTTGATCGAGAACAAAAGACCCAATAAATCCAAGCATACAGCGGTCCCAATCAATGCCATTAAGAACATAACGGAGGCTTATAACAGATAATAAAGCACGCATAGTGATTACGAAGCTTTTGAAATATTGGCAGAACGCCTACGTAATTTGGTTTTCGGGCTCTTTCGATCAGCCAGAAATCTCGAAATCAATTTAATATTCAACTTTAGGGTCATGACAATATTATGCTTTTAGACACTGGTTTAAAGACTTATACCGAATACGAAACGCGAATCCACGTGGCTCCGACGGGGTTAACCATCGCAGTATCTCTCAACTTGAATGGGCGTTATCCCGGAAAAATTTCGGAGCCGTTTACGATTAAAGACGACGATTATTCTACTTTCACCTGCTCTGAAAATGACGGTGAGAAAATGAATTTGAAGATCGGGCGGTATTTGCAAACCGTAGAATTGGAAATCATCAAAAAGAAGACCCGAGACTTTCTCGGTGAGACTAAACTCACAGGAAACGACCTGAGGGAAGAAATTCGCAATATTGTAAAAAGCGTGGAACTTGAGTTCGATAATCCTACCGAGCCCAGTCAAGTTATTCCGGATGAGCCTATCGATGGAGACCCTGAGTTTTTGATTTATGCAACGGATGATGACCTCGCAAAATTCGCATACACGGCATCTGAGCTGTGCGTCCCTTATATGCATCCCTGGGATGCATACGAGTACCTTCTGCTGTTACGCAAGAAAGCTAGGGGAAGAACTGTGATTGACCTTAACTCGTATTTTTGAGGGCCATTAGGCTAACTAGAAGCCTCGACCAATCGGGTCGAGGCTTTTTTATTATCGGGTGCTAATCTTGTTCTTGAAACCATAGTCTGGCCGACCCGACCAAATTATGGCTACATACGCTGGGAGCTCCGGCCGCGCGATCAGATGTGCCAGACACTGGCACATTCTGGTGAAAACGGCGGCCAAAACATATGGTCGGCCAATCAATTACACCCTCAAAAGCAGCTTACCGAGGCGGATAATATTTTGGGTTTAATTTGGATATTTTTTGGGTGAGAAAATCAACCAAATAGAAATTACGTACTTCATTGATTTTAAAGGGTAAAAATGGAGGCGCGGGTCGGAATCGAACCGGCGTACACGGAGTTGCAGTCCGCTGCATAACCACTCTGCCACCGCGCCGGAAAAGATCGAAGAGATCGGATCTTTGTGCTCTCAGGTGGGCATTGAGAGACTTGAAATTGGAGCGGGAAACGAGATTCGAACTCGCGACCCCAACCTTGGCAAGGTTGTGCTCTACCAACTGAGCTATTCCCGCTCTTTGTTTCCGGGGCATTGCCTCGTCAACGGCTGCGTATTCTACGGATTACCGTTCGGGCGTCAATAGTTTTTTATCAAGTTTTTGTTTTACTGGAGATTGTGGGTAAAGTTTGGCCAATCACGATGCCGGATGCAATCATGCGACTTGCATACTGGCAGAGAACCTTTGCACTCTCTAAGCTAGTCACTGGCAGGCAACATCACTCAGGGATTCGACAGAACGTGCCCAGTCCTGATTCTTCCGAGCAGACCGATCCACAACAACCGTCTTCCAAACCCGGATCCGTGACCATTGAAGCCGGCACCCTGAAGGTGAGGGATGACTGGCTGTTGAGCCATTACCGGTCTCTGGCTGCCGTGGCTTCGTCGATGTCTTCCAGGGATACAAGTGAGTTATCGATAGACCTTTCGGGGCTGGATCGGATTGACACTGCCGGTGCATCGCAACTGGCCTCCCTGATCGGCCCGGAGCGCTTGCTTGAAGCCGCCTCGGCCGCTGGCGACTTACCCCGTGAAAAATCCGCGCTGATTGCCGCCGTCTGCGAGGCCATGAAGAACCAGCCAGCGCCTGATGGGCGCGCGCCTTCCCTGCTCTGGAGCTTTGTGACCGGAACAGGCCAGAAGGTGGAGAGCATCTTCCGGCTGCTGTGGATTCTTGTAGGCTTCATCGGCCAGACGCTGGGCACCCTGGCCTGGAACCTTCCCCGGCCCTGGCGTTGGCGTATGACGCCCTTCGTTGCAGCCGTTCACGACACCGGCCTGAATGCCCTGCCCATTGTGGCATTGCTGACATTTCTGGTGGGCGCTGTTGTGGCGTTCCTCGGGGCGACCGTGCTGGAGGATTTTGGTGCCACTATCTATACGGTTAACCTGGTGGCATTTTCCTTCCTGCGGGAATTCGGGGTTCTGTTGGCCGCAATCCTGCTGGCCGGCCGAACCGCCAGCGCGTTTACTGCCCACATTGGCGCCATGAAGGTTAACGAGGAGCTGGATGCCATCCGCACCCTGGGCCTGAACCCCATCGAACTGCTGGTGCTACCAAGGGTAATGGCGATGATGGTGAGCCTCCCTATTCTCACCTTTGTGGGCATGATCTCCGGCATGGTGGGCGGCGCCATGGTCTGTGCCCTGGTGCTGGATATCTCGCCGACGCAGTTCATGGCCATCGTTGAGCGGGACATCGCCCTTCAGCATTTCGTTGTGGGCATTGTGAAGGCGCCGATCTTTGCGTTCCTGATTGCCGTGATTGGCTGTCTGGAAGGGTTCAAGGTTGCTGGCAGTGCCCAATCGGTGGGCGAACACACCACCTCCAGCGTGGTTCAGTCCATCTTTATGGTAATTCTGCTGGATTCCATTGCTGCACTATTCTTTATGGAAATGGGCTGGTGATCATGGCGGTAATGGCGGCATCTTCGAGCACTGAAGCCAGAAACAAACCGGTGATAGCGGTGCGGGACCTGTGCAACCGCTTTGGCGATCACATTGTGCACGAGGACCTCGATCTCGATCTGCTGCGGGGTGAAATACTGGGAGTAGTTGGCGGGTCGGGAACCGGCAAAACGGTGCTTTTACGCAGTATCGTTGGACTGAACACGCCCGCCTCGGGCCATATCCGGGTGTTTGGTGAGGATCTTATCCAGCTTTCGGCACGGGCACGTTCCCGCATAGAGCAACGCTTCGGTGTTCTGTTCCAGGGGGGCGCCCTGTTTACTTCGCTGAACCTGCAGGAGAATATCGCCGTTCCGCTGATTGAACACGCCGGCCTGAAGCGGCCCGAAGCCGAACAGCTGGCCCGGATGAAGCTTGCGCTGACCGGTTTACCACCTGACGCAGCGGTTCGTTACCCGTCCGAACTCTCCGGCGGTATGGTGAAGCGGGCGAGCCTGGCGCGGGCTCTGGCACTGGATCCGGAGATCCTGTTCCTGGATGAGCCCACGGCGGGCCTGGACCCTATCGGGGCAGCTGCATTTGATAGGCTGATTGTGACGCTCCGGGATGCCCTGGGGCTGACCGTGTTTCTGGTCACCCATGATCTGGACACTCTCTACTCAACCTGCGACCGGGTTGCGGTACTGTCACAGCGCAAGGTGCTGGTAGCTGATACGCTGGAAGCCGTTGCCGCCACGGAAGATGAGTGGATTCAGGACTACTTTAACGGCCCCCGGGGCCGGGCAGCGAGCTACGCATTCAGGGACCATTCGAACAAACGGAATCAGGAGCAGTAACCATGGAGCCAAGGGCCCACCACCTGATCATTGGCCTGTTTACCATCCTGGCCTTTGCGGCCGCGCTGATCTTTTCCCTGTGGCTGGCGAAATCCTCTGCCGATCGGGAATGGGGCTACTATGAAATCGTCTTCGACCATGCCGTTGGTGGCCTGTCCGAGGGTAACCCTGTGCTTTACAGCGGCGTTCAGATTGGTGATGTGGTAGAGCTGACCCTGGATCCGGACAACCCCGGCCACGTGCGGGTGCTGGTTCGGGTTGATCAGTCGGTACCCATTCGTGAGAACACCAAGGCCGGCCTGGTGCTCGCCAACATCACCGGCAGCATGAGTGTACAGTTCAGCGGTGGAAGCCCGGACCAGCCGGCGCTGAAGGGCGATCGCGATAACCCACCGGTCATTGTTGCCGAGCCTTCGGCGTTCAATAGCCTGCTTGCCAATGGCGAACAACTCCTGGCCAAGGCGGACCAGCTGCTTACGAGCACTACCGAGCTGCTATCCAGTGACAACATCGAGAATGCATCCGCGATCCTGAAAAACACCCGGGAAGCCACGGATGCCCTGCTCGACCGCCGGGAACAGCTGATCGCCCTGCTCGAACAATTTGACGCCGCCGCCGTTCGGGCCGAGGAAGCAGCCATCAAGGTGTCCAGGGTTTCGGATAATGCCAACGAGCTGCTGCAGAACGATGGTCAACAGGTTCTGCAATCCATGGACAAGGCCCTTGCGGTTATCACCACCACCATGGCGCGGATTGATGAGCTGACCCGTAACAACCAGGGGGCAATGGATGCCGGTCTCCAGGGCATGGGAGAGTTGGCTCCCGCACTGCGGGAGCTGAGGGCAACCCTGAGGAGCCTGAACCAGTTTACTCATCGCCTGGAGCAGGATCCCACTGGCACGCTGTTCGGCAATGAAACTATGAAGGAGATGGCACAGTGACATTGAGGTCAATCAGAAACCTGACACTTCTCCTGGGTGCTGCCTTTGCCAGTGGCTGCACGGTGTTTCCGAACCCGGAGCCACCGAGGGTTATGGACCTGGCAGTGGTCCAAGCGGCTCCAACGGCGGAGCAACCGGTTCAGGCATCCCTTCGCGTTGATACACCCTACGCCTCAGAGCCTTTTAACGGATCGCTGATTCTGGCCAAACCCACGCCTCAGGAGTTCCGGGCCTACGAGGGAACCCGCTGGCGGGATTCGGCACCGGTGGTGGTTCGGGATATGCTGGTCAGCAGCCTTCGTCAGAGTGGCGCCTACGCGAATGTTATTACGGATACCAACCCGGCGCAGGCTGAGTTGACCCTGGTCACCGAACTCTCGGCATTTCATTCGGAAACCCCGGAATCCGGTCCGCAGGTGGTTATCGAGCTGCACCTGCAGATGATTCACAACCGCTCGCGGGCCAGGCTGTGCACTCGCTCTGTGCGGGTTGTGGCGCCGACCTCAGGCACATCGGTTGACCAGATTGTTGAGGCCTTCGGAACCGCTGGCAGCAATCTGGCCGCCAGGGTGATTGAATGGGCTAAGACGTGTGACTATCCGTCTGACCTGAGGCCTTCTCCGGAAACAGATCAGCCCAGGCAGCCTTGAGGTAGAGGCCCATGGACCAGAGTGTGAGAATCGCGGCGATATAGAGTAACGCCAGAGCAACATTGGCCCAGAGGACGCCGGGAGGAAATGCCAGAAGACCAACAATCGCGCACATCTGCGCGGTGGTCTTGATCTTGCCGATGTAGGAAACCGCCACGCTGGCGCGGCTGCCAATTTCCGCCATCCACTCCCGCAAGGCGGAAATGACTATCTCACGGCCGATGATAACGGTGGCCGGAATCGTCAGCAGAATCGCCGAGTGCTCCTCGATCAGCACAGCCAGTGCAACTGCTACCATGAGCTTGTCCGCGACCGGGTCCAGGAACGCGCCGAACGGTGTGCTCTGGTCGAGTTTGCGGGCCAGATAACCGTCCAGCCAGTCGGTGGCCGCCGCCAATCCGAAAATCGCCGCGCTCACGAGGTAGCTCCACCCCACCGGAAGATAGAAAATCACCACGAACACCGGAATCATGATGATGCGGGAGAGGGTGAGGATGTTTGGTAAATTCATGCTGTCCTTACTCGTCGTGCAATGCTGCGTATATGGTTTCGGCCAGTGATTTGCTGATGCCCTGCACTTTGGTCATCTCATCAACCCCGGCCTTGCGGAGTTCCTGTATTCCGCCAAAATATCGAATCAGGTCGCGGCGCTTTTTCGGCCCCACGCCCTCAATGCCTTCCAGTGTAGACTGCCGGCGCTTTTTGTCCCTCCGGGCCCGGTGACCGGTAATAGCAAAACGATGGGACTCATCCCGGATATGCTGGATCAGGTGCAGCGCTGGCGAATCTGCCGGCACCCGGAACACATCCCCGGTCATGGCATCAATAAGCTGCTCCATGCCTGCACGACGAGTCACGCCCTTGGCGACACCAATCAGCGGGATATCGGAAATCTCAAGTTCATCAAAGACTTCCCGGGCAATATTCAACTGCCCCTTACCACCGTCTATGAAGACCAGATCCGGGCGTTTGCCCTCGCCGGCCACCATCCGCTTGTAGCGACGGGAAAGCACCTGACGCATGGCGGCGTAATCATCGCCGCCGGTAACGCCCTCGATATTGTACAGGCGGTAATCGCTCTTCAGGGGGCCATTCTCATCGAAAACCACACAGGATGCGACGGTATTTTCCCCGTGGCTGTGGCTGATGTCGAAACACTCCATCCGCGATGGGGTTTCCGCCAGCTCCAGAAGATCCCTCAGTGCCAGCAGGCGCCGGTAAACGGTCTCCTTGCTCGCCAGGTGCGTGAGCAGGGTCTGGCGGGCGTTTGTCATGGCCAGCTCCAGCCAACGGCGGCGTTCACCCCGGACGTTGCCCCGAATCCGGGTTTCCCGGTTCGCCGATTCAGTGAGCGCCTGGGCCAACAGTTCCTGACCCTCCACTTCAACCGGCACCAGGATATCCCGCGGAATCTCCCGTCGGGTGTTGCCGCCGAAATAATACTGCCCGAGGAAGGCACTGAGCAGTTCGCCCTCGGTCTGCTCAATGGAATAGCGGGGGAAGTAGTCCTTGGTACCGAGCACACGACCACCGCGCACGATGATCACCACGATGCAGACGATACCCGCGTCCTGGGCAATGGCGATGACATCCGCATCGCCGCCCTCGCCGTCTACCGACTGCTGTTCCTGAACATGGCGCAGATGATTGATCTGGTCGCGATAGGCCGCCGCCTTCTCGAACTCCAGGTTCTTGGAAGCGGTCTCCATGGCATTCATCAGATCGTGGAGAATCGCAGGGTTTTTCCCCTCCAGAAACATGGTGGCGTGGCGGATGTCCTGCTGATACTCCTCGGGCGTAATGTATTCAACACAAGGTGCCGTGCAGCGGTTGATCTGGTACTGCAGGCAAGGCCTTGTTCGATTCCTGAAAAAGCTTTCACTACAGTTTCTTATACGGAATATCTTCTGTAATACATTAAGACTTTCCTTGACCGCACCCGAGCTTGGAAACGGCCCGAACCAGGTGCCGCCACCCTTTTTGGTTCGCCCACGACGAAACGTCAGCGAGGGGTAATCGCTGTGGGAGGACAGATAGATATAGGGATAGGACTTGTCGTCACGGAGCAGGATGTTATAGGGCGGCCGTAACGATTTGATCAGATTCTGTTCGAGCAGCAGCGCCTCGGTTTCACTGCTGGTAATCGTCACCTCGATAGAGGCAATCTTGCCAACCAGGGCTTCTGTCTTGGGCGCCAGGCCGGTCTTGCGGAAGTAGCTGCCAACCCGTTTTTTCAGATTGCGGGCCTTGCCCACGTATAGAACCGAGCCACCCTCGTCGTACATTCGGTAGACGCCGGGCCGCTCGGTCAACTGTTTCAGGAAGCTCTTGCTGTCAAACTCCCCGATGTGGGTGCTCTCAGGGTCAGACCTTGTCGGCATCAAGCAACCCGAGCCGCACTGCCATCAGGGCCAATTCGACATCACTGGAAATTTCCAGTTTCTCGAAGATCCGGTAGCGGTAGCTGTTGACGGTCTTCGGACTCAGGCACAGCTTGTCCGAAATGTCCTGCACCTTCTGGCAATCCACCACCATCATCGCGATCTGCATTTCCCGCTCGGAAAGCCGGTCGAAAAGCGAGAGCTCGCCGTCCTCGTCCCGATCGCCGCCGCCCAGTTGCTTCAGAGCCATCTTCTGGGCAATTTCCGGGCTGATATAGCGCTGGCCGGTGTGAGCCATACGAATGGCGCGGACCATCTCTTTGATATCCGCGCCCTTGGTGATGTAGGCGGTGGCACCGCTTTGCATGACGCGGGTCGGATAGGGGGCGTCCGCGCAGGCGGTTACCACGATCACGCGAATGGAATCATCAATGCGGAGTATGCGACGGGTCGCCTCAAGGCCCCCGATGCCTGGCATGCGGATATCCATGAGCACGATGTCCGGCCGCTCCTGGCGGACGAAATCGATGGCATCCTCTCCGGATGGCGCCTGCCCGATGACTTCAATGTCCGGGTTGTCAGCCAGCATCCGGGTAATACCGGACCTCACCAGCTCATGGTCATCTACAACCAGTACCCTGATCAAAATTCACCTCGCACACGGCTTTCGGAAAACAGCGCGATTGTAACGTTTAGTTCCTGCCCCGGGTAGGTGCAAACACAAATACCGTGACACACCTGACGCCTAAGCCGGCACACCCAGCCCGGCGGTGTTTTCCACGGGATCGAACCAGACCACCAGATCGCCCCGGCGCACCGCAGACATTACCCTGCTCTGCTCGCCCATGGGGTTTTCAGTGTCGTTCAGTCCGTGGTATCGGGTGCAGTACTCTTCCACCAGGCCCTGAAGCTGGTCTTCGGTCAGCAACTCGGTGTCGACAACGAATTTTTCCTGTCTGGGGTCTTGCTCGGGCTGGTTTTCGGCGCTGTCGGTCATACTACCTCCTTTGACGCAACCATGTTACGAGTTATGGTGGCGAGGTAGAAGCCCGGAGAGGGGATCCGGGCAAACAATCCTTGATCAGGCTGGTTCTGCGGCCGTTCGGAAACGGGCGATCAATTGCCGCATTGAGACTGACTCCTGCCTGAGCGCTTCGCTGATGGTCCGGGTTTGCTCCACGGTTTCAATGAGGAAATCGGCGCTTTCGTCCAGCGCTGTTGAACGGCGGCCTACCCGCCCGATCTCGTCCCGTTGAAACGCAACCGCAGAGCTGATCTCGGCGCTGTGGTTCTCAAGATCCACGAACTGGCCCTGCAGGGATTGAAGGTGTCCCTTGAGCGCAGCCAGATGCTCGCGGTTGCTGCTGCCGGCATCGCGCATTTCTTCCAAAAGCGCATCGACGCTGCTTACGCCGGATACAAGGTCCTGCACCCACTGGGATATATCCCGGGTAGAGTCGGAGGTGCGACGGGACAGAGTCCGTACCTCATCGGCCACCACCGCAAAACCACGACCGTGTTCCCCTGCGCGGGCCGCTTCAATCGCAGCGTTCAAAGCCAGTAAGTTGGTCTGCTCGGCAATATCGGCAATCACTCCAATGACCTGCTCAATCTTGCCCGTGGATTCGTTAAGGGCGTGAATGGAGCCTGAAACGCGGGAAATGACATCCACCGTATGTTCCGCAGCGCCCTCGCTTGTGGTGAGTCGATGCTGGACTTCTTCGTTGGCCGCCACCGCCGATTTCACGGTGTTGGCAGATTCATCTGTGGCTCGCTCAATGGCCGACGCCTGGTCGGCAATGGCGGCCATGGATTGGCTAACATCATGGATCTGCTTCCGGGTTTTCTCGGATGCTGCCTGAAGCGATTCGGCCCCGTTATCCAGGGCACCGGAACGCTCATCCAGACCACCGGCAGCTGAACGGATGTCAGCGATAAAGTGCTCGAATCGGGAGACCAATCCACCCAGTGCGCTTGCGACACCGGCAACTTCGTCACGCCCTTTCAGGACCGGTACCCGCGTGAGGTCTGCGTTTTTCTCCATGGCGACCAGATCGCTTTCCATGCCCTGCAAACGCAGAATTACCGACTGCCTCAGCCACCAGGTCATGGCGATGACGATGAGCAGGAAGGACACTGAACCGGCAATCAGATAGGTTTGCTGGCCAGAAAGAAATGACAACAACTCATCTGCACCCACTGACACAGACTCCCTGCTCTGGAGCTGGCGTTCGGTTATCGCGCCGAGCATCGGCTCCATGGCCGGGAAAAGATCGAAATCCACCACCTGACCAACCCGATAATAGCTTTTCTCGGCAATCCCCTCTTTCATTCGGGCCATAAGCGCCAGTACCCGCTCGAAATCCTCACGGTGGGCCTCTGCCCACTCCCGGAGCCCCGGGTCCGTTTCCAGGGTCTGCCAATGGGCTGGCAACGCGGCTTCCAGGCGGCTGAACTCGGTCTCGATTTCATCCCACAGCATGAGCTGGGCCTTAATCTTATAGGCGAGGTCCTGCAAGTGTCGGTGATCCTGCTCCAGATCCGCCAGCAGCCAGGCCTGGTTCAGGTTGCTCTGGATCAGGGTTTTGGAGGCGTCTTCCGCTTTCAGGATAATGCTCCACGAGAGCGCGGCGAGCCCAGCAAGGGCAAAGACTGAGAGAAAGGCGAAAAACAGGATCCGGGTTCTTACTGTGCCGAACATGACAACTCCAACAACGGGCTATGCCGCGGATGGTATGCCGATTTTGTGACACTTTTATTGCATCTGATGCGTCAGCTTTTTACCGCTTGCAGTCGAGAATGGTGTTAACCACTTCAAAAAATTCCACTGATTCTCTATGATCGCCGCTTTCTGACCGTTTGGATGCTAATGAACCAGTCCGTTTTCAGACTCACTTTACCCATTCTGTTCGGCTATCTACCGCTGGGCATGGCTTTCGGCGTGTTGTTCACAACGCAGCTCGACTATGCCTGGTGGGCAGCGCCGTTGATGGGCATCGTGATTTATGCAGGCGCCGGCCAGATACTGGCCGTGAGCCTTCTGGCCGTTAATGCCGGCCTGCTGGAAGTATTCATCGCAATGTTTGTTCTGAACGCCCGCCATCTGTTCTACGGGCTTTCATTGCTTGGTCAGTTCAAGGGCGCGGGCTGGCGCAAGCTCTACCTGATTTTCGGTTTAACGGATGAAACCTATTCCCTGCTCACCAGTCGCCCTCGGGGCACTGATCGTGCCCATGAACAGGAGGTAGATTTCCGGATTACCGGCTTCAACCAGTGTTACTGGGTGGTGGGATGCGCGATCGGCGCACTGCTCGGCGACAACGTTGCCTTCGACAGCACGGGCATTGAATTCGCGCTGGTGGCCTTGTTCATTGTTCTGACGCTGGAACAGTTCAAGGCCCTGGGCGAGGGCTTCCCGATCTGGCTTGGAGCCGCCGCCGCGGGTGTTGCCATTTTGCTATTGCCGCCGGCGCACCAGTTGATTGGGGCCATTGCGCTGGTCACCGCTGTGCTCTTGCTGGAATACCGGAAGAGTCGCGGGCAGACAACACGCGAGGAGAGCAGCCATGGGTGAACCCGGCTACCTGGCAGCATTCATAGCGGTGGCGGCCGTCGCGACCTTTGCCACCCGGGTGATTCCGTTCCTGTTTTTCGAGAGACACACGGAACACCCGCTGGTCCGTCATCTCGGGCGCTACTTGCCTGCGGCGGTTATGGGATTGCTGGCGACGGTGTTCCTGCAGCGTTCGGCAGACTGGTCCGGTACTTGGATGGGATTCGATGCCCTGCTACCAGGCGCCCTGGTGGTCATTATTCACCTCTGGCGTCGAAATGCCCTGCTTTCGATTGCTGCGGGAACAATCAGTTACATGGCCATCCAGCAAGCCGGGCTCTGATCCAGCCCTGCCTCACACCCTGTTTTCGAGATTGGCGACCAGCCGGGAGTCCTGCAGGGCTGCGGTCCGGTGTTTGACCACGCCTTTGTATTCCGGGCTTTCGATCATGGCCATGAAGGCGTCGATTGAGGGGTAGCGGACCAACAGCACCTGATCCCAGGATTCATCCGGGGGCGCGATCAGCGATCCAACGCTACGGCCAGACCAGATGACTTCCGCACCGACCGATTTTACGCAGGCAGCGGCCTCTTCCATATACACCGTGTAGGCTTCACGGCCGGTTCGCTCCGGCGCCTCTTCCTTGTAATTGGCCCGATCGCGGAAGCGCAGCAGATTCAACATGACCACAGGCTGGTCTTTGGGGGTATCCGCCAGGACTTTCTGAAGCTGTTCGGGAGTGGGATTAACGGCGTCCATCCTTATCCTCTTCTTCTCTTGGTTCCGGGGCCTACTATAGCCCAGCCGAGAGGCCCGCGCGCAAGCGATTTCATTACCTTTCATTCAGTTTGCTCTTTTTGCCTTCTCTCTTCGTAAGGCTACAGTGAAGGAGACGCAAAACTCATAAATGAGAGGACGATATGGCTACCCTCACGATCAACGGCGAGCGCTATGAGCTCGACGTTCCCGACAACATGCCCCTGCTCTGGGTGATCCGCGATGTTGTTGGCCTCAAAGGAACCAAGTTTGGATGCGGTATGTCCCAGTGCGGCGCCTGCACGGTTCACCTGAACGGAACCGCAATCCGCTCCTGCGTAACACCGGTCTCTGCGGCCAGCGGCGAGATCACCACCATTGAAGCCATGGCTGACGACCCGGTTGGCAGCAAGGTTCAGCAGGCCTGGCTCGATCTGGGTGTCGCCCAGTGTGGTTATTGCCAGGGTGGCCAGATCATGAACGCCACCGCCCTGCTGAAAAAGACACCGAACCCCGAAACCGGGGAGATTGTCGACGCCATGGCAGGGAACCTCTGTCGTTGTGGCACCTACAACCGTATTCTTGCGGCGATCGAGCGGGCTTCCGGCCAGGAGGGTGAAGCATGAGCGCCGATGACAACTTGATGATTGCCAACGTCAGCCGTCGACGTTTCCTGATGGGCCTGGCTGGTGGCTCTGCCCTGGTGCTTGCGGCCCGTTGGGATGTGGCCCTGGGCGGCAATGAGAAGGCTCAATTTGGCGCCGGAGCAATGCCCGGCGGCTGGGTGGACGACCCCAACGTATTCATTCACATCGATGCGGATGGCCTTGTCACCATCGTGAACAACCGGTCTGAAATGGGTCAGGGTATCCGGACCAGTCTGGTAATGGTCGGTGCCGACGAGCTCGGTGCCGACTGGGACCGGGTGAGAGTCGAACAGGCGGAAGGCGATCACAGCAAATACGGCAACCAGAACACCGACGGTTCCCGCAGTATGCGCCACTGGTACCAGCCCATGCGCCGCGCCGCTGCGGCTGCCAGGCAGATGCTGGAGCAGGCGGCGGCCAACGAATGGGGAGTGCCGATTAGTGAGGTTCAGGCTGGCGTACACACCATCGTTCACAGGTCTTCAGGCAAGGAACTCGGCTTTGGCGAGCTTGCGGCCAAAGCACGGGAACTTGAGGTTCCGGGACGCCATGCACTGGTATTGAAGCGCGATGATGAGCTGCGTTTTGTCGGCAAGGAAACCGGGCTGATCAACGGTGAGCTGAAATCGGCTTACCCGAAAGCCATCGACGGTGAGGATATTGTTACCGGCAAGGCAATATACGGTGCAGATGTTCCCTTCGATAACCTGCTTTACGCCGTAATCGCGCGCCCTCCCGTTTACGGCGCTACCGTCGCGAACTTCGATGATGCCGAGGCCCTCAAGGTGCCCGGTGTGGAGAAGGTCCTCAAGGTTGAAGGTACCGGCCAGCCCGCCGGCTTCAGTCCCCTTGGTGGGATTGCCGTGGTGGCTACCAATACCTGGGCCGCCATGGAAGGACGTAAAGCACTGAAAATTGACTGGGATCTGGAGGCTGCCGGAGACAACGCCAGTTACACCTCTTCCGCCTACCGGGAATCCCTGGAAAAGGCGGCGCAACAACCCGGTAAGGTCGTCCGTCAGCATGGCGATCTGGATGCAAGCCTGGAAAGCGCCGCCAAGCGGGTTTCCGCTACCTACTACATGCCCCACATGGCCCAGGCACCCATGGAGCCTCCGGTTGCGACCGTGCGCATCAAAGACGGCAAGGCCGAAGTATGGGCACCGGTGCAGAACCCGCAGGCCACCAGAGATACCGTGGCCGGAAGGCTGGGTCTTGATGCAGAGAATGTCACCGTTCACGTTACCCTGCTCGGTGGTGGCTTCGGGCGGAAGTCCAAACCGGACTTTGCCATTGAAGCGGCCAGCATCGCCGAGGCTTTCCAAGGCCGGCCAATCCGGTTGCAGTGGTCACGGGAAGACGATATTCACCACGCCTATTTTCATGCCGTATCAGTTGACTATCTGGAAGCAGGCCTGGACGACAACGGTCAGGCCACCGGCTGGCTGCACCGGACCCTGTCACCCAGTATCGGCTCGCTGTTTGCGCCCGACCCGAAACACAAAGGTGAGTTTGAACTGGGCATGGGCTTTAACACCATGCCGTTCTCGGTGCCCGCCCTCAGGCTGGAAAATCCACCTGCACCCGCCCATGTGCGTATTGGGTGGTTCCGGTCGGTCTATAACCTGCCCCATGCCTGGGCGATCCAGAGCTTTGCCCATGAGATGGCTGTGGCTGCTGGCAAGGACCATCGGGATTACGTTCTCGACCTGCTCGGCCCGGACCGGGAGATTCACAACCTGACGGTAGGCGATGGCTGGAACTATGGCGAAGACCCGGATCTCTACCCCATCGACATCGGCCGCATGCGCACCGTCATCGAGCGGGCGACCAGTGAAGCCGGCTGGGGTAAATCCCCGGGTAAGAATCGCGGGTTGGGCCTGGCCTTTCACCACAGCTTTGTGTCCTACACCGCGATTGTGTTTGACGTGGAAGTGGATGATCAGGGTGAGCTCACCATCCACCGCGCAGACATCGCCTTCGACTGCGGCCCCCAGGCCAACCCCGAGCGAATTCGTTCCCAGTTGGAGGGCGCTATCGTGATGGGCATTGGTATCGCGCTGCAAAGCGAGGTGACCTTTGAGGACGGCGTGGCGCAACAGGGCAACTTTGACAAGTTCCTGATTCCCCGCATGCCGGATGCGCCCAAAATGCTTCGGGTCCATTTGGTGGATAACCCCGACGAAGCCATGGGGGGCGTGGGTGAACCCGGCCTTCCCCCGGTTGCGCCGGCATTGTGCAACGCAATCTATGCCGCAACGGGTAAACGAATCAGACGTTTACCCGTTGGCGACCAGTTGAAGGGCTAGAGTAAAGGCAGGGCCTCGTCAGAGGCCCTGATCCGTTTCTATGCGGTTGCGCCCGCCGGTTTTTGCGGCGTACATGGCCTTATCTGCACGAGCCACCAGCTCTTTGCGCTTGTCTTCCGGACGCCAGGTTGCAACGCCTATGCTGGCGGTTACACCCTCCGGCATCTGTACGATCCGAACCCCGGCGACCGCGGCAAGGATGCGCTCTGCAAGAACCACCCCGTCTGCCCTTGAAGCACCGGTAGCCACCACAACAAATTCCTCGCCACCCCATCGACCGATATGGTCTTCCTGTCTGAGCACGCCCGTTACATCGCAGGCAATGTGTCGCAGCAATTCATCGCCTGCCTCATGGCCCCAGGTATCGTTGACATGTTTAAAGTGATCAATGTCCAGCAGCAAGACGCAAAACGGCAGTTTGTGCCGACGGGCCTTCGCCAGTTCCTTGTCCAGCTCCTGCTCCGTTCGGTAGCGGTTCCAGATACCTGTCAGCGAATCATGACTGACCGCTTCGCGAAGTTTTTCATTGGCTCTCGCAAGGGCCTGCTGTTCCTCCCGTAGCATCTCGTTCAACCGTGTAATTTCGCTAGCAGATGCAAGCAGAGCCAAATCCTCCCCGAGATCTGCCGCAGCCAGCCGCTCAACCGGTTTCCAGTGTTCACTGGTGCCTCGAACTTCCTCTTGCCAGATGCTGAAGGTGCGGCGCAGATCCCTGCCATCCCCGGGCGAACTGACCAAAGCATCCGCTTGCGGCCGACCAGCCCAGTAAAATGTCCTATCGTGTTCAGGGCGAAAAAACATCAACCAGCCCGCAGAATCTTCGCCCGGCATAGGTGCCGCAAGCATTCCACAGCAGCCATTCAGGTCGAGGTCCTCAGAAACGGGGTCGTCTTTGAGGCGTGCGCTTAGCCAGACGCCCTGTCCATGGTTCCGCTCAAGCCGTTCGGCAAGCGTGGCAACGGTTTTCAGGGATGGCGTTAGGCCAATCTCGGATATTTCTCCCTTGGTTTTGCAGGCCAGACCGCCTGCCCGAAAAAGCGCCAACCACTCGCTGCCGTACTTTTGGAGCATGTCCGAGGGTGACAAACCGGCTTTCACATCCTCTACCAGAAAATCCCTGGACTCCTGCACCTGCAAAAGAAAGCTGGACTCCATTCTCGCCTTGAGAAGGAACAACCGCTGAGTCGCCATGGTCACCAGGGTCCGGGCAGCGTCCCTGAGTGTTGGCGGCAGAGGCGTCGGCGTTGCCGAAATGCAGGTCACCATACCCCAGAGACCCGCCTGGCTTACGATGGCAACCGATAGCAGAGACCTGGCATTGAAGTCGTCCAGAAAGTTTCGCTGGCGGCGGGACGGTGCCCGCAACACTGTGCCACTGGCATCAATCTCGCGGACCACGCCTTCAGAAAGCGTAGCCGATGACATGACCGGAATCCCATCCGCTCCAAGGTCAGGAATGCTGCGCACTTCCCGTACGGCAAACTTTTCCCGCTGGGCCTCCGGGTAGTCACTGGCCGCGAATCGCTGACCCAATACCGGTGACAGACCCTTGGCGAGGCTCTCAGCAAGGCAGACACCGTGCCCTTCGTCATCAAAATGGAACACCAGAACCCGCTCAAACCGGGTGATGTCGCGCACTCCCGCCACCAGAATCTCTATCAAGGAATCCGGTGTTGGGGCCCGGGACAGCTTGGTCAGCCACTGGTTGACCGTTCCCATCAGGCGCCGGTTGCCAAGCGGCGTAATCGGTTCGATCTCTAAAACGACTGAGTTGCCGGACCGGAAAGCGTTAACCTGCAAACGCGTTTTACGCCCATCAATGACTTTCTGAACTGAGAGCGGACCACTGAGACGGTTGGCTGTGCGCAATTCCGTGCGGATCTTGCCTATCAGTCTTTTTCCCAGGGCATGCTCAGGCCTGTGATCGAGTAAATCATCAACGGCCACCCGCAAATAGTGCTCCGCGTTCGCACTGCACTGAAGGATTCGGGCGAGGTTTTTATCGAGAACCAGCAGGCAGCCGCAGGGCTGGATGCTCAGGAATGTATCCGGTACAGACGGCGGAACCGACGACTGACAGGCCTGAACAAGCGTATCGGATTTCAAGGTAAACGGCGGCTCCAGCAAGGCGTAAAGACAATAAACCGGGGCCCTGTCCGTGGAGCACAATATCCCTGCAAAACCGGCGTTGAGATGACTTAATTATACAGCTTTCCCCAGGCCAGCCTATGTCGTTTTATCAACTATTTGGTATGACAGTTATTAGTTCGGGCATGGGACCATTGATCGACTCTTGAATAGGACCTTCGTGGCATTCCGGTAGCAGGCTAGGTAGTGCAACCCTTATAATCGGTGCCCTCAATATCCTCCTGAACGGCCGGCCGTGATGACTCTGATTGACCTGTTCCTGCAAACGATGGAAACAACGCTGCCTGTTTTTGCAATGGTCTTCATCGGGCTCGGGCTACGCCGCATTGGCTGGATTGATAACGCTTTCGTGAATACCGCCTCTGCCCTGGTCTTCAAGGCAACTCTGCCCACCCTCGTATTTTTGAGTATCATCCGTGCCGACCTGGATACCGCCTTCAACCCGGGGCTTCTGGTGTTTTACCTGGGCGCAACGTTGGCGAGCTTCGCGATAACCTGGCTCTGGGCCCGTTGGCGGGTTGTCAGGGAAGATCGGGGCGTTTACGTGCAGGGCGCTTTTCGGGGTAACTGCGGAATCGTCGGCCTGGCACTTGCCGCCAATCTCTACGGGGACTTCGGCCTATCCGCTGGCGGGATCCTGCTCGGCCTGGTGATCATCTCCTACAACATACTGTCGGTGATCGTGCTGGTAGCCTACCAGCCGGGGCAAACAACGGACTGGACGAAGATTTTTCACGACATCGTTCGTAATCCGCTCATCCTCGCGGTGTTTGTGGCCATCCCCTTTGCCGCCCTGGATATCACGCTGCCCGGCTGGGTAATGACCAGCGGCGACTACTTTGCCTCGCTCACCCTGCCACTGGCACTCCTTTGCATCGGCGCCACCGTCTCACTGAGCGCTATCCGCAGCGACAGCAAAACCGCGTTTGGCTCGAGCCTGTTCAAGATGGTGATATTGCCGACTCTGTGCACGGGCGCGGCCTGGCTGGCAGGTTTTCGTGGTTCCGAACTGGGCCTGATGTTCCTGTTCTTTGCCAGCCCGACGGCAGCCGCCAGTTTTGTGATGGTGAAAGCTTTGGGCGGCAATGACCGGTTAGCCGCCAATATCATTGCGCTGACGACCCTGCTGGCGAGCATTACTGTCACTCTGGGGGTCTTTGTGCTTCGCAGCGCCGGTTTGATCTAGGCCCCGCCCCGGCCTATTGCTTCGATCGCGGCAATGCCTGACTGACAGCCGCCAAGGTAACCACCACCGAACAGGTTGTAGTGGTTCAGATAATGGTAGAGGTTGTAGACCTCCCGCTTGACGCCATATACCGGTGTCCGTGGGTAGTGCGCGTCGTAGGCCCGGTAGAACGCCTCGCCAAAACCGCCAAACATTTGCGTCATGGCGATATCCGCCTCACGGTCACCGCAGTAGACGGCCGGATCGATCAGCCACGGGCCGTCGGTGCCATAGAGCGCGTTGCCATTCCAGAGGTCACCGTGGAGCAGGCTCGGGTGCTCACAGTGGGCATTCAGCCAATCCATTAGCTTGCCCCCGTGCTCATCCAGAACCTTCTGGAAACGGCTCCTCTGGCCTGTATCACGGATACGGGAAACCTGGTAACCGAGACGGTCCCGAACAAAAAACTCCCCCCAGTTGTCACACCAGCGATTGGGTTGCGGTGACAGGCCAATGTAGTTGTCCCGGCCCCAGCCGTAAGCGTCCTGAGGTAAAGCGTGCATTCTGGCCAGGCCTTCACCCAGCACCGCGCGGGCCCGATCTGAGGCACCTGAAGAGCGGATGGCTGTGATTTCCAGTTCGTTTTCATCTACCCGATAAACGTTCGGGACACCGATGCCAGTCACCCCGGCCTCATCAAGTGCGCTGGCGAGGCGCTCCAACCCCTCCGCTTCGCAGATCAGGGCATCGGCATAGCCAGTCGCATTGTGTTTCAGGTGGGTATTGGCCATCGGCTTCCGCGCTCCTTGAAGTTGTCCTGCCCGAACCGTTAGATTGAAATAAAGACTGACACGACAAAACTAGCGGGGGCAAACCATGGACACCAAACGCTGGCAACTTCTGGTATCAGGACGGGTACAGGGAGTTTACTACCGCGCCTCCACGGAGCAGAAGGCCTCCTCTCTGGGCCTCACGGGTTTCGCCCGCAACCTGCCCGATGGTCGGGTCGAGATTATCGCCGAAGGGCCGGAAGACCGGCTGGATCAACTGAAAACCTGGTGCGCGGAAGGGCCACCGGATGCCAGGGTGGACGCGGTCGATATTGCCCCGGAGCCCCCCACCGGCGAATTCAGGGATTTTAGTGTGCGCTAAGCGATGTGCCTGAGCCAGAAAGTCATTGGCTTGGCGGTTTCTTCCGGCTGGTCCACGTCTTTCCAGGTATAGGTGGTCGCCAGTTCAGGTACTTTACGGTAGCCCCGGTTGTGCCAGAACTGGTCCAATGGCTGGTAGTCGGCCGGCCTGAGCGGATGGTCTGCGGGTCGCTCTACTGCGCAAAAACAGCAGTGCGTGAAACGACCCTGCTCCCGGGCGTGACCCTCCCGGTGGTCGAAGAACGCCACCCCAATGCCCTGCCCCCGGTAATCCGGCAGGAGCACCGATTCACCAAAATAGAAGATCTTGTCCGGCTCATAACCCTGCTCGACAAACGGCCTTTTGAACTCTTCCGTTTCGTGGTCCATCGGAATGCCGGTGGCGGCGCCAACAAACGAATCGCCATCCATCGCAAGGACAAACAGGCTTTCCGGCGAGCGGGCGTAGGTATCAAGATACTTGCGTTCATAGCTCATATCGCCGTCATACAGGTACGGAAACCTGCGAAATACTTCGATCCTGAGGCGTGCGACGTCGTCCAGGTATGGTTTAATCTGGTCACCACTGAGCCGGAGTATTGAAACCGCCATAAACTACCCCCTGATGAAAGGTCGGAGCATGCAAAAAGACAAGCCGTTTTCCCAAGCCTGCGAGAATAATAAGGCGCCGATTCTGGAAAAACTTGCGGAGCTTTTCAAACAGCCGGGCACCATTCTGGAAATCGGCACAGGCACCGGCCAGCACGCAGTGCACTTTGCCAGCCACTTGCCGCATCTGGTGTGGCAACCCACCGATCATCCTCACAATGCCCAGCTGGCTCGGGCGTGGATCGACGATTCAGGCCTCAGCAACATCAACTCGCCGATTGCTTTGAACGTACTGGACGGAAATTGGGCCGATCTGCCAGAGATCGACGGTGCGTTTTCCGCCAACACAGCCCACATCATGGCCTGGGAAGAGGTGGAAGCGATGTTTCGCGGTGTTGCCGGCGCCCTGCCGAAAGGCGGAATCTTCTGTCTGTACGGGCCTTTCAGCTATGGCGGCCAGCATACCAGTGACAGCAATGCGCGGTTTGATCAGTCGCTAAGGACACAGGCCCCGCGTATGGGGATACGGGATATGGGGGATCTAAAGACGCTGGGAGAGGAAACCGGGCTGGCGCTTGAAGAGGATTTCGGGATGCCGGCTAATAATCGGTTGTTGGTTTGGCGGCGCGTTCGGTAAGGAAGCTCAATCGCAAAACTGGTCCGCCATTGCTCCCGTTCATTCCCGGGATGCAACGACGGACCAGATTTCCTTAAGGCTGCTGGCTACAGCAGGTCAGAATTTACAGAAGACAGTATTTTTCCAACGGTATCGTAGGCATTCGAGGGCATCCAGTTACGATTCGAGCCCAGGTAACTTTCCGGATCAAGCTCGAGGAGTCCGATCAGCACCTCAGCAACGATCCTGGCGCCTACCGGCCCGAGCCCCTCGCCCGGCTCAAAGTTGCCGGGAGACGATTCTCTGCCAACAACCTCCGCCTCGGCCAATATGTATAGCCAGAGGGGTGCTCCAGACGTTACCTCGCCGTTCGATATGGCGTTAATCCTGGCCATGACGGCGCCAACTTCAGCGTCCGTCCGACCCATTTCCCGAGCGATCGTATCACCCCCCGGAAGTCTGAAGCTGTTGCCCCTGAGCAGATTCCGTGTTGCCAGGGACTTTTCACCGCCATCAGGCACGAAGGGAAGCTCCAGAAGATCACCTGCCATCAATGTGTCGAGCTTTTCAGCTCTCTGAACAACGCGATTTTCAGAGGTGAAAAACAGCTCGTGCCAATCAACCACGGCCCGGGTATCACCCACCGGGGAAAACCCCCGGCCGAGAATCTGTCCGAAGAATTCGAAAGCCGTATCGTTTTTCTGCACCTGGATCTTCATCGGCACCATGGAATGGCCAAAGCGATAGGCGGCAACAGCAAACTCAATGGGAATGAACGGTACGCTGCACTTATAAAAGCGGCGTCCCTGGCTCAATACATCATCCACGACCGCCTTGCCGCACATAGCAACCAGAAAGTCATTCACAACCACCCATTGGTAATGCCAGGTGACCTCGCGACGAGCTTCTTCAAAAAGCTCTTCACCCTTCAGGTCATGACCATCAGCGGCGGCCTCAGCGCGGAGCTTGTCACAGATGGCGTTATGAAACTTGATGAAGCCTAGCTGCATCTGGCTGATGATTCGGTTCTCATCGTTCCGGGGGTCACCAATAATGGCACTCCCTGTTGGAACTCTTAACAAATCATTTTTGCGCCGGTCATCAGCGCCAACTTCATCGGCACCCGTGAGCAATTTGGCATTGTTGAAAGGAGCTGTTTGGTTGTAAAGATAGGGCTGCGCTTCCGGACCGTTGCCGTAGATCGAGTCCAGATCCAGGGTCGGTGTGCGAACATTGGGAATTTCATTGGGATGATTCACTGACGCGAAGCTGGAACTGGTATCCAGCGTTATATCGTGATCAATAAACTGCCCAAAAATAACCATCCCGACAGGCACCGATGACGTCCGATCGCTCGCTCCGCCATTGTCCATCGGGCCACCGACCTTGCCGATGCTCTGCAAAACAGTTGGTGAAACGTAGGAATGCGCCAGATGAGGAAACATCCATCCAAAACGGTCTTCCCTGGAAGGCTGGTAATCGACCCTGCAATGCTCGGGCAGCCCGCTAAACTCTTGCATACCATGGTAATGACTCATTGTCTCTCCCTCGAAAATGATCAGATAAGGCCTGGAGACACCCTACTAGCCCCAATTGCTGTCCTTTGCGTATTGATCAATCGGTAATTCAAGGTATCTGACAGCGAAACGGTAGCTCTTAAAATGGTTAGCATCAAGAACTAAAAGCGTATGATGTTTCCGAGAGACTGGAGTTTTGGTCGGGGAACAAAAAAACCCCAGCAGTGCTGGGGTTTTGTATTGGCGGAGAGGGAGGGATTATTCGGGCCTGCGGCCCTCACCCCTTCGGGGCCGTCGTCGCTTTGCTCCGACGTTCCTCAGCCTGCGGTGCAGGCTTCGGTCGAACCCGCGAGGGTTCTTTCTACCCTGCCAATTGGCCAATAAAAAACCCCAGCATTTCTGCTGGGGTTTTGTATTGGCGGAGAGGGAGGGATTCGAACCCTCGAAACGCTATTAACGTTTACACACTTTCCAGGCGTGCGCCTTCAGCCACTCGGCCACCTCTCCAATAAACTGTTTCAAATCAGCGATGTCGTCGCTCATTTGAGGGCGCAAACTTTAATGGTTTTGCGGGCGGTTGGCAACTCCCTGGCGGAAAATCGTCGAAAAAATTCGTGCCTGGGCGTTTTTCGGTTTACCGGTTGAACAGATTCAGGACTATCGTTAACACAAGACTGACGTTAATCACCCAGGTTATGTGGAGGCAAATACAATGCTGATGAAAGCCGAGCAATCGACACTGCTGCTTATTGATGTTCAGGAAAAGCTGATGCCGGCCATAAGCCACGGTGATGAGGTGGTGGATCGGTGCATCGTTCTGGCCACTATTGCCGGGCTTATGGAGGTTCCTGTGTTGGGCACCGAGCAGCTGCCCGACAAGCTGGGGCATAACGTTGAAGCTGTTCGGGAGTTGTGTGACCAGACTCTGGCCAAGCATCATTTTGATGCCTGCCCGGATGGGCTTGTCGACCAGTTGCCCGAGGGCCGACAGCATATAGTCATTGGTGGTTGCGAAACCCACGTTTGCATGATGCAGACCGCCTTGAGCCTGATTGATGCCGGCTACAAGGTATGGGTGGTGGCGGACGCTACCGGCTCCCGTAACGAATTTGACCGGGACATAGCGCTGGATCGCTTGAGCGAGAGCGGCGCCCGGCTCGTAACGCTTGAGATGGTGGCGTTTGAATGGATGCGCCACTGCAAGCATCCGCAGTTCCGGAACATCCAGGCCCTGATCAAATAGAGGCATCCGCTGGGCGAGTACGCACGTAAAAAGTCGCTTCAGTCACAGGTGGTTTCGAGGTTCAAAATGCTCAACATGGACTTTTCCAAAAAAGTCGTCATTCGCACCGCCGAGCAGGAGTGGGTTGCCAGCCCTGCCGGTGGTGTTCTGAGGAAGCCACTGGCCCGAGAGGAAGCCGAGCGCGGCCATGCGACCAGCGTGGTCCGGTACGAGCCCGGAGCGTCCTTCAAGCGACACGAGCACCCCCTGGGCGAAGAAATACTGGTTCTGGAGGGCGTATTCTCCGACGAGACCGGCGACTACCCGGCCGGCACCTATTTGCGTAACCCGCCTGGCAGCGGGCACGCTCCGTTCAGTAAAGAAGGCTGCACTCTGCTGGTCAAACTTCATCAGTTCGATGAGCGTGATCGGTCCACGGTGCGCATAGACACCCATAATACAGCCTGGCTTCCGGGTATCGGCGGCCTCGAGGTGATGCCACTACATGAGTTCGAACACGAGCATGTGGCCCTGGTGAAGTGGCCCGCCAACGAGGTATTCCAGCCTCACCGGCACTTTGGCGGTGAAGAGATGTTCGTGCTGTCCGGAGAATTCTGTGACGAGCATGGCCGCTACCCCACCGGCACCTGGATTCGCAGCCCGCATTTGAGCCAGCACCACCCATTTGTTGACCAGGAAACGGTCATCTGGGTGAAAACCGGTCATCTGCCGATCGAGGCGAAATAAAAAAGGGCCCCGAAGGGCCCTGAAGAGGCTAAGAGATCGCTGTGTGTTGCCAGTTGTGCCGGCTGAACGCGTCGTTGCTTGCGCCTTCAGATACCGGGCTGAAGAGTGCCTCTTCATCCGCGGGAACCGCAAACACGTGGTACGCCTCAGGGCCAAATGGATCCAGTGCCGTATCGAGGTACTCGAAGCTGTCGGGCACGGGTTCTCCCGAGAAAGCGACTCTGAACTGACGCTCAAGGGTTGGTGTTGTTACACTCAGGGGCTGCTCCACCCAAAGGTAAACGGCCTTGTGGGGCACGATGTATTCGCTGCGCACCACCCTGTAACCCTCTTTGAGCGAGAGCGTGGTCGGCTCTTTGCCCGGTTCCAGACGGAATTTGTGGATGGTTTTCATAGCTGCTGCTCCTCTTTGGGTTGCTGCCTTTCACAACTCCATAATGAACAGGAACAGGGTTCGATAAAATAAGCTTTTGTGAGCTTTTATCATCGATAAATTCGATGCATTCAGGCTTGCTTGTGTTCTGCGTGAGCTTCAACAATCGCACGAACGCCCTCATGGGCCGTTTTTCGGCCCCGGGTAATGGCAAACAACTCATCCATGACGTCGTCGATTGAGGCGATCTGCTCAACCTCATATTGACGACAGACCTCCTCGCGGATTGATGTCGGCGCTGCAAAAACGCCATAGCCCTGGCTGCCGAACACTTTTATCAGGGCGCTGTCGTCTACTCGGGCGACGAGCTTCATGCGAACCCCGTTCAGGGAAAACCAGTTCATCAGTCGCTCGAAATATGGCGCATCGGTGGCGTTGGCCAGAAGCGGCTGACCATTGAGGGATTCCGGAAAACCCTGCTTCAGTTTTCTAGCCAGCTCCGGGGCGGCAAACAGACTCATGCTGGAGCCCGCCAGCGGGTGTACCGTGAGATTGCCCTCTTCCTGCAACTTCGGCATGCGGTCTGTCAGCACCAGGTCCAGTTCCTTGCGCTTCAGGCTCAGTACCAGATCTTCGGTCCGGCCAGTCTGACACTCGAGCTGGATCGGGCGCTCGCCCGCCATGGCTGGCTGCAGCAAGTAGTAGGCAATCAACTTGTGAATGGAAGCAGAGACGCCGGCGCGCAGCGTCAGCGGACGCTCGGATGGATCAAGCCGAAGGGTTTCGGCGAGCTCGCCAGTCAGGGCGAAAATGTCGTCGGCGTACCCGAGAATCAGACGACCCAGGTCCGTCAGGATCAGCTTGCGCCTTTCCCTGAAAAACAGGCGACCACCCACGGAAGCTTCAAAGGTGGCCAGCTGCCCGCTCAGGGTCTGTGGTGCCAGTTCCAGGACTTCGCTGGCTCGGGCAATTGATCCTTCCCGGCTGATCACCCAGAAATAATAGAGATGGCGGAGATTAAGCTGTTCCATTGCTCTGCCCTGTTCCCGGTTCAGGCTGGCCGGGGGATCTTCAGAATCTCACCGAAGGTGACATATTCGCTTCCCCCGAGGCGGCCAATCGGGTCAATGGCAGCGCCATCGAAGGTCAGACGGTTCTTGTCGTCGTATCTCGCTGCCTCATCGGATACCCATACCCGGGTAACTTTCCCGAACACGAGAGACTGTGGCGCGGCACCAATTTCCTTGATGTCATAAAGCTCACAGGCAAAGGCCACATGACAGTCCTTGAGCCGAGGCAAACCTGAACCCTCGAAATCCACCAGCTCCAGATCAAGATTTTTCAGCTCGGATTCGCCATGGGGCAGAGTTCGTGAGGATTCAGTGACCGCTGCGGCGAGGTCCCGGTGAGCGATATGAACCACAAAATCCTTCCTCGCCTCGATATTAACCCGGGTATCCTTGGACACACCTTCCGCCGGCTTTTTACCAACGGAAATCATCAGCAGGGGTGGATTACTGGTGATCGGCGTGAAAAAAGAAAACGGGGCCAGGTTGAAGTCGCCATCCGGATTTTCACTCAGCACCCAGGCCACGGGCCGGGGGATAACCGTCTGGGTCAGGATGTAGTAGGCGTCCTTCGGATCCATACCCTCGAAATCTATAAGCATCATTCTCTCCCGTTAACTGCAGCTTCGGGCGCTCGTTCCCGCAACAGCCACACAGTCATCAACAACCCGTGAATTATAAGGAAAGGCACTGCAACCATGACCAGCCCGCCCCAGCCGAGCCAGCTCAGAATGGCGCCAGCAGACAGCGCGGCGGTTGCCTGGGAACCAAAAACCATCATGTCGTTCAGCCCCTGGACACGGAAACGTTCTGCATCGCGATAGCCCCGAGGCAACAGCGTTGTGCCGCCAACAAACAGGAAGTTCCAGCCAACACCCAGTAACAGCAGTGCTGAAAGATAATGATGAAAACTCACGCCACTGGCCGCCAGGGCAATGCAGCCCAAATACGCCAGTAATCCCGCTGCCATCATCAGGGGAATGCCCACAACACGGGTCAGCCAACCGCTGATAAGCGACGGCAGGTACATGGCCATGATATGCAGCTGGATCACACGTTTGGCATCGTCGAGGTCATGCCCGGCCATCTCGGTCATACTCAGCGGCGTTGCCGTCATTATGAAACTCATTACCGCATAGCCAATGGCGGCCGCACTGATGGCGGCCCAGACCAATGGGTTGGTGAGAATTTCCCGCATGGGACGTCCGCCACCTGGCTGTGACTCCTGAACCCGCTCAGCGCCTGCCCGATAACCAGCCCCCAGAATCAGCAGGGCTGCACCCTGCACTACCGCCAGGCCGACCCAGCTAACCAGAAATGGATATTGCTCCCCTGCTCCGCTTCCCAGGCCGGCCACTTCCGGCCCGAGCCAGGCCGCCACCAGACCACCCAGGAGCACACGAGCAGCGGCGGAGCCAGCCATACCCGGTGCCACGGATTCCATGGCGGCAAACCGATATTGGTGCACGACAGCAAGGCCGGTACCACCTACGACAGCCGCAAGACACAACAATGAAAACAGACCGGACCATGACGCCGCCGCCCCCAGGAGCCCCGCTACGATGCCCATGATCGCGCCCAGCAACATCACGCGCTTGCGCCCGATGCGTTCCATCAACCAGGTGGCCGGTTTGATGGCCAGCACGGTGCCGACCACCACCAGTCCCACCGGAAGCGTCGCATATTCAGGCGCCGGGGCGAGCATTCGGCCCTGGATGCTGCCTATAAAAACAATAAATGGCGCTGTGCACATGGCCAGCGCCTGTGCAGCAACCAGGACCCAGACATTGAGGGGCATGGGTTACTTTTTCCTGTAGATGATTCCGGGATGGCACTGCACCATCTCGTAGAGGTGGGGCAAGCCGTTCAACGACTCGGATGCACCCAGAACCAGGTAACCGCCGGGATTCAGGGTGGCGTGCATCCGGGTAAGAATGTCTTTTTTCAGATCCGCGGAGAAATAGATCAGAACATTCCGGCACATCACAATATCGAACTTACCGAGCATGTACCGCTCCAGCAGGTTCAATTCCTTGAACTCCACCATGCTCTTGATCTGCGGCTTGATCTGCCAGCCACCGTTGAGGGACGGGGTGAAGAACTGCTTTTGTCGCTCTGGTGACAAACCCCGGCCAATGGCGATCATCTCGTATTCGCCCTTGCGGGCTACTTCGAGAACGCTTTTGGAGATATCCGTGGCGGTGATTTTCACATCGCGGAGCTTCCCGGGCCTAGCCCGCCGAAACTCCTCCACGATCATGGCGATGGAGTATGGCTCCTGGCCTGTTGAGCAGGCCGCCGACCAGATTCGAAGTGGCTGGCTAGAATTGCGTTCAGCGAACTCGGGAAGCAGCTTTTCCTGAAGAATCCTGAAAGGGTGATTGTCACGGAACCACAGAGTTTCATTGGTTGTCATCGCATCGATGACGACTTCCTTGAGGCCGCCCCGTCCGGGACGCTTGAGACGCTCAAGGAGTTCGCCCAGGGTATTGAGGCTGTTCTCTTCAAGAATCCTGCGCAACCGGCTTTTTACCAGGTACTGTTTATTCTCGCCCAGTAAAATCCCACAGGCATCCTGCAGGAACGATTTGAAGGCTTCATATTCCTGTGGCGTTATTTCCGCTTTCATTGGATCTCTGTTCTGAGTGAATCTTTGAGCGGCTCCATCAACCCTGGTCGATGATCTCCATCACCCGCTCTGCCAGCTCGTCCGGACTGAACTTTGCCATAAAGTCGTCGGCCCCCACCTTCTTCACCATGGCCTGGTTGAACACACCGCTGAGTGAGGTGTGGAGCATAACAAACATATCTGCCAGGGCCGGGTCACCTTTCACCTTGGTGACCAGGGTGTAACCATCCATTTCCGGCATCTCCACATCAGAGATGATCAATGAGAAGTGATCTTTTGCCTTCGACCCGTCAGAAGTCACCTCTTTCAGGTACTCGAACGCCTGCTTGCCGTCATTCTTCGTGACTACTTCCATGCCGATGGCGGTCAGACAACGCTCTATCTGCCGACGGGCCACCGAGGAATCATCCACCACCAGTACCGGAAGGTGGCCGGGAACCCGCTCGGCGCTCTTGCTCAGAACCGCCTCGGTGACATCCTCCCCGAGCGGAGAAACTTCTGCAAGAATCTTCTCTACATCTATGATTTCGACCAGCTTATCATCAATCTTGGTAACGGCGGTAAGGTATACATCCCGGCCTGCGCCCTTCGGGGGAGGCAGGATGTCCTCCCAGTTCATGTTCATGATCCGGTCGACGCCGGTTACCAGGAAACCCTGTGTTTTGCGGTTGTACTCGGTAATGATGACGAAGCTGGTAGCCAGGTCTTCCTGGGGGATACCGGGCAAACCAATGGCCATGCTGAGGTCGATGATCGGGATGGTTTCACCCCGGATATGCGCGACGCCTCTCACCGTTTGCCGGCTATTGGGGATAGACGACAGCCTGGGGCACTGAAGGACTTCCTTGACCTTGAAGACGTTGATCCCATAGATCTGCCGTCCCCTGAGACGGAAAAGAAGGAGTTCAAGGCGATTCTGCCCGACCAGCTGGGTTCGCTGGTTCACACTGTCCAATACCCCTGCCATTTTGATTCTCCTGGCTTGCCGCAATTACAACGGCATATATCTTGCTGCTTACTGAATTATCATCTGATCGACGGGATTCCGTCATATCAGTCGCGGATCAGCCAATGTAACGGCCACTTGCCTCGAATCCTTAGCGTGATTCGGGCTTTTCTGCCCTGATAATGACAGCATAGGACAAACTGATACGTATGCGCATCACCAATTTCGCCCTACTACTGCTAATGTCTGGCTTGAGCGGCCCGCTCCTGGCTGCGACCACCGCTGAGCAGATTCGCAATGCGACCCTGGAATTTCTCGACAACTTCGCCTCTGAACAGGCCGAAGAAGGCTACACCGTTTCGTTCGAGCCTGGCTCGATCGACAACCGGCTTGCCCTCGCCGAATGCGAGCAGCCTCTGAGTGTCGAGTTCAGCGGAGATCCCTGGAAAAGCACCAGTCCTTCGATGCTGGTGGCCTGCGAAGGAACACGCCCCTGGCGGATGTTTGTGACTGCGTCCGTTTCTATCCACGGGCCGGCCCTGGTGGCGGCTCGACCGCTCACGCGGGGAGAACGAATTACCGGTGACCTGCTGAGCCGCCAGTCCGTTGAAGTCAACGCGTCCAGACGCGGCGTTATTACCGCCGCCGACCAGGCCATAGGCATGGAAGTGCGGCGGGGAATCAATGCGGGCTCGCTGATCACCCCGAACATGCTCTCTGCTCCGAATGCGATAGAACGGGGTGACCATGTTATCATCACCGCCAAAACAGGCGGATTTTCAGTACGTTCCCGGGGCAAGGCCCTGGCAAACGCGAGCGTTGGCGAACAGGTTCTGGTAGAGAATCTGCGATCGTCCCGCACGATAAAGGCCAACGTTGTTGCACCCGGCCATGTCGAAATTCCGATGTAGGATGGGGCCGGCAGAAGCTTGCCGGAGCGGCAAAGCTCTGCCACAAACCCGGTAGTAAAAACAGACGAAAAAACGACTGAAAAGTACTAAAGGTTTTCGCGGCGGCGCCGTTAAGAAGACATAAACTCGAGTAAGCGCCGCACTTCGTGGCGCGACAGGCAAGCAGGTACAGATATGTCAGTTGACTTAAATGGAATTGGCCCCGGCCAGGTCAACACCCAGAGAACCACGGCCGACAAGAGCTCCGGCACCCAGAATACCCAGCCGGCGACCAACGAACAGGCGAAGACCCAGGCCCAGGGCGCCCGGGGTGAGAACGTCAGCCTGAGCAATCAGGCCAAGAATCTCAAACAGCTTGAACAGAAGCTGGGCGATTATCCGGAAATGGATGATGATCGCATTGAGCAGATCCGCTCCGCCCTGGAGAATGGCACTTACAAGATTGACGCTGAGAAACTGGCCCAGAAAATGCTTGAGATGGATGAAAGCATTTTCGGGTGAGTAAATCATGGCCGCAATTGATGATCTGAAGACTCTTCTTTCCCAGGATATCAGCCAGCTGGAAACACTGGCTGATATTCTCGAAAGGGAAAAGACCTGCCTTGCAAGTTCCGACCTCCGCCAACTGGAAGCTCTGACCAAAGAGAAGAACGAGCTACTGGGCGCCGTTCGCGAGCGCGCCAAACAGAAAATCCGGACACTGGTTCAGATGGGGTATCGCCCCGAAAGTGGTGAGCCTTCCCGGTTTATCCGCAGCGCCGGTTTTTCTGAGCTCTTCCAGCTTTGGCAGGAAGCAGACCAGAAACTTCGAGCCTGTCAGACGCTGAACCAGACCAACGGTCGGGTGATCAGCCACCTGCAGAAACGCCTGTCCAGGCTTACCGACATCTTCCGTGGTGCCACGGGCCAGCAAAAGCTCTACGGCGCCCAGGGGCAGCAGACCACAGTATCCAGCAGCACGGTACTTGCCAGCGCCTGACGATGGCCCTGGCGAGCCATGCAGGCAGAATTATCAGGTATAGTCATCGGGTATAGATGGTCATCTGGGAGTCCGGATGGAAACGGATGTCATGGATACTCACGTTACCCATTGAAGCTCCCTGGCTGCCGCTGACCCGGATATTGTCCATCCGGATTTCCTCGATACGCTCCGGAAACGCCAGCATCAAAGCCCCATCTTCCCTGACCCGGTACCTGGGCTCCCCCTCGCGGTAGTGCACGCCAGAAATGCTCAGGTCTGAATCAAGAAAGTTCAGAACCGGTACGAAGATGTTGGCGGTAAGCTTCAGGCCCTCAATTACATCCGCCGATCCGTCGCCAGTCGGATTCTCCGCCATACTGCTGACAACGCCGATACGCTCCAGCAGCGTCGGATCCCCCTGGCCGGAAATTGTCGCCAGTTCACTTTCACTCAGTGGGGCCAGATTTCCCCTCTCATAAAGCTCTCCTGCTTCAAGCGCCGATTGTGACGCTTCCGCCGAATTGCTCGCCGCGAAGGTAACCAGGGGCTGAAATGGCAGCGTCACCATCGTGACCAGGGCTGCTGCATTGCGATAACGGGATTGGTGCTTGAGGACCCGGTAGAGTTCCTTTTCGCTGATCCAGCCAGCCTGGATGAACACTTCACCAAGGCGCTGCCCGGTTTCACGCTGAAGCCTCAGCCCCTCATCCACCTGCCCTTCAGACAGATAGCCACGATTGATAAGCAGTCGCCCGAGGCGTGATTTCTCTTCAAATCCCTGACGGATTCTCACCCAGTGTCTCCTTTTGAACAGTGAAAACCGTACAACCCGGCCCGGCCAATGTTATCCATGACTTCCGACACCCGGAAGGTTAGACGATCACGACACAATGTGCGTGGATACAGTCACCGTTTTACCATCACCTTCTGGTAAGATCTGGCACCTGGTAACAGAATTCGCTGAATTGTCGCAGGAAAAACACCTGCGAATAACACAGAGAGCGGTTGCAAATGATAAACAAGGTAAAACCCCTGAAAACTGTGACTCCCGTACTGCTTATGGCCCTCACCTTGCTGATGCCGGCCTCCAGGGCAATGGCCCAGAGCAACGACCAGTCCGCCAGCGAACCCCTGCCAATGGTTCGCATGGTGACCAGCGAGGGCGCCATTGAACTTCAGCTACGACCGGATGTCGCCCCGGACACGGTTGCCAATTTCCTGCAATATGCCCGGGACGGTTTTTTCGACGGCACCATCTTCCACCGTGTCATTCCCGGATTCATGATCCAGGGCGGTGGCTTCACCGAGGACCTCTCACGGAAATCGACCCGGGCGCCCATCCGCAATGAAGCGGCAAAAACACTGCCGAACCTTCGTGGAACCATTGCCATGGCGCGAACCAGTGCGCCCGATTCTGCAACGTCACAGTTCTTTATCAATCTTACGGACAACGGGTTTCTGAATGCCGGCGTCCGCGGCCCGGGCTATGCGGTTTTTGGCAAGGTCACCCAGGGCATGGGTGTTGTCGATGCCATCGCCCGCAAACAGACCACCCGGAAACAGGGCATGGCCGATGTGCCGGTGGAACCTGTGACCATCGAAACCGTCACCGTGGTTGAATCCGAAGGCTGACACCGTGAACCGGCCATTGCAGCCCCCTGCGATCGAGCCAGCTGAACTGGTCTGGCACGACGGGATCCCGGAATCAAAGCGGTTTGGCGATGTTTACTTCAGCCGGGACAACGGCCTGGAGGAAACCCGCCACGTTTTTCTGCAGCATAACCAGTTGCCGGAGCGCTTCTCGCAGATTCCCCGGGGCGGGAGCTTTGCTATTGCCGAAAGCGGTTTCGGAACCGGCCTGAACTTTCTGGCAGCCTGGCAGGCCTGGCGCCACCATGCGCCAACCCATGCTGCTACCCTGCATTTTGTCTCGGTGGAACGTTTCCCACTCACTCGGGAAGACCTGACCCGCTCCCTCGCCTTGTGGCCCGAGTTAAAGGTGCTCGCTGACGAACTGCTTCTGCATTACCCACCTCTGGTGCGAGGGGTTCACCGACTGGTTCTCGACGGAGGGCGGGTTCGACTGACGTTGTTTTTCGGCGACATCAATGACGCCTGGGAAGCCCTGGATTTTAAAGCCGACGCCTGGTTTCTGGACGGCTTTGCTCCGGCCCGCAATCCGGACATGTGGCTGGAGAACACCATCCGCCTGGTTCGCGCGCATAGCAAGCCGGGCACAACGCTGGCTACCTTCACTTCCGTCGGTCGGATCCGTCGGGCTTTCCTCGAAGCCGGATTCCACATGGAGAAAACCTCCGGATACGGCCGCAAGCGGGAAATGCTGAAGGGAGTGCTTAAGGCGTCGGCCCGGGCTGAACCCGAACAACACGGGACCATCGCCATCATTGGAGCGGGCATTGCAGGCTGTACGCTGGCACGAAACCTTGCAGAGCGGGGTTTGCCCGTCACACTCGTTGATTCCCATGGGCCGGGAAATGGCGCGTCCGGAAACGCCCAGGGCGCACTTTACGTAAAACTGGGAGTTGAGTTCAACGACCAGACCGAACTGGCCCTCACGGCCCTGACCTTTGCCCAGCGCTTTTACAACAACTGGCGCAACCAGTACTGGCATCCGACTGGGCTGCTGCAATTGGCCCACAACCCCCAGGAAGAGGCCCGACAGGCGAAATTTCTCGATCGCAACGAATACCCCGGGGATATTCTATGGCCGGTGAACCGGGCTCAGGCCAGCGAACTTGCCGGCGTTCCGACGCAAACAGGCGGTCTCTGGTTTCCCGGCAGTGGCTGGCTGGAGCCGGGAAACCTCTGCAAAGCACTGGCTGACCACCCCCTGATATCGACCGCATTCGGTGCCAACGTTAGCGGGCTCCGGCCCTGCAGCGGGCAGTGGCACATATCCACGGAAGAGGGATCGCCCATCGTGGCCGACCGCGTGGCCATATGCTCGGGTCATCTCAGCCCGGAACTCATTCCGACAAAGGGACGCTTTCGCCTGAAAGCAATACGGGGCCAGGTTTCGCACCTTCCGGCACCAGCCATTATCAGCCCCAAGGCCGTTATCTGTGGTAACCGGTACCTGAATCCGACGCTCGGTGAGATCGCCGTGACTGGAGCCACCTTTGATCTTCGCGACAACAACCCGTTGCCGACGATCGAAAGCCATAACGAAAACTTGCAGGAACTCGGCTCAATGCTGCCGTCCCTGTTTTCTTCCACAAGCGAAAAACCCGGTGGCGCGGATCTGGACGGCCGGGTCGCCTTTCGATGCACCACACACGATTACCAGCCCGTCGCCGGCCCGGTATTCGATGGCGAAAGCGCTTCTCTGGATGGTCTCTTTCTCTTCACCGGCCTCGGCAGCAAAGGCCTGACCTACGCTCCGCTGCTGGCCGAGTATCTGGCGGACCAACTGACCGGGCAGCCTGCCTGCCTCCCGGCGAACCTTATCAGACGGCTGGAAACACGGCGTCTGTACCAGACTGATATGGCGGTTTCGTAATAAACTACCTCTGAAGTTTCCGGTCAGACTGCCGTTAACCGTGGAAAGAGTGGCATAGTCACGGAGAGAGCCCATGTCCATTTATGTCAGCGAACCCGGCCGACCGGTCGGCACCCGGCTACCGGAGACATTCCGGGCAAGGCCCGTGGGCGATGTCACGGAGCTGGCAGAAACCAAGGCGATCAATCCCGGCAGGAGCGAAGCAACAGACGCAGAGTTTCAGCAGGCGGCTAATGCTGGTCGGTACAAGGCTTTGGAGGAATATGGGGCAGCGGCAGCCGGCGAGCGTCGCGAAGACCGCGCTTACCTGCCCGTATCCCGTATTTCATCACCGGCACTTTACTCGGTGCAGGCTTCAGCAACCATTTCCGAAGCGCTGTCAGTGATGGATGAGCATCAGGTTCATCACCTGGTGATCATGGCGGAAAACAACGTGGCTGGCCTTGTTGATCTGCGCTGGCTCCTTGGTTGGCTGCACGAACACGACGCCAATGCCATGACCCAGAGCCTGGTTCACATTGAGCTTCCCGCCTTTCTGACGGCCTCTCCCGAAACCGATGCCCACCAACTCGCCAGGCTGATGCTGGCCCATCAGCTCAACGCCGCACTCGTGGTAGACGCCAGTGGCGCAGCCGCGGGCATCGTAACCAGTACAGACTACCTCAAGCTATACGCCAGCTCTGGGCGACACGAGGGGACAGTTTAGCGCCCCCGGCCAGCTAGTTCAGTGGCGTCAACAGCTGACCCTCGGGGCTGAACAGGAGCACGTACCAGTCACTGCCGGTTCTGCTGAGCGCGACGATCTCGTCCTCCCGGTAATTCGTCAGAGCGAGGATTTCCGAGTTGTCCACGGCAAGCTGATAGCGCCAGTCGTTTCTGAACCCGGTGTCTTCACCCTCAGTCTCCGCTTCCGGAACCAGCGATACCCGGGCAACGATGCCCTGCTCCATACCCGACACAACGCCTTCACTGGCAAAATCTCCGTCCGTGGACCCTGCAACAACCAAGTCACCATCGAAACCGGTCAGGCCCTGAAGTGTTTCAGTAGCCTGGTCGTTCTCATCATTCAGGGAAAAGGCACGACTCACGAGGCCTGAGGAGGAGTAACCCAGAAGGAACCCTGCCGTACTGGAAAGCGGCTCCCGCTCCAATTCAGGGTCCTCTTCTTCCTGCTCCAGCACAGAGTACGCCCCGTCACTGGCGCCTATCAGCCAGAGCGTGCTGCCCTGGAACAGTCCATTGGATACCGGTTCATCCCCGGCAGTGCCCACCTGTTTGACACTGAGTTCGCTGGTTGCACTGGACGCGGTGTAGAAGAAAGCATCAATGCCTCCTATTACCGGAACGCCTTCAACAGAGCCCGCCGCGGAACCAAATAACCCCGGGCTGATAGACTCGATACTGCCGCCGGCGACGCTGTCATCGGCAGCCGACCCCACCTGGCGGGTCCAGGCCACCGCAAGCTGCTGGGTATTGCCGTCCAGCTCCGTATCAATACGCTGCAAAAAGCTGTCCGTGCCGCCCGCTGCCTGCTGCTGATCAAAAACACCATCGGTTTCCCCTGCCAACACCACATAGCCGGTGTCCCGGTTGATTCCGGCCCAGCGCACCTGATCGTCGGCATCCGTCCCGGTCCGGGTCGTCCAGGTTGGAACGTATTCGCCACCGTTGGAGGCGGAATCAAACCAGTACAGGGAGGTTACAACATCCTTGCCACCGAGTGCGGTGGTGCCCGCGACCGGTTGATCGGTGCTGTACGCGACGACAAATTCGAATCGGTCTACTCTGGTGCCACCCTCGGTCACCTTACGCTGTACCACGTTAATGACCGGATCTGGCGAAATCAGGCTGTCACCGGCAGAGGAAATGGCCACCTGCTGTAACTGGGCACCGCGCTGGTCGAAAATCCGCACCAGTACCCTATTGTTATCCTCAGTGTCGAAGCCTGCGACAAACAGCCTGCCGTCGTGCCCCATGGTAATATCCGTGGCAACAAAGCCATTACCGCCGCTCAGCGCGAGGGGCGTTGTCAGCTCGTTGAGGCTGATCCGGAGCAGGTTGTCAGATGCAGCCCGGGCGTAGTCCTCGCGGCCAGCCTGAAAGCTCTCATTGATACCAAGCAATATGAATCGGTCACTGAAGGCCGGATTGGCGTAGCTGCCCGCGGGCACCCGGATCCGGAATGGCACTTCGTCGGTTCCCTCAGGGAAAACCAGCTCGTCGTTCTCAACCCAGTTACCGCCTTCCAACCGCTCGATAACGAACTCGGAATCAAGCCTCGCCGTAGAGTCTTCGGTATGGCTGAGTTTGGCAAAAATATCCCGGTCTCTATCGCCGGAAAGCGTGGCAACATACTCGCGCACATCACCCACGTTCAGGGTATCCCTGCCCCCACCTTTTACCGTTTCGAGGGACAGGACAGGCTCGTTATCCTGAATCGAAAGATTGGTGACGACGCCACCGTTACCGCTTCCGAGGCCCGCCAGACCGGAGCGCACTTCGGTGAGAGCCAGCCTGAGGGATTCAACCGGCTCAGCAAAACTGTCCTCGACCACTTCCAGCGGCAGATAACACTCGGTAATACCGGGCTCAAGGGTGATGACACCCCGGGTATAGAAGCCCTGGTCATCGAGCTCATAGTCGATGTAGTCGAGTTCATTCTCACCGGTTTCGTCCAGCGGCACCGGACTGTTACTGCCCAATCCAACGATGTCCTTGCCCAGAATGGCATCACCAGCGTTGGAGGCACTGTAATCGCAATTCTGGTGTGGAGGCGAGAATCCGACGTCGCAGCTGGAGGCGTCATAATCGGACAGCAGCTCAAAGGCGACCGCAACCCGGGTAACCGACGGTTGATCGAGGATTACCTTGACGAAAACGCGGCGCGTCGGAAGTGTCAGATCTTTGGTGCCGGAGACCGAGCCGTCGTCGTTGTAGAGATTAATGGTAAAACTGTGCTCACCGCCGGTCTCCAGATCCGGCAAGGCGCATTGTTCGCGATTGCTTGCCGGAATCTCCGGGCTTTCGCCCTCCGTGAACGGCTCGGCATCCAGGGACATCACGTTGTATTTGACATCGATATCAAACGGTTGGGCGCCCGCCATGCGGCCATCGGTTGTTACCAGGTTGATATCTTCGGTTTTGCCCAGGTCTGCCTCTCCCCTGCTACCGCCTGTAAGCCCAGGAACGCCACGCATTATGATGCCCTGCCGGGCTTTGTTACTGGTGTCTTCGAGCGCCAGCCAGGACGGCGCGTTGGTCAGGGAATAGTCAAGGATGTCCTCGCCACCGTAAGCCCCGAAGTTGTAGGAGTACTCAACGCCGAGATAGGCAAACACCGGGGGCACGCCGAGAATGGTGGGCTGATCGGGATCTTTTTCCGTCTTGCAGCCAGAGAGCCCGAGCGAAAGCAGGGCCAGAAAGACAAGTTGGCGAACGGGATGAATGCGGGAGTAAAAATCGGCGCCCATGGAAAAATCCGTTTCAATCGTTGTTATTGTGGTAGCGACCGCCGGGTGAAGCAGAAACACCGGGCGGTTTACACACCGTTACAGAACAACGCCATGGTAGCCAATTTGTTACGCAGGGGATCTGCGCGAGTTCTCAGATTCGGTTAGCCCGCATCCACGCCATGCTCATGCAGCAGAGCAACCAGGCCCGCCTCATCCAGGACAGGGACCTCCAACTGTTCGGCCTTCGCCAGCTTGGAACCCGCGGCCTCGCCCGCTACCACGCAGGCGGTCTTTTTGGAGACGCTTCCGGCCACCTTGGCTCCCAGAGACTCCAGCTTTTCTTTGGCTTCGTCACGAGTCATTCCGGAGAGCGTGCCCGTCAGCACCCAGGTCTGGCCTTTCAGGGGCTTGTCCCCTTTCTGGATCTGCTCTTCCTGCCACTCCACGCCGGCGTCCCGCAGGGCATCCAGGGTTTCCCGGTTATGGGTCTGTTCGAAGAAGCTGCGAATATGACCAGCGACAATCGGCCCGACATCGGGAACTGACTGCAGGCTTTCTTCATCGGCGGCGGCAATGGCCTCGAGAGTCCCGAAGTGCGAAGCCAGGCCCTTGGCGGTGGCCTCCCCCACCTCGCGAATCCCAAGCGCGTATAGAAAACGCCATAGAACGGGTTTTCTGGCTTTATCGATGGCAGCGACCAGGTTGGCGGCCGACTTCTCCCCCATCCGCTCAAGTTTGACCAGATCATCGGTGGTCAGGTGATAAAGGTCGGCCACGGTTTTTACCATGCCCTGATCAACCATGATGTCGATCCATTTGTCACCCAGCCCTTCAATGTCCAGGGCTTTCCGGGAAGCGTAGTGACGGATGGCTTCTTTGCGCTGGGCCGGACAGAACAGGCCGCCAGAGCATCGGGCTACCGCTTCCCCTTCAATCTGGATAACGTCGGAATCGCAGACCGGGCAATGGTCGGGCAATTCCACTTCCCTGGCGCCCGACGGACGCTTTTCGGGAACCACCTTGACCACCTGAGGTATCACATCACCGGCGCGACGGATAAACACGGTATCGCCGATGCGAACATCGAGCCGGCGGATTTCGTCCATGTTGTGGAGAGTAGCATTGCTGACGGTCACGCCACCGACAAACACAGGCTTGAGACGGGCCACCGGGGTAACGGCACCCGTTCGACCCACCTGGAACTCCACATCCTCAATAACGGTGAGCTCTTCCTGCGCCGGGAACTTGTGGGCAATCGCCCAGCGCGGCGCCCTGGAGACAAAACCCAGGGCATTTTGCTGGTCAAGGCGGTTCACCTTGAACACTATGCCGTCAATTTCATATGGCAGCGTGTCCCGCTTGGCCATTAGCTCGCTGTAGGCCTCAAGGCACTCCTCCACGCCTTTCGCCTTGCGCATCTCGGGATTGATCCGGAAACCCCAACTCTGAACGCGCTGAAGGCCATCCCACTGGGTATCGGGCAACAGGCTCTCGTCCGTCACGGCAACACTGTAGGCGCACATTTCCAGCGGACGCTTCGCCGTTACCGTGGACTTTTTCTGCCTGAGACTGCCAGCCGCCGCGTTCCGGGGGTTTACGAAGGTTTTCTCTCCTCGCTCGGCTAGTCGACGGTTCAGTTGCTCGAAACCGTCCTTGGGCATGTAAACTTCGCCACGGATCTCTACAAGGTCCGGCACATCTTCGCCCCGCAGCTTCAATGGCACCGAAGGGATCGTTCGGATATTGGCGGTGATGTCCTCTCCGGAGTAGCCATCACCCCGGGTTGCGGCAGTGGTGAGGGCGCCATTCTCGTAGTGCAGACTGACCGCCAGCCCATCGAGCTTGGGTTCGCACACGTACTCCACGTCCTCGCTGATGCCCAGCCGGTCCCTCACCCTCCGATCGAATTCCCGCAGTTCGTCCTCATTGAAGGCGTTGTCCAGCGACAACATAGGCAGCCGGTGAACCACCTCCTCGAAACTGGTTTCCGCGGCACTGCCAACCCGCCGGGTGGGCGACGTATCTGAGGCCAGCTCCGGATAATCGGCTTCCAGGGTCTGCAGCTCACGGAACAACCTGTCATATTCCGCATCGGGAATACGGGGATCGTCCAGCACGTAGTACCGGTAGTTGTGATCATCAATAACCGAACGGAGTTCTTCTACACGCTGGGTAATATCGGGCGTGGCTTTGCTCATGGACTGGCACTCTCGTTTCTCAAAAAAATGCCCGGATCGAACCGGGCATCGGGCCATCTGTTACCGCCTGGTTTCACACTTTCTGGGAACGCTGCTTACGCTCAAACTCGCGGATTCTCTGGCGGCAGTGCTCGATCGTTTGCGGGGTCATCACGCTTCGGCGCTCGTCTTTCAGTTCCCCGCCAAGGTTACGTACCACTGCCTGGGCGGTTTCGAGCATGAAGTCGAATGCCTGCAGCGCATTGGTGGGCCCCGGCATACTCATGAAAAAGCTGATCCCGGGCGTGGTGAGGGCCGGCATATCCCCGGGTTTGAATGTGCCGGGTTCCACGGCGTTGGCAACACTGAACTGCACAGGGCTGGTGGTATCGGATTCTTCATGGCGGTGGTATATGTCCATGTCTCCGTGCTCCAGACCGCACGCTTCGAACAGCTTCTTCAACGCCGGCCCCTTGAAGTCCTCGTCGCTCTTCGCCAACACGTTGATGACGATCACTTCCCTGGCCTCAGGGCGATTCGCGCCCGCCAGAGGTTGACCGGCCGACGGTCGGGAGGGCTCACGCCGGGCAGTGTCCTCTTCCACTTCGGTCGTGACCGTTGGCGGGACGGCTTCCGCCTCGTCTTCAATGGCGCCCCAGCCGGATTCGAGCTCGGTTTCCTCAGGCTCCTGACTGGAAAGTCCGAAATCGGGCTCCGACTCCACTGACTCTTCGTAGCGCTCAGCCACGGGTTCGGTTTCCGGTTGTGGATCCGGTTCTGACGATTCGGGCTGCTCCGATTTGGCAGTGGCGGTGACAGGACGGGTCGGCTTGGGCTTTGGGGACGCGAATCGGCTGGGCTTTTCCCGCTTCACATAGCCCCGTTCTTCGAGGGTATCGCGGGAAATGGTTCGTGCTCCGCCATTGGGCAACTCGGGGTTGTACTCGTCGTCGAGTGGCGAATCCTCCAGCTCGTCGGCGCCCATACCGGATGAAATCGCCATGGATTCCTTACGGGCGCGCCGCATCCGGCGCACGCCATCAATGACAATGCCGATTATAACCAGGGTACCGATGGCAATTAACCATTCCCTAAGTGACATAGTGCTGCTGTCCTGTTTGCAGATCCCGTAACGTTGCTACTCTAAGAAAAGCCCGTAATGAATACAACGCACACCCGGGCCAGATGGCGTTTTTGTCATGGTTGCCCGAATTCTGAACAGCCTCAAGCCTCCGCGAGGGCTGCGGCTTCGTCCACGTCTACCGACACCAGCCGCGAACATCCCGGTTCATGCATGGTGACCCCCATCAACTGATCCGCCATCTCCATCGCAATCTTGTTGTGGGTAATGTAGATGAACTGAACCTGCTTCGACATCTCCTTGACCATATTGGCATAGCGACCCACGTTGGCATCATCCAACGGTGCATCCACCTCATCCAGCATACAGAAGGGTGCCGGGTTCAGCTGAAAAATCGAGAACACCAAAGCAATCGCCGTGAGGGCCTTTTCACCACCTGACAACAGATGGATGGTGCTGTTCTTCTTGCCAGGAGGCCGGGCCATGATCGCAACGCCGGTTTCCAGAAGATCCTCGCCGGTAAGCTCCAGATAGGCATTACCACCTCCAAACACCTTCGGGAAGAGCGCCTGGAGGCCACCGTTCACCTGATCGAAGGTTTCCTTGAAGCGTTGACGGGTCTCCCGGTCGATCTTCCGGATCGCATTGTCGAGTGTTTCCAGGGCTTCCATCAGATCTTCGTGCTGGGAATCCAGGTAGGTCTTGCGCTCGCTCTGTACCTGGTACTCCTCGATAGCCGCGAGGTTGATGGCGCCCAGCCGTTGTATCCGGTTGCCGATGCGCTCCAGCTCGTCAGCCCAATCTTTCTCATTCGCACCTTCAGGCAGCTGGGAAAGAATGTCCTGCAGCTTAACGTCCAGCTCCTTGAGCTGCTCGATGTGGTTGCCGGAGCGGATCTCCAGGGCCTGGGATTCCATTTTAAGTTTTTCGAGCTGGGACCGGACTTCCTGGATGCGGTGATCGGTGCCGCTTCGGCCCTGCTCTTTCTCCCGGACCTCACGGTCGATCTCTTCCAGGGCGTCGCGCGCCGCGCCCAGCTTCTCCTCTTCCGCCAATCGGCGATCCAGCAGGCCTTCAAGCTGCATCTGCAGATCTTCAATAGGTTCCTCGGCGCTTTCCCGGGATTCCCTCAGAATCTCCAGTCGCTCATCGATACGCTCTTTCTGCAACTGCATCCGGTCAATCGTCTGCCTCAGACCGTCCCGCTGACTATGCAGAGTCTGGAGCTGCAGCTGCAACTGATGCGCGTGGTCACGGTCATGCCGGGCCTCCTGGCGCAGACGGTCGAGGTTCTCGCGCAGGCTGTCCCGCTGCTCGAGAAGCCGTTCTTTTTCTTCATCGCTGTCTTCACTGGACGCCAGCGCCAGTTGCCATTCTTCCCGGGCCTCCTGCAGGCTCTCTTTCTGGCCCACCAGGTTTTCAGAGACATCCTCGATATCGTCCCGGATTCTCTGCAGACGGGCGTCAATCTGCTCGGCTCGGGCTCGCAGGCCGCTGACTCTCGACGACAGCGAGCTCAGCTCGCGGTCTGCCTCGCTCAAACGGGCCTGGGCCTCATCCCGGGCAGATTCGGAGCGCTCTGCGCGCTCGTGCAATGCGTCCAGTTTCTCGCTGGCCGCCTCCAGTGCTTCCTCAGCCTCTGTCAGTTGCGAAGCCAATTCGGTAACTTTCTTTTGTCGTTCAATCACCCCGACCTGGCCTGCGTCCGAGTCCGGCATCAATACCCAATCCCGGGAAACCCAGACGCCTTCCGGGGTCATCAGGCTCTGCCCTTTCTGGAGCCCGGCTCGCATACCCATGGCATCGGAAACGGTTTCCACCGCGTCAATGCCATGAAGCAACGAGGCAATTCCTGGCACACCGGAAACCTTGGCCGCCAGGCCTGTTGTTCCAGCATTATCAGACGCCCCGGCTTCAACAAGTGCCAGGCCCCTTGGCGCTTCTCTCATCGCCGAGGAGAGCTGGTCGATGTCGGGGAGACAGAGGCCCTGGGTAAAACGCCCGATAACCTGTTCAACCGCAAACTCCCAGCCATCGGCAATATCGAGCTGGCTGGCCACCCGGGGCATATCGCTGAGGGCGTTCTGTGACAGCCAGGATTGCAGAACATCATCCCCGGCCCCCATCTGCTCATCCAGAAGGGACTGCTGGGACTCCAGAGAGGCGCGAAGGCTCTGGACCCGTTGCCGCTCCTCCGAGACGGCCTGCTCGGCGTCACGCTGATGCTGCCGGGCGTCGTAGAGCTCATCCTGGATCGCCGCAATGCGCTCAGCCGCTTCTTCCCGTTTAAGCTCCAGTGTTTCTTGCTGTTCCAGCAGCTCCTCAAGTTCCGCCCGATCCATCTGGCCTTCCAGCAATTCCTGCTCATCCTGCAGTTTGCGTTGCCGAGTGAGCAGTTGCTCAATGGCGTCTTCGAGCGAGCGAATCCTGGACTGGGCCAACTCGGCCTGGCGCCGGGCATCCGACGAGCGGGCGCTGAAATCTTCCCATTGGTGCTGCCAGTCGCTCATGGCGTCTTCGGCCTGCTGCAGTTTCTCGCCCGACTCTTCAGAGCGTATCGCCAACGCTTCCTGTTCGGGCTCCATCATGTCCAGCTCTTCCTGGATACCCGCCAGCTTGTCCTCGTCTTGCTCCAGTTCCCTGGCCAGTTCGCGCTGGTTGGCCATGGCCTGATCCAGTTCCGCGGCCATCTGCCGGCTCCGTTCGCGCTGGTGCTCAAGACTCTGTTCGATACGGGCGATATCCGCGCCGGCCTCGTAATAGCGTGCCTGGGCCCGGTTGAAATGTTCGGTCCGTTCCTGATGATTGTCCCGGAGGGATTCGAGAGAGGTCTCAAGGCTGACGCGTTCGGTCAGGTATTTTTCGAGCTCAAGCTCGGTGTCCCGGATCTTGCCCCGCCAGGCCTGCAGGTCATTGTCGAGGGATTGCCAGCGCAGTACCGTCAGTTCGGCTTTCTTCTGGCGCTCTTCCTGCTTGTAAGCCTTGTACTTTTCCGCCGCTGCCGCCTGGCGCTCCAGGTGCTGCAGTTGTCGGCCCAGCTCCTCCCTGAGGTCGGTCAGCCGTTCCAGATTTTCCTGGGTCCGACGGATGCGATTCTCCGTTTCCCGGCGACGTTCCTTGTATTTTGAGATGCCGGCCGCTTCCTCAATGTAGATCCGGAGCTCTTCCGGTTTTGCCTCGATCAGGCGGGAGATCATGCCCTGCTCGATAATGGCGTAGCTCCGCGGGCCAAGGCCAGTCCCCAGGAACAGATCGGTAATGTCCCGACGCCGGCACTTGGAGCCGTTCAGGAAGTATTCGGATTGCCCTTCGCGAGAAACCCGGCGGCGAACAGAGATTTCGTTGAATTTCGCAAATTCACCCGGGGCCGAGCCATCGCTGTTATCGAACACCAGTTCTATGGAGGCCTGACCTACCGGCTTTCTTGCGCTGGAGCCGTTGAAGATAACGTCTGTCATGGACTCGCCGCGCAGGTACTTGGCGGAGCTTTCCCCCATCACCCAGCGCACCGCGTCGATGATGTTGGACTTGCCACACCCATTTGGCCCGACCACGGCAGTCATGTTCGATGGGAACGGCACAGTGGTTGGATCAACGAAGGATTTGAAGCCAGCCAGTTTGATGGACTTCAGACGCATATCAGGCGCTCGCCTCCTGCCGGAGAATCGTCAACACCTGCTGCCGCTGGTGTTCACCAAAGGCCTGTATGACCGCTTGCAATCGTTCGGCGTCGTCATCAACGGCAGCCTCGGCCAACTGCCGGAAGAAGGTCGCGGTTTCCCCGATTTCTTCCCGGAAGTGCTCCAACGCCACAAAATAGGTTCGGCTGATGGCCGGCCGGAAGTTCTCGAGAGTTTCCTCAAGAAAGGGGTTCTCAACCAGCCCATAGGCGTAGCGCATTACCCCGAATCCGGCGTCGATGACCTGCTCGGCAGCGTCAGCGCTGGTCGCGTTGAGGGCGTCAATGACCGCCTGCAGTTCACGGACCTGACCCATGACACCACCAAGCTCTTTGCCGGACCAACGTTCAAGTACCTTTCGTCCGAGCATGCAGAGAAGATCGATGTAGATATCGTAGAGGCTGTTGACGCTCTCGGGCGTCAGGCTGGAGACAACCGCGCCCCGCCTCGGGAAAATTTCGATCAGATGGCGGCGCTCCAGAATAAGTAGCGCTTCCCGCACAGAGCCACGGCTGACATTCAGTTCACCCGACACTTTCAGTTCCTGAATGCGTTCGCCGGGTTTGAGATCTCGCGTGATGATTCTTTGCCCCAGATGCTGGGCAATTTGTTCAGACAGACTTTCCGGGGCCTGAAACCTCATAAAGTTGGTCACTCATTCCTGAAGACGGCACGATTTCAAGCGCAGAAGTTTACCACAGGGAATCTATAGCCCCACCCCTTGTCTGACATTTTGAGCGGTCAGGAACGCATCACGGCAAATCACTGCCGGTTTTTTGACAGCAATTCCTGAACTACCGCGGAAAAATCATAAATTGAGTGAAAAATAGTTCATTAGCATCTGTTTTTATTGTTATTTTTTAAGTAGGCACGGTTTCTGCTTTTGACCCCGAAAGCACTGTAAATTTCTGCGACAGAGTGAACCGTAGTGAAAAACATACCGTCGATCCATCAGTCTCCTTCCCAGCCCCAGAAACTGGCTGCGCTGCGTCAGGCACATCAGGACTGGACCAATACGCCGGATGTGCTCGCAAGACTGACACGACGGCTCTCGACTACCCTGTCGCTGGAGCAACAGCTGGCCATCCTGGCCGAAGAACTGGTCGCCATTATCCCGTTCAGTTCCCTCAACTACCGCCACCGGATCGGTAAACAGGATTTCGTCTATGCCACCGGCATGGGCGGCCCGCACCGCTGCGAGTATCGTCTGAGCCTTGAGGGCGTCAATTACGGGACTCTTGTGCTGCAACGCCGTCAGAGGTTCACCGAACAGGAGCTAGAGGGCATCGAGATAATTCTGGGCGCGGCCATCTGCCCGATTCGTAACGCCTGCCAGTACGTCGCCATTGAGCAGGCGTCTCTGACCGATTCCCTGACCGGCATTCCCAACAAACGCGCCCTGGATGACGCGCTTCAGCGCTCCAGCCTGTTGTCGGAAAGACATGGCGAACCATATTCACTTGTGCTCTGCGACCTGGATCATTTCAAAACGATCAACGACACACACGGTCACGTGGTAGGCGACCATATCCTTCAGATCGCGGCGGCGGAGATCGAGAAGTCCATCCGCACATCTGATTCAGTGTATCGCTTTGGTGGCGAGGAATTTGCCATCCTGCTTCCGCATACCTCGGAGCAGGATGCAAAAGATGTGGCGGAGCGGGTTCGCAAAGCGATCGCGGCCATCCGGGTGGATGGCGGAGAAAAGGAGCTGAAAGTCACAACCAGCTGTGGCGTTGCTACGTTTCTGCCCCAGGAAGCCCCTCAGGCCTGGCTGGCCAGGGCTGACGAAGCGCTCTATCGTGCCAAACACCAGGGTCGTAACTGCACCCGGGTGTTTGCCACCATTTCGTAACGCTTAACCGCGCGACGTTTTGCTTCGGGCTCTCTCTGGCCTGGGAGCACGCCCGGCGGGCCTGGCGGGCTTGGTGTCGCTGACCGCCCATTTATTGCCAGGAGTTTTCTTTCCGGACCGGCCAGGGCTTTTTCGCCTCTGGCGATCGTGGGCTGCCTTTTCGTTTGGCGTTTTCTGGGGAATCTCGACCGACTCGAGACCAACGGTTCGACTGAGGGTATCTACCGCCCGCTGATCCAGCTCTTCCCATTTTCCCACGGTCAGCCTGCTCGGCAGAAAGATCGGCCCGTAACGCACGCGTTTCAGCCGACTGACACGAACGCCCTGCGATTCCCACAGGCGACGCACCTCCCGATTGCGCCCTTCCAGCAGGGTAACGTGGAACCAGCGATTCATACCGCTGCCACCGGCCGGAGAGATATCGGTGAACTTGGCCATGCCATCTTCCAGCAGAACGCCCTGAAGCAGTCGCTCAATCATGGCGTCGTCCACTTCCCCAAAGATACGTACCGCGTATTCCCGGTCAATCTGGTTGGAAGGATGCATCAGCCGGTTCGCCAACTCTCCGTCTGTGGTAAAAAGCACCAGGCCAGTGGTGTTGATATCAAGCCGGCCAATGGAAATCCATCGATGCTCTTTAAGGCGTGGCAAACGATCAAACACCGTCGGTCTGCCCTCAGGGTCCTTTCGGGTCGTGACCTCGCCCTCGGGCTTGTTATAGATCAGCACCCGTCGCATCACTTCAGCCGCGCCGGACACTTCCAGTCGTTTGCCATCGAGCTCGAAACGGTCCTCAACGGACGCCTTCTGCCCTGGTGCCACCGGTTGTCCATTGACCAGGAGACGACCGGCTTCCATCCAGCCCTCGATTTCCCGGCGCGAACCAACACCTGCCCGGGCGAGCAATTTCTGAATACGCTCAGGGCCGCCCTGACTGGCTGGGTCACGGGCGGGTCTGGCTGGTTTGTTGGGGCGTTCTGCCGCCATGTAATCAATCCTTAGTTTCTGACTGACACCCGAATGGCGTCAGTGAAGTGTCTGGCTCGAAGATTCGTCGTCGTTCTCGGCAGTCGTGGATTCGAACTCGATCTCACCCTGCATGTTCTTTTCAATTTCCCGGCCGATTTCTTCAAGATCGCGGACTTCATTCAGGGGCGGTAGCTGGTCCAGGCCCGTGAGATTAAAGTAATCCAGGAATTGTTTCGTGGTCGCGTACATGGCCGGCCGACCCGGCACATCCCGATGCCCAACGACGCGCACCCACTCTCGCTCAAGCAGTGTACGAATGATATTGCTGCTTACCGTAACACCCCGGATGTCTTCGATTTCACCCCGGGTGATGGGCTGTCGGTAAGCAATCAGTGCCAGGGTCTCCAGCAAGGCCCGTGAATAACGCTGGGGCTTTTCCTCGAACAGTCGACCCACCCAGGGCGCATACTCCTCACGCACCTGGAGTCGGTAGCCACTGGCGACCTTCTTCAGCTCGAAGCCTCGCCCTTCACAGGCCGCTTCAAGAAGCACCATGACGTGCTCCATGACCTGTCGCGCCGGCCGCTCCTCTTCACTGAACAATTCCCGCAGCTGGTCAAGAGACAGCGGTTTGCCCGCCGCCAGCAGGGCGGCCTCGGCAATTGCCTGGATTCTCAGCAGGTGCTCTTCGTTCATGGTGTCTGATCCGTATTTCCGTGCTTCCGACTTCCAGGGGCCCTAACTTGCCGCCCTGGCGCGAACATGAATCGGCCCGAGAACTTCCGCCTGAACCACCTCGATCAACTGCTCCTTGACCAGCTCAAGCGTCGCCAGGAAGGTTACAACAACACCCAGCCGCCCCTCTTCGACCGTGAACAGGCTCTCAAAGGTCACAAAATGGTCATCCTGAAGCACCGAAAGGATTGCCGACATGCGTTCACGGGTGGACAGCTTCTCACGCTCAACATGGTGACTGGTGAACAGGTCTGCGCGCTGTAAAACACCCTGAAGGGCCAGCAGCATCTCCCTCAGATCCACATCGGGATGGGGCTGACTTGACGGCATCCTGGGCAGGGCGGCGGAGGCTGCGAAGTTATCCCGCTCCAGCCGCGGCAGTTCGTCGATATCCTCGGCGGCCTGCTTGAACCGTTCATACTGCTGAAGCCGACGAATCAGTTCGGCACGAGGATCGACCTCTTCTTCATCGTCGCTTTCCTGGCGAGGTAACAGCATCCGCGATTTGATTTCCGCCAGGGTGGCCGCCATCACCAGATATTCGGCAGCCAGTTCAAAGCGCATGGCCTCGACGGCACCGATGTAATCCATGTATTGCCGGGTAATCTCGCTGACGTCGATGTCCAGTATGTTCATGTTCTGGCGACGTATTAGGTACAGCAGAAGGTCCAGCGGGCCTTCAAACGCTTCAAGGAAGACCGCCAGAGCATCCGGCGGAATGTACAGGTCCTTGGGAAGATCCACCACCGGCTTGCCGGACACCAGCGCCAGGGGCGATTGCTCCGGGCCGGCGTCCTGAGCTTCCGGCGTCGCCTGATCGGTGGATTCTTCGGTCATAACCTTTCTCTCCGGATCGGTCCCGCGGCTCTGTGCCCGCGGGACCGATTCCTGCGGATTCAGCGGTGATGAAGCCCCATGGCCGCCCGGACTTCCTCAAGGGTATCTCTGGCAGCATCGCGGGCGTGTTCGCGACCTTCCTGGAGAATGGAATGAACCAGGTCCGGGTTGCCCTCATACTCACGCGCGCGCTCGTGGAGCGGACGCTGCTCTTCGACAATCGCGTCAATCAACGGCTTCTTGCAATCAAGGCAGCCAATGCCGGCACTGCGACAACCGGTCTGTACCCACTCCTGGGTGTCCGCGTCCGAATAGATCTTGTGCATCCCCCACACCGGGCATTTCTCGGGTTCACCCGGATCCGTACGCCGGACTCGCTGGGGATCGGTCTGCATGGTGCGGACCTTCTGGGCAACGCTGTCCGGCTCCTCCCGCAGTCCAATATAGTTGTTGTAGGACTTGGACATTTTCTGCCCATCCAGACCCGGCAACTTGGACTCCGGTGTCAACAGCGGCTGCGGCTCTGGCAGAATCACCTTGCCACCACCCTCGATGTAGCCGTACAGACGCTCGCGATCGCCCAGGGAGATGTTCTGCTGTTCTTTCAACAGCGCACGAGCAGTTTCCAGGGCGTCCATGTCGCCCTCTTCCTGGTAGCGCTTCTTCAGATTGCGGTACAGCTTGGCGTTTTTCTTGCCCATCTTCACGATGGCGCCTTCTGCCTGCTCCTCGAATCCGGGCTCACGACCGTATATATGGTTGAAGCGACGGGCGATCTCCCGGGTGATTTCAACATGGGACACCTGATCGGCACCGACCGGTACCTTCCCTGCCCGGTAAACCAGAATGTCTGCACTCTGAAGCAACGGGTAACCCAGAAATCCGTAGGTCGCCAGATCCTTCTCCCGCAGCTTCTCCTGCTGGTCCTTGAAGGTCGGCACACGTTCCAGCCAACCGAGAGGCGTAATCATCGACAGCAACAGGTGCAATTCTGCGTGCTCGGGTACCTGTGACTGAATAAACATGGTGGACGAACCCGGGTTCACACCGGCCGCCAGCCAGTCAATGACCATGTCCCAGACGCTCTGCTCAATGCCGGAGGGGTCGTCATAGTTGGTGGTCAGGGCGTGCCAGTCCGCCACAAAGAAAAAGCATTCGAATTCATGCTGGAGTTTAACCCAGTTTTTCAGCACACCGTGGTAGTGGCCAAGGTGAAGCTTGCCGGTCGGACGCATGCCGGACAAAACCCTTTGCTGGGAATCTACAGAACTCAAAGCACGAACTCCTTATTTGATATTGGAACCGCCATCATAGTTCAGGCGACCCGGCATTATAAATAAAAAACCCCCGCTCTGCAGGGCAGAAACGGGGGTTTTTGCTGAAAGAAGGCCAGCTTACCAGCCAGTGACTTCCTTCAGGGCCTGGCCGATCTCGGCCAGACTGCGGACGGTGCGAACGCCAGCGTCTTCCAGGGCGGCAAACTTCTCGTCTGCAGTACCCTTACCACCGGAGATGATGGCGCCAGCGTGGCCCATGCGCTTGCCCGGAGGCGCAGTAACACCAGCGATGTAGGAAACCACCGGCTTGGTGACGTTCTGCTTGATGTAGGCCGCGGCTTCTTCTTCGGCGGTACCGCCGATCTCACCAATCATCACAATGGCTTCAGTCTCAGGATCTTCCTGCAGCAGGGCCAGAATGTCGATGAAGTTGGAGCCCGGGATCGGGTCGCCACCGATACCGATACAGGTGGACTGACCGTAGCCGAAGTCGGTGGTCTGCTTGACCGCTTCGTAAGTCAGGGTACCTGAGCGGGACACGATACCAACCTTGCCCTTCTTGTGGATGTGGCCAGGCATGATGCCGATCTTGCACTCGTCCGGAGTGATAACACCCGGGCAGTTGGGACCAATCATGCGAACGCCCTTGCGATCCACGTATTCCTTGGCGTACAGCATATCGATGGTCGGGATACCTTCAGTGATACAGACGATCAGCTGAATGCCGGCATCCGCGGCTTCGATAATAGCGTCTTTACAGAAAGGCGCCGGTACGTAGATAACGGTCGCCTCTGCGCCGGTTGCTTCAACGGCGTCACGAACGGTGTTGAACACCGGAAGGCCGAGGTGCTCAGTGCCACCCTTGCCGGGGCTAACGCCGCCAACCATCTTGGTGCCGTAGGCAATTGCCTGCTCTGAGTGGAAGGTGCCCTGTGCGCCGGTAAAGCCCTGACAGATAACCTTGGTGTCTTTGTTAATCAGGATGCTCATTATTTACCCCCTGCGGCTTTAACAACTTGCTCTGCCGCATTCGACAGACTGGTAGCGGCAATGATGTTCAGGCCGCTATCGGCGAGTACCTGAGTACCCTTCTCCGCGTTGTTGCCTTCAAGGCGAACCACAACAGGAACCTTGACGCCGACTTCCTTAACGGCACCGATGATGCCTTCTGCAATCATGTCGCAGCGAACGATACCGCCGAAGATGTTGACCAGAACCGCCTTGACGTTGGAGTCAGACAGGATGATCTTGAATGCTTCGGAAACACGCTCCTTGGTTGCACCGCCACCAACGTCCAGGAAGTTGGCAGGCTGGCCACCAGAAAGCTTGATGATATCCATGGTGCCCATTGCCAGACCAGCACCGTTGACCATGCAGCCAATGTTGCCTTCCAGGGCCACATAGTTGAGCTCCCACTTGGCCGCTTCCGCTTCCCGGGAATCTTCCTGGGAGGGATCGTGCATCTCGTGGATCTTCTTCTGGCGATACAGGGCGTTACCGTCAACACCAACTTTGGCGTCGAGGCAATGCAGGTCACCGGCCGGGGTGATAACCAGCGGGTTGATCTCTACCAGCGCGAGGTCGCACTCTTCGAACAGCTTGGCCAGGCCAATGAAAATCTTGGTGAACTGACCGATCTGCTTGCCTTCCAGGCCCAGCTTGAAGGCCAACTCACGGCCCTGGTACGGCTGAGCGCCAACCAGCGGGTCGATTTCGGCTTTCAGGATCTTCTCGGGGGTCTCTTCGGCAACCTTCTCGATCTCAACACCGCCCTCGGTGGAGGCCATGAACACGATGCGACGGGTGCCACGGTCAACGACCGCGCCCAGGTACAGTTCCTGGTCGATGTCGGTGAGGGATTCAACCAGAATCTTGCTGACCGGCTGGCCATTTTCATCAGTCTGGTAGGTTACCAGGTTCTTGCCCAACCACTTTTCGGCAAACTCACGGATCTCGTCTTTGCTTTTGACCAGCTTAACGCCACCAGCCTTACCACGGCCGCCTGCGTGCACCTGGGCCTTCACTACCCAGCCATCACCGCCGATTTCGTCAGCAGCTGCTACTGCTTCCTTGGGAGTATCACAGGCAATGCCTTTGGATACGGGCAGGCCATATTCAGCGAAAAGCTGCTTGCCCTGATATTCATGCAAATTCATAGTTAATGTCCCGAATTAAAAAATTCCTGGTTTGCGTTACTTCTTCTTGCGGCGGTTCGCGATATGAATCGCGCCACCACCGACGGCCAGAGCTGCTTCGTGCACGGACTCGGACAGAGTCGGATGTGCAAAGCAGGTCAGGGCCAGATCTTCGGCGCTGGAACCGAATTCCATGGCGATTACGCCCTGGGCAACGATTTCAGAGGCCTGGGGACCAACTACATGGAAACCGACAATGCGGTCAGTTTTTGCATCGGCAATGATCTTGACCAGACCGGACGCCGAGTTTGCAGCCATGGCACGACCGTTGGCCGCAAACGGGAAGGTACCTACGTTGTACTCTTCACCCTCTGCCTTCATCTGCTCTTCGGTTTTGCCAACCCAGGCAACTTCCGGCGAGGTGTAGATCACGTTGGGGATGCAGTCGTAGTTGACCTGGGGCTTGTGCCCGGCAATGCGCTCGGCAACCATGATGCCCTCTTCGGACGCCTTGTGGGCCAGCATTGGGCCGCGGACCACGTCACCGATAGCCCAGACACCCGGCGCCTCGGTCTTGCAGTTGTCATCCACGAAGATGAAACCGCGCTCGTCCATCTGCACACCGGAATCCTCGGAAAGCAGGTTATCGGTGTACGGACGACGTCCAACGGCAACAATCAGCTTGTCAAACTTGGCTTCTTGCTTGCCCTTGGAATCTTCATAGGTAACGTTGACCAGCTTGCGTTTGACTTCAGCGCCGGTCATGCGAGCACCCATGACGATGTTCAGACCCTGCTTCTGGAACTGCTTGAGTGCGTCCTTGGCAACCTGCTGATCCACCGCCGGCAGGAAGGTATCCACCGCTTCAAGGACCGTCACCTCGGAGCCCAGACGTGCCCAGACGCTGCCAAGCTCCAGGCCGATAACACCGGCACCGATCACACCCAGACGCTTGGGCACTTCGGTGAACTCGAGGGCTCCCTCGGAATCCACGATGTACTCGCCATCGAACGGCGCAGGCGGAATCTGGATCGGCTTGGAACCAGTGGCCAGAATGATGTTTTCGGCTTCGTAGGTCTTGGACTTGCCGTCCTTGTCAGTTACTTCCACTTTGCGGTTGGCCAGCAACTTGCCGTGGCCGTGGATGGAGGTAACGCCGTTGGACTTGAACAGGCCGGCGATACCGCCGGTCAGCTGCTTCACGATACCAGCCTTGCGCTCCATCATCTTGCCGATGTCCATCTTGACATCCTTGGCGATGATGCCCTGCATCTCGTAATCGTGGGTGGTTTCCTCGAACTTGTGGGAAATCTCCAGCAGTGCCTTGGAGGGAATACAGCCCACGTTCAGGCAGGTACCGCCAAGTACCTGCGCCTTGCCGTCTTCGGCGGTCCAGGATTCGACACACGCGGTCTTGAGACCCAGCTGGGCAGCCTTGATGGCAGCAACATAGCCGCCCGGGCCCGCACCAATAACAATGACGTCGTATTTATCAGACATAGTTAATCCCGTTTTCCGATACGTTTAAAGTCGACTCAGACGTCCAGCAGAATACGTGCCGGGTCTTCAAGCATTTCCTTGATGGCAACGAGGAACTGCACCGCTTCCTTGCCATCAATCATTCGGTGGTCGTAAGAAAGCGCCAGGTACATCATCGGCAGAATTTCCACCTTGCCGTTCACGGCCATCGGACGCTCCTGAATCTTGTGCATGCCCAGGATTGCAGTCTGTGGCGGGTTCAGGATCGGTGTGGAAATCAGCGAGCCGAAGATGCCGCCGTTGGTAATCGTAAAGGTACCACCGGTCATGTCTTCAATGGCCAGCTTGCCCTCTTTCGCCTTGGTGCCGTATTCAACGATCTTCTTCTCGATGTCGGCCAGGCCCATGGCGTCGGAATCGCGGAGTACCGGAACGACCAGACCACGATCCGTGGATACGGCCACGCCGATATCCTGGTAACCGTGGTAAACCATGTCGTTACCATCAATGGACGCGTTCACCGCGGGGAACCGCTTCAGGGCTTCGGTGGCCGCCTTGGTGAAGAAGGACATGAAACCAAGCTTGATACCATGACGCTTTACAAAGCTCTCCTGGTACTGCTTGCGCAGTTCCATGATCGGCGCCATGTTCACCTCGTTGAAGGTGGTCAGCATGGCTGCGCTCTGCTGCGCGTTGACCAGACGCTTGGCGATGCTCGCACGCAGGCGGGTCATCGGCACGCGCTTCTCTGGACGTTCGCCCTGGCTGACGTTCACTTCCGGCATACCCGCCGCAGGCTGGGGCGCGGAAGCACCACCGGAGGACTTGGCACTGTCCACGTGGTTCTGAACGTCTTCCTTGGTTACACGGCCATCTTTGCCGGTACCCTGGATGCTGTTCGGATCAACGTTGTTTTCCTCGGCCAGCTTACGCGCTGCCGGGCTCAGAATCGCTTCGCCGGAAGCGGCTTCACTCTTGGCCTCTTCTTTCGGAGCCTCTTCCTTGGCCTCTTCTTTCTTGCCCTCGGCAGGCTTGGCCTCGCCCTTGGCACCTTCCTTGAACTTGCCGACTACCTCACCACTTTCAACGGTATCGCCTTCGTTCTTGATGATTTCTTCGATCACGCCGTCAGCAGGCGCAACCACTTCAAGAACGACCTTGTCGGTCTCGATATCGACAATCAGCTCGTCACGGGAGCAGGCTTCACCCGGCTGTTTGTGCCAGGTCGCGACAGTACCTTCCGCGACCGACTCCGGGAAAACGGGGGCTTTAATCTCAGTTGACATTACAGATCCTTAGTTCGGTAGCTCGTCAAATTTCAAACGCGTCGTTAACCAGTTTCTTCTGCTCTTCAATGTGGACCGACATATGGCCACAGGCAGGAGCAGCCGAAGCGTCACGACCGGCATACTGAAGGTACAGCTTGGGATTCAGGCGGTGCAGCGCATTACGCATGTGATGCTGGCTGCAATACCAGGCACCCTGGTTCATCGGCTCTTCCTGACACCAGACAACGTGCTTGAGCTTGGTGTACTCGCTCAGGAGCTCGTCAAGGTCGTCTCCGGGGAAAGGATACAGCTGTTCGATCCGGACAATGGCGACGTCTTCACGCTCGTCCGACTTCTTCTTCTCGAGCAGATCAAAATAGACCTTGCCGGAACACAGGATCAGACGGGTGACTTTCTTCGGATCGGACGGCTCTTTCTCAGGCAGCACGGTCTTGAAGGTACCGGTGGTCAGATCGTCAAGATCGGACGTCGCTTCCTTGTGCCGCAGCAGACTCTTGGGCGTGATGGCAACCAGAGGCTTGCGCAGCGGGCGCTTCACCTGGCGACGCAGCATATGGAATACCTGCGACGGCGTGGTCGGCACGCAGACCTGGATATTATGTTCGGCACTCAGCTGCAGGAAACGCTCGAGGCGTGCAGAGCTATGCTCCGGCCCCTGCCCTTCGTAGCCATGAGGCAGCAGCAGGGTCAGGCCACAGAGGCGCCCCCACTTGTGCTCACCACTGGTCAGGAACTGATCAATCACGACCTGGGCACCGTTGGCGAAGTCGCCAAACTGCGCTTCCCAGACCACAAGGCCATCAGGTGCGGTGGTCGCGTAACCGTACTCGAACGCCATCACGGCTTCTTCCGAGAGCAGCGAGTCGTAAATTTCGAATTTCGGCTGGTCTTCCGACAATTGCTCAAGGGCAATATGAGTCGAGCCGTCTTTCTGGTTGTGCAGAACCGCGTGGCGATGCGAGAAGGTGCCGCGGCCAACATCCTGGCCAGTAATGCGGATCGGATGCCCTTCGTTGAGCAACGTCGCATAGGCCATGACTTCACCGTAGCCCCAGTTGATCGGCAGGGCACCGGCGGTCATTTTCTCGCGGTCGGACACAATCTTGGAGACCTGGCGCTGGATACTGAAACCTTCAGGGACCGAGGTCAGTTTCTTGCCCAGCTTCTGGATGGTCTTCAGCGCAACGCTGGACTTGCACTTGGCCGTCCACTCGTGGCCCAGGTACGGTGTCCAGTCTACGTAGAGCTCCTTGTTGGGCTCCTTGACCAGGGATTTGACCACGTGCTCGCCATTGTCCAGGGCGTCACGGTAGTCGTTCTCCATCTGCTTGGCTTCTTCCTCGGTGATAACACCGGCTTCCACCAGTTGATCAACGTACAGGTTGCGAGTGGTCTTCAGCTTACGGATCTTCTCGTACATGACCGGCTGGGTTGCGGCCGGCTCATCCGCCTCGTTGTGACCACGACGACGATAGCAGACCAGATCGATCACCACGTCGTTCTTGAATTCGTTGCGGTAGTCCATGGCCATCTGGGTCACGAACATGACCGCTTCCGGGTCGTCCGCATTCACATGCAGGATTGGCGCCTGGATCATCTTGGCCACGTCGGTGCAGTACTCCGTGGACCGCGCATCTTCCTGCTTGCTGGTGGTGAAACCAACCTGGTTGTTGATAACAATATGAATGGTGCCACCAACGCCAAACCCACGGGTCTGGGACATCTGGAAGGTTTCCATCACCACGCCCTGGCCGGCAAACGCCGCGTCACCGTGCATGATGATTGGCACTACCTTGCTGCCATCCTCGTCGTTGCGACGGGTCTGGCGGGCCCGAACGGAGCCTTCAACCACCGGCGAAACGATTTCCAGGTGCGACGGGTTGAACGCCATCGCCAGGTGCACTTCGCCACCCGGGGTCATCACGTTGGATGAGAAGCCCTGGTGGTACTTCACGTCACCTGAACCGGAATCGGCCAGTTTCTTGCCTTCAAACTCGTCGAAGAGTTCTCTCGGATTCTTGCCCAGAGTATTGACCAGGACGTTCAGGCGACCACGGTGCGCCATACCCAGAACGATTTCCTTGGCGCCGTAGGAACCGGCACGCTGGATCAGCTCGTCCAGACAGGGAATGAGACTTTCGCCACCCTCAAGACCAAAGCGTTTCACACCCGGATAACGGGAACCCAGGTACTTTTCGAGACCTTCGGCAGCCGTCAGTCGCTCAAGGATGTGCTTTCGGGTGTTGTCCTCGTATGCGGGACGTGAACGAACCGGCTCCATGCGTTGCTGGAACCAGCGCTTGATGCGGGTATCGACAACGTGCATGTATTCAGCGCCAATGCTTTCGCAGTAGGTCTGGCGCAAACCATCGACAATATCTCCGAGCTTCATGGTCTCGGAGCCGAGGTTCAGTGAGCCGGTCTGGAACTCGAGGTCACGGTCAGAGTCGGACAGTTCATGGAATTCGGGATCGAGGTCTTCAACCTTGGGACGTTGCCAAACACCGAGCGGGTCCAGCTTCGCTTCCTGATGGCCGCGGAAGCGATAGGCGTTAATCAGCTGGAGAACACGAATCTGTTTCTTGTCCGCATCCGACGTTGCACTGGCGGGAACGCCGCCACTGGCCAGAAAGCGCTGGTTACGGGAGATGTGTTCGAACTGTTCGCGGATGGAAGAGTGGACAATGTCACGGCCTTTGTAGCCATCGACACTGGGGAGTTTGTCGAAATAGCTGCGCCACTCTTCGGGAACGGCATTGGGGTCTGTCAGGTAGGTTTCAAAAAGCTGTTCAACATAGGCGAGATTTCCACCCTGAAGGTGGGAAGTCTGCCATAACTGCTCCATTATGCTTTCGTGCATCTTGAATAGCTCACCTTGGGCTGGTGCGGGGAGCCCGATATGGTCGGCCAGGGGTATATCTCAGTCAATACGGGTTTTTACGGGATCGACTTTGGCCACCACACCCGACATGGATGTTTTCCATTCCCCGGTGGTTTTTGTACTCAGCAAAACAGGGAGAAAACTTTATAAGTTCCCGCCACGGCTTGCGTAGTGTGCACCCGGGTAAGACTTTTGACTATAAGCCTTTGGTTGAAGGCCCCGCAAACTTGCGAGGCCTTCCGGGTACTAACCTGATCAGAACAGTATAGCGTCTGTCGCAAATCCTGCTGCTTAAGTCGCCCTTTGCAGCAGAAGGTTCCGAATGTGGCCGATAGCCCTTGTGGGGTTCAGACCTTTCGGGCAGACACTGACACAGTTCATGATGCCCCGGCAGCGGAATACACTGAACGGGTCATCAAGGCCGGCAAGTCGCTCGTCCTGAGCTGTATCCCGGCTGTCCGCCAGGAAACGGTAAGCCTGAAGCAGGCCAGCAGGACCGATAAACTTGTCCGGGTTCCACCAGAATGACGGACAGGACGTGGAACAGCAGGCACAGAGAATACACTCGTACAGGCCATCCAGCTTCTGGCGGTCTTCCGGAGACTGCAGCCGCTCGATCGCAGGAGCAGGCTTGTCGTTAATCAGGTAAGGCATGACCTTTTCGTACTGCTTGTAGAAAAGACTCATATCTACAACCAGATCACGAATAACCGGCAGACCCGGCAGCGGACGCAGCACCAGCTTGTCGCCCTTCACCACCTGGGAGACCGGCGTAATACACGCCAGGCCGTTTTTGCCGTTCATGTTCATGCCATCAGAGCCACACACGCCCTCCCGGCAGGAACGACGGTAGGCCATTGAAGGATCCCGCTCCTTGATTAGGTTCAGCACATCAAGAACCATGAGATCCTTGCCTTCCGGAATATCAACATCCACGTCCTGCATGTAAGGCGCGTTGTCAGTCTCCGGGTTATAACGATAAAGGCTTACTAACATTTTCGGAGTCCCCCTTAGTAAGTCCGGACCTTCGGCTCGAACTTGTCCACCGTCTTCGGTGCAAAGTTCACATCACGCTTGCCCACGCGCTTTTCCAGCGGGAAGAACATGGAGTGCTTCAGCCAGTTCTCATCATCACGCTCGGTGTAGTCGTTCCGGGCATGAGCGCCGCGACTTTCCTTCCGCTCAAAGGCGGAAACCGCTGTAGCCAGGGCAACCTCGTAGAGGTTATCCAGCTCGAGCGCTTCGATACGGGCGGTGTTGAAGGCGTTGCTGGTATCGGCCAGCTTGGTGTTGCGAACACGCTCACCAATCGCTTCCAGCTTTTTGAGACCCTCTTCCATGCTCTTGCCGTCACGGAACACGCCGAAGTACAACTGCATGCAGTTCTGCAAATCCTTGCGGACCTCTGCAACGCTCTCGCCCTCGGTTGCGTTGTTCAGGCGGTCAAGCCGCGCCATGGCACGCTTGATATCGTCCTCACTGGCACCGTCTACCTCGAAGCCGCCGCGAAGCTGCTCTTCAATGTGCAGGCCAGCTGCGCGACCAAACACCACCAGGTCCAGCAGAGAGTTACCACCCAGACGGTTGGCGCCGTGTACCGATACACACGCAGCCTCGCCACAGGCGAACAGCCCGGGGATTGGCTTGTCTTTTCCGTTTTCATCCTGGGTCAACGCCTGACCACCAACGTTGGTCGGAATGCCGCCCATCATGTAGTGACAGGTAGGCACGACCGGGATCGGCTCTTTGACAGGATCCACATGCGCAAAGGTGCGGGACAGCTCACAGATGCCCGGCAGGCGCAGGTTCAGGGTCTCTTCACCCAGATGATCCAGCTTCAGCAGAACGTGGTCCTTATCCGGACCGCAGCCACGACCTTCCAGAATCTCGATCACCATTGCCCGGGCTACAACGTCACGGCCCGCCAGGTCTTTCGCGTTCGGCGCATAGCGCTCCATGAAACGCTCACCCTCGGCGTTGATCAGGTAGCCACCCTCACCCCGACAACCTTCGGTCACCAGCGTTCCCGCTCCGTAAATGCCGGTCGGGTGGAACTGCCACATTTCCATGTCCTGCATCGGGAAACCGGCACGCAGTGCCATACCGATACCGTCGCCGGTGTTGATCAGCGCGTTGGTTGTGGAGGCGTAAATACGTCCCGCGCCACCGGTAGCAAGAACGGTCGCTTTGGATTTGATGTAGGCGACTTCGCCGGTCTCAACCTCAATGGCAACCACACCAACGACCTCATCCTTACTGTTCTTGACGAGATCTACCGCGTACCACTCGTTAAGGAAGGTGGTTCCGCCCTTGATGTTGGCCTGGTACAGAGTGTGAAGCAGGGCGTGACCGGTACGGTCAGCAGCGGCACAGGTACGTGCTGCCTGAGTCGGGTTATCAGGGCCTTTGGACTGACCACCAAACGGACGCTGATAGATACGGCCCTGCTCGGTGCGCGAGAACGGAAGACCCATGTGCTCAAGCTCGAATACCGCCTGAGGACCAACGGAACACATGTACTCGACGGCATCCTGGTCGGCAATGTAGTCCGAGCCTTTAACCGTGTCATACATGTGCCAGCGCCAGTCGTCATTCGGATCAGCACTGGCGATCGCACAGGTGATGCCACCTTGGGCAGAGACCGTATGAGACCGCGTCGGGAAAACCTTGGTGATACACGCGGTATTGACGCCGGACTCGGTCAACTGGAGCGCGGCACGCATGCCGGAACCGCCGCCGCCGATAACAATTGCGTCAAAGGACATGGTCTTGATATTAGCCATCGATTAAAGCCCCCAAAGAATCTGAATGCCCCAAACCACATAGACGAACATGGTCAGCCCACAAGCCGCCTGCACGATAAACCTGGGACCCATGGCCTTGATATAGTCGGTCGTCACCGTCCAGAGCCCCACCCAAGCGTGAGCACCGATTGAAAGCAGTGCCATAAGGGTAAAGATACGGAACCAGGTCTGGTCGAAAAGCGCACTCCAGGTTTCGTAGTTGACGTCGGAGGTCAACAGAAAGCCGAGCAGGAAAATTGTATACAAAGCAAGTACGTAGGCGGTTACCCGCTGGATCAGCCAGTCATAGACACCACTGCGACCCAGGTTCGTGACGCTGTTTACCATACCCAGACTCCTGCCAGAACGATGAGAATGACGGAAACCACAATCGTGATCTTCGAGGCGAGGCGGCCGCTCTCGAGCTCTTCACCAATGCCCATATCCATGAACAGGTGCTTGATACCCGCAACCAGGTGGTACAACAGAGCAGACAAGATGCCCCAGATAATCAGCTTGGCAAGGAAGCTGTCCAGCAGTTCATTGACACGACTGAAGCCCTCTTCCCCGGACAGGGAAAGCTGAAGCCCGTAAAGCAGGAACGCAACACCAACAAAAATGATGATGCCGCTGATACGGTGCAATATGGACGTAATGGCTGGCAGCGGAAAATGAAACTTGCCGAGATCGAGATTTACTGGTCGTTTGCTATTCACAGCGCTCTCACACTCTCTCTTGGTTCCGCGGGACCGGAAAACCGGGTGCGGATGGTTGGTATGTAAGGATCGGCGTGCAGATACGAAACCGGCACACGATTGGCTCAGAAGGGAGATAACCTCACCGGCAAACCACTATTTACAGGCAGCGGGAGAAGGTTTATCCCCAATTCCGGGCTAGGGATTATAAGGAGTACCCTAACCAATTACAAACCTGCAACGTCGCTCAAGCCGCGTATTTCAGGGGGTTAAGCCAGCTATAAGGATGATTGACAAATCCTTTTCCATCCCCAATCCGTTGTTATTCGGGATATCCCTGATTTACAGCGAATGTCAAATTCTGGGTTTTCCCGACTCTTCCATTGACAAAAAAAGCCAACGCCCTATATTTTGCCGCCAGTTTTGCGATAATACGCGCCTTCTAGCGCATCCATAACTGTAGATAAAGCTTTCAAAGCTGATAAATAGGAGAGCACCATGACCGACAGGAAAGCCACGCTCTCGGTGGGGGACAAGTCCATTGAGCTACCGATTTATTCCGGCACCGTCGGCCCTGACGTTATCGACGTACGAGGCCTAGTCCAGGAAGGCGTTTTTACATACGACCCCGGATTCGTATCCACCGCAGCCTGCGAATCGGCCATAACCTACATCGACGGTGCAAATGGCGTTCTCCTGCACCGCGGCTACCCGATCGAACAGCTCGCGGAACACTCCGACTACCTTGAAGTCTGCTATCTCCTGCTTCACGGCGAACTTCCAAGCGCCGAGGAGAACCAGAAGTTCCACGAGACCATCAAAAACCACACCATGCTGCACGACCAGATGCGGAACTTCTTCCAGGGTTTCCGTCGTGATGCACACCCGATGGCCATCATGTGTGGTGTGGTCGGCGCCCTGTCCGCCTTCTACCACGGCGAGATGGACGTAGCCAGCCAGGAGCAGCGTGAGATCACCGCTCACCGCCTGGTCGCCAAGATGCCTACGATTGCAGCCTGGTGTTACAAGTACAGCATCGGCCAGCCCTTCATGTACCCGCGTAACGACCTCTCGTATTCCGAGAACTTCCTGCAGATGATGTTTGGCGTTCCCTGTGAGGAATATAAGCCGAACCCGATCCTAGCCAAGGCCATGGACAAGATCTTCATCCTGCACGCAGACCACGAACAGAATGCGTCGACGTCGACCGTGCGTCTGGCCGGCTCCACCGGCGCCAACCCCTATGCCTGTATCGCTTCCGGCATTGCCGCCCTCTGGGGCCCCGCGCACGGCGGCGCGAACGAAGCGGTTCTGGACATGCTGGCCGAGATCGGCGACGAGTCCAACATCGAGAAGTTCATTGCCAAGGCCAAGGATAAAGACGATCCATTCCGTCTGATGGGCTTCGGCCACCGGGTATACAAGAATTTCGACCCGCGCGCCAAGGTAATGGCAGAAACCGCTCACGAGGTTCTGACCGAGCTAGGCCTCGAAAACGACCCGCTGCTGAAGATCGCCCAGCGTCTGGAAAAAATCGCGCTGGAAGACGAGTACTTCGTAAAGCGCAAGCTTTACCCGAACGTCGACTTCTACTCCGGACTCATCCTCAAGGCCATCGGAATCCCGACTTCGATGTTCACCGTTATCTTCGCCCTGTCGCGGACCATCGGCTGGTTCTCGCACTGGAACGAAATGGTCAGCGGCGACTATCGCATCGGCCGTCCGCGCCAGCTTTACACTGGCTCGGATTCCCGGGATTATCCGGCGAAATAAGCCTGATTTCTCGGGCAACGCATGGAAAGGCCGCTGATTCAGCGGCCTTTTTTATTGCGTGCCGCCCCGCCCTTCTGTGCTAAGTTAACCCGACAAAAACATAAGAGGAGAAAGCAATGACTACAGCAGCGTTTATCGGCCTCGGCGTAATGGGCTATCCAATGGCCGGGCACCTGGCCAAGGCCGGGCTCAACGTCAGGGTCTGGAACCGAACCAGCGCCAAAGCCGAGCAATGGGCAAGCGAATACGGGGGAACCAGCTGCACCTCCATTGCCGAGGCCGTGAAGGGCGCGGATATAGTACTCACCTGCGTTGGTGCGGATATCGATCTTAAAGCAGTTTACGAAGGCGATGAAGGCATCCTCGCCAATGCCTCCGAAGGTGCGGTTCTGGTCGATCACACTACGGCTTCAGCCGGCATTGCCGAGTATCTTGCTGAAGCTGCCAGTAAAAACAACATGGGATTTGTGGACGCGCCTGTGTCCGGCGGCCAGCAAGGAGCCGAAAACGGCAAGCTGACCATCATGTGCGGCGGCTCTGAACAGGACTATGCGAAAGCCGAGCCGGTTATGGAGCACTATGCGCGCGCACTCAACCGAATGGGCCCAGCTGGCAGTGGCCAGAAAACCAAGATGGTGAACCAGATCGCCATTGCCGGTCTTGTACAGGGCCTTTCAGAGGCGCTGCACTTTGCCGAGCAGGCTGAGCTGGATGTGGCAAAAGTGGTGGATGTGATTTCGAAAGGGGCAGCCCAGTCCTGGCAAATGGAAAACCGCTCGGCAACGATGATTGCGGGTGAATTCGAACACGGCTTCGCGGTTGACTGGATGCGTAAGGACCTGGGGATTTGCCTGGAAGAGGCACGAAAAGTGAACGCGTCTCTGCCAGTCACCGCTCTGGTGGATCAGTTCTACGCGGATGTGCAGTCCATGGGGGGCAAACGCTGGGATACATCCTCTTTAATCCAGAGACTCAGGAAGTTCCGGTAAGTCTCTGAAGCTGGGCCGGATGAAAGCTCTCACCCGGCCCCGAATCCACAGGCACTACTTTTTCTTGTCCTGCGGCTGCCACTTTCCGTTCACATACCACGCGGACCAGCCCGTCGCCTTGCCTTCCTTCTCGGACATGACGTACTGCTCCTTGGTCTTGCGGCTGTAGCGAATCACCGTCGGATTGCCTTCAGGATCACGCTCGGGCGCATCCATCAGGTAATCATACTTCGGATCAATTTCCTTCCGGTGTGGTTTGATCTCCATCACCAGAGGTGGTCGCGTTTCCCGATTTTTCGGGAACTTGCTGGCGGCCAGAAACAACCCGGACGCCCCATCACGAAGAACGTAAGTGTCATCCACCTTCTGGCACTGAAGCTCCGGCATGGGTACCGGGTCCATCTTGGGCGGTGCTGGCTCGCCATTTTTGAGCAGCTTACGGGTGTTCTTGCACTCGGTATTGGTACAACCGAAATACTTTCCAAACCGCCCCGTCTTCAGCTGCATCTCAGAGCCACACTTGTCGCACTCGAGGGTCGGCCCATCGTAGCCCTTGATGCGGAACGTGCCCTTTTCTACCTCGTAGCCAGAGCAATCCGGATTGTTACCACAGACATGCAGCTTGCGGGTTTCGTCCACCAGGTAGCTGTCCATGGCAGTGCCACACTTGGGGCAGCGGCGCTTCTTGCGCAGCAGCCGGGTTTCGCCCTCGCCTTCCACGTCATCGTCAGCGCTGACCACTTCGTCGCCGGACACGAGATTGATGGTGGTCTTGCAACGCTCCTTCGGTGGTAATGAGTAACCGGAGCAGCCCAGGAATACACCCGTACTGGCCACACGAATCTGCATATTCCGACCGCAGCTCGGACACGGAATATCAGTCTCGGTGGGCGTGTTGGCACGCATGCCGCCGTCTTCACCACTTTCTGCCGTTTCCAGTTGCTGCTTGAAACGGCCGTAAAAATCATTCAGGACTTTCTTCCACTCGACATCACCCTCGGCAATTTCGTCGAGCTCATCTTCCATCTTCGCGGTGAAATCGAAGTCCATCAGATTCGGGAAAGATTCTGACAGGCGCTCGGTCACAATCTCGCCCATCTTCTCGGCATAGAAGCGGCGGTTCTGCAGCCTGACATAGCCGCGATCCTGAATCGTCGAAATAATCGACGCATAGGTCGAGGGACGGCCAATACCCTGCTTTTCGAGCTCTTTGACCAGGCTCGCCTCGGTGTACCTCGGCGCAGGCTTGGTAAAGTGCTGGCTCGGGTCGAGCTTTTTCAGATCCAGAACTTCGTCTACCTGGATATCAGGCAGAGCAATGTCTTCATCTTTCTTGGCGGCCTGAGGCGCCGCCTTCAGGAAACCATCGAACTTGATGATCCGGCCCCGGGTACGTAGCTCGTAATCGCCGTTAGCAACGACTATCGAGGTGCTCAGGAACTCCGCATCGGACATCTGACAGGCAATAAATTGGCGCCAGATCAAGTCGTATAGCTTCTCGGCATCTTTCTCCAAGCCGCTGATATCGGTAGGACGGCGACTGACTTCGGTCGGCCGAATGGCTTCGTGGGCCTCCTGGGCGCCCTCTTTGCTTCCATAGACACGTGGCTTCTCAGGCAGGTATTTGTCGCCAAACTGCTTCTGAATGTAGGTTCGGCAGCTGCTAACCGCATCCTGACTCAGGTTGGTGGAGTCAGTACGCATGTAAGTAATAAAGCCCGCCTCATAAAGACGCTGGGCCAGCATCATGGTCTTCTTGACACTGAACCCCATGCGGTTGCTCGCCGCCTGCTGCAGCGTGGAGGTAATGAATGGGGCTGACGGACGCGAGCGTGTCGGCTTGTCTTCTCGCTTGGAGACCTTGAAGGTGCCAGCCTTGAGGCGGCTGACGTGCTCGGTGCTCTGCTGCTCGTTGACTGGCCGGTAAGGCTTGTCATCGTGGCGCGTAACTTCGAAGCGAACCGGCTGCTCGGCCTTGGCCGATGCGAGGTCGGCATGCAGTTGCCAGAACTCTTCCGGGACAAATTTCCGGATCTCCCGCTCCCGCTCGACAATCAACCGAACAGCGACTGACTGCACGCGACCGGCAGACAGGCCACGGGCAATCTTTGCCCACAGCAGCGGTGACACCATATAGCCCACAACCCGGTCGAGGAAGCGCCGGGCCTGCTGGGCATTCACCCGGTTGTTGTCGAGATTCCCGGGGTCCTTGAAGGCTTCCTGAATGGCGCGCTTTGTGATTTCGTTAAACACCACCCGCCGGTATTTCTCCGGCTCGCCGCCAATGGTTTCCTGCAGGTGCCAGGCAATGGCCTCCCCTTCACGGTCCAAATCCGTCGCCAGATAGATGTGGTCTGCGGATTTGGCCAGGCGCTTCAGTTCACTGACAACCTTCTCTTTTCCGGGAAGGATCTCGTAACGGGCGCTCCAGTTCTGGTCGGGATCGACACCCATGCGGGCCACCAGTTGCTCCCGGGCCTTGCGCTTTTTGTGCACCGCCTTTTCTTCCGGGCTCATCTTTCGGGTGGCGGCGGCCTGTCTGGCGCGCTCCTTCGGATCCGACTGGGATCCACTGCCACTGACGGGAAGATCACGAATGTGCCCGACGCTCGATTTGACGATGAAGTCAGAGCCCAGGTACTTGTTGATGGTCTTCGCTTTCGCTGGTGACTCGACAATTACGAGACTTTTACCCATATCGGAGTTCTGTATCCTTGGCGATAAATCGGTCAATTAATCAGCAAACCGTAAACTCGCTGTAAAATCAGTCGGCTAGAAAACACACATACGCCGCCAATCTGTATAGGCTCACTGTTTTACAGGGTCAAGAATAGCAAGACAACCCATTCTTTGGTTTCAATCCTGCTTTTTTTCACATTCTGGAAGCCTGTCCGGGCCGCCGATTGAAACAGAAAGGCCCGGCATTTGCCGGGCCTTCTGAAACCGCGTACTGAAAACCGCTTAACGGATTACAGACGCTCCCAGACCGTCGCAATGCCCTGGCCCAGACCGATACACATGGTGGAAACACCAAGCTTACCGCCTTTGGCCTGCATTACATTCAGCAGGGTTGTGGAGATACGTGCACCGGAGCAGCCCAGCGGATGGCCAAGGGCAATCGCGCCGCCGTTCAGGTTCACTTTCTCTTCCATAACGCCCAACAGCTTCAGGTCCTTGAGGACAGGCAGGGACTGGCCGGCAAAAGCCTCATTCAGTTCCCAGAAGTCGATGTCTTCGACTTTCAGGCCTGCGCGCTTCAGGGCTTTCTTGGTGGCCGGCACCGGGCCATAGCCCATGATCGCGGGATCACAGCCGGCAACGGCCATGCTGCGGATCTTGGCAATCGGCTTCAGGCCAAGCGCTTCAGCACGCTCTGCGGACATCAGCACCATTGCTGCCGCACCGTCGGTCAGCTGGGAAGAAGTACCAGCAGTCACGGTACCGTTCTTCGGATCGAACGCCGGTTTCAGCTGGCTCAGCGACTCGGCAGTGGTCTCGGGACGAATGGTCTCGTCTTCCTCGATCAGCACCTTGAAGCCGTTCTCGTCGTGACCTTCAATGGGCACGATTTCGTTCTTGAAACGGCCTTCTACGGTCGCTTCATGGGCCAGACGGTGGGAGCGAGCACCGAACTCGTCCTGCTGCTCACGGGTAATCCCGTGCATCTTGGCCAGCATTTCCGCGGTCAGGCCCATCATGTTGGACGCTTTTGCGGAGTACTTGGACGCAGCCGGGTTGTGGTCGAAACCTTCGGTCATGGGTACGTGCCCCATGTGCTCGACACCGCCCACGAAGAACACATCACCGTTGCCGGTCATGATGGCCTGGGCTGCAGTGTGAATCGCGCTCATGGCAGAGCCACACAGGCGGTTCACGGTCTGAGCGGCAGACTCGTGGGGAATGCGGGTCAGCAGGGAAATCTGACGCGCCACGTTGAAGCCCTGCTCCTTGGTCTGATTTACACAGCCCCAGATAACATCTTCAACTTCTTTCGGGTCGAGCTTCGGGTTGCGCTCAAACAGTGCTTCGATCAGATTGGCGGACAGGGTCTCTGCACGCACGTTCCGGAAACAACCGTTTTTGGCACGACCCATCGGAGTCCGCACGCAATCGACGACGACAACGTCTCTCGGATTAAGGCTCATAGATCTTTCTCCGTTCGGAAATCTCGTTCAGGGTTAGCCAAAGAACTTTTTGCCAGTCTTGGCCATTTCACGCAGCTTCTCGGTCGGGTGATAAAGAGGACCAAGGTCTGCAAACTTGTCTGCCAGTTCGACGAACTTGTCTACACCCATATCGTCGATATAGCGCAGGGCACCACCCCGGAAAGGCGGGAAGCCGATACCGAAAATCAGGCCCATGTCAGCATCTGCCGGATCTTCGACAATGCCGTCTTCCAGGCAGCGAACGGTTTCCAGGCACAGAGGAATCATCATGCGGGCGATGATGTCTTCTTCGCTGAACTCGTTCTTACCCTGAACAACCGGCTCGAGCAGCTTGTAGGTCTCTTCATCGACAACCTTCTTCTGCTTGCCCTTGCGGTCCAGTTCGTATTTATAGAAGCCCTTGTCGTTCTTCTGTCCGTAACGGTTGTTATCGAACATCACGTCAATGGCGGTTGTGCCTTCGTGCTTCATCCGATCCGGGAAGCCGTCTGCCATCACTTCGCCGGCGTGCTTGCCGGTATCCATGCCGACAACGTCAAGCAGGTAGGCAGGGCCCATCGGCCAGCCGAACTTCTCCATAACCTTGTCAACGTGCTGGAAGTCAGCACCGTCACGCACCAGGCCGATAAAGCCGCCGAAGTACGGGAACAGAACACGGTTTACCAGGAAGCCCGGGCAATCGTTGACAACGATCGGGGTCTTGCCCATGGCCTTGGCGTAAGCCACGGTGGTGGCGATCGCACGATCACTGGTCTTTTCGCCACGGATAACCTCAACCAGCGGCATCATGTGTACCGGGTTGAAGAAGTGCATGCCGCAGAAGTTTTCCGGACGCTTGAGGTTCTTCGCAAGCAGATCGATGGAGATAGTAGAGGTGTTGGAGGTCAGGATGGTGTCCTCACGAACCGCGTCTTCGGTCTCACGAAGAACCGCGTCTTTCACCTTCGGGTTCTCAACAACGGCTTCGACTACCAGATCTACATTCTTGAAGTCGCCATAGTTCAGGGTCGGCGTGATGCTATTGAGCACGTCGGCCATCTGATCCGGCTTCATCTTGCCCTTTTCAACACGCTTGGCCAGAAGCTTCTTGGCTTCTTTCAGACCCAGGGCGATACCGTCCTGGTTGATGTCCTTCATGATGATCGGCGTGCCTTTCAGGGCAGACTGGAATGCAACACCACCACCCATGATACCGGCACCCAGAACGGCAGCCAGGTTCACGTCGTTGGCTTCTTTTTCCCAGGCCTTGGCCTTCTTCTTCAATTCCTGATCGTTCAGGAACAGGCCAACCAGGCAGGCCGCCACATTGGTCTTGGCCATCTTGGCGAAGCCTTTGGCTTCCACTTCGATTGCCTTGTCACGGGTCATACCGGCATGCTTCTGCATGACCTTGATGGCCTCGACGGGCGCCGGGTAGTTCTTGCCAGCCTTGCCGGCAACAAATGCCTTGGAGATCTCGAATGCCATCATGCTTTCCATGGCATTGAGCTTGATCTTGCCCTTCTTCTCTTCGCGACGAGCTTCGTAATCCAGCTTGCCTTCGTTGCACTGGTTAATAATGGCAACAGCAGCGTCAACCAGTTTGTCGGACTCGAGCACGGCATCCACAGCACCGACTTTCAGTGCCACATCTGCACGGTTCTCAGTGCCGCCGCTGATCCACTCAACGGCATTGTCCACACCCACCAGACGGGACAGACGCACGGTACCGCCGAAGCCCGGGAAGATGCCAAGCTTCACTTCCGGAAGGCCAACCTTGGCCTTTTTGTCCATCACGCGGTAGTCGGTTGCCAGACACATCTCGAAACCGCCACCCAGCGCCATACCGTTGATCGCGGTAACTGTGGGGAACGGCAGATCTTCAACGGCGTTAAAGACTTCGTTGGCCTTGAGGTTGTTGGCTACCAGATCCTCCTCCGAGCCCGCAAACAGCTCGGTGAATTCGGTAATATCGGCGCCAACAATGAAGCTGTCCTTGGAGCTGGTCACTACCAGACCCTTCAGGTTCTTCTGCGCTTTAAGTGCGTCAGTCGCGGCGCGGAGCTCTTCGATAGTAAGACGGTTGAACTTGTTTACTGACTCGCCCTGCAAGTCGAAGTTCAACTGAGCGATCCCGCCTTCGATCTCTTTAACCGTGATGGCTTTACCTTCGTAAATCATCAACTGATCTCCAGTCTGTGTTTGGAACTGCTTCCAGCCGAGCGGTACTTTTTGATTCACCGGCGCGGCTGTTTGTGCAGCGAGATTTCGGTCACTGCCCGATCATCCGATCCAAAAATTCATACAGTCGTTTGAATCGTGAGGGCACACGATGAAAAAAAACGGCGCATTTGTCAATTTGTTTCTTTCAGGAGGGCTGCAAAAGTCCCCAAATTGCCGGGGGCAACCGAAAAAATTCGAGCGGAATTGTTATGTTTCAGTGAACTGGAAGCCACTGCTCAGGGAAAACCGGAACTTCGTCACGCAAATTTCAAAGTTATTTACATTTACGGGCGACAACGCCGCCAAAACTGCTTGATTGGCTGACGCAGTTACTTTACCTTCGATCTACGACTTTGGTCCACAATAATAAAACCGCATTACGGAGACCCATCCGATGACAGACGCTAACCTGCGGGTACGTTCCCTTGTAGCCGCGCTTATTCTACTTGCACTAACGTCCATGGGTGTCCGCGCCCAGGACAGCGCCGACGGATTTCTCTCCGACCTTCATAATTTCCGGGTCAGTAACTACATGGCACTGGATGCCTACTACCGTTTCAGTGGAACCGGGGACACCGATACCCTGAACGAGATTGTACAGGGCATCAACTCGGCCAATGACTCGATGAATTCCATTGCTGGCAGTGATTCCGGCGTATTGTCTGCCGAGGAAGTAGAAGGGCTCAATCAGGAGTTTGATAAATTCAAGAACCTGATGCGCGACAACATCAACGATGTGCGCAATCAGGGTTATCCGGACCTGCGTCTGGTCTCCGATATGGCCAACCAGGCACTGACCATGAACGAGAAAGCCACCGAGCTCTACCGGGTGGCCCAGGAAAGTTCCCAGACCGATACCAATCCGAGGGTTGAAGCTGCCCGTTCTGCTGCAGTGAAGATGGCACAGATGATGGCCAAGTACTCGGTCAGGACCAACTCCTCGGTGGCCCAGACCTTCCAGGGCTCTTCTACCGAAACACCGCTGGACGAGCAGGCCCGGGAGCTGGATCAATTGCTGGCATCGGTTATCAAGGGCCAGGGAACACCGGAACTGAAAGCAGCACTTAACGATATCTCATCCAAATGGCAGTTCATTCGGGGATCCTACATCAACTACAATGAAAACAACGTAGGCTTTGTAATCGACCGGTACTCCAAGGGCATCCTCAAAGGGCTGGCCACAACCATTGAGCTTCTCCAGGGTAACGCATGAACACCTGCCGTCCCTTTCTGGCAGGCGTAATTGCCTGCCAGAAAAGCAGTTTTCCGTCTCCGTTTTTGATACCCGTCAGTTTCCCTCTACACTTTCCCGACCGGTTTTAAGGTACTATCCTCATTACAATACCCCGTGTGCGAAGGAGCGATACGATGTCTGCCTATAAAAAGATGCTTGTTGCCATTGACCTCACTGAAGAGGCCCCGCAGGTGCTGAACAAGGCAAAAGCCGTGAGCGAGGCCCACGGTGCCGAGCTGATGCTGGTCCACGTGGTTGAGCCTGTTGGGTATGCCTATGGGGGAGATATCCCGATGGACCTGACGGAACTGCAGGACCAGCTCGATAAAGCGGCCCGCGAACAGTTGGGAACCTACGGCGATCAGTACGGTGTGGCAAAAAACAATCAGGTGGTGACAGTCGGACGTCCTGAGTCTGAAATTCACAGGCTCGCCAAGGAACAGGAGGTGGATCTGGTGATCGTCGGCAGTCACGGGCGAAAGGGTTTCCAGCTATTGCTGGGCTCAACCGCCAACGGGGTCCTGCATGGAACCGAATGCGATGTTCTGGCCGTTCGAATTCATTAACGTCTGCTGAACAGAAGGCCCGGGCCTGGACCCGGGCCTGCACTGACGGGAAGCGGCTATCAGGCCCCCTCGCCGCCCATTTTCGCCTCCAGTTTGCGCAGCTGACTTTCCAGTGAGAAGCTGACACTGGATGCCATTGAAAAGAAATTCAGTAGCGCCTTCAGGTTACTGTCGCCCTTGCAGACCGAGTGAATACGCTGCCACAGGGCCTGGTTGACCAACTGCAACCTCTGATTCCTCTCCACCAGTCCCTTCAGTTCCCAGTCCGGGGTCTGATGATTCCGTTTCGCAAAATATTGCTGCAACAGGTAGTGGGAAACACTACGCATAATAAATTCATCGGTATTTGCGAACGGAAGGTGGTGGACCGCCATCGGCTTGAGCTCCGAAAGCACCGGGCAACCGCTGGTTGCCATTTTCAACCCGAGCAGCGACCGGAGCGCCTCTTCGAGGGCCGTCTGTTTTACATAGCTGCGGCGGTCATCGGTTACTCTTACTTCAACCTTCTGATAGGCATCCTCATCCCGGAAAGCCTCCACCACCGGCAATATTTCCGTTGCCGCCGGGCAGTGGGGAGATTCCGCCGCTTTTAGCGGGCAGTTACTACACTGGCAATGCTCCAGTTTTGTCCATGACGGGAGCGAACCCGACGGCCGGGACGGCTTGTCCGTGACTTTGAATTCGACGGTACGACCGTCCTGAAATCTGAAATCGTAGTGTACGTTCATTGGTTTGCCTGTTCTTCCAGCTCCATCCACCGCTCGATGACCTGCTCCAGACGGTTTTCCTTTTCCGTCAATGCTTCCAGAGTGGCCGAGACTTCATCCGGTGGGCCTGAATAAAAATCAGCCTGGGAAATTCTTTCCTGCAGGCCGGCGACTTCCTGCTCGAGTGCCTCAATCTGCCCTGGCAACTGCTCCAGCTCGAGTTTGAGTTTGTAGCTCAGTTTAGCGGGTTTGCTTTTCTCAGACTGCGTTCCCGCTTTTATGCTATCCGCGGCTTTCTGTGATTCGGCCTTGCCAGTATCACCAGAGGTTTTACTGGATTTATCCTGCTTGTCCGGTCGATTACCGGTGGCTTCTGACGGGAAACAGCCGCCCTGTCGACGCCAATCGGTGTAGCCACCAACGAACTCCCGCACTTTGCCCGATCCATCCAGGAAAACCGTTTCGGTGATCACATTATCAAGAAACTCACGGTCGTGACTGATCACGATCACGGTGCCGGCAAATTCCGCCAGCTGTTCTTCCAGCAACTCCAGCGTTTCCACATCCAGATCGTTGGTTGGCTCATCGAGCACCAGGATATTGGCGGGCTTGCTGAACAGCTTCGCCAGCAGCAGCCGGGCACGCTCACCACCGGAAAAGACGCTGACCGGAGATCTGGCGCGCTCCGGGGTAAACAGGAATTCCTGCAAATAGCCAAGTACGTGTTTGCTCTGGCCATTAATGTCGATGAACTCCCGGCCCTCGGACAGGTTATCCAGTGCGTTCCGTGTCAGATCCAGCTCACCTCGCAACTGATCAAAGTAAGCAACCTGCAGATTGGTACCCAGACGAATAGAACCCTCGGTTGGTTCCAGATCTCCCAATAAAAGCCGAACAAGGGTCGTCTTGCCCGTGCCGTTCTCGCCAACAAGCCCGATCTTGTCCCCGCGAAGGATGGTAAGATTCATATCTCTTATTACCGGCGCGCCACCCGGATAGGCAAAACCCGCGTCCCTGGTTTCAACCACCAGCTTGCCAGACCGCGCCGCGTCTTCCACGGCAAAGCTGGCGGTTCCACCTCGCACCCTGCGCTGCCGGTGCTCCTCACGCATGGCTTTCAGGGCCCGAACACGCCCCATATTGCGAGTCCTGCGAGCCTTGATGCCCTGACGAATCCAGGCTTCTTCCTGCTTCAGTCGCTTATCGAACAACGCATTCTGCCGCTCTTCCTCTTCCAGCGCTTTCTCTTTCAGATCCAGGTAGCGATCATAGGTGGCGGCAAAACTCACCAGCTTACCCCGGTCCAGCTCCACAATTCGGGTCGCCATGCGCCGTATGAACGCACGATCGTGGCTGACAAACAGCATAGCGCCGCGGAACTGGCCAAGGGCCTCTTCCAGCCAGGCAATTGCCGGTACATCCAGGTGGTTTGTGGGCTCGTCCAGCAACAGTATGTCCGGATCGGCAACCAGTGCCTTGGCCAGCAAAACCCGGCGCTGCCAACCGCCGGACAGAGTATCCAGCGTCTGGTCCGGATCAACGCCGTACTGTCCGAGAATGGTGGTGACTCTCTGGTCCAGGCGCCAACCATCCAGAGCTTCCAGGCGCTCCTGAACCTTCATCAGCCGGTCGAGACTCGCCTCATCGGCCTGCTGGGACAGCTGATGAAATTCAGCAAGCAACTGGCCTGTTTCCGGAAAGGCCCCGGCGACAACTTCATAGGCGGTACGGGTATCTTCCGAAGGCAGGTTCTGCGGCAGTACCGCCAGCACAGCGCCATCGTCAAGACGCACCAACCCACCGTCGGGTATCACTTCCCCGCTGACAATCTTGAGCAGGGTCGATTTCCCCTCGCCGTTTCGTCCCAGCAAACACACGCGCTCGCCGGCATCGATAACCAATGAGGCCTGATCCAGCAGCGGGTGCATTCCATAAGCCAGGGAAACTGAGTCCAGCGTTAACAGTGGCACGTTTGGTTCTACTCCGATTTGTTGACAGTGACGGGATCACCCACGCGAATAATGCCCGGTGATTCATGAATGGCGTTCTGGCCGAAGATGACGCCCTCCTGGGTTCTGCGATAGCCGGAGAGCGTTCTCAGGGGCTGCAAGGCGGCATCCTTCTGGCCCGTGGAAGGATCCACGGTGGTCATGACACAGCGCGAACAGGGCTTTACGATGCTCAGGCGGTTGTCGCCAATGCTCAGGCTCTGCCACAGATCTTCATCCCAAGCCCCTGCCCCCTCAACCACAATATTGGGGCGGAATCTGCGCATCTCCACGGGCACTTCGAGCCGGCTATTCAGCTCTGCCAGGGAGGCGGTATTTGTAACCAGAAAGGGAAACCCGTCGGCGAAACCCACCCGGCGGTAGTCGGTGACCCGGCCCGCATCAACTCGGCGGAAAGAGCTGTCCGGCATAAAGACCAAGCGAACAGGCTTACCGCAGAAACGGCTCAGGGCAGCGTTTGCCTCGGGCAACCCCGTCCGGGCCTTGACCCAGTCTCTCCAGACCAGAACCCGAACCTCTTCCTCTGCGGCACTCAGGACAAACTCGCCCTCATCGGGAATGCTGATCACGACCCGGTCACCTTCCAGACGGGTTCCGACCCGGGCAAGTTCCGGGTGCTCCCTCTGGGTAACAAACCGGCGGTCATCATCCACGATCATCCATCGACGGTCCCCAACTGGCCCGAAGTCATCGGTACTAAAACAGGTCACTTCAATGCCAGACAGGGATTTGACGGGGTACACGAACAGCGAATGGACCTTCATGGCGGGCAGCCTCCCCAAAGAATCAGGATACGCAACAGGCTGCTGAGTATACCTGACCACACACCCCGGCGCCGAGTTTGGAGGTGCCCGAAAACGAAAAAACCCGATCCTTTTCAGGACCGGGTTTTTTGAATCTGGAGCGGGAAACGAGATTCGAACTCGCGACCCCAACCTTGGCAAGGTTGTGCTCTACCAACTGAGCTATTCCCGCAATGCTGCTCGGCTGTTACCGACAACGGAGGCGTATTCTACGGATCCCGACGAAGCCGTCAACCACTTTTTTTCAGGTTTTTTCCAGCCAGCGTCTTGTTGTCGCATTTCAGGAAACCGGAACTGTGCAGCCACTCCTGGTCGGGGTAGTACTTGAACACCAACTGGCCGCCCTTCAGGTTGTCCACCACACGCTTGACGATCTGGTTATCCACCGCCGGGCAGCCGTGGCTCCGGCCTATGCGGCCGTATTTGCTGACCCAGTCCTCATTCACATAATCGGCGCCATGAATAACGATGGCTCGCTGCCTGGCAAGATCGTTGATGCCCGGCTCAAGACCATCGAGCCTGAGCGAGTAACCGTGCTTACCGTAATAGGATTCCCTGGCCTGAAAAAGCCCGATACTGGACTGGTAACTGCCCTCAACATTGGAGAAGGCGGTCGATTCGAAATTCCCTGAATTCTTGCCGTGTGCGACCAGATCACGCAGCAACAACTCACCCCTTTCGAGGTCAAAGATCCACAGTCTTTCCTGGCTGGACGGCAACGAGAAATCGATAACCGCGAGCCGCTCGGGCATCTGAACACCATTGGAGACAGCACAACGAGAGGCGTTGATCGCTGTCTTGAGAACCGCCGTGTCAATTTTAGGCGCGGCTGCACTGAGGCGATCAAGAAGCTGGTCATCCAGAGAGGCGCCAAACGATGAAAGAGGTAGCGCAGCACACACAGCCAAAAGCAGGCCTGCGGGCGAAAAACGCCGCGTTTTTTGCATTTCACGTCCCCGATAAAATAATTGAAGGCCGCGAGAGTCGTATCGCGAGCCCGTCATAATTCAGTGTTGCGCATTTTATCAGGGAAAATTGCTAACCCCGTCAGAATGTACGTTTTTCATACAAAACTTTAAGGAAACAGCGATTACCTTACTGGCCAAACCTGCGCCCACCTTCGAGGTACTCCTGCTCTTCCGGTGTTGAAGTTCTGCCCAGGGCCTTGTTGCGGTGGGGGAAACGGCCGTACTGCTGGATGATGGACCGGTGATCCCGGGCGGACTGCAGGAAGCTGCTCATAAAATCGGCCAGAATCCCCTGGGTAGACCGCGCAAGCTGTTCATAACATTCCACGGACGTGTCCTGATCCTCCTTGAGCTCAGAATGCTGAAGGGGCATATACAGGAATGCCCTGTGGACCGGAACAAGCATCATATCCTGGCCTTTCTGCATCGCTTGCCGGCAGAGCTTTCTTGCCTGACGGTCCTGGTCAAATGCCATGGCGCCGCCGCGGAATATATTCCGGGAAAACTGGTCAAGCAGGATAATCTCGGCGAGTATCCCACCGGCCTCACGGCGCCAGTGGTCCAGCCCCTGCTCGGATGCAAACAAAACCATCGACAAAAAACGCCGACGGATTTCCTGGTCGAACCTGCGATCGGACCGGAACCACTTGTTCCGATGATCACTGTCTGGCAGCCCATGTTCGTCCAATTCGCCAAACCAGAAATCCAGAATCTCTTTCCAATCGAACATTCACCGTCACCCTGTTACTTTAGTTATGGTCGGTCCTTATATCGCGGCCGGCACTCCGGACTTACGACAGGCTCTATTAAATTGACTACTCCAGGAGAGGCAATGAACAGCCCCCGCATTATTCTGTTGGCACATGGAAGCAGTGACAAGCGCTGGTGTGAAACCTTCGAACAGCTTGCTGCGCCAACCCTTGCGTCTATCGACAACGCTCGGGTTGCCTACATGGAACTCGCAGAACCATCCATGGACACGGTCATAAAGGAAGGTGTTTCGGAAGGCGCCACCGAGTTTACGATCATCCCCTTGTTCCTTGCAGCCGGACGTCACCTTCGCAAGGACGTTCCCGCCATGATTGAAGAACTCGAGAAGGCACATGGCGCAACCATCCAACTTGCGCCGCCGATTGGAGAAAACCCTTTACTGGGACAGGCGATCCGGGATGTTGTTATGCTTCAACTGGAACAGACGCCAGCCTGAGCCGGGCGTTCTGAAAGCCGATTCGGCGGGCGGTGCGCGACAGGAGCAACAATTATGTCGAAAAGGATTCTGATTACCGGTGGTACCGGATTTATCGGCCATGTTCTGTGCCGTGAATTGCTGGCAAGGGAGTATGAACTCACGGTTTTCAGCCGGCAACCGGCAGAAACCGTCAAGTCCTGTTGCGGTCGGGTTCAAGCGATCCGCGACCTGCAACAGCTTCGCGCCCATCCGGGTTATGATGCCGTGATCAATCTCGCCGGTGAAGGTATCGCCGACAAACGGTGGTCTGAAGCCCGCAAGCAGGAACTGCGGGACAGCCGGATAGGTGTGACCGAAACGCTGGTTGAGGTCATCCGAAGTTGGGAACGGGCACCGGAAGTACTCGTCTCAGGCTCGGCTGTTGGCTTCTACGGGGACCAGGGGGCTGCAAAGGTAACCGAAGACACCCGCCCCAACGATGAATTTACCCATCGACTTTGCCGCGACTGGGAAAACGCCGCCAAACCTCTAGCCGACGATGGCGTGAGGGTGTGCTTCTCCCGCACGGGTGTAGTGGCAGGCCCGGGCGGAGGTTTCCTTGAACGGATGATTCTACCCTTCAAGCTTGGGCTTGGCGGGCGCCTGGGAAGCGGTACGCAGTACATGCCCTGGGTACACCGCGACGACGTCGTTGGCGCTCTTATCTGGATGATGGAGAACTCGAGCGCCTCAGGCCCGTTCAATGTGGTGAGCCCTAACCCGGCAACCAACGCAGAATTCACCCGAAGCCTGGGTAAGGTTTTGCACCGCCCCACTCTTTTTCCGGCGCCAGCGCCGGTGCTGAGGGTTGCCCTGGGAGAAATGGCCCGCCTTCTGCTCACCGGACAGAACGCTATTCCAGAGAAACTTACGAGGGAAAAGTTTGAATTCCGGTATCCCGATCTGGAGCCGGCATTGGCTCAATGCATTGCTCTCGGATCATCCCGGTGATTTTTTTCACAAAAGGCGTTGACAGGGTTTCGAAGCTTTCTTAATATACGCGCCACCTCGACGAGGCAAGGTGTTGAAAACGTTGCGTCCCCTTCGTCTAGTGGCCTAGGACTCCGCCCTTTCACGGCGGCAACAGGGGTTCGAACCCCCTAGGGGACGCCAATTTTTCTGCCTTGATGTTTCGGAAAACCGAAGTTTTCCGATGACATCGTCAGACCGGCTTCTGACCGTGCTTCCCTTCTTTTCGATCCTGGTGTCCGTGCTCCTTCTGATCTTTCATCACGAAGATGCCAACACCCACGAAAAAGCCAACCATCAGCAGTACAGTGGCAATACCCGCGATCACAACGGCGTCCATATACATGTTGTTTCTCCTTCCGGTAATTAACTTGATTAAACTCAGGTTACGCCCGGCATGCCCGCAAGGTATTGATCCAGGTCAACGTATTTGTCGGACCAGATGTACGCATAAATACTGAACCACAACACATTTCCTTCGATTTTTCCTGCATTTGCAAGGCATTTGAAAGAAACTGCTGCTATAGTCGGAAACAAAGGAAGTGTCCGATCTCCTAACCGGTCTGGGTGGCTGAAGTTCAAGACATGCCAAAACTGTCGACGCGTCTTCAACGTTTTCGCACAGGCTCGCCCCTGTCTTTCAGGCTGCTGGCCTGGATTCTTCTGTTCAGCTCCGCCTTTACACTGGTGGCCTCCGCCCTTCAGATCTATTCCGACTATCGAAAAGACCTCTCGCAGATCGACAACCGCATGCAAGTGGTTGAAGCCGGCTATGCATCCAGTCTGGCCCGCAGTCTGTGGGCCCTGGACCAGAAACTGCTGCAAACCCAGATGGAAGGCATACTCAGTTTGCCCGATGTGGTTCATTTGCGGCTGAGGATCGAACCCGATTCCGAGCTGGTTATGGGAGAAATCCCGCGGGACGCAAAAACCACCTCCCACAGTTTCAATCTCGTTCATCAGGGCGATGAAATGTTCAAACTGGGTGAGCTGACGGTGACCGCAGACCTGGACCGGGTCTACGATGAACTCAAGCGGAAGGTGGGGGTCATTCTGCTGACCCAGTTCCTGAAGACGTTCTTTGTTTCGATCCTCATTATCTGGATCTTCCAGCATTTCGTGGCACGCCATCTGACTACCATGGCGAATTACGCTCGGGACTTTTCGCTGAAAACCACTTCGAAGCCACTGACGTTGGACAGACCCAACACCCCATCGAACCGTAACGACGAGTTGGGTCGGGTCACAGACGCCATCAACCAGATGCGCGAGCGACTGAACGCAGACATGGAGCGCCAGCAAAAGGATGCGGCGGAAATCCGGAAGTTTTCCAAAGCCATTGAACAAAGCCCCTCCTCGGTCCTGATCTGCGATCGCCAGTGGCGTATCGAATTTGCCAACCAGAAATTCACCCAGTTAACCGGCTATGAGGCTGCGTCGATCATTGGCAAGCACCCTGGCGCACTCGGGGACAACGATATTGAAAACCGTGAAAGCCGACACCTGTGGCAATCCATCCGCCTGCAGGTGCAGCGCGTCGGGGTCTGGCAGGGTGAAGTCAACAGCGTGCGCCGTAATGGTGAACGCTTCTGGGAGCAACTGATTGTCACCCCAATCAAGGACGAGTCCGGCGGTACCACCGGTTACCTTATCCTGGGTGAAGACATCAGCATCCGCAAACGCTATGAACAGCAGCTCTTGCGCCAGGCCAACTACGACATCCTGACCGGGCTGCCCAACCGGATGCTGGCCCTGGACCGTCTGAAACTGGCACTGGCACAGGCACGTCGGGAAAGCACCCTCGTGGGCGTGATGTTCCTCGATCTCGACAACTTCAAGCACATAAACGACACCCTCGGCCACGATGCCGGCGACAACCTGCTGATTGAGGCAGCCCGAAGGATTTCCAGCTGCCTCCGTGGCACCAGTACCGTTGCGCGGCTGGGGGGCGATGAGTTCTTGGTGATCCTGCCGGGGCTGACTGGCCCGGAGGCTTCGTCGCAGGTTGCAGAGCGTATCCTGAAAACCTTCTCACCGCCCTACATACTCAATGGGCAGGAGGTGTTCGTAACCACGAGCATCGGCATCGCTATTTTCCCGACGGACTCAGACAACAGCGGCACGCTGCTGCAGCACGCTGATGCCGCCATGTACCAGGCCAAACACAAAGGCAAGAGCTCCTTCGCCCATTTCGCCCCGGAAATGACCGAGGTCTCCCACGAGCGCCTGAAGATGGAGTCCAGCATGCGCAGGGCTCTGGAGCTGAAGGAATTCGAACTGTATTTCCAGCCGATCGTGAATACCGATTCCGGCACGCTTTGCTCGGTTGAGGCCCTGCTGCGCTGGAACAACCCGGCCATGGGCATGGTGATGCCCGACCGGTTCATTCCCCTGGCCGAGGAAACCGGTCTGATTACCCCCATCGGCGAGTGGGTCCTCGAGGAGGCCTGTCGGGCCGCCATGGGATGGAAGCATGCCACCGGCAAAGACATTGGTATTTCCGTGAACGTGTCGCCGCGTCAGTTCCGGGATCCCGGCTTTACCGAGGCCGTTATGCACGCCCTCTCTACCAGCGGTCTGGCACCGGAGCAGCTGGAACTTGAAATTACCGAACGACTGATTCTGGACAACTCCATTGAAACCGCCGAAATCCTGCGCCAGTTGGACAAGGCCGGCATCCGATTGTCAGTGGACGATTTTGGGACAGGCTACTCTGCCCTCAGTTACCTGAAGAGCTACCCGTTTGATACCCTGAAAATTGACAAGTCCTTTGTCCAGGATGTCATGAAGGAGCCCGAGGATGCCTCACTGGTGCGGGCTATCATCAACATGGCCCACAGCCTGGGCCTGCGAGTGATCGCAGAAGGGGTGGAAGAAGAGGCTCAGACCCACTTCCTGAAAAAGGAAGGTTGCGACTTCTCTCAGGGTTACTTCTACAGCCGCCCCCTGCCGGCACCGGATTTTGAAGCCTGGCTGGCCAGCAATCATCGGGTATAGATCGAAAACCGTTGGAACCTGACTCCCATGGAAGACACCGTACTTGTCGTGAACTGCGGCAGCTCATCCCTGAAACTCGCCTTATTCGATGACCAACACAGAAAGCTGGCATCCGCGCTCGCTGAGCGTCTCGGTCAAAACGACGCATTTGCTCGCGTTGAAGGCCGGGAAGAGACCATTCCGCTGGATCCCGGTGCCAGCCACGATCAGGCGCTGAATACGCTGGTCGCAGCGCTCCGGGATCAGGGACTGATGGCGTCGGCCCCGACCGCCATTGGCCACCGGGTCGTTCACGGCGGCGAGACCTTCCGTGAAGCCGTGCTTCTTGATGACGATGTCATGGATGCCATTGAGGACTGCGCGGGGCTTGCCCCCTTGCACAACCCGGTCAATCTGTCCGGCATTCGGGCAACCCTGGCGCAGTTTCCCGAGGTGCCGCAGACTGCCGTTTTCGACACCGCCTTTCACCAGACCCTGCCCAAAAGGGCGTTCCTCTATGCCCTGCCGGAGGCCTGGTACCGGGATTGGGGAATTCGCCGGTATGGTTTCCACGGCACCAGTCATGCCTTCATGGCCGCCGAAGCTGCCCGTCTGTTGGGAAAAACGCCCGCTACCACCTCGATCATCTCGGCCCACCTGGGCAACGGATGCAGTATTACCGCCATCCGGGACGGGATCAGTGTCGATACCAGCATGGGTCTTACACCATTGGAAGGCCTGGTGATGGGAACCCGCAGCGGCGATGTCGACCCTGGCCTGTTCGACTTTCTCCGCAGCAAGGGCATCGCCGCGGACGAGGTGCACCGGGTCCTGAATCAGGAAAGTGGCCTCCTCGGCCTGTCCGGGCAGACCAACGACATGCGTTCGCTCTGTGAGCTCGCGGACCATGGTCATGAGCCATCCCGAACCGCCATTGATGTGTTCTGCTTCCGCCTTGCCCGTTACGTTGGGGCCATGATGGCATCACTCAGCCAACTGGACGCACTGGTTTTCACAGGTGGCATCGGGGAAAACAGTGCCCGGATCAGAGCCGAAACCATCAACCACCTCAAGCTCATAGGATTTGAACTCAGCCCGGACCTAAACAAGCATCATGGCGAATTCAGCCACCGCCGGGTGGAAAGCCCCGACTCCAGGTTTCCCGTTTTGGTGATCCCCACCAACGAGGAGCTGGTTATTGCACGGGAAGCATCCCGCCTCGCCGGCTCTGCTGCTTTGGGCTGACCCACACGCATCATCAGGACTAGCATCATGGCAAAGAGTCTCTTTTTTGCACCGACATCCATGGATTCAGGCCTCACTTCGGTCTGTCTCGGTCTGCTGCGCGCCCTGGAACGGGTGGGCGTGAGTGTCGGCTTTTACAAGCCGTTCTGTCAGACCGTTCACCGCGCCGAATCTATGCATAACGCAGGTGAGGACTCCTCAGTCGCTTTCGTACGGGCAAGCAGCCATCTGAACCCGCCGGATCCGATTGCCCTCAAGGAAGCCCAGCAACTGCTCAACAGAGGCAAATCGGATTACCTGCTGGAAACAGTGGTTGGGGAATACCAGAAAGTTGCCCGGGACGTGGACGTGGTAATCATCGAAGGCCTGGTTCCAGACCGCAGCGAAGCCTATATTGCCCGGTTGAACGTAGAGGTCGCCCGCAATCTCGGTTCCGAGGTTATCCTGGTGAGCACGCCCAAAAACCTGGACGCCCGGCAAATGGATGAAGAGCTGGATTTTTCATCGCGCCTGTTTGCCAACCCGAGCGATCCGGATGTTATTGGCGTTATACTGAATAAGGTCGGCGAGCCCGAGCGGGCGGGGCTTGAGCCCCGATCCAACAGCAACCACCCTGCCCCAACCACCATTGATTACCAGAGCCAATGCAAGGTCTTCAGCGAGGGCCGTTTTCGGTTGATTGCGGAGATTCCCTGGCAGCCGGAGCTGCTTGCACCTCGGGTCTCCGACATAGCCAGAGAGCTCGGGTTACCGGTTCTCAACGAGGGGCAGATGCACGCCAGGCGAGTCCAGAAGGTGTCGGTGTGTGCCCGCAGCATCCGCAATATGACCGAGACCCTGAGACCTGGCACCTTGCTGGTGACGCCGGGCGATCGGGAAGACATAGTGGTGACCTCAGCGGTTGCTGCTCTGAATGGGGTCCCACTGGCCGGCCTGATGCTTACCGGGGGTCTGATGCCGGACCAGCGTGTGATCGAGCTCTGTCACCGAGCGCTGGAAACCGGTTTGCCGGTACTGGGCTCGGATGCCAATACCTACGAGACGGCCCACATGCTGGCGAATCTGTCGTCCGCCATTCCAATTGATGACCCCAATCGTATTGAAAAAGCGATGGAGGCGGTTGCCACCCGCATAGACACCGACTGGTTGCAGCAGCACCTCAAAGTCGCGCGACAAAACAGACTTTCACCTCCGGCTTTCCGGTATCAGCTGTCAGAACGGGCTCGGGCAGCGAACAAACGCATTGTACTGCCCGAGGGCAGCGAGCCAAGAACCGTGCAGGCGGCTATTATCTGTCATCAGCGCAAACTGGCACGGTGTGCACTGATCGGGAATGCCCTGGAGATCAAGCGAGTGGCGGATTCCCAGGATCTGGAACTGCCCGAAGATATCGAGATTATTGATCCCACAGAGGTGCGCCAGCGCTATGTCGGCCCAATGGTAGAGTTGCGCAAGCATAAGGGGCTGACACCGGACATGGCAGAGGCCATGCTCGAAGACAACGTCGTTCTCGGTACCATGATGGTGGCTCTGGATGAAGCCGACGGCCTGGTGTCCGGTGCCATCCACACAACGGCCAATACGGTGCGACCCGCCCTTCAGCTGATCAAGACCCATGACCACGCGAAAGTGGTCTCTTCCGTGTTCTTCATGCTGCTTCCGCAACAGGTGGTGGTCTACGGCGACTGTGCCATTAATCCGGATCCGAATGCCGAGGAACTGGCAGACATTGCGATCCAGAGCGCGGAATCGGCGGAAGCCTTCGGGATCGAACCCCTGGTTGCGATGATCAGCTACAGCACTGGTGAGTCAGGCAGCGGCCAGGACGTGGACAAGGTCAGGGAAGCCACGAGAATAGCTCGTGAGCGCAGGCCGGATCTGCTGATAGACGGGCCGCTTCAGTACGATGCTGCGGCCATCGAGAGCGTGGCCAGGAGCAAGGCGCCCGACAGCAAGGTAGCGGGCAAGGCCACGGTATTCGTGTTCCCGGACCTGAATACCGGCAACACCACTTACAAGGCCGTTCAGCGCAGCGCCAACGTGGTCAGTATCGGGCCAATGCTGCAGGGTCTGCGCAAGCCGGTCAACGATCTGTCCCGGGGCGCACTGGTGGAGGATATTGTGTTTACCGTCGCTTTGACCGCGGTTCAGGCAAAGCAGGTTGAAAGTGCCGGGCCGGGCTGAGGCAGTCTGCCCTCACCCGGCCCAGGACTCAGCGCTTAAGACTCTTCTGGCGTTTTTTCTTAGGACGACGACCCTGTTTCTCATCGTTGTCCTTCTTGACCTTCTGACGCGGTGTCAGACGATCCACTTTGCCAGCAAACGGATTTTCGCCCGATTTGAATTCAAAACGGATCGGTGACCCGGTTACCTTGAGCACCTTGCGGAAGGTGTTCTCCAGGTAGCGCTTGTAGGCGCCCGGCAGTGAATCCACCTGGTTACCGTGAACCACAATAACCGGCGGATTAGACCCACCCTGATGAGCGTAACGCAGTTTGATTCGACGCCCGTGCACCATGGGAGGCTGATGCTGGGCAATGGCATCCTGCAGGATGGCAGTCAGTCGGTTGGTCGGCCACTTCGCCATGGCAGACTCGTAACACGCTTGCACCGACTCATACATCACGCCCACGCCAGAACCGTGGAGCGCCGAGATGTAGTGCTTATCGGCGTAATCCAGGAAGTCGAGACGACGCTGCACCTGCTCTTTCACCCGAACACGGTCTTCCGGGTCCATGCCGTCCCACTTATTGACGGCGATCACCAGCGAACGGCCGGCATCAAGGACAAACCCGATCAGGTGAAGGTCCTGATCCACGAGGCCTTCCCGGGCATCAATGACCAGAATAACCACATGAGCGTCGTCAATCGCCTGCAGCGTCTTGATAATGGAGAACTTCTCCACCACTTCACTGACGTTCTTGCGGCGACGAACACCAGCGGTATCAATCAGCGTGTACTGACTGCCCTGGCGTTCGTAGGGAATATAAACGCTATCCCGGGTAGTGCCCGGCATGTCGTAAACCACCACACGCTCTTCACCGAGCATCCGGTTGACCAGGGTGGACTTGCCCACATTCGGCCGGCCAACCACTCCGATGCGGATGCCGGGGTAACGGTCAGCCCTATCCTCTTCCTCCCGCTCCTCCTCGGAGGGCAGCAGGATCTCGAGCATCGAGCGGATACCCCGGTTGTGGGAAGCCGCAATCAGGAAAGTGGATTCAAAGCCAAGGCTGTAGAAATCCGATGCCGCAATGTCCGGGTCCTGGCCATCGGTCTTGTTCACTACCAGATGGGCCTGCTTGCCGGACCGACGAAGACTGTCTGCAATAAGTTCATCGCCTGCGGTCAGGCCGGCACGACCGTCCACCAGGAACAGTACGATGTCAGCCTCTTCTACCGCTTGCATGGACTGGCGGGCCATTTCGAGATCAAGGCCCTGCTCGTCGCCGGTAAGACCACCGGTGTCTATGACGATGAAGCGCTGCCCTTCGTAGCTGCCCTCACCGTATTTGCGGTCACGGGTAAGCCCCGGAAAGTCCGCAACCAGGGCATCCCTGGAACGGGTCATCTGATTGAATAATGTCGATTTGCCGACGTTAGGGCGTCCGACAAGGGCAATAACTGGGGTCATAATGGGGGATCAATCCTGCGGCTTAACCTGGAATACGGCCATCTTTCCGCTGTTGCCAAAAACCAGCAGGTTACCATTGGCGAGGCGCTGTGCCGGTACGCGGATACCCTCATCGTCGAACTCCAGCTGGCCAACCAGCTTGCCATCCTCACGGTCAATGACATGCAGGTAGCCTTCAAAATCGCCCACCACCAGATAGTCTTCATAAACCATTGGCTGGGTTAGCTGCCGCCAGGCCAGACGATCCTGGGTCCAGACTTCCCGACGATCAGAGCCTCTCAGAGCAACAATGTCGCCATTGGCCGAGGCCAGATAGATCTCGCCGCCACCAATCATCGGGGAATAGAGGCTGGATGCCTTCCGGCTCCAGATCTCCTGCCCGGTACGAATATCAACGAGGGCAAGTTTGCCCTGGTAGCCAACCACCATAACGGCGGTCTCAATGACCAGGGGTTGCCCCGTCACGTCGACCAGCCTTTCAAGCTCGGTGCGCCCCTGAGGCTGGCCCACTTCATACTGCCACATGGGCTGCCCCGAGGCTGCCGCCAGAGCGATCAGTTTGCCACTGGCAAAGGAGGCGATGACAACGTCTCCACCGACCAGCGGCGCCGCAGCAGCCCTCATGGACAGAACCGGAACCGTGCCGTCGTACTGCCAGAGTTTCTCACCATCGGTGGCACTGAAACCTAACACCTTGCCGTCCGTCGTGTGGGCTACCACAAGGGAGCCGTTGGACTGGGGCGACGACAGTACTTCCGTGGGCAGCGACTGGCGCCACAGCTCGGAGCCGTCCTCACGGGAAAGCGCCACCAGATCGGCGTTCTCGGTGGTCAGGTAGAGGTTCTGCCCATCGCCACCGAGGCCCGAGAAGATGCGCTCTTCAAATTCAGATTCCCAGATAACCTTGCCGGAATCCGAGGCCACGGCGTAAATCTCACCATCCGCCGATGCGGCGTAGATCAAATCGCCGGTATTCAGAGGTGCCAGGTACAGAAAATCACCATCATGACCGTCGCCCACGGACATGCTCCAGACTCTCTTGAATTCGGCAGACGCCTCAATCTCGGGAACCGGAACAGGTTGTTCGAACGTATCGGTCGCGCTACAGCCGGAAAGTGCGGCCAGAAGAGCCAGCCCCAGGAGAAGTCCGCGTTTTGACATGCTGTCGCGGAGAACCGGCATCAGGCATCCTCCCCGACACCGAGGTCTGCCAGTTTCAGCTCCAGAATACCACTGCGACCTTGCTGGCTCTGCTCACGGGCAGCAAGATAGGCCTCACGTGCGCCCTCGCGGTCGCCCTGCGCCAACAGGATATCGCCACGGAGCTCGGAGTACATGGCATCAAACGCATCGGCATCACCGGCGCCCTCGATTGTGGCCAGAGCAGCCTCGTACTGGCCTGCGGAAAATTGGGCACGAGCCAGACGATTACGGACCACAAGCGCCAGTGCCTCATGCTCTCCGGTTTTTTCCAATGCCCACTTCAGGGAATCAATGGCGGCTTCGGCGTTACCCTCCTGCATCAACTGCTGACGGGCGAGGATCAGGTTACCGTAAACCGCATAGGCGCTATCCGTGTAGTCCTCCCGCAGGGTCTGCGCGACGAAAGCGACGGTCTCGCCGCTGGTTTCATCAGCCTGGTCACTGAAGGCATTCAGCAGATTGGCAAACTGGTTGGCTGCCTCGGTGCGCTGCTGCGCCTGATGGTTCTGCCAGGCCTGCCAGCCAAAAACAATGGCCAGGGCTGCACCAATGCCGATCAGCAGAGAACTGCCGTTTTTCTTCCACCAGTCCTTGATCGCCTGGACCTGTTCTTCTTCGGTGCGCAACTCTGCCATGAGGACTCCTGTTGTCGAATTTTTGCTTTTGTATCAGTAAATTTGGTCAAATTCAGTTGGCCAGCGCCGCTGCCAGGGTGGCAGCCAGCTCGTCCTGGGCAACCTCGGTTTGCGGTTCGTCAGCACGTAAGGGCTTTAGACCGGCGGTTCCATTGGCAACCTCGTTCTCGCCCAGAATGACCGCGTACCTGGCACCACTCCGATCAGCCTTCTTCATCTGGCTTTTGAAACTGCCGCCGCCACAGTGAGAAACGATCACCCGATCCGGCAAAGCCGCACGCAGCTTTTCAGCCAGTATAAGAGCCGGAGCCAACGCCACCTCACCCATCGCCGTTACATAGATATCGGCATTGCTGTTCACGTAATCCGGGACCAGCTCAAGCGTCTCCAGCAGCAGGATAAGGCGCTCCAGGCCCATTGCAAAGCCCACTGCGAATGTCGGTTTGCCGCCCAGCTGTTCCACCAGGCCATCGTATCGACCACCAGCGCACACTGTGCCCTGGGCACCAAGACTGTCGGTTATCCATTCAAATACGGTCTTGCCGTAATAATCCAGGCCTCGAACCAACGCCGGATTGACTGAATACGCCACGCCTGCGGCATCCAGCAACGCTTTCAGACGCTCGAAATGCTCTCGGGATTCATCATCAAGATAGTCGTCGAGGTTGGGCGCGTTTTCCAGGATCTTGCGGGTGGAAGGATCCTTGCTGTCCAGAATCCGTAAAGGGTTAGACTCCAGGCGACGCTGGCTGTCGGCATCCAGGTCTGACTTGAACTGACTCAGGTATTCCACCAGGGCAGCGCGGTAAATCCGACGGGATTCGGACGTTCCGATGGAATTGATTTCCAGACGGGTATGCTCAGCGAGCCCGAGCTCTTTCCAGAGTCGTGCGGTCAGTATCAGCAGCTCGGCATCGATATCAGGGCCAGTCATCCCGAAACATTCCACGCCAATCTGGTGGAATTGACGATAGCGGCCTTTTTGCGGGCGCTCATGCCGGAACATCGGGCCGGTATACCAGAGCCTACGGGTCTGGTTGAACAACAGGCCATGTTCCTCGGCCGCCCGAACACAGCCCGCAGTACCCTCAGGGCGCAGCGTCAGGCTGTCTCCGTTGCGGTCCTCAAAGGTGTACATTTCCTTTTCGACAATGTCGGTCACTTCACCGATCGAACGCTTGAACAGGTCGGTCTGTTCCACAATCGGCATGCGGATTTCCTGGTAGCCGTACTGGGCCAGTACCCGGCGCACCGTGGATTCCACAAACTGCCACACGGGCGCCTGCTCCGGCAGGATATCGTTCATCCCGCGAATTGCCTGAATCTTTGCCAATGTTAACCCTTAACTCTGTCTGGATGGTTGTGCCCGGGAATGGTAACGATCAGTTGTCAGAACGGGCAATGATCGATTCTTCCTGTTCCTTGCGCCGTGCCACTTCCTCGCGAATCAGGCGTTCCAGATCGTCGGTCAGTGTGGCGTTGTCCAGCTTCTGGTTTGGCTTGCCCGCCATGTAGAAAAGATTCTTGGGGCTGCCACCGGTAAGTCCGAGATCGGCAACTTTGGCCTCACCCGGGCCGTTCACGATGCACCCGATAATTGCCACGTCGAGGGAGTCATTCACATCCTCCAACCGCGCCTCCAGATCATTCATGGTCTGGATGACATCGAAATTCTGCCGGGAACAGCTCGGACAAGCGATGAAATTGATCCCACGGCTTCGCAGGCGAAGGCTCTTGAGAATGTCGAAACCAACCTTGATCTCCTGCACCGGGTCGGCCGCAAGAGACACCCGAATGGTGTCGCCGATGCCGTCCATCAGTAGCATGCCAAGACCAATGGAAGACTTGACCGTGCCCGAGCGCAGACCACCGGCTTCGGTAATGCCCAGATGCAGCGGCTGCTCTATCTGCTGGGCGATCTTTCGGTAGGCATCCACAGTCATGAACACCTCGGACGCTTTCAGGCTGACCTTGAAATCCTGGAAATCGTGGCGGTCCAGGATATCAATGTGGCGCATGGCTGATTCCACCAACGCATCTGCCGTGGGCTCACCGTATTTACGCTGAAGAGACTTCTCCAGGGAACCGGCGTTCACACCGATACGAATCGGGATGTTGCCGTCCCGGGCAGCACTGATAACAGCACTGACACGATCATCCCGGCCGATGTTGCCCGGGTTGATACGAAGACAGTCCACACCCAGCTCAGCTACCCTGAGGGCTATCTTGTAATCGAAATGGATGTCGGCGACCAGCGGCAGGGATACCTGCTCCCGAATCTTTCCGAACGCCTCTGCAGCGTCCATGGAAGGAACAGAAACCCGCACGATATCGGCACCCGCTTCCTGCAATACCGTGATCTGGCCAACCGTGGCCTCCACGTCGCAGGTGTTGGTGTTGGTCATGCTCTGCACCGCAATTGGCGCGTCGCCACCTACAGGAACATTGCCCACCATTATCTGGCGGGATTTGCGTCTGGTAATCGGGGAATCCTGTTTCATGTCTTACTGACCGATATAGAAAATTTGATCAAGTTTCAGATTGTCAGGGTAAACTCTGACCGGTTGTTGACAACCCGGTAGCCACCGATATCCACAGGCTCACCCTGGAAACGGATGGATTCGACCGCATCAACCGCGCCAATGACGACCCGCAGCGGGGCTGGCCCGGCAACATCGATCTGGTCTCCGTTACGCTGAAGCGAATTCACCAACCGGTTACCCGCAGCATCACTGATCTGGACCCAACAATCATCGCTGAAGCGAATCTGAAGCCGGCCGGTGTCCGCCACTTCAGCCAGCCCGTTTGGATTTTCGAGCACCGGCTCGGTAGTCTGAATAATCGCCGGAATCTGTTCTGTTACCGTCTCGGTGGTCTCCGACCGGCTCTCTTCAACCGCTGCCGTCTCAGTTGGGGCCTGAGTCTCGCCAGCATCTGGTTCAACCGGCTCCACCAACGGTTCCCGCTGCTCTGTTGCCACCGGCGCAGATTCCATGACCGCAGGCTCCGGCTCGTCAACACTTGCCACCACTTCGGGCTCAGAGCGTTCAGCTTCGGACGCCGCCGGTTGCCCGGTTTCGCCCTGATCTTCTGGCGCAGCCTCAGGCTCTGTTACCGCCTCGGAGGGTGCTGAATCCTGCTCAGGCACCAGGAAGGTGAAGGCCAGATAACCGGCAATGCCCAGGACCACCAGAAAAAACAGGGCTTTGGCCAACTGACGTTTACGGCGTCTGCGACGCTCGATATCAACCAGGGGATTGGCTTCATGCTCCTGTTCCCGCTGTTGCCGGATGGGCTCCAGCTCCTGGTCCAGGTCGGCAATCACCGCATCCGCATCCAGCCCAACCTGTTTTGCATAAGCCCTGACATACCCTTTCAGAAAGAGTTCACTGTCAATCTGGCTGTATTCTCCCGACTCTATCGCCTGTATGACTGAAGGGCGCAAATGCTGCGCTGCGGCGACATCTCCGGTACTCAGACCGGCTTTTTCCCGTGCCTTCTGAAGCTGCTGCCCTACGGGCTCCTTCATCGCTGGCTGTGAGTTTTCTTCAGTTGCCATTAGAAATCAGCACCTTATATTGTTGGTATTCGACTGACTCCGGAAATTTGTTTCTGAGCTGAAGCGCAAGGCTCGCTTCCTGGTTTTCATCACTGTAATAGCGGGCAATACGAATGCCAGTTAAGAGGCTCTCCGGTGAGTGAACCAGGCGCTGATTCCTTTGCATCAGGGAAATCAGGCGTGAATAGTAGCGGGCCGCATCGTCGTAATTGCCGGCTTCAACAGACACCCGTGAAAGCGCCAGCAAAGAGCGGGCATCGCCCCGTGTCAGCTCCACCGCCCGACGATAGGATGTGGCTGCAGCTTCCAGTTCTCCGAGTCGTTCCTGGGTCATGCCCAGGTTAAAGAAAACAGAGCCGCGGTCCTGATAACCGGTATCCCGCGACGCCGCACGGAACTGGTCTCGGGCGTCTTCCATCCGATTCTGGCCGAAAAGGAAGGCCCCGTAGTAGACCCGCGCCCTGGTGTAACCCGGATCCTCGGAGATGGCCTGTTTGAAATTACGCTCGGCCAGCTCTGGCTCGCCCTCGGCGTTATAGACAAGTCCCATAGCGGCCCTGGCACCCGGGTCATCTGAATCCAGCTTCAACGCCCTTTCGAGGTGATGACGCGCACGTTCAAGGTTGCCCTGGCCGATATAGGCGGTAGCGAGTTTCACATAGTTATCGAGGGCTTCCTGGCGATCCGCTTCCCGTGAGAACCGACTGTCGGTGGTGGTAACGCAACCTGTAACCAGCAGAGTCAGCAGCATAGCGGCTAACATTGAAAAGCGTCGGTTTGCTGGTGCTGTTATCACGGGTGTCCCCTTCCTCGATTGGGCTGTATGGCGTTCCTGGTTCAGGGATTCACCTGCTGAACCTGAATGTACCTCTGGCTCCGACGGGTTCTGTCTTCAACCCGTCCTACCAGCTGACCACAAGCGGCATCGATGTCATCACCCCGGGTAGTCCTGATAGTGGCAATATATCCTGCTTCGTTCAGGACGGCCTGGAAGCGACGTGTCGCGTTCATGCTCGGCCTCCGGAAATCGCTCTCCGGAAACGGGTTAAAGGGAATCAGATTGATCTTGCACGGCAAATCCCGCAGCAACACCGCAAGCTCACGGGCATGTTCCGGCTGATCGTTCATTCCCTCAATGACGGTGTACTCGATTGTCGCCTTGCGCTTGTCCGGCAAGCGGGCGAAGTAACGCTTGGTCGCGGCCAGCAACTCGGCAATCGGGTACTTTTTATTCAACGGAACCAGCTTGTTACGCAATTCATCATTCGGCGCGTGCAGGGAAATGGCCAGTGAAACATCGGTAACTTCCGACAGGCGATCCAAAGCCGGCACAACACCTGACGTGCTGAGGGTAACCCGACGCTTGGAGATCCCGTAGGCCAGATCCTCCATCATGAGGTTCATAGCATCCACGACATTGTCGAAGTTAAGCAGGGGCTCGCCCATACCCATCATGACCACGTTGGTAATGGGCCGATCCGGGCCTGGCTCAAAAGGCATGAAGGCCTTGCGTGCAACCCACACCTGGCCGATGACCTCCGCGGCGGTGAGATTCCGATTGAAGCCACGCTTGCCGGTGGAGCAGAAAGTACAGTCAAGGCTGCAACCAATCTGGGAGGAAACGCAGAGCGTGCCGCGCTCGCCATCGGGAATCAGCACTGTTTCGACGCTGTTGCCGTTGTCCATGCGCATCACCCATTTGCGGGTGCCGTCCTTGGACGTTTCGTCGTAAACCACCTCAGGACCACGGATCTCGGCGACCTGCTTCAGCTTTTCCCGCAGCGCCTTGCTCATATTGGTCATTTGATCGAAGTCATCAGCGCCACGCTGATGGATCCACTGCAAAACCTGGGTGGCACGAAAACGCTTCTCTCCCAGGGATTCAAAGAAAGCTTCTAGCTTTGCTTTCGGCATCCCCAGCAGATTGGTTTTTTCAGCGGCCGCTGTCATTTCATAACCTCGATCAGATAACCAATTCGGAGGCGATCGGACGATCGCCTCCGATCAACGCAATCAGCCCCGCGGGCAGATCTCGTTGTCATTGAAGAAATAAGCGATTTCACGCTCGGCAGAAGCCGCGGAATCAGAGCCGTGAACGGCGTTCGCATCGATGGAAGAAGCAAAATCCGCACGGATGGTGCCAGCGTCGGCTTCCTTCGGATTGGTCGCACCCATCAGATCACGGTTCTTCAGGATGGCGCCCTCGCCTTCCAGAGCCTGAACAACCACAGGGCCGGAGGTCATGAAAGCAACCAGATCGTTAAAGAACGGACGCTCTTTATGCTCTGCGTAGAAGCCTTCTGCCTGCTCCTGGGTGAGGTGCATCATTTTGGCAGCAACAATGTTCAGGCCAGCTTTCTCGAAGCGGCTGTAAATTTCGCCGATCACGTTCTTTGCTACCGCGTCGGGCTTGATAATCGAGAGCGTACGCTCAGTTGCCATGGTCTTTCTCCAGTTTGTGGATGGTAAAAATTCTGGCCTGCGATTATACGCAGTCCGGGGCAAACTTCCTACCGCACTGCACGGAGGCGGCTAACAACATCAACTATTTGCGAACTGGCAAAGGCCACTTCCTCTTCGGTGGTGAATCGGCCGAAGGAAAAACGCAGCGCCCGATGGGCCTGCTCATCACTCAGTCCGATGCCACGGAGGACGTATGAGGGCTCGACTGTGGCCGAAGCGCAGGCCGAACCGGAGGAGACCGCCAGGTCCCGCAGACCCAGCATAAGGGACTCTGCATCAACCCCGTCAAAGGATAAGTTCACGATACCGGGAACGCGACTGCTTTCGCTGCCATTGAGACTGACACCCTCAAGAGACTGAAGCCCCGCCAGGAAGGACTTCCGGAGCGCCTCCAGTTTAACGATTTCTTCCTCAAGCCCGGATTGGGCTAGCGCGAACGCCTTTCCCATTCCCACAATCTGGTGGGTCGGCAGGGTTCCGGAGCGCATTCCCCGTTCATGCCCACCGCCGTGAATCTGCGCCTCGATACGAACATCTGGCGAACGCCTTACGTAAAGGGCGCCGACACCCTTCGGGCCATAGACCTTGTGCCCTGACAGTGCCAAGAGATCTACTGGCATGGAGCCAACATCAATGGCCATCTTGCCGCCAGCCTGGGCCGCGTCCACATGGAAAAGAACGCCTCGCTGACGTAATTCGGCGCCAATGGCGGCAATGTCGTTGATGGTTCCCAGCTCGTTATTCACCAACATCAGGCTAACGAGCACGGTATTTTCCTTCAGCGCACCCAGGACCTGATCACAACTGATCGTTCCATCGGCGGCGGGATCCAGCCAGGTTACTTCAGTACCCTGGTGCTCAAGCCACTTGCAGGTATCCACAACAGCCTTATGTTCAATCTTCGAAGTGACAACATGAGCATCCTGGCGGCCCGCAACGGCGCCCTTGATCGCAAGGTTATCCGATTCTGTAGCACCTGACGTCCAGACGATTTCACGGGGGTCGGCGTGAATCAGCCCGGCAACCTGCTTGCGTGCGGCCTCCACAGCAGCTTCCGCCTGCCAACCGTAGGCGTGCGTTCGGGATGCAGGATTACCGAACACGCCATCCAGTGTGAGGTACTTCATCATTTCATCGGCGACAGCAGGATCAACGGGCGTGGTGGCCGCGTAGTCCATATAAACGGGCTTTTTCATGGATTCCGGAAACTTGTTGGTGTCAGGCCGGCGCCTGATCAGACAGGCGTTCGGTGTTGATGGTTTCAGAGCCGTTGTCAGACTGACGGCGATTCTGCCGGTCAGCAACCTGGCGAATTTCATGCTTTCTCATCAGATCTCCGAGGCTGATCTCGCTGAGAAACTGATGAATCTGATCGCTGAGATCAGACCAGAGGTGGTGGGTCAGACACTTCTCGCCGTTCTGGCAATCACCCTTGTTGCCGCACCGGGTGGTGTCCAGCGATTCGCTGACGGCGTCGACAACTTCGGCAATATATAGCTCAGCCGCAGGACGACTGAGCCTGTAGCCTCCACCTGGGCCACGAATACTGACAACCAGCTTCTGGCGGCGGAGACGGGAGAAAAGCTGTTCCAGGTAGGACAGTGAGATTTCCTGACGGGCCGAAATATCGGCGAGACTCACCGGCCCCTGGTCTCCATGCAGAGCCAGATCAAGCATTGCCGTTACGGCATAGCGGCCTTTGGTGGTCAACTTCATAGTGTCAGCCCCATGACGGGATTGAATCTCAAAAACGCAGCTGAGAGTATGAATTGACCAACCATTTCAGTCAAGTATTCAGCGGCGCACCTCATCGTCATCCCGGACGCAATCAAAGTCCTCTTCCTGTAACGGTGGCAACTCGCCATTCTGGTATTCGCTGTTCACCTTGCGGAGGGCCTTGCACATGTTCTCGATGCGGTCATCCACCGCATGCATGTGATCAAGCAACGAGCGCATGGCCCGGGCAACCGGGTCTGGCATTTCCTCTGTTACACCATAGGCATCGAAGCCCATGCGTTCTTCCATCTCCTTGCGGCGCGCGTCATCCTCGCCTTTGCGTTTGACGATGACGCGGCCAGGAATTCCAACCACCGTTGCACCCGCGGGCACTTCCTTTGTCACCACTGAATTCGAGCCGATCTTGGCGCCCTCGCCCACTTCAAACGGCCCCAGAATCTTTGCTCCGGCACCAACCACTACGCTGTTACCGATCGTGGGATGGCGCTTGCCCTTGTTCCAGCTGGTTCCGCCCAGGGTAACACCCTGATAGAGGGTCACGTCATCGCCGATCACCGTGGTTTCGCCAATGACCACGCCCATGCCGTGGTCAATGAAAAACCGGCGGCCAATCGTCGCCCCCGGATGAATCTCGATGCCGGTCAGCCAACGGGCAATGGTGGAAATGGTACGAGCAAGCCATTTCAGACCGAGACTCCACAACCAATGGGAAAACCGATGAAAAAGCAGCGCGTGCAAGCCCGGGTAGTTGGTCAGAACTTCAAAGGTGTTCCTCGCGGCAGGATCCCGGTGGAACACGCTATTAATGTCTTCCCGCAAACGCTCAAACATGGCCATTATCCTGTTCCGTCGCCGCAGTGCCGGCCTCGGTTGATTTGCTGTTATTCCGCGTGCCTGCCGCCTTCTGAACAGCAGTGAGAATACCCCTGAGAATGTTAATCTCCATCTGATCCAGTCTGGCCCGCTGGAACAGACGCCGCAAGCGCGTCATCAATTGCCTGGGGTTCTCCCGTCGATGGAAATCCACATCAATCAGCACCTGCTCCAGGTGCCCGAAAAAACCCTCGACATCGTGAACTTTGGCCGGCGGCACATCCCAGCCTTCATCCCCGGGCCTGGTCATCGACTTTAGGTATGGGCTCCCTTCACCGCCTTCAAGGCTTCGCAGATAATACATCCGCAATTCATAACACATCACCTGTACCGCCATGGCCAGATTCAGAGAGCTGTAATCCGGGTTGGACGGAATATGAATGTGATAGTGGCAGCGCTGCAGCTCGTCGTTGCTGAGACCATGATTCTCTCTTCCGAACACCATGGCAACCGGGCCGCTTTCCGCGTGCCCTGCAGCAGCTGCAGCCGCCTCAGGGGGCGCACAGACCGGCCAGGGCACCTTCCTCCCACGGGCACTCGTACCCATAACCAGCACGCAATCGGCCAGGGCATCATCCAGCGAAGAAACAACCTGGGCATTATCAAGCACATCCGAAGCACCCGCCGCACGCGCATACGAAGCTTCATCCGGAAAGGAGCATGGATTGACCAGCCACAGATTACCCAGTCCCATGTTTTTCATGGCTCGGGCGACAGCGCCGATGTTGCCTGAATGGGATGTCTCTACCAGAACAATCCGGATCTGATCCTGAAATGTTTCCGTTCCTTCCTGTGGAAGTGCGCTTTTGTGCATTGTTAGCAGGCCCAAGGTTATTGATCAGGGCGGCAATGATAGCAGAAAGCACCCGCACCCTGCCCCTCCGGAGAACCCGTAACCTCTGGTTATCCGTGCTATTGCTGAGTCAAAAAACATACAAGCGGGGTGATCTTTTGCTATGATACCCGGCCTTCACACACCCGGATAATGAACACTCAGATGCAACCAGCTATTAAAATGGCCCTGCGCGTCGCGCGTCAGGGGTCCGATTATCTGAAAGCCCATTTCGAGCGCCAGGAACCCACCGGCAAAGACGACTCAGAACGCCGTCGTCAGCTGGAGCGGGTTGAGCAGTCTATTTACGATAACTTTGCCGAACAGCTCGAAAAGGCCTACAAGGACCACAGCATCGCGCCATTGAACGAAGCGAATGCCGGAACCAGCGAAAAAAGCTGGCACATTTTTCCAGTCCTGGGCCGTGAGAATTTCCTTCGGGGCATTCCGGAGTTTGCTCTGGCGCTGTCCCAGAAGAAGAATAACCGCACCGAAAACCTGCTTCTGGTGAATCCCGTTACCGGCGAAGAATACTCCGCCAGCCGTGGTCACGGTGCCGCTCTGAACAGCCGCCGGGTACGCGCTTCGGAAATCAAACTGCCCGAGAAAGCCGCCATCGCCACCAACCTGCTGGACCAGGCCCGCAAGAGCGAGGATCCGATGCTCTGGGGCGAAATGGCCGCTGTACTGGCACGGGATTCCGGCATGTTCCGCACGTCTGGCTGTGTGGTACTGGACATTGCCCGGGTTTCTGCGGGCCTGATGGACGCGGCGATCATTTTCCGCCCGGAAGCCTCCGACCTGGATCTGGGCGTCACACTGGCCATGGAATCCGGCGCACTGACCGGTGACTTCTCCGGTAACCCGTCGACCGGTAATGCCCGCCAGCTGGTAGTGGCAAACCCGAAACTGTTCCGTGAAGTCCTGAAAGTACTGCACCCGTTCCGGGGCCGCCTGCCTCGCTGAGGCTTCCGGTTCTTCCGGACACAAAAAAACCGCCACAAGATGTTGGCGGTTTTTTTGTGTCCGGCATTGCCGGAACAGATGGGATTACATCCTGTTCAGCCATTCCGGTGGCTGCTCTTCCTCATCCGCATTTTCAGCGCCTTCTTTGGGCGGCACGATCAGATCGTCACGGGACACGCCCATAACCATCAGAAGGTTCGCAGACACGTAGATCGATGAGTAGGTACCGACGATCACACCAATAATCAAAGCCAGGGCGAAGTTGTTGATCGCCTCACCACCCAGAAAATACAGGGCGAACAGAACCACAAGAGTTGTGCCGGATGTATTGATTGTCCGCGCGATGGTCTGGTGAATCGACTCGTTGATAATGTCCCAGGGCTCACCCACCCGCATCTTGCGGAAATTTTCCCGGATCCGATCCGCAACAACGATGGTGTCGTTCAACGAGTAGCCGATAACTGCGAGCAGGGCCGCCAGTACGGTGAGATCGAAGGTCCACTGGAACAGCGCGAAGACACCCAGAACGATAATCACATCGTGAGCCAGCGGCACCACCGAGGCAATACCGAACTTGAACTGGAAGCGCATACCGACGTAGATGAGCACAACCGCCAGGGCAATCAACAAACCCAGGCCGCTGTCTTCCTTGAGCTCCTCACCAACCTGTGAACCAACGAACTCGGAACTTACCAGCTCAAGCTCTGCACCACCCTCTTTCAGGGTTCGGGTTACCTCGGGTGCCAGCTGATCATTGTCAGCCTCGGCCATCCGCACCAGCACTGTGGTATCGGCCCCAAAGTTCTGGACGGAGAACTGCTCATAGCCGGCGGCATCGAGCCTGGACCGGATTTCGTCGAGTTGCGGCGCCTCTGCATATTCAAATTCAACGGAGGTACCGCCGGTGAAGTCCATACCCAGGTTCAGGCCACGGGTGGCCAGCAGCGCAATGGACACAACGATCAGCGAAATAGAGACTACGGAAGCAATTTTCCGCAACCCCATGAAATCAAACGGTTGCTTCTGATCTTCAGACATTGGCGAGCTTTCCTCCGATCGACAGCTTCTCGACCCTGCGGCCGCCGTATACAAGGTTAACGATGCTGCGGCTGACCATCAGGCCAGAGAACATCGACGTCAGGATCCCGATGCACAGTGTCACCGCAAACCCTTTCACCGGGCCGGAACCCATCGCGAAAAGAATAACGGCAACCAGCAAGGTGGTGATGTTTGCGTCAAAGATGGATACAAAGGCCCGGGAATAGCCGGAGTTGATCGCCGTCTGAGGCGGCACACCGGATTTCAGCTCTTCCTTTATCCTCTCGAAAATAAGCACGTTGGCATCGACCGCCATACCCACTGTCAGAACGATACCGGCAATGCCCGGCAAGGTCAGTGTTGCGGACAGGATCGACATGCATGCTACCAGCAGCATCAGGTTCAGAGTCAGGGCAATGTTCGCAACAATGCCGAATCCACGGTAGTAGACAAGCATGTACAACAGTACCAGGCCGAAGCCGAGCGCTACCGACATCATGCCGGCATCAATGTTCTTCTGACCGAGGCTAGGGCCGATGGTCCTTTCCTGAACGAAGTACATTGGCGCTGCCAGCGCACCCGCCCGCAGAAGCAATGCCAATTCTGCGGCCTCCGGGATGGAATCAAGCCCGGTAATCCGGAAGCTGCTTCCCAGGGCGGATTGCACGGTGGCCAGGCTGATGATGCCCTTCTCCACAACGCGGTTTTCCACTTCCTGAGGCTCACCGTCAACCATGCGGGTTTCGGTTTCCGTACGGTATTCGATGAACAGCACCGCCATCCTGCGGCCAATGGCATTGCGAGTGGCGCGGTTCATCAGATCCCCACCAACGGAATCCATGGTGATATTGACCTGGGGCTGACCGTTCTCATCAAAGGCCTGCTGGGCATTGGCCACATTATTACCGGTAGCAATCACCTCCTGCTCAAGGCGGGCGGTGCGCTGGGGCTGATCCCGGAAACCGAACTCTTCGGTTTCGCTGCTTGGCGCATCCTGGCGGGCCTCCATGCGGAACTCAAGGTTCGCGGTGGCACCCAGTACGCGCTTGGCCTGTGCGGTGTCCTGCACGCCCGGGAGCTCAACAATGATCCGGTCGGCGCCCTGCTGTTGAACCAGGGGCTCGGCAACACCCAGCTCATTCACCCGGTTGCGAATGGTGGTGAGGTTCTGCTCCAGGGCATAATCCTGAATCGCCGTGACTTCCGCCTCAGACAGGGTCAACACCAGGAGGAACTCATCGCCCTGGGTCTGCTCATCCAGAAGGAATTCGTTGTACTGGTCACGGACCATATTGAAGGCTTCAGTCCGGGAGGCCTCGTCCCGGAAGCTGAGAACAATCTCCCGATTGTCCTGCACATCCCCACCACGATACCGGACCCGCTCTTCCCGCAGCTCCCGCTTGATCTGGCCGGACATGGCCTCCAGTCGCTGGCTTACCGCGGTTTCCATGTCGACTTCCAGCAGGAAGTGGACACCGCCGCGAAGATCCAGCCCCAACTTCATGGGGCCGGCACCCAGGCTTTTCAGCCATCCCGGCGTGGAGGCAGCCATGTTCAGCGCGACAAGGTATTCATTGCCAAGAGCGGCCTGCACCAGCGGACGAGCCTGCAACTGGTCTTCAGAGTTGGTGAGACGGATCAGAGCATCCCGATCCTGAAGAGTACTGCTTTTCACCTCGATACCCTGGTTTTCCAGAACATCAACTGCCCTGTCGAGCACACCGGCATTGACCTCGGTGCTGCTACGGGCGCCTGTGATCTGGATGGCGTAATCGTCGGGGAAGAGGTTGGGCAAAGCGTAGATAAACCCGATCACGAGCGCGACCAGGATAACCAGGTTTTTCCAAAGCGGATACTTGTTCAGCATGGGATCCCTTGTAGCCGGCCTGGTGGCCGGCCTTGGTGTTTCAGCCAGGAAGATTCAGACCGGCCACCAGGGATGGCCGGCTAAATGGCCCCGCTCAGATGTCTTTGAGCGTGCCCTTCGGCAGAGCCGCAGCAACGGCTACTTTCTGGACCTTGATCTCTACGTTATCGGCAACTTCGACAACGATGAAGTCGTCGGTTACCTTGGTGATTTTGCCGGCAACGCCACCGGAGGTCACAACTTCATCACCCTTGTTCAGGCCGGACATCAGGGCTTTGTGCTCTTTCGCACGCTTGGACTGCGGGCGCCAGATCAGGAAATAGAAAATCAGGATGAAGCCTGCAAAAAAGATTACCTGGCCCATAACACCCATTCCCTGGGCACCTGGGTCCTGTGCCATGGCCAGAGCAGGCATCAGAGCCAAAAGGCCGGCAACGAGCATTTTAATAGATTTCATTGAATATCTCCGTTGGTTTAGCGAATAGATCAATCATTGCCCAGAGGCGGAACGGTCTCTCCGCGCAGAGCATAGAAGTCGGTTACAAAGTCCGACAATGTACCTGCTTCAATGGCCCCACGCAATCCAGCCATCAGGTTCTGATAGAACCGGAGGTTATGGATGGTATTCAGCTGTGAGCCCAGCATTTCTCCACATTTATCCAGATGATGCAGATAACTTCTCGAAAAGTTCTTACAGGTGTAACAGTCGCAACGCTCATCCAGGGGCGAGGTATCATGACGGTGCCGGGCATTGCGGATCTTTACAATCCCGGTTGAGGTAAACAGGTAACCATTCCTGGCATTCCGGGTCGGCATCACGCAGTCAAACATGTCCACACCACGCCGGACTGCCTCAACAATATCTTCGGGCCGCCCCACACCCATCAGGTACCTCGGTTTGTCCTCCGGCATCTTCGGCGGCAAATGATCCAGAATCCGGATCATGTCCTCCTTGGGCTCGCCAACCGAGAGGCCACCAATGGCATAGCCATCAAAGCCAATGTCTGTGAGCCCCTCCAGGGAACGGTCCCGCAGGCCCTCGTACATGCCACCCTGGACAATGCCGAACAATGCCGCAGGATTGCCCTCGTGGGCATCCTTGCTCCGTTGCGCCCAGCGCAGGGAAAGCTCCATGGAGTCTTTTGCCTGGCGTTCGGTAGCAGGATAAGGCGTGCACTCGTCAAAAATCATGACGATGTCCGACCCCAGATCCCGCTGGACCTGAATAGCAATCTCCGGGGACAGCTCCACCGGCGAGCCGTCTACCGGTGAGCGGAAGGTAACGCCGTCCTCGGTAATCTTGCGCATTTCGCCCAGGCTGAACACCTGGAAGCCACCGGAATCGGTCAGGATCGGCCCCTGCCACTGAGTGAAATCATGAAGGTCGCCGTGTGCTCTGACCACTTCGGTTCCCGGCCGGAGCATCAGGTGAAACGTATTTCCAAGGATGATTTCTGCGCCGATTTCATGGATATCGCGGGGCAGCATACCCTTGACGGTGCCATAGGTGCCGACGGGCATGAATGCAGGTGTTTCAACGGTGCCCCGGGGAAACGTCAGCCGGCCACGACGGGCCCGCCCGTCCTCACCCAGTTTTTCGAACGACATGAAACAGGTTTGTGTCACAAGGCCTCCCCAGCATTATTGTTACCGGCTTCATTGGATTCCACGGCCGAACCCAGCAACATGCCACGGCTGGGTTCCTGCCCGGTAATAAACATGGCGTCGCCGTAACTGAAAAAGCGGTAGCGTTCCTTCACCGCTTCCCGGTAGGCCGCCATCACATTGTCATAGCCGGCGAATGCACTGACCAACATGATCAGGGTGGACTCCGGCAAATGGAAGTTCGTTATCAGGGCATCAACGGTCTGGAAACGATACCCCGGGTAAATAAAGATGTCGGTCTCACCAGTGAACGCCCTCAAGCGGCCGCCACGGCTGGCAGATTCAAGGGAGCGAACCGACGTGGTACCTACAGCAACCACACGCCCTCCCCTTGCGCGGGTCCGCTCGATCGCGTCAACGGCGTCCTGGGGAACGTTCACCACCTCGCTGTGCATTGTGTGTTCTTCGATTTTGTCCACCCGAACCGGCTGAAAGGTCCCGGCACCCACGTGCAGCGTCACGAAGGTACTTTCGATTCCACAGGCGGCCAGCTTTCCAAGCAGACTCTCATCGAAATGCAGCCCCGCCGTCGGTGCGGCAACAGCGCCGGCCTCCCTGGCGTAAACAGTCTGGTAGCGTTCCCTATCGGTGGATTCATCCGGTCGATCAACGTAAGGCGGCAGCGGCATATGACCAATGCGCTCCAGAACGTCGAGCACAGGTTCCTCAGCCTCACACACCAGATGAAACAGCGCTTCTTCCCGGCCCGACATACGCATGCAGGTACCGTCTTCCAGAATAACCTTCTGGCCATCCTTCAAAGCCTTGGAGGCTCGAACATGGGCGATGATTTCATGCTCCCCAGTCACCCGCTCAACCAGCACCTCAACCTGGCCACCGGTTTCCTTTTTGCCAAAAAGCCGCGCCGGTATCACCCGTGTGTCGTTGAACACCAACAGGTCGCCGGGCTGAAGCAGGTCAGGAAGTTCACTGAAAATGCGATGGTCGAGCTTGCCGGAAAGGCCATCAAGACAAAGTAGCCGGGACGCGCTGCGATCTTTGAGCGGATAGCGGGCGATCAATTCGTCCGGCAGGTCAAAATGAAAATCGGAGACATTCATGGAATGGACTGTTAACGACGCCGAAGGAAAGAAGATGGTAGCGGCGGGCGGACTCGAACCGCCACGGGTTTTACCCCAACGGATTTTGAAGAAACCGCTATTTCGCAACCTATTGATTTAAATGATCTTTTTTCTGTGTCATGACACAGAAAAGAGGGTTTCGTGTCACGTTTATGCCACCGTGTCACGATGGTGGCGCATGTTGTCACAGAACTAGATTTAAATCTAGCGCGTTTGGAAGTTATTGATTTAAAACTCCGATAGCTGAATGCAAAGCTTTCGTCGACAGGTGCGCATAGCGCTGCGTCATAGTAATAGTTTTGTGCCCTGCCAAAGCTTGGATCGCTGAGATATTCACATTTTTTTGTGCCAAACGGCTACAGAAAGTGTGCCTCAACATGTGAAAAACATATTGCTTGTCTGACCCGTAACCAAGGTGGTTTCGCGCTCGATCCCAATAATGTCGTATGCTATCCCGCGTCGTGTCGAAAACACTGTCTGTTTGCTTCTTGCCGCTTACAGCCGCCTTCAGAACTCTCCTAGCACGATCAGTAAGAGGAATCGTTCTGGGGTGATCCGTTTTATTTTCCCAGATCACAACCTGCCCGTTAGCTAGATCAAGATCCCGTACTTGCAAACCTAAAATCTCACCCTGACGCATGCCGGTATCAAGCCCAACCACACAAATGTCGTGCATTGTTGAAGCATTGATGAATTCGAAGAACGCTAATAGCTCATTTTCTTCCTCACCGGTCAAGAATCGAATACGCCCGTTGACCTCTTTCAGCCGAGGAATCCTAGGAGCCTTGGTCAGATAATCCTTATCCACCGCATATGACAACATCTTAGACAGTGCAGACAGGAGACGGTTGATTGTGCCGTCTGCCTTACCATCATGTTTCCATGCAGATATTTGCTCTTCAATGTCTCCCATTGTGATAGATGCAATTTCAGTTTCGTCACCGAAGGCTTTGCAGACAGTAGCGCTATTTAACTCTGCTGTCTTTTTGGACTTCTGGTACTGCCAGACATACTTAATGACCTCTCTACGCAATTCAGCAAGGGTTACTCCTCTGCCTTTGGGTTTTAATTCTCCCTCTGCATAAAGTTCGACCAGCCTCTGCTTCTCCTGAACCGCCCAAATTTCGGCCATCTCCCTCGTTGGAAGTAACTTGCGTTTACGTTCACCCTTGTAACTTACTGAAGCTTCGAAACCTTTTCCACGTTTGTTAATTGGCATATTTAGTTCTCCTGTTTAGTTAATAAATTCCTCCAGTCATGAATGATTGATAACCCTTTCTTACTCAGATAGAAGCGCTTGCTACGTTGGTTGTATTCATCAACTCTGGACAGAACCAGACCTAAACCCTTCTGATCTGGCCTGCCTTTTCCCAAATGAGTAAGAAGCCGTGACAAGTTTGACTGCCTGATTCTCGTCAATTCCCCCAACTCTGTCTGGGACAGAGATTGATGACGAGCCAACTCGATCAACACAGCAATGCTGTGCAGCGATAGCTTGTCGTCGAGCTGTCTTAGGCTTTCTACCAAGTGGCTAAGCGAGTTAAGTGGCTCCGCACTCTCTACGACTTCGCCAAACAGCAACTGTGTCGGTCTACTCGCTACAAAGAACTTCTCTTCTTCACCGTCCTTGCTCATTTCAGTCACCCATCCTTCAATCACACAACACAACTTTAACCCATTTATTCATCTTATGCAAATATGCATACAAATAAATCACCGATCAGACAACACAGATATTTAATATTAAAATTTTAAAAATAAGTTAATTTAAATATATGCATACATAAAACCATAAAACTTATAAATATTAAAATATTGACAAATACAAAATTTGTGAGATATTTAATTACTTGAAAGAAAAATGAAATTAAATGGCATATTATTTTAAGAAAAACCGCCTACTGTCGTGGCTTATATAATATACCTTATACAATCGCTATAGACCTTAACGAGTGAGTCGACTGTCTGCGATACGATTATTAACGTGAGAAATCGCGTGGTTATATTATGGGAAAAATAAAATGAATAAAACATTATACATACA
>NZ_LXYO01000011.1 GCF_001650915.1 Marinobacter sp. EhC06
CTATAGTGAGGTGGGCAGTTACACAGATTTATTTACAGGCTCTATGGCAAGGAAACTTCGTGAAAGCGAATCAAGGACCAGAGTAATATAAATGCGCCTGAAATGGTATACACAAAAGCGATCGTGTTCATCTCATTTCCTCCTTGAGTTAAAGAAAGCCAAAAACGAATTATAGATTAATATAGTATCTCGAGTTCTTTATTCCACTGAGGGGCTCTGCGGGCTGCTTCATCGTCAATCTCGTTTAGTATTATAGAAATTAAAAAATTTCATAATATTTCTCAGAATAAAAATTGTGAGTCTATGGTCTTCTGTCACTCCATATCCATGGTCTTTTTATAGCGATAATTGAAGTTTGAAGTTAGGGGCGTAGCAATTGCCGCTTTCTGGTGAGTTGGTTAGCCTATGAATAAGTAAATCTGCCGTAATAATCAAATCCAATCATCCACGGTTATTTCAAGGTGCCCCTGAAAACCCGGCCGTGCCTTCACTGCTGTTCCCACCGGTACCTTTATCTTTCGCTTGCCATTATCTTTGTGTTCATCCGCCAGATGCGCCGGGTTCCCGATACCATGCTTCTGGGAAAATCCATACCGGATGCTCTCGGAACGAATAGCCAGGGTGATTTGCTCCTCATACATGAATCCCTCGAAATGCTCGTCGAACCAGAATGATTTATTAATTTCGAAGAGGGGGACACGAACACCGAGTGTAATTTGGAACATGAGTGCTCGATCCGAAGCCATTCGCGCCGATTTGGTTAAATGGCCAGTGAACAAATAGGTGGGTTTCTTGTTTGTTATGAGCGAGTCAAAGCTACGTAAGATGGCTGATTCCTGGGAATAGCGACGCTCATTCATTACATAATTGGGGCCGGCCCGAACGCTCATGGAAGTATCAAAGTGATAAGAGCCTCGCACTGCAGCACCTTTGTCAAACTTGTCCTGCACGCCTGGGGGGAGGTCCACTCGATCAACATACAGGACGGCTTTTATCCGAAGTGAGCCGAACAAAAAACGCCGTAGATTCTGATAACCAGACTCGGAATTCACGAGGCCGAAGTGGCCAGAGTGGCTACGGTGTGACACCGCGCGAGGAGAGTCTTTCGTATAGGCGTTGGCTATCATGACCAGCCCATCACTTGCTGGCCCTGTCGCACGTTTAGAAAGGCTGAAAAAGGCTTCGTAGTCTTTGTAGTTAGAGCCGATGAAGCAGAAGCAGCGATCTGGATCAAAGCCACCGTCAAGCTCGTTGACCCCTACTGACTCATCGCTAATCTTCAGGTATTCCCGCATCCGATCGCGGTGAAAGTTAGATACCTGGAAGCGGTCAAGAGGTCCCAGATCTGGAACATTGATTCCCAGAAAATCGATCCCCTTGTGTGGAGTGCCGTACGTGAAAAGCTTGTCCACATAGTGTGGGCTGGGCTTGCCATCCGCCAGTTCCAGGCCGGTATCATCCAATCCTTGAGGCGCTCCGTGGCGACAGATGTTTTGCAGATAGCATCTGCTCACAAGGCCACCCATAGAATGGGCCACCAAGTGCACCTTGAAGTTCGCTTTGAGGTCCGGGTTGTCACCGCATGTTGCGTCGCGAACTCTGAGAATAAAGCGCCTTAGGTCGAGTGCGAATTCTTCCATACTCACTCGCTGGCCGTTGCCCAGGAGTTCCGAGGCCCGCTCGTAGTAACGGAATACCCAGACTGATTTGGCCGGAGCGATTATCGATCCAGTCTTGTTGTTATCCTGTAGCGGGTCGTCGAGATATCCTCCGTCTTTGAACGCATCAACATAGCCGTGATCTTTCATAAGCCTGATCAGTGGCGACTCGAAATAGAAAGGAATTGCGTCGCCCTGATGATTCTGGCGCAGAACACTGGAACCGATGTTAAAGCCCATATAGGGATCTGCGGTGGTTTGGTCGATCTCCGACATCGTCGCCGCAAACCCACGGACGTAAATAATTGGATAAAATGGCGCCTGCATATAGTTATCTCCGCCAGAAAAATTCGAAGCTAAAAACTGGTCTATAACGATACATTTCAGAAAATCGGCTAAAAGCGTGGCCTATTTCGATAAACGCTGGAATTTGGAAATAGGGGAGGGTCAGATGAGCGGTCCATGCGTATTCCTTTTCCGAAACTTGGTAAAGGTGCATGCACTACGACTTTACAAACTGAGCGCAACATCGCACTTGGAGCGCATATTCCTAAGGCGCTAAATTATGTCCAGCAAACCTTATACCTTTTGGGAAAAGTTTCAGTTAATTTAGGTGGTTATGTAGATACTGGGTGTTGAAGTGTGGTATTGCTTAAAGTACGTGTAAAAATGAGATTGATCGCCGTTAAATTTACCGACACTTAAAAATATTTCTAATAACCAAGACCTATATTGCAGGCCTGTTTATTCCTTGATGCGTCGCTGGTTTAATGTTCGAGTTCTCGCGTACTCAAAGTTGCTGGGAAAATTTCAAATTAATCATAATGCGTGTAAGAAATCTTGACTATTTTAACAGTACTGGTATCGGTTGATTCTGCCCATGGAGCTGAGATCTTATTTTTCTAAACTATAGGGCTCTATAGGGGAGGCGGAAATACTCATAATACTGAGCCCAAGGACGATATCTATAATTCAGGAAAACCGGGACAGATTTATTTTCCCGATTTATTTTCCTTCCCTGGAGGCAGGTTCCGCGGCCTTTTCCGGAGAGATATCCTCGCCGCCGGCAATACCGGTCAGCTCGGACACCCAGCCAATGCCGGTGATCATGGGGTCACCCCATTCTTCGAAATACACGCGTGGTCGGTTGTGTTTGGGCTTTTCCTTCCGGGCTTTCTCTGGCCGCACTATATCTTGTAATTCCTCTCGCGGGTCATGCCGCGAGATCCGAACGGTTAACGGGAGCCACACATTGGTTTACCGTGTAGTTAGATGAATGCGATGCAAACAAGGGAGAGGGCGATGACGGCACCAGGCGATCAGCTTCGCGTGTTCTACGATGGCGCCTGCCCGAGCTGCGTCAAGGATCGCAGGCTCTATGAGCGACTCGCGGGCAGGACCGGCGAATCGGTGGAGTGGGTGGATATCACCGGCCGTGATGAGGAGTTGAAGGAACGTGGTATAGATCCGCAAGCAGCGCTTCAGGAGCTCCATGTGGAGGATGGCCAGGGCAACATCCACCGTGAACTGGATGCCTATATCCTGTTGATGTCGCGGGTCTGGCTGCTGAAACCGTTTGCCTGGCTGATTGGTTTGCCGGTGATTCGGCCAGCGCTGGCGAAGCTGTACCACAAATGGGTGAGCGAGCGGCTGGAGAGAACCGGGCGCATGCCGGATTCAAAGGAAACGCAGAGAAGCATCGAATCGCGCAAGGCCGAGGTTGAAGCTGAGGAAAGCGCGGAGGACAGAGAGACGTGGTAGGGGGCTCGGAAACCGGAAAACCGGGACAGATCCATTATTGCGGTTATTTGGGTAAGCTGGCCCGCTTTTCCGAAGACATTCTTTTTTCCACTCAGCTTCCTCTCCCGGCGCTGGCAAATTTGATATTGAAGCAATGAGCTATCCTGAGACTCTCGACCTTCCAGCATGCGAGCCAAACAATGATCGAAACGCCCCAGGAATTTCAGAGCGAAGGTACAACCTGTCGCGGAGTTCTTTACACGCCGGATGCCGACAGTAAAGGTTTACCGTGTGTCGTCATGGCCCATGGTTTTGGGCTGACTCATGCCAGTGGTCTGGCACCGTTCAAAGAAGCCTTCTGCAATGCGGGTTACGCGGTCTTTGCCTTTGACTACCGCCATTTCGGTGACAGTGATGGCCAGCCACGGCAGACGCTGAGCCCTTGGAAGGAAGTGGCAGATTGGCTGGCGGCACTGAATTTTGCGCGGCAGCTCGATCGTGTCAATGGCAGCCGCATTTGCCTGTGGGGAACGTCGTTTTCTGGCGGGCTTGTTATAGCGGCCGCGGCAAGGGATGGAAACGTGCAATGCACCATCTCCCAATGCCCGATGATGGATGGCTTGGCGTCTTTGCTGGGGGTTGTCGGTTATGCCGGCCTCATGCAGGCGATGCGCCTGACCTGGCACGGAACGGTCGACTGGCTTCGTCGTGGGCTGGGGATGTCTCCCCGATATATTGCGTCGGCCGGCCGCCCCGGCGAGTTGGGCATGATGACCGCCGAGGACTGCCAGGAGGGGTATGTTCCTTTGCTGGCCGATAACGCGTCGAATTACGTCGCAGCGGGTGTGAGTTATGCAATTCCTCTTTTCCGGCCCATCCGTTTAGCCAGTAAAGTCGCCTGCCCGGCACTGGTGTTGATTTGCGACCACGATACCGTCGCCCCTGCGAGTGCTGCGGTCAAAGCGGCCGAGAGAATGCCGAACGCGGAAGTGAAGCACTATCCGGTGGGTCATTTTGATGTCTATCGGGGCGAAGCTCTGGAGATGTCCATCGAAGATCAGCTTGATTTCCTGGCGCGGTTTTTAAAACAAGTTGGAGCCCGAAGTGATTAAGCCCAGTTGTTACAGTTGCCGACAAAGATTTGAGCCGTCTGAGCTGCGGGTCTCTTACTCGAAAAACTACTGTGAACGCTGCGGTGTTGGTCTGTTTGGTGAGGATTATTTCAGTTTCACCGCTAAGCCCGCCCCAACTATCCGGAAGAACCTGGCTGTCCATTTTGCAGTGCTTCTTTTCGGGGTTGCTGGTTTGTTGTTATGGCTTTTGACTAGCGGATCATGACCACTCGTGAAAACCGGGACAGATCTATTTTCAGCCCCGGTTTTCCCTAACATTGTCGGCGTTTGAAACCAGGTTGCTAAACCAGCGGTATTGAGTTGAATAGACCTGGCTTTCGGATCGGGTCTTTTCCTGTGCGCTACACTTCCTGACAACAGTTATCTTCTCAACTGTCAGAGTGGGAGAGTCACAATGCAGGACTACGAACTCTATTACTGGGGCCTGACGTCTGAAAACAACAGAAGTGGACCTGGAGTCCTCTATGAAAACCGCCCAACGCCGCGGCAGTTCTCTTTCCAGCCCTGATTTTGCGCGCCTGCAGGGTGTCTGGCGTTCCCAGGGTTACGGCACTGTGTTGCTGATCGAGGAAGATTGGTACACCCTTTTTGAAGAAACCAGCATCAGCTGCCTGAAGATTCATGCGGGCAGTATTGAAGAACTTGGCCACTATTACGAAGACTTGGCGGTATCCCCTGGTGGCCAGGCGTTCAGTGCCCATCGGGTAACTGGCGTAGCACGCATCAGATTCCGTCGCCTGAAAGGATTGCCCGCCAGTGTCACTAAAAGTCTCAGGCACAGGGCAAAGGATCCGCAATACAACTTTGACGTTTTCTGGCGAACCTTTCACGAGCAATACGCCCTGTTTGAACTCAAGGGTGTGGCCTGGGACCGGGCGCATCATGACTATCTTCCCCAGATTAACGCGAACACATCACAGGAAACGCTCTTCGCCATAATGGTTGCGATGCTACGGCCCCTGAAGGATGGCCATATTCGTCTGCATTCACCCTGGGGTCATTACAGCGCAGGTGCCCAGCCGGCGCTCTTCAGGCGGCTGACAAAGGAACTTGAAGACGCCAATGATGACCGGGAGCTCTCCAGCTACCTGGGCGATCTCAAAGAGTCGGCGCGTGACGTGATCCATGAGGATTATCTCGCAAGCGCCGTTAGCCATGGCGGCAACCGGCTGGTGGAGTGGGGGCGCCTTAATGACCTCATCGGTTACCTGAACATCCGGGCCATGGCCGGGCAAAGCGGCAAGTCAGGCAAACCGGCTGCGGATCTCAGTGCGGTCGATAGTGTGATGAAGAGGGTGCTGGCAGATGTTGGCGAGCTTCCCAATCTGGTGGTCGATCTTCGCAATAATGGTGGGGGGTACGATGGTGTCGCACTGCGCTTTTCAGCGTACCTGATGGATCGCAAACGGCTGGCTTTCACCAAGTCAGCCCGTCATGGCAATGGATTCACCGGAAAACAGTCTGTCTATGTCACGCCTGTCAATGAGACTTACCAGGGCAACCTGTTTGTGCTGACCAGCGAGCTAACGGCCAGTGCCGCAGAAATCTTCGTGCTCTCATTGCTGCAGCATCCCCGTCTTACTCTTATTGGCGAGCCTACTCAGGGCATCCTTTCCGACACGCTCGAGCGCCATCTGCCAAATGGCTGGCACCTGACCTTGTCCAATGAAATCTACCGGGCCTACGACGGTGAGATTTACGAAGATGTCGGCATCCCGCCACACATCCGTCTCAAGTACCTTGGCCGAAAAGGGCGCGAGGAAGGCAAAGACCCGATGCTGGAGCGGGTAATTAAGCTGGTCGGCGGGTGATGGTTGAAGTATTAATCAGAAAACCGGGACAGATCTATTTCCCCTGTCTTGCCGGTGCGACCGGCAAGGAGTATGCGGATCACGCGAGCCTAAAAAGTAGAGCGATAAATCTCCGTCCCGAAATTGGCCGCAACCTGATGCCGGCAGGCCACTCCATCGAACTGGAGCTGTTTGTCTCGAAGTGCCTGAGCAATCTTATCCAGTGACTGCTTCAGCCAGCCTCGGGTAAAGACTGAAATCCCCATTGTTAATCCGGTCACCAGTTCCTTCATCCTGTTGTTGCATTTGATCAGTTCTTCCATGGCTTGCTCGACAACCTCTGCGGTACGTTCGTTCAGGTTCGGCTTCAAGCCCCGCAATTGGTTATCGTCGAAGAGTATGTTGATGACCGTCATGAGGTCATCCTTTTCCTGCCTCGTAAGCATATTAATGTCCCTCGATTCCTTTCAGGATTTCGTTCTCGATGTCTTGCCAGCTGAAGTTGTCCAGTACCAGCTGAGTAAACAGGTCCGGCTTTCCCGGTGAGGTGAGCATAATGGTGGTTTTTGTGGGGCTGAAGGCAATGTAAGCGGTGAGGTCGCCAACGGTTACCATGCTGTTTTCCTTCTCTTCCGCAGGCTCCAGCGTCATTCTGATTATGCCTTCAAGCTCCCTCCGGAATTCAGGGTCCTGAATGGAACTCAGGTCGCGCCGGAAGATAAAGCCCGGTGCCTGGTTCATCTGAATGGATGGATTGCCCCAGTCCTCCGGTGTGACCACTGTGGCAAAGAGACTTTTCTGGCCGGCGTAGAAGATCATTTCTCCGTCGCTGCCAATAAATGATGCGTTCGCAAGGGTCTCCAACGGGAGCCTGACGGGGTGGCCTGCTCGGCCGATGGTGACTACGGGTGTCTCGGTTCGCGGCTCAGGAGTTTCGAGCTTAATGAGATTCGAAGAGGATGCGCAGGCCGCTGCTGAAAGACAGAGCAGCAACGCGAGAGCGGTTGCACTAAAACGTTTCATTTTCCGGTTCCTTTGGAGGTTTTCAGTCCGTTGGATGCAAGGTTACTGTTTGGATGGTGTGATGGAAAGGTTTGGTCTGGCGTCATATTTGTGGGGAAGTCGTCCCCAAGAGCAATTTCTTCCGCTGCAACCACCCGCGCTGTGATTCCTCCGTGCCCGCCCATAAGCTCACCGCGTGTGGGGCGGATTCCGACTAGGGAAACCGCTACACATCTATTTCTCGGAGGATATAACGACATAGAATTGGCGAATGATATCGACTGTGTGTTTAGGTGGCACCCAGGTAACAAGCTCACAGCTCCTCAGAGGTAAACTTGGCGAATAAGCATCTTTTGGAAGGATTTTCGGCGTCATTTTGCCACGCGCTTCTGGTTGTATTCCTTGCTTTGCCTGGTGTCTCGATGGGAAGCAACAGTTTGAAATTCGCGTTCGGCGAAAAGTCACCGCCTTATAGTTCCTCGCTCGACGAGAGGGCTGTCGGGTTGTTTCCGGATTTGGTGCAGCTGACGTTCAGTTTCATCCCCGCCTATAGCACGGAACATGTGGTGGTGCCCTGGGCCAGGGCGCAGTACAACGTAAGGCTCGGCCTCACCGATGGCCTTCTCACTTATCCCTCGAAGGCGCGAGAGGAATACGCCGTCTTTTCAGCCAGGCCGCTCTTCACGCAGAACTTTGGTCATCTGGTTTACTCGGCTGACAACCCCAACATAGACCTGATCGAATCTGCTACCAGCTTTGCTGACTTGTCCAGTCTGACGGTGATCGTTGAAAGGGGCTCTCAATGGGAAGAGGACAATATTCCCGGCTATCTGGAGCGCGAGCCGGGCCGGGACATGAAAGCGATGATGCATCTTCTGATGCTGCGGAAGGCCGGCGATTTTATGGTGCAGCCCGCTGAAGACGCCCGATTCATCGCTCGACAACTTGGCTATTCGGAGAAGCTGAAGGTTCGAGAGGTTGATTTTATTCCAAATTCCCAGATCCCTTTCCACATTGGCGTTTCGAGGCAGCTTCCGTCCGCTATGGACGTGATCAATCAGGTTGATGCGGTCATGCAGGATCCTGACTTCCAGTCACAACTGAACGCTTTGATCGAAAGTTATCGGTAACGCGGTTAGAACCGTTAAAACCGCGCCGGATTAAGTTTCTGGGTTTCTTTGAAGACTCGGAGCTAATCTGGGTCACTACCAAGCCGCTCTGCAATTCAGTTAGTATCATTCGCCAGTCCACAGGGCGGGTTCTGTGGTTAAAAAGTAAAGTAGGGAAACGACAAGGAATCTACAATGCGAAGGAAACGCACAACAGACTGGCCGCTGCTCTGGTCAGCCGTGAAAGATCATGCTGGCGCTTTTTTCACCCTCCTGATCATAGGGCTGATATTCGGATTTGTCGGGGGCGGAATTTTCTTTCTTGGCTTTGGTGAAGCAGGGGCCATGGTTTTCGGTGGATTCTTTGCGCTGATCGGTTTGGCTCTGTTTGTCTATGCCTTTGTGAGCGCCCACTCAAGCATAGGTTACTACTACGGTCAGGCCCTGCTGAGACAGTACGGCATGGACGTGGATGGCGTTCTGACCCGGAAAGAGGCGGATTGCCAGTTGCACCAGGTTCTCGACAATAACAACAGGGTGAACGGTGAGTATTACAGCTGCAATCTGCTTGTTGAATTTGATTTCCAGTTCAACGGACGCAACCACAGTGGGGCTTTTTATCTGAACAAGGCCGATCTGTTCGATAAACTTCGAGAAGGGGATCGATTGCCGTTAAAGGTGTTGCGGCTGGACCCTTCGGTTCACAAGGTCCGGGAGCGGCGGCTCGCCAACATGCTCAAGGGGCGTGAACCCGAGCAACCTTCTCAAATTCCCTCTGGTGCCGAGATTACCCAATTGGCGTGAGTGAATCTTCACATGCAGCAGCAACAGGGAAGCTGGGACAGGTTTATTTCCTGTCCCGATATTCTGGAAAGTCGGTACAGATCTATTATTTGGGTAGCCTGGCCCGCTTTTCCGGAGTCATTCCTTTTTCCCACTCAGCTTCCTCTCCCGGCGCTGGCAAAAACCGGCCAAATTCGATCATCTGCGCGGCGGGAATGTCCTGCAGATAGATCCAGACGTCCTCGGCCGTTATGCCCGCAATTCGCACTATCTCTTCAAGCATCTGGCCCATCAGCGCTTGCTTGACCTCGGTACTGCGGCCTTGCCGCACCAGGCCATGAACATACACCTGGGGCTCCCGGTTCACGGTGCCACCCACAAAGTGCCCACCCTCATTGGTAGCAAAAAACAGAACCTGGGCAAAGAAACTGGGCGCGCCGGTTTGCGTGTTATGGGCCGTTGTTATGGCCTCCGCTATCTGCGATTTCTGCTGCTGTGAGAGGGAAAGATTCGCGACCGTGACGGTATACGTGGGCATGGGGAAGTCCTACCGGGAGTGACATGGTTTTACCTGTTCTGGCCGACATTGAGAATCAGGTGGTCTTGTTTCACTATAGCAACGCTTACCGGCATAGCCATGCGTACGGGCAGGGTGGGCGCAATTGGGAAATCTGGAGGGCGTAAGCATGCAAATCGGAGTGATCGCGGACACCCACAGCAAGATGCGTCCCGAAGCCCTGGAGGTTTTGAAAGGCTCGGATCTGATCCTTCATGCCGGTGATGTGGGGCGGGACGAGGTTCTGGATGCGCTGGAGGCGATCGCGCCGGTGGTTGCGATCCGTGGCAATATCGACAAAGCAGGCCGCGCAGCGACTCTTCCGAACGTTCAGGATCTGGAATTTCTCGGCCACGCCTTCTACATGCTCCACGACGTCAAAACCCTCGACATCGATCCGCAGGGCCGTTACCGCGTGGTGATCGCCGGCCATTCCCACAAACCCCGTAACGAGTGGGTTGGCGATGTGCTTTACTTCAATCCAGGTGGCGCCGGGCCCCGGCGCTTTACTCTGCCGATCACGGTGGGGCGGCTGCAGGTGAGTGAAGACGGTGTAGTGGGTGAGATTATTGAACTGCGGGTTTGATCGGGTTGGATAAATCGAAAATCATCAAGACGTTCAGGGCGCACGTCTTCTTCGATGATCAGGATGTGCATCTGGAGCCTGCTGCCAAATATACCCCTGCGGGGAAGGTGCCTTACAGGACCGTGTCGCCTTTGAAGGATTCTGAGAAACAATAGAGAATTTGGGCATTGTAGATTCTTTGTTTACTATTGCGGACCAGGTTGCCAGTGACGGCAGCCACATAAGATGGATAAACCTTCAAGGACAGAAGGAATAAAGGAATGAGCAAGAAAGTCGTATTGTTGGGCGATATTGGAACCGATCATGAGGGTTTCCCTCCCACACCCGTTATCGCCGGCTCCCCCAATGTGCTGATTGACGGCAAACCCGTCGCCCGCGTTGGCGATCCCCTCGCGCCTCACTCCAAGCCCAAACACCCTCCCCACCCGAGAGCGATTGTCGCAGGATCGGCAACGGTGCTGATCAATGGCATTCCCGCAGCGGTGACTGGCGGTTCCATTTCATGCGGGGGTGTGACCATTGGCAGTGGCAGCGTTGTGATTGGGGATACGCATAAACCGGCACCTTTCTCTGGTGTCTCGCCGGCGCCGTTGAAGCGTGCTTCAGGGAAGGAGTCATCTTATGTTCGTCATTCTGGTGACAGCACGGACGCCACCTTATCATCGGCCGCCAACGGTCCAGCGAATATTGCAGATGGCGCGACGGCTGGCGTGGCGGCTGCACCTAGTGTGTCCGGTCCACTCCCAATTACTTCTGAACGGGAAGGTACCGTCGAACCTGGCTACTATGTGGTCCGGAGCCCGATGAGCAGAACGCAGTTGTTGACTGCATTGTACGGAGACGCATCCGCAAAGCCGGATCACTTTGATCGGTTGAACCCGGGCCTCGGAGACAGGGTTCTGCCGGGAGAGATGATTGTCCTGGGTGACCCGGAAGGAAAGGCGTGCACCACGGAAGAAGCTGATCTGATGGAGGTGGCGGCACAAGTAAATGCTCAGGTTCGGGCGCTCGATCCAGGCGAGGCGCAGTTTATCGTCGATTACTACGATCTGCTGGAAGCGGTCACTTCGACAGGGTCGGCGGGTTTGGGAGCTGGCGCGGTAATGGTCTCCAGGCAGATTGGCAGTATTGAGAAGACACTGAAGAGTATTGAGCAGCTTTATCAGGACAGTTACCGAACGCATGGCCATCTTAATCATTCCGGGTTCTTCGATAAGCGGCGGGCGCTTTTAAGGGAGCTGGATTTCGCTCTAGGTCGTGTCGCACGCAAGGGTATGTCAATAGACAGCGATGAAAGGCTGAGGCGAGCGCTGGGATTGTCATCCAAGAGTATCGTGCATCATTGGAAGACTTCAGGGGTTGGTGCCATTCCAGGTTACTCCACGTACTATGAGCGACTGGCAGCAGGAGCCCGCTATGCCCGAAATGTCGGCTATGTGGGGATCGCTCTGGATGCATCTATCTCGGCATCAAAGATCAAAGAGGCATGCACCACTGGAAGCACGAGCGAATGTCAGGTCGTTGCTTACCAGGAGGGAGGTAAATTTTCTGGTTCGCTTGTAGGAGGCAGTATTGGTGCAACCGTTGCAGTTTCGGCTTGCACAGTCTTCGCTGTGACTACCGCAGGAATAGGTGGTATTGCTTGTGCAGTTATCGCTGGAGGGCTCGGCGCAGCGGCTGGTGGCCAAGTTGGTGGAAACACGGGTGAGGCCATTGGCGAAAACCTCCGGGAGGTGATTCATGAGTGAGGAGCAGTGGACAGAGTTAGCGGCCATCACCGGCGCTGCTTCGCTCGTTCTTGCCATCATTTTGATGTTCCTGATGGTCACGTTTTTTTTCCGAAAAACCGAGGAAGTTGAACGGAGAATTGCGACTCGAGGCAAACAACTGGATAGCATTCGCATCATCTGGGGGAACGGCCCAATTGGTCGATGGATGAGAATTTCGCATGTTTACGTGTTCTTTCTATTCAGGCACCTGCCGCGAATCGGGCCGCGGATCGAAGCCAGAATGGGTGACGAGAATGAACCGCTTCCGCTTTCGCTGAAATTGTGGGTGATTGTGCCTTTCTCCGTGTATGCGGTCTCAGTGGTTTTGTTTTTTTTCACCGGTTGGTACTTGGAGGCGTACGACTAGCGGAGGCGTCCGGAGTCGCGTTCATGAAGCTCAAGGAGGAGCGATATGCCTGTCAAATACGTACGGGGCCACAAAAAGGCGCTCGCTGTTAGCGGAGTGATCCTGGCCATTGTCCTGACATTATTTCCTATGATCTATCGCACCTCGGCTTTCGGCTCGGATGCCTGGGGGCTCACAGTTATCGCGCTTCTTGATCCTGAAGAAATGCCGTGGAGTCCTTTCGACTCCGATAGCCTGGCGATCAGGCCTGCAGTAGCGTATTGGCTATTAATGCATTCCGACTGGCCATATGAGCGATGTGGAAAAGCGATGAGCGCGATGGGCGGCTGTTCGCAACCCCTGATCAATTTCGTGGGCGCATCGTTAGATACACACGATGCTGATTCGATCATGAGGAGACGTGGTTACGCGTTGCTTCGACATTTTGCGGCAAGGGGAGAGCCCGTTAACGGCTATTACCACGGGCTTGCACCGGTGCATGAGGCGGTACTGTACGCCAATATTGACTACCTACACGCATTGCTGCGCCTGGGAGCGGATCCGGAACTACCGATTGATAGCCCCGAAAAGGCTTTCCACGGTTTTAACGCTTTCGAGTTTGCTGCGTTTTTGGAGTCGCGGAATCAAGAGGCTTATCGAGACTTCCGGAGAGAGCTTGAAGCCTATGCTCATCAAACACATTTCTCATCCGGGGTCCCGAACTGATCAAACTCAATTGTTACAGTTGTCGGAGAAAAATCTAAGCCGTCTACGCTGACAGCTTCAACGACCTTGCAGCTGCCCCACATAAGCAGCGATAAAAGCAGTTTCCTGAAAGGCCTTCAAACCCGTATCGGCAAACGCAATCGGCAGCGGATTGGCTGCCAGGGTGGACTTGATCAGGGCCGGGGGCAGCAGGGTTACCGTCAACTCAACATTGCTGATCAGTTGAATGGCCGCTTCCATTTTGAAGCTGATGGCACCGCCGGCAAATTTGCCTTTGGGCATTCGCTCTTTGATCGCGACCTTGCTAACCCCATACTCGGCCATTAACTCCGCAAAGGCCGCCTGGAACCGCTGCAGATCTTCACGGCTATGATTTTTCGGCAGTGACAATTTGCGCACCTTGCACTCCGGTAGGTTGAACTGCCCCCTGTCCATATTCAGCAAACACACCACCGCATCGCTGCCAGTCAGCTCAACCCCGCAAATAATCATAGCCATTGCCCTCTATGCCCCGGCTGTCGTTAGCCGCAGCACTTCTTGAATTTGAGTCCGCTACCGCAATTGCAGGCGTCGTTGCGGGAGGGCGGTTTTACCGTGGTGACCGTTCCTCCTTTATTCAGGATAGCGGTGAGCTCGTTGATAGATTCAACGGCGCCCTTGCGGGTATCAACCGAAATACTCGCGTGCAGCTTCGCCCCGGCCACCTGTGCCTCAACCTCCTGCTTGCGCGCCTCACTGGTAACCACCAGCGTGAGCGGATACTTCCGGCTGCCACTCTTCTGGCTGGCGTTGGTCTGAAAGCCGCCGTAAGCGGTGTGGTGCTGGCGTGCGTCCTGCCGGCCCTTGAAGAAAAATTTGTCTGACATGCTGAGATCCTGATGGGAAGAATGCCCGAGCTACTGCCGGGTGGAGTCTTTTAGCATGGTTGTGGGAGCGGGGATATAGGGAGATATAATTTCCTGAATCGAGAAAGCCGGGACCTTGAGAGACGGGAAAGCTCTGGTTTCCAGGCCATAATGGCTTGGAGTTACTCCAAAAGGCGTTACAAAAATCCTAAGGCACTGAAGTAAAGACTGATTTATCTTTCAGGTCGGATTGTTTGAAGGACGCGAAACAAGGATGTCTGAGAAATGGATTTGAGCCCGGTCTACCAGCCTCTTATTGCTGCACTCTGGTATCTGTTACCTCTGGCCGTAGTGGCTGGCCTGATCAAGTCGCCCTGGTTCAAAGGCAAGTTCGGTGAATTTCTGGTGAACCTCTCTGCACGGTGGTTCCTGGAGAAGTCCCGCTACCATCTCATCAAGAACGTTACCCTCCCCACGGAAGATGGCACTACGCAGATCGATCATGTTCTTGTTTCGGAGTTTGGGGTCTTCGTTGTCGAGACCAAAAACATGAGGGGCTGGATCTTCGGTAGCCCTCATCAACGCACCTGGACTCAGAAGATTTACCGGTCCAACCACAAATTCCAGAATCCGCTGCACCAGAATTACACGCACGTTAAAACACTGCAGACGCTGCTCGGGCTGGGTGACAATCAGATGCATTCGGTGGTGGTGTTCGTGGGGGACAGCACCTTCAAAACGCCCATGCCGGCAAACGTGACTCAGGGGCTCGGGTATGTCCGCTTTATAAAATCCCATCAGGAGTTGGTGCTGACCCCGGAGCAAGTTGCGGAGGTTCGTGAACAGGTGGCGTCCGGTCGCCTCAAGGCATCCTTCGCCACCGACAAGGCGCATGCTCGCCATGTGAGGGCTCTGGTGGCCGAACGCTATGGTGCTGAGCCCCGGCGGCCCAGTAGGGGACTTCTAAAGTTCCTGATCTTCCCGGTATTGATGTTGGGGGTTGGTGCGATCGGCGTAAATGCCTATTCGAACTTTGTCTCGGGGGCGATGGCGACAGGCACCAAAAGGAACGCTGAAAACAGGATTGAAGTCGCACCGCAGGCAGTTCCTCGTCAATCCGTCGGCGAACCCAGAACTGATTCGGGAGCCGTTGCTCGATCGCCTTCCTCAGCCAGCGGTGTCCAGCGTGTGAACCAGCCGCCCTCCGAGTTGTTTTTGGCAAGGCAGGAATGTAACGCCCTGATTGCTGCAGCTCTTGGCAATCAAGATCCGCGCCTTCTCAGAGACAGGGATAAGGCGTGTACTCGGTATAAGGTTCTGCAAGGGGATGTGCATTGAATCAGAAAGGGTTACTCACCGCATGGAATGATACCAAGGGGTTTGGCTTTATTACGCCGGAGGGCGGTGGTGAAAGAGTCTTTGCTCATATCAGCAGTTATGCCGGCCGGGGCCGGCCGGTTTCCAATCGCAAGGTGACTTACACCATCACAAAGGATGCTCAAGGCCGGCCAAGGGCAGGGCGCTTTCAATACGCTGGAGCGGCAAAGGTGGGCGCCAGCATGGCCCGGGGGTTCTGGGTGGTGGCTGCTTTGGTGCTGTTGTTTTTCACCACTCTGGCCGGGCTGTTCTATCAGAGGTATCTGCCGGTCTCAATTCTGGCTGCCTACGGTGGGGTGAGTCTGGTTTTGTTCGTGATGTACTGGATCGATAAGCAGGCGGCGCAGCGGGGTGGCCAGCGCATCGCAGAGAAAACGCTGCACCTTTTCGAGCTTTGTTGTGGCTGGCCCGGTGCACTGGTGGCCCAGCAGGCGTTTCGACACAAGACGCGGAAGGGCAGCTATCAGTTCGTTTTCTGGCTGGCGGTCTTGTCCAATCTTGGCGCTCTGGGGTGGCTGCTTGTGGCCCCGGAGGCAATGAGCTGGCGTCAACAGTTGGGCTTTGATTTGTCGAAGTCTTTGCAGCCGCATGTTTGGTAGTAGACAAAGGAGAAACCTTTATCGGTTTTTCCGATTCTGGACTAATTTCGGAGCATAAAATCTTGGACCCGGTGAGTTTGGTGTTCTCCGCATACCTGAATACCCTGCAGACGACGGTATCGAATCATTTCAATGAAACCAGAAACCTTGAGATTACTCCCGTCGTTGTCGAATACGAGGGTACGCCTGTCTCATACCAGCATCAGCTATGGCGAGTGCGTCCGGAAAGTGTATGTGCGAATTACCAGCAAAATATCAGCAAGTTCTCCAAATGCACTGTTAAGGCCTCAAGGCTATTCAATGCCCTTTGTCTGGAGTTGAAGCAATCAGGGGTAGAAGGCTTGCGGCAGGTGCAGGTTCAGAATATGTACTGTAATGCTGCAGTGTCTTTCAAACCTACTGTTGCCGATATCGGTTCCGCACAAACGCTCTCCGGGCTGGAAGAGGCCCGGCGGGCGTGTAATGCGGCGACCGTATCCTCTATGGGCAATAGCGATCCCCGGTTGGCGCGAGAACGAGATAAGGCTTGTGAGGTTTACCGGGATTTGAAGCGGCGGTGACATTAAGCTCTGAGAGCCGAGCATTTTGCACTCAGTCGGGACTCGAACTTAACCGGTCCAAACGTGGCCTGAACGTATTCACAAAAGCGTTCACAGTGTCCGAAAAATAGGCTTTTGTGTTTTGATCTTCCACCGGAGGCCAGTCACCCCGAATTCGTTTATGTGTAATGACACGGCAATTTTTGTCATCCCACTCGATCGGATACGGAAGCTCACTCCCAATAGTCTCGGCGTCCTCTTTCAATGCATGGTAAAGGGAGACACCTTTATCAGAGCTAGAGAGTCGTAAAAAACAGCCAATCTCAGAAGAAGCTTTTAAAAAATAGAGAGTTATCCAAGCTGTAGTAGAGGAGGGCGGCAATGAAAAGAAAACGTTACCTCTTGCGAGAGGATTCGCCATTGGTTGGTCTGGATCGTCGAGCCTAAGTTCACCAATGAACTCTTTCCAAAATTCATGGTATTGCTCGGAAAGAGGATTTATTTCTTCTTGAATCTGTTCTTGCTGTGATGTGGGCTCCGCAAAGTCCGAAACGTAAACCGTTCGCTGAATCTCTTTCGTTTGGAACAATGTACGCGGCTGGATAAATGTCAAGTCCTTGTCCTCGGTTTGATATACCGCAGTTTCGATCATTGCCAGAGTAAATTTCATGTTAGCGGTGAGATCTAGATATTGAACCATCGCCTGCGTGTCACTGCGAATTCCGTCGCCTGCGATCACGAGCATGAAATCACCTTGTGCGAGCGAGTTACTGACGCCATCAACAAATTCGCTTTCCTCTGTGTTTGGAAAGTGTCGTTTGACCAGCTCATAAGGAATATTTCCTTTATCCCCGGTTCTACGAGTGACCTCGCGTTGGAGGTCGGAATAGCTCCAGGTTTGTAGCTCCTTCGCGTAGTCGAGAATCTGGCCGATAACTTTTCTTCGAGCTTCCGGGTTTCGCCAGAGCTTGGTTTCCACGATGACCACTTTCCCTTGTGGGGTTACATAGACGATGTCTATTGGTCCAGCGCCTGTTCCCATCTCCATGCACAGGGGAACCACATCTCTATAGCCCGGATTGATTTCGCCGAAAGGCAGGCTGTTGGGGTTTTTAAACAGTTGTTCTTGTAGCCACTGCTCGGAGAAACCCTCATGGAAGGCGAGGCGAAAAAGTCGCCGGGTGTTTGAGTTCGCATCTATGAGAAAGGGTGCTGCGCGCAAAGTTGTGATCCTGATGAAAGTGGTTTGTTTAGTATCCTAGTTGAGAGGGTATGGACTTCAAGGGTTTGGGGAGGGGCCGAGTAAAAACGGGACGGCTCTAAACAAAGCTCGTGCCGGTCTGGGCAGGTTTCTGATCGTTACTGAACGTCATAGACCTTAATAACCGTCTTAGTCAGTTCAAGGTCATCTCATTCGCCAGCGCAAGCTGTCTCAATGCCCGGATGGTTGATGCTTTCCCCGAGGGGGGTAATACCCAGTATATGCTCCATGTTGTTCACTTGTTTGTTTAAACCGGGGCTAGATCAGAACTATGGTAGATGGATTTAAGAGCATAGAATTGGCGAGTGGTATCTACTGAGTGCTCATGTGCGCCCAGATTACAAACGCAGCGAAAGGCTCCGATTATGCACGTGGATAAAGCAAAGAAGCGTATTGCAAAGCAGGTCAAGAAGGGCTTTCACGGCTATCCGTTAGTTTCGCTGGAGTACTTTGGTAAAACGCCGGATTCAGCCAGCGAGGTTGTGATTTCATTTACCGAGGAAGAGGGCGCGGAACCCCAGAAGCAAACGTTTGTGAGTGGGGGTGACGCCCGGGAAGACGAAACCATTCAGTCCACCCTCCTTAAAATCATTGAGCGGGCGGATGCCAAAACGGTGACTGAGGTCAGCGGTATTTCCATTCTCAGTGAAACTTGATTACAGACAGGCCCGGACGTCGTCTCCAAGGGCAATGTCACCCGCTTGAACCACCCGTGTCGTGATTCCTCCGTGCCCGCGCATGGCGTTGTAACCGCCGGGCCCCAGTGATGTTTCCATTTTGCTGCAGGGGTGGCAAAGGCCAGTGTATTCCAGCACCACATTGCCGATTCGGAATTGCTTGCCCTTCAGGGCCAGCAGGTTCAGGCCGGATACCACGATGTTGCGCCGGAAAACCTCGGGTGCGATGGCCTCACGTTGAAGGCAGGATGCAATGGCGTACAGGTGTTCTTGCTGGATCAGGGTTACCTGCCGTTTGCTGGTTTCGCGACCCTTGAATCGGTCGCCCTCCAGGCCCTTGCCAGGGGTTATCGCCACGCTGTCGAGTGCCTGCATTGGCTCACCGCGTGCCGGGCGGATTCCAATCCATTCCACGCGACCGCATTGCGGGAGGGTGTCTAGCAGGGTTTGAAGTGGGGTTGGTTCAGACATCGGCGCTCGCTCGTGCACAGAGGCGAAACAGCTCCGCCTTTCCATTTTCAGGAAGGTATCAAAAAATAGAAGAAAACCCATTCTTTTGATGAGGCGTAAGCGTATCGTTTTGGTCAGCGCGTTTATTTGAGGAGTAGGTATGTTTCGCATTCACGTCGAGAGAGTTGTTGGAAAGGATATCGACACGGTCTTTGAGGCCATCGCAGACCATGCCAGCTATGATCGGTTCCCAGGGGTTAGCAGGTCTGTGCTGATTGAAGAGGGAAACGACGAGAAAAATGGGACCGGTGCGCTCCGGGTTATCGGAGCCGGCCGGCTTGAGCTGACTGAACGTATTACCCGGTTTGAGAGGCCAAACCGGATGCACTATCGCATTGAAAAATCGAGCCCGTTCTCCGTTCAGCACACGAAGGGGGAAATTGTTTTAACGCCCGAGGGTGATCAGACGCGTGTGATCTGGATTTCCGAGGGAGCTGTGCAGGTGCCCTTGCTTGGTCGGATGATGGATCGGATGGCTGAACGCAGCTTTTCGAAAGCCTTTAGCTCCCTCCTGAAGTCGATTGAGAAGCTTTAGATCACCCTTCATGGGGGCTGGTCGATGTTTATGCAGCCAATCTTCGGGACCTAAACTCGCAGTGAACTTATCTATGAGGTTAAATCGTAAGATCAGTTGTAATCGCACATTTCGAGGAGCTTGTTATGGGTAGGTTTGTTTCGGTGAGGGCTGTACTGCTTTTTCTATCACTGGTGCTTACACCGATGCTCGCCCAGGCGAAGCCGGTTTGGATTGATGTTCGTACGGAAGCGGAGCACAGGCAGAATCACATTGATGGAGACCCTCTCATTCCACATCAGAACATTGTCGCGCGGGTTGCCGAACGGTTTCCGGACAAAGATACGGAGATTAACCTTTACTGTCGCAGTGGAAACAGAGCTGGCAAAGCGAAGTCTGCTCTGGAAAGTGCGGGCTACACCAATGTGAACAACATGGGTAGCGTTGCCGAGGCGCGGGAGGCGCGTAATCTTTAATTGATGGGAAACCGCGAAAACCGGAACAGGTCTATTTTTCGGGGCTCTTGATATAGAAAACGTTTTTATCCCGGACGCTTATCTCGAAGAGTTCACTGGCCCGGATGAGATCGCTCAGTTTCTTGTACCCGTAGTTCACAGGGGAGAAGGAGCTGTTATTGGAAATGTACTGGCCAACCTTGCCCAGATGGGCCCAACCGTCGTCGTCAGCCGTTTGCTCCACCGCAGTGCGCAGAGTCCTCACCAGCACGGTGTCGCCCCTCAGTTTGTTCCGCTCCCACTTGGTTTCCACAGCTGGTTTGGGTGTGCCGCCGTTGTTGACGCTGTCGGGCTCCTCCACATCTTCGCGCAGGTTCTCTGTGTAGATGAATTGCGAACAGGCGTTGACGAAGGGCATGGGAGTTTTACGCTCGCCGAAGCCAAAGACTGGTAGGCCGGCCTCAAGAATTCTCATGACAAGGGGCGTAAAGTCGGAATCACTGGTCATGAGGGCAAAGGCATCGACGTTTCCGCTGTAGAGCAGGTCCATGGCGTCAATGATCATTGATGCATCGGTAGCATTCTTGCCGGTCGTATAGGCAAACTGCTGAACTGGTCTGATGGCGTTGGCGTGGAGCTTTTCGATCCAGCCGCTTAGTTGGGGGCCGTTCCAGTTTCCATGGGCATGGCGTACGTTCACGGCACCGTACTTGGCAAGTTCCTGAAGTACACCTTCGATGGATTGATGACTAACGTTGTCGCAGTCGATGAGTAGAGCAATTTTGTAGTTGCTGTTCATTGTCTTTGAGCTGTCCCTGTCTCAGATGGCGGGTTCCTATGTTAGCAGTAAAAAGCTGGACAGATTTGAATCCCACCTTATGACGATCCCGGGAGAGCCGGAACGGATCGAACATTGGTCCGTCCCGGTTTCGACAATGGACCGTTACTGAACGTCGTAAACCTCAATAATGGTCTTGGCCAGCTCCAGGTCGTTCTCATTGGCCAGAGCAAGCTGGTTTAGTGCCCGGACGGTTGTTGCTTTCTCCGAGGCATCGACACCCAACAGTTGCACGATGGTGTCGACCTTTTCACCGCCGCCGCTCGCCAGTTGGTGGCGAAACTCTCCGCTGAACGCGATGATGATTTCCTTGATCTGTCGCGGTTTGGAGGTTGAGATTCCCGTCGGGGTATCAGGCTTCAGAGTGACGAAGTACTGGTCCGGGGAAAACTCGTGAATGGCACCGGAAACGCCATCGGTGGTGGAACCCAGCAGGCCGCCAATCACAATGTTACCGAAGAACCACGGATTGGTTGTGGTCGAAAGCTGAGCAGTGTAGGTCTCGTAGCCTTCCTTTTCGAAGGTAATAGACTGGTTAGAGCCGCGGTCCACCGGAACTGTCAGCGGCGTTTTACCCAGCACGCGGCCGGAAACTGTAACGGTGGCTTCTTCAGGTTCGCTGTTGAATGTGAGTTTCTGGTCGGTTCCGGAGACCACCGATGCGCAACCGGTAGACAGAAACGCGATGGCGGCCAGAATAATTAGTAGCGGGTATTTCATGGTGCTTCCTTTCAATGGAGCTGAGTTCCAGCAGGGTTATTGCGTGAGGGACACATCACCGGGTTGGATCTGCAGTTCGGAAAGTTTGTCGAGCAGACCCCGGATGTTGGCTTTTCCGGAGCCTTCGTTGGCCAGCCTCAGGCGCTTGATGGCAGCGAAGGCATCGCCAATGGTGGCGGTGTAGGGGGCGACAACCGTTTCGTTCAGGATTACAGTGCCGTTGTTTTCACGGTCGGTGAGGATGTACCTCACGTGGGTGGTTACCTCGAAGTCCAGCCCGAACATGGGTTGGTCAACTTCCAGCAGGAGCGCTTCGAGCTGATAGCGGCCGGAGCCTGCGAGCAGACCTTGTTTCTGAAGGGTTTGTTTCAGGGCGCCTGCGAAGGCGTCGTTGTCGATTTCGGAGGTCCATGCGGGGTTCGTTTCTTCACCGCCTGATACGTCGGTGACATCCACATTGTCCTGCAGGGCTGTGTCATAGGCCTTCATTGGCCCTTCATACACCATGTTGCCCATTTTGGCGCCGGAAGCGCAGCCGGTGAGGTACAGTAGAGCAGCCAGCACTGCCAGGATCCTTGCATTTCGCACAGTAGATTCCTTCTTACTTAATTGATTATTTTGGTTTATTTCCCGCCGTTAAGCCGGAGCCTACGGCGGCGCGCTATGGTAGCTGAGCGTTGGTGAGCTTGCTATGAACTGAGTGGGTAACCGAAGTAAAATCTCGTGAAATCGCATTGAGGGGACTGGCAGGATGCGAAACTTGGGCGGCAGGCGTTGGAGATTAAACCGGGCATGCTAATCAGGATTCAACGGAACAAAAAATCTGCTCGAAGTAGCACTCGTGGGGCGTTGATGAAAGCGCCGTGGGTGAGAAGTGAGCGGGAAGGTTTATTTCCCCGGAAGACTTCGTAGTATTTCTTTAATCTCCCTTTTTGAATTTTGCTTTGCAATTGCCGCTCATGCACATGGTGCAGTAGTGCTCACGGTCCTCGTGTTTCGTGCCCTCTGCGATCGTGATGCCGCACCCGTTGCAGAGCAGTACGGCAACGTCTCCTTTTACTTCTACAACTGCGTGTTCGTAGTTCATAAAAAACTCCGGTCTGGGCTTTTCTCGTCATTCCAGAACTTTCGGCCAGTTTGCGTTGGCTTGCCGAATGAAACCGTCAGTGTCCTTCAGCCATCGGTCCTGAACAGACTGGTTATAGTTCAAATACAGACGGCCGTCCCGAATGGCCCAGTGTTGTGGATCTCCCTTCGCAAGATAGCCCTGGGCGACGGCCCAGGCGCAGTAGCCGCCATAAGCGGGTACAAAGCGTTCAGGGCTGGCTTCAAAACGTGCCTGGTTTTCTGCGTTCGCAAATCGCCAGGTCACGCCCTGATAGTCTGCAGTATAGTCGCGCGAGCCTTTGGTTGGTTTTCCGGTCTCAAAATAACTGACTGTGTCGTAGCCGCCGGCTCCGGTATTGCTTAGCAGACCCGTGTAAACGGCAGGCTCGGAAGCCCAGGCGCCGGCAGTGAAGAATAGGGCGAAGGTGATGAATAGCAGTTGTCTTTTCATGTCGGTTTCTCCTCCGTCTATAGACACGGGCGAGGTGGATTTGTTTCAAGCGCCACCGGTAAAGCCGGAGGTGGTTACCAGGGCAAGGCATTGAAACCGGTAGGGCTCGTTCGGCCGTGAAGGTTTTGTGACCTCTCCTTTACCGACTCTTGATCGGGCCGTGACGTCCACGTAAGCGGTACTGTTTATTCTGCATTCTCACACTGACGGCCTTCAGGCAGGGGCCGGGCAGTGTCGAATAGAAAATATTCCACAAAGGAGAATGCATAATGAAAACCCTGACAGCCACTATTCTGGCTCTTGGCACCACCCTGGCCCTGATGTCCCCGGCCCATGCGGACGACATGGATAAAGAAAAAAAGGGCATGGACGAGACGATGATGCATGACGATATGAAAGATGACGGCATGGCAAAAGATTCCATGAAGGCCGACACCATGGATGACGGGATGAAGACCGAAAGCATGATGGATGAGGGGATGAAGAAGGAAGATATGGACAAAGACACCATGAAAAAGGATGGAATGTCCGACGGGGATCAAACGTCAATGTAGTAGACGCGATTCCATAGAATCAGCACGTTATGAGACTGAGGGTGTCGCAAATCCTATCAAGGATGCCATCTTAGTGCGGGTTGCGCTTCCATCGCCTTGACTGGGTCTTGGTCTTTCGCTCGATGACGACTTCCCTGTTCCAATAAAAAAGGCAGCCCGAGGGCTGCCTTTTTTGATCACGTATTGGCTGTTATTTACAGGCCAATAACGTTCTCTGCCTGCGGGCCTTTCTGGCCCTGGGTCACGGTGAACTCAACTTCCTGGCCTTCGGCCAGAGTTTTGAAACCGCCACCCTGAATATTGCTGTAATGAACAAAGACGTCTGCGCCGCCTTCACGAGTGATAAAACCAAAACCTTTTGCTTCGTTGAAGAACTTAACGTTGCCGGTAATTGTAGACATAAAGAATTATCCTGAAATTAATCAATAAGGTGCCGCTAAAGGATCGTTGTGATCTTTAATCAGCGATATGCGGGAAACAAAAAAACGTGCAGGATCAAAAACAGGACAAAAGGTGTGGCAACACAAGAGGTCTTATTCGTGAAATGCTTTGCTAAATCTTTCCAACGAGAAAGACAGTACGCTAATTAAAGGGCCCTGCATAGCAAAGTTTTTAAATATTAATAAAAGACCATAGGTTTTCTTTAATCTGCGTGCCTTTGTATACCGCGGGATTTGAAGTGGGGGTTTTCAGGCATGGGCCACTGCCTGCACGCAGCGGCGAAAGAGCTCTGTTGAGAAGAAGTGATGCTCGCCTGGCTGGTCCGCGACGAAGAGCTGGCCACCAGAACCGTAGATGCCGCCCTCAATCATAAGGTTGTCGCTCATTTCGAAATCCTCAATGGTATGGCCGAGCTTGTCCATGTCGGTGCCGCCTGCCCGTTCCCGGTAGTACCGGTTATTCAGGGTAAACCCGAAGGCGGGCTTGCCCTGTCCGATCATATAGCCGACTTCGAAGACCGTACCAGGGTCGGCACTGATGCCACGAAAGGGCGTCAGGTTGGCGATGATGGCATCGCAGCTGTCCATAAGTTTGCGATTGGCCCTGTAGATCCGATGGCCGCGCCTGAATTTCGACTCGTTGTCGGACGAACTCAGCTCGGTGTCCAGCGGGTCTATGCCTATCAAACCATGTCCCAGTAGCAGACGCTTTTTCTCGGCCACGATGGCCTGGTGTTCTTCAGCCGGGAAGAAGACTTCCGGGCCGGCGAGATAGATTCGTCTTGGCTTTGCCATGGGGACCTCTTATAACTGGTAGAACCGCCGGATAGCATCCAGCAACCGGTCGACATCCTGGCGGTTCACATCCAGATGTGTCACGAAGCGAATGGGGTCTCCTGCTGTGATCAGGATGCCCTGGCCAGCCAGGTAGTCCCGCAGCTGCGCCGCTTTGCCTGACCGGCAGCGTGCGTAGACGATGTTGGTCTGGGTGCTGGCGGGGTTTATCTCCAGCTGCGGGATGTCGGCCAGGCTGGTGCTCAGGTACTCGGCGTTCTCGTGATCTTCAATCAGGCGCTGCGGCCCTTTTTCCAGCGCGATTCGCCCGGCAGCGGCCAGTATGCCGGCCTGGCGCATGCCACCACCCACCATTTTACGAAGCCGTGTTGCCCGCTCGATAAAGGCTTTGGAACCCAGCAGAAGCGAACCGACAGGCGCGCCCAGCCCTTTTGAGAGGCACACGCTGACCGAATCATAGTGTCTGGTGATTTCGGTAACGTCGCAGTTGGATTTCACTGCGGCATTGAACACACGGGCGCCATCCAGATGCAGCAGCAGGCCGTGGTTGTCGCAAAAAGCCCGGGCCTGGCGCTGGTAGTCCAGCGACAACACTTTGCCACCGATGGTGTTTTCCAGGGAGAGTAGGCGAGTAGGGGCGAAATGGAAATCGTCGGGTTTTATGGCGGCTTTGGCATTCTCAAGATTGATGCTGCCGTCCGGCTCGTTCTCGATGGGTTGCGGTTGAACGCTGCCAAGCACAGCGGCACCACCACCTTCGTAACGATAGTTATGTGCCGACTGGCCACAGAGGTATTCCTCGCCCCGGCCACAGTGGCTCATGATCGCCAGCAGGTTGGCCTGGGTGCCAGTGGCGGTAAACAGCGCGGATTCGAAGCCCAGCCGTTCGGCGGCGTACGCCTGCAGGCTGTTAATGGTAGGGTCATCACCGTATACGTCGTCTCCCACCTCGGCGCTGGCCATGGCTTCACGCATTTCAGGGGTAGGGCGGGTTACTGTGTCGCTGCGGAAGTCGATCATGTTTACATCGTGCTCACCTGCATCGATGGCTGCTTTGGAATCAATCATCTTTTATAGCCCTGGAGAAAATCTGGTTCCAGCTTATCGGGAAATCGGAGCAGATCAATTTTTTAGTGCGGGTTTAGTGCAAAACCGGGACAGGTTTATTTTCTGTTCGGTCTCGGCTCATTTTGGACGGATCTGGCATGCAGCACTGGTTAGCATGTACTAATCTGAACGTGGGCCTGACAATGACTGCTGCTCATGTTAGAGATTTGTGATTGGTGAAAAGGATTCGCTAATGCTCAGCTACGTCGCTCTGTTCCTGTTGATTTTCGTGGTTTTAGTGCTGTTTTATGGCGTCATTGCCATCCACGACATTCCCTACGAAATTGCCAAACACCGTGATCATCCCCATCAGGATGCTATTCATGTGGCAGGCTGGGTCAGCTTGTTCACCCTGCATGCTATATGGCCGTTCCTGTGGATCTGGGCAACGATTTATCGGCCTGATCGTGGGTGGGGAATTAGACGGCCAGAGGAGGCGCAACGGGCGGATGAAACCCTGTTGAACGAGCTGAATGAAAAACTGGCGGAGCAAGCCCGGCGTTTGGAAATCCTCGAGCAGAAGCAGGGAGGGGAGTAACTTATGGACCTCCTTCTACTTCTGACCTATGCCGCTATCTGCATCGCTATCTTCAAGGTTTTTCGAGTTCCTCTCAATAAATGGACGGTGCCTACCGCCGTGCTCGGTGGCGTGGTTCTGGTCGGCACACTGGTGCTGTTAATGAACTACAACCACCCGTTTACCCACAAGGCAAGGCAGGTTTTTGTGGTGACTCCTATCGTGCCGGAGATTAAAGCCAGGGTGGTTGATGTTCCGGTATCGCCAAACACACCCCTTCAGCAGGGGGAGCCCATGATCGTCCTGGACGACACTCGGGTCATGGCCCGTATCCGCCAGCTGGAAGCCCAACTGGCAGATACAGGCCAGGGTGTGGCCTCTAATGTTGCCAGTGTCTCCGAGGCCCGTGCCAGAGTGGCTCAGGTGACAGCGATAAGGGACCAGGCGTTGCAAACCCTGCGCCGTTACGAAGGGGCGGCCTCCGCTTTCAGTCAACAGCAGATCGACACCCAGCGTCAAAGGGTGGCGGCCAGCAATGCAGATCTCGATGCGGCCAGGGCGGCATTGGAAAGAGCGGAGGCGCAGCTGAGTGGCTCGGTGGATGGCCAGGATCCGGCAGTGGCGGCCATTGAGGCTCAGCTAGAGGAAGCTCGTTTTGATCTCGAGAACACCATTCTGCGGGCACCAACGGATGGCTTCGTGACTCAGTTGGCGGTTAGGCCGGGAATGATGGCGGTGCCGTTCCCGCTCAGGCCAGTGGCCAACTTTGTAAATGAAGAGGAGCGCCGTTTCGTGGCTGCTTTTCGCCAGCAATCACTGTTGCGCCTGAAGCCGGGGTACGAGGCAGAGCTGACCTTCACCGCGTTGCCCGGCGAGGTTTTTCCAGCGCGGGTGGTTGAGGTACTTCCTGCCGTCGCGGAAGCACAGCTTGCTGCGGGGCAACAGTTAATCGGTGGCGAAGCGTTCCGGAGAATGGACAATGAGACGCTGGTTGTCCTGGAAATGGAGGATGCCAGCGCGATCGAGGATCTACCTCTTGGCGTCAGCGCCCAAGTGGCGGTGTATTCCGATCACATGCACCATGTGGCGATCATGCGCAAGATCCTTCTCAGGATGTTGAGCTGGCAGCACTACCTTTACCTGGACCATTGATCCTTACGCCTTCAACGCGCCGCCTTCTGATCAGTATCTTATGCAGTTTATGGGGTCATGGAGGATAGGGAGTGCCGGGTACGGGAAGTAGGGGCGCCCTTGTGCTGGAGGGTTAGGCGAGGCGCTTATGCGAGCGCCGTTCTCGCTTTCTGCGCCAGCAGGTAATAGCACCGTTATTTGTTAGTATGGCTGCACTATTATCCTGAGAACGACCAAGCCCGCCAGAATGAATGCTCCTTTCAAACTCCGGCCATACCAGCAAGAAGCGGTTGATGCCACGCTGAATCATTTCAGAAAGTCCGATGAGTCCGCTGTTATCGTGCTGCCAACCGGTGCTGGCAAAAGTCTGGTTATTGCCGAGTTGGCGCGCCTTGCCAAGCGGAAAATCCTGGTGCTGACCCACGTAAAGGAGCTGGTGGAGCAGAATCACGCCAAGTACCAGAGTTACGGGTTAACCGGCGGAATCTTCTCCGCCGGGCTGAAGCGGAAGGAAAGCCGCCACCAGGTAACCTTTGCCAGTGTGCAGTCGGTGTCGGCGAATCTGGACCAGTTCCGGGATGAATATTCGCTGGTCATTATTGATGAGTGTCATCGGGTGAGCGGAGAGGAAACCAGTCAATACCAGCGGATCATTGAGCTGCTGCGGCAGCAGAACGACGCCCTCAAGGTGCTCGGGCTAACCGCCACCCCCTACCGTTTGGCCATGGGCTGGATCTATCGCTATCACTACCGGGGCTTTGTCCGGGGTGGGGATGACAAGCCCTTTCAGCACTGCATTTACGAGCTGCCGCTGAGTTACATGATCAACCGGGGGTATCTCACCCGGCCGGAGCTGGTGAACGCGGCGGTGGCGCAATACGATTTCTCAGCGCTGCCCCAGGACCGCTTTGGCGAATACGCCGAGAAGGACGTAAACGAGCTGCTGGGCAAACACAAGCGTGTGACCCGCGCCATCGTTGAGCAGGTGATGGAGCTGGCTGCCGAACGTCAGGGCGTGATGATCTTTGCGGCGACGGTAGACCATGCCAGAGAGATCACCGGATATCTGCCGGATCACCAGACCGCCCTGATAACCGGCGCGACCGATCTGAAGGATCGGGACTTGTTGATTCAGCGCTTCAAGCAGCGGGAGCTGAAATATCTGGTGAATGTGTCCGTGTTGACCACGGGCTTTGATGCGCCCCATGTGGACTTCATCGCCATTCTTCGGCCCACCCAGTCGGTGAGCCTGTATCAGCAGATTGTGGGGCGCGGGCTTCGTTTGAACGAGAGCAAGCAGGATTGCCTGGTGATCGATTACGCCGGCAACCATGTGAATCTGCATCATCCGGAAGTGGGGGAGCCAAAACCGAATCCCGACAGTGAACCGGTGCAGGTGTTTTGCCCGGGCTGTGGGTTTGCCAATATCTTCTGGGGCAAAGCCGATGGTGACGGCCGTGTGATTGAGCACTATGGCCGACGGTGTCAGGGGCTGCTGGAGCCAGCGATAGGGGATGACTCTGCAAAGCTTCAAGGGCGCCCGCAACAGTGTGATTACCGTTTCAGTTTCAAGGAGTGCCCGCACTGCGGAGCCGAGAATGATATCGCAGCCCGCAACTGCCATCAGTGCCAGAAAGCCATTATCGACCCGGATGATCAACTCCGGGATGCCCTGAAACTCAAGGATGCCATGGTAATCCGCTGCGCCGGGATATCGCTGGTTGCTGATGGAAGCAAACTGAGGATCACCTATCACGGTGAGGATGGGGAGGAACTCAGCGAGTCGTTTGATTTCAGCAAACCAGGACAGCGCACTGTGTTTAACAGACTGTTCGGGCGTCGTTTTGCCAATAGCCAGGCTCCGAGAGTGTTCAGCTCAGCGGATGAGGTGTTTGAATTGCAGACCCTGTTGCCGGCACCGGATTTCGTGATTGCTCGAAAGCAGAAGCATTATTGGCAGGTGCAGGATCGGATTTTTGATTATCAGGGGAGTTTTCGTAAGGCGTATTAAGTGTAGGGCTTCATGGAAATCGCCAAGAGGTGCGCCAGTAATATCGTGAAAACCCATATTGGGTAAAAAATCACCCAATATGGGTAGCGTCCGGAGTGATGGGCCATCATCCGAACGCAGGCTGCTGAGGCTTACTGCCAGCAACCCGCTTCATCCACGCCATGTCCAGTGGCACCAAAACGTTCAGGGCGAACAGCACCCAGCCCAGGGGCTGCAAGCTCTCTGCAAACCAGACCATCAGGGCGGCGGCCAGCAGGCTCCAGGCAACATCGGCAGCAATCATCACGTTCAGGTACCTCTCCTGCCACCGTTCATTGATGGCCATGGCGGCCATATCCACGCACCAAAGTAGCATCACGATGCCGACCACCAGGTAGAAAGTTGCACTGGGGCCACCGGCCCATTGGGCAATCGGCTCAGCGGCCAGAATGAGAGCCAACGCCAGGGGCGTGGAGACGAAGACATCGCTCAGAAGGATTTGCTTCACGCTGAATCGACGGATTAAGTTTTTCATGGGATCACCTCAATCGGGTTTCGCAATGTGTTGAACTACACTGCAAAGCTTCTACCCGGGCGGTGATAGTCTCAATTACCTGTGAGGTAATGGTTCCGCCTACCCTCAGCTACGATAATGGCTGAACACTCGGAATTTACGGGAAACCCAATGAGCGCCTTCGGAACGCTGTTCAGAGAAATGCGGCAGGGCAAGCGCCTGAGCCAGATGGATTTTGCCCTGGCGTGTGAGGTGTCGCCGAAACACATCAGCTTTCTGGAAACCGGCCGCAGCAAGCCCAGCAAAGGCATGGTTCTGCATTTAGCGCAGATGCTACAGGCAGACCTGGCCGGCACCAATCGGCTCTTGTCGGCGGCGGGATACAGCCAGGTCTATTCCGACCAGGATCTGAACGCGCCTGGCATGGCCATGATCAGGGAGGCGCTTGGGCACCTGTTGCAGGGACACCTGCCTTACCCGGCGGTGGTGTTCGACCACGAGTATTATCTGGTGATGGCCAACCAGGCCATGCAGGCGATGATGGCGAGGATGATTGAGCTGGGGGCCCAGTTTCCGGTCCGGCCGAACTTCTTGCTGTCGCTGCTGGATGAACACGGCATGAAACCCTTCGTGGGTGATTGGGAGAATATTGCCTGCCACATGCTGCAACGCGTCTACCATGAGCATCTTGCCGGTCCCTTCCGGGATCAGCCCAACCGATTGCTGGAGCAGGCTCTGACCGTACCCGGTGTTCCTGAGAACTGGAAAAGCCACGTGGTGGAACACCTGGACTACCCGGCGATTCCTTTCACGCTGAATCTGGGGGATCAGCAGCTCAGGATCTTTTCCACCATCGCAACTATCGGCACGCCGCTGGATGTGACTGCTCAGAATTTGCGGATTGAGCATTTCTTTCCGATGGATGAGCAGAGCAAGGCGTACTGGTGCAGATAGGGGAGGCGAGGGCCTTTGACTCGTGATTCCCTGGGCCGGATATGTCTGACCTTCCATAACGGGATAATCGCACAGTGCGGTTGCCGGTCATTTCAAAACATGCAAACCCTGCAGATCACGAAGCACCTGCGTTGGTGCCAGACCAATCATATTCCGGAACATCCGGCTCAGGTGGGCTGAATCATGCATGCCAGCGCTGAGAGCGGCATGGGTGAGTGATTGGTTTTTCGCCACGTGGTAGAGAACCGAACGCAGGCGCGACCAGCTACGGTAGCGGCGAAAACTGATGCCCACCTCGGCCCGGAACAGGTGGTTAAATCGCGATTCCGACAAGTGCACCTGATCTGCCAGGTCGGCACGGTCGGAGGGCAGGTCGTCAAGGTTGCGCAGGTAGTTCAGGCTGAGGGCGATTCGCTTGTCCAGGTCAGTCTGTCGCCCCAGGGCGGAGGTGGGAAGGAGCTTTGCAAGATCGAAGGATTGCAGAGTCCGCGTCAGAGAACGGGAGCGCTGAAATGGCTGGATCGGGTCAAACACCACCGGTCGATCATTCAGCCATCCGGCATTCAGAAGCCGGGTTTCCGGCGCGTCTGGTTCCAGATAGAGCGAGGCCATGTATTCGCCCCCGCTGTCCATTTCGTGCTCGACATCTGCATCAACCAGGGCGCTGTGGCAGGTTTCACATCGGCCATCCGGGAACCTGATCGTGATGGGGCCGCTCAGGCCAATCAGCAGTACCGGCGCGGCATGGGCGTGCAGTCGTGCGGGAGGCAGCTCGCCCAGGAATAGTGCCCGGTCACGCGCAAGCCAGATTTCTTTATCCTGTGTCATTGAACAGCCCAAACGTACAAGTTCTGCCGCAGGCCCCCGCAGCATAATTCGGCTTCACAACTATAACCAAGGAGAAAACGTATGTCTCTGGCTGAAAAAATATGCCTTTCAGCGGCTTTTTTGTTTTTCATGACCGGGCTACTCACCGGTATCTGGAAGTACATGCACATGGCCAGGAGCGAGGACGCTTCCTCGCCGGTGTATGTTGATATCGCTCATCGCAGTTCGCTGCTCTACAGCTTTGCAGCACTTTTGTTAGCCGCGTTCAGCGGCTACAGCGTTCTGGCAGCCTGGATCAATGCCGCTGCAGCCATCGCGGCTCTGGCGTTTTTCGCGTTTGCCATTGGCACGTATGTGCTGCACGGTTTGCTCCGGGATACTGACAACCAGCTTCGTCGTCCGCATCGCCTGGGTAAGCGGATACTCCCACCCTGGATGACCGGGTTGTTCATGGTTCTGCTGATCGTCGGAGAAGTGGGCGGTACCCTGGTTCTTGGAACCGGTGCGATGCTGGGCATCTGGAAGGGCTGAGGACCAGTGGCCCGAAGAGGCCATCCCTACTGTGAACATCCAGTTACCTGTGGCGCTGGAGTCAATTTAAACGCGGGTTATAATGGCGCATCATGAATCTAAGCAGAGCCCCTTATGCCAATCGAAAAGAACCAAGTCGTCCTGTTTCATTACAGCGTACGCGATGAACAAGACAACGTTGTTGAAAACTCCCATGGCGGCGAGCCGAATGCCTATCTGCATGGTCATGGCGGCATTATCAAGGGCCTGGAAGAAGCCCTGGAAGGTCGCGATGCTGGCGATACATTCAGTGTTACCGTCACTCCGGATAAGGCCTACGGGCCGCGCAAGGCAGATGCCATCCAGCGGGTTCCGATCAAGCATTTGATGGGTGCCAAACGCTGGAAGGCGGGCATGGTCGCCCAGGTTCAGACCGAGCAGGGCCCTCGCCACGTGGTTGTTGCCAAGGTAGGCCACAAGTTTGCCGATGTAGACACCAACCATCCGATGGCCGGAAGAACCCTGACGTTCGATATTGAAATTATTGACGTACGCGCGGCCACCTCGGAAGAGCTGTCCCACGGCCACGCCCATGGCCCCGGTGGGCACCATCACTAAGCGTTCGGTTTGATCGATTCAGTCCGCCAGTTTCGCCTGATGATGCAGAGCGAATTTGAATCGATGTTGTTGTCGGGGTTGAATTCATGCGCCCTCCCTCGCATGTCCATGGTACGAAGCATTCACAGTGCCACATTTTCTCCAGATGATTTTCACGACAACCGGGGGGAAGCATGGAGACGCGAAGATTCGGAAACACCGACATTCAGGTAACACCGGTCGGGCTTGGTACCTGGGCCATCGGCGGCTGGATGTGGGGCGGAACGGACGAAGCCCAGTCCATTGAGACTATTCACCGAGCTATTGATAAAGGTATCGGTCTGATCGATACGGCACCGGTTTACGGTTTCGGGCGCTCCGAGGAAATAGTGGGCAAGGCCCTAGCCGATGGCCGGCGAGATCAGGTTGCCCTGGCCACCAAAGTAGCTCTGAACTGGAACGATGATCACGACAAAGTCTGGCGGGATTCTACTGCCTCACGCATCGAGCGGGAGGTCGAGGATTCTCTGAAACGCCTTCAGACCGACCGGATCGATATTTATCAGGTTCACTGGCCCGATTCGAAGACGCCCATGGAGGAAACTGCCCGGGCGCTGGAAAAGCTGTACCAAGCTGGGAAAATTCGCGCCATTGGCGTCAGTAATTTTACGCCGTCCCAGATGGATGAGCTGCAAAAAAATGTGCCTCTTCACAGTTTGCAGCCCCCGTATAACCTGTTTGAGCGCGATATCGAGCAGGAAATTCTTCCGTATTGCCGGGAAAACGGTATTGTCACCATCACTTACGGCGGGCTTTGTCGCGGTTTGCTGACCGGCAAAATGCGGGAATACACCCAGTTCACTGGTGATGATCTGCGCAAGAATGACCCGAAGTTTCAGGGTGAGCGCTATCGCCAATACCTGAACGCGGTGGCTGAGCTGGATGCGTTCGCCAAAGAGCACTATCAGAAAAATGTACTGGCCTTGGCACTTCGCTGGCTGGTGGACCAGCCAGGCGTTACAACCGCACTTTGGGGCGCCAGACGGCCTGACCAGCTGGATCCGGTGGACGAGATCGACGGCTGGTCTCTCGACAAGGATGCGATGGCCGAAATCGATGGCATTCTGGAACGGTGCATAAGTGATCCCGTTGGGCCCGAGTTCATGGCGCCGCCGACTCGGTAAACTTCCGCCATGGCCGGGTTCTTTGCAGCGGTGAGTGCACTGACTGCTGGGAGCCCGGTGGCTACTTCACGCTTAGCCAGCATTCGTGTTGGCACATCCTGACTTTCGCTGTACCTTTTTAGCTGCCGCAATCACTTTTCATCTGTCGGGTAAAGCGCAGTGTTTAAAAGGTCAAGGAAAGTCGTGTATCCGTTTATGTTGTTTGCGTGGCTTCTGACGGTTGCAAGCTCTGGCCACGCAAAGATCTATAAATGGGTGGATGAGGACGGAAAGGTTCATTTCAGCGACCGACAGGACCACAGGGTTAAGCAGGAAGTGGTCAACGTTAAGCCGGGTACCTCAGAATGGTCACGCTTTGAAATCGATATCAAAACGGTTGATGTTAAGCTGAGCGAAGAGGAACACCAGCAGATCGTTGAGGGCGTTAACAACGTCTATGAGTTTTTTGATCGGGTGATGTCCTTTGATATGCACAGGACGGTGCCGGTCAACATTCTGATCCTCAAGGACGGCGCGACATACCGGAACTACCTCGTCCGTCGGGACGGGGGCATGGCTGTTGCTTCCTACGGGCTTTACATACCTTCCGAACACCAGATCGTCGTCTATATACGGAAAAACAGAAGCCTCACCTTCAAAACAATCAAGCACGAAGTGAGTCATGCGGTTGTTGATTCCATCGTTCCGTATTCGCCTGCCTGGTTGAATGAGGGGCTGGCGGAGCAGATGGAAATGCTGAAGCGGGATGAATCGGGTTTGTACTTTGAACGCCACCACGAGAACCGGTGGGTTGTTGATCAAGCCCGTGAGCAGGGCCGTCTAACGGCCATCGACCAGTTGTTGAAACTGTCCAGCAATAACTGGCGACACTCCGACTTTTCGGGGCGAAGCAGCCTGCGGGCCCAGTCTGGACAGTTCGTTTATTTCCTGCTTTCCAAACCGACCAGCCGTAACTTTGTGGTGCGGCTGATGCACAACTTTAACCGGGGAGATCGCACCCTCTCGTATTATCTGGTGGATGATAATTACATCGGTGGTGTAACCATGCTGGCTCTGGACTGGCGGCGGTGGTTGCACGATCAGGGGGACAGTGTCGTTCGGCTTTAGTGGTCTGCTGCTGTTCGGGCACGAATTGCAGGCTTACCTGTCCTAGTCTGGTGTAATGGCAATCTCGTACATTTTCCTGAACATTGAATTGTGCGTGAGTAATTGCCCTGATAAATCGCGATAAGAGGATTGGATATGCCTCAGCTTCGTTTTGCCTATCTCGTTTGTTTCGCTGTTCTTGCTGCTTTTCTCGCCGCCTCTGCTGCGCAGGCCCATCACGGTTGGGCGTGGGCAACCGACGAGGAGTTTGAAATCACCGGTGTCATTCAGTCTGTGCGTCTTGGTAATCCCCATGGCGAGGTCACCATCAGCGTGGATGGAGAGGATTGGGTTGTGGAAGTCGGCCAGCCTTGGCGTAACGACCGCGTTGGGCTCACAAAAGAGATGTTGAGCCAGGGCAGGGAAATCACCGTGCATGGTCATCGCTCTGCCCGAGAAGGCGAGCGCCTGGTCAAGGCTGAGCGGGTTGTGATCGACGGCAAGGACTACGATCTGTATCCGGGCCGTAAGTCCTGATTCCGGGGATGTTTGAGCAAGCACTGGTTTCCGTCGAAAATCTGGCCTTTGTCTCAGCCCTGCGCAACTCTACATTGATGTACCCGGTGGTAAACGCCGGGCATATTCTCGGGGTTTCGTTGCTGGTTGGTGGCATTGTGCCGCTGGATTTGCGATTGATTGGTTTCTGGCGTACATACCCCGTGATGGTGTTTGTCGATGTGCTGCGCATAACGGCAGCAGTTGGTCTGGCGCTGGCGGTTATCTGCGGAGCGCTGTTGTTCGCCACCGCGGCCCCGGATTACGCCAGATCCCCGCTGTTCCAGGCTAAAATTGCGCTTGTCTTGCTGGGCGTGTTGAACGCGTTGACTCTGGGGCGGGTAATGACACGCCGGGACATACGGAGCCTGCCGATGGAGTCACCCATGCCTTTGGACCTCAGGGCAGGGGGCTTGCTTTCGTTGGTAGTCTGGATCAGCGTACTGATTCTCGGCAGGTTACTGGGGTATTTCTGACCTTGTGTTGATGCCCGTCGCCAGCAACTCCTGCAACATGCTGTAGCTCAGCCCCCAGATACAGGCACCTTGATAGCGGCAACAGGGCATGTTCAGCGTGCCGATGGGCGTAGGCCAGGGAAGCTGGCTCTGGTTCTCGCAGGCGGCGAGGTAGTCCAGAGGGACCCAGACCACCCGCTCGACTTCATGGTTGAGCAACACGGCCTTGGGCCCCTGCCATTCAAACACATAAGGGGTGACAACCATCGGGCGCCAACGGCTGTGATGGCGGGTTATCAGGTCGGATAGCCGGGCCAGATAGCGGCCATGGCGGTTGAGTTCAATGCCGGTTTCTTCCAGTGTTTCCCGCTCGGCGGCAGCCCGGGCAGACCTATCTTCGGGTTGCAGCCGGCCGCCGGGGAAGGCCATGTCGCCGGACCAGGGATCACCCTCCCGTCGGGCCCGCTGAATGAAGAGCAACTCCTTTCCCCCGCTTTCCGTTGTTCTGACGATCAGCGCGACGGATGCTCGAGCGAATCGGCGTCGAAACGGTATTTTGTGAGGGCGCAAATGGCTTACCCAAGACTTAGGACGCACGAAAAACTGTCCTCTGCTGATTGATGACTATAGTTAAACACATCCTGTATTCGCCGGGTGTATGCATTGCGACCTCGCTGCCATAGGTTCTGGAAATGAAACCGTTTTTATTGATCATTATTTACCTCGGTGCTGTTACCTTGCCATTGATCTTGTCCGCCGTGGTTGGAGGGCCGCCGCGCGAATGGCACCAGGAACTTGCATCCGGACTTGGCATTCTCGCCTTTTCGATGATCCTCATGGAATTCATTCTGTCCGGCCGTTTTAAGGTCATTTCAAATGGCGTGGGCATGGATGTGACCATGCGGTTTCACCAGATCATGGCCCGCACCGCGCTGGTCTTTGCGCTTGTCCATCCCTTCCTCTATCAGGGGACGCCCTCAGGGGGCACACGCCCGTGGGATCCTACCCGTCAATTGACGCTTTCGACGGATGTTTCGGCGTTATTATCCGGCATCGGCGCCTTCGTGCTTCTCCCAAGCCTTGTGCTGCTGGCCATAGGGCGTACCCAGCTCGACTATAAATACGAAACTTGGCGCCTTATGCATGGAGTTGGCGCGTTCCTGATTGCACTGCTTCTGTTGCACCACACGGTCTTTGGCGGGCGCTACGGGGCGGAGCCTGTGATGAGCTGGGTGTGGCTGGTTATGACGGTAATCGCTGTCGGATCACTACTGATGGTTTACCTGCTGGTTCCTCTTCTTCAAAAGGCGCACCCGTGGCGTGTGAATTCGGTAGTTCAGTTAACGCAAAAGCAATGGGAATTGACCGTGACGCCAGAAGGTCATCGGGGCCTGGATTACAAAGCCGGCCAGTTTGTGTGGCTGAATGTAGGACACAGCCCTTTTTCGATGAAAGAAAACCCATTCTCGATTTCCTCAGCGCCTGCAGCCAGGCCAAAGCTATCCTTCATGATCAAAGAGCTCGGCGACTTCACGCGAACCATAGGTCAGATAAAAGCTGGCACTGTGGCCTATCTCGACGGGCCCTATGGCAATCTTTCGGTGGAGGGTCGCACAGAACCGGGAGTCGCTCTCATTGCAGGTGGTGTCGGCCTCTCTCCGTTGCTGGGCATCCTCCGACAAATGCGTCTGACCGGCGATTCGCGCAAGGTAAAGGTGATCTATGGAAATCGGGTGATCGACCAGATTGCCTGTCGTGATGAATTGGATGAAGAAGATGTCGTCTATGTGCTCTCAGAACCACCAGAAACCTGGCGAGGAGAGACGGGCGTTATCGATGGAGGGCTGATCAATCGGGTTTTTTCGGAGGAAGAGTTCCGCGAATGGGTTTTCGTGATGTGTGGTCCGGCGATCATGATGGATGTCGTTGAAGATCAGCTGGTCAAGCGGGGCACGCCCGGTCATCGCATCCTGTCGGAGCGGTTCCAGTATGACTAATCCAATCAGACGCTTGAGCCAGCGACAGCAGGTTTCTTTGACCATCTGGGTTGTGAACATCACGATAGGCGTGACGCTTCTCGTTTTCGTATTGCGCTAATTCATGTCGATTGAGTCTTGAGGAGGCCAAGTGACCTTTGAACACATCGTTCAGATAAACGACGTGACCAAGCCAGAGATACCGATGCTGACCCGATTCCAGGTATGGGAAGGCCTCGTGCTCCGAGCCCGGCGCCCGGACAAATTCCTGGTAGGTGTTGACGATTACGAGATTCTCGAACAGGAGCCGGCCTACATGAAGCGTTGCCTGCAGCTCCCGGGGCTACAGGTGATTGATGAAGTTACGTTTTGGCATGAGGCGAGGATCGAATATCGAACCCAGCCAACTCAGACCGTTCCGGCAGCAACCCTTGTCATGGATATTGAGGAGCCGGAACCCGAATCGCTTTTTGTTCGGTTCCGGTATCATACGGCGAGCATCGAGAATCGCGGTGATTCAATGCCCTATGATCAGTATCTCCACGAGGCGTATGTGGCCACAGATGTAGAAACCATTCAGATCATACGGCAATTGGCGGAGACGGGTGTTTTCTGAGATCTAGTCAATCCGGTTTTCATCACCCAGATAGGAAGTGAGAAGTCCATGAAATTTCTGATCGTCGGCATTTTCGTTATTGTCGTTGGATTTCTGATCTGGCGAGCCAAAAAGAACATTGATCCGAAAGAACAGGCCTGTGCCAGGGAAATTGGTCAGTTGCTTAAATCGAATCCGAATGCCGAACCGCAGTTCATCGCCAACGTTTTCGAGAAGCACAACATCCCCCGATCCCGCTGCAAGAGTATCGGTCGAATGGTGATGCCGCAGTTGGCAAAGCAGGGCCTTGAGCCGGATGATGCACGGATTGCCATGGAGAGGGTTAGGGCTGCGTATTCACGGGTTTCCTAGCGGTGGTGCTTGCCGAACAGGGCTCGTAGCTCTTCCTTGGCGGCCTCCAGCCGGTCTTTTTGTTCTGCTGGCAGTTGTTTGCCCGCACGATTGATGTAGAACGTCAGCATAGACATCGCGGACCGGTAAGGGTCCGATTTGCGCCGGGTGCTCTCTTCAGCAGACTTTTTAAGTGACAGGGCGATTTCCCTGGGATCTTTTAGGGAGAATACGCCATGCTCAAGCTTCAAGGCATCGCTGGATTCAGTTACTTTCTGCGACCAGTTTTCGGCCTTAGCCATGCTCCACCTCCGCCAGTTGCCCGAGTGCGGTTTTCTAAAAGCCTTCAGCCCTCTGCTCAAGGCTAGTTAGAGGCTTTGTTGCTGCCGGGGCCGAATAGGCTACTGTTTATGGTAGTAGGAGCAATCAACATTGTCAGTGCCTGATTCTGGAGTGTGTTCATGCAGCCAAAGGAAATTGTGGCTCAGTTCATCGAAAACATCCGCGCCCAGCGGTTGGATGAAGCCAAGGACCTGCTTGCCGACGAGGGCTTTGAATATGTGGGACCAAATATGCGTTTCCTCAGCCGGGATGACATGTTGGCCTATCAGTTCGGTATGTTTGCCATTCAGAAAGACCTTGTTCTACGACAACTGAGTGCCGAGGGTGAGCACGTGTTTGCGATCCTGGATTACCGGACCTACTTCGAGCCAATCGGAGATGTGCGCCTGGCAATCTGGTTTCGTGTGGGAGAGGAAAAAATCCAGTGCGTTGAAACTTTCTACAACGCGGCGGTGATCGAAAACATGTTGGGCGGGAGTCTGCCCGCCGCTGATTAAGCGTTTCAAAGCTCCGGGCTCATTCCTCAATGACGTCCCGTTCAAGCCCCAGAAGCAGGGCCAAACCCACGGCCATCAGCAGGCGGACGGTCATGTCCAGTGGTGGGATTTCGCTCCCTAACATGCTTGATCTCCTGCGGACAATCAAACCCGGTTTGAACGGCCCAGCCACCCGCTAGACTTTTGGTCCCTTGCCGCGGAAGACATTCACGATCAGTGACACGACCAGCAGTACCAAGAAGATGAAAAACAATATCTTCGCAAAGCCGGCGGCCGTTCCCGCAATACCTCCAAAACCAAGAACACCCGCAATGATTGCAATTACCAGACAGACGATAGCCCAATAGAGCATTTTCTATCCTCCTTTCGAGAGCTGTCTTTCAACCGTGGCACGCGGATGGTGTATGCGCAAATTTCAGGCGTGTTTGTGAAAGGATAGTAACGGGGCATCCATCAGAGCTCGATAAACCGAGGCATAACCATCAGCCCCACACCCACGGCCAGCATCTCCCAGGCGCTGCTGGCCAGATAGGGATAAAGAATCATGGCAATTCCGCAGTATCGGGTGACGATGTTTTTTCTGCGCCGCCCGTACATGAAATACCCGAAGCCGATGCAGCCGAACAGTAGCGACAGGAAGATGTCAGCGGTTTCCATGCAGTGAAGTCCTCCGGTGAGTTTGTTCGCATAGACTGATACTAGCGCAAGCAGAATCAGGACGGGGCTACACGTGATCTTTAGGAACCGAACAATTTTTCGCCATTTAGGGTATGATGAAGGGCCAATGTTGGTAATCAAGCCAACGTTAACCTGGATATCATTATGAGCAAGAAGCCCGAAAAAGTGACGTTAACGTCTGCAACGATTGAAGAGCAGACCGCTGCCTTTTTGAAGTCTGGCGGGTCTGTTGAATACGTGGGCAAGGGTAAAAGCGGGCAGGTTGCCTATCAGGGGTCGAAGCAGATTAACCTGAAAAAGTAACAGGCAAAGGCGGATCCACGCTCCGACTTCGAGGTATGCATTGCCCCTCAAGGAATAGGCATCGGTCGTTTCCAAGGGTGACATAGTGCGAGCCAGAGGTACTTCAGGTACCAGATGCCTGATGTGTAGTTCTCGCGATCCTTGGTCGCCAGTAGCTTGATGAGATCGAAATGGTTGGTGAAGGCTTCACTTGGGGGCTTCACAAACACCGGTCTTCCCCTGATGTGAGACATGATGGATTTGGCCACATGGGCATAGGCCCAGGGCGTTGAGGTGTTGGTGTCAAGTACGCCTGGTGCCAGAAGGAAGAGGTTGGGCGCGTCGGCAGAGAGGAAGCCGGAGTAGCAGCGACTACCAATCTCGTTAAGGTTCTTCGCCTTGTTGATGGCTTCGAGGCCAAGAAATCCGAAATCAACGCCATACCCGGTGCCCCAGAGCAGCAGATCCGTTTCCAGCTCTTCCCCGTTTGACAGCTCAATGGTGTTGCCGCAGAGCGAGCGCACTTCTCCCCGATGTCGCTCAATGTCTGCAAAGTGAATGAGCATCCCTGGCCGGCCAGGGATGAGCTGGTCGCGGCGGATGTCGAAATCGCCCTCCGGCATTATTCCGGTTATACCCGCTTTCGCGTACCTCGCCCGAAGATCCTTGTTAGTCAATCGATGTATCAGACCGGCGGGCAGGCAGAGCATCTGGTACCTGGCCAGGACTCGCATGTCGATTCCAAGGTGCTTGATTCGTCGCGTTGGTCGCATCCACTTGGTGGATCGATAGATCCACGCAACACGGTCTGCACCGTGAGCGAAGCAGAGATCCAGCAGATCGTAAGCAGACGCGCCACCTCCCACCACGGTCACCCGTTTGCCTCGCAACTCCTCGGGATCGCGCAAGGCGGAAGAGTGATATTCGGTGATTGAAGAATTGAACCTTGCGACTTGCGGTACGGTGGGGCGATTGTGCCCACCAGTGGCGGCAATGAGCCATTTCGCTTGGTGTGTTCCAGTGTTGGTGAATATCTGCCAGCCACTTTCGTTCGGCAGTGCGCTTGTGACGGTCGCATTCAGGTGGATATACGGAGATAGCCCAAAGCGCTCCACCCAGGCTTCAATGTTGCCCAGTATGTTGCGCTGGTCCTCCCCGGCAAGGGGCAGGCTGCCAAGTGTCCAGTCTTCCTTGCGGAACTGAATGTCCTGCCAGTAAGGGAGGTCCCGCCATAAGCCACCGATGCAGTCACCGCGCTCCAGAAGAATGACATTCAGCCCGGCGTCTTTGGCGTATTTCAAGCAGATGATGCCGCCGATGCCCCCGCCGACGATAACCAGATCAAGGTCTTCATTGGTGTTCATGGGGTGCTCCTGCAAATGCGGTGGCATCCCGAAGAGGGTAGGGGTGATCGACGCATTGCGTTCAATTTTTAAACTACACCCTCCCGGTGCCCAGTGCCAATGTTCCTCACTCCCCTGGCCAAAAGCGGCTAACAGTTCCGCCATAGTCCTTAAACGGTCTAATAACCCGCTGGTGTTCCCCTTGAAATGGCGCAGGATGAAGAGTGGAGTCCTTCGGGGCAAGGAGATAGCTATGACTCAGTTGCAGCAAGGAACGATAGACACCTTCAGGGGGCTGTTTGGTGGCCCTGTGTTTGAACCGACAGATGCGGGGTATCACGAGGCCCGCCAGATATGGAATGCGATGATTGATCGGAAACCGGCGCTGATTGCCCAGTGCCATTCGGCGGAGGATGTGGTGACCGCGGTTAATTTCGGGCGGGACCAGTCGATGCTGGTCTCGATCAAGGGCGGTGGCCACAACATCGCGGGCAACGCTGTGTGCGACGACGGTTTGATGATCGATCTGTCGCAAATGAAGGACGTAGAGGTGGATGTTGAAAACCGGAGAGCCTTCGTTGGGCCGGGTTGCACACTGGCAGACTTTGACGCGGCTGCACAAATGCATGGGTTGGCCACGCCGCTGGGGATCAATTCCACCACAGGCGTGGCAGGCCTGACCCTGGGCGGCGGCTTTGGTTGGCTCAGCCGAAAACATGGCATGACCGTTGATAACCTGATCTCCGCCGATATGGTGACCGCCAATGGCCGCCAGACTCGCGCCAGTGCTACAGAGAATCCAGACCTCTTCTGGGGCACTCGGGGTGGTGGTGGCAATTTCGGTGTAGTCACCCGGTTTGAGTTCCAGCTACATCCGGTGGGGCCTGAGCTGTTGAGTGGCTTGATGGTATTTCCCTTCGATCAGGCCAAGTCGGTATTGACGCAGTTTGCACGTTTCACGGAAACCATGCCCGACGAACTCAATGTGTGGCTGGTGATTCGGCATGCGCCTCCGTTACCTTTCCTGCCTGAGTCGGTTCATGGCGAGCCCATTGTCGCCCTGGCGATTTGCTACGCGGGGAACCCGGAAGTGGGCGAGAAGCTGATCGCACCCTTACGTTCGTTTGGTGAAGCGCACGGCGAGCATGTTGGCGTTCAGCCCTACGCCAACTGGCAGCAGGCGTTTGACCCGCTGCTGGCGGACGGAGCGAGGAATTACTGGAAGTCCCACAACTTTGTGAAGCTGACCGACGATGTGGTCCGGGTTGCGTTGGAATTCGGGGAGAAGCTGCCATCGCCCCACTGCGAGATTTTTATTGCCTCGATCGGCGGCCAGACCGGGCGCGTGGCGCATGACGCCATGGCCTATTCCAGTCGCGACGCAAACTACGTGATGAATGTTCATGGACGCTGGGAGACACCCGGGGAAGATGAGCATTGCCGCCAGTGGGCGCGCGCGTTCTTTGAGGCTGCCAAGCCCTATGCCAGTGGTGGCGCATATATCAATTTTCTTTCACACGACGAGACGGAGCGGGTCGAGTTTGCCTACGGCGACGCCTACAAGCGATTAATGGAGGTCAAACAGAAGTATGACCCGGAGAATCTGTTCCGGGTGAATCAGAACATTCGGCCGGGCTAGAGTTCGTTCACTAGAGCAGACTCGATCTGATCATGTCGAACGTGTCCAGAATCCTCGCAACAAACTGGTCCTTTGGTCGGAAGCTGCTTTGGGTGTGGAGCGTAATGTCTCTCTGCAGATGATCAAGCAGTTTGTGCAGTCGCCTTCGGTGTAAACCCACCGCAGCCTGGATGGGGTCAAAGATCATGCCGGATAAAGCCGCAAACGCAGCCAGTGCGGCCATGACGGCAAACAATACGCCGGCGGTTGTTGCCAATGAAGGCTCCGGTGGAAATACGCTGCAGTACCAGCCACTTAAGCACGCAGGCGAGTGCATAGACCGGCGCCCACAGCAAATTGATCGGTGCCCGAAGCATGTCCCATCCAAGTGCCATCCGATTGGTTGATATAGCGCCTGGATAATGAAAATGTCGGTCGATGAATGCCGGGATCCGGGCCCGACAATCGTCAAAGTAGCGCTCGACGGCTAAACGGATTGCCTGCTCTACCTGGGCTTCGGAAACGGTTTGGTCCTGCGTTTCGGGCATGGTTGGTCACTTGGATGAAAGTGACTGATAGAGTGTCATCGGGCAAAGCGACGTGCAATGGCATCGAGAAATTGAACTGAACATTTGAGCATGATGCCCAAGGCTTCTATAAAAAAGCCCCTGCATGGCAGGGGCAAAAGACCACAACAATGACGCTGTGTGGAGTGTTCTAGAATTTCACTCGCAAGCCAGTCGTAACCAGAATAATGTCCTCATACTCCGGCGCATAACAGGTGTTGCCGGAAGTGGTGCACCATTCGGCCCGCTCGTGGCTGTGAATCTTTGCGCCGGCGTAGGCGTCAAACAGATCGGTTGGGCTGAATACGTAGCCGACACCAATAACAGACCCCTTCTCGTCGTTTTTGTTCCGATCCCGGGTTTCGCCGTAATGGATGTCGAATGCGTGCGTCCGGTTCGGGCGGTACCCCAGCTTTACATAGCGAAATTGGCCAAGCTCTGAGTCGGTGGCGTCAAAGGTGTCAGTCGCTTCTTCCGGGGTAAGCTTCTCTGCGCGGTTCACGGCAGCCAGCGAGAGGTTCAGGCCGGTATCACTGTGGAAGTAAGATACGGAGCCGCCGTAGGTGTTTACGTCTGGTTCGTCGCTGCTGAGATTGTCGATGTTCTGGGTTGAGCGGGAATACCCTGCGCCAATCAGCATTCGGCCGCCCGGAACCCGCAAGCCGGATTTAACGCCCATCTGAAGAATGGAATCCTGGCCGTCGTCGCCGTCATGGCCGGCACTCACGGAGATGGTTACCGGGCCGATGCGAGGGCTGTCGTAACGGATACGGTTGTGGCGGCCCTCAAAGTTGTAATCTCGAATACTCCCGGAAATGCTCACCTCGTTGCCGAACGGGTTGGCTTCGTCAAAGGGGTTGGTTTCAGGGGGCGTCCTGTTCGGCCTGGAGCGAAACGATGCCGGGAATGGTTTCAGAGCAAACCGGAGTTCGCCGCCAATCAGGCTGGGGTTGCGGAAACTGATCACGCCCGTGCCGGAATAATCCCGGCGCCCGGCATTGTAGGCGGCGCCTTCGCCAAGGCCTACTGTGAGCTTGCCGTAAGGAGTGTCGAGAAACGCATCGGTGATCCGCTCATCAATTTCCGGGCCGGTATTCTTCTGGGCGGGATCGACATCATTGGACGCGTTGGCGAATACGCCGACTTCGATCAGAGCCCCGGCGGTCCAGCCATCGATAATGCGCTGGGTACCGCCGATGTTGAACCTGGTCGGGCTGTTGCGGTTGTCCACATGATAGATCTCGGTATCAGAACCAAGCCCCAGTTCGTTCGCGTTGTAACCGTCCTTCGCGTACATGATTGCCCGGTTAACCTGGCCACCTACTTCCACTTCAAGGGCCGATGCCGGGGATGCTGCAATGCTGAAAATCCCAGCCGCCAGCAGCGTTTTTGAAAACCTCATATTGCCTCCGGTTTTTGTTTTGTACTGATTGCTCAGTGGCGTTTTCTGTGTTGACACCCTCTTTATCGGCTACAGTTGATACCTATGTAAATTGAAAACATTAGATAGATATATGCGTTTTCTGCATCTGATCCGGAGATCAACATGAATATCAAAAAGTTGAGGTGCTTCCGTGCGGTGGTAATTCATGGCTCATTGGTGGCGGCGGCGTCTGTGATGAATCTGAGCCAGCCAGCAACCAGTCGCCTGATCTCTACGCTTGAAGACGAACTGAAGCTCAAACTGTTCAAGCGGGAGAAGCGCCGTCTGGTGCTTACACCGGAGGGCAAGGAGTTCTATCGAGAGGCGGAAAAAATTCTGGCCAACCTCGATGATTTGCCGCGCATCGTGCGGGAAATCAAGGATGGTGGCACTCGCACCCTTCGTATTGTGGCACTGGCGCGGCTTGCGAATAGCCTGGTTTCTCCGGCGCTCGCCCGGTTCGTGGCAGAACATCCCGAACAGCGTTTTAGTGTAGACGTTCGAGGCCATCGTGATATCGAACAATGGGTGGCGGGCAGGCATTACGATATTGCAGTGGCACTGACCAAGCCCTGCAACCATCCGTCAGTGATCCAGCGGCCCTTCTTTGATACTGATGCCATGGTGATGGTGCCAAAGGGGCATCCACTGGAGCTGCTGGAGTCGGTAACGGCAGAGCAGATGGCGGAACACGACATTATCGCTTTGGCGCCGGGACTGCGTCCCCGCTTTCAGATGGAAGAGATCTTTCATTCCGCCGGTGTAGAACTCACCTGCAAAATCGAAACAACCTCCAGTGTGCTGGCCTGCCAGATGGTGGTGGAGGGTTTGGGGGTAACCATTATTGACCGACTGGCAGCATTGGCGGTGGACGAGAGCCGGTACAGTCTTTTGCCCCTGAACCCCTCCTACAGACTTCAGTTTGTTCTGCTTTTCCCGCCAGGCTTTGAGGAGACACCGGCGACCAAAAGCCTGGTTCGTTGCCTGAGTAACCAGGTTCGTGAGTCGCTGGGGGAGCACGCCGTGATGACAGGCGACACCGATTAAGGATGCATTAATTGCATAGAAATATGACTTATATTCAATTTTAAAATCAATTCGCCCTACCTAAACTGGCCTCATTCAATGATCGCCCGTCAATGAACCTTGCCAGGGTGGGCTGATCAGATTCTCCAAATAATGACAATCAGGAGGAGAGATGAGGACCCGGACCCCGGTGCCATTCAAAAATCGACTGATAAGCTTGGTCGTCGCTGGCCTGTTGCCGGTGTGCGCAAACGCAGGCAAGGATGACAACACTCTGGTGGTTGCGTTTGAAAAGCCACTCACCACCGTCGACCGATTGTATTCGATTCAGCGCGAAGGCCTGATCCTCTCCCGGCTGACCGACGACGGTCTGTTTTATGTGAACCCCGATTCCCTCGAGTTCGAACCACTGGCCGCTGAGTCTTATGAATGGGTCGACGAAACCACGCTGGATGTCACCGTTCGGGATGATGTGCGTTTCCACGATGGCAGCAAGCTGACCGCCGACGATGTGGTTTATACCTTTGAATGGGTACTCGATGACGAGTCCGACACCAGCCGTGGACCGGTGATTCAGTCGTGGCTTGAGAGTGTCGAGAAAACCGGGCCGAGAACGGTGCGCTTTAATCTCCATCTACCATATCCCATGGCGCTGCGGGACATGGCGATCAGCATTCCGGTCCGCAAGGAAGGTACTTATGAGGGCGCCGATGGCATGGATAACGCGGCCGAAGACCGGCCACTCAATGGTATCGGCCCATACAGGATCAAAGAGTTCAGCGCCGGCCGAGAAATTGTGATCGAGCGCTTCGAGGGTTACTACCACACTAGCCCGAAAGCCAATCCGGCCATTGAAACCATGGTATTCCGGGTGATTCCCGACCAGGGAACCCAGCAGGCGGAGCTGCTCAGCGGCGGCATAGACATGATGATGGGGGTGCCGCCGGATGTGGCCGATAACATCAGCCACCTTCCGGGCGTAGAGCGCAAGGAAGGCAACGATATCCGCATTGGCTACATTACCCTGGACGCTGCCGGCTATTCAGACCCGGACAGCCCGTTTACCAACCTCAAGGTGCGTCAGGCGATCAACCACGCTATCAACCGGGAGGAAATCACCCGATACCTGGTGCGCGGTAGTGCAGAGGTGGTTCCCTACGCCTGTCACCCGCGGCAGTTTGGCTGCAATGCGGACGGGCCTGTCTATCCCTACAACCCCGAAAAGGCGAAACAGCTTCTGAAAGAAGCCGGTTTCCCCAATGGTTTTTCCTTCAAGCTGTGGGCCTACCGCGAGAAGATCATTGCCGAGGCGGTCGTCAGCGACCTGAAGGCGATCGGTCTGGACGTTGATCTTCGGTTTGTGAAGCTCAATGTGTTCGCCAAAGTACGAAACGACAAAGACATGGAAGCCTTCTTCGCCTCATACGGCAGTGGCGGCACCGCCGATGCTTCCGCCTCCACCGGGGTGCATTTCGCAGCAGGTTCTGCCCGCAACTACACCGATGACGAAGAACTGGCCGAAACCGTATTGGCGGCCGAACGCACCATTGATCCCCTTGAGCGCAAACGCCTTTACAGGGAGGCCCTGAATCGCATTGCCGAGCAGGCCTACTGGGTTCCCATGTTTTCCTACAGCCAAAACTACCTGCTGTCGCCGGGGCTTGAGTTCCCGGTTCCCAAAGACGGCGTTCCGCGTTTCTGGCAAGCCAGCTGGAGCGACCAATAATGTTTAACTATATCCTTCGACGTGGGCTGATGGCCCTGCTGGTAGCACTTACCGTGTCTTTCGGCACCTTCGCTCTGTTCCATTTCGCAACGGACCCGGCCCAGACCATTGCCGGTGAAGATGCGCCCCAGGAGATGGTTGACGACATTCGCGAGCAGTACGGCTTCGATCGGCCGGTGTCTGTCCAGTACGGGGATTGGCTAGGCAGTGCCCTTCAGGGCGATTTTGGCCAGAGCTACTTCTGGAAACAGCCAGTGGTAGAGCTGATCAAGGAGCACGCCAAAGTCACCATCGTGCTGGCGCTCTCCGCATTGGGTGTCACCATCCTGATCGCACTGCCGTTGGGGATAAGTGCCGCGCTGAAACCCAACAGTTGGGTTGACCGGTTTGCACTATCGACGGCGGTATCCGCGCAGGCCATTCCGAACTTCTGGCTGGGCCTGATGCTGATCATCCTGTTTTCGGTGACCTTTCCGATCTTCCCGGTGTCTGGCGACGCCACCTGGAAACACTACGTACTGCCCGCCCTGGTGCTTGGCGCCAGTTCGGTGCCGGCGGTGATGCGCCTGACCCGAACCGGGCTGTTGGACGTGCTCTCCTCTGATTACATTCGCACCGCTCGCGCCAAAGGCTTCGTCGGCTACCGGCTGATTCTTCAACAGGCCATGCGCAACGCGTTGCTGCCCATCGTCAGTGTGTTGGCAGTGCAACTTGGCCACAAGCTGGGCGGCTCGGTGGTAACCGAATCGGTATTCAGCATGAATGGCCTCGGCCGCCTTGCCGTGGAGTCCATTTTTAACTCGGACATTCCGACAGTGCAGTCTCTGATCCTGATCTTTGTACTGACTTTTGTACTGCTCACGCTGGCGGCTGATCTGATCAACGCCTGGCTTGACCCACGGATTCGGATGGGGTGAACCATGACTGTTAGAAACACTATGAGTCCGTCTGAATTGACCGCCGACGAATCTCGCATCGATTCGGAAGAGACCGGCCTGGGCCTGAGTCCGACCATGGCCGCCCTGAAGCGTGCCCGCAATCACTATGGCCTGAAAATTGGTTTCGGCATTCTGCTGGTGATGGCTGTGTTTGCCCTGTTTGCTCCGTGGCTGGCGCCCCATGATCCATACCTTCAGAACCTTCCGATGCGCATGTTGCCACCGGTCTGGGTTGAGGGTGGCAGCTGGGAATACCTGCTGGGTACTGATCATCTTGGCCGGGATTACCTCAGCCGAATCATCTACGGCGCGCGCATTTCCATGACCATCGGCATTGGTGCTGCCACCATTGGCATGATCATCGGTGTCACCCTTGGTCTCATCGCCGGGTACTTCGGCGGCTGGCTGGACCAGGCAGTGAACTTCCTCGTGACTTGCCAACTAGCGGTACCCAGCCTGCTGTTGATCATGGCTCTGGTGTTCGTGATTGGCCAGTCAATAACGGTGGTGATCTTTGTGATTGGCGCGACGCACTGGGTGTTCTATCTGGTGGTCACCCGGTCGGCAACTCTGCGACTGCGCGAGCTGGACTTTGTTGCTGCGGCTCAGGCCATGGGGTGCAGCAGGTTCCAGATTGCGGTCAAGGAAGTGCTGCCGAACCTGGTGAACCAGATCATGGTGATTTTCACCCTCGAGGTGGCGGTGGCCATCCTGAACGAAGCCACCTTGTCATTCCTCGGCCTGGGCATTCCATCGCCCATTCCGTCCTGGGGCCTGATGATCGCTGAAGGCAAACAGGCGATGTTCTTCCAGCCCTGGCTGGTGATCCTGCCCGGCATCTCACTGTTCATTCTCGTTATTGCCATCAACCTGCTGGGCGATGGCGTGCGGGACGTGACCGTTACCAATCGGAGGAATTGATATGAGCACTGCATCCATTCTGGATATCCAGGATCTGTCAGTCGATATTCCGACCGATTCCAGCACGCTGCATGCAGTGCGGGGCATCAGCCTGGAACTCAAACGGGGCGAAACCCTCGGTATTGTGGGCGAGTCTGGCTCCGGCAAGTCCATGACAGCCCTGGCACTGATGAACCTTCTGCCACCGGCTGCCCGCCGACAGGCGTCCTGCATCGACTTTGATGGCAGTGACCTGACTCACGCCACCGAGCGGGAGCTGGCCAGCAAGATCCGGGGCCAGCGCATCGGCATGATTTTCCAGGAGCCGATGACCAGCCTGAATCCGGTGTATTCGATCGGCCGGCAGCTCAAGGAAACCATGACGCTGCATAGGAAGGTATCCGACGCAGAGGCCGAAAAGCGGGCAATCTACCTGCTGGAGAAGGTAGGCCTGCCAGACCCTGCCAGCCGGCTTAAGCAGTACCCCCATGAATTGTCCGGTGGTCAGCGTCAGCGGGTGATGATCGCCATGGCCCTGATGAACGAGCCGGAACTGTTGATTGCCGATGAGCCCACGACGGCTCTGGACGTGACCATCCAGGCCCAGATCCTGCATCTGCTTCGAGACCTTCAGCGGGAATTCGGCATGTCCATGATTCTGATCACCCACGACCTGGGTGTGGTGTCGCGGGCTGCTGACAACATAGCGGTTATGTATGCCGGTGATATTGTCGAAACCGGCAAGACCGCCGAGGTACTGGAAAACCCATGCCATCCCTATACCAAAGGGTTACTGGAGTGTGTGCCTGGCTACCAGGGGCACAGCCAGCAAAGGCTCGGGGCTATTCCGGGTATTGTTCCTGCCATGACCGGCGAGATCTCGGGCTGTGCCTTTGCTTCCCGGTGCCCGAGGGCGGCAGATGTTTGCAGGACAACGAATCCGCCAACAAAGAAGCTCCATCAAGGCAGGTACTTTGTGTGCCATGAGCCTGAAATTGAGCAAGGAGAAGGAACTGCGGAGCAGCCAGTCGGCAGTGAAAGAACCGGAAAAACCGATTGTCGCGGGGCCGAAGACATTCTGACGGTGGACCACGTCAGCTGTACCTTTTCAGTGCGCCGGGGCCTCTTCGGCAAGCGCAAACCGCTGCAGGCACTGGATGACGTCAGCCTGACCCTGAAAAAGGGCGAGGTCCTGGCACTGGTGGGCGAGTCAGGCTGTGGCAAAACCACGCTGACCCGAACCATCATGGGTCTGCAGGCTCCCTCAACCGGGTTCGTCACGCTCAATGGCCAGCGGATTGGAAACCTGCCGCCCATGGAACGGGCCCGCATGATCCAGCCGATTTTCCAGGATCCATATTCTTCTCTGAATCCCCGGAAAACCATCGGCGAGATTATCGCCAAGCCCTTGGTTGTTCACGGCATTGGCTCGACACAAGAACAACACCAGCAGGTCCGGAAGATGATGGAACTGGTCGGCCTGCCCTCAAGGGTATTTAACAGCTACCCCGATCAGCTTTCCGGTGGTCAGCGCCAGCGTGCGGCCATCGGACGTGCGCTAATCCTGAATCCGGAAGTAGTGATTTGCGATGAGCCTACCTCGGCTCTGGATGTTTCGGTACAGGCCCAGATCCTGAACCTGCTGCTGGACCTGCGGGACGAGCTGGATCTGACCTATCTGTTCGTAACCCACAACCTTTCTGTGGTTCAGCACATGGCGGATCGGGTAGCGGTGATGTACCTGGGCGAAATCGTCGAATGCGGCGAGCGTGACCAGGTAATGTCCAGCCCGAAGCACCCCTATACCCATGCGCTGATGGATTCCGCGCTGAGTATTTCTCCGGGCGAGAGCGTGCCTGATCCAGGCTTGTCCGGCGATTTTCCGAATCCGATGAATCGTCCCAACGGGTGCCCGTTTCACCCACGCTGCCCCATTGCCGGGCAGCAATGCCGTGAACAGGCTCCGGGGCCGGAGCTCATCGACAACACGCTGGTTCAGTGCTGGAAAGCAAAAACCGCCGGCAGCCAGTTGAAACCCTGAACCAAACAACAAAACAGAGGACCTGTGCCATGAAACTCATCGCCATATTTCTAGTAGGGCTTATGTCAGTCCTCTCCGGTTGTGCCTCGGTGCAACCCGGTAGTGCGGCATACAGCGAAGAATCCGAATCTGAGCTCTTTCAGCCGGAAACCTTTGAGAGCTACGGCTCTTTTGTGGTCTCTGCTGGCACTGATGCCAAGCCGGTGGACATGCGGCTTTGGTATTCCCGACCCGATCAGATCACACCCGACACACGGGTCATCATGGTGATGCACGGCGGTCGTCGCGACGCCGACAAATACCGTGATTACTGGGGCGCTTACGCAAAACAGTACGGCGTACTGATCGTTGCTCCGGAGATTTCAGACGAAGACTTTCCTACGGGCTGGGGGTATCAGACCGGTAACTGGGTAACGCCGGATTCCGATTCTACAGACGAAACCAAGGGTGAGCGGGTGCCCGTGGAGCAGACCTCCTTTGCTGCCTTTGAACGGGCATTCGATGAACTGAAAAACCACTTCAATCTGGATGCTGAGACCTACGATATCTGGGGCCATGGCAGTGGCGCACAGTTTGTTACCCGCATGATCATGCTGTATCCCCAGGCCCGCATAGGCACGGGCATCGCCGCTAACTCAGGCACATACACTTTCCCGGACTGGACCTTGCCACTGCGTTACGGGTTGAAGAACACCGGTGTTGAGCCTGAGGACCTGAAAGCGTCCTACAAGCATCACCTGGTGATCATGCTGGGCACCGATGATGACGATACCTCTCATCGTCTGCTGAGCCAGCTTGAGATTGCCAGGGCCCAGGGCGCGCATCGCCTCGAGAAGGGTAAAAACTTTTACCGGGTGAACAGGGAACAGGCCGAAAAGCTGAACACGGAATACAACTGGGAGCTGCAAACCGTCTACGGCATTGGCCACAGCGGTCGCAAAATGTCGGAAGCCGGGGCCGAGTACTTGTTGGAGGGTAAGGCTGAGGAGCCATTGTTCACTGACGATATGCAGCTGAACGAGTCCTATCGCTCGGACGGTGATTCCGGAGAAGAAAACGAATTGCTGAAAGGCTCAGACGACGGTGAAGAATCTCCGTTCTGAAGACACCCAACTATGAGCGAAGGGACCACTATGGAAAAGCAAATGCCCCGATCGATTGTACGCCTCGCGCATGGTCGGCTTAGCTATCTGGAAAACGGCAGCGGTACGCCGGTGCTCTTCCTTCACGGCCTTAATGGTAACGGATCGAGCTGGGTTGACCAGCTGTCGGGCCTGGCAGCATCAATGAAGATGTGGGCCTGGGACGCACCGGGCTATGGGCAGTCCGATGTTGCTGGTGATTCGGTTACAGAGCTTGCAAAAGTCGCCATCGAGTTTCTTGAGACCTGTGCCACCAGACCGGTCAATCTGGTCGGGCATTCCATGGGGGGGCTGGTGGCCATGAAAGTAGCCATCATGAAACCCGAGCTCGTGAGGCGACTGGTTCTCTCATGTACGCACCCCGGCCACGGTTTGACAGACGGTGCCAATGAGCGCTACCAGCGCAGGTTGCGTGAACTGGAAGAGCTGCCCAGGGAGGAATACGGCAGGCGACGCGCCAAGGGCATGTTGCCGGATGAAACCAGCGAGGCACTGTTCCAGCGGGTTGCAGCCATTGCGGCCGAATCCCGGCCGGGTGGTGTTGTGAATGCGGCCTGGGCCATCCAGACCGCCAACCTGATACCAGAGCTGGCAAGAATCAAGGCAAAGACTCTGGTCATCACCTGCGACAAGGATTCGGTGGCACCGCTGAAAAAGGCCGAGCCGCTACTGGAGCATATTCCGGATGTCCAACACCTGGAATTGAGTGGCTTGGGCCATGCGCCTTACCTTGAAGACGCGAAGCGTTTTAACGCTGTCGTCTCGGACTTCCTGCTGGGGTCGGGACAACCTGTCATTCAGGCAAAGTCGTAGTCACCGCCTTTCTCCAACGCCTTCTGATAAGCCGGTCTGGCGTGAACCCGTTTCACCCAGCCGGTGATATGAGGGCGGTTTCTGCCGACGATACCTCTGGCTACCGAGGCCTCGAGAGGGAAGCTCATCTGGATATCCGCAGCGCTCAGTTTGTCACCCAGGAACCAGGTATTTTTCGCCAGGTGGCCTTCCACAAAATCCAGATGGGTCTTGATCATCGGGCCGATGAAGATTTCATTGGTTTTGTCTGAAATGCCTTTGGCGACCGGTTTTATAAAGAACGGCATCGGGCTGGTTTTGACCTTTTCAAACACCAGACGCATAACCAGTGGCGGCATCAGTGAACCCTCGGCATAGTGCAGCCAGTAGGTGTAGTCGAGCCAGGCCTGGCCGCCGCTCTCGGGCAGCATCGTGTCTTTGCCGTAGGTGTGGGCCAGGTATTCAATAATGGCGCCGGATTCGGCCACCACCAGATCTCCGTCGGTAATCACCGGAGATTTACCCAGAGGGTGCACCTTTTTGAGGCTTTCTGGCGCCAGCATGGTTTTGGGATCACGCTGGTAATGCTTGATCTCATAGGGCACGCCCAGTTCTTCCAGCATCCAGAGAACGCGTTGTGAGCGGGAATTGTTGAGGTGGTGGACTGTAATCATGCGCAAGCTCCATTCGCATTGAAAAATGATCGGGTGTGAAGAGTAGGCTTCAAACAGCGTTTTGGTTCACCGCTGACGATGATTGAGTGGCTAATGCCGATTGCGCACCGCAAAGCCGTGGCGTTTGAGTTCCTTGAGAATCTCCGGCACCTTGAAGGGCATTAATGTCCGGGTTGTTTTCAGAAGACTGATGGCAAGGTGCATCCGCTTGTACCAGAGCACCTGGCGGATCTTTTTCTTCATGGGGTGATAGCCTTCCAGGTACAACTCCTCAACACGGTCTGCGTTATTGGTGAGGCTGTAGTCGCTCAGATCCAGCGGTACCGCTATGTCGGCGTTCCTGAGTTGCTTGCGGGTGTTGAAATCGATGCCGATGTTGATGGCGTTGGTAATCACATCGAAGGTGTTGTCTGGCTTCGGGTAACGGCTGACATGGCTCAGATCAACTGCCACCGTAATCCCGGCTCCCATTTTCGCCAATGGTGAAATCGGTACGTTCTCAACCAGCCCGCCGTCCACAAGTGTTCGCCCATCGATCTCTACCGGTACAAACAGGCCGGGCACCGCCATGGACGCGCAAACAACATCCGCCAGGTTGCCTTCCCGGAAGATCAGCTGTTCGCCGGTTTCGATATCGGTTGCACAGATTGCCAGCGGAATCTCAGCGTCTTCGATCCGGACATCCCCCAGGTCACGGTGGATCATCTCCCGAATGGCATTGGTGCTGAAAAGGCCGCCACGCTCGAAGGTAAAGTTGATGATTTTCGAGAGGTTCAGGGTCGAGCATATGGAAAGGATAGACTCCGCCGGGCGGCCGAAGGCGTAATAACTCGCGATGAGGGCGCCTGCGCTGGTGCCGGAAATACAGTGAATCCTGATTTGCTCCTCCTCGAAAGCTTTGAGAACGCCGATGTGGGCAATGCCTTTTGCCGCGCCGCCCCCCAGGGCCAGGCCTATCCGGGTGTTAAAGGGGTTGAGTCTCATGGTTCTGGGCCTGTTGCCGTGTTCGAGGAGGTAAAGTCTACCAGAGTAAGTGGCGTGTTTGATTCAGCGTAATGCGAACAAAGTTGGATGTGTGATTACCGGGGGCTTGGTCTGGGTTCCGGAGACAGGTTGGAAATTTTAATTCTTAGAGTTCAAAATATTGGCGTAGCACTTAAGGAGGTAAATTTTCCAACCGACTGCCGCATTTTGCAGTCATAGGAGTCCTCACATTGGGTGACGTCATTAAAGATGATTATCAGACCGACTACGTAGCAGGTCAGGATAATATCGAGAAGTTTGGATTTGATATCCACAACATCGTGTTTCCTCTGACCGCATTCCTGATCGTTGCTTTTGTTGTCGGAACACTCATTTTTCCTTCGGGTGCAAAGGAATTGCTCGATAGCGCCAAGAATGGTGCGATCGCTGTCTTCGACTGGGGCTTTCTTCTCAGTGCAAACCTGTTTGTTCTCTTCTGCCTGGCACTGATTTTCATGCCGGTGGGCAAGATTCGGATTGGTGGGGTTGATGCCAAACCCGAATTCTCCCTGCTCTCCTGGTTTGCCATGCTGTTCGCTGCAGGCATGGGCACGGGGTTGATGTTCTGGTCGGTTGCAGAGCCGGTTGCCTATTACACCGACTGGTATGGAACGCCGCTTGGCGTTGAGCCTAACACCGCAGAAGGTGCGCGCCTGGCGATGGGGGCAACCATGTACCACTGGGGCCTGCATCCCTGGGCGATTTACGCGATTGTCGGGCTATCATTGTCTTTCTTCGCCTTTAACAAGGGCCTGCCGTTAACCATACGCTCTGCGTTTTTCCCGATACTCGGGGACAAGGTCTGGGGTTGGCCGGGGAACGTGATCGATACTGTGTCCGTTCTGGCAACGATCTTTGGTCTTGCGACCTCGCTCGGCTTTGGTGCCCAACAGGCGGCATCGGGTATTTCCTACCTGTTCGATATTGAGGGAGGTCTGAATATTCAGGTGGGCGTCATTGCCGGCGTTACGGCCGTTGCCACCTTCTCTGTGATTCGAGGCATTCACGGCGGTGTCCGGATTTTGAGTAACGCCAATATGGTGATGGCAGGGTTGCTGCTCTTGTTTGTCATCTTTGCCGGCCCCACGCTTGCTGTATTCCAGTGGCTGTGGGATACGTCTGTGTCTTACGCCTCCAACATGGTTGCACTCAGCAATCCGTTTGGCCGCGAAGAAGATACCACCTGGTTCCACGGCTGGACTGTATTCTATTGGGCCTGGTGGATCTCCTGGTCACCGTTCGTGGGTATGTTTATCGCCCGTGTGTCCCATGGCCGCACGGTACGTGAATTTGTCACCGCCGTGCTGATCATTCCGACCATCATCACGCTGTTCTGGATGAGCGCCTTCGGTGGCGGCGCGCTCCATCAGGTTCAGAACGACATTGGGGTGCTGGCGTCCGAGGGGCTGACCGATGTATCGCTGGCCATGTTCCAGGCACTAGAGAATATTTCTCTTTCGGGGATTACCTCTTTTATCGGGATTACGCTGGTGCTGACCTTCTTTGTGACCTCTTCAGATTCGGGTTCGCTCGTGATTGATAGCATCACGTCAGGTGGCAAGACCGACGCCCCGAAAGCTCAGCGTATTTTCTGGGCAGTTATTGAAGGTTCGATTGCCGGTGTGCTGTTGTTTGTGGGCGGAAAGGAAGCGCTGAGCGCCTTGCAGGCCGGCGCCCTGAGTGTTGGGCTGCCCTTTACCCTGGTGCTGTTGGTGATGATGTATAGCCTGTTCAAGGGCCTTCATCACGAACGCCGCTTGCTGATCGCGGAAGGTAAGATGTAAATGGCAGGCTGCCCCCTGCAAACCCTCCTACGACGTCAAAGGCCCCTCACCGAAGGGGCCTTTGTATTTTCCGGATTCTGTCCCCATATAAACAGAAAACAGACAAAGCAGGAGATCGGAAATGACGGCACCAACTCTGAAGGAACAACTGAGCAGTGCGGTAAAAGAGGCAATGCGGAACAAGGATAAAACCCGGCTTGTTACCCTGCGCATGGCCCAGTCTGCGGTGAAGCAGATCGAGATTGACGAACGCCGCGAGCTCAACGACGAGGATGTTCTTAAGGTGCTGGACAAGATGCTCAAACAGCGCCGCGACGCCGCGAGCCAGTATGATGACGCCGGCCGTGAAGAGTTGGGCGACAAAGAGCGTGCTGAAATGGTGATCATTGAGGAGTTCATGCCCGCGGCCCTGAACGAGGATGACCTGGATGGGTTGATCCGAATGGCCATCAGTTCAACCGACGCCCAGGGGATGCAGGATATGGGCAAAGTGATGAACGAGCTCAAGCCTCAAGTGCTTGGTCGGGTTGAAATGGGCCATCTGAGCAAGAAGGTGAGGTCCGCTTTGGCGGGTTGATTCTGATTCGCCCCCGTCTGGCCGAGACTGGCGGGGGTTGCAAACTGACTACTATTTGGTTAATTTAAATCGTGCACAAGGTAATCGCGAGCAAGTTAAATGTCAGAGCATGAATCTTCAGATCAATCGATTCCCGGCGCAGATCTGCTGACACTGGATCGGCAGATGTGTTTTGCCCTCTATTCCGCGTCTTTAGCCATGACCAAACTGTACAAGCCGCTACTGACCGAGCTTGGGCTGACCTATCCGCAGTACCTGGTAATGCTGGTGTTGTGGGAGAAGGATGGTATTCGGGTGTCGACCCTCAAGGAGCGTTTATTTCTGGATTACGGCACTCTGACGCCCCTCGTCAAACGGCTTGAGAAACACGGGTTACTGGTTCGCCAGCGTTCACCGGAGGATGAGCGGCAGGTGATCGTTCGCCTCACGGAGAAAGGCCGGAGTCTCCAGCAAGCAGCAGTCGGGGTACCGCAGCGGGTAGCCAGTGCATCTGGTTGTTCACTGGCCGAACTGGAGGGTTTGAAGACCGAGCTCTGTGCATTGAGAAACCGCTTGCACAGTCATCTGGATACTCATCTTGCAGAGAGTGCCTGAACAGGCATTCCTGTTTAAATCCAAAGCAGAGAGGAAAGCGTTATGTCTATCGAACAAGTGTTGTATAGAGCCCATGCAGAAGCAACCGGTGGTCGTGACGGCCGGGCCATTTCTTCAGACGGTATTCTCGATGTCGAGCTGGCAACGCCGAAAGAAATGGGCGGTGCCGGAGGCAAGGGAACCAACCCGGAGCAGCTGTTTGCCGCAGGTTACTCTGCCTGCTTCATCGGCGCGATGAAGTTTGTAGCCGGTCGTGACAAGCTTAAGATGCCGGAAGATGCTTCCATCGAAGGTGTTGTTGGCATTGGCCAGATTCCCAATGGGTTTGGCATCGAGGTGGAACTGCGCATCAGCCTGCCCGGTATGGATGATGCCGAGGCCAAGAAGCTGATCGATGAAGCTCACAAGGTTTGCCCTTACTCCAACGCAACCCGTGGCAACATTGATGTAACACTGAACCGGGTGGACTGATACCCGGTTGGTAGAGTCAGGCTCTGCTTCTGGATCTACCAATCGAGCCTGAGGCTGGCCAGCAGCGCCTCACCCAGGCTCAGATCCACCGTGCCCGTGTTCAGGTCCTCATACCGGACACGGGTATCCACACTGGCGCCTACGCCAACAACCACTGCCGGCCAGGCTCCGCCTCCGTCGTGAATCCGGTACGTCAGTTCTGTTCTCCACTCTTCTAAATAGAGCGCGCTTTCAATTTCCCTGGCCTTATCCAGCGTGGCCCATCGATCTCCGTTTCGCTCTACCCGAAACTCCCAAAGCTGCACGGGGCTTTGCCATTGGATCAAAACCGGCAGATCGAACAACCAGTGCCCACGTTCGTTGCTCTGTTGCCAGCGTACCCTGGGAAGCCATCGGAAAGATCCGAAGCGATGGTCACCGCCGATGCCGAAGCTGAGGTCGCTGGTCTCATCCAGGGCCCGGAACAGGGCCATACGGCCGTTTATCATATCACTGTGGAAGTCTTGGTACTTGAACATGTTGGAGGTGCCGGCAATGCCGGCCTGTGCTTCCAGGCGGTAAAGCTGATGCTGCCATTCACCACCGAAGGTTAACCGATGCAGGTGCCCGTTGTGGGCCGGGTCGCCGGTGCGGATGCGTAGTGGCTGGTAATCGTAATCGATACCGAAAGTGCCGGCAGAGCCCTGTTTTTGCCAGCCGAGCCCGCGCTGCAAACGGGTCACCTCGTTGGCAGATGGCTGATTCTCCGGCCAATCGTAGGGCTGCCATTGCCGATAGAGCAGGTAAACGTTGTTTGAGGCCTGCACCACGCATGGCAGCGCGAGAGAGACGAAAAGAAGCGGGGCCAGAAGGATAAACCGGGATGTGGCCAAACGCCTGATTCGATAACAGCGCCCTGATTTCACCATGCGTTGCCTCTTGCCAAGCCTGTGAATTGCGCGATCTATGCCCTACTATTTTAGCGTCAGATTCTTCAGTCGCTGCGATTTTCAGGAGCCTATGTCCGACAAAGAGTTACGCACCCGATCCGACAAACAGGCGATCGATCAGTTCATCAACGAGGTTCGCACGCTGCCTAAACAGGGCGGCGGGCGGGGGCGGCTGATTTTCGCGCTGGACGCGACCGCAAGCCGGGAAGCAACCTGGGACCAGGCCTGCCATCTGCAGTGCGAGCTGTTTATGGCAACCCGCGATCTGGGCGGGCTGGCCATTCAGCTCTGTTACTATCGAGGCTTTGGCGAGTTCAAGGCCACGGGGTTTGTGACCGAGACCGGCCAACTGCTGAACCTGATGAACGGCGTTTCCTGCCTGGGCGGCCGTACCCAGATCAGCCGGGTATTGGCCCATGCGGTGAAGGAGACCCGCGCAAAGCCGGTCAAGGCGGTGGTGTTTATCGGAGATTGCTGCGAGGAACCGGTGGATGAGCTTTGCCATACCGCCGGGGAGTTGGGCATGCTGCGCACGCCGGTGTTTATGTTCCACGAGGGCAACGATGCCCATGCCAGAGCGGTCTTCCAGCAGGTGAGCAAGCTGTCTGGAGGCGCATACGCGCCATTCGATCGTAACAGTCCTCAGGTTCTGAAGGATCTTATGGCGGCGGTTGCGGTCTATGCTTCCGGGGGAGCGAAGGCGTTGCAGGACTTTTCCAGCCGTAGCTCTCCTGAAGTGAAGCGCCTGACCAAGCAGATCCGGTAGCGCTGCTAGACATCCACTGAGGGGCCTGTAAGCCCGGAGTAACCGAGTGCCATTAACGCTTGTTGCCATCGTTGTTGCGGTTGTTGCCTGGATCTGGTTGCGTAACCAGCCGGCCAGCCAGCGCAATGCCGCCATTCTCAAGCTTGCTTTGTTGGCGGGTATCGGCGTAGTGGTGTTGCTGGCTGCGACCGGCCGCCTGCATTTCCTGTTCGCAGGGCTGGCATTTCTTTATCCACTGTTGCGTCGCTTGCTGCCCTCCCTGTTGCGCGGAGGGCTTGGTGGTATGGCGGGTGGTACCAAGGCCAAATCTGGCAACCAGTCCCATGTGTCCAGCGATATTCTGGAAATGACTCTGGACCACGACTCAGGAACCATGAGCGGCAAAATCATCAAAGGCCCGATGGAAGGGAGAGAGCTGGCAGACTTGAGCGAAACCGAGTTCCTTGAACTACTACGCTATTGCCGCGGCCAGGATGAGGATTCCGCCCGCCTCCTTGAAACCTACCTGGATCGCCGGTTCGGAGACTCCTGGCGAGCAGACGATGCTGCTGCCTCTGAAAACGATCAGTCGGGCGATAATGGCAATACTAGCGGCCCGCTTAACGAGAGCGAAGCGCTAGACATTCTGGGGCTCGAGCCGGGGGCAAGTCGAGAAGAAATCATCAAAGCCCATCGGCGGATGATGCAGAAGCTGCACCCGGACCATGGTGGCAGCAATTATCTGGCGGCACGTATCAATGAGGCTAAAGAGTGCCTGTTGGGCTGACTTTCTCGGATGATGTGGCCTTCTGCTTATCAGACGCCGATTTCTTTTGTGGCGGTTGCCGCCGCTTCCGGGCTGCCGGGGTTGGCGGTGCCGGCTCGTTGCGCAGGTAGGCTCCCGGTGCGGGCTCTATCAGGGGCAGATTGCCCTCTCCGGGAGTGCGTGCACTCACTTGGCCGCCACTGAACTGTTCAGCCCAGGCTACCCAGTCTGGCCACCAGGAACCTTCGAACTGCTCGGCACCTTTCAGCCATTCCTCCGGGTTGGATGGGTTGTCTTCGTTCAGGCGATAACCGTACTTCTTCTTCTCGGGCGGATTGATGATGCCAGCGATGTGTCCTGAGCCGCCAAGCACAAAACGCAGTGGGCCGCCCAGGTTACTTGCGCCTTTGTAGCAGGAGACCCAGGGTGCGATGTGGTCCTCAATGGCGGATGCGAAGTAGCTGGGAATCTTCACCTTTCTCAAGTCGATCGGCGTGCCCGCCAGGGAAATGCCACCGGGTTCACGCAGCCGGTTGTTCAGATACATGTTGCGCAGGTAAAAACTGTGCATGGCCGCTGGCATGCGAGTGGCGTCCGAGTTCCAGTACAGCAGGTCAAAGGGGGCCGTGTCGCGGCCGAGAAGGTAATTATTGACGAAAAACGACCATATCAGGCTGTTGGCCCGCAGCATGTTGAAAGCCGTTGCCATGGAGGCGCCCTCAAGATAGCCCTGTTTGTTCATGGCCTTCTCGATTTTGGCGATTGAGTCCTCGTCGATGAAGACAGCCAGATCTCCGACGTCCGAGAAATCCATCATGCTGTTAAGAAACGTCGCGCTTTTTACGCGATCATCCCCGCGAGCAGCCAGCCAGGCCAGAGTGCAACCCAGCAGGGTGCCGCCGATGCAGTAGCCGACAGTATTGATTTCTCGCTCACCCGTCGCTTGCTCAATGGCTTCCATGGCGGCAACCGGACCTTCGAGCATGTAATCCTCAAAGGTTTTGTGTGCCAGCTCTGGACCGGGATTCACCCAGGAAACCACAAACACGGTGTGCCCCTGTTCCACCCAATAACGAATGAAGGATTTTTTCTCGCCAAGATCGAGGATGTAGTACTTGTTGATCCAGGGCGGTATCACCAGCAAAGGCCGGCGATGGACGGTCTCGGTGGTCGGCCGGTATTGGATGAGTTGCATCAGATCGTTCTGGAACACCACGTCGCCGGGTGTGTTGGCAAGGTTGTCCCCCACCTCGAAGGCGTCCGGGTCGGACATGCGGAAAGGCATGGGGCCCTTGCCTTCGTCCAGATCGCGAAGCAGATTTGCCAGGCCTCGCAGCAGGTTCATTCCCCGTGTCTTGACGGTTGTGCGTAATACTTCCGGATTGCTCAGAATGAAGTTGCGCGGGGCGAGGGCATCGGTCATCTGGCTGGTGAAAAAACGGACTTTCTGTCTATCGTGTTCGTCCATATCCCGGACATCGTCAATAGTGTCCATAACCCAGCGAGTTGACAGTAAGTAGGCCTGCTTGACGGCGTTGAAGGCTATGACGTCGTTCCAGGCCTGATCCCGGAAGCGGCCGTCGCCGGGCTCCGGCTCGGCTACAGTCAATGGTTTCTTGCCTATACCGCTGGCCAGCAGGCCAGACCAGAACAGACTGGTGTCCTTTAGCAGTCGCATCTGCGCAAAGAGAAGCGTGTCAGGCTGGGTTGCAAGTTTGCCGGTCAGGGTGACAAAGGGTTTTGTCATGCTCCCGACGCTGGCCGGATTCGGCGGGCCACCGCGCAAACGGCGCATTATGGAGCGCTTGAGCAGGTGGCCACCATGGACACCCACTCGTGCCAGAGAGCGGCTTACCACATTGGGTTCGAAGTCAGGCGTTGATTGCTTTTTTATTGGTTTATCAGCCATTTTTTCGCCTTCTGCCTTTCACGTGTTACATGTAAACGCCGCCGTTAACGTTGATCTGCTGGCCGGTAATGTAATCCCCCTCTGCGGCCAGAAAAACCACGGCGCGGGCAATTTCCTCCGGTTTGCCAAACCGGCCCATGGGAACCCGGGCAATGATCTGTTCGCGGATGTTCTCTGGAACCTGAGCCAGCATTTCGGTTTCTGTGAAGCCCGGGGCAATGGCGTTGACCGTAATGTTGTACTTGGCCATTTCCAGTGCGAGGGTCTTGGTAAACGCGATAATGCCGCCCTTACTGGCCGCGTAGTTGGCTTGCCCGAAGTTGCCGGCCTGCCCGACAAAGGAAGTGATGTTGATGATGCGACCGTATTTCTGATCCATCATGATCTTCAATACTTCGGAGCAGGTGGCGTAGACGCTGCCCAGGTTGGTGTCGAGGACGTCGTTCCAATCGTCGTCGGTAAGCTTTTTCATGGATTTGTCTTTGGTGATGCCGGCGTTGTTCACCAGGATGTCTATGCGGCCCCACTGATCCTGAACCTGACGGACCAGGCTGCGCGCTTCCGGCATTTTGGACAGGTCTGCTTTGAAGGAAAGTGCCCGGACGCCAGTTGCCTCAATTTCCCTGGCAACCTCTTCTCCTTCGGACTGGCGGGAGCGGTAGTTGATGGCGACGTCGGCGCCGCGTTGAGCAAGTTGCAGTGCGATGTGACGACCGATACCGCGTGAGGCACCGGTTACCAGGGCGACCTTGCCCTTGAGATCCTGCATGAAACCCTCCCTGGAGCGGTAGTCCGCTCTGATTGTTATTCCTTATTATTGATCACCTCATTCAAGCTAGCAGAGCACCTGAATCGCGACAAGAAAATGTGACGCCTGTCACGCATTGCGAATGAATGTCTTTAGTCGCGGCGCAATGGATCCGCGCCATTGGCTGCCGTTGAAGACACCGTAGTGGCCAACCCCCTCTTGCAGGTGGTGCAGCCGTCTGGCGTCCGGAATATTCACGCATAGGTCGTGAGCAGCGCGGGTCTGCCCGGGGCTGGAAATGTCGTCCTTCTCGCCTTCAATCGTCATCAGTGCTGTTTTTTCGATAGCCGCCGGATTCACTTTTCGGCCCCGGTGCATGAAGCAGCCCCGGGCAAGGTGAAATTCTTGGAAGACACGCTGGATAGTGTCCAGGTAATAGGTGGCCGGAAGATCCATGACCGCGAGGTATTCGTCATAGAATTCACGATGACGTCTGATCTTTTCGACTTCCTTGTCACGCATGGACTTGAACAGGCCCCGGTAGGCATCAACGTGGCGGTCGAAGTTCATGTTCACGAACCCGGTCAGTTGCAGAAAGCCGGGATAAACTTTCCGCATGGCTCCTGGATAGGGCGCGGGTACCGGGTGAACCAGGTTGCGCCGGAACCAGGCGAGATTGTGTTTGGTGGCCAGTTCGCAGGGTGCGGTGGGATCAATGCGTCCGTCGATGGGGCCGCTCATGAGGGCCAGCGAGCGCGGTGTCGCCGGGTTTTTATCTTCGGCCATGAGGGCGGTGGCTGCGAGCACCGGCACTACGGGCTGGCAAACTGCCAATACATGGGTGTCTGGCCCAAGCTGTTCAATAAAATCGATTACATAGTCGATATAGTCGTCCAGTCCAAAATCGCCAGCGGACAGAGGGACTCGGCAGGCATCGCGCCAGTCGGTGATGTAGACGTCGTGGTCTGGCAGCATTTCCTTCACAGTGCCACGCAGCAGTGAGGCAAAGTGCCCGGACAAGGGCGCAACGATCAGGAGTTTCGGGTCATCGGGGCGGGATACGCTGCGCTGGAAATGCTTGAGTTGGGCAAAGGGTTTGCGTTTGACGATGACTTCAGTGATGTCGACCTCCTCCCCATCGCACACTGTTGTGTGCAGATTGAAGGCCGGTTTCGGGTAGCGTCGAGTCAGATCGCCGAACACACCGTAGGCCGAAGCAATACTGCGAGCGCCCGGCAAGCGGGACAGGGGGCTGAGAGGATGCCTGAGCAATTTGCTCTGTGTGTCTGTCATCATGCGCAAGGGCATCAGCGCAGCGCGGCTCATTTCATGGGCAAAATACATCATGATACTGTCCTGCTTGAGTTATGGAGTCCGGAAGTCAACGCAAAACTTAACAGCCATCGATTTCCGCGCTCGATCTTTGATACCCGATGCTGATAAAGATCCGGGCGAAACAGATACAATCTTCCAAAAAGGTTGAAAATGTTCTTGTCGCAGATGAATTCGCCACCGGCTTTGGGTTTGGCCAGAACCCAATTGAGTTTGTAGAGCCGGCCCTCGGAAATCATGTCCACGTGCGGCCCTACCTTGTGGCCTTCTGGATATCGGACCAGGTATATATTCAGGCGTCTGGAATTAAAGAGAATCCGGGTTCTTACTTTTGCAGGCATGGTAGTGGCATACGCTCTTGCAGAGTCACTAGCAGCAGTTTGCGCGCTATGCTGCGCGTTGGTCAATTATGGCCGGGAACTTGCTCATACAAAGATGAGGATTTGAACTGATGACCAGAGCATCAGGTGGTCGCAAGCTTTTGCGATGGTTTTTGCTGCTATGCGCTGGCGCTATCGTGCTGATCCTGTTGGTGGTTCTGATGTTCCGGTTTGTAAATCCACCCACGTCGGCCTTCATGCTGGGCTATCAGATTCAAAGCACGGGCAAATCCCTCGCTCAGGAATGGGTGCCCATGCGCGAGATCTCACCCTGGATGCCCCTGGCAGTGGTTGCCAGCGAGGATCAGCGATTCCCGCATCATGTGGGCGTGGATTTTGAAGCCATTCGCCAGGCTTTGTCCGAATACAGGGCGGGCGAGGGGCTTCGAGGGGCGAGCACCATCACCCAGCAAACGGCCAAGAACCTCTTTCTCTGGAACGGGCGTAGCTTTATCCGCAAGACGATTGAGGCGGGATTGGCGCTTGTTATAGACGGCTTTTGGTCAAAACAGCGGATCCTTGAAGTCTATCTGAATATCGCTGAGTTCGGTCCCGGTATTTATGGTGTTGAAGCCGCCAGTCAGGCCTACTTCGGCAAGCCTGCCCGTCACCTCACCGAGTACCAGGCCGCGCTGCTCGCGGCCGTACTCCCGAATCCGAAAGTCCTGCGGGTCAATTCGCCATCGTCGTATGTGTTGGAGCGAGTGGCCTGGATTCGGGGCCAGATTGCACAGCTGGGTGCTGGATACCTGCGAGATCTCTAGTCTTGCAGATGAGCAGATTTATTGGCGTGACCCCTGGCGCGGACTCGTTGATACTAGGGGTATTGCAGGACCACTTATTTTTAAAGGATTGCACGAATGTCTCTCTTCCCCGACGACAACGGCGAGAACGATCTGTTCATGTCACGAACCGACCCGGAAAACCCGCTGGGCACCCATGCTCCCTATAATTTGAGTTGGAAGGCAAGATCTGGCCAACCGTGGAACACTATTTCCAGGGCATGAAGTTTACCGACGATAACCGCCAGGAAAAGGTGCGCAACGCCGATACGCCTGGAAAGGCCGGAAAGCTTGGGCGCAAACGCCACAAGAGCCTGCGGCGGGACTGGAAGCAGGTGCGCGAAACCGTTATGACACGGGGGATCTACGTGCGCTGCCGAACCCATCCCGAGCTGGCGGAGGCTCTGCTGGATACCGGCGAGACGAAAATCGTTGAAAACAGCAATTTCGATTATTTCTGGGGCTGTGGCCGGGATCGGCGGGGCGAAAATCGTTATGGGAAAGTGTTGATGAATGTGCGGGCCAGGTTGCGGGAGGAGCGGGCAGCGCAGGATTGAGCTTCAACCTGCGCGCCACCTGCCACACCAGTAGTGCAGGTCAATCGCTCTGCTTCAGGCCCATTTCCCAGAAATCGATCTCAAGCCGGGTGGCGTCGCTGAAAATCCGGGTTAGTTCCTTGAAGCGGGCAGGGGAGGCTTCGGCCAGTCGCTCGTTGAGCCAGCTGATCTCTGCCTGCATAGCGTCCTGGAACTCTTCGCTTTCGTACATGGCGATCCAGGCATCGTAGGGGTTGTTTTCACCCCGAATCGTTTCCGACCGGCTGTTCAGCCAGTTGGCGATTTCACCGTAGCCCACCATGCATGGCGACAGGGCGACGTGGAGGTCCAGCAGATCACCACGGTTGCCGGTATCCAGAACATAGCGCGTGTAGGCCAGCGTGGCGCGGGCTTCCGGCAGGTCGGCCAGCTCTTGTTCGGAAATGCCCCACTCCTTGCAGTAGCTGACGTGCAGATCCAGCTCCACATCCACGATGGCCTGCAAACCCTCCTTGGCCTGGCGAAGGTCCGACAGTGTCGGGCTTTTATAGGCTGCAAGAGCAAAGGCACGGGCAAACTGGATCAGGAACAGGTAGTCCTGCTTCAGGTAATGCTGGAACGCCTCGGGCGCTAATGTCGCATTACCGAGTTGCTTTACGAAGCTGTGCTCGATGTAGGCCTGCCATTCGTTTTGGCAGCTCTTTTTCAGGTCTTCGAACTGATAAGGCATGCGCTCTCCTGAAGTGCGGTAGGCTCAGTAGCAGGAATTGGGTGACGAGTCCGGGTTGATTTCACCGGAGACTTCTTCCGGATCAATGCCGTGACTGATCAGTATTTCCCGCACAAAATGTACCTGGGCCAGGATTCTGTCAGCATCATCCCCGTATTCAAACCGGTTGATCTCGACCGGCTGGGGCATGAAGGTAAAGGCGGTTTTCAGGGCGGTGAGCGTATCTTCGTCGGCCATTGGCATACTCCTCGTGCGATTTGAGTTTCACAGGAGGAGTATACGCAAGTCTTCAGGTTCAGGCCCGCCGACGGCTGGATGCCACCAGCGAACCCAGAACCACGAGTATCGCAGCCAGCGGAAGCCGCCAGTCTGGCGCGGCAATCCCGGCCAGTACCAGGAAAAGAGCGGCCAGCACGGGCACCGCATAGGCGAGGCTTCCCACCAGGGCTGTAGGCCCCTTCCGAAGGGCCAGATCCCAGGCCACCATGGCCAGTCCGTATGGCCCCAGGCCCAGGGCGACGCCAGCGGCCAGCGCGGTTCCTGAAGGCAGCGCATGGGCAGTGCCGGATACGGTGTCTGCGGCTGCTGCTCCGGCGCCTGCCAGAAGGAACAGGCCGGGCATTACCGGAGCGATCGCAACAGGTGTTGCCTGGCAGATCCACGAGTACAGGGCCCAGCAGCCCCCGGCCAGAAGAGCCAATCCGTAACCAGTCAGATTGCCTGAGAAACCATTACTCAGGGCCTCCGGGCCCAGCAGCAAAGCCGCCCCGGAAAAGGCAATCAGTGCCCCCGCAACAACCGGGAGGGCGATCCGCCGATGGAAAGCCCACTGGCTGATCAGGATAAACATAACCGGCCAGGTATAGGTGATCAGAGACGCCTCTGCGGTGGGCGCCATGCCCAGGCCGGCCAGATACGCGCCGACCGCCCCCAGTACCAGCAAAGGCACAAGACCGAAAATCACCAGTTTCCATTGCCAGGACACTTTCACAGATCTGCGCGCTTCGCGCCCCCGGAAACTCATGGGCAGCACCGCGAGGGCGCCACTGATCAGGGCGATGGTTGTAAGTTGAAACGGAGGGATGGAGCGCGCTGCATCCACCAGCAGAGGTGCGACGGCCCACAGCACCACGGCAGCCAGAGCCGCGATGATGCTCAGGATGTTTGGCAGACCGATGGTCGCGTCAAGAATCCTCATGGGCAGTCCTCCTTTAGCCGGTGTGTTGCGATCTGACAGTGGGAGGATATACTCGGATTAAAGATCACAAAAACAACGGTTTTTGATACAAAGCATCACAGGAGTTGATGATTTGCGTCCCAGGATTCTTGATCTGAACGTGCTGCAAACGCTGGTGGCGATTGCCGACACCGGTACGGTTACCGCGGCGGCAGACCGGCTTGCTTATACCCAATCAACTGTCAGCATGCAGCTGCATCGCCTGGAGTCTCTGCTGGAGGTGCCCCTCCACGAGCGGGAAGGGCGGCGGATACGGTTTACCGCGGAGGGCGAGCAGCTGATCGGTTATGCCCGGAAGATGCTGGCCCTGAACAATGAGGCATTGGATTCGCTTCGGCAGAGGCAGGTTTCAGGGCAGCTGAGCCTGGGTATCCCGGAAGACTATGCGTTTTTGCTGACCTCCGTTCTTTCCCATTTCAGCCAGTTGTTTCCGGCGGTTCAGCTGCAGGTTATCTGCGGGTCGAGTGTCAGGCTGCTTCAGCAGGTGCAGGCCGGTGAGCTGGATCTGGCGGTTGTAACACGCCAGACCCGTTCTCCCGGGGGCGAGGTGATTCGCCGGGAGCCACTGGTGTGGGCCGTGGGCGCCGAGAAACAGCCGTCCCTCACAGATCCCATCCCGCTTGCGCTCTACTCGCCGGGCGCTGATGTGTTCAGGGAGGTGGCGGAGCAGGCGCTGTTTTCTGCGGGTCGGCAGTGGCGCCTGGCCTACTCAAGTCAGTCGATGACGGGGCTGATGCCGGTGGTAGTGGCCGGATTGGCGGTGGTACCGGTAACCCGCGATATGCTCACACCCCAGTTGCGGGTTCTGGACGAACGAAGCGGTATGCCGGCCCTGCAGTCCATCGAGATGGCCCTGCACCGGCCACCGGGCCGCCCGACTGAACCTGCACGGCAGATGGCGGAGCTGATCCGGGAGCATCTGGCGGGAGATGGCTGATCTGTCTCCGTGTTAGGCTGACAATATCGTGTCTAAATGCAATGAACGGGATATGCCATGAAAACGATCAACATCGACATTGTTTCCGACATCGCCTGCCCCTGGTGTGCCATTGGCTACGCCCGCCTGGAGCAGGCCATGAAACAGTTGGCGTCTGAGTACGAATTTGGCCTCCAATGGCATGCCTTTGAACTGAACCCGGATCATACGGGTGAGGGTGAGCCCATACTGCCGGCTCTGGCCCGCAAGTACGGCCGGAGCGAGGATGAGATGCGCGCTACCCAAAACCAGATGATGACGATTGCGAAGGATTTGGGCCTCAATTTTGAGAAAATGCAGGAGCGTTTCACCTGCAACACCTTCGATGCCCATCGGCTGGTCAAGTGGGCTGCTGAGCAGGGCAAACAGACGGAGATGAAGCAGGCGCTGTTCGAGGCTTATTTCGGAAAGGCAGAGGATGTTTCAGACCCGAACGTGTTACTGGGCTGCGTCGAGAGCCTTGGGCTGGATCGCGACAAGGCTAAGCAAATTCTGGATTCTGATGAATTTGCCGACGTGGTCCGGGAGGACGAAGCTACCTATCAGCGGGCCGGCGTTTCTGCGGTGCCGGCATTCATCGTGAACGGGAAATACCTGATCTCCGGCGCCCAGGAACCCGATACCCTGGTACAGGCGTTCGAGGAAATCAGCGCAAAACCTGAGTGAGCGCCTGAACTGGAGAAGAAATGCCGAAACCTTCCGAAGCCCGTCAGCGGGCCATTCTCGAGCGGCTGGACAAATTCAGCCGGTTCACCGATAGCAATATTGCTATTCCGTTTACCAATGTAAGGATAGGTGCGGAGGCAGTTATTGGCTTGTTGCCCGTGGTGGGAGATGCCGTGGGCCTGGTGCTGGCCGGCTACGTGTTGGTGGAAGCGCAGAGAGCGGGCGCCAGCAAGGCCGTTAAGCTTCGCATGCTGCGCAACATGGGCATTGATTTCCTGGGTGGCCTGCTGCCGGTAATAGGTGATGGCTTTGACGCGGTATACAAAGCCAATACCCGCAACACCCGCTTGCTCAGAAACTACCTGGAAAAAGAGTTGGCGATTGAACCGCCTCCTCCGCCTTTCCCCTGGATGACCGTAATCTGGTTGTCCGTGCTGTTCGCTGTTGTTACCGGTGGCTTGACGCTGATCCTTTAGAGCGGCTGCGGTCACTCTGACGTTTTTAGTCGACTCAGTGTCGTATTGGTTCCTTCCGAAAAGATCAAAGAGGGCCACATTAGGGCTATCGACAACCCGGGAAGGGGGAGATAGCAATGGCTGTTAAATTCGAGCAAGCACTTCTGGATTATCCACAACAACGGGCCGGTGCGGCACGCCAGCCCGACAGCGTCGACCAGTCTGATCGACGCGTTCCCATCAACCTGCGCCAATCTGGACCCACGCCGGTGGAGATGCTGATTTCCACTCGGGTCCGCAAGTCACCTTACTGGCATCTGGCCTATGAGGCGGGCTGCTGGCGCGCGACGGTCTACAACCGTATGTACCACCCCCGGGGTTATGTCCGCCCGGAAGACGGCGGCGCCATGCTGGAGTACGAGTCGCTGATCCACGACGTCACCATGTGGAACGTGGCGGTTGAGCGTCAGATCCAGGTTAAAGGCCCGGATGCCGAGCGGTTCGTGAATTACGTGATCACCCGGGATGCTACCAAGATCAAGCCCATGCGTGGCAAATACGTCATCCTCTGCAATGAAGAGGGTGGCATCATCAATGATCCTGTTCTGCTGCGGGTCGCCGAGGACGAGTTCTGGTTTTCGCTCTCCGACAGTGATCTTGAGCTGTGGATGCGGGGCGTAAACGTTGGCATGGGATTCAATGTCACCATTGCGGAAATCGATGTGGCGCCCGTGCAGATTCAGGGGCCCAAGTCTGAAGCCCTGATGGCGGACCTGTTTGGCGACGCCGTCCGGGACATTCCTTACTACGGCTTGATGGAAGGCCAGGTGGCCGGCCACGACGTGATCGTGTCCCAGACCGGCTTTACCGGAGAGAAGGGGTACGAGATTTACCTCAAGGATGCGACCAAATACGCCGAGGACCTCTGGTACACCGTGCTTGCCGCGGGCGAGCCCCACAACCTTCGGGTCATAGCGCCCGCCCACCATCGCCGGATTGCCGCGGGCATTCTGTCCTGGGGCCAGGATGTGGATCAGGAAACCCTGCCGTTCCAGTGCAACCTGGCGTACCAGGTGCCGCGCAACAAGGAGGCCGATTACATCGGCAAGCAAAAGCTTGAGCAGGTCCGTGAGCAATTGGACGCCGGTCGCCCGCCTTTCAGCCACATCATGGTGGGCATTCGTTTTGGCGGCGGCCAGGTGACCGACTACTCCAACGATTTCTGGCTGATCAGCCGCCCGGACGGCGGCGAAGCGGAGGGCTATGTTACCTCCCCCTGGTACTCCCCGGAGCTTGAGACCAACATCGCGCTGGCGTATGTGCCGTTTGACCTTCGGGCTGTGGGCACGCGGCTGACTGTGCATCTTCCTGTGGAATATGCCGCCGCGGATGGCTCAACCGCTGTAGAGGCGGAAGTGGTGGAAGTGCCCTTCCGGCCTTCGGTGAATCCCAACGCCCGCGAAAGAGCCCGGGCCAAGGGGATCGACTTCGCCGATTAACCGAACGGCAGGAACCGGCGATAGCAGCTGTCGGGTAAACACCGTTGGCAATGGGGTGCGCGGTTTATGACACTGGTTAGCGAGAGACAGGCGTTCAATCGGCCCGATGACGAGGCGGCAGCAAGGTTTCGTGATCTGGTGCGCTCGGCATCCATCGAGGCCACACCCCGCCAGATCCTGACGACAGAACATTTGCCGGATCTTCTGCCGGCAGGCACCTGCGTGTACGTGCCCTTCCTGCCAAAGGGGCAGTTCAGTGACACGCTGGAAGCTTCCCGTCGTCTGCTGGATCTGGGTATGCAGCCAGTGCCGCATGTGCCCGCCCGAATGGCCCAGAGCCGGGGGCAGTTGCGGGACTGGTTGGCCCAATTAGATGAAAGCGGGGTAGACCGTCTGCTGCTGATCGCGGGCGACAGCGATGCGGTGGCCGGGCCGTTTCCCGACACTTTAGCCGTGCTCGAATCGGGATTGTTGGCGCAGTTCCGGTTCCACGGTATCGGTGTTGCGGCTCATCCGGACGGCCATCCTATGGCGGATCGGGCAACCCTGGCTCAGGCATTGAGCGTCAAGCGTGAATACGCCCGTACGACCGCTACCAGGCTCTGGGTGGTCACCCAGTTCACCTTCGACGCTGAGGTGGTGATCGACTGGCTGCAAGGGCTGGGCAATATTCTGGAAGAGGTGCCCGTCTATATCGGCATGGCGGGCCCAACCCGGGTTAAAACGCTTATCGCTTACGCAGCTATGTGCGGGGTAGGCGCATCCGCACGTATGCTGCTTCGTCGCCCTGGCAGTGCCCGGATGCTGGGTGCCTGGAAACCCGACGATATGGTCCGGGCACTGGTGCAGTATTGCCTGGAAAATCCGGAGACTTTGCTGCGGGGCATTCATCTGTTTCCGTTCGGAGGCCTGCGCCAGTCAGCGCAATGGATTCGGGAGCACAGTGGGTCCTTTGAGACCAACAGGGAGGCAGTGCCATGAGTCTTCAGTACAGTAAACTGACACCCGACACGCCAGCGCCGTCCGAGTTTCCGCCGCCGGGCACTCCGGATATCGAGATTGCCCGTTCGGTTCAGCCACAGTCTATCCTTCTGTTGGCCCAGCAGCGTTTCGGGTTGCCGGCGGAGAGTCTGGTGCCCTTTGGCCATTACAAGGCAAAGCTGGACATGGCCTACGTGGATACGTCCGACTCGGCACCCAGAGGCAAGCTGGTACTGGTGACGGCCATTACGCCAACCCCGGCGGGGGAGGGTAAGACCACCACCAGTGTAGGGCTGAATGATGGCTTCAACCGGCTGGGTGTGCGTTCCTCCGTGTGTCTGCGGGAGCCGTCCCTGGGGCCCTGCTTTGGCATGAAGGGTGGTGCTGCCGGCGGAGGCCGGGCTCAGGTGATCCCGATGGAAGACATCAATCTGCATTTCAATGGCGACTTCCACGCCATCACCAGTGCTCATAACCTGCTGGCGTCACTGATTGATAACCACATTCACTGGGGCAATGAGGCCGGGCTGGATCCGCGTTACATAAGCTGGCGCAGAGTCATGGATATAACCGACCGGTCGCTGCGAAACATGGTCTGTGGCCTGGGCGGGGCGGCACACGGCGTGCCCCGTGAGACCGGGTTCGACATCACTGTGTCATCGGAAATCATGGCCATCCTTTGCCTGGCGGATGGCCGGGCGGACCTGAAGCAGCGATTGGGAAATATCATCGTTGGACGGCGTTCGGACATGTCGCCGGTAACCGTTCGTGATCTGGGTGTCGAGGGTTCACTCACCGTTCTGCTGAAAGAAGCCCTGCAGCCAAACCTGGTGCAGAGCCTGGAGCACAATCCGGTGTTTATCCATGGCGGCCCCTTTGCCAATATTGCCCATGGCTGCAATTCCGTCACCGCAACCCGGGCTGCGCTGGCCCTGAATGACGTGGTGGTTACCGAGGCCGGTTTTGGCGCCGACCTGGGCGCGGAGAAATTTATTGATATCAAGTGCCGGCACACGGGATTGCGCCCGGATGCCGCCGTAGTGGTCTGTACCATTCGGGCTCTCAAAATGCAGGGCGGTATTCCCCGCAGCCAACTGGGGATTGCCGACCTGGCAGCGCTGCGAAAAGGGGCCGCCAACCTTGAGCGGCATATCCGCAATCTGCAGCAGTTTGGCCTGACCCCGGTGGTGTGCATCAACCGTTTCCCGGATGACACCGAGGAGGAGATGGCGCTGGTCCAGTCCATCAGCGAGGAGCTGGGCGTGCGGGCAGTGCCCGCGGATCACTGGGCAACCGGTGGTGAAGGCGCCACTGAGCTGGCCCAGGCGGTGCTGGACCAGATGGATGAGGGCGAACCGGAGGTGAAATTCCTCTATGAAGACAGCCTGCCCCTGGCGGACAAGATTCGCACGATTGCCACCCGTATCTACCATGCCGGAAGTGTGGAGTTCACAACGGTCGCCAAACGACAGCTGGAAGAATACGAAAGCCTGGGCTTTGGCCACCTGCCGGTGTGCATCGCCAAGACCCAGTACAGCTTCTCGGTGGACTCGTCGGTGAAGGGCGCGCCGTCCGGGCATATGTTGCCGGTGAGAGAAGTGCGCCTGGCGGCGGGAGCCGGGTTCGTGGTGGCGGTCTGTGGCGATATTATGACCATGCCGGGGCTGCCACGGCGCCCTGCCGCCCTGGACATCGCGCTGGATGAAAATGGCCTTGTGGTGGGGTTAACCTGAGACTGGGTTTAACCTGGGACAGTATGCCCCGGGGAATCCTCAAAGGTTCCGTAAGTGGGCTCGGTTCTGGCCCGCTTCAGGGCTTGCAGTGATGACGACGGCAAACTGGCCATGGTTTCGGTCAGGAGGCCGTCGGCCCTGGCCGGAGTAAAGACTTCCATTCGTTCATACTTGGGCGCGCGCCCCATTGTCTTGCGATAACAACGGCTGAAGTGGGTGGCGGAAACGAAGCCGCACATAGAGGCAATCTCCACGATGGAACAGGAGGTCTGCTTCAGCAACCGACGGGCACGGTTCAGTCGCACCCTGAGGTAATAGCGCGACGGCGTGCACCCCATGTGCTTCAGGAACAGCCGCTCCAGTTGACGGCGTGATATGCCGGCCAGAGTCGCCAGTTCCTGCAGTTCGATCGGCTCTTCGATATTGGATTCCATCAGCTGGGCAGCCTCCGCCAGCTTGGGTTGCGCCCGGGCCAGGCCCGGATGCATGGGCATGGGCTGTTGCTCACTCTCCTCCCTGACCCGGTCGCAGACAAACATGTGGGAGATGGCATTGCTGAGCTCCTGACCATGCCGCCGTGCCAGGAAGCTGAGCATCATGTGCATTGGCACGGTGCCTCCGGTGCAGGTCATGCGTTCACGCTCTACCGTAAACAGGCGGTTGTTGGTCTGAACCCGGGGAAAGTCTTCCTGCATGGCTTCCAGGCATTCCCAGTGGGCACTGCAGGCGTAGCCGTCGAGCAGGCCGGCACTGGCCAGCACATAGGGGCCGGTACAGACAGCGCCAAGCAGGACATGCTGCCGGGCCATCTGTTTCAGCCATTGGACCTCCCGGCGTGAGAAACTGCGGGTGACGTCAATTCCGGCAACCACGATGACCAGATCGAAGCTGTGCTCTTCCTGAATTGAGGCATCCGGCACCATGGTGATGCCGTCACTGGCGCGGGCGTAATCGCCCTCGGCAGTAAGCAATTTCCAGGAATAGAGTTCGGTGCCCGCCAATTGGTTGGCCATTCTGAGAGGTTCCACCGCAGTGGCAAGGGCAATCAGGGTGAAGTTGTCGATCAGAAGGAAGCCGACCCGATAGGGCTGCTGGACGGGCTTGTCTGTTTGCGAACCGGTATCAGTGGTCATAAACAACCCCCTTTGCCCTGTCTGGGCCAGTCGCAACGGCCAGCACCGGGATTGCCTGTACTGACCACCACCACTACCTGAACACTAGCTGTTGCACCTAAATCGTGCAATAAATGATCAGGATTTGACCCGCTCGTTATCCGGATCAAACAGTGCCCGGTAACCCACCGCTTCGATTCGGATAGGGTAGTGCTCCTGGAAGTATTCCAGGGTGAGCTCACGCCCTTCCTGGGCATACTCGGCGGGGATGTAACCCAGCAGAATGATCTTCCCTACTGAGGGCCCCCACGCCACACTGGTGTTGTAAGAGCGGCGACCGTGGCTATCCACCAGCACTTCACCGGTTTGTGGGTCCAGAATCGGCCATTGGCCAACCGGGTAGCGCAGAATGCCGTTGGCATCCCGGTGCTCGGTCATGGTCATGGTGCACAGGTAGGCCGATTGCCGTGGCCACTCCCGCTGCTCCAGATACGCGGCCTTGCCGTGAAAATCGGCTTCCTTGACCTTGGGCCGTTGCAAACCGGCTTCGTAGAGATTGTATTCCGTTTCCAGGTCCACGTTCTGCAGTCGCAGGCTCTTCTCCAGGCGACGGGTATTGGCGTAGGTTTCAATGCCCACCGGCGTAACGCCCGCATCGTAGAGCAAGTCCCAGATTCTCAGGCCATAACTGAACGGGAAATAGAGCTCCCAGCCCTGCTCGCCCACGTAGGAAATCCGGAAGGCCCAGACCGGGACCCCTCGAATGTTCAGTTCCCGGGCGGTGGCAAACGGGAAATTGTCCGCGGACAACTGGTCCGGGTCGGTCACGAACTGGGCCAATGTCTCCCGGGCCTTTGGTCCCCAGAGGCCAAGGGTCGCCAGCTCGTCGGTGCGGTCATGCACCTGGATGTTGTCCAGCCCCTTCTCCCGGGCCATACGGGTGATCCAGCAATAGTCCCGGTGGCCGGTGTCGCCGCCGCAGACGACCCGATAGCCTTGCGCGCCCCGCCGAATGATGGTCAGGTCGGAACGCACGCCCCCGCGCTCGTCGAGGAAATGAGTGTAGACACCTTTGCCGTTGGGCGTGGTACCGCCGACTTTGGCAACCGACAGATATTCCAGCAGCGCTTCCGCGTTGTCACCGGAAATGTCGAAGATGGCGAAGTGCGAGAGATTGATCATGCCCACGGATTCGCTCATCTCAAGCTGTTCAGCGTTTGATACCTCCCAGAAGTGTCTGGCGTCCCATTCGTGTTCCCGCACCGGGATCCGGTCGCGATATTTCGCCAGCAGGGTGGACTCGTTGGCTGCATAACCGTGAGCACGCTCCCAGCCTGCGGCCTCCATGAAGTAAGCACCCAGACCCACTTCCCGCAGGTAGAAAGGGCTGGTTCGCATCTTGCGACCGGTAAGGTACGGCTCACGGGGGTGAACCGCCGGGGTGTAGATCTTTTTGGCGGTCTCGTAGCAGCGGTTATACACGTAGTCCGGGGTTTTCTGCAGCGGGTAATGACGCGCAATGTCGATACTGTGGGGATCCATTTGCGGGGAGCCGTGGGTCATCCAGTCGGCCAGTACCTTGCCCGCTCCCGGGCCGTCCTTCACCCAGACCGCCTCGCAGAACCACAGATTACGGACTTCCGGGGATTCGCCCATGAGTGAACCGCCATCCGGTGTGACGGACAGCAGCCCGTTGAAAGAGTGTTTCTCCTCCCACCCCAGTTCGCCGAGGATTGGCGTCATCTCAATGGCCTTTTCGTAGGCATCCATGACCTGGTCCAGTGAAAGATCCCGCATTGAGGGGGACATCCGCGCGTCACCGGGCTCCGCAATGGCGCCGGGGTAGACCAGCCGCGGGTTCTCCGCTTCGTAATAGCCCCACTCGATACGGCCGCCTTCGGTGGTGGTCGGGTCGCCGGTGTCCCGGACATAGGCGGAATTGCCCTGGTCGCGGAACAGGGGATAGACAATCTGCTTGCCGGTGCCATTGAGCTCTTCGTAGGGGCCGAAAAACAGCAAGGGATGCTCCAGTGGCATCAGTGGCAATGGTGAGTTGGCGGTGTTGGCCATCAGGGGCCCCCAGATGCCCATGGAGAGCACGACGTATTCAGTCTCAATGTAGCCCTTGTGGGTTTCAACGCCACGCACCTGTCCGTCCTGGACATCAATGCGGATGGCCGGCGTATAGGCAAAGGCCTGAAGTTTGCCGGTGGCCACGGCTTCTTCCACCAGGTCGCCAGCAACACTCTGGGACCGGGGCACCACCAACCCGGCATCCGGGTCCCACATCGCGCCCTGAATCTGACTTTCATCCAGCAATGGAAACAGCTCCTTTGCCTGTTTGGGCGAGATCATGCTGACATTGGTGCCGAACGCTTTTCCGGAACCCACCTTGCGACGAAGCTCGTCCATTCGCTCGTCGTCGTCAGACCGGGCCACTTCCATGCCACCGCATTTCACGTAATTGCCGCGTTTTTCATAAAACGCCTGGCTGTATTTGGTGGTGTATATGTTCAGCTTGTCGTGGGAGGTGGTGAAGCAGAAATCCGATGCGTGGGACGTTGAACCGATATCCGAGGGAATCGCGGATTTTTCAAGACCCACGATGTCATCCCAGCCTTGCTCGATCAGGTGGTGCGCTACCGACGAGCCAACGATACCGCCCTGGCCAATGATTACGACTTTTGCCCGTTTCGGTAGTTGTGCCATTTTGGATCCCCTCTACCTGCATTGAATGCCACCGCGCTGCCGCATTTCGGGCAGGGCCTTTAATCAATGTGGCTCTAATTGCTGATGGCAGGTAAATCCAATACGACACCGAGCCGTCTAAAAGCGGCAGAGACTCGGCCAGTCGAATGGTGGAAATTCTGATTTTCGAGTGAGGCCTGGATCAAAACTGTACAAGTAGTACCTCTTTTGATCCGCATATTTACTGGTGGTCAGGGCGAGAATTTGTTTAGATTCGGCATGTACAGGGAATAAAGTGCGTTGTGAGCTCTTTTTATGCCGACCCCTTCGGTTGAATCAAATACCGTATCCCCACGCGACATGCTTATGCTGCGACTCTCCATCGTGGTTGGCGGCATTCTGATCTCTTTGTTCATGATTGGTGACCTTCAGTTGATTCCGCCTGAACTGGCGGGCTCCTACATCACCAGCAGAGCCCTAATTCAACTTCCGATTCTTGCTGGCTTGCTTGCTTTCACCTTCGCACCGCAATTTCTCCGTTTCGCACAAACGGCCTTCCTGGCGACCGTTCTGAGCATCACCTATGCCAATTACTACCTCATCCATGTGGCCTGGGAACAGGCGGCATTCAGTTTTCCCTACGAGGGCACGCTGCTGTATGCCTTCTTCGGTTTCTTTGTTTTCGGAATGAAATTCTATTACGCGTTAACCGCGATGCTGATCAGTTCCCTCGGCTTTGTCGGTTTGATGCTGCTGGATTCGGTCTACGGTGAGCGAACCTGGATGAATGCCGGGTTCGTGGTTGGTTCACTGTTTGTCGGTGTGATTGGCAGGCACAGGATTGATCGATTGCTGGGGAAGCTCGAGGATGCCAACGAGCAGTTGATTGGGCTGAGTACCGAAGATGGTCTCACGGAGTTATTCAACCGGCGAGCATTGATGAGTGAATCGGAGCGCCTGTTTTCCTTGCAGCGGCGTTCCAATCAGCGACTCGCCGTGTTCATGATGGATCTGGATCATTTCAAGCAGTTTAACGATCGCTATGGCCACCAGGAGGGCGATCGAGCTATTCGTCTGCAGGCGGACATCATGAGGCAGGTATTCAAACGGCAGACAGATATCCTCGGACGCTATGGTGGCGAGGAGTTCATGGCTGTGATTGAGGGCGAGCATGCCGACCGGTTTGAGCTGCTTGCTGCGGAGGTTCTGAAGCAATGGCAGGAGAGTGCTGTGCCAAACGAGGACAGCCCGGATAGCAAGGTGCTCAGCTGCTCCATCGGGGTCTGTCAGGGCCTGGCCAACGAGTTCGATTCAATTGACGACATGATCCGAAGGGCCGACGAAGCCCTGTATTGCGCGAAAAAACAGGGCCGCGCCCGATACGTAATGGCCTAATCCTCGGGCATGTGTTCGAACAGAGTGCCCAGTCCCGACTGGGGAGTGAGCTTGCTGCACAGTCGCAAAGCCTCCCAGAAACTGACCTGATTAGCGGTCAGTATCGGCTGCCCGATTGCCTGCTCCAGATCGGTGAGCCAGGCTGAAGAGTGGAGCGCTGTGTCTGGCATCAGCAGGGCGTCGGCCTCTTCCCTGACGTTAGCCAGGGCGAATTCGATAACTGCGTCTTTCTCAAGCAGACCGACTTCCGCAGCTGTGATGATGCCGCGGCTGGCCAGGTGCACCACCTCTATGTCGAAATGATTCAGGAATGCCCGGAATCGCTGAGCGACCTCCTCCGGGTAGGTGGCAGCAATGGCCACTCGTTTGGCGTCAATAGCTTTCACCGCTCTGGCGAATGCCATTGCCGTTGTCGAAGCCGGTACACCCAGCAGCTTCTCGAGCGTATCGATCTGCTGGCGAATACCGTCGAGGCCGAGCACAAAACTGGCGCTGGTGGAGGTCCACATAACCGATTCAATCCCTGAGCCAGCCAGCGCTTCTGCACCTTTTGAAAGCCGGCTGACGCTGCCCATCTCTGTGAGGGCTTCAACGGTATGGGCGTCCTCCAGGAATTCGGTGTGGATGAGGGTTACCTGCGCCGGGGGCTCTATCATGGAGCCCATCAGGGGATAATCGTCTTCGGCCGCATGGCCCGGGTAGAGGAACCCGAGTCTGGCTGGAGGCGGGGTGTGGCTCATAGAACGCTCCCTCACTGGCAGAGATTGACGTGCCTGTACAATAGACCAAAACTGGCAAGTCAGCAGTCTTTGGAGAGTAGTGATGGAGAGTAGCGATGGACAGCCAATGGTTACTGATCTTTGCTGATGCGCTCCTGATCCTGCACACGATACTGGTGGCCTTCGTCATCCTGGGGCTGGTGGCGACCTTCGCTGGCTATTTGCTGAATTGGCGGTGGGTGCGCAATTTCTGGTTCCGCCTGAGCCACCTGGCGGTTATTGCTGTTGTGGTTCTGCAATCCTGGCTGGGCTTGTTGTGCCCGCTTACGAGCTGGGAAATGGCGCTTCGGGCTAAGGCCGGGGAGGCAGGCTATGAGGGATCGTTCATCCAGTACTGGCTGCAGTCCATCCTCTACTACAGCGCTCCGGACTGGGTGTTTATTCTGGCTTACACGGTGTTCGGCGCGCTGGTCCTGGCCAGTTGGTTTCTGGTCAGGCCCCAGAGATGAAAAACAGGCAGGGTTATTTCTTGAAAAATGTCAGGAAAACACCCGCTGCAGCCGCGGCGGCCCCGCCGATCAGATACCACATGGTGTCGTCGGTAAATCGGCCTGTGACCGTCTCGGTAAGCTGGTTTCCCAGGGACTGTGTTGATTGGTAGCCGAAGTAGAGCAGCCCAATACCAATGACCAATAAAACAATGCCGACCAGTTTGGAACTTCCCATTGAATTCTCCTTATGATTGGCACTGCCATTCAGCGTGCCTCGGGTTCAGGGCAGCTTGCCATCGGATTCCGGATTTTCCAATAGATCCTTTCGTTCTCGCTGGTATTCCTCAAAGGATTTATTCGCACGCTCTAGGCATTCAAAGTAAGTCGGCGGTGGTTCGTCGGCGCAGTCGTTGCGTTGATTGATCCTTACGTTTTCGTAGACAGCCCTGTGGCTGCAGCCGGTGGCCAATGCCAGCAGGGTTATTAGAGAAAGTACTGTCTTCATCGGTCGACATTGCTCTTCTGAGGATGAGCCCAGCCCTATTCTGGTTTCTTGGCAATCAGGAAGTAAACGTCTTTTGAAGTTTCCGGTACCCAGCGACAATCGATATGGAATCCGGCATTTTCCAGATGCATTTCCAACTGACGACGCGATACGAATTTTACATAGGGTGCAAATCGCAGTAGGCGGGCCAGGCAGGCTACTGGCTTGAGATATGGGCGCGTGTCCTGAAGGCAGGCGGTATTGCTGACGAACACGCCGCCGGGTTTGAGCATGCTGAAAACCTGGTTTATGGCGCGCTCCGGGTCACGGAGCAGGTGCAGGATGTTCAATCCCAGAATAGCGTCGAAGGCTTGCTGCCGATGTTGCATGTCCTCAAGCGTGGCAACGACGAAACGAAGATTGTTGAGAGTATTTCCTGCCATCCTTTCCCGGGCAATGTCGATCATTCGGGAGGAAGCGTCGGTTGCAAGGTAGCTGCGGACTTTTGGAGCATGAATTAATGCTGTGGAACCGGTACCGCAGCCGAACTCCAACACGTCCATTTCGGGGTGGAAGTATTTTTGGGTAAGGGCAATCTTTCTTAAATAGGCATTCTGATCTGAGATAGGGCGACGGGCGTAACGCGCTGCGCTGCGGTTCCAGAAATTGACAGACGAGCTCATGGATTCCCCTTTCCAGCCTGGCGGCATAAATTCAGTGAACCCATTCTATCTGTGCGAAGCTGTTGGTAATATTGCCAGAATCGAATGTCTGGTATGCAAATCTGAATGAATTGGCAATCTGTAAAGTTTGATTGGAACCGGGCTCGAGCCTTTCTCGTGACTGCCGAGGAAGGGTCTCTGTCTGCTGCAGCAAAGGCTCTGGGGGTATCTCAGCCAACCCTTGGCAGGCAGGTCGCTGCGTTGGAGGAAGAATTGTCCACCGCGCTTTTTGAGCGGGGCGGTCGGGGGTTGGAGCTAACGCAGGCGGGTCTCGATTTGCTGGCGTATGTTCGAGCAATGGGTGAGGCTGCCAGCAGCCTTTCGCTCGCGGCAACCGGCCGGGCAAGGTCCATTGAAGGCGAGATTGCGATTTCGGCGTCGGAAATCACCGCCGCTTTCATTCTGCCGCCGATTCTTCAAAGGCTTCGGTATGAGTATCCGGGTATTCGCGTTAACCTCGTTGCCTCCAACGAAGCCAGCGATCTTCGCCGCCGCGCAGCAGACATTGCTATACGTAATTTTCGACCTACCGAACCTGATCTGATCGCCCGAAAGGTGGGTGAATTCTCTGCGACTCTTTTCGCCACACATGAAATCCTTACCAATCTGCCATCACTGTTGCCTGAGGATTTTTGTGAGGGCCCGTTCATAGGCTTTCTTTCGAATAACGCTGCTTACCTGAGTGCTCTATCGACACGTGGCATCAAGCTGCGGGAGGAGAACTTTGTTGCAAAGACCGACAGCCATCTGGTTCATTGGCAAATGGCTCGGGCGGGTATCGGTATTGGTATGATGCCCGTCGAGTTGGGCGATGCAGAGCCTGACGTTGAGAGGGTCTTCGAGGATAAAGTTTTCGGCGGCGATGTCTGGCTCGTCTCCCACCGGGAGCTCAGGATGAACCTTCGGGTTCGGACGGTCTTTGATTTCCTCGCTGCTGAACTTACCGAGTACTTTGAACCACAAAAATAACCGATTGCGGCGGTTGGCCCCCGGTTGAAGGTTCCCTGATCTCCCGCAACGTCAATCCCGTTTTCGTGAACAGGTTCAGCCAACCAGAGAGCGTTCGAAAGTACCAGGGAGCAGGCTCGCCGAAATCGCCAGGAAGGCCAGCCCAGGTGCCAGGCTTCCAGCCATCCGAGTATTCCCCCTCATGGAAAAAGGCGACAGGGTGCAGCGTCTGGATGACGCACGCGCCACTGGGGTTGAGAAGCTCGGACAAAGCTTTGAGAAACGCACAAGTTGAGGTGTCTCCCAGCAAGGCAAAGTTGTTCACAACAAGATCAAACGTTCCCAGATCGGCATTTTCCAGTTGTTCGTAATTGAGGACCCTGAACGTTTCATTTCCCTGCTGCCGGGCGTATTCGATCAATTCCGGCACGGCATCTGTTCCTGTGCCCTGGTAGCCAAGTCTGGTTAATTCTCTGATCAACCAGCCCTCGCCACATCCTGCGTCGAGAATTGAGCCGCCCGAAGGGGCGTAATCTTCAATCACTCTTAAAACACTACTGCTGGAGAGGTTGCCTGGCGCTCGTATGCCTGCTTGTTCCACAGCCTTGATCCAGGGGCTGGCATTCGAGTTCCATGCGGCAAGAATTTGTTTTTCGTGCTTGGATGTCATGGTTTGGTGAGCCCCGATCGCAGGGTGTTGACGCATTCTCTGATCTCGCGCTCGTTGGCGCTAGCAAATCCCATTACCAGGCCGGTTCTGGCAGAATCTCCCAGAAAATGCGCGCTCAGCGGTGTACTGCCAAATCCCCTGGTTTTCAGCCATTGGCTGAGCGCCCAGTCGTCAAAATCTCCTTCAAGTACCAGATGCATCCCGGCGCTTTCCGCCACCGGTTGAGCAAGACCGCCGAGCTTTTCCGTAACCTCGCTCTGGAAGAGTTGCCACTTGTCCCGATATAGCTGGCGCATGCGCCGCAGATGGCGTGTGAACTGACCACTCTCAATGAATTCGGCGATGGTTGCCTGGGTAAGAAGGGGCGTTTCGCCACCGCTAATCTGCTTCGCCCAGAGCAAGGGTTCGACCACCGCCTCCGGGACCACCAGATAGCCTATCCGTAATGCCGGCAGCAGCGTTTTGCTGAAACTGCCCATGTAGAGCACGGGCGCATTTTCGAACAGGCCCTGAATGGCAGCGAAGGGCTTGTTATAGAAGTGGAACTCGCTGTCGTAGTCGTCCTCGATGATCCAGCACTCATTGCGCTGGGCCCATTGAACAAGCGCCATTCGCTGGGACAGGTCCAGGATGCCGCCCATGGGGTATTGGTGCGTGGGTGTGCAGAAAAGGAGTCTGGCCCTGGCAGGCTCAAGGCCGGGCAACGCTTCCACGTCCAGAACCTGGTTTCTAAGGGGTATTGGAATCAGTGGGTTGCCAAAACGGCCAAGTGCATTCCGGGCGCCACGGTATCCGGGGTTTTCACACAGGATGCTGTCATCTCGCTGCAGAAACACATCCGCAAGCAGCGAGAGCGCCTGTTGTGCGCCGTTGGTGATGATGACTTGACTTTCTTCGCAGCGAACACCGCGGGAGGTTCTCAGGTAGGCGGCGATGGCGCGTCTCAGGGGCTGATACCCCTGGATGCTGTCATATCCCCGCAGTGACCGGCGGCTTTCCTGATGGTGCATGATCCGGTTCCAGGTACGGATCGGAAACGCGTCAAGGTCCGGCAGGCCCGGCTGGAATGGCAAACTGGCGTCTTCAACAGGCTTCGACTTCCCCCGTGGAAGGGCAGGCAGCGGGGGCAGTTCCATAGAGACGCCACGAGGTTTGCCAAAGCCAGGCCCTGAGGGGTTCACGGCCGATTTGATATCTTCATGGACGAAAATGCCCTTGCCAGCACGACTTTGAAGAAAGCCCTCGGCCTTGAGCTGTTCGTAAACCGCGTTCACCGTGTTGCGGCTGATGCCGAGGTCCTTTGCCATCTGGCGGCTTGGCGGCAGCTGGCGCCCGGGTGGGTATCGCTGGTCGAGTATCCGTTCGGATAATCGTTGATACAGCTGATATTGCAGCGGATGCTTGCCGTCCAGCCGGATATCGTCGATCACATCAACTGGTCCTATAAAAATTCACGATCTGGATCTTTCGATGGTATCAGAAGTGCCTTTCAATAGAAGTACATTTTGTGAAGTGCAAGTGCGGAAAGGAGCTTTTGATGACAACGACTGATCTGGCAGGGACCACAGTGTCCCCTCTCACTTCCTGTCCACGCAGCAGGGTGCAGAGGGCAGTAAAGCGAGCAAGCTATGACAGAGAAACAGCGTACAGGCTGATTGATCGTCTCAAAACGGCGCATGTCGGATTTGTGGAAGATGGCGAGCCTCGCATCATCCCGATCACAGCCTGGCGGCTTGGTGATGATCTTTATCTACACACATTGAACGGCGGACGCTTGTCCCGACGCCTCGGGTCTGGAGCGTTGCTTTGCATCTCGTTCGCAGTGACGAATGAATGGGTGATGACCAAGTCGGCGTTCCATCACAGCGCTAATTACGAGTCACTGGTGTTGTATGGACGAGCTGAGCCGGTACATGACGATGCCGCTTTTGATGCCGCGTTTCGCTCGATCATTAACCAGATCGAGCCGGGGCGGTGGGAGCAGGTCAGGGCGCCCAATGACAAGGAGCGAAAGGCAACGGCGTTATTCCGGATACCGATAGAAGAAGGCGCGTTCAAAAGCCGCACCGGCGGTCCGAATGACGATCCGGAGGATCTGGGGTTGCCGGTCTGGCATGGGACCGTTCCTGCCAGGGGCTGATTCCCGGCTGAGCACCTCCAGCCAATCCGCTCTGGTGGCAGGTGGCGCTCAGCCTGGATATCACTTTGAGGTCAACGCTGTGTAGCTGTTCATAAGGTTCCGGTAATCGGGAATGTGGTTGGAGAACAGCTGGCCGAGGCCCTCAATGTCGTTTCTCCAGTCCCTGTGCAGCTCGCAGGCCACGCCAAACCAGGTAATCAGCTGGGCACCGGCTGCCGACATACGATCCAACGCCGAGTCCCGTGTCAGTTCATTGAATGTTCCGGAGGCGTCGGTTACGACAAACACATCGAAGTCTTCAGCAAGGGCCGACAGGGTCGGGAAGGCCACGCATACCTCGGTCACCACGCCTGCGATGATCAGTTGTTTCTTACCGGTTGCCTTGACGGCCTGCACGAAGTCTTCGTTATCCCAGGCGTTGATCTGGCCGGGACGGGCAATGTACGGGGCGTCCGGAAACGTCTTTTTCAGTTCTGGAACCAGCGGGCCGTTCGGGCCGTCTTCAAAGCTGGTAGTCAGGATTGTCGGCAATTGAAAGTACTTTGCCAGATCCGACAGAGCGAGAACGTTGTTCTTGAATTTGTCCGGGTCGATATCGCGTACCAGAGATAGCAGGCCGGTTTGGTGGTCTACGAGGAGCACCGCGGCATCGTTTTTGTCGAGGCGAACATAGGGCTTGCTCATGATTATCTCCTTTCAGATGTTGGGGCCGAATCCGCTGGTAATAAAACCAACGGTGGTCAAATTCAGGGTAAATCAGAGTTGAATTGGCGATAAGAGTGCTAAAATAGGCTTCAGTGTTCCATTTTTAGAACATCGGTTAGGCCATGCAGGATCTGAACGATCTTTATTACTTCGTGAAAGTTGTCGAATCCGGTGGTTTTGCGCCGGCGGAGCGTGCCATTGGCATTCCCAAATCAAAGCTCAGCCGACGCGTTGCTTCGCTTGAGGATCGGCTTGGCATAAGACTCTTGCACCGATCGACCCGGCGTTTTTCAGTTACGGATATTGGGCAGCGGTATTACGAGCACTGCCAGGCAATGCTGGTCGAAGCGGAAGCGGCTCAAGAGGTGGTGGAGCAGGTTCGGGGAGAGCCTTGTGGAACAATAAGAGTCACCTGCCCGGTGGGCCTCCTGCATTTTCATGTTGGCGAAATGGTGGGTGAGTTCATGAGTCGCTACCCGAGGGTGTCGGTCGAGCTGGAAGCAACCAACCGTCGTGTGGATGTGCTTGCGGAGGGTGTGGACGTGGCGCTTCGTGTTCGTCCTCTGCCGCTGGAGGACAGCGATCTGGTATTGCGTATTTTGTCGGACCGCGGGCAATGTCTTGTGGCCAGCCCGGACCTTGTCGACCGAATGGGCGGGCTGCCGGAGGATCCAGCAAGTCTTTCGCAGTGGCCGGCCCTGACTCGCTCCGGCTCGCTTTCAGAGCAGGTATGGACTCTGTATGACAAAACCGGCGAGCGAAAGGACATCGCCTACACTCCTCGCTACGCAACCACGGATATGGAAGCTCTCAAGAAGGCGGCTCTTTCAGGAGCCGGGGTTGTCCAGCTACCCTTGCTCATGCTTAACGAGGAACTCAGCAGCGGTGCCCTTGTCTGGTTGCTGCCTGATTGGGAACCGCGGCGGGAGGTCATCCATTTGGTGTTCCCCTCACGTCGAGGGATGTTGCCGGCGGTGAGAGCCTTCATCGACTACCTGGCCGAGTGCTACTCTGAGATCAGTGAGAACTGAGCGTTTGTCTTTGCATAAGGATTCCAATGTCTGAAGATCCCCTGAAAACCCTCTCCGACCTTGCCAGCGATGCCCATGCCCGCATCCAGGCAACCCACCAGCACATCAATCCGGTGGTGGAGGTTCGCCGTGGTATGCGCGACGCCGGTATACCGGCGGATGTGATGACGATTGACTGTCTGCGGACCCGCCGAAGGATTACGCTCATATTGCATGATGAACAGCCCGGCACTCTTCTTTTCCAGTTCGTGACCATTGAAGATGAGGTAGGGAATGACTTCCAGCAGATGGCGCTCGGTGACATGACAACCACCAAGCTGTTCGAGTGGATTCAGGAGTATTTTGGCTGACTTGCGCAGATTCAGGCCCACTCTGAAGTAAACTTGGGGTAACCAATAACAACAGACCGACAAGGTTTCCCCGCATGCCACTATCTCGAAAGCTTCTTCTTGTTCCTCTGCTGGGTATTGCCCTCGTCATTACGGGGTGCGATTCCGGTCCCGATTCTTCTGCAGCCAACAGTGCCGGACACAGTTCGCCCACTGCCACTACCGGCAAGGCCAATGAGGAGGTGCTTGAACAGCGACCATTTGAAAACCGTGATGATTTCGAAAATGCGCGACGCGGACTGATTGCCCAGGATCCGGATCTTGTTATCGATCATCTTGAGGGTGGTGAAGTCTGGAACATGCCGGCCTATGGCTTTATCGATAAGGACGGAGAGAACGCGCCATCCTCGGTAAACCCAAGCCTCTGGCGCCAGGCTGCCCTGAACAATATTCACGGGTTGTTCAAGGTGACTGACGGGCTCTACCAGATCCGGGGTTACGACCTGGCGAACATGTCGATTATCGAGAGCGAAACCGGGTGGATTCTGGTGGACCCGCTGACCGCCCGGGAGACTGCCAGTAAAGCTTTCCTGTTTGCCCGCGAACACCTGGGCGAAAAACCGGTGCGGGCGATTCTCTTTACCCACAGCCACATTGATCACTTTGGCGGTGTGCAGGGCATTCTCCAGCACCTGTCGGACGAGGAAAAAGCCAACCTGCGCATTATCGCACCAGCCGGCTTTGAGGAAGAGGCAACCAGCGAGAACATCATTGCCGGCCCTGCGATGACACGGCGGGCCATGTTCATGTATGGCAAGCGCCTGGAGAGGAATGAACGTGGCCATGTTGGCACGGGGCTGGGAAAAGGACCGGCGTTCGGCACCTTTGGCTTTGCCCCGGCGACGGACCTGATCAGCGAGACCGGCACGGAACTGACCGTGGACGGTGTGCCCATGGTGTTCCAGATTGTCTCCGGTTCCGAAGCGCCTGCAGAGTTCACCTTCTATCTCCCCGAGCAGAAGGCGTTTTGTGGTGCCGAGCTGGTAAGCCGCAACATGCACAACATCTACACCCTGAGGGGCGCGAAGGTTCGGGATGCCCGTCTATGGAGCAGCTTTATCGACGAAGCAAAGACTCTGTTTGCCGACGCCGATACCTACTTCGGCAGCCACCACTGGCCGCTGTGGGGGCAGGAGAATATCCAGGACTTCCTGGCTGTTCAGCGGGATACCTACAAGTTCATTCACGATCAGACGGTGCGCTTGATGAACCAGGGTGCCACGCCGAGGGAGATCGCCGACCAGCTCAAGCTGCCGCCGGAGCTGAACCGGGCTTTTCATAACCAGGGCTACTACGGCACCGTGTCTCACAACGCCAAAGCGGTGTATCAGCACTACCTGGGCTGGTTTACTGCCAACCCGGCCCAGCTCAATCCACTTCCGGAAAGTGAATCGGCACAGCGTTATGTCAAGATGATGGGAGGCGCTGAAAAGGTTCTTGAAAGAGCCCGCGAGGATTTCGAGGCGGCTTCGGACATGGGCGCCAATGAGGGGCGCGATACCTACCGGTGGCTGGCGGAATTGCTCAATCATGTGGTCTTCGCCGAGCCGGGGAACGACGATGCAAAACAGCTTCTGGCCAGCGTCTATGACCAGCTTGGCTATCAGGCGGAATCCGCGCCCTGGCGTGACTTCTACCTGACGGGGGCATACGAATTGCGGCACGGTTCGCCGGAGGAGGGTATCAAACCGGCGATGATGAGAGAGGTGCTGCTGAACACACCGGTATCCCTGTTCTTTGACAGCATGGCGGTGAGGCTGAAGGCTGAGGACGCAGGAGGCGAGAGCACCACCATCAAGATTAACTTTACGGATCTGAACGAAAATTATTTGTTGACCCTGAAACATTCAGTACTTCATAACCGTCTGGTCAGTGAGGACACTCCCGCTAATGCCACCTTGCGTCTGACGAGGCCTCTGTTTGTAGACCTGTTGATTGGACGGGCAGGGCTGAAGGAACTTCTGTTCAGCGACGAGATCAGCTTTGAGGGAAGCAGACTCGACCTGATAGGCTTTTTCAGCATGCTGGACAAGCCTCAGGGCCGGTTCAACATCGTTACACCCTGACGAGTACTTTATGAAATCTGTTGCACTTCTTGATGGCGGCCTGGGCCAGGAAATCTACCGCAGGGCCATGAATGTTACGTCACTGCTCTGGTCAGTGGCGGTAATGCGGGAACAGACGGACGTTGTTACCGATGTCCATGCCGATTTTATCAGGGCAGGCGCCCGTACCCTGACACTGAACACCTATGCCGCAACGCCAACGCGACTGGCCAGAGAAGGCCTTGGCGACGAGATCGGTGCAATCCATCAACGGGCGTTCGAGGTATTGGAGCGCGCCATCGCGTTAACGGGCGCCGACGTTGATATCGCCGGTTGCCTGCCGCCCCTGGTCGGAAGTTATCGGAGCCAGCCTGCCCGGACGTTTGAGGATTTGAAATCGGAGTTCGATATTATCGTTGAACTGCAGCGTGGGGCAGATGTCTTCCTCATCGAAACCATGACGAACTCGCTGGAGGCGAAAGCTGCCTGTGCCGCCGCCGCTGAATCAGGCAAGCCCTTTGGGGTGGCGTTCCGGCTGGAAACGGATGGCAAACTTCGGTCCGGGGAAACGCTTGCAGAGGCTGTCGAAGCGGTTAAGCCGTTCGCGCCAACGGCTATCCTGCTCAATTGCTGCGATCCGGAAGTGATTTCGCGGGCAATGCCTGAACTGGCCGGCCTTTTCCCCTTAACGGGTGGCTACGCTAACGCGTTCAAAACGGTTGAGCCGATGGCCAGCGGAGCATTGGTGGATGAACTGGAAGCCAGGCCGGACGTGTCTCCCGGAGTGTATGCGCTTCAGGTGAAACAGTGGCTGGAGGACGGCGCGGGCGTTGTTGGTGGCTGTTGTGAGATTACGCCGGAGCACATCAGCCATCTGGCCGATGTGCTGACAGGCGAGTTTAACCTGGTACGGTTCTCGGAATTGGCCCGCAATTAGCCGGCGAGTCGAGGGCTTTTTGTCCTGCGCGCTTCCATGGCACGTTTGGAGCGACGTGCCTCAATGTATTGCATCGCATCGTTCCGGATAGGAAGGTGCAGGGCGCCTTCCAGATCGTGGCGGTCGTAGCCGAGATCTGACAGCGTGTCATCGTTTTCCTTCAGCAACGACTGCGCCATACGGCGGAATTTCTGGCGCCTGGCATACCCTTCAAACCATGAGGTGATCGGCTGGATTGCGGCGCTTGATTGATGCTCTGTGCTCTTCTGCATGTCTACGGCCCCGACAGTTGGTAAATGGCTGCACCAGCTCGCTTGGACGTTGTGTAACTCGCATACGGGTGCCTTCAGTGAGTATTCTGATCTCCTCTAAGTCTTCAATCAAACGAAAAGAATTTAAGATCTCGTTCAGTTATGCTTAAGTCAGTTTCAGGCCACAAAAATCGACTCGAGAGGTGCATTCGTGAAGATCCCGCTACTTGATAACGATGTCTTGAGGAGTTTCGTAGCCATCGCTGAGAGTGGCACATTCACCAGTGCGGCCAGAGTAGTGCACCGAACACCTTCCGCCCTGAGCATGCAAATCAAGCAGCTCGAAAGAAACCTGGGCAAAACCCTGTTTATTCGAGAACCGCGGCGCGTCACCCTGACGGCGGAGGGTGAGGTTCTGCTCGATTACAGCCGGCGGTTGTTGCGGTTGAACGAGGAAGCCGTCCAGCACTTCATATCGCCGACCCTCGAAGGAAAAGTGGGAATTGGTACGTCCGATGACGTCGGCACCCGGATTTTGCCTGAGGTGCTTGCGGAATTCGCCAGATCCTATCCCGCGGTTCTGGTTGATGTGGTTGTGGGCTCAAGCAAGCAAAACCTGGCTCGCCTCGACGCGGGTGAGCTGGATATGACCCTGGTTACTGTGGCGGACGAGGCCGGTATTGGCCGCGGTGAGCTGGTTCATGAAGAGCCTTTGGTCTGGGCTGGTAGGGAAGGGTCATCCGCTTACCAGCGTTCACCGTTGCCCATCGCCATGGCTCATGAAGGGTGCGCCTGGCGCCGGATGACGCTGCGGGCACTGGACAGAGCGGGTATTTCCTACAGAATTGCCTATACGTGTGAACATTGTTCAGGTCAGGAGGCGGCGATGCTGGCAGATCTTGCTGTGGCACCGTTTCCGCAAAGCCTGATACGCCCGCCCCTGAAAGAGGTGGTCAGTGGCAGCCTGCCGGAAATCGGCTCTTATCAGCTGGCCCTGGTAAGGCGGGGTTCCAACCCCTTGAACGATGCGCTTGCGTCTCACGTGAAGGAAGCATTTCAGGGCCTGAGCTGAATAGCTCTTCCATGAATGATCTTCCGGAAAATCTTTAGCCGATCGATTCGGAATCAAGGAAACCATTGATGACAGTTTATTTCGTCCAGGCCTTTATCTACCTGGTGGCAGCGGTGATCGCCGTGCCCCTGGCAAAACGCTTGGGGCTGGGCTCTGTCCTCGGGTATCTCGTGGCCGGTGTGGTGATTGGTCCGGTTACAGGGCTGGTGGGTCAGGAAGCCAACACCATCCAGCATTTTGCCGAGTTCGGCGTGGTAATGATGCTTTTCCTGGTTGGTATGGAGTTGGACCCCAAAGCACTCTGGGCCATGCGTGTCCGCCTGGTTGGCCTTGGCGGGCTTCAGGTGTTGCTGACGGCGGCAGCCGGCATGGCGGTGGCCGCCTGGCTCGGGCTCCAGTGGCAGACGTCACTTGCCGTAGGCTTGATCTTTGCGTTGTCTTCCACTGCGATTGTCCTGCAGACCCTCAATGAAAAGGGGCTGGTCAAAACCGAAGGTGGTCGCAGTGCCTTCTCGGTGCTGCTGTTCCAGGACATTGCTGTCATCCCGATGCTTGCGCTTATTCCATTGCTGGCATTACCGGAACTCATGGATGCCTCGGGTACCTCCGATGGTCATGGCGGCAACCTGAGCCTGGTGGACAGCCTTCCTGGCTGGGCCCATGGGCTGGTTGTGGTTGCAGCCATCGCGGCCGTGGTTGTAGGTGGTCATTACCTGAGTCGGCCCCTGTTCCGTTATGTGGTGCAGTCGGGTTTGCGTGAAGTTTTTACGGCCACTGCGTTGATGCTTGTGATCGGGATTGCAGCCCTGATGAGCCTGGTGAACCTGTCGCCGGCGCTTGGGGCTTTCCTGGCCGGCGTGGTACTGGCCAACAGTGAATTCCGGCATGAGCTGGAAGCGAATATCGAACCATTCAAGGGACTTCTACTGGGGCTGTTCTTCATCACCGTTGGCGCGGGCATCAACTTCGATGTGTTGTCTGAGCAATGGAGTACGGTGGTGTCACTTGCGGTTGCGGTGATCGCAGTCAAGGCCGCGATTCTGCTCGGCCTGGCTTTGCTGTTCCGAGTTCATGGCAGTAATGGCTGGCTGTTCACGCTGTCCCTGGCCCAGGCTGGTGAATTTGGCTTTGTGCTTCTGACCTACAGTGTCCAGAACAGTGTGATTGCCGTGGAAACCTCCCAGGTCCTCTCACTGGTGGTGGCGCTGTCGATGTTCCTGACGCCGTTGCTGTTTATCGTGTACGACCGGATTGTGTTGCCCCGTTATCGTCGTTCACAAAACGATGAGCGGGAGGCGGATACCATCGATGAACAGGCGCCGGTTATCGTTGCCGGTGTTGGTCGTTTCGGCCAGATTGTCTGCCGGCTGTTGCGGGCCAATAATGTTCCTATTGTTGCATTGGACCACGAGATCGAGCAGATCGAGAACCTCCGGCAGATCAACATCAAGAGCTTCTTCGGGGATGCGAGTCGGCCGGATTTGCTGGAAACTGCAGGCATCGAACAGGCCCGACTGTTGGTAGTGGCTATCGATGATCGTGACCGTTCGGTCCAGATGGTGGAGCACGTGAAGCAGTTCTTCCCCGGTGTCTGGGTACTGGCTCGCGCTTTCGACAGAGGCCACGGATATCGACTGCGGGAGGCCGGGGCCGATGATGTGGTGAGTGAAACCTATCATTCGGCACTTGAGCTCGGCGGTCATGCACTGACCGCCATGGGCGTGCACCCAATGCGTGCCCGTCAGATGACCTGGGCTTTCCTGGATAACGAGAAAGCCCACGAGGATGAGCTGTTCGAAGCCTGGAAAGAAATCGAGGAAGGTATCCGGTTCAGTCCCCGCTACGGTGAACTCTTCATGAAGCTCGAAGAAGCGCTTAGCAGCGCCATGCATCGGGACTGGGAAGAACCAAAGCAGGAGGATGTTCCCATATGGCGACCGCCGGACCGCTGACAGTGAGGAAACGCTAGGCTAAATTATTGCCTATGCGGCTGTAGAGGTCAGTATGGTGTTCAGGAAAACGCTTGTTGTTTCAGGTCTGGTTTTCGCCGGGTCCTGCGCTGCTGCCGAGTCGGGCAGGTACGATTGCATTGCCAGCAGTATTCAGCCGGAAGCCATTGATCTGGACAAACCGAGGGATCAGCTCGCCCGCCAGAACGATCTGTTGATTCCTGAGGGCGCGCGCATCGGCAGCATCCGAATTCTCCGCCGTCCGATCTTTGATACCACTGATCCGGAGCAGAACAACGCGCTCTATCGAACTTTGAACGCACTTAACACGCCTACGTGGGAATCTGCCTTGCGTGCCCAGTTGGTATTCGAGGAAGGCGATGTCTACGAGGCCGAGCTTATTTCCGAGTCCGAGCGGGTGCTGCGCCAGCGGGATTATTTGACTGCTGCATGGGTGGGCGTCACCCGGGTTTGTGGGGACGAAATCGAGGTAAGTGTTCTTACGCGGGATACCTGGACACTTTTCCCCAGCGTTGGCGTGTCGCGATCTGGCGGTGAGAACACCACCAACTTCGGGCTGTCTGATCCCAACTTTGCCGGGTCAGGCAAAAGCCTTGGCATCGGCTATGCGAAAGACCCGGACCGCACCGAAACCAGTCTGTATTTTGATGACCCGAACGTCTTGGGCTCTCACTGGCAGGCGGGGTTCTCGTTCGATGAGAGAAGCGATGGACGGGGTCGCGGCGCCTACCTCGAGAGGCCTTTCTTCAGTGAGACCACAAACTGGCGGTTTGGCCTGAGCGGCATTGATGACGTACGGGAGGAATCCCGTTATGTGGGTGCTGAGTCTATTGCGGATTATCGACGCAGCCAGGAGTTTTTCAGTATTGATGGGGGCTGGCGCCTGGCTGAGCGGAATGAACGCCAGCTCCGATTACTGGCGGGTTATCGATACGATGCCCTGGAATTCGAGAGGCTCCCCAACGAACCCAATCTGGACATCCTGCCCGACGACCGGACCCTGAGTTACCCCTGGATTGGCTTCGATTACCGCCAGAACCGCTTCCGGGAAATGACCAATCTGACGCGGCTCCAGCGAGTGGAGGATGTGCGTGATGGCTTCGTGTGGCGAACCGAGCTGGGCTACTCCGGCAGCGGGCTTGGTGCCACCGAGGACCGTGTGGTTCTGAATATGGATTTCCAGGATGTACTGCATGCATCGGAAACCAACTACGCCAGCTACACCCTCAGCCAGAGTGGCACTTACCGGCTCGACGAAGACCGGGTGGAAAACCTGTTGGGGACAGTGAGCGTTCAGTATTTTCACGGTGGCTCCGAGCAATGGAATAGCTGGTACACCAACCTCGCGTTCACGGCAGCGCACAATCTGACAGCGGACCAGCAACTGCTCATTGGCGGTGAGAACGGTTTGCGCGGGTACCCTAGTGAGTACCAGCAGGGCAACCGCCGCGCGCTATGGACCCTGGAGCGGCGTTATTTTCCGGACTGGCATCCGTTCAAGCTGTTTCGGGTGGGCGGCGTACTCTTCACCGATGTGGGCCGGGCCTGGTTTACCGATGACCGGAACAATGGACCGGACGAAGGCGTGCTGAAAGATGTTGGCTTCGGCATGAGGCTGGCGTCCAGCCGCATCGAGGTGCAACGCATGCTGCACCTGGACTTTGCCTTCCCCCTGGATGGCGACGACAGTATCGATGATGTTCAGATTCTGTTGCGGGGGCGTAGCCAGTTCTAGCGTCACCAGGTGTCGACAAACTGTCCGCCGCCGTCAGAGCAACCTCCGGAAGCGGAATTAAGCCCTCGTATTAACCACGCCCGCGTTTCCTGCGGGTCGATGACCGCATCAATCTCCAGGTAGCTGGCCACGTTGAGCGCTTTACCCTGCTCGTAGGCTTTGGCCACCAGGGCATCGAACATGGTCTTTCGTGATTCTTCGTCGGGCTGGGCGGCCAGCTCTTTGGCAAAGCCCAGACGCACGGCGCCTTCCCAGCCCATGGGCCCGAACTCACCGCTGGGCCAGGCTGCGGTGAAAAAGGGCGTGAGCATGCTTCCCGCCGCCATGGCCTGTGCGCCAAGCCCATAAGCCTTGCGCAGAACCACGGTGAAGAAAGGCACGTTGAGCTTGGCTGCTGCCACGAACATGCGCGAGACATGGCGAATGGTGGCCTGTTTTTCGGCGTCAGGCCCTACCATGAAGCCCGGGGTGTCGCACAGTGACACGATCGGAAGGTTGTGGGCGTTGCACAACTGCATGAAGCGGGCCGCCTTGTCCCCCGCGTTAGCATCGACCGCCCCGCCCAGGTGGCTCGGGTTATTGGCGATCAGGCCCATGGGACGGCCTTCAATCCGCACCAGTGCCGTGATCAGCCCGGGCGCAAATTGCCTGCGGAGTTCCAGAACACTGTCCTGATCTGCCAGGGTTTCGATGACCTGGCGGATATCGTAAACCCGCATTCGGTTTTCCGGAATCAGGTGGCGGAGCCGTCGTTGATCGGCGCACTGCCAGTCCTTCAAAGTGCCCTGGAAGTAAGACAGGTATTGCTTCGCCACGCGGACTGCCTCGGCTTCGTTCTCAACCAGGATATCAATCACTCCGTTGGGGCCCATCACTGAAACCGGCCCCACTTCTTCCGGACTGAACCGCCCAAGGCCGCCGCCTTCAATCATCGCGGGCCCTGCCATGCCCAGGTTGGCATCTTCGGTGGCGATGATGGTGTCGCAGCAGCCCAACAGGGCCGCATTGCCCGCGTAGCATCGGCCGGAGACAATGCCGAGCGTGGGCACCACGCCTGAGAGCCTGGCCATGCTGACAAAGGTATGACAGTCCAGAAAGGACACGCCGTTGGTGTCGGTGTCGGATGGGCGACCACCGCCGCCTTCCGCAAATAGAACCAGTGGAATTCGCCATTGCTCGGCCAGAGCCAGGATGCGGTCCGCCTTGCGGTGGTTGGCCAGCCCCTGTGTGCCGGCAAACACGGTGTAGTCGTAGGCCATGGTGGCGCAACGGCCGGCCTCTGCTCCGAATTCGGGGGCGTTCACGCTGCCGATGGCGGTAATCAGGCCATCCGCCGGGCTCATTTCAATCAACTTATCCACCGAACGTCGGCGGCGCTGTGCCGCCAGTGCGAGGGACCCGTATTCGTTGAAGCTGTCCGGATCGAGCAGGTCTTCAACGTTTTCGCGAGCGGTTCGCTGCTCGGTTTTACGCCGTTTTGCGACCGCCTCCGGTCGGCGCTCGTCAGTCAGCAGGTCATGGCGCTCCAGAACCTCTGCTAAATCGGCCCGGATGTACTCCAGATCAACCGTCTCTTCATCCTGAATGCCGCTCGCGTCCACGTCGGCGGGTTCCAGATACGCTAGCGCTTGCCCTTGGTTCACCGTTGCCCCTGGTTCCGCGGCAAGTGTATGGATGATGCCGGATTGTGTTGCCTTGACCACGAATTCCATTTTCATGGCTTCAAGTACCGCTATGGGATGGCCAATGGCCACTGCATCTCCGGATGCGACATCAATACTGACAACTGTGCCGGAGCTGGGCGCTGTGATGCCGATCGTTCCAGCCGGCGCGGGGCTGGCCCCCGAGCTTTCGATCGCCTCCGGGGCATTCGTGTTGCCAAAGTGCAGACTTGGATGGGATGAGTGGGTTTCTTCCGGGAGCAGGGTTTCCAGATGGTTTTCGACAAAGCGAGTGGTAACCGCCCAGGTTTCGACGCTCGAGTGGCGGACCAGGTTCTGAAGCAGACCAATATTGCTGCTGACACCGGTCAGCCGAAACTCGCACAGGGCCCGATACAGCCGGCGGAGCGTTGATGAATAATCGCTGCCATGGGCAACCAGCTTGGCGAGCAGGGAGTCAAACGACGGGCTGACGGTATAGCCGGCGTAACCATAGCCATCGACTCGTAAACCGGGGCCCGACGGTGGCTCGTAGGTGCTCAGTGTGCCGGTAGCGGCGGTGGCATGACCATCGGGGTGAAGCGTTTCGCTGTTGATCCGCGCCTGAATCGCGAATCCCCGCACCGTTGGTGCAGACTCAAGGGCCAGATCCGCGAGGCTGTGGCCCGCTAGTAACTGCAGCTGGGTTTGCACAAGATCAACACCGGTGATCTCCTCGGTGATGGTGTGCTCAACCTGAATGCGGGGATTGGCCTCCATGAAATAGAAACGGCCGGGCTGGTCCTGGTCCACCAGAAACTCAAAGGTACCGAGGCCACGGTAGTTAACGGATCTGGCCAGCTTCAGGGCGCAGTCGATCATGGCATCCCGGATCGAGGCGTCCAATGAAGGACTCGGCGCAATCTCAATCAGCTTCTGGTTGCGCCGCTGTAGGCTGCAGTCGCGCTCCCAGAGGTGGCTGACGGCCCCGGTACCGTCGCCAATTACCTGGATTTCAATGTGTCTCGCCCGCCCGATCAGCTGTTCAATGTATAGCGATCCATTGCCGAAGGCCGACTGAGCCTCAGACTGGCAGCGCTGGAAAGCCTGCTCGAGCTCTGTTTCGGAATAGACCGCGCGCATGCCGCGGCCGCCACCACCGGCAATCGCCTTGAGCATAAGAGGGCCATGCTCCCTCAGGAAAGCCCTGGCTTCGCCAAGGCTCACAGGTTTGTTGATGCCCTTGATCAGAGGAACGTCGCAGCTCTGTGCCAGAGCCCGGGCTGCTGATTTGTCGCCAAACCCTTCCAGCACCTCTGGCGACGGGCCAATAAAGACCAGACCGGCCCGCTCGCATTCGCGGGCAAAATCGGCGTTTTCCGCCAGAAAGCCGTAGCCTGGATGGACCGCCTCGCAGCCATGGGTCTTTGCAATGTCTATCAGTTGTGCCCCATCAAGGTAGGCCTTAACGCCACGGCCCGTGAGAGCCACTGCCTCATCGGCCATGCGGGTATGCAGGCTGGCGGCATCGTCTTCAGAGAATACGGTGACCGCCCGCATACCGAGCTCGCTGCAGGCTCGGGCAATGCGGATTGCGATTTCGCCGCGATTGGCAATCAGTACGGAGCGGAAAGTCATGGTACCTGGTTCCCCGGGGTGTGATTCTTATTGTGGGTGACAGAAGTCACCATCCTAGGAACGGGGCTCCGATTAGACAAATGAATTTGCTTGAGGGATGGTTATGAATCTGGTTGATGAGTTCAGGTTTCGGCAGTTTGCGCGCTCTTCCTGTTGCTGATCCTGAGCCCAAGGATCACCAGGAAGGCTCCCAGCCAGATGGTTAACGAGTAGTTTTCCCTGAACCAGATAACTCCGATCAGCAACCCGAATACGGCCGCTACGGCACCGAGCTGACTGTAGAAAACCGGGTTGGAGCGACGCTGCAGCTCAAAGGCGCAAAGGTAGGTCAGCGCGGTTAGCAGGCCCTGAAGAATGACAATGCCAGGGAGGTGAAATCCTGTGCTTTCCGGGAAAATGGAGGTCCCCGTCAGACCTGCGAAAAGGCCAAGCGTGAAAGCCGACGCCAGCAGCGTACCCGATGCAAGGATCATGGGTTTTACATCATCAGGCCAGGCTACTGAGCGATAGACGTTACCGATGGATAGCATGGCCGGGATAATCAGGCCCATGGCAAACCAGAGTATGTTGGGGCTGCTGATTTCCGAATGACGTTGCAGCACGATCCAGGCGCAGGCGACGACCGCAATCGATAGCCCGGTCAGTTTGATCCAGCTGCGTTTTTCGAGCCCGATGCCAGTGGCGATCAGAAACGTAAATATCGGTGGCAGGGCGTACATAATGCCCGTGAATCCTGCCCCCAGTTTGGTCACCAGATAGAATCCGATGACATTCGGGACTGCGATACCGGTCAAACCGCTGATAAGAAAATAGCGGGTCAGGCGACGTTCCAGCAGAGAGCGGCGTTTCTGGGAGAATACCAGCAGAACGGATCCTGCAATAAGCGTTTGCCAGAAAGCATAAGTGACGGCCGGCATACCCTGGGATGTTGCTGCTTTTGCCAGCGCCAGCATCAGAGCGATCAGAAATCCGTTGGCCAGCAGAAGTCCCCAGACTGCGGCCTGGGGCGGGAGAATTGCACGCTGCACTGAGGCTATCATCACCAAGTACTCCGGGTTGTGGAGGGATATCACCAGGAACCAGTTTGCCGCAGTTGATTCAGTTGATAATTGGGTGCATTCGAATAATACTCCTTCCAAATCAGAAATAATCAGGGGGTTCTGTGGCCACCGACAAGCTGGTAGCGATGACGATCTTCAGGCGCGTTGCGGAGCTGGGCAGCTTTACCCGGGCTGCGGACGACCTTGAGATCACCGCAGCAACGGTCAGCAAGCATATTGCCTTTCTGGAGCGGGATCTGGACACGAGACTCATCAACCGAACTACCCGCCGCATGAACCTGACCGATGCCGGGCTCGCCTTTCTGAAACGCACCCAGTCCCTGTTGGATGAGCTGGAAGACGCCGAGTTGGAGGCAAGAGGGTTTCAGGCGGAGCCCCGAGGGACGATAAGACTGAATGTGCCCATGTCGTTCGGTTTGACCCACATAACAGAGGCCATCGACAGTTTTCTCCGCGACTATCCTGAAATCGATATCGACCTTCAGCTCAGTGATCGAATGGTTGATCTGGTGGAGCAGGGCGTAGACATCGCTATTCGGATTCGAAGCTCACTGGCCGATTCGAGCCTCATGGCCAGGCCACTGAGAACGTCCAGAAATATTGTTTGCGCATCGCCTGGGTATCTGGAAGGTGCCCCGGAGATTCACGATCCGGAGGATCTGACACAGCACAACTGTCTAACGTTTTCGCTGCATGACAGACCGAGAGTCTGGGAGCTGGGCGATCGGGAGGTAAGGGTTAGCGGCAACTATCGAACGGACAGTAGCCTGGCGATTCGCCAGAGTCTGTTGAGGGGGGCCGGCGTTGGTTTATTGCCGCGGTTTCTGGTTCAGGGAGATATTGAGAAAGGCGCACTGATTCCCCTGCTGCCTGACTTCCCACCCAAACCCTATACTGTATTTGCCCTGTTCCCGCCGGGGCGCAAGCAACCCACGAAGGTCCGCCTGCTGCTTGATCACCTCGATCAGCATCTGGGGGAAAAACCCTACTGGGAGTAGTGCAAAGTGCACGAGGTGTTTACGGTGACCAGCTCATTGTTTCCGTGCCGGAAAATATGTAGTTCTATTCTATCCGTTTTTTTACTCGCTACGGTCTCATAGAGTTGCTACTTCATCCCGAAGGAGACAACTTTATGAACATACACGAAGCCCTGGACTGGCGTTACGCCGTCCGTGAATTTTCGCCCGAGAAGCTCGATGCCCAGACGGTGGAAACACTGGTTGATGCGGCTCGCAAGAGCGCCTCTTCCTACGGACTGCAGCCCTACAAAATTCTTGTCGTTGAGAGCAAAGCGGTACGACGGGATCTACTGGCTTATTCTTTCGGTCAGCAGAAGGTGTTGGACTGCTCACATCTGATTGTCTTTGCGGCGCACGCGGATATTGGCGATCACACCGTCGACAGGTATGTCACACAGTTTGTGAAAACCCGAGGCGTGCCTGTAGAAGACATTTCGGGCTACGTGAGCCACATGAAACAGGCACTTGCGGCCAAATCCCGCGCGGAGAAGCAAGCTTGGGCGCACCAGCAGGCCTACATTGCACTTGGTACTCTGCTTACCGCGGCGGCCTCAATGCGAATCGATAGCTGCCCGATGACCGGTTTTGACCACAGAGCCTACGATGAGGTACTCGGATTGGCGGAGTTAGGTCTGGAGAGTTCTGCCATTGTTGCCCTGGGCTATCGCAGCGCACGTGACAGGAGTTCTGGCTTGCCCAAAGTGCGTTTTGATTACGACGATCTGGTGATCAGGATGTAAGTGCTGGCCTGGCCGATTGATCGCTCTGGCTGGTGTTCCTTTGCCATAGGGTATAGGTTCGGAAGAACGGCGATACATTTTCAAGCAGACTGCCGTTCAAAAGGAGCACCAGCTCTATGAAGGTTTTTTCCAACCCGGTTGGTTCCGGAAATCTGTGGTTTGATAATCTCACCACGGCACAGGGCACGCCCGTCGCGTACGATCCACAGGCGAGGGCCTTCGTTCCCATGCCTCCCTTCTGTGTAAATCGGGATATTATCGGCTGCAACTGGATTGCGCCGGAAAAAGGGGCCTTCTGTCGGTCTTGCGCGATGACGGCGCTGGCACCCGATCCCAATATTCCCAATGCCATGCCGAACTGGGCCGAAACTGAGGCGGCAAAGCGCTGGGTGCTGGACAATCTCGGCCGTTGGCACTGGTTCCGCCCTGAGGATCCAGGCACGCGCCCGGTTTTCCACATGTTGGCCGAGGGGCTGACCCCGGTTGCCATGGGGCACGCCAACGGGGTGGTAACGATCAGTGTTGCAGAGGCGGATCCAGTGGTTCGTGCCACCCGGAGGCAAGCCCTGGACGAACCCTATCGAACCATGGTCGGCCATATGCGCCATGAAATCGCCCATATGCTATGGTGGCGCCTTAGCTTGCGTGAAGACTTTCTGGATGCGTTCCGGGAGATGTTTGGTGATGAACGCGCCGATTATCCGGCGGCCCTTGAACATCACTATCACAAAGGTCCGCCGGAAGACTGGAGGCTGTTCTATCTCACCAGCTACGCCTCGGCACACCCGCACGAGGACTGGGCGGAGACTGCCGCACACCTGCTGCACCTGACGGACATCACCGACAGCTTGGTGTCATCCGGTCTGACCTCGCCCGAGGTGCCGAGACAGGGTTGGGATCCCTACTCGGAGCCCGACACGGCAATGCTGATTAACGTTGCTGCGTCACTGGCCATCCGGGTTAACCATGTGAACCGCTCCATGGGACTGTCTGACCTGTACCCGTTTGTCCTGTCCGAAACGGCGCAACGCAAACTTGCGTTCGTGCACGACTGGTTACGCCGCGGGGCCCAGGGCCTCTAGTCCAGGTGAGCGCCGGTCAATCAGGCCGGCGACACGCCAAAGAGCCACTGGTGGGCCCACACCACCATAACCACATACACGGCAAGGCCGCCAACGATCGCAATGACGTCATTGGCTTTGGTGGCTGGCAACGTTGTGATGGCTCGCTGGGTTCTGCGCTTCATGGAGATCCGGTCGGCTACGGCCCAGGCCAGGAAGGAGCCGAATAGCAGAAGGTCGTGGAGCATCCCGTTGGCCAGCAGGTGAGCCAGAGCCCAGAGTTTGACGGCAACGAGCATGGGGTGCTTCAGTTTCGCCTTGATCTTGCCAGGCAGGTAGGTGGCAAACAGCAAGGGGAACACAGGCACCAGAAGCAGGAATGCCACGTGCTTGAGCCAGGCCGGCGGCACGTAGATCACTGTCGGATCCATCCGGGCGGCGCCATAACCCCAGACGATCAGAACCAGACCGACGAGGGACACCACGGAATACAGTCCTTTGAAGGCTCCCTCGCCCATGGACGCGTTCAGTCGGTTGCGCAGGGGCTCGTTTATGATTGAAAGCGAATGCACGCCCAGAAACAGAATGAGACCAACGATCAGTGTGGTCATTTGCAAAACTCCTTTTGGCTTGAGCGACAGGGTTGTCTGATTGGCAGGGCGCTTTTCTTGGAAAGCCCATTTGTGTGAAATCCAGATAAGTATAGGAAACCGGGACAGCAGATGCCTGAGCGTTTATGATCGGCGATCTGATTCACCGGATTGAAAAGGCGCCCATGAAGTTTCCCAAGGTCACTGTTGTACTGGTATCTGCCGCCCTGCTGTTTGTTCTATGGGACCAGACCCGTGAACAACCCGACCCCATCGATGCAAACCGCCTGACCAATTTGCGGGCCAATCCTGTTGAACTCAGTGCTGCAGTCGACTGGATTTTCACTCAGATTCCGGACTTCTGTTCAGACGCCACGGGCGAGGGCAGTGGCACGAAGTTCCACGCTGATTGCGTCGAAAAAGCCGAGGCAAGAACCTCTACTTGCCGTCGGATGCTTTACGATCGATTCCCGAGTGTTGTTGCTTCAGAGGCGACTTTCCGGGATGTTTCGCTCACGGCGATGGAGTGTCTTGTGCCCCGGTCGGGCCTGGTGAATCAGTCAGCGCAGTGGGATCGATAGCCTGAAGGGCTGATTCCGAATCTGGCCTTGAAGGCCCGGCTGAATTGACTGGAATCGTTGAATCCACATGAAAGTGCAATGGCAGTGATTTTGTCTCGGCTATTCCGAAGCCGGTCCCGGGCCAGGACTAATCGTTGCTCCTGGACATATTGATAAGGCGCACAGCCGAACGTAGCCCTGAAAAGCCTGGCAAAATGATAGGGGCTCAGGTTGACCCAGCTGGCCATGCTGGCAAGCGATAACGACTGGCCCAGTTCCGCGTTGATGCGTTCCTGCAAAAGCCGGCGGTACCGAAGCGACAACTGCCCCGTGACTTCCGGCAGTGTCTGTCGGACGCCGGAATGGCGACTGACAACCTGGAGAAGGAGCCATTGTGCGAGGTGGTCCATGGCCATGGTCTGGCCGGGAGCCTGCCAGTCGCTGAGCGCGAGGAGCTTTCCGGCCTGGGCGAGAACCGGGTCTTCGGCGTGGTACAGCTCGGAAAGCTGGCGCTTGTCCGGATCCGCATCCCATGTCTGTTCTGCGCACCGGGCGACGTCCAGGTCATTGAAATAGAGATGAAAAAATTCGAACTGTCCGCTGATTTGCCAACTTGAGCGGCTGCCTGCCGGGAACAGGCAAACGGCGCCCGGAAAGCCCTGGCTTACAACCTTTCCGTTCAATACCCTTCGAGCCTGCTCGCCCTTGTCTATGTAGATGCTCAAAGCATGGTGTCTGGGCCGCTCGTAACGCACCTCGCCCTGACGATTCTGCCATTGCGCCAGAGCCCGCCCCTGATCCAGTTCAAGCATTCGCTGCGGAGCGACGCCAGCCGTTCTCAGGGTATCGACAATGTCGCGATTGGCCGGCTGCAATTGCTTTGGGCATTCGGGCATGGGTTCGGAATCAGTCTGCATAGGGAGCCTCCGCAAGAATCATCCATGGTTCAGCAGGATCTGACAAGTTTTGGTGTGGTTTGAGCCCTATGCTGGCCCTGCTCAACAATTGTTCCCGATAGCAACAGGAATTAACGCCATGCCCATCTCTGTTCACTATGGTCTGACGGTACTGATCTGGGGGCTCACCTGGACAGCGATTCGTTTGCAGGTTGAAGCGGCGCCGGTCGACATATCTGTTTTCTACCGATTCGTCATGGCCTCTGTCGTCGCATTGCTGGTTGTAGCTCTGGTGCGCAGGCTGGAAAAACTGACCCTCAAACAGCACGGTTGGCTGGTGCTGCAGGGGGCAACCCTGTACAGCATCAACTTCCTGTTGATTTATCGCGCCGCAGAATCGATGACAAGCGGTCTGCTGGCGGTGGTGTTCTCGCTGGCCGCCCTGTTTAACGCTTTGAATGGCTGGCTCTGGTTGCGCCTGAAACCTACCGCTCGGCTTTATCCGGCAATCTCTCTGGGTATCACGGGCGTGGCCCTTCTGTTCTGGCATGATCTGCAGCTTGGCAATGCCACGGCGACCAGCATTCTGTTCGCGATTGCCGGAACCTTCTGGTTTTCCATGGGTAACCTGGTCAGCATCAAGGTGCGAATGTCACAGGTGCCGCTCTTCCTCGCCAACGCATGGGCCATGGTCTACGGCGCGGTGATTCTTGGCATCTGGTGCCTGATTCAGGGTGTGGAATGGGTGGTTCCGACTGCGGCGACATTCTGGGGGGCAACCGTCTTTCTGGCGGTGCCTGGCTCCATCATTGCCTTTTATTGCTACATCACCGTTATCCAGACTCTCGGAGCCGACAAGGCTGGCTACGCCACCGTGCTTTTCCCGGTGGTCGCCCTGAGTGTATCGACCTGGCTCGAGGGTTTTGAATGGACAGCAACCGCGGTGCTGGGCGCATCCCTGGCCCTGCTGGGAAATTATGTTTTGTTCCGATCGGCCAAAACATAACGCTGGTGTAGCTCGCGCACTGCGTCTGAGAGCGCGGGGAAGGGGCCCTCGGTGGGCACGCCCGGAACCACCTGGTTGATTGGCAGGGTTGCAACGGGCGGTGGCGCCACATGCAGTTCGTCCAGCCAGCTTGAAAGCTGCTCTGACGAGCTTGCATAGACGATTCGCCCAAGGCCAACCCAGCCGTGTGCAGCCGCGCACATCGGGCAGTGCTCGCCAGAGGTATACACCGTTGAGGCGGCTCGCTCATCCGGGGTCATGTTCTCGGCAGCCCAGCGGGCGATCTCGAACTCGGGGTGCCGGGTTTCATCACCGCCAGCGGTTTCGTTGTGTCCCTCGTACCTGACGGCACCGGTCTCATCCACCAGCACAGAGCCAAACGGCGGGTTCCCGCTATCAACGGCCATTGAAGCCAGTTCCACGCAGCGGGCAAGGTGTTTCATTTCAGTTTCGTAGATCACAATTCCTCCTTCACTGACCTCGGGCGTCCAGATAATGCATCCAAAGCATGCGGGCTGCTACCGCTCGCCACGGCGCCCATTGTTCGGCAAAGGCCAGTTGCTCTTCTTGTGTCGGTCGGGCGTTCAGGTTCTTGATGTCCCTTATCGCGGAGGCCAGAGCCAGGTCTCCCTGGGGCCAGACATCCGGTCGCCGTAGCGCCATCATGTAATAGATGTCGACGGTCCAGGGCCCCAGACCGGGTACTTCTAAAAGGTGGCTTCGGCCCTCGGCATCGTCAAGTGTTGCAAGCCTTGAGAGGTCCAGATCACCACTCGTTATCCGATTGGCCAGCTCAACACAATACCTGGATTTCTGTCGGGTAAGCCCGACTCGTCTTAGCTCAGGTTCGCCAGCCCTCTGGACCAGTTTCGGGGTTACCGATCCAAGGTGGGACGCTAGCCGCTGGAACATCGTAGCTGCGGCTTTGATAGAGACCTGTTGTTCAAGGATGATGTTGATCAATGATGCAAAGCCCGGTTCGCGAGTCCAGATTGGGGGGTATCCCAGTCGGGCTCGCACCTCGCAAAGATCGGGATCTTTCTCAGCCAGGACGTCAACGCCCATCCTCAAGGTTTCGTCAGTGATCGTCTTTTGTTGCATAAGCCCCTTTTTGCCTAATGGCGAGCCGATTCCCGGTCTCCGTTCAGGATCTGCTGCTGCACATAGGAGCGAGCTTGCTCCGGCGGCAGAGACTCCATTGCAAAGGTCAATGCCGACCAGACCAGAGCCATCATGACGGTCTGGAGTGAAACGCTGCCATCGGCGGGCAGTACCTGGTCGTCTGCCAATAAGGTGTTGATGACCTGCAGGAGCTCGGGAGAAGAGCGGCAATCCTCAACAGTTGCAGGGATTGATGGTGTATCCGGGGATACGTGCTCAAAGAACAACGTTTGGGCTGCTCGGGCGTATCCGGCACGAAAAGGCTTCTGGTTCGAGCGTTCGATGATGTTTCCCATCGCGCTGCAGATGGAAGCCGAGATCACGATGCCCGAGTAGCCGCCGGGTGTGTCGTGACGAAGCTGTCGTTTCGATCGGAATTGTTCGAGCCGTTTCGAGATGGCTGTGCCGTAGTGGGCGATCTCGTCCACCATTTCAACGCCGCTGTCATCGAAGGGTTTGGTTATCAGGCTCATGGAATGACTCTCAAATCAGTCGGGCAAACTGGACAGCCGCTTTGGAACCGGCCCCCACGAGCCCTGTCCACAGCCTTAGAAGAAGACTCGCTTCAGCGGATCGATTTTGCCCGGCTTCGTCACGATGGCGGACTTCGTCGAGCCGGCATTTCTCGAATCCTGCAAGTATAGCCCGCTCCGACTCGCGCCATGCATACGGAGAAAGCTTTTTGATCTGCTCCTGGTAGTGCAGGTCAACAAAGGTTTCCACGGCTTCGATCGTGGCGAAAATCGCCTGTTTTCCCATCAATGCCGGGATAAGACCCGTCAAAAAGCCGGCCAGGCGCCACAGTGGCAGCAGCAGGCTTGGGCGATAGCAGCACTGAAGCTGGTTAAAGAAACGTAGATGCTCGCTCTCCGACGCCAGGTGCTCCGTTGCGAAATTCAGCAGCTCTTTTCGGGGGCGCGTCGCCAGAATTCCCCGGTAAATCCAAACGGCACCGGTTTCTCCCGCATGACTGCAACGCAGCTCCTGCTCGAATTGCCTGCTTACTCCAACCTGAGAGAGCTGGTGGTGTATACCGTCGATGTTAAGCTCCGCCATCATTAAATTTCCGCAGACACGATAAGGTTTGTACGAACGAGGCCACCTTTGGTTCTCAGGCTCGATCGCTGGCGAAACACGAGTGTCATTCCCATAAGGATATGCCCTTAGCCCGGAAAAGAATCCCACTGTGTTTAAGGCGCGTACCGTTTTGAGTATTTTCAACGACCAACCAATGAGGTGAAGTCAAAATGAAACTTACTTTCAAGAACGGTCTGACCGCAATTGCACTGACACTGGTTTCCGGTTTCGCCATGGCAGCGGAGCACGTTGTCGAGATGAAAAACTCCGGCGCTGACGGTGCCATGGTCTTCGAGCCAGGCTTCGTGAAAGCTGAGCCCGGCGACACAGTTAAATTTGTTCTGGTGGACCCGGCCCACAACTCCGTTTCCGTAGAAGTGCCTGAGGGCGCGGAAGGTTGGCAGGGCGCCATGAACGAGGGCATCACAGTGACGCTTAATGAGGAAGGAGTGTACGTCTACAAGTGCACGCCCCACGCGGCATTGAACATGGCTGGCGTGATTCAGGTAGGTGAGCCGGCGAACTATGACGCTGCAAAAGCGGCCGTCGATAAACTGACCGCAGCAGCTGCCACCAACAAGGATCGGTTGACTGGCTACTTCGAACAGGTTGAGAAGTAACTTCTCCATCCCAGCCGCGGTTCTTTTGCCGCGGCTGCTTTTGTTTCCTCAAGCAAAGCTGACCAACCAAGTAAATTTTGGTCAAACCTTCCAGCATTTAGTCAATTCGTCGGGGTATAAAAGCGGCTACAATAAGTTTGAGGGCGTTCAGAATTCGATTGTAAGCCTCATGTACAGCTCTGCTGAAGTGTATTTTTCTCGAGTGCGTCCCGATGAAGGTTCTAGGCTGTTTTTTGTTTTTGTTCTTCTCTTTTCAGGCTGTCTATGGTGATGAGCTGTCCGACGAGCCTCTCCTCTTCTGTAACAGCCATTGGCCACCTTACAGTTATGGTAATGACGATGGTTTAGCCATCGGTGGATATGCGGTTGATTTCTTGCATGAGGTATCAGGCCGAATTGCGCGACCGGTCGAGTTGCGAATTCTTCCCTGGCTTCGATGCCTCAAAATGGCAGAGGATGGCGACGTTGACGGCATCATGCTGCTCACCGAAAACGAGGAGCGAAAGCAGTTTCTCCTCATGAGTCGCCCGATCATTTCCGATGCCAACCTGCTTTGGTACCGAATTGATAGCCCCCACGCCCTTCCGCGTTCGAGGTTTGCCGATTTGCAGGGGCTCAGAATAGGGGTGGTGACAGGTTTCAATTATGGTGAGCCATTTAACACTGCTGTAGTGCAATCGAATCTTATGGTGGATGAAGCACCATCAATTCTGGGTAATTTCAGGCGCCTGGATCGTCACTGGATAGATGTTTTTCTGGTCAACCGGATGGCAGCGGACTATGCGCTCCATGATTATCCGCTGTTGAAAGCGAGGATGGTGGCGCATGAAGGGCCGTTCGAGTCAGTCGGTTTCCGAATAGGCCTGGCAAAAGCTGGGCGGGCAGCCGGTTTGTTAGCAGACATCGATAAGGTTCTTGAGGATATGCGCGAGGATGGCACTATCGACCGAATCATGCTCGAAGAACCTTTCGAATACCGCAGATAAAATCCTGCCTCGGAACAGCTCTGCTCCGCAATAATGGGCGTAATTACAATTCGATTCGACCTATTCAGGAGGCGACGTTTTGAGCAGCGACCCGGCTTATGTTCCCCGCATTGCCAGTGCACTGAAAACACAATTCGTGGCTGATGCCCTCGCCATGCCCGTACACTGGTATTACAACCCTATGGATATCGAGAAGGCTTTCCCGGGCGGCATCCAGGGATTTGAAGCTGCACCTGACTTTCACCCATCTTCCATCATGTCTTTGCACTCGACCCGAAGCGGTGGTCGTCGTTCTGGTCATAAATCTGAGGCGGAGCCGCAAATTGTGGGCAACGTGATCCTTAAGGGCCGTGGCCAGTTCTGGAATGTGCCGAACGTGCATTATCACCATGGAATGGGCGCGGGCGAGAACACCCTGAATTCCCATTGCAGCCGCGTGCTCATGCGTTGCCTGGCGGACGGGAACGGTGAATACAGTTCTCGGGCGTTTCTTTCGGCGTACATCGGCTTTATGACCGCCGATCCACCGGCGCATCCGGATACCTATGCTGAATCCTACCACCGAGGGTTTTTCGCCAATTATGCGAAGGGTTTACCGGCGCAGCAGTGTGCCATGGTTACCCACGATACGCCTTCCATCGGTGGCCTGGTGACCATTGCCGCACTGGTGTTTGCGGAGCGACTTCGTGGCAGCGACGTAACCGGAATTCAGGCCCATTGTCGGGACCATCTTGCGCTGACCCATCCGGATGAGAGCTTGATGAGGGTGTGCGACCGCTACGTGAAACTTCTCTGTGGTCTGCTCGAAGGTCCCGATGACGAGGGTATCAAGGCGCTGCTTTCAGAGGCTGGCAAGGGTGCTGGCGGGCTGGATGTCGCCGGGTTGGTCAAGCGGAACCTGCCCGACAACCAGGTCGTGGGCCGGATGTATTCGCCAGCGTGTTATATCTCCGACTCCTGGCCGGTCGTTCTTTACCTGGCCTACAAGTACCGGAACGATCCATGGCTGGCGCTTCGCATGAACACCAACCTCGGTGGCGATAACGTTCACAGAGGCATCGTGCTGGGGACGCTTTTGGGGCTGACGACCGGTCAAGTGGCCACCAACTGGTTCGATCAGTTGGTGGACCACAAGGCGATCAGTGAGGAGATCACCGCGCTGATCAGCGCGGCAACCGCTCCCAGATAGTCACTTCCGACAGGGTATGTTGGAACTTGTGCTGGGTTTCGCGGATAACGAAAGGCACCTTTTTCGGCTCACTGACTAACCGGAAATGCTGTGAGAGGTGTTCTTTCAGGCCATCCAGCGTTGTGTGATTCTCACCATCCTTCTTGAAACCGCCAATCCACTCTTCTTTTGGCGTATGTTCCTCCAGCCAGGTGTAGGGGGAGGCAATAACCAACAGGCCACCGTCGTTAATGCGCTCGTGAATGCTGTCCAGGAAGCGCCTTGGGCGGTAAAGGCGATCAATGAGGTTGGCCGCCAGAACAAGGTCGTAGCCCGAGTACTGCGGTTTCAGGTTACAGGCATCGCCCTGGTAGAAGCTTACCCGATCTGAGCATTCCTCAAGGCCCAGCTCTTTAAGTGTCCGGGTGTGATAGCTGACCAGTTCACCTTCCTCTGCCAGCGCATAGCGAATGGAGCCCTGCTCGGCCATCTCCACGCCCAGCCTGATAAAGTTGGCCGAGAAATCGACGCCTTCCACCTCGTCAAAGCGCCTTGCTAATTCAAAACTGGACCGACCGCAGGCACAGCCCAGATCCAGGGCTTTTCCGGTTGGCTTGCCCGTCATCGCATCCAGGGCAAGATCCGCCAGGGCTTTGGGGAAGTTCTCGACACCAAACCAGGTGTCACCGAAGTGGAATTCCGCGTATTCAGTCAGCAACCGGTCGCTTTCATAGTAAGCGTTGGGTTGCACTGCTTCGCTTTCGGAGGCGATGTAGCGGAAGCCGGCGTGCTGGAAGAAGTGCCTCCGGAAAGCATAACGAGCCGATAACCGGGCTTCGTTGCCGCAGGAAATCCAGGAGCCTCCTTTGATCAGGTTGTGCTGCCCATCGAAAGTGGGCGTTGTGAAGTCGTCGTACAGCGGGTGAACTTTAAAATTGTCGAATGGGTAGGTGGGCGTTTCCATCCATTGCCAGACGTTGCCAACCACGTCGAACCACTGACCGTGCCGGAACCGGGTAACCGGGCAAGACGATGCTCCATGGTCGAGATGCAGGTTGGCATTGGCTGGATCATGGCCCACTTCTTCGATGCCCGCCTCGGCGCACAGGCGGTACCACTCGTCCTCGGTGGGCAGGCGGATGGGCTGGCCGGTTTGCTCCCGTTTCCACTCGCAGAAGGCTTTGGCCTCGTGGTAGTTCACCTCGACGGGCCAGTCCCAGGGCATCTCGACCTCTTCAGTCATAAGGCGCAGATGCCAACCGTTCTGCCAGCGCCAGAAAGTCGGATGCTTCGCCCTGGCGAATTGCCGCCAGGCACAACCTTCGTCACTCCAGAACTGGTCTTCCTGGTAACCACCGGCTTCAACAAACCCCAGAAATTCCTGGTTGCTGACGAGATACTGACTGGCCCTGAATTCATCGACCTCGGCCTCATGCTCGCCATATTCATTGTCCCAGCCGTAGTAGGCGTCATCGTAAGATTTGCCGATTGAAACTGTGCCGGCTGGCACGGTAATCAGTTCGTTTTCCGGCGCTTCACCGGTTTCACGAATCGGGGCCCATTCCGGCTGCGGACGGACCCTTGCCAGATCATGCTGGCGGATTAGCACAGACGAGGTCTCCAAATGGATACGCTCGTGCTCGACGCCCATGACGATCGGCCACCAGGGATTCTCCCAGTTGATCGGCAGGCTGAGCGGGAGTGTTTCAATCAGGTCCAGAACGGTGGCGCGGACTTTAGCGCGGTAATCCAGCACCTCGGCAACGGTGGGCCAGTCGTAATGATCTTCGTCCAGATCGTCCCAGCTCATCTCATCAACGCCCACCGCGAAAATCGACTCCATGTGAGGGTCGATGCGCTCTGGAAGGAGTTTAGCCAGCACCAGTTTATTGACGAAAAAAGTCGCGGTATGGCCGAGGTAAAAAATGAGAGGGTGTCTCAGGGGAATCGACTTTTGGAAATAGCCCGAATCATCGGCGAGGCAGTCGAAAAGGCGCGTGTAGGTGTCAAAGGTGTTCGTGAAGTAGGAAGCGATTTCAGCGCGTTTGTCCTCCACAGACCCAACACTCAGATCCGGCGTTCTGAGCAGGCCGACTCCGGGTTTGAGGGCTCGGCTGGGGGACTGCACTTCCGGTATTGGCATTGTCATTTCTGGACACGTCCTTTGTTGTGTTTGCTAACAGCAATACGTCTTCTTTGTGGGGGATGGTTCAATTTCCCCCCGAAAACTGTTTAGACGATCCCTTTGCTGAAATTGTTACAAACCAGATTCTTTCGCTAAAGCTACCGCCCTGGGCGCGCCCAGGGCAAGAACAACGGCACCCGATGAACAGGCAAGCATTGAAACTGCGATGCTCAGGAGTGTCTGGTCACCCGAGACCGAAGAGAGGGTGCTGACGGCCCCGGCAATAGTGAACTGCGATGCGCCCAGCAGAGCGGCCGCGGTGCCACTTAAGTTGGGGAAGAACTCCATGGCGTTGGCCATGTTGTTGGGCACGATGCCGCCCTGGCAGCCGATGGCAACGATGATACAGCCTGCCACCATCCAGAGGGGGCCCTGGAACTGCACGCTGGCAACCAGAGCGACAAGCGCCAGGCATTGTGCAATAACCTGGGCGCGCACCAGCTGCACCGAGGAAAATCGCCTCAGCAGCGGACGGTTAATCAGGTTCAGTGCAGCCATGAACGCAATGTTGGCGGCGAACAGAATGGCAAACGTGCTGTTTGAGAGGCCGTACCATTCCTGATAGATAAAAGAGGAATGGGTGATGAATAACAGCATGGTGCTGAAACACAGAACCTGAATGCCGATAAAGAGCATGGTGGTTTTGTGCCTGAGCACCAGCAGGTAATTGGTCACCAGGGAGCGAATAGGCGTGGTTGTCGGTGTGCGGGGTTGAAGCCTCGGGAAAAGCGCCACCTGCAGGGTCAGCACAAGAAACCCGGCATAGCCGGCCAGCATCAGGAATATCCAATGCCACTCACCCAGTGCAAGCATCAGTGAACCCAGCGACGGCGCCGCAGCGGGTGCTATGAACATGATCAGGCCAATGAGTCCGAACAGCCGGGCAGCGTCTTGTCCACTGACTTCGTCGCGAACAATCGCAGGCACCGAAACCGCGCAGAAGGCGCCACCAATACCCTGCGCTATCCGCCAGAACACCATGTCGGACAGGCTATCGGCCAGCGATACCATGACTGCGCCTGCCATAAAGATCAGTAGCCCCCCGAAAAGCACCGGTTTGCGCCCGTATCGGTCAGACAGGGGACCGCCTACCAGTTGGGCGAGGCCCAGTGTGGTGACATAGGCGCTGAGCGTAAGCCCCACGTGCCCGTGATCAACGCCCAGGCCGTCGGCGATCTCCGGGAAAGCGGGCAGGTAGGCATCAAGCGCCAATGGCCCGAGTGCCACGGTCATGCCCAGCAGTATGGCCAGGTGAAGATGCGACAAGAGTGATCTCCTTGAAAGATAGAATCCTAACAATACGGTGGCATATTTCATCAGACCATGCGTATTTTCAGAAATCTCCGTGCATGATCCATTCACTTCCTGTAGCCTGCGCGGCTTTTTCTTCCGGAGGCAGACCTTATGACCGTGAAATCCCAACCCACTCCAAGAGCCAGAAGCGGACCGCTTTCTGATAGCGATCCCGTTGTTCTGGTGCTGACGATCGGCTTCATACTTCTGTTCGTGGGAGCGTCTATCGTCGACAGCGGATACGTGGCTGACCTGATCGGAGCAGGGTTTGCGTGGACCGCAACGTATCTGGGCTCTTTTTTCCAGGTGCTACTGCTACTCACGTTCTTCATAGCGATAGGAACAGCCCTGAGCCGGGCCGGCGCCGCCCGAATCGGCGGACTGGATCGACCGGAGATTGGCCGTTTCCGCTGGCTGTCGATGATCATGTGCACCTTGTTGGCCGGTGGCGGGGTGTTTTTTGCCGCCGGTGAACCGGTGTATCACTTCGTTGTCACGCCGCCGGCGTTTGATACCGAAGCTGGCTCAGCCTCGGCGGTTGCTCCTGCAATGGCCCAGTCGTTCACGCACTGGGGATTCCTGGCCTGGGCCGTGCTCGGTTCCCTCACGGCTCTGGTGCTGACGCGGGCCCACTACGGACAGGGCAAACCTTTGCAACCAAGAACGCTGTTGTACCCGGTATTTGGTGAGAAAGTCATCCAGGGGCGCGTCGGTGGTGTCATCGATGCCTTCTGTGTGATTGCCGTGGTGGCCGGAACCGTCGGGCCTATCGGTTTTCTGGCCACCCAAATGAGTTTCGGGTTGCATGAGCTGTTTGGCGTATCGGATGGATATGGCACCCAGTTGACGGTATTGGTGGTGCTGGCCGGCGTCTACATGACCTCGGCCATGACCGGTCTGCACAAGGGCATTCAGTTGCTGAGCCGTTTCAACGTGATATTGGCACTGGTCATTGCCGGGGTAATCTTTGTCTTCGGCCCCACGCTGTTCCTGGCCAATACCTACACGCAATCGATGGGTGAATACGTCACCTCGTTCTTTGCCATGGCAACCATGACCGCTGAAACCGCCCCGGCCTGGTGGATGAAATGGTGGACTGTGTTTTTCTTTGCCTGGTTCATTGGTTATACGCCGTTGATGGCCGTGTTCGTTGCCAGAATTTCCCGGGGCCGGACAGTTCGTGAAATGGTTCTGGCGGTGGCCGTTCTGGCCCCCATCGCGACCACCATCTGGTTCACCCTGCTGGGAGGCTCCGGCATCTATCACCAGCTTGCCGGTACCTTCGACCTGACCGAAGCACTAAACAACTTCCGCTTTGATGTTGCCACACTGACCGTGGCGCAGGCCTTGCCCGGCGGCACCTTGATGGCGGCTGCGATTCTGCTGCTGACAACCATTTTCGTGGCCACCACCGGCGACTCCATGAGCTATTCCATTGCCATGGTCGGGGCTGGCCATGACGAACCCAACCCGTGGATCCGTGTGTTCTGGGGTGGTGCCATGGCATTGATGGCGGCCATTCTTCTGTATATGGGCGCCGGCCAGATTGGTGTGCTCCAGCAGTTTATCGTGCTGACAGCCATTCCGGTTTCACTGATTATCCTCCCGTCGCTCTGGACCGGGCCGAAAGCGGCCATGGCGATGGCACGGGAGCAGGGGCTGGTCTAGGCTTTTATACAGCCGAGCGAATACAGGGAGGTGTTCGCAGGCTGACTTCTCTGATTGAAAGCTCCGGGAGGGCTGATGCTGGAATCGTTTGAAGCCGGTTTCACGGCGTGGTTGTGGCCGGGGTTTTCGGCGATTCTCGCGGTTGCGATAACTTACATCGTTTACCGTCTGGCCCTCGCCGTGTTCCGGCATTTTTCAGAATCCAGAACGGTCATCCGGCTGTTTCTGGATGCCGCTGCCCGGGCTCTTGGTGTGGTCTTTTGCCTGCTTGCTCTGGCAGGTTCTCTGGAAACCGCCCCACCGGATCTGCCTTTGATGGCGGCGATCCAGCAGGTTACAACCCTCTTGCTCGTGCTGGCCATTACATGGGCGGCCGTTCGATTGACTTCGGCCATTGGTGAGGTCATTGTCGCGCTCAATCCGGTGCTGGAAGGGCAGTGGAAGCGGGCGCGCAAGGTTGAAACCCAGACCCGTTTTCTCGTCCGCGCGCTGAATATCCTCATTGTTATTATCGGCCTGGGCGCCGCCCTGATGACCTTCGAGTCCGTTCAGCATATGGGCGCGAGCCTGCTGGCCTCTGCTGGTGTCGGCGGCCTGATTCTTGGCTTCGCGGCCCGCCCCGTCCTGAGCAACCTTCTGGCGGGCATGCAGATTGCCCTGACCCAGCCCTTCCGTATAGACGATGTCCTGCACGTGCAGGGCGAGTGGTGCTGGGTGGAGGAAGTGACGGCGACCTACGTGGTCCTGCGGGTCTGGGATCTGCGTCGCCTCGTTGTTCCGCTGCAATGGTTTATCGAGAATCCGTTCCAGAACTGGTCGAGAAATACCTCAGAGTTGTTGGGCGCGGTCTTTATCTGGGTGGACTACACCATGCCGGTTGAACCACTCAGGCAGGAGTTTACCCGGTTGCTGAATGACTCCGGGCTCTGGGACGGTGAGTTTTCATCAGTACAGGTCACCGATTCCAGTGACCAGGCGATCCAGGTGCGTTTCTTGATGAGCGCTGCGGACTCCAGCAAGAACTGGGACCTCAGATGTGCGATCCGGGAGGGCATGGTAACCTTCATCCAGGAACACTACCCGGCCCAGCTCCCGAGGCTCCGGGCCCGGATGGTGGAAAACTGAGATTTCTCGAGGACCCTGCATGTCTGCCAAAACCGTCTGGATAACCGGTGCTTCCTCTGGCATCGGTGAAGCACTTGCCTTGCAGTTTGCACAGAATGGCGATCGTCTGGTTCTTTCCGCTCGCCGGGAAGATGAGTTGGAGCGTGTTGCTGAACGTTGCCGGGCTGCCACTGGATTGGCGAGCGACCAGGTTCTCGTGCTCCCGCTAGATGTGACCGACTGGGATTCCCTGCCTGGCAAGGTTCAGACGGTACTGGACAGGTTTGGCACCATCGATTTGCTGGTGAACAACGCCGGTGTGTCTCAGCGTTCCCTGTGTAAGGACACCGAGATGTCGGTTTACCAAAAGCTCATGGATGTGGACGTGATGGGCCAGATTGCCCTGACCAAAGCCGTGCTGCCCCATATGCTGGAACGTGGCTCCGGCCACCTTGCTGTGACCTCCAGCGTTGCCGGCAAGGTCGGCGCTCCCATGCGCACAGGGTACTGCGCCGCGAAGCATGCGGTTATGGGGTTCTTTGATGCATTACGCGCTGAGGTGGAAGGCCAGGGGATAAGCGTGTCGACAATCACGCCCGGCTTCATTCGCACCGACATTTCCCGCAATGCCCTCGCCGGCGATGGCTCAGCCTACGGCAAGGAAGATGACGATATTGCTGGCGGTATGGACGTTACCGAGTGCGCCGAGGTGGTGTTCAAGGGCCTCAAGGCCAAGAAGCGCGAAATCCCGGTTGGGAAGGGCAAGGAAATGGCAGCCCTCTGGATCAAGCGGATCTCGCCTGAGGCCCTGTTCCGCATGGCGAGGGCTCGATCCTAGGGTTCAGCCGATCAAAGCCGGGGGCTGATCAGAACTTGTAGTTCAGCCCCACCGCAAACAGGTACGACGATTCATCGTAGAAGGTCAGGTTGGATTGGGTGTCGCCATAGCCGGCAAACGAAATGAACGACCAATCCTTCCAGCCCATGAACTTCGGGTACTCGTAGGCTGCAAACAGGCTTAGCTCATCATCCGAGCGCTTTTTGCTGAATAGTGTGCTGGCGCTGTCGTAGTCCCGCTGTGTGAAACCTGCGGTCAGTACCAGGCTGTGCCTGCCCAGAATATTGAACCAGCTGACTTCGGCTCCATAGGCGTCGAAGCTGCTGGCACTGCCATCGGCGTCATGTTGAATGTAAAGGACAGAGGGTGAGACAAAGCTGGTCCGCGAGAGAGTGAAGCGGTAACTGCCCTTGGCGTAGTAACTTTCGGCATCGTGGGCCAGATCGGTTCCTGCGGTCAGATCGTCCTCGACATCCGTCGTCGCAAAGGCAAGGTCCAGACTAAAGTTAGAGCCGGAAATGCTGTTCAACTGCAGGCGATAGGCGTTGCCCGAGATGTCAGTCTCTTGTCTTGGCGTATTCAGCTCATATGGGTTCTGCCAGGTTTCTCCCGAAATCACCGTGGGCAAAAAAGAAACATCCACTTCCGTGCCGGAACTGAGTTTGTGTTTATACCCCAGTTGCACAGCCAGGGTGCCGACCGCGATGTCTTCACGTGTGGTACCAAAATAGACCTGTTGGCCCAGCCCCTCCCCAAAGGTGTAGGCAACGTTGCCAAGTGGAGCGATCAGGCCCTCTGACTCACTGTCTGCCTTGTTCTCCAAGGAACTGATTGTTGAATCGCCATCGACGTTAAAGTTGGACGTTGAAGAGACAATTACCGCATTCAGTGAGACTTCACCACTGAATCCCGGCCGGGCAGGTGCCGGCTGTGCAAAGCTCGGGATTGCGATGAACAGAGCCGGGAGAGCAAGGTACTTTTTCATTCGGAAGCTCCGATCATTCTGAATTGGACGCGGTTTCGTTGGGGGTACCCATCGATGATGCTGTACTTACGTGTAAACAGTGTCTCGCGGTTCAGCCAGACGATTATAATGGCCACCACTACGAAGATGCAGGTGTCATAAGGTACGGCGTCGGATTGCGTGCTTTGATCAGCAGAAAGCATTGGCGGTTGTCCTTGTCGTGGTGTGGCCGAGGAGCGAGCCCACTGCATAATGATAATAGGCAGGTAGTTAGAGGCGAAGATAGTGCCGCTGATTAAACACCCCTTAGCAGCGTTTCCACTGGTTTACCTGGGATGGGCCTATCTTTTCTGGATACCGGTGCTGCTCTCGGATTCCTCGGTTTGGGCACTTCCAAACCTGATCTGGTTTTTGATCGGCGGGGCCAGCCCTGTCGTTGCCGGTCTTGGCCTGGCGGCTGCGAACGGTGGCAAAAAGCAGATGGGAGACTTGTGGCGGCGCCTGACGGACTGGCGTCGTATCCCCGGCCGCTGGTGGCTCATCATCCTGTTCTTCTGGCTGGCGTACGATCTTGCCATGGCCGGTCTGGCAGTGCTTCTGGGCGTTACTGGCGAGCCCCTTGATACCAACTGGCAGTTGTTTGTTAATCCCGGGCCCTTGCTGTTTTTGTTGGTTCTTTCCTTTGTGTTTCCGGCAGTGGAAGAGGTGGGGTTACGCGGTTTTTACCTGGAGGCCCTGCAACAGCGTTTCAGTCCGGTCGTGGCTGGCCTGGTGAACGGTGCGGTCTGGGCGCTCTGGCACGCACCCTTCGTCTTTTTCCCTGGGTATTACGCCAACACCACGTTTCACCCCGAGCTTTACTGGTGGATGCCGATGATCATCTGCCATACGCTGTTGATTGTGCTCGTTTATAACCGCACCGGTCGAAGCATTCTGGCGGTCCTGATTTTCCACGCCATGATGAACTTTAATGGTGAATGGTTGCGAATCTCCCCGGAAATGTACCCCTTCATGCTCTTTGGCAACCTGGCCCTTGCAGCGTTGCTGATAATGTTTTGGAAAAGCGGCCGCCAGTCTCCGCCAAATACGTGTTAGTCTCCGACGAATACCGAAAAGCAAACGACTGGAGTGGCGTACCTGACATGAGTAGTGAAGACCTCAATCAAGTAATGGAAATGGATGGTGAAGAGCGGTACGACTACTTCCTGAGCCAGGTGGCCGAGGAACGGGAAATCTGGATTCTGGTGAACGGGGAGAGCCGGTTCCTTAAGATCGCCTCGGACGACGGCGATGTGGAATACCTGCCGGTGTGGCCCACTTCGGTGTTTGCCTCCGAGTACGCCAAAGGCGGGGAGGAGCTGACTCCCCGCAGCATTTCACTGCCTGACTTTTTCCGGAAATGGGTCCCCGGCTTAACGAAGGATGGCCTGGATGTCGGTGTGTTTCCCGGCTCTGATAAAACGGTATGGATCACCGAACCTGCAGAGCTCAAGCAGGATCTTCAGGACGTGATGTCCGATTTCTGAAGACGGCTTTTATCGTCTGGCCGGAGCAGAGGCGCTTCCGGCCAGTATGCCCCCGTCGATGTTCAGCTCAATGCCGGTTACGTAGTTTGATTCGTCAGAGGCGAGGTACAGGGCCGCATAGGCAACATCCTCGGGCGTTCCCATCCTTCCCACTGGAACGCCAGCTTCTACCTCGGCGATCGCGGCTTCTCTCGCCTCTCCCTCTCCAAGCATCGCTTCCCACATGGGGCTCATGATGGCGCCGGGATGTATGGAGTTACACCGGATCGGATAGCCTTTTTCGGCACAGTACAACGCCACTGACTTGGTGTGATTCCGGACGCCGGCCTTGCTGGACGCGTAGGCCGCTGCCCCGGGAATACCAACAATCCCGGATCTTGAGGAAATGTTGACGATGCTGGCGGACCTGGAGGACTTCATCAATCTGATTCCATATTTACAGCCCAGGGCAACGCCATTCAGGTTTGTGGCATGGACTGTCTGCCAGGAAGACAGGTCGAGGTTTTCCGGATCGTGAGGCCCCGTACTTTCCAGGAAACCGGTAATCCCGGCATTGTTCACCAGAATGTCCAGCCCCCCGAATTGATCTTCGATAGACTTTGCGCAGCTTAGCCACTGGGACTCATCGCTGACGTCCAGGTGAAGGTAGTGCATGTTCAGTTTTGAGCCATCGACCAGTGCCTGGCCCCGTAGGTCATCGATATCCGATACGATGACCGTTGCTCCCTGCTGAGCGAACTGAATGGCGATTGCTTCACCAATGCCGCGGGCCGCGCCGGTGATCAAAGCGGTCTTGCCATCGAGTCTTTTCATCCTGAACCCCAGCTTGATTTCTTTTCGTCTGCCCAGATCATCTATTCCAGTATACAACCAGAAGGTAATCAATCATGACTGACATCCGACACCTGGTTTGTCCTCACTGCCACAAGGTAAATCGCGTGCCTGCGGATAAACTGTCATCCGGCGGCAATTGCGGCGCCTGCAAACAGCCGTTGTGGCCGGATCAGGTTCTGGAACTGACGGATCAGAGCTTTGCTGCCCATACCGGGCGCAGTGATCTGCCGGTGCTGGTGGACTTCTGGGCGAGCTGGTGCGGCCCCTGCAAAATGATGGCGCCCCAGTTTGAGCAGGCCGCTAGAGACTGGAGGGGCAAGGTACGCTTTGCCAAGCTCAATACCGAACAGGCCCAGGGCCCGGCCGGCCAGTTTGGCATTCGCAGCATCCCTACCATGATCCTGTTTCAGAATGGCCGGGAAGTCGCCCGCCAGAGCGGCGCCATGAATCAGGCGCAGATCAGCCAATGGCTGCAATCCAAGGGTATTCGCTAGCCTGATAAGGCCATTTATTCGCTGGCCGGTCATTAAAACGCCACAATTGCTGAGGCCCTGCCATTGCAGGGCTGAAGGCACCTATCCGAGCTGTTCCCACAAAGTTATCCACAGTTTTTGTGGGTAAAGCTGACTTTGCAGCGACATCGACTTTCTGATGGCGTGTGGCCAGAATTCGAGCCAAACTGTCTGTAACTAGCAAGGCATAGTCGGGCAAGCGACGGCCTTACCCGATTGATCACTCAAACGAGAACCGAATGAGAGCAGTCCTGTTTATCATCATGGCGTTCTGGCTCCTCCCAGCGTCTTCCCAAACGCTCAAGATTATGGGTTCGGACGAGAGCTTTCTGCCGTTTTATTACGGCAATAATCTCAACGAGGGCATTCTGGTCGAGGTGATCAATGAATTCACTATACAGACCGGTATCGAAGCCGATTTCCTCCCGATGGCGCGCAAACGCCAGGCCTGGGCCCTGGAACGAGGACTAGCCAACGCGGTTTTCGCCAACCCGTTATGGATGCCTTTGCCCGAACGAATGCACGCCGTAGGGCCGCTGTTGACCTGGCGTGACCGTGTGTTTGCGCAACCTGGCCGGCAACCGGACTCCTTCGATGACCTCGAGGGAGGTATCTGTCTTCGCAGATGGTTTGTCTACAGTGATCGACTTGAGGCGCGGATCGGGAGCCATCTGGTGCGCCATGACGGCTACAATGCCCAGCAGATGCTGCAAATGTTTCTGCACAAACGGTGCGATTACATCGTCATGAACGAAACGGAGTTCCGGTTTCTTGCACAGCTGGGGAGCGTCGATCCGGAGCTTTACAGCACGGAACTGATAGACGCTGAGTGGCCGGTCTATCTTGGGATACTTGAAAACGAGACTGCTCTAATTGAAGCGGCGGAAGCTTTTTTCTCTACCTACACGATTGACGTGGAGGCCCTGCTACCCAAATTGCCGCGGCCGGATCGTTGAAGAGATTGACGGTTGGTTTGTCCATGCGCCAGGCATGCATTCGGTCTTCCGCGCAGCGTACAAGGATGTCCGCTTTGCTATCTAGCCGCATCCAGGGCACTTCAGAGGATTTCACGACAGGCCGTGGAGAGGAGCGGTGAGTGGTAGCAACCACACCTGAAGTTGAAATCCATTAGTCGTCGATTGCCGGCAGCATCCCCGTACTGGCCCAAAGCATAGAAGCCCGAAATACCTGCAGGCTCAAAGACTCCCCAATACAGGATAAAGCGAACCGACGAGCAAAGTTGCCATAGTGATGTTGAAGACTTGCCGGCGCCGTTGGCTCGATAACCATTGGCGGACGACGGTTCCCAGCCAGGCCCAAACTGAAATTGCCGGAAAGCAGACGATGGCAAACGCTGAGGCCACCAGCATCACCGATGGCAGTGACCGGTCCGGAGCGTAAATGGTGATGGCTGACAGGCTCATCGCCCACGCTTTCGGATTCACCCACTGGAATGCTGCGGCCTGCAAAAATGTCATGGGCTGGCCGGAAGCGACAGTCTTTTTCAAAGGCGCCGCAGTGGCCACCTTCCAGGCAAGCCAGAGCAGGTAACCAACACAAAGAACCTCAAGTATGGTGCGCAAGACAGGAAAGGACTCGAATAAAGCCATCAATCCGACACCGGCGAGTAGTGTTAACGCGGTCAGCCCGACCACAATGCCAACCATGTGCGGGATCGTTCTGAGGAACCCAAAGTTGGCGCCGGACGCAAGGAGCATCAGATTGTTCGGCCCCGGCGTTGCCGTGGTCACAAAGGCAAAACCAAAAAGGGCAGCCAGCACAGAAAGACTCATGGCGAATACACTCCAATAACGACTCATTTTTTGAAATTATATTGATGTTGGTGTGAAATTAATGATCTAAATAATCCATTCCAATAGAGTAGATGCAATAAATGATCAGCATAGATGGCGCCTCTCGGCGAATATTGCAGGAGCTCAAGCGTGACGGAAGAATCAGCAACGTCGAGCTTGCTGAACGGGTCAATTTGTCACCTTCGACCTGCTTGCGACGTGTCCAGGAACTTGAACGAACGGGCGTAATCCGGGGCTATCGTGTTGTCACCGATCGGGAGCGCATGGATCGCGGTTTTGCCGCATACGTCAGTGTTTCCCTTTCATCGCATACCAAAGCGGCGCTTGAGAGCTTCGAGCATGCAATGCAGGATGCCGAGGAAGTAGTTGAATGCCACAACGTGGCCGGCGCATTTGAATATCTGCTGAGAATCGAGTGCAGGGACCTTGCCGGTTATAAGCATTTTCATACCGACATCTTGGGTACCCACCCCCATGTCAGTGCCCTTACGACGTATCTAGTGATGGGGTCACCCAAAGATGAGCGTGCTTGAGGCTCCGACCTCTGAATGCCGTTTGGGTTCAGGTAACCCCTTTGAGACGGACTGGGTTCAGGTACGACCTTGCAAAACGTACCTTGAGCAAGAAGTGATGAATCGCGGCTAGCAGTTGTGCTCGCGCTGCTAGCGGCAAAATCTGCTGGATTAGGAGGGTGGGAGTTGGCTGGATACTCTACCTTCAAAGCCCAAGTGACTCACGAGATCCAACAGCCAATAAATTAGACATCTCCTATTCGATATAAGACCTGCTAAATGTCCTCTTTGTGACCAGGGCACTCTTTAGACTCGGCTAAACAAAAGCGAACATTCGAATCAGGGCCTTTCTCCAGAGCCTCCGAGCTAATCACAGCCATTTCGCCCAGTATGATTGGCGGAGCAAATTGCAGACGCTGAATGATTACATGGCAGAGATGACTATGCTCGGCTAAGCTATTGTTTTATGTATGTATGTATGTGCAGTGCGATTGATGGTTCAAAGTCAGTAATAATGACGCATACAAATTTCCGCAATGATAAAGCGCGCTGCCTCATTGCTGTTAAGCCATCAGGACGAATATGAAAGTCACAGGGCTTTTGAACAAAGTGATCGTCATTGAGTCCCTGACTGAGGGTGAGCTCAAAACTGGGTCGCGGCTTTTTGAGGATCGGCTAATGCATCTGGATTCATACGACGAGAATCTATCAGCTGAGTTTTTCTCGGTTGAGGATGCAGACTCCTTCATCAACTGTCTTCGGACAATTTCCCAAAGAATCCCGAAAGAAAATATCGTTCCAATAATCCATATAGAATGTCATGGAGATGAAGATGGCTTGATGCTTGCCGACGGCAGCCATTTGCCTTGGAACCGATTTAGGAATGAACTCATCAAAATAAATTTTGCCAGTCGGCTGAATGCCCTAATTGTAGTCGGCGCGTGTGGTGGAGCGAACTTGATTGGCTCCGCCACTCAAATGGATGGGGCGCCATTTTTTGGCGTCATCGGCGTGAAGGAGGAGGTGAAAGCAGGGGATCTAGAGAACCGCTTTCGTGATTTTTACTCCGCTCTTTTTGAGGCTAAGGATGGCGACGTAGCGATGGACGCTTTGAATAAAGGCATCGGTGATAATGAGCCGAGATTCGGATTCATTGGGGCTCGGGCCTTATTCGAAGCTGGTTTCCGAAGTTACTATTGGAAATTCTGTAGAGGGAAAGGCAAGCGAGAACGGATAGAATTTTTGGTCAGTCGATTTCTCCAGAATCCAGAAATTAAAAGTCGAGGTATAAAGTACGCTCGCTCCAAAGTAAAAGAGCAGTTGTCTAAGCCGGAGGATGATTTTGAGTTTTTCAGAAAGCGTTTTTTCTTTACTGATCAATTGCCTGAAGTCCTTGAGAGATTCCCAATGGAATTTGAAGACGTAATCCGAGTACCGGATGCTTAACAAGGCCAGGCACGGCGAACCTTCTTCGATGCGGCTTCGCCTCGACTACAAAGCCGCGCATGCTGGCGTCCTTAATTGCTCAAAGGAACTATCGCTTGAAGTTTGAATATGGTGACGACGTAGATAAGAACCTGGTGAGCGTTCTATTTCACGAGTTTGTTATGTGTGAAAAAGCGTTTGAGAAATTCGTGTTCTTCGCTGGTACCAACATCATGGGTAATACAGGTACAGAAATTAAGCTTAATAGCTATAACGCTTATTCTGAGTTTCTCTCAAGGCTCTATGAATTTTACGTTGGCTGCTTTAAGCGTGATTTCAAAGACACCAGAAAGATTGAGCACCAGAAACTGGATTTCTTGTTCACAGCTGAAGCAGAGAAGCTTATGAGGAATCGCAGGGTCGCTATTGAGAAGGGGTATGCTCCCGATTGGGAAAATGATCTTTCATACTACCAGGAAACTGTTCCTTTAGAGTTCGGCCGGGATTTTCGCGATCTGCGCAATAATACATCGCATGCTGATTACCGTAGAGCAGGTGGCGATAGAATCGGATTGATGGATTTTTACAACAACTATCACAAATTTGTTTACTTGCTTTTTGTGTCAGCCTCTCTTGCTTGGTCTGGCAAAACGCACAGTGAACACGAAATCAAACACGTCGAGGAATTTGACTTCACAGTGGGCCGCAATTAACAAACCGCGTAAGGCAAAGCAGATGAGTAGTCTCAGTCTGATAGAAAAGCAAAAGTTGGAGCGTGAGCTAGGCATGTCCAGTGGCTACGTGCTCGGGTTTTCAAATCGTACCTTCGACGAATTTTTTAGAGAGGTTGTCGGCGTCTCTATTTACGACTCCTGCTATGACCAAGCGTCGGGTTCAAAAGCTCACAGAACACGTTCATTCTGGCGGCTAGCAACGGATGAACAGGTTCTGCTGTTTTTGAACGGACTTCTTGAAGGTTGGGAAATCTATTCAGACGAACCTATTCCAAATTCTTCCGAAAAAACACTAAAGCAAATTATCCGTAGGCTGGGAGGAAATATTGAACCTGCTGCTCAGCCAAAGGATGAAGAAGCGCGAGTTCAAATTGATGAAAATCTAAGTCAGCGAATCTTCTCCGAACTTATTGAATTGGCTGACATGCCGTCTCAGAGTCGCGGATTCGCCTTTGAAAGGTTCCTAAAAGATGTCTTTGACGCATACGGGCTTTCTGCACGTGCTTCCTTTCGCCTCATCGGCGAGCAAATAGATGGCAGCTTCGTGTTAAATAAAGAAACCTACCTATTGGAAGCAAAGTGGCAAAACGCCCCGACTGGAGCCGCAGATCTACATACCTTTGAAGGAAAGTTGAGCCAGAAGGCGTCCTGGTCTCGTGGTCTATTCTTGAGTAACAGTGGTTTTTCTAGTGAAGGCCTACAGGCTTTCGGTAAGGGGAAACGGATCATCTGCATGGATGGTTTTGATTTGTCAGAAATGCTCACGCGAAGGCTATCCGTGGTAGATGTTTTGGAAGCAAAAGTTCGGCGTGCGGCAGAAACAGGTAGACCTTTCATCCCTGTCCGTGAGTTGTTTATCTAAACGTGAGTGAGCCTAACCAGCTGATAAATTTCGTTCTGCGCTTTCCCCACTTTAGTGGACCGGGGTAAACCCAATGATAGGTCAGGAATGTCTATTGGTCCGGCGTAAGTCCAGTCCAATTGCTAGATCACACCCACTGCTAAAAGGATTTATCTAATGAGTTTAGAGCAAGGTGAGCAGATGCATTTTAAGGTGCTCGATGGGTTCTCTGTTGATGGGCTGAAGAAGAAAAACGCAACTCGGTTCAAGCACAAAATGGTCAGGGAGTGCGTGGCAAAGAGCTTGAGTGAATGCAGTGGTGGGCTTACCGGTGAGCATGTCATTTCCCAGTGCGTCTTGGATATTTTCCCGGAAATCAAATTTAGAACTCCCGAGGGCAAACGCAGGCCTTTTGGCAATTCGACTACGCTGAATTTATTATGTGAGCATCATAATAACAGTTTTACTGCCATTGATGATGAGATGGGTTTTTTCTTCCAATCCTTGATCAACTTATCGAATGCTTCTGTTAGAGCCTTGAATTTTCACCACGCGGAGCGCTGCGCCAAAGAGGTCACAGTATCTGGATATTTGATAGAACGCTGGTTCTTAAAAACACTTTTATACTTGCAACTCTTCTCTTCGCGGATAAGAGGAGAGTCTGACTTTTTTGGTTTATTTCCATTAGGAAGCGCGGACGTTTTGCGTCCTGTATTCACGGAAGAGCCGATAGGGCAACCTTTCGGTTTGCACTTGCTGCCTCGGACAGATAACTCCTTGAAGGCAGAATTCGAAATAAAGTACATTCCGATCGAAGCTATTAATAGTCGAACCGTGGACCACTTCAGAATTCCATACAGTCTTGAGTTACAGTTTTTCGGTTTCAGGCTTGTGGGTTTGTTTAATATAACTATGTTATCAAATCAGACTTTTGAAGCATCCTTAAAGGATTGGCTCGGCGAGGATTTCGATTCTCTCTTTACAACTAGAAGACCCAGAGAACTTAGGGCGAAGAATAAGAAAGATAAAGAATTTAGTACTATTTATTTTAGTTGGTAATTACCGCTTCCCCCTATGTGTCAGCGTAGTTGTCGCCTGAATATTTCAGAGGACA
>NZ_LXYO01000012.1 GCF_001650915.1 Marinobacter sp. EhC06
AAGAATTTTAAAACTCGTTTTCTTCAGTACTTTCAAACAGTTGCCTTTCGAATCCGGAGCTGCCTGAGTGGCTTACCCCTCGAAAGAGATGCGCATTCTACAGACCTCTCAGGAGGTGTCAACGATTGGTTTTGATTTTTTTCATGAAACCTCACGATTCCTCTTTATGACACCAACATTCGATAAAGATTCATGGTTCAACGATAACCGATTGTGCCGCGCCGCGCGCTTTTTTCCGCGCTTCCTCTACAGAAGCACCCTTCGCCAGCGCAACCCCCATTCGACGACGCCCTTTTAATTCGGGCTTTCCGAAAAGGCGCAACTGGGTATCCGGCTCCGAAAGCGCCGCTTCAAGCCCTGAATAGGAAACCTCTGTTGAATCTCCTTCAGGAAGAATCACCGCCGATGCCGATGGACCGGTCTGACGGATCGAGGGGATCGGTAGACCCAGGATAGCCCGCGCGTGCAGCGCAAACTCGGAGAGGTCCTGGGATACCAGGGTTACCAGCCCTGTATCATGGGGACGTGGCGAAACTTCTGAGAACCAGACGCTGTCTTCTTTAACAAAGAGCTCGACACCATAGATGCCATATCCACCGAGATTTTCTACCACGGCCCGGGCGACTTCAGCCGAACGCTCATAGGCCAGGGGCGCCATCGGCTGGGGTTGCCAGGATTCCCGGTAGTCTCCGTCTTCCTGCCGATGCCCTATGGGTTCACAAAACGAAACTCCGTCCCGATGCTTGACGGTCAGCAGGGTAATCTCATAATCGAAATCGACGAACCCCTCAACGATCACCCTTCCTTTACCGGCACGTCCGCCAGACTGGGCATATTCCCAAGCCGCTTCAATATCTCCCTCGGTCTTGACCGTACTTTGTCCTTTGCCCGAGGAACTCATAACCGGCTTTACCACCAGTGGAAGCCCTATCTCCTTCACCGCTGCGAGATATTCCTCCCGGGAACCAGCAAAGCGGTATGGCGACGTTGGCAATCCCAGCTCTTCAGCAGCAAGCCGACGGATTCCCTCACGGTTCATTGTCAGGTTTACCGCCCTCGCCGTTGGAATGACGTGATATCCCTCTTCTTCCAACTTGACCAATTCCGGCGTGGCAATGGCTTCAATCTCAGGAACGATCAGATTCGGCTTTTCCTGCTCAATGACGCGGCGCAGACTGGCGCCGTCGAGCATGTCGATGACATGGCTCCGATGAGCCACCTGCATGGCAGGCGCATCGGCATAACGATCCACGGCAATAACCTCAACGCCATAGCGCTGCAACTCGATGACTACTTCTTTTCCAAGCTCACCGGATCCGCAAAACAGAACCCTGAAAGCGTTGCCTTTGAGGGGTGTACCAATTCGAACTGAGTCAGTCATGATCTGCCAGCACCTTTACAATTAGCCGTGAATCAGGGATTTCTTTTCGCGTTCCGCCACCTTCTGCAGCACCTCGCGACGCTCTTCATTATCCATACCGGTCCAACGGGTGATTTCGTCTCCGCTTCGATGACAGCCAACACAGACATCATCTTCATCAAGGGCGCAAATGCTCACGCAGGGCGAGCGTACCTTGTCAGCGACACTCATTTCTTCGGCTCGCAGGGCTTGAGCTCATCAGCATAGCGGGCTGCATTCTGCACATAGTGCTGCGCACTCATTTCCAGCATCTTTTTCTGGTTGTCATTAAGCTCCCGTTTGATCTTGCCCGGTGAACCGACAACCATGGAACCATCGGGCACCTCCACCCCCTCAGGTATGAGTGCATTGGCACCGATCAGGCAATGCTTACCAATCTTTGCACCATTCAGAACGACCGCGTTGATACCGATCAATGAGTAATCGCCAATCTCGCAGCCGTGAAGCATAACCTTGTGGCCAACCGTTACGCCCCTTCCAAGAGTGAGCGGCATACCGGGATCGGTATGCAGAACGGAACCGTCCTGGATATTCGTCTCTGGCCCTATCGTGATCCACTCATTGTCACCACGGACAACGGCGTTGAACCAGACGCTGGCTTTCTCCATCAGCCGGACTCGGCCTATCACAGACGCATTGTCGGCAACGAAGTGCCCCTCACCTTCCAGCTCTGGCGTTCGGTCATTCAACTGGTAAAACATCTCAGCCTCCTTCGGGCGGTTCAAGCAGGTCAATTCCGGCATCGTACACAGCGTTCAGGAAATCAACCAGAACCACTGCCGACAAACCCCAGATTTCGTAGCGTTCCCACCGATAACAAGGCACGTAAAACGTATGGTTCAGGAAATTGAGAGCGTCTGTGCGCTCGCGTCGGTCCTCCAGGAAAAAGGAGAGCGGTACCCGGAATACACTTTCAATCTCGTGCGGATTCGGCTCCAGAGGATGATCCCCGGGAATCACGCCAACGTATGGGGTCACGAGAATTCCGTAACGGGACATCACCTGGCTCAGAGGCGCAATGATCTGCACCTGGTCCGGCGGCAGTCCGATTTCCTCGTGGGTTTCACGCAACGCGGTTGCTGCCAGAGACGGGTCTTCAGGATCACGTTTACCGCCAGGATAGGCTACCTGCCCGCGATGAGTGCTCAGATTTTCAGACCTGAGCGTAAAAATCATTTCGGGGTTTCGGTGATCATCGGTTATCGGGACCAGAATCCCGGCCTCGGGATAATCCAGCGCCAGCTGCCGCGGCGCATAGCCGGCGAGGCGCTCGGCAAGTAAATCACGCAATGTTCGTCTCCACGGTACATCCGGAGGTTGGATGAGACAGAGGCAGCCGGGATCGTTAAACTGACTACCACACCAATTTCAGTATACGGGGAAAATCATGAAGTACTGCAGCACATGCGGCCAACCGGTTGAACAACGCATCCCCGAAGGCGATAACCGTCACCGCTATGTCTGTGTCAGCTGCGATACCATACATTACCAGAACCCTCGCATTGTCGCCGGCACCGTTCCCGTATGGGAGGGGCAGATATTATTGTGCCGAAGAGCTATCGAACCGCGCTATGGCTACTGGACGCTGCCCGCCGGATTCATGGAGAACGCAGAAACCACTATTGAGGCCGCTGAGCGCGAAACTTTGGAAGAGGCCCTCGCTGAAGTGAATATTGAGGGCCTCTACTCGATCATCGACGTTCCGCACATCAATCAGGTTCACATGTTCTACCGAGCGACACTGAAAGACGGGCATTTCGGTGCAGGTGAGGAATCTCTGGAATCCAGACTGTTCGGGCTGGATGAGATCCCCTGGGAGGAGATCTCCTTTCCAACCGTGAAGCGCACCCTGGAGCTGTTCCTGGCCGACTTCAGGCGCGAGTCCTTCGGTGTGCATGTGAGCGACATCCGCCACCCCATGGCGAAAGACCGCAAATAAGGCCGCCGGCTACAACTCCTCCATTCGATAGACCTCGTAAGCGGGCTCCTCATAGGGGTGGGCCCGCTTGAGCGCTGCGAGAGCGTCCCGTATCAGCTCGTCAGCACAAACCAGCTCAACCTTGTACTCATCCACCGCTTCAATCTCACCGGCTTTGCCAAGAAATGGATCGCTTCCTTCAAGCGGACGAAACTGCCCCTTTCCGAGACATTGCCAGGCACAACAATCGTAATCACCAATACGACCAGCTCCGGCATCAAACAATGCCTGCTTGGTTTGCTCAACATGAGTTTCCGGAACGAAATAACACATCTTGTACATCGAAAACCCTCCCTTGGATCGGATATTTTTTGTACAGATTAATAGCTTAGACACTTACCCACAGAATCTGTGGATAACTCTGGGGAAAGTTTTTGGGAACACGCCCCCAAACCCCGTAATCACTGCACTTTCGTTAAATTGGCGACAAAATCACCTGATTAATTTATTCTATATTTTTCAATAGTTTATGTGTTTTGCGCAAAAGTTGAACCGATTTCCCGGTCTTTGTTCACAGAACAAACAGGAAGGCACCAGCAATGTGCATAAAAATACTGAGTCAAGGGAATTTTTGCCATTTTCGCCGAATTTTTCCCTTGAAAAATGCCCAGAAACGGGGCAGCCAATAAAAAAGCCGGCTCTGGAGAAAACGCTCATGTTGAGCGCACCCAGAACCGGCTCTTTACTGACGCGGGAATTTAACCGAACCAGCGTCTCGCATTTCGGAACATGCGAATCCAGGAACCGTCTTCCTGCCACTCTGATGGACGCCAGGAATGCTGAACAGCCCGGAACACTCGCTCAGGGTGCGGCATCATGATCGTGACCCTGCCGTCGCGGGTAGTAAGCCCCGTAATTCCGGCTTCCGAACCGTTCGGGTTATAGGGATAACGAACCGTTGCCTGCCCGCGATTATCCACGTAGCGCAGCGCCACGAGCTCGTTTTCGGAGAGTGCCTCCGCGGAGGTGCCACTGGCAAATTCAACCCTGCCTTCGCCATGGGCAACCGCAATGGGCATGCGAGAGCCGGCCATACCGTCCATGAACGCAGACGGCGATGGCATCACCTCAACCATAACCAGCCGTGCTTCAAACTGCTCGGACTGGTTGCGTACGAAACGAGGCCAGCCTTCGCTACCCGGAATGAGTTCGTGCAGGTTGGAGAGCATCTGACAGCCATTACACACTCCGAGTGCCAACGTGTCCTGACGATTGAAGAATGCCGCAAACTGGTCCCTGACGCGATCGCTGAACAGAATGGATTTGGCCCACCCTTCACCGGCGCCCAAAACGTCACCGTAGGAGAATCCGCCACAGGCAACCAGGCTATTAAAGCCATCCAGCGTAACCCGGCCAGAGAGCAAATCGCTCATGTGCACGTCTACAGAATCGAAACCGGCGCGATCGAACGCAGCCGCCATTTCAACCTGTCCATTAACACCTTGCTCTCGCAGAACTGCAACCTTCGGACGGGCTCCCTTGTTGATATAGGGGGCGGCCACATCCTCGTTGATGTCATAGGAGAGCTCGGCGTGAAGACCGGGATCCTCCGCATCAAGCAGATTATCGAACTCTTCGCGGGCGCAATCGGCGTTATCCCGCAGAGACTGAACGCGGTAACTGGTTTCCGCCCATAGACGCTGAAGCTCTACACGAGGTTCATCCACTACCGTGCCGCCCTCAAAGGTGAGGCGCAGGCTGTCGGTGTCATTCGGACTGCCAATCACACTGATGTAGTCGCCAAGACCCGCGGCAGAGAACTGCTGCAGGACAAAACCGGTGTCTTCCCTGCGCACCTGAATAACAGCACCCAGCTCTTCGTTAAACAGTTCCCTGGCAAACTGGCTGCGATCTTCAGCAAGGCCATCCAGCTTGATATCAACGCCACATCGGCCGGCAAAGCACATTTCAGCCAGCGTGACGAACAGGCCACCGTCCGAACGGTCATGATAGGCCAGCAGTTTACCGTCAGAGTTCAGACCCTGAATGACCGCAAAGAAAGCCTTGATGTCCTCGGGATCATCCAGGTCCGGCGCCACAGCACCGACCTGACGGTACACCTGAGCCAGAGCGGAACCACCCAGGCGGTTCTGACCGGCAGCGAGATCCACCAGAATCAGGTCGGTCTCTCCGGCATCCTTAACCAATTGGGGAGTCAGGGTTCTGGCAACATCGGTTACCGGTGCAAAGCCGCTGACGATCAATGAAAGCGGTGCAGTTACGCTCTTCTGTTCGCCGCTGTCTTCCTCCCACATGGTCTTCATGGACATTGAGTCCTTGCCGACCGGAATCGTAATACCCAGCTCCGGGCACAGCTCCATCCCTACTGCACGAACGGTTTCATAGAGATTTTCATCCTCGCCCGGATGTCCGGCAGCCGCCATCCAGTTTGCAGACAGGCGAATATCGGACAGTTTCGCGATCAGAGCGGCGGCCATATTGGTAATCACTTCACCCACGGCCATGCGACCAGACGCAGGGGAGTCGAGCGTTGCAACCGGTGTGCGCTCGCCCATGGCCATGGCTTCACCAGTGCGGACATCGAAGGAAGTGGCAGTCACAGCCACGTCAGCGACCGGGACCTGCCAGGGCCCGACCATCTGATCCCGCGCAACCAGGCCGGTAATGGTCCGGTCACCAATGGTGATCAAAAAGCTCTTGGAGCCAACGGACGGCAGACGCAGCACACGGCGAATGGCGTCGTCCAGATCGATTTTGGTGGAGTCGAATATGGGCTTGGTAAAAGAAGCGCGACTGACGCTCCGGTGCATGCGCGGCGGCTTGCCAAACAGCACTTCCATCGGCAGGTCAACCGGCTTGTCGTCAAAGTAGGAATCACCCAGCTCCAGATGGTGGGCCTCTGTCGCCTCACCAATCACGGCATAGGGGCAACGTTCCCGGCGGCAGAGGGCATCAAACCGTTCCAGATTCTCCGGAGCGACTGCCATCACATACCGTTCCTGGGATTCGTTACACCAGATCTCCAGCGGCGACATCCCAGGTTCATCACTGGGGATGTCGCGAAGCTCGAATTTGCCGCCGCGGCCTCCATCTTTTACGAGCTCCGGCATGGCATTGGAAAGACCACCGGCCCCAACATCATGAATAAACGCGATGGGGTTGTTGCCCCCCATCTGCCAGCAACGGTCGATCACTTCCTGGCAGCGACGCTCCATCTCCGGGTTGTCCCGCTGAACCGACGCAAAATCCAGGTTTTCGTTACTGGAACCCGAATCCATGGACGAAGCAGCGCCGCCACCAAGACCGATCAGCATTGAGGGCCCGCCCAGCACGATGAGCTTGGCACCCACCGGGATATTGCCTTTCTCCACGTGCTCTTCACGAATGTTGCCAAGACCTCCGGCAATCATGATCGGCTTGTGGTAACCGCGGACTTCCTCGCCAGCGGCACCCGGCACTTTCTCTTCAAAGGTGCGGAAATAGCCGGCCAGATTGGGACGACCGAACTCGTTGTTGAACGCCGCACCGCCAATAGGCCCTTCAATCATGATGTCGAGAGCTGAAGCAATCCGCTCCGGTTTGCCATAGTTGATTTCCCATGGCTGGGGGTCGTCCGGAAGGTTCAGGTTGGAGACTGTGAAACCAGTCAGACCCGCTTTTGGCTTCGAACCCCGACCGGTCGCGCCCTCGTCGCGAATTTCGCCGCCGGAGCCTGTTGCCGCACCGGCCGCAGGGGCAATCGCCGTCGGGTGGTTGTGTGTCTCCACCTTCATCAGGATGTGAATATCTTCCTCGTTGTATCCGTAGACCCCAGTCTCCGGATCCGGGAAGAAGCGGCCACCCCGGCTGCCCCGGATAACAGATGCGTTATCTTTGTATGCCGAAAGGACGCCTTCGCTGTTCATTTCAAAGGTATTGCGGATCATCGCGAAGAGGGATTTTTCCTGGCCCTCGCCGTCAATATCCCAGGAGGCATTGAAGATCTTGTGTCGACAGTGCTCGGAGTTCGCCTGTGCGAACATCATGAGCTCCACGTCGGTCGGATCCCGCTCAAGATCCGTGAAGGACTTCACCAGGTAGTCGATTTCATCTTCGGCAAGTGCCAGCCCCAGGCGAGAGTTCGCTTCAACCAGGGCATTACGGCCACCCGCCAGAACAGGAACCCGCCCGAGGAGTCGCGGTTCCTCATGGCTGAACAGCAGCTCCGCCCCGCCCATTTCATGAAATACTTTCTGGGTCATGCGGTCATGAAGCAGGGCTGCGATCTTCTCGCGCTGTTCCAGGCCAAGCTTACGACCAGAACGGATGTAGTAGGCCGTACCCCGCTCGATTCGGTGAATCTGACGAAGGCCACAATTACGGGCAATGTCTGTTGCTTTGCTGGACCAGGGTGAAAGCGTTCCCGGGCGCGGCACGACCAGAAACAGAACCCCGTCCGGATCCTCCACCGGCACGCTGGGGCCGTATGTCAGCAGTCGGTCAAGGATAGCCTGCTCTGCGTCAGAGAGATCCGCCTCTAGATCGACAAAGTGCATGAACTCTGCATAAACGTGCTCGACTTCAGGCACGATGTCCTGAATCCGGGAATGCAGTTTGCGGGAGCGGAATGGCGAAAGCGCGGGAGCGCCGCGAAGTTCAAGCATGATATCAACCTGTATCGCGCGAAACGGGGAAGTCTGGGTGCAATTTGAAAGGCCGCCATGATACTCGAAAGCGAGGCCGGGATACAGCGCTTGAAGCGTTAATCCCCGACCGTACAATTGACATTGTTTTGCATATTAATTAACCAGATTTATTGACCAACCATCCGACACCAAGGATCATTGACCAGGTGGAAAGGAATTCCACACTCAGGATAGAGAGGGGTGCAGATCTGCAAGCGGCTCTGCAACCAGATGATCCAGACGTGACGGAGATCAGGGACTTGCCCAGAATTCTTGCTGCTTTAACAGGCGCATCCGCCAAGACGCTTCTCTTACTTGGCTCCGCCCTACTAATGACTGGATGCTCACAACCCAGCACTCTCCAGGAAATCCGGGATGAGGGTGTGCTGCATGTGATCACCCGTACGGCACCCTCTATCTATGTGGAAAGTGAGGGCGGCCCTACCGGTTACGACTATGAACTGGCAAAGCTGTTCGCTAATGAACTGGGGGTAAAGCTCCGGATCCGCGTCGCCGATGACAATACTGAGATCCTGTCGGTACTGGATAAGAATTATGCCCACCTGGGCATGCTGGGGCTGTCCAGTCAGCCCGACACGGCCGGTCATTTCCATTCCGTGGCTACCGGTATTACCGCACAGTCGATACTGGTTTATAACCGGGACGTAGAGCGACCTGAGTCACTGAAAGACCTGGCCGGAAAAGCCCTTCACGTGGTGGCCGACAGCAACCATGAGCATCGCCTCCAAAAAGCCCGGGAGGAAATCGCGGAGCTTCAGTGGCAAGTGCATCCCGGCCTCGACGCCGCTGGCGTACTATCCCGCGTCGAGAGCGGCGAATTCCCCTACGCGATGGTTTCCTCCAATGAACTCGACCTGAATCACGTGTTCTACCCGATGGTGAAGGAGGCATTTGCCGTGGGAGAACCCGGCGAACTGGCCTGGTTTTTCCCGTCGGCACAGGATGAATCCCTGGCAAACGCTGCCCGGCAGTTTCTGGACACTCTGGAGGCCGACGGCACCCTGGCCCAGATTGCCGAACGCTTCTACGGTCACCTGGACCGGCTCAATTATGTCGGCGCCCGCACCTTCATGCACCATGTGGAAAACCGCCTACCCAAATACGAGTCACTGTTTCGCGACTATGCCAAGGACTTCAATATGGACTGGCGTCTGCTCGCGGCCATCGGTTATCAGGAGTCCCACTGGCGGCCCAACGCGGTGTCCCCCACCGGGGTCCGCGGCCTGATGATGTTGACCCGGAACACTGCCAGCCATATCGGCATCAATAACCGCCTCGACGCCGAGGAGAGCATCCAGGGCGGCGCCAAGTATTTCCGGATCGTGCACGAAAAGATCCCCGAACGGATCACCGAGCCGGACCGTACCTGGTTCGCCCTCGCCTCTTACAACGTGGGTTTTGGGCACCTCGAGGACGCCCGTCGCCTCACAGAAGGCGCTGGAAAGGACCCCGACCGATGGATGGATGTAAAAGAATTCCTGCCACTGCTGGCACAGAAGGAGTGGTATACCAAGACCCGCTTTGGCTACGCCCGGGGCCATGAACCGGTCATCTACGTTCAGAATATCCGGCGCTACTATGATGTCTTGGCCAGGCTCAACGAACCGGCCACACCAGCGCCAGAGCAGGAGGAGCAAATCGTACAGATGGAGGAGAACCCGAAATCGGGGATCCTTGCCGACGAACTGCAGCCCGACGAAAAACTCCGGGCGGGCCTGCCAGCAGAGCTCGGCATGATCCCGCCGACCCTCTGAAGCTCCCCATCTGAAGTGGGCTAGTCGGCGCGAGCTTCAAGGGCTCTTTCCACCTGACTGGCGGAAAAGCCCCGACGATTCAGAAAACGCGCCTGACGCACTTTTTCGTCCCAGTCTTCACTGAGATCTCCCAGGCCGAACCGCTTATCGCGGATACCAATAGCTCGCTGACACCAGTCTTCCTCAGTCATCCCGTCAACACACTCCGGAGTCTTATGCACACCACGCTGTTGAAGTTCGCCCAGAATGCGTAGCGGTCCGTAACCAAGGTCCATTCTCTGGCGAGCGTAGACGTCAGCGAACCGGTTATCGTCTAGCCAACCCTCTTTCTCATAATCATCCAGAACGGCGTCGATAATGTCGCCCGACACCTTTCTCTGACGGAGTTTCAGGCTCAGCTCAAGGCGACTGTGCTCCCTTCTGGCCAGCAATCTCAGCGCCGTTGCCCGGGCCTTGTATTCCTGATCGTCCTGATTTTCCTGTTTTGCCATACAGACCCTTTCCGCATACGCACACAAAACGCTAGACTAGCCGCGAATTTTTCCAACTGGCCAGCACCTCAGGCTGACCAGTCAAACTACCCGGCGCCCCGAACCGGAGGCCGATGGCCGGTGGCGACACAACTGTGCCCGACACCGTGAACTGGTTTCAACACCCAAGGATACTCTTATGGCCGCGTTCATCCAGAAACTGTTCAGATCCCGCAAGACAACCGAGGCAACGCCAAAACAGCGCAAAGCCACCCAGCCAGAGCCTGTCGAACAGGAAGATACCCGGACTGACCGGAGGGAAGAACAGCTCAAAACACTGGAGAGCGAACCATCCCAGGATGTCCTGGCCAAGCTTGCTATTGAGGGCGTTACCGCGGATATCCGGCAGTCCGCTGCAGGCAGACTGACCGACGAAGCGAGCCTGCAGGAAGTGCAGAAACAGGCCAAAGGCCGTGACAAAGGTGTCTACCAGATCGTTAAACTGGCACTTCAGCAGCGGCGCGAAGAACAGGCCCGACTGGACAGCATTAGCCAGACCATTGCCACCCTGACCCGTCACGCACAGGACCAGGCAAAAAGCGACGACACCAAGCTCTACGAGGCCCGGCTTGATGCCCTGCTGAAGCAGTGGACCGACGTGGAAGAGCATGCCACCCCGGAACAGACACAGGCGTTTCTGGAAGCGGTGCACCGCTGCAAGGAGCGCATTGCAGCCCTGCAGTCCGCCGCGGAGGATGAAAAGCGCCAGGATGAGCAGCGACTGCAACGCCGGGAAACCCTGGACCTGTTGACCCGCACACTGGATGAACTCAAGGCACAACCGCCAGAGACCCTGCCCTCACTCGCCTCTCTGGATGCTCTGCAGAAGACCCAGGAAAACCGCTGGCTGGAAGCAACCCGCGATACGACAGTGGAAAAGCAGGAACAGAAATCCTACGAGACCGCCATGCTGGCGCTGCGCAATTATCTCAGTTCTGTCCGTCGGATTACCCAGGACCGGGACACCATCGTCGAACTCGGCGCTCTGCTTGAAGGCGAAGGCGATCCCACTGACGAGCAGCGCGCCCAGGCCAAGAACCTGGTTGCCGAGATCAACTGGCCGGAAGGCTACCCCACCCCCACTCTGCTGGAGCCATTGCGAAAACTGGCCGGCAAGCCCAAGGCACCGACCCAGCCTCGTGTTGACCAGGAGCAGCAGAAATCCCTGGCGAATCGGCTCGAAGTCGACCTCAACAAACTGGAAAATGCCCTTGAGGCCAAACAGCTGAAAGAGTCGAAACAGCTGTTCAAAACCGCCCAGCAGCATTTCCGGGATCTGGATCAACGCCACGCCAAACCCTTCCAGGCCCGGATGCAACTGCTGAACGGGCAACTGAGGGAGCTCTCGGACTGGCAGGGCTTTGCGACCGAGCCGAAACAGATTGCCCTGTGTGAGCAAATGGAATATCTGGCAGAGCAACCCATGGACCCGGAAGCCAAGGCGGAGCGAATCAAGGAATTGCAGAATGAGTGGCGCGATCTGGGCGGCTCTTCCGACCGAACGCTCTGGTCCCGCTTCAAGGCTGCCTCCGACAAGGCCTATGAGCCCTGCAAGGCCTACTTTTCTGCGAAATCGGGCCTGAAGCAGGCCAATCTGGAGAAGCGGTCCGCCATTTGCGAGCAACTCGAGAGCTTCCTGAACAACGCCGACTGGTCGTCTATCGATTGGAAGGCCGCAGAGCGCATCCACCAGACCGCCCGCCAGGAGTGGAAGGAAGCCTGGCCGGTGGAATTCCGGGACAATCGTGCTGTTCAGAAACGCTTCGATGAACTGCTCAAACGACTGGAAGCGCCACTGGATGAGGAACGCCGGAAAAACGAAACACTGAAACAGGCGATTGTGGAAAAAGCCGAGGCACTGGTTGACCACGAACCGCTTCAGGAGGCCATGAATCAGGCCAAGGCCCTTCAAGGGGACTGGCAGGCGATCGGCATTACCCGTCATCGGGAAGACCGCAAAATGTGGCAGGCTTTCCGGAAGGCCTGCGACCAGATCTTTGCCCGCCGCGATGCCGAACGCACGGAGCAGCAGCAGGCATCGAGAGCCGCCGACGAGTCCGCACAGGCGGGCCTTCACCAGGCTTCCGGGCTATCCGCCGACAGTGATGAACAGGCAATAACGCCGGCACTGACGATGCTTCGGGAGATCGATGCCTCGGCCCTGTCGAAGGGCGTCAGAGAACAGGTTCAGCAGGAAAAACAGCGGCTGAACCAGATCCTTTCCACCCTTAAGCTTCGGGCAAAAATGGCGTCCTGGCAGTCTCTGGTGATGGCCGCCACAACGGGCGAAACCGCCAATGAGTCAGTGCCGAAACACTGGGCCGCGCTGGCACAGACCTCAGACACCAGTGATCCGGTCGAGCTGGTTATCCGAGCGGAAATTCTTTGCGGTGTCCCCTCCCCCGAGGCGGACCAGCAGCGCCGCATGGAAATCCAGGTCCAGCGCCTCGCCGATGGCATGGGGTCCGCAGACAATGACAACGATCAAATGCAGGACGTGGAAACGCTGCTCGCGAACTGGTGTCTGGGCGGAATCGGCAAAGACGCAAATACTGAGCTGGCCGAACGCCTGAACAAGGCCCTCGCCAACCTGAATCCGGCCTGATTCGCCCCGCGGCTTACTCCCGCTGATGCTCTCTGACGAATTCCCTGGCTTCCTTTACGGCGGCCAGGGACTTCTCTTTCATCCCCTTAAGCTCCTCGTCCGCCAGATAAAACATCATATCGATTGAATGCCGGTAATACCGTGTGGGCAGCCGGTTGAGGGCCACGCACATCACGTCGGCAAGATAGTCCGCTGTGTCAGACTCCTGCCGCGTTGCCTCAATGGCATCCACCACCAGCCGTTCGTAAAAATTGTCGATCGCATCTCGCAGAGACATGGCTTGCGCCTCCTGAATTCGTCTGCGGTTTCTAACACCATAGAAGCCACCTCTCTCCTTGTCATGGTTCATGAGCAATTTCGCCAATGCGATTGGCAGCCCGCGTCATTACACCCCGCAACTGCAACCGGCTATGGTTATGTCATCGGTAAATCAATTCCGAAAACAATATGACCAGAGGAAAAGCAATGACCACCGAGGCGTATATCTTCGATGCAGTCCGCACCCCCAGAGGGCGTGGAAAAAAAGACGGATCACTTCACAGCGTCAAACCCATAACGCTGTTGACGACGGTGCTCCATGCGCTGCAGGAGAGGAACAGTCTGGACACCGCCCAGGTGGATGACATTGTGATGGGCTGCGTCACCGCGGTGGGCGATCAGGGTGCGGATATCGCCAAGACCGCAGCCCTGGCAGCTGACTGGGACGAAAAAGTGGCTGGCGTCACTCTCAACCGTTTTTGCGCGTCCGGGCTGGAAGCAGTCAACCTGGCCGCCATGAAAGTACGCTCCGGCTGGGAAGACATGGTGGTTGCCGGTGGCGTGGAAGCCATGTCCCGGGTCCCTATGGGCTCCGACGGCGGTGCCTGGGCCACAGACCCCGAGACTAACCTGCATACCGGTTTCATGCCCCAGGGTATCGGCGCGGATCTGATTGCCACGCTGGAGGGATTCAGCCGTGAAGACGTCGATGGTTTCGCCGTGAAATCCCAGCAGAAAGCGGCCAATGCCTGGGAAAACGGCTACTTTGGCAAATCCATTATTCCGATCACTGACCAGAATGGCGTGGTGATCCTTGATCGAGATGAGCATGTGCGTGGCAACACCACGTTGGAGAGCCTTGCCGGCCTGAAGCCCTCCTTCCAGATGATGGGCGAGATGGGCTTCGATGGTGTCGCCCGGGAGAAATACCACTACGTGGAGAAGATTAACCACGTGCATCACGCCGGTAATTCCTCCGGGATAGTCGATGGTGCCACTGCCGTGCTGATCGGTAGCGAGGCCAAGGGTAAGGCCATGGGTCTTACACCGCGCGCCCGCGTTATTGCCACAGCAGTAACCAGCACTGACCCGACCATTATGCTGACCGGTCCTGCCCCGGCCGCGCGCAAAGCGTTGGAAAAAGCGGGCATGACCGCCGATCAGATTGACCTGTTTGAAGTGAACGAGGCCTTCGCCTCCGTGGTGATGCGCTTCCAGAGGGAACTCTCGATTCCCGACGAAAAAGTGAACGTGAACGGCGGCGCTATTGCCATGGGCCACCCGCTGGGTGCCACCGGCGCCATGATTCTTGGCACCCTGCTGGATGAGCTGGAGCGGCGTGAACTGCGCTATGGCCTGGCCACGCTGTGCGTTGGCGGCGGCATGGGCATTGCCACCATCATTGAGCGCGTCTGAACCCGTCCACTTTTCAAGGAGAACCGATTATGAGTGCCATCCGTTACGAACTGGGTTCAGATCAGATCCTGACCCTCACCATCGACATGCCCGGCCAGTCCGCCAACACCATGAATGCCGCTTTCCGGGACGCCCTCTCGGAAACTGCCGCAAAAGTGAAAGGTGATCTGGACAACATCCGAGGCGTGATCATTGCCTCGGCCAAGAAGACCTTTTTTGCCGGCGGCGACCTGAAAGAGCTGCACAGGGTCACCCGGGATGACGCCCAAGCCTTTGAAGATATGGTCAACGGCCTGAAAGCCCACATGCGCTTCCTGGAAACCACCGGCAAACCCGTGGTTGCTGCTATCAATGGCTCCGCCCTCGGCGGCGGCCTAGAGATCGCCCTGGCCTGCCACCATCGCATCGCCATTGACGACGACAGCATTCAGCTGGGGCTGCCGGAAGTGACACTGGGCCTGCTGCCCGGTGGTGGCGGCACGCAACGACTGCCCCGAATGATTGGCCTGGAAGCGGCCTTCCCGTTCCTGATGGAAGGCAAAAAGGTGAATCCCAAAGCCGCCCTCAAGGCCGGCATTGTCGACGAACTGGCCGATTCTGCCGACGACATGATCAACAAGGCCCGGGCATTCATCGATGCTAACCCCAAATGTCAGCAACCCTGGGACCAGAAAGGCTTCAAGTTTCCTGGCGGCGCGCCTCACCATCCGGCCATGGCCCAGAAACTGGCCATCGCCCCGGCCATGCTGAAGCAGAAAACCAAAGGCTGTTATCCGGCACCGGAGCGCATCCTTTCAGCGGCAGTCGAAGGTGCCCAGGTAGATTTCGACAACGGTAGCCTGATCGAGACCCGGTATTTTGCCGAACTGGTGATCGGCCAGGTCGCCAAGAACATGACCGGCACCTTCTGGTTCCAACTGAACGCCATCAAGGCGGGCGGCAGCCGTCCCGATGGCGTTGAGAAAGAAACCTTCCGTAAGGTGGGTGTGCTCGGCGCCGGTATGATGGGCGCTGGTATCGCCTATTCGACGGCCACGCGCGGCATCGACGTGGTGTTGAAAGACGTCTCGATGGAAAATGCCGAAAAGGGCAAAAGCTACTCCGAGAAGCTGCTGGCCAAGAAGGTCAGCCGTGGCCGGATGACCGAAGAGCAGAGAGCAGACATCCTGAGCCGCATCAAGGCCACCGATTCCGCGGACGACCTGGAAGGCTGTGATCTGGTGATCGAGGCGGTGTTCGAGGACAGTGGACTGAAGGCAAAAGTGACCCAGGAAGCAGAGCCCAAGCTGGTGGCAAACGGGATTTTTGCGTCCAACACCTCAACCATCCCCATTACTCAGCTCGCCGGAGCCTCTGCAAACGCCGAGAACTTCATTGGCCTGCATTTCTTCTCACCCGTCGACAAAATGCAACTGGTGGAAATAATCGTTGGCGAAAAAACCTCGGATGAAACCCTGGCGCGCTCGTTTGACTACGTTCAGCAGATCGGAAAGATTCCGGTGGTGGTCAACGACAGTCGAGGGTTCTTCACTTCGCGGGTCTTTGGGACCTTCGTCAACGAGGGCATCTGCATGCTTGGTGAAGGTGTTCATCCAGCGAGCATTGAAAACGCGGGAGTGCTGGCGGGTATGCCCGTCGGGCCACTGGCTATTTCCGACGAAGTCAGCATGACCCTGATGCAACACATCCGGGACCAGAGTAGAAAGGATACCGAAGCCGCCGGCGGCACCTGGAATCCCCACCCCGCGGAGGCCGTCATCGATGCGATGGTCAACGAGCATGGCCGCAAGGGCAAGGCTGCGGGCGCGGGCTTCTACGAGTACCCTGCCAACGGCAAGAAACACCTCTGGCCGGAGCTGGAAACTCTGTTCGTGAATGCGGAGAAGGCAAGAACGGTCAAACTGCAGGAGCTGAAAGACCGGATCCTCTTCATTCAGGCCATCGAAACAGTTCGTTGTCTGGAGGAAGGCGTATTGCGAACGGTAGAGGATGCGAATATCGGCAGTATCTTCGGCATTGGCTACGCGCCCTGGACGGGTGGTGCGATTCAGTTTATCAATCAGTATGGCGTGAGGGCATTCACCGAGCGGGCATCCCAGCTCGCCGAGACCTACGGTGAACGCTTTGCACCACCGAAACTCCTGCAGGACAAGGCGGAATCGAACACTCCGTTCGCCTGATCCATCCTCTGCACGTCAACTGTCGGGAGGATTTGGCTATTCTCCCGGCAGTTTCCTTACACAGGACACTCCTGATCTCCCGGTTACGAACGTGGCGTCTTCATGGACAGATTGTCACGAACCGATACGCCCTGCCTATGGCATCGGGTGTAGTGCTTGCCTACAATAAATTTAATCAGTCACGGGTAGACACTCCCTCAAAAACCGAGTGGCTCCCAACACCGTCAGGTAAGCATTTATGACCATCGCGGAAAGAATTATGGCTCGTCGCTCTCCGGCCGGATCTGTTCGGTTCGGGGTGTGCAAGGCAATGACTGTGGCATTGCTGCTGTCTGCGCCAATGGGGCTTCACGCCAACGTTGAAACTCCCGCCGTGTATGAGCCAGTTGCACCGACGATTGATCAGGCGCGAGCCAATATCCTGATCGCCCGTCAGCTGCAGTTCACCCACTTCCGGGACCTCGGAATCAGCGATGAACTCTCCGGAGACGTGTTTGATGCCTATCTGGACTATCTGGACGGCCAACGGATCTACCTGTCACAAGACGACATCGCAAAATTCGACAATATCCGGACCCAGTTGGGCTCGGCCCTGAAAACAGGCCAGTTGCAGCCGGGCTTTGATATCTACAACCTGGTTCAGCAGCGAATTATCGAACGTCTCCAGTTTGCGCTGGAAACCATTGATAACGGCATAGACTCGCTGGATTTCTCGGCCAAAGAGAGCATTCTGGTCGACCGCTCGGAAGCGGACTGGGAACCCGACGCCAAGGCCCTGGATGATCTTTGGGTAAAACGCATCAAGAACGCAGTTCTGGCGCAACGCCTGAACGGCGCCGATGACGAGGCCATTGTTGAAACTCTGCGCCGCCGCTATGAAGGCCAGCTCAAGCGCGCCTACCAGGCCCGCAGTGAAGATGCATTCCAGGCCTACATGAACGCGTTCACCGGCATGTGGGATCCGCACACCTCTTACTTTTCGCCACGCACCTCCGAAAACTTCAACATCAACATGAGCCTTTCACTGGAAGGCATTGGTGCCGTCCTTCAGTCAGACAACGAATATACCAAGGTGGTAAGACTGGTACCTGGCGGCCCGGCGTCCAAGCAAGGCCAGCTTGAACCCGCAGATCGCATTGTCTCGGTGGCACAAGAGGGCGAAAAACCGGTGAATGTCATTGGTTGGCGCCTGGACGAAGTGGTCGATCTTATCCGTGGGCCGCGAAATTCAACGGTCACACTGGAGGTGATTCCGGCCAATGCCTCTGATGAGACCATTACCGAGACTATCGCCATCAAACGCGACGAGGTAAAACTCGAGGAACAGAGCGCCAGCAAGGACACCATCCGCCTTGAGCGCGGCGGCAAGGAATACACGATTGGCGTGATCACCATTCCTACTTTCTATGCGGACTTCCAGGCCATGCAGGCTGGTGATCCGAACTATAAGAGCACTACCCGGGATGTCCGCAACCTGATTGCGGAACTCGAAGCCGACGGCGTCGACGGCCTGGTAATGGATCTTCGAAACAATGGTGGTGGTGCGCTGCACGAAGCCAATGATCTGGTTGGCCTGTTTATCGACAAAGGCCCTACGGTTCAGATTCGCAACGCCAACAACGATGTGCAGGTACTCAATGACGAGGACCCTTCGGTCGCCTATGACGGGCCGCTGGTGGTGCTCACCAATCGCATGAGTGCGTCAGCGTCCGAAATTTTCGCCGGCGCCATTCAGGACTATGGCCGGGGACTGGTTGTCGGTTCCCAGACCTTTGGCAAGGGCACCGTTCAGGCAGTGCGCCCCCTTAACCATGGCCAGCTCAAGATTACCCAGTCCAAATTCTACCGGGTATCCGGCGGCTCCACCCAACACAAAGGGGTTATCCCGGACATCGAGATCCCCTCCCGTATCGACAAGACCCGCATTGGTGAAGACGCTCTGGATCACGCCCTGCCCTGGGATCAGATCGAGGCCGTACCGCACACCCGATACTTTGATTTCAGCGGAATCATCGATGAGCTTCGCAAGCGGCATGAGGAGCGATTCTCAACCAATCCGGAATTCAGTCTGTTGCAGCAGGAAATCGACTTCCTGACCAAACAGCGCGCCACGGACAGTGTCAGCCTGAATCTGGAAGAACGTCGCGCCGAGCACGAACAGATCGAACGCACGCGGTTGACTATCGCAAACGCCAGGCGTGAGCTGAAAGGGCAACCACCGTTCGATTCCCTCGAAGACCTGGAAGACTGGCAGGACCAGCAAGCGGCTGATCTGGATTCCACCGACGAAGAACTGGATTTCGTGATCAGGGAAGGCGGCCATATCATGGCTGACATGCTGGACCTGGATAACCGTATGGCATCCATCCTGGATCCGCAGCAGTTCGCGGCACAGGCTCCAGCCTCCGCCGCAACCCGTTAAACGGAGACCTCCAGCCCCATGACTGCGAAGGATACCAGCGGGCAGGACAGCGGCCAGAAAGCTCGAATGCTCCAGTACATGCTTCTGGATGCCCTGCACGCCATGCGCTCGCTGGAACAAGTGGAAGGGCTGGAAAAACCGGTAACCCAGGAACGGACGCCAGAGGGACTGATCGACCGCCTGGCCAGCCTGACCGGCTCGGCGCTCCGGTTTGGGGTCAAAGCCACCGATACGTCGCTCCGGGTTGGTCGGGCTCTGATCAATTCCCAGGATCAACTGCGGGCGATGCTCACCGCAGGCCAGTCTCTCAAGGACATCCGGGAAGTGGCCGGGCTGACGTTGTCGGAAATGAGTGAGGCTCTGAACCTGCGGGACAAGTCGGTTCTGGAAGCCATTGAGAACGGCACGTCCACGCTTTCTTTCGAGCTGATACTACGCCTGGCTGCCCTCATTGCCAGGAACGACCCCATTCCGTTCATCATGCGCACCACCCGCAACTACAACCCTGAAGTCTGGCAGATTCTGAACGACTGGGGCGTGGCGAGACTGCCCCTGCAGTTTGAGCGGGAGCGGGAGTTCATCAACATCTTCCGCCGGCATGACGACGCTCGCACACTCTCGGATGAAGGTTTCCAGAAAGTGCTGGAGTTCACCCGCCAGAGTTTTGAGATGTCCCTACATTTTATTGAGGAGCAGGAACGGCAGGTGGCCGAACTCAGGGCCACCTACGAGGAAAAGCCCCCCGAAGTGAAAAGATCACCTGACAAGCCTGCCGCCAAAAAGAAACAGCCGGAGCGCACCCCACCGTCAACCAAATAACGCCTGCATACCGGTGATGTTCGGGTTATGCACCACGCCCTTTTCAGTTACGATCGCATCGATCAGGCTGGCCGGTGTCACGTCAAAGACCGGATTGAACACCTTGACGCCTTCCGGCGCCAACCCAATACCGCGTATCTCCCGGATCTCAATGCCGTCGCGCTCCTCAATGGGAACATCCGCCCCCGCCGCCATCGCCATGTCCACCGTGCTTGAAGGCGCGACCACCATGAAACCCGCCTTGTGATGACGGGCCAGAACCGCCAGGCTGTAGGTGCCGATCTTGTTCACCACATCGCCATTGGCGGTGATCCGGTCGGCGCCGACAATCACCCAGCGTACGTCTTTACGGGCCATGATTGCGGCAGCAGCACCATCGGCATTCAGTGTGACGGGAATGCCGTCGCGTGAAAGTTCCCAGGCCGTCAACCGGCCACCCTGAAGCCAGGGGCGAGTCTCGTCGGCATAGACTTCTGCCAGCAGCTTTTCCTCATGGAGACGACGAACAACGCCCAGTGCCGTGCCGTAGCCCCCGGTGGCCAATGCACCGGTATTGCAATGGGTCAGCACCGAAAACGGTGCCTCTGCTCCGATGAACTCAAGGGCATGGTCCGCCATGGCAAAATTGGCTGCCAAGTCTTCCTCATGAATCGCCTCGGCCTCCCCGGCCAGGCGTTTTACCGCCTCGTCCAGCGAATGGCACGCGTGAAACACCCGCTCCATGCGCTGCAGCGCCCAGAACAGGTTTACTGCAGTCGGACGTGACGCCGCCAGCTCGCGAATCGCCTGTTTGATCTCTGCCTTCCAATCGCCGCCACCGGCGTGCCTCGCGGCCAAAGCAACCCCGTAGGCCGCGCTGATGCCGATTGCAGGAGCGCCCCGAACCACCATATCCCGGATACTCTGCGATACACCGGCCGCTCCTTCCAGCGTTATCCAGTGCTCCTCTCCAGGCAGCAGTCGTTGGTCCAGCAGCTCAAGACTGCTGCCATGCCACCGTATTGCAACGGTGCCAATGCTGCGTTCGGAAGAGGGTTTCGGGGTTGTTGCCATAGAAAACTGCTCCGGTTTTTCAGCGCTGAAAACTGCCAGTATAACGGTTATACTTCCGGGCTACATTTTCAAGGTGCGGCAGGTTCGCACCAAGCGCTGTAAGGCAGGAATGAATGACGGCAGACACCATCACCGCAGCCGATATTCGCATCAACGCGCGCTGGCTGATTCCAATTGAGCCGGCAGGCACGGTGCTTGAGAATCACGCAGCTATAATCCAGGGAAACCGCCTGGCCGCCATAATCCCCCAGGAGCAGGCGGACCGGACATTCCGAACCCGTGAAACCGTCGATCTTCCACACCATGTTGTCATGCCCGGCCTGATCAACATGCATGGTCACGCGGCCATGACCCTGTTTCGCGGGATGGCGGACGATCTGCCGCTAATGACCTGGCTGAATGATCACATCTGGCCGGCCGAAGGTCGCTTTATCAGCGAACAGTTCATTGCCGATGGCACCCAACTGGCCATGGCCGAAATGCTGCGCACCGGAACCACCACGTTTTCGGACATGTATTTCTTTCCGGAAATCGCCGCGCAGGTCGCCCACGATGCAGGTATTCGCGCGCAGATCTGTTTTCCACTGCTGGACTTCCCAACGCCCTGGGGCGCCGGCCCGGACGAGTATCTGAGCAAGGGTGCCGATTTTATAGACACCTGGAAATCCGATGGCTACATCATGCCGGCCATTGGCCCCCATGCTCCCTACACCGTGTCCGACGGCCCAATGGCCGAAGCTGTCCGGCTTTCCGAGAAAACCGGTGCCGCTATCCAGATACATCTTCATGAAACCGCCTTTGAAGTTGCCGAGGCTACTGAAAAACTGGGCCAGCGGCCGACGGCCAGGCTGGCGGACCTCGGGGTACTTCGCCCCGAGACCCAGTGCGTGCATATGACCCAGATCGACAGCGGCGATATCAGCCTACTGAACCAATCCGGCGCCCATGTCATTCACTGTCCGGAATCGAACCTGAAACTGGCCAGCGGCCTTTGTCCGGTGCAGGAGCTCCTGGATAACGGAATCAATGTCGCCATTGGCACCGACGGCGCAGCCAGCAACAACGACCTGGATCTGTTTGGAGAGCTCCGCACCGCTGCCATGGTGGCCAAAGTGGTGGCCGGTGATGCCTCGGTGGTGTCTGCCCATAAAGCCCTGGAAATGGCAACCATCAACGGAGCCCGGGCCCTGGGGCGGGATCATGAGCTTGGGTCACTGGCCGAGGGCAAGCTGGCGGACATCATTGCCATTGATCTGAGCGACCCGTTCCTGCAGCCAGTCTATGATCCGGCCTCACATCTGGTGTACAGCAACCATGGCCGATCAGTAAGCCATAGCTGGATTAACGGCGTACCACAAGTACAGGATGGCCGGCTTACCCGCATTGACGTTGCCGATCTCATGCTTCGGGTGGAAGATTGGGCCGGGCGAATCCGAACCAAGGCTGACTAACCGATTTCCTATTGATTCACCAGGCAGAACCAACCATGACAAACCAGAACGTAGACCGGAACGAGATCGCCAAATTCGAAGCCCTGGCCAGCCGGTGGTGGGACCCCTCGAGCGAATTCAAGCCGCTGCACGATATCAACCCGCTACGCCTGAACTACATTGATGAGCGCGTCTCCCTGGCAGGTAAACGCGCTCTGGATGTCGGCTGCGGTGGCGGCCTGCTGTCAGAGGGCATGGCCCAGCGTGGGGCCCATGTTACCGGCATCGACATGGGCGAGGCGCCCCTCGCGGTCGCGCGGTTGCATGGCATGGAGAGCGGCGTGAACGTGGATTATCGGCAGATCACCGTCGAGGAGCTGGCACAGGACAGCGAGCATGCGGGCCAATACGATGTTGTCACTTGCCTGGAAATGCTGGAGCACGTCCCGGATCCGGCATCGGTAATCAAGGCATGTGCCGCCATGCTGAAACCAGGCGGCCATCTGTTTGTCTCGACCATCAACCGCAACCCCAAGTCGTTCCTGTTTGCGATTGTCGGCGCCGAATACGTGCTTCGGTTGCTGCCAAAGGGCACACACGAATGGAAAAAGTTTATCCGGCCTTCGGAAATGTCCGACCACCTGCGCCACGCCGGTCTGGATGTCCGGGAGCTGACCGGGATGACTTACAACCCGATCACCAAGGTGTACAGACTGGGCCGGGACGTGGACGTCAATTACCTGATGCACGCCAGGGATATCCGTGAAGCCTGAAAACACTCAACAAACCTCGGCGGTCCTGTTTGACCTGGATGGAACGCTGATCGACACGGCACCGGACTTTATCCGCTGCCTGAATCAGTTGAGGGAACAGCACGGACTGCCTGCCCTGCCCCCGGAGCACATTCGCCGCTCGGTCTCCAACGGCGCCAGGGCGATGATCCGGGTCGGTTTCGGCCTGGAGCCGGAACATCCGGAGTATCTGGAAAAGCACACCGCGTTCCTCGACCTTTATGAGGCCGGCGTAGCGGTGGAAACCACCCTTTTCGAGGGCATGGACGAACTCCTCAAAGCCCTCGAGGAGCAAGGCATCCCCTGGGGCATTGTCACCAACAAGCCCGCCCGTTTCGCGGTTCCGCTTATTGAAGCTCTGAATCTGGCGGACCGCTGCGCAGCTCTGGTATGCCCTGATCACGTCGCACAGCGCAAACCTCACCCGGAGGCCCTGTTTCTGGCCTGCCAGCAGATGGGCACCGATCCGGGCGCTGGCATTTACGTTGGCGACCACGAACGGGACATCGAGGCCGGGCGCAATGCCGGCATGAAAACTATCGCAGTCCGCTACGGTTACATCGAGGAGCCGGAAGCCATTGACCTGTGGCAAGCGGACCTCATCGCTGACACCGTCACGGACCTGGCAAAGCTGTTACAATAAGGCATCAAATTTAGGATCCGGTGTTCAGCCGGTAACAGCCTGACACGGAGACAGGTTATGCATGATTACCAAGCACCCGCCGATCTTCTGAAAGACCGTATCGTTATGGTGACGGGTGCCGGCAGCGGCATTGGCCGGGCCGCGGCGAAGGCCTATGCCGCCCACGGTGCGACCGTCGTACTGGTTGGCCGAACTGTCGGTAAGCTGGAAACGGTTTACGATGAAATTGAGGCCGCCGGCCACCCGAAGCCAGCCATCGTACCCATGAACTTTGAGGGCGCGGCGGTGAAGGATTACGAAGAACTGGCCATGACGCTGGAAGACAACTTCGGCCAACTGGACGGTTTACTGCACAACGCGGCCATCCTGGGCGATCGCAGCCCGGTGGAACTGTATGACCCGGAAACCTGGAACAAGGTCATGCACGTGAATGCGACAGCTCCGTTTCTGCTCAGCCGGGCCATGATCCCCCTGCTGCGCAAATCCGACGATGCGTCGGTGATTTTCACCTCTTCCGGTGTCGGCCGGAAAGCCAAAGCCTACTGGGGCGCCTACGCGGTCTCCAAGTTTGCGGTTGAAGGCCTCAGCCAGTTGCTGTCCGAAGAGCTGGATGATGAACGCCACAATGTCCGGGTGAACAGTCTGAACCCCGGCGCCACCCGTACCAATATGAGAGCCCACGCCTACCCAGCGGAGAACCCGCAGCAGAATCCGGCACCGGAAGACCTGATGCCGATTTACCTGTACCTCATGGGCAAGGACAGCCAGGGCGTTAACGGCCAGAAACTGGACGCACAGCCGAAATAATGGAACTGCTTTTCTACACAACATCCCAGTGCCATTTGTGCGAACTGGCCGAAGCCCTGCTTGTAAATACGCCGATGCCGGAACCAATACCGGTAGACGTAGTGGACATTGCCCAGTCCGAAGAGCTGGTGGAGCGCTACGGCACCCGGATACCGGTGCTGCGGCGCAACGATACCGGTGCGGAACTGGACTGGCCTTTCACCAGGGATGAATTACTCACATTCCTGCAATGAGGATTGCCTGACATGCTGATGGTTATTTCCCCTGCGAAAACGCTGGACTACGAAAGTCCCCTGGCGACCAACACTTATACCCAGCCGGAGTTCCTTGAGGACGCCTGCGAGCTGGTCGACCAGCTAAAGGAACTCGAGCCGCATCAGATCAGCAATCTGATGAGCATCAGCGACAAGCTGGGCCAGTTGAACGCTGAACGCTTCCAGAACTGGCACACGCCGTTCACCCCCGACAATGCCCGCCAGGCTGTACTGGCTTTCAAGGGCGATGTCTATACCGGCCTGGACGCCGAGAGCTTTAGCGAGCAGGACTTCGAATTTGCCCAGCAACACCTGCGAATGCTTTCGGGCCTTTACGGGGTTCTGAAACCGCTGGACCTGATGCAGCCCTATCGCCTGGAGATGGGTACCCGGTTCGAGAACAACCGTGGCAAGGACCTTTATGCGTTCTGGGGCAACAAGATTACTGGCGAGATCAACCGACTGCTGGCAGACGACGACGGCGTTCTGGTAAACCTCGCCTCTAATGAATATTTCAAGAGTGTAAAGAAGAAAGACCTTGAAGGCCGGCTGGTCACCCCCCAATTCAAGGACTGGAAGAATGGTCAGTATAAGATGATCAGCTTCTACGCCAAGAAAGCCCGCGGCCTGATGTGTCGATTCGCCATCCAGAACCGCATTACCCAGGCCGACGACCTCAAGGGGTTCAACCTCGAAGGCTATTACTTCAGCGAAGACCAATCCGATAAGAACAACTGGGTTTTCCTGCGGGATGAACAGTAATCCACGTTGAAATCGGAGTCAGCAATGAACGAAGCAATGTTTTCCCAGATCGCCATGCTGGTGTTTCTGACCGGCCTGATTGTCTGGATGGGTTTCATCGTCTGGGATCTGGCCAAGAAATCCCAGGCCGGCAAGTTCGGCACCATCGCACTATTTACGGTGCTGGGCGCCGGCGTTGTGGGCTTTATCGTTAAAACCGTACTCGTAGAGATCATGCAAATATGAAAGACAAGGACCAGCCCTGATGTGGTTTCGCAACGCCCGCGTATTCCGATTTACCAAACCCTTTGATATCTCTGCCGAAGAGCTGGAAGAAAAGCTCCAGGCCGATGCCTTCAAGCCCTGCGGACCTCAGGAAACCAGCCGCCAGGGCTGGGTTCCGCCCCTGGGCAAGCATGGCGAACAACTGGTTCACAGTGCCAACGGCTATCACCTGATTGCCCTGCGCAAGGAGGAAAAGATTCTTCCCGGCCCGGTGGTGAAAGAAGCGGTTGAGGAGAAGGCCGAAGCCATCGAGTTCGAGCAGGGCCGGAAGGTCCGGCGCAAAGAAAAGGACGAAATCAAGGAACAGGTAATGCTGGAGATGCTGCCCCAGGCCTTCTCCAAGAACCGCCGCTCCTTTGCCTACCTCGCCCCCCAGGACGGTGTTCTGGTGGTGGACGCGGGTTCCGCCAAGCAGGCGGAAGATCTGGCCTCGACTCTGCGCAAGAGCCTCGGATCGCTGCCGGTTCGTCCACCCGCGGTGGAACAGGCACCTGCTTTCACCTTTACCGGTTGGCTGAACGAATCCATCGACCTGCCCGGCAAGGTGGTTCTGGGCACTGAATGCGAACTCAAGGATCCGTCTGAAGATGGCGGCGTGGTGCGCTGCAAAGGCCTGGACCTGAAAGCCGATGAAATCCGCAACCATCTGGATGCGGGCATGCAGGTGACCAAGCTGTCCCTGACCTGGGACGACAACGTCTCCTTTGTGCTGGATGAAGAACTGGGCATCCGTCGCCTCAAGTTCGGCGAAACACTTCAGGATCAACTGGATGATGTCGACGTGGACGACCACGCTGCCAAGTTTGATGCGGCTTTCACGCTCATGACCCTTGAGCTGTCCCGGCTGATTCCAGGGCTCCTGGAAGCGCTCGGCGGCGAAGATCGCTCTGCGATTGTCGAAGAGTAGTGCCGTAAATCCGGGTCAGATACCCGCTTTATCTGACCCGGCCTCCCTTGCGCTCTTCAGTGGGCACTCTTTCCCAGCCGCTCTCTCTGCCAGTCTTTTTCCGGTTCGTTCAGGACCAGCCGCAGATCCATCACTTCCTCTTCGGTATTGAACTTGATTTCAAAGCCCAGATGTTCCGCCAGCTGCAACATGGGACGATTATCCGGCAGCACATTGCCCACCATTTCCACGGTACCCCTGGCCCGACAGTAATCGATCATCTTTTGCATCAAGGCAACGCCGAGGCCTTCGCCCTTCATTTTATCGTGCACCATGACCGCGAACTCGCATTGCAGGTTATCGGCATCGGTCCAGGTGCGCACGGTTCCGAGGGTTTCCTCGCCTTCCCCGTCTTCCCTGGGCGCGTTGGCAATAAAAACCATCTCCCGGTCGTAATCGATTTGCACCATCTGGGCTACGTCTTCGCGAGAGAAATGCTTGCGATACTGGAAGAACCGGTAACGAATGGATTCCGGCGACTGCAACTCATGGAACGCCCGATGGGCAGGCTCATCTTCCGCCAGTACCGGTCGAATGATGACCCGGCGCCCGGATTTGGGCAAAACAATCCATTCCTCCAGTTCCCGCGGGTAAGGCTGAATAATCGGCCGCCCCGGCTTGTCGGCCAGATTGATGGCAATATTGACAGCCACGGCCCCCTGCTCGTTGAACAGCAAGGGCGAGATCTCAAGCCCCTTGATTTCCGGAATGTCGATAACGATCTGTGAGAGGGTGACCAGGGTCTCGGACACCGCGCGGATATCCTCCTCCGGCTTCAGGCTGTGTTCTTTCAGCAGCTTGTACATGTAGGTACGGCGCAGAAGCTCACGGGCCAACACCATGTTCAATGGCGGCAGTGCGATCTGACGATCGGTCATCACGTTGATCTGGGCGCCAGCTGCACCACAAACCACCAGGGGCCCAAACAATGCGTCCCGGGTAATGCCGACACTGAACTCGATCCCACCCACGTGCTGGTAGGAACGCTGAACCGCAAACCCTAGAAATCCACTTTCCGGGAAATGGCTCTTGTATTCCTCCATCAGGTAGCGGCACGAATCCATGATGGCCGCCTCGCTGTTCAGTTTCTGGACCGTACCCTTGTAACGACGCTGGGTCGGACTCAGGTCCAGAAAAGGATGGCACGCCTGCTCATGAATGATGGTGATGTCGATGGGGCGCCGCTCAACCGCAAATACCTCCAGCACCTCTTCCATATCGTCGCAGTACATGGTTTCGATGGTGCTGATCCCGTAGTCCCGCACCAGATCCCGCGCTTCCCGGTTCGACAGGTGATACCGACCTGCTCGAAGGGCCCTGTTGACCACATGACGGGTATGGGTGCGGTCTGCAAAGTGATCGGTAAAGGATTCCGGCGTTTCCGTAAGCAGCCGCTGAACCCGCTGGTGACGAACATGTTGCATGAATGCCATCACGGCTTTTTCGGGATTGAAGAACGACGGCAGCCCGGCCCGGTAAAACTCTTCCCGCGCATCCATGACCGTACTCTGGCCGAGCCAGCAGGTGAACACATTCAGACGTGTGCCCTTGGACGCCTGCACAACCGCGTCCGCAATCTGCAGGCTGTCCTCCGTCAGACTCGGGGCATACATCACCAGAACGTTTGCCACTTCCGGATCCTTTGCCAGGATCTTGATGGCCTGGCCGTAAAGTTCCGGCGAGGCATCGTAGTTAAGGTCAATGGGGTTTTTACGGGTCCAGTAAGGTGGCAGCAGCTCGGCCAGGTTCTCAATGCTGGATTTCGACAGCTCTGCCAGTTCACCACCAAGATCGGCCAACCGGTCCACGGCCAACACCCCGGGGCCGACCCCATTGGCCATGATCGCCAGGGTTTCGCGGCGCAGGGGACGCATCCGCGTCAATGTCTCGAGCGCATCAAACATCTGGCCAAGGCCATCCACCCGGAGCACACCTGCCCTCTGAAGCATGGCGTCGTAGATCGGATCGCTGCGTTTCAGGCCATCAGGGAGGTCGTGGGGAAACCACTCCGACTCCGGTACCCGACCGGACTTCACCGCAATCACCGGCTTGGTGCGGGACGCCACCCGAACCGCCGACATGAAGCGGCGGGCATTGGGAATGTTTTCGATGTGCAGGAGAATCGCACGGGTCTGTGTATCCTGCGCCAGGTAGTCGATCAGGTCGTCGTGATCGATATCCATGCCATCGCCCAGGGTCAGGAAATAGGAAAACCCCACACCACGGGCGAATGCCCAGTCTATGACCGAACTGGCGATGGTGCCCGACTGGCCAACGAAGGCAACCCGGCCAGGGATGGCGCCCATATGGGCGTAGGTAGCGTTCAGGCTGCGTGCCGGGACCATCAGGCCAATGGTGTTGGGGCCCAGTACCCGGATTCCGGTCTCCCGGGCCGCTTCACGAACGGAATACATCAGGGGCTGGCCGGTTTTACTGTGAGTACGTGACATGCCACCGGTCATAACGATCGCGGTGCGCACCCCGGCCTCCCCCAGCCGCTTGATGGTCTTGGCCACGGTATCCGGCGGCGTACAGATGATTGCCAGGTCCGGGGAAAATTCCATTTTCGAGACTTTCTTGACGCAGGGCACCCCGTGCACGTTGTCGTAATCGTTCTGGTTAACCACCAGTAACCGGCCGGGATAACCGCCCCCCATCAGGTTCCGCAACACCATACCGCCAAGGTTGTCTGCCCGCTCCGACGCACCGATCACCGCAATGGACGCGGGATTAAACAGGCTCTCCAGATACCGGGTGCTCAAGCTGACTCTCCTTTGTATGCGGCCGGCAGACCGTTGGGAAATAAATGTAATAAAACAGGTTACTTATGAGTGTAACTCTTATCTTAGGCCTTGATACCCCGATGTGAAATGACTATCGCCGTTATAAGACCAAAGAAACACGGCATCGTGCAGTTTTCCCTGATAAGCTTGAAGAAAATATAAGCATATCGAAGGCAGTCCGAGACGTATGACCACGGCATTCTTTTCCCACGATGACTTCATGAAACACAACATGGGGCCGGAACATCCGGAAAGCCCTGAGCGGCTGGCGGCCATCATCAGCTACCTTGCTGATACTGGCCTGGACCAGAAGCTGGACTGGGTGCGGCCGGAAGAAATCACCCGTGATCAGCTTCTGATGGTGCATCCGGAAAAATATCTCCATCAACTGGACCTGATGCAACCGACCCGCGGCCGCGTGTTTACCGACCCGGACACGGCCATGATGCCCGACACCCTTCGAGCCGCTCGTCTGGCAGCTGGTGCCAATATCCAGGCCGTGGATATGGTCATGAGCAGCCAGGTTACCAACGCGTTTGTGTGTGCCCGGCCGCCCGGGCACCATGCCGAGCGGGCGAAATCCATGGGGTTCTGTTTTTACAACAACGTTGCCCTGGCCGCGATGCGCGCCCTCACCTTTCATCATTTGGAGCGGGTCGCGATCATCGATTTCGACGTGCACCAGGGCAATGGCACCGTAGACATTGTCAGTGGCGACGAGCGTATCCTGATGTGCTCAAGCTTCCAGCATCCCTTCTACCCGCACTCCCACGTGCACCGGCAGGCCGACAACATCGTGAATATTCCGATTGAGGCAAACTGTTCGTCTGAAGAGTACCGTAAGCAGGTGGAGGCGGGATGGCTGAAGCGCCTGAATGAATTCAAACCGCAGTTGATCCTGATTTCGGCGGGTTTTGATGCCCACCGGCTGGATCCGATGGCAGAACTGAATCTGGATACGGAAGATTATCGCTGGCTAACGGAAATGATTGTGGGTGTCGCCAGTGAGCACAGCAATGACCGGATCATTTCAACCCTGGAGGGCGGGTACCATCTGCGGGCCCTGGCGGAAAGCGTCAATGCCCACCTGGAAGTACTGGATTCGGTTTACTGACGCCAATCAGCCCCTGGGTTCGCCGCCATAGCCGTTAGCCTGCTGCAGTTCCGGGCGGTCACCGGCCCGTTGCAGGCGGATATTGGTGCGGCGGTTATCGGCGGGCCGGCTGGATACCGGGTACTGGTCGCCGTGAGCCCGAACGGTAATCATGTTTTCATCAATACCGCTCGCCTTGAGGTAGTCGGCCACCACATTGGCGCGATCTTCGGAAAGCGCACGGTTGTCGATCCGGCTGCCAATACTGTCACTATGACCATCCACGAAAATCCGCTCAACCGTGGAATCTGCGTTCACATAAGCGACGATGTTATCCAGTAGTTGCCTGTCGGCATCGGACAATTGCGTGCTGCCACTGGCAAAGGGCACCCTCGAGCGCTGGATCTGATCAAAGTTTACCGGCAGAAGATTGGACGTACAGCGCTGATAACGCTGGTACTCGCCGGCAAAGTTGATGTTGGAGACCTGAACACGCACCGGGCGGCCATCAAACCACGACTCCCTGGTTACCGTCGGGCGCATCCCGTCCAGAAGTCCATGGGCGACCACGAACGCCTGACGGGTATCCAGCGAGACCTGACGGCGATCATCCGATACATTTACCGTTCCCAGGGGCTTCGGCGCCACACCCGGACGCCAGGCCGGTGCCTCGACCACAAGGCTGCCGCGCCCTGGTCGCATCAATGCAGAATCAGACTCCAGGAAAAAGCTGAGACTTTCACCGGCGCGATGATTGAACACCGCCCGACCGTAGCCGGGAACTTCGTGCACCAGCCGGCATTCAAATACCGACTCGGCGAGATACCACTGGCTGTTCTCAATTCCGGCGCCATAGCTGGCAGCCTGCGCGGTTGCCGGCAGAAGCGCCACGGGCAACGTGGCAACCAGCAGAGTATTCAGGAGTTGTCCGGGGCGAAATCCCATAGAGCTAGCCATCAGTGTCCGGAGTTAGCAGAGTCAGACTGTTTAACGGCCTGAGCCGGAAGTTCTTTAGCCACCAACCGGAAAACAATCACCCGCGCCTTCTGGTATAATTCGCCAAATTTTTTCAGCTCCCAGAGAACCGGGCACAAGCTCGCCCCGCCAAAGGTATTTCGGACAAACGCCATGACAGACAAGCTCACGCTCACACGCCCCGACGACTGGCACCTTCACGTACGGGACGGCGACATTCTCAAGGACGTGGTACCGGCTACGGCCGCCTGCTTCGGTCGCGCCATCATCATGCCCAACCTGGTACCGCCAGTTACCACCGCAGCCGATGCCACAGCCTACCGGGAGCGCATTCTGGCGGCTGCCAATGGCACCGAGTTCGAGCCGTTGATGACGCTGTATCTGACCGAGAGCATGACGGCGCAGACCATCCGGGATGCCAGGGCTGCCGGCGTTGTGGCTGCCAAGCTTTACCCGGCCGGAGCAACGACCAATTCCGACTCCGGCGTGAAGGATATCCGCAACATCTACCCGGTTCTGGAAGCCATGGCCGATTGTGGCATGCTGCTGCTGGTACACGGAGAGGTAACCGATGCCGATATCGACATTTTTGACCGGGAAAAGGTATTTCTGGAGCGTGTCCTGGCACCCACTCTCGAGGCTTTCCCGAACCTGAAGGTTGTACTGGAACATATCACCACGGCCGATTCCGCAGAGTTTGTCCGGCAGCACACCGGTGACAACCTCGGTGCGACTTTGACGCCCCAGCACCTTATGTACAACCGCAACCACATGCTGGTAGGCGGCATTCGACCGCATCTCTATTGCCTGCCAATCCTGAAGCGTAACCGCCATCAACAGGCGCTCAGGGACGCGGTGGCCAGCGGCGACAAACGCTTTTTCCTCGGCACGGATTCCGCCCCTCATTCAAAGGATCGCAAAGAGGCAGCCTGCGGTTGCGCTGGCTGTTACTCGGCCTACGGCGCAATCGGCCTGTATGCGGATATTTTCGAAGAGCTTGGCATCCTGGATAAACTTGAAGCATTCGCCAGTTTCAACGGACCGGATTTCTATGGCCTACCGCGGAATACCGATACCATCACCCTGATTCGTGCCCCCTGGACCATGCCGGCAGAGCTGCCGCTGGCTGACGGAACCATCGTGCCCCTCAAGGCTGGTGAAACCGTTCACTGGAAACTGGCGTAAACCTGACTTATTCCTTCTCACACACGGCCAAGACCGGAGCTTGAGTGACTGACGAAAACAAACCACCGCATCCCATGTCCCGTCGCTTTCGCGGGTTTCTGCCTGTTGTAGTCGACGTGGAAACCGCTGGCTTCAATCCCGAGCGGGACGCCCTGCTGGAAGTGGCGGCAGTGATACTGACCATGGACGACGACGGCTGGGTGCGGCGCGCTGAGACCCACGTTCAGCAGATCGATCCTTTCGAAGGCGCTAATCTGGAGCAGTCCGCCCTTGATTTCACCGGTATTGATCCGTGGAATCCGGAGCGAGAAGCGGTGCCCGAGCGGGAAGGACTCAGCGAGATCTTCAGCCCCATTCGCAAGGCGGTGAAGAACCACGATTGCAAGCGAGCCGTCCTGGTGGGCCACAACGCCACCTTTGACCATAACTTCATCTTTGCAGCCGCGCTGCGGGCCGATATCCGTCGTAACCCGTTCCATCCTTTCTCAACCTTCGATACTGCCACGCTGGCCGGCCTGGCCTATGGCCACACGGTTCTGGCACAGGCCTGCAAACTCGCGGGCATTCCGTTCAGCAACAAGGAAGCCCATTCCGCCGCCTATGACGCGGAAAAAACCGCAGACCTGTTCTGCGGCATTGTGAATCGCTGGAAAGAACTGGGCGGCTTTCCGCCTCCGGTGATCCCCGAAGAGACCGAGTAACCGCCATAAAAAAACCCGCTGAAGCGGGTTTTTTTATGTGTGCCAGGCATAATTGTGGAAGGCACGCCTCGTACTCAGCTGACTTTAAAGCGGGACAGAGAATCCTTGAGCTGATGAGACAACTCCGCCAAGTCACCACTGGCTTCGGAGATCTGGACCATGGCCTGTTTGGTCTCCAAGGACTTTTCAGCAATTGTGGATACGTTGCGCGTTACTTCTTCGGCCGTGGCTGATTGCTCTTCGGAAGCCGTAGCAATCTGCTCCGCCATACCGGACATCCGGGCAACCTCTTCCACTGCCTCGCGAAGCTGCAACACTACGGTTCCTGCCCGCTCAGAAATACCTCTGGCCTGGGTGCTGCAGCGGGTAACCACCTTTGAAGCACGCTCCGAAGAATTGACCAGAGTTTCGATGGAACTACTGATCTCCTCGGTCGCCTTCTGGCTGTTCTGGGCCAGGCTGCGCACCTCATCCGCGACCACCGCGAAGCCCCTGCCCTGTTCACCGGCCCGGGCCGCTTCAATAGCGGCATTCAGAGCCAGCAAGTTAGTCTGGTCGGCGATGGACTTTATCGAATCCAGAACCCTGGTGATGGATTCCATATTCTTTCGCAAGTCCTCTATGCCGGCTTCTGCTTCCTCCAGTTCCCTGGCCATAGCACGGGTGTCCTCAGCGGAGGATTCCACCTCGGTGGCGCTGCGGCTGACCGCCTCATCAGTGCGCCGGGCGGCGGCTGCCGATTCCGAGGTATTCTGGGACACCTCGCTGATGGCAGAGGACATTTCTTCAATGGCCGACGCCACCTGCTCAGTCTGCTCTGCCTGCTGATTCACACTGTCCAGGGTCTGCGAGGTGGTACCGGACAACTGTTCAGATGCACTGGCCTGGCGCTGGGACGCTTCTTCAACCTTGAAGATCACTTCTTTCAGGTCTGACACCATCTTGAGCATGGAGCCGTATACGCCCGTGGCATTGTCACTGTCGGACGAATCAATGACCAGGTTACCTGCAGCTACCTGTTCCGCCAGTGCCTGCAATTCGGACGGGTCTTTACCGAGGGGTTTCATGATCCGCACTGCGGTCCAGACCGCCACGGCCGCCACGGCCAAGAGCACAATAGCAATGGCTATCGCCGCCAGCGTCCACATTTCACGCACCGGCGCCAGGGCCTCGTCTTCGCTGATCTCCGCCACCAGCGCCCAGTTCAGCCCGCCTACGGTAACTGGCCTGTGGGCGGAAAACACTGGCTCGCCACGGTAGGACGTAACCACGCCTTCACCGGAATTTCCGGCCAGGGCCTCATCCACCGATGTCGAACTAATGCGTCCATTCTCCGGGTCGGCAAAGGAAGCGACAACACTGCGGTTTTCCGGATCCAGGTAGGAGTCTGACCGCATCAGGTTATCCGGCCCCACCAGATAGGCATCCCCGGTTTCGCCCATGCCATCTCGTTCCATCATGATGTTGTTCAGGCTGTCGATGGGGAACTGGAAGGCCAGCACGGCCAGCCGCTCATCTTTTTCGGAATATATGGGGGTTGCCACAAATCCGGCGGGCGCACCGTAGGACGGTACATACCGAGTAAAATCAACAAAAGTCGGAGCAGTATCCTGTCCGTCAGACATCGCCTGACGATAAGCTGCCGCCAGGCCAGAATCCGCGTAAGGACCGTCTTTCAGGGAGGTAGCGAAATCCACCTCTTTGGCTACGGAATAGATAACGTGGCCTGTATCAGCATCAATGAGATAAATATCGTAGTAGCCGAACGCCTCCTGAAACTCCTTGAACGAGGTGTGCCACTGTTTGTGAAGCGTGTTATAAAACTGCGCGATATGGACGTCAGCCGATACCAATTCGTCTTTCTGCCCCACAGGATTCGGGTTGTCCACGATGTAACCCATCTGCAGAGCCAGGCTGTTTTTGCTGAGGGATGCAACGAAGTCCGAGGCTGAACGTCCTTTAGCACCACCATTTTGCTGCAAGGGTGGCAAAAAATTCTGCTGGTAATAAGCCTCGACGTTTTCTCGTAAGGTCGACTGCTCCTCTTGTACCAGTTTTTCATAATTCTGGAATGCCAAACCAAACCCCTGGGCCGCCGTTCGGGTCCCGCGATTATTGGCCATGGCTTTCAGCTGCCGGGCAATAGTGCTGAGATAATCTTCAACACTATGCTGCTTATTGGTAGCCGCAATAGAGAGTTGTTGCAACGCCTGTTCCGTCAGGCTCTGTCGGGCAATTTCGGCGTTAAAAAATGAGATGGCAATGACGGGAAGCAGGCCAACCAGCAGCAAAGTCAGCAAAAGACGTTTCTTGAGAGTCATCAATAGCCCTTCTTTTATATTGTTCTTATGTTAAACATCGGCTATCGGCTGGTTTTCTTTAGCCCAGAACACTCTATAAAAGAGGCGAATCTCGTTTAACCCATTAATATGGGAGGGGAAATAACTCCCCCTCCCACTCGATTCGGGGGCAACTGCGTTACCAGTAGATGCCCCGCATGATGGCGGCGAAAGCCACCTGCTCGCTGGACACCTTCGGCTTCTCCCCGGAACGGCTACCGGCGGCGGCCGGTGAATCCGGGAACATCCGGTAACCGGTGTTCATGACGATCTCGGCCATCTTGGGCGCCAGGGCATGAAGCACCTGGGCAAAGATACCCAAACGGGTAGCGATTCGCTTCGGCCGGTAGACGATGGCATCAGCAACCATGGTCGCAGCCTCGTCCGGCGTTAGCGTGGGGACAGAATCGTAGATCTTGGTTGGCGCAATCATCGGCGTTTTCACCAGCGGCATGTTAATGGTGGTGAACGTGACATTGCGATCCGACCATTCCGAAGCGGCGCAGCGGCTGAAGGCATCCAGCGCGGATTTGGAAGCCACGTAAGCCGAGAACCTGGGAGCGTTGGTCAACACACCGATGGACGAGATGTTGACCACGTGACCGCGGCGATTCTCTAGCATCTTGGGCGCAAAGCCCATGATCAGACGAACGGAACCAAAGTAGTTCAGTTGCATGGTGCGCTCGAAATCGTGGAAGCGGTCGAACGACAGATCCAGTGAACGGCGAATCGAGCGCCCGGCGTTGTTGACCAGCACGTCGACCTGGCCATGGTTATCCAACACGGTCTTCACGAACTCGTCGCAGGCATCCATGTCGGAAAAATCGCAGGGATAGGCGTGTACGCTTGCGCCCCGGGACTCCAGCTCTGCGGCCACTTCCTTCAGGCGCTCGAGTTTGCGGGCACCGATCACGAGGATCGCGCCGGCGTCTGCCAGTTTCTGGGCAGTTGCAAGACCAATACCAGATGTAGCACCGGTCACCACACAGACGCGACCTTCAACCGTGCCCTTGAGCGTGCGGTCCTTGAACAGGTCCGGATCCAGATTGCGCTCCCAGTAATCCCAGATCACCGGCGCGTAGTCCGGCAGGCGGGGCACTTCAATGCCGGTGCCTTTCAGAACGCGCTCGGTTTCGCGGGCGTCAAAACGGGTCGGGTAATTGATGAACGACATCACGGATGGCGGAATGCCCATGTCATCAAGAATGGCCGACGTCAGACGCTTCACCGGTGGCAGGTTCTTCAAGCTCTGGCGAATGAATGGCGGAATAAAGCCGAACATGCGGGAATCGATCCGCATCCCCATCCGGGGTGCGTGACCAGCCTCGCTGAAGATGTTGAGAATTTCGCCAACCTTGTACGGATCGGTATCCACCAGGTGGAAGCACTTGCCGTCTTCACCCTCGAGATGAGCAATGTGATCCATGGCGTTAACCACGAAATCCACCGGCACAATGTTCAGACGCCCACCCTCGACACCAATGGTCGGAACCCACTGGGGCAGCGCGTGGCGGATTTTCTGAATCATTTTGAAGAAATAGTAGGGGCCATCCACCTTGTCCATTTCACCGGTAGAGGTATGCCCAATCACCATGCCCGGGCGGTAAATGCGGAAGGGAACCTTGCATTCCTCACGAACGACCTTTTCAGATTCGTGCTTGGTCCGCAGATACGGATGATCCAGCTTCTCGGCTTCCTCGAACATGTCTTCGCGGAAGATTCCCTTGAACAGACCGGCAGCCGCAATGGAAGAAACGTGATGGAAGTGCTTGGCGCCCATCGCTTCCGCAGCATTCACCGCAGCGCGGGTGCCCTCGATATTGGTCGCCTGCTGGGCTTCTTCATCTGCGCCCATATCGTACACGGCGGCGAGGTGAAAGAAGTGGTCGATTTTCCCTTTCAGGGCTTTCATCGTCTTGGCGTCGATGCCCAGATTCTTGCTGGTCAGGTCGCCTATGACGGCCTTCACCTGGGTTTCATCCGCGCCCCAGCGCTCACGCAATTTGTCCAGCTTGTCCTGGGATTGTTCACGCACCAATACGTGGACAGTGCCACCACGTGCCAGAAGCTTCTCCACCAGGAAACGGCCAATAAATCCGGTGCCACCCGTCAGGAAATAATTCATCAATCTTCCACCCTGCCTGTTGCTCTGTTGTTGTCTATCCATGCCGGCACCCATACGACTAAAGTCTTAGAGTTTTCCGGAAACGCCGGCATTGTACTTAATTGCAACCTTCATGTATCGAACTTTTTTAGAGCTTTTACTCTGTAACCCTTTGTTTTGTATAGAGCTATTACTCTAAATTTCTGACCCGACAAGCGGGACATGCCTGTCCGGTTCGTCGACACAATGTTTTTGAGACTAGCACAGGAATTGCCCCGTGCATGCTCAATTTCCGGATTACCACAATGCAATGAAAGCGCCCGCCAGCAATGACATAATCGGGAACTTATCGCGCCTTTTGGCATCTCTTGTTTTCACAGGAACACCGACCTTCGGAACCCCTACTATGCAGAAAGACAATCCCAACGCGGAACGCTACATTTCGATTGCCCGGGCCTGCCTGAAGGCCATCAACGACACAGCCGATAACGCTGGTTCACGGGAAGAGAAAATTCAGGCGGTCTACGAGGCCATCGACAAGGCCTTCCAGGCCGAGTTCGCCGATTATCGCCAGTCCGTCGCCATTATGGCCACGGTTCTCGAGCGTATTGCCTCGGGCCAGCTGGACAGTGAGAAAGCCGCAGACCTGGCACGTAAAACACTTGACCAGCAGCCTGAAAGCACCCGCAACGCGCTGATGCACTGATTCGCAAACCTCTTCTCCGGATCCCAGAGGGCCTATGAACACACGTACCGTCAGGAAGAACTCCATGCAGAACCCGATCTCACGCCTGTTTTCCCTGCTCATACTTTTGCTGTTCAGCACCCTTGCTCTTTCTGCGCAGATTCCGGAGAAGAGCCCCAATGACGACAACCAGTACCGGTTCATCGAACTGGACAACGGCCTGAAGGTCATTCTGGTGTCTGATGAGGATGCAGACAAAGCGGCGGCCTCAATGAACGTTGCTGTTGGTAGCGGAGATGATCCGGCGGAGCGCGAAGGCCTCTCCCACTTCCTCGAGCACATGCTTTTCCTCGGGACCGAGAAATACCCCGATCCGGGCGAGTACCAGCAGTTCATCAAGAGCCACGGTGGCCAGCACAATGCCTTCACCGCGTTCCAGGACACGAACTACTTCTTCGATGTTCAGGCCGAATTTCTGGAACCGGCACTGGATCGGTTCGCCCAGCAATTTTCCGCGCCCCTATTTACCGCCGAACTGGTGGATCGTGAGCGCAACGCTGTGCACTCGGAGTTCAGCGCCAAACAGAAAGACGATGGTCGACGCTTCTATTCCGTCAAGAAGGCCGTTAGCAATCCGGATCACGCCTTCAGTCACTTTGCCGTCGGAAACCTGAGCACCCTTGAGAATACGGAAGCAAATCCCCTTCGGCCGGACCTGATCGAGTTCTGGAAGCAGCATTACTCCTCGAACATCATGAGCCTGGCGGTTTACGGGCCCCAAACCCTGGACGAACTGGAATCCATGGTGCGAGGGCGGTTCGATGCCATTGAAAACCGCAACCTTGAGACCAAGCGTCACGTCGCCAGCCTGTACCGCTCAGATGAGCTGCCAGCGAAGGTCACAGCAGAAGCACTCAAGGACGTTCGAAGCCTGTCGCTCACCTTCCCTATTCCATCCCAAGAAGCGAACTACCGCACCAAACCCGCCAGCTACGTGGCCAACCTGCTCGGCCACGAGGGCCCGGGCAGCCTGTTCGATGTTCTGAAACGGGCCGGTCTGGCGGAAAGCCTCTCCGCAGGTCTGGGCATGGATACCGGCGAGAACGCCACCCTGGAAATCAGCATCTCACTGACACCGGAAGGGCTGTCGCGCCACGAGGACATTCTGCCGTTGGTGTTTGATTACATTGAGAAGATTCGCCAGAAAGGGATCAGCGAGCAACGTTTCCTGGAAATGCAGAACCTGGCACGCATTGACTTCCGGTTCCGCGAGCAGGGCAACCCCATGCATGAAGCCATGCGCCTCTCTCGATACCTGCAGGACTACCCCCCGGAAGACGTCCTGCGGGCGCCCTGGCTGGTCAAGCGCTTTGCGCCAGAGCAGTACCGCGACATTCTGGACAGGCTGACGCCGGACAACCTCCTTGCCTTCGTTCTGGCACCGGAACCAGAACTGGAGAATCCGAATCGTACCAACTGGTACGACGCCGCCTGGACCCGGGAAGCTCTCAGTCCAGAAGCGCTCAGGACTCAGAGCCTGCCAGAGCTCGCAGCCCAGTTGCGCTTGCCGCCGGAGAATCCGTTCGTGCCGGAAGATCTGGCGATGGTGTCGGGAAAAACCATGGAGCAGCCGACAAGGCTGGGCGCGCTTGAGGGGATGGATGTCTGGTTTGCCCGGGATACCCGGTTTGATACCCCGAAGGCCAACGTGTTCGTGGGTCTCCGAACGCCAGCCGCCCGCGCTTCGGCCCGCAGCTATGTGCTCACCCAGCTCCTGGTCGACGCCATCAATACCAACCTGAATGCCTGGGCATACTCCGCCAGCCTCGCGGGCCTGGATTACAGCGTTTACCCGCATCTCCGAGGTATCACGGTCCGTGTTGGCGGCTATAACGACAAACTCCATACTCTGATGAACCGGATACTGCTTCAGGTGGCCACACCGGAACTGACCGAACAACGTTTTGAGATTGCCCGGCAACAGATGATCGACGGCCTGCAAAACAAGGCCAAGGATCGCCCGGTGGAACAGACTTCGGAGTTCGTGCAGACGTCCCTCATCGAAGGCGCCTGGCCCACCGACGACAAGCTGAAGGCCGCCCGGGAAGTGACTCTCGATGAACTTCAGTCCTTCTCGGAAACCCTGCTCTCACAAGTTGACCCGGTTATGCTGGCCCATGGGAACCTCACAGAGGCCTCGGCTCTGAACCTGGCACGGCAGATTGACGCTCTTGTTCTCGGCAACAGCGAGCTGGCCCAGGTAGAGCGCAGCCAGGTACGTCAGCTGCCAGACAATGAAACGAAGGTTTCCATTGAAGTAGACCACCCGGACACCGGCTATACACTCTACATGCAGGGCGACAACACCAGCTTTGAAGAACGGGCCCGTTTCCGTCTGCTGGCCCAGATCATAAGCAGCCCTTTCTATGAAGAGATCCGCACCAACCGCCAGCTGGGCTACATCGTGTACGCGACGGCTTTCGAAATGCTGGAAACACCCGCCCTCGGGTTTGTTGTGCAGTCGCCGTCTGCCACCCGGGCGGAAATCGACCAGGCCGTTCAGGAATTCTCGAATAGCTTCGAGGAAACCCTGACAGCGCTGACACCGGAGCGCCTGGATCGGGAAAAGCAGGCTGTGATCAGCAAGCTGCTTGAGCGTGACCGGCAACTAGGCGAGATTTCCAGCCGCTACTGGCGTGAGATTGATCGCGGCATGGACAGCTTCGATTCGCGGCAGCAACTGGCCAACGCGGTAGAACAGGTCAGCCAACAGGCACTGCTTGAGACGTTCCGGAAGGCGGTTCTGGAGCGGGCCCAGAGCCTTCAGGTTGTTACCGGCGGTGATGGCCTGGAGGCGAGCCGGGCCCTGGGCAGGCTGACAGAGTTGCCGCCGGTGCCGGCCAGCTGAAAGCGCTAGCAGGTCCTCAAAAAGCGAGCCCAGTCCTCGGGCTCGTCAACATCCCAGCGGGGCTCCAGCAGACAGTAGCTGAGCCCCGATTCTTTCAGACGATCACAGGTCTGGGTCAGAACCTCCGGCGTGCCCCAGGCGATGTCGTCCAGCATCCCCTCAGCCACTCTCGAAGCGCCAATCAGGACATAGCCGCCATCGTCAGACGGGCCGAGCACGACGTCATAATCCGCCAGACATGAGACCGCCTTACGGGCGTAATCCGGGTCCACCGACGGGCAGTCACTGCCAACAATGAGGGCCCTGTCGTAATCCCGAAGAGACTGACTGAGGGCGCGGTACATCCGTTCCCCGAGCGTCCTGCCCTGCTGGACGCCCTGATGCAGACCTGCACCTTCAAGCTCTTCAACAATCGATTCGGCCTCCCCGGGTCGGTCATCCACCGGTCGGTCCCACCAGAACTCCACCGGGTAGCCCGTCGCACACAGGTTATCCAGCACCGCCAGAGTAAGTCGAATATGGGCATGAAGTGCACCTACCGGGCCTAGCTCGGGCATTAGCCGGGTCTTGACCCGCCCGGCCTCGGGCCATTTTGCAAACTGCAGGAAGACCGCCGAGGGAGAATTACTTTGAGGCATTGCGCACATCCGATCGGTAGATTTGGGCCAGAGACTCCGGCGATTCACCACGCCAGTACCGCCAGCGCAGCTGCCACATCAGAAAAATCGTTCGCCAGGCACCGTGGGTCTGCCAGCGGCGGCTATCGGTAACAACTGGATCTTTTATACAGAAAGGACGGGACACCAGGCAAAGGCGCCGTGAAAATTCCACATCTTCCATCAGCGGGATGGGCTGAAAGCCACCCAGGGCATCGAAGGCATCCCGACGCACGAACATGGCCTGGTCGCCGGTACAGATGCCGGTCAGGCGGGAGCGCTGATTCATAAACCAGGCAATGACCCGGAACAGCGGCCGCTCACCACTCAGCCGCACATCGAACCGCCCCCAGGCGCAGCGGGAATGAACGAAACTTGCGAGGTACTCGAGGGAATTTGCCGGCAGGCGCGTATCGGCATGAAGGAAGAGCAGAAGATCGCCTTTTGCTGCCGCTGCGCCGGCGTTCATCTGAAGCGCCCGTCCCTTCTCTGACACGACAACCCTGTCGCAAAGCGGCCGGGCCAGCTCAACGGTTCGATCGGTGCTGCCGCCATCAACGACAACCACCTCATGCCCCCGGGTACGAATCGGTTGCAAAGCGCGCAGGGTATCGGTAACGCCCGCCGCCTCCATCCACACAGGAACAATCACGCTTAACGAGAAAGGGTCTGGCAAAACAAACTCCGTGACAATCACCGAAACCGGGCCGCACCTTGAGCCTCAGGGCTTAGCCCGCTATCATACCGCCCTTCTCGCGATAATGCCCCCGTAGCTCATCTGGATAGAGCGTCCCCCTCCTAAGGGGAAGGTAGCAGGTTCGAGTCCTGCCGGGGGTACCAACTACCCTTCCATCAAGATCCACCAACCTCCACAACCTACCGTTTTTAAACATTTTTTACCTCACCCCTAGTCCATAAACATCCATTGAAATCCATGCTCAGCCACAACCTTTGGGGGTACATTTGGGGGTGCAAACTGAAATACACCCCGTTATAGTAAGTTTTATACCCCCAACCGCTGCAGGATACCCCCAATGGCGACGGACAAGCTGACCGACAGACAGATCAAATCTGCCAGCTTCGAAAAGTACGGCAAACGCACAAAGCTCTCAGATGGTGCAGGCATGTACCTGTATATCCAGCCGTCGGGCAAGTATTGGCGCATGAAATACCGATTCGGCGGCAAAGAAAAAACGTTGGCGCTGGGGGTATACCCAGACGTTCCACTGAAGCTTGCCCGGCAGAGGCGCTCTGACGCAAGAGCATTAATCGCTGACGGCATAGACCCCAATGAGATCAAAAAGCAGGAAAAAGCCGCCGAGCAGGAGAAAAGCGACACCTTTAAGGTTGTTGCGGAAGAATGGCTGAAGCTGAAAAAAGGAGAGCTCTCCGAAGGCACCTTGAGAGTGGCACGCAGAAGGCTGGAAACCTGGGCCTACCCGAAACTCGGCCACTTGCCCGTCGCAGACATCAAGCCTGCCAAAGTTCTGGAAACACTTCGCGAAATCGAGAACCAGGGTAAACACGAGACCGCGCACCGCATCCGTCAGCGCATTGGTGAGATCTACCGGTACGCCATCGCCGAAGGCCGAGCAGAAACAGATCCCACGTCAGCTCTACAGGGTCTACTCAAGACAGTTCCCACACGAAATAGAGCGGCAATTACAACACAGGCCGAACTCGGTTCTCTGTTAAAGGCCATTGAGGCCTACGGTGGCCACGCCTCCACCAGAGCAGCACTGAAGCTAGCCCCTATGCTCTTCTTGCGCCCTGGCGAACTCCGCAATGCTGAGTGGACGGAGATAGATCTCGAATCCGCCACCTGGGTTATCCCGGGAAAACGGATGAAAGGCACGCTCAAAGCAAAACGAGCCGGTCAAGTACCGGATCACATTGTTCCTCTACCGAGGCAGGCTGTGTCAGTACTGAAAGAGCTCCACACAATTACAGGCGGTAAAAATCTGGTATTCGAATCCACCCGCGTCGGCCGCCCCCTCTCTGAAAACACTATCAATGTCGCATTGAGATCGATGGGGTTTGATGGAAACACAATGGTTGGTCACGGCTTTCGTGCTACCGCGTCCACGTTACTTCACGAGCATGGCTGGGACCATCAGGTTATTGAGCTCCAACTCGCACACAAACAGAGAGATCAGGTGGCTGCCGCATACAATCGATCCGCTCGTTTAAAGGACCGGACTATGATGATGCAAGCATGGGCTGACTACCTGGACAAGCTACTCAATCAAGCTTGACCTATTCCCAACCCCGGCTTGAGCCTAGTGAGGTATCTTTTCCTCACTTCGTCCTCTTGCTCGTAGGTAAGGGATACTCGGTCATGGGCGGAAATACCTGCACTTACTTCAAGCTCGCACAACCTCTGAAGCGCCGCTTTCATCTCATTTTCTGATCGCAAAGCCTTCGCCCGCCAGGTAGCCAGCTCCACTTTGAGCTCCTCGTTTTTTCGCCCTAGATAAGATTCTTCAGTCCTCCTCTCAACAGCCGTAACCTTCTTAGAAAACCGTCTCGCCAACTCCTCTTTGTCATCTCGAAGTTCCTCTGCACATTTACGCTTCAGCTCGTCCATTTTCAGGATCAACGACTCGAGCATCGCAACTTTGGTCATATCCTCGTCTTTCGCCAATTTGGCGAGCGCTGAATTGGCGGTCTTAGACAAGTGAAACTGAACAGGCTTCTTCTTCGGGTCTTTTCTCCGATCTCGAGAAGAGTGCGCCCTCTTCATCTTCTCCAAAATGGGGGCATATCCCTTCTCGTCAGCGGCAATGTCTACAATCAAATAGCGAAAGAACGAAGCATCACGATCATTCACCCAAGATGAAGGATAAACGCCTCGCTCCGTCAAATAATTGATCCCCCACTCAACCTCCTTCTCATCTTTCAGATTCAACCAACCAAAATACTGTTTCAGCCAATTCTTCATAGCTTCTCAATGAACCTCGATGGTTAACTCTCCGCCCACACATACTCGCTGCAATTTAAACAGGAATGCTAAGACGTGGAACAAACACATTAAATTAAGCATTACATTAAGTCTAACTACTTAGTCTCTAACAAGTGCTACACTAAGTATAAATTACGAGGTTTTACCTATAGGTATTTTTTAAGACGCTTATTCGGCAAAAGGATTGTATAACGTGCGGCTTTGCATCACTCAAATCTCGGACAGTATAGGACCGGAAACACGTTTTTTCCTTTTAAGATTTTTTATGACAGATGCCTTAGGCCTGCCAGGAGTACTCAGGGTTGAGGACGTTGCCAAAAAATTGGTGATGGGTCGCAGCCAAACGGGAAAGGCGCTAAAGGAGCTGACCGAAGCAAGATATCTGTCAGTAACGCCTGTGGCTCAGCCCGGGAAGGGCCGGCCAAAGAGTCGATACGACGTGACGACTAAGTTGAAGGCAGCGCTAGATGCTTCGAGCACTATCCCATTGCCCCATCACCGGCTCATTGAGAGCTTGATCGCCCCAGATAAAGGTTCAAGCGCTACAGACCGGAGACATCAACTCAAAATTCCATCCCGACTACTGCTTGCAACGCTTCTTGCGCTTTCGGACGAAAAGGGAGTCGTCAGAGATGCAGGCATATCTACCCTAGTTGTTCACACAGGAATGGGACCAGACCGAATTCGGAACCATATTTCCAAACTTCGCGAGCTTGGATACATTCGCCGAGTCGTTCCAGGAGTGTCCAGCAGCAGGTTGTTTGGAACAGTGGGAAGCGCATACATTCTGAATCTGAAGCATGACAGCTACAGAGAGTCTGCATACTCTGGGACCTTATGGCTCATAACACTCAGTGCTGAAGATTATCGCCAACTACCATTCGAGGCTCACAGGCTGGTAAAACTTGCCAGGACATCTGGTGGGAATTCTCTCCAATCACTCTGCCAAACTCAGAGAGGCCTCGAAGATCTTAGGATCGATTACGATCCTAAGAAATTTCACTCATTCGCGTCGCGACTAATTGAGGCCGATCCTTATCGTCTTGCCCCAAGACTTCAGTTCGAGCTGGAAATGACGGCATCGAAGATTTTATCAGAGTTGGGTGAGACGCTTTCTTCAGCCACCCTTACTGTGGACGAACAAATCCAGGAGCAATATTTTGGCGCCTCTGTTGCACCAAAAAAGTTATTTGAGGGCGAGGATGAAGCTCGCACATCACTGCTGAATGTTCTTTATCAGCTCGCCTGGCAGATGGCAAAGGAAAGGCGGGACCTCATAGCTAGCCTCAATAGCCGAGGAACGAGTTATTTACTACATCACCCTCCCGGCAAGCTGAACCCAATGACACAACTTCCGGGCAGCAAATACTTCGCAGTAGAGTCCATTTGCGATGCCACTGAAAAGTCGAGCATCGTTGATATTGCTATCAATCCGGACCAACCTCACCTATCGACCCGTACAGAGTTTAGCCACCATTCGCTTGAAAGCGCCATTTTGCGTCGTTTTGGTCTCGGGTAAGAGCAACCCCAGCATGATCATTCATCCACTCCGGTCCTCTGAGAACATTACACAGCTAGAGCGAGACCTACCGACCCCGACAGACCACCATCCATAGAACGACATCGGCGTCCAATCATTTCTTACAGGGTTTGGCAATACTCTGAACGCAACTGTTTCGGAGAATCCACATGCGAATCCTCAGACTGCAAGATGTCATCAGCTATACCGGTCTCGCCCGTTCGACAATTTACAAATATGTCGATGAGGGCTCTTTCCCAAAACCGGTGCCTCTCGGAGGCCGTTCTGTCGGTTGGGTTGAATCCGAGGTTCAGACATGGATCAAGCACGCCATCCGAAGGCGAGATAACGCCTGAACCAGGAAAGCGTACACAACCCACCAAGTCTTCCATCTAAATATCTATTATTAGGCAACTACTGAACATCCGAAAAACATTACATATCAATACCTAACACCAATAATCCGAAGGGTTTCGTCGCAAAAAAAGCATGATGAAGCCCTATTTCACCATTTCAGTCAGATAAATCCGTATCACCGCATGAGAGCCTAACCAATGACCTTTCTTAACAATAACGACGCGCTTCTTGAACACCTCACCACTCTCAAACGCCAAGCAGAGCAGGTTGGTCGAATCTTACTCAGCAACCCTCTAACTGAAAGCGCGGGTAAACGAATCTTGGAATGCGCTGAACAAGTACTCATCACTCCCCGCGATCAATTTAAAACTAAGCCGATAACGTTCTACTGCCAACATAGACAATGCCCCATTTGCCAATGGCGACGATCAGATAGGGCTCGAGCCAAAATGCACGGGCTCTTTGACGTGAATCCCGGACTTGCCGACGGAAAGTGGCTTTTCCTCACACTTACAGCGAGAAATTGTCAGACGTGGAATCTCCGAGAAACGCTGAAAAGAAGGGCGAAAGCCTTCAAGCGCTTGACGAGAAGGAAGTTCTGGCGAGAAAACGTACTGGGTGCAATTCGCTATACCGAGGTTGATGTCGGGCAGGAAGAGCCCGATACAGCGCACCCGCATTTTCATTGCTTATTGCTAGTTAGGCCCTCTATGTTTGAGGGCAAAAACTACTTGTCAGAAGAGCGGTGGCGCGATGCGTGGGGCCAGGCACTGCAGGAGGGCTATCTACCAAGACTAGAGGTAAAGCGTTTACAGGGCACTCCAGACCAAATCCGCTCCCAAGTCGTTGCAGTTTCTGGCTATTCAACGAAAGCACGAGCCGGAGTACCAGACGCTAGATGGCTGATATCCACTACTCAGCAACTTAAAGGGGAGCGACTCATTCAGACATCGGGAGTATTGAGCGATATTGCGCAGCATCTCAACAGCGAAGACGTAGTCGACGCTGATTGCTCTCCGCCCCTACGGCAAGCGTTGCAGGGACCGACGTTCCGTTGGGACCATCGAAGTGGATATTATTATTCTGTTTGACCGATTCCCCCGTCTTAATCTGATCGCGGATAAAGTAGTCCAGACCAGTATCTACCATAGACCGGGGTAGATACTGGTAGAGCTCAAATCCACTGACTTCAGTTAGGTGCCTCTAGCGCCGGCGCTCTATTCTGCTCACAGTGGATAGCATCTCCTGAAGAGATCTTCTCTTGCTCGGAGTCGATGGAATCACCACCATTTCCCGCGAATCCGGCGAGAACAATTTTCCATGCTTTCGACCCCGTTTGAATATCCAGCCATCACGAACGAGGTGTTTTGTATACAGATTAATGTCCTTATCCGAAGAGAACTTCATACGGTACCTCCGGCTTCATTCGAATACCGAGAGAGAAACCGCTCCGGATTAAAGTTCACCTGCTCAAAAGCTTTCTGAACACCAACCTCCAGAATTGGCTGGCTGTACTTATATCCTGCTGAACATGGCGAGTTCTGGAAAAAGCGACCCTGAGGATCGATCATGATGTAGGACTCAACCATGTCCTGATTGTCCTCAACAACGGCAATCCGGTGATAACGCCAATGGCGCTCCACGAACGACTGAAACTTCTTCTCATTGATGGTCATGGACCGATCTGTAACCGGCAGAGCTCTGAGTATCTTCCACTTATCCGGTTGCAACAGGCTGATCAGATCCGAAAAATCATCCTCCCAGTTCACCCGATTTACCACGGTGTTGAGCTTGATCTTGATTGCAGGGTTTCGTTCTCTAATCGCGTCGACAGCACTCTGCAGCTGCCTGAGATCCAGAAAATCCCCTTTTGAGTTCAGGCGGCCAATGAGCTGATTACTAAGGGCATCGCCCGAATCGATGCTGATACCAAGGACCTCTAAGCCCGACCCGATCCTGCGAGCAATCCGCTCAGTGAGAAGCGACCCATTCGTTATCAGGGAGGCCTTCAGCCCTACCCTACTCGCGAACTTGACGGTCTCTTCGACAACAGAGGGAAACAATAGAGGTTCTCCTCCCGCGATATTCAACCGCGTATTGGCCCAAGCCATTTTCCAGGCCAAAGGATTCCTCGAATTGATCGGATCGAAGAACTCCCGAAGCTCCAACAACAGCTGATGTATCTGATATTCTTGGCGGATCAGATCTTTGACATCTTGATCGCGCTGCCAATGCGCGTAGCAATAACGGCACGAATAGTTGCAGGCTTCGGTCAGATGCCAGTTGATAACTAGCTGTTTCGGATCGTGAGCACTGTAGTACAGCATCGTTGACTCTCCTCGGTTTAACGAAATGAGAGCCAACAATAAATTTAGGTTGGTTGGGTTAGTGGAAAACGCTTTCCCGCCCCATGGATGGAAGCAGTTTTGAGCAATATTCCCTCGAAAGAGTCAGTCCTAGCCTTCATTCGAGACGTATTCCAGGCAGGACCAGCCGACAAAAAAAGAAAAGAGTTCGAGCAACTTCGCAGGCAGAGCAACATCCAGCTCAAGACGACAGAAGATTATGTAGATGAGATTTTGTCCGCTCTCGGCTTGGATGAAGTTGCTCAGTTACAAGCCCGAGAGCTCTTTTTTCGTTGGTCCGAAGTCAATAACTTTCTCGAACGTAACATATGGGTTTCACATTCAATACCCAGACACATCATTTGGCTGATGGCGACACACGTCTACGCTCCAGGCCTTGGCAGGCACCTTGCGTTCTGGGACTCAGTCCAAAAAACTGATCCCGGAATGTCTGGAGGGCGCTTTTGGTTTCTTCCGTCGGTAATGTCGGAAAGCGATGTGAAACTGACAATGCCGGTTACCCAAGTTCTGAATTGGCTTCTAGACTCACTCTCATGTTCGCTGGACGAGCTTGCTCAGGTCCTTTCCAACTCCCTCACCATAACGGGCCGAGAGAAAGATACGGCCGCAGACTTTAGAGCCATTCGTAAAACGCTACGGAACTGGCATGCCGCGACAAGCACCCCTGGAGTCAACAAAATCCTGGAGCTCTTTAACAGCAGACTGAATCTTCCCTTCAACGGCACTTTCGATTGGGATGACAACCAGAGCCTAAACGACAACTTTAACAGAGCAAAGGCTTTCGTAAATCAAAAGGGTCTGTCAGCCAAAGTGTTGAGTATCGAAACCCCGATTCCTGAGGCAACAGTCAAAGAACTCCTGGAAAACCCACAGCCGGGGACCGCAGAGAAAGAGTACTTTTGCTACCACCTTACCCGGCGCTATCACACTCCAGACACGCGAACCATCCGCAAACGTCTTCTCTATGCCAGGGCATTTCAAGCCACGTATTTTAAGCTTGCAGGAGCCATCGGAGTCCCAAAAGAGGCGCAGAAACTACCCAACCCCTCAATCAACCCTGCGATCCAGGTAGTTTCCATTTTTCAGATTGCATACAACCTGACAATTGATAGTTGCAGGAAATCCGAGGATGAGCGAAACGAATACGAGCTGTTCATCAAGTCGATAGAAGAACGATATCCTCTGGAAGCTCACACAACATTTCTGTCGCTGAATAAGCTAAGTGGCAGCCTCCACTCTCTCGCAAATCAATTAAACAAGAGATTAATGTGGTTAGGTCAAGACGATGCCGTTGAGGATGAGCTACCCATGGGCTGCTCCAAAGAGCAATTCGCTGCACTGTACAAGCGAAAGTCTGAACTTTTGATGTCATGCCAGATAGATCATGATGAAAGCCATCGGTTGAATACTGCGACGAAAGATGGCGATTTATATCAAGGTATCAACCGCACTCGAAACTGGCCTGCCCTCAACAGCGTTATTAACTCCAACACAATCTCATTGCCCGTGCGGAGGGCCGCAGCATGGAGAATGGTGGATATAGCAAGCACCGACCTGGAACACGCCTACGGACTCGTTGCTTTGTTATCACAATTGCTAAATGATCCAGATAAACGAAACCGCCCCACGGATGCTCAAGATCTTGCAGATGCTCTGTTCCGCCGAATCAAGCGAACCTCAACAGAGAAAAACCTTAGCCCCGTCATACGCCAGCTCGAAGCGAAACATGAACTAGCGAAAAACCACCTAAAAGAGTCAAAAGCGAAATTCGACCAGGCACTTGATGAGCTGCGTGTTAAAGGCTTCGGAACTTTGCGAGGAGAAGTTGCGAGAGATGCCCTCGCAGTCTTCGCAAGCGGGCTCTATCGGGGTTTCAACTCAGGCGCCTGTGACCAATACACGCTATCGATTATCAACTACGGCGGGCTTGAAACCCCTGCTCCATGGTACCTGCCTTCTACCGAGGAGCTGGCCAATAAAGCAAAAGACTATTTCTGGGAGTGCCTTTATCAGCCCTATGCAGGCGTACCAAGACTCAGTCTCAACGGAGTTCAACCAAGCGATGCATGACCTCAGCGACATTACATCGATTACAAAAATTTGTTCAGGACGCAAAATCGATTTGCCACATGTCGCCGGTATTTACGCGTTTTGGTGGATTGGTAACAGGGAAACGCTTTTAAACTCTAACCGTTCTATTGTTCTTAAAGGTCCCGGAGGGAAAGGCGTCACGGTACGATACGAAAACTGGTGGCCAAAATACTTGAAGTTCCCGTGCCTTTACGTGGGCAAAACCACAAACATTCGTAGGCGATTTTCACTTCATCTGAAAAGGGGATGCCCAGGACAACTACACAAACCCGAGAGAGAAAACCGAAAAGTTGCCCCGAACACCACCTCATGCCAGCTTCGTTGGGGCATTGAGCACATCTTTCCCGATGAGAAACACCCACTAAAAATCATTGAATCGTCAGTGGGTTTCTCTTATCGCACTGATTTTGGAGAGAATGCTGTTGCCGAACGTTTTTTCCAAGAGGACCTTTTAATTGGTACCTGGCGGCCATGGTTCAATATCGACTCAGAGCGATAGCGAATACGCTACGTCTGTGTCAGTCGGCAAAGCGGCAAGGCTTTTCAAAAGTGGCTACTCACCTCAAAAATAGCTCGACTCCTGCAACTGTGTGATGACGTCAAAGGCGAGCTGTTCATCCCTATCAAATGCCGTATCGAGCATTTCGGTGTGTCGTGAATCTGGATAAGCTCCGTGTAAACAGGCTAGCTCCTGTACGAATGGCTCCTCACTACTCATTAAGTCGGAGCCAGGTTTCCACTCTGCAAAATCATTGATTGGAGCCCGATGGCCATCAATCCCATCAAGTCTGAGTCCATTTATAACTAGCATCGCCGCGCCTTGACTTTGCACCTCGCCTAATCGTTCAGCATTGCAACTTATTTGGTACCTCCCGGTCCGGAGTACTTGAGCTGCTGCATTGACGGCATTCGTTCCCAGATTCAAAACCTCGGTCACATCTCTTGTGGCGATTGCTCTGCTGACCCGAGAGATGAGAAATAACTCTGGGTGCTCGTCCAGCTTTCCAGCCATTGCTAGCAGCTGGTCGTCCGGCAGAAGGTAAATCAGTCTGCCGGCAAAATAACGAAGCTTTGGGATCGCCCGTTTTCGTCCAAAGCCACTTGCGGGCACGTGTTCCAAATGGCTATCGAGAGCTTCGGTATAATTACTCCGTGCCAGTAATGCTTGGCGTACCAGGGATGCTACCGAGATTTCCCGAATCCGCCTTCTTGCCCAGCTATATCGACGAGCCCAGTCGTATGTCCGTTCAACAAAAGATGACTCGGCAACGGCGCTTTCGTAATCCAAGAGGGGGAGGCGAATTCCATTGTCTGAAAAAGCCCGATGAAGCTCAGCTTTCAGTCCTGGCTTGTAAAGGAGCAGCTTTTTTATATTCGAGACGAGCTCCATCCAAAGACCGCTATCTGAACTTGAGAAATCATTCTCTCCTTCTAACCAAGTCGAGGCTGAAACCCTAAAGTCTTTATCCCCGGTATGAAGTTCGAGTTCAAGTTCACCCAGCAATTCAGAGAGGCGATGCCTTCCATCCGCGGTTCTGCCCTTCGTACCTGCTATTACAACGTCATCCACGTAACGCCAATAGTGACCCGGAAATTCTGACTCCATCTTTTGGTCGATTTCATCCATTACCAAGTTTGCGACGAAGTGGCTGAAGGCAGGCCCAGTCAAAATCCCCTGCGTCCCCGCACGCTCTGAGATCAAACCATGGTCATGGATTATTCTTTCCCCTAGCTCAATCCAACCCGGCTCAAGGCCCGCCAGCTCACTGCGTTTCTTCCATACTTCCTGAGCCCTATCTATCTTGATTGATGGGTAAAACTTCTTGATATCTGTGTACAAAAGAAAGTCGACGTCATCAGCGTGGCTCGCCGCTGCAATTGATCGATGTCGCTCCCGAAATCCATTAAAGTATGGCTCGAATATGCCGTCTTCCGAGCCATTTTGAGGAAGGCGATAGCTATACACACAAGACCGGGCTTGAAAGGGAGGTTCCGCAGCACATCGATTGATCAGAGCAGCTTCGGCGTACATCTCTGTGGGAGAGGGTATATCTATTCGTCTATGAAGAACTTCCCCCTCATCATCCACCTCCTTGAAATGCTGGGATCCGAAGTAAGGGGCGTTGCTCCGGGTCCGGACCAAATGCGTCGCTATCTCATTCGCCCACCGATCTCTGCGGGCACACCGGTTATTTAGAAAATATCGCAGCCCAACATAGGCTAGCGTATCTCTCCGTCGATACTGGTTGATAGCCCGCAGTGCCAGAGTCTGAGCCCTCATTCCGCACCACCTACTTCCGGCAAATCGAATCGAACAACGGTTAGATTGGAGCGAACGTCATGGTCTTTCAGCGGATGCTTAAACTGACTCGTCGAGGAAGCAAAACCAATATCTTTCGCGTTCCTGCCATTGCCGAAGACGACTTGGAAATTATCCTTGAACCACTTAGTTACTTTGCCCAAAAAGCCGGATTCACTAGTGACATCGTTTTTTCCTGGCTCGATCCAAATTGCTGTACTAAAGATTTCGTCGGTGCTGTGCCTGAAAATCTCTTCGAACTGTGGTTTGGCTTTCTTCCAATTACTACTCGAATTTAGAAAGCCGGAAAAATTGGCCAAAATAACCATTCGGGCAGCTGCGTTTTGAGAGTGGAGGGTCATTTTTCGAACCAAGTTCGTCGTCGAGAATGCATCCAAGGCATTCCAAGGCACTATGTGAGGCTCAATGGTGATAGCCTGATCTGCCAGATCTTTTTTGACACTCTGCAGCATCGAGTTCGCGTAACCTCTGGAGAACTCTGAAATCTCTCCAGCAAGGATCACCACTGTCAGAGGGTTCCTCGGAATACGTTCTTGCTTGCGAAGCTCTGCGAGAGTTGTCAGTACTGTGAGAATGGACGCCCCTGCACCTGCGGGAATATCAGCGATAAAAACGCGATTACCGGAAAACGTTTGATAAAAAGCGTCAGAGATATCATCTAATTTTCCTTTTGGATCGAGCATTAGCATCGATACCCTCGCTGACGAACCGGTGAATCGCCACGTCAGATGATCTTTAGATTCCTTCTCAGTCAAACCACCGATTAACTTTTTTGGCGCAGGTTGTCTGGCCTTATCGAGCAGTCCATGCTTCTTGAGGAGGCCTGTCCATGAAGAAATCAACATGGGAGGCAGGTGAATCATTGAGGATACTGAACACCAGAGCTCTTCCGGTATATCGTAGCGCCCAACAAGCCGTCTTTTACCCCGCTTGAACAATTCCATGCGTACTGCCTTACCTATCCGTTTGTATCCATTAATATCAAGCAGAAGTAGACTGCTTGGAATGAGCGCCAATCACATCCCTAACCTGGCTAGGATCGAACACGGTATCAAAGCACCAGGAACCAAACCCACCTTGCTCGTTAACCGCCTTGATCCATGTATCCATCGCTGCACGCTTGGCCCGGTTCTGCTCTGAATCCTGGCCCTTTACTTCAAGAACCAGAGTCTGTCCGTTCTTAAGTCGAATCAGATAGTCGGGCACAAAGTTACGGGATGAGCCATTCCAGAGATATCGAACTTTAAAGCCGAGATGATCATTTTTAGCCCAAGCCTGAATCGACTCATCCTTCTCACAGATGTCTGCCACCGGTTTTTCCCAGGTACTGTCATACACTACATGGCTGATCTGTGAACGCTCGGTCGGCCGACAGGGTTTGGTAGTCAGCCACGGGCGCATTTGTGAGGTCGCGCCAATAGGCTGTTGCTCATCGAACAACGCCTCCAGGCGCTCAACGTTCTGCTTGCTCACGAAGCGGTTTACATGGGTAACCACGTTGTCCATATTCAAAGCAAACAACAGTCTGCGGCGCACCGGGTCTTGATGCCACAGGCTCGGGATATCGAGTTTGTCTGACTCCAGAAATTGCTCAACAATTCGAATCAGCTGCACCGCCAGATACTGCTTGTCTCCTTCAAAACCGTCGCTACTACTCAGGAACAGCTTTCGTGCAGCCCGGAAGATCAGGTGTTGTAAGCGGAAGTCTTCTACAGCCTTCTCAAGGTCGATCTGAGAGACCTGCGCAAGGTTTGGAATACCAGTCAACGCAGGGGCAATCTCAGCGTTGAGCGGTGTTTGAGCGGGATCCAGGGTCAAAGGCTCCACCTCGCTCCAATCCATCTTCAGTTCAGGTTTCAGAACGGTCTGAACGCGGTCAATATTGGGCCAGCGTATTTCGAAGTGGTTTCTGCCTGGCTCCACTTCAACACGCACACTCGGTTTCGGCGGAGGAGGCGTTTCGCCACCCTCACCGACTTCCTGGAATATCGAAAGCGGCACACCGAACACATTTACGTACTCCGGAATAAACTTACCGCTCTCGTCCATGTCGTGAGCGACACGACGCAAGCCTCGTCCAATCACCTGCTCACAAAGAAGCTGGCTACTAAACGCGCGCAGGCCCATGATGTGAGTTACGTTGGCTGCATCCCAACCTTCGGACAGCATGGCCACCGAAATCACGTTCTCAAGGTTCTGGCCAGGCTTGCCACGCTTCCCTACGGTGTCGACCAACGCCCGAAGTTGGTCTTCTTGTTTCTCCGCCAGCAGGGCCTCTTTCTTGTCTGCGGGCAAACCGGATGCCTCTATAATTTCCTCAAGCCGAGCAACGTAATCTTTATCCTTCGTGATGCTCTCACCACGCTCTGCTTTTTCCAAAACCTTTGAGTCCACACGCAAGGTGGCCTTTGGGTTCTGGGTGCCAGAAATCAGGCAATCACCGCTATTAAAAAAATGCTCAATACGAGAAGCCGTTTCCGTCCGGTTACAGACCGTTAGCAGCACTGGCGGAATGGTATGACCGTTTTCTTCCCAGCTCTTCGCGGTCTCCCTCCAGTCATAGGCCAAAATCGCATAGGCTTTCTGGACCAGATCCGGAAGCGGATCGGTCGGCTGAGCCTTCCTAGCCAGGTCCTGCTTTACAGCGTCATCGCGATACAAATGGTAGAGCTTGCTGGCGTAGGTCTTCGCATCAGGCAATGCATCATCCCGGACCACGATTCGAGGCGTTTTGACCAACCCCGCCTCAATCGCATCGTTCAACCCGAAATCCGAGATAATCCACTCGAAGAGCCCTTTCTCAGTATTCTTTTTGCCGGTGGGAGAAAACGGCGTCGCCGTCACGTCGAAGCAGCGACGAATACGGCGGGTTTTATGAATACGGTCCAGCCCCTCAATCCATCGAGTGGCTTCCTCCAGATCGATCCCCATTTCCTCCGCTTCTTTCTTGCTGACCTTCACTTCAGCTTTCTGGCGGTACGCATGATGGGCTTCATCATTGATGACCAGAATGTCTTTGAAGGAAGCCAGCTTGCCCAATACCCGGCGGGTGAAAGCTTCATCACTTTCCTTACCCTTTTTCACTACAGAACGAGTTTGTTCCTTCAGGGGCATCAGGCTATGCCAGTTCTCGATCACCAACGATACCTGGTTCAGCTTTTGGCGCATGGCTTCGTTAGGGCACAAAACAAACTCGTCGTAGACGTTGCTTTCATTGCCTGGGTTAAGGACCTGAAGTCGACTTTTGACCGTCAGACCAGGGGCCACTACGAAAATGGCTTTGGAGTAACGCTTGTCTTTCGGATAGGTGACGGCATTGAGGGTTTGCCAGGTAATGATCAGAGCCATCAAAGAAGTCTTACCAGACCCGGTGGCCATCTTGTTGCAGATACGCTCCCACGGCCCGCCATCACCTTGGAGGAAGATGCCTTGACGGTATTCCTCCGGAGCCTCCAACCACCAGATCAAGGACTCGATCGCTTCGAGCTGACAATAATAAAACGGGTATGGTCTCGGGCCGCCATTCCAACGTTTTGAGTCGGGATCCCACTCACCTCGGGAATACCAGTGGTTGAGCAACTCCCGGGATACGCTAGTTACGCCAGGCCAACCGGCATCACGCCACTCATCGACTCGCTGGCGGATCCGGTTGACCGTTTCCAGTTCCTCTACCCGTCTGGTGTTGTTGCGGGGGTCATAAAGCTCATAGGCGGCAGGCCTGCGACCCTCAACTACCCCAGCAACCCGACCATTATCGTCCTGAGACCAGTATTGGTTGGGCTTGTCATAAGGTGAATTGATCACCAGGGAATTCGGTTTATCTGCCATGATCCCCTCCTCAATCCAGCCTGATGACTTTCAGTGACTCGATACCCCGATCGTCGACAATCTTGACGGCAATACAGCGATTGTCACCTGGTTCAAAAGGTATAGATTTCGTTCCGTGGAACTTGTCCAACAGTTCTTCATTGAGTTCGGAACGAATATCTTTCTTGAGCTTGTACCAACCATCCTTCTTGCCAGCCATGGGGAAGAAAACCTGACGGGCATAGAGTGATCGGTTGTCGTAATCCGTATCAAGCTGCCACATGGCGATATTCTTCTTGCCGCCAGATTTCAGCTCACCGGTTTTGGTGTCGAAATAGTCGAAGCCATGAACCTCGACCTGCAGTTTACCGCCCTTGACTTCATGCACCTCAATGTCTGGCTGACCCATGAGCCAGAAGGACTGATTACTCGCCCGACCTTTTTTGAGATCTTCCGTAAGCAAGTCTGTATTCATGTGCACTTTGAGCGCCTGAATACCTTTTATATTATCGATATCCTTGGCCGCTTCAGGATCAAAGTTGAAAGCACAAAAAACAAGCATCTTCGGGAGAGGAAAGAGATCGCCCGCTTCACGCATTGCGATCTCTACTTGACGTTGCTCTAGTGCGGTATGTTCTGGTCCAAAGCTCACTGCCACCCGATCACCATTTTCTGCAAGAGAGCCGACAGCGTGAATATAGTGAGCACCTGGTAGCACCTCCAAGTCCAACAATTGGAGTTGTTGTCCACCTTTACCCCGGATACCGGTCTTCAACAGCTCTTCCTGCCATTGGGACTGCCGTGAAGTGGCCCCCGAGCGCGCTACTGCCGCATCGGCTTTCGCCGGCTGCTCAGCTTCATCAAGGCCCAGGACTGTCGCAAACGGCACAGCTTCCACTGTGAACGGCCCCGTGATGCGTAGTTTGTTGCGACTAACTTCTGGTTGGTCGTAAAGGAGCTCTCTACCCGCATGATTTGCAATGCTTTCATCGATACGACGCTTCATCGCCATACGAGTTGAATGAAACTCTTGGAACCAATGCTCAATCCCTGAAAGCTCGCGGCTTTGCCCAGGCTGACTTTGCTCATCAAATTCCCGGAATTCCTCGGGTATCCATTCCGTCGGAAGTTCAAGTGGAACCTCCCACTCTAGCAAACAGTTATTTGCGACTTTTTCTCCCGTGGGGAGGGCATCTTGGGTACCGTTACCCTTTGAAAAATCGAGCTTTACTCCCTTTCTTCCTCCTGTTTTTACCTCAAACCAAGGCAGGCTTTGATCGGAATCATGAAGTTTAGAGTTGAGACCATCTAAAGCAGCAAGAATCTTTGCATGATATTCTTCATAAATATCATCCACTTCCGGATTATTCGCAATCGACTTTAAGGTGATCCTAGGGACAGACTTATAAATAAAGCCGCCTCGTAAGCCTTCTTCCGGGTACTTCAACTCGTAATAATCGAAACTAGAAGTCATTAGCCTTTGCTTTGCCAACGTGATCGAAACACGCGACGTATCGCAGGTTAACCAACGCCTTCCCAATTTTTCCGCAACATACGCTGTAGTACCAGACCCGCAGGTAGGATCAAACACCAGATCTCCTGGATCTGTTGTCATTAAAGCGCATCTTTCGATCACCTTTTCGTTAGTTTGAACAACATACATTTTCCTAGAGCTAGTAAAACCAGCCACACCAGTGTCAGTCCAAACATTCGTTCTAGGAAATGCACAAAAGTCATCGAAATATCGTTTGTACCTTATATTGCTACCCGACTCTATGATTCTTCCAGCCTTAGATAGTCGATACATTCCCAAAGTCGATGTAGACCAATACCTTGCATTAGAAGAGAAAGTAATTCCTTGAAAATCGATAGGTTCGGATAAGCTATAATGAGAAGATGTTAGATCACTTGCCGCAAAAGCCTTTCCTTGCTTCAACTCACTTTCAGAGCACTGAGCGACTCGCGAAATTCTGCCATTATCCAGTTCTACATATGAGTAACCCGAGCTACCCGTAATACCAAACTCTTTTACTTCGTATAATGGCCGATATTTAGTGTGGTTTATATTTTTCGCGTACCACACAACATAATCGTTAACAACTGGTATCAAGCCACTCCCTTGGGAACTTGTTGTAACGTACGCTATTTGCGCAACAAAGTTGGATTCCCCAAAAATCTCATCCATTAGCTCCCGAACATGGTGTAAGTTCTCATCGGATATCTGCACAAATATGCTTCCCGACTCTGCCAGAAGATCTCTAGCCGGTAATAGCCTGTCGCGAAGATAGTTGAGATAAGAATGAACCCCCAACTCCCAAGTATCTCTGAAGGCCTTAATCATTTCTGGCTCTTGAGTAAGATCTTCGTCCTTACGATCTTTTACATCTTTTTTATGAACAAATGGCTGAAAATTTGAGCCGTATTTGATCCCATATGGAGGATCGACGTAAACCATTTGAACCTGCCCCGCCATACCTTCCTTTTGCAGCAGAGAGTTCATGACCAACAACGAATCCCCAGCAATCATGCGGTTAGCCCAGTCCCGCTCATGCTTATAGAAGTCGATGGCATCCCGGAGCGGCAGGTTCTCAAACGGTGCATGAAACAGGTCAGGCTGCAAAGCGGGAGAAGACTTTCCCTTTGCATCTTTAATTCGCTTCTGAACTGCGGCCAAAATTGTGGCCGGATCAATTCGCTCATGAACATGAAGCGAGACGGTATCCACTTCGAAACTGGTGCGCTCCGCTTTACCAGTCCAATTCAGATAGGGAGCCTGCATACGCTTAAGCTCAGAAAGATCCTCTCGCTCCCGTTCCAGGAATTCCTTATCAGCCACCCTTTTGCGAAGATTCGCTACTACCTCACGAATAGCAGCTTCGTTATCAGCCGCCAGCGCATGGTCCAGCCACGTCAACAGATCATCTTTCGCCTGTTTTGCTTCGACCTCTCGGGCGTGTAGCGCGTCTTCAATCAGATCTTCGACTTGCGACCTGCTTGAATCGAATTGCAGCTCCGGAGAGAGGTGCGGGTCATACTGCCAGGTCGCTTTTTGCTCCTCACCGTCAGAATGGGTATCCACCATGCCCACATGCGGGTTGTTCTTCCGCTTCTCGTCATATCGGTACGACAAAACCTGACTGTGCTCTCCCTTTTTCTTTGCCGGCTGGCGAGGCGATTTCGGAGAGGCTGGCTTCTGACTGGAATAGACGAGATCTTCCTGTGAAGGCGCTTGCTGAGCTTGCAACTCAAAACCATCAGGTATCGCCTGCTCGCCTGCGACAGGCTGGTTTAGGAAGGTTGCACCACCGCGTCCACGCCCTTTCCCAATAGCCCCCTCATCGAGGAGCTGGTTTCGAGCCGCGTCAAAATCCTCGTCGCTGATGGCGAGTTGATGGTCGTCGCGAATCTGGTCTTTGAGGCTCATGTTGCCGACGGTTGAGCCATCCTTGGGTAACAAGGAAAGCAACAGGGATTTGATCTGCTCGATATTGGTGCTCATGGAATACTCGCTGCGAATACTTGGTTCCGTCCTCCCCGTCGTTGCGACAGGGCTGGCAAGTGGCCGAGCTGATGGGCTCAGGCTTCGACCACGCTCTCTGGTGTTGTCAGCTGGTAAAAGTAGCAGAAAGGGATATAAACATCAGGTGTTTATCTCATCTACCGAGGGAGCCAGAGATCCTGCCAGTAGCCTTATTGAACGATAACCCACTTAAGGGCACCATCTAGCCTAAAGCTCATCCCTCAACTTGGACCCAGCCCACCTCATGAGATTTGAACCACCGGAACTAAAAATTGATCAGGAATCTCCTTGGTCTGCCAGTGCTTTTCCCCTCAGCGATACAGGGCAGAAATTGACCCATCTCGTTAAAGGGGTGGAGGGCCCGGCGGTCATTTCATTGACCTCGCCGTGGGGGACCGGGAAAACAACGTTCCTCGACATGTGGGCAGCGTCTCTGAAGAAAGATAAGGCGAAAGTAGTCAAATTCAGTGCCTGGGAGGTGGACTACACCCACGATGCGTTAGTCGCGCTGATTCAGGAACTGGGCAGCCAGTTACAAGCTCACCAAGCAAAAAGCCCCAGCTTCGATAAAGTGCGAAATAAAGGTTTGGAGCTCGTGCGAACTGTCACTCCCTTCGCAGTGAAAATAGCTACTAGCGGTCTGATTGATCTAGAAGGTGTCGGCGAGCTGTCGAAGGAGCTGGTCGAGAAGAAACTACAGGCCCACGAGAGCGCCAAAAAGTCTGCAGAAGGTTTTCGAGACTGCCTTCAAAAATACGCGGAAGACCTTCAAGAGGTTGGCAACGAATTCCCGTTGGTTATTATCGTGGACGAACTGGACCGATGCCGACCCAGCTACGCCGTTGAACTTTTGGAATCAATCAAGCATTTCTTTAATGTTCCTGGTGTCGTTTTTGTGATTGGCATCGATGGAGAGCAACTCGGCGAAGCGATCAAAGGACATTATGGTCAGGGCTACGACGGGCATCGATACCTTCGAAAGTTCTTCCATCTTCAACTGCGCCTTCCTGAACCAGATTTAGAAAGTTTCTGCGCAAACCTTCTCAACAAACTAGGCATCAAAGAGGGCTTCGACGGACTGGGCCGCTCGTCCAGAAGCGAAAGCAGCTTCCCTAATGACTTCATTGTCAATCTTGCCCGAACCTACCGGCTCTCACTTCGAGACATTGAACGGTTAATGCTCGAGGCTGGAGCCATACATGCCGCCAATCCTAAGTTCCCGCCAATCCTGGCCGCCCCTATTCTCTGGTTGCTTGTGCAAAGATATGAGAACCCCAGCCTGTTTGATGAAGCCACCTCGAAGAGACTGAATAGCGAGGCTCTCTGGAAACATATCGAAAACGATCGGAAAACACTGTTCAGAGGCTCCGAGGACCTGGAAATCAGGTTTCGAGTTATCTTCACCTATCTGATTGAGGGCAAAGTAGGTGTGGGCCAGCTTCATCGCCGAGCTAAGGAAATAACTGAGGCCGACGGGGCAAAGGCGCCCGACTCGAGGTATTGGGGGCAGATAATCTCCAAATGTCTGCATTTTTTGGAAATCGACAGTCAACGCGATTTTATGGATGACGCCTTATCAACGATGAGCTTACTCGGTTATCGGCGGTTAAATGACATTTACTATTAAGATCTCGGGGAAGTAACTACTACCAGCAGTTCGATTCTCCAAAAGGCAAGTGACATATGACGGGCTTCTAGTTTCTAGAAGCCCGCACCAATCAGCTAGATGCATTCACTTTGCGAAGCAGCCTACTAAAGGTTCTGCTCTTCTAGCTCCTCTTCTTCGGTTTTTCCGCAATCGGCACAAACCTGGCCCCACGATGGGTCATAACCTTGATCTTGAACCACTGGCGAATCTTCTGTTCCGGGAGCCATTGCTTCGTAACAGTCGTCACAAAAGGTTTCTACTGGATACGCCTCGCTAGATTTATCTGAGGTCATATCCCCCTGAATCATACAAGTTCTCATCTCATACCTCGTCTCGTTGAGAGCAGACAAAACGTCATCAAAAGGCTAGCCTAGCGGGACTTTTTCTACCAATGCAAAAAAATTTAGGAGTGGCGATTGAACCGTGGGCGAGCAACCAAGCGATGGTCACCCGCCCTACGTTCAAATTGAAGCCTGGCTGGCTGAATCCAAATTCTCTCTTAATTTCGAGACAGAGGAAGAGCGCAGTTGACTGGGTTCCGGATTGGTCGCCGGAAAAAACTCCTCCACTACTTGCTCCATTTCATCTTCGTCATACTCAAATAGTGCATTACTGAATCCCTTCGCAGCCGCCGCATCCAATGCAGCCTGATCAACGCCTTCATCCCTGACCTGTTTGTCCTTCTCCCTTGCTTCAACCACCGCCTCCTGCAGTGACAAACCCTCCTTGACTACCAGATCCACATAGTAGATCGGCGTCCGATGACTCTGCATCGTGCTTTTTCCTCTCAGCTTCAATTCCAACGGCATGTACGCCAACAGACCACCAGAGACTGCCTGGTAGTAGCTCAGCCTGGCTGCAAGTGTCCGGATGCTGTTATAGCCAGTCGTGCGGAAGATGAAAGTGCCAAGATCATCGTCGTCACCGACCTTCACGTTCAGGCGGCCATACGGCTTGCACAAGCCTCCTTTACCGAACTCGCACAACGTTGGTCCAGGGCATGGCAAAGACTGCACTCCTGATTGCGTCAGGCGCTTACAGGTGTCGCCATTACCAACGCACATGGGTCGCCCGCTCTTGCGGTCGAACATGGTGTACTCAGCCCTTAGATTAAGATCCGCGTCGTTGAAAAGCATGCGCACCGGGATGGTTCGCAGCTTCCCGTTTGAGGCCTCCTTTCTCAGCTTCTGATCCATCGGGTGAAGCACCCAACCGTCCTTTTCCTGGATCTGAGAGGTGATGGTGAATTGATCATCTTTCTGCGGGAGCCGGATACCGTTCTTTTCAGCGACCCGACCAATGCTGATACGCCCCAACACGGGAGGCGTGATGGCTAAACCTTTAATCATGATGACTCTCCTGAAAAAGGACCACGGGGCACTCGTCACGCCCGCGTGGCCAAAGGGGGTTTATGCTTGGATGAGGAATCGACGGCTTCCTGGCTTCGTCAGTGGGTATTGCTCCAGCAGTTCTGGCTGATCCTTCAACAGCTGTTTCACGTTAAGCCCAACGGAATCCTTGCTCCTCTTCCAGCTGACGCTGCCGCTTGGGAAGGTTGCCTTTGAGGCTTCGCCCATCTGGCTCTCGATGCGCTGTCTCAGGTGGGATTCAGTGGATTTGAGGCTTTCCATTTCCGAACGGATGGCCAGCAGCTCGTCGAACGCATCCGACAGATCCTTGCTTTGGCTGAAGTCCAGGGTCTCGCCTCTGTCTACTGGGTACAGATGGCGGAGGGCACGTTCTGCAGAGTCAGTTCCATCGACCGGTGGCGGAGTGTCTGTTTCCACGAGATCCCAGAATTGGCGTTCCAGCACGTACAGTGCCTCGATGAGTTCTTCGTTCCGTTCAACGCGGTAGATCTTCAACTCTTGGCCACACAGAAGAACGCACACGTCCGCCGCCTGTTTGCCGGTGACAGCCAACTGGTGCTGCACCTGGCACTGAATGTAGTCCGGCACGCCCTCTTTCCAGAGTCGTGACCCGAATTCCCCGGCTGTTTTGCACTCGAGGATCTGGACATCGTCATCGGCCACCACGGAGTAATCCAGGTTGGCCAACATCCAGTGCTTTTCTGGATCAGGGTGCTGCAGTACCGCATTCACCCGACGTACCTTCCGGCCCGTTTGCCGGCTGTACTGCTCAGCCACAATCGGCTCCAAAATATGGCCCCAGTAGACCGGTGAGGTGGGGTCGTCAGAGTCCGGTTTTGGTAGGCCAGCATCCCTGCCGGTTTTGACCATCCAGAGTTCCAGTTGGGACTGATAAGGGTTCATGCCGACAGCGGCTGCGGCATCGCTACTGCCAATGCCCTGCTTACGCACCCTCAGCCATTCATCCCTGCTGAGGCCCTTGGTGGAGACCAGGCGCAATGCTGGTCGCTGTTTTTGAATCGTGTTTGCACTCATGCCCATGGTGTTTTCCTCCAGACATAAAAAAGCCCACCGGAGCATCAGGCTCCGATGGGCTTTATGGCGGTTTTGCGATTTGTAGGATTGGCTCATGCCACAAGTGACATGGCCTGCTCCAATGCACGGTTCTTGACGGCGGCACCGGTTCCGAACCAGGCGGAATCAAGCCGGTGGTCGACGGTTTTGGCCCGACGCTGGTGATCGATGAATTCCGTTATCGCATTCAGCAGTCCGTAGGCCGTGCCTTCTGAAGATGCCAGGTTGGCACCCATGCCCTCGCCTTCATACAAACTCAGAGCCTTCGCCATGGAGCGCTCGTTGGTTTTGCCGACGCCAGCACCGGAATCGTCAGTGAACACCTTGAGGAAGTAGTTCCTGGCCTCTGTGGTCTTCACCTTCCGTTCGCTCAGAGTCTTCAGACGGTACATGAAGTCATCCCACGCACTCACCGAAATACCAAGCTGCTTCTTCACCAGATCCGCATCAAAGGCCGTGTTGTGCTTCACCTTGACGGCGGTGGCGGTGGAGCCCTTCAGAGCGACGGCCAGAGTGTTGTTACATACAACACGAATACTCGTGAACTGAGCTGTCGTGGCCATGGTGCCGTCACAGGCGGTGGCCAGCAGCACGTAGGCATTGGTTTGATCGTTGCCCTTGAGCATGCCCGATTGGCCGGTGCGAGCCAGAGCCCACATCTTTCGGCCACCTTTCAGGACACCCGCTGTTTCCAGCTCAAAACCGGAAACCTCAGTCAGATCCCGATAGAACTCAAGGATTTCCTCGGGCTGAACCACCTTGAAGCGATTACCGACGACTGACAGCGGCGCCTTGGTATCCGAACGGTAAAGCACTTTGGAGTCCGGGTAGGACAGGATTTCACCCAGGCTGCCACTGGAATTGGTGACATAGCGGACAGGGCTTTCCTGAATCTGCCAGTCCAGGCCAGCTTGTTTTGCCCAGACCTCCAGGGGTTGATTGGAAGTCAGTTCGTTCCCCAAGCCATGCCAGGGGGTTTGGCCAACGTAGGCCATTTGCTCTATGAGATGAGCCATGGTTGTTCTCCTTGGAATTTGCGAGGGGAATCAGCGGATATCGTCGCGGGCGTCGGGATCGGTACTGAAGGAATAGCCACAATCAAGGCAGCGAAGGTTATCCAGCACACGGTCATCCAGGACATCGCCCAGAATCACACCAGCGGAAGCGCCAGTGGCACCACCCAGCAGCGCACCAATGACGGCACCGCCGATACCACCGACGGTTGCACCTACGGGACCGGCAACGATTCCCAGGGCAGCACCCGCTTGGGCACCGGCCGTGGCAGCCGCATAGCCGCCGTAGGTCCCGGCAGACGCACCAACCACACCAGCGGCCTTCTTGCCATAATTGTTCTTGCCAATCCGTCGCGACAGACAGTTGGGACATTGTTCAGACATTGGGAATTACCTCTGTGAAATGGGAGGGAAGGCACTGTCAGTGCCCTGGTTCACAGAGGTGATATAGGTTTCAAATTTGATGGAATCATGAAACGGATAAAGACGTAGATCCCGTTGTGTCTTGAAGCCGACTGTTCGCACAAAAGCCAACGATAATTCTGTGTCACCCAGAGCTGACTAACCAAAACGAGGACCGAGCTGTGGCGAAAGGCTCCTCTTCAACAACGGTCTACCGGACGGGCTACTCGGCTAAAAGAGCAAGCTGAGGTCGCAAAGCGAACATTCGAAGTGGTGCCCAGAGCGCCATCTTCCAGCCGTAAAAGGCCAGGGATTTCGTTGAGACCGAAACCCAGCTACTGCGCCGTTTTCACAAACTTCAGCCTATCAAACTCGCCAGTTACTACGCGTCTGTTAAGTAAAAGTATTTGAAGGCTTCTCGATCACTCTACCTTTAGATTTTGCTGGTATTGCAGCATTTGCTCCATCATCAGCTGCATTTGATCCATGCGCTCCTGCATGATCTGAATTTGTTGCTCGTTAGACAGACTACCACCATTCTTTGATTTACCGCCGCCGTTCATCATGTGCTGACCTCCCATCATGCCGTTTTGTCCACGCATCATGCCGGGGCCCATCATACCGTGATGCATAAAACCCATTTGCTCTTGCATCGCCTCCCTGTGTTCTCGCATCAATCGTTGCCGTTCTTGCGGTGAAGCTTCATCAGGAATGCGTTGCATCAGCTGGTTCATGTGAGACCAGTTCTGGTGCATCTGTTGCATTTGCTCCTGATCCATCATCATGCCAGGACCATGCCCTTGCCATGAGCCTTGATCACCATGCGCTAGCACGAATGCAGGAAAAACCAACAACGCAGCGGTTGCTGTAAGTCCTTTAAATGAAATCATAAAGTTTACCCTCGAAATAAAATTAGACGTCCACACCATCGCACTTATCATTGTAGATCTTTATCCAGACAAACGCCGATTTTGACGACTACTAGTGTAGATTAGTTATTGACCCTGTAGTGGCTACAGGGTTTTAAATTGCATCATTTGTACGAAAACCGGAGCCGAGAAAATGAGCAAACCCTGCAATGGGCAGTGTGGTAGTGAAGACTCTGTCGTAGATGACAAGTTTCAGGGACGCGCCACCGCCGAAACAGGTAGCCAGTTAAGCACCTACAAAATACCAAAAATGGATTGTCCCTCGGAAGAGCGAATGATTCGAATGGCACTGACTGGCGTTGAAAACATTCAGTCGCTGTCATTCGATTTATCGGGTCGTACATTGGAAATTATCCACCATGGAGAAACCGGTCCTATTACCAGCAAACTGGAAAACCTGGGCCTGGGTGCTTCCTTGCAGCGGACAGAAGACGCCAGCGCTGAATCCGTCAGAGCGGCTGAATCTTCTAAGGCCAACGAAAGCGAAGAATCCGGCACTTTATGGATACTGCTGGCAATCAACGGCCTGATGTTTCTGGTCGAGATGACGATGGGCCTGATCGCCCAGTCCGCTGGCCTGATTGCAGACTCGCTAGACATGCTTGCCGATGCCGCCGTCTACGGTCTCGCACTTTACGCCGTTGGGCACGGCATCAAAATGCAGGTCAGAGCGGCCCATGTGGCAGGCATCCTCCAGCTTATCCTTGCCGCTGGGGTATTGGTTGAAGTTAGCAGACGTTTTCTGTTCGGCAGTGATCCTCAGTCGTTAATGATGATGGCCGTCGCCTCTGTTGCTCTCATTGCGAATATCAGTTGCCTGCTCCTGATCGCAAAACACCGTGAAGGTGGTGCTCACATGAAAGCCAGCTGGATATTTTCAGCCAACGACGTGGTCATCAACCTGGGGGTAATACTTGCGGGGCTGCTCGTTGCCTGGACCGGGTCCAACTACCCAGATCTGATTATTGGCGGAATTGTCGGTGGCATCGTCTTGATGGGTGCCAAACGCATACTGGCACTGAAAGGCTGAACCTTTCGGGGGCAGGCGGTCGATTATCGGCTTGCCGTTGCCAATCTACGGGGAGTAAACATCAATGCACAGTGAACTGAAGCCATCCTATATTGCGGAGCTTGAGGCGACAGGCAGGGCGGAAGGCGCAGGCGATTTCCAGACAGCCTTCACCCATCTGGAACGTGCCCATATCCTCAGCCAGAAATATGCTCTGGCGCACGCTGCAACCCACTTACGGATGCTCAGACTGGGTTGGCGAACAAGAGACGTTCGTGAGGTGCTGGGGCAGTTGACCCGAACCATTGCCGCCCTGGTCTTTTCCCGAATTTGGGTTCCGGTCGGAAACACCGGTCGTGCAAACGTCAGCGCGTTTGCACCCATGCCGGTGCCCGAGGATTTGGCAGTGGTGCTTTCGGAGGCGGAGGGAAGGCGTGACTAGAATGTTCGCTTTTGTTTAGGTGCTGGTCGCAAAGCGAACATTCTGGGGTCAGTTCACGAAACGGAAAAAATTGTACGCTAAGCCTTTGGCATCAATGATATCGACACCATTTTTTCCACAATTCATAAAGTTGCGCAGTAATTAGTCGACGACTGGCCCTTGCTAAATAATTTTCATTTCAGCATGAGTTGTGCTTTAAAAATTCAATTCTGCAACTACACTCATTGGGCGAACAGAGCGAGAAATCCGCCGTTAATTCCAATAGCGGGTACGCGAATGAATATCAGCTCTTAGGGGAATATTATGTTAAATTGTCTATTCACCGCTGAAGAACTAACCCCCCAATAACCCCTGCGCAAAATGCCCAGTAGCAAACGCCAGCCCCGCTGCGGCCGTACCCATGATCAAAGTCCGGAGTCCTGATCGCATTGCTGGTAAGCCATAGACGATACTTTTAAGCATTCCGATACCCAAGAAGACGACGCCTGCCAAACCAAGACTCGTCAGGAACTGAATCTGACTCTCCATACCCGGGATGGCATAAGGCAGTAAAGGTAAAGCACCAACCGACAAAAATGCGGCGAAGGTAGTCAACGCGGCTCGGCGTGGGCTGAGTCCGGCACCCGAGAGTCCGTACTCTTCTCGCAACATGGTTGCTACCCACACATCGGGATTACGACTGATAGCCTCCACTACTTGCTCCAGCAATTCGCCGTCGAATCCCTTCGCCTGAAACAGCTGGCGAATTTCCTCACGTTCACCTTCTGGCACAGCACGGATATGTTCACGTTCTGTGCGTTCAGCAAATTTGATCTGATTCAACTGCGCCTGGCCCGCTTCGTAATTACTTACCGCCATGCTGAAGCCGTCTGCAATCAGGTTTGCAAAGCCGAGTACCAACGCAACCTGTGGCGAGAAACCTGCGCCGAACGCACCCGATACAACCGCAAACGTTGTAACGCAGCCATCGATGCCGCCAAGCACAGCATCTGGTAGCGTCGAGGCCTTAACGGGACCAGCAAGCCGTGCACGAACGGCATTAGGCTGGTGCTCGCTGAGCAGTCTTTCATTTTCTGTGGATGGCATCTTTCAGCTTCCTGTTCAGGACGCGATTTGGTGCTTTGGGATTATAGGCTCAGTTCGACCTTGTCACTTTATCTGTCAATATACATCTTCAAGATAACGTCCCTGGCCTCTCAGAGTTTCAATATCGATGTGCAAGGGTTTGATAATGTCTTCTATAACCTGCCGCACAGCCGCCGCCATATCCCGGCCACCACAGACCAGTATCTGCGCACCGGTGTTAACCATCTGTCGCACGGCTAATTCATCCTGTTTGAGCTTATCCTGCACGTAGGCGCGCTCGTCTGTTCTTGAGAAGGCTGTGTTCAGCCCGCTCAGTCGATGATCCTCAAGATAGCGCCCAAGCTCAGGTTGGTAGAGAAAATCTGACCTGGCATCGCGACCGCCCCAGTACAGATACATAGGGTTGCAACTGGTATTGTTTCTGATGAAACCGGTTAACGGACCAATCCCGGCACCTGCACCGACAAGAATCACTGGTCGGTTACCGGTAGCTGGCCGAAAGCCTGGATTGGGGCGGATGAAGCCATCGATACAATCACCCGGCTTGAGGTCATGCAAATAACCGGAGCAAAGACCGCCGGCCTGCTTACGGACGCATATCTCAACAATTTCGTCATTTGCCGAGGACGCGAGCGAGTAGAACCGCGGGGGTTGACCGTGTGGGGGAATAACCCCCAAAAGGTCTCCCGCCTCGAACGGTGGCAGCGCTTTAAATCTTCTTGGAGAAGCCGTTAGCCATCCGCCCTGCTCCGCCGGTTTGAACCGGAAGATACTGGTGGGCGCCTGAACCGCAATCCCGTAATCCGCCCTTTCTACCAGTTCCAGTTTGACCGTTGCTGGCTGCAATGCACAGTAGTTCAAGAAAAGCGGAGTACCGATAACCTCACCAACCCGGTTTCCCCACTCACTGAATTGCGAGGCAGAACACCGATCAATCAGTTCAATGGCGTGCAAACGGCTGACGCCTTTACCGGCGAGCGCAGCATCCACCGACAAGGCAAACTGACAGAAGTTCGGAAACTGCCGGTCACCAAAACCCAGTACCGTGTATCGCAGGTTCTTCTCAGCCCGGAATTCTTTGAGCCTGGCCATAAACTGCCGGGCCGATGCGGGTGCATCACCATCACCGTATGTCGAAGTCAGCACGAACAGCCTGGAAGCCTGCGGATACTGCTTAGCCAGGGCATTCATCTCGCTGCAATGCACGCGGAAACCGGCCTTATTCAGGCTGCTATGGAGTTCCTGGGCAAATCCCCAGGTGGCATTACCTTCGGAGCCGACCAGAATAATTGTATCCGCCTGAGCGGCATCGGCGTTGTCAGGAAGCTGCCCTGAAGACCGGCGACGCTGCCACCAGATGGTTGCACCTGTTATCGAGAGAGCTGGCACAGTCAGTGCCGCAGCGCCAAGAATCAGGCCAAGCCACCATAGGCCTTCACCGGTGTGCAAACGTACAATCCAGTCCTGCAATACGCCGCTGTCAGAGCGCGGCTGGAACTGCAGCAACTCGCCCGTAGCCTGGTCCACGAATCCGGAGCCGCCGGCGGTTGACAGCGAATAGACGTCCTGCGGATCACCGGGATAGGGAAACACCAGTTCCCGGAGTTCGCCAAGATCGAAATTGCCTAGCGCTTTTAAGGTGCCCACAGGCGATGGTTGCCCGCCCGAGACCTCAGCCGGAAACCCTGGCCCTGTGTCAGGCGCTTCCGGCAGCAAACCAAAGCGCTGTGCCGACATATAGCTACCGGTCAGTGCGGATAACAGTAGGCCGAGCACGGCAAACCGGGCCAGCTCGGCATGGATTCGTTTCCCGCCTGAGCCGGAAAGCGGTCTTAGTATATTCTTCCAACCCCCGGTACGCCGGGCTATCAACAATATTCCCGAAAGACACAGAAGTACCATCAAAGCAGCTAATACGCCGGCCAGCGCTCTACCGGCATCATCCAGCATAAACGCACGGTGCAGGTCCTTGACCCAGCCAAAAAATGCGGAAGGTTCGTAGGGTGCGGTGCCCTCACCTGTTACCGGATTCACCAGATCCGCACCGGCCTGGCCGTCACGGCTGTAATAGACAATGACCTTGCCAGAAGGCTCTCGCACGATCTGCTCAGTCCCGGGATAGTGAGCAACGACCCGGTCTGCCAGCTCGGCAATACTGACTTCACCGGAAGCCGGAATGACCGCTGACACTCTATCCAGCGTCGGAGCCAAAGCCAACACAGCTCCCGTGACCGAGAGAACGATCAGGAACACGCCTGCAAGCAAACCCGGTAAACTGTGGAACTTGCGCAACATAATAGTCGATGCTCCTGGTGAATTATTGAAGCTCGTAGGTCAGAGCGCGCACGTAACCACGTCCTGAAACCGGCTTTCCGGACCCTTCGGTGGTCAGGGGGGCTATCACATCGGCTCTGATATCGCGCATATCTTCAACAGCAGAGTCGACTCGAACCTCATAGCCGTTGTCGATCAGCGAATCATCGAGGTTCAGAGTCACTTTCAGCGTGCGGCCACTGGTAACACTGGCGCCAGTCAAGCCGTCATACTCTGCAGGATCAAGCCCACTGCCCCGGGCCCAGCCTCCCAGGTGTTTGTAGTATTTAGATTTCTTCCCGGAAACCCAAAGGGTACCCTGATACTCTCCGGCGGCATCGGTAAGATACAGCGCCAGATAGGCTCCATCGCCGCCGTAATTCTGTAGTTCCGTAGTGAAGGTCACGTCACGGGCCTGGGCGAATACCGGTAAAGCCAAGGCGGCGAAAAGGCTGCAAGTGAGAACAAACGTTTTCATAAATGGTCTCCAAAAACCTGATGAACGTTAAAGGAACAGGGCAAATTCGCTGAGTTACTCAACGGTAACCGTGGGACGCCCCTTGACGATGCCGTTGCGTGGCGCCTGACTTTTGGGATTGTCCTGTCCATTTTTCCTGTTGCCGCGGTCCCTCTCCTCATCGTCACTGTCTTCACGCTCCCATTTCATCATGGTCAATGAAGCGGGCGCGAAAGAGGCTTCTGCCCTGACCCCATCGGCATCGAGGCCCCGGACTTCATAACAACCGTCGTCAACCTTTATTCGGTGAACTGTCCAGCCTTCGGCTTCCAGCTTTTCACGCAGATTTTCACGGGGCTGCCAACTCGCCACCGGATCATCGCAGTCGTCATCGGCCACTGCGGTACCGCTCAGAAGTAACAAAGACAGGCTCAGAATAATGGGTTTGGTCTTCATGGTGTCTCTCCTGCTGGTTGTGTTAAATCCACTCTAAGGCGCTAACCTGACAACGACCTGAACAAACGAGGCCATTTCAGCGGAACTGAAAAGCTTCTTTATGGAAGCGAGTCAGGCGGAAGGGTGCTGCCCGCAAGCCGTTTCTAATGGCTTCCCCCAGCCCTGCCGGGCCGCAGAACCAGACCTCTGCGCCTGCTGCCGAGCGTCCGTTGGTAGACAACGTCTCGGCAGACAACCTCTGCCCCTTGCTGCTGTCATGAATCTCGAGGTGTATCCCGGGAAAGCCATCGCAAAGCGCCCGAAGTCGATCCACCATGGGATCCTGGCCGGCGTTGCGCGTGCAGTAATGCAGATCGGCTTCAGGCACGGTGGCGTCGGTGGCGCTGCTTAGAGCTTCGAGCCAGGCCAGAAACGGCGTGATCCCGATGCCACCGGCTATCCAGATCTGGTGGGATTTGCGGTTGCGGCGATCGAAGTTAAAACAGCCGTAAGGGCCTTCTATATTTACGGTTTGCCCCACGCTGATTTTTTGGCTCAGATTGCGGGTGAAGTCGCCGAGCGATTTAATGATGAACGTAACCGTGCCATTTTCCCTATCGGCACTGGCAATCGTGAACGGGTGCGCGCCCTCTAGTCGGTCGAAGGTCACAAAGGCGAATTGCCCCGCACGGTGACCGGGCCATGCAGGCTCCATGTGGCAGGTAACTTCGGTGACGTCCCGGTCTGGTGTTTTGATCGCGGTGACCATGCCGCGAACCTGGCGACGACGACCAACTCTGCCGGTCAGGGATAGCCCGCTGGCGATGCTGCCGCCAAAGAGCAAAATGGCCATCAGCACACCGATTGGCTGCTGCCACCATTGCAGCGGAGTAAGCCACGCCGCGTGGAAAGCGAGCAACAGATAAAGCACCGGCATGCCGCGATGCAAATAGCGCCAGTATTTGTAGGGGAACTTGCGCAACAAGGTGATCAGCAGCATGGCGAACAGCAGATAGATGGCGAACTCCCCTACCTCTTCCGCCGCATCGCGCATGGTGTCGATGAACCCGGAATAATCCTGATCGTGCAGCTTGCCGGCTTTTCCGAACACCGACTCTATTACATCGTCACCCATTTCAATCAGCCAATGGGCGGCGGCGAATACCACTGCCAGAATGCCCGCCCATTTGTGGGTGCGATAGATCTGATCCAACCCGCCCAGCGGTCTCTCCAACCAGGCTGGGCGCAGTGCCAACATCATGGCTAGTGACATCAGAGCAATGGATAACAGCCCACTGAGCAGCAGGCTCTGGTCATAGACTGCCCAGGGAGAACCGGCCCCAGGACCTGCAAAGAGGTTCCAGGCCCATAGGCCCAAAACCAACACAACGAAAGGAAAAATCATCCGCATCATCACATCTCCTGCGATCGGTACCTGGAATATTCCCCCGAAGGCTAGCGCCCAAACCTGACAGCCAGCTGAAGGTCGGTGAAGAGAGATCGAAGCGTTATTGACCATTCAGGCTGTTGTCAGGTTCGAGCTGTAGTATCTTGATTTCAGGGCTGGGTCAGAGGTGAACAATGCGGGTTCTTTTGGTGGAGGATACGGCGGGATTGGGCGAGGCGGTCCGGGATCAGATTGCGGACGACGGCCACGCCGTGGACTGGGTGCAAACTCTGCGCTTTGCTGAGGCGAGTATCAGGACCACAGCCTACGACCTGATTCTGCTGGACCTGATGCTGCCCGACGGCCATGGCTTCGGCTTTTTGCGAACGATCCGGGCTACCGGAATAACAACACCGGTGATCATTCTGACCGCCAGGGATCAGGTGTCTGACCGGATTGAAGGATTGAATGCCGGTGCTGACGACTACCTGGTCAAACCCTTTGATCTTTCGGAGTTGTCGGCCCGCGTGGCCGCGGTGGCTCGCCGATATCGCGGCAATCCAAGCCCGATCATACAAGTGGGCGAGCTGATGATTGATCTTGGCGATCACCGCATCAGTCGCAACGGCCTGCCGGTAGAACTTACGGCACGGGAGTGGGCATTGTTTGAGGGCTTTATCCAGCGACCCGGAATGCTGTTATCGCGATCGCAACTGGAGGATCGTCTATACGCTTTCGGGGCCGAAATCGAAAGTAACACCATCGAAGTTTATGTCAGCCGTCTGCGTAAAAAGCTGGGGCGGGACGCTATCGTAACCGTCAGGGGAATGGGCTATCGCCTGGAAACACATGACCACTAGAACCAGCCTGCAAAAAACACTCGGTATCGGCCTGACACTCGGTGTCACCCTACTCTGGCTGTTGGGCGTGACCGCTTCGGGACTGGTGGCACAGCATGAAATGAACGAGGTCTTCGACAGTGCCCTGGAAGAAACCGCCCAGCGCATACTGCCACTGGCGGTCACCGACATCCTGAACCGTGAGAACGGCGCGGGCAATCAAAAGGCCCCAGCCCTGAAAGACCATGACGAATACCTGACCTATCTGGTACGGGACGAAGCTGGAAATATTCTGCTCCAGTCCCACGATGCCGACCCTGGCGTGTTTAGCAGGACCCCCGCGGAAGGGTTTTCAGATACTCTGACCCACCGGCTATATGGCGTATCTGCAGTCAGCTATACCATCTATCTTGAAGTGGCCGAACCCTTGGCGCACCGGCGTGAATCCGCTCTGGAGGCGGGATTAGCCTTACTGTTGCCTTTACTGGTGCTGATTCCGGTCAGCCTGTTGGGTGTCTGGTGGATTGTCCGGCTTTCCCTTCGTAAGGTGGTCGATTTTCAGCAAGACATTGAATCCCGCGGCGCGGGAGATCTGTCCCCTGTTGTAGAAGAGCAGTTACCCCGTGAATTTGAACCAATCGCCGGTGCCATCAACCGGCTGCTTGAGCGTTTGCATCGTGCTCTCGAATCAGAACGCAGCTTTACCGCCAACAGTGCCCATGAACTGCGAACTCCCCTGGCAACAGCGCTTGCCAAAGTGCAGCGACTGAAAACCAGAATGCCCGATGATTATCTCAAGAATGATGTTGCAGAAATTGAAGAAGCGTTACGCAGTCTCTCGGTGCTGTCCGGAAAACTGCTCGAGTTGGCAAAAGCAGAAGGTGGCGGTGCACTCTCACAAAGTCAGCAGGATCTTGTGCCCATCCTCGCGATGATTGCCCGGGATTTTGAGGCCCAGGCACCCGGGCGAGTTGTTTTATCCCTGCCGGAGCGCGAAGTGAACTCCTTTCTTGATCCCGATGCCTTCGCCATCCTGGTGCGTAACCTGATCGAGAATGCCCTTAAGCATGGTTCCCGTAGCGAGCCGGTGAAGATCAACCTGAACGATAATGGGGTTTTAAGGGTCTGCAATGGCGGTGCAAGAGTGCCACCGGAACAGCTCGCTCTTTTAAGAAACCGGTTTGCACGCGCCAAAACGGACGCTGCAGGTTCTGGCCTGGGCCTCGCGATTGCCGATGCGATTGCTAAAGGTGCCGGCATGACCCTGCATCTCAGATCGCCGGCAACAGGACGGCAGGATGGTTTTGAAGCGGAGCTGAATCTGGCATGTATCTGACACTCACCGACATTGTGCTGCTGACGAGCATCATTCAATCGCTGGCTCTTGCCGTTTTTCTCCTACTTCCATCCAACAGTGGGCTCATATCTAACCGACTCCTGGTTGCCACTCTGGTGTTCTTCGCCGCCGGGCTGGGAGAGATCTTCCTCTATGGCAGCGGGCTTGCGCTCCAGTACCCAAACTTCGCCTACCTCGGAACACTCATCGGACTTCTACAAGCCGGCTCGCTCTATCTATATGCGCAATCGCTGATGTATCAGAATTTCCAGTTACGCGGGAAGCATCTCGTGCACACGTTGCTCTTCTGGGTGGTCGGCGCAATTTTTCTGATTGAATATTATTTACAGCCAAGCGAGACCAAAGTTCAGATTCTGCTTGAACGGGACCACCCGGGCGTACTTACCTCTCCCCTTCTTGCAGTCGCTATTCACGCGGTCTTTCTGGGCTACCTGTACGCGACGATTCGTGCGATTAACCGTTTCGGCCTTGGTATTCGACAGATTTTCTCGAGTATTGAAAACAAACAACTTGCGTGGTTACGGACGCTTCTGATCGGCTATGCAGTGGCTTGGACCGTGAGCATGATGTACTGCCTTACAGCGCATGTGTTTAGAAGCGTGCCTGGAACCGAGTGGGTGGCCGGCGCTGGCGCTGTAACGGGCTTCATTTTCATCAATTTTCTGATGATAAACTCTCTTCGCCAACCCGTTGTTTTCTCTGGATTGGCAGCAGACCAGGCCGCCTTGCTGGAAGAAGAACCCACGCCGCAGTTTGATCAAACTTTAAAGGTCAGGCTCCAACAGTTAATGCACCAGGAAAAGCCCCACTTGCACCCCAACCTGACCCTGGAACAACTTTCACGGAAATTGGGCGCCCCTTCAAGAGAGGTTTCACGGGCCATTAACCAAGGCTTTGGCTGCAATTTCTTTGAGTTCGTCAGTCGCTATCGCATCGACGAGGCGAAATCGCGCCTGGCCGATGCAGCCAATCAGGCAAATATTCTGCAAACTATGTATGACTCTGGCTTCAACTCGAAGTCCGTATTCAACACTGCTTTCAAGAAAGAGACAGGATTTACCCCCAGTGAATATCGCCGACGAGCCCTGCAGGGCGATATCCGACCCTAGCCACGATCCTGAACCTGGCTACCCGGCGTTCGAGTACGCTCTCACCCGATACTGAAACCTCTATCCTTTTGAATTATATATTTTATTTCCAAACCATGGAATCGGTTCGGTTTCGTACCTGAGAACGCTTCTTTGACCTCCCTTCCGTACTCTGATTGCCAAGCGACACCAAACCCGGTGCTCGTGAAGCTCAACGCAATATGAAGAGGTCATGTATGAAAACCAAATTACGCAAAACCGCTGTTCCCGCAGTGGCCGCAGCAATCTTCAGCCTGATGTTTGCCGGTAGCGCCCAAGCTCATTGTGATGCTCTGGACGGTCCCGTGATTACCGAAGCCCGTGCGGCACTGGAGTCAGGCAATGTTAAGCCCTTGCTCAAATGGGTGCCGGCAAAGGATGAGGCCGAAATCAAAAGGGTATTCGCCGATGTGCGCCAAGTCCGCGGGCAAAGCGAAACTGCGAAAAACATTGCCGATCAGCATCTGTTCTCGACGCTCGTTGAGGTTCATCGTGCCTCCGAAGGCGCACCCTTTACCGGCATCAAGCCTTCCGGACAGATTGATCCGGGTTTAATGGCGGCGGATGCGGCGTTGGAAAACGGGCAAATTGATCGCCTCGTGGCAAATATAACCCGCAAGATCGAGAACGGTATTCGTGAGCGTTATCATGAGGCTCAGCGTGCAAGGGCCATGGCTGATCAAAGCAGCGATAAGGGGCGTGCCTTTGTCGCTGACTACGTCAATTACATTCACTATATAGAGGGCGTGCATGGCGCTGCTGGAGGGCAGGGGCACTAATTCCTATCTTCACGCAGACGCAAAGCAGGCTGACGGCCTGCTTTGCCGTTGTATTCATTTCCAGTTTCGCCTTCGGCTGAATTGGTACCATCATTCTATTAAGGCGCATCAAAAAACATAAATGAAGCCAACACCAATCTCCGCTTCATAATCATTCCGGGATATCGGGCAGCCATATTACTAACTGAGGGGCGTGCTGTGTTTTATCTAATTTCGGTATTTCCGCAATTAGAGAAAAAAATTCCAAGCGCCAGGTATGGAAGGCGTATCAGCGCGTTAAATCAAATCGAGGTGCGGCCGGTGTAGATGGCCAGACGATTCAGGACTTTGATCGAGACTTGAGTAAGAACCTCTATCTAATTTGGAATCGGATGTCCTCCGGCAGCTATTTCCCACCGTCCGTCAAAGCAGTTCCAATTCCGAAGAAAAGTGGAGGAGAAAGATTGCTCGGGGTACCCACGGTTAGCGATCGTATAGCGTAAACTGTGGTTACTATGACGCTGGAACCTATCCTGGAACCTGTCTTTCATGTGGACTCGTACGGGTATCGGTGCGGGAAATCCGCGCATGATGCGCTTGTGATCACGCGAAAGCGGTGCTGGGAAAGGGACTGGGTGCTGGAGTATGACATCCGTGGCTTGTTTGATCATATTGATCATGAGCTATTGCTCAAGGCTCTTGACCACCATTGCTCTGAATCCTGGGTGCTGCTGTATGTGAGGCGCTGGCTAACGGCACCGATGCAGACGAAAGATGGTAAGCAGGAACGACGGAACGTTGGCACACCACAAGGTGGCCCGTTATCGCCAGTTCTGGCAAACCTGTTTCTGCATTATGCATTGGATCGTTGGCTGACCGTTCGTCATCCGGATATCCCATTCTGCCGATATGCAGATGACGGAATACTGCGTTGTCGAAGTGAGCGTGAGGCTCAGTATCTGCATTCCCAGCTAGATATGCGTGAGGTGGACCCAATAGCTATTCACAGAGATGCCCAACAAACGAGTATACTGGCCTGTGTTTGTCCAGGCTGCTCGGATAAATCACCATCAGCTCCTTGCTAAGGCCAGGCTCACTCACGGGAATAGCCACCAGACTTCCATTTTGGACCTCCTCCCGTACAGAACTTTCAAGCACCAACGATGCGCCAAGTCCGACCTTAACCGCTTGCTTGACGGCTTCGGTGCTACCCAGCTGCATAGATACCGTCGGAAATGGCCCATGCTCACCGAAGTAGGTCGCCAAAAGCCGGCCAGTGCCGGTGCCGGGTTCGCCGCCGATCAGAGCCATGTTAGACAGCGTATCGCGGTCGATATCGGTTCGACGGGCTAACGGGTGACCAGGCGGAACGATTAGAACAACGGGCTCGTTACGCCACGCCTGAGCATGGAATCCGGGTAGATCATGCCACCACTCCATAATCGCCACGTCCAGCTCACCGTCCGATAAATGCCGTGCAATAGTCGGATTGGAATCTATTACCACATCCACCTCGGGCCCTACGCCCAGCTCCTTGTAACGACGGATGTAGGGCTGGAGCATATAAATCCCAATATTGGAGCTCGCCCCAACGCGAAGTCGAGCCTCCATAATGGAAGATCTCGCCTGCTCCTCCAGCCGGAGCAGACTTCGGGCAAAAGGCAACAAGGTTAAGGCAGCCCGGGTTGGCTCACAGCCAGAGCGCCCCCTGTGGACCAATAAAACGCCAAGTTGGTTTTCGAGTTTTTGAAGGTGCTGGGACAGTGTGGGTTGTGCGATGTCCAACTGGCGGGCTGCGGCCTGAAACCCGTTGTGGTCCAGCACCGCCACGAAACTCTTCAGCCAGACAAGATTCAGCATGGGCCGCTCTCGCGGCCACTGGGATCATTGATCGCATCACCCGGCCGCTCACCCCGAAGCACTTGCAGAATGTTCCGAGCAGCGCGTTGCTCGATAGCCAGACGCACCTGGCTGACTGCCGATCCGATGTGAGCAGTAAACAGCGTGTTGGGGTGGGCCCTGAGCCCCTGGGCGATCTCCCTCGGACGATCTTCTCTCGCCCAATCTTCCATCTCAAACACATCAGCGGCGTACCCCCCCAACTGACCGGATTGAAGCGCTTGCAGAACACTACCCTCATCCACCACAGATCCACGGCAGGGATTGATAAGGAATGCGCCCGGTTTCATTCCTGTTAGCGTTTCGCGATTAATGGTGTGGAGGGTTTGCTCATTGAGCGCCAGTGCCAGGATCACAATATCTGACTGGGCCAGCAGCATCTTGAGGGGAGTATGGGACAAACCCAGTGCCTGCTCATGCTGCACGGGTAAACGTTCCGGCTGGGAATAGATTAAATCCGCTCCCCATCCGTTCAGGCGCTGCGCCACCGCTTGGCCGATGGCCCCCATACCCACAATACCAATCCGTGAGCCTTCGATCCCCTGCCCATAGAAGCGTGGTGTCCAGCCAGTAAATTCACCGGATCGAACGAAGTGGTCCGCCGCCTTGACTTGTCGGGTGAGACTGATCGTCAGCCCGACCGTTAGCTCTGCAGTAGGCACGGTTAGCAAATCCGGTACAAATGTCAGCCAAACCCCATGACGCGTGCAGGCATCCACATCAAAGTTGTCATAGCCTTTCAGGGCTGCACCAATCACCTTCAAGCGCGGACACCCCTGTAGGAACTCCACTCCAACTCGGTCTGGCATGAACGCCATCATCGCATCAGCGTCTGCAACGCGCGCAGCCACTTCCTCCTGGGGCAACGTGGCGCCGGATTGGTTGGTGACCAGCTCGCAATCTTGGGCAAGTTCATCCAGAACACTGTCATGGATCTTATGGGTTATCACAACCTTGGGTTTCATCGACGTTCCTTATTTGAATTTCTTACGAAGGCGGCCACTGAGACTGTCCACGACGGTGACCATCAACAAGATGACAATGAGAATGGCGCTGACTTCCTGATACTGCATGATTCTCAGCGAGCCCATCAATTCGAAGCCAATACCACCGGCACCCACCATGCCCATTACGGTCGAGGCACGGAAATTGTATTCCCAGCGATAAATGGACACGTCCGCGAATTGAGGAAGTGCTTGTGGCAGCACGGCGTGATAGAGCACCTGCAAGCGAGTAGCGCCGGCAGCATCGGCCGCTTCCACTGGCGCCTCATCTACATGCTCAATCGCTTCGGCAAAAAACTTTCCAACCATGCCAATGGAGTGAAGACCGAGCGCCAGTACGCCAGGCAACGCCCCAAAACCAACAGCAGCCACGAAGATGATGCCCATGATCAGTTCCGGGACTGAACGCAAACCGTTTAAAAGGGTTCGAGTTACTTGGAACACCACCGGATGTGGAGAGGTGTTGCGCGCAGCCAGGAATGCCAGTGGCACAGACAAGGTTACTGCAATGGCAGTACCGGCAATGCTCATCGCAAGCGTGTCGATTAACGGCGACACCCAGCTGGCCACATTGGTGAAGTCAGGTGGAAGAGATTCGCCAATGAGTGTGCCTATGGCTGGCACGCCATTGGCAAGTGTATTGAAATTGAGCAGCCCTACGTACCAACTTGCGACAAAAATGATGAGCAGCACTAACAGCGACTGTCCGAGTTTTTTCCGCCAGCCTTTCGCGTGCTCATCCAGCACGGAGGCCGACGGGGCCGGCGACAGAGTCGCCGGTTCCGTCGTTGTATAGTTCATGGGGCACTCCTCACATTTTTGCGAAATCAAGATTGAGCAGGCCACCCATAGCGCGGATGACATCGTAATCTTCGTCGGTAATTGCCGCGAATCCCTCAGCCTTCAGGTTGTCGAGAATCTCCGGGTCATCGATCTGCAGAAAGGCTTTCTGAATGTTGCTCTTCAGCTCAGGGGCCAGGTTCGAACGCATGGCCCAGGGGTATTGAGGAAAGTCACCGCTGTAGCCCAGCACTTTGACCTTGCTCCGATCAATCAAACCGCGGTCCATCACATGCTCGAAGATAACTTCGGACAACCCTCCGGCGTCGGCATTGCCATTGGCGACGTTAACCGCAACAGCGTCATGGCTACCGACGAAATGAGCCTCATAGTCCTTTCCGGCTTCGAGCTCTGCCTTCTCAAGGAGTACGGTCTTGGGGATCAGGTGGCTGGAAGTGGATGCGCGGTCACCGTAGGCCATTTTCTTGCCTTTGATATCCGCGAAGGAGCCAACGCCAGAGTCCGCATTGGCAATAATGATGGAGCGATAAGTCGGCTTCCCGTCTACCACCATGGCGGCAAAGGGTTCAATGTCACTCTTACTCTTGGCCATCACATAGGACAACGGACCAAAGTAAGCCAGGTCAATTCGGCCAAAACGCATGGCTTCGATCATGGAGGAGTAATCGGTGGTAACAATCAGTTCTACTTCCTTACCAAGAGTGGTTTCCAGGTAATCCTTCAAAGGTTGGTTTCGCTTGATCAGTTCTGACGCGTTCTCATCCGGCAGCAAGGCAACTTTCAAAAGATCAGGGTCTGTATCTGCGGCATGGGCTGACCAATGGATGCCGAGCATCATTATCAGAGCCAGCAAAGAGTGAATCATTGTCTTCATTGTGCTATCTCCAGTACGTCTGTCGTTATCGGGGTGGTCTTAGGTTTATGGATGGCTGGTTTGCCTTCCGCAGCTACCACGCTGGGTGAACGGTGGTAAATCTCGTCCAGGTGTTTCGATTTCAGGTTTTCAGGAGCATCGTCAAAAACGATATGAGCGTTCGAAAGGCCGATGATCCGGTCTGCAAAACGCTGGGCGTATTCCAATTGGTGCAAGGAAATAACCGCGGTGATTCCATCTTCCTGACAAATATCGCGCAGTAGGCCGAGTACCTTTTCAGAAGTGGCCGGATCCAGGCTGGCAACGGGCTCATCGGCAAGAATCATGGATGGTTGCTGCACCAATGCTCTGGCGATTCCAACCCGCTGCTGCTGGCCGCCGGACAACTGATCTACTCGGGAAAGCGCTTTGTCAGCCAGACCTACGCGGTCGAGGCATTGCAGAGCCAACTCCAGGTCCTGCCGGGGCAGGGGAAGCAGGCTTCGCCAAGTACCGTGATACGCAAGTCTGCCTGTCAGCACATTCTGTAACGCGGTGTATCGTTCGATCAGCTGGTGATGCTGGAACACCATGGCGGTGCGGCTGCGGTGCTGTCGCAGGATTCTACGGTTGGTCAGTTCACCAAACTCGCCAGACACAACCTTCCCGGTTGTGGGCTTAACCAGGTGATTCAGTGAACGAAGCAGAGTGGATTTACCCGCGCCTGAAAGTCCCAGTAGCACGGTGAATTCGCCCTTGTGAAAGTGAACGTTGGTGGGTTTGAGCGCGAGGACGTTTCCCGGGTAGGTTACGCCCATACTCTCGACTCGAAGCATCACATTGGTTGATTGAGTTGGCGCCACAGGATCACCTTTTGCAATAAATAAGCTCGCCGTATTGCGAGTTACAATTGAACGGTAAAGCTGAGAGATGACACTGTCGTGTCACTGACGTGACAGGTTGATGAAGTGCTTTTGGTTCGCAAGGATTTTCCGAAGGGCTCTGTGAAATACATGGAGCTCAGCCAAAGTGGAACGAGCCACCCAGGAGCTTAAGCAACAAAAATTGCGTTCCACCGTCAGTCGGCGAATCTCACGGTACAGTTCGTCCGTGCTGAGTTCATCGAATTGCTTACCGACTATACTCTTGCCTTCGAGGAGGTCGGACGCGCTCTCCAATAGGTCGCGCTTCCAGGTGCTGACTATGGTGGGGTGGATCTGGAAACGGGCAGCAATTCAAGGTGTGGCCTTAAGGGTGGGCAAGGACAGCCTTGCACTTACTAATTCGAAATAAAGTAAGCGAACATTACCCGGAGATATAAGCCAAATCCGGATGGCCAAAAAACGATTTCAATAGTCGTGGCAATTTTTGCAAACGTCGAACTGCGTCGCCGCGTGCAGGTTGGTTTGAATAAGGGCGAGGCTAAGAACGCGCTGGCTCGTGCCGTCTTCCTGAACCGGCTCGGTGAACTCCGCGATCGCAGTTACGAGAATCAACGCTACCGTGCAAGCGGACTCAATCTCGTCGTCAGCGCTATTATCCTTTGGAATACGGTTTATATGGAGCGGGCGGTTCAAGCACTGCGCGAAGACGGCCGGGATATCGACGAGACGCTTCTGCGGCATCTTTCTCCCTTGGGCTGGGAGCACATCAACCTGACCGGCGACTATATCTGGCAGCAGGACAAACAGGTCGAACAAGGAAAGTACCGATCGTTACGAACACTGCAGAGGTCTTAGCGTACGATTTTTTCCGTTTCGTGAGCTGACCCCATTCTGTCCCCCATCCCTTCAACCACGCGTAATCCTTCGTCGAGCCTTTGAATGTCTGCGAGATGACACTCCGTCGTATTCGCCCGATTAGCCAAACGCCACTGTTGCCAGTCCTCCTCCGCGCCAAAATAAGACGTTCAGCTAGTCATCGGAAAGTCCACTCCCTTTCCGACCGGGCGAGTGTGTTTTGGGAATAGAAAAGTGCTAAGATCTTCGGAACTGACAGAGTAATTGCATGTCAGAGCTCATGTCCTCAAAGCTTGGTGCTAAAGATCAGGATGTCCGCAAAGAACCGCCCAATCATCTCCCTATTGCTATCACTGCTTCTTGTGATCAGCGCGCCGGCGTTTGCTTTGTCAAAAGTAGCAGGCGGCCAGGCGGAGCCAGCGATGGCGGATTGCGGCACCATGATGATGGACCAGACTGAAGACACCGCTTACTCCTCAGACACAGAACCGGATTGTGTTTCCGCCCCGGAAATGGCCTGTCCAAGCGCCACTGGGCCGGTCAAATGCGGCGTCAACGTAAGCTTTGCCCTACTACCGGGGCATTCTATCGGTTTTACCGACACCGGTTCCCAAACGGTGTTGATCGGCCGAGCGGCCCTTTACCAGAATCCGTTCCTGGCCTCTATTACACCCCCTCCAGAACATCACTCCTGAGTTTTAACCCGGGTTTTTGCCCATCGCGGCAAGCTCTTTGAAGTTAATTCTTGCAACAAAGTCTCGTACTTCCGTTCATCCGTAACGAGGCTTTAACTGGAGTGAATCAAATGCGTAATTCAAATCTCAAGCTCACCGTAACCGCCGCCGTTCTGGCCGGCAGCGTCGCCCTTTTCTCTGCCCTTGCCCATGGCGAAGGCGCCGGCATGATGGCTGGTCATTCCGAACACAGCCGCATGATGTCCTCGCACGGTATGGAGGGTATGGGCGGCATGATGGGGATGATGAACATGATGTCAGATATGTCCCCGGAAGACCGTAAAGCCATGACCGAGGCTTGCATGAAGATGATGCAGGCTCATAGCGACGATGGCATGCCTGGTGGCATGAAAGACAAAGACACCGGCGCCAAATAACCATTTGGGCACCCTCATGAACTGAAGCTCTGGGCCGGGGATGCATGTGCACCCCCGAGCCCTGCACTGCCCATAAGCGATTACAAACGAGGATTTCCCATGAAGACCAAGAAACTCGCCCTGTATACGGGTATAGCCGCTATCGTTATCGGCGCTGGCGCCACCACATTGGCCCTCCAGGCCGACGAATCCGCCCAGCCGTCGGCTTCTCTAACCGAGAGTGAAGAGGCAGGCCAAACCATCACCATCTACAAGAGCCCCAATTGCGGTTGCTGCCAGTCCTGGGCCGAGCACCTCGCGACCAATGGCTTTGACACCCGAATCGTTGAAACCGACAACCTTAATGAAATTAAACAGCAGCATGGCGTGCCACGCGATATGGCGTCCTGCCACACCGCACTGGTTGATGATCTGGTGATTGAGGGGCATGTGCCGGCCAATGACATCCTGGCCTACCTTGAGGATCCGCAATTCAACACGGCCGGCTTGTCTGTACCCGGAATGCCCCATGGCACCCCTGGCATGGAAACCGGCCGGAAGGACGATTACCAGGTCATTGCCTTTAACGCCAATGGCCAGCAACAGGTTTTCCGTGAGCACAAGGATTACTGAGGTCAGCCCTATGAGAGCAATGGTTTCCCGCCTGAATTCAGCAGTCTCCAGACTTTTTCTGTTCGCGTTCGTGGCTGTCATGCCGACCCTGGTTCAAGCCCAGTCTGTGAATGAGGGCCAAGCAGTGAGAGCGCTGACGACGGACTCATCTGGCGCTTTGCTGGTGCTTCGGCAGAGCGGTCTGTTTGCCCTGGATAGCCAGAACACTACCGAGATCCCCCTGCCACCGTCCGATTCCGGCGCCCAGCCCCGGTCCATGGCAAAGGGCGGAGACGAAAGCCTGTACCTGGCAGGGCCTGGCCTTGGCATCTGGCGCTATGACGAGGCCAGCAAGCGTTGGCAATCCCTCAATGACACCCTGCCGGACCTGGGTGTCACGGCGATTGCCGCCCACGCCACCCAACCGGATACGCTCTACGCCTATCTCGGTGACGGCGGCATGTTCCGATCCAGGGACGACGGTGCCGAATGGGTGAAGGTAGACAATGGCCCTCGGGAGCCGGTGCAGGCCTTCCTGCACTCCGATATGCCAGGCAGCATGGAAAGTGGCTGGCTGTTCGCCGGCACCACCCGCGGTGTGGCCCGATCCATGGACTGTTTCTGCTTCTGGGGCGATGCCGGCGAATTGCGAGGAACTGTTTCCGCCATTGATTACGATCCTTGGGCCCCGGAAAACGTCTACGCCGTGATCGAGGGGGAACTTCACCGCAGTTCTGACGGTGGCGAAACCTGGGCTGGCCTTGAGATACCCCAAGCGGTGACCGCTCTGACGTTCTCGCCCACGGAAAGACTCGTGGTCGGCACTGAAAACGGAGAGTTGCTTTCGCAGAACGCCTCTGGCGAATGGGTTCCTGTTTATGAATAAGTGGTCTTTCCCGCTGGTCTTGCTCGTTGCCCCGGCCCTTGTGATGGCGGGGGGCGCGCCAACAGACAGTGGCAGCGTGCCGGCCGGAGTAACCGAGGGCCGCCAGATTTATGAGCAATACTGCGCCGCTTGCCACGGATGGCAGGGTGAAGGTGCGGCCGACTGGAACAAACCGGATGAGAAAGGCGAAATGCCGCCACCGCCTCACGATGAGACAGGCCACACCTGGCGCCACAGTGATGCCATGCTGTTCAGGATGATTGCCGAGGGATGGCGGCATCCCTTCAACAAAACAGACCGCCTGACCATGCCAGCATTTGAGGACACCCTCACCGACCAGGAAATTCAGTCGGTGATCAACTACCTGAAAACACTCTGGACCGAGGACCAGCGCCGCTATCAACCTAACGAAAGTCAGGAATAACGAACAACCCTCCCTCAAGTCTTTGGTAACTGGAAAATGGCATTGAAACAGCTTTTTAAGAAGTGGTCATGGTTATTCGGCCTCATCGGTTTCAGCATTGTGGTCACAGCAATCTTCGTGCTGCCACAGTACCTGAAGCCTGATCTGGATGCCGGTGTTACCTTTTACGCCACCGAGGGATGCGCACCTTTCAAAGGTCAGTGTATCGGGCGAAAGGGCGATCAAACCATCACAGTCGGCTTAGGTAATGAAGCCATCGAATCGATGACAGAGATTCCCATCCGTGTGTATCTCGGCAACGTGACAGCCGACTCCCTGATCGTGGATTTCGAAGGGCTTGAAATGTACATGGGCGTGGTCCGCACCCAGCTGTTACCGCATACCCAGGGTGTTTACCAGGGAACCATTACCCTGCCGGAATGCGGTACCGGCAAAATGCTATGGCGCGCACGGGCCATCATCGACAACGGCACGTCCAAGGAAGGCATCAAATTTGATTTCTGGGCGGTTTAACGAACTAACAAAACTTAGGGGGCTGAATGCCTGATCTTGCAACCTGGGGAATTGCCGCCGCGTTTGCCGGAGGTCTCGTGTCGTTTTTCTCACCCTGTACTTTACCCTTGGTTCCCGGCTACCTGTCGGTTGTTACCGGAGGCGCTCTGACTGAGGCTTCAAATCGGTTGAAGGCGTTCTGGCTGAGTCTTTGTTTCGTGATGGGGTTCAGTCTCGTATTCGTTGCCCTGGGAGCAAGCGGCAGTGTTCTTGGGCAATGGCTGATGGCTTATCGTGAAGAGGCCAACCTGGTGGCTGGCGTGCTCATCGTGTTAATGGGCCTGTTTATGTTGGGTTGGTGGAGCATGCCGGCGTTACAGCGGGACTGGCGCATTGGGCAGTCTCTTGAAGGCGGGCGCCCCACTGCCGCCTTCCTCCTGGGCATCGCGTTTGCCATCGGCTGGACACCCTGTATAGGCCCCATACTCGGGGCCATATTGGCGCTCAGCTCCACCCATGCCAATGCTGAGGCTGGCATGCTGTATCTGGCGGCGTATTCGTTCGGGTTAGCTCTCCCTTTTCTCGGAACTGCCCTGTTTATTGAACACTTTCGGCAACGAGTACGCTGGCTCAGTCGCTGGAGTAGACTACTGAGAGCGCTTGCTGGCTTGGTGCTCGTTGTAATGGGAGTAATGGTGCTCACCGGTCGGATGACACTCTTTGCGTCGTGGATGTTGTCGACGTTTCCGGTTCTCGGAAGGCTTGGTTGAGCTTCCTACAGCCAAACTACAGGGAGCGGTCCATGGCTTCATACTCAAATACTGCGTATAAACAGGTTTCATGAACAAATGGGGCTGCCATTTCGTTAACTAATGGTTTTGCATTGCCGAACGATTGAAGCGGCTCATTGTTCTTCAGGACTAGATTAAAAACCGCTTCGCAGTGGAGGATGGTGAACGTTCGCTTTTGTTCAGAGCCCGGAATGTGACCAGGGGTCGCAAAGCGAACATTCAGATGGTTCGATAACGCTTGGCGTTGCGGCGTGCCGGAGCGCAGCGTAGGCGCGTCCGCCAATAGCTACTGGTTATACGGAATTTGCCACCAACATCTCAGTAGCACCTTTTTGAAACCGGTAACTAACAGGCTGCAATGAGACATCAATCCCATCGGCAGATAATGCGGTCATTACCTGATCCAAATGCTTCGAGACCTCTCCGTCTAAGGATACAACAGGAAAGACACGGACTTCGGTCGCCACTCTGCATAGCTCCCGCATTGATTTAAGGTGAGTTGCCCCATCCACATGGTCACTGTAGAGAAAAAGATAGTGGGAGCAGAGTGCCAAATCGAACTCGGAATCGGAAAACGGCAGCGACGGCAAAGACACTGATAGATACCGCCCTTGCTGAAATCCCGCCTCAAAGTCGGCCAGGAATCTCGACATGGCATTCATACGGATCTCGCCAAGATGCTCGACGCTACTCAATGACCCCCAAATATACTTGTCTGCGTCCTGCCGCATCTTAGTCATGATGTCCGGGTACACTTCATCAATCCGGCGACGTATTTCGTTGACCTGAAACTCGTAAACCGGATCACAGGAAGTGACTTGGCAGCCACGGTCTGTTGCCTCTACATTGAAGCTTGCGGGGCCATCACCGCAACCAAGGATACGCTTGTTCAGGTCATTCTCGGATAATCCGAACATCGCCTGATACTCTTCAAAAGATCGGCCCCACGGGACTACATTGGCTAACTTCAAATCTGACTCTCCTTAGTCTGTATAACGCCAGCGCACAACGGCGCCCTTGAAATGGAGGCGCCGCCGCAATGTAAAGGGCGGCCGCAGGCCGTGAATTGCTGCGCCTTGTTAAATTTGGTTGCGACCGACGCCATGAATTACCCCCGCAGCAATGAGCGCGATGATGGCGACAATGTCTGCGATGACGACCTTGCGAACGGACTCATTGTACCCGCCAACTGACCACGCAATCGCGATGAAGGACACAACGCTGACGAGGCCAGCGACAATTGCCAATGTTTGCAACGATGGCTGGAAAGCTGCATACACCAAGAACAGACCGAGAAGTCCAAACAGGATAGCCCGGTGGCGCATCAGGATTTCGATATTGGGCTCCCCCAAGGAAATGCCATATAAAGCGGCCAGCCGCTCCACGCCCAGCACCCCGGAAACGGGCAGAAGATGAATGATGCCTACGAGCACCAACAGGCCTGTGACAACTTTCTCCATGTTCGCGTTTCCTCCCTGAATTTAACGCTTGCAGCATGCGCGCCCACGGAATGTAGCCGAAGGCGCAATGTAAATGTAGTGGACGTCGCTGTGCCTGCACTTGATACTAATTCTCACTTCTAGCCATATATACCGCTTCTCGCCCATATGCAGATAGGTCTCTCTTAAGCGACGCGCCTGCCGGCACAACCTCTAATCCATGGCGCATCCAATACGATGATGCTCCCTGGATAGCAACCAAGAATATCCGCTTGTAACCCCTCTGGCTTGCGGTATCTAGTACTGCGTTCAGCATGTGTTTTGCAGCACCTAGATCACGAGCGGAGGGCGTTACTGCCATATCGTGGATATACAAGCCATCCGCATTTGGAGGCACCGAATACTCACTGCCATCCAGCTCGGGTATTTCGCCGAACACCCATGGTAAAGATACAACGTAGCCCACCACCAGCTGCCCTTGGACTGCGGAAAAACAGAAATGAGGAGAGGTAGAGAGCTTTGCCGAAAATGAATCTACGGATTCAAGAATGGCCTCGCTATAGCATTCCCTCTGTATGCGAGAAATCGCCGGGAGATCAGACTGTGACATTCCACGAATTTTCATGTTGGCACGTATCGCGACCTATGTGAGTATCGCCATGCTTAGCGGCCGCCTTTGCGGAGCGAACGCGAAGAAAAGGCGGTCCGGTGAAGGCCCGTCAGGGCCGGAACGTACTGGAGCTACTTGTTAACTGGAATACCAAGACCTCGGCAAATCGTAGCCAGTGCAAAACCAATACCTAACCCAACCATATTCCAGGGAAACACATCTCCAATAGCGTAATACCCCAGCGTACCACCCAAACCAAAGCCTACCAGACCGACGACCGCCTTTTGCCTATGGGCTTCCCAAAATTCTTCTCGCTGGCGATTACTTTCCTGTCTCAGAGACAACTGCCGGCGCTTGGGCTCAAGAACGGCTTTCGAAGCCGCCTCCGACTGCTCTCGGGATAGCATTTTGCACCTCCTTTGCTGATTGCCTGTTAACGAATGATATGGACTCCCCCTGCTCCCTCAGCATCGATGTGCCACATTGAAGGTGTCGAAGTCTTCAAGCGAAAGCAGGAGAAGCCATCATGAATGTTACACCCATCGGCATCGATCTGGCGAAAACTGTGTTCAGTATTCATGGCACCGATCAACACGACAAGGTCGTGGTTCGCAAACGGCTGAATCGCCCAAAACTGTTGGCGTTCTTCGCGCAACTACCGCCATGCATTATCGGTATGGAGGCCTGCTCTGGTGCCCACTACTGGGCGCGGGAATTGACCAAACTCGGCCACGATGCCCGGATCATTGCACCACGATTCGTCGCTCCCTATCGCAAGAGCAGCAAGAACGACGACAACGATGCCGAGGCTATCTGTGAAGCCGTGAGCCGACCCAATATGCGCTTCGTGCCCATTAAGACCGAAGACCAGCAGGCCACGCTTTGCCTGCACCGTATTCGCCGTGGACTGACCAAGGAACGCACCGCACAGATCAATCAGATTCGTGGCCTACTGGCCGAGTTCGGATTGATCATTCCCCAAGGGCGTTACGCGGCACGCCGTCGGGTTCCGGAGATCCTGGAGGATGCCGAAAATGGCTTACCGATGCGGGCCCGCCACCTTATAGGGAATATCAACCATCGCATTCTCCAGCTCGATGAAGAAATCCTGGCGTACGACCGGGAAATCGAAGCGTTGGCCCGGCACGACGAACAGGCCAAACGACTGATGGCCATTCCAGGAATTGGACCACAAACAGCCACGGCTTTATTGGCCAGCGCGCACGACCCCAGACAGTTCAAAAGCGGGCGACACTTCGCGGCCTGGCTGGGCCTGGTACCCCGACAATATTCAACGGGTGGCAAAGTACGACTTGGGCGAATCACCAAGCGCGGCGATAAATATCTACGAACACTGCTGATACACGGAACTCGAGCGGTGATCGCAAAATTACCCGACAAGCAAGATCGACTCAGTGGCTGGGCCAGGGATCTGGTCGAACGACGCGGGTACAAACGAGCTGCGGTCGCACTAGCGGCGAAGAATGCCCGAATTATCTGGGCGCTGTTGATGAACCAAACCGAGTTTAAAACTCAGCCTGTGGAGGGCTGACAACCGAGTACCAACGACAGGCAGAACACGCCTGCTAGCCGAGTCTAGCAACGGCAAGCGATGACGGAACGGTCAGACCGAGAGTGACAGAACCTGTTTAGCTCAGCGGCTATAACAAGCCGACTAACGAATGAGGTCATCACTCACACGCATCATCATCCTGGCCCGGGCAACAGCGCCCACAAAGAGGCCGAATGTAGAGCTGCAGTCTCAAACCGCTTCGGATTTAAATGGCGTTGCTTGACCGCAGGGGGAGTCCATGTAGCCAGCCATAAGCGGCGCCCTGACAAGGGCGTCCGGTGGAGGGCCAAAGGCCCGGAACAGACTTAATGGCATTGTTATAAATTAAACTCAAAAACATGCTGCTGCTTCAGTAACTTGAAGCCTTGCGCTTGGTAGAACTTGTGGGTGGCATCGCGCATTGAATTACTGCGAACCCTAACGGAAACCCCAATTGACTTGGCCCAGAAGATAGCTGCCTCAACCAGTTTAGAGCCAATGCCTTTGCCCCTATATTGCTCATCAACGATTAAGCCAGCGATCTCAACAAAAGGCGCCACTCCGACCCGAACCGCTAAATAGGCGTGTAGCCAACCAACGACGGCTTCGTCTGAATCCGCCACCCAGATGCGATGCTCGTTTGAGTCTAAGAGTAGGCTGAGCCCATCGGCAGATCGGTGCTTTGATTCAGCAGCAGGCGTCAACACCTGGGCTAAACGTTCGACATGATCTTTGTCTGCCAACATGGCTGGCCTGATATTCACAAGCTCTCCGGAAAAGATTTATAACGCTGGGCTTTGCGGCGGTTTTGGAGGAGCGACGCGACGGAAAAACCGTCCGACAACAGCCCCTGGTTAGCTGATGTACTTGGCCATCGCACGGTTCTGCGCTCCTTCTCCGGTCTCTAGGGCAGCTTTGACACCGGTCCGGTTCCTCTCTGGCTGATTCTGGCTTGCTTTCAGCTTACCTGTCAGGGTTTCAATTTTGATCTCTACGCCAACAACAGCTTCTACCAAACGTTCAGTGAAATCCGTTGGCGCATCGTCCACGGACCAAGGAGCGACCATTTGCGACTCATGTTGGTCTGTTAGCTGGTGGAGATGATGTTTCAGCCAGCTTGAATCCTGAATAATCTGAGCGCTACCTCGTGCATGGACAGCCAAATAATTCCATGTTGGGACGACCCTGCCTGTCTCAGCCTTGGTGGGGTACCAGGAGGGGGAAACGTAAGCATCTGGTCCCTGAAAAACTGCAAGCACTCTAGCTCCGCCCTGCATGCGTTGCCAAACTGGGTTACTACGAGCCAGGTGACACTGAAGATATCCAAGAGAATCGTTTTCCCCAGAACTCAAATAAAAGGGTACGTGATTGGCCTCAATCCCTTCATCGTCTGCGATAACGAGCAGCCCAAATCCATAATCGCGAATGTACTGTTGAAGCTTCTCTCGGTCTTCTTCTTTGAAGTGATTCGGGACATACATCCTTTTATGCTCCTGAGTAGAGTCCTTGCGCAGCTAACGCCTGCGTAAACGGCGGCTTTTGCGTAGCGAAGCGGAGAAAAAGCCGTCCGGTGGAGGGCCTCCAGGCCCGGAACGTATTTGACGCACTTGTTACATTTTGAGCTCTTCGATACGTTTAACTATGGCGTCACGATCCAAATATTTGATAGCAATCTTGTTTTGATTGCTCAGTCTATTGATTATCGCTGCTCCGCCGATACAGAGGCCACTGAGGAAACACAGAAAGAATAGCCATATGTCCGATAAAAGCTCGCGCTCGCTGGCACCATAAACGATGATCAGGAAAAGAAGGCCCATTCCGCCAAATACACCGCACCACAGACCATTTTTGGTAGCGATAGGATGATCTATTGCCGCCAGAATCGCCTGCAAGGTATTCAGCTCAAATTGTTGCGGATTTTCCGCGGGCATAATGCTCCCCTAAATGTAACAGCTTATTAGTTTGCATTCGTAGTAAACCGCATCCGCACCACCGTGTCCAAAACTGTTTCACACCGCTGATAGCGTCGATTTTTCATAGTCTTACCAGCCATTAGCTGGCCGTTTTCGGGCTTCTGCGTCCGTGAAAAGTCTGCACGCGGTTTATCCTTGCACGTTTCTGCAAGTTAAATACAGAAGACCGAAATTTTCCATCGTCAAATCAGGCACATGCAAGGCACGTCTGTGGAAAGTGTGCATAGCCTTGCAAATTAAACCGCAAGAAATTTGGCGTTTTAGAGCCTTTTTTATTATAACTGTACGCATATACAGTTATCTCGACCAGGGAGGGTCGCCGTGGCGAAATCACCGTTTCTAGAGTCTGTTCGCACAGAGATCAGGACCAGGCAGTACAGCTATCGAACCGAGAAGTCCTATCTCTACTGGGTCCGGCAGTTCATTCTTTTCAATGACAAGAAGCACCCGGAGGTGATGAGTAATCCCGAAATTGAACGTTTTTTAAATCACCTTGCAGTCAATCGAGGCCTGAGCCCAGGCACACAAAATCAGGCGCTGTGCGCGATCAGTTTTGTTTACAAGCATGTGCTGAAACGGGAGATCGAAAACCTTCAGTACAAGATGACAAAAACTCCACGCCGAATGCCAACCGTTCTCAATCCCGACGAAGTCGCATTTTTAGCCCTGTTGAATAGAATAGGAAATGAGCGCGAATATACGCGAACTTCGGATTCCATACTCTCAAAAATGTCCATTTTAAGCTCCCACCGATACTGTTTGTTGTTGATTAATAGGGAAACACACATCCCTCTCTCAGCCGTTGGCGCACGACGGCCCCCTCATCTGACAAATAGAATCTAGGCGTTTGTTCATGTCCACAACGTTTCGCAAACACCAATTGTCGAGTTATTAGTCGATTAGTGGCGATCTCCGCGACATCGAGACAAAGCAAAGTCTTTTTATGTATGGCTTTCAAGCTCAATCCGCCTTCATCTCCAATGACAACCACCAATTGGGCCTCTGGAGGCGTCAGGCCGACCTTTTCTGCACAACCCCGTATTCGATTCTGGAAACGCTGATCTATATACCGAATGAAAAACTGTTCAATTTTTTCATACCGGCTGTTCGAAGAGTCACCCTTGCCCTGCTCTCTCGACATAAATTCATAAAAGAGTTTTAGGCTCTCAGCATTTAAAATCTTCATGTTTAAACCCTCAAATTTTCCACTTCGTCCTTATATTGAGAGCTATTCAGGCCTACGACAAACGATATAATTTCCGGGTTTCCATAATTAAAATTTATGCCAGTGTGCAAGCGCTAAGAAGTAACCCCCCTGTACTGCGCAAACACGATCAGACCAATTCCCAGCAAAACCATGCCAATTCCAGATAGATGGAGGCCAGTTAAGCCTTCTCTGAAGAAGTGAAATCCGATCAACGTAACAATCACGATGGATCCTCCATAGACAATCGGAGAAACAAAGCCCAGAGTCCCGCCGCCGGCAAATAAAAACGTCATGCTTATAGTAAACAGTGCGATACCAATGCCTCCAGCGATTCCCCAGCTCACACCGACAACATTATTCGAGCCCTCTAGACGCATTCCGCCAATTAAAAAGAAGGTGAAGGGGATAAGCGCTCCAAATAGATTGATAAGCGTTCCAACTAGGTAACCGTTGGTAAATAAAGGGCCGCGATTGAGAGATATCAGCATCAAGGAATATGATAGGGTGGCTAATATTGTAAGGAACATAATAATTTCACCGGTAAATTCGCTATGTTGGTTCTGCAAAAAAGTTAATACTTGAGAGCAGTGCTTGATAATCAAGACCGTCCATAGCCAATGAGTCCCTATTAAAATTTTTGGTGTTCTGGGAAAACCTTAGGTTGCCAGTGTCAAAGTATCGAATTGCTCCGTTTCTCGCCCTACTTGGTAACACTAACCCCCTAGCAGCTCGACTCGGTGAGAAAGGCACATCGAGAACCCCATGATGAAACGCATCAATGATCGCTTGGTACGGATCATTTTGGTCAAACGCTGAGTCAATGAGTTCTCTTGATTCCTGCACGATCTGCTTCTGCTCCAGAGACACTGCGTCCGAAAGTACCTCTACAATGCCGGACGGAGAACTCGTCATTGCGCGCACAAAGTTGATCGCATCTGCGTTAGATTTCGCGGTGGGGATGCCTTGCGATTCTTGTACGGTCTTCACCACGACTTTTCGTGCCAAACCAGCCTTCGCAACGATCGCGCCATGGGCAACCAACGCCATAGACTCGTGAATGCCGGATGGGAAAGGACCCATGTACTGATGTAGAACGGGAAATACATCAACATCGGCCGGCACGTAGTGTTCAGACAATTCGCGAATCGCCCTCAATGCAGCAATGTCCTGGGCCAAGCAGCCCCCTTGTGGGTAGGCAATCTGCACACATTTCACACCCTCCTTTATTCCGCACATGGCTTCCAGAAAGGACAGAGATAAGGCGAGAGAGGGCGGCACCAATACTGCTGTCAGCGTTCCAAAGCTCTCACGGGAGACAATCACACCTTCTTGCGCCAAGTCTCCACACAGCTCGTCAATTCGGCGCCAAGATTCGAGGGACGCCTCGAGAGGAACATCCTTGCAGTAAGGCAGGTTATACGTGATACCCCCTCCTTCGAAAGAGGTAATTCCACTGGATATCGCAGCTTCGAAGAGCCGATTGGCAATGGGCGATCCATGCCGTATGTCGAGCGGTGCTCGAGTGCTCTCGTTCAAGTTTCTACCACGCATAATCCCCTGAGACACAAGCGGATAACCATTGAGCTGTTCTGGAGCGCTTGCCAGAAGATTGCTGGCCTGATCAAACTTTTGGAGCCTAGTGTAAGAGTCGATCGTAAGCGTTGAAATGTCCGGAGCAGCACTCTCTTCGATGGTCGTGAGGAGATTTCTCATTTCTTGATGGCCACCAACACCCGAGCGAGGTTGAACCGCAACCCTGCCTTCCGATTCACATCGGGTGAGAACGCTGTGCACTGATTCCTTATCAAGTGACTTGATATATTGAACAGCATCATCGAGATCGAAACGAAATTGTCCTTTCATTAGGCTAAACCGATATCCGTCCGAATTTTCATCCCTTTAAAACCAATCTCACGCACGCCGGAATAGGTGGTTTGAACCGCCGTCGAAAGTGCTTCAGCGGATCCCACAACATGGGCAACTCGCCCGCCCGCTGTGATCAGCTTCCCCTTTGCGTCGCGGTCGACATTGGCAAAGAAGAGCTCAGATCCAGTTTCTTCGAGGTTGCGAATACCGTAGATTTCATTACCCGCTTTGAACTTACCATATGGCCAACCCAGATTATCTGTGTCGTCGGAGGGAATTGCGCCTTGTCCGAGAGAGACTGAGACTCGAAAGCGCGAGTCAAACTGCCAATCAATTTCCTCTGCTCGGCCCGCCAAGCCCAGTTCAAAGCATTCAGTCAGATTTGCGTTAATCGCGGGGAACATAACCTCCGCTTCGGAGTCGCCAAATCGGCTATTGATCTCGAGAACGTGGATACCGGTGTTTGTCAGCATGGCCCCAATGAAGAAGAAGCCAGTGAACAGAATTTCGTCCCGGATCATTTGCGAAACAATCGGGCTCACAACAGATGTTCTTATCTGCTCTTGCAAAGCAGTGGAATCCAAGGGGTGCGGGAAGACACTACCCATTCCGGCGCAGTTGATCCCTTTGTCCTGATCGTCCGAACGTTTATAGTCCATTGCAGGTGGAAGCACATTGAATCCACCCTGGTCATCTACGAACACCATTATCGAGAGTTCGCGACCAACGATCCATTCCTCGAGCAGCAACTGAGCACCAGCATCTCCAAAGGCTTGCTCCGAGATAAGCTTGCGGATAGCAGCTTTTGCGTCGTCCGGAGAGCTGGCCATGAAGACCCCGTCACCATCAATGCAAAGGCCATCCGCTTTCACCACGCATCCGTTAGGAAAGTTTTCAAGCGCCGCGAACGCTTCCTGCTCAGAGGAACATTTGATATACCGAGGTGTATTAACGCCTGCGTGGTTCAAGAATTGCTTGCTAAAGCTTTTACTGGTTTCCAGCTTGCCAGCCTTGGCTGTGGCACCAATGGTATTCCAACCTTCCTTCAATAATTGATCTGTGACACCGGCTCTAATTGCCTCAATGTTGCTGACAATGATGAGATTGGGTTGGTATTGACGAGCAAGGGCTGAAATTCCCTCAATATCGGTCATATCTATTTCGGGAACCGATGTGATGCCCGTTTGTTCGATGGCCCTGCATCCCGGAACGTACAGCACGCTGGCACTACGATCTGTTTTAAGAATCTGTTGGCACAATGCGTGGCCTCGTCCCGAGGAGTCGATAACCATTACCGTGTGGCTCATATCAAAATCCTTTTTCACCCTGATCAGTTACAATCTGGTCGGCGTATTTACGGCTGCTCTGTTGTCAATTCGTAGGAGCCATCTTTGTCGTGTACTTCGTTGCCTGACAGAGCAGGGTTAAACACACACAGAGCGACCATCTCCTCATGAACCTCAATCTGATGGCGATCATGTTGATCCAGCGCATAAAGCGTCCCTGGTTTGATCGCCTTTTCAACTCCGGAATCTAGGCATCGAATCGTTCCAGAGCCCTTGATACAAAAGCATGCTTCAAGATGATTCTTGTACCAAAGGTTAAGCGTCTGGCCCGGTGCCATCGTCGAAAAGTGAAAAGAAAAGCCAAACTGGTCTTTCGCCAACAACATTCGAATGCTTTCCCATCCTGGACCGTCAATCTTTCGGTCGGTCAATCTGAATTCGTCTACAGTCTTTACAATCATATTTGATCCTGCGGTACCGTGAATTTGGTGGGCCAGCCAAGGCTAGCCGACGGTCTTGATTCGACCATTGATTGACGATGTGACAGAACGGTCTGTACAGATGATTCCCTCCTTGGCCTCTTGCACCCGATCGACGTACCAATTGTGTAGGTCCCACACATACCTGTCCTGCTCTGAAAGAGGACCGCTCGAACTAAAAGCTGATGACATCCCGAGTTGCTGCTGCTCCATAATCCAGTTGTCTTCCTCAACCACTTGATCCCAGCGTTGGAAGTAGGTTTTTACAACTTCCTCGAAGTCGTCCCGCTGCACCGTTTCCTTCGGGAACATATAACCCACGCGAAGAATAGTGGTCTGGTGGTCGACCGGAGTTTTGTTCAGCCACCAAGCACAGTCTTGCGTCAGAATCACGTAGAGTGCAGGAAAGAACTGCAGATATAAGGTGCCATTCTTCGCTCGACCAGGGAGGTTCGGAATGTGATCGAACCCATTGCCGTAGTCTTTTGGGAGTAGAGCCGAAGAGTTGTTTGAGGGCATGAACAGTGTTCTGTAGTAGCGCTTACTCGACGATAGCTCGTATTCCTGTGCTCCAATCGTGCTGCTGTGAACGGGACCATGCCCAGGATCGGTATCGATATCGTTGTACAGTTTCCAGTTGACGCGAACCTCGTCTTTTCTCTCACGCACACAATGCATCTCCTCGAGAGGATAATTGTGGAAATCCTCTGATAAATCAGAAAGCATCTCATCGATCGATGGAGTATCTTGTGAAAAGGTAACAAAAATAAGTCCTTGCCAAGATTCACACCGGAGCTCTTTAAGCCCAAGTTCCCTTTTTTGGTGCTCCGGCATGTCTGGGAAATCCGTCGCCCTTTTCAAGCTACCGTCTAAGCGATAGGTCCATGCGTGAAACGGGCATCGGATAACACGACACGAGCCAGAGTCGGACAACACTTTGGAGCAACGGTGCCTGCAGACATTTAAGAATGCGTGCAGCCTTTTATCATGATCTCTTATTATGATAATCGACTCGCCATACAACTCAGTGACGAAATAGTCACCAATCCCAGGAACATTTTGTTGCAAACCTACAAAGTTCCAGTGTTTATAAAGAATGTGCTCTTTTTCAAAATCAAACCATTTGGGACTAGTAAATACTTCTGGAGACAGCGATGTCGCAGAGGCAAACGGCTTTCTGACAGATTCAATTACATCATCGAAATTCATACATACTCCTTCCTGCGCTAGATAAAGATATTGCTTTTTTCAGAACGCGCTTTTTCTGTCCATTCAGGGACCTCAGCGTTCGCAGATGGGTAGAGAGATTCATGACGTAAACTAGCGTGCTGGACCGCCGCCTCATGGCTTGCGAAGCTGGACCTTATAACCGATAACCCGATATGCTCAGACACTAAATAGGCGTTGTCTGTTATGCTATATGCATCTTTAAATAATAGTTCCAATTTGCCAAGCGATGAACGGTCGCCTCCAACAAAAGCAATTTCTCTTTTTTTCTTATTATCAATGATAAGAGGACTTTGGTTTTTTAATTCCAGCCATTCGAACGCGTTATCAAAATCGCTCTTCGACTCAGTGGAAATGATAGTCACCGCCTTAGACACCACAACAATCGAAGCCGGGGACTCCTTTCCGATCGTTGTATAAATATTGATCTCTCCATTCTCAAAACGACCGCATCGGATTTCTATTCCAAATTTCTCCGCATGAGATACGGCTTTTCCGTACAGTACCTTTGCGCCAGATTCGGCAACACCTGCCATTGTGCGGAAGCCAATACTTTTGATTGTTCTGGCTTGTGGCAATAAATATGGATCCGCACTCATGACGCCAGGAACATCTGAGACGATGGTGCAGTGTGTTGCGCCCACAGCGGAAGCCAAAAGTAAGGCGGTGTAGTCAGAACTGTTGCGGCCCAGCATGGTGATGGACTGCTCCTCGCTTACCCCCTGACCTCCGGCGACGACAATGACATCGTTGTATGCAAGCTTCCTACTGATATTCGTGAGGTCGAATTCAGTGCAAGCGGCGGACCCGAATTCTGAGTTTGTCTTGAGGCCAAGATTCAGCGCATTGAGTGAGCAGCATCTGATGCCAAGCCGTGAGGTGGCTGCTTCAAGAAAGTGCGCGCTAATGATTTCTCCTGTAGCCAAGGTGCCGTCGTGCACTCTTTTCGGCGCGTTAGGATCGATACTGTCTATGGCCTCCTTTAACCTTCCGGTTGTTCCAGACATTGCGCTCACAACAACAATGTATTTTGAACCCGGATACGAACGAACACATTCCGAAAGGAAGAGAGCTATTTTCGAGTAATCGTGGAAATTGAGAAACGAGCTGCCCCCAAATTTGATAATTGATGTCGCGTCCATAGACATAGTCTCTTATCCGTAAGTAATTGGTTTGCGTTATCCCGTTTTTGCTAGGCCATATTGTCCTTGCTGTATATAGCTGAGGACATCCTCAATATCATTGATGAGCGCATCGACCCCTCTGTTTAGAAGGGTTTGGCCTACGCGCTGAGCCTTTCCGGGACTCAGACCTAGTTTGCCTCCTACGATCACAGGGCAATTCACTGCGAATTTCTGTTTCATCCACAACAGATCGCTGAGATCCTGCAACGCATGTCCGTTAAGGGTGCCAATAAGAATGGCTACGGATTCCGGGTGATTTTCGTAAGCCTGGCCGAATTCGGATAGAGGCGTACAGGCACCCAGGTTGACGACTTCGTACCCAGAAGCCTCGAGGCGTGCCTCGATAAGCTTATTCGCGACCACGTGAGCGTCACTTTCTGCTACACCGAGAATGACCGTTTTGCTACAAGTTTTTTTGATGCCTGAATTCGATCCTGTTCCCGAGGAATCAATGAAGGCGTTGGACTGAAGTAGCTCGCTATTTTCCTGAAATTTCACGGGTGTTCCTCCATGCGCTACATTGAGACCTGAGAATACGAAGCGGTTGATGGTCGTTCAATCAACTTTTTTTGACAGTTTGCATAACTAGGAGTAATGCGTAATGCCTCGAAAACTTCCGAATCTAAACGCGGTAAAAGCCTTTGACGCCGCGGCTCGCCACCAGAGTTTCACCGAGGCAGCGGCTGAACTTTGCGTAACGCAGGCAGCGATTAGTAGACAGATACGACTGTTGGAGGAGCAGCTGAACACCCGTCTCTTCTCCCGAGGCCACCGAAAGGTTGAGTTAACAATTGCTGGGCGGCGTTACGCAAAAATGGTTGAGCAAGCGTTGCTCTCTATAGCCTTGGATACCGGAACCGTTCAAAGGTCTGCCTCCCCACAGGTTGTCATTGACGTAGACTCGGATTTGGCAGAGCTGTGGCTAAGGCCGCTCATGCAAAGTAGTGATTTGGATGATCTAGGTGTGTCACTGGACATCAGAGTCCATCCCGAGCCACAAAAGATGTTTGCGTCGGACGCGGACCTAGCAATCACTTGGGGGCAGGTCTACGTTCCCGGCTTCCAAACAGAGACATTTCTTCAGTACACGGCATTTCCGGTCTGCAGTCCCTCTCTCATCGAATCGTCGGAATCCATAAAAGACATTGGAGATTGTCTCGATCATCGATTGATCCACGACCGGGGCATTCATTGGTGGGATAATGCGTTGGTGTCCCACGGGTACAGTCTGGCTCAGTGCAAGAAAAGCATTACGTACCATCGCACCTACCTTTGCATGTATGCCGCTGCGGACGGACTTGGTGTGGCAATTGGAGATGACGTCAGTAGCGCCCACTTGATCAAGGAAGGAAAGCTCATTCGCCCATGTGGCCCTGACATACCCGGCAGAATGAGATACAACTTGTTGGTTCCGGAAGTGAGGCCGCTCCCAGATGGAGTCTATGCAACTATCGATTGGCTAAAAAAACTAGCTAAATCTCACCAAGACTGGTTTGCATCATGGCACCGAGAGAGATAAAACGAGCCTTTCGTCAGTGTGGCATTACTTTCCGGTATCCCCCGGTCCCATGCAGGATGCTTTTTTTGTGCGAGTTTAAGTGATAAGTCGGTTTGAATGGGTGATTTCGAAGTAGATACTGGATAACTCGATTGAGCAAAATCACATAAAATTATCCCCGACTGTATAAGCCGTGCGTCGAAAACCGTAAAAGAAAACGGGGGGCTTTATAACGGCGGATAGCTTCAGATCCTAAGCGGAATTTCTGATTCGCTTCCTGTGTTCATAGAGCCGCCCAATGTAACCGAAACTATTATCTCCTGCTTCGATTATAACGCCATCTGATCGCCTAATTGGATTATAAAAACTGGCATCCTAACCATTTAAGGGTAAATAAAATGAGAAATTCGCAGCATTGCGAACGTTCGCTTTTGTTTAAAAGTGGAACAACAATGACATCAACGTGGTGCGCCGCAACGGAGGGGATTACGGACATATGAAAAGATGCTGTAATTGAGTTCTGGCGTAAATGGTACAGATCGCCTAGCGTGAATTACCTCGCAATCTAGTTGCTCTTTGCACATTGACGCTTACTATCAAGTTTCTTGAGGAATTGCCTTACCCCAACGCACACAAGCCATCTCGGGGGTACAAATGGGGGCATATATCAACACAAAAACGATTACCTATATACAAAACAATTACTTACATAACTTTATGAGTCCTGCCGGGGGTACCATTCCCAGCTTCAACTACCCTCCGCCTCTCATGTTCACCCGGATTAAAGCGCGCTAAACTGCACTCCCTCCTGAGATCTGGACTCCTGAATGGCACGCTTCACTGAAATCGGCACCGCAACGATCCCTGGCAAGGGAACCCAGTTACGCCTGTTACAACGCAATGATGAATTTTCCATCAAGATCGCCGGCACCACCGGAGAATTGATGAACAGCCGGATCCACGGCTCGGAGGATGCTCTTGCCACGCTGGCTTGCGAACGAATTGCCGATCAGCCCGCCCCCCAAGTACTGATTGGCGGGCTGGGCATGGGCTTCACATTGGCGGCAGCGTTGGCCGCTCTTGGAGACGATGCGCAGGTTACTGTGGCCGAACTGGTTCCCGAGGTGGAAGCCTGGAATCGGGGCCCTCTGGGCTCTGCCGCAGGCAACCCTTTGCAAGATCCACGAGCCCGGGTACATATTGGGGATGTGGCCGAATTGCTCAGAAACGGGAACGGTGAGTGGGATGCCATTCTGCTGGATGTGGATAACGGCCCCGAAGGCCTGACCCGCAAAGAAAACAACTGGATCTACAGCCCGGACGGCATTGCGGCAGCCCAGAAGTCCCTCCGCCCCGACGGCATTCTCGCCTATTGGTCAGCCGGTCCTGAGCACGCGTTTACCGAGAGGCTTAGACGCGCGGGCTTTTCCGTTGAGCCAATCACCGTAAGGGCCCTGCGCCCCGGCAAAGGCGCCCGTCATGTCATCTGGCTGGCCTGGTGATTCCTGATAACGGCTGCACGGACCTGCCCTAGCTCAAATTGAGCTCGGCATCTTTGTTATATACTTATTCCAAACCCAAAAGAACCCGGGAGGCGCCCAATGTCCAAGCCGATCATGACAACTGCCCTTTTATGCTCCGTCCTTTCCATGCCACTGCTGGCTCAACCACAGACGGAAGACCCGGAGGCACTGGTGACCGAAGCACGGTCACTGGTGAAAGCCTATGGTGGCTCCCTGAAGCAGGCGCTTCAGGCGGCAATCAAGGAAGGTGGCCTTACCAACGGTATTGGCGTTTGCAAAACCGTGGCGCCGGAAATTGCCGAGAGTAACAGCAAGGGCGCGTGGACCATCACCCGAACCAGTCTCAAAGTCCGAAACCCGGAAAACACCCCCACCGACTGGCAGGAGATCCAGCTGCGGGCCATGGACAAACAACCGGTCAAGAACGGAAAACCAGTAGAGGTCTGGCAGGTCTCGGAAGCGTCCGGACAGCCGGCGTTCCAATATATGAGCGCCATCCCGACACAGAAGCTTTGCCTTGGCTGTCACGGTAAGTCCATTGCCCCGGAGGTGAAGGCAAAACTGGCTGAACTCTATCCTGAAGACAAGGCGACCGGCTTCTCCGAGGGCGATTTGCGGGGCGCGTTCGTTGTTACGCGGGAAGTTCCAGTAAACTGACGGCTCTAGCCATTTCTTCAGCGATTGAGAACAGGTATGTCACTGAACTACAGAATCATTCCGGTCACGCCTTTCCAGCAGAACTGCTCACTGATCTGGTGCGAAAAGACGCGCCGGGCAGCCGTAGTCGATCCGGGCGGGGATCTGGAGAAGATTCGCGCCGCTGTGGATGAGGAAGGTGTGACGGTCGAAAAAATTCTGCTTACCCATGCCCACATTGACCATGCCGGCGGAACTGCGGAGCTTTCCAAAGAGCTGGGTATTCCCATTGAGGGGCCGCAGAAGGAAGACAATTTCTGGATCATCGGCCTGCCCCAGCAAGCCCAGATGTTCGGGTTTCCTGCGCCGGAAGTCTTCACCCCGGATCGCTGGCTGGAAGATGGGCAGCAGGTCACTGTGGGCAACCAGACCCTGACGGTCCTTCACTGCCCCGGCCACACACCTGGCCATGTAATTTTCTATCACAAGGAATCAGGCCTAGCGCTGGTGGGTGACGTGCTTTTCCACGGTTCGATTGGGCGCACGGATTTTCCAAAGGGCGACCACGCGACATTAATTCACTCCATCCGCGAAAAGCTGTTCCCGCTGGGAGACGAAGTTGCCTTCATTCCGGGACACGGACCGATGTCCACCTTTGGCCAGGAACGTGCCACTAATCCTTTTGTGTCCGACCACCGGGGTTGAGCCGGAACTGTTCAATGGTCTTTCTCAGGGACTCTGCCATGGCCAGCAAGTCTCCTGCGATTCGGGCTGTTTCCTTGGCATCCCCGGATGTCTGCTCCGCTGAACGACTGATTTCAATCACGTTGTGATTGATGGATTCGGAGACATCGCTCTGCTCGTTGGCGGCACTCTCCATTTCCTGATTGAGATCGGTAATCTCGCGCACGGCGGCGGCTATGGCCTGCAATTCCGACTCCACGGTCAGAATCGCTGAAACCTGCTGTTCTGCCATCTCCGACGCGTGGCGCATGGTGGCCACACAATCGACAACCTCGCTTTTCAATCCATTGATGGTTTTGCGGATTTCTTCTGTGGAATCCTGGGTTCGCGAGGCAAGTGCCCGTACCTCATCTGCCACCACCGAAAAACCGCGGCCCTGCTCTCCGGCCCGCGCCGCCTCAATGGCGGCATTGAGGGCCAAAAGGTTGGTCTGGTCGGCAATATTGGAGATGACCTCCAGCATGTCAGACATCTGGCCGGTGCGTTGATCCAGTTGTTCAATGCGCTGTGCGCCACTCTGAACTTCGCTGTTCAATGCCTCGATGCCTTCAACCGCATTGCGGGCAAGGCTTTCCCCTTTGCTGGCAGATTCCGCCGTATCTGCGGATTTGCGAGTGGTGTGAATGGCGTTTTCCCGGACCTGAACTGCAGAAGCAGCCATCTCGGTGGTGGCGCTGGCCACCTGATCGGTATTGTCACGCTGGGCAAGCACTTCCCGCTCTGTGGTGTCAGCTTTGCCTGCAATGCTTCTGGCCGCCTGCTCAACCTGTTCGGCATTGTCCATAACAGTATTCATACTGTCGCGGATCTTCGCCATCATCCGGTTGAATGCCCGGGAGACGGAACCGATTTCGTCGTTGCGGGTGACCTCAAGCTCAATGGTCAGGTCAGAATTGCTGGAAATCTCGTCCATACGGTCGTGGAGTCGTCGTAGGCGGGAAAACACCAGGCGGGTCAAAGCGGCCGCAGTCAGAAAAAACACCGCAGCAAAGATAGCCACCTGAATGCCGCCACTGGTCAGCAACTGTTGCTGCAAACGGGCATCGCTTTCCGCCAGCGAATAATCCACCCGTATGGCACCAAGAACATCGCCCTCACTGGCCTGGTGGCAGCCAAGACAGTTCACGCCCTGGTAGTTTTCCATGGCGATCACCGGCTCAATCAGGGTGTAGACTCGACCATCCTCATTACTGGAGTAGGATTCCACCCGCTCACCCGCCAGCGCTTTCTCATCCAGCGGCTCTCTTTTCTGCTCCGATGCATTGCCGGCCCCGAAGGTGCGGTTCAGATGGTCACTGCGAATCACCCGAACATCCAGCACATCGTCAGATGCCATCACCTTTTCCCGGAGCACATCCCGGTTACCGATGGTGCCGGTGACCATCATGGTGTTCAGCCCATCGAAATAGGATTTAGCCAGCCCGTCCACGTATTTGTGGCTGAACTCTTCGAGATGATCACGCTGCGAGTCTGCGCTGTAGAGCACAGTAAACACGAGCACCAGGGAGAAGGCAGCCGCAAGGGCAGCAAGCAACAGGAAGCGGATGGAGTAGTGTTTTTTCATGGTAACCCGACGCAGAGGCCGCTCTTCTGGCGGCTTGAAGATTGTTTTGACGATTCATAATGACGGCCAAGTGTCGCCAAACTTTATAGATTTGCGTCAATTATTTCCTGACTTAGATCAGATCCGGGAAAGGTCTCTCACGCCCAAAGAAAGGAAAGGGAGCAGCATATTAAAGACTCGTTGAAGTTGGCCTGAAAGCTGCAAAGCAGGATGGTAAGTATCCGCTATTCCAATCGCAGATTGTTCGGAAACCGCACACCGGTTAGCCGAAGGAGGAAAACCATCCATGTCCCTACTGACCTCTCTGATCCGGGCGAGCACCCAGTTCCAGCAGGCCATGGAAAAGCGCCAGACCCCGCCTGCAGGGCCGGACGGCGCGCCTGGCAAAACGCAGACGAACACTGCAGTGACCGAGCCGACGCCGGGCGATGACCGCTTCACCCCTTCGGAAAACAGCCAGTCTGACATCGCCCGCCTGAAAGCTCGCCGACTGGCCATGACAGACTACAAGCAGACCGTGGGGCAGGATCTTGCCTTCGTTCGGGAAACACTGCGGCACAAACTTGCCGAATACAACCTGCACCCGGCAACCGCATTGAACGTCAGCAAAAATGAAAACGGCAGCGTTGAGGTCGAAGGCAAAATCGCGGACAACACCCGTGCCCAGATTGAAAAAGACCTGAACGTGAACAAGAACTTCAAGGAAGCGTTCAATCGCCTGAGCGTTAACGAGCCAACGCTGCACTTTATGGACAATGCGCTCAAACTGAACCAGGCCTACGGGGTGAACAACCCCCTACTGGACACTCTGATCAGCGAGAACCAGCAATTCAATGGTCTGCAGGACCTGGTACACCGTTACGACACTATGCGGCGCTCGATCAGTGCCGAGCAAATGGAAGCAGCGGGGAATAGCCGGGCGTACGCTTTCAACCTGAACGCCCGGGCCTGACATCAAGACCAATAACGGCGATCAAACATCGAATGGCGCCGGATCTCCTTTACCAACCCGGGTGACCACTGGCGCATCCCCGGTAAAGTCCACCACCGTGGTAGCTTCCATGCCGCAGAATCCTCCATCAATGATCAAATCCAGCTCATGTTCCAAAATATCCCGAATTTCGTAGGGATCAGTCATGGGATCCGTCTCGCCCGGCAGAATCAGGGTACTGCTCATGATTGGCTCACCAAGTTCACCCAACAGTTCCTGCACAATCGCGTTATCCGGCACGCGAACGCCCACTGAACGACGCTTCGGATGAAGCAGTCGCCGGGGCACCTCACTGGTGGCATCCAGAATGAACGTGTAAGGCCCCGGAGTGAAATTCTTCAGCAACCGGTACTGGGTGTTGTCCACCTTCGCATAGACCCCGATGTCCGAAAGGTCCCGGCACACCAGCGTAAAATTATGCTTGTCATCCAGCCTGCGAATCCGCTTGATCCGATCCGCCGCCTGCTTGTCACCCAGGTGACAACCAATGGCATAGGCGGAATCCGTGGGGTAAACAATCACCCCACCACGGCGAAGAATGTCCACCGCCTGATTGATCAGACGCTTCTGCGGCGTCTCCGGATGAATCTGGAAAAACTGACTCATTAACCCTCTCCCTGGGCGGTCCGCGCCGCCATCACCGGATCCTTCTTGGACCCGCCCATACAATTGGGAGACTCCGGCGCCGCCTGACCGGTCGCCTCCCACTCTTCCGGTGAGTATAGATGCAACGCCAGCGCATGAACCGGTCCCGCCAGTTCCTCGGCAAGCACCTTATAAATCGCCTGATGCCTTCGCACCTTCATCTGCCCGTCAAACTCCGGCGACACCAGAGTCACCTTGAAATGGGTTTCAGAGTTCGGCGGCACACTGTGCTTGTGGCTCTCGTTCTCCACCTGAAGGACACGCGCATCGAAGGCGTCGTTCAATTTGGTTTCAATTGCATTCTGGATTTTCATGTTTCGTTACTCCTACTGCTCAACCCCTGATAGAAAGGGCGAATGGCACACGGTCAGAAGCGGGTGTGAAGATGGCCTTCCCAAAAGTGTGCGTTGCCATGGATGGCAACGCCAAGCCCCCAGGGATGGGTTCACGGCGTCTTTTGGGAAGGCCATCTTCACAGCCGCCTCCACCAACACCCCAAGTCTACTACACATACAGGACACACCCGAGAGCCTTGACAGCATAAAGCCAAAGCGCCACATTCCCCTCCCGATTCCAAAACACCCAAACCCCATGCACCTGTACATCGCCGAAAAACCAAGCCTCGGCCGCGCAATCGCCGCCGCCCTCCCCGGCCCTCACCAGAAAGGCCAGGGCTGGATACGCTGTGGCAATGGCGAAAATGCTGCCACCGTGAGCTGGTGCATCGGCCACCTTCTCGAACCGGCAGAGCCCGCACGTTATAACCCGGCGTGGAAAAAATGGCGCCAGGAAGACCTGCCCATGTTTCCCGATAAATGGGAAGTCATGCCCAAGGACAGCGTGCGGCAGCAGCTCAAAGTGCTGGAATCCCTGATACGCCAGGCCCAGACCATTATTCATGCCGGCGACCCGGACCGCGAAGGCCAGTTGCTGGTAGACGAGGTTATCCGCTATTTCGGCACCAGCGCACCGGTGCAGCGTATTCTGATCAACGATCTGACACCGGCGGCCGTGGCTCGGGCGATCCAGAGCCCCAAAGACAACCGGGAATTCCGGCGGCTTTCCCATTCAGCACTGGCCCGGCAACGGGCGGACTGGCTGTATGGCATCAACCTGACCCGCTTCTATACGCTCAGCTACCAGCAGCAAGGGGAGCAAGGCGTCTATTCGGTTGGCCGGGTCCAAACGCCGGTACTCGGCCTTGTGGTTGAGCGTGACAACACCATTGAACACTTCCAGCCCAAGCCCTATTACCGGATTGAAGCCCGATTCAAGGCTCAGGAGGAGGAAGCCGACCAGCAAACCTTCACCGCCCGCTGGCTGCCCAACGAGCAATTCCAGGACTACCTGGATGAAGAAAATCGACTGCTGAACCGGGAAATCGCTGAACAGATTGCCGACAGCGTCCGGAGCCGACCCGGGACTATCACGGAATCCCGGTTTCGGGATCGGTCGGAAGCTCCACCGCTCCCGTTTTCTCTCTCGGCCCTTCAGATCGAGGCTGGCAGGCTGTTCCGGATGGGCGCTAAAGAGGTATTGGATACCGCCCAGAACCTGTACGAGCGCCACCAGCTCATTACCTACCCGCGGTCCGACTGCCGGTACTTACCGGAAGGCCATTACCCTCAGCGGGAACAGGTGGTAAAGGCCATTGCCCGGGTTGCACCAGAGCTTGAAAAGGCTTGCAACGGCGCAGATCTGGACCGCAGGACTGCCGCGTGGAACGACAAACAGGTCGACGCTCACCATGCCATTATCCCAACCAGCCGCCCAACACCCAACGGCAAACTCAGCGCAGCGGAAGAAAAGATCTACGGCCTGATAAGCCGCTACTACCTGATGCAGTTCGCGCCAGATGCCGTTCACCGGGAAGGCAAACTGACGGTACGAGTGTCAGAGCACCAGTTCCGCGCCACAGAAACTGCCATCCTGGTGCCTGGTTGGAAAACGCTGGAACTTAAACTCCGGGAAGGACGCAACGAACCGGACAAGACACCCCTGCCGAGATTGGAAAAAGGCGAGCCGGTATTCTGCGAGGATAGCAACCTTACCGAGCGGAAAACCCAGCCGCCCCAGCATTTCACCGATGCAACCCTGCTCTCGGCGATGACCAACATCGCCCGATTTGTAACCGATACTGAACTCAGAAAAACCCTGCGGGAAACCGATGGCCTGGGCACCGAGGCGACCCGCGCGGCCATCATCGACACACTGTTCAAACGGGATTATCTGTACCGCGACAGCCGACACATCCGCGCCACCGACAAAGCCAAGGCATTGATCGGCGCTCTGCCCGAATCGGTCAGCAAACCGGATCGCACAGCTGTGTGGGAAGCAAACCTGGAAAGCATCCGCCGTGGAGAGGGTGACCCGAGACAGTTCCTGGAAACCCTGAAGGAAGAAATTCGCGGCTTTCTCAACAGGCCACAGGGCCAGCCTGCTCGTGATTCCGAACAGGCCGGTACGGCTTCGTCAGAGTCCCAGCCCCACTGCCCCAAATGCCGCGCCCCGATGCTGGAGCGAGACGGAAAATTTGGCCGATTCTATGCCTGCACCCGCTACCCGGATTGTCGTGGCACCCGACCACTGGAAGAAGCCAGCCCCGAGGATGGCACCGGCCAGAAGCCGATTCCCTGCCCCCACTGTTTCTCGCCCCTGGTGCGACGAAAAGGGAAAAAAGGCTGGTTCTGGGGCTGTAGTAATTTCCCCGGCTGCCGACAAACACTGGACGACGACAACGGAAAGCCTGCCGTCCGTTTACGCAAGTCTACATAACGATACTGAACGCAGATCCACATTTTGTGATAATTGTTTGATATAGCAGAGTAGTCCGTCAAAAGCTCTGCTCCATGATAGGCAAGAGAGCAACACTCCGGGAGAGGCTAAATGCGTATTGCTTTGCTTGAAGATGAAACCGAACAGGCACAGCACATCCAGTCGATTCTGTCTGAGCGCGGGCATCACTGCGACAGCTTCCCTACCGGCCAAAATTTCCTGAGCGCGGTTCTGCATCGCAGCTACGACCTGCTGATTCTGGACTGGCAGATTCCGGACATGACCGGCATTGACGTTCTTCAGAGCGTTCGCGCTCAGCTGAACTGGCCGATTCCAGTGGTGTTTCTCACCCAACGGGACAGCGAGGCAGACATTGTTCGGGCCTTGGATGCCGGCGCCGACGACTACCTGGCCAAGCCGGCCCGTGCGGCAGAATTGGTCGCGCGCATCAATGCCCTGGCAAGACGCTCCAATCCTGACAGCGAGAAGGAAGTGCTTCGCTACGGTCCGTTCGAAATCAACACGCAGCAACGGGTTATTGCACTTCATGGTGAAGAACTGACCCTGACCGACAAGGATTTTGACCTGACCTTGTTCCTGTTCCAGAACCAGGGGCGACTACTGACTCGTGAAATGCTGCTTGAGCGCGTCTGGGGTCTGGCCAGGGACATTAACACCCGCACCGTGGATACGCACATGAGCCGCCTTCGCCGTCGTCTGGGCCTCAATCCTGAAAACGGCTTCCGAATCAAGACGATTTACCAGCGGGGCTACCGCCTGGAAGCCATGAAGGCGCAGGATCAGGCGTTTGACGATCAAGAACCCGCCAGGGCAGCCAATGACTGAAAGCCCGGCTCCGCGATTGCCTGTACTGCTGCTGATACTCGCGCTACTTGTTTGCGCAGCACCCACGGCTGCGGAGCTATCGGTGACGCGTGGATCTGCCGGACATTCCGACGTATCTTCCGCCAACACAGTGCCGGAGTGGATCTACACGTTACGGCCTGGCGAGAGTTTTTCGGAAGTGGCCAGCGATCTGCTCGCGCCGAACTTTCCCGCAAGTCGGCTGCTTCAGTACAACAAGATTGGCAATGGTGCCACGCTTGGTGCCGGCGACAGCGTTCGCATTCCACTTGCCTGGCTGAAACGCCAACCACAACCGGCGCAGGCGACCTCGGTCACCGGAACCGTCCAACTGATTTCCGGAAACACGGGCCGGAAAACGCCCCTCAGTGAAGATGCCCTGATCCGCGTCGGTGATGAAATTTTATCGTTATCCGGAACCGCCACTATTGAACTGGCGGACGGCTCGGAAGTTCGGATTTCTCCGAATTCACGGCTTATCTTCAACCGCCTCACCCAATATGGTAAAGCCGGCATGGTGGATACCCGGCTCCGACTCGACAGAGGCGAGATCCACACTCGTGTGAAACCAGTAGTGGAAGGCGGCGCCCGATTCGAGATTGAAACGCCCTCGGCAGTCGCCGCCGTGCGTGGAACCGCATTTGCACTCCAGACATCCGCGGACGGCACTCGCCTTCAGGTAACCGAGGGAGACGTAGATTTCGGTGCGCCCGGCAAGACCCGCCGAATTCCTGCCGGTTTCGGTGCCAGCCTGTCAACCACTGGCAATGACGGCCTGAGCATACGCCGCCTGCCCCCGGCGCCGGCGCTCAACCCTCTTCCCCCGAGACTGACCCAACTGCCGGCCACCATGACCTGGCAGGAAAGCCGTGCCCCCATGCATCGGGTGGATATTTTCGAAAGCGACACCGGTCGCTGGGTGGAGAGCCGGAAACTCACCGGCAACAGCTTTGATATCGGGCGACTGGATAACGGCAGCTATGAGGTGCATCTGGCGGCGCTCGACACTCGCGGTACCGCAGGCATGCCCCGTGTCGTTCCGGTGGAGGTCGACCTTCAGGCGAGAACAGCCAGCCTGGTATCTCCCGCCGATGGTGACACGGTGAACGATGACATGCCTGAGTTTCGCTGGCAGCTGAACGGCGATAACGAAGTAGCTCGAGTAGAAGTTGCCGAGGACAAGGATTTTCGGAACCTGATCGCTACCAGCGAATGGGCGCCGGAGACTGCAGCCCTGCCTTCACGTCCGTTAGGGCCTGGCAAATATTATTGGCGGGTCGTTACCGAAGCAGGCGGCAACTCCGTCGCTACCACCGAGCCGCGAGAGCTTGTAGTAAATGGAAGCCTGCCGCCGGTTCGAATCATTAGCGTGAACTACATCGACAGCCAGGTCAGGGTGTTCTGGGAGAAAGTGGACACGGCGACAGACTACCGCCTGCAGCTTTCGGAAGAGCCTGGTTTCAACAACATCATCAAGGAAGCAACGCTGTCTGATACCACAGCGGCCTTGCGTCTTATTCCCGGAAGGCGGTATTTTGTGCGCCTGAAAGCTCTTTCTGATGGTCCTTTGCAAAGCCGCTGGGGACCAGGGAGGGAATTGTACCTGGAATAATCCGTTGATCGACCGAAACACACAGCAGGGCTCATGAACCGGGATTGGCTGCCAATTAAAACGACCCCCTGGACTCTGGGCCTGATACTGCTGGCACTTCTTCTGCTCATCCAGACAACGGAACTGCCCCAACGCCTTGATTACTGGCTGTACGATCAGGCCATTACTTCAAATCCCGTGAAAGCCTCAGACGAGGTTGTGCTGGTAACCATTGACGAGCTCAGCCTGAACCGCCTGGGGCGCTGGCCGTGGCCTCGTAACCTGCACGCCGAGCTTATTGGCAAGCTTGAGCAGGCAGGCGCGAAAACCATTGTCTTCGATATCCTGTTCGCGGAACCGTCACCCGACGATCAGCAACTGGCAGAACAGATGCGCAACCATGGCAACGTAATCCTGCCGGTCTATCTGTCTCCACCCACATCCCAGTACCTGTTAAGTGAACAATTGCCGGTTGGACAGCTGGCGTCAGCGGCCGCGGGACTTGGCCACGCTCACGTGGAACTGGATAGCGACGGTGTCGCTCGTGGTCTTTACCTGTTCAATGGCCTCGGGCATCAGTTGTGGCCGAGTCTTGCCCTGGCCGCCAGCGGGGTCGGGCCACAGAATTCAGCGACTGAAGAAGCCCTTCCCTATGTGAATGTTCGCGATCAATATCGGGCCGTGCCTCTGATCGGTGGCGCGGGTTCCCTGCAGGCTTACCCCTTTGCACAAGTTCTGACACAACCGCCCGCACCGGAACGTTTCAGGGGTAAAACCGTCTTTGTCGGCGCCACGGCCGCAGGTTTTGGAGACATACTACCGACTCCTTTCTCAGGCCTGAGTCGTCCAATGTCCGGCGTTGAATTTCACGCCAACGTGTTTTCGGCCAGGACACAGGGGCTACTGATTCACCCAGCGCCGGAGTGGGCTTCTGCCCTTCTTTCGATTACAACCATTCTGATACTCGCGCTGGCGCTGCCTAAGATGCGCCCGGCCCGCACCCTGCTGGCCTGTGCAGCGGCCCTGATCGGGCTGGCCGGCCTCTATCTGTTTATGCTTCTGGCGATGAAATGGTGGATCCCCCTGGCGAACGCTTTGCTGGTGCCGCTCCTGGCATTTCCGGTTTCGAGCGGCCTTCGACTCGCCATGACCAACCGATTTCTGAACCGGCAGCTGGACGATCTTGCCAGGAGCCCCCAGGTTGCCCTACCCGCGCCCTCGGGAAGGAACCCAACGCAACTTCTGGAGCACTTCCAGGCGCTTTTCCGACCCACTGGGTGGATTTTGACAGAGGAGAGCGAGATTCTTTCGGCCCGAGGTTTGTCGCGGGGCGATATTCCGGCTGATCTGACCCCAGGCCACTGGTTCCACGACAGCAACCGCAGCTGGATTCAGCTCTTGCGCTCCGGCACCCGCTATCACCTGGGCCTGATGCTGCCCAATGACCTCGGTCGCGAGGCCATTCAGCGCTATTTGCGCAGACTTCATCTAGAGCAGACTGTACCAGCGGATTCAGCCGCAAGACCCAGCGAAAATATTTCAGCACGAATTGAGCGGGTCCGCATTGCCACAGATCGACTGAATCATATGCAACAGTTTATTCGCAGAAGCTTCGAGCGCATGCCAGACGGTATCATCGTGACCGATGAGCTGGGCGTTATCCGCTTTGCCAACGGCCATATTGAGGAATGGTTCCGTGAACCCATGCCCAGCCTCGCAGGCCTGCCCCTGGTAAGACTGCTCGAAGGACACGACCCTCGGGAAACGCCGCCCTGGCACGAAACTGTTTCCGATACCTTGACCCTGCAGCAGAGCCGGACCGTGGACCTGAGAATCCGTGACAAGGATTTCCTGATCCACTTCGCGCCGTTCTCACTGCCCGACAGTGACCAGCAAGGCATCATCGCCAACATTTCGGACATTTCAGAATTGCGGGAGCAGCAACGCCAGCATCGCGAAGCCATCGACTTTATTTCCCACGACGTGCGTTCGCCACTGGTGTCCCAGCTTGCCCTGATTGAACAGTTGAAACGGGACCCAAGCCACATTGAACAGGAACAACTGGAACAGCTGGGCCGACTGGCCCGGAGGAGCTACCACTTGGCCGAGGAATTCGTGCAGCTGGCACGGGCCGAACAGCTAACGGAAACCCGGTTCTATGAATGTGAATTTCTTGCCATTGTCGAAAACGCCCGGGACAGCGTCAGTGAGCAAGCCATCGAGAAACAAATACAACTACAGTTACAGGGCACCGAGGACCTTTGGCTGAAAGGCAATGCGGAGCTTCTGGAGCGGGCCGTTATTAACCTGCTGACCAATGCTGTTCAATACAGCCCGAGTGGATCAGACGTCAGCATTCAGGTATTCCGCGCTGGCCATCAGGCCTGTTTGACGATCGCCGATGAAGGCACAGGAATCGATCCGGAAGAACTGCCGCATCTGTTTGACCGCTACCGACGCCAGAAGAGCACTGAACTGGCCGGAGTGCACGGCACCGGGCTCGGACTATCCTTCGTGAAGACTGTTGTGGAAAAACACAGGGGAGAGATTTCGGTGTCGTCAACACCGGGAGAAGGCTCTGCTTTCACTCTCAAACTTCCGATTGCAGATCCTCTGGCCTGAGACTTCAGACTTCAGGCCGGGGATTCCCTTCTCAGGACCGGATTGATTTGCTCACAACATCAGAGGGCTCACTGATCAGCCCGTTGGTATCCTGAACCTGAATGGTGAAATACCAGGTGCCAGTGTCCAGACCGCTTACTTCGTAGGACATTTCCGCCTCGGCCTGGGCATTGGTGACGACAACCTCTTCGCTCAGCTCGTCAGCATCCTGGCCATAACGGATTACGTATCTATCCAGCTCGCCCATCGGGATGCTCTCGCCGTTAACGCGAGTCAGGGGTGCACTCCAGCTCAATACAGCGGACCGCTCTGGAGAAGAAGTCTCTCCGCTGGAACCGGTTTGTGTACCTGCAGACTCGGAAGAACCACCACCGCCACACCCTGTGAGTAGTGCTCCCAAAATAAACGCGGCAATCCATGCCTGTGACACTTTGATGACGCGCTTCATGTGTATTTAGCACCATTTTTTCGTCGACTTTGTGAAATTGTATAAAACGGGGCTGATTATCGATGTGAAGCCTGTCATTTCCCTAGTTACGAAATTGTCAATTTCCCGTCAGGGATCGGTAATGAAGTAAGGGAAGTTACTGATTAGGCGAGCAAAATTTTGCCTGGGGAAGGTGATAGAAGCGGACGGTACTGTAAAAAGGTCTAAGCCCGGAAAGAGATAGGAGGGGGGGGGGTATATAGCAATAAAGCCCGCAAAAGCGGGCTTTATTTGAATAATGGTAGCGGGGGCTGGATTCGAACCAACGACCTTCGGGTTATGAGCCCGACGAGCTACCAGACTGCTCCACCCCGCATCAAAACTGGTTGTTTACCGGGCTGCCCCGATCAACGTGCGCGTATATTAAGGATTGGACGCACCACTGTCAATCGATATCTTCAAAAAGGTCGCCTCTATACTGGAGTTGCTCAGGCTCTTTAGTCACATCCTCTCGATAGAAACCCACCTGCTCAATCACCTCCTGAACCGGGCGGAAGGAGCGACGGTGCTCAGGGGTTGCACCCAGCCGGCGCAAGGCTTCCAGATGGATGGGCGTTGGGTATCCCTTATGCTGCGCCAGGCCGAATCCGGGGAAGCGCGCTTCGAGCGCTTCCATCTCTCTGTCACGGGTTACTTTGGCAATAATAGAGGCGGCGCTGATGGCTTCTACACGGCTGTCGCCTTTGATGACCGGCTCTGATGGCCAGTGCCACCTGGGGCAGCGATTACCATCCACCAGAACGTATTCAGGCACAATGGCCAACCCCGCAACCGCGCGCTCCATGGCCAGCATTGTGGCCTGATAGATATTCAGCTCGTCGATCTCATAGGCCTCGCAGCGACCGATGCTCCAGGCCTTGGCATGCTCAAGAATCTGCTCATAGAGGGCGCTACGGCGTTTTTCTGTCAGCTTCTTCGAGTCAGCAAGGCCCGCGATCGGCCGATCTGGATCCAGAATCACCGCAGCGGTCACGACAGCCCCGATCAGCGGGCCTCGACCGACCTCGTCCACACCAGCCAGGAGAGAACCGGTGTAGCGACATTCGAAGGGTGGCAACGGAGTCTTTGGCATCAGTGGGCACCCTGCTCCATCAGGTCTGATATCGCCTGGGCAGCTTTTTCATCGGCACCCTGCTTCAGAGTAAGATGCAAGTCGGTAAAGGCTTCTCTGAGCCTCTCACGCTCCTCAGTATTCTCGAGGCGCTCAAGCACCGCTGCCCCCAGACTTTCCGGAGTGGCATCGTCCTGGAGCAGTTCAGGCACCAGCTGGCGCTTGGCGAGCAGATTGGGCAACGCTACGTGAGGAACCTTCACCAGCTTGGACAGGAGCGCATAGCTGAATCCACTCAGGCGGTAACCTACAACCATCGGCTTTTTCAGCAGCATGGCTTCCAGGGTTGCCGTTCCGGAAGCCAGCAGCACCACATCGGAGGCGGCCATCACGTCTCTGGACCGGCCTCGCACAATAGTAACCGGCAGCTTCACATCAAGCGCATCAACCAGATCGCGCACCTGCTTCTCACGTTCCCGGTTTACACAGGGAATCACCAGCTGAAGATCCGGACGTCTTTCCTGGATCCAGCGAGATGCCTCCAGAAACAGAGTGCCCAGCCTGTCCACTTCCCCTGCCCGACTGCCTGGCAGAACCGCCAGCACCGACGCATCAGGATCTATACCCAGCGACTCCCGCATCTTGAGGGTATCAGGCTCCAGGGGAATACGATCCGCCAGGGGGTGACCCACAAATGCCACAGGCACCTGATGCTCCTCATAGAATCTGGCTTCGAACGGGAACAGGGTCAGCATGAGGTTGACGGACTTGGCGATCTTGAAGATCCGCTTCTGCCGCCAGGCCCACACCGACGGACTGACATAATGGACAGAAAGAATGCCGGCCTCGCGGCAGCGCCGCTCGATTGCGAGAGTGAAATCCGGGGAATCGATTCCTATGACCACATCCGGAGGGGTGGTGAAGAAATAGTCCAGCAATCGAGCCCTGATACTGAAAAGCTCGCGGATTCGCCCGAGGACTTCCACCAGCCCCATGACCGACAGGCGCTCCATCTGCACCAGGGAATGAAAACCCTCCGCGACCATCTCTTCACCGCCAATTCCAACGAAACGGGCATGAGGATAGCGTTGACGGAGCGAACGGATCAGACCGGCACCCAGGATATCCCCCGATGCCTCGCCGGCAATAATTCCAAATGTGATTTTGCGTTGGCTGATGGTCGCGTGAGAAAGATCTGTCACCGACAGGCTCCTGCCGGGTTAGCGGATGATGCCGCGGTGTGCTCCACGCAGGGAGTCGATGAGAGGCCGTATCTCCGCCACATCGGAATAAGACTTCTCGAGCTCTTCGACGGCCTGCTCGGTCGTGAGTCCCTGGCGGTAGATGACCTTGTAGGCCCGGCGCAAGGCTAGCAGAACGTCCTTACTGAAACCACGGCGCTTGAGGCCTTCGACGTTCATGCCGTGTGGCTCGGCTGACTGACCACTGGCCATCACATAGGCCGGGATGTCCTTGAGTACGATGCTGCCACCGGCCGCCATACTGTGCGGACCAATATGGCAGAATTGATGCACCATGGTACCGCCACCGAGGATGGCAAAATCACCGACCGAAACATGGCCCGCCAGGGTCGCACAATTGGCCAGGATAGTGTTATCCCCCACGATACAGTCATGGGCGACATGCACGTAGGCCATCAAAAGATTGCCGCTGCCAATTCGGGTTTCACCACGATCCTGGACTGTGCCGCGGTGGATGGTGCAATTCTCGCGAATCACATTATCGTCACCAATCGCCAGTGTGGTGGGCTCGCCCGCGTATTTCTTGTCCTGGCACTCTTCACCGATACTGGAGAACTGGAAAATGCGGTTGTTTCGGCCGATGACCGTAGGCCCCTTAACAACCACATGGGACAGAATCTCGGTACCATCGCCGATTTCCACATCCGGACCAATATAACTCCAGGGCCCAACCGTGACGTTGTCCCCGAGCCTGGCTGACGGGTCTACAATCGCCTGAGGATGGACACCCGACCAGTCATTTGTCGCCATCAAACTTCTCTCTCAGCGGTCAGAATCTCTGCCACGCAAACGACTTCTCCGTCGACCAGGGCGCGACACTCGAATTTGTAAATACCCCGTTTACCGGAGATAAGTTCCGACTCCATGCACAGTTGATCCCCTGGCAATACCGGGCGTTTGAACCGGGCCTTGCTCGAACCGGCGAGGTATTGTACCACGCCGTCAGAAGGTTTCCGGCCCACTGTCACAAAACCAAGGATGCCTGACAGCTGGGCCATGGCCTCAATGATTAATACGCCCGGCATGATCGGATTATTGGGGAAGTGGCCCTGGAAGAACGACTCGTTAAACGAAATATTCTTGTAGCCCTTGATCGATTTTCCTTTTTCGACCTCCGTTACCCGATCCACCAGCAAAAACGGGTATCGGTGCGGCAGGTATTCCAGAATTTCGTCGATGTTCATCATGTTGATCGGCCTCAGCCCTCTAATTTCTTTTCCAGTTCTTTTACCCGTCGCGCCAGAGCATCCAGCTGCCGGAAGCGCACAGCATTTTTGCGCCACTGGCGGTTGGTATCGGCACTGGTGCCTGATGAATAAACCCCTGGCTCCCGGATATCACCGGTTACCAGTGTCATGCCAGTGAGATGGACCTGATCGGCGATCTCCAGGTGGCCAGCCACGCCGGAGGCGCCACCGAAAACACAGTGCCGGCCAATGCGCGTGCTGCCGGCAATGCCAACCATCGCAGCCATGGCGCTGTGATCGCCGATACATACGTTATGGGCAATCTGGATGAGGTTATCGAGCTTCACCCCGTTGCCAATCACGGTATCGTCCAATGCCCCTCGATCGATGGTGGTGTTGGCACCCACTTCCACATCATTCCCGAGAACAACCCGCCCGAGCTGTGCGATACGGTGCCATACGCCCTTTTCATTTGCGAAACCGAATCCGTCGGAGCCTATGACGGCACCGCTGAGTATGTGGCAACGTTCGCCAATCACCACGTCGTGGGCCAGAGTCACCCGGGGTCGGATCAGGGTTCGGGCTCCGATTCTGGCGCGGGCACCGATAATCGAGCCGGCTCCGACAACAACCTTCTCACCAATGTCTGCACCGGCCTCCACCACCACGTTAGGACCGATACTGGCATCCTCAGCGATTGTAGCGGAGGGGTCTACTACTGCAGTTGCGTGAACGCCGGGCGAAGCAACGGGTGCGGGATCAAACCAATGACTCAGTTGAGCATATCCGAGATATGGGTTATCCAGTAACAGGACGTTGGTAGGAGCATCTTTCGCCCCGGCAGGCGAGGCAATAACAGCCGAAGCACGTGTATCCGCAAGGTATTTGCCATAGGACGGATTCGCCAGGAAGCTGATCTGTCCTGGACCAGCCGCCTGCAACGTCGCCAGACCCGATACCTTTACATCAGGATCACCCCGTAGCTCCGCACCCAGGGCATTGGCAATATCCCCAAGGCGATAGGACCTTTCTGTCATTGCGAACTCCCAAGCAACGATCAGGGCACCGGGGTGCCCGTCACAGATTAACGGTTCAGTTTTTCGAGAAGCTGAGAGGTCAGATTCATTTCCGGCTTTACATAAACAACCGCTTCGCTTGGCAGGATCAGATCGAGGTTATTTTCCTCAAGAAGCTCCTTGACCGCTGCGTCCACCTCGGGGCGGGCCTGCTCAAGAAACGCCTGCTTCCGCTGATTCACAGTAGAATCCAGCCGTTGCTTCAGGAAGTTGAATTCCTTCACCTTTTCCTGGAACTCGCCGGCCAGCTTGTTGCGCTCACTCTCGTTCATCATGGCACCGTCTTTTTCCAGGCGCTCCTGAAGTTTTCGCGCTTCTTCCTGCGCTTCACGCACCCGGGCTTCGTCGCCTGCAAAATCTTTCTGAAGCGATTCGCTGAAGGTTTTGGCATCGTCAGACGAGAAAAGTGCCTGGCGCAGATCGACGACACCGATCCGGGTTTCGGCCATCGCCGGAAATGAAAACGCCATGATCACTGCAGCGAACATCAACACAAATCGGGACATTGGTTTTCTCCTGGTTTTCATCCGTAGATTATTATTATCCATTCTTTAGAAGGTCTGGCCCAGTGAGAACTGGAACACCTGGGTATCGTCGCCAGCCTTGTCGTTCAGAGGGTAAGCGAGGCTGAATGCCAATGGACCAACTGCCGTTATCCATTGGAAGCCAACACCGGCTGCCATCCTGATTTCGCTCAATTCCGGATCAAAACCGCGTGCCGTGTCAAATACCTGGCCGGCATCCAGGAAGAATGCCGTCCTCATCGAGCGGGTATCGCCGGCAAATGGCGTCGGGAAAATCAGCTCAAAGCCACCCTCGGTCAGCAGGTTGCCCCCGAACGGATCAGGATCCGACAGGTCGTTGACATTATTGGTCGCTCTTAGGCCCAGGGAATTGGCTTCGTAACCACGAACCGAGCCATAGCCGCCGGTATAGAAATGTTCGTAGAACGGCATCTGGGAACGATCGCCGTAGCCATCCCCATAACCAATCTCGGACCGTGCCCGGAAGACCCAGCGATTGTTGTCAGTCACAGGGTAGTAGAAATCGGTTTTATGAGTGGCTTTGTAAAAGGTCAGGTCACTACCCGGCACCGCCACATCCAGCGACAGCGAGTGGCTGTAACCATCAGTCGGCAGCACGCCACGGTTCAGGGTACTGCGGCGCCAGCTTCCGAACAGGAAGAAGTTGGTGAACGAGTCACCCTCCTCATCAATAAAGTCACTCACCTCCTGTGAGGTGAACAGGCCTTCCTTCAGGTTTGACTGGGTCACACCAGCACCGAAGTTCAGGCGGGTAATACTGTCCGTAGGATAGCCAAAGGTAACGCGGCCACCGTACTCGTCGAGAAGGAATGAGGAAATATCTTCCTCTTCATAGTCAGTCTCCCGGGCGAATAAGCTGAACCCGCGGCTCACTCCATCAACTGTATAGTAGGGGTCCAGGTAGGAGATGTTGGCACTCTTGATGGCATCACTGACATTCACGCCAAACGACACCCGCTTACCGGTACCAAAGAAGTTATTCTCGGAGACATTGGCACCGAGAATCACCCCGGAATCCTGGGAAAAGCCAATAGAGGCGGAAAGACTACCCGTTGGCTGCTCCTCAACGGAGTAATTAACATCCACCAGGTCATCGGTGCCGGGCACTGGAACGGTATCCACATTGACTGTCTGGAAGAAGCCAAGACGCTCAAGCTTGGTCTTGGAAAATTCGATGCGGTCGGAAGACGCAACACCGCCCTCCATCTGCGTCATTTCCTGGCGCAGCACATCATCACGGGTAGAAACGTTGCCGTCGAAATTGATTCTACGCACATAAGCCCGCTTACCAGGCTCCACAAAGAAAGTGACTGCGGCCGTGTTGTTTTCGGCGGGTTCGGGAACGGCGTTGACGTTGGCAAAGGCATAGCCTTCCCGGCCAAGCCGGAATGCCAGGGATTCAGAAATGGCTGTCATGCGGGATCGGGAAAATACGTCGCCTTCCTCTACCGGAATCAGCGAGCGCAACTCCTCTTCACCCACGATCAGCTCACCACGAAGGTTAATCTCGGAAATGGTGTACTGAGGACCTTCATTCAGGGCAATCGCAATGAAGACTTTTTGCTTGTCCGGCGAAATAGAGACCTGACTGGATTCCACATTGAAATCAAGGTAGCCCCGATCGAGATAGAATGAACGCAGCGACTCCAGATCACCACTCAGACGCTCTCTGGCGTACTTGTCTGCATTGGTTATTGAATTCCACCAGCTCGTGGTCTGCAGCTCAAACAGTTCCTGCAGCTCCTCGTCGCTGAAATCCTGGTTGCCAATAAGGTTGATGTGGTGAATCGCGGCGACAGAACCTTCGTTAATATCCAGACGGATCGCAACCCGGTTTCTGGGCAGTTCTTCAGCCGTCGCCTTTACCCGGGCATTGTAGCGCCCCTGAGCAATGTATGAGCGCAGAATTTCCAGCTCCAGACGTTCAAGGGTCGCGCGTCGGAATACCTGGCCTTCCTGAAGCCCGGCACCTGCGAGGGCATCCATCAACATCTCGGTTTCGATGTTCTTGTTGCCCTCAATCTCGATGTCACTGATGGAAGGGCGTTCGCGAACTGTCAGGATAAGTACGCCGGCATCCCGGCTGGCCTCAATATCAGTAAAAAGCCCGGTCCGGAACAGCGATTTGATCGCTTCAGCCAGCTCGGTCTCGTCCACCTGCTCACCAATGTTGACAGGGAACGCGGAAAAAACAGTACCCGCAGATACCCTCTGCAGGCCCTCCACCTCAATATCCGCAACAGTGAACTGATCAGCAAGTGCTGGCTTCAGGCCGGACACGGCTACAGCGAGGCCAACGGCTACACCTAGAAGAGAACGTCTCATTCAAATATTTCGCCTGGTTAATGCGCGTAAGGAGCTCGCAATTCTCACAACCGCATCAGGTCGTTGTAAAGAGCAAACACCATTAATGTGAGGATCATTGCCATACCAATTCGTAATCCAAACGCCTGAGCCTGCTCGGAAAGCGGCTTTCCGCGGAGGGCTTCGATGGTGTAGTAAACGATATGACCACCATCAAGCACCGGCACAGGCAGAAGGTTCAGAATGCCCAGACTCACGCTCAGATAGGCAAGAAAACGCACGAAGTCTTCGAACCCGGAGCTGACACTGGCTTCAGCAACCCGGGCAATGGTAATCGGACCACTGAGATTGGTAGGTGACAAAAGGCCGGTGACCATCTTCTTGATGGCCACCAGTGTCAAGCGGGTATCCGCCCAGGTTTCGCTGAGGGCGACCGGAACGGCGGCGAATGGGCCGTAGCTGACATCACGCAGCACCTCTTCCGGCCATGAGATAGCTTCCACACCGGCACCGACAAAACCGATTGACTCACCACTTTCCTGAGTCTTCGCTTCCGGTGTCACGCTGACAGATTGTTCCTCGCCATTACGCTCGATGGTTACCTGAAGTGTTTGCTCCGGGGCATTGCGAATAAATTCGACCAGCTCAAACCAGCTGCTGATCGGCTCACCGTCCACGGCCACAATGCGATCCCCGGGCTGCAGGCCAGCAGCCTGAGCACGGCCACCATCTGAAATCTGCCCCAATACCGGCGGAACAGCCGGGCGCCATGGCGTAATGCCGAACTCGGCTAACGGATTGGGAGTATCGTCACTCAGGCCCCAACCGGAAAGCTCGCCGCTGACTGTGCCGCGGGCGCCATCCTCTGACACCTCCATGGAAATCACACCATGCTCGCCGGTCCGCTCCAGAATACGCATATTCACATCGCGCCAGGAACTGACACGATGGCCATCCACAGCGTGAATCTCCATGCCTTCCTGCAGCCCTACCCGCTCGGCCACACTCTCGTCAGTAATCTGCCCGACAATGGGCGCAACATGGGTAACGCCTACCACGCTCAACAGCCAGTAGGCGAAAATGGCGAACAGGAAGTTGGCCACGGGGCCGGCCGCGGCAATGGCAATACGCTGGCCGGGAGGCTTGGCGGTAAAGGCCTGGTCTCTTAACTCCTCTGGTACCGGTCCCTCGCGCTCATCCAGCATCTTGACGTAGCCGCCCAGGGGAATGGCCGCGACTGCAAACTCGGTTCCATGCTTGTCATACCAGGAGAACATCGGTTTCCCGAAACCCACGGAAAAGCGAAGCACCTTTACGCCACAGCGCCTGGCAACCCAGAAATGACCGTATTCGTGAAGGGTCACCAGGATGCCCAGGGTAAGCGCAAGTGCGAGGACGGTTTCAATAATCTGCATAGCGTTCCTGATTGAATGGCTTCAGCCGGGCAGCATTCTGCTGCGGCTATCAGACAGTTAACAGACCTATCTGTTCCCGTGCACGGCTCCGTGCTTCTTTATCCTTGGCAAAGATAACGTCAAAGCTGTCGGCTGGCTCAACGGCAGTCGCCGCAAGCGTTCGCTCTATGATAACGGGGATATCCGAAAAACACAGGGTACCGTCCAGAAAAGCGGCAACGGCCACTTCATTGGCGGCATTCAGAACCGCCGGCGCAGTGCCACCTGCCTCAAACGCTTCCGCGGCAAGGCGGAGGCAGGGGAAGCGCACCAGGTCCGGGCGCTCGAAGTGAAAGCGTCCGATGGCGAACAAATCCAATGGTGCAACACCGGCGTCAATGCGCTCCGGCCAGGCCAGGCCATTGGCGATCGGCGTTCTCATATCCGGGCTGCCAAGTTGGGCCAACACAGAGCCGTCCGCATACTCAACCATGGAGTGAACAATGCTCTCGGGGTGAACATGCACCTCGACCTTCTGGGGTGTTGTATTGAACAGCCAGCAGGCTTCAATCAGCTCCAGGCCCTTGTTCATCAGGGTCGCGGAGTCCACGGAAATCTTCTGCCCCATGGACCAGTTCGGATGGGCACAGGCCTGGGCCGGTGTTACCGACCGGAGGTCCTCGGCGGAATGCTCGCGGAAGGGGCCGCCGGACGCTGTCAGCAGTATACGAGTGATACCGGCACCGACAGGATCCCGAACCTTGTCTGCCGGCATACACTGGAAAATCGCGTTGTGCTCGGAGTCGATCGGCAGAAGTTCCGCTCCGGCCTCGGCCACGGCATCCATAAACAGTTTGCCGGACATTACCAGGGCTTCTTTATTGGCAAGCAATACCCGCTTCCCTGCCCTTACCGCCGAGAGCGTCGGCGACAACCCCGCCGCCCCGACTATGGCTGCCATTACGGTATCAACCGCAGGAGCCGAGGCTACCTGGCATAACCCATCCAGGCCAGCAAGCACCTCGGTATCTGGCAAGTCGGCCAGCAGCTCAGAGAGTTCATTGGCAGCCGCAGGATCAGCCATAACAGCCACCCTGGGACGAAATTCGCGGCACAATACCGCCAGCTCCTCGGCCCGGGTGCTGGCCGTCAATGCATAAACCGAGAAACGTTCCGGGTGACGCCGAACAACATCCAGGGTGCTGAGACCGATGGAACCTGTGGCTCCGAGAACACTGATAGAGCGGGTTAACATAGTCACCAGTGCCCGGTTGTCAGCCAACCAAGTTGGGTAATGATCAACGCAAATACCGGAATGGCCGCTGTCAGGCTGTCGATCCGATCCATAATCCCGCCGTGCCCCGGAAGCAACTGGCTACTGTCCTTGATGCCACGGTGCCGCTTGAGCATGCTTTCCAGCAGATCACCCAACACGGAAACCAGGCCTGTGGCAAGACTGGCAACGATCAAGAGCAGTGTCTGGCCAGAGCCTGCCGAAGCCAGGAAGCTGACCACCAGGGCAAAAGCTCCTACGGCTACCAGACCACCCCAGACACCTGCCCAGGACTTACCAGGACTGACCCGGGGCGCCAGCTTCGCTTTACCGAAGGCCCGACCGGCAAAGTAAGCGCCGATATCGGCGACCCAGACCACACAGAACACATAAAGAATGAGCAAAAGGTTATTGGTGCTATCCCCAAACTGGAAGCCACCGGTGCGCAAATGATTAAGGCCCACCCAGGCGGGCACCAGCACAAACAGCCCCATCACCGCCCTTGCGGGCAGACTGCCCCATTTCTCGGAGCCGGCGGGGTAACTACGTACCAGAAGAAAGCACACGCACCACCAGAGCAGCGACAGCCAGAGCACTGCCACAAAGGGGACGTTCAGCAAACCGTAAAGAATTAGCGCGGTAGCCAGGGCGTAGCCAATCCTGCCGGCAGGATTGCCAATACCGGACATGTTCGCCCATTCCCAGGCACCCACAGTGATAATGGCCCCGGTAAAGAGCGCGAACCCCAGCGGCGGGAGAAAGAAGATCCCGCCAATGGCGATAGGGGCGAGGATCAGTGCGGTGATAATTCGGGTTTTTAACACGGTTGACGTCGCTATCGTTCGTTATTGTTGTAGAGCCTTGGCCGCAATCTGATCATCTGTCTGGCCAAAACGACGCTGTCGACCGGCATATGCCTGCAGGGCCTTGAGCATCTCTTCCTGCTGGAAATCAGGCCAGTACACCGGGGAAAAGTAGAGCTCTGTATAAGCCAGGTGCCACAGCATGAAATTGCTGATTCTCTGTTCACCCGCGGTACGAATCATGAGATCAGGCATTGGCAGGTCGCCAATACTCAGGTGCTGCTGAATCAGGTCATCGGTAATATCAGATGGAGCCAACTGCCCGGTACGAACCTGCTCAGCAACCTTGCGCGTGGCCTGAGTGATATCCCAGTGACCGCCGTAATTGGCTGCAATTACCAGTGTCATCCGGGAATTGTTACGGGTCAGCTCTTCAGCCGCTTCCATATGCTCGCGAAGCGCAGAACTGAATGCAGACCGGTCACCAATAATGCGCAGCCGGATGTCATTTCTATGAAGCTTGCGCACCTCCCGCTCCAGCGCGAACAGGAATAGCTTCATCAGTGCCGACACCTCGTCCTTGGGCCGGCGCCAGTTTTCACTGGAAAAGGCAAACAGGGTGAGGACTTCCACACCTTCGCGGGCACAGGTTTCCACCACTGCCCTGACCGCATCCACACCGGCCTTGTGGCCAGCCACTCCCTTTAGACGACGGGCCTTGGCCCATCGGTTATTCCCGTCCATGATGATGGCCACATGCCGGGGCCGGCTGTCTGCCGACACCGGAATCTCTGCGGATACAGTTCCCGTCATGAAATCCCCTGTGCGGCCGGAGCGCTTCAGTGCCGCGGCCTTTCAATTCGCTTGCAAGTGAACCCGAACGGTTAAACCGCCATCAGGTCCTCTTCTTTGGCCTTGAGCATCTTCTCGACTTCGGCAATGTAGCGGTCGGTCAGCTTCTGGATATCGTCTTCGCCCTTGCGCTCATCGTCTTCGGTGATTTCCTTTTCCTTCAATAGATCCTTGATCATGCTGTTAGCGTCACGACGGGCATTACGGATGGAAACACGACCATGCTCGGCATCGGCTTTCGCCTGCTTGACCATTTCCCTACGGGTTTCTTCGGTCAGCATGGGCATCGGAATGCGGATGATATCGCCGCTGGTAGCCGGGTTCAGACCCAGGTCTGACGCCATGATGGCCTTCTCGATGGTCGGCATCAGGTTTTTCTCCCAGGGGGAGACCGTCAGCGTGCGGTTATCCTCGACGTTGACACTCGCCACCTGCTTCAGCGGTGTCTCCTGGCCGTAGTAGTTCACCATGACACTATCCAGGATAGAGGGGTGGGCCCGGCCGGTGCGAATCTTGTTGAACGCGGAGTTCAGGGACTCCAGGCTCTTTTTCATTTTCTTTTCGGCTTCTGCTTTGATGTCGTTGATCACTTCAGCATCCTCAATTCGTTCGTCATGTCATTCTGTAATCTGGCCCCAATATCCTATGGGGCCGGGACAGCGGTTCATTCAATCAGTGTACCTTCTTTCTCGCCGGTTACGATGCGAGTCAGCGCGCCTGCGCGGTTCATATCGAATACCCGCAACGGCATGCCATGATCCCGAGCGAGACAGATGGCTGTCAGATCCATCACGCCCAGCTTCTTGTCCAGAACCTCATCATAGGTGAGGTAATCGTATTTCTCTGCACTGCTGTCCAGGTGTGGATCTGCTGAGTATACGCCATCCACCTTGGTGGCTTTGAGCACGGCATCGGCCTCGATCTCAATACCACGCAGACAGGCAGCGGAATCGGTCGTGAAGAAGGGGTTGCCGGTACCGGCACAGAAGATCACGACATCGCCGTCCTTGAGATCCCGCACCGCGCGACGGCGATCGTAATGCTCGACGATTCCACTCATCGGGATTGCCGACATCACGCGGGTCCGGATATTCGAGCGCTCAAGGGCATCACGCATGGCCAGACCGTTCATAACGGTGGCCAGCATTCCCATATGATCACCGGTCACCCGGTCCATGCCGGCAGCATTCAGGGCTGCTCCACGGAACAGGTTACCGCCGCCAATCACCAAGCCAACCTGTACGCCAATACCAATCAGCGCACCGATTTCCAGTGCCATGCGGTCAAGAACTTTGGGATCAATACCGAAATCGTGCTCTCCCATCAGGGCCTCGCCGCTGAGTTTGAGCAGAACACGCTTGTATCTGGGCTGGGTTTTCGATGATGTCGGCATGATGATCCCCTTGTCGTCTGTTGGCTGCTATCCGGCGTGATACCCGTTGCAGGCTTGTATCTGACATACTCCTCGCGAAAAGGGGTATCTCAGATACAAGCCCGCCACGAGAGCCGGGAATTCCCGGCTAACGTGGCAGACTCAGGTGATGCAGAGGCTAAATGCCGGCTGCATCAAACGAAGGATCAGGCCTTGCCTGTGCCGGCTGCAGCAGCAACCTCGGCAGCAAAGTCCACTTCTTCCTTCTCAATGCCTTCACCCACTTCCAGGCGAACAAAACCAACCAGCTCGCCACCGTTGGACTTGATCAACTCGCCCACGGTCTGATCCGGGTTCTTGACGAAAGGCTGCTCAACAAGGCTGTTTTCCTTGAGGAACTTCTTGATGCGGCCACCCATCATCTTCTCGACGATCTCGGCGGGCTTGCCTTCCATGTCCGGCTGAGCCTTGATCACTTCCTTCTCTTTCTCAAGCTCTTCTGCCGGCATATCTTCCGGCTTGCCAACGCGCGGGTTAACGGCAGCGGCGTGCATGGCAATGTCACGTGCGACTTCAGGATCGCCGGCAGTCAGGGCGACAACCGAAGCAATCTTGTTGTTGCTGTGGACATAACCACCAACAACCGGACCTTCAACCTTGACGATACGACGAACAGTGATGTTCTCGCCGATCTTCTGAACCAACGCTTCACGCTTGGCTTCCAGATCGCCTTCCATCAGCTTGGCTACGTCGGTTTCGCCTTTTTCAAATGCAACGCTCAGCACGTCGTTGGCAAAGTTCAGGAAGTTGTCATCGCGAGCGACGAAGTCGGTCTCGGAGTTCACTTCCAGAATGTAGGCAACGGTGTTGTCGTCAGAAATCTTGATCAGTGAAGCGCCTTCAGCAGCGGTACGGCCTGCTTTCTTGGCAGCTTTCAGACCAGAAGACTTTCGCAGCTCTTCGATTGCAGCGTCTACACTGCCTTCGGCTTCAACGAGCGCCTTCTTGCACTCCATCATGCCAAGGCCGGTACGCTCACGCAGCTCTTTGACCATTGCAGCGGTAATTGCAGCCATGTTCAATCCTCTCAACTGTTCCGAATTCGGTGGGGAGGTGTGCCCGGGGCAACCCGGGGCACACCTTACATCTCAAACGTGAAGGTAAAGCGTCACTCAGCGGCTGGAGCAGCGCCTTCAGCGTCTTCGCTGACTTCAACAAACTCGTCAGCGCCGGCACCGGCAGACTGGGCGGCTTCCATGCAGGTGTCAGCAACAGCTTTCACGTAAATCTGGATCGCGCGAATGGCGTCATCGTTGCCCGGGATCACGTAATCAACACCGTCAGGATCACTGTTGGTGTCCACAACGCCGATTACAGGAATGCCCAGCTTGTTGGCTTCCTTGATAGCGATACGCTCGTGGTCAACGTCGATCACGAACATGGCGTCCGGCAGGCCGCCCATGTCCTTGATACCACCGATGGAGCGCTCAAGGCGGTCCATTTCACGGGTGCGATCCAGGGCTTCTTTCTTGGTCAGCTTGTCGAAAGTACCGTCCTGGCTCTGGGTTTCCAGATCACGGTAGCGACGGATAGACTGACGGATGGTCTTGTAGTTGGTCAGCATGCCACCGAGCCAGCGGTGATTGACGAACGGCTGACCGGCACGCTCGGCTTCTTCCTTGATGATCTTGGCCGCGGCACGCTTGGTACCAACGAACAGGATCTTGTTCTTGTTCTCTGCCAGCTGCTGAACGAATTTCAGCGCATCGTTCATGGCAGGAACAGTCTGCTCAAGGTTGATGATATGAATCTTGTTACGGGCGCCGAAGATAAACTTCGACATTTTCGGGTTCCAGTAGCGGGTCTGGTGACCGAAGTGAGCACCTGCCTTCAGCAGGTCACGCATATTTACCTGAGCCATGATAGTTACCTTTTTAGCTTCGGGTTAGTCCTCCACGTATCCGATTACCCCAACCTGGCTCCTTGAAAAGCAGAAGCAGGCACCCTGGGATAACGTGCCGACACGTGTGTGAATTTGCCGGATTCGTTTCCAGCGGGCGCGTTTATACCATATTCGAGTCGGTGAACGCCATTATTTTTGACGACCCGCTTCCTTGTACCCGGGCGGCAGGCCCCTTAAAATGCCGGTTTGATACAAATCAACGGGAAGCCCAATGCAGGTATCGATCAAGACTCCGGAAGAAATCGAAAAGATGCGCGTCGCTGGCCGTTTGGCGGCCGAAGTGCTCGAGATGATTGGCGACTACGTCAAACCGGGCGTTTCCACCGAAGAACTCGACCGAATTTGCCACGACTACATTGTTAACGAGCAGAAGTGCATTCCGGCGCCGCTCAATTACAAAGGTTTTCCGAAGTCGATCTGCACCTCGGTCAACCACGTTATCTGTCATGGAATACCGTCTGAGAAGAAAATATTGAAGGATGGGGACATCCTTAATATTGATGTCACCGTAATAAAGGATGGCTACCACGGCGATACCAGCAAGATGTGGATCGTCGGCAAACCGAAACCAGGTACAGAGCGACTGATTCAGATCACTCAGGAGTGCCTCTATAAGGGTATCGAACTGGTGAAGCCGGGGACCCGCCTTGGCGATATTGGCCACGTCATTCAGCAGCATGCCGAGAAACACCGTTATTCCGTGGTTCGTGACTATTGTGGCCATGGCATCGGCGCGGTGTTTCACGAAGAGCCACAGGTGATGCATTACGGCAAACCCGGCACTGGTCTGGAGCTACAGGAAGGCATGACCTTTACCATTGAGCCGATGATCAACCAGGGCAAGTACCAGACCAAACTTCTGCCAGATGGCTGGACAGTGGTTACCAAGGACCACAAGCTCTCTGCACAATGGGAGCACACCATCCTTGTGACTGCGGACGGCCATGAGGTTCTGACCAAGCGAAAGGAAGAGTCCTTCTAAGTGGACCAAAGCGAGCTGGAATCCCGCATCAGTAACGACCCCTCTCCGGTCAGGGCGGCCCGGGAGCTGTTAAAGGGGAGGTATGACGCCGATGCCGAGGCCTTCCGACAGGGCGCCGATGTTCGCGCCCTTGTTCATTCCCGGGCCGACACCGTCGATACCGTTCTCAGACTTATCTGGAACCGTTACCCGTTTGCCGACTCACCGGACATTGCCCTGATAGCCGTTGGCGGCTACGGGCGCGGTGAGCTTCACCCCCACTCCGACATTGACCTGCTCATCCTTACACGCAATGGCATTGAAGACAGCTGGCACGAAGACCTGGGCGCCTTCGTTACCCTCCTGTGGGATCTAAGACTGGATATCGGTCATAGCGTTCGCAGTATTGAAGAGAGCAAAGCGGCGGCCCGTGAAGACATCACCATACTGACCAACCTGCTGGAAACCCGCACCATTGCAGGCCCGGATGAACTGCGTTCGGAACTGAGCGAGCAGGTCTACTCCGACAATGTCAGCACCGATCGCGACTACTTTATTGCCAAACGCGAAGAGCAGCAGCAACGGCACCAGAAATACGGCGATACCGAATATAACCTTGAGCCCAACGTCAAAGGGTCGCCGGGCGCCCTCCGCGACATACAGACCATTGGCTGGATTACCAAGCGGCATTTCGGACTCCAGAACATTGCGGACCTGACCCGATTCAGCATTCTTACCGAGGAAGAACACCAGATTCTTTTCCAGGGTGAAACCTTCCTGTGGCAGCTGCGCTATGGCTTACAACTGCTGGCCGACCGGAATGAAAACCGCCTGCTGTTTGACCACCAGCGAGCCCTGGCCCAGATGCTCGGCTACAAGGACGAAGGTAAGCGACTCGGCGTTGAACTGATGATGCAGTCCTACTACCGGACAGTACTGGCACTCGCCGAGCTGGCCGATGTGATTCTGCAATATTATGACGAGGCCATTCTCGGCAGCGCGTCGGAAGACGCCATCCAGCCAATAAACAAACGCTTCCAGATTCGCAACTATTATATCGAAGCGGTTAACAATCAGGTGTTTGCCTACGCGCCGTACGCCATTATGGAAATCTTTGTGCTGATGGCCCAGCACCCGGAGATCAAGGGCATACGGGCCACCACGATCCGGTCTCTACGGGCACACCGGCACCTGATTGACGATGCGTTCCGGTCCGACCTGGCCGTGACCACACTGTTCATGGAGCTGCTCAGAACGCCCCATGCGCTGGATCAGACGCTGTCTGCCATGAAAAAGTACAATGTGCTGGGCCGCTACCTTCCGGAATTCGGCCAGATAATTGGCCAGATGCAGCACGATCTTTTCCACATCTATACCGTGGATGCCCACACCATGCGGGTCATCCGCAACATGGTAAGACTCAGCGGCGCCGACGCCCGAACTGAATACCCCCTCGCCTCACGCTTGATCCATCGGCTACCAAAACTGGAAACCCTCTATATTGCTGGCATATACCACGATGTCGCCAAAGGCCGGGGCGGTGACCATTCGGAACTGGGCGCCATAGACGCCGAGGCTTTCTGCCAAAGGCACCATCTGAGTGAGCGGGACACCCAACTGATTTCATGGCTCGTGGAAAACCATCTGCTGATGTCCATGACTGCGCAGCGCAAAGACATTTCCGACCCGGACATCATTCATGCATTTGCCAGGGCGGTACCGAGCCAGGCGCATCTCGACTACCTCTACGTGCTGACCGTGTGCGACATCAGTGCCACCAACCCCAAACTCTGGAACACCTGGCGCGCCTCGCTGTTGCGCCAACTGTACATTGAAGCCAAACGGGCCCTGCGCCGGGGCACGGAAACCCCCATCGACCGGCAGGAATGGGTTCGCGCTACCCAGTCGGAAGCGCGGGAGATCCTGCACGCCCAGAACATGACCGATGAACAGATCGACGCCATCTGGGACACCGTAGACGAGGATTATTTCCTCCAGGACTCTACCGTTGATATCGCCTGGCAGACCGCTGCCATTATCCGCCATGGCGACAACCCCGACCCACTGGTGCTTATTCGCGACACCCGGGGCGGCCCCACGGACGGCTACTCCCAGATCATTATCTACATGAAGGACCGGGTGGCGCTGTTTGCTGCAACCACCGCCGTCCTCGAGCAACTGAACCTGAACATCGTGGACGCCCGGATCAGCTCCAGCGAAGGCCCCTACTCCATCAGTTCGTACGTGGTTCTGGATGAAAAGGGCCAGCCACTGGGCATCGACCCCGCGCGCAAGGAACGAGTGCGTTTACGCCTGATCGAAGAGCTGGATGATCCGGAGGACTACCCGGACATCATCCACCGGCGCACACCACGGCAACTGAAGCATTTCGCCTTCCCGACGGAAGTGACTTTCTCTAATGACACCATCAATCAGCGCACTGTGATGGAAGTGATCACACCCGACCGTCCCGGCCTGCTGGCGCGAGTCGGCCAGGTATTGCTGGAGCATCGGGTACGCCTGAGCAACGCCAAGATTGCTACCCTGGGCGAACGCGTAGAGGACGTTTTCTTTGTGACCGACGAGCACGGCGAAGCCATCCGGGACCCGGCCGTGTGCCAGGCCCTGCAGCACGATCTCTGTAAAATGCTGGACGACATTCAATGAATCCAAATCTGGACAGACTCCACCCCTACCCGTTTGAAAAGCTCGCCAAACTGAAGGCCGGCATTAGCGTGCCAGATCACCTCCGGCCGATTTCTCTCGGGATTGGGGAGCCAAAGCACCCCTCGCCGGAATTCGTCAAACAGGTCATTGCGAACAATCTGGACAAGCTTGCCAATTACCCGACGACCCGAGGCACGGACGAACTGCGCGAAACCATCAGCCAGTGGGCGACGCGCCGATTCAACCTGACACCTGGCAGCCTCAGCCCGGCCAGCAATATCGTGCCGGTGAACGGCACACGCGAAGCGATCTTCTCCCTGGTCCAGGCGGTGGTGGATTCCAGCAAGCCTGCCACAGTGGTCAGCCCCAACCCGTTTTACCAGGTTTATGAAGGTGCCGCCTTCCTGGCCGGCGCCACCCCGGTATACCTTCCCTGCGACGGCTCCAATGGCTTTATTCCCGATTTTGATTCGGTGCCAGAATCCATCTGGCAGGAGTGTCAGGTACTGTTCCTTTGCTCACCAGGCAACCCCAGTGGTGCGGTGATCCCCCGGGAAACGCTGGCCAGGGTGATTGCTCTCGCCGACAAATACGACTTTGTTGTTGCCTCTGACGAATGCTATTCCGAGCTGTATCCGGACGAGAGCAATCCGCCGGAAGGCTTGCTGCAAACATGCGCTGCCATTGGCCGTGATGACTACGCCCGCTGCGTGGTGTTTCACAGCCTGTCCAAACGCAGCAACCTGCCCGGATTGCGATCTGGCTTTGTCGCCGGCGATGCCAGAATTCTGGAAGGCTACCTCAAGTACCGCACCTACCACGGCTGCGCCATGCCCATCCACAACCAGCTAGCCAGCATTGCCGCCTGGAATGATGAAGACCATGTGCGCGAAAACCGCGCCGCTTACCGGGCCAAGTTTGAGGCCGTCGTGCCCATACTGCGGGAAGTGATGAACGTCGACTTTCCCGATGCCGGCTTCTACCTCTGGCCGGAAACCCCGATGGACGACGAGACCTTCGCCCGGGAACTTTCCGCCCAACAGAACGTTCACGTTCTGCCCGGCCGCTACCTCTCCCGCACCGTGAATGGCCACAACCCTGGGGAAAACCGGGTCCGCATGGCGCTGGTAGCGCCACTGGAAGAGTGCGTTGAGGCGGCAAACCGCATTGTTGAATTTGTTAAGGCGAATCAGGCATGAAACTGTACGGCATAAAAAACTGCGACACGGTGAAAAAAGCCCGGAAGTGGCTGGATGAAAACGGTGTCGATTACCAGTTTCACGATTTCAAGAAGGACGGTCTCGACGACCCGCTGCTGTCACGCTGGGAAAAAGCGTTAGGCTGGGAAGCCCTCGTCAACCGCCGTGGCACCACCTGGCGCAAACTTCCCGAAGAGGTTCGTGATACCATTAGCGCCCAGAGCGCCCATTCAATCATGCTGGAAAATCCATCCATCATTAAGCGCCCTGTCGTAGAACGCGGCGATGAAGTGCGCGTGGGTTTCAATGCAGCCGAATGGGCCGCGTGGCTGACCTGAATCTCAGGTAAACCAGACTCAAACTTTAACTCCGGGGTCCGAAAGCGCGTGCTTTTGACCCCACATTCAAAACAGGAGCAACCATCAGATGAGCTTTGCATTCGGTATCGGTATCGGCACCCAGAACAACCAGGGCGAATGGCTGGAAGTCTTTTACCAGCAGCCGGTCATGACACCCGATAACACCCTGATGGACGTCATCTCCAACGCCCTGGATTACAAGGGTGGCAACCAGGCGATCAGTGCCACTCCCGAGCAACTCAGCCAACTCGCCAACGCCCTTCGCCAGATCGGCCAGACCGACCAGGCGGCACTGGCGGACAAAGCAGCCACAAGCAAACGCCCGGTAGCTGTTACCGTACTCGAAACAGATGACACAGCGTCCAGCACGCCCGAGGTTTACCTCAAGCTTCACCTGATTTCCCATCGCATGGCGAAACCCCACGGCCTGAAGCTGGACGGTATTTTTGGTTTGCTGCCGAACCTGGCCTGGACCAACGAAGGCGCGATCGATCTGAACGAGCTCTCCGACCGCCAGCTCCAGGCCCGCCTGGACGGCCGCACGCTGGAAGTGAAATCCGTGGATAAATTCCCGCAGATGACCGATTACGTGGTACCGAAAGGTGTTCGTATTGCCGACACCGCGCGGGTTCGTCTTGGAGCCTATGTAGGCGAAGGCACCACAGTCATGCACGAAGGCTTCATCAACTTCAACGCCGGCACCGAGGGCACCAGCATGATTGAAGGCCGAATTTCTGCTGGCGTCATGGTTGGCAAGGGCTCTGACCTGGGCGGCGGCTGTTCCACCATGGGCACCCTGTCCGGTGGTGGCAACATCATCATTGCCGTTGGCGAGAACTGCCTCATCGGTGCCAATGCCGGTATCGGCATCCCCCTGGGCGATCGCTGCAAGGTTGAAGCCGGCTTGTACATCACAGCCGGCACCAAAGTTGCGCTGCTCGATGACAACAATGAACTGGTAGAGGTTATCAAGGCTCGCGACCTGGCTAATCAGACAGACCTGCTGTTCCGTCGTAACAGCCAGACCGGCGCCGTGGAGTGCAAAACCAACAAGACCGCCATCGAGCTGAATGAAGAGCTGCATGCAAACAACTGATTCCCCGACCCTCGAACTCGCGATCGACCTGATCCGCCGGCAGTCCGTTACACCGGACGACGCCGGCTGCCAGGAACTGATGATGTCGCGGCTGGCCCCCCTGGGCTTTACCGGCGAGAACCTGCGGTTTGGCGATACCGATAACCTCTGGGCCCGAAAGGGCTCCGAAGGGCCGGTGCTGGCCTTTGCCGGCCATACCGATGTGGTTCCAACCGGACCTGAGAAAAACTGGGCTCACCCTCCCTTTGACCCTGTGATCAGAGACGGGTACCTCCTCGGCCGAGGCGCTGCAGACATGAAAGGCAGCCTGGCGGCCTTTGTGACCGCCTGCGAACGCTTCGTAGCGAAATACCCTGACCACCGGGGTTCCATTGCCCTGCTGATCACCAGCGACGAAGAGGGGCCAGCCCAGCACGGCACTGTTAAAGTGGTGGAGACCCTCGAAGCCAGGAACGAGAAGATCGACTGGTGCCTGATTGGCGAGCCCTCCAGCACCCATGAAGTGGGCGATGTGATCAAGAACGGCCGTAGGGGCTCCCTACATGGCTACCTGACGGTGCACGGAGTTCAGGGCCATGTTGCCTATCCGCATCTGGCCGAGAACCCGGTTCACTCCGTGGCTCCTGCACTGGACGCGCTGGCAAAGGAATTCTGGGATAACGGCAACGACTTCTTCCCGCCGACCACTTTCCAGATCACCAAAATGGAAGCGGGCACCGGCAGTAACATTATCCCCGGCGAATGCCTGGTGCACTTCAACTTCCGCTACTGCACGGAGAACACGGCAGAAAGCCTTGAGGAACGTGTGGTAGCCATCCTGGACCGCCACAACCTGAAGTACGACCTGCAGTGGCATCTGAGCGGACGCCCCTTCCTGACCGACAACGGCGCCCTCGTGTCCGCCAGCCAGGAGGCAATACGCACGGTAACGGGCCGGGAAACCGAGCTTTCAACCTCTGGAGGTACTTCGGATGGCCGGTTCATTGCGCCAACCGGCGCACAGGTAGTCGAGCTTGGCCCTATCAACGCTACCATTCACAAAGTGGATGAATGTGTGAAAGCCGAGGATCTCAACACCCTGTCGGACATCTACGAACAGATTCTGATCGAACTTCTGGCATAGAGGTCGAAAACGGAATCCCCAAAAAAGGGTCAGATGAAACCTTCATCTGACCCTTTTTCATTGCGCGATCGTCAGTAATGAGGAGGAGGTGTTTCGTCCTGCTCCGACTTGATATTGGACGGAGAAACATCCTTGAGCTGTTTGTGCAGCAGCCGTTTGGCCTCCCACAATTCCCGAATGTCCATTTCCTGCCTGGCCACCTGTTCGCTCAGGGTATTGATAACGTCGTCCTGAAAGGCCAGCCGCGTTTCCAGCTCGTCCAGTCGGGTTTCCAGATCGTTCTGGCTCATTAGGTATTGGCACTCCCTGGGTGGATCTATAAAGAATGTGATTGATGACACTGCTTACCCCGTTGCTTGGTCAGCGCTCGGGATAATCTGGTATCATGCCGCTTTTGCCCGCCTGCGCTCCCGTTTTCCGGGGAACTGGCGGTTTTCACCGGCCGGATGTGCGATTTTACCCGATATCCGGTTTTTATCGTTAGCGTTACAAGAATGGAGAAATTTCAGTCAATGCGTAATCCATCCAAAGCGATCCTTTTTGCTCTCCTGATCGCCATCCCCGCGCCTTTGGTGCTTGCCCTGTTGCTGTCGTTTACACCAGAGCCACTTCGCCTGATCGCTGCAGGCCAACTTGTAGAGGCACTGGGTAGCACTCGTGGTATCGCCGCGTACATCATCACGCTGATCGTTTTCGGCGTTGCGGGCTTCCTGGCCATTGCGTTATCCGTCAAGAAACCAGCCGAACAGCGCAGCACTTCCCGGCCGAACAATCGTGCCCCCAGCCAGAGCTATAACGACGACGATGATGATGGCTATGACGAAAGCAGCCCTGAGGGAGATGAGGAAGGCACCGTCAAATGGTTCAACGTCAAGAAAGGCTTTGGCTTTATTGTGCGCGACAGTGGCGACGAGGTTTTTGTGCACTTTCGCGCGATCCGCGGCCGCGGTCGTCGGGTTCTGCGCCAGGGTCAACTGGTTCGTTTTAATGTTGTTGAGGCAGACAAAGGTCTTCAGGCCGACAACGTGTCCATCCTGAGCGAGTAATCAGCCACTGAAAACAAAGAGGCAGCCCTTGGGCTGCCTCTTTCAGTTCCAGACGACCTGTTGCTCGCCCCGGTGGTCCAGGCGCCACCATTTTTCATCCTCTACCGGCTCGCCCTCTTTCCAGTCTCCCGGACTGCAGCGAATCTCGGTATCCATGGCGCGCCAGGCGCTGCGCGCGCAATCCAGATCACTGTTCCAGGGCACCCTGGGACCTTCAATAACCAATGAGGTAAAACGCTTTCCGAAAGCTCCGGGATAAAGCGATATCCGCAGCCTTTCGCTCTTGTAGCGGGCCACGCCCTTGATTACTCTCGTTACCTCAACGTCATCCAGTTCCAGTTCGTCCAGATGGTTCACTAGCCACCCCGAAACCGCACCTGGCTCCAGATCACGAATGTAAATTTCCAGATCCTGCACCCGCTGAATCTCCGTCCTGCTGATTACAATGAAGCACATAGTGAACCGGCCCGGGCCGCGCTGCAACCCAGCGCTCCAGTTCCTGCCGCAAATCTTCAGCACACAACCGACGCAACGTGCCTGCAGCCTTACGCTCATGCCAGGCCACTTCTGCTGCAACCCGATGGAGCTGGATTTCGCCAAGCGACGCCTCGATATCATCGAGCGGCTCCTGCCGCGCCAGCGCCACCAGGGACTGACGCCTCAAGGTGTCGGCCTGCCCTGCCAGGGCCACCGCCTCGGCCGGCCCTCTTCGCGCAAAGAGATTAAGCCTCGCAGCAGCCCGTTCCAGCCATTGAAGCATTCCTCCTGGCGTGCTCACGCAACGACTTTGGCGAGAGGCGGCAAACCGGATCGCAGAGCGGGAAATCTGGACATTCCATTGCTTCTCGATAGCCGCCTGATGCGCGGTTAAAATGGCCCGGCGCTGAACCACGCTTGAAACCGGCATATCAAAGATGTCCAGGGTTCGGCCAAGACGATGCTGAATTGAGGCGGCTGCACGGCTTTTAATGGGCTCATCAGGACCCAGCAGAAGAATTGGACCAGCCCATTGCAGTACGAGCGCTGACGCCAGCCCATCCGGAAGATCCATCAGCTCAATCAGGTCCGCAGGCGAGATATTGTCCAGTACCAGTACCGGCCAGCGAGGCCCGTCCTCGCTCGGACCGCCCTCAGATGAGAGCTCCGGAAGAACCGGAAGATCACTGGCCATGATCTCCGTTTCCCTCCTGAGATCCAACTCGACGTAATCCTGCTCCAGTGCTGGAAGCAGCGATTGCAGCCAGGCGGTCTTGCCCGCTCCACGCTCGCCACGCACCCAGATCATGGCTGACGGAGACGCCGCCAGACTGATTGCGACATCCTCAGCCAGCTCAACCCATGGGGAATCAGTCACTACCACGGGCGCTCTCTGGAAGTTATCAATCGGCGCCGGATCCCGCTCCTCGGAAGGATCGGGCCAGCGTGGGACCAACTCAAAAACCGCCACATAGGCCTTTTCCTGCAGCCGCTCCGCGTGGCGAACCAGTGCCTCCAGCAGTTGCGACCATCCAAGCCATGGCGAATCGCCGGTTTCCCGGGCCGCCGCGAACCAATAAATCAGTTGGGAAGACAATTGCCCTTCGCCACCAACTTCCGTCACGATCGGTTGTTCGCATTGAATGGTGCGGGTAAGTTCATCCATATCCACGCCGCAGCCGCGCAGAAAGCGGGCTATAGCAGGCGCGGAGTCCAGCAGGGCAAGCAGGTAGTCTTCAACGGTAATCACCGAGCCACCGCGGCGTTCAACACTTTCCCGGGCTCGTAATAATGCGGTCTGGCACTGGGGATCCAGGCATCCTTGCCAATCGTCCATCAAACTTCTCCATGTTTTGAATGCATCATCCTGATGCGAAAGCTATGTTGCAGAGATCTATTGTATCACGCTCAAGCCCCTTGCGGCGGCCCGCCTGCGGGCTCACCAGGTACCAGTGTTTTCCATGCTGGCCCAGGGTTCCTTCGGTGGCAGCGCCTCGCCTTTCTGCAGAAGCTCAATCGAGATGTTATCCGGCGTGCGAATAAAGGCCATATGGCCATCACGGGGCGGACGATTGATCGTTACCCCATTGGCTTTAAGGTGCTCACAAAGGGCATAAATATCATCCACCCGGTAGGCAAGATGGCCGAAATTACGCCCGCCGGTATACTCTTCCGGATCCCAGTTGTAAGTGAGCTCGATCATCGGCGCCCGGTCTTCACGGGCACGGGCTTCGTCATCGGGCGCGGCCAGAAACACCAGGGTAAATCGCCCTTTGTCGCTACTCTTGCGACTGATCTCAACCATTCCCAGCAGATCGCAAAAGAAATGCAGTGTCTCATCCAGGTTGCTCACCCGGATCATGGTGTGAAGATATTGCATGAAGCCTCCTTCAGAACTGTATTGATCATCGTGCCTTGCGGACAGTTTACGGTATTCTGGCCATATGGATTCAAAAACAACCCCCTACTCAACTCCAGAGCTGACCACGCCGGCGATCAGGCACCTTGCCTGGCTGTGCCGGGCGCCCCAACTGCTGCAGTCACCACTGACGTTTGAGCCTGGGCGCTACTTTTCTGACGACGTTCCCGAAAAACTCAAGGCCTGGGACCAACATCCCGAAACAGCCCCGGCGCTGCTGACAGAGGCACCCCAGAAAAGGCTGGGGTTCTACTTCGAGCGACTTTACCGGGTATTGCTCGAAGACCTTCTGGGCTGGGATATTCTGATTCAAAACCAGCAAATCCAGTCGAACGGCCGAACCATCGGAGAGATGGATTTCGTGGTGCACAACCGCTCTGAAGATCGAATAGAACACCACGAAATTGCTATCAAATACTACCTGGGGGTTCCGGAGCCTGGGGGAAAAGCTCTGTGGTACGGCCCGAACGCCCGGGACCGGCTGGACCTGAAAACCGATCGCCTGCTGCACCAGCAAAGCCAGCGGACCCAGCTGCCCGAGGCCCAAACATTGCTGGCAGACGCCGGAATCACCGGGCCAGTCACACCGCGCATCTTCATGCCCGGATACCTGTTCCATCCAGCCGCCGCAGACGTTAGCGTCCCCGAGTATGTACCAGCCAACCATCTGCGCGGACGGTGGCGCTATCTTTCCCAGGTAAGTCCGTCAGAGATTTCCGGCTGGGTGGTCCTGAACAAGCCCCACTGGATTGGCCCATGGCATCAGAGCGAGCCGCCCGAACCAGGGGTAATTGCCGCAGCGCTGAACACGATTGAGCACCACAGCGTTCCGCTTCTTTTCGCAAAACTCGAACTGGACACCATCAACGGTTTCTGGCAGGAAACCGCCCGCTTATTTGTAGTGCCGGACAGCTGGCCATAGTTCTCGATCAGGCATCAATAAGATCGGCTGCCCACTGAGGCAAGGCCTCGTGACAGGTACGCCACCGCCCCGCCTCCCAGACCGCAATACGTACGTAGGGTTGATCGAGGCTGGAGTTATCAACGAGGTGCATTTCGTCCGCCAGCCCGATGCATTCGCGAAGGTTGGCAAGGGTCCGTGGAATTCTGGACTCAACCTTGGCCTCGGGCACATGATGGCCGCCGGACTTTACCCGGGACGCCACCCGGGCGTTGTTCAACGCAGCGAATTCCAGGTGGAAATAAAACAGCCGAATGCGAAACCCCGCAGCCTTGGCGACCCCGACAAAATCAACTTTGGAGGGATGGGAAAAGACAGTTTCAAAACAGAAACTCTGGCGTTCTTCAAGCAGTCGGAACCGTTCCCGTTCGGCAATCAGCGCCGCCTCATAACTGTGTTTCTCGGGCGCGTCCGGCCACACACTGCGGGCGATGTTATCGGCATTCACCAGAGGAATCTTCCGGCGGGCCAGGAACCGCTCATAGAATGTGGTCTTGCCGGCACCGTTGCCGCCAATCAGCAGCCAGAGTTCAGGCTGCGTTGTCACGGTCACTCAGTGCTTCAAAACGCCCGTTGCGAAACTGACCGACTTCCCGGGTGCCATCCGGATAAATCGCCTCCAGATAGCCGGGCTTGTCTCCAGACGCCTGATACACCGTACGACCTCTGGCAATCGAACGCCCCAGATCACCGCTTTCCCGGGCCTGATCTACTTCAGCCCAGAGGTCATCACTGGAAACAGACTCAGCCACCACCGGCTCAACCCGCACCTGGCGGATACCTTGGAGAATGGCAATCAGATCTTCCGCACTCACGTCCCCGGCAACAGCACGCCCTATCTCGGCCCAGTACTCAATCTGCTTGGGTGTCGAACGCCGATGAACCGCGCCCTCTGCGGCGGCGTGGCGGACCAGAGTCTCGTCGAGACGGACAGCGGTTGTCATGGTGACCTCCTGAGTAGGGCTAAGTGTTAGCAACAGATTACCACAGGTGTTGCAATATGCAACAAACGAGATTTGGCCTCTCGGTAGGCATTAAATTGGCCAGGCACCAGCAGGCCGCAGCTTCCGATATTCCTCCATCGAGATCTTGCCCAATTGAGGCGTCAGCTTGCAGGTTCGGCTTGCCCACGGGTATGAATTCTGGCGCTGATGCACCTTCGTCCAGCCCTCTCCCTCCTTCCAGGATTCCAGATCCAGATCCCGCCAGTACCTCGGGTTCCTCCCGGTTTTTCTGTCATGCTCAGCGGTTATCGGGTCCAGATGACGGAAAGGTTCCAGGCGTGGCGTGTCGGGCAGAGGCTGGGAGACATCCATATAGCGCTGCAACATATCCCACAATGCCAAGACTTCAGACTTTTCCGACTCGATGGTGCTGAAGCCGGTTTTGTTGAACGTTTTCTGGGTGTAGCGGTGCACCAGCATCAGGCGGTAGAACACCCCGCTTTGCTGAATTACCCGCTCAATGTAGGCGTCAAATTCCACGAACGGGGCTTCAAAGAAGCGACCGCGACCAAGCGCAATGCGGACCTGACCCGTGAGGCGGTTGAATTCGCTGCATCCATCTTCAAGCGTCGCATCCAGCTTTTTGTTGATGTTTTTTTCGAACGGCTTAAGGAGGAATCCGACGCCGGTGCTCATAATCCAGTTTGTGGTTATCGGCGTGACCCAGATCGCGAACCCATACCACCCAATCGTTAGGACAATAGAGCACAATCCAATAACTAATGCCGGGAGCTCCTTCAAGACATCTACTTCGGCAATCATCCAAACCATAACTGCCGGACCAGCCAACCACAGGGAAAGCACCCAGATCAGTGGAATAATCAGCAACAGGAACTTTAGCCCCATCTTCCCGTTCAAAAATCGAATCCGCTGATGATCTGACCACCAATCACTATCTTTGAATTCAGGGTCAGTTTTGTCGTGCTCTTGCAGCGCCTCCACATCTTGAATCGTTCGAAGATAAGGAATGACTGCAGCGTATGTACCGATTGGCTGCAGTTCCTCGCCAATACGCGTGCGTTTGTTTGGGCTCTCGGGCAGCGGCTGAATAGCAACAGTTCTGAAGGCTGTGGCCGCATACTCAGTCTTCATCTGCGCGTTTGTCATGCACTAACCTCGGTAAAATACCAATAGGGTGACTTGGGCTGAGCGTATGCACCCCAAGGACGCCGCTTCAGCAATTGCTCAAAAGAGCCGTCCTTTGATGCCCAGCATAGGACCCTCCTACAACGATGAAAGCCATACCCAAAATCGCCCCTCCCCAGCCCGGGATTGCCAACATGGTCACCAGTAAAAGATACGCCAGAAAAACCAGCCCACCCGCCATCGCTATTGCATACCCAGTCGCGGCATCAAAATCCTTATTAGAGAGGCTGATCCGCATTTCCCGGGGAACGATGATCGGCTCTTTCTGCCCCTCCGGCACGAAACACACTTCGCGGCGTTGGCGGTTAAACGGGCGGGCGTTACGTTCTTTAATTTGGAATAAGCCTGCCAGCGAGGAAGGGAGAGTGTGAACAAGCCCAAAGAGCCACCTAACGTCATTTGCCAACCGAACACCGATGTCGCCCCTGCCCAAAAAGTCCAGGTATCCGTCATTCACTTCCCCCACCGCATGGCCATGATCCACCGGCGGCAGGCCGGTTGGCAGGGGTTTGGGGGATAAAAGAGTCAGCCGGCCACTCGGGAAAGGCTCGGAACGCCCCGCGTGTAGAGGCTGTTCGAACTGAGTACTTTTTGAGTTCATGAGAGACCGTCCATCGTCTGGCATTGACTGCAGACTAGGGTTTCCGATCTTCCAAGCTGATCAAGCTCGGCTTGTGACAGCTGAATGACGCCATAAAGCCTGTGCGGTTTGCGTTTACAATGTTTGTCATCATTTCCTCCTTGAAATGGCTTTACTACTTCATCAATTGGTTGATGCCAGCGGCAGACGGTCCTCCTCGGCATACACTTCCGCAAAGACTTCATAGGGCAACCGCCCCGGACGGGCCTTTTGCTTCTCACGAACCTTCTGGCTTAAGCGCTTGAAGGTCTCGCTGGGCTTGGCCCACTCGCTCTCAGATAACGGTTCAGACCACTCCGCCATGGCCTTGGGCAGCGTTTTTCGGGTCATGCGTTTGATCTTCCTGACTTCCCACTCCACCAGTCGGTTGGGCAGGGTCCAAAAGGTCATCAGGTGGTACAGGTACCAGCCGGTCAGGTAGTGCACTCCCCGTTTGCCTTCCCGGTATTCCTCATGAAGACGTTTGCGGGCATTGCGGAAAACATGGACGCCCTCCCAGGGCGGATCATCCGGGCCCTGAAGTTCCAATGGATCCTGGATCTCTTTCAGGGTGTGGACTTCGTATTCCATGTAGGCCCGGATGGCCTCCCAGTTGCTGATGGCCTGGGGCAAACCGTAAGTCTGGAATTCCAGCGTGTATTTCTCGCCGGTTTGTGGGTGGAGGAAGCCTACACCGAAGCCGTACTGGCGCTGTACACCGTACTCGGTCACCCCCTGGGCCTCGGTCACCCAGGCCACCAGTTCCTCCCAGGGTACGAAAATGGGCTCCCGGTGACCATTGGGCACGAAGCACACCTCGCGGCGCTGGCGGTTGAAGCGGGTGGGGATGACCTGGGATTTTTTCTTGAGTTCTATTACGGACGCAACTAGCCACCAAAGCATTAAACCTCCCCCTCCCCAAAAGCCAATCCAGAAGCTGATCTCTATCACTCCCCAAAAAGCATGAATGGCATCGGGCAGACCATTGCCGAGCCAGTAAAGCATTAAAAAGGCAATCGCCGGAAAAACCAAGGCCACCATAACGAATAAGCCAAAAGGGCCGCCAAGAGTCACCTGCCAGCCAAACACCGAAGGCAACCCCACCCCGAAGTCCAGATAGCGTTCGTTCACCTCACCCACTGCGTGCCCGTGGTCCGTGGGCGGCAAACCAGTGGGCAGGGGCAACGGTGACAGGTACGTCACCGTTCCGCTGGGGAACTTGTCACTTCGCCCGGCCCTGGGGGCATTCGCTATATCCGCCTTGGGCGTTTCCTGTGTCATTCGAAGATATCCAGTTCCATAAAGGGATTGCGTACCTGGTACCAGAAGGTCCTGCCTTCGTTATCCTGGGGAGGTTCCTGGACAGGCGTCACCGGCCAGTCACTGTCAGGCGTTACCTTGAGCATGTACACCTCCTGGGTGTAGCGGTCCTCCGAATGGTGGGTGTCCAGCCGGACCATCAGCGCCAGGTCACGGGTTTCGGGATACGGATCGCTCTTGCTGTGGTCCGGGGGCGAGAACGCCAGTTGCAGATGTCCGCCCCCTTCCCGGATGGCCAGGCTCGTCAGGATATCATGGGAACAGCGCACCCAGGTTTCCGGGGTGTCACGGAACCAGCCCGAGCGTTCTGGCCGGATGCGCCAGGCACTCAGCCACACTCGCCGGGGCGCCGGCTGGTCCAGGGGCTCTATCAACCCCGCCGCCGTCAGAGCATGGCAGTTCAGCACCAGTTGGTCCTTACCGTCTTGCTCTTCCGCCGGGACCTTCTCCAGGGACAGGCTGTTGCCGAGCTGGGCGAAGGCCTGCTCGTACTCCTCCAGCGATCCGTTGTGGATCTGGCCGGGTTCCCGCGACCAGGGGGTGGTCTGCAGCCACTGATCCCGCTCGCTCAAATTGTAGCGGTTGTACAGCCAGGTGCCCCCCAGCTCGAACACGGTAAACACCAGCCCGGCAATGTTCAGGCGGACGAACAGGCTGGACAGACGGGTGCCTGCGGTGGCCCAGGCACCTGCCTTGTCGGCGGCTCGCCATACCTCCATCGCAGCTATTCGTGTCTGGTTTAGGCCATATAGATTTGTCGCCGTCAGCCCGCCGCTGCCCACCATGCCAAGGGTCGCCCCCAATTGCGCCTGCGCATTACCGGTCCGTACGGCTTCCAGCCAGTTGCTGGCATGCTTGTAGGTGCCGATGGCGGCGCTGATAACACCCGCGCCGTATGCAAATATTCCCAACCCAACATGCAAGCGGCCCATCTGGATATGGACCGACTGCACGGCGCTGCGCTGCCAAGAGTTTGCCAGGGTCTGGGCCCTGGAGGACAGAGCGGTGTCCGCCAGGCTTTGGGCGGCCAGGAAACCGGCGCCGGACGTAGCAGACAGACTTTCGATAAGTTTGCCATAGCTCCTGGCGTCTGGTGACTGAGCTTTAACTTCGGAAACAGCGTGAAAAAAGTTCACCAACTGCGCCGCAAACACCATCACACCCAGCCCATCCCCCAGCAGGTTCACCCGTGGCGCAGAGGTCAGGCCCTGGCGGAGGTGCCCCATCAGTGTGCCCATCTGCTGCTGGCCCGCGGCAGGCAGCAGCAGGGAGATACCCGCCCTGCCCGTGGTTGCGGGCTCGAGCCGCAGGCCGGTATTGGTTTCCTCCACCGGGCTGAGGGCGCCGGCCAGACGCCGGCCCAGGGCCCGCTGTTCCTCCCGGGTGGCCTTGAACTCGTTGACGATGCTTTGCGCCCGCTCGGATTTGTGGCCGTGGGTGGCCTTGGCCACGTCGTGGTCGTGGGCCAGGGATTCCAGCCGTTCGTTCAGCGACAGCAGTTGTTCCAGGTTCTGGCGGAAGGTGGCCAGCTCCGGTTCCGAGGCAACGCGGAACTCTACCTCACCGCCTTGGATGACCTTGAGCATCTTGCCCTTGAAAAAATACGGCAGGTCCCGGAACAGGTCGTCCAGGGGCGGTATCCGGTTTGCCTCAATGCCTTGGTAAAGCTGTTCCATAGCCCGGGCGATACCTTTTGACACCGCCGGTGCCAGGGTGTCGCCAATGGCGGCTGCCTTTGCCTGGATTTCCTGGGAGCGTAACTCAAGGTCCGGCAGGTGTCCGGCCTCCGCCTCGGCCAGGCGCCGCGCCCACTCGGCAGCCCTGGTCACCAGGCTGTAGCCGGCCCCTGCGATACCAAAGTAGGTGGTCGATGGCTCTGCATCCGGCGCCTGGGCGGCCTTGGGCAAGGTGTGGAACAAGGGGTGACTGTACTGGGGGTTCTCCTCCAGCCAGGCCAGTACCTTTTCCGCCGCCTCGTCGGTGCGGCAAAAATCCTTCACGCAGGCATAGTTCAGGTCCAGGGCCGCCTCCAGTTGCTTCTCATCCGCCACGTCGAAATACCAGGCGGCCTGGTGGAAGCGGGAATCACACAACAGGGTGGCCCGGTCATCGGTGATGTCCGCCAGCAACCCTTGCCACCGTGCCAGCTTGGCCCGCTGCGCCGCCATGAAGGCATCCATACGGGGGCGGTCGATCAGTTCATTGATGCCGCGCTGGCCCAGTTTGGCCCCGTTAAGCTGGTAATAGTTCTGCAGGTTGAGCTGATTGATGGTGTCCCGGTGCTGCTCGTAGTTCGCCTGCCCCAGGGCATCAATCATGGCCAATTGTGCCCGGACCAGGGGATTATCCCCGTGGTGCTCGCGCAGGTAGGTTTCGGGGCCCATCGGTTGCGGGCCACGGTAATCCCTGCGCACCTCCAGGTAGTCGTAGATGGACTGGCGTTGTGCTTCGTCGGTACTCTCGTACAGCGACTGGAAAGGTTCGCCTCCCGGTCTTTCGCCAGCCGTCTCCAGAGCGTGATCGTTGATCAGTGTCATGGACTCTATCCATGCACCCAGCATATAGTCCCGCTCGGTGTGCCCCGGCTCGTCACCACCTTCCGCCCAGTCGCCGATCCAGCCCACCACATCATCCTGATGCTGAGCCAGGTCCAGCATCACGCCCACGTCGTCCCTCAGCACCAGGCACAGGCAATTGTCCGGGTCTTCCACGGCCTGCTGCTTGATCAACTTGCCAAATCGGCTCTTGTGGTAATAGGGCTGATTCTCCCATTGGTAGGGCTCGCTTTCCTGGGGGTGGCCGTTTTCGGGGGCATCCGGCGTATAGTCTTCGCCAAATTCAGCCACCCATTGTTTGGCCTGTTCAGGCGTCAGCAGGTGCTCACCGCCGCTGACCGGCGAGGCACTGGCCAGGTCGATTTCCTGCATGAAGTGCGCACGCTCCTCCTGGCTGTCGAGTATCTGAGCTTTCTTGCGTTCGGTGAGGGGCACATCGGCGAAGCAAACGTAGAGGGTGTGCTGCTTCGGGTATTCCAGCTTGCCACCGTTGTGGCCGGTCAGTTCACCATTTTCATGCAGGTACTCGTGGAGCTCCCCGGTATCTGCGTCCAATACATAAAGATAGCCATACCTAAGAAGGCGGTAGCCAAGCGGGCGGGAGGTCAGTGAGTAGGGGTACCCCGGGTCTGTATCGGCGGGCGCAACTTCTACCCTGCCGTACCGAATAGGCAGCAGGTGCACGGTTTTCAGCAGTGGGCATGAAGCGGGTTCATCAATGAGGGTGCCTGATTGTTCCCAGCACAAAAGATCGTTGCTTGCCCGGTCGTCAGTGGGGCGTTGTATCCGTGTCATTGTTCATCCTTGATTCAATGGAGGCGCCGTTTCCGTCACGGCATTGCTATCGGCTTGTGATGGCAAGGTTACGAACAGGAATTGCATAATCTCCCGCAAGTTGTTGCATCCGTTGCCAAGGGCCTCTTCCAGTATTCTGCCAAGTGCCGGGTAGGCATCCCTCAAATCAGGACCACCCAACTGTTTGCGCACCGACTCATGCAGGTTGCTCCATATGTGCAGTGCGCCTTTGCGCCGATTAAAGGCATCGAAAGCGCCCTTCAAGTCCCGCGAGGCCATCATTTTTTCGGGTTGGTCACCTATGTCGCCAGACTGAACAGCCGGGGGCTCGACAAGGTGCCACTGCTCGCTGATACGATCCGGAACAATCAACCGGTCCACGGCCCTGGTGGGGAAACGCGGCAAATTGCCCCCGATCACCGTGGCGGCCAGTGCCGGATGGGCAATCCGCACCAGTTCTTCACAGCCCGGCGCCACTTCTACCTGCAGGTGGGAGCGCATCCAACAGGCACAGCTAGCATGGTCTGTGGCCGAGATCAGCAGGTAACCCTGCTCTTGCCTGGGCCCCTGCTCCAGGAACCCTTCCAGCACCGGGTCTTCTGGCCCACTGAGCCATACAAGCCAGGGGGACAAGTCCGAAACCGCCTCCCAGCGGGTTGCAACGTACAGGCACTCTGCATTAATGGTTTGTCCGCCGGCCCACTGGTAGATTTGCTCACCGAGTTCGGGGATAGCAACACCATCCAGGACAAGCCCAACAGGTTGATGGCCAGGCCAGGGAACATGGGTAAAGGGCGACTCCCGCAACGACCAGGAATCCTGATTCATGAGTTTTGCTCCTCACAAACCGGGCAGGTTGCATTCCCCTTCCTGAGTGCCGCAACTTGGGATTCTACATTGATGGCCGGAGCGTTCTTCCGTTGTTCAACTTCCGCCAGTGCCTCCTGCTCGGGCTCGTGGGGCTGATCACCCTCAATAACCCTTGGCATTTGCGCCATCACCACACTCTGTCCCGAACCGCTCCCCGGCGAACCACCGGAATTGATCTTGATGCCTGGCCCGGATAGCGTCACGCCGCTTGGGTCCAGTTTCAAAAAACTGCCACCCGCCGAAATGGTGATTTCAGCGCCGGCATCCAGCACCACTTTGGTTCCCGCCTTGTGATGTACTTCAGTACCCGCTTCGCTAAATGTTCCCTGAGAGGATTTCTGGTGGAATGTGCCGCCTATGTTCTGGCTGCAGTCGCCACCGATGGATTCCCGCTGCTCCCCATCGACTGTTCGATGCTCATTGCCTTTTACATGACTGAAATTGTGGTTCTCCACGGTTCGGTGGCTGTCGTTCCGAATCACCTCCGTGCGGTTGTTCTCGGTGAGCAGGTCCAGATCTTTCTGGGCGTGAACGTAGATCTGTTCCTGGCCCGCTTCGTCCTCGAACCGCAGTTCGTTACTGCCCTCGCCTTTGTGGGTCTTGGTTTTCAGGGTGGTGCGGGTTTTGTGTTCCGGTAGCGCATAAGGCGGCGTGTTGGTGACGTGATGGGTTCGGCCGGTGATGATGGGCTGGTCCGGATCGCCATCCAGGAAAGAGACAATCACTTCGTGGCCGATCCGGGGCAGTGCCATAAAGCCATACTGGCCGCCAGCCCAACCCTGGCTGACTCTCAGCCAGGCGCTGCTGTGTTCGTTATTTTTCGAGTAGCGATCCCATGGAAATCGAACTTTGACTCGCCCATGCTCATCGCAGTGGATCTCCTCGCCCTCCGGGCCGGTGACGATCGCAATTTGTGGGCCGTCCATCAGGGGACGATGCTGGATGTGCGGGCGCCAGGTGAGATCGGCGGGTATGGCGCTGAACCGGTTGTGATAAGTGGTCGGCTCACTACCGCCCTCTTCTTCCAGGGCCTGGGGCTGGGTGCCGGTGTGGGTGATGGTCGTCAGCAGCCATTCCCGGTTCAGGGCGGCGCTGTCGTGCTCCGTAAGCTCTACTTTGGCACCGGCGCTGAAATCCGGGCGGTTGCTCTGCCCGGATGCGGTGCTGGCGTCGTTACGCAGGGACTGAAGTCTGGCTTCGTTGAAGGGCTGGCCGCTGGCGTCGGCCTTGAAGCGGCCGGGGTAGTCGTAGTGCTGGTAGTCTTCCCGGTGCTTCAATCCGCTGGAGGCGTTTTCATGCATCAGAGCGTAGGCCGGGTTTTTGAAGGTGTAATCCTTCATGGCTACGGAAGCCACCCGCACCCGCTCCTCGTAACGGAATCGATACACCGCCGGGCGGCGGGCGCTGCCGCCGGCTTTGGCGTTGTACTCGGCCGGCTGCAGTTTCGGGGCATCGCCGTGGTGGTCTGCGATGACCAGGGCCGGCTGGGTGTCGCCATCCACGCTCCCGTGTTCATAGCGGTAATGCCAGCCCTCTTCAGCCGCGAGGCGTTCGAGAAAGGCCAGATCGCTTTCCCGGTGCTGAACACAGTATTCCCGCTGCTCCGGGGAGCGCTTGAGATCGAAGACCGAATCGATAATGCCCCGCTCTTCCAACAGAGTGCGCACAATGGTGTCGGTGCCCTGAGTCTGGAAAATCCGGCTGTTGTGCATCAGTCCCAGACGCCAGAGCGGCGACTGAATAATCAGCTCGTAGCGGGTACGCCGGTGGCCGGCATCGCCTCGAACGAATTCGTTGACCACGCCGGTAAAGCGCCTGAGTGGCTCACCATCCTGCCAGATAACGAGAACAACCGGTTGCTCCAGAATCTCCGATGCCTGAATGGAGGGGTCGGTACTGGCCAGCTCAAGGTGACCCTGGAACACCTCGGAAAGACGCTCGGTCAGTGTGAAGCCAACCACTGAGAAAAGATCAGAGGGGAGTCCGCCAACACGGGCGGTAAACTGCAATCCACTTGCCTGGGGCATATCTTCATTCCTTGAAGAGCAATCGGTTTTTGAACTCGTCCTGAGCAGGCTTCCGATTATAGCCATCAAGCCGGAGAATGAAACCCCGGGCCAGTCTTGTGTCGGCATGATGAGAGGTTGACCGGAAATCCATTCTGCTGCACCCTAATCTGGTTTCATTATGCAACCGGAGAGACAAGTGAGCGAATATAAGAACCGAGCCGTTGTGCTCAAGCAGCGCCCCCAGGGTGAAATTCAGCAAGGTGATCTGGTGCTGGAAGAGCGCCCCGTACGCTCCCCTGGTGAGGGCGAGGTGGTTGCCCAGGTGCTCTGGCTTTCGCTGGACCCTTACATGCGTCCCCGCATGAACGATGCCAAGGGTTACATGGACCCCATCGGCATTGACGAGCCCATTGTCGGCGAGAGCGTTGCCCGGGTGGTGGAATCACGTTCAGACGATCTGAAAGTCGGCGACCTGGTCACTTGCTATTCCGGCTGGCAGGAATACGTAACCTTTCCGGCCGATGCGCCGATGGTTTACAAAATTCAGCAACGAGACAACGTGCCCCTGCAAGCCTACCTCGGCGTTGCCGGCATGCCCGGGCGCACTGGTTATTGCGGCCTGATGTACGTGGGCAAGCCGAAAGCAGGCGAAACCGTGGTTGTCTCGGCGGCTTCGGGACCAGTGGGCACCGTCGTTGGCCAGACTGCCAAATCAGTAGGTTGCAGGGCCGTTGGCGTTGCCGGCGGGCCTGAGAAGTGCGATTACGTGGTCAATGAACTGGGTTTCGACGCTTGTATTGATTACAAGGCCGGCAATCTGGAAGAGGACCTGAAGGCAGCCTGCCCAGACGGCATCGACGTTTACTTCGAAAACGTCGGTGGTGCCGTGACGCGCGCCGTTGCCCCGTTACTCAACAAAGGCGCCCGCGTGCCCATCTGCGGTTTTGTCTCTGCCTACAATGCAAAAGATATGGCCAGCGTGGAAACTCCCTTCCACGTGCTCGGGGCGCTTGATCCGGCTCCCGAGCATCGTTTTTTCCTCGTGACAGAATGGCAGGACCAGCATCAGGAAATCACGGACATTCTGGCCTCCCGGGTCGCCTCTGGTGAACTCAAGTACCGGGAGACCGTCGCCGAAGGTCTGGAAAACGCCGTTGATGCGTTCAAGGGCATGCTCAAGGGCCAGAACTTCGGCAAGCAGCTGGTTCATATCGCAGACTGATTTCAGCCCGGGAGACGCGAGGGGCTGTGTGATCAGTCGGAGATTTTCAGGAGCACCTTACCGGTGTTCCTGTTCTCGGCCACATAGGCCATCGCATCTTCCACCTGCTCTATCGGCCATGTGCTATCAATCAGAGGCTCAATCTGGCCGGCTGCGAGCAGTGGCCAGACGTGCCGGTACAGTGCCTGCATCACTTCGCCCTTGTCCTCGACCGTTCGGGAACGGAGGGTGGAACCGATCAGGCGCTGGCGTTTGATCAGCATGATGCCCAGGTCCACCTCGGCCATCCGGCCGCCCATCAGTCCGATCAGTACGATCCGGCCATCGACATTCAGAACCCGCTGATCCTCAGCAATATATTTGCCTCCGACCGGATCCAGAACCATATCCACGCCGCCCCATGCAGTGACAGCATCAATAAAGGAACCCTCGTTCCGGTTCCAGACGCCACTGGCTCCCAGATTGCGACAAACCTCCAGCTTGGCCTTATCACCAGCGGTGGCAAAGACCGGGTTACCAAAGGCCGTCGCCAGCTGGATAACCGCGGTTCCAAGGCCGCTGGCACCCGCATGCAGCAGCACCCGCTCGCCCGGTTTCAAGGCCGCTTCGTGATAGAGATTCAGCCAGGCCGTGGCGAAAACTTCCGGTATGGCCGCGGCCTTTTCCAGCGCTAACCCTTTGGGAATGGGCAACACCTGCACCGCCGGTACCACCACGCGGGTGGCGTAACCGCCTCCGGTCAGCAGGGCGCAGACTTCATCGCCGGGCTTGAACTGGGTAACATCCGGTCCAACCGAGGCGATCCGACCACTGACTTCCAGCCCCAGAATGTCAGACGCTCCCGGCGGGGGTGGATAGACACCAGCCCGTTGCATCAGGTCGGCACGGTTAATGGCGGTCCAGACCACCTCGATCTCGACGTGATCCGCCGGAGGCTCCCCCGGCCCTTCCCAGGAATCCCAACTGAGGTTGCCCCCGGTTACCTTGATTGCTTTGATCATGTATGACGTCTCGGCCTTGCTCATATGGCCACAGGATACCCTATGTTTTTCGAGCATTGCACAAATGACGTTGTCAGATGATCAGACGGTAACTTCCAGGTTGGACAGCCATACGCTCTGGTAGGGTTTCAGGGTAATCGAGCCGGACAGGTCATCAATGGTCATTCCGGAAATCAGGTCCTGCCAATGATCGGTACCAATCAGATTGATGTCGCTCAGGGCTACCTGCTGCACTTCGTTGCTGATGTTATGAATGCAGAAGATGGACTGATCCCTGCGCATACTCTGGCGCCAGAAACCAAACAGCTGAAGCCCGAGATGCAGGGTGAACTGGGTCGCGTTCGGATGAAACGCCGGCTGTTTACGCCGAATGGCGATCAGGCGTTTCAGCTCCTGGAACGCCTTGCTGTGGTGGCTCAGGGGGTCCGCGAGCTTCTGCTCCAGATCATCCAGTTGCCACTGACTGCGGTTAATGGACCTCAGACGACCGGTATGTTCCACCCGCTCCAGATCGTTCTCGGTGGCCAGCAGACTGTGGATGTAGATCGCGGGAATCCCCTCCAGCGCCAGCATCACAGTATGGGCGCAGACAAAGCGCTGCAGCTGCCAGTGGTCCCGGCCCGACTCTGCCGTGCCCTGGAGTGCATCGTAAAGGGCGATATTGATCTCGTAAGGCTGGTCGCGGCCATCCGGCGTGCGCCGGTATGATACCTTGCCACCAAAGGAATCCATGGTGTTGATCAGCCGGCGCTTCTCTTCCTCAGTCAGCAGGCCATCCGTCGGCCGCATGCCGACGCCATCGTGGGACGCAATAAAGTTCAGATAGGTGGTGCCCATCTGCGCCGGCGGCATGCTCATCAGCCAGGTTTTCAGGTGTTTGCAGTCACCGGTCACCAGGGTATTGATCAACAGAGGCGGCAGGGAAAAGTTATAGATCACATGGGCTTCGTTGGCGTTGCCGAAATAAGTGAGGTTTTCACGGTTGGGCACGTTGGTTTCGGTAATCACCACCGCATCCGGGCTGTGATGCTCAATCAGAAGGCGCAGTATCTTGATCAGTTCATGGGTCTGCTGCAAATGAATGCAGGGCGTGCCCGGTTCCTTCCAGAGAAAGGCGACGGCATCGAGGCGAAAGATGATAATGCCACGCTCCAAGTAGCGCCGGATGATGGCAACGAATTCGATGAGCACCTTCGGGTTGGCAAAATTCAGATCGACCTGATCCTCACTGAAGGTGCACCAGACATACCGTTCGCCATCATCGGTCTGAACCGGGTTCAGCAGTGGCGAGGTTCGGGGTCGCACGACGGCGCTCAGATCATCTCTCGGATTACCTTCAAAGAAATAGTCCTTGCCCGGGTCGACCCGTTTGCGGAAATTCTCGAACCAGCGGCTGCGGGCTGACATATGGTTGATCACCAGGTCCGCCATCAGCTTGTAATCCCGGGCGATGGCCTCGATATCCTCCCAGTTTCCGTGGGACTCGTTCACCGCCAGATAGTCCATGACCGAGAATCCGTCGTCGGAGCTGTAGGGAAAAAACGGCAGTATATGCACCGACGAGACAGTATCTGAGAGGCAATCGCTCAGAAAACGATGCAGCGTTTGCAGCGGTTTTTCGTCCGCCCGCTGAACCGTATCGGCATAGGTGATCAGCACCACATCCGATTCGTCCCAGTTATTCTGGTGCGCAGGCGGCGGGGCCTGGTTGGGCTCCAGACCCATGGTGGTCAGCAACTGTTCGGCCAGAAAGTCACAGTCCAGCTCTGGATAGACGACATCCAGCATGGAAACCAGCTTCGCTTTCAGAGCCTGGGTCATGGCCGGAATTCCTCGTTATCCAGTTCCACCGCCTCCAGCAACTGCTCCTTGATGTCGGGAATCGCGCTTGTTACCCGGTTCCAGCTGGGAATAAAAGGGGTGTCCATCGGGTTATCAAGGAAATAGGCGCCGGCCCGCATCACATTCTGGGCGAAGAGTTCCACGGCCTTCTCCTCCTTGTGCCGATCAAACGTCAGGCCGTTAATAATGGCGTCGTTCTGGTAGGTCTCCACGAAATCCAGGGCAATGCGAAAATACGTGGCCTTGATCGTCCGGAATTTCTCATTGGAGAAAATTTCGCCATTCGTTGCCAGCTTTCGGAACAAGGCCTTGGCGATATCCATGCTCATTTTGGACAGCCCCTTGCTGGCATCCTCCGGCGAAAGCTCCTGGTGCTTGTGGTCATAGACATCGGCTATATCCACCTGGCAAAGGCGGTTGGTCGCGTAGTTACGCTTCATCTCCGACAGCACACCGATCTCCAGACCCCAATCGCTGGGAATGCGCAGATCATTGATCACATCCGTGCGGAACGAGAACTCCCCGGCCAGGGGGTACCGGTAACTGTCCAGGTAGTCCAGGAAATCGTTGGGACCGCAGACTTTCTTCAGAGCGCGGATCAGCGGTGTCACCAGCAGGCGGCTCACCCGTCCGTTCATTTTCCCGTCCGCCACCCGCGCGTAGTAGCCTTTGCAGAACATGTAGTTGAAGCCGGGGTTGGCCACAGGATAGATAAGGCGGGCCACGAGGTCCCGGGAATATGTGAGGATGTCGCAGTCGTGCAGGGCAACGGACTTGCTGACACCGGAGGCCAATACATAGCCAAAGCAATACCAGACATTTCGCCCTTTGCCCATTTCAGTCGGTGCCAGATTCTGCTCCCGAAGTTTCAGGTCAATGTTCCTGAGTCGGGGCCCGTCGTTCCAGAGCACCTTGAAGTTCTGGGGCAGGCCCGAGAAATACTCCAGGGCATGGCGGTATTGTTCCTCGTTGGCGCGGTCCAGGCCAATAACCACCTGATCCAGATACGGCACTTTGCCCAGCTCGTGCACAATATTTTTCAGGGCCGGCCCTTCCAGCTCCGAATAGAGCGACGGCAGCACCAACGACATGGGCCGGGCTTTGCGAAAACTCATCAGCTCTGCTTCCAGGTCCTCCACCGGACGCCGAACAAGGTTATGAAGGGTTGTGATAATGCCATTCTGGTAAAAGTCGCCCATGGCGGCTCTCCTTCTTGATACCCGCACTCGAACGGGTCAGTACCCGTACTCAACCAGGAGGTTGAGTACGCACTCATTCCAGCCTTCGGGGCCGGGCTTGAGGGAGCGCATGGCGTGCCTGGTCGAGGGCAACTGCACCTCTTCGCTTTTTACGCCCCGGATCACCACCGGTATGTCCGCCGATTCCAGCATCTGCTGATCGTTGGGGCTGTCACCCAGGGCAATGGCCAACACAGGCTCATCGCCATGCTGCTCCCGGTATTGCTCTTTATATTTGTTTAGCAAGAACCGGGCCCCATCGGCTTTATCAAAAATTCCCATGGCATGGAGAAAACGTCCGCCGGCCACCAGACGAAGCTGTTCGGCACCGAGAGCCTCCTCGAAGTGGACCAACTCCTCGTCGGTGCCCTGCCAGATCAATGGTTCGGTCCCCAGCCGCTCTTTGGCACGCTCGGCCGCCGCCGGTTCCAGGCCGGTCTCTGCTGCCAGCTCGTCTGCGGACATGTCGGCAAAACCCTTGAACCGCGCGCCCGTCTTCCGTTGGGCGCCCAGCACTTCAAGGACCCGATCCCGGGTTGCACCAAAATTCACCACTTCTTCTTCAGCATTGCCCAGGGCGTGGGGCGGAATAACGACGGCTGCACCGTTTTCGACAATGAATGGATCGGTATTTCCAAGCTCTTCCCTCAATGCACGGATTTCAGGCATGGTCTTGCTGGAGTTAAGCACCAGGGGAATATTGGCCGCCGTCAGCCTGGCCAGCGCCGGGCCTGCCGCATGCCACCGGTAATCGTCATGATCAAGCAGGGTGCCATCAAGATCCGAAAAGAGGATCAAATGAGGTCTGGCCATGGCTGGTCTCCGTTATGCCTTTCGGAACTGCGGAAGACCGAGGGAATGGTCCTCGGCCACGTTGATCAGAACATCGGCCCTCCCCGGCATTTCAGCGAGGCAGGCCCGGGTCACACGCTCATAGTGCATAACGAAACGGCCGACTTCTTCGTCGGTCATAATGCGCAAATCCTGTGCGCCTCCACGGAGCGTGCCACTTTCTGGTGCATTGCGGATTTTGTTCGCCAGCTTTTGCTCCTGGAGTCGACGCCATTCAAGAACACACTCCATAGAGGGGGCCTCCAACATGACCAGAAAATCGATTTCATCAAAAAACTGCCGGTATTCCCCTTTCAACTGATCGTTAACATAGCTGCGCCAGACACCGTCCGGGTCCTCGTTCTTCTCCAAAAGATTCATCGGCTGGGCGAGCGCACGGTCTTTCTCCGGTCGCGCATCCAGGCACCAGCCCTCCAGAAGAATGACCTCCGCCCTTCCGCCGAAGACAGGCCACTGATCCCGAGGAACCCGGTCGTCCCTGGATTTGTCGAAGGCAGGAATCGGGGTGACATATTCAGACGCTGCACTGCGCAAGCGGTTCAAGACCTGTTGCCCGAGCGCCACGTCGTGTGTTCCCGGCACGCCACGGGTTTTAAACAACGGGTGTACCCGTTCGGCAAGGTCCTGACGCTCGGCTCTGGTAAGGTAAATGTCATCCAGAGAAAAATTGGCCGCAGACCGGTTGCGGTGCCGGAGCAGAATTTCTCGTAAAAAGAGCGTCAACGTAGACTTACCCGTACCCTGGGCTCCGTGAATACCAACCACAATGGGTTGCTTTTCCGTATCATGGAGCGCACAGATTCGGTCTGCCAGCGGCAGAATGGTCTTTTCCACCGTTTCGGCGTAGGAGTCGGGCAGGCCCTCCTGTTGAATCAGGGCACTGACGGTTTGTTCGAGCGAGCGATCAGACACGTTGGATTTCCGGTTTAATAGATTATTGAAGAGAGACGGCAGCAGAATTCATACCAATGGGAGTATAGGCGTTTTATGAGTGGCAACGATTTTCGAATAGAGCATCGCTACCTGGAGCTCCCGGACAGCTTTTATACCCGGGTTCAGCCCTCACCACTAAAAGACGCAAAGATGGTGTGCTTCAACCACAAGCTCGCCGAACAGATGGGCTTTCGCGCAGATTCCGAATCCGACTGGACCGGCGTGGGTGCGGGATCTGAGTTACTCGAGGGCATGGACCCGGTGGCCATGAAATACACCGGCCACCAGTTCGGCGCCTACAATCCGGAACTCGGCGACGGCCGTGGCCTGCTGCTGTGGGAAACCGTTGGCCCCGATGGACGACGTTGGGACTGGCACCTCAAAGGCGCCGGCATGACTCCCTACTCGCGCTTTGGCGATGGCCGCGCCGTGCTTCGCTCCACCGTTCGCGAGTACCTGTGCAGCGAAGCCATGCATGGACTTGGCATCCCGACCACCCGGGGACTGTTCATGGTGAGCGCCAAAGACCCGGTCCGCCGGGAATCCATCGAAACAGCAGCGGCGCTCGTGCGAGTGGCCGAAACGCATATTCGCTTCGGGCATTTCGAGTTCGCTGCCCACCACGAAGGGCCTGAAACCGTCAAGACGCTGCTCGAACACGTGATCTCGCTGCACTTCCCCCACCTGATCAACCTACCCGATGACGAGCGATACAGCCGTTGGTTCGAGGAAGTTGTCGAACGCACGGCACGAACGATTGCCGACTGGCAGGCGGTGGGCTTCTGCCACGGGGTGATGAACAGCGACAACATGTCCATCATCGGCGACACCTTTGATTATGGCCCTTTCGCATTCCTCGATGATTTCGATGCCGGCTATATAAGCAACCATACCGACCAGGGCGGGCGCTACGCCTACAACCGTCAACCACAAGTCGGGTTTGAAAATTGCCGCTACCTGGCCACAGCCCTGCTCCCGGTAATGGAGGAGGACGACGTGCGCCGGGGGCTTCGCCGCTATGAAGTGGCCTACAACGAGCGCTTCCTCCAGAACATGCGAGACAAGCTTGGCCTCGCCATCGAAGATGAAGCGGACCTGAGCCTGATCATGGATACCTTCAGCATGATGCACGAGCACCATATCGACTACACCGCCTTCTTCCGGGCGCTCTCGAATCTGCACAGCCATGGCCATGGGCCGGTGCGGGATCTGTTTGTAGATCGCAGCGTGGCAGACCAGTGGCTGGAGCGCTATGAGGAGAGACTCCTGAACGAAACCCGCGCTCACGATGAGCGGGAGTACGCCATGCGTCGCGTGAATCCAAAGTATGTGCTGAGGAACTACCTGGCCCAGCAGGTCATCCAGGAAGCGCAGAACGGGGACTACGAACCGATGAAAGAACTGCTGAAGGTGCTTCAGCGGCCCTATGACGAGCAACCGGAGAACGAGGCTTATGCGGCATTGCCGCCGGATTGGGGCAAGCATCTGAATATCAGCTGTTCAAGCTGACGGGTTAAAGCAAACAAAAAAGGGCCGGACGATCTACTCGTACGGCCCTTTTCATTTTTTAAGCACCTACCGGAGATCAGACCGCCTTTGCAGCAATGATCTTCTCGTGCCATTCGGCAGGACCTGTCTGGTGCACAGAAGAGCCACGGGAATCAACAGCGACTGTAACCGGCATGTCCTCTACCTCGAACTCGTAAATGGCTTCCATACCCAGTTCCGGGAAGGCAACCACTTCCGCGTTCTTGATGGCTTTGGAGACCAGGTAGGCGGAACCGCCCACGGCCATCAGGTATACCGCACCGAATTCCTTGATGGCGTCGATGGCCACCTGACCGCGCTCGGCTTTACCGATCATGCCGGTAAGGCCAGTCTTCTCAAGCATGGTGTGGGTAAACTTGTCCATACGTGTGGCAGTCGTCGGGCCTGCGGGTCCAACCACCTCTTCACGCACCGGATCAACGGGGCCCACGTAGTAAATGAACCGTCCCTTCAGATCAACCGGCAGCTCCTCGCCTTTTTCGATCATGTCCACCATCTTCTTGTGGGCAGCATCGCGGCCGGTCAGCATCTTGCCGGAGAGCAGGACTGTTTCGCCCGGCTGCCAGTCCTTCACGTCTTCCGGTGTGACGGTATCCAGATTCACGCGACGGACGTTCTCACCCACTTCCCAGGTAATTTCCGGCCAGTCGTCCAGGCTCGGCGGGGTCTGCAGGGAGGGCCCGGTACCGTCCAGGGTAAAGTGGGCGTGACGGGTGGCCGCACAGTTCGGAATGATCGCAACCGGTTTATTGGCCGCGTGGGTGGGATAGTCTTTCACCTTCACATCCAGAACCGTGGTGAGACCGCCCAGGCCCTGGGCGCCGATGCCCAGTTCATTGACCTTGTCAAAAAGCTCAAGACGAAGCTCTTCGGAACGATTGGAGGCGCCACGGGCTTTCAGATCGTGAATATCGATCGGGTCCAGCAGGGATTCCTTGGCCAGCTCCATCGCCTTTTCCGCGGTGCCACCGATACCAATACCCAGCATGCCCGGCGGGCACCAGCCGGCACCCATCTGCGGAACCATCTTCAGCACCCAGTCGACGACCGAGTCAGAGGGGTTCAGCATTGCGAACTTGGACTTGGCTTCAGACCCGCCGCCCTTGGCAGCGACGTGCACCTCTACCGTGTCACCCGGAACAATCTTGTAATGGATGATAGCTGGGGTGTTGTCCTTGGTGTTCTGGCGCTTGCCATCCGGATCGGCCAGTACCGAAGCCCGGAGCACGTTGTCCGGATGGGTGTAGGCACGGCGAACGCCTTCATTGATCACGTCGTCCAGCGGCATATCGCAGTCCCACTGGACATTCATGCCGACATTCACGAATACCGTCACGATGCCGGTGTCCTGGCAGATCGGGCGGTGGCCCTGGGCACACATGCGCGAGTTGATCAGGATCTGGGCCATGGCATCCTTGGCCGCCCGGGATTCTTCCTTCTGGTAGGCCTCGTAGACGCCCTGGATAAAATCCTTCGGGTGATAGTAGGAAATGAACTGCAGCGCGTCCGCTACGCTTTCAATCAGGTCGTCCTGGCGGATTACGGTGGTCATAGGCGCCTCATCAGCTTGATATCGTTATGTCGTGTCATCAAAAATCGGGAGGCGAGAGTTTACCAGAAAATCGGCTTGGCGAGTGATTCGACAGATGGCGAAGCAAGGATTAAAACCCGTGAAAAACGCCTGCAGAAAAAGGTATCATCCTAACCAAACTAGAATAACACCGCAGGAGACACCGTGACTGACCTCGTCCTCACCGAAATCAAAGACCGGATTCTCATCGTTCGACTGAACCGGCCAGAGCGCAAGAACGCCCTCACCCACGCCATGTACACCGCCATGGGGGACGCCCTGGAACAGGCCCGGGATGACACCAACATCCGGTGCGTACTCTTCACCGGTACAAGCGAGTGTTTCACTGCAGGCAACGACCTGGGAGAATTTGCCGCCGGCTTGCCCGGTGATTTCGAACAAACCCCAGTCGGCCGCTTTCTTTTATTACTGGCCAGTGCAACCAAACCTGTGGTGGCTTCAGTCAATGGCGCGGCCGTCGGCATTGGCACCACCATGTTGCTGCATTGCGATCTGGTGTTCGCTGGCAACAACACGGCGTTCCAGATGCCCTTTGCCAGCCTCGGCCTGTGCCCCGAGGGCGGCTCCAGCCTGCTACTTCCCTCCTGGATTGGCAGGGTGCGCACCGCCGAACTCCTGATGCTTGGCGGCGCCTTCACCGCCGAAGAGGCCGTCCGGCTTGGCCTCATCAACCGGGTTTGCGAGCCAGAGCAAACCGAGGCCAGTGCCTTCGAGGCCTGCCAGCGGCTGGCCGAAAAAGCGCCAGCTGCGATTCGAGCCACCAAAGCCCTTTTGAATCAGCCAACCATGGCGGCACTTCGGGAGACCATGCTCGAAGAGGGTCAGCTGTTTGCCGAGCGCCTGAAATCCCCAGAAGCCGCCGAAGCCTTCCGGGCCTTTATGGAAAAACGCGCACCGGATTTCTCGCGCTTCGAGTAAACCTCGACTGCGCCTCAATTTCCCTGTTGCCGGACCTCGACAAACCGTTATCCGGCAACTATTTTTCTCAAAGGCCGAACTCCAATCGTGCGGGAAGGATTCAAACACCAGAATCACACTTTTGGCTGATCAACACTTGCCATACTGTCGCTATAGTCAGAGATACAGAAATTGGCTTACAGCGCTGGCTACAATTTCAGACAACAGTTTAAGCAGAACAGGCCACTGACAACGGGCTTACCGGATCAGACCGGCCCCGTCAGCTGCCGAACATAACGACACAACAACAGGAAAAGGTTCCACCCATGTTCAAGAAAACTCTAATAAGTCTTGCCGTGGCGTCTTCCGTTGGACTTACAGGCTGCTTTGATAGCGGCGAGACGGGGGCGAATGCCAATCCGGATTATCAGATTGAAGATACGACGATTGATAAGTCGATTGTTCGTCCGATTTACGATCCCAACCCGATTGCTTCCGATCCGAAATTTCCGATCAATGCCGACCTGATTCTGTTGTTGGGCGCGACTCAGAGCGCTAACTATGACTTTACAGGGCTCTCTGGCGGCACTTCTCCGGCCGATGATGCGGTCAACGATCTTTCCGGCTTCTCTACCTCCGGCGCATTCACACTGAAGTTTGACGGGTCCCTGAACCCCGTATCCGTTCAGGCTGGTGCAACCGTATTCCTGCTGCCGGTCAACGTGAAAGATGCCGTTGAGGGCGTGCCTGAAGCGCTCCCGAATACCAATCCGTCAGGCATTGACCAGGCGAATCCTTTCGATCTGGCGTCAATTCCCAATTTCCGAGCCGACGTTGTAAGTATTGATGGTGGCAGCGACAACGCCATAAGAATCGTTCCCCTGGAGCCTCTCGCAGAAGGTCAGAAATACTTGGTCGTGGCCACGAATAACATTGTTGGCGCTGACGGACAGCCAATTGAGCGGTCTGTTCAGGACGTTAATCTTGCGGATGGTGTATTGGGTAACCCAGCCCTAGCTAACGTGAAATCGATCCTGCAGGCCTCAGATACACTGGCGAACGCTTTCCTCGCTCAGGCGATTCCGCAGGATACCCCCAAGTCGGCACTGGCATACACTTTCACTACCAACTCAGATACTGACGTGTTGCGCGCTATGATGGCACCTGCAGCATTCGGAAGCGCACTGGGCCAAAAAGTTGGCTTTACTGCGCAATTGAAAGCGGTGAGAGACAACTATCCGACGCTCAACTTTTCCCAGCTGACAACGAAACTTGGTGAAATTGCAGAGCTTGCTGCGGACCTACAAGCGGGCGATATTGATCCAAGCGATTTGGATGCCCAAGAGCTGGCAGCAATAACCGCGTTGGCTACAGTTCGGCCCCTCACTGAACCAGGTGACCTTCAAGCTGCGATCGGCGCAGAAATCGGTGACACGCTTCACCTTCCGGTTCCGCGCCCGTCTTTCTTTAATGCACCAGAACCCGCAACTGATCTAGCCACAATTCAGGTATTGGCAGCGGATCCAACCAATGCTATAGCGAATGCAGCGCAGCAGGTTCAGGTTTCCCAAGGTGCCATCGCTCTGCCGTACTTCCAGTCGTTGCCGGGTGAAACCGGAGCGGGCATTGTGACCGGCAGTTGGAGCGGTAGCACAAGCCTGGAAGACGACCTTAATGAGAACCTGGCGCCGGGCCAGACGATCTTCTCCTTCTTGCGGGATATCGACGGCACGCTGAATGTGAACGGGTACTTCCCATTCCCAGAACAAAATGCGACCACCACTGTCCCCGTTGTGGTTTTCCAACCTGTTCTGGATGGAAGCGCAGCTCAACCCGCTTCATGCGTCGAAACCAATGGGGCAGGAAAACCTGAAGGGGTTACCATTTTTCAGCATGGCATTACGGTAGATCGGAGCGTTTCCATGCTGCCCGCGATATTGCTGGCTCAGAGCGCGTGCCAGACTGTTGTGGCCATAGATCAGCCACTTCATGGCCTCGCAGGCGCAACTAACGGTACGGTAGCTGGATTATCGCCTCTGGATGCGGATGCCCTCACCACAGATGTGGAAGCCGCAATTGGTCTTCTTAATCCTAATGATGCAAACCAGGCGGCTGTAATCGCTCAACTCAACGCCCTAATCTCGGCAGACTACATCGGCGAGCGTCACTTCGGATACACTGCAAATGCGTCTCTGCAACCGGTAGAAGCTCCGCTGGCTGACATTTCATCAGGTAGCCTGTTTATCAACCCGCTCAATATGATGAACAGCCGTGACAATCTGCGCCAAGGTGTTGTTGACCTGCTAAACGTTGCAGCATCAATCCAGACCTTTGACCTCAACAAGGACTTCGCACCAGGCGATCTGGCTGGCGTACCGGTGAACTTCATCGGGCACTCCCTAGGTGGCATTTCCGGAACGGTATTTGCCTCTCTGGCAAACGACGCGACCTTGAACGCCACTCTCAACGGCACGTATGCGCAGGCCGGAGTTCCTCTTTCGAACTTCACATTCCCGACGCTTAACTCGGTCGTTCTGCACAACACCAGCGGCCAAGTTACTCGCCTGATCGAGAACTCTCCGGCCTTCTCCGGTCAAGTTCTTGGTGGGCTGGCCAATGCAGGTGTCACCCAGGGAACCTCTGATTTCGAGAGCTTCTTCTATGTCTTCCAGTCAATCTCAGATGCTGGCGACCCGGTGAACTTTGCGAAAGGCCTTGGTGCTTCTACCAGCAATCTTTTGGTAACAGAAGTTGTTGGCGACACCACGGTTCCCAACGAAGCCAACGTCAATCCGCTCAGCCCGGCGTTCTCTGCACCGCTAACAGGCACAGAGCCACTGATGGCACTGTTGGATCTGGGAGCAGGCGGCACCAATCTTGCCGATGGTGCTGACCTTAACCTGCTTCAGGGTGAAGACATCTCAGGCTCGGCCACCACACCGGTCGCTGTATTCTTTGATGGCAGTGACCCATGCTCTACCGCAAATCATGGTACTTTTGTAGCGCCTCAAGCGCCAAATGATGCTTGCCCGGGTGGGTTTGCCGTTACCAGTGATGCCTTTACGGTAATGGTCACTCAAACAGCCCAAGCGCTGAGCGGCGGTAACGTGCCAGCCTCCCCCAACAACATTGATGCACTGGGAACCAGTCCGACTCTGGCCAACGCACTTGATCAGGACGAGCAAGCTGCTCCTTAAGGACTAGCTTCTGCCTACCAAGCCCCGGCATTGCCGGGGCTTTTTTTTGGCAAGCCCGACCTGGGTCAGAGACGAACAATCAACATATCGAGGAGCCCCCACACCCGAGGACTCTTGCAGCAATGCAGCCGTTCACATTATTGGGACAACCATAAATTATGAGGATGTTTGACGGCGCTCAGATAGCCAAAGGGGACAGGCGTGTAGCGGAGGAAAGGTGGCTAAAAAGCAGGGATTTTCCCGCTTTACGAGTGGCTAGACGGGCTTCTTGCTTGAGCTAAACGGCATAACTGATAGCAACGAAAAAAACGCCGCACTCGTTAGAGCGCGGCGTTTTCATCCTGGTCTGAGTCTTATTCTGAAGAAATAACAGTCTCGCCCTGCGGCAACAGGTTCGCCTGAATATCTTCCTCAGTAAAGAACAACTGACGGTAGTCCTTATTGGAATACTGCTCGCTCTGATCACTAAAGAATGGTGACATGGCGTCCGTAGACTGGGAATAACTCACAAGGCCATAAGCCTCCGGACCATTGTCCGTGAATTCCAGCCCGAAGTGCCAGCTGGTACCTCTGGCCATCAACCAGCCATCAATGCCGTCCGAGCCATCCGAAAGCCCTGCAGTATTATCAATAGTTGTCGGCGCGATCCGCGGGAACCGGGTATCTTCCAGGAACGGATCTGTCACAACACCGATCGCATTGAAGGCGCCGTCAATATTGCCATCGCCACCGTGCCAGGGGATTGGCTGAGTCTGAAACACCGGTGTCCCGCCGGAGCCAGGAACAACACCGCCAGAAGCTCGATAATATTGCAGGTCGCCCAGTGCATCAGTCGGCAAAATGCCCTGAGACTGCAAAGCAGTCACGCCATCGGCAAGCGCGAGAAGCATGGTGTCGCTAGCTGTCCCTGCATTCTCTTCGGATGGATCCGCAGGCGTGCCTACAGGATCGGCCGGGCTGAAGGGTGTAGTCAGATCTGAATCCAGATCGTTACGGTAGTTAGCCATGAACACCCGGAATATATGGGCACCCACGCTGTCCCGATTGTACAGGCCATCCCAAGTGCTTAGCGATTGGCACCAGGAAGACAGATCGACGCCATTCACTGCCGTAGTGCCAATGGCATCGCAGCGCTGCAGAAGTTCCGGCAGGAATTGCTCTGCATACCATGCGCGGTTGTTCCAGATCACTCCAATCAACTCTTCTGCACTGAACTTTCCGTCCTGTCCAGCCGGAAGCGGCGCATCCGGAAAGCCCGGTTCCATCAGATTCTGCAGCATCTTGATACCAAGGCGGGTACGGGGATTGATTGGCGCCTTTTCATCGCCGAACAGGGGCGAGAAACCTGTCAGGAACTCGTCCGGGTTGGTTGACCAATAGCTACTGTTGGAGTTCTGTACCCAATCCGATCTAACCAGTTTTGGCTTCTGGTCATAAGGCACCAAAGGACCACAAGCGGTCTCCACCCAGTCCTCCTGGGAAAGCCTGCCATCGAGCAAGGTAACGCCCTGGTCAAAGAGGCCAGCGTATGCTGCACTGCCAGCCCTTCTGAAGTTCACAAGCGCGATGGCTTTCTCGGAGAGGTTCGGGACCGAACTGCTGTCGATGTAGAAAGCGTTACCCTGGTCATCCGCGTAGGTGGTGTTGGTCCAGAGGGTTGAGCCGCAGTTTTGGAAGACACTCTGGAACTCTTCAAGATTGCTGGCTCGACTCATGCCCAACCAGGTGTCCAGAAGCCCCCCAGTGTTGGCATTGGCATCACGATAGGTGTGAGCCACCGTCGAGGAAGTGTTCAGCGCACCATTGTCGCCCCAAGCCGGCAGCTGACTACTCACAGCGTTCGCCGCGATCATCGGGCCATACTCGGAGAAATAGAAGGTTCTTTCCAGTACAACTGTCTGTGGCCCCAAATCGACCTCGATTTGATAGGTCTCGGTTGTAATCGGCTTCTCAACCCCGTCTTTCACGTAGGTCAGATTATCTCCATCCTTGAGAACCAGCTCATACCAGGTAAAGCGACGACTGGTCGTTACTGTGTGAGACCAGGCAAGATTCTCATTGAAGTTGATCAACGGGATCGCCGTGCCCAGCAGGCCGGCGCCATGAACATTCAGGTAACCCGGCACGGTCATCTGAACCTCGTAGAGGCGCCGATGTCCTGTGTAAGGGAAGTGGGGGTTCGCCAAGAGAGCGCCCCGGCCCTGCTCGGTCAACTCGCTACCAATACCCCAAGCGTTACTGGCAAGGCCCATATCCGCGAAATTGGTGTGTGATTTCGCGCCAGCCTCTGCGGTAGCCACAACGCTCTTTAGGAGCTTGTTCACTTCCTCAACATTGGTCACCGAGCTTACCGGTGTCGGCGCCGGGCTCTCTCCCGGAGGGACTGCGAGGAAAACCGCCCCTGTGGCGAACAGCGCACCACTGGCGTACTGACCAACGATGCGATAATGAGCCAGCAGATCCACCGGAGTTATCGGCTGCACCCACTCCTGATCAGCACATTCCGCAGGGAACTGAGAAGAATCCGTTTCATTAACGTACCGGTTGTAACCCTCAGTGAAACCCTCAATCAGCGCACGGCTCTCCGGGCTCAGATTGGGGAACTCGGCCTCAGCGCCAGCATATATCTGTTGGGCCTTGTAGCTGAAGTCATTAACGACATTGATACCGACGCCAAATCCCGCATCGGGTCCTGGCCCAAAATACTTCGCTCTCTCGCTGCGGGCCTTAACGACGGCCTCCGCCAGCATACAGACGTTATCCTGCGCCTGAGCATAACCGTGCCCGAAAGCCGCAGATTTCAGGTCGTCAGCGACGATGTGAGGAACGCCGCCCGTAGTTCGACGAATGGTCGCCTCTAGCTGACCATCCGAGGGAAAGAGATTGGGATCCACCTCAGTCTGTGAGGGTCCCGAAGAGTCATTATCGCTATCAAAGCAGCCCGCCAGCAAAGTACTGCCAAGCAGGGCGACGGTGAGACTGAGGGCATGTCTGCCACTCGGGGTTTTCCTGAGCTTCATAGTGTTGTCCTTGTATTTGTTCACTACGGTTCCACCGCTTCCGGTGACATTTATAAAACTAGCAGAGCCCTCCTTTTCAGCCAGATAAAACTGAACACTTATTCACGTTATTTTCTTCTAAAGAAACTGATCGTTATCAGCCCCAAGCATTTTCCCGATCCGGGACGTTTCCGATGGCGTTTTCTCGAACTTGATCGGAAACCCGATCTGCGGCTGCTGCGTGCCGTCCCCCCTATCAACGCCAATCACCATGTCTCTGGCCTTCAGCTGGGGGTGCTCGGCGGCCTCCGAAATGGTCAGAACCGGCTCCACGCAGGCATCCTGATCGGCAAAAACCTCCTGCCAATCGGCCAGCGGCTTCGCGGCAATTTTTTCCTTTATCGCGGCTTTGAGTTGCTGCTGATGCTCGGGCTTCTGGCTCATGGCCAGGCTTTTCATGTCCGGAATCCCCAGGGTGTCGCAAAGACGAGCAGAGAACTGGGGTTCGAGGCTGCCCACCGAGAGCCAGCGGCCATCGCTGGTCTGGTAGTAGTCGTAAAAGGAGCCGCCATTGAGCAACGCGCTCTCTGGCTTCTGCTCCTGGCCACCGGCCAGGCAGGCTGCCCCGGCCATGGCGTTCAGCGCAAAGGCTGCGTCGGTCATGCTGATATCTACGAACTGCCCTTCGCCGGTCTGCTGCCGGTGGATCACCGCAGCCAGTATGCCCATAACGGCATGGTGCGAACCGCCAGCAACATCAGCAATCTGGATACCCATGGGTGGCGGGCCGCTGTCGGCTCGGCCACAGTGGCTGCTGACGCCCGCCAGTGAGAGGTAGTTGATATCGTGGCCTGCGCGGTCTTTGTAGGGGCCGGTCTGGCCATAACCAGTAATTGAGCAGTAGATGAGGCGAGGGTTTACGGCCTTCAGGGCCTCATAGCCAATACCAAGGCGGTCCATCACCCCAGGGCGAAACTGCTCAACAACAACATCGTAGTCCTTGACCAGTTCCAGAACTTTCTCCCGGCTCCCCTGCTCCTTGAGGTTGAGCCCGAGAGACTTCTTACCGCGGTTCAGAAAACCGTGGGCGGTGCTCACGCCGGCATCGTGGGGTGGCATAACCCGGGTCAGATCCACTCTGTCCGGTGCTTCCACACGCAATACATCTGCCCCCATGTCTGCCAGCAGCATGGTGGCGTAGGGGCCGGGCAACAAGGTACTGAAATCCAGAACTTTCAGCGAAGTCAGAGGACCCGCCATGATGATCTCCTTTTTATTGTCAGAGTTGTCCGAGTAGCGTTCGCTTCCTTCATGCTGCCCGGTTTTGCCAATGGGGCCAACTGCCGGTTCCGTCATTCCGATTGGCCGTTTCTACCAGTCCGACCGAACGGCTTCGGTTGCATTGTGCTGCCGGGGTTTTATGATGGGTTTCGTTTTTATGGAATGGCGAGCGTGATGTCCGATCTGACGGTTTCGAAGCACTTTGTTCAGGCCGCCCTTGTGGGTGCCGAGAGACTTGGTTTTGATACCCGCGAAATGCTCCGGGAGGCAGGAATCTCTCCCGATCTGTTACGTATCGAGATGGCCCGGGTCAGCAGCGACCAGTTCAGTCATCTGATGCAGGTGCTCTGGAACCGGATGGGGGATGAATTCATGGGGCTGGGGCCCAGAAAGGCCCGAACAGGGACTTTTGCCACCATGTGCGCGCTGGTGATTGACTGCCCCAATCTGGAATCGGTCTACCGGCAGGCCTTCCAGTTTTCCCGTCTATTTGAGCCCATGGTGTCGATGGAACTGGAGGTTGGCGAAGACAAGGCCCAGCTGGTGGCCCGAATGGAAGGCGAAATCAACGACCCGAGTTTTTTCCTGAGGGAGAGCATTCTGGTGATCTGGCACCGCTTGGGTAGTTGGCTGATCGGCCAACCCATCGAGCTGGAGAAGGCCGAATTCGATTACCCCCGGCCGGCCCACGGCGACGAATACCGGCACATTTTTCACTGCCCCCTGGCGTTCGAGTCCGACAAAATCGCCCTCACCTTCGATAAACGCTTCCTGTCTGCACCAGTGATTCGGGACAAGCCGGAGATGCGACAGTTCCTGAAGACCTCCCCGGCAGACCTGCTGTCCCGCCCAGACGAGAGCAATACATTCACGGGGCGCATCCGGGCCCTGATCGGAAGGGATTTATCAAAGCCGTTGCCGGATTTTGAATGGATTGCTGCGGAACTGCACACCAGCCCGCAAACACTGCGTCGCCGGCTGAAGCAGGAAAATACCTCGTTCCAGGAAATCAAGGATCTGTTGCGCCGGGATATGGCAATTTACTACCTGAGCCGACAGGAACTTCCCATTAACGACATCGCCGCCAAGGTCGGTTTCACCGAGCCATCAACCTTCCACCGGGCCTTCAAGAAGTGGACGGGCGTAACGCCCGGCGCATACCGGGAAGGCGAGCGTGGCGCCCCCTCCGACTGATTCAGGACCCCGACGGTACCTGGAGCGCACGGATCAGTTGCCCGAGCGTCTCGGCAATTTCCTGGGCCCGCTCCCGATTGGCGGCCAGCTGGAGCAAGCGGGAACCGTCCCTGGGATCGTAGACCCAGCAGGTTGAAACAGCCGCCTCGCAACGCCATTCAACCCTGGGGTTAATGCCAAACACCGACATCGGCTCCGTGCTTCGCAGTATCCGGCCGTCCTCGGCGCGATTGATTTCCTGAATCTGTATCTCGTCTCCCTGGGTTCCAATGCGATATTCCACATCCGCCGGTCGGTCGAGCCGCACTACCGCCTGATCACGGCGCCAGCCAGCCAATTCGAGCAGACTGTTGATATGAAGGGTCAACGCCTCACGATCTGAATCTGCCAGATATAGCTTTCGCAAGGACTCAACACGGCCTTCACCCGCAGGCTCAATGACCGCAACCTGTTCACTTTCACCGGCTGCCTGGGGCGCCAGGGCGTTCTGCTTTCTGGTCTTTTCAATAGAGGTGATGAGCTGCAACGATTCCTGATAATGGGCACCCTCAGCGCCGGCGCGGCTCACATAGGTTTCAAGAGCAGACTGGGCTTCGTTCAGGTGGGAAGACTGCAACATCACCCGGCCCCGGTAAAAGAAGTAATCCTCTGGTTTTTCCCCTTCCAGTTGCTGCAAGCGGTTCAGATACTCGGCAGCCTCGCCCCAGTTCTCGGCAACAACTGCCTCCTCGGTAGCCAACATCAATCTGCGGGTTTCGTGCTCGGGCGCCAGCGCCAACGCGGGTCCTGCCAGGAGCGCGGAAGCCAGTACGACCCCCAGGGCAAAACAGCGACCTGTTCCAAATAATACTGCCATGGCATCTACTCCTGCTCGTTATCTGCACCAATCGCCTGTTCCTCTGAATCAGGCCGGTCGTTGTCCCCGGGATGATGGAAATCCTCAGTGTCGTCTACTTCAGCCTGATCCATTATCCCCTTCGGCAATTCCTTTTTCACCCGAACACCCAACTCTACAAAACGATTCGCCTGGGAGATCAGGTTGCCGCGCCCACGGGTCAGAGTGTTCATGGCCGAATCATAGGTTCCCTGGGCGGTATGCAACTGTGTGCCCAGACGTTCCATTGCCTCCACAAACACCCTGAGTTTGTCATAGACGGCACCAGCCCGCTCAGCGATTTGCCGGGCGTTCTGGCTCTGGCGCTCGTACCGCCAGATGTTCTCAATGGTTCGCAGTGTTGCCAATAGCGTAGTTGGAGTTACCACAATAATCTTTCGCTCAAAGGCTTCTGCGAAAAGGTTCTCGTCCTGCTGAAATGCTGCCACAAAAGCAGGTTCAATCGGCATGAACAGTAGCACGAAATCCGGGGAATGGAGGCCGTGGAGCTGGCTGTAATCCTTTTCGCTGAGAGTGCGGATGTGATTTCTCACGGCTTCAACGTGTTGCTTGAGAGCCTCCTCTTTGACCCCGGAATCCTCGTCTTCCGTCACCCACTGCTGGTAGGCCACCAGTGAGACCTTGGAATCGATAATCAGGTTGCGGCTGTCCGGCAGATGGACAATGACATCCGGCCGATAGAGCTGGTTGTCGCTGTCGCGATAGCTGCCCTGGGTGCCGTATTCCACCCCCTTACGCAGACCGGACTTCTCCAGTACCCGCTCGAGTATCAGCTCGCCCCAGTTGCCCTGAATCTTCTTGTCGCCCTTCAGCGCCCGGGTCAGATTGGATGCTTCCTCGGTGATTTGACGGTTCAGGTCCTGCAGTGACTTGATCTCACTACGGAGCGCCTGGCGGTCACGGGTTTCGGTGGTATACACGTCCTCAACCCGTTTGCGGAAGTCCTGCAACTGGTCCCTGAATGGATTGAGCAGGGTATCAAGGCTGGTGCGGGTCTGCTGGCTGAAACGCTCGCTTTTCTGCTCGAAAATCTTATTGGCCAGATTCTCGAACTCCTGCTTCAAGGCATCACGGTTGCGCTCCAATAGCTCCAGCTTTTCATTGGCGGATCGGCGCTCCTTATCAATCGTCACTTCCTGCTCCCGGAGCGAAACACGGGCCTCGCCCAGCGCCCCGGAAAGCTCATCCGCCTTTGCCTGCAGGCTCTGACGCTCACTTTCCAGCTGCGCCAGGCGCTCCTTCCGGCTCTCCAGGTCCGAATCAAGCCCGGCCAGCCTGTTCTCGAGGCTTGCGGCGTGCTGACGCCAATGCTCGACGTCCTGCTCAAGCCGACTATTCCTGCCCCAAAGCCCTTTCAGAATTACCAGGAGTATTAATACAACCATCAATCCCGCCACCAGATCAGGTCGGGACAAGATCAGTTCTGTGATGGCTTCAGGCACCTGGTACTACTCCTGTTGAGGTTCTGTGTTTGATTAAACAGCCAGTATCTATCTGTTGCAGAACAGTCTACCCCACGAAAGGAACCTTTTGCCCGGTGCGCCGTCAATCTGATTGGCACCGCCGATAAGGACCTCGACTGTTTGGCAATATTTTAAAGCCCGGGCATCTGTCTCTGGACGGCAAACGTAATATCGTCTAAAAGGGTAAAATGTTCACTCGCCAAGTGGTTATTACCCTTTGTTAACCGCATGTCGGGTTCGAACCAGATCAGAAACGGATAACAGATCATGCTGAAAGAACTGTGGCGAAAACTGGAGGCGGAGTTTCTGCACAATGACTGCTCCGGCCAGGACAGCCAGGCAGGCTTGTTCGGCACCCGCTCGACCGGTAGCAAGGAAGGATTCAGAATCCTGCCACACATCACTCACACGGGCGAGTTTCACCTCGAGCGTCTTACCAATCTGCTAAAAGCCCGTTATGGCAAGAGTTTCGGGATGCCCTCCAGCAAATCTGAAAGTGACGAGGAAATCCGGGAACTGATCAGTTTTGCTGCTCGAATTCAGGACCAGGATGTACAGCGCGAGCTGCTGCTGTTCTACCTCAATTGCTCGCCGGTTATTCAGGAATACCTGCGCGCTGAGACCGTTCTTGGTGAAGGGAATTTTCTGTCACGGTAAACACTACCGCCCCTTAACCATCTGTAAATCAACCACACAGGTTGGATGTTGTATACTCCCGTTCCGTATTAATTCGGTTTCACACGCACAGACCGTCACGGTAGCCCGAAATCGGGCGTGACAGGCTGCCAGCTCAGGGGTTCTTCATGGGTTTTAAATGGTATCGGGCTGGACTGCCTAAGCTTACCGTCACCGCACTTGCAGGCATTCTTCTGCTGACGGGATGCTCGGCAGACCGCTATTTGATGGTTCCCAAAACTGATCTGAATGAACTCCAGGGTTCCATCAAGAGTCAGCGTGCGACGCTCGTTACCATGGAAAACAACGCAGCAGTCAGGCACGAGCAAGCCATCGCCCAGAACCGCTCATCTACTCAGACCATACTGGACGCGATTGCAACCCAGGTGGAAAAACCCGAGTGCCCGCCGGTGCAGGCCCAGAAGCAATGCCCCACGATAGACGATTCGAAAGGCCGTGCAGATCGACTCAAGGGCAAAGTCATTGTCGGCGAGGTCGAAAACTTCTACCTCGCAGGCCCCGGCCTGATTTACAAGGCTCGAATTGACAGCGGTGCCGAAACCTCCTCCATAGACGCACGTAACATTACTCGGTTTGAGCGGGACGGCAACAACTGGGTGCGGTTTGATGTACCTGTTCCCGGTGCCGACAAGTTCGTAACTCTTGAAAAAGAGATCTCCCGCCGGGTTCGCGTCATCCAGGCCAGCGCTGACGAAGCAGAGCGCCGTGTCGTCGTCGAGCTTCAGTTTTTTATTGGCGACCACCAACAGGTCGCGGAGTTTACACTTGCGGACAGAACCAACCTCACTTACGAAGTTCTTATCGGCCGCAATATTCTGCGTGACGTGATGCTGGTCGATGTCGGCAAGGAGTACGCAACCGAGTTGCCCGAATCCATCCGTAACAACAACGGGAACGAATCGTGACCACCCGCTCGCGCCTGCCCTTTTACATCGCCGTTTTTCTCCTGATCGCCGCAGGCATCTCCCTCGCCGTCTGGCGGCACGTTGAGCTTGGCATCCCCTGGCTGACGGGTGAGCAGCGACCTGTCTGGATGGTCGAGGCAAGGATTGATTTTGACGCAGGCGACGGATCGGTGCTTGCCAGCCTCAATATCCCCGAGCAGCCCCCGGGTTTCCGGATCCTGACCGAACAGGCGGCATCACCTGGCTACGGCTTTTCCATCATCGACAGCTCCGGCAGTCGGCGGGCGGAGTGGAGCAAGCGTGAAGTCTCCGGGCCACAAACCCTGTACTTCAAAGCTCAGTTTATTCCGGATCCCAACGCCCAGCCGGAGATCCCGGCCCGTGAACCCAGAACGCCGAGGACTTTTTGGGAAGAGCCCGAAGCAACCGCCGTTCAGGAAATTCTGGACCAGGCAAAGGCCCGCTCAAGCACCCCGGAAAGCATGACCCGCGAACTGATCCGGCTTATGCAGCCAGATACACGGACCCAGAACACAACCCTGCTGGTCTCGGAAGAGAACTATCTGGATCTGCTGGTCGACATGCTCAATCACAGCGGTATTGCCGCCAGAATAGCGGATGGACTGAGACTTGAGGATGCTCGTCGCCGGCAACAGCTGATGCCCTATCTGCAAATCTACAACGGCGAACGCTGGCTCACCTTCAACCCCAAAACGGCCGAACAGGGCGTGCCTGACGATCTCCTGCTTTGGCGCCAGGGCGCGGCCTCATTGCTTGATGTGGTGGGTGGCGAAAACTCAGAAGTGAGCTTCTCAATGCTCAGACAAACGGTTCCCGCCCTTCAGCTGGCAACCATGGAGTCCGCCTCCAACGGCCTCGGTTTCCTGAGTTTTTATGAGTTGCCCATAGAAGAACAAAGCATGTTCCGCATGCTGCTCTTGCTGCCATTGGGGGCACTGATGGTCGCTTTCATGCGAATTGTCATCGGTATTCGCACCTCTGGCACCTTCATGCCCGTGTTGATCGCGGTGGCGTTCGTCCAGACGACTCTGGTGCCGGGATTGATAGCCTTCCTCTCGGTCGTATCCATTGGTCTGCTTATGCGCGGCTACCTTTCCAGTCTCAACCTGTTGCTGGTATCACGAATTTCCGCTCTGATCATCCTGGTTATTTTTATTACTGCGGGCCTGAGCATCATCGGCTATCAGATGGGATTCAACACCGGTATGACGGTGACCTTCTTCCCGATGGTGATCATTGCCTGGACCATCGAGCGTATGTCCATCCTCTGGGAGGAAGAGGGTGCGCACGAGGTCATGGTCCAGGGCGCCGGGAGTCTGTTTGTGGCCATCTGCGCCTATTTGCTGATGAGCGCACCATTGGCCGGCCATCTCACCTTCAACTTCCCGGAGCTGCACCTTGTGATCCTCGGCTTGATCCTGTTGATGGGTCAGTACACCGGCTACAAGCTCAGCGAGCTGAGGCGCTTCACGCCAATGAAGGCGTACGACTGACATGGACTGGATATCGCCGCGATCACTCAAGAGACTGGGAATGCTGAATATGAACCGGCGCAATGTAGACTACATTGCCCGGTACAATGAGCGTTCATCCTACCCTCTGGTCGACAACAAACTGAAGACCAAACTGGTGGTTGCCGAGTACGGCGTAAACACCCCGAAACTGCTTCAGGTTGTTCGCCAGCAGCATGAAATATCGCACTTCCGGGAAATGGCAGAGGATCTGGCCGGTTTTGCCATCAAACCGGCGAAAGGCTCCGGCGGCAAGGGCATTACCGTCATAACCGGTCGGGATGGCGATGAATACATCAAAGCTTCCGGTTCGCGCGTCGATTCCCCATTCCTGGAACGTCATCTGACCAACATTCTGGCCGGGCTCTACTCACTCGCCGGCACGCCGGACGTGGCGATCGTGGAAAACCTGGTGGAGTCTGCGCCATCACTGGCGAAGTATTCCCATCAGGGTGTGCCCGACATCCGGATTATCGTCTTCCAGGGTTACCCCGTGATGGCCATGCTGAGACTGGCCACAACCGCATCTGACGGTAAGGCAAACCTCCATCAGGGCGCCGTGGGTGTTGGCCTGGATATTGGCTCTGGAAGAGGCCTGAATGCGGTTCAGTTCAACCGCCCTATTACGCTGCACCCCGACACTGGCCTGGCACTGGAGAACATCCAGATTGAAGCCTGGGACGAAATGCTGGAAATGGCCTCACGGTGCTACGAGGCGACCGGCCTTGGCTACATGGGAGTCGATCTGGTGGTGGATGCCAACGAAGGGCCACTGCTGCTGGAATTGAACGCCCGACCCGGGCTGGCAATCCAGATGGCAAATGGTCGCGGCCTGCTGCCCCGACTCCGGGCCATTGAAGCGCTTAAACGGCCACACTTTACGCCGTCGGAGCGCTCACGTTTCGCCATGGAAACGTTCGCCAGTTCCTGAGTTTTTACCAGGCACAAAAAAACCGGGGCCGAAGCCCCGGTTTTTTATTTTCAGATCACTGTTACGTGAGCTCGCCCCGTGCGATCAGTAGTTGACGCTCGTGACTGAGCCCCTTCAGCAGACCCCAGGTCATGACCAGGAGAACCACCGTAAACGGCAGACCAGCACTGATTGCGGTTGCTTGAATCGCGCCAAGTGCATCTTCACCGCCGCCAAAGATCAGGGCTGCAGCAATGGCACCCTCAGCAACAACCCAGAACACACGCTGAGCGGTCGGTGCGTCGGTCTTGCCACCGGCAGTAATGCTGTCGATTACCAGCGAGCCCGAATCCGAGGAAGTCACGAAGAACACCAGAACCAGAACGATACCGACGAATGACAGGATTCCAGTCAGCGGCAGGTTCGCAAACATCTGGAACGTCGCGAGGGAAACTTCAGTCAGACCGTTCTCAGCCAACTCACCAATGCCTTGCTGGATCTGTTCGATAGCGGCGCCACCGAAAGCACTCATCCACACGACCGTGATCACAGTCGGAACAATCAACACTGCGGTAACAAATTCTCGAACTGTGCGTCCCTTGGACACGCGCGCGATGAACATGCCAACGAACGGTGACCAGGAAATCCACCATGCCCAGTAGAACACAGTCCAGCCCTGGAACCAGGCTTCGTCTTCACGACCAAACGGATTACTGAGCTGCAAAGCATTGCCAACATAGTTGGAAGAAGTAACCCACAGGGTTTCAAGAATGGTCATGGTTGGACCAGCGAAAATAACGAATAACAGCAGAATGGCTGCAACGCCCATGTTGATGTTACTCAGGACTTTCACGCCGCCATCGAGGCCCCTGAGCACTGAGATCAACGCAAGCGCTGTAACGCCGACGATGATCGCCATCTGAATATTCGTTCCAGCGCCAACGTCAAACAGATAGTTCAGGCCGGAAGCCGCTTGCTGAGCGCCGAAACCGAGAGATGTGGCAAGGCCAAAAATGGTGGCTACGACCGCCAGAACATCAATAATGTGGCCAGGCCAGCCCCACACTTTATCTCGAAGCAAAGGGAAAAAGGCGGAGCGGATGGTTAGCGGCATGTTTTTATTGAAGGCAAAGAATGCCAGGGACAGCGCAACGATCGCATAGATGCCCCAGGGGTGCAGGCCCCAGTGGTACATCGTCGCGCCCATCGCAAGATTGCGGGCTTCATTCGTGCCCGCTTCTACGTTGAGTGGTGTCTCATACCATCCTGTGTAGTAGGCCACCGGCTCGGCCACGGCCCAGAACATGAGACCAATACCCATGCCCGCCGCGAACAGCATGCAGAACCAGGAAATCGTAGAGAATTCAGGTTTGCAGTCCTGGCCGCCAATACGGATCTTACCCATTGGCAGGAAGATCAAGGCCAAACAAACCACTACGAAGATGTTGGCACTGATCAGGAAAAACCAGTCAAAGGTCGCAATAATGTCCCATTTCGCTCCATCAAGCAGCTCTTTGGCCTGCCCGGGGAACATCAGGGTTCCTATCACGAACGCAACAACCAGTATCGCCGTAATCGGAAATACCGGTGCGTGAAGATCCAGCCCGAACGGTGTGATATTGTCCTGGCCAGCCACGTAGTCCGTCGAATATTCGTCTTTCACTACCTCGCCCACGTTATGGCGCCTCCTGGGTTGATAAGTCGTTTATTCAGAATCGGAGTTCAAACATTACAAGCGCGTTATCATAATGTTTTGAGCTCAAAACATCAAAACTACGATTATTTTAGCCGCCTTGATAATTATCATAGACCATGATCGACAACGGACCAGCCAAAGTCCGGACCAATCGAGGCGGAATCCCGCGTCGTACGACTAAACTCTTCTTTAATCACCTCGCCGGTCGAGCCGGTTTTGGGAGACAACCAGAGGATTCCATGGAAAAAACAAAGACCTTCCCGCTTCGCTATACTGCCTATGTGCTCAGCATTGTCGGCTTTCTTGTCTCGCTTGGACTGGCCCTGGCTCTGAATGCGGGTTATGTCTTTCCACTGATTTTCGGTGCTTTCGCGGCCCTGGGCACCTACGATCTGCTGCAGCGGAAGCACACGGTGAGTCGAAATTATCCCATCATGGCCAACTTCCGGTACCTGCTCGAATCCGTCGGGCCTGAAATCCGGCAATATTTCATCCAGTCAGACACTGAAGAGCGCCCCTTCTCACGGGAACAGCGCACGATAGTGTATCAGCGCGCGAAGAATGTCCTCGACAAGCGCCCTTTCGGCTCCCAACTTGGCATGTATGAGGAAGGATTCGAGTGGATGAACCACTCGCTCGCTCCCACTCGGCTGAGCGGCAGCGACTTCCGGATTCTGATCGGCAGAAATTGCGACCAGCCCTACAACGCAAGCGTGTTCAACATCTCCGCCATGAGTTTCGGCTCACTCTCGGCCAACGCCATTCTCAGCCTTAACACCGGAGCCAGGATGGGCGGCTTTTATCACGATACCGGCGAAGGCTCCATATCCCGTTATCACCGTCAGCCCGGGGGAGACCTGGTCTGGGAGATAGGCTCCGGGTATTTCGGCTGCCGCCACAAAGATGGTTCTTTCAACGAGGACATGTTTCGCCAGAATGCCACACTTGATCAGGTCAAAATGATAGAACTCAAACTATCCCAGGGCGCCAAACCCGGTCATGGCGGGATTTTGCCAGGAGCCAAGGTGACGCCTGAGATCGCCGAGGCACGAGGCGTTTCGGTTGGCGAGGATTGTGTCTCTCCTGCCAGCCATTCGGCGTTCTCAACACCAATAGGAATGCTGGAATTTATTGACCGGCTGCGTGAATTGTCTGGCGGCAAGCCTGTAGGCTTCAAGCTCGCCATTGGTCACCCCTGGGAATGGTTCGCGATCGTCAAAGCCATGCTGGAAACCGGGCGAAAACCTGATTTCATAGTCGTTGATGGAGGCGAAGGCGGCACTGGGGCTGCACCGCTGGAGTTTATCAACCGGCTGGGCATGCCGATGACGGAAGCGCTTTTACTGGTTCACAACACCCTAGTTGGCACAAACCTTCGGGAAGACATCGCCATTGGAGCCGCAGGCAAGATTACCTCGGCCTTCAATATTGCCCGAACCCTGGCCCTCGGCGCCGACTGGTGCAACGCCGCCCGGGGCTATATGTTTGCACTGGGCTGCATACAGGCGCTCAATTGCCATACCGGGCGATGCCCCAGCGGTGTGGCCACCCAGGACCCCCGGCGCGGCAACAAGCTCGATGTGGAGCACAAGAGCCAGAGGGTGTACAACTACCACAAGAATACCCTGGATGCCCTGCAGAACCTGCTTGAGGCCTCTGGCCTGAAACACCCATCCGAACTCGGCCCCGAGCACATCGTACGGCGGGTTTCGAAAACAGAGGTGCACTCCTACATGGACCTGTTCCCTTTCCTGGAACCGGGCGCCCTGCTTGAGGGGAAAACCGGACTGACGATCTTCGATAAATACTGGGAATTCGCCCGGTCAGACACCTTCGAACCACCCGAATTTATCCTTAAACTCCGGGAGACCAAGCTACGCTAAAAAACAGGCATCAAAATCGCCATCGGATGTTTATTTTTTCCATAGGCTCGTGTAGACTTCGCTCCCGCTAAGCCACTGAGAATACTCCCAAGTTTCTTCCGGTGGCAGAGAGCGAATCGGGGCGTAGCGCAGCTTGGTAGCGCACTTGCATGGGGTGCAAGGGGTCGTAGGTTCAAATCCTACCGTCCCGACCAGATTCCGACAAAAAGCCCGGCCCGAGAGGCCCGGGCTTTTTGTTTTCCGGGCTTACCGGGGAAACGAACCGGTGAATTCGATCTTTCCTCGGGCGAGCCGCAGCATGCCTTTGCGTTCAAACTCTTTCAGCAGCCGGCTAACCACTTCCCTGGCGGTTCCCAACTCCACGGCAAGTTCCTGATGGGTAATCGTGATTATTCCCTGCCTGACCCTGGCCTCGAGCCACTGAAACAGCCGCTCATCCATGCGCCTGAACGCGACCTCTTCCACCAGTAACATCAGGTCATTCAAGCGGCGTCCGTAGGATTCCATAATGCCAAGCCTGAAATCAGCAGACTGATCCATCAGCCGGTCAAACAGCCCCCTGGGCACCATAAACACCTCGGCATCATCCTCAACCACTGCTTCTGCGCGAAAGCCATCGCCTGTCATCAGACAGCCGATAGACAATGTGCAAATGTCATCAGCCCCCATCCGATATAGCACGATGCTGTGACCGGACAAGCCGGTCATCTGGACCTTAACGCTTCCATTCAGCACCAGAGGGAGTCCCTGACAGGGATCCCCGGCCCGGAAGAGAATCCTTCCATGCTCGAAGTGAAGAGGCTGCAGGCCGCTCAGGACTTCTCTGCGAAGAGGCTCAGGCAATGTTTCAAGAATGCTGTGTTGCAACATCGGCTTTTCCATAGGTCGTTAGATTAGCCTACCGGGCGGCCAGGCCTGTGTGACTTTATCACTGAACCGTCAGCGAACAGGGGCTAAAGTCCGTACTGTCATCGCATATCAAGCAAGGAGAAAGGATCATGAGCATCAATATGGGATCTGCAGACCGTATCATTCGCGCCATTGTCGGCATTGTACTGCTGGCACTCGTATTTGTGGGCCCGCAAACAGCCTGGGGCTGGATTGGCATAGTGCCTCTGGCAACTGCCTTGGTAGGCAACTGCCCTGCCTACTCTTTGCTGGGAATCAAGACATGCAAGAAGCAGTAACCGTGCAGGCATAAAAAAACCGGGGCAGCTTCTCGCTATCCCGGTTTTTCTTCAAAGCTTCGGAAGCACTATTTGACCGGCGCGTTGAGCACCTCGAGCACCTCTTCCAGCTCTGTAATCATCTGCCGGATCAGCTGCTTGTACTGGGAGGTATCGTCTTTCACCTCGTGGCTGCTCAGCTTCTGCTTCGCGCCACCGATAGTGTAGCCCTGGTCATACAGAAGGCTACGAATCTGGCGAATGGTAATAACGTCCGCCCGTTGATAATACCGACGGTTGCCCCGACGCTTTACCGGCGACAGCTGCGGAAACTCCTGTTCCCAATACCGCAGTACGTGTGCTTTCACATCACACAGTTCCGCTACCTCACCTATGGTGAAATAACGCTTCCCCGGAATTGTGGGAAGTTCGTTGTTATGACTGGGTTCCAGCATACGCTTCTACTTTTTGCTTTAGTTTTTGTCCCGGGCGAAACGTAACGACACGCCGTGCACTGATTGGAATCTCTTCACCGGTTTTCGGGTTCCGTCCCGGCCGCTGCTTCTTGTCCCGCAGATCGAAGTTACCGAAACCCGACAGCTTCACCTGCTCGTTATGGCTGAGAGCGCCTCTGATCTCATCGAAAAAAGCTTCCACCATTTCCTTGGCTTCGCGTTTGTTCAGACCCAACTCCTCGTACAACCGCTCCGCCATTTCCGCTTTCGTCAAAGCCGCCATCTCTCAACTCCTCAGTGTTGCCCCCAGCTCTTCTTTCAATGCGTCGATCACACCGTTGAAGAGCGAGTGCACTTCATCCTCGTTCAATGTACGTTCGGGGTGCTGCCAGAACAGACTCAGAGCCAGGCTTCGGTTACCCTCACCCAGACTCTCGCCCTCATAGACATCGAACGCACGCAACGCTGTCAGCTGCTCGCCGGCATGCTTTCTCGCTACACGCTCCACATCGGCGAACGCTACCTCGCTTCCGATAATAATAGCCAAATCCCGACGAACTTCCGGGAATTTTGAAATTTCTTTGAAATTAGGCACATATCCGGTAACGATTGAATTCAAGAATAGCTCAAACATCAGGATCGTGCCATTAAGTTCAAGATTTTTCTGAACTTGTGGGTGTAGAGTCCCCAACCAGCCCACGTGCTCGCCGTCACGCATCAGTTCCGCAGTCTGTCCTGGATGCAACGCAGGGTGCTTGTTGCCAATAAATTGAATCTCAATGCCCAGCAACCTGAACAGACTCTCCAGATCCCCTTTTACATCAAAGAAATCCGCGGTTCTGCGACCGTTTGCCCAGTTTTCTGGATACTGGCTGCCAACCACCACACCGGCCAGCATCGGTTGCTGATCAATCCGCTCGCCCTCCTGAAGGAAGCGCAGACCGGTTTCGAACAGTCGTATGCGGGGCTGCTGACGATTCTGGTTGTAGGCCACGGTTTTCAGCAGGCCGCTCCACAGGCTGGTACGCATCACCGACAGATCCGAGGAAATCGGATTGGCCAACGCGATGCCCTGACGATCGGGATCCACCAGTTGCTGAACCTTCGGATCAACAAAGCTGTAGGTCACCGCCTCCTGGTATCCATGATCCACAAAGAAGTTGCGGATGGCCGATACAGGGCGAACAGCCTCCTGCTCAGGTCGCAGACCGAGAGAGCCCGTGGGCTCGGTTACGGGCAGATTGTTGTAACCATAAATTCGACCGACTTCTTCGATCAGGTCTTCTTCAATAGAGATATCCGGGCGGAAGCTGGGCACACTGACCCGCCAGCCGTCTTTCAGGAGCTTTTCCACCCGCAGGCCAAGGCGGGTCAGGATTTCCTCGACGGTAGTGCGATCAATTTCCATGCCCAGAACATCGTTAAGTCGGCGGGCTCGCAGGTCAACAACCCGATCCTCGGGAATATCCTCATCGCTGGCAACTTCGACGATTTCGCCAGGTTCACCACCAACGATGTCCATCAGCAACCGGGTGGCCCGCTCCATGGCATCGCGCGCCAACTTGTAGTCAACGCCCCGCTCGAACCGGTGCGATGCGTCTGTATGCAGTCCATAGTGACGGGCCTTACCCGCCAGCGTAATCGGATCGAAGTAGGCCGATTCAAGCACCAGATCCCGTGTTTTCGGACTGACTCCGGAATGCTCACCGCCCATGACACCGGCGATGGCGATCGGCTTCTCATGATCCGCGATCACCAGCGTTCCCTGGGTGAGTTCGACCTTTTGACCATCCAGCAGAACCAGCTTTTCACCAATTCGAGCCATCCGGACAATGATCCCGCCCTGAATTTCATCACGATCGAAGGCGTGCATGGGCTGGCCAAGCTCCAGCATGACGTAATTGGTGACATCCACGGCGGCATCAATGGAACGAATACCTGAACGGCGAAGCTTTTCCTGCATCCACAGAGGCGACTCCGCCTGCAGGTTCACATTCCGGAGAATACGGCCAAGATACCTCGGGCACCCTGCCGGCGCTTCCACCCGGATATCAGGGACTTCAGAGTGCACCGATTCCACGGGCTCGATTACTGGGCTGTTGACCAGCATGCTGTTCAGGACGCCCACTTCACGGGCGATACCCTTGATAGACAGGCAGTCGGCGCGATTCGGAGTCAGATCCACATCAATAGTGACGTCGTTCAGCTTCAGGTAATCGGCCACGTCCTGCCCCACCGGTGCGTCCGCCGGGAGCTCCATCAGGCCATCGTGATTGTCCGAGAGCCCAAGCTCTGATTCGGAACAAAGCATCCCCTCGGAGGGCTGACCGCGAAGTTTGGCCTTCTTGATTTTGAAATCACCCGGCAGAACCGCACCCACCACGGCAAAAGGAACCTTCATACCTTCGCGAACATTGGGAGCGCCACAGACCACCTGAACCTCGGAGGCACCATCACTGACTTGGCAAACCCGCAGCTTGTCTGCGTCAGGATGTGGCCCTACTGACTGAACCTCTCCAACGACCACGCCGCTGAATTGACCGGCCACCGGCTCGAAACCGTCCACTTCCAGACCTGCCATGGTGATCTGGTCCATTAATTCCTGGGTATCGATTTGCGGGTTAACCCACTCGCGCAGCCACTGTTCACTGAATTTCATGGTTATTGCCTTGTCCTGATGCGGTTATGCCTGTTTGGTTGGATGCCTTGATCTTGCCTGTTAACGGAACTGTCGCAGGAAGCGCAGATCGTTCTCAAAGAACATGCGCAGATCGTTAACGCCATAACGAAGCATGGCCAGGCGCTCTACACCCAGACCGAATGCAAAGCCACGGTATTCCTCGGCATCGATTCCGCAGTATTCAAATACTTTCGGGTGCACCATTCCGCAACCCATAACCTCGAGCCACTTGATGCTGCCATCGGCTTCCCGCCCCCATTCAATGTCCACTTCTGCGGAGGGCTCGGTAAACGGGAAATAGGAGGGCCGAAAGCGGACCTGAAGGTCCCGCTCAAAGAAGACTCGCAGGAATTCTTCAACAGTACTTTTAAGATCCGCGAAGCTGACGTTTTTCTCGACCAGCAACCCCTCCACCTGGTGGAACATGGGGGTGTGCGTCATATCCGAATCACAGCGGTAAACCCGGCCTGGGCAGATCATCCGGAATGGCGGCTTGCCGGCTTCCATGGTCCGAATCTGTACCGGTGAAGTGTGAGTTCGCAGCAGTGTGCCCGGGTTGAAATAGAAAGTGTCGTGCATCGCTCGAGCCGGGTGATGACCAGGGATGTTGAGGGCCTCGAAGTTATGGTAATCGTCTTCGATCTCGGGCCCCTGCTCGACGGTATAACCGGCCCTGGCAAAGAAATGCTCGATTCGCTGCAGAGTGCGGGTAACCGGGTGCAATCCACCCAGGTCCTGGCCTCGGCCGGGCAAAGTCACATCAATGGATTCGCTGGCAAGTTTCTGCTCAATGGCGGCACGCTCGAGATCGCTTCTCCGGGCATTGATGGCTTGCTCTACCTGACCCTTGGCTTCATTGATTTTCTGGCCGGCGGCAGGGCGCTCCTCAGCAGAAAGCTTGCCCAGAGTTTTCGCTTGCTGGGTAATCACACCCTTCTTGCCAAGATACTCAACACGAATTTGATCAAGTGCCTGCAGGCTGTCGGCGCTATCAACTGCTGCCAGACCGTCCTGAACCAGTTGCTCCAGGTTTTCCATTGACCCTGCTCCAAACCAGAAATGGAAGTGCTTAAAAACGTAACTGCAAAAACAAAAATAGGGGAAGAGCGTGCCCTTCCCCTATCAGGAGGCGCCATCACGAAATCATGAGACGCCCGTATCGATCAGCAATCGATGAAAGAGCTAAGCAATCACAGGGACGCTTTGGCCTTCTCAACAACAGCGGCAAACGCCTGCTGCTCGTTCATAGCCAGATCGGCCAGAACCTTACGATCGATTTCAACGTTAGCCTTTTTCAGACCAGCGATCAGGCGGCTGTAAGACAGACCGTTAGCGCGGGCACCAGCATTGATACGGGCAATCCACAGAGCGCGGAAAGCACGCTTGCGGTTACGACGGTCACGGTAAGCGTACTGACCAGCCTTGATAACCGCTTGCTTGGCTACACGGAATACCCGGCTACGAGCGCCGTAGTAACCTTTGGCCTGATTGAGAATCTTTTTGTGACGACGGCGTGCGACCACACCACGTTTTACACGAGCCATACTTTAATCCTTCTACCTGTACTTTCTAAGGAATGATACTCGCGGCTGGATCAGCACGCGGTCATACGCTTGATAGATGCAACATCCGACTTGGCGATGAGCTTGGTGCCGCGCAGCTGACGCTTACGCTTCGGGCTCTTCTTGGTCAGGATGTGACTGGTGAAGGACTGCTTGTGCTTGAAGCCGGTGGCGGTTTTCTTGAACCGCTTGGTGGCTCCGCTTTTGGTTTTCATCTTAGGCATTTTTTAAAACTCCGCATTCTATTTTTAAATAAACAATGACGTGCCCCTGAACGACAAATCCCCCGCATGCGCGGGGGACAAGCACCCGATCAGGTTCACTTCTTCTTGCGGGGCGCCACTACCATGGTCATCTGCCGGCCTTCCATTTTCGGCCGCATCTCAACCTGGGCAAGCTCTTCCACGTCTGCTTCAATACGCTGCATGAGCTGCATACCAATTTCCTGGTGTGCCATCTCACGGCCACGGAAGCGGATCGTGATTTTGCCGCGGTCCCCGTTTTCAAGGAAACGTATCAGGTTGCGTAGTTTGACCTGATAATCCCCTTCTTCAGTTCCTGGACGGAACTTAAGCTCTTTGACCTGCGTCTGCTTCTGCTTTTTCTTGGCAGCCGCCTTCGCTTTCTTCTCTTCGAAGATCTTCTTGCCGTAGTCCATTATCTTACAGACGATCGGATCGGAATCCGTAACCTGCACCAGATCAAGGGTGGCCTCTTCGGCCTGCTTCAGAGCGTCCTCAATTGGCACAATTCCGACCTGGTTGCCTTCGGCATCGATCAGGCGGACTTCAGTTGCGTCAATATTCTCATTGATAGGCGCTTTAGGAGTACGCCCACCCCGATTCGTTCGCTGTTTAATAATCAGATCTCCGTCTTTGTTTTGCCCTTGCGTTCAACATCTTCACTTAAGAGTTGCTCAAACGCTTCAAGCGATAAAGTTCCCAAATCTTCGCCCTTGCGGGTTCTCACCGCAACGGCGTTGTTGTCGACTTCTTTGTCACCGACAACGACAAGGTAGGGAACCTTGTTAAGAGTATGCTCGCGGATTTTAAAGCCGATCTTCTCGTTTCTCAAGTCAGCATTAACCCTATAGCCCAAAGAATCCCACTTTTTCGCCAGATTCTGACAATAATCACGCTGATTATCGGTAATATTGAGGATCGCCACCTGAGTCGGCGCGAGCCAAGTCGGGAATGCACCTTCGTATTCCTCGATCAGAATACCAATAAAACGTTCGAAGGAACCCAATACCGCCCGGTGGAGCATAACCGGGGTCTTCCGCTCTGAATTGTCGGCAACATACTGCGCACCGAGACGACCCGGCATCGAGAAGTCCACCTGAATAGTGCCACACTGCCATACCCGTCCGATACAGTCTTTCAGCGAGAACTCGATCTTGGGCCCGTAGAAGGCGCCTTCGCCTGGCAGCAATTCCCAGTCTACACCCTCGCGATTCAGGGCCTCTTCCAGCGCGGCTTCCGCCTTGTCCCAGACCTCGTCGGAGCCAACCCGCTTTTCTGGACGGGTTGAGAGTTTGTACAGGATTTCGGTAAACCCGAAGTCTGTGTAGATTTCGTGCAGCATTCCGATAAAGGACGACACTTCCTGCTGAATGGAGTCTTCTTCACAGAAAATATGGGCGTCATCCTGGGTAAAGCCACGAACCCGCATCAGTCCATGCAGCGCCCCGGAAGCCTCATTCCGGTGGCAGGAACCGAATTCCGCCAGTCTCAGAGGCAGATCCTTGTAGCTTTTAAGCCCCTGATTGAAGACCTGCACGTGGCACGGACAGTTCATGGGCTTGATCGCGTAGTCGTGTTTCTCCGACTCGGTGGTGAACATGTCGTCCTTGAACTTATCCCAGTGTCCTGACTTCTCCCACAGGGTCCGTGACACCACCTGTGGTGTCTTGATCTCCTTGTAGCCATGCTCCTGCTGCTTGCGGCGCATGTATTGCTCAACTTCCTGATACAGCGACCAGCCATCCGGATGCCAGAAAACCATGCCCGGTGCTTCTTCCTGCATATGGAACAAGCCAAGCTTCTTGCCGACCTTGCGGTGATCCCGCTTCTCGGCCTCCTCCAGACGGTGCAAATAGGCCTTGAGATCCTTCTTGTTACCCCAGGCGGTTCCGTACACGCGCTGAAGCTGTTCATTGCTGGTGTCACCACGCCAGTAGGCTCCGGCTACTTTGGTCAGCTTGAAGGCTTTCAGTTTGCCGGTGCTCGGAACGTGGGGACCGCGGCACAGATCGATAAAATCGCCCTGGCTGTAAAACGAAAGGTCCTCATCGCCCGGAATGTCCTGAATGATACGGACCTTATATTCTTCGCCCATATCCTCGAAGAGTTTGATCGCCTCATCGCGAGACATGACAGAGCGAGAAACCGGCAAGTCCTGTTTGGAGAGCTCTTCCATCCGCTTCTCGATCCGCGCCAGATCCTCATTGGTGAACGGGCGGTCGTACTTGAAGTCGTAGTAAAAGCCATTGTCGATGACCGGGCCAATGGTGACCTGGGCCCCTGGAAACAGTTCCTGGACAGCCATGGCCATCAAGTGAGCCGTAGAATGGCGAATGATATCAACGCCCTCTTCATCACGCTCCGTGACGATTGCCAGCTCGGCATCGTTTTCGATGCGATAACTGGTGTCCACGAGCTGGCCATCCACCTTCCCGGCAAGGGCGGCTTTGGCAAGGCCAGCGCCGATATCGGCGGCAACATCATGAACGGTTACGGGTTCGGCAAAACTGCGATGGCTACCATCGGGCAGGGTTACGACGGGCATGAAAGGCTCCTGTTGGTTACTCAGCGGTGATCTATACCAGAGACCACATGGTGACGGCACGGCGCGATACAAACCGCGGGCCGTTTCGAGCGGAAGTCTAACAGAAAAAAACCCGGCAGGTTAATGCCGGGTTTTCACAGACACAGACTTGACATCAGGCTGGCTGGCCAGCGGCCTCCTCCCGGGCCCGTCGACGCAACTGACCAAACGCCAGAAGCCCGAGGAGAGCCAGCGCGGGAATGAACATCAGCTCCTTGGGCGGGCGTTCGAGGTCAACCTGCACCGCGTCGATGGTCCAGCCAAACTGGATACCGGCATCTTCTGCAGGGCTACCGAACCCGACGAAGTCGACGGCCATCTTTTCGCCATCCGGGCTGAGCTCCAGCCCCGCGTCCATAAGACGCTGCTCAGGCGAATCGCCAGCCGGAATCTCGAGCCTTACGTAAGTGGTCACCTCGTCGCCGTCGATTGTCATTCCGGATGCCTTCAACACAATGGGCTTGTCAGCGGGCACATCCTCGACGTACTCCATCATCTGCGCACCCGGCTGATCCTCTGTTGGCGGGTAGATCATGTCCCACCAAAAACCCGGCCGGAACATGGTGAAGGTAATCAACAGCAACAGCAGTGATTCCCACTTGTAGCTTTTGGTAAACCAGAAGCCCTGAGTGGCCGCGGAAAAGACCAACATGGCGGTTACCGCGCTGAAGATCGTTACCAGCAAATCGAACCAGCCCGTCAGACCAATCAACAACAACTGCGTGTTGAAGATGAACATGAACGGAAGGATCGCTGTCCGGATGTCGTAGGTAAAGCCCTGAATACCCGTTCGTATGGGATCGGCACCGGATATGGCGGCGGCGGCATAAGCCGCCAACCCCACGGGCGGCGTATCGTCCGCCAGAATGCCGAAGTAGAACACGAACAGGTGCACCGCAATCAGCGGCACGATCAACCCATTCTGGGCGCCCAGAGTTACGATTACCGGCGCCATCAGCGTGGACACAACGATGTAGTTGGCAGTGGTCGGCAAACCCATGCCGAGGATCAGGCTGATAATGGCCGTGAAGATCAGCATCAGCAGCAGGTTGCCGCCAGACAGGAACTCGACAAATTCGGTCATCACCAGGCCAATACCGGTCAGGGTAACCGTACCCACCACGATACCGGCGGTGGCAGTTGCCACGCCGATACCCACCATGTTCCGGGCACCGGTGGCGAGCGAATGCGCAAGATCAAACACGCCGTCCTTGAACGCAGTGAGGAAGTTGCCGTGCTTGTAGAAAAAGGCCTTCAACGGTCGCTGCGTAACCACAATGAAAATCATGAACAGCGTGGCCCAGAACGCCGACAGCTGGGGCGAGAAACGCTCAACAGTAAGGCACCACACGAGCACCACAACGGGCAGAAGAAAATACAACCCGGTCTTTACAGTTGGGCCAACCGGCGGCAATTCGCCCATGTCCTTTTCCGGATCGTCTTCCTCTAGTTCCGGGAATCGGGTGGCATAGCCAACCAGGCCGATATAGATCAGCACCAGCAAAGGTGCCAAAACCCACATCGCCGCTTCACCGAAAAGCGTTTTCGTCCAGCCAATCCCGTAATACACCACCAGGGTCAGCACACTCAGGCCAATGAGGATAACGACCCAGTTCAGCATCCGCTGGGCAAGAGTCGGCTTGTTGAGACGCTCAATGCCCTGCATGTTCAGCTTACAGGCCTCAAGGTGCACGATATAAATCAGTGCCACATAGGAAATCATCGCCGGCAGGATGGCGTGCTTGATGACCTCCAGGTAGGAGATACCCACATATTCGACCATCAGGAAAGCGGCCGCGCCCATGATTGGGGGTGTCAGCTGGCCGTTGGTGGATGCGGCCACTTCCACTGCGCCGGCCTTGGTGGCCGGAAAACCAACTCGCTTCATCAGTGGAATGGTAAACGTGCCGGTAGTGACGACGTTGGCAATAGACGAACCGGAAATGACGCCGCTCAAACCACTGGAAACCACTGCAGCTTTGGCGGGACCACCACGCATATGCCCCAGCATTGCATAGGCGACTTTAATAAAGTAATTCCCGGCGCCTGCTCGCTCAAGCAGCGCACCAAACAACACGAACAGGAAAACAAAGCTCGTGGAAACCCCGAGTGCAACACCAAACACACCCTCGGTACCCAGCCACTGGTGCGACGCCAGTTTGCTCAGACTCACGCCTTTATGGGCAATCACATCCGGCATGTAGGGGCCGGCAATCGAGTATGTGATAAAGACAGCGGCGACGATGGTCAGTGGCAAACCCAGTGAGCGACGGGTCGCTTCAAGCAACAGCACGAGCCCGATAAGCGCAACCCACAGATCCTGGGTGATGGGAGCGCCGGGGCGAGTCGACAACTCTTCGTAAAAAACATAAAGGTATGAGGCGCAAAAAGCCGCAACGAGCGCCAGAATCCAGTCGTAGATGGGCACGACATTCACGTGCCGCCCCTTGATCATGGGGAAGGCGGAAAACGCCAGGAAAACCGCAAACGCGAGATGGATAGAACGCGCTTCCGTGGAATTGAAGATGGCAAAGTTGAAAATGTAAGGGAGCGGTGACGCAATCCAGAGCTGAAACAGCGACCACACCAAGGGAATGACAAACAGAATGACCGCGGCATACCCGCTGGTCGCCCTGCCCCCGGTTTCAGTCTGCAGGATCTGGTCTACATTACTGCTACCACCAGCACCAGCTCCGTTTGCCGGATCGCTCGTCGCCATAAATTAGTCCCGTACTTAAAAGATGGTTCTCTGAAAGGACGACACAGCGGACCGGGGCCCGCTGTGTCGGAGTGCAGACAGATCAGTCGATCAGACCGGCTTCCTTGTAGTACTTGGCAGCACCCGGGTGCAACGGCGCACTCAGGGCATCGGAGACCATTTCTTCCTTGTTCAGGTTGGCAAACGCCGGATGCAGACGCTTGAAGCTGTCAAAGTTCTCGAAAACAGCCTTCACAACGGCGTAGACAACATCATCGGGGACATCGGTGGATGACACGAAGGTCGCCGCAACACCAAAGGTGGTTACGTCTTCGTCACTGCCACGATACATACCGCCAGGAATCACCGCTTTACGATAGTACGGGTTATCGTCAATCAGCTTCTGGGTGGCGGCGTTATCCACGTTGACCAGGGCACTGTCACAGGAAGTTGTCGCTTCCTTGATCGCACCGGACGGGTGGCCAACGGTGTAGAAGAAGGCATCAATATTGCCATCACAAAGAGCCTGGGACTGTTCTGCAGCCTTGATTTCGGCAGCCAGAGAGAATTTGTCCAGTGTCCAGCCCATCTCATCCATCAGGACTTCAGCAGTGGCGCGCTGCCCTGAACCAGGGTTGCCGACAGATACCCGCTTGCCTTCCAGGTCTTCAAAGGTTTTGATGCCTGAGCCCTTGCTGGCAACAACGGTGAACGGTTCCGGATGCAGCGAAAAGACAGCGCGGAGATCTTTGTTAGCGCCATCATCCTTGAACTGGCTGGTGCCATTGTAGGCATGGTACTGCCAGTCTGACTGGGCAACTGCCAGATCGAGCTCGCCCTGGCGAATGGCATTCAGGTTGTAGACGGAACCACCGGTACTCTCGACAGAGCACCGAATTCCGTGCTCTTTACGGTCCATGTTCACCAGACGACAGATAGCACCGCCAGCCGGATAATAAACGCCGGTTACACCGCCGGTGCCGATGGTCACAAAGCGCTGCTCCTGAGCGGAAACGGAGGTTGAAGCAGCACCCAGGCTGACTGCGGCGGCGACAGCGAATGCGGAGGCTTTGAGTTTCAGTGTCATGTGAGTTCTTCCTTTTTTCTGTTCATTGTAATTCGGCGCCCGCTTCAAGAGCGGGCAAGACGTACGATCACCATAAAACATAGACCACTTCACACCATAAATAAAGTATGGATTAGCTCGCTAACCGGTTGACCAGACAACAAAAAAGCCCGCAATGCGGGCTTTTTTGCAGGTCGGCGCTAATGTTATTTCGCAGCTCGGGCCTTGGCAAGCATCTGATCCGGCCGCAGCAGGAACCGGGCCAGAGCCGGCAACAGCCAGATGGCTCCCACCATGTTCCAGAGGAACATGAAAAACAGCAGGAAGCCCATGTCGGCCTGGAACTTGATGGGCGAGAATATCCAGGTGACAACACCCAAGCCCAGAGTCACGCCGGTAAACATGACCGCCTTACCAGTCGAACGCAGAGTCTCGTAGTAAGCCTCCTGAAGCGTTTTTCCTTCAAGCAGGTATTTCTCCAGCTTGCTGTAGATATAAATGCCGTAGTCGACACCGATACCGACACCCAAGGCAATAACCGGCAAAGTCGCCACTTTGATACCAATGCCGGATACCGCCATGATCGCCTCACATAGGACTGAAGTCAGACCCAGTGGTATCACGATACACAGCACCGCACGGATCGAACGGAAGGTCGCGAAGCACAGCAAACTCACGACACTGTAAACGAGGATCAGCATCTTATCCTTGGCGCCGGAGATAACCTCGTTAGTAGCGGCCTCGACACCGGCGTTACCCGCCGCCAGCAGGAACCTGTGCTCATCACTGCTGTTGTTCCCGGCAAACTGTTCGACGCGCTCAACGACGGTTTCCAGGGTTTCTGCCTTGTGATCCTCAAGGAACACCAAAACCGGAGTCAGGCTGCAGTCTGTATTAATCAACCCGGCAGGCGCCTCACGAATGGACGCATTGATAATGGTCTGGTTGCGGGAGATCTCATACCACTTCCAGTTGCCCTCGTTCAGCGCCTTGGTCACCATCTTGGAAACATCTGCAAGTGATACCGAAGACTGAACGCCCGGCGTGTTCTGAAGCTCCCACTGCAGAGTATCCATGGCCCGCAGCACATTATACTGCGTGCACTGCTCTTCCGGCGTTTTGACCATCACCACCAATACATCAGCACTGGTCGAGTAATTATTGATGATGTAGGCATTGTCCTTGTTGTAGCGGGAATCCGCACGAAGCTCAGGCGCACCCTGATCCAGGTCGCCAATCTTCAGGTCCTGCTTGTAATAAAGACCAAGCCCAAGCCCGATTACAGCAATCAACAACGAGATGGGCGCTACGCCCGGATGAGAGAAGTAGGACAAAACGCGCCACTTCCGATCCTGTTTTTCTCCGTGATTCTGCACGTGACGGATCCCCCCCTTGGAGATACCGACATAAGACATAATCAGTACATGCAACACCAGGTTGGTGAAGATCACGAACGCCACACCAATACCTGCGGCAACGGCCAGGTCCCGGATAACGTCGATCTCGATAAAGAACAGGGTCAGGAAACCAAAGGCATCCGAAATCAGAGCCAACATGCCCGGTATGTATAGTGCACGGAAAGCCAGGCGCGCAGCGGTCACGGCATCAAAGCCCTTGGCAGCCTCAACGGCCATGGCATTCACAATCTGAACGCCATGACTGATACCAATCGCAAACACCAGGAATGGCACCAGCACCGAATAAGGGTCCAGCCCGTAGCCCAGCAACCGAAGAGTTCCCAGCTGCAGGAACACCGCAATGATTGAGGTAAAGACAGGAACCAGGGTGCCGGCAATAGCCCGCGAGTACCAGAACAGCAACAGCGTGGTCAGCAGGATGGTAATACCTGCGAACCAGGCGATAGAACCAATCCCCTCAATCAGATCGCCGACCTTCTTGGCGAAACCGACAATATGAATCTTGATGTTCGGGTTCTGTTCTTCGTACTTTTCACGAATCTTTTCTTCAAGCTGACGGGAAAATTCGCCGTAGTCCAGAGCCTCACCGGTCTCCGGATTCTTCTCGTAGAGCGGCGCGTAAACGATCGTTGATTGGAAGTTATCAGAGATCAGGCGCCCGACTTCGTTAGAACGAAGAACGTTCTGGCGAAGCTTCTCCAGACTGTCCCGGGAGCCGTCATAGCCGTCCGGTATGACAGTGCCACCCTGAAAACCCTGTTCGGTAACCTCAACCCAGCGGACATTCGACGTCCAGAGGGATTTGAGACCCGAGCGATCCACGCCGTTGAGATAGAAAACCTCGTCGGTGATCTGCTTCAGAGTTTCCATGTACTCCTGGGTGAAAATATCGCCCTCTTCGACCTCGACGGCGATACGAACGAAGTTACCGAGGTTTTCAAGATCATCCCGGTGATCAAGCATATTTACAATGTAGGGATGCTCAAGCGGAATCATCCGCTCGAAGCTGGCATCCGGTTGGATCTTGACGGCGTTATATCCCAGGAACAGCGTCAACACGGCGAAGACGACAAGAATGATTGGCCGATTATTGAAGATCAGCCTTTCGAGAAAGGGTTCGGCCTTGGGCGTGGTCAGATAGTGCTCGCCCTTGTCATGCTTAGGGTTGGACATTCAAAAGCCCCTCTATTGTTCGTTCGGTTGTTGCCACATCAGGGCGTTATTGAAGGTTTCTTCCACGGGCGTCTGTGATCTTTACCCCACCTTCGCCGACAATCAGCAGGTCTGTTCCTGAAATAGGCACCGCGCTCATGACACCTTCACGATCACTTCGGAAATACTCGCGGAAGGTTTCGGCGCCATTGGTGCTCATCAGTACCGCACCACTATTGCCTACCAGGGTGATACGACCATCCTCCGAAACGACGCCGTCGTTGAGCGTAGCCCCGGCCGAATTGGGAACCATCCGCCAGCTTTTGCCGAGGTCTGAAGAGAACAGCATATTGCCACGAAGGCCAAAGGCGAGAATCTCGTTAACCTGGCCTGTGCCGATAACACCGAACAGGGAGCCTTCATAAGGCGCCTCACGGCGCTCAAAGGTCTCACCACCGTCTACGGAGACATGTATCTGACCGGCTTCACCAACGACCACCAGGGCACCACCCGTGATCCGGGTAATGCCATTGAGGTGGAAGTTCTGCCGGTTATCAATTCTTGGCGCCCAGTCTTTCCAGGTCTCACCGCCGTCCATGGTGCGCAGGAACATACCGTAGGCGCCCACCACAAAACCGCGGTTCTCGTTTTCAAACCAGACATCCAGCAGCGGGTTAACTGGGCCGATATCCATATCCGCCTGAATGTTCTCGAGGGCGAAGTAGAGGTCATCGAGCGCCCACTCGAGATCTTCTTTCTCTTCTTCGGGCGCTTCTTCGATTCGCTCCTCCATGGCGGCAATCTGCTCTTCCCGGCTCTCAATGGCCAGTTCCATGGCGCGGATACCGTCAATCTGAAGGCTCCAGGTGGCCCCGGCATCGCTGGTATGGAGGACAACGCCGCTGTGGCCCACTGCCCAGCCATGGCTGTCGGAGCCAAAATCGATCCCTGTCAGGGTCACAGAAACAGGTACCTCACCCTGAACCCAGGTTTTCCCCTCATCATCCGAGTAAATGATATGGCCACGTTCTCCCACGGCCACAATGCGATCCCCAACCCGGGTCGCATCGGTGAGAAGATTTTCCGGGGCCAGATCCGTCGGCCGGGCCGGGGTTTCGATGATATCTGCAAGCGCAAACGCTGCAGGGGCAGACCAGACCATGGAAAGTCCAAGGCAGGCAGCGCCCAGAGTCTTGCACATCAACCTTTTAGCCATTCAGATTGCCTATTATGTTGTATTGAACTGTGTCTCTGACCGGCAAAGCCGGGAATAACTGTAAACATACCGGCAACCTTACGGTTGCCGGTATGTCGGGTCGCCACTTCCTGTGGGCGGGGACGCATCCCTCGGCCAACAGTGCGTTAGCGAACACTCCTGCGGCGCAGGGAAGCCGGCGAGAAGTAACGCCTGTTCGGGACCTCGTCGGTGAACACGCGGGTATTGGCCTCTTCTGTGTCCAGACCGAGTACATGATAACGACGGGCCTGAAGGTCATGATAGACGTCAAGAACCGTCCACACACCCGGAAGTTCATAATAATTTTTCGGCAGCCCCATCGTTACACGCCAGAGTTCGCCGCGACCGTCGTACTGATCCAGCAGAACCGTGTTCCAGCTGTCCTCGTCGATATAGAAGCGGCGCTTGCCATAGATATGGCGCTCACCGTCCTTCAGTGTGGCTTCAACCACGTGCACACGGTGAAGCTCCCAACGGGTGAGGTCCGGATTCAGATGGGAGATACCGAGGATTTCCTCGTAAGGAAGACCTTTTTCCCCAATTCGGTAGTTGTTGTAGGGGATGTAGATTTCCCGCTTGCCTTCGTAATTCCAGTTATAGCGATCCAAGGCCCCGTTGAAGATATCGGTATCATCTGCAGTCCGGAGGTTGTCAGCCGCTGCAATCGGGGAGTCGTACCCCAGGTTTGGCGCCCGACGTACCCGACGCTGGCCGGCATTGTAGCCCCAACCATTCCGGGGATTGATGATCTGGTTCAGGGTCTCATGAATCAGAATGGCGCCACCGGCAAGGCGGGGTGGTGACTGGGTAAACGACAGGTAGTAGAAGATCACGTTATCCAGATCTTCTTCACCACCTTCCGGATTGTAAAAATTGAAGAAGGCTTCCTGCTGGGAAGTAACCAGCGAATAGTCGCCGTTGGTCTGGACCGCCACCTCACTGGAGCGCCGTGTTACAGACACACCGCGCCAGCGGGTCAGATGGTTCCAGACCGCCTGCCAGGCCTTCTGCTCGTCATTGCCGTGCAGGATCGGGAATGGGTATCCACCAAAGGCTCCATCCAGCCCTTCGCCCTGACCAACAATCTCCGCGCTTACCGCGTTTTCACGGGTATTCTCTGCCACCCAATCTGGGACCGCATGGGTACGACGAGACTGGTAAACGGGCACCCGGAATGTGGTCGGGTAGGTTTCGAGCATCGCCTTCACACCGTCAGTGAGGTACTCCTCATACTGATCCATATTGGCGGGCGTAATGGTAAAAAGGACTTCATCATCCGGGAACGGATTAATGTGGTGCTGTCCGCTGCCCTCATAGCCGGGAGGCGGTTCTGTCAGCCCTCCGGTCCAGGCCGGGATGGTACCGGCACTGTTACCGGCCTTGGGCGAGCCAAAGGGTGTCAACTCCTGGCCCAGACGGGCCGCTTCACTGGCGGAGACCGCCGCCCACGCAGGCGCTGATGCCACGGAGAGAGCCAGCAGGCCGCCGAGAATCGCATTTTTGTTATACATCATTGTGAAACCTTAAGTGCGTCTGGAAGCCTCTGCGGAGGCTTTTTTATTGTCGTCTGATGGAATTACAGACCTTACTCCAGATTACCCGATCCCAGACTAAAGTCTATCGACCGAAAGTGCGATTTTGTATCTGACTTCACTCCGCAAGGCTCTTGTGCACCACCTCATAAACGTCCCGGGACAGTCCGGATTTGTCGCGAATCCGCTCCAGAGCGGATTTCATCTGAGCGCTGTACGCGGGCGCAAACTTTCTCCATCGGGTGAGCGGCGTCACCAGGCGCGCAGCAATCTGCGGGTTGCTGTCGTCCAGGCGGCAGACCTGATCCGCCAGGAATTCGTAACCGGAACCGTCAGGCTTGTGGAACGCAGCCAGATTCTGACCCGCAAACGCACCCACCACAGAGCGAATCTTGTTGGGGTTTTTCCAGTCAAAGGCCGGATGCTCCAGAAGTTTATGGATGTCCGGGAGCTGGCCGGCCTGATCACTGGCTGCCTGCACAGAGAACCATTGCTCAACAACCTGTGGGTCGCTTTGGAACCGGTCATAGAAGTCATCCAGCGCGTGCTGGCGATCAGCCTCAAAGCCCGAATTGACGAGCGCACGCAAGGCACCCATGCGATCGGTCATATTGTCAGCCGAGTTCAACTGGCTCACAGCCAGGCCCCGGCCTTCCTCGTCATCAATCATCAGCAACCAGGCCAAAGAGGTATTGCGCAGGCTACGACGAGCAATGGCCTCCGGCCTCACCTCGTAGGGGCCACTGTCCTGCTGGCGCTGGTAGCAATCAATGAGCTCGCCTTTCAGGGCACCGGCCAGATGCCGGAGTACCGCGTCACGGGCCTGATGGATGGCCGGCACATCGGCGTTATCAGCCAGCTCAATCAGATAGGCCTCAGAGGGAAGCTGTAGCATTTTGGCCACCAGGGCCTGGTCGAGATTGGTGTCGGAAATCAGTTTGCGATAAGCCTCCACCAGTCTCGGTTCGATTTCCGCATCGTCCGGCGCACCGAACAGCGATTGAATAACATCGACCGCCAGTCTCTGACCCGCATCCCAACGATTGAACCCGTCCGGATCATGGCTCATCAGGAAGAGCAGCTGCTCGCGGGTCCAGTTGTAGCGAACCCGAACCGGCGCGGAGAAATGCCGCAAAAGTGATGGCACGGGTCTGGACTCGACGCCATGGAATTCGAAAGTGTGGACGGCTTCGGTTAGCTCAAGCACCCGCTCCGTCGGCGCACCCGAATCTCCGGATTCAAGCTGCAACGGCAGCGCCTGTCCATCCGGTCCAAGCAGACCAAGCGCAAACGGTATGTGCTGCGGTTTTTTGTTGGTCTGTCCCGGGGTATCCGGAATGCTCTGCTCAATAGTAAGGCGATACACACCTTTCCCGGCGTCATAGTCATCCGAAACATTCAGCACTGGCGTGCCTGCCTGCTCATACCAGAGACGGAACTGACCCAGATCACGACCGGAAGCATCCTCCATGGCTTTTACAAAGTCATCAGTTGTTACCGCCTGACCATCGTGGCGCTCAAAATACAGATCGCTGCCCTTACGGAACATGTCCGGCCCCAGCAGGGTGTGGATCATGCGCACGACTTCTGCACCTTTTTCGTAAATGGTCAGGGTGTAGAAGTTGGAGATTTCCATGTAGGAAGCCGGCCGCACCGGATGCGCCATGGGGCCTCCGTCCTCAGCAAACTGGGCCGTACGCAGCAGCGTTACATCCTCAATCCGCTTGACTGTCGGAGATCCCATATCCGCAGAGAACTGGGAATCCCGGAATACCGTGAAGCCTTCTTTCAGGCTGAGCTGGAACCAGTCGCGGCAGGTAACCCGGTTGCCGGACCAGTTGTGGAAATATTCGTGGGCAACGATGGCCTCGATTCGCTGGAACGCCATGTCCGTGGCGGTTTCCTGGCTGGCCAGCACACAGGAGGAGTTGAAGATGTTAAGCCCCTTGTTCTCCATGGCGCCCATGTTGAAGTCATCCACCGCCACAATCATGAAGATATCGAGGTCGTACTCACGACCATAGACTTCCTCATCCCAGCGCATGGAACGCTTCAGGGAATCCATGGCGTGGTCGCACTTCTCGGCATTTCGAGGCTCCACGTACATGCGCAGATCAATGTCACGGCCCGAGCACGTGGAAAAGGTATCCCGTTTCTCTACCAGGTCTCCGGCCACCAGGGCGAACAGGTAGCAGGGCTTGGGGAACGGGTCTTCCCAGGTGACAAAATGCCGGCCGTTTTCCAACTCGCCTTTTTCCACATCGTTGCCGTTAGAGAGAAGGACAGGATAGGCGTCCTTGTTGGCTTCGATGCGGGTTCGGAAACGTGCCATCACGTCCGGACGGTCCGGGAAGAAAGTAATGCACCGGAAGCCTTCTGCCTCACACTGGGTACAGAACATGCCGGAGGATTTGTACAGACCTTCCAGACGGGTATTATTCTGTGGCTCAATCCAGGTCACCACGGTCAACGTGAACTGCTCCGGTACGGAGCGGACCACAAGCTGATCGCCCCGGTCCTCATAGTCACCCTCTGCCAGCTCGGCGCCATCCAGGGCGACGGATTCCAGCGTCAGACTGTCGCCATCAAGCTCCAGGGGTGCAGACACTTCACCAGATTCCGGGTTGCGGCGAACCTCAAGCGTGCTGTGCACACGTGCCCCGTCTTCAAAAAGCTCGAACCTCAGGTCTACGGTGTCGACCAGATACGCCGGTACCTTGTAATCGCTCAGATAAATGCTCTGTGGCTGGCTGGTACGCATTGGTTTTCTCCAGAGTTCGCGGCCAGCGGGCGCTGGAATTCAGGGCCCGCTGGCGTGAAAAGATGGGCCGGGCAAGGCGCTGTCAGCCTTCCATGACCCGGAAACGGACTTCATAACCGGTGAATTTCCGAATATTGATCACACCGGTATCCAGGATAAGGTACTGCCCCTTTATGCCCTCGAGCACGCCCTCCACTTCCGGCGTTTTGTCGAGGTTATGGGTTTTGATCTTTTCTGGCCAGACCTTGACGGGATAGCTCAGGCCAAGGCCCTGCTCGTCAACTTCCCGGATCGAATCCTGACCGTGGGTCTGCCGAAGCGCCTCAAGATCGTCAGCGATCAGCCCAAGCATGCGCTGACGCTCCCGTGCCAGATCGAGCTCAGGAACATCGCCCTTGAGCATCGCCCGCCAGTTGGTCCGGTCAGCGACATGGGCCTTGCAGGCGACTTCCACCAGGCCGGCAATATACCTCGTTGCAACACGGACCATCGGTATGGCGTCTACTGCCCCCTGATCAATCCAGCGTGTTGGCACCTGGGATCCGCGGGTAATGCCCACCTTCAAACCCGATGAATTGGCCAGATACACCATGTGTTCGACCATGCAATGGGTTTCTCCCCATTCCGGCTCCCGACAGGTACCAAGGTGATAGTGGCACTTCTCCGGACTCATGATGCAACTGTCACAGGCCGCCAGCTTACGAAAACAGGGAAAACAGAAGCCCTGATTGAAGCTCTTGTTGGTTTTCCGGTCGCAGTGGATGCACCGGATCACACCATCGAAATCCAGACGCAACGGCCTACCGATCAAGTCGTTCAGAGGAATGCGGGTGTCGCCCACAGCAATGGAGTACGCCACCGGGCCACCCACCTCCGCAGGCATTTTGCGCAGCCGGCCGGTGACATCAATCAGCTCGCTCAAGACTTGACCTCAACATACTGGTCTGGATCGACGTCACCGTTACCCTGCGTGCGCTGAACCGACGGATCACAGGCGGTCCCCGCCTTGCTGCCCCGGTCGAGGTAGCCTGTGCGCTCCTCTTCCGGAATGTTGTGCAGATTCTCGTAGTAGATCACCGCCTCCAGGCTTATTTCACGCTGTTCGGGCGTCAGTTTACGGCCATCGGGCCATTTACCGAGTTCAATTGACTGCCGGAGACTCCGGTAGACATTCGGATCCAGCCGCTCGATCAGTTCTTCGTAGGTCATCCCGCTCTCCTGAAAAAACGTTCATTAAAAATGTGGCAGAACCGTTTGACAGCATCAAACGATAATGATTATCATTGCCTCACCAAATGACGACGGTCGTATCATTTGGTCTCTCTCATCAGGAGCTAAAAGCTCTTTTAACGCCCCGCCTCTGGCGGGGCTTTTTTATGCCCCATGCCTGCGTCTTACGGGCAAAACCACCGCAAGGGCCAATCCGGCAACAAACCCACCCAGGTGCGCTTCATTGGCCATACGCCCGAGCCCGATCATTTCGGGAAGTGGCGTAAACCCGATCACCATCCATGCAACTGCAAAGGTAACCAGTGCCGGCGGAAACTGGAACCTCGGTGCAGATCGCTGGCTAAGCCAGCAATAGCCCAGAATCCCATAAACCACTCCGGATAGGCCACCGAACAGGGGCCCGGAAACAAAATATTGCAAGCCGTTCGAGACCAGACTGGTAATCACAAACAGAGTGATCAATCGGGCCCGACCATCGAACCATTCGATCTGGCTGCCCAGAAACCAGAGCATGACGGAATTGAATATGATGTGGGTCCAACTGAAGTGCAGAAAATCGGGTGTCAGCAGCCGCCAAATCTGGCCACTGGCCAGGGTGGCGGTCAAGGCGTCAACGCGACCGGCCATGGTGCCCCAGTCATAATCACGTGGATCAATCACCATCAGGCTGGCCGCCAGTTCATTCTGGCCCATGGCCGTAAGCCAGACCATGGCTACAGCAAACACAATGATCCCAAGTACCAGCGGCGCATGCCGAGGTGAGGGCTGCCAGCGCCCACCAACAAATACCGGCGACCGATTCTGGCGATCCACAGCCTCCCTGATTTCGGGTTCCGCCATGAAACGGTCCAGAGCGGAAAGCACAGGTTCAGCGTGGGCCGGGTCCTCCAGCCAGAGCACCTGGAATCCCCCTTCTTCCGTAATCCGGTGGGTCACACCCTGGCCGTTCAGCCAGCGACTGAAGCCGGCCAGGTTCACCGTGGTATCCAACTGCTTGACTCGGTACACCGCTTACTCCGCCTGTGGAAATGGTTCAGCTGCAATGCACGGTTTACCGCGCAACGCTGTCCTCGCTGGTGGGATAGTCCGGTTGCTCCGGCCTTTCCACATCTACCCAGACAAATTTGTCACGGGAAAGTGCCCGCTCACCATCCATCCTGTAGGCCACCAGCCGCCCGTACTTCACGGCACTGTAGTCAATGCAGGCGACATTAGGTTTGAGCGGCGCAGGCTCGCCCTCCATCCAGTAATGGCCCACGAAAACCGGCGGCGCATCCAGGGGGTAGCTGATCAGTTGTTTGCGCTCGCCATCGGTCAGTACCCGGCTTGCCACTTCGGGCGGCAGCGGGTCTGGCTGGAACACAACATCGGCATAGGTATGGGGATCGTCCGCCCAGAATTTGGTTCGGAAAAACTCACGCACGTAGCCATCCCGGCCCGTGATAGCCATTCCCTCGGGGAGCCGGAGATCTGTGCCACGCAGAAGGGTATCCATGACCTGCCCGGCAAAGGACTCGATGGCGGCAGAAGCGTGCAGGAAATCCTCATCGATGCAGGCGCCGCCCTGCGACTGCTTGAATTTTTCGATCAGATCGCCGTCCCAGCAGGCGTGAACAACGCGGAAGTCCTCGTCGTCGATGAACAGCGGTATGGTGTAGAACCACTCGAGAAACTCATTCCACTCGTACGGATGCGCCTCGAACTGTTCCAGGGTCTCCCGGATCAGACGGTCATGACGGGCGTTGTGCTCACGCAAAAAGGTTTTGCCGCTGCCAGGACGTGCCCGCGTGCAGTAACCCAGCGCATTGTACTCATGATTGCCCATGACAATACGGGCCGAACCATGTTCCACCATGTCCCGCACCAGATGCAGCGCCTCACGGATGCGGGGTCCACGATCAATGATATCGCCAATGAAAATCGCCTGACGACGCGGGTGCTGGTATACCCCGTTGATCTTGCGGTACCCCATCTGGTCCAGCAATCTGGCCAGGGTATTGGCGCAGCCGTGTATATCGCCAATAATGTCGTAACCGCGACTCGCGGTCGGTCTTGTTGCAGCCATGATCAACTCGCTGATATTTCACTAGCCCAGCCAAGCTTGTCACGGCAGGTGGCGTAGAAGTTGTGGTCGGTGGGGTGAATCAACCGGATCTTGAACGGCTTCTTGGTGATGCGAATGATGTCGCCTGGCGCACAGGCAATGTTCATCTGGCCGTCAAAGCTGATTTGCGGATAGGTTTCATTGGTCTCCCCGATCACCAGTTTGATCTCACTCTTGCCATCGACAACGATCGGCCGGCTACTGAGAGTGTGGGGAAACATCGGCACCAGAACAATGGCATCCAGCTTGGGATGCATGATCGGACCACCAGCGGAAAGCGAGTAGGCCGTAGACCCGGTCGGAGTGGAGACGATCAGGCCATCCGAGCGCTGGCTGTAGACAAAATGGCCGTCAATGAACAGATCGAAGCCGATCATCCTGGTGGATTTACCCGGATGCAGCACAACATCGTTCAGGGCGGTACCAAACCCCAGGGGCTGACCATTACGCTCGACGTTGCCATCCAGCAGAAACCGGGTTTCCTCCATGTATTCGCCCTCCAGAACCTTGCCCAGTCGTTCCTCAAGGTCGGAAGGGGATATGTCGGTCAGAAAGCCCAGACGGCCACGGTTTACCCCAAGCAGGGGAATCTTGGACTTGGCCAGCTCACGGGCGGCTCCCAGGAGGCTGCCATCACCGCCGACCACAATAACCAGGTCACAGATCTCGCCCAGCAGTTTTTTGCTCGCCACCTGCAGGCCATGCCCGGGCAACATGCTGGCTGTGTCTTCCTCAAGAATGACGTGGTAGTTGTTGGCGATCAGGTACTGTTTGAGCTGGCGCAGTGATTCAACCACTTTCACGCTGCCCATACGGCCAATCACACCAATGTTCCTGAACTGATCCATGAAGTTTCCTGTGGTGTCGGGATGCGGCGGGGACAAACGAAACCGTTACCCCGGTGACAATCTGGCGTACAGTTTAACGAAAGTCACCCCGATACTGAAAAAGTTCCGGCCTCAGGCTTGGTGTTTCTCGCACCGGTCATCAATGCCCGGACGGAATTCTGCTGGCTGACTTACCCGCAGAATCGGCTCACCACAAGAATTGCCATCGTTGCCTTCGTGGGTGCAGACGGGGTTTTCGTAATGCTCCAGCCATTCCCGATAAGCGGGCTCATTCATACCGCAGCGTTCTGCTGCATAGGCGGTGGGGTTACTGAAGTAGGTTTCAATGTCTTTGAAAGGCAGCGTCACATGACCGACGCCCGGCTGGTAGGCCACTAGAAACACCGTCTGGCGCTTCAGATGGTCCATGATGGAGTCCTCCGGCGGTTCACGATGGCTCAGCTCGTGGTTTTCCTCCTCAAGGGCAACGATTTTCTCGTCCCTTAACTCCAGCTCCCGTTGGCGCCGTTCCAGCTGTTCCCTGAGCAGCAATAGCTCGGCACCCGCGTTTGAATCCTCACGCTGTTTTTCCTCACCAACAGCGGCCATCTGCTCCTGCATGGTGAGGTACTGCTCATTTCGCTCCGCCAGTCGCTTTTTGAGCTGCTCATTACTCAGGCGCTGGCGCTCGTATTTCTGCTCGAGATCTGCAAAATCACTGCGCAACGCCTGAATTTCCAGGCGATGTTCCCGCTGGATGTCCGAAAGGGCATCCCGGTGAACACTTTGCAGGGTCTTGATCCGTAGGCGCTGCTCCCGGATCAGCTGCGCCAGACGAGAACGATCTGCCGCTGCCGCAGACTCTTCACGCTCAGCAGAATCCTCGGCCTGCTCGCTCAGAACCGGAATGTTCTCTTCCTGGACCGGCTCCATTTTCCGGAATTTGAGACTGTTGGCCTCAACCGCTTTGCGAATCGCCTGAAAATGGTTGTTCCCGGGTGTCATGTCCGGGTCCCACAGATCCTCCTTGAACTTGGGGTCGGGGCATTGGCTCCGACAAACCAGCCGGATCGCACCGCCACCCATGTCAGGCCCTTTGGCACCCATTCTTGCCAGCTCTTCAATTGGCACATTCCAGTGACTGTCGGCTCGACCTTCCTCATCAAACCAGATCCGGAAGAAAACCAGTGCCTGAACCCGGAGATCGCCACTCAGCTCAACCAGAACAGCCCTGACATCGGTTTCGGCGAGATCGGACAACCCTACATAGCCATCCAGGAAGGCTCCGAATTCATTGGCCCGCATCTCACGGGCCACCTGATTCCCTTCCACAAAAAATACCGCCGAATAACCATCGGTTGCCTGGTCGGCAGACACCATTGCACGTTCTCCACAGTTCAACGACTCGACATCACACGACAGAACCCAGAAAGATGTTCCATCAGATAGCGATGCCGGCCTCTTCAACCCCGGCTTCCCCGTATCAGGGTGAAGAGGCAAGCTGACAGACTCAAAGCTATTAGTCTAGCCAGACAATCGTTTCTGCACAGGGAAAAACTGCAACGATTTGTGATCGTGTTTGCGCTTAAAGCTCTGCCGCCAGTCGACTTCCCTGATCGATGGCCCGCTTGGCATCCAGTTCCGCGGCTACATCCGAACCGCCAATCAGGTGCACCGGCAGGCCAGCCGCTTCGAGATCGCTCTGCAGTTCACGCAGCGGCTCCTGACCGGCACATACGATAATGGTGTCTACCGGCAGCACTCGGTCTTCGCCCTGCTCCGCGCCTTTCGGCGTGACCGTTACGTGCAGTCCCTCATCATCAATTTTGCGGTAGGTTACACCGGGAACCATCTGAACCTGACGGTTCTTGAGGGAGGTTCGGTGAATCCATCCCGTGGTCTTGCCCAGATTCTTGCCCACTTTCGATGCCTTACGCTGAAGCAGGTAGACCTCACGGGCAGGCTCCGGGACTTCCGGCTCAACGCCCTGAATGCCACCCCGGTGTTCGACGCTCAGATCCACGCCCCACTCTCGCATGAAGTGGTCGGTGTCTACCGCGGCCGAGGTGCCCTTGTGGACAATAAACTCGGAAACGTCGAAGCCAATACCGCCGGCGCCGATCACTGCCACTCTTTGCCCGACCGGCTTGCGCTCAAGCAGGGCATCGAGATAACCGATCACTTTCGGATGATCGATTCCTTCGATTTCCGGAGTACGCGGTTTGACGCCGGTTGCCAGAATCACCTCATCAAAGCCGCCCGCTTTGAGATCGTCAGCGCTGACCCTGGTGTTCAGGCGCACGTCCACCTGGTGCTTTTCGAGCATCACCCGGAAATAACGCAGGGTTTCGTAGAACTCTTCCTTACCCGGAATCAGCTTGGCAACATTGAACTGACCACCAATCTCACTGCCGGCATCAAACAGCGTTACCTTGTGGCCACGCTCTGCAGCCACCGAGGCAAACGCCAGACCGGCGGGCCCGGCACCAACCACCGCAATGGATTTCGGGGCAGCAGTTTTCACGTATGTCAGCTCGGTCTCGTGACAGGCGCGGGGATTCACCAGACAGGACGTCAGTTTGCCGCTGAAGGTGTGATCAAGACACGCCTGGTTACAACCGATGCAGGTGTTGATCTCGTCGGCGCGATCTTCTGCCGCCTTCAGAACCAGATCAGCGTCTGCCAGGAACGGACGGGCCATGGACACCATATCGGCATCGCCCTCAGCCAGTATCTTCTCGGCCACGTCCGGCATGTTAATCCGGTTGGTGGTAACCAGCGGAATGCTTACCTCACCTTTCAGGCGTGCCGTCACCTTGGTAAAGGCGCCGCGGGGAACCGAGGTAGCGATGGTGGGTACCCGGGCCTCGTGCCAGCCGATGCCAGTGTTGATGATGGTTGCTCCCGCCTTCTCGATTTCCTTGGCCAGATGCACAACCTCTTCCCAGGTGCTGCCGTCCTCAATCAGATCCAGCATGGAGAGGCGGTAGATCAGGATAAACTTCTCCCCCACCCGCTCACGAACCCGGCGAACGATTTCGATGGGCAGGCGAATACGGTTTTCGTAACTGCCACCCCAGCGGTCGGTCCGGTGGTTAGTGTGAGAAACGATGAACTGGTTGATGAAATAACCTTCCGAGCCCATGACTTCAACGCCATCATAACCGGCACGCTGCGCCAATGCGGCGCAATCCGCGTAGTCCTGGATCTGCTTTTCGATGCCGGCCTCATCCAGCTCCTTTGGCTTGAAAGGATTGATCGGCGCCTGAATCGCTGAAGGTGCCACCAGCTCCGGAGAGTATGCATAACGGCCAGCATGAAGAATCTGCATGCAGATCTTGCCATCCGCTTCATGCACGGCGTCAGTGATAATCCGATGCTTGTCGGATTCCTCTTCGGTGGTCATCTTGGCGGCGTGTTGGAACACACCCCCTTCCACATTCGGAGCAATACCGCCGGTAACGATCAGGCCTGCACCGCCGCGGGCACGCTCTGCATAAAATGCCGCCAGCCGCTCAAATCCGTTCTTGGCTTCCTCCAGCCCCGTGTGCATGGAGCCCATCAGGGTACGGTTACGCAATTTGGTAAAGCCAAGATCCAGCGGCTCAAGCAGGTTCGGGTATTTGGCTACGCCCGGAGTGGTGCTCGCAGTCATGTTCGGTCTCCTCATCGTGATCTTCGGCGGGACTCCCAAAACGGCCAGGGCCCCATTCATTGTTGAGCCTTAAACTACTCGCGGTCCTTGCCATCGACAATATCCAGGCATAACATTTTATTGTCCCTGCATAACATGTCAGACAAAGACTGCAATGAGCGATCGCCGATCTACCCCAGCCAAAAGCCGGAACTCACTGGGAGACATCAGTGTTCTCTATGTATCTGCGCTAATGCGGGCAGCCGAAGCCGAAGGTGCGAACAGTGCAGAACTGGCATCCCGTTTCCAGCTTGACCATCAGACACTGACATCGCCAGAAGCACGCATCAGCATTCCAAGATTCATGCGCCTCGGGCACGCGGCGATCAACGAGACCGGCAACCCGGCCCTGGGTTTGAGGATGGGAGCATTATCCCGGCCTGTCGACGCCGGTATTGCCGGGCTTGCCGGAGAGACCGCCAGCACGGCCGGAGCGTCGATCAGCGCACTGATTCGCTACGCTCTGCTGACCAGCCGCAACAGCCGGGGAACACCAACGGTCTGGCCGGAAATTCGGCAGGCCCAGTTCTATTCCATTCGCCCTTACAACGGCTTCAACTATTTTGTGGTGGATTCTGTTCTGGCGGCCTGGACCCAGTTCCTGCGAACCGTGACCGGTCGCTATGACGTTCTTGAAAGAGTCACCATCGAGTACCGGTCCATTGGCCAGGATGACTTATTCGAAAGCTGGTTCCGCTGTCCGGTGCAATTCGGAGCGACGAAGAACAGCCTCACAGTACGACAGGATATCTGGGAAAGCGCGAGCCAACAGGCCCAACCGGCCATGCATGAAAAGCTCACGGAGCTGTGCGAACGGGAACTGCAGCAGATCCGACGGGGATGGACAACGGGCGACCGGGTAAAAAACCTCCTCACACCGCTGTTCCGGGGCGAGACACCGAGCCTGGAAACCATTGCCATGAAACTGGGGGTTGCGCCATGGACGCTCCAGCGACAACTGGCTGCAGAGGGAACCGGGTTCAGGGAACTGATGGATGAAACGAGGAAACAGTTGGCGCGGGATTATATTCGCGAGACGGAGACATCACTGGCGGAAATCGCCTGGCTTCTGGGTTTTGCCAATCCTGCCGCCTTTCACAAGGCTTATCGGCGATGGTTCAGCCTGAGCCCGGGGGAACACCGAAAGCGAATCCGGCATTCCTGAGATCAGAGCTCCATAGCATCGTCCCAGCCAGCATCGTCTTCGTATTCTTCAAACTGGTTTTCAATCAACTCTTCTTCGTAATCCCGCATGGCGGCTGTCCTGTTCTTGAACTTTCCGGAACAGACTAGACCGTCTCGGTGACAGAACGATGACACAGAATTGAATTCGCGCAGACAGGAAAGGCCGTCAGAAATACTGGGGCCGTTACGGATTAAAACAAGAAGAGCAAAAATGGCGGAGCGGACGGGACTCGAACCCGCGACCCCCGGCGTGACAGGCCGGTATTCTAACCAACTGAACTACCGCTCCGTGCGGGTCACCACAGCTAGCCTCGAAAAGGCTTGGCAATCAAGGGTGTGATTGCTCTGTGACAACGAGGGCGCATTATAAAGAGGCGCCCTGTTATGTCAACGCTTTTTCTTAAATTTTTTCAGAAAAAGCGTTCTGTTACATGGCATCGACCATGGCGTCCTTGCCCTGGGCGGTTTTGCGATATTCGATAGGTGTCATTCCGGACCAGCGCTTGAATGCGCGATAAAAAGTGCTGGGCTCAGAGAAGCCGGTGAGATAGACAATTTCATCGATGGATTCGTCAGTAGTTGCCAGAAGCTGACGGGCCAGACGATAACGAAAATCCGCGAGCACCTGATTGAAGCTGGTCTCGGCCTCTGTCAGGCGCGTACGCAGGGTTCTCGGCTTGATACCAAGACGCTCGGCCACGGCATCCAGGGTAACCTCCCCGCTATCGAGGAGTTCGGCCACAATCCGCTCCACCTGGCCAACGATATCCTTTTTCTCCAGCCGGGCGACCTGTTCGCTGGCAAACCGCTCGTGCAGATCCAGCAGCTCCGGCTCCGCATGAGGTGAGGCGTGGGACAACAGTTTTGCAGGAAAGTACAGCCGGTTCTGCTGCGCACCAAAGGTGACGTCACATCCGAGCACCTCGCGCACATGGTCCTGGCCCTCGGCCCGTTCATGCTCGAACTCAATGCGTGAGGGATAGAAGTTGCCATCGGTGATCGAGCGGAAAAAGGTAATCAATCCCAGCACGAAACATTCGTTGAAATGCCTCAGGCGGCGGACATCATCAGACGCTGCATCCAGCACCATGCAGGCGTCATCACCTTCAATGAAGAAATCGGTATTCGCCGCGTCACTCAGCAGGCGCTGGTAGTTCTGGGCCCGCCGCAGGCCTTCGCCGAAGGTTGGGCTGCTCAGAAAGAGATATTCCAGCACCTGTCCTTTGTACGCAGGGAGTAATTGCCCAAGGTGCAAGCCAACATCGGGATCCCCGGAAACATCCTCAACAGCCTGCCAGAAATACATCTGGGCACTGTGGGGGGTTCGAAGCTGCTCGGTATAGACGTAATTCTCATCCACACCCAGTCGAGTGAAGATGGCATCGGTATCGATTCCCTTCTTTTTCATCGCCTCATAGATCAGGCGCAACATCACTCCCGCGTCACGAAGTTCCTGCATAAGATTCCGCTTTTTATTGGTTTACTACTGTGACCTTCCCGACAGCCGCCATGGCACGCCAGGTCAATGCCTGATCTGGCGGGGTTTGCCAGACTCCAGGGGTTTGCCAGACTCAAGGGGCCTATGAAATGCACCCTGTTAGACAATCGTCTTATATTAGAGCATATCAGGCCACAGACGCCGAGTTGTACCAAATTGTAAAAAAAAGCATACCCTTTGCTTCAAAGCTTTCTAATCAGGCAATGCCGGGATTCATTGTCCGGGCTGTGAAGGAGAACACCAATGTCAGAGACTCTCGTTTACCACAACACGCCGCCCGCCTTGTTACCGATGTATGGCAGAACACTGTTGCCGAAGCAGAAGCAAACCGGCGGTGATATCAGCATCCCGAATCTCTCGGCGAGTCTGCTCGGTATCAGTACCGCAGGCAAGAACCTGAAACGCTACCAGCAGGTATGCGGCTTCAAGGCTCACAGTCATCTGCCTGTCACCTGGCCGCACGTGCTGGCTTTTCCCCTGCACCTGAAACTGCTTACCGAGAAAAGCTTTCCCCTGCCGCTGCTTGGTCTGGTGCATCTGCGAAATACGATCACCCAGCACCGACCAATCGGCACCGGGGAAAACCTGGATATGCAGGTAAGGCTCGGCAACACCGTTAACAGCGCCCGGGGCGTGGAATTCGACCTGATTACGGAGGCACGCTCGGCAGGAAGGCTGGTCTGGGAAGAAGCAAGCACAACGCTGTTCCGGCAATCGGATGGTGAGGGCAAATCCGGCAAAAAAGCGCCACCAGAGCTGGAGCGTTATCCGAACACAGAAAACATGAAAGCACCCGAGTCCATTGGCCGGCAGTACGCACGTGTATCCGGCGACAGCAATCCGATCCACATGCATGCCCTGAGCGCCAAAGCCTTCGGCTTTCCACGGGCAATCGCCCATGGCATGTGGACCAAAGCCCATGCACTCGCCCTACTGGAGCAACAGGAAGACTGGCAAAATGGCGCTCTGAGCGTCAGCTGCCAGTTCAAGAAACCGTTGTTTCTGCCCGGCACAGCCCAGCTCAACTGGCAAACGGGAGAGAAAGGCTGGGACTACCAGGTCTTGAACGCCAAAGGCGATGCGCCCCATTTAACCGGGCGCATCAACTGGCTCTAGTTCTGGGAAGGCTCACCATCCGGTGCGCAGGGGGAACCCTGGGCGCCGGCGACAGGCAAAGTAAAATAGAAACAGGCGCCGCCATCTTCCGGTCGCTCGAAACCTATGTCGCCACCCTGCGCCTGTATCAACGAGCGGCAGGTTGAGAGACCAATCCCCATGCCCTCGTCCTTGGTTGTGAAGAACGGCAGGAACAGTTTCTCTTCGGCGTCTTCCGACAAGCCAACGCCATGGTCGCGCACCTGGATTCGCACACAGGTGTCACCCTGCACACTGGCACTCACCTCGACCGGCGCACTGGAATCAATGCTGCTGGTGGCCTCCAGGGCATTACGAATCAGGTTGAGCGCTACCTGCTGCACCTGAACCGGGTCTGCCAGAACCTCCGGCATGTTCTCCGGAACCGACAGTTCAATGGCACCCTTGTTGTTGCGCATATCCACTTCTGCAAACTGCCGGGTGTCTTCCAGCAACGCAGGCACGGACAGTACTTCCTTGCCCGTGGCCGGCTTTTTCATGAATCGACGTATGCGACGTATGATTTCACTGGCCCGGTGGGACTGGGCCTCAATTTTGTCCAGGGTCTCCTGAAGCAGACCCATGTCCGCGTTTTCCTTCGCCATCATCCGCTTGGCAACGCGGGCATAATTGGTGATGGCTGTCAGCGGCTGGTTAACCTCATGGGCAACACCGGCGGCCATCTCACCCATGGTAGTCAGGCGGGAGGTATGGGCCAGCTGATCACGCTGTTCCTGAACCAGCTGCCTGGCATCCTCCAGCGCCTTTTCGTTGTCCAGTTCGGCAGTGATATCCCGGAACACGACAACCGCACCATGAAGCTCGTCAGAGTCCAGTTTCGGGGTGGAACGATATTCCGCCGGAAAGCCGGTGCCATCGGCCCGCAGCATTCGGATATCCCGCTGGCTCTCCGCCACACCCTGCTGGCAGGTGGCCTTTACCGGCAAGCCGTCCGGATTGTCCCCGGCGGTCGCGAAGTGGGTCTGGAAAAAATCGCGACCAATCAGCTCTTCCACCGGGCAGCCAACAATCGAGGCCGCCGCAGGGTTGGCAAATTCGATGATGCCGTTCTCATCAAGACCGTAGATGCCTTCGCTGATGGAATTGAGAATCCGGGCCTGGTCACTCTGCAGCTCGCGATTGCGGGCCTGCAGCTCCCGCTCGAGGCGAATCACACTGGCGTGGGTTTTAACCCGGGCGATCACTTCCTGGGACTGGAAGGGTTTGGAAATGTAGTCGGCGCCACCGAGGGAAAAGCCTTTCACCTTCGCCTGCAGGTCATCCAGCGCAGACAGGAACACAACGGCGCAGTCGGCCGTCTGAGGGTCCGCCTTCAGGCGCTCACAGACTTCATAGCCATCCATCTCCGGCATCATGATATCCAGCAGAATCACTTCAGGCTGATGGCGGTGGGCAAGGTCGAGGGCCTTTTCGCCTTCGTTGGCAATGAGTAGCCGGTAACCTTTGTCTTTCAGGGTCTCATAGAGGACTTTGAGGTTCTGCGGATTATCATCCACGAGCAGAACCGTTACCTCCGAGTTCTCGCTGACAGCTTCAGTCATAAATGTCGGGCCGGTTAAAAAAGTAACCGTATGATGCCGCCGGGATCACCCTGCGTCGATAAGGTCCTTTACGGACAGGACCATACGAACGAGATGTGCCAGGGAATGGGTACCCATCTTGTGCATAACGCGGGAACGGTGGATCTCCACTGTGCGCTGGCTTATCTCCAGCTCAATGGCAATCACCTTGTTCGCCTGACCAGCAATCATCCTGTCCATGATCTCGTGCTCGCGGGGGGTGAGGCTCTTGATGCGGCGGATGATCTCCTGCTTCTCATCCAGAGACTTCCGCTGCTCCAGATCCTGCTTGAGTGCCGCCTCGATTTTCTCCAGCAGCGCTTCTTCCCGGTATGGCTTCTGAATGAAGTCCACAGCGCCCTCTTTCATGGCATCAACGGCCATGGGCACATCACCGTGGCCGGTCACAAAGATGATGGGCAGGATGGAGTGTTTTTCATTGAGTTTTTTCTGGAGTTCCATACCGTCCATGCCGGGCATGCGGATATCCAGCACAATGCAGCCTGCCATCTTGTCGGAATAATCCTTCAGGAAAGCGGTTGCACTCTCATAGGTCTTGACCGGCTTGCCGTCGGATTTCAGCAGCAGCTCCAGGGAATCGCGGACTGCTTCATCGTCCTCTACAACGTACACGGTTTGCTGGATATCAGTCATGGGTGTGTTCTCTCCTGTCCGTTTTCTTATGATCGCCGGTCAGTGAATTGACGGGTCTTTATGGTCGTCACGAGCATGTTCCTGGCGCTCGTGTTCCCGCATTTTCTCAAGTCGTTGCTGGATAATGCCAAAAACGCTCTGCTTCGGGTACCTGCCTTTGTCATCGGCCTTGCCCGCAGGCTTGCCAAGCAGCAGAGTTATGGCCTCTTCAACACGGGCAACCGCGTACACCGAGAATTGCCCCCCGCGCACTGCCTGCACCACTTCGCTGTCTAGCATCAGGTTCTGCACATTGGTGGCTGGCACAATGACACCCTGGGTGCCTGACAGTCCGCCCTTGAGCTGGCAGGTGGTGAAAAAGCCTTCCACTTTCTCATTCACGCCTCCGATGGGCTGAACTTCGCCAAACTGGTTGACCGACCCTGTGATCGCCAGATCCTGTCGCACCGGAATTCCGGAGAGTGACGAGATCAGCGCGCACAGCTCTGCCAGCGATGCACTGTCACCGTCCACTTCGCCGTAGTTCTGCTCGAAAGTCAGACTGGCCGACAGATGCATCGGATCGTTGACCGCAAAATGGGAGGCGAGCCAGGAGCTGAGAATCATCACGCCCTTGGAGTGAAGATTGCCACCGAGCTTCACATCACGCTCAATATCCATCACCGCGCCATCTCCATAATAGCAGGTAGCAGTGACACGGTTGGAAAGGCCAAATTCAAAGCCACCCGTGGACAGCACTGACAGTGCATTGACCTGGCCAACGCACTTCCCAGTGGTAGTTACGAGCGTCGTGCCGTCACGGATGGAATCGTAGAACTGATCCCGGATCCGGCTGCTGCGATATTTCGCACTTTCCAGCGCGCGCTCAACATGCAGGTCCTGGATCAGCTTGGCACCGGCCTGTCGGGCCCAGAAATCCGATTCCCGCAGCAGATTGGCAATATCCGCGGCGTGCAGGGAGAGTCTGTCCTGATGTTCTGCCATCCGGGCACTGTGCTCGATTACCCGGGCAACGGCCTTGTTCGAACAATGCAGCAGTTTCTTCTCACTCACAAGGCTGGCAATGAATTTTGCATAAAGCAACTGACTGTCATCGGAGCGGTACATCTCGTTCTCGAAATCCGCCGTCACCCGGAACAGTTCGGCAAACTCGGAATCGTATTCCTGCAGCAACATCCAGGTTTCACGATCACCGAACAGAACGATCTTGACGTCCAGGGGAACCGATTCTGGTTCAATTGAGATAGTGCCGGACAGCGTCAGTTCCCGTTCCAGGGAATTTATCTGTATGGACTTCGAGCGCAAGGCACGCTTGAGGCCGTCCCATACAAACGGCTGTTCCAGAACCTTGATGGCATCCATCAGCAGATAGCCCCCGTTGGCCCTGTGCAGGCTGCCCGGTCGAATCAGGGAAAAATCCGTGAACACCGTGCCCTTGTAGGTAACGTTCTCCACATAGCCAAACAGGTTATGGTAGGTGGGGTTATCCTCCACCACCATAGGCACCTCGTTGGTTTTCTGGTGCACCAGCACATTGACGAGATACCTGCGGGGCATCTTCTTGTCCAGGGAAGCGTAGGCAATTGCCGCCTGTTCTTCATTGTCGTCGAGAAATATCTCCAGATTCTCCACCAGGTCCGCCCGAACCGCTTCAAAATAGGCGACCACATCAGGCAGATCCTTGTATTTTTCGATCAGCTCATCAATCTGGTGGCCAGAGATACCTTCGAGCGTTTCCTGGTTCAGGGCCTGCTGTTTATCAGCATACTCCTGCTCCCAGTCCGCCAGTTTGCGCAGGGCCTGGCGCAGCTTTTTCTCGAGCCTGTTGATGGTATCTTCAAACTTGTCACGCTGCTCTTCGCTCAGGGCCTGGAAGGATTCTGCGGTATGAGGCTCATCCCCGTTCATGGCAACCAGGCGGTAGCCACCCGGCGTGGTCACAGTGAGGCTCACCTTTTTGCGGCGGGCCTGGGCCGCCACTTTCTCCAGCTCATCTTCCTGCTTCTTGCCGTACTCGTTCTTCAACTGCTCCGAGCGCTCCAGGAAACTGTCACTGTCAAAGGTCTGGGGAATCACCTTGACCAGTCGACTCATCAGCTTTTCCATATCCTGCTTGAGCTGGGTGCCTTTTCCTGCCGGCAACTGCAACAGCTTCGGAATACGCGGCTCCTCGAAGTTGGCCACGTAGCACCAGTCATGGCTCTGTTGATCCGTATCCACATGGTGCTCCAGGTAGCGCAACATCATGGTGCGCTTACCCAGGCCATTTCGGCCAACGGCATACACGTTGTAACCGCCATGGGGCATTGCCAGGGCAAAACGCACAGCTTCCTGGGCGCGGTTCTGCCCGACGATTTCAGCCAGGGGCTCCAGTTGCTTGGTGGTTTTGAACGGCAGATCTTTCAGAACACAGGCTTTGTAAAGCTGGTGCAGAGACAGTGACTTCAAGGTTTGGTCCTGTAACGGTTAACACATTGGCCGGTCATTGTAGATTCTGCAGTCGGCTCTGTCGCGTTCAGCAGGAAGATTTCTGGAGTTGCGCACACTGCACAGGATTTTGTTAGACAGTTCACAATTCCGCAGCCGGTTATTTTTCAGCCAGCCCTTCCGGAACTACACTTCATCTCCCAACCATAAATACAATGAATGCAAGGGACGCCAGTGTATGACCAGTGATTCCGCCGAACGCAGAATCAAGGATCGTTACCCCGCCTCCTGCCTGAAGGTTCAGCTCCGGGAGCGTGGTTTCTTTGGTCGGGGCAAGCAGCCCACGCCGGTTACCTGCCTGGACCTAAACCGCTACGGTATGGCCGTGCTCTGCCCCAGGCCGGTGGAGCCCGGGGCCCGCCTGTTCATGGATTTTGACGGCAAATACATCAGCGAATCGCGGGTTTGCGCCCGGGTGGTGGACTGCCAACCTTACCAGGCCGGCTATCGCGTCAGCGTGCAGTTCAGCTATTGCCTGGACAAAAAAGGCTATTCACGAACTGTCGACAATGCCCTGTCGCGGATTGAAGGCTTCTACAACCGGTTTGCCAGCTGAGCCAGCCTCACACCAGCCCGGCATCAAGGCTGGCCGCGACATACATCCCCAACTCCCGGCACTGGTCTTCGAACTCATCCCGATACTCACCCCGGCAGATCAGAGGCTCCTGGATCAGCTTCCAGCGCAACCCGGTGGTAATGCTTTCAATTGCCCGATTGGTGCCCGTGCCGTCATGGCCGGCCCGAATGTAGTAGGCAAAGGGCAAACCCTGGGTTTTCTCAAGGCAGGGATAGTAGCTGCGATCGAAGAAGTCTTTCAGGGCACCACTCATATACCCGAGATTCTCAGTGGTGCCCAGAATGATGGCGTCACAGGCCAGAACGTCTTCAGGGCCCGCATCCAAAGGCGCCATCACCTTTACCTCAACGCTTTCGATGTCTTCATGGCGGGCGCCTTGCTCAGCTGCCTGCCTGAGCTTGAGCGTATTGGGGGAAGGGACGTGAGCGACTATCAATAATCTCTTTTTTGCTTCCATACCGCCTCTGATTTGTATCTGAAGAGCAAGAAACCTGAGCACCTATCGAGTATGAATTCATTGTGACTCCACCTCAAACCGAAGGAAGAGGCAGCAAACACAGATGTCTATTTTTTGAGCAGCACAGAGGTGAAAATGAATGATCTGTTACGAGAATTTTTGAACATTCTGAACCGATACCCTGCAACGACTTCTGCTTAGTATGAACCAGACAGTTAAGAGGAGGAGAAGTCGATGCGTTTTCTCAACAGCAAAAATCTACAGGATCTCTATCGTCGAATGAAATACCGGAGGTGGATCAAAAGCCAGCTACAACAAGCTGGTGGCGAGGACTACCTCAGGCGCCTGGAAATCGACATCGGCGCTGAACCAGGCCACTTCAGGAGAGAACTGGAAGAAAGACTAATACCTGAAAAGAAAGTCGAGGATGGGGATGGCGCGGAAGGTTTACATTGCCACCTGCCGCGCCTGGTATTGCTCAGGAAGGGTTAGAGCAGCTCGCCGTTAGCTTCGGCGGGCGCTTCTTCAGCCTCTTTCTTGGAGACCGGCTTGGGCATCAGCTTATCGCGAACCTTGGCCTCAATCTCATTGGCAATGTCCATGTTTTCTTCAAGGAACTTGCATGCGTTCGCCTTGCCCTGGCCGATCTTGTCGCCGTTGTAGGCGTACCAGGCACCAGACTTGTCAACAAAGCCTTCCTTGACGCCCATATCCAGAACTTCTGCCATGTGGTAGATGCCCTTGCCGTACATGATCTGGAACTCGGCCTGTTTGAACGGCGGTGAAACCTTGTTCTTGACCACTTTAACGCGGGTCTCGTTACCAACCACCTCATCGCCATCTTTCACGGCGCCGATGCGGCGGATATCAAGACGAACGGAAGAATAGAATTTCAGGGCGTTACCACCGGTCGTGGTTTCGGGCGAGCCGAACATCACCCCGATTTTCATACGGATCTGGTTAATGAAGATCATCAGGCAGTTGGCGTGTTTGACGTTACCCGTCAGCTTTCGCAGCGCCTGGGACATCAGTCGCGCCTGCAGACCAACGTGGCTGTCGCCCATTTCACCCTCAATCTCCGCTTTCGGGGTCAAGGCCGCCACGGAGTCCACGATGATCACGTCTACCGCGTTGGAGCGCACCAGCATATCGGCGATTTCCAGGGCCTGCTCACCGGTATCCGGCTGGGAAACCAGCAGCTCATCCACGTTGACGCCCAGCTTCTCGGCATACACCGGATCGAGGGCGTGCTCGGCATCCACAAACGCACAGGTTTTGCCGGCTTTCTGGGCCTCTGCAATCACCTGCAGAGTGAGCGTGGTCTTACCGGAACTCTCCGGACCGTAGATTTCGCAGATCCGACCGTAGGGAAGACCGCCGATACCCAGGGCTACGTCCAGCCCCAGGGAACCGGTGGAGACCGCAGGAATGGCTTCACGGGGCTGATCGCCCATTTTCATGACAGCGCCTTTGCCAAACTGGCGCTCGATCTGCCCAAGTGCTGCGCTCAATGCTTTCTTGCGGTTGTCTTCCATCAGTGCAAACCCTCTGTCGCCTGGGCCGCCGACCTCAGATAAAGGGCGGCAGCAATATAGTGGATCGGGAATCTGTACAGCCTAAACAGTCAATTCCCTGTATATTTGAACAGTATTAAAACATAACCCGCAGAGGAGACCAACCCCCTCGGATGTGAAAGCCGTCAGAGTTCGCCCACAAAATCGTTAACCCCTTGAAGGGCAAAGAGAACGGCTTGCCGGCGGACCTGATCACGATCGCCCTCAAAGTGCTTTACCACCGCCACGGTGGAGGCCGGATTGCTACCCCATGCAAACCAGACTGTGCCCACAGGCTTGTCCTCGCTGCCACCTCCGGGCCCGGCTACACCGCTGATGGCCACAGCAACGTCCGCGTCTGTCGCCACCAGGGCACCGGCCACCATTTCCCGCACCACCGGTTCGCTGACCGCCCCGTGTTCATCCAGCGATTTCCGGGTCACGCCCAGCAACCCCTGCTTGGCCTCATTGCTGTAGGTTACCAGCCCGCCAAGCACGTAAGCCGAGGACCCGGCCCTGTCGGTCAGTACCTTGGCAACCCAGCCGCCGGTGCAACTTTCCGCCGTAGCGACAGTACGGCCGGTTCGCAGCAGTCGTTCACCAAGGCGATTGCCTGCCTCTTCCAATTCCTGATCGCTGGCCAGCATAATGACCTCCTTCATTTCATCGCGGCGGTTATTTTCTTACAATTCACGCCTTCATCCAAAGCAAGGCTACCCGGACCCGTTCATGTCAGCAGCTCAGACCGATCTTTCCAAGCACACGCCCATGATGCAGCAGTACCTGAAGATCAAGGGCCAGCACCCCAACGAACTGGTGTTCTACCGCATGGGGGATTTCTACGAGCTGTTCTACGAAGACGCCAAGAAGGCGGCAGAGCTGATGGACATCACCCTCACCGCCCGGGGCCAGTCCGGAGGCAACCCGATCCCCATGGCGGGCATCCCCTATCATTCTTCTGAGGGCTACATTGCCCGGCTGGTTCGGGCAGGTCAATCCATCGCCATCTGCGAACAGATTGGAGACCCGGCTACCAGCAAGGGACCGGTTGACCGTCAGGTGGTAAGGATCGTTACACCGGGCACCCTGAGCGACGACGCCTACCTGGAGGATCGCCGCGACAACCTGCTGGTTGCCATCTATAACCACCGGGAACAGTTCGGTTTTGCCTCGCTGGACATCTCCAGCGGTCGTTTCGCGGTCTCGGAGCTGGAAAACCTGGAAGCCCTGCAGGGCGAACTCCAACGGCTGCGTCCGGCGGAAATTCTGATCAGCGAGGATTTTCCCTACGAGGAAATTCTGGAGGGCTTCACTGGAATTCGCCGTCAGGGCCCATGGCTGTTTGAATCCGATACCGCCCGGCGGGTGATTACCCAACAGCTGCAGGTGCGAGACCTGACCGGATTCGGCTGCGAAGACCTGAACCTGGCGGTCTGTGCCGCCGGTTGTCTGCTGCAGTACGCCAAGGAAACCCAGCGCACCGCCCTGCCCCATATCCGCAAGCTGACCCGCGAGCGTCGGGATGAAGCGGTGATTCTGGATGCCGCTAGCCGCCGAAACCTGGAAATCGACACCAACCTGATGGGCGGCCACCAGTACACCCTGGCCTGGGTGATGGACCGCACCGCCACCGCCATGGGTGGCCGGGAGCTTCGGCGCTGGCTGAACCGCCCGCTGCGGGATGTGGAGATCGTCCGTCAGCGCCAGCAAGCGGTTTCAGCGCTGCTTGACGGGTTTCACTACGAGCCTGTACACGACCTTCTGAAAACCGTTGGCGACATTGAGCGGGTACTGGCCCGTGTCGCACTTCGGTCAGCGCGCCCTCGAGACCTGGCACGGCTTCGCGACGCCTTTCAGGCCTTGCCGGACCTGCAGGAAACCCTGAAACCGGTTAACTCCCACCATGTCGTCAAGCTGGCGACCACCATTGGAGAATACCCGGAACTGGCCGACCTTTTGGAGCGCTCCATCATCGACAATCCTCCGGTGGTGATTCGCGAAGGCGGGGTTATCCGGGAAGGCTTCGACGAGGAGCTGGACGAGCTGCGCAACATCAGCGAGAACGCCGGCCAGTATCTGCTGGACGTGGAAACCAGGGAGCGGGACCGCACCGGCATCAGCACCCTGAAGGTGGGTTACAACCGGGTCCACGGCTATTACATCGAAATCAGCCGGGCCCAGTCGGACCAGGCGCCGGTGGATTACATTCGCCGACAGACCCTGAAGAATGCCGAGCGGTTCATTACACCTGAACTGAAAGAATTTGAAGACAAGGCCCTCAGCGCCAAGAGCCGGGCGCTGGCCCGTGAGAAAGGCCTGTACGATGAGGTACTAGAAACCGTGGCCGGGCAATTGGCACCATTGCAGGATGCCGCCCAGGCGCTGGCGGAGCTGGACGTACTGAGCAATTTCGCCGAGCGCGCCACCTCCCTGCGTTTTTCGGCGCCGGAATTCAGCGAATCCCCCGGTTTCGACATCGAGGAAGGCCGCCACCCGGTGGTTGAACAATTGCTGGATGAGCCTTTCGTACCCAACGATCTGTTGATGGATACCCAGCGCCGCATGCTGGTGATCACCGGCCCGAACATGGGCGGTAAATCCACCTACATGCGCCAGGCAGCGCTGATCGCCCTGCTGGCCTACACCGGCAGTTTTGTGCCAGCCAACCGGGCGGTGATCGGCCCCGTGGACCGGATTTTTACCCGGATGGGCTCCTCCGACGACATCGCCGGCGGCCGCTCCACCTTCATGGTGGAAATGACCGAAACCGCCAACATCCTGCACAACGCCACCGAGCACAGCCTGGTGCTGATGGACGAGGTGGGCCGGGGCACCAGCACCTTTGATGGCCTGTCACTGGCCTGGGCCACCGCCGAACACCTGGCCCGGGAAATCCGTTGCTACACCCTGTTTGCCACCCACTATTTCGAGCTCACCCAGCTGGCCGATGAGTTGCAGCATGCCGTCAACGTGCATCTGACAGCCACCGAACACGATGACAGCATCGTATTCCTGCACAACGTGCACGATGGCCCGGCGAGCCAGAGCTATGGGCTCCAGGTAGCCAAGCTGGCCGGCGTGCCCCAGGATGTGATCCGTAACGCCAAGACCCAGCTGTCCCATCTGGAAGGCAGTGCCTCGCCAGCGGCACCGGCAGCTCCGACTGGTGAACAGAGCATCGATACGCCCCGGGCCAAACCGGCCACCCAGGTTAACGAACCCGTCTACCAGGGCGACATGTTCGCAAGCCTTGAACCCAGCGCCGTGGAAGAAGCCCTTAAAGAGATGGATCTGGATGGACTATCCCCCCGGGATGCCATGAACCAGCTTTACGAACTGAAGGCGCTGATGAAGAAATAGCGGAAAATTGATCTGTGTAATAAGGTTATAGCAGCCCAACGCTTGCGGCTGTGCGGGTCGCTCCCTACAATATCGCGCACTAAAATATAACGGCGGCGCCCGACGGCGCTCCTGATGAGACTGACCACCACTGGACCAGGGATCTGACTATGGCGTTTATCGTTACTGATAACTGCATCAAGTGTAAATACACAGACTGCGTGGAAGTCTGTCCGGTAGACTGCTTCTACGAAGGACCGAACTTTCTGGTAATCGACCCGGACGAATGCATCGACTGCGCCCTGTGCGAGCCAGAGTGCCCGGCCGAAGCCATTTTCTCGGAAGACGAGCTGCCAGCCAATCAGGTCCAGTTTGTAGAACTGAATGCTGATCTGGCCGCAAAATGGCCGAATATCACCGAAAAGAAAGACCCGCTGCCCGACGCCGAAGAGTGGGATGGCAAGCCGAACAAGCTGCAGTATCTGGAAAAGTAAGATTTCAGAGCTGAAACGGAAAAAGGGAAGCTGCGGCTTCCCTTTTTTTGTGCGAAGAGCATCAGAAACGATCAGGTACTGGCCAGCTTGGCGCCCATGGCCACGAAAAACCCACCGGTCAGGCCGTTCAGCATCCGCTTCATCCGCGCATTCACGCCCAGACTCCGGAAAGTGACCACTACCCAGGCCAGACCGCACTGCCAGAGCATGGCCAGCAGAAAATGCACGCCTGCCAACATCAGAGACTGCTGAAAGGCGTTACCGGCTGGATCTACAAACTGTGGCAGCAGCGCCATATAGAACAGCGCGGTTTTCGGATTCAAAACATTGGATAACAGCCCCTCACGGAACGACGCCACCATGGCGACCTTCCGGCGAGCAACCTTTTCCTCTTTTACCTCGGGGGCGTCGCCCCGGCGAAGGGCCTGTCGCAATGAACCGATGCCCAACCACACCAGATAGCAGGCACCGGCCCATTTCAGGGCTGAAAAGGCCCAGGCGGTTTCCACAAGCAGAAGGGAAATGCCCAGAGCCGAGAGCGTGGCATGAATGAACAGGCCGCTGCAGATGCCAACGCTGGTGACACAACCATCCCGCAAACCACCCCGGCCGGTATTGCGCATCACCAGAAGGGTATCAACACCCGGTGTAATGGTGAGCAGGGTAATTGCGACGAGATAGGCCCAGAACAGATCCGAGATCAAAACCATTCCCTCATAAACACTTGAACGAAATCAGGCCTCCTGCTGGAGAATCTTGCGCGCAGCGGCAGACTTATAAAACGGTGCAAGCCGCCGGCGAATCAGGGCCTCAACATAGCCCTCTTCACGCAATACGTCTATAACCGGAATTGCGTAGGCATCAATCTCCGCCATGACGACTTCACGGCTTACCCCCATATCGCCGAGCAAGTCTGTGAGCGGGCGCTCGCCATATTTTACGAACAGGTGGGAAACCACCGCCCGGGCACAGTTCTCGAAGTATCCGGTCTTGCGGAACTGCAGCCAGAACTCATAGCCCAACACCACAAACTCCTGCAGTTCCACGTCGCCAAGACCTTCATGCAGCTCGGCAATGGTACGGTCTTCCAGCGACACCCAGGCCGCCATTACGCTATCGCGCAGCTCGTCGTCAGACAGGGCACTATGCAGGAACTGCTCACTGCGGCTGATTAGCCCCGGCAGGCTGTCCGACAGCCAGGCCTTCAGGCGCCGCTCAAAGGTTTCATCCAGCCCCGGCACGGCCCTGTTCGCCATGCGCTTTCCGAACTTCATCATCGAACCCACGCCCGGTACAGACTTGGTAATCAGGTTATCCTCGTACAGGTAGTTCACCAGGCCGTGGTAAACCACATTAGACACCAGTTCCTGATAAACCGGGTGTGCCATAATTTCGCTGATCACTCGCTCTCGCTGCTGCCGGAGCTCCAGGGCCTCCTCCAGAAAGCCGGTAGCCTGTTCGCGGGTGATAATCTCACCCAGGGTGGTCTGCGACTGCACATCGGCATTGAGCACTTCGGTCGCCATTTCCGCGGCCAGCTCCGGAATGCCTGCATCCAGCTCCATATCCATAACAATGCGCTGGATGACGCCCATCACCTGCTCTTCCGAAGTGATCCGGTTCAGGGTTATCTCACCGGCATAACTCCACAGCTCATCCAGCTCCTGCTCCAGAAACTTGCGCAGCTTTGCGCCTTTCAGCGAGGCCAGTTCATGCTTCACATGCTGTTCCAGCAGTTGGGTGGCGAGATCCGTTTTGCCTTTGGTCATGGCGTCAGTTGTCCTGTTGTTGAAATGAAACACACTGACCAGAGGCTAACATGAAGTTCAGGCTGGCAGGTTTGCCAAAACTACAGGTCAAGGGATGCGGCCGGGCCAGTCCGGTTCAGCCGCGAACTCTATGCAGGAATTACTGAAAATCGTTGAAGCTGTGGGGTTCCGCGGCCAGGGCCAGGCAGAGACTGCCAGGGCCGACATAGATACTGCTGGTGATGCCCATCTGGGAAAGCAGCAGCTCCACACCGTTACGCTCGCAGGCATCCCGAAGCCGATTGAGCCCGGGCAAATCCTCGATTTCGGTCCAGGTCAGGCCACAGGAAAGACTGACATAAGGGGTCAGGAGTCCGGCTTCCACGCGTGCAGTGGCATAGTTCATCACCTTTTCCACCGCCACATCGAAACTGCGGGTTTTGGCCGCCGGCTGGCCTTCAGCACCCTGGCCAAAGATCACCGGGGTGATGTTCAGCGCTTTACCAAGGAAGGCCACCAACGCCGACACGCTCTTGTCACCACGACGCCTTGCCCGCTCACGGATATAATGCAGGTCCCTCGGAATCACGCAGGTGTAGATCTTGTCGCTGAAGGTTTCCACCTCATGGCGCAGGGCATTCTTGGACACATTCTGGTCAATCAGCTTGAGCGTGTGGGCTGCCAGCAGGCCCTGGCCGGCAAAGATCTGCTTGCTGTCGATCACCCGCATGAAAAATCGGCCATCGCGCCCGGCCGCTTCCCGTGCGCCCTCGTAATTCGCCAGGACCGTATTCATTGCCTCGGTGGCATTCTGGAAAATCAGACTTCGGGTTTTCGTGACCGTCTCGCAGATAGCGACATCAAACTGGGTGACGATTTTCTCCATGAACAGGTCGTGGATCTGTTCGGCAGTGAAGGCGCGGGTCTCAGCCTGATGCCCTTTTTGTAACAGGCCGCTCTGGTAAAACTCCTGGGTCCGAACGGGATCATGCTTGTCTATATAGGTCTGGCCATCGATTACAGCGGTTACCGGCAGGACGAACAGGTCGTGCTTGCGGCTGAAATCATAAGGTAAGTCGCACGCAGAATCGACGATCAAACCAACTCGCATGGTGGGCCTCCAGCTCCGGGCAGCTTCTCGACCGGAAGCCCCCTTTATTGTCGTTATTCTTTATGCCGCACAGTTTTACACACCGCGATCAGAATTTCAGCAAACCGGCCCTATCCTGCACTGGATGTCATATCCAGCTCACGGAGATTCTGCTTGAGCAGCTCGCGGTTGTCCTGCTGCCAGGGGTGAAAGCCTTTGCGGAAATAGGCCAGGAATTCCGGCAGACACTTGCGAAGCACTCCGGGCCTGCCCCAGAGAAAATTAAACCCGCCAACCCAGGTGCGAAGGCTCCAAAGCTTACCATCGGCCTTCAGCAGGCTACAGGTATTGAGAAAGGTGTACTTGAAGAAATTCCAGGTCACGAACAGGAAGACAATCCGGCGCAGCCGTTCATTGCCAACACATTCCCGGTAGACATCGAAGGCAACGGATTTGTGTTCGGTTTCTTCGATCGCATGCCAGCGCCAGAGCTTTGCCATGGCCGGAGTAGCACCCTCCATCCACTCGGGATGACTCAGGATGGCATTGGCGAGAACGGCGGTGTAATGCTCTGCTCCGCAGGTACCTGCAAGTTGGCGGCTTGGCGGCAGGTTGCCCACCCACTCCATATGCTTCCGGAACCGTTGGTCAAGGGCATCAATGTCGTAACCTCTGGCCTTCAGGGCTTCGTTGTAGTCCTTGTGCTCCCGGCTGTGCAAGGCTTCCTGGCCAATAAAGCCGCGAATCTCCGCTTTCAGCTTTGGATCCTCAATTTTGTCCCGATAGAGTCGAACGGCATTGATGAATTGCTGTTCGCCGTCAGGGAACTGCAGGGAAAGGGCATTGAAAAACGCAGTCCGGAAGGCGTCGTTACCGTGCCAGAGCGTTTTCAGATCTTCACTGACATCGAACCGGAGATGCCTCGGTTCAACGGACACGCCCTCGGGCGTGGAGCTGATGGTCATGACTGCCTCCTGTTTTTGTAGTGTTGTTATCAGTAATGAACAGCGGACAAAAATTCATCAGTCAAAGCAGTTTAAACCCGGAAACCAAGCGGAAGGAATACTTCGGTAGAAAAAATTGGACAAATTGTCACGAAATGACATTCTGTCAACGACCGGATTTCAAGAGAAAATGCAGGCATAAAAAAGGGAGGCACGAGGCCTCCCAAGGACACACAGGGGGTCAACGCCTTCCGGTGCAGAGCCGGAAGACGCAGGTTTAGTGCTCTTCTGCGGCTTTCACGCCCGGCGCTTCCGGGTCGGCGGTGAAGCCAAGCAATTTGGTACGTTCAATCAGGAAATAGAGCACGGCACCGGTGGCCAAGCCCCAGCCGGCACCGTACACCGCCAGAACCACGCCCATGGTGCCGGCAATGCCACGCTCGGTGTTATTCTCCAGCTGCTCCAGACCTACCATCAGACAGATATAGCCGGTCAGAAGCAGGGTCAGCGAGAGGGCAATTGGCAACACCGGCTGGAAGAAGCTCACCAGCGGCAGGACGAACAGGGCAATGAAACCGGTAATCCAGAAGGTACCACCGCCACTGTAAATGGAGTCCATAGCGTTACGGCCGTACTTGTAACGCTCGGCCATGGTGGCAGTGACGGCCGTCCAGATCGGACCCGCCAGCCCCGGGTACGGCGCGAAGAACGCGTGGCCACCGTTGCGAATCGCGGTTACCAGGTGCACCCGGTCGATGCTGTTATCGATGTCTTCGTCTTTGCGCAGATGATCCACGCGGTTCATCAGGGACTGACCCACCACGATGTCACCAAAGGCAATAACGTAAGCGATCACGGCCGTGGGAATGGCGTACAGGAAGACGTTGGCATCCGGGAAGCCGACGGCGAACGGCAGGTAGTTCCACAGCTCGTCAAAAGCTGGCTTGGTAATACCCCACTCCACATTGGGCACCTCGTATTCGCCAGTGACAAAGCCAACCAGAATGGCAACCACCATACCCGGAACCATGCCGTAATTAGCGATCTTGCGGGCGATGGAATTGCTTTCCACAAAGCCTTTGAACGATACCGAGAACATCAGGTAGAGGCACACCAGACCGCCAATGATCAGGGAGATTGGCGTGTTCGCCAGGCGGCCGCCCGCTTCGATCTCACCCATCAGGGCCGCGATACCGGCGCCGATGATAATCCCGCCTTTCATGGAACGGGGAATCAGCTCCACCAGCTTGCTGCCCAGGCGGGTAATACCCAGAACCAGGAAGATAATGAACACAAGAAACTGCAGGGCGAACAGAGCCTGAATCGCCTCCGGGCCGGGCTCGTAGTCACTCAGGAACAGCAGGACAACCGGAATACCCGGGGTAATCCACCCGGGCACCAGGGGCACGCCCAGCAGTGCCGGCAGCATGAAACCGATACCGCAGATCACCACATAGGCCAGAGCCACGTCGTAGGGCACACCCAGGTATTTCTCAAGTAGGGGAATCATGGCCAGGCTGACCACGAACATGATCAGGGCCTGCACCATCTCCGCGAATTCCCAGCGGTAATGAACAAACGGCAGACGAACCTTGAAGGGTCCAGCCGGCCAATACGGCTGCTCTTCCCCGTTCTTTCGGTGAAACATTTGCATAAAAAGGTCTCCGGGCCCACGCGGCGCGTGTGCCTGACAGCGTTGTTTTTCTGGTTAAAGTCGGCTGCGCCGGAGCGGCGCAGCCGATCGGGAGATCAGTCCAGTTCTTTGGCCTGGTCCCTCAGCACGAACTTCTGGATCTTGCCCGTGGAAGTTTTGGGCAGCTCCGAGAAGACGATGGTCTTGGGTACCTTGAACCGGGCCAGGTGCTCGCGACAGAAGTTGATAATGTCTTCCTCGCTGACCTGCCCTGCTTCCGGCTTGAGGGTCACGAACGCGCAGGGGGTTTCGCCCCACTTCTCATCTGGCCGGGCAACCACTGCCGCCTCGAGCACAGCGGGATGGCGGTACAGGGTATCCTCAACCTCAATGGTTGAGATGTTTTCACCACCGGAGATGATGATGTCCTTCAGCCGGTCCTTGATCTCCATGTAGCCGTCTTCGTGCCACACGGCCAGGTCCCCGGTGTGGAACCAGCCACCCCGGAAGGCCTCTTCGGTGGCCTTGGGGTTCTTCAGGTAGCCCTTCATCACGGTGTTGCCGCGCAGGAAGATTTCACCGATCGTCTTGCCGTCTTTGGGTACCGGCTCCATGGTGTTCGGGTCGCCAACCATGGTGCCAGCCAGGGTGTGATAGCGAACGCCCTGGCGAGCCTTCTTGCGGGCGCGATTGTGCAGTGGCAGCGAATCCCACTCGGTCTTCCACGCGCAAACCGTCACCGGACCATAGACTTCGGTCAGGCCGTAAACGTGAGTCACCTGGATACCCATCTCTTCGATGGCACCGATAACCTGGGCGGGGGGCGCCGCGCCGGCTGTCATGGATTTCACTTCGTGATCGATACCCGCCTTGGCGGATTCCGGCACGTTCAGCAGCGCGTTGAGAACAATCGGGGCGCCGCACATGTGGGTAACCTGATGGTCGCGGATCAGCTGCAGGATCTTTTCCGGGTCAACCCGGCGCAGGCATACATGGGTGCCCGCCATGGCGGTGATGGTCCAGGGGAAACACCAGCCGTTGCAGTGGAACATCGGCAAGGTCCACAGGTACACCGGGTGCATGTCCATGGACCAGACTGCCTGGTTGCCGATGGCATTGATGTAGGCGCCACGATGGTGGTAAACCACGCCCTTCGGGTTCCCGGTCGTGCCGGATGTGTAGTTCAGGGAGATGGCATCCCACTCGTTGTCGGGGAAGCTCCACTGGAACGCCGGATCCCCCTCCTGCAGGAAGGCATCGTAATCCAGATCGCTGACCTGGACGCCCTCGCCGTACTCGGGATCGTCCACATCAATCACCAGTGGCTTGGTGTCCAGCCGGCTGACGGCGTCTTTGATCACCTCACCGAATTCCCGGTCGGCAATTACAACCTTGGCCTCACCGTGTTCCAGCATGAAAGCAATGGCTTCGGCATCCAGGCGAACGTTCAGGGTATTGAGCACCGCACCGATCATGGGAACCCCGAAGTGGGCCTCTACCATGGCAGGAATATTTGGCAGCATAACGGCGACGGTGTCACCACGTCCGATGCCGCGCCCCTTGAGGGCAGAGGCCAGACGGCGACAACGCTCGTAGGTCTGCGCCCAGGTGTAGCGGATCGCCCCGTGAATAACCGCGGGGTACTCGGGGTAAACAGTAGCGGTACGTTCGATAAAATCGACGGGAGATTGAACGGCGTAGTTGGCGTCAACGGGCGCCAGGCCCTGATCAAATATCGAGGTCATTGCGTGGTCCTCTTCAGTGCTGTTGTTCTTATGGCGCATTCAGGAATATCGCTAAACTAGCTATACTTCGGACTGGCCAGAATAGTATTGAATAGAATAAATACTAGAAATTATACCAACGTATTATAGTTAACCTACTATATCAAAAAGACATGAACGACATTCCCCCTTCAAGTGTATTTAGTTTGCACGACGCCGACCCGCAACCCGGATTGATCCTGGATGCTGGTGGCACCGTTCTTGAGGGCAACCGCGCAAGCCGGAATCTGTATCAGACGGCGAACCTGGCCTCCCGGTCCGGGCTGCTGCCGGTAAATGTTCTGGCACTCGTGAAGTCTGCACTGGAACAGGACCGGGCAATCGAGAATGTCGAAGCCCGTATTCCGGGAACCATCCTGATGTGGACGTTCGTCCCTGATGCCCAGAGCGGCAGGGTTCTGGCACGAGCAAGAGACGCCACAGATGAGGTTCTGACCCAGGAAGAGGCAACCCGCTCCAACCGGCTGTACCGGCTGATCACCGAAAACACCACTGACCTGATCTCCCGCCACGCTCCGGACGGACGCTTTATCGATGCCACACCCGCGTCATGGCGGCTGCTGGGCTACTGGCCGGAAGAATTACGGGGCAAACCGCTCGAAGAGGTCTTTCGCGGCAACCATGTAGCCCAGAAACTGGCGGAAACCCGCAACCTTCTGCGGGATGATGGCTACGCCACCATGACCCTGGAGATCATCCACCGGGACGGATCCCGCCGCTGGTTCGAGATTGCCAGCCGGGCCATCCGGGAGACCTACACCGGTGCCGTGATTGAGGTCATCAGCGTATCCCGGGATATCACCGCCCGGGTGGAATCCGAGGAGAACAACCGCAGGCTGGCCGACGAACTGGCCCATACCGCCAGGCTCGCCACTCTCGGGGAACTTGCCTCCAGCATTGCCCACGAAATGAACCAGCCACTGGCCACCATCGTGAACTTCGCCAGCGCCAGCCAGCGCTACCTGAAAAGTGCCCGAACCAACCCTGAATGCCTTGACCGCGTGGACGATGGCCTCCAGAAGATTGTTCACCATGCCAACCGGGCCTCGGAGGTCATCAAACGCTTGCGGGCCTTTTTACGCAAAGGCCAGAAGCGTACCGCGCCAATCGCCCTTAACGATGTCGTGAGCAACGTTGCCCGCCTGTGTCAGTGGGAGGCGGAGAAGAACAATGTGCAGATCCGCGAGAGACTGGCCTGCTGCGCGCCGGTTATCACCGCCGATCCGGTGCTGCTGGAACAGGTATTGATCAATCTGATCCGAAATGGCATTGAAGCCACGATCGAAGCCCGCGACGAAGAAACCCGGAGCGCACCCGCGCAGATCATCATAACCACCTGCATCAACGATCAGAACGAAACCCTGATTGAAGTCACTGATGAAGGCCCGGGCCTGGATGAGCAGGGCATCCGCCAGATGTTCCAGCCGTTTTACACCAGCAAGCCCCAGGGACTGGGCCTTGGCCTATCCATGAGCCGATCGATCATTGAAGGCTTTGGCGGCTTTCTGGATGCCCGCCCCGCTAAAACGGGGGGACTGTCCCTGATCTGTCGATTCCCGGCCAGCCAGAACCAGAAGCACAAAACCGCAACCACGGAGAACCAGCCCGATGACTGACCACTCTGCCCCGGAAGCCACCACCGTCTATGTTGTTGACGACGACGCAGGCATGCTGGAATCCACCCAATGGTTGCTGGAATCAGTGGGCCTGAACGTCCAGGCCTACAGCGATGGCCGGAAATTTCTGGACGCCGTTGGCAACGGCAAAGCCGGCTGCGTGGTTCTGGATGTGAGGATGCCGGGGCTCGGCGGCCTGAACGTTCAGGAGGAGCTTCAGAAGCGAGGGCTGGACCTGCCCATCATCTTTGTCTCTGGCCATGCCGATGTGCCCATCGTGGTCAGGGCGTTCAAATCCGGCGCTTTTGACTTCATCGAAAAGCCTTTCAACGAGCAGTTGCTGCTGGACAGCGTTCAACAGGCCCTTCAGGAACACCAGCAATCTGGCACACAGCTGCAGGGCGATGAGGCAACCGAAGCTCTGCTGACCACCCTCACCCGGCGCGAACGGGATGTGTTTCTCCCACTCGCCCAGGGCTACACCAGCCGGGAAATCGCCGAGCAACTGGATGTCAGCGTGAAGACGATTGATCTGTACCGAGCCCGGGTGATGAAGCGCCTGGGCGCCGGTCGCCTGCCGGATGTTACCGGCACAGCCATTGCCGCCGGGCTGCTCGACCCGCTGGACCTGCGCAGGGAAAAGAGCTGAATGGCCCTAACCCGCCGCAGCCTGGACATCGTGAGCCAACACCCCCAGCCTGGCCACGGCCTGCTCTATACGTTCACTCCAGGGGTTGGCGCTGTTCAGCCTCAGGCAATTTTCGTATTTGTCGGCGGTGGAGAACATCAGCCCCGGCGCCACGTTGATATCCTCCGCCCTGGCCCTGTGGTAAACCTCCGTGCCGGAAACGCCGTCCGGCAACTGCACCCAGAGTACAAACCCGCCCTGGGGTCGACTCACAGCGGTACCTTCCGGAAATGCACGGGCCACGGCTGTACGCATACGCTCTGTGGACTCGCGATAGTGCTGACGCGCTGAGCGCAGATAGCGATCGTAACCGCCCTGCTCCAGAAAGTGGGCCACCGCCATCTGGGGAATCGAAGAGGTCGCCAAGTTGACGAAATACTTGTGCTGCCGGGCGCTGGCCATATGCCGCCCGGGAACCATCCAGCCCAGCCGCAGGCCCGGCGAGATAGTCTTCGAAAAGGAACTGCAGTAAATCACGTTATCGGCCCGGTCAAAGGCCTTGGCCGGGCGCGGCCGGTCACCGGAGTGGTGCAGATCCCCGTAAATATCGTCCTCAATCAGGGGAACAGCAGCCGCCGCCAGCATGGAGACCAGCTGCTTCTTGCGCTCGTCGGACATTTGCGCACCCATGGGATTGCTGTGATTGGTCACCACCACACAGGCTTTCAGGGGCCACTGTTCCAGGGCCAGTTGCAAGCCTTCGAGGCTCAAACCCTCGGAAGGATGGGTAGGAATTTCAATGACCTTCAGCCCGACCACTTCCAGAGCCTGAAGAATGCCGGGGAAAGACGGAGATTCCACCGCCACAATGTCACCGGGCTGGGTCACCGCCCGCAGCGCCAGGATGATGGCCTCCTGGGCACCGTTGGTGGCGAGCACGTCATCCGGCGTTACCGGAACCCCGAGGGTCGCCATCCGCTGGGCAATCTGCCGCCGGAACGATTCTTTTCCGGGAAAGGCGTAGTCCAGTGTTTCCAGGCCCCGACGTGCAGCCCAGAGCGTGCTGTGCTGGATCTGTCGGAGCGGAAGGTAATCCGGATGGGGAATCGCCGTGGCCAGAGGCACCATACGCTTCTGCTCGTCGGCGCACAGGTCCAGGGTCATTTCCCGGGCGCTGACCGGTACCGGACGACTTCGATGCCGGCGCATCACCGGCTCAGGTGCATCCACGGTCGGCAGCCTTACGAAGTAGCCACTGCGCTCCCGGGCCTGCAGAAAGCCCCGTGCTTCCAGGGTCTGGTGCGCTTGCAGGATGGTCGAAATACTCACGCCAAACTGCCGGCTCAGCATTCGCACGCCCGGCAATCGATCACCGTCGCGGTAGACACCGTCCCGGATCAACTCCTGGAGCTGATCCGCCACCTGATTGTAAAGAATGCCCATTGCCCGTCCCTCGTCACTGGTACCTCCGGAGTCACCACTCTATTGCACCAGACACGGCACTTCTCCATGCAGTACAGATACAGTCGAATCTGACCGGCACAGATTCAAAAAACCACATTCTGTACCGGTTCAAAATAAGATTATCTGAATCTGTTATGACTGTCAGCGGGAGCCGACAATAAACGGACTGAATACTGAAGAAGGAGTTTCACCATGGGCATCGCCAACACGCATCTGTCGGCACCACCAGCAACCAGTAAAGACCTGTTCGGTTTGCAGGCCTGCGCGACACCGCTCTTCAAAGGCATGGACGTCACCCGTCGATGGCTCGAAGACCTGGGGTTTTCGATCAACGAACCGGCTCAGGAGCACTGGGTACTGACGCATTCGGCCCCATTGCCGGAACTGCACTTTTACAGTGCTTCGGAGCTGGAGATGTTTGCCAGGCACCGGGCGCATCATTACGCTAGACGATCTTTCAAGGAGAACAGACCATGACACAGCCCCTCTACCAGGTTGATGCTTTTACCAGCAGGATTTTCGGCGGCAACCCGGCCGCGGTCATGCCTCTGGAGCAATGGCTGCCGGACAATGTCATGCTCTCGCTTGCCATGGAGAACAACCTCTCGGAAACGGCCTTTTTCGTGCCGCTTCCAGACGACGAGGATGCCGATTTCCATATCCGCTGGTTTACTCCGGGCACAGAGGTGCCACTGTGTGGCCACGCCACCCTGGCCAGTGCCTGGGTTATTTTCAACAAGCTTGGCTGGGACAAGGAGCAAATCCGTTTACTTTCCAAAAGCGGCCCGCTCTCCGTCCGGCAGGCGGATGATGGCTGGCTGGTACTGGATTTTCCGAATTTGGGCTTCGAGGAACGGCCAACACCGGACTTGATCCGCGAGGCGCTGGCAGAGGCACCTGACACCGCGTTCTTCGTTCCCAATGACACCAACTACATGGTGGTTCTGAAGGACGAGGACGCTGTGCGATCTGCTCAACCGGATCTGCGCAAACTCAAGCAACTCGGCAATCAGGGGCTGATCATCACCGCACCTGGCGAAGACTGCGATTTCGTCAGCCGCTATTTCGCTCCGGGCGCCGGTATTGATGAAGACCCGGTTACCGGCTCCATTCACAGCGTGCTCGTGCCCTACTGGTCAGAAAAACTGGGCAAGACACGGCTCGACGCCCGGCAAATTTCGGCAAGAGGCGGTGTGCTGCGCTGCGAACTGAAAGGCGACCGGGTCGACATCGCCGGCCAGGCCGCATTCTTCATGGAAGGCTCCGTCTACCTGCCCTGAGACTGGTATACTGCCCGCCGTTTTCTTTCCAACGGCGGGCAGTATGGCGGCAGGTTCAGCATCACAGTACGACGTAATCATTCTCGGCGCCGGCGCTGCGGGTCTGATGTGTGCAGCAACCGCCGGCTATCGCGGCCGAAGGGTGCTGGTGCTGGACCACGCCAACAAGCCCGGCAAGAAAATCCTCATGTCCGGCGGCGGCCGCTGCAACTTCACCAACCTGAACAGCACGCCCGCCAACTTCCTGTCGGACAACCCGCACTACTGCATTTCTGCGCTCAAGCGTTATACCCCCCAGGATTTTCTGGAACTGGTAGACCGCCACGGCATTGAGCATGAGGAAAAAGCCCCTGGCCAGTTGTTCTGCAAGGACAGCGCCAAGGATATCCTCAACATGCTGCTGACCGAATGCGAGTGGGCAGGGGCGGAAGTGAGAATGAAAACAGCGGTCGACCGCATTACCGAAACCGACTCGGGCTACCGCCTGCGCGTTGGCTCCGGCGATCTCACCTGTGAATCCCTGGTGATCGCCACCGGTGGCCTGTCGATTCCCACCATGGGCGCCACCGCGTTTGGTTACCGGGTAGCCGAGCAGTTCGGGCTGGACATACTTCCCACGCGAGCAGGCCTGGTGCCCTTTACCCTGCAGCCGGAATTGAAAGAACAGCTCGCGCCTTTGTCCGGTGTCAGTTGTCCCGTTGACGTGCAGTGCCATGACCAGCACTTCCGGGAACCGATGCTGGTCACCCATCGCGGGCTGAGTGGCCCGGCGATGCTCCAGATTTCCAGTTTCTGGGAGCCGGGCGACAGCCTGGCCATCAATCTGCTGCCGGCCTGCCGCATCAAGGATGACCTGCTGAACCTCCGGAAAACCCGTCCGCAATCGACCATTGCACACTACCTGACCCAGCACCTGCCGAAACGGTTTGCCCAGGCCTTCAACGAACTGCAGGGCTGGACCGGTCCTTTGCAGGGCTACAAGAACAGCGATATCGAGCAGGTTGCCGATGTTCTGGGCCAATGGTCGATCAAGCCGGCGGGAACCGAGGGCTACCGCACGGCAGAGGTTACCCTGGGGGGTGTGGATACGCGCCAGCTCTCCTCCAAGACCATGGCGGTGCTGGAGAAGCCAAACCTGTATTTCATCGGTGAGGTGGTGGATGTGACTGGCCACCTTGGCGGCCATAATTTCCAGTGGGCATGGGCCTCGGGTGTGGCAGCCGGCAACAGCGCCTGAAACCGGCCACCGCGCGGCGGTGGCCTATCTGGCCGAAGTGGCCGCCCAGGAAGTAGCCTAGCGAAGCACCACCAGGGGCTTTTTGGCGGTTTTTAGCATCGTGGTGGTTGTACTGCCCACCAGGAACTGACGGATGCGGGAGTGACCGTAGGCGCCCATCACCAGGATGTCGATGTCCTTCTCTTCCTGATAGGCGTGCAATGCAGGCTCCACATCGCCGGCCCGAATGGCCAGAGTGATCTCGGATTCCAGCCCCGCCAGCATTTTCTCGGCTTTCCGGAGCTGCTCCCAGCGATCGTTGGTATCCGGCCCAACCATCACCAGATGCAGTGGCATGCCTTTCAGGACCGGGCTGCCAGCCAGCAATTCCACGCCCTTGAACGCCGTGGCGCTGCCATCAAAGGCCAGCATGGCGCTGCGGGGCTGGGTGTACTCGTCCGGCACCAGGAGAATCGGGCGATGCATGCTTCGAATTACTGTCTCCAGCTGGCTGCCAATGTGGGTGTCGCGCTCGGAGCTACTCTCGCCGTGCAGACCCATGACCAGCAGGCGGGTCTGGTTTTCGAGGGCCAGCAGGGACTCGGTCAGGTCACCGTGGCGCTGACGCTGCACCACGTCTGTGATACCGGCCTCGCTGACCCGCTTTTGGGCTTCATCCAGCATGTGGTGGCCGTGTTCAAGGGCCAGCTTGGCACGTTTGCGGTCCAGCTCTGCCAGATCTTCGAGCAGCTGCTCACGACTGCCCAGGCCGATGCTTCCGGCCAGATCCGGCTCTGCCGGATAACGTTCCTCGTCCAGCACGTGCAGCAGCATCATGGGTGTTTCCATGTGCTTGCTGGCCCAGGCAGCATAATCGCAAACGGCCGGCGCCGCCTGGGAGCCATCAATACAGGCAACTACTCGTAACATCTCAACCTCGCCTTCATGATCCTTGTGATTGTTATTCTGACTGCGATCGCTGTTGGATTCCCTGGTCTGCGTCATGTCAGTGCCCCATCAGCTGGTCAACGGCGTCCGGCTTGTCGTGTACGCCAAAGCGGTCAACAATCGTGGCACTGGCTTCATTCAGCCCGATAACCTCAACTTCCGAGCCTTCCCGGCGGAACTTGATCACCGCCTTGTCCAGGGCACCCACTGCGGTGATATCCCAGAAATGCGCGCGACTCAGGTCGATCACCACATTATCGACTGCTTCCTTGAAATCAAAGGATTCCATGAATTTTTCCGAGGAGCTGAAGAACACCTGGCCCACAACCCGGTATGTGCGGGTATCGGTGGTTTCATCCAGCTCGGAGGTCACCAGCATGTAGTGGCCCACTTTGTTGGCAAAGAACAAAGCCGCCAGCAGAACGCCGGCCAGTACGCCAAAGGCAAGGTTATGGGTGGCAACCACCACAATAACGGTTACCAACATAACGATGTTTGTGGAAAGAGGATGTTCGCGCAGATTGCGAATGGAATCCCAGGAGAACGTACCAATCGACACCATGATCATGACTGCAACCAGGGCCGCCATGGGTATCTGGACCAGCACACTGTCCAACAGCAGCACCATGATCAGCAGGAAGACACCGGCTGTTAGCGTGGATAGCCGGGTCCGGCCGCCGGACTTCACGTTGATAATTGACTGACCGATCATGGCACAACCGGCCATCCCGCCGATCAGGCCGGAGCCGATGTTGGCAATGCCCTGGCCTTTGCACTCACGGTTGCGATCACTGGTAGTGTCCGTCAGGTCGTCCACGATGGTCGCCGTCATCATGGACTCCAGCAGCCCCACAATGGCCAGCGGAATCGAGTACGGCAGGATGATCATCAAGGTTTCCAGGTTAAGAGGCACGTCCGGCCACAGGAATACAGGCAGCGTATCCGGCAGATCGCCCATATCGCCAACCGTGCGGATATCCATTCCGGTAACTACGGCAACTACCGTAAGAACGACGATGCACACCAGGGGCGACGGTAAAACTTTGCCAACAACGGGCAGCAAGGGAAACAGGTAGATGATACCCAGACCCGCGGCAGTCATCGCATAAACATGCCAGGTCACATTGGTCAGTTCGGGCAATTGGGCCATGAAGATGAGGATGGCGAGAGCGTTTACAAAACCGGTCACCACCGAGCGTGACACAAAGCGCATCAGACTGCCGAGCTTGAGATAGCCAGCAATCAGTTGCAGCACACCGGTAAGCAGGGTCGCCGCCAGCAGATACTGCAGGCCATGCTCTTTAACAAGGGTTACCATCAGTACCGCCATGGCCGCGGTCGCGGCGGAAATCATCCCGGGACGGCCGCCCACAAAAGCGATAATCACTGCAATACAGAAAGAGGCGTAAAGACCCACTTTGGGATCGACACCGGCAATGATCGAGAAGGCAATGGCCTCCGGGATCAGTGCCAGCGCCACGACGATACCGGCGAGCAAGTCGCCACGAATGTTCGAAAGCCAGTTGGCTTTTAGGGAATTCACCATAATGTCGGGTTTCCGGATTGCTGTGCAAATAAAAAACTGAGATAAAACCGTCGATTGCACCCAACATGACAGGCGTTGGCTACAGGCATATTTCTCAGGGGATTAACCAGAGGAAGAGGAAACTGAGCGCTAGGGCGGAAGGATCGTCACGGTTTTGGTTTGCTGCACGGTTGATGAAAATCAGGTAACTGCGAATTTCAGGGTCGCGAAGCTTACCAGACCACTTGCAGGAAAGTAAGGTCGTTAGGGGAATCTTCTTAGAGGTGTAACGACCGGTTGCACCTGCTGCTATCATCAGCATATTCAATTATTAACAGGAGCCTACGCCCTGCCATGGATGATGTTGCTTCCCAGTTTCTGGCTGGAAACCAGACCACCCTGAATCTCGCAGTTGCGCTTCTACTTGGCGCCATCATAGGGCTGGAAAGGGGATGGGACGCCCGGGAACAGAAATCCGGTGAACGCATTGCCGGCATACGCACTTTTGCCCTGGTAGGTCTGCTTGGCGGTATCTCGGCAGTATTGGCGCAGGAGATCACCGAATGGGCATTTCCCGTAATGTTGGTCAGCGTGGTGGCCATGGCGATCGTGGCCTACAGCGAGCGGCTTGAGCACATCCGCAATTTCAGCATCACGGGCATAGTCGGCATGGTGCTGACCTTCTGCTTCGGCGCTGTGGCGGTGGCAGTGGATCCGGTCATCGCAACAGCAGCCGCTGTTGTGACCGCAATCATCCTGGACAACAAGGAGGAGATCCACGGCTGGGTCAACAAGCTGAAGGAACATGAACTGGATGCGGCACTCAAGCTGCTGCTGATTTCCGTGGTCATGCTGCCGTTGCTGCCAAATGAAAAGATGGGCCCTGGTGGCGTTCTGAACCCCCGGGAAATCTGGTGGATGGTGGTGATGATCGCCTCCATTTCCTTTGTCGGCTATTTCGCCATACGCGTCGCCGGAACTCGCAAGGGAATCTTGTTTACCAGCCTGTTCGCGGGGCTGAGTTCCTCCACCGCCCTCACCCTGCACTTCGCCCGTCAGGCCTCGAAAAATCCGCAGCTTAACGCCCAGTTCGCCACCGGCATTCTGATTGCCTGCGGTACCATGTTTCCCCGCATTCTGGTGTACTGCCTTGTGATCAACCCTGATCTGCTACCAAGCCTTGTCTGGCCGGTGGTGGTCATGACTGTTTTGCTCTACGGCCCTGCGCTTTTTATCTGGCGGAAAAACGACCGGGAACTCCATGTCAGTCAGCCAACACTTAACCAGAACCCGCTTGATCTGACCTCGGCCCTGGTTTTTGGCGCGCTACTGACGGGCATCCTCCTGCTGGGCGAGTTTCTGGGCAACTGGCTGGGTGATGCCGGTATCTATTTTCTGGCGGCCACCTCCGGTATCGCCGACGTGGACGCCATCACCCTCTCCCTGACCCGCATGTCCAATAACAGTCTGGCAATGAGCACGGCCGTGATCGGTATCGTTATCGCTGCCGCCACCAACAATCTGGTGAAGTCGGCTCTGGCGGGGTTTGTCGGCAATCGCCAGACCGGGCTCCTGGTCGGCATCCCCATGGTGCTCTCTCTGGCGGCCGGGCTGTTGGTCGCCGGGCTGCAATAAACCCTTACCTGGCCCGCCGGAATGTCAGATTGTAACGGTACCCGCCCGTCAGTGGGTGCTCTCCGGCCTTCAGGGTCAACACACCGTGATAACGCATCCGGGCAGGACCTCCCCAGACCACGACATCACCATGGCCGAGTGGCACCCGGACGGGGCGTTCGCTGCGTTTGAGGCCACCGAACTGAAAGACAATGGGCAAGCCCAGAGAAACCGACACTATGGGCTGGCTGAAATCTTCCTCATCCTTATCCTGATGCAGCCCCATTTTCGCCCCGGGCTGATAGCGGTTGATCAGGCAGGCATCCGGGTCGAATCCATCAAAACCCGCGGTTTCGGCGGCGCTTCTGGCAAGCTCACGGAAAACTTCAGGCATGAAAGGCCAGGCCCGTCCGGATTCCGGGTCTTCTTCCTGATACCGGTAACCCCGGCTGTCGGTGACCCAGCCCAGCTTCCCGCAACAGCTCATGGCGGCAGACATGGCATGACCGCCAGGGGTCCTCATATGCCTGAAAGGCGCTTCTGATGTGACCGTGCCAATGGCCTCCAGTAGCGGTTCGGCTTCGGCGAGCGCAAACTGACGCAGCACTACAGCGCCATCCATCAGATGCTCAACGGTCTGCTCTGGTGGCTGCTCGCCAAACAGGTCCTGAGTCATAACTACCGATTCCTCCTGAAAAAACGGAAAAAATGCCGGGCAGCGTCTAGTCTTTCACTAGGCAGGGCCATCACCCTGCTGTCTTACGCCAAACTACACCGGTAAGGATCATCCATGCATGGAAAACGCCAGTCTGCCCAGATTTCGCTGGCCCTCCTGATTGCATCGGCCATAACACTCGGCATGCTGGTTCTGACCATTGTGTTGATCGGCCAGAGTTTCCGGGGCATGGAGACAGCGAAGGTATCGGCGGCAGGTAGCACCGCCCGCCAACTGGCGATCAGTGTTGACGACCGGATACAGGCCATCACGGCGCCACCGTCCACCGCCCTTGCAGTGCTCAGCCACGACAGCGTCGCAGGTGCACAGACGCTGGCGCAACGTCTTGACCGGCTTCCGGTGCTGGCCGACATACTGAACAGCAGTGACATTGTCAGCGCCGTCTATGCCGGTTACCAGAACGGAGACTTTATTCTCCTGCGCAAGGTTCGCAGTTCCGGAACCCTCCAGTTTCCGGATGCCCCGGATGAAACCCGGTTTCTGCTCCAGACGATCACCCACGGAGGTGATGAAACACCGGGCCAATGGCGTTTCTTCAATGCCGACATGCAACTGATTGAACAAAGGCCGGTACCTGAATACAACTACGATCCGCGTACCCGACCCTGGTTCAATGCCGCCAAGACGTCAGATTCAACAGAGCTTTCCGCTCCCTACGCGTTCTTCACCACCCAGGAAACCGGGATCACGCTTTCCCGTCGCGCTTCGGAAGAGACCGGCGGGCCGGGAACGATTTTCGGTATTGACGTGACCGTGACCGACCTGAGCATCCAGCTGGCAGAGCTTCGCCAGACACCGAACACCCGGATTGCCATTGTGAACCAGGATCGGGAAGTTCTCGCGGATTCGGGGAACGCCAAAGAGCCCGGGCCTGCGATTTCCGGGGCCCTGGACCGGTTGGGCGACCACATGGAGGGCAGCTCTGTCACCCGATTCAGTGCCGACGGCAAAGACTGGTATGGAATGACCGAGCCCCTCGGCGCCCTGCAACAGGAAGGGCTCAGCATTGCCGTTGCGATTCCGTCGGACGAACTGCTGGCTGACGTCTGGGCGGCCCTTGCCAGGCAAACAGTGATCGCGGGACTCATTGCCCTGCTGCTTCTGGTGATCGGCTGGTTCCTGGGCCGTCGGGTGGGCCGTCCACTGGAGCACCTGACCGATCAGGTCAGCCGGCTGTCCCGTTTCCGATTTGATACACCGGTCAGATCCAACTCCAACATCCGTGAAGCGCGCCAACTCAGTGTGGCACTGGACGACATGGCGAAAACCATACGCAGCTTCCAGAGCATCGCCACAGTACTGAACCGGGGTCAGGACCTGAATCATCTGCTCCGGGACATTCTTGAGCAGATTATCCACATTGTTGGTCAGGAGCGTGGCGGCATCTACCTGTTCACGCGCCAGAAGAACCAACTCTCATTGGCCGTTAAGCAGAATCTTCAACTGCCAGACACCATCTCGAATGTGCAAGCGGAGTCCGACGATAACGACATCATTCGTTTGCTGCGACAGCATATCTCGGGGCACCCGGTATTTGCCGTTCTGCGCAACCGACGCAAACAGCTGATCGGCGTCCTGGCGATCGAGATGGAGGTGGGCGACCACACCCAGTTGAGTGACGACCTGATCGTCTTCGTGGACGAAATTGCCGGCTCTGCCGCCGTTGCCATCGAAACCCGGGAGCTCATCGAAAGCCAGCAGGCACTGCTCGAGGGCATCATCCGGCTGGTGGCCAATGCCATTGATGCCAAATCACCATATACCGGCGGCCACTGCGAGCGGGTGCCAAAGCTCGCCCAGATGCTGGTTGATGAAGCCATTGCCAGCAATGACCGGGCCTTTGACTCGTTCACCATGACCGAAGAACAGCTCCAGGAATTCCATCTGGCGGCCTGGCTCCACGACTGCGGCAAGATCACCAGCCCGGAGTACGTAGTGGACAAGGCGGTCAAGCTGGAAACCATCCACAACCGCATCCACGAGATCCGCACCCGGTTCGAGGTACTGCACCGGGATGCCGACATCCGGTACCTGAACCGCGTTCTGTCAGGCGAAGAGGAGGCACCCGCCGACCTGGAACGCCAGGCTACCCGGGCCCGCCTGCAGGAGGAATTCCGTTTGATTGCGACGGCCAACCAGGGCGGTGAGTTCATGGCGGAAGAAAGTATCGAGAAGATCCGCAGCATCGGCCAGCAAACCTGGTTACGACATTTCAGTGACCGTCTCGGCCTGTCGCCGGACGAGAAAAATGCCCTGCAGGATAGACCGGAGCCGCCACTACCGGTTACAGAACAGCTGCTTGCCGACAAACCGGAACATCTGAGGCCCTGGGGCGACCACATTCCCCCGGTCCGAAAAGACGACCCCCGGAATCGCTGGGGCTTCGATATGGAGCTCCCGAAGTACGCCTACAACCGGGGCGAACTCCACAACCTCACGGTGGCCAAAGGTACGCTGACGGATGAGGAGCGCTTCAAGATCAACGAACACATAGTGCAGACAATCTGTATGCTGGACGCCCTGCCCTTGCCCGACCGGCTGGCCAATGTCCCGAAACTGGCGGGCACCCATCACGAGCGCATGGACGGCCACGGCTATCCCTGTGGCCTGACGGCAGCGGAAATGGGCATACCCGAACGCATCATGGCGGTTGCTGATGTGTTCGAGGCACTGACCGCCGTAGACCGCCCTTATAAAGAGGGCAAAACCCTCACCGAATCCCTCACCATCATGGCCCGCATGGTTGAAGACGGGCACATCGACCGGGCAGTATTCGAACTGTTCATTCGCTCAGGCACCTACAAGCGGTATGCCAACCAGCACCTGCAGCCCGGTCAGATTGACGAGGTCGATGAAAGCCTGTTCATGAAGCCGGACTGAAAAACACGTATATTCTATGGGCTGATTCATTCCTGTTAAGGACTCATTAATGCTGTTTGCAATCATAATTGGCGGCCTGATTGGCTACGCCTTTGGCAAATTCCCGGGCTTTCTGATAGGTGCGGCTATTGGCGCCTTTTTGTTGAACCTTCTCAAGCGCCGCCTGATTGGCAAGCTCCAGAGCATCCAGTCCGGCTTTATTGAGTCGGTCTTTGCGGTAATGGGCGCCCTGTGCAAGGCAGACGGCGTCATTTCCAGGGATGAAATTCAGATGGCCGAAGCCATGTTCGTGCGCTTCCGCCTGAATGAAGACCAGAAAGCCAAGGCCAAAGCCGCCTTCAACCGAGGGAAAGAACCGGAGTTCGACCTGGATGCCGAGCTTAACCGGTTCCTCCAGGCCAGCGGACGCCAACCCGCGTTTCTCCAGATGTTCCTGCAGGTTCAGGTATCGGCCGTGGCTGCGGATGGCAAAGTTCATCCGGCCGAACACGAAATGTTGGTGCGGATAGCCCGTGGGCTGGGACTGCCCGAGAGCCAGGTCGATCAGCTTGAAGCCATGCTTCGGGGCGCCCACACCCATCGGGCCGGCGCTGGCCAGCCATCGTCAGCGGATCAGATCAGCGATGCCTACAAGGTTCTCGGTGTGTCGCCGTCTGTCAGCGATGAGGAGCTCAAGAAGACCTATCGCAAGCTGATGAGCGAGAACCACCCGGATAAACTCGCCGGCCGGGGATTACCCGAAAGCATGCGGGAAATGGCGGAAGAGCGTACTCGCGAGATCAGTCATGCCTACGATGTGATCAAGGAAGCGCGAAAAAAATCCGCGTGACCTGGTTTTCTGCAATCGAGTCAGAACCAGCGGGGCACCCGCACCCGATAACGCTCGTAGTCCTCGCCAAATTTATCCGCCAGCGCCTTTTCCTCCTCCCGGGCCTGGCGGGTAATTACCAGCACACCGGCCACCAGGCACACCAGGGAGAACACGCTGGGCAGCGCCAGGAAAAAGCCGAGCTGTCCCGCCATCACAGCCAGGAACAATGGGTTCCGGGAGCGTCCAAAAGGGCCACTGGTCAGTAACTTGCGCTGGTCCTTGCGTGGGTCAATACCGGAGCGCCAGTCTTCGTGCATATAAGCCTGCAAATAGTTCACGGTTGTGAAAGATGCGATCAACAGCAGCATACCGGCCAGCAAAACCGGCCAGGCATATAGGGGACCGAACACGCCCAGCCAGGGATCTATATCCGCGAAAATCCGCACCACGCAGACGCCCAGAATGAGCGCGCGGAAGACATTAAAAATATGTCTATGCCACCAGGGCGCACTCCCCCGCTCACCATAATTGATGTGCGAAAAATGCATACGCTGATACAAGCCAAGGCTTCGGCCAGCAAACTGCAGACCGATCATCAGAAAGAAGATGCCGAGAAAGTGGCGCACGAGGGGTTCAATAAATTCCATCAGGTTCGCTTACAACGGGTTAAGGCCGACAGCTTATTATCTGAAAACGTCTGTGAAAAGAGCTCGCACCGGCGGCCGAACGCTCACCCTACCTAAAATGACATGTCATCACGTTTTCGAATGCATTAGAGTTATTGGGTCATTTTAAGGAGAATTCTGTTATGAGCGCCCCGGAAATCCCGCAGTCTTGCCATGTATTCTGCAACGACGCGCTCGGGCGTGATGACGCAACAACACTGTCCGAAAAAATCCGCAGACGGGAACTATCGATAACCGAACTCACCCGCGCCGCCATTGTCCGGGCACAGGCTGCCCAGCCGCTGATCCATGGCGTGGCCTCGGCGAACTACGACCAGGCCATCCAAACTGCCTCAAAGCTCGATGCAGCGACACAGGCGGGCTCCCAGCCGCTGTTCCAGGGCGTGCCGACTTTTATCAAAGACAACACCAACGTGGCAGGACTGGCCACGCGCCAGGGCTCTCTGGCAGTACCTGAAGCACCTGCTTCCGATACCAGTCCATTTGCCCGACAACTGCTTGCCCAGGGTTTCCTGTGCCTTGGTAAAAGCACCCTTCCGGAATTCGGTTTCAACGCCACTACCGAGCCCGCCCATGGGCCGGCTACACGGAACCCCTGGAACCTGGCCTATTCCTCCGGTGCCTCTTCGGGCGGTTCAGCGGCCCTGGTGGCAGCCGGCGTGGTGCCCATCGCCCATGCCAATGACGGCGGCGGCTCCATCCGAATTCCGGCCGCTTGCTGCGGTTTGGTAGGCCTGAAACCCACACGAGGACGGTTGATAGACAACGAAGCTGCCGCTTCCCTGCCCATCAACATTATCAGCGAAGGCGTGGTGACCCGCTCGGTACGAGATACCGCCAACTTTCTCGATCAGGCCGAGGCCTATTACCGGAATCCAAAGCTGCCGCCGGTCGGCAAGATCGAGGGCCCATCGGGGCGCGCCCTGAAAATCGGGCTGGTGCTGGACTCCATCAATGGCCACAAAACCGATGACATCACTCGCCAGACTGTCGAAGAAACCGCTCTCAGACTGGAAAAACTGGGGCACTACATTGAGCCTGTTCCCGTTCCGGTGCACAGCGCTTTCCCCGATGATTTCGCCCTCTACTGGGCACTGCTTGCCTTCGGTATCAGGGCCAACGGCAAGAAACTGCTCCACCCGGATTTCGACAAGCAAAACACCGACGGCCTGACCAACGGCCTGGACAAGATGTTCCGGCGGCAGTTCTGGCGCCTGCCTGCCGCGCTCTGGCGGCTCAAACGCTCATGGCACGACTACGCCCACGCTATGGCCGGCTTCGATGCGGTGCTCACACCGGTACTTGGCCATACCACACCTACCCTTGGCCACCTCAGTCCCGACGTACCCTTCGAGACCCTGTTCGAGCGGCTGCGCCACTATGTCAGTTTCACCCCACTGGCCAACGCCACTGGCGCACCGGCAATCTCCTTACCCATGGGGCACACGCCTGATCAACTGCCAGTGTCCGTTCAGTTCATGGGGCGTCACGGGGGCGAACGCACGCTGTTGGATATCGCCTTCACCCTGGAAGCCGATCATCCCTGGCCCCTGCTTTGCGATTTCAGCAGAAACAGTCTCAGTAGTGGAGAGTCGAAGACCAGGGACTCACTGGCCAATACCGTTTGAAGTTGGACACTTATAAAAACAGATGCCATATTCTTTAGGAAGCTCAGGGATCGCCTGAACTTTCCACCGAACCGAGACCCAGGGCCGTTCGTATTTCAAGTAAAGGGACAACACATTGAGCCCGGCCATGCGTGACAGTGAAGTCCTTGTGACCCATCACAAGGCACTGATGGAGCTGAGCCACAATATCAGCTTTATCGAGATGCCCCGCCCCCGGAAGCTGGCAGCTCTCATGGAGCTGTGCACCCGGCTATTGGGCTTAAAACGTGCGAGTGTCTGGCTGTTCCCCCCGGAACGGGATCGGATTACTTGCGAATGGCTGCACGACAAAGAACAGCCCGACCGCAACAGTTGCGTGTCGCCGAGTGGCGCAGAATTCAATCTGTTTCGCTCGGACCACCCCGAATACTTCCGGGCCATCACGGAAGAACGGGTTATTGCCGTGGACGATGCCCGCAATGATATCCGAACCCGTTCATTCGACGTTGGCTACCTGTCTGTTCAGAACATCTACTCCATGCTGGATGCGCCGATTTTTGACGGCGAACAACTCAGCGGTGTTGTCTGCCTGGAGTCAGATGTCCGCCGGGACTGGTCGGTCCCGGATATCTCACTGGCAGCTGCCATCGCTGATACCATAAGCCTGATGAACACCCATGAGGCGTGGCTGAGATCCAAGCGGGCCCTGGAATACGTCAGCCGTTACGATTCCCTCACTGGCCTCGCCAACATCGATTCCCTTCGTGACCGGCTGGGTCATCTGGTACGCAAGATCAAACAGCGGGGCACGGGCAGCCTGGCGCTGCTCTGGATTGATGTTGACCGCCTGAAAACCATCAATGACGGCCTCGGCCCCCAAGCCGGCGATCAGGTCATTGCCGACATCGGCCAGCGGCTTAAAGAGATACAGTTGGCAGGCAAGGACTTTCTGGCCCGGATTGGAGGGGACGAATTTGCTCTGGTTATCCGAAACTACACCCTGCCCGGCTTCCTTGATGAAGTAACCCGGGAAATCCAGAACCGGATCCGCCAGCCGATCCGGGTATCCGACCAGGACCTGAATGTCAGTGCCAGTATGGGCATCTGCCACTTCCCCGGTGACTGTCATGAACCCGAGGAACTTCTTCGGGGTGCCGAAGCCGCCATGTACCATGCCAAAAGGCAGGGCCGGGACCGTTCTACCCTGTTCGACTCGGAAATCCAGATGACAGCGCGCTCCCGATTTGCGCTGGAAAACGAACTGCGGGAAACCCTCAAAACCAATGGTCTGGATGTCTTCTACCAGCCGATCATGGACCGCACGGCAACACAGCTGGAAAGCGCAGAGGCGCTGGTTCGCTGGCACCACCCGCAGCGTGGCTGGCTATCACCGATTGAATTTCTGGACGTGGCGCGCAGCGCGGGGCTCATGTATGAGCTGGGCGCCTGCGTACTCAAAAACGTCTGCGCTCACTGGCGCGACGCAAGAGACCGCAACATTCCATTACCCACCATATCCGTCAATCTCTCAGCCGAGCAGGTATTGGTTCCCGAATTACCGGAGCTGGTCAAGGAGATCTGCAACAACCAGGATATGCCGGTCAGTGCCCTGCAGTTCGAAGTGACGGAAGACTCGATCCAGGGGGATTTCAGTGTGATCGGTCGGGTTCTGGAGCAACTGGTGGAGGCTGGCGCCGAGCTTGCCATTGATGATTTCGGCACCGGGTACTCATCGCTGTCGCGGCTAAAGAGCCTGCCTTTCTCCCGGATCAAGATCGACCGCTCGTTTATCAACAACCTGCCAGACGACGAAAACGATTGCGCCATTACCCTGTCGATCATTGGTCTCGCAAGGGGGCTTGGCTTGTCGGTGGTCGCCGAAGGTGTTGAAAGCGAAGCCCATGAAGCCTGGCTGTTTGAAAAAGGCTGTGACTACCTTCAGGGCTACCGCTATAGCAAACCACTCCCCTACTCAGAGTTGATCAGCCGCTATTTTTCGGGCTGATTCTGAACGTCAAAATCGGAAAATATCGATAACACTTCAAGGAAGCTTTCCTCCGGTGGGGCACTAATCGTAAGTGGCTCACCGGAAGCGGGATGACGAAAAGCCATACCTGTCGCCGCCAGCATCAAACGGCCCTGGCCGAAACGTTCGGCAAAATAACGGTTGTGTCGACCCCGGCCGTGATTGGCATCGCCAATAATCGGGTGGTTGATATGCTTCATGTGCCTCCGTAACTGATGCTTCCGCCCCGTTTTCGGGCACAATTCGACAATCGCATAGCGACTGGTCGGATATTTCTCGATCTCTACCGGTATCTCGGTGGTCGCCAGCGTGCGGTAATGAGTGAGGGCGTCACGCACTGGCTGCTCCACCCCTTTCAACCGTCGATCCTCTGGCTCTTCCCTCAGGGCATAATCAATCTCTCCCTGCTCCGGCGGCCAGCCACGCACCATGGCCAGGTAGGTTTTTGCTACCTCGCCGGCCATCATCGCCATACCCAGCGTGCGGGCCGTGTCGCTGTCCCTGGCAAACACCAGGATGCCGGACGTGGGTCGGTCCAGACGATGTACCGGGTAGACATGCCGGCCGTCATTGAGCCCCCGGGCATATTGCAGGGCAAATTCGGTTTCATGCCTGTCGATGGGACTTCGATGCACCAGCAGCCCGGCTGGTTTGTGGACAATCAGAAGGTGGTCATCCCGGTAAAGAACACTCAGTGGATTCTTCATGAAATTCACGCGCTTCTGAACCTCGCGGCCAGCCTCCCGAAGGCCTGGCCGGCTCGGTTGCCCAGAACCAGCAGTGACGGCGTAAGCAACAGCGTCAGTACAGTAGCAAACGCCAGCCCGCCTGCAATGGCACTGGAAAGCTGGGTCCACCATTGGGTTGAGGGAGCGCCCAGGCCCAGCGACGGCGTCAACAGGTCAACATTGACGCCGAGAACCATGGGCATCAAACCCAGCACGGTGGTGATGGCCGTCAGCAGCACCGGCCGCAGACGAAGGCAACCGGTTTCCAGGGCGGCCTCGTAGGCCTCCATGCCGTCCTTGCGCATCTGGTTGTAGGTATCGATCAGAATGATGTTGTTGTTCACCACAATGCCCGCCAGGGCAATCGTGCCCATTCCCACCATCACAATGCCAAAGGACTGACCGTTTACCAGCAGGCCCAGCAGGACCCCGGCAGTGGAGAGCACAATCGCCGAGAGAATCAGGAAGGTCTGGTACAGCGAATTGAACTGGGTCACCAGTATCAGCAGCATCAGCCCGATAGCCACCAGAAAGGCCGTGGCAAGGAAGTTGGAGGCCTGCTGCTGATCCTCGTTCTCGCCGGCAAACTTCACCGAAATACCCTCCGGTGGTTCTGGCATCTCCGCCTGAAGGGCCCGCAGCAGCTCATCCACACGGCGCCCCTGGGCCAGATCGGATTTGATGGTCACCGTACGCTGGCCATCCACCCGAACAATGCTGTTGGTCTTGTCACCAGGCCGCAGATCAACAAACTCCGAGAGCGGCACCTGGCCCCGGGAGGTATGAATGGTCTGGCGCTGAAGATGATCCAGTTCCCGCCATTTGTTGGGCACCCGCACCACAATGTCCACTTCATCCCGCACGTCTTCCGGGCGATAGGTCGCCAGTTTCAAACCGTTGGTCACCAGACGAACGGCACTGCCGATGCCAAGCACATCGGTACCAAAGCGGGCGGCGGCTTCCCGGTCAACCTGCAGTCGCCACTCGATACCGGGCAGGCTGCGGTCGTCTTCGATGTCCACGAAGCCACCGAGCTCCCGCATGCGATCTTTGATTTCGTCCACGTAGCCATTGAGACTGTTCGCCTCCCGGCTGCTCACCTGCAGCTCGATTGGCTTGCCTTCTGCGGGCCCACCCTCCTGCTTGCGGAATTCCAGTTCAATGCCAGGAATATCAGAGGTCATTCCTCGGAAGTCCTCCAGAATCGCGCTGGCCGGACGCCGGGTGAACCAGTCGGTAAACTGGAACTGCAGAACGCCGATCACATCCGGCGCCAGCTGCGAGCTGGTCTGGACCATCGAGCGGGCGTAAAGGGCCTTCACCTCGGGCATGCCGCGCAGGCGCTGCTCAACTTCTCGCACGATGGCATCTCGCTCCCACACCGATAGATCACCACGCGCTCTCACCTGCACCTGGGCGGAATCCGGCTCCACACTGGGGAAGAACTCCACCCCGTGATTAAAGCGGGCATAGGCCGCATAGATCACTGCGATCACACAGAGTACGCCGATCAACGTCAGCCCCGGTGACCTGAGCAGCATTGCCAGTACCCGCCGATAGCCCTTCATCAGGCGTCCCTGCAAGTGGCCCTGCCGCGCCCGGCGGCCGCCGCTGGTGCTTCCCAGCACCGGCAGGAACACCAGCGCCATCGCCAGGGAAGCAATCAGGCAGATGATGACCGTCAGCGGCAGGAATTTCATGAATTCCCCGACCACGCCTGGCCAGAACAACAACGGCACGAACACGGCCAAGGTGGTCGCGGTCGAAGCAATAATAGGCCAGGCCATGCGGCTGGCCGCCTCAGCCCAGGCATGCTTTACAGTCTGCCCTTCCGACAGGTTCCGGTCCGCCAGTTCCGACACCACAATGGCGCCATCCACCAGCATGCCGGCCACCAGGATCAGGCTGAACAGCACCACGATATTGAGCGTGAGCCCCATGCTCCAGATCACCAGGATCCCGGTCAGAAACGCGCCCGGAATGGTCAGCCCTACCATCACCGCAGAACGAGGTCCCATGGCGGCGATCACCACAATCAGAACGAGCACGATGGCAGTAAGCACATTGTTCAGCAGATCACTGAGGATATCGCGCACTTCCTCGGACTGATCCATGATGTAGCGGATTTCCAGAGAGTCCGGCAGCTCCGGTCTGGCCTGATCGATCAACTCACGAACCTGGGCAATGGTCTCGATGATGTTGGCACCCGAACGCTTGGACACTTCCAGCACCAGCGCCGGCTCGCCGTTGATACGGGCAAACCCGGCGGGGTCCTTGAAGGTGCGCTGGAGCATGGCCACATCGCCGAAGGTGACCACTGTGTCGCCGTCCACCTTGATCGGCATGGACATCACATCTTCGATAGTCTCGATCACGCCGGGCACTTTCAGGGCCATGCGGCCGTTGCCGGTATCCAGCGAGCCTGCAGCCACCAGCTGATTGTTGCGGGTTACCAGCGAAGCCAGCTGATCAAAATCAACGCCGTAGCTCTCCAGAACCTGGGGATCCACCACGATTTCCAGCAGGTCTTCCCGATCGCCGCCAATCTCCACCTCAAGGACTTCCGGAATGGACTCGATGGCATCCTGGAACCGGCGGGCGATGGTGATCAGCTCCCGCTCCGACAGTGGCCCGGACAGACCCACGGACAGCACCGGGAACAGGGACACGTTGATTTCGTTCACCCTGGGTTCATCCGCTTCCTGGGGCAGCTTGGTGCGGGCGGTATCCACTTTCTCCCGCACGTCCTGAAGCGCCTTGTCTGGATCAAACCCGGCATCGAACTCCAGCATCACCGAGGCATGCCCTTCTGAGGCCGTACCGCGCATTTCCTTGATACCCTCAAGCGAACGCAGCTCCTGCTCCATGGGCCGCACCAGCAGACGCTCGGCGTCCTCCGGGCTGATTCCGTCCAGGGTCATGGAGACATAGATCATCGGAATGGTGACGTCGGGGTTGGCTTCCTTGGGGATGGTCTGAAACGCGGCAATACCCCCGAGAATCAGGAACAGCAGGGTAAGCAAGGTAGTCCGGCTGCGGTCGATGGCGGCAAAGATCAGTGCGCGCATGCGGTCTAGCCCCTGTCTTCAGCGGCGTCGACCGGTACGACCTGCTCACCGGTGCTCACGAAACCACCGCCCCGGGTAATCAGGCGGATCTCATCCGGCAAGCCGGTCACCCAGGCGCCCTCAGTTGACACACTCAACAGCTTCACTTCCCCGAACTCGACGCGGTTTTCACCGTTCACGTATTTCACACCCGGGCGACCGTCATCACCGAGGGACAGGTAGGCGGGTGAGATAAACATCGCCTTTACCTCCGGCAATGCCACCCTGAGGCTGGCGCTGCCACCGGCCACCCGCATGCGATCCGGATTCTCCACCGCAATCTCCACCGCAAAACTCCGGGTTTCGGGCGATGCAGCGCTGGCCACAAAGGTCACCACGCCAGAAAGACGGCTACCATCCAGCAAATCCACACGAACGGCCTGGCCGGGCGCCACATCGCCCACCGATTGCTGGGGAATCTGCGCGGTAGCCTTCAGGCGATCCACCCTCACCAGCTGAAACAGAGGGGAACCCACCTGCACCAGATCGCCGGTATCCACCGATTTGCTGTTGATAATGCCGTCAAAAGGCGCCTCGGGAGTAAGGTGGCTGATGGCCTGTCGGGCACCGGTCAGCTCCGCTTCAGCGGCAGCAAGCTCGCTTTCCAGGCTCAAAATCTGGGATTCCGAGGCGAGGTTATTGGCGCGGAGCCGACGCGCAGCCACCAGGTCCGCTTCCAGTTTCCGAACCCGGGACTGCCAGCGCAACACCTCAGCACTCCGACCTTCATCGGATATCGTAAGCAGCTTCTGTCCCTGCCGGACTTGCTCACCCAGGCTCACAGCCAGAGATTCCACCCGACCGGACACCTGGGCACTCAGCATCACCGAACTCCAGGGCTCCAACTGGCCCTGCAGCATCAGACCCGGCTCATGCAGCCGTGCCGTCAGGGTTTCCACCTGCACAGTTGTAGGCTGGCCATCGCCGCTGTCCTGACGTTCCGGAGCCTCGTCACTGGCCACCTTCACCTCGCCAGTCGCCATCCAGATCACCAGCGCGATCACGATCAAAAGTGACAGCCCAAGAGAACCCCATTTTGCTTTCGTCATTGAATGCTCACTGTTCCTGAATCGGAGGTTGGCAGAGAAACCGGCAATTAACGGTTGCATCCGTATAAAAACGTGGGGTAGATTCTACACAGAATCTTTTTACGAATTCAGAGCAGACTGTCGATTTTATGAATCTCAACGCAGTGATTGTCCTTGTGAAGCTTGTCCTGGTGGTCGTGGTACCGTCCGGGGGCTTCTGCGTGGACAAGCGGGTGAGATAGCGACAAACCTGACAAGACACCAGAAACCCCCGGCACCGAAAGGTCCCGGGGGTTTCTTTTTTTACGGCAAAAGAAAAGGGAAAAACGACCATGAACGGCGCACAGCACATTCTTGAAGCGTTCCACCGCCACAACATCAGCACGGTTTTCGGGTATCCGGGTGGCTGCATCATGCCGCTATACGACGCGCTGGTGGACGATGTCGGCGTGGAGCATGTGCTGTGCCGCCATGAACAGGGCTGCGCCCTCGCGGCAGACGGCTACGCCCGGGCCAGTGGCGAGCTGGGCGTGTGCATTGCAACGTCCGGCCCCGGCGCTACTAACCTGATCACCGGCGTGGCCAATGCCCACCGGGACTCCATTCCCATGCTGGTCATCACCGGCCAGGTGCCGTCTGGCCTGATCGGCACCGACGCCTTCCAGGAAACCGACGTACTGGGCATGACCCTGGGCATCGTAAAACACAGCTACCTGATCGATGATGCCAACAGCCTGCCGACCATCATGGAAGAAGCGATCGAACTGGCCCAGAGCGGTCGCCCCGGGCCGGTCTGGATTGATATTCCCAAAGACCTGTTGCTGAGCGAAGCGGCCGATGCGCCCTTCCCCCGGCCAGAACCCCGTGAAACAGCTTCAACCGACCTGACGGACGCCCTGGCAATGCTGCGCGCAGCCCGCAAGCCCCTGCTCTACAGTGGCGGTGGCATCAGCCTGGCCCACGCCGAGGACAGCTTCCGGGCCTTTGCCGAATCCTCCGCCCTGCCCGCGGTTGTAACTCTGAAAGGCATCGGCAACCCCGGGAAACACAATCCCTACAACCTCGGCATGCTGGGCATGCACGGGTCCCGGGCTGCCAACAAGGCCGTCGACGAGTGCGACCTGCTGCTGGTCATCGGCGCCCGCCTGGATGATCGCGCCACCGGCAAACTGGATGGCTTTGCGCCCAACGCCAGGATGATTCACATCGATGCCGACGCAGCCGAAATCAACAAACTGCGCGACGCCGACCTGGCCATCCGCGGCGACCTGAACGACATATTGAAATCTCTGGCGGACGCGTTGCACGCCGAGCCGCTGGCCATCAAGGATTGGCAGAAACAGTGCCGCACCTGGTACACCACCGGTGGCTTCCATGCGGCCGACAACGATGACCCGATGGCCCCGATCACCGGCCCGGCCTTCATCCGCCAACTCTCCCGGATTGCCCCGGACGACACCGTGATCGCCTGCGACGTTGGTCAGCACCAGATGTGGGTAGCCCAGCACTACGACTTCGATCACCCGCGCCATCACCTGACCAGCGGCGGCCTCGGCACCATGGGCTTCGGCCTGCCAGCTGCCATCGGCGCCCAGTTTGCGGATCGCAACAGCACCGTCATCAACGTCACCGGCGATGGCTCTTTCATGATGAACGCTCAGGAACTGGCCACCATCCGCCGTTACAACCTGCCCGTAAAACTGATCGTCATGGACAACCAGTGCCTGGGCATGGTCCGCCAGCAGCAGGAGCTGTTCTACAACAACCGGGAAAGCCAGATAAACCTGGACGACAACCCCGACTTCGTTGCCATGGCCCGGGCCTTCGACATCCCGGCCCTGCACATCGAACGCACCGACCAGATCCGCCGCGGCATCGAAACCATCCTGGCCTATAACGGCCCGATGCTGCTGCACGTTGCCATCAGCCGTGAAGAGAACGTCTGGCCCATCGTAAAACCCGGCGCCAGCAACACAGACATGATCGACGAAACTTCCCGCACCGCCAAAGCCAGCAAGGAGCAAGTTGCATGAACCCGCAAAGCCAGCCATCAACGCCAAGCTACACCATCAACTGCCGCATGACCCACGAAGCCGCCGCCCTGGAGCGCTTGTGCCAGGTGGTCCGCATCCGCGGGTTCCGGATTGCCACCATGGCGGTGGAAACCGCCGGTGAGCATCTGGATATCGCGCTGACTCTGGAGGGCACACGGCCGATAGCCATGTTGCAGTCGCAGCTGGAGAAGCTTCATACGGTTGCCGAGGTTGCCCTTGGTTCGACCTCTGTGGCTCGGTCTCGTTCGGCCTAAACCTTGGAGATTGTCTTCGGTAGCCTGAGGTTTGGGAGTTAGGTCGCTCTGCAGCCTGAGGTTTGGCGGGCAGGTACGGGGGTGGGGGTATCTTTTCTTCGGGGAAAACAACTCGCTTCGCTCAGACATCTTTTCCCTGTCAGAAAAGATACCCCCACCCCCTACCGACGGGCAGAAAGGATATTTCTGGGAGGGAAAGGACCAAAAGGATGCGAATCCGGGAGTTTGTAGGTCGGATTAGCGAAGCGTAATCCGACAAAACCCGTTGGATTACGCCTGCGGCTAATCCAACCTACAAAAGCACAAAAATCTTTAAACCTGTGAACCCGCGTTGCACGTCGGCGCGGGGTGGTAGGTGGATTTTTCGCCGGAAAAAGATGTCTGAGCGAAGCGAGTTGCTTTTTCCAAGAAAAACTCCACCTGCCACCCCGCAGGCCCGCCCCTCAACCAACAGGCTACAAGGCCGGAAACTCCGAAGTTAAAGCCCTGAGATTACCAGGCTTTGTAAGGCAGAAACTTCCCGTTCATAGTCACGACCACACGGTCGCCCTTCGGATTCTCTTCCTTCTCGATGTCCATGGTGAAATCAATGGCACTCATGATGCCGTCACCAAACTTCTCATGGATGAGCTCTTTCATGGTATCGCCGTAGACACCCACCACTTCGTACAAACGGTAAATTAGCGGATCCTGCGGAACAGCACCGTCCCAGGCTTTTTTCGGGCAGACCTGCAGGGCTTCGGCTATCGGCTTGTCGAGGTCGAGGACTTCGCACAGGGCAAAGGCCTTGTCCTCTGTGAGGCTGTTCATCCCCAGGGCCGCTGAGGTGGTGAATACCGGGGACATGCCGATGGTTTCGGCGATGGATTCCCAGGTCATACCCTTGGAAACTTTGGCTTCCAGGATTTTTGCGGTCATCAGTTCTTTGTTCATCATGGCTGTTTCCTCTCTTCGGTTTTGACGTCAGGCATTCACCGCACGGGCGGCAGTTTCGGATTCGGTTTCAGATTCGTCAGACGCCGGCCCTGACTGGGCAACGCCTTTGGCGGGTTCCACGATTTTCGGGGTACCGTCTTTTTCCGGCAGGGCCGAGCCGCTGCGGTTGACCAGGAAGTCCACCAGGTAGTCCCGGGTCTTGTGATAGGCCGGGTTCTGGAAGATGGTGGCCCGGGCCCGCGGGTGCGGAATGTCCACTTTCACACTTTCGGCGATGCGGGCATTGGGGCCGTTGGACATCAGGAAAATGCGGTCGGACAACAGGATCGCTTCGTCGACATCGTGGGTGATCATGAACACGGTCTGGCGGGTTTCTTCCCAGATTTTCACCAGTTCGTCCTGAATCACGCCCCGGGTGAGCGCATCCAGAGCACCGAACGGTTCATCCAGCAGCAGGAGTTCCGGCTGGGTGGCGAAGGCACGGGCGATACTTACCCGCTGGCGCATACCGCCGGACAGCTGGGACGGCTTGCGGTTCAGGGCGTGGTCCAGGCCCACCATCTTCAGGTAGCGTTCGCTGTGCTCTTTCACCTTTTCCTTGGACCACTCCGGCCAGCGGGCGCGCACGGCGAAGACGATGTTATTCAGGGTGGTTTTCCAGGGCAGCAGGCTGTAGTTCTGGAACACCACGCCCCGCTCAAGGCCGGGACCTTTGATTTCCTTGCCATTCATCACCACGTTGCCGGCGCTGGCTTCGTCCAGGCCTGCCAACACGTTCAGGATGGTGGATTTGCCGCAACCGGAGTGGCCGATGATGCAGACAAACTCACCTTTCTCCAGGGCAAAGCGGATATCCTCGAAGACGGTCAGCTCGCCGCCCTGGCCGTCCGGATAGACTTTGGACAGGCCATCTACTTCCAGGAATGATTTACTCATAACAGGTCTCCATTCGGAGGGTTGAGGCCGGCACCGGAAACCGGTGCCGGACCGCTCATTCTTTGTATTCCACCAGTTTCTGGGCCTTGCCCAGGGCCAGGTCGAGCAGCATGCCCACTACCCCGATCATCAGGATGGAGAAGATCACGCTGGCCAGATCCAGGTTGTTCCACTCGTTCCACACGTAGTAGCCAATGCCGGTGCCGCCCACGAGCATCTCTGCGGCCACGATGACCAGCCAGGCAATGCCGATGGAAATGCGCATACCGGTCAGGATGGTGGGTGCGGCGGCCGGCAGGATCACCGTAATGGCGGTGCGCAGTGGGCCGAGTTCGTGGGTGCGGGCCACGTTTACCCAATCCTGCCTCACGTTTGCCACGCCAAAGGCGGTGTTCAGCAACATGGGCCAGATCGAGCAGATGAAGATCACGAAGATCGCCGACGCATCAGAGTCCTGGATGATGAACAGGGCCAGAGGCATCCAGGCCAGCGGCGAGATCGGCCGCAACACCTGGATGTACGGGTTCAGGGCCTTGTACATCAGCGGCGACATGCCGATCAGGAAGCCGACGGGCAGCGCAATGGCCATGGCCGCCAGGTAGCCGGTCAATACCCGATACACCGAATAGGCCAGCTGGATGCCGATACCCTTGTCGTTGGCGCCGGCGTCATAGAACGGATCGGACAACTCCGCCCAGGCCAGCTTGATCACCGCCGAGGGTGGCGGCACCCGGGATTCCTGCTCTACCCCACCCATCAGCATTTCGTATTCGGTCAGTCCTGTCTGGGCCTCCGGGGGCTGGGTTGCCATTTCCCAGAGCCCCAGGGCCAGAATCAGGAACGACACCGACAGCAGTGCTGCCCGGACGTTCAGGGAAGCCATGGTTACACCCTCCCGATGTCGAAGCTGCGTGCGTATTCTTCGGCACGATCAGAATCGAACGTCTTGCCCATGATGGTATGGGTCTTGTAAGTCTTGTCCGGAGCGGTGTAACCCAGTTCTTCCATGATCTTGCCGGTCTCGCTCGCCAGGTAGACCTGCTCGGCAATGCCTTTGTAGTCCACATCACCCTCGATATAACCCCAGCGCTTCATCTGGGTGAGGATCCACACGCCCATGGAGTGCCACGGGAACGGGTCGAAGTCGATGCGGTCCGGCACGTCTTTTACCTCTCCAAGGCCATCGGCGTAGTAGCCGGTCAGCACCTGCTGAATCACCGGTACCGGCTGGTTCAGGTAGTTCTTCGGTGCGATAGCTTCGGAGATTTCCTTACGGTTATCCGGATTGTTGGAGTACTGCGTCGCGTCGATGATGGCGCGCAACAGGGCGCCGTAGGTGTTCGGGTTCTGGGTCGCGAACTGCTTGCTGCAGGCAAAGGCGCAGCACGGGTGGCCTTCCCAGATGTCCTTGGTCAGCATGTGGATGAAGCCCACCTTCTCCCAAACAGCACGCTGGTTGAACGGATCCGGTGACAGGTAGCCATCCAGGTTACCGGCTCGGAGGTTGGCAACCATCTCGGGTGGCGGGACCACTCGGATCTGCACGTCCTTGTCCGGGTCGATACCGTTCTCGGCCAGGTAGTAGCGCAACAGGAAGTTGTGCATGGAGTACTCGAACGGCACACCAAACTTGAAGCCTTTCCACTGTTTAGGATCGCGCTTGTCCTTGTGGTCGACGTGCAGCACGATCGCCTGGCCGTTGATGTTCTCTACCGCCGGCATGATGAACGGTTCCGGTGTGGAGCCGGCGCCCATGGTCATGGCCAGGGGCATGGGGGTGAGCATGTGGGATGCGTCGTACTCGCCCGCCAGGGATTTGTCCCGGGCCACCGCCCAACCGGCGGTTTTGGTGACAGTCACATCCAGGCCATAACGCTCATAGAACCCCATGGGGTGAGCCATGATGATCGGCGTGGCACAGGTGATCGGTACAAAGCCAACGTTCAGCTTGGTCTTCTCAAGCTTGCCCAGGGATTCCTTTACCGCGGCCTTCGCTTTCTCCATCGGGAACACGCTGCCCAGAACGGCCGCTGCGGTTCCAGCGCCCATCATTTTCATGAATGCGCGCCGGCTGTGTTCGTTGTGACCAAACACCGAGCGCACTAACGCGCCTTCGATGGCGCGATCCATCATCGCTTCAGAATCCATATGCTCATCGGCTACGGCCTGCTGACCGGCAGAGGGTTTGAGATCGAGGGAAATGGACGGGGCGCTGTCGCCGGGTTTGCACTCCGGGCAGCCGCAGGTCTTGGCGTGAATCAGGGACTTGTCACCGTCAAACGGGTTTCCAAGGCTTTTCGTGGTCATGGCGCACTCTCCTGGGTTTGGGACCTAAATAACGGGTTATTTCTGCACTCTCACGGTGCAATAAAGGTGCGGCTCGGGCCCGAGGCTGAAAATGGTCGGGTCGGATCCGCGTTCTGGGAGAGGTATCGCAGGGTTTGTGCCAAGTCCGATTAATTTTTTAACCCATTGTTTTTAAAGCATTAGGCATGAGGAATCTGAAAACAGGAGGGCTACGACATTTCGTAATTCACGATTTTTCGTAGCCAAGACTGCGATTTTTCGTAGTTGGCACAGGGTTTGTTTCTTCCTTCGGGGACTGACTCAGGAAATCGCCATGAACAGCGAAGCCATCATTCACCCTGAAATCACCGGCAACTGGATTGACCACCTGCCAGAAGCGGCCCTGCTGGTAGACGCAGGCCGGGATCTGATTCTTTCGGCCAACAGTGCCATGGGCCGGATGATCGGCACCGACCGGCAATCCCTCGTCGGAACACCCTGCACCCATCTGTTCACGGACCAGCGGCCGCAACTGATTGCTTTCACCGAGGAAACTCTGTTTCGCAGCCATGGCTGGAGCCGGGATTTCTTCCTGCAGCACCGGGACGGTCATACCGTGGAACTGGAAATCTCCTCTTCCCGGGTCGGCGAAGCGGAATCCCAGAATGTGCTGTTGTTGCTCCGCGACCGGCGCCAGCTTCGCACCCTTCGGGAACGCCACGATGCCAACCACTACCATCGTGGCGGCCTGCTTGAATGGCGGCGGGTGGAAGAGCTGTTCAAGGACATGGAGCGGGAAAACCAGCTGATCCTGCATGCTGTCGGGGAAGGCATCTACGGGGTGGATGCCGAGGGGCGCGGCACCTTCGCAAACCCCGCCGCCGAGCGCATGCTGGGATGGCGAATTGACGAGCTTATGGGTCGGGTTCTGCACCGCGTGGTGCACCACTCCCATGCCGATGGCAGCCTGTACCCCCTGAAGGACTGCCCGATATACGCCGCCTTCCGCGATGCCAGCGTAAAGCGCGTGGGCGAAGATTGGTTCTGGCGCAAGGACGGCAGCGGCTTCCCTGTGGAATACACCAGCACACCGATCCTGGACAACGGGCATCCGGTGGGTGCGGTGGTAGTGTTCCGGGATATCTCCGCCCGCCAGGAAGCCCAGAAAGAGCTGCAGAAAGCGCTGGAGGAAGTGGAGACCCTCAAACACCGGTTGGAGATGGAAAACGCCTATCTGCAGGAAGAACTCAGCGCCGAGTACCACTTCCACGAAATTTTCGGCCAGAGCGAGGCCATCAAAGCCATCGTGCGCCGGATCGGTATGGTGGCGCCCACGGATGCCAACGTGCTGATCACCGGTGAATCCGGCACAGGCAAGGAGCTGATTGCCCGTGCCATCCACCAGTCCAGCAGCCGACGGGACCGGCCCCTGATTCGGGTGAACTGTGCGGCCATCCCCAAGGATCTGTTCGAGAGCGAGTTCTTCGGCCACATCAAGGGTGCCTTCACCGGCGCCGTCAGCGACCGCGTGGGCCGGTTTGAACTGGCCGACGGCGGCACCCTGTTCCTGGACGAAGTGGGCGAAATCCCACTAGAACTTCAGGGCAAACTACTCCGGGTGCTGCAGGACCAACAATTCGAGCGTGTGGGCGAGAACAACACCAGGGCGGTGGATGTTCGGGTAATCGCGGCCACCAACCGCGACCTGAAAGCGGAAGTTCAGGAAAAAACCTTCCGGGAGGACCTCTACTTCCGCCTGAACGTCTTCCCCATCGAATCCGTGCCCTTGCGCCGGCGGTTGGAAGACATCCCCATACTCGCCCAGGAATTTCTGAACCGGGCCTGCCAGAAGTTCAACCGGCCCCTGCTGGCCCTGAAAGAACGCGACGTCGAAACCCTGAAAGCCTATCACTGGCCCGGCAACGTGCGGGAGCTGGAGAACGTGATCGAGCGACAGGTAATCACGTCAGACGGCCGGCTGGATCTGGACCTGCCGGGGCCGGAATCCGCAGCCCGGACCAACACGGCAGAAGCTCCGCCTGCGAGACACTACAGCGGCGAATTGATGACGGAGCAGGAGTTGCGGGAACTGGAGAAACAGAACCTGGCCCGGGCCCTCACCATGAGCAGTGGCCGGGTCTTCGGCGATGACGGCGCGGCGGCCATGCTGGGCATCAAACCGACCACCCTGACCTCCCGCCTGAAGAAGCTGAAGATCGACGCCAGGGAGTTCCAGGTCAGGCCGGAGTAATGCCCACCTGGTTCAGGGCATAGGTCACCACAATCCAGATCAGCATCACCAACGGCAGGTAGCGACCAACCAGGTACATACGCCACTCCCACCAGCGGCTCTGGGTGCCCAGCACCGTCCGTATCTTCTCGGGCGGAATAAACCAGCAGAACATGGCGGCCCCCAACACCCCGGAGAAGATGATCACATTACCGCCGGCCACCCGGTCGATCACATCCAGCACCGGCTCCCCGGCAATGTTCCACTCCAGCGGCGTGAAACTCAGTGCCGATGCCGTGCCCAGCACCAGCATCACCAGGGTAACAAGACTGACGGCCTTGCCATTGCTCAGCCGGAACTCCTCCGCTACCGCCGCAATCATCACCTTCAGTCCAGCCAGGCTGGAACTGAACGCCGCCATGAAAAACAGGCTGAAAAACAGCGTACCCACCCAATAGCCGCCAGCCATATCCTCAAACACCCGCGGCATGGTTACAAACGCCAGCTGACTGCCCTCCGTCGGCTCCATACCCAGGCTGAACACAAACGGAAAGATCATCCAGCCCGCCAGCAGCGCCACACTGGTCTCGGTACCTGCAACAATCAAACAGGCCCGGGGCACGTGGGTCTGCCGGGGAATAAAGCTGCCGTAGGTCACCAGGTAGCCCTGGCCAATCGCCAGAGAATAGAACGCCTGGCCGAAGGCAAACGCCCAAAGCTTGCCGTCCGTGAGGCGACTCCAGTCCACCTGGAAAAAGAAATCCTTGGTCTGCTCCCAGCCGGATGTGCGACTGGCCAGAATCACCAGCCCGATCATCACAACGATCAACACCGGCATCAGAATCTTCGACATCAGCTCGATGGCCGTCACATCCTTGGCGAGAATGATCGCCCCCAGCACAGTCACGGCGAAGAAATACCAGAGCGAGTCATACCCGGCGGTAAAATCCCCGAATACCCGGAGGTTGTCTGTTGCGGCATCCACCGCATAACCCAGGGTCCAGCCGGTAATCACCAGGTAATAGCTGGTAATGGCCATGGTGATGAGCACCACAAACCACCCGTAAACCACCCCGAAGCGGTTCACCTGCCGGTAGGTCTGAACCGTACTGCCCTTGGAAAGACGCCCGGCCGACACTTCCAGAATCATGATGGGCAAAACCACCACAATCAGCGCCAGCAGATAAGCCACCACAAAAGCGCCACCACCGTTCTCCCCCACCATGTACGGAAACCGCCACAGGTTCCCGAGCCCCACAGCCGCTGCGGCCATCGAAGCAACAAATGCAGGCTCGGAACTCCACTGCTTGCGGGATTCCTCAATAAACTCGTGGCGCTTTCGCACGGGGGTTCTTTCTCCAATGCCGGGGAATTTCAATGCATTGAAGGCTAGCAAATCATCGAGTTGGTCGCATGACTGATATCAAGTCAGGCTTTCTGGGATGGTGACACTTCTGACTTGGGGGATGGCCGGCAGTGGGGGTACCTTTTCTTCTGGGAAAAACAACTCGCTTCGCTCAGACATTTTTTCCCGCCAGAAAAGGTACCCCCACCACCGTCCTTCGGACTAAGGGATTGGGTTCTCTGAAGAGAGAAAAGCGAATTTGTATTTCGCGATACCTCATGGGTATCTCGGCGCGGGGTGGCCGGTGGATTTTTCGCCGGAAAAAGGTGTCTGAGCGAAGCGAGTTCTTTTTCCAAGAAAAATTCACCGGCCACCCCGCAGCCCGCCCCCAAACAGGCAGGCTACGTAGAGAAGCTATCAGATCAATTCAATAGCAACCGCAGTCCCCTCGCCACCACCAATACACAGCGAAGCCACACCACGCTTCAGGCCACGCTGCTTCAGGGCATTGATCAGGGTAACGATGATCCGCGAACCGGAAGAGCCGATCGGATGCCCCAGGGCACAGGCACCACCGTGGACGTTGACCTTCTCCGCCGGAAGCTTGAGCTCATTGATGGCCGCCAGAGTAACCACCGCGAAGGCTTCGTTGATCTCGAAGAGATCCACGTCGTCCACGCTCCAGCCGGCTTTCTTCAGCACCTTCTCGATGGCACCGATGGGGGCCAGGGTGAACTCCGCCGGCAGGCGTGCGTGGGTGGCGTGGGCCACGATGCGGGCCTGGGGTGTCAGGCCACGGGCGTCGGCTTCGGCGGCGGAGGCCAGCACCAGGGCAGAGGCGCCGTCGCTGATGGAGCTGGAGTTGGCCGCAGTCACAGAACCGTCTTTGGCGAAAGCCGGCTTCAGGTGCGGGATTTTCTCCGGTTTTGCGTTGCCCGGCTGCTCGTCGGTGTCGACTTCAGTGTCGCCGCCACGGCCGGAAACAGTAACCGGAACAATCTCGTCACGGAACCAGCCGTTTTCGATGGCGGCCAGGGATTTCTGCAGGGACCCGATGGCGAATTCGTCCATGGCCTGGCGGCTGATGTCGTATTTGTCAGCGGTACGCTGGGCGAAGACGCCCATCAGGCCGCCTTCGTAGGCGTCTTCCAGACCGTCCAGGAACATGCTGTCCATTACCTGTCCGTGACCCATGCGCATGCCGGCGCGGGCCTTGGGCAGCAGGTACGGCGCCTGGCTCATGTTTTCCATGCCGCCGGCGATCATGATGTTGTTGGTGCCTGCCTTGATCTGGTCGTGGGCCATGATCACGGCCTGCATGCCGGAGCCGCACATCTTGTTGATGGTGGTGCAGCCGGAGCTGTCGGGAATGCCGGAAGCACGGGAGGCCTGGCGCGCCGGGGCCTGGCCCAGGCCCGCCGGCAGTACGCAGCCCATGATTACTTCCTGCACATCCGCCGGCTGAAGGCCGGAGCGTTTAATAGCGGCCTTGATGGAGATGGCGCCCAGGTCTGGAGAGCGCACGGAGCTGAGAGAGCCCATCATGCCGCCCATGGGGGTTCTTGCTGAGCCTGCTAGTACTACGTCGTTGTTGCTCATGGTTTTCCTCACTTAATCAGGCTTTGCCCAGCACAGAGCGGGCAATAATTTCTTTCATGACTTCCGAGGTGCCGCCGTAAATGCGCTGCACCCGCGCGTCGATAAAGGCCCGGGATATCGGGTACTCGGTGGTGTATCCATAACCGCCAAACAGCTGCAGGCAGCCATCGGCCACCCGGCACTGCATTTCAGTGGCGCTGTACTTGGCCATGGAGGCGGTCGGTGCATCCAGTTCACCCAGGTCGTACTGGTCAATGCACTGGTCCACGAATGCCTTGTTCACCCGGTAGTCGGTTTCCATGCGCGCGATTTCAAAACGGGTGTTCTGCAGTTGGGCCAGCTTCTGGCCAAACAGTTCCCGTTCCTGGGCGTAGGCGATGGTCAGGTCCAGGGAGCCGCGGGCGGCAGCTACGCCGAGGGCGCCGATTACCAGGCGTTCCCGGGGCAGTTCCTTCATCAGGTAAACAAAACCCTGCCCCTCTTCACCGAGGAGTGCGGAAGCCGGGATGCGCATGTCGGAGAAGAACAGCTCGGAGGTATCCCCGGAATGCTGGCCGATCTTGTCCAGGTTGCGGCCTTTGCTGTAGCCGGGCAACGAGGTGTCCACCAGGAAAAGGCTGATGCCGCGGGCGCCGGCTTTCGGGTCGGTTTTGGCGGCGACGATGACCATGTCGGCGTGCTGACCGTTGGTGATGAAGGTTTTGGAACCGTTCAGGATGTACTCATCGCCATCTTTCACCGCGCTGGTGCGAATCGCCTGCAGGTCACTACCGGCGCCGGGCTCGGTCATGGCGATGGCGCCAACGGCTTCGCCGGAAACCAGCTTGGGCAGCCACTGCTGCCGTTGCTCTTCATTACCCATGTGGCTCAGGTAGGGAGCCACGATGTCCGAGTGCACCATCACGTTGGTGGACAGCGCGCCGAATCCCATACGGGCGAGTTCTTCACCCACCACCACGGAGAACTGGAAGGGGGCACCAATGCCGCCCCACTCTTCGGGCACATCCACACACAGCATCCCTGCGTCGCCCAGGGTGTTCCAGAGCTCGCGGGGCACCAGCCCGGACTTCTCCCAGGCTTCGTAGTGAGGCGTCACTTCTTTCTCGAGGACCTTGATAACGGAATCCCGGAACATCCCCAGTTCTTCTTTATCAACAGACACGGTCATGTATGTCTCCTGCAACTGAATGCTTTACTTGGGCGCCATGCGAAGCGCGCAGTCCAGACGAATCACTTCGCCGTTGAGAATCGGGTTGCGCACCATCTGATCCACCATCATGCCGAATTCCTCCGGCTTGCCGAGGCGCTTCGGGAACGGCAGCGTGGCTGCCAGGCTTTCCTGAACTTCCTCGGGCATACCCGCCATCATGGGCGTCATGAACAGGCCCGGTGCAATCGTATTTACACGGATGCCTTCGCGAGCCAGCTCACGGGCCGACTGAAGGGTTAGCGATACCACACCGCCCTTGGAGGCGCTGTAGGCCGCCTGGCCAATCTGGCCCTCGTAGGCGGCCACCGAAGCGGTATTGATGATCACACCCCGTTCACCGTCAGCGTTGGGTTCGCGCTGGGCCATGTCCGCTGCCGCCAGGCGCAGGATGTTAAAGGTACCAATCAGGTTGACCTGGATAACCTTGCTGAAGTTCTCCAGGGGCATCACGCCCTCGCGGCCCAGAATCTTCGAGGCTGTGGCAATACCGGCACAGTTCACGGCAATACCACAGGGGCCATGGGCTTCCCGGGCGGCATTAATGGCCGCTTCGGCGCTGTCCGGGGAACTGACATCGCATTTCAGGAAAATGCCGCCGATATCCGCGGCCACCTTTTCACCCTGTTCCTGCTGAAGGTCAAGAACCGCGACCTTGCAGCCGGCGGCGGCCAGTGCGCGAGCCGCACCCTCGCCCAGTCCGGAAGCACCGCCTGTTACAATGGCTGCCACATTTTTGAATTCCATCGTTCACTCCCCTTTTCAGGATTCTGTTTGTTAAAAATCGGACCCTAAAACTACTTTACGTTTACGTAAACTTTATCTAACCTAAGTCTAAAAAGGAAATCCCAATGGACATTAAAAAGACATACAGCATCAGTGAGCTCGCAAAAGAGTTCGACGTGACAACCCGGAGCATTCGTTTCTACGAAGACCAGGAGCTGCTCAGGCCCACACGGCGCGGGCAGACACGGATCTTCAGTTCAAAGGATCGAGTGCGTCTGAAGCTTATTCTCCGCGGCAAGCGAATGGGATTCTCCCTGGCGGAAACCAAAGAACTGTTCGACCTGTGGGACGAAACCCTCAGTGGCAATGAAAAACAGCTGTTGAAGATGCTGACCATCCTGGAGAACAAACGGGCTCAGCTGGAACAGCAGAAAAACGACATTGCCCAGGCCGAGATGGAAATGGATACAGCCGAAGCCCGGTGCCGAGAAGCCCTGGCCGAGCTGCAGAAGAAAAAGAAACAGCAGGCCCCGGTAAAAGAAGAAGCCAGGCAGACCGCTGAAAACTAATGAATGACAGAAATCAAAGGTAGCCAACGATGAAATCACAGTACTCAGAGCTCAACTTCGGCCTCGGCGAAACCCTCGATATGCTCCGCGAGCAGATCAACGGCTTTGCTGCTTCCGAAATCGCACCGCGCGCCGAGGAAATTGACCGCAACAACGAGTTCCCCATGGATCTGTGGCGGAAAATGGGCGACATGGGCCTGCTGGGTATCACCGTGAGCGAAGAATACGGCGGCTCCGATATGGGCTACCTGGCGCACGTCATCGCCATGGAAGAAATCAGCCGTGCTTCCGCCTCCGTTGGCCTCTCCTACGGTGCCCACTCCAACCTGTGTGTGAACCAGATTCACCGCAACGGCACCGAAGAGCAGAAACAGAAATACCTACCGAAACTCGTCAGCGGCGAGCACGTTGGCGCCCTGGCCATGTCCGAGCCCAACGCCGGCTCCGACGTCATCTCCATGAAACTCAGCGCCAAAGACGCCGGTGACCACTACGTCCTCAACGGCAACAAAATGTGGATCACCAACGGCCCGGATGCGAACACCTACGTTATCTACGCCAAAACCGACACCCAGGCCGGCTCCAAGGGTGTAACCGCCTTCATCGTAGAACGCGACGCCCCAGGCTTTAGCCGCCACCAGAAACTCGACAAACTCGGCATGCGCGGCTCCAACACCTGTGAGCTGGTGTTCGAAGACTGCAAAGTACCCAAGGAAAACGTCCTGGGTGGTGTTGGCAACGGCGCCAAAGTCCTCATGAGCGGCCTCGACTACGAGCGCCTGGTTCTCTCCGGCGGCCCGTTGGGCATCATGCAAGCCGCAATGGACGTGGTCGTACCTTACATCCGCGAGCGCAAGCAGTTCGGCCAGGCCATCGGTGAATTCGAACTGGTCCAGGGCAAAGTCGCCGACATGTACACCTGGATGAACACCGCCAAGTCCTACGTCTACATGGTTGCCATGTCCGCCGACCGCGGCGCGGAAACCACCCGTAAAGACGCCGCCGGCGCGATCCTCTACTCCGCCGAAATGGCCACAAAAATCGCCCTGGACGCCATCCAGCTGCTCGGCGGTAACGGTTACATCAACGAATACCCGACAGGCCGCCTGCTGCGGGACGCCAAGCTGTATGAGATCGGTGCCGGAACATCCGAGATTCGTCGGATGCTGATCGGCCGTGAGCTGTACCTGAACAAGTAAACAGCCGCTGATCACATCGATTTACGGAAGATAACTCCCTCGGTACGCCGAGGGCGTGGCGGGTGTTCCTCCCGGGAATGTCTGCGGCCATGGATGGCCGCAGTCAAGCGCACATGGATGTGCTCGTAGCGTTTCCCGGGAGGAACACCCGTCACGCCCGGATGCCCCCGAATAAGAAGGCAGGGAAAATGACCATACTCCAAAGCAAAATCAATCCGCGGTCCGAAGAGTTCCAGGCCAACCAGGAATCCATGGCCCAGGCCGTAGCCGACCTGCGCGACAAAGTTTCAACCATCCAGCAAGGCGGCGGCCCCTCCTACCAGGAGCGCCACATCGCCCGTGGCAAGCTGCTCCCCAGAGAGCGCATCAACCGCCTCCTGGACGACGGCTCCCCGTTCCTGGAAATCGGCCAGTTCGCCGCCTACAACGTTTACGATGAAGAAGTCCCCGCTGCAGGCGTCATCGCCGGCGTGGGCCGCGTCTCCGGCACCGAATGCATGATCATCGCCAACGACGCCACTGTAAAAGGCGGCAGCTACTACCCGCTGACCGTGAAAAAACACCTGCGCGCCCAGGAAATCGCTCTGCAGAACCGCCTGCCGTGCATCTACCTGGTCGACTCCGGCGGCGCCAACCTGCCCCGCCAGGACGAAGTCTTCCCGGATCGCGACCACTTCGGCCGCATCTTCTATAACCAGGCCCGCATGTCCGCCGACGACATTCCCCAGATCGCCGTCGTTATGGGCCTGTGCACCGCCGGTGGCGCCTACGTGCCCGCCATGGCGGACGAATCCATCATCGTCCGCAACCAGGGCACCATCTTCCTGGCTGGCCCGCCGCTGGTAAAAGCCGCCACCGGTGAAGTAGTGACCGCAGAAGACCTCGGTGGCGCCGACGTACACTGTAAAATCTCCGGTGTTGCCGACCACTACGCCGAGAACGACGCCCACGCCCTGGAAATCGCCCGGCGCAGCGTCTCCAACCTGAACCGTCGCAAGCCGACGGATGTGGAAATCCGCAAGCCCAAGGCACCGCTGTACGACGCCGAAGAAATCTACGGCATCGTCGGCACCGACCTGCGCAAGCAGTTCGACGTGCGTGACGTCATCGCCCGCACCGTCGACGGTTCCGAGTTTGACGAATTCAAACGCTACTACGGCCAGACCCTGGTGACCGGCTTTGCCCACATTCACGGCTACCCGGTGGGCATCATCGCCAACAACGGCATCCTGTTCAGCGAAGCCGCCCAGAAAGGCGCCCACTTCGTTGAGCTTTGCTGCCAGCGCAACATTCCGCTGCTGTTCCTGCAGAACATCACCGGCTTCATGGTCGGCCAGAAATACGAATCCGAAGGCATCGCCAAGCACGGCGCCAAGATGGTTATGGCCGTGGCCTGTGCCAACGTACCGAAGATCACCGTACTGATCGGTGGGTCTTTCGGGGCGGGCAACTACGGCATGTGCGGCCGGGCCTACAGCCCCGATTTCCTGTGGATGTGGCCAAACGCCCGTATCTCCGTCATGGGCGGCGAGCAGGCCGCCGGCGTTATGGCCACCGTTCGCCGCGAAGGTATGGAACGCAAGGGCCAGGAATGGAGCGCCGAGGAAGAGGCTGAATTCAAGCAGCCGATCATCGACACCTACGAACACCAGGGCCACCCCTACTACGCCAGTGCGCGTCTCTGGGACGACGGCGTCATCGACCCGGCCCAGACCCGTGAAGTGGTTGCCCTGAGCCTGTCTGCCACCCTTAACCGACCCGCCAAGCCAACGCGCTTCGGCGTGTTCCGGATGTAATCGGGGAGACTGACATGACAGACAACGAATCCGCAGTTCTGCTCAGACACCGGTCCGAAGGCATTGCCGAGGTGGTTCTCAACCGCCCCGACAAGCGCAACGCCTTCGACGACGTGATCATCCAGCAGCTGATCAGCACCCTCACCGAAGTGAATGCCGACAACAGCGTGAAGGTCGTTATCCTGCGCTCCGAAGGCAAGCACTTCTCCGCAGGGGCCGACCTTGGCTGGATGCGCCGTATGGCCGAGAACAGCCGCCAGGAAAACCTGGACGATTCCCGGGAACTGGCGCGGCTGATGAACGTACTCAACCATCTGGCCAAGCCGGTGATCGGACTGGTACAGGGCGCTGCCTTCGGCGGCGCGGTGGGCCTTGCCGCCTGCTGCGACATCGTCATTGCCACCGAAAAATCCAGCTTCTGCCTCAGCGAAGTGAAGCTCGGCCTGATTCCGGCGGTGATCAGCCCCTACGTGGTGCGCGCTATTGGCGAGCGCCAGGCCCGGCGGTACTTCATCTCTGCCGAAGTGTTCACCGCAAAGCAGGCTCAGGAATACGGCCTTGTACACATCGTCTGTGACGATGTCGACGCCATGGAAGCCCGCTGCAACGAAATGCTCCAGCAACTGGCCATGAACGGGCCCGAGGCCATGAAAGCCGCCAAGGACCTGGTATTCGCCGTCAGCCACAAGCCCATCAACGACGACGTGATTGACGACACGGCACACCGCATAGCGGATATCCGGGTGGGTGAAGAAGGACAGGAAGGGCTCAGCGCCTTCCTGAACAAGCGCAAGGCCAACTGGGTTCCGGAGGAAGAATAACAATGTTCAGCAAGATACTGATCGCCAACCGGGGCGAAATCGCCTGCCGGATCATACAAACCGCCCACCGCATGGGCATTCGCGTTGTCGCCGTCTATTCAGAGGCCGACGCCAATGCACGGCACGTGGCCATGGCCGACGAAGCCTTCCACATCGGCCCCGCACCCAGCTCCGAGAGCTACCTGCGGGCCGAAAAGATCATCGAGATTGCCAAAAAGAGCGGTGCCCAGGCCATCCACCCGGGTTACGGTTTCCTTTCGGAAAACACCGGGTTTGCCGAATCCTGTGAAGCCAACAACATTGTCTTCATCGGCCCGCCCTCCTCGGCCATCGCTGCCATGGGCTCCAAGTCCGCGGCCAAGGCCATCATGGAAAAGGCTGGCGTGCCGCTGGTGCCCGGTTACCACGGCGACGACCAGTCTGTTGAAACCCTGCGGGCCGAAGCCGAGAAATGCGGCTTCCCCTTGCTGCTCAAGGCTGTTGCCGGCGGCGGTGGCAAAGGCATGCGCGTGGTGAATAACATGGGCGAGTTCGACGATGCCCTGGCGGCCGCCAAGCGCGAAGCCCAGAACGCCTTCGGCAACCCGGACATGCTGATCGAACGCTACCTGACCCAGCCACGGCACGTGGAGATTCAGGTGTTCTGCGACAAGGATGGCAAGGGCGTGTACCTGGCCGAGCGTGACTGCTCCGTGCAGCGCCGCCACCAGAAAGTCCTGGAAGAAGCCCCGGCCCCCGGCCTGAGCGAAGACACCCGCAAGGCCATGGGTGAGGCCGCCGTGCGCGCCGCCCAGGCCATCAACTATGTGGGTGCCGGCACCGTTGAATTCCTGTACGACGTGGATGGTTCCTTCTTCTTCATGGAGATGAACACCCGACTGCAGGTCGAGCACCCGGTGACCGAGATGGTTACCGGCCAGGATCTGGTGGAGTGGCAGCTGAAAGTGGCCTGGGGTGATGCCCTGCCACTGGAACAGTCCCAGGTGAAAACCCGGGGCCACGCCCTGGAAGCGCGGATCTACGCCGAGGACCCGGACCAGGACTTCCTGCCGGCCACCGGCAACCTGCGCTACCTGAGCACTCCGGATGAAAGCGCCCACGTGCGGGTCGACACCGGTGTGACCGAAGGCGACGACATCAGCATCCACTACGACCCCATGATCGCCAAGCTGATCGTGTGGGACGAAACCCGCGACCAGGCCATCAACCGCATGGTCCAGGCCCTTGAGCATTACCGCATTGCCGGCGTGAAGACCAACATCCGGTTCCTGCACGCCCTGGCCGACGCCCAGCCGTTCCGGGAGGCAGACCTGACTACCGGTTTCATCGAGGATCACCGGGAGTTGCTGTTCCCGAAATCCAAGCTGGATACCCACAAGGCCCTGGTACTGGCCGCCGGTTTTGTACTGGAGCAGCGCAAATCCCGGGAAGTCGTAAGCACCGACCCCTGGTCACCGTTCGGCCGCCAGAACAGCTGGCGCATGAACTCCGAATACGCCCAGCCACTGCAACTGCAGGTTGGTGAAGAGATTCACGACCTCAAGGTACTGGAGCGCGATGACCGTTATCAGGTGTATGTGGGCGACAGCGTCTACAACCTCACCGCCCGCCTGGACGACGATTATCTGCAGGCGGTCATCAACGGCCACCGCATCAGCATCCACGGCAACCTGCACAACGACCAACTGGTGCTGTTCTACGAAGGCGATACCTTCAACTGCAACGTGTACAAGGAAAGCTACGGCTTCGAGGAAATGGCCGGCGACGGCAGCCTGGCCGCGCCCATGAACGGCGCCATCGTCGCCGTGCAGGCCAAGGTCGGCGACAAGGTCACCGCTGGCCAGAGCCTGGTAATCATGGAAGCCATGAAGATGGAACACGCCATCAAGGCCCCGGCCGACGGCGTGGTCACCGAGATCTTCTTCGCCGAGGGCGACCAGGTTTCCGAAGGTGCTGAGCTAATTGCCATTGAGGTGAACGACCCTGAAGCGAAACAAGAGGAGGCAGGCTGATGGCCTTTCCCAAACAGGTTCGCCTGGTTGAGATGAGCCCCCGGGACGGACTCCAGAACGAGCCCGGCCCGGTGATCGCCACCGCCATCAAAACCGGGCTGATCGATCGCCTGGCAGACAGCGGCCTGAGCCACATCGAGGCCGCCAGCTTCGTGTCCCCGAAATGGGTGCCACAAATGGGCGACGCCGCCGAAGTTATGGCCGGCATCAACCGCAAGGCTGGCGTTTGCTACTCCGCCCTCACCCCGAACCTGAAAGGGTTTGAAGGGGCACTGGCAGCGAAGGCCGACGAAGTGGCCGTGTTCGGCGCCGCGTCCGAATCCTTCACCAAAAAGAACATCAACTGCACCATCGCCGAAAGCCTCGAACGCTTCGCCCCGGTGGTGGAAGAAGCCCGCAAACACGGCATGCCCGTGCGCGGCTACGTCTCCACCGTGATGGGTTGCCCCTACGAAGGCGACATCGCCCCGGAACAGGTGGCCACCGTGGCCAAAGCCCTGTACGACATGGGCTGCCACGAAATCTCCCTGGGCGACACCATTGGCGTAGGCACACCGATCAAAGCCAAACGCATGCTCGAAGCCGTCGCTGCGCACGTGCCCATGGATAAACTGGCTGCGCACTTCCACGACACCTACGGCCAGGCACTGGCCAACCTGTATGCGGTACTGGAAGAAGGCGTCAGCGTCATCGATGCCTCCGTCGCCGGCCTCGGCGGCTGCCCCTACGCCAAGGGTGCCTCGGGCAACGTAGCCACCGAAGACGTGCTATACCTGCTTAACGGCCTTGGCATCAAAACCGGCGTCGATCTTGAAAAGCTTGTCGCCACAGGCGACTGGATCTGTGGCCAGCTGAACCGCCACAACGGTTCCAAAGTCGGCCAGGCACTAGGCGGCAACTGCCAATGATCAAATTGGCGGGCGGGAACAGCTTCCCAGGACTGTCTGCAGCATGGATGCTGCAGTCAAGCTTACAGGGACGTATTTACAGCGTGTCCTGGGAAGCTGTTCCCGCCCGCCAAAGCACCGAACAAGAAGGCTAGGAGCCAAGAATGAGCAAGAAAAACGTAGTCGCCCTGGATCTCCCCATCCCGGAGATCAGCGAGATGCCAGAGGACACCCAGAAGTACTTCCAGATCTGCCAGGAAAAGCTGGGCATGATCCCGAACGTACTCACCGCCTACAGCCAGAACCTCAAACAACTGGAAGGTTTCACCCGCCTGTACAACGAGCTGATGCTTGGCGAGGGTGAACTCTCCAAACTGGAGCGGGAAATGGTCGCCGTGGTGGTCTCCTCCGAGAACAAATGCTTCTACTGCCTGGTTGCTCACGGCGCCGCCGTGCGGGTCCTGAGCGGCGATCCCCAGCTGGGTGAGCATATGGTGATGAACTACCGCAGCGCCAAGCTCGACAAGCGCCAGCGGGCCATGCTGGATTTTGCATCCCACCTTACCCGCTCACCGGCCACCGTCACCGAAGACCACATCCAGGCCCTGCGGGATGCCGGTCTCAGCGACCGCGGCATCTGGGATCTCAGCAACCTGATCGGTTTCTACAACATGTCCAACCGCGTGGCGATTGCCAGCGATATGCAACCCAACCCCGAATATCACAGTCAGAGTCGCTAGCAGGTAAACCACCCTGCTCGCCCTCGAATACAAAAACAATGGAGGCAGAGATATGAGCAAGACTCTACCAAGTTATACAAGCGGAACCGCGGAAAAGCCCCTGCTGGGCATGACCATCGGCGAAATGCTAGACCGCACCGCCGAGAAGTACCCGGACAACGAAGCCCTCGTGTGCCTGCACCAGGACATTCGCTGGACCTACAAAGAATTTGTTGAAAAGGTCGACGAAGCCGCCCGAGCCTTCATGGCCATTGGCGTGAAACGCGGCGATCGCGTCGGCATCTGGTCGCCCAACCGGTACGAGTGGACCGTTACCCAGTTTGCCACCGCCAAAGTCGGCGCCATCCTGGTGAACATCAACCCGGCCTACGGCGTGCACGAACTGCAATACGCCCTGAACCTGGCCGGCATCACCACCCTGGTAACGGCAGACACCTTCAAAGCCTCAAACTACCGCGAGATGATCTACGAGCTGGCTCCGGAGCTGAAGCGCAGCACCCCCGGCAAGCTCAAGGCCGACCACGTACCCGAGCTGCGTGCCGTGATCAACGTGCATGAAGACAAACACGACGGCATGTGGACCTGGAAGGAATTCCTCGGCTTTGCCAGCGACATTTCTGAAGACGATCTGAACAAGCGCCAGGGCGAACTGCAGTTCGATGATCCCATCAACATCCAGTTCACCTCCGGCACCACCGGTAACCCGAAAGGCGCCACCCTCACCCACCACAACATCCTCAACAACGGGTACTTTGTGGGCGAGAGCCAGCTCCTGACAGAAAAAGACCGCCTGGTGATTCCGGTGCCCCTGTACCACTGCTTCGGCATGGTCATGGGCAACCTGGGCTGCATCACCCACGGATCCACCATGATCTACCCCGGCGAAGGTTTCGAGCCCAAGTCCGTCTTGCAGGCCGTGCACCAGGAGAAGGCCACCGCCCTGTACGGCGTGCCTACTATGTTCATCGCCGAACTGGCCGAGCCGGAGTTCGAGACCTACGACCTCTCCACCCTGCGCACCGGCATCATGGCTGGCTCCATCTGCCCGGCCGAGGTGATGAAGAAGGTTAACGGCAAGATGAACATGAAAGAGGTTCAGATTGCCTACGGCATGACCGAAACCAGCCCGGTTTCCACCCAGACCAGCTCACTGGACCCGTTCGAGAAGCAGGTGACCACCGTGGGCCGCACCCAGCCGCACCTGGAAACCAAGATTGTCGATCCAGGCACCGGCAACGTGGTTCCGCGCGGGGAGATCGGTGAACTTTGCACCCGTGGCTACAGCGTGATGCTGAAGTATTGGAACAACGAAGAGAAAACCCGCGAAGCCATCGACGATGCTGGCTGGATGCACACCGGTGACCTGGCCACCATGGACGAAGAGGGCTACATCCAGATCGTTGGCCGCATCAAGGACATGGTCATCCGCGGTGGTGAGAACATCTACCCGAAAGAAATCGAAGAGTTCCTCTACACCCACCCGGCCATCGAAGAAGTACAGGTAACCGGCATTCCCGATGACAAATACGGCGAAGAGCTGATTGCCTGGGTGAAGCTGGCTCCCGACGCGGCGCCGGTAACGGCCGAGGACCTGCAGGCCTTCTGCAAGGGCAAGATCGCTCACTTCAAGATCCCGAAGAACTACAAGTTCGTGGATGAATTCCCGATGACCGTCACCGGGAAGATCCAGAAGTTCAAGATGCGGGAGATTTCAATCGAGGAGATGGGGTTGAAGAAGTAAGGCTCCCGCCCTTTCACTCCCTCCAACTACAGACCCCGGCTTATGTCGGGGTTTGTGCTTTGTGTAGTCCGCGTATGGGCTCCCAGAGAAAGTGGAATCACGGAGCGGGGGTACGGCATTTAAGCTTCCTTGCCGCAAAAAAACCGCACGATTGTCGAAAACCGCAGTGCCCAACCGACTACCCGATGAGCCTGTCAAAGGTTTTAATGAAACAGCGATCGGGAGAAACGCCATGAAATATATGCTGTTGGCCTACGGAAACGAAGAAAAGTTCAACCAGATGAGCAAAGAAGAGCTGGCCGAGATTGGGGAGAAGTGCAAGGGCTTCGACGCCGAGATGCAGGCGGCGGGCGAGGTCACCTGGGGCGGCAGCCTGAGCTGGGAATCGAAGTCTATGCGTCTCAAGGACGGCCAACTGTTAGTCACCGACGGGCCGTTCACGGAAACCAAAGAGGTCGTTGGCGGCGTGGTGATCATCGAAGCGCCGGACTTCGACGCAGCGGTGAAGCTCGCCTCACTGCATCCGGCAGCGCGTATGGGCGAGGAGCTGGGCTGGGGCATCGAACTCCGCCCGATGGACTACTGCCCCGCGATCCGTGAGGCGGAGGCTGCGCGCGGCGAGTAGGGATGACCGGGCGGGCAATCCCCCTCAAACACCACTCTCGGGAGCGCGGCAGTGCTGTCATCGCCGTGATGCGGGAGATTGCCACCGGCAAGAAGGTCGATGGCCAGCCCGTCAGCGTGGCTCAGATTGCGCTTGCCTGGCTGTTGCACCAGGACGCCGTGACCAGCGTTATTGTCGGAGCCAAGCGGATAGACCAGTTGCGGGACAATCTCCTGGCGGCACAGATCCGGTTCTCAACTGACGAACTGGCGGCCCTGGATGAAGTCAGCCGCCTGCCGGCGGAGTATCCGGGCTGGATGCTGGAGCGACAGGGGGAGTATCGGGCACATATGAAGGCATGATATTCGACCTGGAAGAGCCTTAGAAAGCAGAACGCGGAGCATCAGGAGGATCAGGCGTTTTATCTCAAGCACGATCTGAGCGACCAGGCGATCTGTTCGCTAGCGACTTGGCTGGTGAGTATCCGCCGGGAGGTAGACAGCCTGATTCGCAACATCGAGAAGTGGCTTGAGGAGTCTGACGCTTTCATCCATTGTGTTCGCGACGGCGGGTATTCGCTGCCAAGGTTACAGCCGATCGATAGCGTTTTCGCCTTGAAAACAAGGGGTTTGTCCCAATATTGGGACTTGAACGCTTGCCTTCGCCCGCTGGCCGGGCGGACGCCCTTCTTTATGCAACCACATCAGGGAAAGATTATGACCGGAACCCTCCACACTCCGTTTCAACAACGGAACTTCTGGCGGCTGACCTCGCTGATGGCGTTGGTTCTTTTTCTTAGCGGCTGTGGGATCAATAACATCCCCACCTACGATGAGCGAGTGACCGCAGCCTGGGCTCAGGTGGAAAACCAGTACCAGCGCCGGGCAGACCTGATTCCCAATCTTGTGGAAACCGTAAAGGGTTTCGCCGCGCAGGAGCAGGAAACTCTCACTGCGGTGATTGAGGCGCGCTCGAAAGCGACATCAATCCAGGTAGACGAGAGCATTCTCAACAATCCCGAGAAGCTCAAGCAGTTCCAGCAGGCCCAGGGTGAGCTCAGCAGTGCCCTGAGCCGACTGATGGCGGTTTCAGAACGCTACCCGGACCTGAAATCGAATCAGAACTTCCTGGCGCTTCAGTCCCAGCTTGAGGGCACAGAAAACCGTATTGCCGTCGCGCGGCGGGACTTCATCCAAGCGGTGGAGCGGTACAACACCGAACTGCGAACCTTCCCGGGCAAGATCTGGCACAGCCTGCTGTACAGCGATCTCGAGCCCCGCGCCAACTTCGAAGCCACCACAGAAAACGCGGATGAAGCACCCGCGGTGGAATTCTGATGGTTGTCCAGCTCAACAAGAGTCTGTTACTGGCATTGCTGGTGTTGCTGCCAGCTACCGTCTGGGCTCAGTCCACGCCGGAATTTCCCGAACTGACTGGCCGGGTGGTAGACCGGGCGGAGATGCTGTCTCCCGAGGTGGAATCGCGCCTGAGCCAGATGCTCCAGGCCCATGAACAGGCAAGCACCGAACAGGTAGTGGTGGTTACCCTGCCGAACTTGCAAGGTTATCCGATTGAGGATTTCGGCTACCAGCTGGGCCGGCACTGGGGTATCGGCCAGAAGGGCGAGGACAACGGCGCGCTGCTGATCGTGGCGGAGGAAGAACGCAAAATCCGCATCGAGGTGGGCTATGGTCTTGAAGGCCGGCTTACTGATGCCGACTCCTCGGTCATCATCAATCGCATTATTACCCCGGCGTTCCGTCAGGGGGATTTTCAGGCCGGTATCGTTAACGGCGCCGCCGCCATGATCCAGGTACTCGGCGGCGAGCCCATGGCAGCTCCGCAGAGTCAGCAACCCGTTGCACTGCAGGAGAAGCCCAAAGCCGGTATGGTCGCGCTGTTCTTCATCATCATGATGGCGGTGGTGTTCTTTATCGGCAGCCGCGGTGGCCGTGGTGGCCGCGGAGGTGCTGCGCTGTTAGGGGCAGCATTGCTGGGTGGCGCCATGGGCGGCCGGGGCGGAGGCTTCGGCGGTGGCGGCTTTGGTGGCGGCGGAGGCGGCTTTGGCGGCGGCGGTGCCTCCGGTGGCTGGTAGCGCCACATGGGCATGCTCGCGCGCTGAATCCCCTCACCTGACAATGAGAATGGCACAATCATGACATTACTAAGCAAAAGCGATCAGGAAGCCGTTACCGCCGCCATCAATAAGGTGGAACGGGAAACCGACGCCGAACTGGTAACCGTGCTGACGGCCCAATCGGATAACTACAGCTATATTCCACTGGTCTGGGCCGGCATTCTGGCGCTGCTGGTGCCGGGTATCGGCAACTATTTCGGGAACTGGTTCGGAGCCGACATGCTCATGCTGGTGCAGTGGGGCACGTTCGTCGTGCTCAGCCTGCTGTTCCGGATGCCGGGCATAAACACCCGCCTGATTCCCCGGCAGGTGCGTTACTGGCGGGCCTCCAACCTCGCCCGGCGGCAATTCCTTGAGCAGAACCTGCACCACACGGAAGGCGGCACCGGCATGCTGATCTTCGTCTCCGAAGCGGAACGCTATGTAGAGATTCTGGTGGATCAGGGCATTGCCGATGTGCTGGACAACTCGGTATGGGAGAGTATTGTCGCGGACTTCACCGAAAAAGTTCGCCAGGGACAGACCCGGCAGGGGTTTCTTGACTGCATTGCCGCCTGTGGCAAACTGCTCAAAGAACACGTGCCCTCCACCCACGAGCGCAATGAACTACCCAACCATCTCGTGATTCTGCCCTGACGGAAAAGGGAGTCAACGCTATGGAGCGCCAAGACCCGGATCCTGCGCTCAAGCCGGCATTGATGCAGTTCGATATGGCGCTGGCCGAGTTTGCCCGGGCCCGGAAATCGGACCCAAAGGCCTCCAGCCTCAGCCTTCTGGAGCGCGCAAGGATGCTGATGACCCTGTCGGGTGGCTTCGACGCCCTCTACCGTAGGGTCCGTTCGATGGAATCCGCTGGTATTTTCGGCACCAGCGACTGGGCCCAACCGGCCATCCTGCAACCGGCGCTTGCCAAGCACTCCCTGAGAGAGGCCGGTGCTGTCACCACCATTGTGGAAGCGATCAGCGAGCTGCGCATGTTGGCCGTGACCCGGGGTGATTATTTCCATCCGGGCATTTCCGCCGAGCAGGCTCGCCATTTTCTCACCCAGGTAATGGCGCTGAACCTGGACCTGCTGTCTGGCCAGCTAACAGAAGCCGACCGGGAACGACCGAAGCAGCTCGGAACCATTGTTCAGGACCTTTACCGATATTTGATTTCCCACCTGGGATACGAAAGCCTGCTGGACAGCCTGGTGGCAGAGGTTTGGCGCTTGCTAGACCAGGGCCCAGTCCAGGTGGACAGCATCTGCGAGATGATCGGTCAGATCGCCAAATGCCTCTATGACCCCAGCATCAAAACCCGACGCAATGCCGACGCCACCCGACTGGTGAAGGCGCTCTTTGCCCCCACACCTGCCAGCGCAGAGGATCCTGGCCTTGCCGTTTACGAGCAGCGTCTGAAAGACATGGACGATGTGGCACTCTCCTCCGAAGCCACCTACTTTGCCCGCAGCATGTTCGATACCGGCCTGGCCTCCCCCTACCATGCGGTGATGCTAAGGTTCCTGCGCGCGACTGGTCAGGATGATCTGATACCCAACACACTGGGCCTGACCATGACCGGCCTGGACGATCTCTACTGTTACACCGAACTGGTGCATGCCCTGATTGACGAGGCCATCTATCCAGAGACCTGCCAGGCGGTGTATGGCCTGACGATGATGCTGGAACGGGGGTCACTCTTTACCCCCTCGGTTGCACAGGCCCTGTGGCGTCAGATCAAACTTCGCCCCTCTCCAGAAACCGAACAGACCCTCAGAGAGGCATTCGGCGATGCACGCCCGCCGAGGGTGTTCCTGCTTGCCGGGGTTATCAATCTGCTGGGACAGCCATTGGGTGTCGGCCAGGGCAACAATCCCACCTGCCAGTCTGCCATTGGCCTTTCAATGTGGGCATCCAACGAGGCAGATTACTTGCTCCAGGTTCTGGCCTGGGCAGCCCGGGACAACGAGGTGCTGAGCCGCTTCGAAGGCCAGGAAGTTTCTTCCAGAGATCTGGAGCCCGGCCTGGTGAAAGGCACACCGGTGGACGTGGACCCGGTGTCGCTGGTGCTTATCCCCCACCTGGATCGCATCTACGGGGAAATGTGGCGCCGCTGTGAAAACCGCGATGACGACGCCCACCGCTGGATCAACCCGGAATTCTACGGCTGGTGGGTCAGCCACGGCTTCCGCGCGGTAACCGATGTGAAAACCGGTGAGGTAAAGGACTATGAAGGCTTTATCCGGCATTTCTACGCGAGCTACCATCCCTTCTTCAACGGCAACATCCCGGTCATTCACGCCCAGCCAGCAGGCATAGCCGTCACTGACAGCGCCGCGCGCTTCGTTGGCCGACACGCCATCAACATTCTGCGGGTCGCCCTCAGCCCAAAGAACGAGATGCGGGTTTATTTCTTCAACCCCAACAACGACAGCGGCCAGAACTGGGGCCAGGGCATCACCTGCTCAACCCACGGCAATGGCGAAATGCGCGGCGAAGCCTCCCTGCCCGTAGCCGAATTCACCTCCAGGCTGTACGCCTTCCACTACGACACCCTGGAGCTGGGCGACCTCTCAGCCATACCCGATGAGGAAGTGGCACGGGTGATGGATCTTGGCTACACCAGCTGGGCGGCGCGGACCGATACATCCGAGGAGTAACGCTCCCGGCTATCCGCCCTAATAACTCTCGGTCTTGCCAGTAACCGGTGAATAGGGTTCGCCTTCCTCGTCTTGAAGCTGATAGTCGTAGGCCGCCTGCAGACCAGTATCTTCTTCCGCCTCTTCTTCCGGTTCATATTCCAGATACCGTGGATAGAACGGAGAGAGCATGGCCACGACGATCCCGATGGCGCAGAACATGCCAAAGGCATCAGCGTAACCCACGCCGCCGACCAGCATACCAACCACCGGCGAGCCAGCCGCCTGGCCCAGGGATACCGCTATGAATGGCAGCACCGGCCCCATGGACAAACGCCCCGGCAACAGGCGAATGCCAGTCATCAGATACAGCCCGGTCAGACTCATGTAAGCCAGACCAAAAACCAGCGCCGAAAACGCCGAAATCAGCAAGTTGTCGGGGCTGGCAGCCAGCAACGCCAGGCTCGCAGCCAGCATCATCAGCATCAGGGCCTGAGTGATCGGCGGATTGTTGCGATCGGCCAGATCGGCCACCACCGCGCCACCCAGACCTGCAATACCAACGCCCAACCACAGCCAACCGGTGGCGTCAGATGGCATGGACCCGAGGTTAACCACCAGGTCGGGCGCGAAGATCCAATAAGCGGCAGAGACAAAGCCCATCATGAAAGCGAACAGCGAGAGCCTGAGCAGGCGCCACCACTGGTCGGCGCTGATTGGCTGCACCGGCGCCGCATTGGCGGGGACAACACGGGAAACAGACGGAATAAAGAACCAGGTGGCAACGACACCGATAACCGCCAGCACCGCAAAGGAAGCGTAGGCGTAGCGCCAGGCACCGGCCAGGAACAGTATGGTCGGCACCGCGATCATGACACCAACACTCGTGCCTGCATTCATTACCGAGCTGACCCGGCCGTGGAGAGAGCGTCGAACCAGCGCCTGCATGGCCGCTGTAAGCGCCGGCATCATCAGGCCCGTACAGATGCCACAGAGAACCACACCAACTCCAAGGGAAACAGCTCCCACCGCCTGACTGATCAGCGCCAGGCCAACAACACCAAAAATACCGGAGGCCATGGCGGTATTGCGGGCGCCGAGCCGGTTTGCCGAGAGCGGCGCAACCATGGTTGCGAATACGAAACTGATCAGTGGAAGCGCACCGATCACACCAATCACATCCGGCGCCAGCCCCAGTTCTTCCCGGATAGGAGGAACGAACAAACCGAACGCAAAGCGCGCAAGCCCGTAACTGATCGCGATCAGTGCTGCGCCCAGGAGTGCAAATGACGTGCTCGAAGGAAACTTCATTCCGATGTGCTCCTTGCGCTGTGCATGCCTCTCAGCCTAAACATCAAAGCAAGGTATTTAAAGCACCGGGCAGCCGCGGCGCGGCTTTCAGCCTGCGGTCTGGGGCAGAAACCGACGGTCCCAGACCCGCTCAGCGGCTTCAAACAGGCTATCCACCGTGAGCGCCAAAAGGCCAATCAGAATCGCACCCTGCAACACATAGGCCGTGTTGCCATTTACCAGCCCCGCAATCACCGGATCACCGAGGGTTCGGGCACCGATTGTTGAGCCAATGGCAGCGGTGGCAATATTGATCGTAACCGAGGTCCGGATGCCGGCCAGGATCACCCTACCCGCCAGCGGCAACTCCACCTGCAGCAACACCTGAAAAGACGACATGCCCATACCCAGCGCAGCCTGCCGGACGGTGGCATCCACTCCTTCAAGGCCCGCCAGTGTGTTGCGAAGAATGGGCAGCAAGCCATACAGAATCAACGCCACCAGAATCGGTGCCTCACCAAAACCAAGAACCGGCACCGCCAGGGCCAGAACCGCCACCGGCGGAAAGGTCTGGCCAATGGACGCGATCTGGCTTACCAGCGGCAGAAAGTCCCGGCCCGAGGGACGGGTTGCGAAGATACCGCCCGCTACCGCAGCGACGGTTCCAACAAGTGCGGAAATCACCACCAGCATCAGATGGTTCTGAAGCAGAAACAGGAAGCTCTCCCGCTCGTAGATCACGTTCTGTTTATCCGGCTGGACCCACTGGAACAGCGGCTCCAGAACCGGCATGCCGGCGCTCAGGGCACACAGAAGCGCGGTCAGCAGTACAGGCGGCAACCAGATCCGCATCAGGCACCTTCCCGGATAATGCGTTCGCGGGTGATGGTTCCGGTTTCCTCGCCATCGGCATTGAACACTGGCACCTGATTCCAGTTCTGCCAGAGCATAATCGAGAGGGCCACTCTCAGGCTGTCGGCTTCCTTGAGGCCGTCGGCGCCGGGCTCAGGCTGCCTGGGCTGCGGGTAGCTCTGCATCAGGTCTCGTACAGTGCGCAGGCTCATCAGCTTCAGGCCCCGGTCCTGCTTGCCCACCAGATTCTCCACAAAATCGGAGGCCGGCCGTCGGAGAATGTTCTCCGGCGTGTCGTGCTGGATGATGCGGCCCCGGTCCATCACGGCAATGCGGGTCGCCAGCCTCAGGGCTTCGTCGATATCGTGGGTCACAAACACGGTGGTTTTCCGCAGCTGGCTCTGGATGCGCAACATTTCAAGCTGCAGGTTTTCCCGGGTGATAGCGTCCAGTGCGCCGAAGGGTTCGTCCATCAGCAGAATATTGGGGTTGGCCGCCAGCGCCCGGGCAACGCCCACCCGCTGGGCCTGGCCGCCTGACAGTTGCTGAGGATACTTATTGGCGTGGGTGGCCGGGTCGAGATCCAGCAGTGTCAGCAGCTCATGCACGCGCTCGTCGATCCGCTCGCGGGGCCATTTCAGAAGCTGGGGCACCATGGCGATGTTGCGGGCCACCGTCCAGTGCGGAAACAGGCCCGTGCCCTGGATGACATAGCCCATGTTCAACCGCAGCTGCTCCGGGTTCATGGCGGTAACGTCCTTACCGTCCACCAGAATCTCGCCCTCGCTGTGGGGCAACAGCTGGTTGATCATCCGCAGGGTGGTGGATTTGCCGCAGCCTGAACTGCCCACCAGCACGCAGACTTCTCCGGATTCGACCGTCAGGTTGATCCGGTCCACGGCCACGGCATCGCCGAAGCGGCGGGTTACGTTTTTCAGTTCGATCATTCGGACATACCCTTTTCCTGTCAGGCCGTCGCCGGTGTCGGCTTGAGAATGGCCGCCAGCATGGTGAGCAACGCATCAGCAAGCAGAGCGAGTGCGATGGTGGGCAACGCACCAAGCAATACCAGATCCATCGCCGCCTGCCCCAGGCCCTGAAAGATAAAGCTGCCAAAACCGCCGGCGCCGATCAGCGCGGCAACCGCCGTCAGGCCGATGGCCTGAATCGTGGTGATGCGAACGCCCTCCACCATCACCGGCAGTGCCAGGGGTAGCTTGAGTTTGAAAAACAGCTGCCGCTCGTTCATGCCCATGCCTCGCCCGGCATCCGCCAGGCTTTCAGGCACTTCGGTAAGGGCGACGAAGGTATTGCGCACCATCGGCAGCAGACTGTAGGCCACCAGCGCCAGCAGCGCCGGCGCCCAGCCAATGCCACGGATGCCGATGGCCTGAAGCGCCGGGAAAGCAGCCGCCAGCGCGCTGAGCGGTGCGATCAGCAAGCCGAACACCGCCAGGCTGGGAATGGTCTGGAGAAAACTGACGGCGCCGAGGATAGGCCGGCGCCAGACCACACTGCGAATCATCTTCAGCGCCAGCAGAAAGGCCAGACAGGCGCTGATGCCGACCGCACCGAAAGCCAGTGCCATGTGAGTCCAGAAGGCCTGCTCAAACTTATCCGGCCGGGCGTTGAACTCCCGAACCAGAGACAGACTCTCCAGGCCGTCACTCCGCAGGAACCACAGCCAGCTTCCACTGATAACCGCCAGGATCAACAGTTGCAGCCCTCGGCCACTTCCGAGGCGCCCCAGGATTTCGATCAGCATCAGGGACAACAAAAACAGCAGGCACCAGAAACCGGCTCCGATGGAAGATCGGGCATAGGGGGCGTCTTCCGGCAGATGCCGGCCTGCAAAGACCTCAAGCAAAAGAGGCAGCAGCGCCAGAGAGAGGCCCACCAGAGCCAGGAGCGGCAGGTACCGGCGGCGCACCGGCAGAAGAGACAACACAACGCAGCCCGCCAGAATCAGTGAGACCAGCCCAGCCCCTGCTCCGCCTACCGCCGACCAAAGACCATGCCCGGTACCCGGAACGATCCGGTTGGGTTGAATGACGCCCAGTTCCAGAAGCCAGACCAGTGCCAGGGCCAGCAACCCCAGCACGGGCAGGACACGGTTCGGCATGGAGTTCGGGGAAACGGAGCTGAAAATCGACAAACCTCAGTCCTGGGCCAGGGAATCCAGGTAATCCCGGGCAACGGTATCCGCCGGCACACCGTTCACGGCTACCTGGCCATTCAGGCGCTGCAGCGTTTCGAGATCCAGCGACTCGAAGATGGGGGTCAACACCTCCCGGATCTTCGGATAGGTTTCCAGCACCTCGCCACGCACGATGGGTGCAGGCTGATAGACCGGCTGAACGCCGGCGGTATCTTCCATTACCTTCAGATCCAGGGCATCCAGGCCGCCATCGGTGCCATAGGTCATCGCCCCGTTCACATCGTTGTTGTTCAACGCCGCCGCGCGGAGGGTGGCCGCCGTGTTGCCACCGGAAAGAATCAACAGCTGGTCGGACTCAAGCTCGAAGCCATAGGCCTCCTGGAAGGCTGGCAGGGCACTGGCGGATTCCACAAACTCGGCGCTGGCCGCAAACTTGAAGGCACCGCCTTCATTGATATAGCGGGCCAGGTCCTCAAGCGTGGCCAGGTTGTTGTCACGCGCCAGATCCCCCCGCACGCTCATGGCCCAGGTGTTGTTGGCCTCTGCCGGTTGCAGCCAGACAATGTTGTGCGCCTCTTTATCCAGGCGAGCAGCTTCCTGGTAAGCCTTGTCGGCATCCTTCCAGATATCCCGGTCGGCCTGGTCGTGGAAAAACGCGGCATTGCCGGTGTATTCCGGATAGATATCGATTTCTCCTGCCTTTATGGCATTGCGGACAATGCTGGTGCCACCAAGCTGGAGCCGGTTCTCAACTGGAATGCCGGCCTCTTCCAGGGACTGCAACACCATCTGCCCCAGCACCGAGCCTTCGGTATCAATTTTCGACGACACCACCACCGGATCAGCAGCCAATACCGATCCGGACATTGCCAACGCTATCAATGCCGCTGTGCGGCGAAAAAGGGATTTGGGAGTCACGGCCATTCCTCTGGGTTTTTAGTTACCTATATCAGTCTAGAGGGCCCATCTACGAAGGCAAACGCGAATTGGTCTTGCCCCCGCAGGGCCACCTCGCCCAATTCAAAACATGTACATGGAGATATCAGGTTTGAATTTCAAAAACCCGCTGGGTTACGCTGGCTATAAAACGAGCAGCATGGTAGTTGAACGCTATGGCACAGCCCCTGGAAACACCCCGCGAACCAACCTCCACCGTAGCGCCCCTGAACCCGGAGAATGTGGCCCTGCTCGAACAGGAAGGCTTGGCGCTCAAGCCGCTGGATCCTATTGGCGTTGAAATCTACGGCGCAGACGTGCGCAACCAGCTGCCAGAGCCGGCTATCAAGGCGCTGGAAGAGGAAATGGCAAATCGCGGGTTCATTGTTTTCAAGCACCAGGCGGGCCTCTCGCCCGAAGAACTGATTGATGCCTGCAAATGGTGGGGCGGCCGTGAGATCCACTCCACCCACGGTGTTCATCCCGCAACGCCTGGCCGTAATCGGCACATCTTCCGCTGCTCCAACGATGGCCGCCAGGGGATTCTCGGCGTCGGCCCGCAGTGGCACAACGATGGCAGTTTCGAAGCTGCCACCTTCTCCCACAGCGCCTACTACATGGCCCGCGCACCAGAGAACGGCGGTGGTACCCACTTCGCACACCAGGGCGCCGCGTTTGATTCACTACCGCCGGAAAAACAGGATCTCTGGGAACGGCTGGTGTCGGTGAATTCCGCCTCCAGCGTGACCCACCCCGTGGTTCATACCCATCCGATTTCCGGCCGCAAAAGTGTGTGGCTGCACCTGGGCATGACCGGTGCCGTAATCGAACGCCTGCCGGACGACGGGCTGACTGTCGACCAGCTGAAGACCCTGCCCGCCCCCGCCGACAGCTTCCGGTTGCTCAACGAAGCCGCCATGAAAGAGCTGTTCAACGATTACAACGACCTGCTGAACGATTCCTTCCGGGATGGCTACGGCATTCGCTACGAATACGACACCGGCGATCTGCTGTTTATCGATAACTGGGCTGTAGCCCATCGTGCCTCACCGGAGGCGCACCTACCGGCAGAGCAGCAGGGCCTGCGCATCATGGACCGGGTAACCATCAAGGCCCCGCGGAACCTGGCACCCCACTTTGGCCTGCCGCAATACATCAACATGGCCGGCCCTCACCCGTTCAACAAAGATGGCGTATGGCAAGCCGGCGGCGTGGGCTTTCGCTGGAAAGACGACATTCGCATGCAGAACTAGGCGGGGCGGTTTAAGATAACCCTGTTATTGCAATTTGCTGGACTCTGCCATGAAAGCGCGTGTGCAGTCTTACCTCGCACTGATCCCTCTCTGCCTATTCCTGGCTGCGTCCCTGCCTGCGGTTGCCGAAACTGTCCTGCATGTTGCCTATGAGGATAAAACCCAGTTCCCCTACTACATGGGTGACACCGAAAAGGTTCTGGAGAATCCCGGCGCAGCCGTGGAGCTGGTCAGGTTGGTAGAGGAACGGATACCGGGGTTGCGGATCAAGTTCAGCCGATACCCCTGGAAACGATGCCTGGCCATGCTCGAAACCGGCCAGGTGGATGGTATTTTCAATGCTTCTTACAATGCTGCGCGTACCCGAATTGGCGAATACCCCCGACGGGACGGCCAGGTTGACCCCACCCGACGACTGACGACCATCAGCTACCATTTGTACGCCCTGCCAGATACCGATCTCGGCTGGAGCGGCGAGGCCTTCAAGGATACTGACCTGGAGATTGGCGCGCCCCTGGGTTACTCCATAGTGAACGATCTGGAACAGTTGGGCGTTTCCGTGATGAAAGTTCGCAGTTCCAGGCAAAGCCTCCAACTGCTGATCGCGGGACGAGTCCATGCCGTTGCCCTGCAATCCGTCACCGCCGATTTCCTGTTGAGCCGTAACGCCGATCAGCTCCCGGGCATTGTCCGGATTGAACCACCCCTGAAAACCAAACCTTACTATCTGATGCTCTCGCGGGAGTTCAAAGCGGCAAATCCGGAGCTTGCAGAGCAAATATGGGATGCCATCGGCGAACTCAGAGAAGAAAAGCTTGAGACCCTGGCACAGCCCTATCTGTCGGAACCGGGTTAATCATATTTTCGAACGCTGGTTGAGCAGATTGATATGCCACCCCTCAGGGCCGAAGCCCCGAGGAAGTGGCAGTGGATTTCAATGCAGCCCCATAAGTTTGTCGGCAACCTCAACCAGAGTGCTGCCAGTCACATCGGCGGGGATGAACACATCGCCGGGCTCGCATTCAAGGCGATCACACCAGCCCGCCTGGGCCCCGGCTTTCTTGGCGCCGTGGCAGTCCCAGGCATGCACCGCAACCAGTGCCAGGCGCTCAATCGGGATACCAAGGCGCTTGGCGGCGTGGCGGTAGATATCCGGATGAGGCTTCCAGACACCGGCGTCCTGGGCGGTGATCACGTGGTCAACAAACCCGGAAAGCCCTGCCCCTTCCAGAAAGTCTCGGGTTTTTTCAGGGCTGTTGACGGTAAGGCAGCCAACGGATGCGCCCGCCTCCGAGATTTTCTTCAGCGCCGGAGCGGTATCATCAAAGGTAGGCAGCGTGGAGAACCCCTCAACCACATACTCAATATCACGCTCATTGAGCGTGTATTTGGTTTCCGTGCGGAGGGATTCCCGTGCGAGAGGTTCGAACGGTGCCGAGTCGCCGGCGAGGGTCAGTGCCATGGCATCGCGCTGGAAGCGCAGGAACCAGGGCTGCAGGGTGGTCGCTGGCTGGCCCACCTCTTCAAGCCGTGCCGCCAGCGGATCCAGATCGATCAATGTCTCGAGGACATCGAATAAAACGACGTTCGGTCGGTCAGCCATAACCAGCCTCCCTATGCCGTGTGCGTTCACAGGAAGTGTAGTTCAGGTTATGGCTATATGCTGACCTGCTACATCATTCGGCGGTCTTTGAATGGGCCAACCCGTAATCGATCGCCGCACACACCGCAGCAGCCTGCGCGGCATTGCATTGCTCGGGGGTTACACTAGGGCTATCGGGGTAAACCTCGGTGGTGGTCCGGTAGGGCGCTCTCGTAATACCGGCGCAAAGGCCCCACTGCGTGAGCGGATACGCGATCACGCCCCGGGCGACCACGGGGGACCCGAAGATCTCGCCGCTGTCATCGGCCGGCGCAATATGCGTCACCTGCTCCACCGCCCTGATCAATGCCTGCTGGAATTCAGGCTGTGGATTCTCGCTGTCGTCGACCACATAAAAGCCATCGGGAATCCCGGCCGGCTCGAACGGCTTGCCGTCACGGGCAGCCAGCGCCGGGCGAAACTCCGATTCGTCGGTATCGGTGGTCTCGTGCAGGTCGATATGAATCAGGGCACTATCACGAACAGGCGCTACCAATCGCATAAGTGCAGCTGACTCCTCCGCCCGACTGCCCTCGTGGAATGAACGGTTGGGATCAATCGCATTATAGTTCCAGCGATGAATGCGCTCATACGCCCAGGGACTGACACAGGGCGCAACCAGCAAGTTCACGCGGCCGGCGTAATCCGCTGCGTGCTTATCCAGGAACTGCAGCGCGCCATGCACACCACTGGTTTCATAGCCGTGAACCCCGCCGGTTATCAGCACCACCGGCAGATCGTTATTCCAGTCGCGGCTGCGAATCGCCATCAGCGGATAGTAATCCGGGCCGTAATCCAGAGCGCCGTACTCTTCCACATCAAAGCGCGAGCGCAGGCCCTCGATCACACTCAACACCGCCGCCTCGTAACTGCGCTGACGAGTCTGCCGTGACAACCACTCGGCGAGTTCCGCATCGCCCCAGGGAGTGCCGGGGGTGCCGATTGGATAGGGTGTTGAAACTGTGTTCATAGCAGCGCTCCGTTAACGATCGCCCGTAACTCCTGACGGATGGGGTATGTTGATGAGGGAATCAGTTGCGTCAAGAAGATCATCACCAGTTCCTCCACGGGATCGACGAAAAAGTTGGTGCTCGCAAGGCCACCCCAACCGTACTCACCGACCGATCCGTTGGTCTGGGATTTGGCGACGTCGGTTTTTACCGAAAAGCCCAGACCAAAGCCAGTCCCGGCATAAGGTGTCTCGCTGAATGCACCGACAGACAGGCCCGGTAGGTCCTGATTGTAAGGCAGGTGGTTACGACACATGAATTCCAGAGTTTTTCGACCAATAATCCGCCGCCCCCGGAACTCGCCACCCTGACACAACGCCTGGGCGAAGTGGAAATAATCGTCAATGGTGGAAACCAGCCCGCCGCCGCCGGACACGAACTGAGGCTTGCGCCGGAAGGGAGACGTCTCGGGGTCATCCTGGAGCGTGAACTGATCTCCAGCCTGGTACTGATAGCAGGCAGCGAAGCGGTCAAGCTGATCATCCCGAACATGGAAGCCGGTGTCAGGCATATCCAGAGGCTCAAAAATATGCTCCCGCAGATACTCATCAAACGGCTTACCCGACAGCAACTGCACCAGATACCCCAGCACATCCGTGCTGACCGAATAATTCCAGGCAGTGCCCGGGGAAAACTCCAGCGGCAGCTCTGCCAGGTGATCGACCAGGGCTTCCAGCGTCATACTCCGGCTGCCATCCAGCTTAAGCTCGCGGTAGGCAGCGTCAACGTTGGTGCGCTGCATAAATCCGTAAGTCAGGCCTGACATATGCGTGAACAGGTCGCGAATTGTCAGGGTACTGGATGCAGGCGTGGTCAGGAAGTTGGGGTAAACACCGCTTTTATAAATCCGCCGGGTTTTCCAGGCAGGAATATACTTGTGTACGGGATCATCCAGTAAAAACCGCCCCTGCTCATAAAGCTGCATCATGGCGATAGATGTGATCGGCTTGGTCATGGAATAGATGCGGAACACCGTATCCTGGCGGACCGGCTTGTTGCGTTCCACGTCCATCAGCCCCTGGGCTTTCACATAGGCAATTTCCCCTTGCCGGGCGACCAGTGTCAGCGCGCCGGGTAACTTACCGGGCTGGATGTAGCAACGGTCAAGGTGGCTTTCAATGTTTGAAAGATGATCCGTAGACAGGCCAGCAACCTGAGTGTGTTCCGTCATAGAGGGGGCACCTACTTGCGGGTTTTCGGATTTATGCGACCAGCTTACTCTGGCAGGCCCTCGAACTCTGGCACGTCGCCAAAGTCGCCATCCCAGGGTGCTTTACTGGCTGTGAAAATGTGGGCTGTGGGTACCATGGAGATTCCGGTGTCCAAACAGCCCGCCGGAACGACGAGAACACCTTCAAGCGGACTGCTCGGCAATGCTGACCCGCACAACTTACAAAAGCTCCTGTTGTGACGAGTGCCAGAGAGCGTAAAGGAAGTCACAGCGCCTTCACCGGACAACCAGGTCAATTCAGCGGACTGCGAGAACAAATTTGCCGCATGAGCAGATCCGGTATCTTTTTGGCAGTGTTGGCAATGACACAGATAAAAACTGTCAAAACTGCCTTGTACCTCAAATTTCACAGTGCCACACAGGCAGGAACCAGAATGAACAGTCATCGGTTTTTCTCTATCGCCTCTTACTGAGACACCTGAAACATCGCGAACAGGCAGCCCGGCAGTGATTATTGTTTACGTGATCTTAGTGCTGCACCGTAGGCCATTGTCGCCCAATGACGCATTTCTGATGGGTCTTCCAGCGCCTCTTCGGGTGCCAGGTAGTATGACATTCCCACCATTCTCTGCCCCTTCGGATACATGAACTGTAATAACCCACGTTCTTCGAAACAGCTGACGGACTCCGAGTCTACTTTCAGGTAGAGCATGTCGTCGGCGACAAGGCCTATCATCACATCATCGTGGTAGATGCCGTAGCCACCAAACATCTTTCTGGCGCGAATTTCACCGAATTCGGAAAAAGTTTCTTTTAGGTATTCGATGTATTCACTCACTCTTCAGCACTCGCATATCTAAAAGCCTGTTGTGCGGCAGGGCATCCAACCATTGAACAAGAGGAATTTCGAATGCCTTATGTCAATATCAAGGTCACCGACGACAACTGGGGCGTCAAAGGGGAAACTGTCACCGAACTGCGAAAGCGATAACCAACTAACAGGGGAGCAGAACTCACGGGCGCCTACCAATAATCGCCAAAACAGTTTCAGGGGGCTTTCTGCTACGGAAAGTCTCCTTGATTTAACGCTTGGCTTTGCTATGTAGCGAAGCGGAGACAAAGGCATCCGAGTGCCGCGACTGTTTAGCTGTTCCCAAGCATGTACGCCCGAAGCTGTCGCTCCTCTCGCATGACATAGAGAATGAGAACTCGCTTATCATCCTCACGATAAAAAATGCGACACGGTGGAACCACTACCTCCCTGTATACTGATTTAGGAAGTTCTGGAGGAATCCGTCCGGATTGGGGAAAATCTTCCAAACGCTCGGTCTTATCGAAAACCTCCTGGACCAGGTGACTTGCGGCTGCAGGATTATCCAGAGCAATGTACTCGGCGATGGCCTCCAACTCTTGAATGGCGGGCTCCGTCCAGATTACTTCAGCCATTTACTCATTTTCTCCCTGGCCTCACTCTGGCTGTACGTTCTTCCCTCAAGTACAGCACGCTCTCCCCGTGAGAGCCCCTCAAGCAGCTCAAGTCGACGCTGCATAAACTCATAATCCTGCACATCAACAAGGTATGCGGATGGCTGACCATGCTCCGTGATCAGTATCGGCTCCTTAGACAAGTGCAAATCTGCAAGAATCTTTGTGGCTTGGCGCTTGAGGTTCGTAACAAGCTCAACTTTCATGGGCTCACCCTGATCTAAATTTATAGTGATACTATAGTATCACTTAGCGGGTAAGGCAATCACAGCTAACGCGAAAACGAAGCGGCGCGTCTCACGCGTCCGCCTTACGTGACTTGCTATGGGCCAGGAGCACAACACCCTGCCCCTTGCTGAATTGGCGGGCACGGTACTGTGCCGTATGAACAAAAGACACAGCAGTCGCCATGCTTGGGCTTCAGTAAAACATGGCACGACTCACACTCGTAAAAATACTGGCATGAGTCGGTAGGCATGGTTTCCGTTTTCTGATGGCCACAGTTTGGACATTTGATCGTTGATTCCAAAATCATATCTACCATAGCCATGCCCTCCCGAAAGGTATGGATTAGCCTAACCTACATTGGACTAGGCTGTGCACAGAAATCGACCAGGCCTATAACGCTTGCCATCAACGATGACATAACGGCACCGGAGGTTTTGGCATTCGGTGCATAGCCTGGTTATGCGCTCTCACGGATAGCACGGATATCTTCGATATCCACCCGACGTGAGAGCGCGCTCTTATACTGGACCAAGTCGTCCTTCAACATTAAGGGAAGCTCAAGGCCCAGCAAATGCACGGTCGCATATCGAGAAAAATCTATGCTAAGCGGAACCCAGGTTTCGCTTCCGGCATCGTATATTCTTGGACCATCAGCGCTACCTACCTCCACTTTGATGCCTTCATACTTGAACTGGACATAGGTTAGATCCCAGCCTTCCTCCTGTCGGTGAGCGGCAGCTTTAGATACAAACTCCTGGCCAGCCTGAACCACTGAAGAAAAGTATTCACCAGGAACGAATAGGTCGATGTCATTCAGATCGCGCTCAGAGCCATATCCCTTTGCTGCGAGTCCGCCACAGATCAGAAAGGGAATATTCCTATCCCTCAATAACCTCACAATCCATTGGGATGCCAAATGATGCACGCCAGCTACCCGGGTGGATTCGCTGGCGGAAGTGCTCCGACCTGCTCCTGCAGATCGATGAGCGGCTGCTGGCTCACCTTTAGGAATCCGTCGCGCGGTCGATCGAGATCGACCACGAGGGTGATAACCGCACCAAGGAGGGCAATCAACACGATGGTAGTGAGGGGGCTGCGCCGCTGGATCAAGCCTACGTTGTAGCCCACCATCCCCAGCGCCAGCATCGAGCCGCAGAAGAGGAGGAGGATGACCGTTTCGGGTACGCGTGCGTAGATGCCCGCCGTTACCCGCGTCTCGTTCAGGTCGATCGTCTCGTTCAGTGAGTCAATGAACAGGGCCAGGACGTCAGATTCGGGTGTGGCGCGGGCCAACTCCTCGGCAACTGACCAGAGCTTCTCCTGGAGCTCGACCGATCGAGCTATTCTCGCTCGGACTTCTGCGAGATCGTCGGTCGCGATGCGCAGGGGAACGTACTCACGGAGCAGATGCCGGATCTCACTCGAGGCCGGCTCTGGCAGGTAGCCGGCCCTGAGGTAAGTGGTACCAATGGAATTCGCCTCGGCCAGCACGAGCCCGCGGCGCGTGTCGAAGCGATCGGATGCCATCCCCATCGCGACCGCGAGCAGGAACGCCATAAGGGCCAGGAGCGAGCCCACGATCATGCCCGTGGGGCCCTCCTTCTCGTCATGCGTGCGCTCCTGCCACCAATATCCGTAGCGGTAACCAACCTCGATAACGGTCAGCGCGAAGATAGCGAACGCTACGAAGACGCCACCGATCGGCAGTGAATCAAGTACTTGCTGGAAACTCACCTTCCCTCACGCTTCGGTAGTAGGCGGGTTCGCGAGATGTCGCGAATAGCCGTTTTATCTGGCATAGGATAGTCCTTGTGTCATGCCGCCCAACGCTTGCATAAGGGGCGCCCGACTACGGCGTCCGGTGGAGGCCCTTCGGGCCGGAACAGACTTAATGCACTTGTTACAAGCTCACTCAAAAACCCGTCTCATAAAACTGCGCTTACAGCTTAGTACACAACGAGTTTCTTCGGCATATCGGAAGGCGGCTAGGCAATCCGAGTCTTTGAACGAGGCCTCACGATACTTTTCATAGGCTGCCAGCGACTCGAACGTGAATAACGCGATAGCTATATTGTTTGCGCCCTCGGAGGGCAAGAAATACCCATGATGCTGACCGCCGAATTTCTGGACCAAAGGTATCCACATTTTCGAGTAGCGCTCGAACTCGGCGGTTTTGTAGGGATCTATGACGTACTTCAGATAGCAGGTAACCACTTGAACTCCCTTTCAGTTGGCCTGGTAACGCCAATATTCAGCGGCGGCTGAAAGCCGTCTGGTGGGCGGCCATCAGGCCGGCCACGAACTTGATTGACTGGTTAAGCAGCACTTAGGTCAGCTTGCCCGATTGGGCCCAATGTTCCTCAGTCAATATAACGATAGGCACACCGCTATCTCTATACTCAACCGCCTTCTCAATTTTTCGACCGAATGTCTCGTGAGCCCAACTGTCCGTCACATAAGTTCCGAGAACAAGATAGTTGAGATTTTTGTTAACGGTTTTCGAGATAGCTCCTCCGAGAGCCTCGGTTGCTTCATGGCATTGCTTGCGAGTCCCGAATGCGCAGGTTCCGGTGAACAAAAAAGATGCTCCCTCAAATCCTATTTCGGGAAGAGGCTCATTAATCGGAAGTGAAGAGGTTTTCGCTAATTCACCGATCTCAGCCGAATCACCAGAAATTTTGCGAAGTATTCCCAATAGCTCCTCTGACTCTTCTTTGTCGAGCACACCGTCCTCGAGCATAGCGGAGACTTTCTGGAGTAGATTGATAATTACCGGATTATCACTGGATTGACGATTTTGAATCAGCCAGCTCATCAGAAACTCGGCTTCGGCTTGATTTACAGTTCCGTCAGCCAAAACCCCTTTGCTCAAACCTATGAGCGTATCGATTTGACGGTCTTGGATGTTCTTTCTATTGAATTTCACAAAAACGTCCATGGTATAAATTTCCTCCTTGATGCTTAACGCCTGCAGCAGGCGCGGTTTTGGCGTTGTGACGAAGGAGCAAAGACTAAACCGTCGCTCTGCCTGCACTTGATACTGATTGAGCCTTCTCCCCAGCCCAACGGTTGCCCGCTAAGCTGGAAGGCGACCAAGCTCTACAAGGGAGAAGACTCAATGAACTTTTACCATAGCACCCACCGCCATTATTGTGGAATCGACCTGCACGCCCGCAGCCTGTATGTCTGCATCATCGACCAACAAGGCGAGGTGTTGCTGCACAAGGAAATCAAAGCCCGCCCGGAACCGCTACTGGCGCTGCTGGAACCCTTTCGCGATGATCTCGTCGTGGGTGTCGAATGCATGCACTGCTGGTACTGGATATCAGACCTGTGCGAAGAACACGGCATCAACTTCATTCTGGGCCATGCGCTTTACATGAAGGCGATCCATGGCGGCAAAACCAAGAACGACCGTATTGATTCCTTCAAGATCGCCATGCTCATGCGCGGTGGTAATTTCCCGCTGGCTTACGTCTATCCCAAGGAGATGCGGGCCACCCGCGATCTGTTGCGCCGCCGGACTCGCATTGTCCGTCATGGGGCCATGCTCAAGGCCCACGCGGTGAATACTCTGGGCCAGTACAATCTGCCACCCAGCAAAGCCAACCTCAACAACCCTGGCGGCCGGTCACAACTCACCGCTGCTTTTAGCGATCCAGACGTTCAACGCAACATCGACCTGGATCTGGCGATCGTCGATTGCTATCAGCACGAACTCAAAAAGCTTGAATGGCATCTGGAGAAGCAGGCCAAACAACACGACCCGGCGTCACTCAACGTGCTGAAGACCATTCCCGGAGTCGGTCGCATTCTGGCGCTGACCATTCTCTACGAAGTTGGCGATATTCAACGCTTCGAATCCGTTCAGAAGTTCGCGTCCTACGCTCGCCTGGTGAAATGCAAAGCCGAATCCGCCCGCAAGATCTACGGCACCCAGGGCAACAAGATCGGCAATGCTCATTTGAAGTGGGCGTTCTCTGAAGCAGCCGTGTTGTTTATTCGCAACAACGACAAGGCCAAACGCTACGTTGAGAAGCTTCAGAGGCGGATGAACAAACCCAAAGCTCTGTCGGCTGTGGCCCACAAACTGGGACGTGCGGTGTACTTCATGCTCAAAGACAAAAGGGTGTTCGATGAACAACGGTTCCTGAAAGGTTAGTCACGCCACGGGCTGAGCAAGACGTCTAACTGGATCAGAAAGGATGACACCGAAGACTGCAAGTCCGCTGACTGGTACCCGATACCCAAGCGGTTTTCTGTCACCGATGTTGAAGCCAGAGCGACTTGATTAGCCAGCCCGTGGGCGTGCCTTAATACCATGAGCCAGTGCGCTTACACCGGTCCTGAGCCTGACACTAACTGGAGCCATGCAGCCCGACGCTTGAATAGCGCCAGTGACCGGTTAACCGATGAATGTCTGGTACCCCTGACCCACCGATGGAACGACCGGTCAGGCTGTGGCCTAAAGCCACGTAAGAGAGCCCCTATATGTGTTTGCTGTAAGTGCCTGACAGCTCCGCGAGACTGACGAAGCAGGCGTTCTTGCTCATGGGTTTAGGTTGGCCGCTGGCGCGGCCAAAAAAATGACTATTGCCTGTTGATTCCGAGAAGGCTCATATGGGTTATGTGCTTTCCTTTAGCTCACCTCGCTCTCCGGCGAACCATTTACCCCAGAAAAGATAGGCATCAACAGAGCTATCGCATACCGCCACTTTTTGGCCATTCTCAGTTGTGTAATACCACTCAGGAAGATCCTCACCCTCTGTGGGTTGATCGAGCTCAGTGCGCTTCCTAGTAGTGAAACTTGAATCCAGCTTTGCCCGATGCTTTACGTCATTCGAAAAAAGTCTGACAGCATTTAGGGCTGCTCCCTCGATCGGATAGTGACGCGAAATCTCGCCGATTAAAACGCCTGCGCTTGGATAATTCAGTTTGTGGGCGACCTTATCTGCCTGGTGATTTAATGTCAGGGAGAGATTCACCATCTTGCGAAATACCCTGGTTAGCTTTCCTCTATCGCACACCTCGTCAGACTGAAAATCCCAGTAGAAATCGGTGAAATTAGGATCCACGATTTCCCTGAAAAAGCCAAGGGTATCGTCCAAATTCAGGTTTCCCACTTGCACTCCTGAAACACATAACGCCCGCAGCATGCGCGGCTTTGGAATGGAGGCGAAGCCGCAATGGAAAAGACGTCGCCGTGCCTGCGATGGTTATGCCTTAGGCACAATAAACTTCTCATAACATTCGGAGCAGAGCCAGGTGCGGCCATCAGTTGTATACCCTACACCTGACTCAGGATTATCCGTCTCGTACAACGACCACCAACATATTTCACAATGGTCGTGACTCCAACCATCCTCTACGAGCCTTGTATACTCAGGACGATAACTTTGGCCAACGTACTCTGACGTTTTACCTTTAGATACGAGAGCAGCTCGTGGCAGCCACTTTTGCTTTTTCCACACTTGCTCCCGCGCCCACTTTATTTGCTCATTAATATCGAAAATTTTCCATTTATCGCCGTGTATGGATACGTACTCTTCCATTTCCTCACCTGGCATAACGCCGGCGTAACGGGCCGGTTTGTGGAGCGGCAGCGGAACAAACCGGTCCCGCTGACGCACTGGTTATGCAGCTTGCGTGTACCGAGTAGCTGGCTCACCAACACGCCGATGCCACCAAAACTCAATTAAGCCAAGCTCAATTCTGTTTTCCCGATCGCCGAACTCTATTTCTTTGGCTTTTTCAATGATCTCTGAGAGGTCGCCGTCACCATAGAATAGATACACTGCTCTTTTGTATTCCGCATATCTTCGAAAGGCCGTTAGTGTCGATAAATCCTTAGAAATTCCTGCTCGAGAACAATTGATGGGTTTGACTTCGATCAATGTGTGATTGCCACCCATGTTACCGGGTATATGGATCAACAAATCTGGCTTGACCCTATCTAGGTTATTGCCCCTGATAAGGGGATGCCCAGATTTATCAACCTCACCGCTTAGCTCGAATTCTGAATCCTCAGGCCATGCCAATCTCATCTGGTGATAAAGCTCATAGCAGTAGACTCTTTCCCGATAAATCGGAACATCTTGGCCATCAATGGGTAACTGGAAATAGTTCTTACCGATACGCTCCGTAGCAGAAGACAAAAGTCCATCAATATCCATACTCTCTGTCTCCTTGCATAACGCCGCTCAGCACGCGCGGCTACGAAATGGAGGCGAAGCCGCAATGTAGTAGACGTCGCCGTGACTGTGATTGTTAGGAACCCCACTGCAATCCAGGCAACTTAAAAGAGGACAAATAAGGAACTGCATTAAGCCATCTACCTTCGATATTCGCAGTGGCCCCTTGAATCATCAGAAATAGCAGCAACAAGTTGCCTTCCGGTGTATCTGAAAATATCCATTTTGACGAAGGATTTTGCTGCCTATGCTCTTGATTTGAGAAGCCTAAAGGGACGTTGTCATAGTAAAGAAGCCCCTTCCCCAGAACAAAAACGGCATCTAGTGCATCTGCTGGCGTGGCTACTCGCTTTTTATCATCAGTAGGTATAGGAGTTTGAGGTATGCCAAGTTTCTGGTATTCAGTTGAGATCCATCCATGCACGGTTTTCATACTCGCTGGCCCGTCGTAGGCGACAACATAATTTAGGATAGATGGTGGGATATACCCTGAATGAAAGCTGGTTACGACGTTAGATTTCAACTTCTTACTGTTGTAGGCGGCGTTTGCTGCGATGCTAAATTCCTGCTGTGTTAGTGTTGATTTCACTTCGATTGTCGCAATAACCGACTCGACAAGAAATCCAGACACCCCACCACCAAAATCAAGTTTTGGATAAGATCTTTTATAGATGACAATATCATATTGATTTCTTTTTTGGCCCGGCCGAGAGTTTGCGTCAATTATTTCGCCCGTTCCAATAGCCACATTAGATGGCAAGTGAGCTTCCAAGTATTCCTTTATAAATGCCTCTCGGGGAGTCCCTTTATGAAGAGAGTGCCCCGAATTCGCTGGAATATGGCTGATAGCTATAAGCGATTTCTCTATCGCATCCATATGGCTTTTTAGCATTTAGACTCCTGCCTGGTAATGTTCCTAACGCCGTGGTAAGCCGCTGGGACGAAGCGCAGCGTAGTGCCGGTCGGCTTCACCTACTGGTTAACTGCGCTTTAAGTACGCCGGTGCGTCCGGATGCAGCACGAACCCACCATAATTAGTTGAGGCGGGATAATACTCAGAGTTGAATTGCACCTCTCCCGCTACTTCGTCTCCAGCGATACTCGCAATAAAAGCAAGCATAAGGTCAATTCCAGCTGATACGCCCGCAGACGTCCATATATTGCCGTCCCTGACAAAGCGTTTTTCCATCACTTCCACGTTGCCTAAAGCCCTTAGACGACCAAGCGAGGCCCAATGCGTTGTTGCCTTTTTATCGGCCAATAACCCGGCAGCGTGAAGAATAAAGGCACCGGTGCATACGGATAGCACGGCCTGGCAATGTCGTGCCTGGCTCTCGACAAACTCCAACAGAACCCGATTTTGAACTTCCTTCCTTGTTCCTTGGCCTCCTGGAACTAACAGGTAGTCAAGCTTCGGACAGTCTTCGAAAGAAATCTGGGGATTAACAGACAAACCACGAGCGCAACTAATAGCAGTTTGTGATTCACCAACGATGAAGCAATTTTCAGGGCCGTCGGCAATTTTGGACCAAATTTTGAGGATCTCCCATGGCCCAACGAAGTCGAGCTCCTCCACGCCATCAAACACTAAAATACCAAAATTCATGCCCGCTCCTTGAGCAGTTAACGCTTTTGTTTAGCGGCGCCCCGACAGGGGAGTCCGGTGGAGGCCGCAGGCCGGAACAAACTACAACTACTGGTTAAGTGCGGAATATGATGAATCACTCCCATTTCTCATAGGCTTCACTACAAGAGCCACCTAAAATCATGTTGAGGATGCACTCTGTATTTTGATCTTCTTTCGGGGGTTCGGTACCCCCATAAAATTCACATTCGTCCTGATACTGGCGATAGTTATCCTGATTACTCAGGTCATCTGTTGCTCTTTTTTTAAGGTTTAAACAGTACTCCGAGGCTCCGGAGTACCTATCGCTGCCCGCAAAGGATCCGCGGTCTTGATTTGAAGCGCATCCAACCAGTACGACCCCGAAAAAAAGAACCAATAGACGTTTCATCATTCCCTGTAACACCTAACGAAATATGTTCACGTGCCGGAGCGAAGCGCAGGTCGCGTGCAACGTGTTGTTAAACGGAACGTCCAGAAAAAGCATCATATTGCTTCTAACAACAAGCCATTCCATTCCCGGAAGACAAACCTGGATAGGCATCAGGCTAATCGTCAGCGCAGGCAACCAAGATGAGAAGGCACGGAACAAAGGCGACTACGATCGAGCTTTGATCGGCTTTCCCTCAAGAGCCAGAGCAGACGCATCAAGCCGCGACTTATGCGTCTGCTCTGGCTCTTGAGGGTAGCAAGGAGAGCGCTCAACGGCGATCCGCATTATTTGTTTTCTTGCACTCGATTCCAGACGCAAAATGATACTGTTTACTTATACAGTGCTTTGGCGATAACCTACGGTGAAACGGCAAGAAAACCTTTGCAATCAACCCACCGCTTTAACAGCTAATTATACGAACGCGTTCGTATATCACCCGTTCGTAAAACCCCATTCAAACGCGCTCAAATAACAGCATCTTCTTCAATAGAAACAACCGCTTGAGCACCAACCACCACTGCTACCGCCGGAGTTATACGCCCTCTTTTGAGCCACCCCTGCTCCCACCGTGGGCGTATAGTTCCACCCTTCCTTTTCCAACTTTCCAACCCTATCAGATAGTTACGTTCATTTCTCATCCTGCATTCCGGAGTTTTGCGAACGCGTTCGTATAACTCCGGCATGCACTACCAGCTTAGTGCAGTTTCCCTTTTCTGCAGTCACCCTGTAAGAAGGCACTGCCGGCTGGTATCGTCTGCTTCCCAATTCGTGCGGTACTGGAGATTCAATGTGAAAAGTTGGTTATTTCTGGGCATTGCCATTGTTGCGGAAGTGGTCGCAACCAGCGGCCTGAAAGCCAGTGAAGGATTCACCAAGCTCTGGCCCAGCCTGCTGGTGATTGCCGGCTATGCCGTGGCCTTCTACTTCCTTTCGATCACACTGAAGGAAATCCCGGTGGGCGTGGCCTATGCCATCTGGGCGGGGATGGGCGTTGTATTGGTTACACTTATCGGCTGGCTGATTTACGGACAGTCTCTGGATGCCGCCAGTGTGATCGGGATGGCGCTGATTATTTCCGGTGTTGTGGTGATCAATGTATTCTCCAAGTCAGTCGCTCACTAGTCTGTCGGCATAACCGGAGCCCCTTGAGATGCACTTCCCTTTCTGGCTGACCACCGCACTGCTCTTCCCGGTACTGCTGTACCAGGGCAAGCAGGCGCGCCGCACAACGCCCAGGCTGCCGGAAGCGGGAGGCTCTCCGTCTGGTCAATATGGTGAAGGTACTCCGGCCAGGCGAATCCTGGTGATTGGCGAATCCACGGCGGCCGGTGTCGGTGTTGAAACCCACGATCAGGGCCTGGCCAGCCAGTTGGCGAAGCAGATTTACGAGCGCACCGGCCAGACCATTGCCTGGCACACCTTCGGGGTTAACGGCATTCGGCTCGGGGCGCTGATTGGCGAGCTGAAAACCGCCGAATTGCCAGAGGCGGATGTGGTGCTGTTGAGTATGGGGGTGAACGACACCACGGGGTTCACTCCCCGTTTTCGTTTCCGCCGGCAGTTGCGGGAATTTCGCCAATTGCTCGCACCTCGGTATTCGGGGCCCATTCTGCTTCTCAGCGTGCCGCCCATGCACCTGTTCACGGCGCTGCCTTCGCCGCTTCGGTACGTAATGGGTTGGCGCGCGAAGCAGCTCGACAGGATCTACCAACAACTGGCCAGGAACGCCTCTGCAGACTTTGCCTACCTCAACTACCCAACCGTGACCGATCCGCATCTTCTCGCCAGCGATGGCTATCACCCCGGCCCAAGAGGCTACGCATTTATTGCTGATGCCATAGCCTCGCGAATCCGGGCGTCCTGAGTTCCCTCTGAAACACAATGCTCCGAAAGAATAATGGGTTAAGGAAGCGCTTTACGTTTAGGTTGCTACACTCGCACAGAGTCTAAATAAAACAACGAGGTAACAAATGCTAGACAGAGCGTCCAAACCAATGGTCAGCCTGGTGGATAAGTACCTGCCAGACCCATACCTCTTCGTCATTATTCTTACCCTGGTAGCCTTTGTTGCTGCCATGGTGTTTCAGGGCCATAGCCCCATGGCCGTGGTCGAGATGTGGGGCGACGGTTTCTGGAACCTGCTCACCTTCTCCATGCAAATGCTGCTGGTGCTGGTCACCGGCTTCATGATGGCCAGCACACCGCTGGTGCGAGGCATCCTGAACCGCATTGCGATGCTTGCCAAAACGCCTGGCCAGGCGATTGTGCTGGTAACCTTCATTGCATTGATTGCAAGCTGGATTAACTGGGGGTTTGGCCTTGTTGTCGGGGCCCTGTTCGCCAAGGCACTGGCCCGCCAGATCCGCGTCCACTACCCGCTTCTGATTGCCAGCGCTTACTCTGGCTTTATTGTCTGGCACGGCGGCCTGGCAGGCTCCATCCCCCTGACCATTGCCACCGAAGGCCACTTCACCCAGGACACCATCGGCATTATCGGTACCGGAAAAACCATCTTTGCGTTCTTTAACCTGGCCATTGTGGTGGCTCTGTTCATCATCGTGCCGCTGGTCAATCGGCTGATGCTGCCAGAAGAAAGGGACAGTATTTATGCCGACCCGAAGATTCTGGACGACGAGCCAGACACCTCTGTGGTGATCAACCGCCCTGCCGACTATCTGGAGAACAGCCGCACCCTGGCCTGGCTCATCGGCTTTAGCGGCATCGCGTTTATTTTCCAGTATTTTGTAGATGGAGGCGGCCTGAACCTGAACATCGTTAACTTCATGTTCCTGTTCATTGCCATCATCCTGCACCAGACCCCCAAGCGCCTGCTGGCCAGCCTGAACGAGGGCGTTAAGGGCGGTGCCGGTATCGTTATCCAGTTCCCCTTTTATGCGGGCATCATGAGTGTGATGACGGCCTCTGGTCTGGCTGCCAGCATTTCCAGTGGATTTGTTTCCATTGCCAGTGCCGAGAGCCTGCCGTTCTGGAGTTTCATCAGTGCCGGACTGGTAAACATCTTCGTTCCCTCAGGCGGCGGCCAGTGGGCGGTGCAGGCTCCGGTTATGCTGCCGGCGGCGCAGGAGCTGGGTGCGGATATTCCCAGGGTGGCCATGGCTGTAGCCTGGGGTGACGCCTGGACCAACCTGCTTCAGCCGTTCTGGGCGCTACCGGTGCTGGCTATTGCCGGGCTGAAGGCCAAGGACATCATGGGCTACTGCCTGATGCTGCTGATCGTCGCAGGCATCATCATCAGCGCTGGCCTGACTTGGCTGTAACGTCTACCCAACCACTGAATCCGGGGAGCTCTCAAACTCCCCGGATCCTCCCGATCTCTCCCAGGCCCAAACATTCCACGATGCGCCTCAGCGTCTTGGAATTCGAAAACGGCAAACACACCAAGCAGGCCATAAAAATCAGTTCTCGGCTCTGAATCTGGTGGTATATTAAACAAACCCAGCCAAATCCCGTTGTGGCGGTAGTAGGGAGAAGCGTGCAGACAGGAAGCGCGTTTTACTGCTGTCAGCCCAGCCTGCCAATTCCGATCTCCTCTGTGTCAGCCCGAAGGGCGATGGCTTTCTGGCCATAGCGGCCGCTACGTAATGCCGAACGGCATGTGTCATTGAGGAGTGATGAAATGAAGACTGCTCTTTGTCTGTTCCAACCTAACCGTTCCATCCTTGCTGCAGCCTGCCTGGGTTTTGCCAGTGTTGCGCTCGCCGCCGACCCTGTCGTTTTCACCGGAGCCCCAGTGCCGGTCGGTAATGGCACCGCGCGTGTGGAAGTCATTGCTAACGGGATGGACGAACCTGAATCTGTATCTGTCGTCATGACAAAGGATGCCCTTCAGGGGCTTCCCGCTGTTCAGGCTAACCAGATGGTCTGGGAGTTTTCATTACCCATGCCGGATGCAGGCCCCAGGACGGGATACGATCACGTGGTTCTTGACTGGAACCCGGCCGGCCATATTCCTGATGGGGTCTACACGGTTCCCCACTTCGACGTGCATTTCTACCTGATCAGCAATGGTGAGCGTGAAGCGATTACCTTCCATGGCGAGGGCCGTGAACTGGCCATGGCAGCACCAGACCAACAACTTGTGCCCGCTGGCTATGTGATTCCGCCAGACGCCGCAGTGGACAGGATGGGAATGCACGGCCTTGACCCTGCGGGGCATGAATTCCATGGCCAACCGTTCAGCCACAACTTCATCTACGGCTATTACAAGGGCGAGCTGATGTTCGTTGAGCCGATGGTGTCCTTGAGTTTTCTTGAGTCACTTCCAGACATGACGTCACCGGTTAAGAAGCCGCAACGGTACAGCTATCCGGCCTGGTACCCGGCAGCCTACCGGATCGGATTTGACGCAGGGAAAGGTGAATACACCATCGCGCTCCAGAGTCTTCAGAGGTCCGACTGAGATTCCCTCAGGAATCTTTTTTTCTCGGTGTCGATATTCAACAGGCTTGCGCGACTAACCAGTGAAAACAATCCGAAATTCACTGGAGACCAGCACTATGAAGTACATGTTGATGCGCAAGGCCGATGCCGACACCGAGAATGGCGTTATGCCCTCAGAGGACATCCTGCAGGCAATGGCGAGTTACAATGAGCGAATGACCCAGGCCGGTGTTTTTGCTGACGGCCAGGGGTTGAGGCCAACGAGCGAAGGTTGCCGCATTCAGTTCAGGGCCGGTGAGCCCAATGTTATTTCCGGCCCGTTCGAGCCGGCCGGCGAGCTGCTGGCCGGTTTCAGTGTGCTCGAAGTGGATTCACTGGAAGACGCCATCGCCTGGGCCAAACAATGGCCCCGGGAAGATGCCGGCGGAAACGTGACCCTTGAGCTTCGGCGTTTCTTCGAGCTTGAGGATTTCGAGCCCAGCCAGGCACTTGAGCAACATCGATCCCTGGGCCGCCTCCCACGGGAGATGAATGTGCATGTGGCGTTTGCGGGCACCTGCAGAGAAGCCATGGAGTTCTACTCGAAAGTTACCGGCGGCAAACTGGAAGGTGTGATCACCTAAGGAGAAACACCGGCGGCAGCGGATGTGCCGCCAGAAATGCATGACAAAATCGTACATTCGTCCCTGAATCTGCGCGGGAGCCGGTTGATGGGTGCCGATATGGCGGGCGACTGCTATCAGCCACCCCAGGGTGCCCAGATCCACCTTGAGTACGACGACCCGGAACAGGCCGAGCGGGTCTTCAATGCCCTGTCCGATGGGGGCTCGATCATCATGCCGTTTGCGGAAACCTTCTGGGCTTTTCGTTTCGGAATGACCACAGACCGATTCGGTGTCCAGTGGATGATCAGCAACCAGATTGAACACTGCCAGTAACGCCAGCCAGGAGGATCAGTTCGATGACCCATCCAAGAAATACCATTTGTCTCTGGTATGAGAGCGAAGCAGAAGAAGCCGCCCGATTCTACGAAAAGACCTTCCCTGATTCATCGGTGGGCAGAGTGCTTCGTGCGCCTGCGGACTACCCCGCAGGCTCGGAAGGCGATGTGCTTACGGTGGAGTTCACCGTGTTGGGCATCCCCTGCCTTGGTCTCAATGGCGGACCGGCCTTCCAGCACAACGAGGCCTTTTCGTTTCAGGTGGCTACCCCGGACCAGGAGGAAACGGATCGCTACTGGAACGCCATTGTTGGCAATGGCGGCGAAGAAAGCGCTTGTGGCTGGTGCAAAGACAAATGGGGCATCTCGTGGCAAATCACCCCGGTCGCCCTCACCGAAGCGATAAACGATCCTGACCCCGCCGCCGCCAAGCGGGCCTTCGAGGCCATGATGACCATGGGCAAGATCGACATCGCCGCCATTGAGGCGGCGCGTCGGGGCTGAGGGCGTTTATTGCACCTGTCAGGGTGCCAGTTTGCGCTTCAATGCCTTGGAAACCGACAGCGGCAGGCTAGGCAGTGAGCGCAGCATCCACGGCAGTATCCGGCGCTTGACCCCGCTCAGGGATTCCGGGATCACGGCTTCAATGAGGTGTGGTCCCGGCATTCTCTGGGCGTATTCCAGGGCTTTTGCCATTTCCTCGGCGGTGTGCACCCGCACGGCGTGAACGCCCATGCCGTTCGCCATTTCCGCGAAGTTGATCACCGGGCCGCGCAGGTCCAGCTGGGATTTGGCTTTTTCTCCGGCCTCTTCCGCGCCTACCCGTTCCAGTTCGATGTTGAGCACGGAGTAGGAGGCGTTGTTGAAGATGATGGAGGTTACATTCAGCTGTTCCCGGGCCATGGTCCAGAGGGCCTGAATGGTGTACATGGCGGTGCCATCACCGATCAGGGCGATGACCGGCCGGTCCGGGCAGGCCACGGCGGCACCTACGGCGTTGGGCAGGCCCTGGCCGATGGCGCCACCGGTGAGGGTGATCATGTCGTGGCGGGGCGCGCCGGCGGTCATTACCGAAAGCATCAGGCTGGAGGTGATGCCCTCGTCCACGATAATGGCGTTCTCGGGCATCAGCTCACCCACCGCTTTGCAGACTTTCTCGGCGGTGAGCTTGCCCCGTGGCCGGCCCGGCCGTTTCGCCGGTTGTAGCTTCGGTTCGGCCTGGCTGGCGCCAACGGCATCGTTGAGTTTGTTCAGGCTGGCCAGGATGTCCTGGTCGGGCGCCACCAGGGTATGTACCTGGCAGGTATCCGGCACCAGGTAGCTCTTCTTGCCGGGATAGGCGAAGAAAGAGACCGGCGTCTTGGCGTCCACCAGGATCAGTTGTTCCACGTCCGTCAGTTGCACTGTGGCCAGTTCAGCCAGGTAGGCCAGGCGTTCGATGTAAGGCAGTCCGGCGCCCCGCTCAATGCGGGTTGGGAAGGTTTCCGCCAGCAGGGTCACGCCGCTGTGCGCGGCCAGTTTGGCGGCCGCCAGCATGCTCGGTTCGCGCAGGGAATGGCCACCCATCAGCAGGGCGGTTTTCTTGCCGGAACGGATGGCCGAGGCAATGGCCTCTACCGTGGCATCGTCTGCCGGCTCCGGTGTCGGCGGTGCCAGGGGCGCGCTGGGCACACCGCCCTTCCCCCAGGACACATCGGCCGGCAATATCAGTGTGGCAACCTGCCCTGGCGCTGTGCGGGCAGCGGCAATGGCTTCGGCGGCATCCTGGCAGAGGGTTTCCGTGCTCTTTGCGGTGCGGACAAACCCCGGAGACACGTTGCGGGCAACGGTCTCGATATCAGACTGCAGCTGGGCATCGTATTTCACGTGGTAGGTAGCGTGGTCGCCAACAATGTTCAGCACCGGCACCTTGCCCTTACGGGCGTTGTGCAGGTTGGCCAGGCCGTTGCCCAGCCCGCAGCCCAGGTGCAACAGGGTGGCGGCGGGTTTGTCCGCCATGCGGGCGTAGCCGTCAGCGGCGCCGGTGGCCACACCTTCGAACAAGGCAAGAACCGCCCGCATTTTGGGCTCGTCATCCAGGGCGGCCACAAAGTGCATTTCACTGGTGCCGGGGTTGCTGAAGCAGACCTCAACACCGGCATCCACCAGGGTTTTCATTAGGGCTTGTGCGCCGTTTGTCATTGTTGTTCTCCAAGCTTTCCGGGTTCAGGGTTTCGGTTAAATAATTTGCCCACAGGATTCAGCCTCCGGCCACGATGGCCCGCACCGCCGCCCGGGCTGTCATGATGCAGCCGGGCAGGAAGGTACCTTCCAGGGAACGTTTTCCGTTCGCACCGCCGCCACCAAAGCCTGCCGCCTCGCCGACGCAATACAGGCCTTCAACCGGCTGCCCGTGGGCGCCCAGGACTCGGCTCTGCAGATCGGTTTGCAGGCCACCCAGGCTCTTGCGGGTAATCAGCTGCATACGGATGGCGATAAAGGGGCCTGCGCCGGATTTCTGCAGCGGGGCCGGCTTGCAAGTGCGCAGACGGTCCGGCTTCCATTCCCGGGCATGCTGGATCATCCGGATCTGGGGATCGTCATGCAGGCTGGTACCTGCCGTGAAGTTGGCATCAAAGGCATCCGCGGTGGCCTTGAGTGTTGCCGGGTTGATGTCGTTGCTGCAGGTCAGCGCGTTCATCTTGCCGGCCAGATCCGTCAGGCTGTCCGCCACCAGGAAATCCCGGCTTTCATGCTGCATCTGCCGAATCAGGGCGTGGTTGCCCAGCAACAGCTCTTTCACAAACTGGGGGAACTGTTTATCCCGGATGCGGGCATTGTGCTCCGCGCCGGAGATGGCAAATTCCTTGGCGGCAATGCGCCAGTTCAGCAGGTGCCAGGTCCAGGGCTTTTCTTGTTCCGCCACCCGCTGGCAAAGCCAGTGGGTATCAAAGCCGGTCACCAGGGGTTCCGGGCCAATCCGTTCACCCCGATGGTTCAGCCACAGGGCGGATTTGCAGGGAATGGTTGAAAGACCATGGCCGGGAAAGTGGGGGTACGGATGCGGGAAGCCGGCTGCGTAGTTCCACATTTCGCCGGCATGGGTAATCCGGCCTCCGAGGGTGTCGGCCACCCAGTGATGCATGCGGCCATCGGCATAGGGGTGGGCACCGTTCAACATGCGGGTGGGTTGCGGGCGATCCACCGGCCAGTTGGCCCGGCATTCCTTGTGGCTGCCGTTGATGCCGCCGGTGGCCAGAACCACCGCGGAAGCCGCGAAGCGGACTTCCTCACCGGTGGCTTCATTGACAGCCAGGGCCCCACTCACTTTTCCCGCTTCGTGGTCCAGTTCAGTAATACGATGCTGGTTCAGCAGGGTGAGCTTGCCGCTGGTGTTCTCCCGGTGCAGCGCCGTCATCAGGCGCCGGACCAGTTCCCGGGCGGTTCCCCAGACCACATGGTAACGAGGCAAACGGTTGCCGTCGCCAAAACGGCCACGCTCAACCCAGTTCACCGCCGGCAGGAATTTTATGCCTTCGTTGCTGAGCCAGTCGTAAACCTCGGAGCGTGAATGCTCCACATAGTAACGGGCCCATTGCAGGGGCAATTCATCGTCGGGCGCCAGCTCGCCAAAGCTGAGCCAGTCATCCAGGGCAATCTCAGGTGTGTCGGCAATCTTCATGCGTTTCTGCAGCGGCGTGCCCACCAGCATCATGCCGCCGAAGGCCCACAGCGCCAGGCCTCCCATGCGTTCTTCGGTATCCCGGTCTGCCAGCACAACGGACTTGCCGGCGCGCAGGCCTTCCAGAGCCGCGACAATACCGGCCAGCCCGCCGCCGACCACCAGAATATCTGAGGTAATTACCTTGGCCATATCGCATCCGACCTGATCGCAATGAGTTGTCAGCGTTAAAGATATACCGGTACCATGGCTTTAAAATTGACTTTAGAGGCCAACAAAATTGACGTTAGAGGCCACGGTTTCCATTGGCTGGGTCAACACCGTGATCGGTGCTGCAGAGAGGCTGTCGGTAACGGCCGAGCAACTGCTGGCCGCGGCGGGTATTGCGCACTCCGCCTGCGAACTGGAACGCTGGCCAATTGACGACATTACCCGGCTCTGGCACGCCGCCGAGCGTTGCACCGGTGACCCGGGCTTTGGCCTGAAAGTGGGCGCGGAGTTTTCTCCCATGAGTATCAGTGGTGTCGGGTTTGCGCTGCAGTCCGCCGCCACTCTGCGGGAAGCTATCGTGATGGTGCAGCGTTTCCAGCGGCTGATCTCCGATGGCGGGCGTTTCCAGGTTGTTGCCGGCAACGCGGCCACCTGGCTGGTTTACCACCCCAGGCAGGGCCGGCTGGCATTCAGTCCGCATCAGATTGAGGCGGTGCTGGCCTCGGTGGTGGGCTTCGGGAGCTGGGTTACGGGAACCCGGATGCAACCGGCCCGGGTGCAATTCAGCCAACCGCGACTGGGGCCGTTGGCGGGATATCAGACGGTATTCAACTGCCCGGTGGAATTCGAACAGGCTTTCAGCGGGGTACTGATCGACAATAGCGTTCTGGACCAGCCACTGCCCCAGGCCGACCCTCAGCTTGCGCAAGTGCACGAGCGCTACACAACCGCTCGCCTCGCCGCGCTTTCCATCAACAGTGCCTCGGTGCCCGAAATACGGAGATGGCTCACCGCCCGGATAGGACCGGTTCTGCCCCGCCGGGCAGACGCAGCGGAAGCCCTTGGCATCAGCGAGCGCAGCCTGGCCCGGCGACTCCATGAACAAGGCCAGACCTTCGATGGGCTTGTAGACGACGTACGCCGCGAAAAGGCCCTGCAGGCGGTTGCCGATGCCACCTCTTCCCTGCCGGAAATCGCTGAAGCACTGGGTTTTGCCGAGGCAAGCACCTTTTACCGCGCGTTCCGGCGCTGGACGGGCATGCCGCCGGTGCGGTGGCGCAAGCAGGGAAATCTGACTGAGTAAATCTTCTTTGGCTGGCGCAAATGGTCATTAAGGTGTCACCTCACTGACACTGCACTGTCACCTCCCAGGATTAGCGTTTGCATTGTAAGTCGCAATCAAGCGAGCTTATTCATTGCAAAAGGTGATCCAATGACGCCTGCTTCATACCCCGACATGATGCTTCGCATTGAGGACATGGGGGTGACTTACCCCGGCAATGTCCTTGCTCTACGGCCCACCACCGTTGATTTCAACAAGGGCGAGTTTACGGTCCTGCTCGGCCTTTCCGGTGCGGGCAAATCCACGCTGCTGAGGTCACTCAACCACCTGGTGCAGCCAACGGCTGGCAAGGTCGTTTCGGCGGAATTTGGTGACCTTGATAACCGCAGAACCGTGCGGCTGCATCGAAGCCGCACTGCCATGGTGTTCCAACATCATCAGTTGATCGAGCGCCACACTGCACTCCAGAACGTGCTGACAGGCAGGCTTGCCTATCACAGCACCTGGCGCAGCCTATTACCACTGCCCAGGTACGATCTTGAACTTGCCCTTCACTGCCTTGAACGCGTTGGGCTTGCCGACAAAGCTCTGGCCAGGATTGACCAGCTGTCTGGTGGCCAGCAACAGCGAGTTGGCATCGCCCGTGCGCTTGCACAACAGCCCTCAATGATTCTCGCGGATGAACCCGTTGCCAGTCTCGATCCGGCCACGTCGGAAAAGGTACTGGGGTTACTTCGCGATATCTGTCAGGAAGATGGTATTACCGCTGTTATTTCACTGCACCAGCTGGAATACGCCCAACGCTTTGCAGACCGAATCATCGGCCTGGCCAATGCCCGGATTGTGTTCGATGCACCACCTGCGCAATTGAAGCAACACCACCTGAATGAGATCTACCACGGGAACTACGAAACCAAACCCCGAACCGTCCCGGTTCCCGGCAATACAACCGTTAACCCCCAACCGACGAAACTGGAGATAGCCCGATGAAAGCGTTACTGAACCTCTTGATCGCACTCTGCCTGGTGACAGGATTGAATCCGCAGGCACTCGCAGCAGATCCAGACCCTGATCTTCTGAAAGTTGCTCTCCTGCCCGATGAGAACGCCTCTGAACTGATCAAACGCAATCAACCACTGAAAGACTATCTGGAAAGCACGCTTGGCAAGGAAGTTGAACTGATCGTTACTACCGATTATTCCTCGATGATCGAAGCCATGCGCTTCGGACGTATCGACCTGGCTTACTTCGGCCCCCTGTCCTACGTGATGGCCAAAAGCAAGAGCGACATCGAACCCTTTGCAGCCATGATTGTGGACGGCAAGCCCACGTACCGCTCCATCATCATTGCCAACGCAGATTCCGGGGTTGAATCCTATGCCGACATCAAGGGCAAGAAAATGGCCTATGGTGATCGGGCCTCTACATCGAGCCACCTGATTCCCAAAACTGTCCTGATGGAATCTGCGGGCCTGGAAGCCGGCCGTGACTATGAGGCACATTTCGTAGGGTCCCACGACTCTGTTGCAGTGAATGTGGCAAATGGCAACGCAGAGGCCGGCGGCCTGTCCGAGGTGATTTTCCAGCATGTGATGGATCGTGGCCTGATCGACCGCAACAATGTGAAGGTTCTAGGATATAGCGGCGAGTTCCCCCAGTATCCTTGGGCCATGCGCTCAAATCTCGCCCCTGAGCTGAAAGAAAAGGTTCGAAACGCCTTCATCAGCATCGACGACAAGGAAATCCTGAGCAACCTCAAGGCTGAAGGCTTTGCTGCTATCTCCGATTCGGATTACGACGTAATCCGGCGCATGGGTAGCCTCCTGAACCTCGACTTCGCCAAGATGTGAGGAATTCCATGAGTTATACCCCGACGGAACCGGCGACTCTGTCGTCGGCTCCGTCAGCGCCGGTGCTGGATGAGCATGCCCGGGGCTGGCGGAGAAAACTCCTGCAGGCAGGCCTGGTTCTTGCGGTGATTCTCATTGCCAGCTGGTACGTGGGCCTGCTCAATTTCAAAACCCTGGCCAATGGCGTGCCGGCGATTGGCGTCCTGTTGGGTGAATCGCTGCCGCCCGACTTTACCAATGTGATGAACTGGGTGTCGCCACTTGTCGATACCCTAGCAATGAGCATTGCCGGCACTGCAATTGCGGTTGCCGCTTCGGTACCGTTAGCTTTCCTTGCTGCCCGGAATACGTCGCCACATCCCGCGGTTTTCCACATAACCCGTACCATGCTCAATGGCCTGCGCTCGGTACCCGAACTGATCATGGGGATTATCTTTGTCGCTGCCGTCGGCTTTGGCGCGCTACCGGGCGTTCTTGCCCTCGGCCTTCATTCTATTGGGATGGTCGGCAAATTCTTTGCAGAAGCCATTGAACATGTGGACGAAGCCCCGGTGGAAGCAGCCGATGCTGCCGGAGCGACCCGCCTACAGGTTCTCTGGCACGCAGTTCTGCCTCAGGTTCTGCCACAGTTCGCCGATGTATCCATCTACCGCTGGGAGTACAACTTCCGCGCCTCAACCGTCATGGGCATGGTAGGGGCCGGAGGCATCGGTTTCGAACTCATGGGCTCGCTGCGCATCATGCAGTACCAGGAAGTCAGTGCCATCCTGATTGTTATCCTGCTGATGGTCACGATTGTCGATAGCCTGAGCGGCTTCCTCCGTAAGAAATTCAAGTAAGGAAAACGAATGAAACCAAGAGTTGTGATAACTCACCGGGTACACGATGAAGTCCTGGCTGCCCTCGAACCACATTGTGAGCTGGTAACCAATCAGTCAAACCGCACGCTCCCGCCAGATTCGGTAAAGGCCAGGGTATCCACAGCCGATGCCGTGATGGCCTTCATGCCGGACAGAATCGGCGAGGAGTTTCTGGCTGATTGCCCTAACCTGAAGATCGTGGGCGCAGCCCTGAAAGGTTATGACAACTTCGATGTGGACGCCTGCACTCGCCATGGGGTGTGGCTGTCATTCGTGCCGGATCTTCTAACCGTCCCCACCGCAGAACTGACCATCGGACTCACCGTTAGCCTTACCCGGCAGGTAAAGGCAGCGGACGAATTTGTTCGTTCCGGAGAGTTCAGAGGGTGGCAGCCGAAGTTCTACGGGCTGGGGATTGAGGGCGCAACCATTGGCATTGTTGGAATGGGTGCCATTGGTAAGGCCATCGCTGCCCGTCTGCAAGGATGGGGCGCGAACCTGCTGTACTCACAGCCGGAGGGCTTGCCTTCTGATGAAGAGAGGAAATTGGGACTGGCGCACACAGGGCTGGAAGAGCTTCTCGCCCAATCCGATATCGTAATATTGGCATTGGCACTGAACGAGCATACCTTTCACACCATAAACCCTTTACGCCTGGCACTGATGAAGCGGGGAGCCTATCTGGTCAACCCATGCAGGGGTTCCGTGGTGGATGAGAACGCCGTATTGGCGGCACTGGCTTCCGGACAGTTGGGTGGTTACGCCGCCGATGTGTTCGAAATGGAGGACTGGGCGCGATCGGATCGTCCGCATGAGATCAGTCCGGAGTTACTTGCCCATCCGAACACATTATTTACCGCTCACATCGGCTCGGCCGTACAAAGTGTAAGGCTCGCCATTGAGCAACGGGCGGCCGAGAACATTCTGCAGGCATTGAGGGGTGAACGGCCGCGGGATGCGATCAATTCTCCGTCGGTACGTGAGAACTCTCCATGCTGAATCCGGTCTGGCTCAAGAGCTTTATCGCGTTGGTCCAGCATCAGAGTTTTCAGGCCGCTGCCGAGAATCTTGGAATCGCCCAACCCACTCTCTCCCAGCATATCCAGAAACTGGAACAAGACCTGGATGTGTTGTTAATTCGAAGGGGAAGATCAGGCTGCGAGCCCACCAGGGCAGCTTTGGCACTGGCACCATTCGCAAACAGTATATTGCGCCTCGACAAACATGCCCGTGAAGCGGTTCGGGGGGCCGGCGTTCGGATAGGGGCGAGCTCAAACATCGGCATATACATGCTCCAGCCCTATCTTCGGGCCTTCAGGGACGATACAGCCTCGCCCGACGTAGACCTCGTAATTGATAATAACCCCTCAATTGCCCGGCAACTGACAATCGGTGAACTCGACATAGCCATAATGGAGTGGTGGCAGCCCAAACCCGGATTTCTGTCGCAGGATTGGCGGCAAGAACAGATGGTACTGATTGTTCCACCCGATCACCCATGCGCAGATCTTCAAAGCATAGATCGGGACACCCTCGCAGAAATGACGCTTCTTGGCGGAGAGCCTGGCACAGGCACAGGCCGGCTACTGGCACAATTTTTCGGTGATCAGGGACCGTTCCCGAAAGTGTCCATGCAACTGGGTAGCACAGAGGCTGTGAAACAGGCCGTCAAGGCTGGACTGGGAATATCCCTGGTTCTCGCAGCCAGTGTGACCGAGGAGGTTCGCGCAGGCACCTTGCAGGCCATTCCCGTTAGCGAGCCCGGGCTGGCAAAGGAGCTTGTGGTTGTCTATCCGGAGGCTTTTGCGGCCCACCCCCCAGTGTCCGCGTTCCTTGGTCATCTATGCCATTGAGATCCAGGCCTGGCAGTCAGGCCTGATCTCTGATAAAGAAACATTCAAGTACAGGAAAAAAGACATCTCGAACCCTGGAATTCAAGGGACCCCAGTTTAACGATGACTACCGATGATCAATGGATTGAACAGATCTACCAGCAGCATTCACGCCGCGTGCTTGCAACGCTGATCAGGCTGCTGGGCGACTTCACGCTGGCCGAGGAGGCCATGCAGGAAGCGTTTACCTCTGCCGTGCGGCAATGGCGGCAGGAGGGTTTTCCCGACAACCCTTCGGCCTGGCTTATCCGGGCCGGTCATCGCAGGGGTATAGACCACATTCGCCGTTCCCAGACGGCACAACATTATTCTCACCTGATCGATCAGCCGGAGGAGACCGGTACCAGCGCTATCGGGCAGACCTTCGACGACGATCAACTCCGACTGTTATTTACCTGCTGCCACCCCGCCCTGCCCCTGGATGCCCGCGTGGCTCTGACCCTTCGCGAAATGTGCGGACTGACCACCGAACAGGTGGCCAGTGGGCTCTTGCAGAAGCCCGCAACCCTGGCCCAACGGATCGTACGCGCCAAGAGAAAGATCCGGGATGCCGGCATTCCCTATGAGGTGCCGGAGGCGAAGGAGCTGCCGGAGAGGCTGCCCGGAGTACTCCGGGTAATCTACCTGGTGTTCAACGAAGGTTATTCCCGCAGTGATGGTGAGCAAATTTTCGACGTTCACCTTTCGGCAGAGGCCATTCGCCTGGCTGAAGTGCTGGCAAGACTGCTACCAGAGGGCGAAGTGTTCGGCTTGCTGGCTTTGATGCAGCTTCAGAACTCCCGACAGAACGCACGTCAGGATAACGAAGGAAATCTGATCACTCTGGAAGATCAGGATCGCTCACTCTGGGACCAGGCCAGCATAGATTCTGGCTTCAGATGGCTGGAGGCCGCCCTGGCCCGCACGCCAACCGGGCCTTACACCCTTCAGGCTTCTATCGCAGCGGTTCACGCCGAGGCGCCAAAAGCCAGCGAAACCAACTGGGCCCGCATAGTGCGCCTGTACAACGCTCTGTACCAACAGCAACCGTCTCCGGTAATTGCCCTCAACCGGGCCGTGGCCATTGCCATGCGGGACACCCCGGCAGATGGCCTGCAGCTCCTTGAGGAGCTGATGAGCCACAAGGCCTTTGCTGGTTACCACCTGTTCCATGCTGCCCGGGCGGACCTTCAGCGCCGGGCCGGCAACCTTGAAGAGGCAAGACAATCTTATGAGCGTGCACTGGGCCTTGTCTCCCAAGGTCCCGAACGGCGCTTTCTGGAGCGCAGGCTGACAGAGCTTGAGAAATTTTCCTGATTTCCCGCCTTTCTCTGTCGATTTTGCTCAGCGCTACGCGACTACTTATCGAAAACATCGAACAACACACATGGAGGAGCGCACATGAAATACGTGGCCCTGGTGTATTACCAGGAGAGCATCATCAATGCCATGACAGAACAGGAATGGCACGACCTCAACCAGGAGTGTATCGCTGGCGTGGAAAGGCTGGCACAGCAGGGCAACTTCATAACCGGCCAGCCACTGCAACCCGTGGAGACGGCAACGACGGTACGTGTGCGGGAAGATGAGGTGCTGGTGTCTGATGGTCCCTTCGCCGAAACCAAGGAGCAGCTGGCGGGGTTCTACCTGCTGGAAGCCAGGGACCTCAATGAGGCGCTGCAACTTGCCAGCCGGATTCCACCGGCCCGTTTTGGCAGCATAGAGGTACGGCCAGCGCGGGAACTGCCCCCTAAAGATTGAAAAGGAGACGCACCATGAGCTATGTCGATGGATTCGTTGCCGCCGTTCCAACCGCCAACAAGGAGAAATACATCAAGCACGTCAGCGATGCCGCTGTGGTTTTCAAGGAGCACGGTGTCCTGCAGATGGTCGAGTGCTGGGGCGATGATGTCCCGGAGGGTGAACTGACCTCGTTTCCCAAGGCTGTCCAGTGCAAGCCCGATGAAACCGTTGTGTTCGCGTGGCTGCTGTGGCCGTCACGGGAGGTGCGTGATAAGGCCATGCCACGAATCATGGATGATCCGCGCCTCCAGCCGGACGTAAACCCCATGCCATTCGATGGCAAGAGACTAATTTATGGAGGATTTTCTGTCTTAGTTGATGAATGAATACCGGTGACCCGGAACAAACCGAAAACATCGGGCAATCTATGCTATTTTGGTGGTCAGGGCCAAACCCGAAGTAAGCGTGCAGTGGGTATGGCCCTGGCAACAAATCGACACGGAGGTAATCTTTATGCATATCGCAAAAGAAGATGTACCTGTTCGGATCGATGCCCCCGGTGCAATAGCTCGGCAGAAAACCGATTTCGGTGATGTCACGGGCTACGGGAAGATGGGCGCTGAGTATTTTTCGTTTGGCGCCGGCACCGATATAACTGAGTTGCTTCACGGGCTTGAAAACGACAGTTGTCAGAGCCCCCATTGGGGATATGTTGTTAGCGGCGAAATCACCGCGATTTACACCGATGGCGAGGAAGAAACTTCCCGCAGTGGTGATCTATTCTACTGGCCTCCCGGGCACAGCGTGAGGGCAGAAGCAGACACCGACATTGTGATGTTCAGTCCACAGCACGAGCATGGCGAGGTGATCGACCACATCGGGCGCCAGATCAGCGGCTGAGCCGTTGCCCACAGCCCCTGCGTGAGGAGGGGAGGTAACCTCCCTTCCTCACATCCACCCGCTTCAGCCGACAGACTCCGGGCAAATTCCTGTTGAGCAGCGGCGAACCAACAAGTAACCTGCTGATCAGACACCAGAGCCTGAGGCACCATGAAGCCTGACTCCCATCAGCTCCCAGACAATGCCATCGGCGCGACGAGTTCGCAGTCGCCCTCAGACACCCCTGAGCGTGTTGCTGAGCTGATTCACCGTGTGGCTCGGAAAGACCGCCAGGCTTTCGCCCTCCTCTACCAGGCAACTGCTCCGAAACTTCTGGGCACCGTATTGCGTATCCTCAGAGACAGAGGATGGGCAGACGATGTTATCCAGGACAGTTACCTCAAGATCTGGCAGAAAGCAGAGCAATTTCAGGACGGCAAATCCTCGCCTATCACCTGGCTGGTTTCGATTGCCCGTAACAGTGCGATTGATGAGCTTCGCAAACACCCTGCCGGACGCACCACGAACAGCGATGAGCTGGACGAGATGCCGGGCAGACAGTCAACGGCTCAGGAACAGCTGGAAGACCAGCAGGCGGCAAATAAACTGAATCACTGCATAGACCAACTGGAGAAAGACCGACAGGACATGGTGCGGCTCGCCTACCTCAATGGCTGGTCCCGGGAAGATCTGGCAAGCCAGTTCGAGCAGCCGGTCAATACGGTGAAAACCTGGCTACACCGCGCCCTGAAACAGATCAAAAGGTGCCTGGAATCATGACGGAACGCGACGACCTGGACATGCTGGTTGCAGAGTTCGTTCTGGGTACCCTACCGGCCCAGGAACGGGAGTATGTTGAAACCCGGCGCAGCGAGGATCCGGAGGTGGAGGCCCTGATTCTGCAGTGGGAAGAGCGATTGGGCCGGCTAGCTGAAGAAACAGAGCCCGTGCAGCCGTCGCCAGCGCTGTTCGCAAAAATCGAGAAGGCTCTGGACCGAATCGAATCGACACCCCGCAAGGCTGCCGAAGCCTCCAACGTGGTTGCACTGCGCAGTCAGCTGAAGCGCTGGCGCTGGAGTACGGCGATTGCTTCGGCGGCTGCCCTGCTGTTGATGGCAGTCCTGGTGTTCCAGCCACAGCCCACACCTCAAACGCAGTCGTTTGTAGCGGTGTTCCAGCATAATGATGAACAGCCGGCCTTCCTGCTAACGGTGGACCTGAAGGAGCAACGGCTGAATATCCGGCCGGTGACCGCCGAGCCAAGACCCGGAAAATCCTATCAGTTGTGGATCAAGGCGGACGAGCTGGGACCAAACCCACGTTCGGTGGGCGTTCTGGGCAACGATTTCAAACTTGATGAGGGGGCCTTGAGAAGTTATGACCCGGCCCTTCTCAAGGAAGCCACGTTCGGGATCAGTGTCGAGCCCGAAGGCGGCTCACCCACTGGCCAGCCCACCGGGCCAGCGATTCATGGTTACCTCTACCCCACCGACGGCAACAATCAGTAGTCGGGACCACAAAAAATCAACGGTGCCTGAAACTTTGCGTACCCGCTCCCGTAGCTGCAGTTAAGCCGTCCAATAACAACCCAATGGACGGTAAACACTGAGACTTAGGAGAACGCAATGACCAAGCACGCAAAAACATCCGTACTTCTGGCCGCCCTGGTTTCCGGCGCATTCGCAACCGGCTCGGCACTGGCCGCTGAGCATAAGGCCGGTGTCTGGACCAATGATCAGTCCGTCGCCAACGGCGTAGTATCCGCCAGAAAGGTGGTTGCCGAGCAGAATGGCTGGCTGGTGGTTCATCGCACCGACGAATCCATGAAGCCCGGCCCTGTCGTTGCCCATGCACCATTGCGCAAAGGCATGAACATGGATGTCGCGGCTATCCTGACCGAGGAAGTGCAATCCGGTGACATGCTCATGCTGATGGTTCACAGCGAAGACGGCGGCATGAAAACCGGAATTTTCGAATACACCCTGGGCGCCAAGGAAGACGGCCCGATCAAGAAAGATGGCAAGCTGGTGATGCAGACCATTACCGCAAAATAATCGCTGACGCTAGGGCTGGCCGCTTGCGTATTTGACGCATTCAGCCAGCCCTACTGTGCCTGACGCTTGCTCGCGTACATTGCGGCATCGGCTTTGCTGACCAACAGCCTCGCGGTTTCCCCATCTTCCGGGTACATGGCCGAACCAATACTGCAAGACACGCGAACCGTTGTTCCGCCGAGAACTACGGGTAAGCTCAGCATATCGCGAATCTTGGCCATGGCGTTTTCGACAGACTCACGACCACGAACGTCGGTGAGTAGCACTGTAAATTCATCACCGCCCATCCTTGCAACGGTATCTGCCTCACGAGTGCAGTCCCTGAGTCTCTGGGCCATCTCGATCAGCAGTTGATCGCCAGCTTCATGACCCAGGGTATCGTTAATCTGCTTGAAGTCGTTCACATCGAGGTACAGCAGCGCCAGCCGACCTTCGTTCCGGCTTGCCGATCGCAGGGCGGTCTCCAGGCGGTCGTAGAACAGGGAACGATTGGTTAACCCGGTAAGCCCGTCGTGATGAGCGAGGAATCGAAGATTTTCTTCTGCACGCTTGCGCTCGACAACCGCAGCAACCTGGGTTGCCACGAACTCCAGTAATGACTTGTCGGCCTCGTCATACGATACGGCCATTGTCGCTCGCTCAATCACCAGGACGCCCAGAACGGACTCGTGGAAAACCAGAGGCACCGCCAGCCAGTTGGCAACCTCTGAGCCGGTTCTAGTGTGCATCCCAAGACCCGAATGCGCCGGATCCTTGGCCGCCATGAGCGATTTTCTGGTGTCGATAACCTCTTCGAGGGCAGATCCAGGGGGCACTTGCCAGTCGATCCAACCGCTGTCCGTGCGCCAGTCTGGCGAGCTGAGCCGACCAGACTGTGACTGATTGAAACCCAGATAAAGATCAGACTCCGGGAAAAGTTCACCAATAATGGAGTGAACACCATCGCACAGATCGCGGAGCGTCTCTGCCTCATGAGCTGCCTCGGAGATCCGGTAAAGCGCGTTGCGAGTCTGGTCGCCCCGCCGTAATGCAGTGACATCGCGAGCCACGGCAATCCGAAGACGATCTTCCTCAGACCAGCGAGCCGACCACAGGATGTGCACGGCATGCCCATCTCTGTGCAGGTAACGATTTTCAAAATCCGTGTGGGTGTGACCACTCATTACCCGGCGGGCTGCGACCAGGGTGCGCTCCTGGTCTTCCGGGTGAATATAGTCAAGCAGTGGCGTTCCGATCATTTCCGCTGACGAGTAACCGAGCAACTGCAGGCAAGCCTCACTGACGAAAACGATCTGGCCGGATTCGTCCACCACGAAGATCGTGTCGAGTATGAGGTTGACCAGCTTGGGGTAGAGAGCATTGAGATCGATCGTCACATTCCATCTCCCTTTACGCCCAACCGGTCCAGGTAGAGATGCAGGTCTGCCTCGCTCATATCCACATATTCGAGCACCCTGCCATAGAGCATGGCGGTCGGGACATTACGGCCATTCAGCTCTCGCTGGGTTTCGTGCAGCACGTAAAGAATGATTCTTTCAGTGCGGGTCAGGCCGTCTCTGGCATCAGGGATAACTTCAAGAAGCGCGCGAGAGTGGTCTGAAACAGCCATTATGTACCTGGGAAGATGCGATGGACCAGTACATAGTAGCAGGCTGGCAGCGAAGCCCACAGGGGGCAACGCTGCCTTTTAGTGGCAAATCAGATCTGTTTGTAGACCACCTCGGACAGACGGCTGCGGTTGCCATCGGTGTCCAGGGTTCGGATGGCGAAGTACCAGGTGCCCTCGGTAAGTTCGTCCACAAGCAACTCATCCACAGAGGCATCACCAATCGCGAGGCTCTGGTCCAGGTTTTCAGCGCTGTTGCCATAGACCACTTCGAAGCCAGCGATTTCGCCCATGGCCAGGCTCACACCATTCTCGCGGGTCAGCGGCGCGGTCCAGCTCAGCAGTGCCGTATTTGCCGGGACAGTTTCCTCGGGCGTCGTTTCGGTAACTGGCTCGCTGGTTTCCGTGTCTGTTCCTGTGTCCGCTACGGTTTCGTCAGTAGTGGTATCAGTTGATGTTTCGCCGCCTGAAGTAACATCACCAGAAGTGTCGGGCTCAGTCGTACCGGCAACCTGCTCGTCCGTTGAACCGGTAGAGGTATCGGTCGACGTATCAGTGCTGGTGTCTGTTGAGCTGTCAGGCGAACTGCCGGCATCGGTTCCAGCGGTTTCATCGCCGCCGGTGGCTTGTTCGGTGGTATCACCCGAGTCGGCAACACCGGTATCACTCTCTTCGTTTACATCGGCAATGGTCTTAAAGCGTTGCACGTTGCGGTACTCGACAACCACCAGCTTCTGGCTGATGACGCTTGAATCCACCGCATTCTGAAGCTCAGAAGACTGCAGTGCTGCGGCACTGACAAGATCCGCCAGCGCCACGTTGGTACCGTTACCCATCACGCTTATCTGTCCTGTCGCACTGACCTGTGAGGTAACATCCGTCAGTACATCAGAAATCGAATCCCATTGGGTATTGTCGTTTACCAGAGCCAGAAATGCCGCGTTGGCAATTGCCACCTGAATAGCGTCAGCCGTTACGCCGGTCATTTCGTCCAGGCTGGTCAGGTCCGGCGGGGTCAGGCGCAAGGCGCCGGCCGGAAGGCCGAACCAGTTTTCGACTGTGGTGTAAGCATTGGAAATGGCAACCGGTGAAAGGCCGTCACCACTGCGCTCGGCCAATGTTACGGCCAAGTGGGTCAGTGGAGTAAGGTTAACGGTTTCCATACGTAGATCGCCGGCACCTCGAAGGCTGAAACTGCTATCCAGAGGCATGGTCTGGCCAAACGCCACCGGCGCTCCGCCAGCCTGATCGCACTGGGGAACGACATCACAGATCATGCGGGTGCCGCTATCAGCCGTCAGTTCAACTAAAGCCCAGCCTTCGGCCTTGCCGCGAAGCTGCCACTCGTAACTGCCGTCGTCTGCCGTCAACACCGGTTTTGCTGCCTGGCGCTGGGGCGAATAATAGCCGTCTTTATCCGCAATCAGGCGATTGGCAACAACCAATCCCTGCTGGATGACGCCCTTCATCGCTGCGCCAGCAATCTGCACTGTCGGCTCGGTCGTGACCGACGACTGTGTCGAGGTGGTGTCATCGTCACTGGAAATGTCCAGACCGCAGCCCGAAAGCAGAACGGCCGCAGGAAACATCAGCAGTCCTTGCTTCGTTAGTTTTTTGCCGCAATATGACATTTTTCGCACCAATTATTTGACGAATTTGAGCGAATCTTACAGCGGCAGTTTTCGGTTATATGCGTCGCAGTTCCGGATTTCCCGGGGCGAATCCGTCAGGAAATTGGCGTTTACGCAGGGATACACGTTGTGATGGAAGGTTACAGCCCGAGGGCTAGGTTTCTGATCATAAGATATTGTTTTACCTGGCTTTTAAGGATCAAGCTAAAATTAGAACTCTGCGCTGGAATCTAGCGGCGATGCCTCGAATTACAAATTTAAACGTTGGCAAAACGAGAGCGGTTTCACAGTCTGGACGGGAACAGTCGAGCTGAATGGACAGGTATTCATCGACAGCATTCCAGCAGCCGTGTTGCATGCTCCCGCACGGCATCTTTGAGAGCGACAGGATTGAGGATGGTAAAACGGAACGGAAGCTGCGACAGCCACCAGGCGAACCAGTCGAGACTGTCTGTTTGAGTGTTGAACAACAGCCCGTCTCTGCACTGCTCAAACTGATTGCTGCAGGAGGAGTAGGAATTTATCACCGTTGCCGCTGTCTCAAGGTCTGCATGCAAGAGTACGGAAACCTCGTGAGTTCCACTCCAGTCGCGAAAACTCTCGCTAAGGAAGTCCGCCGCATCAAACCCTGGAGGTCGCTGGAAGGTACCCGACAGCACATGAACATCACTGATGCGGTCCAGACGGAACGAGCGCATAGCCTGCCGCAGATGGCAGAAGCCGGTGAGGTACCAGCGCCCTTGCCGGAACACCAGCCCATAGGGATCAACACTTCGGTCCATCCCTCCGCGATCCGGGGAGTGGTAGGTAAACCCTACCGAACGCATTGCTTCCGTGGCAACGGTCAGGGTTTGCAGGGCGCGGTCGTCCAGGCTGGGTTCGCCGCGCGGGAGGATCACCCGGGTTGTGTCGCTGACACCGCGGACCCGCTTCTTCAGGTTGGCTGGCATCACCCGTTCCAGTTTCGCCTGCACGCTGGCTATCGCCGGTGCGGCATCCGCCAGCCCAAGCTGTTGTGCGGCCAGCAGCCCAAGAGAGACCGCCAGGGTTTCCTCGTCAGTGAACATCATTGGTGGCAACTTGAAACCTGCCACCAATCGGTAACCACCGTAACGCCCCTGCTCGGTCATCACCGGAATGCCCAGGTCCTCAAGCACGGTGATGTAGCGACGGATGGTTCGCCGGTCCACGCCCAGCCGTTCTGCCAGTTCGGCCCCGCCGATCTGGCCATGGGCCTGCAACAATTCCAGCACGGTCAACACCCGCGTCGTGGGACCAGACATTGTCGCCTTCCTCCTGGCAGCTTTTCCGGTGATTTACATTAAAAATGCATCTTGCCATTTATTTAGGACAGATATTGGCCTATTTCCACATTAATCTGATCTCGCAGTAACCCATACCCCTGCAAACACAGGCTTGAAAAGGAGATCAGCATGTCGGAACTCACGTTTTACACCCACCCAATGTCACGCGGCCGTGTTGTACGCTGGATGCTGGAAGAAGTCGGAATTCCCTATACCGTCGAGACGATGGAATTCGGCCCGGACATGAAAACCCCGGAATACCTGACCATCAACCCGATGGGCAAGGTGCCCGCCATCAAACACGGCAACACCATTGTGACCGAGGTGGCGGCCATCTGTGCTTACCTCGCGGACCAGTTCCCGGACAAGAAGCTCGCCCCACCGTCAGGCTCTGCGGAACGCGGCGCCTACTATCGCTGGCTGTTTTTCATGGCAGGCCCTTTCGAGATGGCCACCAGCGCACTCGCCTATGGCTGGAAGATCGATAGCAGCAACGCCCAGGCGGTCGGCTGCGGCCGGGTGGAAGACAGCATCAATACACTGGAAAAAGTGCTGGGCGCGAGCCCCTATATTTGCGGCGATACGTTCACCGCAGCGGATGTGCTGGTCAGCAGTTACCTGTGGTGGGAAACCATGCAGAAGAACATCCCGCAAAACGCGGTGTTCCAGGATTACATCCAACGGACAGAAGCACGACCAGCGGCAAAGCGGGCCAATGAGCTGGATGATGCCTTGGCTGAAACCATGAAGGCGGTCGAGGCGTGAGGTTCTGCCAGCGGCGGCCGGCAATACTAAGCACAATACGCTGGGTACGTTCAGTACCCAATCGCGGATAGCCAGTATTGTCGGCGCCAGCTGGCGCACATGAAATGCAGCCCCTGCAATGACACCGAAATCGCTGGTAGGCTCAGTTTAGTCGCCAACAAGGACACTCCATGCTCTGCTTCACCTACGGCTCCAACATGTCACATCGACGCCTCCAGGCCCGGGTACCATCGGCCCGGTTTGTGGCTGTGGCAGAGCTTCCGGCCCATCGGCTTCGCTTTCATAAATCGGCCGGGGATGGCTCTGCCAAATGCGATGCAGAGGAAACCGGCAATCCGGACGATCGGGTAATTGGTGTAGTGTACGAGATTGACGATGGAGAAAAGCCGGACCTTGATCGACACGAGGCCCTGGGGTTTGGCTACGAAGAAAAGCAGGTGGAGCTGGCAAGCGGCCGCGACCAAATTCAGGCCTGGATGTATTACGCCACGCGCATCAACACTGCACTACAGCCTTTCCATTGGTACAAAGACCACGTCCTTATCGGCGCCAGGGAGAACGGCCTGCCAGTTGAGTACATTGCACAGATCGAAGCCGTGGAGTCTATTGACGACCCGAAGCCCGAACGTCATGGGCGTGAGTTGTCGATTTACGGTAAGTCCTGAACGGCCCTGGGCGTCAAACCCCCAGTCTGTCACGCAACGCATAGTACCAGGCCCCCATCGCCGTCAAAGGCACCCGGAACGCGCGGCCACCCGGGAACGGGTAATGGGGCAGGCTGGCGAATGCATCAAACCTTTCCGCCTGATCCTGGATCGCGAGTGCCAACGCTTTGCCAGCCACGTGAGTAAAAGTGACGCCATGGCCGGAACAGCCCTGGGAATAAAAGACGTTCTCGTGCAATCGGCCGAGCTGGGGCAGGCGCGACAGGGTGAGCAGAAAATTGCCGGTCCAGGCGTAGTCGACCTTCACGTTTGCCAGTTGCGGGAAGGTTTTCAGCATATTCGGGCGAATCAGCCGCTCGATATTGGCCGGATCGCGGGCACCGTAGACCACACCGCCGCCGTAAATCAGCCGTTTATCACCAGACAGCCTGAAGTAATCCAGCAGGTAGTTGCAGTCTTCGACACAGTTGTCGTTGGGCAGCAACTCTCTGGCAACAGCATCGCCCAACGATTCGGTGGCAATAATCTGCGAGCCGCATGGCATGGATTTGGCGCCGAGTTCCGGCACTAGGCCGCCGAGATAGGCATTGCCCGCCAGAACAACTGTTTGCGCCCTCACCTCGCCCATGTCGGTTTTAACGGTTACGGTTTTACCGGGGACGATGCTCGTTACCGTTGAATGCTCGTGAATCACGCCCCCGCGCGACTCCAGCGCCGCGGCCTCGCCCAGGGCCAGATTAAGGGGATGAATGTGGCCGCCGGTGTGATCGATGGTTCCACCGACATACCGCTCCGTGCCAACCCGGGAGCGGATAGCGTTCCGATCCAGCAGTTCCAGTTGGTCATAACCGAATCGGCGCCACAAGGCCTGCTGGGATTCCAGGTGTTGGAGCTGCTTTGGATTGAGCGCGGCAAAAATACCGCCCTCCTTCAGGTCGCAATGAATGCCGTAACTCTTCACCCTCTGGCGAATGATCTGGCTGCCCTCGAAGGCCATTTCAGAAAGCAACTTCAGGTGGTCTTCTGAGGTCTGGCGCTCAATGCTGTCCAGATCGCGGCTGAAGCTGTTCACGATTTGGCCGCCATTGCGTCCCGATGCACCCCAGCCAACCGTTGCAGCTTCCAGAATCACCACCCTGAAACCGGCTTCTGCCAGGAACAGCGCCGTAGACAGGCCGGTGTAACCGGCACCGACGACGCACACATCCGCCTCGCAGGATCCTCTCAGAGCCGGACGCACTGGGGCCGGGTTGGCAGAGGCTGCGTAATACGATGGAACCGGAGGATACTGGATCATTATGTGGCGCCAGAGAGGGTGAAAGAGACGTTCAGGATCCGGCGGGCAACGCTGCGCGCCGCAGAAAGTCTATGCCAGCGCCGGGCGTTCGGAAAGACACGTTCTTATACCTATATCGCGGGCGGCGCCCGGGCGTGAAAGTGCTGCTATGATTGCTCAACTCTACAGCCTGCGAGGCGCCCATGAATCAACCCGTCAGCTCTTCCACCCCAACCAGCCAGACCGAATGGCAGGCCCTGACCACAAACCTGACACTGGAAGGCCGCGCCTACCTGAACGGCGCCTATCAATGGGCTGCCAGCGGCGAGACCTTTACCTCGGTCAGCCCGGTTGACGGGCGTGAGCTGGCCACCATTGCCAGCTGCGATCAGAGCGATGCCGACCAGGCCGTTATGGCTGCCAGAGCCGCCTTTGAGGCAGGCACCTGGAGCCAGCTGGCACCGGCCAAACGCAAGGCGGTTCTGCTGCGATTCGCTGATCTGATCGAAGTCCACGGCGACGAGCTTGCCGTGCTGGAAACTCTGGATATGGGCAAGCCCATCAGCCATGCCAGGACTGTGGATGTGCCGGCCACTGCCAGAGCAATCCGCTGGACAGCCGAGGCCATCGACAAGGTTTATGGTGAACTTGCCCCCACGCCTCACAACCAGATTGGCATGATCTCTCGAGAGCCTATGGGTGTTGTGGCTGCCATCGTGCCCTGGAACTTTCCGATGATCATGGCGGCCTGGAAAATCGCCCCGGCCCTGGCCACCGGCAATTCAGTGATTCTCAAACCTTCCGAGAAATCGCCCCTGAGCGCTATTCGACTGGCCGCCCTTGCCGAGCAAGCCGGCGTTCCCTCCGGCGTTTTCAACGTGCTGCCGGGCTACGGCCACACGGTGGGCAAAGCCCTGGCCCTGCACATGGATGTGGACTGCCTGGTGTTTACCGGGTCCACAAATGTCGCCAAACAGCTGATGATCTATGCTGGCCAGTCCAACATGAAACGGGTGTGGCTGGAGGCCGGTGGCAAGAGCCCGAACATTGTCTTTGCCGATGCGCCGGACCTGAAAAAAGCCGCCGCCGAGGCAGCCAGCGCCATTGCCTTCAACCAGGGCGAGGTGTGCACCGCCGGCAGTCGCCTGCTGGTTGAGAACAGCATTCGCGCAGAGTTTGTCGGCCTGATTCGCGAAGCCCTGAAAACCTGGCGCCCCGGCCACCCGCTGGACCCGGCAACCACTTGCGGCGCCATTGTGGATCAGGGGCAGCTGGATCGCATCATCGACTATATTGGCATCGGTCAGTCGGAAGGCGCACGCCTGGTGGAAGGTGGCCAGCGGATCATGAAGGACACCGGTGGCCTGTTCGTTCAGCCCACGGTGTTTGACGGGGTGAATAACCAGATGCGCATTGCCTCCGAGGAAATCTTCGGGCCGGTGCTTTCGGTGATCGGGTTCGATACCGCTGATGAGGCCATCCGCATTGCCAACGATTCCATTTATGGCCTGGCGGCGGCGGTGTGGACTTCCAATATCAATACCGCTCACAAGGTGGCCAAGGCCCTGCGGGCCGGCAGCGTGTGGATCAACCACTATGACGGCGGCGACATGACAGCGCCCTTCGGTGGATTCAAACAGTCTGGTAACGGTCGCGACAAGTCTGTGCACGCCTTCGACAAGTACACCGAAGTGAAAGCGACCTGGCTGGTTCTGGAGTAGAGGGAAAAGAGCCACTTCGCAACTACAAACGGCGCCTTCTGGGCGCCGTTTTTTATCATTCACAAACCGCTAGACCGTGTGCAGGTACCAGAGATATTCCAGATCCGAGATGGTCATCTCGAACTCATTCAGTTCATGCTCTTTGCAGGCGACGAACACATCCAGAAACTGGCTGCCAAGATAGTCGGCCATCACTTTCGATTGCCCCAGCTCCCGCAAGGCATCCCGCAGGTTATTCACCAATGAAGCTTCGTGCTGTTCGTGGGCATTACCCACGGTCACCGGCGGTGGCTCTATCCTGTTGGAGATGCCGTAGTGAATGCCCGCCAGCACGGCTGCCATCAGAAGATACGGGTTGGCATCGGCACCGGCGACGCGGTGCTCGATCCGCAGAGCCTCGGGATCACCTCCCGGCAGACGCAGCGACGCGGTGCGGTTATCCACGCCCCAGGTGGCAGCACTGGGCACGTAGTATTCAGGGCTGAACCGCCGATAGGAGTTGATATTGGGGCAGAACAGCGCCATGGCATCGTTCATGGTCGCCACCAGTCCGCCTACGGCCCAGCGCAGCATGTCGTTTGGCTGCTCGGCGTCGCCGGCGAACACGTTACGACCTTCGCCATCCACCAGGCTCACATGCAGGTGCATGCCACTGCCGGCCTGGTTGTGATAAGGCTTGGCCATGAACGTGGTGTCCATTTCATGGTCGTAGGCCATGTTCTTGATCAGACGCTTCAGCAGAGTGGCGTGGTCGCAGGCCTGCACCGCGTCATCCACGTAGTGCAGGTTGACCTCAAACTGCCCGGGTGCTGACTCGGCCACCAGCGCATCCGCCGGCAATTCCTGCTCATGGGCGGCATCCAGCACGTCCGCCAGGAATTCCGCGTATTCATCCAGATCATCAATGGAATAGGCCTGGGTGCCCGCCGGGCGCTTGCCAGAGATGGGTGACTTGGGTGGCTGAGGGCGACCGGCGAGGTTTTCCTGATCGATCAGGTAGAACTCCAGCTCGAAGGCCGCCACGGGGTTCAGCCCCAGCTCCTCGAAGCGCTTGACGATGTTCTGCAATACCACGCGAGGGTCCGCGAAAAATGGTGTCTCGCGGTCCAGTTCATACATGGTCAGCAGCAGTTGCGCGGTGGGCCGCTTCTGCCAGGGTTCCATGGTGAGGGTATTCTCGATAGGCAGGCACACCCGGTCTGCCTCGCCGATATCAAGCCCCAGCCCAGTTTCTTCCACCGTGGTGCCCTGGATATTCAGGGCAAAGATGGAAGCCGGCATGGCCACACCACGCTCGAATACCTTCGCCAGCGCAGAGGGATCCACCCGCTTACCGCGAACAATGCCATTCATATCCGGGATCAGCAGATCAACAAACTGCAATTCGGGGTGTGCCTGAAGGAACGAGTCGGCACTCGTAGAACCAGAAGCCATAGGAAAAGCCTTCCACAACGCAAACAGGCCTGGTGCCGAGGAGCCGGCGCAGGGGTTTAAACACTCCTTTATCCCGTTTTCCGGGGTGTTTGGCAAGATAGGCATATACCACAAACCCCGAATTAATCACCGGCAGCGTAAAGTCCTCTGCCGATAGGCGAAAGCACGGATCCCCGGAGCGAAATTTTTTATAGCGCATCCCGGAATCTCATGGTACATATCGCGAGAATTCGGCAGGTTCCACTCTGCCGTTTTCCAGGACAAGCCTTAAAGGAGTCAAAAGGCGGCGACCGGCTCTTTCCGGGACAACAGCCAACTGCGGCCACCCTCAGCAGACCTGCACAACACTGCGTGCGTCCTGCACGTTTTGTATTAATCCCTTTTGAGTGAGGGACATCATCCAATGTTGAAGTTGTGTAAGCCACAGGCGCTGGCCGCCTCTGTTGCGTTGTCTCTGTGTGCCTCCTCCGCGTTTGCCGCTGAGGAAGTGCGTGTCTACAACTGGTCCGACTACATCGCTGAGGACACCCTGGCGAAGTTCACGGAAGAAACCGGCATCAAGGTCATCTACGACGTTTACGACAGTAACGAGATCCTCGAAGCCGCCCTGCTTTCCGGTCGCTCCGGCTACGATCTTGTTGTGCCCTCTAACCACTACGTGGCCAAACAGATTTCTGCCAACGCGTTCGTGGCCCTGGACCACAGCAAACTGTCGAACATGAGCAACCTGAACCCGGACCTGATGGACGATCTGGAGAAGGTTGACCCGGGTAGCCAGTTTGCTCTGCCCTATCTCTGGGGCACCAACGGCTATGGCTATAACGAAGGGCGTATCCAGGAAATCCTGGGTGACAGCGCCCCCACCGATTCCTGGGCCCTGGTGTTTGATCCGGAAGTGACCGGCAAGCTTGCGGCCGGCGGCTGCGGTATTGCCATGCTGGATTCGGGTGAAGAGATGGTGCGTGCGGCCATGGCCTACATCGGCCTGGACCCGAACAGCAACAACGCCGACGACATCAAAAAAGGCGGTGAGGTGATCAAGGCCATTCGCCCGAACATCACTTACTTCCACTCGTCCCGTTACATTGGCGATCTGGCCAACGGTGACCTGTGTGTGGCTGCCGGTTACTCCGGCGACATCCTGCAGGCCGCCGCACGTGCCGAAGAAGCCGAGAACGGCAACGTGATCCGCTACACCATTCCCAAAGAGGGTGCGGTGCTGTGGTTCGACATGATGACCATCCCGGCCGGCGCGCCGAATGTGGAGAACGCCCACAAGCTGATGAACTTCCTGATGCGTCCGGAGATCATCGCGGACGTGACCAACTACGTCTGGTACGCCAACCCGAACAAGCCGGCCAACGAATTTGTTGATCCGGAGATTCTGGGCGACACCAGCATCTACCCCACGGATGAAGTGATGAAGAAGCTGTACATCATGGAAGGCCGGCCTCAGGACGCACAGCGTCTGATGACCCGCACCTGGACCAACGTGAAGTCTGGTCGCTAAGCGGTGGAAAACGGCAACAACACCTCCGCGCAAGCGGAGGTGTTACTCAGCATTCGGGGCATTTCCAAAAGCTTTGATGGCACGCTGGCCGTGGACAATGTGAACCTGGACATCCATAAGGGCGAGATTTTCGCCCTGCTGGGTGGTTCCGGTTCCGGCAAGTCCACCCTGCTGCGCATGCTCGCTGGTTTTGAAACGCCCAACAACGGCACCATCGTGCTCGACGGCCAGGACGTTACCAGCCTGCCCCCTTTCCTGCGCCCGACCAACATGATGTTCCAGTCCTATGCCCTGTTCCCGCACATGACGGTGGAGCAGAACATTGCCATGGGTCTGAAACAGGACAAGCTACCCAAGAGCGAAATTCGCGACCGTGTGGCCGCGATGCTTAAGCTGGTCAAGATGGAACCCTATGCCCGGCGCAAGCCCCAGCAACTGTCTGGTGGTCAGCAACAACGCGTTGCCCTGGCCCGCTCACTGGCCAAGCGTCCCAAGCTATTGTTACTGGACGAGCCCATGGGTGCCCTGGACAAGAAGCTGCGCACTGAAATGCAGCTGGAACTGGTGGAAATCCTGGAAAACGTTGGCGCCACCTGCCTGATGGTGACCCATGACCAGGAAGAAGCCATGACTATGGCCAGCCGGATAGCCATCATGGCCCAGGGCCGGATTGCCCAGATCGGCTCGCCGATCGACATCTACGAGAGCCCGAACAGCCGCATGACTGCGGAGTTCATTGGCTCGGTGAATATCTTCGAGGCTCATATCCGGGAAGACGAAGCCGACAGCGTTACGCTGACCAGCGACCTGCTGGACGCCCCGGTATTTATCGATCGCGGCGTAACCACGCCGGCGGAAAGTACCGCAACACTGGTAGCCCTTCGCCCAGAGAAGATCTACCTGACCCCGGACAAACCGGACGGCGAGCACAACTGGAGCTGCGGAACGGTGGACAACATCGCCTATCTGGGCGACATCACGTCCTACTACGTAAAGCTGGCCAGCGGCAAACGCGTTCAGGCCACCATGGCGAACGTGGAACGCCGTGGCGAGCGGCCAACCTGGGGCGACAGGGTATTCGTATCCTGGGAAGCCTCCAGCCCCATCCTGCTCTGGAACTGAGCCAATGAGACGGAAACTTTTACCCACCCCTCTGACCGAGCGGGTGCGTGCAGTGCTGTTTAATCGCCGGGTGGTGTTCGGTATCCCGTTCCTTTGGCTGCTGCTGTTCTTCCTCCTGCCTTTTGCGCTGGTGCTGAAGATCAGTCTGACCTCAGCGGTGATGGCCATTCCCCCTTACGAACCGGTCTTCCGCTGGGTGGACAACACCCTCTCGGTGGTGGTGAATATCGGGAATTATCTGTTCCTGCTGTCCGACAGCCTCTATATCGCTGCCTATTGGGGGTCGGTGAAGACGGCATTCCTCGCCACCGTCGTGTGCCTGCTTATTGGCTACCCCATGGCCTACGCCATGGCGCGGGCGCCGAAGCACTGGCAGCTGGTGTTGCTGTTGATGGTGATGCTGCCGTCCTGGACCTCGTTCCTGATCCGTGTCTATGCGTGGATGGGCATCCTCGGCAATCAGGGGCTGCTGAACAGTTTTCTGATGTGGCTGGGTCTGATTGACCAGCCCCTGAAAATGCTGAACACCAACTTCGCGGTGGTGCTGGGCATTGTCTACGCCTACCTACCGTTCATGGTGCTGCCCATCTACACCAACCTGGTGAAGCTGGACGTGCGCCTGCTGGAAGCGGCATCAGACCTTGGTTGCCGCAGCCTGACCACTTTCTGGGCCATCACTCTGCCACTATCAAAGGCGGGGATTCTTGCCGGCTCCATGCTGGTGTTTATCCCGGCAGTCGGCGAATTTGTGATTCCGGAACTGCTGGGCGGGCCAGATACGCTGATGATCGGCAAGGTGCTGTGGGAGGAGTTCTTCAACAACCGCGACTGGCCGGTGGCGTCTGCCCTGGCGATCGTGATGCTGTTGTTACTGCTGGTTCCCATTGTGTTGTTCCATCGATTCCAGGCCCGGGAGATGGAGAAGCATGGTTAGATCCCGTTCCTTCAGTTTCTCCAAGGTGATGCTGGTTCTCGGCCTGCTGTTCCTTTACCTGCCAATGTTCGTGCTGATCGTGTATTCGTTCAATGCGTCCCGGCTGGTGTCGGTGTGGGCCGGTTTCTCGACCCAGTGGTACGGCGAGCTGTTCCGGGATGAGCAGATTCTGTCGGCGGTGTGGATGAGCCTGCGGATTGCCTTCTACTCCGCCAGCATGGCGGTGTGCCTGGGCACGCTGTGTGCGTTCGTGATCACCCGGTTCAAGAAGATGCGCGGGCGCACACTGCTGTCCAGCATGATTACCGCGCCGCTGGTTATGCCGGAGGTAATCACGGGCCTGTCTCTGTTGCTGTTGTTCGTGCAGATGGCCCAGACCATCGGCTGGCCGGTGGACCGTGGCATGGCAACCATCTGGATCGCCCACACCACCTTCTGCAGTGCTTATGTGGCGGTGGTGGTATCAGCCCGTTTGCAGGAAGTGGATCGTTCGATTGAAGAGGCGGCCATGGATCTGGGTTGCACGCCCCTGAAAACCTTCTTTGTCATAACCCTGCCGGTGATTGCCCCGGCGCTGGTGTCTGGCTGGCTGCTGGCGTTTACCCTGTCGCTGGATGATCTTGTGATTGCCAGCTTCGTTTCCGGGCCGGGCGCCACAACACTGCCAATGGTGGTGTTTTCATCGGTGCGGATGGGGGTTTCGCCGAAGATCAACGCGCTAGCCACCCTGATCATCGTGGCGGTATCGCTGATTGCGTTTATCGCCTGGTATCTGATGCGCCGGGCGGAACGCAAACGGCTTCAGACACCGGACGCCTAGCGTCCTGAGGCCCGCCCCGTGCCCTCACAGGGCATCGGGAAAGGCAGAGACAAGGTAGTCAACCAGCGCACGGACTTTGGGCGTAACGAACTTGCGGGTGGGATAGACGGCGTAAACGCCCAGCTCGGTGGAGCGATACTCCGGCATCAGCTCCACCAGCCGCCCGGCTTCCAGGTCTTTATGAACCAGAAAGCCGGGCTGCAGCACGATGCCCTGGCCGGCCACGGCAGCGCCGCAGCAGGTTTCGCCATTATTGGCGTACATCCACGGCCTTACCCGGACGCTGGTGGCGCCATCGGGGCCCTCAAAAGGCCAGTCGTTACCTGTGGTGAAGTTGCTGTAGCCGATAATCCTGTGGCCGGCCAGGTCTGCCGGTTTCACAGGGGAACCATGGGTGGCAATGTAATCCGGCGATGCACAAGCCATCAGCCGGGTGGAGGTTATCCGTCGGCTGACCAGCGTGGAGCTTTGCAGTGTGGCTATCCGGATGGCCAGATCAAAGCCTTCCTCGACTATATCCACCAGCCGGTCTGAAAGATCAATCGACAGCTTCACATCCCGATAGCGGGCGTGAAATTCTCCCCACAAAGGCGCCAGGTGGCTGATTCCGAAGCTGACCGGCGCGTTCACCCTTAACGTACCTCTTGCGACATTATTGCGGGCGGTAATTTCCGCTTCTGCCTCCTCAACGCCAGCCAGCAACTCCCGGCATCGGACATAAAACACCTCGCCCTCCCCCGTGAGCGACAGGCGGCGGGTAGTCCGCTGCAGCAGCCGAACCCCGAGACGGGTTTCCAGCTCGCTGACGTAGCGCGAGACAGCGGCCTTGGACATTCCCAGATTCTCTGATGCAGCGACGAAGCTGCCGGCCTCAACCACGTTGCAGAACGTCTGCATCTCCAACAATCGATCCATTGTTTCTTTTTCCGGAACAGTTAATTCAATAAAGCTACGTTTATCCCGTTTATTGATATTTGTAAAGTACTCCCATGTTCACAACACACCCGAGGAGATTCATCATGAACAACGCATTCCTGAACAAACTGATTGCCACTGACGCTGGCTGGGGCACTCTGGCCCTTCGGATTCCGGTCGGTATCATTTTCGCCGCTCATGGCGCACAGAAACTGTTTGGCTGGTTTGGCGGCTACGGCCTGGAAGGTACAGGACAATGGATGGATTCCATCGGACTGAGCCCCGGCTACCTGATGGCCCTGTTGGCCGGCGGTGCGGAATTCTTTGGCGGCCTGGCTCTGATCATCGGCCTGCTGGTTCGGCCCGCCAGCGCGGTACTGGCATTCGCCATGCTGATCGCCATTTTCAGCGTTCATATCGGCAACGGCCTGTTCATGAGTAACAATGGTTACGAGTTTGGCCTGGCTTTGCTGGCCGTATCCGTAACCCTGGTGTTCAGCGGCGCAGGCCGAGCGTCCATTGACCGCGCGATTGCAACCCGATAACCACCGCAACCCGGAGGAGCAAATCATGAGTCTGTTTGTTTCCCACGGCGCTCCGACATTCGCACTGGAGCCGGGCCTCGCTGGCCCGGCCCTGACAGAGCTGGGCAAACGCCTCGCCAGGCCCGAGGCGGTTCTGGTGGTTTCACCACACTGGATGACGGAGGGAATCCGGGTAGGTTTCTCGGAAACACCTGAGACAATTCACGATTTTCGGGGCTTTCCAGCTGAACTCTATGACCTCGACTATCCGGCGGCCGGCCACCCGGAACTGGCCCGAACCGCTCTGGCGTTTCTGGAGGCAGGGGGCTGGAAGGCCAGTGCTGACAAGGCCCGCGGGCTGGATCACGGGGCCTGGGTCCCAATGATGCACCTTTTCCCCGATTACTCGGTTCCGGTGTTCCAGGTTTCGATGCCAACGGATCTTGATCCCGAGTCTGCCTGGCAGCTGGGCCAGACCCTGCAGCCACTTGAGCATGAGGGTGTGCTCATCGTCGGATCAGGCAGCCTCACCCACAACCTGTACGAAGTTCGCTGGGGAGACGAGAACGCATCCGGGTATGCGCGGGAATTCACCGACTGGGTTCGTGCACAAGTAAGCGCTGGCGACCACGAGCAGCTGATCGCAACGCTGGAGAAAGCCCCACACGCCCAACGGGCGCACCCGACCACCGAGCATTTCCTGCCTCTGCTGGTGGCGGCCGGTGCGGCCGGGGAACAGCAACCCGGCGTGCTGATTGATGGCGGGATCGAACACGGTGTCCTGGCCATGGATGCTTTCGTTTTTCGGCATCCGGCCTGAACTGTCAGCGAACTATGCCGCCGGTTGGCGTCGGTCCCGGACAGACTGAATCCATTTGTAAAACACGGGGACCAGCAATGTGCCCAGAACGGTGGCGGCAACCATGCCACTGAGAACCGTAATACCGAGGCTTACCCGGCTTGCCGCTCCGGCGCCGCTGGCAAAGACCAGCGGTAGTACGCCAAGCACGAACGACAGGGCAGTCATCAATACCGCCCGGAAGCGCAGTACCGCCGCTTTCTGGGCCGCCTCGGCGGTCGACATGCCGGACTGGCGCAGCTGCATGGCGAACTCCACAATCAGAATGGCGGTTTTGGTGGAGAGCCCGATCAGCAATACCAGGCCCACCTGGGCGTAGATGTTGTTCGCCAGCCCCACCAGCCAGAGCCCGGCCATGGCGCCGGCAAGGGCCAATGGCACGGCGCCAAGCACCGCTACCGGGAGGGTCCAGCTCTCGTATTGAGCCACCAGGAACAGGTACACGAACACCAGGGCCAGCAGGAAGATAACCGCTGCCAGATTACCCGCCTGTATTTCCTGCAGGCTCTGCCCGGCCCAGCTGAATTCATACCCTTGCGGCAGACTTCCTGACAGCTCTTCCATGGTCGCGATGGCGTCGCCGCTGGCAAAGCCTGCTGCCGCCTCCCCGGAGATGGTTACCGAGCGCTTCAGGTTAAAATGCTGGATGCTTGAGGGCCCGAGCACAGGCTTGAGCGAGGCCAGCGTGGTCAGCGGCACCATATCGCCATCCCGGTTGCGGACAAAGTAATGGGACAGGTCCTCAGGGCGCTGCCGGAATTCACCTTCGGCCTGTAGAAGCACCCGGTAGTTCTTGCCGAACCGGGTGAAGTCATTCACGTAGAGCGAGCCGAGCTGGGTCTGCAGGGTAGAGAAGATATCGGAGAGCTCGATACCCAGGGCCTTGGCCTTGTTCCTCTCAACCTCCAGCAGATATTGCGGAATGTTCGCGCGATAGGTGCTGTATACCCGGGATAGCGCTTCGCGCTGGTTGGCCTCGTAGATGAGGCCATTCATCACCTGCGCCAGTTCCGAAACGTCCCTGCCCTGATTGTCCTGCAGACGGAAATCAAAGCCGGATGAGGTGCCCAGACCCGGTATCGGGGGCGGGTTGAAGACCATCACCTGGGCCTCGGGGATTGTCCAGAGCCTGGAATACAGCCTTGGAATCACCGCGCCGAGGCCAAGACTGGCCTCTTCCCGCGCTTCCCAGTCCTTTAGCATAACAATCCCGAGACCATTGTTAGTGGCAGCGCCACCCAGTAATGAGAAGCCGGACACCGTAATGAAATCGGTCACTGCCGGATCTTCCAGAACCATGTTGGTGACTTTGCCAAGCACGGCTTCGGTGCGCTCCAGGGAAGCAGCATCGGGCAACTGCACATCCACGAACAGGAAGCCCTGATCCTCCGGCGGCACGAATGCCGAGGGCACTGATTTGAACAGGCCGGCACCGGCAACCAGGATCACCGCCAGGGTAACGCCAACGAGAGCCCCTTTGCGAAGAAGTTGCACCACAAGCTTTGAGTAGCCACTGGTGGTCCGCGTAATCATTACCTCGAAGGGCCGGAGCCAGCCAATGGCCTTGTCCCCGCTCCTGCCAAGCAGCGCAACGCACAGAGCCGGGCTCAGAGTGAGCGCGTTGATTGATGAGATGATCACCGCCACTGAAATAGTGACTGAGAACTGCTGGTAGAGCTTGCCGGTAATCCCGGGCATGAACGCCACAGGCACGAACACGGCCAACAACACCAGAGTGGTGGCAATCACGGGGCCTGTGACCTCGGCCATCGCCTTGGTGACCGCCTCACGTATGGGCAGTTTCTCCTCGGCAAGGATGCGTTCCACGTTCTCGATAACCACAATGGCGTCATCCACCACAATGCCAATGGCCAGAACCAGCCCGAACAGGGTGATGGTGTTTATGGAATAGCCAAGCACCGACATAACCGCAAAGGTGCCGATCAGAGAGACCGGGATGGCAATACTGGGAATCAGCGTGGCCCGCCAGTTCTGCAGGAACAGGAACACCACCAGGATCACCAGGCCGACGGCCTGGAACAGGGTAACGATGACTTCGCTGATGGAGCGGCTGATAAACTCTGTGGTGTCGTAAAGTACGGTGTGATTCACACCCTCCGGAAAACTGACGGACGCCTCATCAACCAGTGCTTTTACCCGTTCTGCGACCTCCAGTGCATTGGCATCGGGCAGCTGGTAGATCACCAGGAATGCCGTGTCCTGATTGTTCAGTTTCGCGGTGGAGGTATAGGAACGGGAACCCAGCTCGATACGCCCGACGTCCCTGAGGCGCACAAAGCCGCCATCGGGCCGGGAGCGGAGAATGGTCTGGGCAAACTCTTCGGGGTCTGACAGGCGTTCCCGGGTCTGGATACTGTAAACGAACTGTTGGCCCGCAGGCACGGGCGGCTGGCCGAGTTTGCCGGCCGCGACAATCTGGTTCTGCTCACGGAGCGCGGCCGCAACCTCGGCAACGATCACATCCAGTGAGGCCATCCGGCGGGGATCCAGCCAGACTCGCATGCTGTAATCCTTCGCGCCCATCACTTCCGCCGAACCCACGCCCGGCACCCGGCCAAGGGCTTCGACAAGGTTATTGGAGGCGTAGTTGCTGAGGAAGACACCGTCCAGGTCCGGTCGCTCGGAGGTCAGGTTGATACCCATCAGCATGTTGCCAGCCTGCTTGCTTACCACCACGCCCTGTCGCCGGACTTCATCGGGCAAAAACGGTTCCGCCAGGGCAACGCGGTTCTGGACGTTGACCTGGGCGATGTCTGTATCGGTGCCGCTCTCAAAAGTGAGCGTGATCTTGGCCGTGCCATCACTGGAGGCGGTGGACTCGATGTAGATCATGCCCTCCACCCCGTTCAGCTGTTGCTCTACCGGGCGGATAACCGCTTCCTCAACTACCTGGGCGCTGGCCCCCGGAAGCGATGCGGTCACCTGGATCTGGGGCGGGGCCATGTCCGGATACATGTTGACCGGCAGAATGCGTAACGCCAGTAGCCCGGCCAGGGTAATCAGTATGGAAATGACAAACGCGAACTTCGGTCGATGGATAAAAACCCGGCTGATCATTGGCTCGCCTCACCCGTCTGGATGAGCGCACCGGTTTGCGGGTCAATCTGTTTCTGAACAGCACTGACGGTAACTCCGGGCCGAACTTTCTGGAGGCCCTCCACAATCACCTGGTCACCGGCTTCGAGCCCTGAATTGACCACCAGCAGAGCTCCTTCCCGCGCGCCGGTCTGGATGAAGTGCTGGGCCACCTGATTCTGGTCATCAACCACCAGAACAAACTTTCCTTCAATGGTCTCCTGGACCGCTACCTGAGGGACAAGCACCTGGGCCTCACCTGACTGCCCCTCAACCCGGAGTGTCACGTACAGGCCTGGCACGAGGACCGCATCGGGATTGGGGAAGACTGCTCGCATGGCAACGGTGCCTGTGCTGGCATCGGTCTGCACATCGGCGAAATCGAGCACACCATCCTGCTCATAGCGCTCGCCATCCGGCAGTGTCAAAGAGAGCCCTAAAGACTTCGAAAACGCCTCGGCGGATTCAGCACCCCTCCGGCGAAAGCTGACAAAATCAGCTTCGTTGACCTGGAATTCAACGTAGACAGGGTCCGTCACCAGCACCGACGTGATGGGCCCGGTTGCAGGACTGACCACGGCTCCCACATCGTAATTCAGGCGCCCTATCCAGCCATCAAACGGGGCTCGTATTTCCGCATATTCCAGATTGGTATCGGCCTTCTGAACCGCCGCCTGGGCGGCCTTTAACCGACTTTCAGCCGCACTGAAACGGTCTTTGAGTTTGTCCAGGTCCGCGGCGGAGAGGAACCCTTTTTCTGACACTTCCTCTCCGCGCCTTAGGTTTCGGGTTGCGGACTCCAACTCGGCGCGGGCGGCGGCCAGTTCAGCATCCGCCTGCTGAAGATCAGCGCTCGCGCGAGTATCCTCAAGCCGGATCAGGAGTTCGCCCTGGCTGACTTTCGCTCCCTCGGTGAAAAGGATCTCCCGGATTTCTGCTTCAATGCGCGGCGTAATATCGGCTTTGGCAGAAGCCGCCGTTCTGGCAACAAAATCCCGGGAAGGCCGTATCTCGCTGGCATCAAGCACCACCACAGAGACGGCGACGGGGTTGGTTTGTTTTTGTTCCTGAGGCTCAGAACAGCCTGTCAGCGTGATTGCGCCCCACACCAGAAGAAGGAGAACAGCCCCTTTTTTCAAACCTGCTTTCCATCTTGCAAAAACCGGCATTATTTCATCTCCTTGAATGGATACTTCCCAGTGGGAATAGCGAACGCCCGCACTAAGATTAGACAATGCCTTTATGGCAGGCCATTGAACATCCAATTTTTCTCAGCCGGGATAAGCCGGTCCAGTCTTATCCGGTTTCGATCAACAATTAGATGACCTCAAAACTTTGCTATATTTGCTTTGAATAGCGTCGGAACTGGAAAAAAACAGTTCCATCCCTGGACTCGCCACGAATGGACTTGCCGATGAGACCGCCGATTTACCCTCGCTCTTTGCTCGCAATCATTTTCATTGCTCTTTTTCTTGCTGGATGCGCCTCAGGCCCGGAGGTGAAAAGTATCAGCAAGGCCCCGAATGTTTCTGATGCCCCCAGAAACCTTCTGGTCCTTGCCATCAGCCCGAAAGAAAACAACAGATCGCTCATGGAAGCAGCATTGGTCTCGCGGCTGCGCGCCGCAGGCTATGAGGCTGAAGCATATGGTCCGGCTCCATCCTTGCCCTGGAAGGATTCAGACGCACTTCGCGAGAAAGTCAAAGAGCGACTGCAGACGCAGACGGCCGACGGTGTTCTAACCGTCTCACTGGTGCGAAAAAACCGGCAGGTTGAGCATATTCCGAACCAGGTGGTGTTTAATCCTGTCGTCACCAATATTGGTGCGCTGGGGTCCGTCACCTACATGGAAACCATGACAATTCCGGACCGTTACGAGGAATCCACCGAATACATCCTGAGAACAACATTATTCGATACGGACTCTGGCAAGGCCATCTGGCAAATGTTTTCCAGCACCATTGATCCGACATCTCTTGAGCAGGCAACCGAGGAGTTTTCTCGGGTTGCTGTGCGAGAGCTTCAAAAATCCTTCAAGGAATGAGCCAACACATGACCATCCACAAGACCGCAAAGTTCTCTGCCGTAATGTTGGGGTTGTCCCTGGCAGGATGTGCTTTTCAGGATACGCTGTCGCTTGGAGTTGACGATCCCTGCGCCTCACTGAAAGGCATCGTTGCTGACTACCCCTCAGGATTCGAGCAATACCGGGGCAGCCCAAACGGTTTCAGATCGGTTACTGTCTACAATGCGAAGGAGCAGTTGATAAAGGGACACTGCGAAATCTGGAGTTGGGCAAATAACGACAGCGCCTACGTCTGCTCCGGCAACACCCCCAATGACGAGGTTGCCACCACGAGGTACGACGCGGCCGTCAACTGGATGGGGCAGTGCCTGGGTGAGAGCTGGGCAAGCGAGGAAGGCGAAAGAACGCGAGATGGAGAAAATGCCGGAATGGTAACCCGGTTTCGCTCGTCCGAAGCTGGCAAACCGAATGTGTCGGTTCACAGGGTAGCATTCCGCGGAGATTCCGCGGTTTATGTCTATGTGGGGACACCCAGTCGGTTGGCCGAGTTCTAGCCGAAGAAACGCAACCAGCTGAACAATGAAAAGGGCCACCGCGACAGATGGCCCTTTTTGTTTTCCGGACTGACGAGGGGGTCAACCCAGGTTCTTTTTCACGAACTTCTGGACCTCTCCCACGATACCGCTGCGGAATGCCAGTACCGTCAGGACGAAAATTCCCCCGAGGATTGGGTCCACCCAGTCACGCAGGGCACCCTGGGACAACTGGTACTCGATATTCACCACAAAGGTGGCACCAACCACCGGGCCCAGCAGGGTTCCCATACCGCCAACCAGAGTCATCAGGATAACCTCGCCCGACATGTGCCAATGGGCATCGTTCAGGGAAGCCAACTGGAACACCACGGATTTCATGGAACCAGCGAGACCGGCCAGGGCCGCCGAGATGACGAACGCGAGCACCTTGTAACGGTCCACGTTGTAACCCAGTGAAACGGCACGGGGTTCGTTCTGCTTGATAGCCTTCAGAACCTGGCCAAACGGGCTGCTGACGATGCGCTGTACCAGCAGGTAGCAGGCGATGAACACCACCAGAACGAAGTAGTACATGTTCAGGTTGTCTTCGAGATTGATAAAGCCCAACAGCTCGCCACGTGGAATGCCGTGCATACCGTCTTCACCGCCCGTGAACTCAGACTGGACGAAGAAGAAGAACACAAGCTGCGCAAGCGCGAGGGTTACCATCGCGAAATAGATACCCTGGCGACGAATCGACAGCAGGGCAAAGCCCGTGCCCAGCGCCGTGGCCGCAAGCGTTCCCGCGATGATACCCATCTCTGTGGTGAGCCCGCTGTAATTACTGAGCAGATAACCGGTGGTGTAACCACCTGTGGCCAGGAAGGCCGCGTGCCCGAATGACAACAGTCCGGTAAAACCGAACAATAGGTTGAACGCCACCGCAAACAGCGCGAAGCACAGGATCTTCATCAGGAAGACCGGATAGATCATGAATGGCGCGGCAAGCAGGATGAGCAGCAGCACGCCGTTCAGCATCATCTTTTTGCGATCCTGGGCGGCCTGTTCCTCAACGATAGCCTTGTGAATGTCGGCGGAATTGACTGGCTGATTCATGTTTATGCCTCCTTACCGAACAAGCCACTGGGCCGGAACATAAGAACCAGAACCATGACCAGGAAGATGACCGCCGAGGATGCCGGCGGGTAGAAGGTTTTGGTAAGCCCTTCAATAACGCCCATCAGAATACCGGTGATAATGGCACCGCCGATGGAGCCCATACCGCCGATGACCACCACGGCGAATACCGTAATCAGTGTGGCTGACCCCATGACAGGAGTCACCGAATAAATGGGCGCGGCCAGAACACCGGCGAAGGCTGCCAGCGCAACACCAAACCCGTAGGTGAGGCTGATCAGAAGCGGCACGTTAATGCCAAAACCCTGCATCAACTGAGAGTCTTCCGTGCCGGCCCGCAGATAGGCGCCCAGCTTGGTTTTCTCAATCACGAACCAGGTTCCAAAGCAGACCACCAGGGCCGCTACGATGACCCACGCCCGATAATATGGCATGAACATGAAGCCGAGGTTCACGCCGCCCTTGAACACGTCAGGCATGGTGTAGCGAAGGCCGGAAACCCCGAACCAGTTTACCAGTACACCCGAGATGATCAGCGCGACACCAAACGTCAGCAGCAGGCTGTAAATGTGATCCTGCCCCGCGATGCGACGCAGCAGAAAATATTCAATGGCGACACCGAAGGCACCAACCAGAAGTGGCGCTAACAATAAGGCGACCCAGTAGTTCACGCCCAGATAGTCGAACATCAGGACGGTGGTCATGGCGCCGAGCATATACATGGCGCCATGGGCGAAATTGATGATCTTCAGCAGACCGAAGATGACCGCGAGCCCAAGGCTCAAAAGGGCGTAAAAGGCGCCGTTGATTATTCCGATCAGGAGCTGGCCGGATAGCACAGCTAAAGGGACGCCGAAAATCATGGACATTGGGCTAACTCCAGAAGCAGCACAGGGATTGTTTTTTGGCTTTGTTCTTTTCCGTTCTCATGGGTTCGCCCTGCCCTGTTGCAGGACGAACCCAAAACGGTCGCTTTTAGTTATTGACCAGTTTGCACTTGCTCTCGGAGAGCGGACGGTAAGACTCTTCGGCCGGGATGGTCCGCAGGATCTTGTACAGATCCCACTCGTTCTTGGACTCGGCCGGGGTCTTCACTTCCGCCAGGTACATATCATGCACCATGCGGCCATCAACACGGATCTTGCCGTTCTTGGCAAACATGTCATTGATGGGGGTATCCATCATCTGCTTGCGCACAGTCTGGGCATCGTCAGAACCGGTCGCCTCAACAGCTTTCAGGTACTGCATGGTGCTTGAATAGATACCTGCGTGAACCATGGTCGGACGAACGCCGGTTTCTTCCATGAAGCGATCAGACCACTCGCGGGTATCATCATTCATGTCCCAGTACCAACCGGTGGTGAGCTGAATGCCCTGGGCAGTCTGCGCACCGAGCGCGTGAACGTCAGTCAGGAACAGCAGCAAAGCCGCCAGAGTCTGGCCAGACTGGGTTACACCGAACTCACTGGCGGTGGTGATGGCGTTGGTGGTATCAGCGCCTGCGTTTGCCAGACCGATAACATCAGCACCAGATGCCTGAGCCTGGAGGATGAACGATGAGAAGTCCTGGGTCGGGAACGGATGGCGCACAGCACCAACAATTTCACCACCGTTGGCTTCAACAACGCGTGTTACATCGCCTTCCAGTGCATGACCGAAGGCGTAGTCGGCAGTCAGCATGTACCAGGTTTTGCCACCCTCTTTAACGACCGCACTGGCAGTACCGTTGGCCAGCGGGTAGGTGTCGTAAACATAGTGGATGTGGTTGGGGGTACAGTGTTCGTTGGTAATGCTGGAAGCAGCTGAACCGGAGATGATCCCCAGGCGATCGTTCTCTTCCAGGATTTTGCTCACGGCAATGGAAACAGAGGAAGCGACCATACCAGCTACGAGGTCTACGTCCTCGTTCTCAACCCAGCGACGAACGGTGCTGGAGGAAGTATCCGGGCTGTTACGGTCATCGGCGCTGACCACTTCGATCTTGGCACCGTTTACCTGCCCGCCAAAATCAGCGATGGCCATTTCCAGAGCCTTCAGGCCATTTGGTCCTGCCAGGTCACGGTAAGTGCCGGACATGTCCGCCAGATAACCGATCTTGACCGTGTCGTTGGAAATGGCCGCCTGGGCTCCGCCTGCCATCATGGCTGATGCAACGGCTGATGTCAGAAGCTTTTTCATCATTGTCATTGTTGTATCTCCGCTACTGTCTTGCGTTGGTTCGGGTTGTTGTTACTTTTCTTGCTCTCGTCCTATCCGGGATCAGACCCCCAAATAGCTATCCAGCACCGACTGCTTTGCACTCAGTTCGTTGGCGCTGACTTCTTCCACAATCTGACCGTGCTCAACAACGTAATGACGGTCGGCTAACGGTGCTGCGAAGTGGAAATTCTGTTCGACCAGGACAATGGTCAGGCCCTTGTTTTTCAGGGCAATGAGGACCTCTCCCAGCTTTTCTACAATAACCGGCGCCAGGCCCTCGGTGATCTCGTCAAGCAACAGCATATTGGCGCCGGTGCGCAGAATCCGCGCCATGGCCAGCATCTGCTGCTCACCACCGGACAGCTTGGTGCCCTGGCTGAAGCGTCGTTCATAGAGGTTGGGGAACATGTTGTAGATTTCTTCCAGACTCATGCCGCCGCTTCGCACGACCGGTGGCAGTGTCAGGTTTTCCTGAACACTGAGTGAGGAAAAAATGCCCCGATGTTCGGGGCAATACCCGACACCCAACCTGGCAATATGATGAGGCGCACAGGACATTGTCTCCTCACCATTGATCATAATGGAGCCGGTTCGACGGCCAACCATATTCATGATGGCTTTAAGCGTTGTGCTTCGGCCCGCGCCATTGCGGCCCAACAAAGTCACCAGCTCTCCCCGGTTCACGACCATGTCGATGCCGTGGAGGATGTGAGATTCGCCGTAAAAGGCATGCAATCCGGACAGACGGAGCTGTTCGTACTCGCGATCGGATTTCGTGGTCATTGCGCTGCCTCCGCCTGATCACTGTCGGCGGTGGTGCCGCGCTCTCCGCTACCATCACTCCCCATATAAACCTCGCGAACCCGTGGATCGCTGGAAACCGTTGCGTAGTCGCCTTCGGTCAGAACGGCACCCTGGGCCAGCACGGTGATGCGATCACACAGCTTGCTGACCACACTGAGGTTGTGCTCAACCATCAGGACAGTTCGCCCCTCCGCAGCCTTGCGTACCAGTTCCACAACGCGATCAACGTCTTCCGAACCCATGCCCTGGGTCGGCTCGTCGAGCAACAGCAGTTGGGGCTCCATGGCAAGCGTGGTCGCCAGTTCCAGCGCCCGTTTGCGGCCATAAGCCAGCTCTACTGTGGTGGTGTTGGCGAATTCAGCCAGGCCCACCGCATCCAGAAGCTCCATGCAACGCTGGTTGAGTTTGTGCAGCGAATTACCGGATTTCCAGAAACTGAAGGAGGTGCCCTCGAAGGTCTGTAAGGCAACCCGGATGTTCTCCAGCGCGGTCATGTGTGGGAATACGGCTGAGATCTGAAAAGAACGAACAATGCCTTGGCGGGCAATAGCGGCGGACTTCATGGTGGTGATGTCCTGACCCTTGAACAGGATCTGGCCCCGGGTCGGGATCAGGAATTTGGTGAGCAGATTGAAGACCGTAGTCTTGCCGGCACCATTGGGACCGATCAGGGCGTGAATGTGGCCTTTCTGAACCTTGAGGTTCACGTCGTCGACCGCAACAAAGCCCTTGAATTCTTTGACAAGGTTACGGGTCTCCAGAACGTACTGTTCACTCATGAGCCAATCTACCTTTGTTATTGTTGTGCGTTTTATCTGACTACCAGATTAGATTGACGTATACGTAAACGTCAACACTTAATTGCAGTTTTTAAGTACACTCTCGCTACGCAAAAAGTCGTATAGAAGGTCTACTACCTGGTCCTGCTTTTCCAGGTGCGGCGAGTGCCCAGCGCCTTCAAGAGAAACCCCGCGGGCATTTTCCCCGATACCTGCAACAATATCGGTTACCTGCTCAGGCACGCCGTATTCATCGTTCTCCCCCTGAATGATGATAGCCGGACATTCGATGGCCGCCAGCCAGTGACTGAAATCCATGGCTGCATGGAAACCTTCGTCTCGCCAGACTGTCTGCCAGGCGTTGAACAGGTCGTCAGTCCGGTTACCGTGATAGCGGGCCAAACGATCCCGTATATCCGTCTCCCGGTAGCGAACGGCCATCTCTTCTATGCCAGCGAGAGTGAGGTGATCCGCATAGATGTGTGCGGCCATGGTTATCAGAGCCTTCACACGGCCATTCAATGCGCCGGCAGCCACGAGGGCAATGGAACCGCCGTCGCTGTGCCCTATCAGCACAACTTCCTCGATTTCGAGCTTGTCCAGCAACCGGGGCAACCAACGATGGCCGGCAACCTCAAGATAATCGTAAGGGCGAGGGAGTTCTTCGTCGGAAGAATGGCCATAGCCCTGCCGATTGTAGATCAGCGCATCACAGCCAGTGGCTTTCGCCAGTTTTTCCGGGAACTTCCGCCACAGAGCGATGCTGCCAAGGGATTCATGGAGAAAAACCAGCACCGGCCCTTTCCGTTCCGCGTGCTGGATCCGCCTCACTTCCAGCTCAACACCGTCGCCTACCGGCACCATCATGTCACGAATCTGCATGGAGTTACCGGTTTGGAGGAATTGAGTAGGTCATGGTGGAGTGGGCCACCGGCTCTTCCGCGCCTTCAGAGTACACAAACACCTCACCCACACCCATGGTGCGGCCCACTTTGAGCATGGTGGCCCGGGCCCAGATGGGCTGGTGGGCCACCGGCTTGCGCAGAAAATTAATGTTCAGATTGGTGGTCACTGCCAGCGGCACCAGACCGATCTTGCTCAACAGCGCGGCATACAGGGTAACGTCTGCCAACCCCATCATGGCTGGCCCGGATACGGTTCCCCCGGGCCTGAGATGCGCCTCATCCACTTCCAGCTTCATTTCCGCCCAGCCATCCCCGAGCTTCTGCAGGGTGCCGTAGGCTTCCCCCTGCGGAAACTGTTCATCAAGGAAGGCCTGCAGCTCTTCAAACGTAATGATCATGCGCCGATTTCTTCCTTGGCCTGATTACGCAGAACGAACCGCTGGATTTTTCCACTGGGTGTCTTGGGCAGCTCATCAACAAACTCGATTTCCCGCGGGAAGGCGTGGGTAGAGAGCCTGCGACGCACCAGTTCCTGAAGTTCGTCTTTCAGGGCCTGCTCGTCGCCAAGAGCATAATCGCCCTTGATCACCACATAAGCCTTGATGATGGAACCGCGCTTTTCATCCGGCTTGCCGACAACACCTGATTCCGCCACAGCGGCGTGCTCGAGCAGCGTGCTCTCGACGTCTGCCGGGCCCACCCGGTAGCCGGCGGTGGTGATGATGTCATCATCCCGGCCACTGAAGGAGAAGTTGCCATTGCCGTGGTTGATAACCATGTCGCCGGTGAGATAGTAGCCGTTCACGAAGGGGTCCTTTTCACCCCAGGTGTAACCGTCAAAGTGGAAAAGCGGGGAGGCTTTTACGTCGACAGCCAGCTGACCGACCTCACCCTCGCCCACTTCTTCGTTTTTCTCGTTCAGCGCGACAACCTTGTGGCCCGGGGAGGCATAGCCCATGGAACCCTCGCGAACCGGATGCGCAAGGCCGTGGAAGTTGCAACAAGTCATGCCGGTCTCGGTCTGGCCGTAATGATCTTTAACCGGGCAGTAGTGACGGTTGCGAATCCAGTTCACCACTTCCGGGTTCAAAGGCTCGCCGGCGCTGCTGGCAACCCGAAGGCCCAGGTTCTCGCCTTCCGGCAGCACGTGATCGTTTGCCTTGAGCAAACGGTAAGCCGTAGGCGCTGCTGCCAGGTTGGTGATCTTGTATTTCCGGATCATGTCGTAGGTGGATTCCGGAGTAAATCCGCCCGGATTGAAGTGTGTTGCGTGGCCCATCAGCAGAGGCCCAACCACGGCATAGTAAAGCCCGTAAGCCCAGCCGGGATCGGCCACGTTCCAGAACCTGTCGCCGTCCTGCAGATCGATGGCGTACTTCATGTAGACATAGAACGCCAGCAGCGCCTTGGCGGGGACAGCAACGCCCTTGGATTTACCCACGGTTCCGGAGGTGAACATCTGGAGGAACGGATCGTCGCCCTTGATCATGACAGGCTCAAACTCACTGGACTGAGCCGCCAGGGTTTCCTGGAAATCGGGGATGTCTGCACCAATCTCGCTGGCGTTGACACCCACGACCGGCGGGCAGACTTTGACGTCGTTCAGCTTCGGATAGTTCTCCGGATTGGTCACCACCAGCTTGGTGCTGGCCCGCTCAAAACGGTATTCGATCGCACCGGAACCAAACGCCGTGAACAGCGGCTGGTACACAGCACCGGCGCGGAGGGTTCCGGCGATAACGATCAGCAGCTCCGGTGTGCGCGGCAGGAGTGCAGCCACCCGGTCGCCCTTGCCGATGCCCTGGGATTTCAGATAATTGGCGAACCGTGCGGAGGCATCTTTCAATTCAGCGAAAGTCAGACTGCCATCACCGCCATCCTCGGTTTCATAGAAAAGGGCAGCCCGACTGGGGTCATCCGCCCATTTGTCGCAGATTTCGTGGCACACGTTGAGCCCGCTATCCAGACGTCCATCCAGGATGTCCGCTTCCAGAGCAGCAGGATCGAAGTTGTTGTAAACGTCGGTATATTCCGGAAGGCTCATTCTCAACTCCTGTTGTTTTTATCATTGAAAGCACGGGTCAAGGTTTAGCACAGGCTTCACTTTACGTAAAGGTAAACTTTAGACCAAAAAGGAAGAAATCCGGCTGGTTTTATGAGATGGGAAACCAGGCGCAGCGGGCCCGCCGCGCCCGGGGCAGCGATCCGAAAAGGGCCTCAGGATTGAGGGGTAATTTTTCCGGTATGGCGGCTGGACAGAATGTGGTGGAGGGATCCGCACTCAACCATGGGATCATCGCAGTTGACCACAATATCGGAGCGGGCGATGACATAGCCCTTGCCGGTGATGCTGTTCTTGATCACCTGGTACTCGCCCTCCTCCTCGACGGAGGTAAATTCCCCGATAAATCCCGTCTCTCTCAGGGAAACGGTTTCGAGCTTGTCGCCCGGCTTTATGCTGCCTTCATAATTCATCAGCGCCAGGCGGGCGGAGGTGCCGGTGCCCGTTGTGCTCCGGCAGATCACACCGGGATGCACATAGGTTGCGGACCGTGACCGGTAATAGCCCTCTGCCACATGCTCCACCGGCCCCATGAAGTGGAGGAACGGCAACGGCCCCACATCGCCAAGGGTGTAATGGGAGAAGCCCCGCTCGGCCTGGATGGCCTCAACGATGGCGTGGGCGGTTTCCGACAGCTTGCGCTCCTCGTCCAGGGTCAGATCAAAGCCCAGACTGGACGCGTCCACCAACGCATAAAAGCCGCCACTGTAGGCAACACTGTAGGTAATCTCACCCAGCGAGGGCACGTCGATGGTGGCCTTGTAGGTGTGGATATAGCTGGGCAACCCCTCGCAGGTGATGGATTCCACCACGCCGTCGTGCACCGTCGCCTCGATCTGAACCAGGCCAGCGGGAGACTCCAGGAGAAAGTTCTGTTTGCCCTCCTGTTTCGGCACGATGCCCGATTCCAGCACTGCAGTGGCCGTACAGATGGTATTGGAGCCTGAGTATATGGGGTAACCCATGACTTCCATGATGATGTAACCGGCTGCGGCCCGGGGATCCGTTGGCGGCACCAGCAAATCCACGGACATTTCCGGCACGCCGTATGGTTCTTCCAACAAAAGCCGGCGCAGGCCATCGGCGTCATCCCGCAGGTACTCCATCTGTGCCCGAACGGTATCGCCGGGCAACAGATCAATGCCACCGGTCACGATCCGGCTGACATCACCGCCGGCGTGAGTATCCATCAACTGAATAGTCAGTTCCGGTTTCATCGGGCGCTCTCCAGTGACCAGGGTTGGCCGTGTTCTTCCCATTGTGAGTCGGGAACGATCACGATCTTGCCGAGATAATTGCTACCCCGGTTCACAAAATACGTTTCTGCCCGGTGCAGATCGGAGAGTTTGAAGGCTCCGTGCAGAACCGGTTTCAGCTGCCCTCCCCGGATCCACGCCATCAGTTGTTCCGCCTCTTCCCGGGTGCCATGGGATACCCCGAAAATCTGCACTTGGTACAGGTAGATCCGGGTCCACAGAATCTCGCTGATATTGCCGCCGCTGGCGCCGGCAATACTGAGTCGCGGGTAGGTGCTGCGGGCGTTCATATCAAAGATCATGATGTCGATGAACACATCGGTCATCTCACCGCCGACCAGGTCCATTACCGCATCGATGGGTTTGCCACCGGTTTCCGCTTTCACACGATCCACAAAACTGTCCATATCAGACCGATCCAGCACGGCCTCGGCACCCAACTCAAGGAGAGCCGACGCCTTGTCCTGTTTGCTGAGAGCGTAGGGAATGGCCCCCATGATCCGGCAAAGCTGTATCAGGGCCGTGCCGACACCGCCACTGGCGCCGGTAACCAGCACCCGCTCGCCGGCGCTGATGTTGGCCGAAGTAAGCATGTGCATGGCAGTCTGATAGGAACACATCCCCATGGACGCGACTTCGGCATCGGCCAACTCGGCGTTGGGTATGTGGTGGAACTGGTCGGACGGGAGCGCTACATATTCCGCATAGCCGCCATCGGCACCGTGCCCGAAGTAATCGGGTGTGAGGTTGATGTCCCGCCGGTCATTGGCGTAAATGTTGAAATCCAGCAGTCCCCGCTCGCCGATACGAGACTCGTCCACACCGTCACCAACAGCCACAACACGCCCGGCGATGTCTGCCCCCTGAATCCGCGGAAAAACCAGCGTGGGCTTTCCGCCCATCTGGAAGGATGTCATTTCGCCTTTTTTGGTGGGGTACAGCCCTTCCCGCGCTTTGCGGTCGGTGTTGTTCTTCGCCGTAGCCGTCACCTGGACAAGCACCTCTCCCGGTCCGGGAGCAGGAACAGACACGTCCTGATACTCCAGTTTGTCGACATCACCGTGACCGGTCAGAACCATGGCTTTCATGGTGTTCGGGATCATGGGCTGACGATCCTCCCTGTTTGCTGAATTTCGGGTATTCAGAGAGGATAGGTGAGTTTCCGGAGCGTGTCAGGGCATGTTACGGGTATCCATTATTCAAAGGCACTTCAGCTCTACCGCGCAATTACCTTATACACCGGGCGTAGCTTGGGAATCTGCTTGAGCACCACCTGAATGACCGTCATCAGGGGTACCGCCAGAAGCACGCCAACCGGGCCCCAGAGCCAGCCCCAGAAGAAAATCGAGACAAAGATAATCACCGGATTGATCGCCATCCGAAAGCCGTGAATCCAGGGTTCGATGAAAAAACCGACCAGCGTGGTCAAACCGAGGAATCCCAGCGGCGCAATGGCCATCATCCAGAACTCATCAAGGCTGATGGCGGAGACAATCGTAAGCATGGAGATAGAGAGAATAACCCCCAGATAGGGGATAAACCGGGCTAGCCCGGCGACCAGCCCCCACACAGCCGGATCCGGCAGCCCGACCGCCCAGCAGATCAGGCCGGTTGTGGTGCCCACCGCCAGGTTACTCAGGCTGAGAACACCCAGGTATTGGGCAATCTGATGCTGGGAATCGTGGGTAATCCGAAGTACCGTTTTCCGCTGATCAATGGGCAACTGACGGACAAAATTCTTGATCAGACGATCACCGCTGACCAGCAGAAAATAGGTCAATGCCAGTGCCAGCGCCAAGCCGGCGATCGCATTTCGGGCCTTGGCCATTAATTGGCTGCGCCAGGACTCCGTTTGCAGAACAACCGCCGTTGGCTGCTGTTGTTCCGACTCTGAAAGCTCCTCCACGGACTTTTCAACCTGCTCCGCGGACTCTGTGACTTTCGCGATCTGGCGGCTGATTTCACTCTCGCCAACGAGCAAGCGCGAAATGCCCTGAGGCACCTCTTCCGCCCACTTCAACGCCGGGGTTGCCACCGCCAGAGTTATGCCGACGATTCCCGCCAGCACCAACAGCACGAAAACCAGAGAACTGATCATCCGGGGAATCCGCCACTTTAGGTATGCCTTCTTGACCAGAGGCGAAAGCAGCAGGCTCGTCATTACCGCGAGAATGATGGGCAGAACAATCTGGTGAGCCACGTACAGGGTGTAAAGGATCCCCAGGCCGAACAACCCGTAGATCGGCGTGGCGAGATCCGATGAAATCAGCGGGCGCTTTTTCTCGCCCGCCGGTTCGTTATTAGTGGATTGGCCGTCCATGATGAACCCTGCATGCCGTGGAAATAAGCTGGCCCGGAAGAATCCAGGCCAGCGTTCAAAACGGTCAGTCTACCTTCACCGGTGAGCGGGCGCATCCGGGAGAGGGTTACGGGAGGTTCACTAGAAACAGCAGCCAAAGTTTCGAAAACCAAATGTTTAGCCCGTAAACCAATCCCTTTGCAGACGACCATCCTTCAATCTGTACATTGAAAGGCCGTAACGCAGATCACGTCCTTGAGCATCCTTCACAAAGCCAGTATCTCTGCCAAGTGAGTGAAGAAATGCATCTATCAACATGGCAGCACAGTCAAAGAACCACCAGATACCTAGTCCCCCGAATGTCAAAGCTTTTCCAACGCCCGATTTCCACTTACCAAGGTAAAACCGATCTGCGCCGAAAAGCCCTAGAAAACCTGCAAGAAAAAGTGCCAACAAGCGGTTCTTTTGCTTGGATACTTTCAGCGCCATGTCACTCATAATTTTCCTCCTTGAATCGTAATGAAAGGCAGAGACGATTAGTTGGCTGCCGATCAACTTGCCCAAGATGGGCACTTCGCTTTTATCAAGGGCTTCCTGCCCTTTCGTTAGTTTATCGGCTCAGGATGATTGACGACGCAGCGGAAGCCTATGCTCCCTGAGTCAACAGATCCTCCGCTTCTCGCAAACACAGTATCACCGCCGCCAAAGCTACCCCCCATACCAGCCCAGTCTCGAACAGTCTTCTCAGGATTTGCAGGATCTACCGGCTTCTGAGGACCTCCTGGATTATCAAAGCCGGCCTCCACGTAATAGTCAGATTTAAACCAATCCTGAGTCCATTCAGCGACGTTACCCGTCATATCGTGAATACCAATTGAATTTGGCGGATAGGACCCCACAGGACGACGCTCCATCACACTGAAATCATGGCTAAGCATGTTGCCCGATGGAGGTGTGCTCGGATCAATGTATTGCACGGGTCTCTGCAAATAAGTATCCGGAGCTTTTTCTCCCGTGTTGGTCGCATAAGGCACTTTCTTTCCCCGGCTTCTCGCTGCATATTCCCACTGAGCTTCCGTAGGCAGTGCAAAAGGTAAACCGGTTTGATCGCCTAACCAGGCGCAGTAGCCTTCTGCTTCATGGTAGTTTGGGGTCCTGGCGGGTTTAAGATGGAAATAAGGAGACAGGGGATCTTCACTTGGTTCGGCGATAAATTTCTCGTCATACCCCGACCCCTCATACAAGGAAATGTGTCCAACTTTCTCGTAATAGACGTGCATTTCTCCCCAAGTTGTCTCGTATTTGGAGATTGAGTAGCTATCGACGCTGACCTCGACCGCAGGCCGGGCGTGATCCGTTAAAACTACATAAGGCGAACCATTCGAGTGTCCCACGTCACCCAACTCAAAAATACCTCCCTCAACAAATACCAGGTTTTCAATCGCTTTTTGCTTGATCCGCGAAACCGCATCGGCCGAGCCATTACCAAATCTCTCACATGCAGGTAATGAGGTTGCAAGCACCACCAACAAACCCAGCTGCAAACGGTTTTTCAGAACCATATGTAATTTTTCCTTAGCCGATCCTACAAATACGGCAGACGTTGAAAGGATCCATTTTCACGGGCCTTCCCGCAATTGCCCTTTGGCCTTGAAGCCCAAGTATGAACATGCGCTGATCCGCTTTGTTTTTCCCAATGAACGCAAAAAGTCGCTCAACATTCGAGTCAAAATCCTCTTGCCTCGCAAAACCTTCAGGGTTCATTCGCATAACGGTTTCCTCGAAATCGCGCCAACCCTGAAAGGTTTCCATTATCTGCTTAACAGCTGTAATTTTGATGTCATCGTCACCCCACAAATTAGGGGTCACCCACCAGTCATAAAGAATATTGTCCAATACCACCCCTTTTACTTCAGGAGGGGAATGCCTAAACACAGAGTCCTCGGCCAACGCCAAATCGACGACCACGTTGTAAGCTAATTCATGACCCCGCTCCTCACGAGCACGGTTTACGAAAAACGACTCGACAAATCGAACGATCTCTGTCGCCATGGAGTTGGCAAATTCTTCCGCAGCCGCAACGGCAGACAGTCCCCTACCAAGGGCATACAAACTAATTCGCTGGTACCACTCAAAGGCGGAACTATTCGAATCAAAGAGCTCTAAATATCTGAAGTCCACATCCATCAGTGCGTTGTAAACGAAATGGAGCATCCGAATGACTTTCTGAGTCTCGATCTCCAAGAGAAAGCTTCCGGATGGCCCCACGCCTAGCACAAGCCCGGCGTGTGCGTTTACATAAAATTTGCCAGTCTCCGGGCTGAATAACAGCCTGAGTTCGGCCTCTGCCCCAGCCCCCAACGCTGCCTCGACCTTCTTACCTACACGACAAAGCCTTTCCCACTCACGCTTATCGGTCAGTACGTCCTTCCAGCGCAATTCTCCCGACACCTCACAGCCGCCACGAATGCCTGCAAATACGCCTGCCTCGCCCCCCGCTTTTTGCCCGCTCTTCCTCGACGCAATTCCCTTGAGAGTGGGAAGGCCATCTTTTGTTGACACGTGGACATTGCCAGCAATAAGAGCTGAAGCGCCGGCGAAACCCGAGAGCGAGGCATTAATTGCAGCCTGAAAATGCCCCAACGAAGCAACTCTTCGCTCGCCATCCCAGCCTCCAACCCGATAAGGAATCCTGATTTCCGAGCGGTTATTCACCGGAAACGCCTGCTCAACACCAACCTTGCCCTGCGCCAGCGCATACTGCGCTTCCGCTTTCGCCTGGAAATGCACTTTTCCCTTGCGCGGATCAAATTCACCCGAAGCTGCCGCGCCGGCAGCAAAGCGCATGAACTGTGCCTCTGCGGAGGCATCAAACCCGGTTTCGTCGACCGCTTCCCGCCTGGCTTCCGCGTCTCCCCAGATGGACCAGGATGCCTCATCGTAAAACTTGTTCAACGTCGTCATAAGCGCGCCATTCTTATCCGGCTCCCAGAGGGTTGCGTTGAACTTGACGTTGAGTTCGCTACGGATAGCGTCTCGAAGCTTCGCTGGATCAACGCCGTTCTCGGTCAGCCACCCCTTGCTGCGCTCGCTGTCTCGCGATGCCATCGGATACCGGCGAGGGTGGTTCGCGATCTTGTCAGAGCGCACGAAAGTGACGTGTTTATTGCCAGCCAACCGCTTTATCTCAGTAATCGGTGGGATGGACTGCATGTCGGTGGTCAGGACTGAGCGAGCCTCAAGTTCGTTTATCAGCCGCTCTTTCTCCTCCTGCACTTCAGACAACAGTTGCCCTTCGCCTTCAGTCGCGCCAAGTTCAGAATCGGTCTCGCCTTCATCGAGTCCGTCAAGCTTGCGGTAGAATTCGGTTATCGGACCACAAACAAATTCCTCTTCTTCGACCCACTCCGCCAATTCCGCCTCAGTCAAAAGAATCAGCTCGTCCGCTCCGGTTACGTGAACAACTTCCACGATTTCTTCGGAACAGGATGGCTCCTGGGCAACAGAACCCACGTCACAGCTGGAGAATTGCTCCTCGTTAGCCGCCGGAATCTTGAGCGGTTGTCCCGGGAAGATTCGATCCGGGTTCTCAATTTCAGGATTCAGCCGCATCAGGCTGCTGAGGGTCGTTTGATGCCGTTGTGCAATCGCACTGAGGGTGTCGCCGGAGCGAACGGTGTATTCAGAATTCATCAGGCAACTCCGTATGCCAAATGGTTATCAGCTGCTTCCAGACGTGCGCCAGTCGAGACCTCAGAGTCAGACAGAATGGTGCGGATTTCGGCAAGCTTGATCCGCTCCCCGTGAACCACAGCCAGCTCTGCGTAACGGCTAACCTCCTTTTCGGTTCGAAAACCCAGCGCGGATGCCTCATTGATCCATTGCTCCAACCGTGCTCGATCCTTGAAGTCGAGAAAGCGGCCCAACTTCTCGACGAATTCATGCCTGGCGCTCTCTGACAGCGCCGTCACATGAATATCAGTAAGCAGAAACCAGCCTTCCTCAACGGCTTTCCTGGCGAGTTGCGAGCCATCTGAATCGAACCTGGAAAGCTCTCCGTCCGGCTGGAAGACCAGCCACTCTCTGACTGGCCCGCTAAAGCGAGCGCGTTCTTGCTCATTTAATGCAGACATCAGCCGCGTGAGCTGCTTGGGTGCGTAATAGCGCAAATAGGAGAATCCCCCATCCGGCATCTGCACACTGAGCAAACTGCGCAAATGACCCGCCACAAGCGGAAGGCTTTCATCCGAGACAACGATAATCGCTTTATCCTGCCAAACAGATGGGGCTCGCCAGAGCCGTGTGGCCTCGGAAGGTTTGACCAGACACGGGGTTACTTCCAAAGCGGCTTCATGTGGTGTGCCCAAGAACAGATATTCCAGCTCGGGCTGATCGTCATGCTCGTAGATGAAGCGCGGTGCATCAAACAACGCACCGTCGAAAAGAATGTAGGCCTTCGCCCTGGTTGTTTCATCCAGCCCTATCATGCAGTCACGCCCTCGCATGAACAGGATGAGAGGGCGCAGGTGCCATCCGACTTGCGCCCGCATTGCTTGACCAGTGCAACATCGTTCCTGGCCGCTGTTTTCAGCGCCTGCACCGAGCTTGGCGTGGGACCCGCTAAAGCCCGGGTTTCGGTTGCCGCAAGCTGTGCCGGTTCATTCGTATCGGAAATTTCACTCAGGCTGGCCGGCAGCGCAGGCCCCTGAGCTGACACCCCACTCCCACTCCCCGGCCCGCCGCCGGAATTCATACGCACCGAAGCCCCGGATACAGTCACCCCGCTGGGATCAAGTTTCAGAAAGCTGCCACCCGCCTTGAGCGTTAGCTCGGCTCCCGCCTCAATCACGACTTTCATGCCCGCCTTGTGGTGAATCTCGGTGCCGGCTTCAACGAGCTGGTTTTTGCCTTGTTTGCTGTGAAAACTGCCACCCACGGATAGACTGTAATCACTTCCGACCGACTCACGCTGTTCGCCATCGACTGTGCGATGCTCGTTGCCTTTCACATGACTGAAATCATGGTTTTCCACAGTGCGGTGACTGTCGTTCCGAATCACCTCCGTGCGGTTGTTCTCGGTGAGCAGATCCAGGTCTTTCTGGGCATGGACGTAGATCTGTTCCTGGTCCGCCTCATCTTCAAACCGCAGTTCGTTACTGCCCTCGCCCTTGTGGGTTTTGGTTTTTAATGTGGTGCGGGTTTTGTGCTCGGGCAGCCCATAGGGTGGCGTGTTGGTCACGTGATGGGTTCGGCCGGTGATGATCGGCTGGTCCGGGTCGCCGTCCAGGAACGAGACAATCACTTCGTGGCCAATTCGCGGCAAGGCCATGAAACCATACTGGCCGCCGGCCCAGCCCTGGCTGACTCGGAGCCAGGCGCTGCTGTGCTCATCATTCTTTGAATAACGATCCCAGGGAAACCGCACTTTCACCCGACCATATTCGTCGCAGTGAATCTCCTCGCCTTCCGGGCCGGTGACAATCGCGATTTGTGGGCCGTCCATCAGGGGGCGGTGCGGCGTCTGCGGGCACCAGGTCAGATCTGCAGGTATGGCCTTGAACTGGTTGTGGTACGTGGTGGGTTCGCTGCCGCCTTCCTCTTCCAGAGCCTGGGGCTGCGTTCCGGTGTGGGTGATAGACGTTAGCAGCCACTCCCGATTGAGATTGTCACTATCATGCTCGGTCAGTTCCACTTTCGCGCCGGGGCTGAAATCCGGGCGGTTGCTCTCGCCGGAGGCGGTGCTGGCGTCATTGCGAAGGGATTGCAGTCTGGCTTCGGTAAAAGGCTGGCCACTGGCGTCGGCCTTGAAGCGGCCGGGGTAGTCGAAGTGCTGGTAGTCTTCCCGGTGCTTCAGATCACCAGAAGCATGCTCATGCACCAGGCCATAGGCGGGATTCCGGAAGGTGTAATCCTTCATTGCCACTGAGGCCACCCGCACCCGCTCTTCATACCGGAACCGATACACCGCCGGGCGCTGGGTGCTGCCGCCTGCTTTGGCGTTGTATGCTGCCGGCTCCAGTTTCGGAGCATCGCCATGATGGTCGGCGATTATAAGCGCCGGCTGGGTGTCCCCGTCCACGCTCCCGTGTTCATAGCGATAATGCCAGCCCTCTTCAGCAGCGAGGCGCTCGAGAAAGGCCAAGTCGCTTTCTCGATGCTGAACACAATACTCCCTTTGCTCCGGGGTGCGCTTCAGATCGAAAACCGAATCGATAATGCCGCGTTCCTCAAGCAGAGTCCGCACGATCGTGTCGGTGCTCTGGGTCTGGAACATCCGGCTGTTGTGCATCATCCCAAGGCGCCAGAGCGGTGGCTGGATACTCAATTCATAGCGGGTACGCCGGTGACCGGCATCTCCCCGAACGAATTCGTTGACCACCCCGGTAAACCGCCGAAGAGGCATGCTGTTCTGCCAGATAACGAGATCAACCGGTTGCTCCAGAATCTCTGCAGCCCGAACGGATGGGTCGGTACTGGCCAGCTCAAGACAACCCTGAAACACCTCGGAAAGGCGCTCGGTCAGTGCGAAGCCAACCACGGAAAATAAATCTGAGGGGAATCCGCCAACACGGGCGGTGAACTGCAATCCGCTTGCCTGGGGCATATCTTCAATCCCTGAAGGTATGGTTATGTCCTGTTCCCGGCAGCCTTTGGCCAACCACATCCCTGGTTGGGCTACCGAATAACAACTGGCGGGAAAAGTACCAGCACTGACCCGGAAAATCCAGCGGCTGATCGCAAAAACGGGAAGATGGCTAGGGTCAGATGAAATACTTCATCTGACCCCGATAGCGCTTCACTCGGGCTTGTAGAGCCGCTGGATACTGGAGAAGTCCAGATTTCCATTGCCCTGCCCCGCGTGGAGCTGGAACAGGTTGCGGGCCAGAGAGCCCATGGGAATGGAAGCCTGGTTCTTGACGGCGTTGTCGAACGCCAGCCCCAGATCCTTGGTCATCAGATTGACCAGGAAGCCGCCCTCGTAGTTACGGGACGCGGGTACGCCTTCCATCACACCTGGCCAGGGGTTGTAGACATTCAGCGCCCAGTTGCCACCGGAACTCTGCTTCATGATTTCCGAGAGCACCGCCGGATCCAGACCGTTTTTCACGCCCAATGCCAGCGCTTCGCTGGTGCCGGACATAAGGATGGCCAGCAGCATGTTGTTGCAGATCTTGGCCACCTGGCCGGAGCCATGATCACCGGCGTGGAAGATGTTCTTGCCCATGGCATCGAGAATCGGCTTGGCCTTGTTAAAGGCCTCTTCCGAGCCACCGCAAATGAAGGTCAGCGTACCGGCCTTGGCACCGCCCACGCCGCCGGACACTGGCGCATCGAGGAACGGGATGTCCTTGGCTCGTGCCACTTCGGCCACGCCCCGTGCTGTTTCCGGCGCGATGGTGGAGGAGTCGATAACCAGGGTACCGGCAGGCAGTTTCGCCAGCAGGCCATCATCCCCCAGGTAAACCGCTTCCACGTGTTGCCCGGCAGGCAGCATGGTGATGACACACTCAGCGCCATTGGCGGCTTCATGGGCCGTGTCTGCCGTTTTTGCGCCTTCGGACACCAGGGCAGCAACAGCGTCTTTGGACAGGTCGAATACGGTGACCTCGTGGCCCGCTTTCACCAGGTTACTGGCCATTGGGCCGCCCATGTTACCGAGGCCGATGAAGGTGATTTTTGCCATGTTCATTCTCCTTGTTCTTATATTTCGCTATTTGTCGGATTACGCTTTGCTGATCCGACCTACGATTTGGTTGCGCTCCGGGTAGGTCGGATTAGCGAAGCGTAATCCGACAACCAGGCCAGATATCATTTAAAGAAATCGTCGATCCATGCGCTGTCCATTTCGGCAAGGGACGCATAGCGCCAGCGGGGCTGCTGGTCCTTGTCGATCAGAAGCGCGCGGATGCCTTCGGCAAACTCGCCCTTGGTCAGGCACTTGGTGGAGAGCACCAGTTCCTTGTCGAGAACTTCCTTGAGGCTGTCATGTTTGCAGCCATGCAGGTGCCGCCAGACCAAAGCCAGGGATGTGGGTGACGCACCAGCCAGGGAGCGGGTCGCCTTCGCCACCCATCCGTCGCCACCGGACAGCTCTTTCAGCTGGTTAACCGTTGCTTCCAGGGAGTCGGCATCAGTAACCCGGTTGATCTCATCGAAATGAGTGCGCACCGGTGATTCCGGCATGGCGTCAGCGCTCTCACGCTCGTATTGGCGAAGCACGCTACCGACCACCGCATGGGGATCCTCGCCCTGCCAGTCGCGCTTGCAAAGCTCGGCAACAACCTCGGCCTTCAGATCATGCCGGATGAAGCGATCCGCAAGGCCGGTGAAGATTGCATCGGCACCGTTTAGGCGGGCGCCGGTCAGGCCCAGAAACAGACCGGTGCGGCCGGGCGTCCGGTTGAGGAACCAGCCGGCAGCTACGTCAGGGTAGAGACCGATGGTGATCTCGGGCATGGCAAGTTTCGAGGCTTCAGTCACCACCCGGTGGGAGGCGCCCTCCATAATGCCCATGCCGCCACCCATCACGATGCCGTGACCCCAGCACACGATCGGTTTCGGGAAGGTATGGATCAGGTAATCCAGTTCATATTCCTCATTAAAGAATGCCTCACCCTCACTGGCGCCCTGAGGCTCGGTCATGCTGCGATACAGGGCAACGATGTCGCCGCCGGCGCAGAACGCCTTGTCGCCCTCGGATTCCAGCCAGACGGCCTGGATAGCAGGGTCTTCCGCCCAGCGCTTCAGTTGCGGCGTCAGCAACCTGATCATCTCCAGAGACAACGAATTCAGCGTTTTGGGCGTATTCAGCCTGGCCACGGCGATCAGCGCGCCATCGCCGGTTTTCCACTCTTCAAAGATAATGGGTTGATCACTCATAACAGGTCCTTGAGCCAGCGTGTTTCGGGCCGGCTTCAGCGGTTTTTCCAATCCGGCTTACGCTTGTCGAGAAACGCGTTCACGCCTTCTTTCTGGTCTTCGGTGGAGAACAGCTCAACAAACAGTTCCCGCTCCATGCGCCAGCCGTCGTCGTGGCTGCGTCCATCACGGGCGCTCATCACCAGGGTCTTGCAACGGGCAGTGGAAGACGGGCTCTGCTGGCAGGCCATTTCCGCCAGTTCGAGCGCCTTATCAAGGCTCTGTCCGGTTGGCACCACCTCTTCAACCAGGCCGATTCGCAATGCCGTATCGGCTTTCACCCGCTCTCCGCAAAGAATCATCCGCTTGGCCCAGCCCTCGCCTACCAGCCAGGGCAGGTTCTGGGTACCACCGGCGCAGGGCAGCAGGCCAACACCGGCCTCAGGAAGCGCCATTTGAGCATGCTCTTCGGCAATGCGGATGTCGCAGGCCATGGCGCACTCCAGGCCGCCCCCCATCGCATAGCCGTTAACCGCGGCGATCGACACGCCCCGGAAGCGACCCAGCGTGGAGAAAGCCTCGCCAAACAGTTGAGCCATCTCATTGGCCCGGGCCTTATCGCCATCGGCGAAGGTTTTCAGGTCAGCACCAGCGGAATAGAACTTCTCACCCCGCCCGGTCATCACCAGAGCAAAGATATTCCGGTCTTCGTTCAGCTCCTTGACGATATTCGTCAGGTCAATCAGTGAATCCTTGGTCCAGGTGTTGGCCGGCGGATTGTTGATGGTCAATACCGCGATGTGTCCGCGTTTTTCGAGCTGGATAAGATCGCTCATGGGGATCTCCTTATTGAATCGCTTCAGCCACGCCGTCATCGAGCAGGCGACGGGCAACAATAAGACGCATGATTTCGTTGGTGCCTTCCAGGATCTGGTGCACCCGCAGGTCGCGCAGGTAGCGCTCAAGCGGGTATTCGCGAATGTAGCCATAACCGCCGTGAAGCTGCAGTGCCTCGTTGACCACCTCAAAACAAGCATCGGTGGCGAACCGCTTGGCCATGGCGCAATGCAATGTCGCTTCCGGGTCGGCATTGTCGAGTTTGAAGGCACCCAGACGAACCATCTGCCGCGCTGCGACCAGGTTGGTGGCCATATCGGCCAGCTTGAACTGCAAAGCCTGGAACGCCGCCAGCGGTTTGCCAAACTGTTCGCGCTCGTGCATGTAATTACGGGCCCGCAGCAGAGCCGCCTGCGCTCCGCCGAGGGAACAGGTGGCGATATTCAGCCGCCCGCCATCAAGGCCTTTCATGGCGATGGCAAACCCATCGCCCTCTTCACCGACACGGTTGCTGGCCGGAATGCGCACATTCTCGAGGCTGATCATCCGGGTCGGCTGACTGTGCCAGCCCATTTTTTCTTCGTTCTTGCCGTAAGAAACGCCATCGGCATCTGCCGGAATCACAAAGGTGGAAATACCCTTGTAACCGGAATCCGGCGCTCCGGTCCGCGCCATCAGAACCAGAATGTCGGTCGCTCCAGCGCCAGAGATAAATACCTTACTGCCATTGATCACATAGCTGTCACCATCGCGCTCGGCCCTGGTACGAAGGCTGGCCGCGTCTGAGCCGGCACCCGGCTCGGTCAGGCAGTAGGAGGCGAGCCACTCGCCGCTGGCAAGTTTTGGCACGATTTCCTGTTTGAGATCGTCCGAGGCAAAGCTGGCCACCATCCAGGTAGCCATGTTGTGGATGGTGATAAACGCAGCGGTGGAAGGACACGCAGCGGCGAGTTCTTCCACGATGACCGAGGTGTCGAGCCGGGACAGACCCATGCCGCCAAGTGCTTCGGGAGTGTACATACCCATGAAGCCCATCTCGCCGGCTTCCTTCATCATATCGACCGGAAAGATATGCTCGTCATCCCACTTAGCCGCGTGAGGCGCCATGGATTTTTCCGCAAACGCCCGCGCCGCATCGCGAAACGCCAGCTGATCTTCGGAGAGGTTAAAGTCCATCGTTACGCTCCAGATAGATAGGGCTTGGCATTGGGCGGGGAAAACAAGGGGCCGGAAACGGGTTCCGGCCCAAATACCCCACCTTCAACGCAATTAACGCAACTGGATAGAGAAGTTCGCTTCGGTGCTGGTTGCTTCACTGGAGAACCAGCGGGAGGTAACCGTTTTGGTCTCAGTGTAGAAGCGAACCGCCTGCTTGCCGTAGGCATGCTGATCACCGTAGAAGGAGCCCTTCCAGCCGGTGAACGAGAAGAACGGCAGAGGCACAGGAATGGGAATGTTCACACCCACCTGGCCTACGTCGATCTCGTGCTGGAAGCGACGCGCTGCACCACCGGAACTGGTGAAGATGGAGACACCGTTGCCGTATGGGCTCTTGTTGACCAGTTCGATGGCATCGCCGAGCGTGTCGGTTTCCACGCAGGACAGCACCGGACCAAAGATCTCTTCGTTATAGATGTCCATTTCGGTGGTCACACCTGAGAACAGCGTCGGGCCAACCCAGTTGCCGTCCGGCAAACCGTCTACCGTGCAACCACGGCCGTCCAGCAGCAGCTTGGCGCCCTGGGCTTCGCCAGTCGCAATAAGAGATTCAATACGGTCTTTCGCCTTGGCGGAGATGATCGGGCCGTAGCTGGCACCGGAATCGTTCCACGCACCAGGGCGTACTTTCGCCATGGCTTCTTTCAGCTCGGGAATCCACTGCTGGGCTTCGCCTACAAAAACGGCGACAGAAATAGCCATGCAGCGCTGACCAGCCGCACCCACGGAGGCGCCGACCAGGGCATTGATCACCTGTTGCTTGTCAGCATCCGGCAGGATAACCATGTGGTTCTTGGCGCCAGCGAAGCTCTGTACACGCTTCATGTTGCGAGTGCCGGTTTCGTAGATGTAACGGCCTACCGGTACAGAACCTACAAAAGAAACGGCCTTGATGGCGGGGTCGGTCAGCAGCACATCAACCTGCTCCTTGCCGCCGTGAACCACCTGTAGGACGCCCTTCGGCGCACCAGCTTCCTCGAACAGCTCCGCAAGGCGCATAGGCGTCAGCGGATCCTGCTCGGACGGCTTCAGGATAAAGGTGTTACCGCAGGCAATGGCCATGGGGAACATCCACAGCGGAATCATGGCCGGGAAGTTGAACGGGGTGATACCCGCGCACACGCCCAGCGGCTGGATCCAGGAATGGGTGTCCACTTCACGGGCCACGTTTTCAACGGTCTCGCCCATCATCATGGAGGCAACGTTGGCAGCGTGCTCGACCACTTCAATGCCACGCCAGACATCACCTTTGGCGTCGTCAAAGGTCTTGCCGGTTTCCTGGGCCAGGATTTCGGCGATCTCATCGTGATGCTCTTTCAGCAGAGCCTGGTAACGAAGCATGACCCGGGCGCGCTCTGAAACAGGCACTTCCTTCCAGGTCTTGAACATTTCGCCGGCGCTTTCGATGGCCTTGCGCATTTCCGCATTGGTGGTGCACGGCGCCTTGGCAATCACTTCGTTGGTGGCGGGGTTGGTGACGTCGATCCATTCACTGGTTTGGCTATCGACAAACTCACCTGCGAGATACAGCGGTACATTTTTCATGTTGATGTCCCTGTTTGTTGTTGTGCGGGAAGCCGGCCGGAACCATAGGGCTGCGGCCACGTTTAACCAAAGGCTAGCACGGGATCGACCAAGGGGTGATTGACTAAATTTCGCCCGTGATGGACTATCTTTCGATAAAGCTCAACCAAACAAGATCAGAAATGACCCAAACCTCACAGTGGCCGGTGCCCAAAGACAGCATTCGCTATGTGGTGCCTGAGCCGATCATCAGACTACTCGCGAGCCATCCACTCACCCGGGACCTGTACCCCCTGGCGTTCGGCCACTACCGCCGCGCCGTGGGGCACCATATGCACCGGGAGCACCATCACGACAATCTTTTGATCTACTGCACGGAGGGGCGAGCCTTCCTGAACGTTGGCGGCGAGCCCTATACGGTGGAGGCTGGCGACCTGCTGCTTCTGCCGGCCGGTGCCAACCACCGCTATACCGCCGATCCGGACAACCCCTGGACCATCCACTGGGTGCACTACACAGGGCCGCTGGCGGAGGATTTCAGAAAATATATGGGGTTTGATGGCCCGACCCGCATTCGCCACCTGGGCCGGCAACCCCGGCTGCTGGTTGACTTCAACGGTCTGCTATCAGTGCGACAGACCGGCTTCCGGGCCCGCGGCCTGATTCACGCGGCCAACAGGCTTCGGCAACTGTTGGCGGCGGTTCCGATCAACGCAGACGAGACCGGGCACGAACGGCAGGCAGAACTGGAAACCATCCACAACTATATGAGGGAACATCTGGATGAGCGTATCAGCCTGGAGCAACTCGCTGATCTTGCCGGCCTGTCTCCCGCTCATTTTGCCACCCGCTATCGGGAACAGACAGGCACCTCCCCGATCCAGCACTTCCTGCACCTCAAGGTAGAGCGGGCCTGCCAGATGCTGGATACCAGCAGCCTGAGCTTTGCGGACATCAGCCGACGGCTGGGCTACGACGACGCCTACTATTTTTCCCGGCTTTTCAAAAAGGTAATGGGCCAATCACCCCGGGACTACCGGCATACCGCACGGCACTGACCCGTCGCCGGAGGCCAGATTACGACCTGCCGCTTTCTACGACTTTTGTTGTAGGAGCCAAGGGGTTAGGCTGGGGGCATCAACTGACAAAAAGAGTGAGCCCATGGCCATGTACACCATTGAAATCGATGAAACCTTTGATGTCCCGCGACGACGGGTCTTTGCCCTGTTCGCCGACCACTACCGTTTCGGAAAACTGCTGGGAGCCCCGGTCAAACGAATCAAGGACAGCGATCAGGCTGATCCCAACGGCATCGGCTCTGTTCGCAAGATCGGCATCGGGCCGGTCGGCCTGGAAGAAACGGTGACCAGCTTCGAGCCGGATTCATTGATCGAATACACCATCACCAGCATGAGCCCTATCCGCAACCATCTGGGGAGAATCCGTTTCGAGGACACACCGGAAGGCCATACCCGGGTGAACTACACCATCAGCTTTGAAGACATCGTACCGTTCACCGGGAAGGTCGTCAGCAGCGCCCTTGAACAGGGCATTCGCCGCGGAATCAAACGGGTACCTCAGCTGGCCTGAAAGTCGGTAACAACAAATCGTTACTTGAGGAATATCAGAGAATTGACCTGAGGCAAGAGTTAGCTTTTGTCAATTTTGTAATCTCCGCGCAGCTTGCAATATCCGGCCATTCCGGCCGGATCAAACTGTATTCTGCGGGAGACCGAAATGGCAGCCGAGCCTATTGTCCTGTTCGATAACGGACACCACAAATGCCTGATGTTCGATTCCCTGGTAACCGGCGAGGGCGTCCAGTCCAACCAGTTCCTGATTGTCGACGGCAAACACGAGGCACTGATCGACCCGGGCGGAGACCTCACTTATACCCCGCTGTCTGTGGCGGCATCACGCTACATGAACATCCGGGACATGGACTACGTGTTCGCCTCTCACCAGGACCCTGACATTATCGGCGCCATCGACCGCTGGATCGTTCATACCCGTGCCAAAATCGTCACCTCAAAACTCTGGGCCCGTTTCCTTCCGCACCTTGTTTCCAGCTATGTGACCAACCAGCTCAGCGGCAGCGTGTACGATCGCATCATCAGCATTCCGGATGCCGGTGCCAACGTGAAGTTTGGCGAGTCCTATCTGCAGTGCATCCCGGCCCACTTCATGCATTCAGTGGGCAACCTGCAGTTCTATGACCCCGTCTCCAAAATTCTGTTCTCCGGTGACCTTGGAGCCTCCATGGGTGGCGAAGACGATCACCTGCCCGTTAAGGATTTCGACAAGCACATACCCAGCATGATTGGCTTCCACCGCCGATATATCGCATCAAAGAAGGTGTGTCAGCTGTGGGCGAACATGGTTCGCGACATGGACGTAGCCATGATCGTCCCTCAGCATGGAAAGCGCTTTGAGGGCCCCGTTATGGTGGATCGTTTCCTGAACTGGGTGAGCGAGATGGATTGCGGGATTGATCTGGTTACACAGGACAGCTACCGACGGCCGGTAGACTACGTTTAACACCAACAGGAAGCAGCAGCCTCACGGCTGCCGCTTCTGTGTTTCAAATCCTATCCTGCAGAGGGCAGGACCGGTGGATAGGAGGAGCCAGTTCTATTTGCTACCTCCCTGGCCGCCACCGTGGCTTCCACCACCCATGCCTCCACTGCCCATGCCTCCACTGCCCATGCCTTCGGACCCCATCTTATCCTCGTCCATCATACCCTTATCATCGGGACGACCCGCTGCGGTGGGGGGCAGATTTTCAACATCAATACCTTGGGCGCGGGCTCGTTCCACCATTCTCTCATGATGTTGCTCACGGTAGGCTTGGCGCTCTGCCATGGAATCCATGGAACGCATCTGGTCCTGAAATTGCTTTCGCTCCTGATCGGTCATCATGTCGTAACCGGTAATTGGATAACCGTCACGGTCCTTTTGCCGCGTTTGGTCCTGCAATTGCGTCTGGTCACGATCCTGGTCCTGGTCAGCAGCAAAGGTAGTTGAGAGCGGTAACGTCAGCGCCAGTGCAAGCGCTGCAGAATAGATCACGATCTGTTTCATTGAAGTAGCCTCCATCATCAGCCCGACCATCCCCGGCTTCAGGAACTGCCCTATAGAAAACAGTCGACACCTTTACAGGCATCCCTGATCTATGATTCCAGCATACTCCCTTGTTGACTGAGAAAAACCTGTCAGAGATCAATTTCCATGCTCCCCGACAACAATGTGACGAGTCTTTAATCCTGCGGACACGTTTCACTGATGCGGGGTCGTGCGGACGGCTCCTTCTCTTTTAATTCTGAAAGAAACTGCTGCGCTGCAGGCTGACCGCCTTCCACAGCCGCCAGTCTGATCCAGCAAAATCCGTCAGGCCGGTTACCCTGATCATACAGTCGCCTGCCAATTTCCCACTGGGCATCTTCACTGCCGGCCGTTGCAGCCCGCAGCAACCATTCCCAAGCTTTGGCGGTATCCCTTTGAACACCACGCCCGGAATCATAGGCCCGTGCAACTTCCACCATACTGATAACATCCCCATCCTCGGCAGAGCGCCGATACCAGTAGAAGGCCCGATCATCGCTCTGCTCAACTCCCTGCCCCTGGGCATACATGTTGGCCACATTCAGCATGCCCTGGCGGCTACCCTCCTCTGCCAGCTCCAGATACTTCTCGAAGGCCGATTCATATTGCCCCATCTTGTAGACGACATAAGCGTTGAGAACCCGGATCATGTCCCGTGCCACCTGGTCCTGATCGCCGTTCTCGTTATCCCCGGCACTCGCGAACGAGCATGAAAAGATCAGGCACAGAACCAGCATCCGAACCATTGTCTGCGTTGCGCTTTGTCTTTGCATTCTGCTCCCCGACGCCCGTCAGTTGTTCTCTCACGCTAGCAGTGGCTTGCCGATAGGTCTGTGCATCAAAAGTGCTGTCCTGCTAGCACCTTGGTATTGGCGAATCGTGAAAACCATCCCGGAACAGGGACCAAATAAGCCTGTCCCAAACCGGCAATGTTGAGTAAAATCCGGCCTTTTCCAGAGAACCAAGAGGCAGCGCAGATGGGCAGAGCCTACCAGAACCGCAAAGAATCCATGGCCAAGACGGCTGCGGCGAAAACCAAGGTCTACAGCAAGTACGGCCGCGAGATTTACATGAGCGCCAAGTCCGGAGGCCCCGATCCCCAGGCCAACCTGTCCCTGCGCGGACTGATCGAGCGGGCCAAGAAAGATCAGGTACCCTCTCACGTCATCGAAAAAGCCATCGACAAGGCCAAGGGTGGCGCTGGCGAGGACTATGCCGCGGCTCGCTACGAAGGCTACGGACCAGGTAACTGCATGGTGATCGTGGACTGCCTGACCGATAACCCGAACCGTACGTTCGGCGATGTGCGCCTGGCATTCACCAAGACCAAGTGCAAGATCGGCACGCCCGGAGCCGTGTCTCACATGTTCGACCACAGCGCTATTTTTGCGTTCAAGGGCGAGGATGAAGAAGCCGTACTCGAGGCGCTGATGGAAGCGGATGTCGATGTAACCGACATCGAGAACGAAGATGGCCTGATTACCGTGTTCACACCGAACACCGAATACGCCAAGGCTCGCCAGGCACTTGTGGACGCAATCGAAGACATCGATTTTGAAGTGGATGAAATCCAGTTCCTGCCCAAAACCACCACAATGGTGGAAGGCGACGACATCCCCATGTTCGAGAAATTCCTCGACATGCTGAACGAACTGGACGACGTGCAGAACGTGTTCCACAACGCCGAACTGCCAGAGCAGTAAACAACCCGGGCCGCCGGCCGCGCAGGAAGATAGCACCATGCAACAGAACGCTCCCACAAACCGCAAGGCGCGCGTGGTGGTCCTTAAAACAGGCACCACCTACCCGGACATTCGGGCAAGGTTTGGCGATTTTGACGAGTGGTTCCTGCGCGGGTTGTCAGACGAGCTGGATATTACCGTTGCCGATGCCGAGGCCGGTGAACTGCCCGGGAATCCGGAAGACTGGGACGGCATCTTGGTGACTGGCTCTCCTGCCATGGTGAGCGATAAGGCCGAATGGAGCGAGAACGCGGGGCGCTGGCTCGCCAAAGCAGTCAGAAGCGAAATTCCTGTGCTCGGCGTCTGCTATGGCCACCAGTTACTGGCGCACGCACTGGGCGGGGAAGCGGGTTACCATCCGAATGGCCGGGAAACCGGCACCCACGAGGTTGAGCTCCTTCCCGAGGCCGCCTCGGATGCCCTTTTCCGGGAGCTACCGGAAAAATTCCCGGCCCAGCTGACACACCGGCAATCAGTGTTACGCCTGCCTGAAGGTGCGGTGTTGCTGGGACGCAACCAGTTCGAGCCCCATCAGGCTTTCAGAATTGGCCCCTGCGCCTGGGGCGTGCAGTTCCATCCGGAATTCACGGACACCATCATGAGCGCCTACCTGAAAGTACAGGCCCCCGATCTGCTCCGCGAAGGGCTCGATGCGGAGGCCCTGATCGCCGCCGTGAGGCCAGCGCCGGATGCGTCTTCACTGCTCCCCCGTTTCAGCCGGTTTGTCCAGGATCGGATCCGGTAAAACGGGGGCCGTCCGTTCCTGTCAGTCGAGGATGTAGGCGGTTTTTTCCAGTGCCTGCTCTTCTTCATCAATGAAGCGGAACTCGTTCCAGCCAATGCGCACCATGTCGTTGCTGTTAAGACGCTGGCGGTCAGCAACCCGCAATTCGTTCACAAAAGTGCCATTGGTGCTGTTGCTGTCGGTAATGTAGTAATCCACCGTACCTTCCAGATAGGCATTGGGCACCGCTTCTATCAGGGCGTGCTGGCCGCTCACAGAAATTTCATCAATCTGGATATCGTTGTCCGGGCGCCGACCGATGCGTGTTTCCGGTCGGCCGAGTTCAAAGGTGTTAACAACAACGTTATCCACCAGTTGCGAAAGCGAAGCCATGTCAGTTTCCTCAATACTCCAACGTCAGTAATACCACAGACACATTGTCACCGGCCTCGTTTGCCAGGCCGGCATCAATCAGTGCCTGAACCGTGCGCTCCATGCCGTCACTTTCCTTATGGATTTCAAGCCACCGGTATTCCGGAACCAAATCAGTTAACCCATCGGAACACAGCAGCAGCACATCTCCTTCATCGAGCGTTTCACGCCGATAACTGGGGGCCGCCTGCTCCACCACTCCCACGGCCCTGGTCAGGACATTCCGGAACGGTACATTGGGCACGTCGGCCCTGGTAATGCTGCCGTCTTCCAGCATATTCTGGACCACGGTATCGTCCCGCGTGAGACACAGCGCCTGGCTGCCACGCAGGCTGTAGCACCGGGAATCGCCAATGTGAGCAATATGCGCCTGGTTGCCACTCACCCAGGCCACCACCAGTGTGGTGCCCATCTTTTCAAGTCTTGGATCCCCGGAACGGTGGCTTACTATCCGCTCATTGGCCAACGCAAAAGCCCGCTCCAGGCGTTTCTGGATGGCATCATTTGTAGTGCCGGTCGACGCTGCGGCAATCTCCGGCTCCAGGGACTCGATAACGGCGTCAACCGCAAGACGACTGGCAACCTCGCCCCCCTGATGACCGCCCATGCCATCGGCAATCACCAGTAGCACCTGATCACCGGCATCATTGATCCGCCAGTCGACAACGTCCTGATTCGACTCCCGGACGGCTCCCCGGTGACTCTGGCCGGCAACGTGATATCGCATCAGGACACCTCCTGGCCAGCTTCGCGAACGGCCAGACGACGCACGGCCTCGGCCATGGTGGCTGCGCTGGCAAATCGCTTGTCCGGCTCGCGCTGGATGGCTTTGTTGATCAGACGGACCACACCATTGGGCAGTTCTGCGTTGAACTCACGGACGCTGCGCGGGCGCTTGTTGAGAATCTGGTAGGTCAGGTTGGCCAGGGTATCGCCCTGATAGGGTGTTTCGCCGCTCACCAGCTTATAAAGCGTAACGCCCAGGCTGTAGATATCGGAGGCACCGGTTACCTTCTGACCCTTCAACTGCTCCGGCGACATGTACAATGGGCTGCCCATTACCGCGCCGGTGCGGGTTCGCGAGTCATCTGAGATCTTGGCAATGCCGAAATCGGTGATCTTTATATCGCCATTGTCGGGATTGAAGATGATATTCCCGGGCTTGATGTCGCGGTGGACGATTTTCTGGCTGTGAGCGTAGGCCAGGGCGTCCGCCACGCGGGCAACGATATCCAGCACTTTGGGCAGGGGCAGTAACCGGCCGGCTCTGCCGAACTCACTGAGTGGACGCCCCTTGGCATAGTCCATGGCAATGTAGGCGAGGTCTGCCTCCTCGCCAACGTCATACACGGTGACGATAGCCGGGTGGCTCAGGCGGCCAGCGGCTTCTGCCTCCCGGAAGAATCGCTCCTTGAGATCCTGAAGCTGGCCATCATCGAACGCCTGGTAGCTCAGTGTCTTGATGGCAACGGTACGGGCAATCTTCGGGTCCTTGCCCAGATAGACCACGCCCATGGCACCTCGGCCAATCTCCCTCTCGATCTCGTATCGTCCGAGAGTCGGGCGGCTCACTGAGGGTTCCGGCATCAACAGGGTGCGGGTATTGTCAAAACTCCCTCCCTGCATCAACGAGTTATCCGGTGCGAGCTTCTCCAGTGCCGACAGCCTTGCGGCGGTATCCCGAAAACCTTTCTTTCGCTCCTGAATACTGCGGTAGGTGCTGACCGCCTTGTCGTACTGGCGCTTGCGCTCCTGCTGGATGGCGACGTCGTAGCGCAGCTCGATCTCGCTCTCACAGTCGGGGCAGCGATCCAGCGCCTCGAGGGCCTCGTCTGTATGGCCTTGCTGCAGAAACACCTTGGCCAGCTTTAGCCGCGCATCGCGCACATTGTCGGTCAGGGCACGGATGTGTTTGCGGGGCTGCAGCCAGAACAGCATCACCACGTAACCGACCACCAGCAACGTGAGCACCACGCCAAACGGCACCCAGGCATTGCGGTAGAACATCAAAGCCGCCTGGATCACCACGAGCGAGCCACCAAGCAAAAGAGTGACAGGCAGAGAAACGGCTGCGCCCATCGCCGGAATTGCAAGCACCAGATACAGTGCCGCAATTGCCAGCCCGGCGGTCACTGCCATGTCGGACCAGAGTGGTTCCGAAAGCCCCCGATCAACCATGGCCGGCCCGAATGCCTCCTGCGGGACAATCGTGGCCGGGGTAGCGCCCTCTGGCACGCCGAGAATGCTGAATAGCGCACGGTCAGCCCAGCCAACGAGGGCAAGCTGGTCCCCCATGAGGGCAAACACAACAGCCAGAACGAGAATAACGGCCCGCAGACTGAACAGGCGCGGTATGAAAGAGAGTATGGCGTTCACAGGCAACTTTGTTATAAATGGTTGATCTGACTAGTTTAGAAAGCGTGGCGGAACTTCGATACAACGGCCGGGGTGTTTTTTGTAAGTGTTTGTTTACCTGAGAGAGAGGTCACGTATAGTTATGCCGTCGTTTACCTCAGGGATGATGGAAATACACACATGACACTGAAGTTACTGATTCTCCTGCTGTTGCTAACCCTGGCCGGCATCGGCCTTTACCATACTCAAAAGCCAATGCCGCCAGGCATCAGCTATCGGGGGACCGCGGTGCCGTTGGAGGAACCCGTCCTGCTGACAGACGTCACCCGTCACTATCAGGACGGCCGGGAAGAGCGAGACCATGAAATCTTCGACGAGGTATTCCGGCTCATCGGACAGGCCAACGAGTTCATTCTGATCGACATGTTTCTTTTCAACAGCACCAAACCGGAGGATGTAGCCCACCGCCCTCTGGCTCAACAGCTCACAGAAGCCCTGCTGGCGAGGAAAGCCGAGAAACCTGAGCTATCCATTACGGTTATCTCCGACCCCCTGAACACCATGTATGGCGGCACGACCTCGCCCTGGTTTGAAGCCCTGCGCGATGGGGGCATTCCGGTTGTGGAGACGGCACTCCGCCCGCTACGGGACAGTAATCCCACCTGGTCTTCAATCTGGCGGCTGTGTTGTCAGTGGTTCGGCAACAATCAGGACGGAGGCTGGCTGGACAACGCCCTGGGCACCAAGCCCGTTACCATTCGAAGCTATCTTGCCCTGCTGAACTTCAAGGCCAACCACCGCAAGCTTGTAATCGCGGATGAGAGAGGTTCCTTGAGAGCCATTGTCACTTCGGCCAATCCTCACGACGGCAGCAGCCGGCACGGCAATCTGGGGTTGAGTTTCAAGGGGCCTGCAGTGATTGATCTGCTGAAAAGCGAGCGCGCCGTTCTGGCCATGTCCGAAGCGGACACCACGCCCATTGATGAGCCAATCAGCATGGCTCCCGACGTCACTGGAGAACCGCAGAACTCCGAAATCCCCCTGGTGGCAGTGCTGACCGAATCGGAAATCCGGGATCAAGCTCTGTCCATGATTCAAGAGGCCTCGGCCGGTGATCATCTGGACATGGCCATGTTTTATCTCTCACATCGCGATATTGTCGAAGCCTTGATAGGCGCGGCCAAACGGGGTGTTGAGCTGCGGGTTCTGCTTGATGCCAACAACGAAGCCTTCGGCCATCAGAAGAGTGGCATTCCGAACCGCCAGGTCGCTATGGAACTGGTCCGTGCAGGCATTTCCGTCCGTTGGTGTAATACCCTGGGCGAGCAATGTCACAGTAAGCTGTTGATGCTGGTGAAAGGAAACGGGGCGACGGAACTGCTGTTGGGTTCGGCGAATTTTACCCGACGCAATCTTGATGACCTGAATCTCGAAACCGATGTCTGGGTATCCGTGCCGGAGCAGTCGCCGGTTGCCAACGGGGCCCGGAAATTCTTTAACGAGCAATGGCAAAAAGGCCCTGGCGACGATCCGGTGATGAGCCTGCCCTACGAGCGTTGGGCCGACGAATCCAGGCTTCGCTACTGGCGCTACCGGATTATGGAGGCCACCGGCCTGTCGACCTTCTAAACATAACAGGACAAAGCCATGACAACACCCGTCCATGCCCGCCCTATTTCGGAGCGAATCGACTGGCTGATGGAGCTCAGCCGGGCCCACTCAGCCAGCTTCTGCAGCCCGGAAAACCATCTGGCACGGCAGCGCTATCTGGCAGAGCACAATACTCAAATCATTGCCATGAAGTGCATGGACGGCCGCATTCACCTGCCCTACGTAACCCAGACACCCCTTGGCGTCATTCATCCGTTCCGGAACCTTGGCGGGATCTTTGAACTGGGCTGGCCCTACCTTGGCGACATGCTGGCCGATACGGTCCAGCAGGCGGTAAACCAGGGCCGGCGGGTACTGATCATCATCACCTACCACTACTCAAAAGGCTCCCGGGAGAGGGGCTGTGCCGGCTTCGACTGTGACCGTGAAGCGGCCATGAATCATGCCTTCCAGATCAGGAGTCAAGTTGAGAAACTTTTTGGCACCGGCCACCGAACGGTCTATCCGCTGGTGTGTGGCTTCGAGAGTGATGAGGATGCATTGGTTCTCCACGGAAGCCCAGAGCAAACACTGGACCTGTCCACCGTCCCAGTATCCAGGCTGGGGGACATGACCGCCGAAATCGCAGCCCTTTGTCCGGATATGCCGGAGCCGGTGCAACGCGACCTGCTGCCCCTGGTTGAGGGCAACATCCGGCACATCAATGAGATTCGACAGTTTGATAGGGAACTGAACATAGAGCACCGGGAGTGGGTAATCTGCCTCGGCAGGGGCTTTGATTTCCTGCACGCGCCGAACGTCGCACTGATCATTGGCCCTTACAGCCCGGATCTGTCACACCCCATCCGCCAGGCCGCGGGGATTATCAAGAAGAATATGGACAGCGGCCGGATTCCGGACGACGGTTTCCTGCTGCTGTGCTCTGCGCCCTACCAGGAACCGGGCACCCAGAAGGCCAGGGCGGAATTGAAATCTGCGTTTCTGGCAAACTTCGGCGCCACCGTTATCCGGGAGGCCTTTCCTGAACTAGCGACCAGAATGGTCACACGCTCGGCTATACTTCACTGGCCCGAGCGAAAGCTTGAAGTGCGTGGTTCCTGAACATTTTGTATGTTGAGGGAACGCAACAGGTTGTTCTATCGTCGGGGTAATGCAACGTGACTGAACACATCAGCTACACCGGAAGTAGCCAACAACAGGAGTGAACCATGTCAGGCATTCGCAAGCACCTGAGGTACGTTTCTTTTTTCATGGCCATGATGATGGCACTTGGTTCTGTATGGTCAGCCAGCGCAACCGCCGGCATGGTTGGAACCGGCGAGATGATCGGGCAACAACAGGTTCAGCTGGATCGACAGGAGCTGATCGGCATGCTCGACAGGCAGGATGTCCAGGCCAAGCTGGCAGACCTGGGAGTCAGCCAGGATCAGGTCAAGGAGCGCATCCAGAACCTCACGCCCGCGGAACTGGCCGATTTTGAACGTCAGCTCGCCGAAGCCCCTGCAGGGCAGGATGTGGTCGGCATCATCGTGTTGTTCCTGCTGGTATTCATTATCACCGATATGCTTTGTGCCACGAACATCTTCCCGTTCGTGAACTGCATCCGCTAGCGGCGGGCAGTGACAGTCCTGTTTTCCACCCCAATAGCCATGCCCGGCAGGCTGACCGTGTTGTTACTGGTCAGCCTGCTGGCTGGCTGCGCAAGCACCCCTGAATGGCCCGTTCGGGAAACTGACCAACCCTCCACTCCCGATCGGGTCATTCTGGACGACGTGCCTTTTTATCCCCAGGAACGATACCAATGCGGACCGGCCTCTCTGGCCATGATGCTCAACAGCCAGGGGTTTCAGACCGACCCTGAAATCCTGAAAGAGCTCGTTTACATTCCCGGCCGTGAGGGATCGCTGCAGGTCGAAATGGTGGCCGCCGCCCGGGCCCACGGCATGCTGGTTTACCCTCTGGAGAAAGAACTTGAAAGCCTGCTGAGCGAGGTTGCCTCGGGCAACCCGGTGCTGGTGATGCAGAACCTGAGGTTTGGCTGGTGGCCCCAGTGGCACTTTGCGGTTGTCATCGGCTATGACTCCGGGGAACGAGACCTGATACTCCATACCGATACCCGTAAGCGTGAGGCCATTGACGTGGAGGTGTTCAGCAATACCTGGGGTCGGGCAGACAACTGGGCCGTTACCATTCTTCCCCCGGACCGGGTACCTGCCACCGCAAAACCACTCCGCTTTCTCCAGTCGGCTCATGACCTTGAGACAACCGGCCGAACCACCGCCGCGGGCATTGCCTATGAGACGGCCCAGACCACCTGGCCAGACCAACCGGCCGCCACCATGGCCAGAGGCAACCTTGCCTGGCAGCTGGACCGCCAAAGCGAAGCAAAGGAGCATTTCCTGCGCACGGTAAAACGTTTTCCAGAATTCGCCGAGGGCTGGAACAACCTTGCTTTCGCATTGCAGGCAAGCGGCTGTGCCAGCGCAGCAAAGCAGGCTGCAAGCTGTGCGGCCTCTCTGGCGCCGGATCGCTTTGGTCAGTCGGAATTGCTGGATCATGACGGCGCCACCTCCGCAGAACACTGCCCTGCACTACTCGAGTGCTCGCGGAAAGAGCCCTAGGCTTGCTTCCGGAACAGCGCAACATCCTTTCGCGGTATCTCCAGTTGCCAGCCGAACCGGTTGGCGAGCAGCTTGAAGGTGGATTCCCGGTAGAAGACCACATGGGTCGGGTCACGGCGATAATGCCAGTTGTCGAACCGGTCATCGTCGGTCTGGAAGCAGGTCATCACGCCGAGCCAGCCCCCGGGCCTGAGCATTCGATCAAGGTCCCTGAAAACCCCGGCGGGCGCGTAAAGATGCTCCACCACTTCGGTACAGGTTATGAAATCGTAGGTTTGATTGAGGGCCACTGCTGAGGGATAAAAGTAGGGATCGTAGAGACTGACTGCCATGCCTTCCGTCTCAAGCATCTGCGCCAGTGCCGGGCCGGGACCGCAGCCGAAATCCAGGCCGCTGGCGCCCGATGGCAGACGCTCAAGAAGAGGTTCCGTCAGTTTCGAGAGAAATGTCCGGTACCCCGGATCGGAGGGGTCATTGTTATGCAGTTGGTAAATTTCCTGTTCCTGCTCGGGCGATAGCCGGCAGGACGCATCCATCACCGTGGCCTCGCAGACATCACATCGAAGGTAACGCGGGCCCTTCACCACCCGGAAATCCGAGAGACTCCCCTGCTCGCACACCGGACAAAGACTCACTCTTTCACCTCGGATCAAGTCCCGCGGCCGCCCTCATGCGGGCATCGAGTTCCCGGGCGTCAATCTGATCGGTCGCTATGATCTCCGCCCGGCTATAAGCTTGCGGTTCGCCCTGAATAACGGTCAGCGCGCCATCAACCACATTAAGCGCCCGCCAGCCGTCGGCGGTGTTAACGACCGCCTTGAAGCGAACAAAATCCGAATCCATGGCCATCACCAGCAACGCGTTCTCATCCAGGATCAGTTCCGGATGGATGCGCCAGCCGACACTGAAGTGCCCCTGCCCCTGATTGGTGATCTGCTGCCAGGGCTCGTCATCAATGGCGGGTGCCGACGATGCGGTCTTTTGATGGTGGTGATGGTGGGCATCCGGATCGTTCACCGGAAGGGCATCTGACTGACCATCCAGCCATCCCGGAGCCAGTTGTCCGAACCGGGTATGGTGAATGGCCCGCTTGCCGGGATCCAGCTGTGCCGCCCAGTCGTCGAAATGGGTCAACTGTTCCGTGGTACAAAGATCGGTCTTGTTGGCGACGAGAATATCCGCCGCAGCCACCTGATCCCGGAACTGAACATTGCCGAGCACCTTCGGCTCTTCGAGCCTCCGGGGGTCCACCAGGCAGATCACCGGGCCCATGGTGAGCACATCCCGATAGTGCTCGCTGGTCAGGGTTTCCAGAATCTGCGAGGGGTGACCGAGACCTGTGGGTTCAATCAGCAGCCGATCCGGCTTTGCCTTGTGAATCAGCTGGTTGAGCCCGATCTGCATCGGCAGGCCGGCAACGCAGCACATGCAGCCGCCGGGTATTTCCTTGATGAAGGCGCCTTCCGTTTGCAGCATGGCGCCATCAATACCCACCTCGCCGAACTCGTTGACCAGAACCGCCCAGACCTCATTTTCCGGTTTGCTTTTCAGAAGATCCAGAATGGCGGTGGTTTTACCAACACCCAGAAAACCAAGAATAAGGCTGGTAGGAATAGGTTGCGTCATGGCGCCGGAGGCACTCCTCTGAGAATCAAAACGTTATACTATAACAATTTACCCGCCAGGACGATCCTGCTTCAGGAACATCCCGACGGCCTTATCCGATAGCAGGGCATGAGCAAGTGCCGGATAGGGCAGATAGTGAACAAACAGGGTGGCGAGGGTGACGGAATCCACGCCGGCGTCCAGGAACATCCAGGCCCCAAAAGCAACGAACAGGGCACCCAGAAAACCGCCATAGATCCACAGCGCCCGCGAACGCTCCTCCGGCATTGGCAAACGCTCAAGGGTTCGCGCGATTGAGAAGCTCATGTAGACGGCAATCAGTGCCGCTATGACCAGTGACGCCAGCAACCCGGTAAATCCGATCAGATACCGGAACAGGTAGTTGGTCAGGAAGAACAGGGCAATGCAGGTAACGGCAACAATGGTGATGCGTGTCTTTTCCATGGCGGCTCAGGGTTTGTTGGTTTTATGGACAGGCGCAAAGAATGGCAGAGACGCCCGGAAAGAACCACCCCTGCTGCGACCGGGGTTACAGGCTGATATGATGCCCGACATTCTCACTGGCAACCGGACACCCGATGACCTCTGGCAATTCCACCCGGCTCAACAAATACATCAGCGAAAGCGGCATGTGCTCCCGCAGGGAGGCTGATCGCTATATCGAGCAAGGCAACGTCTACATCAACGGCAAGCGCGCGACTGTCGGCGACCAGGTGCTTCCGGGAGACACGGTCAAAGTGAACGGTCAGGTGATCGAGCCACGGGCGGAAGAAGACCTCGTGTTCATTGCCCTCAACAAACCGGTAGGGATTGTCAGCACCACCGACAGCGCCGAGAAACACAACATCCAGCGTTTTGTCGGCCACAGCGAACGTATCTTCCCGATCGGACGCCTTGACAAGGACTCCCAGGGTCTCATTTTCATGACCAGCAACGGCGACCTGGTCAACAAGATCCTGAGGGCGGGCAACAACCACGAAAAGGAATACCTGGTTACGGTCGACAAACCGGTAACCGGGGAATTTATCGAGGGGATGGCCAATGGCGTTCCGATCCTCGGCACGGTCACCAAAAAGTGCAAGGTGTCCCGGGAGTCCCGGTTCGTCTTCCGGATCACCCTGGTTCAGGGCCTCAACCGCCAGATTCGCCGAATGTGCGAGTATTTTGGCTACGAGGTTACCAAGCTCGAACGTATCCGGATCATGAACGTGAGTCTGAAAGGGCTTGCGGTGGGCCAGTGGCGGGACCTGACCGAGAAAGAGCTGGCCGGGCTGTTCGATGCCATCCGGGATTCTTCTTCAGAAGCACCGCCCAGCGCTGGCAAGCCGGCAAAAAAGAAGCCCGGAGCGAAGGCCAAATCACAGCCCAATCGCAAGCCTGGCTCCCCATCCGCACCAGGCAAACCAGGCGGTAGTCGGCGGCCCGGCCCTAAAGGCAAGCCCGCGCCTGGCAAAAAGCCTGCCTCGCGCAAACGGCCCAAAGGCGGTAAGCCAAGACAGAAGAGCGTTAAACGGTAAGCGGGGCTTGCAACCGGCCGCTTCGGGCTACTTTTTCACCCACTTGCCGCCCATTTCCACATACTGGCCGGCCGGTGTTTTCTCGATGGCTTTCTTGCCCGCAACGGTCTCAACCTGGGTGACCGGAATGTTGTGTTTCTCGGCGATACGCTTGTACTCATCCCGACGTGCGCTGTTAATGGCTTCCACCACTTCCTTCGCCTGCCCTTCAGCACGCACCACGTCCAGATAGCCTGTCGGAGTTTCCCCGACCAGTCCCTGCTGCTTGACCGAGTCCAGTTTCTGTTTGGCCTCGTCCAGCCCCATGGCAAGCACTGAGGCACTGATACCAAACGCCATAACCAGCGCAAACATCTGCATCAATCGTTTCATCTTCAACCCCTTAAACTTTCCGGACCCAGTCAGAACAGACCCTGCTCACTGAACAGGTCGTCCACTTCCTTATCCACTTTCACGTAGATTTCGTGCTGGATTTTCACGTTCAGGTTGACCGTAATCGGTTCTTTCGGTGCCGCCATCTGCACCGTCGGTGTGCAGGCGGCCATTGCCAGCGGCAGCATCGCTATCATCAGTGTTCTTGCCAAAGGCGCCCTTTCAGGCCACCGAGGCCGCAACGGTTTTCTCATGGTGCTGTCTCCTCACCGGATTCCTGCAGCAACTCCCGGACACGTTTGGTAACGGCTTCATTAACCCTGCCACTCAACTGCAGACTGGTAAGCAGCGCGGGAATGTCTTCCTCAAGATTAATATTGAGTACCACCGGCTGCCCACCCCTGAGCTCCGGATTCTTGCCCTCAAGTCGAAGGCCAAGGGTTAACTTACCCTGTTCATCGTAGTCTATCGTGCTGTTAAGCACTGAGTAGTGAAAGTTTTGCAACGCCTGAACCACAACGTCCATGGCCTGGTTGCCACCGAGCATCGCCTGGAGCTTGTCCGCCGGCAGCTGTAAGCGTCCCCCCGGATCAATCGCCGAGACACTTCCCTGACTTACCTGAACGCCATCGCTGCTGATACCCAGAGGGATTCGCCCGCGAAGAAGCCCGCTCCCTGAGAGCCCCTCCGCCGGGTACACCGCCATCAGCCGGCCAAGGGAGATGCCCTCAACGTCCACAGGGATGCGGCCAGAGCCACCTTCCAGCCCGTACACGCCGGGTGGAATCCTGAGTGCACCTTCCAGGAACCGGGCTCTGGCCTGCTGAATCTCCAGGCTGCCCGCCAGCAGTTCAGTCACCGGCGCGTTGTAATTCCCGGAAAAACGAACCGAGCTGACCGGAATACCGGGATTGATCTCGCCAACGGTCATATCCCTGAAACTGGCCGTCATCTGTGAATTTTCCAGCGATCCCCGCACCTGGCCTGTGAGCCCGGACACCGAAGTGCGATTGAAAACACCACCAACATCCTGCAATTGAGCATTACCACTGGCTTCAAGCTCACCGCCCTCGCCGGTAGAGAAGTCCATCGACAAACGGGCACTGCCAGAATCGACTGTCAGAAGATCCGGCCACCCGGCCAGGGTTTCTGCCAGGGCCCGAACGCCCTGTTTACCGTCGATAACAGACTCGATAGCAACCGAAACGCCACCATCGGGATCAAGCTGGATGTCGAGATCGGCCGTGAGACCGGACGCAGAAACCAGCGTTCCCTGGACCCTGAGATCAGCCAGACGGCCAGCTGCCCTGCCCTCGAAATTCCAGGCCTGCGGCACCAGGATCGGATGCTCCACACGCGTGGCAGTAACGGCGATATCGCCATCAATCGCAATGCGCTCTGCCCAGGAGCCCGACGCGCCGTAGTCGAAGGTAACGATGGAATTGCTGAGGTCAGTCCGCAGCGTGTTGAGCTTCAAGGGCTGCTTCGCGCCGGTGTAAGCCAGATAATCCGTCACAATCAGGGAGGAAGGGGCAAATTCAATGGTCGCGGAATCACTGTTGGCGGTCACAGAGGGCCGGATATCAGCCTGGCTTCCGGTGACTTCCCAACCACCGGACCGTATATCCGGCAATGCCATACCCACCGAGCTCTGTTCAATGGCAAAGGACCAGCCTGCAACCGCCAGGGGCCAGGCCACCAGAGCCATACCACCGGCCCAAAGAAGCCCGCGGCCGATGCGTTCAGGCTTTACAGACCCTCTACTGGGCAAAACGACGCTCCTGTCGGCTCGGTTTACTCACCACGCCAGGTCACGCTGTACAGATCGTGCCGGCGGTCCTGAAGGTTTTTAACGGTACCACTGTTGCGGGCAGTGATCAGTACTTCCGGGCGCAGATCCGCAAAGGCAACCGTCTCCACGTTGGGCTCGGTGTCAGCGGCAATGCCATCCCGGGCGAAGGGAAAGTCGCACGGCGTCAGGATGCAGCTCTGGCCGTACTGGATTTCCATATTCGGGACATTCGGCAGGTTGCCGACGTTGCCGGACATCACCACGTAAACCTGATTCTCCACAGCTCTGGCCTGGCAACAATAGCGAACCCGCAAATAGCTCTGCCGCTCATCGGTACAGAAAGGCACAAAGATGATATGCACGCCCTGGTCCACCAGGTGGCGGGTCAATTCCGGGAACTCCGCGTCGTAGCAGATCAGCACACCAATGGTGCCGCAGTCGGTCTCGATGGCGCTGACCCGGTTGCCGCCCTGAACGTTCCACCAGAACGCCTCATTGGGCGTTGGATGGATCTTGGGCTGACTGAATACCTGGCCGTCCCTCAGAAACACATACGCCATGTTCCGGATGGTGCCGTCTTCCTCACGGACTGGCGTTGAGCCGGCGACAATATTGATGTTGTGGCGCAGAGCCAGATCCCGCATCAGTTCACGATAACGCTCTGCGTAATGGGTGACTGCGGCAAAGGTCTCGGCGGGGCTGCCCTTGCGGGCTTCGATGGAAAGCAGCTGCAGGGTGAACAGCTCGGGGAACACCACAAAGTCGCCCTTGTAGGTGGAAACAACATCGACAAAATAGCGGACAATCTCGCTGAATTCGTCGAACGATCCGACCGGGCGTTGCTGGTACTGAACCGTGCCTATGCGCACGGTATCGCGCATGCGTTGACCGTAGCGCTTCCGACGGCCGTTGTTCTCCGACTGAGGTACTTTCGGGTTACGCCAGACCAGATGAATACCATAGCCCATGGAATCGTGGTCGGCATCGAGATAATGCGGAATAATTCCGTGCACTTCGAAGCCCTGATGAAGCTGGAAGGAAAGCACCGGATCCTTCTGTTCCTTGCTTCGAATGGCCTCCACATATTCCTCGACGCTCGCGAACTTCTTCAACCGCTGGCGCAGGCTCGGCAAACGGCCGGCAAACACCACTCCCTGCAGGTTCAGGGCCTGGCATAACTGCTTGCGCTCATTATACAGCCGCTCCCCGATGCGATAACCGCGGCATTCCGGATCAACACACACCTCCATCCCGTAAAGCCAGTCACCCTCCGGATCATGGCGCGATGCGTAGCCGTTACCGGTGATGGAGGTCCAGTCGTGGGCGGACAAAGCGATCTCTTCAGCAATCCGGAAGGTGGCGCAGTAACCCACCACCGTTTCACCCAGCATGGCGACAAACTGGCCATCGGGAAAAGTGTTGATCTGCCCGGTCAATGGCCCCTTGGTATAGCCATACATGCCAGTGCCTTCGTAAACGCGGCGGCTGAGCTGGATGATACCGGGGATATCCGCCAGCGTGGCATTGCGAACGAACAGACGTTGATCAGGATCGGAAAACGGGGGACACATAGACACCTCAGGAAAGGCGTTGATTTGGTTCCATCTTTGGTGCGCTGACGGTGTTTCGTCAAGACAAATCCGCTAACCGGCGCCTTACAGGGGGAAGCGCTCAATCACGGAATACACGGAACCGGCGGGGCCAGGTTTGCTTTCGAAAAGGACAAATTCAGTAACCTGGAACTGGCCGAACCGAGAGTCACCATATTCAACCAACAAAGGTTCAACCGAACCCGCCTGGCGTTTGAAACGAGCCAGGGTGATATGCGGGCGAAAGACCCGACTTTCGGCACCAAAACCGAATTTCTCCATCCGCGCCCTGAGACTCTTGTTAAGAGCAGCGACTGGCGCCTCCGGCTGAACACCAGCCCACAGATTCTTAGGTCTCTGGGGCTGACCGAAACAACCTACGCCGGCAACGTCGAGCAGGAAGGGCTGTGATGTGATGCTGCGGGCTGAACCGGCCAGGGCTTCAAGATCTTCCTTGCTCACCGCCCCCAGAAACAGGAGGGTGATGTGCAATTGCTCGGCGCCCTGCCATTTTTCGCCCGGCACCACGGACCGGACCTTCAGCAACCGGTCCTTGATCTCAGGCGGAAGCTCCAGTCCGAAGAAAAGCCGGGGCATACCGGCTTACTCAACCTTGGGCGTGGGCCGGACAAGAATTTCATTTACATCCACATGTGCCGGCTGCGCCACGGCATACATGACCGCATTGGCAATGTCTTCCGGCTTCAGTGCGTGGCCAGGACGTTCATCAAAGAAGGGCGTGTCCACCATGCCCGGCTCGATCAGGGTAACGCGGATACCGGAGCCACGGAGCTCCTCACGAACACCATAGCCAATGGCGGTTACCGCCCACTTGGTCGCACTGTACATGGAACCGGGAATGGTGGCACGGCCTGCCGCAGAGCCGGTTAACAGCAAGTGGCCCTTGCTCTCTCTCAGCGCCGGCATGCAATGCTGGAGGGTAAGGCCCACACCGTAGATATTGGTGAGGATCATATCCTTCCAGACCTCGGGGTCAGCGCCGCTGAAGCCGCCCGGCTCGCCGCCGCGCCCGGCGTTGGCAAACACCGCATCAATGCGGCCAAAGGTTTTCAGGGCCTGGTCGACCATGTTTTTCTGGTCATCACCGCTCTGGACGTCGCATTGGACCGTCAATACCTTTTCTTCGCCACCCAGCTCCTGTTGCAGGCCTTTGAGCTTGTCTTCGGAACGCGCAGCCAGTACCAGTCGATACCCCTGTTTCGCCGCCGCTCGCGCTGTCTCCGCGCCAATACCCGATGACGCGCCGGTGATCAGCATTACAGGTTGATCTGCCATAGGATTTTTCTCCTGTTACTTGAGAAGTGTGGGTAGGGCTACGCCCGCTGACACCAGATCGATCAGTCAGTAGATCTGCAGCAGGATAAGAGCAACGATGGCCAGGGCCAGCAGAAACCAGCGGGCGTAGTGGTCAGGGCGGTCCTCCTCATCACTGGCAGCGCGGCTGACACTGCCGCCTGACGTCTCTTCATACTCGGACACCAGTTGCCGTGCCCGGTAGAGATCCTCGTCATCAACATGAACGTTGGTGAAACCCGCAGCACCGATCTCACCCAAGGCACCCTGGAGATAATGGCCACCGACATGGGCTTCAATACCGTTGGCTTCCAACAGACCAGCCACAATATGGGCCTCGGTAATGTCTCGCGCCCGATAGGCAATTTGCAACACGCGACTCCTTCTGTGACCGTTCCGGGCAGAACCGGGACAAATCTGCGAGTATTATCTGAAGCATAGTTCGCCCTGACTAGCGGGGCCAATAACATACGGAAGACCCATGCTCTGGATTATTCTTGCCATCATCGTGTTTATTGTTGCCGCAACACTGCTTCTGTTCCGGCTTGAGGATCTGTCTCATCTGGACCGGAATGATTACCCGGTTCAGGACGCAACACCCAGCGCAGCCAACCGGGAAGTGCTGGGGCGCATCCGCGAACTGGGGCAATCCTCGAAAGGCCTCCGGGGCAAGGCGCGGCTGATGGCACTGCGCAAACACATGGACGGGCTCAGTGAAGGCATTGAACTGGCCTCGGAGCTGCGCCATTGCGAGTCACCCCGTGGCGAATGGGTTCTCGCCCCGGGATGTAATACCCGCCGCCGCATCCTGTACATTCATGGCGGCGCCTGGGCGGCTGGCAGCCCCAGAAGTCATCGGGCCATTACCGACCGGCTATCGCAGATAACCCGTGCCGCGGTGTTTGCGGTGGACTACCGGCTGATGCCGGAGAACCGGTTCATGGACGGTGTCCGGGATTGTCGCGAGGCTTATAAATGGCTACTGAAACACGGGCCCGACGGTGCCGAGCCGGTAGATTTCATGGTGGTTGCCGGGGATTCTGCGGGCGGCAGCCATACCCTTGGGCTGATTGCGTGGATTCGGGATAATGGTCTGCGCCAAGCGGATGCGGCGATTGCCTTCTCGCCATCAACCGATCTGACTCTGACTGCCCCGAGCAATCGCAACAACATTGGTACCGATCCCCTACTTGGACCAACCTTCGGCGGGTTATCGAAAATCCCCTTGCCGGTGATCTGGTGGGCGACCCTGGCGGCTTTTCGGGTCTCGCCTACCAATCCTGTTGCCTCGCCACTGCGGGGCGATCTGCAGAACCTGCCACCCACTCTGATCCAGGCCAGTGATACCGAGATGCTGCTGGACAACGCCCGGCGTTACGCAGCACGGGCCGAAGCCGCAGGCTCTCCGGTGACCCTGCACACCTGGCACGGCATGGTGCACGTATGGCAGATATTCGTGCCCTTGCTTCCGGAGGCGGAAGAGGCCTTCGACGACATCAAGGCGTTCCTGGAGCAACTGGAGTCTCAAGGCGACGCACAGACTTCGGCTTCGGCTTAAACCTGAACCTTTCCTCGCAACGCCTTGGTTTTGCCTTTTTTGGTTTTCTTATCCACCCGCTTGCGCTGGGAGGAGCGGGTCGGCTTGGTGGGCCGGCGTGCCTTGCGGGGCTTTACCGCCTCCTGGATCAGCTCTTTCAACCGCTCCAGGGCGTCTTCCTTGTTCAGTTCCAGGGTGCGAAAGGATTGCGCCTTGATGATCAGCACGCCCTCCTTGCTGATGCGCTGGTCATTGAGCGACATCAGCCGTTCCTTGTAAAAAGGCGGCAACGAGGAGTTCGGGATATCGAAGCGCAGGTGCACGGCGGAGGCGACTTTATTCACGTTCTGGCCACCGGCACCCTGGGCGCGGATCTGGGTGAGTTCGATTTCCCAGTCGGCAAGTTCAACAGCGTTGGATAGTTTCAGCATCTGCTAAGGTTAACAGAATACAGAACCGCGGGCTTTCGGCACCGGGATTCGATCAAGGAACAACCAACGACCATGTGCGGACGATTCACCTTTTATACGCCGCCGGACACCCTGATCCTCGAGTTTTTTCCTGAGGGTATGGAGGTGGATGGGCACTTTGACCCCAGCTACAACATCCCTCCCGGCACAGGCATTCCCATGATCCGGAAAACCATGACCGGCACCCTGATCATGGCCCACTCCCACTGGGGCTTCCGGCCGGCCTGGGCGGATCAGAAAGCGCCGGCTCCGATCAATGCCCGTGCAGAAACAGCAGCCACATCAAAATACTTCCGGGACGCCTTTGCCCACCACCGTTGCCTCATACCTGCCAACGGCTGGTACGAATGGCAGCAGACGGAACACGGCAAGGAACCCCACTACATAACACCAATGGATTCCGGGAAGTATCCGGCGATTTTCTTCGCCGGCCTCTGGACTCCCAGGGAGGGTGACGAAACCACGGCTTGCGCCATCATCACTGAACCCGCCAGCGAACACCTGAAGCATATCCATGAACGTCAGCCCGTGGTGCTTGATCCGGCCTGCCTGAGGGACTGGCTGAATCCGGAAATTTCAGACCGGTCGCAGGTGCGGTCGGTGACCCATCGACTGGATCCGGAACAGCTGAAAGCCGTTCCCGTTTCGCCGGAGGTGAATAATCCCAGGCATAACTCGCCGGACCTGATCCGGGAGACCTGAGGTCTGTAGTAATCCTCTAATACCCGCTTCTTCACCGACGCTGATACTGTTTCTGGACTTGGCACGACAAACACAAGGAGACAGCCATGAGCCCAACAACAGCCATGAGCGGGAAGAAGATTCTGATGATTACCGGTGACTTCACCGAAGACTACGAAACCATGGTGCCGTTCCAGGCACTGCAGGCCGTTGGCCACACGGTTCACGCCGTATGCCCCGACAAAAAAGCCGGCGACACTGTTGCCACGGCCATTCATGATTTCGAGGGTGACCAGACCTACACCGAAAAGCCAGGGCACCGATTCGCCCTGAATGCGGATTTTGATGGACTGGACCCGGCTAACTACGACGCGCTGGTAGTCCCGGGCGGTCGAGCACCTGAATACCTGCGCCTCAACAAGGACGTGCAGAACCTGGTTCGCCACTTTTTTGAGACCAACAAGCCCGTGGCGGCGATCTGCCATGGTGCCCAGCTGTTGGCCGCAGCCGGAGTTCTGGAGGGGCGCAAATGCTCTGCCTACCCGGCCTGCCAACCGGAAGTGGAACTGGCCGGCGGTACGTTCGCCGCTATCGAGGTTGATCAGGCGGTCACCGATGCTAATCTGGTAACAGCGCCTGCGTGGCCTGCTCATCCGGCCTGGCTGGCACAATTCTTCAAATTGCTGGATCAGTAATGGAGCAGGGGCCAGCCCACCGGCCCCTTATCCCTTCCCGGGAGGCCCACATGTGCAAGCTCTTCATCAACGCCGACCCGGAGCTTTGGGTTAGCCGGACTCATTCCCTGCGCATTGATGGGATGGTGACCAGTGTGCGCATGGAAAACGCCTTCTGGCAGGTACTGGCCGAGCTGGCCGAACGGGATGGCATGAACCTGCCGCAAATGATCACCCGGCTTTATCACGAGTCCATTGATGCCGGCCACGACCTCGGTAACTTCACGTCCTTCCTTCGGGTCTGTGCGCTCCGCTATCTTGAGCTGCAACTGAGCGGCGATGTTCCCAGGGATACCCGGGTGCCGATTGCCTCTCTTGATGCTGACCGCATTCTCGCTGGCACACCCGGTGAGCCAGCGACACCGGAAGTGGTCACCAAAGCCAGACACTGACGAGGAAGAACCGATTACCGCCGGCTTGCCTGTTTCGCCTTGATATCCCGTGCGTCCGAGTTTTCTACAACTTCCTGCAGATTACGTCTGGGAGCCGCCGGCAAATCCGTGGCCGGGAACCCCAACCTGAGCAGGATCTGGGGAAAGCCAGAGTGGCCGAGCAGGTGTTGAAGCTTCGGCCGCAGCACCGCAACCTGAATGGGCTGGTTCAGATAGGACGCCTGCAACCCCTGCCCGAGAGACCGAAGCAAGACCCGCTCCAGCGCCTGCCCTGCCTTCAGCCAGTCTTCTACGCCATCTCCGGCGGTTCCCAGTGCAGCAATCACCGGCGATTCATCGGCCAGTTGCCGGTCTTTGGCACCCACGCCATTCCCCATGTCAAACGTGCGCACCACCAACTGGGCCACGGGCGCAACCATCCCGGGAACCGTCAAACCGTCGCCCTTGCGGCGGGGATGCATCCAGGCGGCCAGTTCCCGTCGCCAGCTCGGGTTGGACCACTGGGCAGCGTCGCCCTCTGCCACCAGCTCGGCCACCTGATGGCGGGCATGCTCTGAGTCCAGAACCTGGAACCAGGCCCCTTCGGTCTCTGCCGACTCTTCAAGAATGCTCAGCACGTTCGAAGGCACCTGCTTTGGCTCAAACCGCTTGCGATACGTCCGCCGCCTCGTAATCGCCTGGAACAACTCGGATTGCCGGCCCTCCGACCCGGAAGCTGGCGTAAACGTGACCGTGGCAAGCAGATCCTCATCGCCGGGATCCGGCAGAAGTGCGCAGTGGGCATTAAATCCGGCATGGGCGGCCGCAACCCGAAGATTGAACAGGGCGCACCCGCAGCTAATGGTCAGTTCCCTATCGTCGGGGTCGTTTACCGGCAAGGCCCGCAGCCGGTCAGCAAACAGAGAGACACCGGTCTCGCTGATCTCAAAGCGCCAGGGCTGTGTATTGTGACTGGAAGGGGCCAGTACAGCGCTTTCAAGGATAGTTGCCAGAGTATCTGGCGGAATGGCATTCGTGCGTTTTCCTTCGCTCATTTCGGCTCTCCCGAGAGGTCTCGTGACAGACTATTCCTGCATGAGAAGAAAAGATAGCCGGCGACCAACCCAGACTTCATTGAGCCGTATCAACAAAATCTCACGATCCGTAACCTGACATCCTTCAGGCCGACTATTACAGTAAAGACTGTTGATAAATGCACAGGATCCAGAATGCGTTATTGCTTGCGGAACATCTTATTTGTGGCACTCGCAGCGGTTGCGCTGGGCGGCTGCGCCAGCAGTGGTCATTTGCAGCCGGATTCCTCCCCGGGGCTACAGTCAGTGCCCGCTGAGGCTTCATCGTCAGACAGGGCACAGAAACTCTGGCAGGTGTTCGAGCGGTATCGGGGCACGCCCTATGAGTACGGCGGCACCTCCTCCAATGGCTTTGATTGTTCCGGGTTCATTCTTACCGCCTACCAGGAAGGGCTGGGCAAAGAGCTGCCCCGAACCACAACCCAGATGCTCGCCCATGGCGATGTGGTTCATCCCGGCGAGATTCGGCCGGGCGATGTGGTGTTCTTCCGGATTGGCGGCAAGGAGCAGCACGCCGGTATCTACATGGGCGGGGACCGGTTCATCCACGCATCAACATCTGCCGGCGTTATCCAGTCGTCGATCAGTGGCTATTACTGGAAGGGCCGCCTGACCGAGGCGCGGCGCTTTGACTGAGAGGGGCTGGCCAATCTGATTCAGCCTCTCTTCCGGCGAACGTAAAGAATTTTGTGCACCCTGGCCACGAGTTCACCGGATTCATCAACAATCTCCACGTCCCACTCCGGCAGCATCTTGTCTCCGTCTGCCGTTGCAGCCCGGATCTCGTCAACACGCTCATCGGTCAGCTCAAACCGGGCCATCACTTTGCCCTTGCCCGGGCGGATGAAGTCGATACTCGCGGATTTATCCCACACGATGTAGTCGTTGCCCAGTCGTCGCATCAGCAACAGCATGTACATGGGATCGACCATGCTGTAGAGCGAACCGCCAAAGTGAGTGCCCACGTAATTGGTGTTGTACCAGTGCTGGCCCATTTCCACCCGGGCCGAACTGAAATCTTCAGCGATATGGGTCACCCGGATTCCGGCTCCCAGATAGGGAGCAAACGTAGACAGCACACGGCGCATGGCCCCGGCACTGGCAAGCCAGCGACGTACAGTGGAATTCATCAAATATCCTCGGTGGTAAAAATGACTGCAAATTCAATAGCACGCTATCTTCCAACTGGAAGCGTGCCAATGCAAGAAATTCATACGACCGTTTGAATACTAAAGACCACCGATATCAAAGACCACTGAACGTGAGGTGCAGGGCGATGGCGGCCATCATAACGCCGATGACACCATCGATAATCCGCCAGGCCAGCGGCCGGGCGAGAATCGGGGCCAGCGCCGAGCCACCCCAGGCCAGCAGACCGAACCAGAGAATCGAGGCACTGCTCGCTCCAGCCACGAAGGTGGTCGCGTCCTCTTGCTGGGCTCCGATAGCGGGGATCAAGAGCAGCGTATCGAGATAAACCTGGGGATTCAGCAGGGTTACTGCCAGGGTTGTGAACACCACGGCCTTAAGGCTTCGTTTGGTTACCTCACCCGCTTCAAGAGCCGCCCGGCCGCGGCTGGCGCGGACAAAGGACTGGACCGCAAGCCAGCCCAGGAAAGCCACCCCGAGCCAACGGAGAATCTGCAACGCCTCAGGCATGGCCATCAGGGCAGCACTGATGCCGAACATGCCCAGGGTAAACAGCGTGACATCCGCCACCATGCACAATCCGGCCGACCACCAATGGTGTTCCCGGCGGATTGCCTGGCTCAGCAAATAGGCATTCTGCGCACCGATCGCCACAATAATGCCGCCACACACAATCAATCCGGTCAGGTAACTCTCAAGCACGTTGGTTTCTCCTTAATGATTGGCGCAAGGTTACCGCTTTCCATCTATACTTGAAATTCATACTCATAATGCTGCATCAGTTTTACTTATGATTGATTACAAACTGCTGGAAGCACTGGCGACGGTTATTGAGTGTGGCGGGTTCGAACGGGCTGGCCTGGCACTCGGGCTAAGCCAGTCGGCCATTTCCCAGCGCATTCGCACGCTGGAAATCCGGCTCGGGCAGCCGGTTCTGGTTCGTAGCCCGGTGCTCAAAGCCACGCCGGCCGGGCAACGCCTGCTCAACCATGTTCAGCAGGTGCAGTTGCTGGAAAGAGACCTGACAAAATCCATTCCGGCCATCTCGGAACCCACAGCAAGACTGCGCATAGCGCTGAATGCCGACAGCCTGGCCACCTGGTGGGCAGGGGCCGTGGGCAGTTTCTGCGCGGACGAGACCCTGCTGCTGGATCTTGTGGTCGAGGACCAGGACATTGGCCTTCGCCGGATGCGCGAAGGGGATGTGGCTGCCTGCCTGTGCAGCAGCCCCCAGCCAGTTGCCGGTGCCCGATGCGTACCCATCGGCACCATGACCTACATGCCGCTGGCAACTCCGGACTATGTTCAACGCTATTTCGAAAACGGCATCAGCGAGGCCAGCCTGCAGAGTGCGCCGGCCATCGTTTTCGGGCCCAATGACCAGCTGCAACACCGGTTCCTGGCCCAGTGCGGCTATCACGGCACCTTCCCCCACCACCTTTGCCCTTCCTCGGAAGGTTTTGTAAAACTGGCGCTGGCGGGTATGGGCTACGGTATGATTCCCGAAATGCAGGCACAACCAGAAATCGCCGCGGGGCGACTGGTGAGCATCGCGCCTGAACAAACCCTGGAAGTGCAGCTATACTGGCACTTCTGGCGTCACGGCGGCGGCGTGATGGACCGGCTGACCAACGCTCTGCGTTCTGCCGCCATTTTGAATTCAAACGTGTGAACAGGGGGAGCGACGATCAGACTAAAGCATCTTGTGGCAGTCTACGGCACCTTGAAACGAGGCCGGAACAACAGCCATATTCTGCGAGGCGCCCGGTTTGTCGGAACCGACCGGATGCCTGAACTGAGCCTGTATCACCTGGGCCCCTACCCGGGCGCCATAGAGGAACCTTCCCCGGGCGTTCGCGTGGAAGTCTATGCGGTAACAGATCCGATACTGAGAACATTAGACGAACTGGAAGACTTCTTTCCTGAAAGCCCGCAGAGCAGCCTGTATATCCGCCAGACCATGGCCACTCGCCACGGGCCGGCCTGGGTTTATATATACAATCGGCCGGTTAAAACGATCCAGCGGCTTCGCTCCGGGAGCTGGTAGACAAGCTCACACACCCTCACGCAAAAGGACACCAGATTGGACCTGACAACGCCTGCCCTGCTCTTCCCGGCCATTTCACTGCTGTTGCTGGCTTATACCAACCGGTTTCTGGTGCTCGCGCAGCTGATACGCCAACTCAAGCAGATGGACACCGAGGAAGACCACGCGCTGATCGCCCGGCAGATCGGGATGCTGCGCAAACGGATTGTGCTGACCAAACGCATGCAGGCCTACGGGGTACTGAGTTTCTTCCTGTGTACGGTTTCCATGTTCCTGCTTTTTCTGGGTGCCGACCTGCCGGGGGTGATCGCGTTCGGCGCCAGCTTGGTGCTGCTGTCTTTATCCCTCCTGTACTCGCTGTACGAAATCCAGATCTCCACCAATGCCATCAATGTGGAGCTGGCCAGTTTTGAGGCCCGCAAGAGTGCCGGCCGGGAAGATGTCGACTATTCATGAGACCGGTTTCCACCGGGATCGACAATTCTGACACCAAACCAGCGTGGAAACCGGAGCAGGCAATACAAGGCAATCATGTCGTAGAGGGCATGCCAGATCATGACCAACGTCAGACTCTCCGATAGCACATAGGCTGCACCCAGTATCAAACCAAGTCCGGTTGCCACCAGAAAATAAGTAAACGATACGTAGTGCACCAGCCCAAACAGCACCGATGCTGCCAACACGGCCGTCACCGGGTCCGTATGGGCCATCAGCCAGCCCTGGATTGCGCCGCGGAACAGCAGCTCCTCGCCAATCCCCGCCAGCAGGGACAGCAGGACCAACACGGCCGGGGAGTAGCCGGTGGCAAAGTCATACAGGCCCTGCATCTGGCGTTCGAGGTTTTCAGGGAACAAGCCTGGCACCCGTGTCAGCAGGAGCAGCATGCCATAGGTGGCCGCTGCGCCGACGGCGCCGTAAAGCAGGCTCGGCCAGAGCCCCGGACCGACGAGCAGCACCGGAATCCCGAATATCAGAATAGCCAGTAACCCGATGACGCCAATGCCGCCCTGGAATAACAGCGCGGCATTAGAAGAAATACCAGACGTTCGCCGGTTCCGCAGCACCATTTACTGATCGAACAACGGCTTCACCGGAAACAGTGCGTCATACTGAGGCGCCTGCTTCTGGGCTTTGGCCTGGAAAGTTTTCATCATGTCTGTCGGGCGGAACATGCCCGCCTGCCAGGTGGCCATGTACTTCAGGCTGTCTTCCACGCTGTGGTCGCGACTGTAATTGAGCATTTCCTTGCAGCCAGTGACGGCCAACGGGGAATTCGCGGCAATCTGACCGGCAATGTCCATAACGGCTGCCAGCATGGCTTCCTGGTCGGCGTAGACGGCGTTAACGAAGCCAAGATTCTGCGCCTCAGTGGCGGAAAACTTGCGGCCGGTATAAGCCAGCTCGCGAACCACGCCTTCGGGCATCAGTTTGGGCAGACGCTGAAGCGTGCCAACGTCAGCGGTCATGCCCAGCTCGGTTTCCTTGATGGTGAAGTAGGCATCCTCGGTGCAATAACGGCTGTCAGCCGCACAGACCAGATCAAGAGCGCCGCCAATGCAGCCACCGTGGATGGCTGCCAGCACAGGGAGTCGAATTTTTTCCAGGGAGGTCAGCGTATCCTGCAACTGCAGCACGACCCTGCGCAGGTTTTCCGCCATGCGACCGGGGTCGCCATTCATGGGCACCGCCTTGGGATCGCTGAACACGCCAAGATCCATTCCGGCCGAAAAGTGCTTGCCGGTAGAGGAAATCACGATCACACGGGCGTCAGTATTAGCTTCTATATCCTGCATGCATCGGGGCAACTCAAGCCAGAACGCCTTGTTCATCGTGTTCAGGGCCTCAGGACGGCTGAACTGGACGTGGGCGATATGGTCTTTGACCTCAATCGAAAAACTCTCGTAACTGGACAATTCAGACAAGACAGCACTCCTTATGTGTATGTCGCAAACCGGCTCATTAGCGGTCGCCCCGGCTAATGGTTTCTCAAATCTGCTACCTTCGTATTATGGCGGACAGAGAGTCGACACGTTAACCCGAAAAGGCCTGGTATGGAATTCACCTTCCTCGGCACTTCAGCCGGAACGCCCACAAAATCCCGCAATGTGACTGGGCTTGCGCTGAGCCACGGCGGACCGAAACACTGGTACCTGATTGACTGCGGGGAAGGCACCCAGCACCAGTTGTTGAGAACGCACCATTCGGTGATTCAGCTGCAGGCCATCTTTATCACTCACATCCATGGCGATCATACCTTCGGGCTCCCCGGGCTGCTCACCAGTGCCTCCATGCTTGGCCGAATCACCCCGCTCTACCTGGTCGCGCCCCGTCCGGTGAGAACCTTCGTTGAGGCGGCTCTGGGCAACAGTGACTCCAGCCTCAGCTTTGAACTGAGATTTGTCGATTCCGAAGCAGAGAATTTCCGCTGGGAAGACGATGCGCTGTCGGTTACGGCCGTTCCCCTTTCCCATCGAGTGTCCTGCCGGGCGTTTGTGTTCACTGAAAAGAATCTGGAACGCCAGCTGCTCCGCGACAAGCTTGAAGCGGATGGTATTGAGGCCGGTCCAGCCTGGGGCCGGCTGCAACAGGGCCAGGACGTGGTGTTGGAAGATGGCCGCCTTGCCCGTTGCGATGACTACACGCGAATTGCCAGAAAACCGCGCAAAGTCATCGTCGCCGGTGACAACGATCAGCCCGACCTGCTTCTGGAAGCGAGCACTGATGTTCAGGTGGTGGTCCATGAGGCGACCTACACACAGGAAGTCTCGGACCGGGTCGGCCCCTGGCCGCAACACAGCTCCGCTGCCCAGGTGGCCCGCTTCGCCGAGGCCGCAGGTGTGCCGAATCTCGTGCTTACCCATTTCAGCTCCCGATATCAGTTGAATCCGGATGCCTATCCGCACATTGGTGAGATCGAATCCGAAGCCACAGGTATTTATCGGGGAAAGCTGTATCTGGCGAGGGATTTCGCACGCTATACCCTGAGCAAGGATCTGATGTTTAACGCCACTGAGCGTCTATAATGCAGTCGTGGATTCAGGCTAGTGCAGAACCTCAGGTGTGTCGCTTTTGTAGATTCACTTTGCGTTTGGTGAAGTTCGAATTAAACTGCACTCAGGATAAATTGAACAAAGATTCACTTTTCACTGCTCAGGAAGGCGGTCAATGCCCCGGCTCAACGCGAAACAGTCCAGACTCAGCAAGGATGCGGTTGTTGTCACACCGGGCCTGATTCCTTGCGGCTGTGTCATTGACAGCGTGGCCCTGGACAGCAAAGAGCTTCGCCTCAGCCTGAAGCAGCTTACTTCGCCCACGGTGCTGGACCAGCTGTCATCCTCTGCCGCCACCCAGGCGGATCTTCATGTCTTCCTCGATCACGATCATGACAAGCAGCATATCCATTTCAGGGGCGCGGTCCGTGCTGGCCGGGGCAACAGCATTTCGCTCGACATCGCGGGCATCACCCCGGACCTGAAGCGCGAAGTTGATCTTCTGGTTCAGCACACGGGCAGGAGCAGGCTTGCGGAAGCGGCGCCAGACCCTGCACTGAAACAACTTTACCACCAGCATTGCCGTCGACTTCTGGAACAATTACTTCCGGAGTTTATGGAGGGCACCTTCGAGGGCATTGAAGCCGACCTGGAACAGGCCGCCGAGCTCCGTGAAATCACCCGGCTGAAGGATATGCGCTTCATCTTCCAAAGCCGCCAGCAGCGAATGCTCCAGGATTTCCAGGCCCAGTTCCAGGCCAATCAGGCGACCCTTGAGCCCGCCACTGAGTCCCGGGCCGGCAGCAAGGAGTTGCACCTGCTGCAACAACACGAGTTTGAAGACTGGCTTGATTTGCAAGCCATTGCCACGGGGATAAGCAAGGCAAATTCCGGCGCAACCTTCTTGCTCAACCAGTTTCTGAACCAGATTTTTCGGCAGGACGTCAACGATGACAACAACCCGCTGACACCTCGAGCGCTTTGTGTTTGCCTGCAATACATGGTCGACCATCTGGGCATTGCGCGGGAGCATCGCCTGACCATTTACCGAGCCTGGGAAAGCGCTCTGGGCAGAGTCTGGCCCGCGGCAATCCGCTCCCTGATCAATGATTGCCGCCGGGCCGGACTTGAAGCCCTGGACATCTCTGAGTTGCCGGCAAACTGGTCGCTGAGGGACCACCAATCAGAAGAAGCAGATTCAACTACTGGAACCGTGAAGAACTCATCGGCCGAGCCGGCGGGAACGGAAGACATTGGGCATGCGACATCAGAGATGCCATCGGCTGGACGCTCCCTATTCCAATTGATGGCACTGGAAGCAAGCCCCTCCTCCGAACTCGCAGACTGGGAGGAGCCGAACCCGAAGCTTTCGGAAAACCTCCGTTCCCGGCGCCGCGAGCTTCTGAATCGCTTACACGACGACGAACCGGATATGGCTGGGTTGCTCCAGGAACTGGCCGACTCGGACTCAGACCTGGCAAGCTCTCTGGACCGCACAGCGGTGGAGAAGGCCAACCTGGTGGACCGGCTGTTTGCGCCGCTAAAGACTCACGAGGAGCTGTCGGGTTCGCTCCGCCACCAACTGCAAAAACTTCGGCTGCCGGTATTTGAAACGCTGGTTGAGACACCGGACTTTCTGAATGCCGACGACCACCCTGCCCGGGACATTATTAACAACCTGATGCACATCTGCCTTGCTGAAAGAGCATCGAGCAAGAAACTGGAAGCGACAGTTGCCGACATCGTCGAGGAGCTGACAGAGATTGAGGTTTCGGACCCAGAACTGCTGGAGACTCTGGGCCAAAGGCTGAAACAGCTTGTTGAACGGCAGGATCAATCGTTTATCCGGAATTCAGAACGGCTGGCCAAAACCCTGGAGGGCAAAGAGCGCCTGCGCAGAACTCGCAAGCAGGCCAGGCAAAGGGTGAACGCGCTCCTTGGCGGCCGGCAGGTTCCGAAAATTCTGATCGGTCTTCTTCAGGCGGGCTGGGAGCAACTGATCGTTCTGACCATGTTGCGGGAAGGTCAGGAAAGCCGACACTGTGAAGAACTCATTGATGTAGTGGCGCAACTCCAGGCCTGGCTGTCTCCTGCCGGCACCTCCGAAGAGCTGGCATTTGAACGAGAACTTGAAAGCAGTGTGGTGCTGCAGTTTATTGAACGGGAGCTCAGAACGGCCGGTGATGTCTCACGAATACGACCCGTGATAGACGAGTTATCCGAAATTCTTCAGGGCCATGTGGAGGCACAGACCACCTGGGTGGAGGAGTACGGCGACGACGATGAGGCGCCGCTTACATTGCCTCCAGAGCTTGAGGACAGCCGTTGGGTCTCAAGGGCAAAGGACATAGCCGTCGGCGATTGGGTTGAAGTCTGGCTAGACAGCGGGGAGACCCGTCGCATGCGCCTGGTTTGGGGTGGCGAGGAGTCACTCCGGTTTGTTTTTCTCTCGCCCAAGGGAATGAGCGAAGTCAGTTACGGGTTCCCGGAGTTTGTCCGGAAACTCGCCGAGGGAGAAGCCTGGCTGGTAGAAGATGGCGACATCCCGTTCCTTGATCAAAGCCTGTTCAGCATTGTTGAGGAGGTTTACCGGAAGCTGAATTTCCAGGCCACCCACGACGCCCTGACCGGCTGCATGCATCGCCATGACTTCGAAAAGCAGGTGTCGGGGCTGATCAGCACAGCACCATCATCTCCGGAAGACAGTTCTTCCGCCCTGATGGTACTGGACATAGACGAGTTCAGTGTCATCAACGCTTCCTATGGCGCGGAAGCCGGAGACACCCTGCTAAAACACGTCGCCGACACGCTTCGGCAAGCTTGCGAGTCCCGTTTCTCAGAATCACACGTTGGCCGGATAAGCGGCAACGAGTTTGCAGTGCTCATCAATAACATCAGCACGGAGGACTGCCTCGATTTCGCAGAATCCCTGCGCCGAAACTTCGAGCAGCAGGTTTTCCAGCATGGGCCGGCGGAATACAAGGCAACGGTAAGCATCAGTATCCGACCGGTTACGGCTGCCGCTCACTCCCCCGGCGATCTTCTCAATCAAGCGAGCCTCTCACTCAAGGCAGCCAAGAAGCTGGGCGGAAACCGGATTGAACTGGCGAGGGGAAACAGGGACCAGTCACAGATTGGCACACCTCAGTGGGTCACGGAAATTGACCGGACTATCCGCGACGGCAGCCTCTATCTCCGGGCCCAACCAATTGTTGCACTTGCTCCGGAAAGCGGCGAAGGCAAGATGTATGAACTCTTGCTTGGCCTGAAAGACAGCGCTGGCAAGGAAATCTCGCCCCAGGGCTATATTGAGGCGGCCGAACAATTCAAACGCAGCACGCGAGTTGATTTGTGGGTCATTTCCGAAGTGCTGGCGTGGATGCGCGACAATCCGGAGGCGCTGGACAAAATCGCCACTCTTAACGTCAACCTCTCAGGCGCGTCTTTAAGCGATGACAGCTTCATGCTCGGACTGGAATCCAACCTCAGGTCGAATCCGGAGCTGGCTCACAAGATCTGTTTTGAGATAACCGAGACCTCTGCCGTGGCCAACCTCCATTTTGCTTCCGATTTCATGCGTGAAATGAAGCGCCTGAATTGCCGGTTCGCCCTGGATGACTTTGGCACCGGCCTGTCCTCCTATGCCTACCTGCAGAAGCTGCCAGTGGACTTCGTGAAAATCGACGGCATTTTCGTCAGGGACATGGCCACCAACCTGACTAACTACGCCATGGTGCGCTCGATCAACGAGCTGTGCCATTTCCTCGACCTGAAGACCATTGCCGAATACGTCGAGGATATGGAAATCATGGACACCCTGAAGGAGATTCAGGTGGACTATGCACAGGGCTTTGCCATCGCCAAACCTCGCAGGCTCGACCACCTGGGTAACAGAAAAACCGACACCCCGGTTTATGCCTACAAGAAATAGCTTTGCATTCTCCGGCAGTGAGAGTACAGTGGGCCTCGTTGGAAAGATTTAGCAAAGCATTTCATCAATAAGACCGCTCAGTTGTAACAAGTAGCACGTCCTGTTTTTGATCACGCCAGTTTTTTGTTTCCGCATACCGCTGATCAGGCATCAAAAGATGATCTGACGGCACATTAAATGATTGAAATCAGGAAAGAATATTATGTCTACAGTTACCGGCAACGTTAAGTTTTTCAACGAAGCAAAAGGTTTTGGCTTTATTACTCGCGAAAGCGGCCCGGACGTTTTCGTTCACTACAGCGCCATTCAGGGCGGCGGTTTCAAGACTCTGGCTGAAGGCCAACAGGTCGAGTTCACCGTTACCCAGGGCCAGAAAGGTCCTCAGGCGGAAAACGTAGTCGCTCTTTAATTATAAAGAGATGCTCTGCAAATAGCAGACGACACGTTTAGAAAAAGGCAGCTTCGGCTGCCTTTTTTCGTTCAGGTACCCGTCCTGAACCTACTGAATGCCTTCCACCGGGATCGTCTCGGTATTCTTTATCTCCCGCAACGCAAAGTTTGAATTCACCTGGGCAATGCCCTGCAGGGTGAAGATCTTTTCGTTCAGGAACCGATCGTAACTGGCCATGTCCGGCACAATCACCCTGAGTACGAAATCGGCATTACCGGTCACCGCGAAACACTGAAGTACCTCGGGGTAGCTGCTCACCTGCTGCTCAATTTCTGCCGTACTGTCGATGTTGTGCCTCTGCAGCGACAGATTGACCAGCACGCACAGACCCTGACCAATGCGCTCCGGATCCACTCTTGCGCTGTATCCCTGGATCACACCACTTTCCTCAAGTGTCCGAACTCGGCGCCAGCAAGCAGCCGGTGACAACCCCACCTGCTCGGCCAGTAACTGGTTACTGATGCGCCCATCCTGCTGCAGTGCCGATAGAATTTTCCGATCCAGCTTGTCCAGCTCTACCTGTTTCATTTGGTAACACCTGACTTTTATCAAAGGTTCTTTCTCTTTATTGTCATTTATCAAACATCCTTTCGCAAACTCTCGAAACCGTCACCCAATACGCAAGCACCTTTTGCGGACTTCCCTCTAGAATTTTGGTCATAAAATCGACAAAAAGGAGGGCGCCATGTCCGCCGATACCCCACAACTCGACGATTACAAACTCGAAGACCGCTACCTGCGGGAATCCGGTCGGGTGTTCCTGACCGGCACACAGGCGCTGGTCCGAATCCCCCTGATGCAAGCAGCCCTGGATCGCAAACAGGGACTGAATACGGCCGGCCTGGTAAGTGGCTACCGGGGCTCCCCTCTGGGCGCTGTCGACCAGGCACTCTGGCAGACCAAGGATCTCCTGGAGAAAAACCGAATCGATTTCGTGCCCGCCATTAACGAAGACCTCGCCGCCACGATCATGCTCGGTACCCAACAGGTGGAAACCGACGAAGACCGGCAGGTGGACGGGGTTTTCGGCCTCTGGTATGGCAAAGGGCCGGGCGTGGACCGCGCAGGCGATGCACTGAAACACGGCACCACCTATGGCTCCTCGCCCCATGGCGGCGTGCTGGTGGTAGCGGGTGATGACCACGGCTGCGTATCATCGTCCATGCCCCATCAGTCTGATGTGGCGTTCATGAGTTTCTTCATGCCCACCATCAACCCGGCCAACATCGCCGAGTATCTGGAGTTCGGGCTCTGGGGCTACGCCCTGTCCCGCTACAGCGGTTGCTGGGTCGGCTTCAAGGCGATCTCCGAAACCGTGGAAAGCGCGGCCTCTGTCGAGATTCCACCGCAACCGGATTTTGTTACCCCGGACGATTTCACCGCCCCTGAAAGCGGCCTTCATTACCGCTGGCCGGACCTGCCGGGGCCGCAACTGGAAACCCGCATCGAACACAAGCTCGCAGCCGTTCAGGCTTTTGCCCGGGCTAACCGCATTGACCGGTGCCTGTTCGACAACAAGGAAGCCCGCTTCGGTATTGTCACTACTGGCAAGGGTCACCTGGATCTGCTTGAAGCCCTGGACCTGTTGGGCATCGATGAAGACCAGGCCCGGGACATGGGGCTGGATATCTACAAGGTTGGCATGGTCTGGCCCCTCGAGCGCCGTGGCATCCTCGACTTCGTTCACGGCAAGCAAGAAGTGCTGGTAATCGAGGAAAAGCGCGGCATCATCGAGAGCCAGATCAAGGAATACATGTCAGAGCCGGATCGCCCCGGCGAGGTTCTGATTACCGGCAAACAGGATGAGCTAGGCCGACCACTGATCCCCTATGTCGGCGAGTTGAGCCCGAAACTGGTTGCCGGCTTCCTGGCGGCCCGTCTTGGTCGCTTCTTCGAGGTGGATTTCAGCGAGCGCATGGCTGAAATCAGTGCCATGACCACCGCTCAGGATCCGGGCGGCGTCAAGCGTATGCCCTATTTCTGCTCTGGCTGCCCCCACAACACCTCCACCAAGGTCCCTGAGGGCAGCAAGGCCCTGGCCGGCATTGGCTGCCACTTTATGGCGTCCTGGATGGGCCGGAACACGGAATCCCTCATCCAGATGGGTGGCGAAGGGGTCAACTGGATTGGCAAGAGCCGCTATACCGGCAACCCCCACGTGTTCCAGAACCTGGGTGAAGGCACCTATTTCCATTCCGGTTCCATGGCTATCCGTCAGGCGGTAGCTGCCGGCATCAACATTACCTACAAGATCCTGTTCAACGACGCCGTGGCCATGACCGGCGGTCAGCCGGTGGACGGCCAGATCACCGTCGACAGGATTGCCCAGCAAATGGCCGCAGAAGGGGTCAATCGGGTTGTTGTGCTCAGTGATGAGCCCGAGAAATACGATGGCCATCATGACCTGTTCCCCAAGGATGTCACCTTCCACGATCGGTCCGAGCTCGACCAGGTGCAGCGCGAATTGCGTGACATCCCTGGTTGTACCGTGCTGATCTACGACCAGACCTGTGCCGCCGAGAAGCGCCGCCGGCGCAAGCGCAAGCAGTTCCCGGATCCGGCAAAGCGGGCCTTTATCAACCACCATGTCTGCGAAGGCTGTGGCGACTGCTCGGTGCAGTCCAACTGTCTCTCGGTGGTGCCGCGCAAGACCGAACTGGGCCGCAAGCGCAAGATCGACCAGTCCTCCTGCAACAAGGACTTCTCCTGTGTTAACGGATTCTGCCCCAGCTTCGTGACCATTGAAGGCGGTCAGTTACGCAAATCCCGCGGCGTTGACACCGGCTCCGTACTCACCCGCAAGCTGGCTGACATCCCAGCTCCCAAATTGCCTGAAATGACCGGCTCCTACGATCTGCTCGTGGGCGGTGTCGGCGGTACAGGAGTGGTGACGGTCGGCCAGCTGATCACCATGGCGGCCCATCTGGAGTCGCGCGGTGCCTCGGTACTGGATTTCATGGGCTTCGCCCAGAAAGGCGGCACGGTGCTGAGCTACGTTCGTATGGCACCGTCCCCGGACAAGCTCCACCAAGTACGGATCAGCAATGGCCAGGCCGATGCGGTCATCGCCTGTGATCTGGTGGTAGCGTCTTCCCAGAAGGCCCTGAGCGTTCTCCGGCCCAACCACACCCGGATTGTCGCCAACGAAGCGGAACTGCCTACCGCCGACTACGTGCTCTTCCGCGACGCCGATATGAAGGCCGACAAACGGCTTGGCCTGCTGCAGGACGCAGTTGGAAAAGATCACTTTGACCAACTGGACGCCAATGGCATTGCCGAGAAACTGATGGGCGACACCGTATTCTCCAACGTGATGATGCTCGGTTTTGCCTGGCAAAAGGGCCTGCTGCCCCTGTCAGAAGCCGCCCTGATGAAGGCCATCGAACTCAATGGCGTGGCGATCGAGCGGAACAAGGAAGCCTTCGGCTGGGGCCGACTGGCGGCCGTGGAACCCAGCGCAGTCACGGATCTGCTGGACGACAACAAAGCCCAGGTTGTTGAGGTCAAAACCGAGCCAACCCTGGACGAACTGATCAACACCCGGCATAAGCACCTGGTCAACTACCAGAACCAGCGTTGGGCCGACCAATACCGGGACGCAGTTGCAGGGGTCCGGAAGGCTGAGGAGTCCCTCGGTGAAACCAACCTGCTGCTGACTCGTGCAGTAGCCCAGCAGCTGTACCGGTTCATGGCCTACAAGGACGAATACGAAGTCGCGCGACTGTTTGCCGAAACCGACTTCATGAAAGAGGTGAATGAAACCTTCGAGGGTGACTTCAAAGTCCACTTCCATCTGGCCCCGCCCCTGCTTAGCGGCGAGACCGACGCCCAGGGTCGCCCGAAAAAACGCCGGTTCGGCCCCTGGATGTTCCGGGCCTTCCGGCTGCTGGCGAAACTTCGCGGCCTGCGCGGAACCGCAATCGATCCGTTCCGCTATTCTGCCGACCGCAAGCTGGACCGGGCCATGCTGAAGGACTATCAGAGCCTGGTAGACCGGATCGGTCGTGAGCTCAACGCCAGCAACTACGAGACCTTCCTGCAACTGGCAGAATTGCCCGCAGACGTCCGGGGCTATGGCCCAGTCAGGGAACTGGCGGCAGAGAGCATTCGCGAAAAACAGACACAGCTGATCAAGGCGCTGGACACCGGTCGCCCGACCCTGATCCGCACCCAACAGGCCGACGAGGAGGCAAACCATGTTTGAAACACTCCAGCCCCTGCCTCAGGACCCGATCCTGCAGCTGATGCAGACCTTCCGTGAAGACAACCGACCAGACAAGGTGGATCTGGGCATCGGCGTCTACAAGGATGATGCAGGCAATACGCCCATCATGGCCGCCGTGCACGAAGCGGAGCGTCGCCTGCTTGAAGGAGAAACCACCAAAAGCTACGTTGGCCCTGCCGGTTCTGCCGGCTTCAACAGCGCCATGGCGGAGTTGATCCTGGGCAGCAACAGCTCGCTGGTCCGTGACGGCCGTGTATCGGTCATCCAGACACCGGGCGGCTGTGGCGCCCTGCGTATGGCCGCCGAGTTTCTGCGCCTGTGCAAGGCGGACACAAAAGTCTGGGTCAGCACGCCCACCTGGGCCAACCACTTGCCTTTGCTTGGTGGCGCCGGCCTGACTATTCGCGAATATCCGTACCTCAATCCAGAGACCCTGCAGGTAGACTTCGGCGCCATGCTGGAAACCCTGGAACGGGCGGATGCGGGCGACGTGGTGTTGCTGCACGGGTGCTGCCACAACCCCTCGGGCGCGGACCTGAGCCTGGCCCAGTGGCACGAAGTGACCAGCCTGATCCAGCGCAAAGGCCTGCTGCCCTTCGTGGACATGGCCTATCAGGGCCTTGGCGAAGGCCTGGACGCGGATGCAGCTGGCCTGAGGTACCTGGCCAGTGCGGTACCTGAAATGCTGATCGCGGCCTCGTGCTCCAAGAACTTTGGCCTCTACCGGGAACGCACCGGCGCTCTCGCCCTGGTTTTGGAAACCGCAACCGTAAATGCCGCCGCCACCAGCCAACTGCTGAGCGTCATCCGGTCGCATTATTCAATGCCACCGGCCCACGGCGCCTCAATAGTGGAGACCATCCTTGGCGATGACGCCCTGCGAGCCCAGTGGCAACAGGAGCTAAACGGTATGTGTGAGCGCATCCTGCATCTGCGTCACGCTTTTGCCGGCGCGCTTTCACCGGTCGGCGACTTCGAATTCATCGCCCGTCAACGAGGCATGTTCTCGTTCCTCGGAATCAGTCCGGAGCAGGTAGGCCGGTTACGGAAGGAACACGGCATCTACATGCTGGAAAGCAGCCGCGTAAACGTTGCCGGTTTGAACGACCGCGTCTTGCCACAAGTCGCTTCCGCCCTGCGCGAGGTGCTCGGCAAGTAAATACTTTTTCGACAACAACCAATCAGTCCGACAAAAACAATTAGCCGGAGAGAAGAATGAGTGAGAGTACCCAACCACACCAGCGGGCCAATAACCTCTGGTCCTCACGGATGGCCTTTATCCTGGCTGCGGCTGGTTCAGCCGTTGGCCTCGGGAACATCTGGAAGTTTCCGTACATTACTGGCGAGAACGGCGGCGGCGCCTTCGTTCTGATTTACCTGGCCTGTATCTTCCTGATCGGCGTGCCGGTACTGATTGCCGAGACCATGATTGGTCGGCGCGGCGGTCAGAGTCCGGTCGCCACCATGCGCACCCTGACCAAAAGCGAAGGCACCGCCAGGGGCTGGAGAGCCATCGGCTGGAACGGGGTAATTGCATCCTTCCTCGTGCTTTCTTTTTACGCCGTGATTGGCGGCTGGGCCCTGGTCTATATCGGCAAAGCCGCAACCGGGCTGTTTACCGGCGCGGACGCCGAGGCCATTGGCGGCCAGTTCGGCGGATTGCTGGCCAACCCCTGGGAACTGTTGCTCTGGCACTCCGTATTCATGGCCATCGTCGTGTTTATCGTTGGCCGGGGCATTCGCTCCGGGCTTGAGAAAGCCGTGAACATGCTGATGCCCCTGCTGTTCTTGCTGCTGATTGCGATGGTGATCTATGCCATGAACAGTGGCAGTTTTGGCCGGGCCGTGAGCTTTATGTTCTCGCCGGACTTCAGCAAACTGACCACCGCTGGTGTTCTGACGGCCCTGGGCCATGCCGCCTTTACGCTCAGTATCGGTATTGGTGTTCTGATGGCCTATGGCTCCTACCTGCCAAAAACCGTAAACATTGCGCGGACCGCCATGACCATTGCCGTGGTGGATACCAGCGTTGCCCTTCTTGCGGGGCTGGCCATCTTTCCTCTGGTATTTGCCAATGGCCTTGAGCCAGGGGCAGGTCCCGGCCTGATTTTCGTAACCCTGCCACTGGCCTTTGGCCAGATGAGCGGTGGCGCACTGTTCGGCACCATTTTCTTTGCCCTGCTGCTGGTCGCTGCCATCACTTCGGCCATTTCCATGCTGGAACCGGTGGTGGAATGGCTGGAAGAACATAAAGGTGTCAGCCGGGCGAAAAGTGCCTTTGGGGGAGGGCTGGCAATCTGGTTTATCGGTATCGGAACCGTATTGTCGTTCAACGTATGGGACAGCGTGCACCCGCTGGGCTTCATCCCGTTCTTCGAAGGCAAGACGGTGTTCGATCTGCTCGACTTCCTGGTCTCCAACCTGATGATGCCCCTGGGCGGACTGGCCATTGCCCTGTTCGCCGGCTGGGCGATGAAACGAGAGGGTCTGCCGGCCGATATTGGTCTGCAGGGCGGCAGCTACACGGCGTTTATGTTTGTACTCCGGTATTTAACGCCGGCCGGTATCGCCGTAGTGTTCCTTTACAACCTCGTCTGACGGTAACGAGGCACCCTTGACCGAAAAAGCCCGGTGAACTTCACCGGGCTTTTTTTGACATACCCAACAGGGCATTGCCAATCTGAATGCAAGACAACAGACCAATGTTCTGCAACTCAGGCGGAAAAGGAGAACTCTCATGTATAGCAAGATCCTCGTTCCGGTCGACCTCGCCCATACCGATAAAATGGTGAAGGCACTTAATACATCCATTGATATTGCCAAACATTACAACGCGACCCTGTGCTACGTCAGCGTCACCAACAGCACGCCGGGAGCCGCAGCTCACAATCCGAAAGAACTCAAGGAGAAACTGGCCGTCTTCGCGGAGGAGCAGGGGAAATCCCACGGCATCAGTACGGACAGCATCGTCATGGAGACCGCCGATACGGCAGTGGAACTTGAAGACAAGTTGCTTGAGGCTATTAAAACCACAGGTGCAGACCTGGTGGTGATGGCTTCTCATCCGCCGGGAATCGGCGACAAGCTCCACATTCTCCACTCCAACGGCGCCAACATCGTCAGGCACAGTAACATTTCGGTGTTTGTCGTGCGCTAAGGGCAAGGTACCCATGCGATTGCATCCGAGATACTACTCCGGATGCATCATGGCGGAGGGCCTCGGAAATTCCACATCTGTGACTTCGGCAATGAAGAAGGGAAAATAATCGTCCGTGGCAAAGAAATTCCCGGCTTCTACGCGGGTCGGCAATACAAATCCCTCAAACTCTTTAAACTCTGACAGGTATCCACCGAACGGCTGCAAGCGATGAACTTTTTCCGGATTCGCATTGCTCCAGCGGTCGAAACTCACTTGGAGGGGACGACCGTCTTCAGCCACCACAACATCCACCGCCTGCTCCATACCCTCGTGGCGGACAATCACCCTGGCCGTATTTACATCCACAAGCTGCCACGCAACCCCTGGGCCAGGCAGCAGTGCCGCCGGCGTCCAGAACACCGCCTCCGCCACATACCGGCCGAATGCCGAACGGGCGTGATCCGGATCGCCGCCCATCCGGGCCACCGGAAGCAATCCCATCAGCCAAAACCGCGTCCACTGCTCGGCGTCTGAGCCTGAAACCCGGAGGGCGCCACGGCTGGCGCCCATCTTCCAGATAAACCCTTCGGGCATAGCCAGCACCTGAGTGGCTTGCATATCCATGTAGTCGGGCGCATCCCGATTGCCCATGCCGAATTTTCCGGTCATGGATATCCGGGCAACCGTATAAAGCGGAGTACCGGGCTGAATGGTGTACCGGAAATACCGCCGGGCGGGCTCCGGCAGCCCCTCGAGGAGAGAAAGATCAAAAGGCTGCGGCGAAGCCGGCTGCAGCGCCGCCAACCTCGCCATGGCGGCCTGGTCCGCATTATGGTCAGCCTGTCGCCAGAACCACAGAGCGATGGTGACAGCAACCAACAGAATCAACAGGATCAGGAAAACGATTTTCATGTAAGCTATGCTCCGTAGCAGTCATTGTCCCTGCCCTGCCCGCATCCAGTCTTGTTCCAGATCAATGAACGTGGCTGGCCGACTCACTGTCCGTCTGAAAGGTTTTATGAAAGTACCGAAGAGATTACAACCACTTGTCGATGACGGCATGGTGGACGAAGTGCTCTACCAGCTTATGAGCGGCAAGGAAGCGCAGGTTTATGTGGTGCGCTGTGGCGACCAGACACGTTGCGCCAAGGTCTTCAAGGAAGCCTCCAAGCGAAGCTTCAAGCAGGCGGTGGAATACCAGGAGGGCCGAAAGGTCCGGAACAGCCGGCGGGCCCGGGCCATGAGCAAGAAAACCAAATACGGCCAGAAGGAGCAGGAAGATGCCTGGCTCAATGCCGAGGTGGATGCCCTTTACCGGCTTGCCGCCGCGGGTGTCCGGGTTCCCGAACCCCTGGGCTTCGTGGACGGCGTGCTGCTGATGGAGCTGGTGGCGGACGAAGACGGCAAGGCCGCACCCAGGCTGGATGATGTCATTCTTTCCCCGGAACAGGCCCGTGACTTCCACAGGCAGGTGATCCGTGAGGTGGTCCGCATGTTGAGTGCCGGTCTGATCCATGGGGACCTGTCGGAATTCAACGTTCTGGTCGATGCCAACGGACCGGTCATTATTGATCTTCCCCAGGCGGTCAACGCCTCCGGCAACAACAACGCGGAACGCATGCTCGAACGCGACGTCGACAATATGCGCCGCTATTTTGGCCGATTCGCGCCGGAGCTGTTGAACACCGATTATGGCAAGGAGATCTGGGCGCTCTACGAATCAGGCGACCTCCACCCGGAATGCAAACTCACCGGCTGTTTCCAGCACGATGATACCGCCGCCAACGTTGACGAACTGATGGAAATCATCGATGCGGCAAAGGAAGAAGAGTGGGAGCGGCAGGAACGAATGAGGGACTCTGAGGAGGACTGAAATAATAGCCGCTGCTGGTCAGCTCTCGGGCGTCGTTTTCTGTTCGCTGACCATTACTGACATCACTTCCTGTTCCCTGGGCCCGGGCAGAATACCCGTCAACCAGGCCTCGATCACCGGCTCACCGTGCTGATTCGAGAGTATCGCTTCGGCCCGGGCCCGGTTTTGCTCATCTACGTCGGTGATGGTGAACACGCAGGTGATGGTGTCGCCGAAATACACTGGCCGGAGGAAGCGAAAGTTCATTCCTGACGCCAGCCAGCCTATCTGCCCGCCTACTTCCGTGATCATTCCACCAACCAGCAGGCCATGGCAGATCTTGCCGTGCAGGTTCTTCGCTCGCGCGAACTCGTCGCTGTAGTGGACCGGGTTCTGATCGCGGCTGATTTCGCCAAAGGACAGGGTCTCATCCTCGGTGAACGTTCGTGCCAGGGTAAAGGAATCCCCCGCTTTCAGGCCGGCAATGGCTCTCTTTCGAATATCGGTCATGGTATCGGTCCCCGATCGTTCAGCAGGTTACAGGTACCGACCGCCAGACCCTATGGCGACCACAATCAGGCCGAGGATCAGATTGATACCGACTAGCCGGCGAATCTTGCCCACCTGAACACCGCCAGCCTGCGGATCCTTGTCTGCAACCGCCTGCTTGAGCCGCCGAAAAGGCGCAAAATACACGTGGAAGTAGAGCAGCATCATCACCAGGCCGAGCGTCTGCATGGCATGAATATGCCAGCCGGCACCGGCCATACCGCCAAACACACTGAAAATCATCCAGTAGCCGGTGACCAGTAGCAACACAACTGAGAGCCACACCCAGCGAAAGAATCGTTCAAGCGTCCTGGACCAGAGAACACCCCGCTGTGAGGCTTCTACAACCTCAACCACGGCCGGACGCATCGCCATGTAGGCGAAGAACATACCGCCAACCCAGATAACCGCGGACAGAACGTGCAATGCAATTGCAAGACTCATCAAAGCTACCCCTTTATCTCGTCAGATGGTTTCCAGCTCGACCCGATTACGGCCGCCGGTTTTACCCCGGTAAAGCGCTTCATCAGCCCGGCTGACAGCCGCACTCAGGTCGTCGCCAGCTCGCAGTTCGCTCACACCGATACTGATCGTAACTTCGGCATCACCGCCAGTAATCGCGCTCCAGTCCCTGGCCAAAAACGCGTTTCGTATCCGCTCCGCGCTTGCCTGCGCTTTGCCGGAATCCGTATCAGGGAGAATGGCCAGGAACTCCTCACCGCCCCACCTACCAATCAAATCCTGGGCCCGGAGCTCCTCACGAATCACATCGGCAACAAAACCCAACACTCGGTCGCCGGTTTCGTGGCCATAGGCGTCGTTGATTGATTTGAAATGATCGACATCCAGCAGAAGAAAGCCAACTGGGTGACCGCTACGGCTGAACCTGGCCAATTCTTTTTCAGCCAGATAGGTCATGTGCCGGCGATTGAAAAGCCCGGTCAGTGAATCCGTTGTTGCCATTTCCCGGAGCTTGCGCTGGGCTGTGACCACCATTCTCAGGTAATAGGAAGACAGGTAACTGAACATGGCAAAGACCACGCTCAGGTTAAACAGATGGACGATATGCAGAGCCGTTTGATGAATCGGCTGTAACGGCTCGATATACCACATCAGGACATCCAGGGCGATGTAGTAACCCCACAGGGCCAACAGCGCATAGATGGCCCATTTCCGTGATGCGGACACACAAATCGCCGGTATGAACATCAACAGGTAATAATGGAAACCGCTCTCCCATCCAATCAGAACGATGCCAAGTCCGGCATGGCCAAGCACTTCGGCCCAGATGAGTACGACCGCAATCCTGTTCCTGTGGTATTTGAGTGCGTAATAGGCCCCGGCGTACATGGCCACGCTGACCACGTTGATCCATGCCAGAATCGGCGAACCCAATGCATGAAAAAGAAAGAAAAAGATGACATCTACAGTTCCGGCGATCTGGGCACATCGCATGGCCAAACGCCAGAACTGGGGCCTGCGCTCCCGCTCAGGCTCATAATTCATTGGAGCACTCGCACTTTTCATCGACAGCAGAATTCCTTTTTAGGTAACAAGAGTACTCGTTAAAACAGAATCCTGCCTCACTCCAATGCAAACAAATGAAAATGTTTTCAGGATCACCACGGCAGCTCGTCGCCGTTGCTGTGCCAGAACGATCCGGTATTCTCCAGGGTCAGGCCATCAATCCGCTCTGCCAGGCCTTTTGCCGATTCTTCTGGAGTAATCAACCCACCAAAATTCACCATTCGGGTCTGAACATAACCCGGGTGCAGCTGGGCCACGGCGATACCCCGCGGTTTCAGATCCATCGCGAGGGACTTGCCAAAGGCATTCAACGCCGCCTTTGAAGCACGGTACCCATAGCGGCCGCCAGAGTCGTTGTCGGCGATAGAGCCCATCCGGCTGGTGATGTTGGCGATTTTGCCTCCGGAGGGGATTTTTTCGAACAAGGCTTCAGCCACTCTCAGGGGAGCATAGGCATTGATCTCCATCTGGGTGCGGATGGAATCGAAATCGATACTGCCCAGTTTCTCGTCCTGCAGCAGACCGGCATTGTTGATCAACAGATCGATACGCTCGCCCTCAAGATCGGCCACGAGCTTGGTTACGCCCTCATCGGTGGTCACATCGACTCTGTCGATGATCCTCGCCGCAACCTCTTCCAGCTCCGACGAGGCCTCCCGGCACACGCCGATCACCGAGCAGCCGCGGCTTGCATAGAGTCGGGCGAGCTCCAGACCAATGCCCCGGTTTGCCCCGGTGATTACAACAGTGGAATTATCGGACATATCAGCCTCCTCAACGATCAATACAGTTCATGCAGCTTCACATCCCCTGCACTGTAGAACAACCAGCAATACGGGCCCTGACTGCGTGCAGATCCAATTTTTCTGTAAGATACGGGGTAATTCAATCAATGGTCGCTGGGAGCAGCATGTCAGCAGCACTTGTTTTCGCAGTATTTGCAGTGACCCTGATCGCGGCAACCATATTCTACCTCTTCTTCTACCGCGCCTGGCGGAGGGAACGGGAACTGAGGGTCCCCTTTCCAACACCGTGGCGCGAGCATCTTGATTCGAACGTGCCGCTTTACCGACGGCTTCCTGAAGCCCTCAAGCAAACCTTGGAGCAACGGGTCCAGCTTTTTCTCTCCGAGAAAGAATTCTATGGCTGTGACGGCTTTGAGGTGGACGACACGGTGAGAGTAACCATTGCCGGCCACGCCTGTTTGCTGATTCTTGCCCGCCCCTATTCGGATTTTGACGAGGTAAGCAGCATTCTGGTCTATCCCGATGCCTATCACGTCAGAGACATTGAAAGCGATGGCATGGTTGTCAGCGAAAGTAATGAAATACGGGCCGGTGAGGCCTCAAGCAGGGGCCAGGTGGTGCTGGCCTGGCGAGAATGCCAGGAGGCCGCCAGGAACCCGCACAGTGGCCATAACGTCATGCTACATGAGTTTGCACACCAGCTGGACTACCTGGACGGCACCGCAGACGGGGCACCGCCGCTGAGTGGAGAGCAGGCCCGGCACTGGCAAAGTTCCATGACGACGGCCTACGAAGACCTCAGGCATTCCCTCCGGCACCACCATAGATCCTGGCTTGATCCATACGGCGCTACCGAACCGGCAGAATTTTTCGCAGTGCTGACCGAGGCATTTTTCCAGCAGCCGCGCCATCTCAAGCGAGAACAGCCCGAGGTCTACAAGGCCCTGCAAGGGTATTATCGACTGGACCCGACAACTCTGTGGCAGGATGCGTGACAGTTGTGACAGATCGATGCGTGGTCCACTATGTAGGGAAGCGGATCATTTGGTGGAGGTGGACATGCCAGCCATAGGATGGATATTCATAATTGTTGCCCTTGCGTTGATCGTGGGCAGCCTGATGATACTGCGCGACAATGCACACAGCATGAAAATCTCCGATGAGAAAATGAAGAAGATTCAGGCACGCAAGGCGGAGATCGAAGCCGAGGAAAGCGCCGAAGACAAAGAGTGGTAGCCCGGCCAGTTCAAGTATAGAAGACTGAACCGGGCTGATACGTCAGTGCCCGCTGTGGTCCATCTCTTTGCCAGAGTGGTCCATACTCTGTTTTTCCATCATCTCGCGATCCAGCGGCGCAACATTCAGCTCAACCTGCATATCTTCCGCGCCCTCAAAGCTCAGGGTCAGCGGAATACTCTCACCCTCGCGCAACGGGCTTTTCAGTTTTTCCAGCATCAGATGAAAGCTGTGGGGCTTCAACTCCACGGTACTACCCCCTGGTATGACAAGCCCGCCCTTGACCGGAGCCATTCGCATCACACCATCGTGCATGCTGGTCTCGTGGATCGATACGCTGTCTGCCCTGGGGGTTGCGGCCCCAACGAGGGTGATATCACTGCTGCCGCTGTTGGAGATGCTCATGTAGCCCACTCCCATGGGCGTGCCAGGCGGTGTGGGCCGGCTCCAGGGATGATCGACCTTTACCGGACCCTGGCTGTAATCATGGGCTAGAGCTGTCGGGGCAACCAGGGCCAGGGCCAGCACAAATACGCTCAGGCAGTACTTCATGTCCAGTGTTCCTTGTCGATGATATAGAGGTACAGGATAGAAAGACGGTACCGCGGATCCAAGCTTTTCAGTGCGACGAATGGTCGCAGATAGTCGGGCGAAGCGCCAAATCAAGCTCCCATGCCTTCAGAACGTCATCCATGGAACTAAATGCTGCCAAATATGACAACAGGGTAATACCGACCCCATGAACCCATGGCGTCAGGCAGCGTAAACTGGCGTCGATACATAGCGGGTTATCCGAGAAAGGAGCTGGCAAATGAACGTGATGTCTGTACTGAACCAGGTAATGAAACAGGCCCAGGGCACTCAATCCCAGGGTGGAGGCATGGATGTCAACAAAATGGTGAACAGCCTTGGCAGCCAATTCAATGGCGGCCAGGGTTCCGGTTCAGGCATCGACGTGAAAAGCCTGCTGGGCGGCGGAGCCCTGGGTATGATGCTGGGGTCCAAGCGCGGCCGGAAGATGGGCGGCAAAGCCCTGAAATACGGCGCCCTTGCAGGGGTGGGTGTCCTGGCCTGGAAAGCCTATCAGAACTATCAGACCAACAGTCAGAGCCCGGCGCAACCGGCAGCGGCACAGCAGGGCCAACCACTGGAGCAACTGCAGGGACAGGCACAGGAACAACGGGGACTGGAAATACTCCAGGCCATGATCATGGCGGCCCGTGCCGACGGTCACATCGATGCCAACGAGCGCGCCCTTCTCACCCAGGAAATCGAAAAACTGGGTCCGGATGATGAACTCCACGCCTGGATCCAACAGCAGTTCGACGCTCCGCTGGATGCATCTGCCCTGGCCCGCAATGCCGACTCGCCACAGGCAAGCCGGGAAATCTACATCGTCAGCGCAGTCATGATTGATGACCAGAACCCCATGGAACGAGCATGGCTGGATCAACTGGCCAGCGCCCTGCAACTCGACCCGGGCCTTGCCAGGGAACTCGAGCAACAGATCCAGAGTGCTACAACGGGGTAAAAGTCAGGCCTTCTTGACGAATTCCGATTTCAGTTTCATGGCGCCAATACCGTCGATCTTGCAGTCGATATCGTGATCGCCTTCAACCAGGCGGATGCTCTTCACCTTGGTGCCAACTTTGACAACGGAACTGGAGCCCTTGACCTTCAGATCCTTGATAACAGTCACCGAATCGCCATCCTGAAGCTCATTGCCGTTGGCGTCGCGAACCACCTTCGCGGCGTCAGCCGCCGCAGCCTCCGCCTCAGTCCACTCATGCCCACACTCCGGGCAGACCAGTTGAACGCCGTCTTCATAGGTATACTCGGAACTGCACTGCGGGCATGGCGGAAGCTGCGACATTATCATTTCCTGTTAATTTAATGGGCGCGGGATTATACCATCAACGCCCGGGCGAGACCCTCGCCAGCACCGTCGGATCTTCCGACAGAGGCAAAGCGATAATGGCGCCCTCATTCGACGAGGGAAAAATGCCCGTCAGGTCCGTGATGTTCACCTGATGCGACACCATAATGACCGGCGCCCCCGGCTCCAGCTGGTTCACCAGAGAAATCGTCTGCCGAGTCTGAGTCGGCCCGTCGCCACGATTCCGGAAAAACGAATTCAACGACGGCCACTCGGTCACCTCGCCCATGTTCATTCCGGTAGCGGTATCCATACAGCGACACCACTGACTGCTGAACACCCGCGCTTCGGTAATTCCATGGTCCGCCAGAAACGGCTTCCACGCCCGGGCCTGCTCCCGGCCGGTGTCGTTCAGATTCCGCTGGGTGCTGCAATCGTTAAGGTCAAAGTTGCCCGGGTCTCCGGTGCCGGGCGCCAGTGCATGGCGCAGCATCAGAACAGCCCGTCCGTCTCTGAGGGCCTCCCAGGCTTCTTCGTTGTTATCGGCAGCAACGGCTGGTAACGAAAACAGAAGGGCTAACAGGCCTGAAAACAGAATTCGGTTAATCATCTCCGACACCTCTCTTAGAAATGTGGTCGCATGTCTCTGCTTTCGCGGATCGACCTCTGGAGTCCGACAGAGGCATTGGGGGTGCCCTTCCAAAAATGTTGAAGGCCAGGGATGGCCTGAAACAAGCGCACATGGACGTGCTCGTAGCGGTTTTTGGAAGGGCGCCCCCAATGCCTCAGCCACCAAAGCCGAGAACCACGAAAAGATACGCGGATCCAGCCTACCAAGCTCACAACAACAAAAGGTAAACTCCCAGCAGAGCCAAGCCAAAAGAAGGAACCACCATGCCAATCTGGGTCGACGCCGACGCCTGCCCCGTCCCAATCCGGGAAATCATCTGCCGCGCCGCCACCCGCTGGCAAATCGTAACCACCTTCATCGCCAACCACGCCATCACCCTGCCCCCGAGCCCTTACATCAAGCGCCGACAGGTCCCACAGGGCTTCGATGTGGCAGACAACGAAATCATGGACCAGATGCACAAAGGCGATCTCGTGATCACGCAGGACATCCCCCTGGCCGCCGAAGCCATTGAAAAAGGCGCCGACGTCTTCAATCCCCGTGGCCAGGCCTTCACCAAAGAGAATATTCGTCAGCGCCTGGCCATGCGCAACTTCATGGAAGAAATGCGCAACGCCGGCCAGGTCACCGGGGGGCCAGCTCCCTTCAGCCAGACCGACCGCAAGGAATTTGCCGACAAGCTTGACCGCTGGCTGCAAAGAAACGCACGCGATTGATAATGATTCTGTTTTAAAACCCGGGCAGATCCGCTACCCTTCCCGCCTTATCGATTGCAGGCTCAGCGCGGGCCTGCCTGATTCACGGGAGAGAAGCGGAGTATGTCCTCACACAGCCACCAAACCACCAGCAGTTTTGCTGCCCTGGCCCGCCTGCTCAGATACGCCCGGGGCTATCGCCGACAGATCATCGCCGCCACCACCTGCTCCATCATCAACAAACTGTTCGATATCGCCCCGGAAATACTGATCGGTGTCGCCATCGATGTGGTCGTCAACCAGGAAGAGAGCTTTGTCGCTGGCCTCGGTTTTGAAACCGCCCAGGAACAGATCACCATTCTGGCCGTACTCACCTTCTTCATCTGGGCCGGCGAATCCCTGTTCGAATACCTGTTCCAGATTCTCTGGCGAAACCTGGCCCAGCGGCTGCAGTCGGACCTGCGGCAGGATGCCTACGAACATGCCCAGCGCCTGGACATGAGCTTCTTCGAGGCCCGTAGCTCCGGTCAGCTGGTGGCCACCATGAACGACGACGTGAACCAGCTTGAACGCTTCCTCGACGGCGGCGCCAACGCCATGATTCAGGTGCTGGTGACGGTTGTTGCCGTCGGCGCCGTATTCTTCGTGCTCTCGCCACTTATTGCGCTGCTGGCATTCACGCCCATTCCACTGATCATCTGGGGCGCGTTCTACTTCCAGCGCAAAGCCGGGCCATTGTATGCCGATGTCCGTGAAAAAGTGGGTGACCTGTCCAGCCGGCTGGCCAACAACCTGGGCGGCATCGCCACTATCAAGAGTTTTACTGCTGAACAGCGGGAAGCCAGGCGCCTGAAAGAGAGCAGCGAAGCTTACGTGGAGGCCAATCGCCGGGCCATCCGTATCAGCTCGGCCTTTATCCCGGTAATCCGGATGGCCATCCTCGCCGGCTTCCTGGCCACCTTCACGGTTGGCGGCATGATGGCCCTCGAGGGCAGCCTGAACGTGGGTGCCTATGGTGTACTGGTGTTCCTGACCCAGCGCCTGCTCTGGCCCCTGACAGGGCTTGCCGAGGTCATTGACCTGTTTGAACGTGCCATGGCCAGCACCCGTCGGATTCTGGACCTGCTGGCCGAACCCGTGCACGTGCGTGACGAGGGAGGCAAGGCTCTCGAGGAACCGGTAAAAGGCGACGTTGAGCTGGAGAAAGTAAGCTTTCACTATCCCTCCAGCGGTGCCGGCATCCGGGATATCAGCCTGACCGTGCCAGCCGGCAATACGCTTGCACTGGTTGGCGCTACCGGTTCCGGTAAATCGACTCTGATCAAGTTGCTGCTCCGGTTCTACGACCCGAGCCATGGCGAAATCCGAATCGATGGCCAACCCATTCGGGACCTCAGCCTGAAATCCCTGCGCGGCGCGATCGGGCTGGTGAGCCAGGATGTCTATCTGTTCGAGGGCACCATTCGGGAGAACCTGGCCTACGGAAATCCGGCTGCCAGCGACGCGGAAATCACCGACGCTGCGAAAACCGCGGAAGCCTGGTCCTTCATCGAAGCCCTCCCTGAAGGCCTGGATACACCGGTCGGTGAACGGGGCGTTCGCCTTTCCGGGGGACAGCGCCAGCGACTGTCCCTCGCCCGTGCGCTGCTGAAAAATCCGCCGATCCTGGTGCTTGATGAAGCCACCAGCGCCGTGGACAACGAAACAGAAGCCGCCATCCAGCGGTCACTGAAGCGCATTGGCCATAACCGGACCGTGATCATGATTGCCCATCGACTCTCCACGATCGTTGATGCCGACTCCATTGCGGTGATTGAAGGCGGCAAAGTGCTGGAACAGGGAACCCACCGGGAGCTGCTGGACCAGGATGGCGCCTACGCCAACCAGTGGCGGGTACAGACCGGACAGATTCAGGCCGCCGTTTAACGCAATATATATTGATAGTGATTCGCATTTAAATTATCCTGCAGGCCCTCAGTATTCCGGGAGCCTGCATGCCTGTTTTTTTTGACGTTTCCAGTCTCAATGTTCGCATTGGCGACACCGCCATTCTTCAAAACCTGAACCTCGGATTCGTTGAGGGTGAGGTAACCGCCCTGCTCGGGCATAACGGCTCCGGCAAATCCACCCTGCTCAAGGTGCTTGCCCGGCAGCTTGCACCGTCTTCTGGCGAAGTACAGCTTTTGGGGAAATCCTTCCGGAGCACAGGCGCCCGGGAGTTTGCCCGCAGCGTGGGCTATTTGCCCCAGCATCCACCGGGAACCGACGGTTTGACGGTCCGCGAGCTGGTTGCCCTGGGTCGCTACCCCTGGCGCGGCCCACTGGGCCGCTATAACGAGGAAGACCACCGGCTGATTACCCAGGCCATTGAAGACACAGGGCTTGGTCAGTTCCAGCATCGCTCTGTCGACACCCTCTCAGGTGGTGAGCGCCAGCGTGCCTGGATTGCCATGCTGCTGGCCCAGCAGACCCAGTGCCTGCTTTTGGATGAACCCATTTCCGCCCTGGATGTAAAACACCAGGTTGAAACCCTGCGCCTGGTCCATCGTCTCGCCGAACAGCGGGATCTTACGGTTGTCGTGGTTCTGCACGATGTGGATCTTGCAGCGCGGTTCTGCGACCGCCTGGTCGCCCTTAAATCCGGTCAGCTTGTCGCCGATGGCAGCCCCCGGGACATCATGGACTCCGGCATCCTGGAATCCATTTATGGCGTGCCCATGGGCGTAATGGAGCGCGCGCCCGGGCAGTGGGTGTCCTATGTTCACTAGGTCTGAACGCTGTTGGCGATACGGCGCGGCTCTGCTGTTGAGCCTCGTGCCGGTCTTTTCCAGTGCCGCTAGCTGGCAGCACGAACAGGGAACCCTGACCCTCGATAAAACGCCGGAACGGGTGATTGCTCTCAACTGGGCCGCCACCGAGGCGCTGCTGTTACTGGGTGTCACTCCCATCGGCGTTGCCGATCGCGATGGCTATAACGTGTGGGTCAAGGAACCGGAACTTCCCGAAGGTGTGGCCAACATCGGCACCCGGGTGGCACCGAGCCTGGAAGCCATTGCCGAGCTCAAACCGGATCTGATCGTCACCAGCTCCGAGATGGCTCCTGCGGCTAACCTGCTGGAGCGCATTGCGCCTACCTACGTTGTCAGCGTTTACAAGCAAGGCTCCCGACCGTTCGAAAAGGCCAGCGGCATGCTTACAACGCTCGGTGAGATACTGAACCGGGAGGAGCAGGCAGAGGCTGTTCTCAACGACATCGACCAGACCCTGCAGGCTCAGCGCCGTCGTCTGGAGAATGCCGGCCTCACGGACCGACCGGTGGCGCTGGTGAACTTTCTGGACGACCGACACGTTCGCGTATACGCACCCAACGGCCTTTTCCAGAGCGCCCTGAACGCCCTTGGCCTTGAGAACGCCTGGCCCCACTCCGGGAATTACTGGGGGTTCTCGGTCGTCGGGCTTGAAGCACTTGCGCCCTATCAGGACAGCCGGATCGTTGTCATTTCTCCGACCCTGCCCGGGTTGTCTGACACCCTGGCCAACAGCCCTTTCTGGACCTATCTGCCGCCGGTTCAGCGCGATCAGGTGTACCAGATTGATCCGGTCTGGCCGTTTGGCGGGGTTTTCCCGGTCAAGCGACTGGCAACGTTACTCGCTGATGGTCTGCTGGCCGGAGGTTCAGACAATGTACGCTGAATCCGCAAACAGCCCGGTCAGCCGCCCATCCCTTCCCGCAAGGGTGCCGGTAGCAGCAGCACTGATCTGGTGTGGCGCGTTTCTCGCGAGCGCGGCGCCCTGGTTTGGCCAGCTCGACGTCGGCGCCCTCATCGCCGCATTCTGGACGTTCGAAGCCAACAATTACGCGTCGGTACTGGCGCACTACAGCTGGGCACCCCGTGTCGCCATTGCTGTCCTCATTGGCTGTGGCCTTGGCCTCGCCGGCGCGGTTACCCAACAGATCCTCGGCAATCCCCTCGCCTCGCCCACAACCCTGGGCGTGGAAGCCGGCGGCCAGTTCGGGGTAACAGTCGCGACCATGTTCTTCCCCGGGTTGCTCGCCTTCAGTCAGGACCTGGTGGCGGTTTCCGGCGGGCTACTGGCAATCGGCTTGGTTATCGCGCTCACCTGGCGCCTGGGCTTTTCTCCGGTCACCGTGATACTGGCCGGGCTTGTGGTCACCTTTTTCCTGGGCGCCGTGAACATGGCGTTCCTGTTACTCAAGGGTGAATGGCTGGGAAACCTGTTTATCTGGGGCGCGGGCTCCCTGGTCCAGAATAATTGGCAGCCGTTAATGGAACTCTGGCCCCGAGTACTGGCGCTGGGCGTGTTAATGATCCTGTTGATGCGCCCGCTGCAAGTCATGCAACTGGGGCAGACCTCTGCCCGATCCCTCGGCGCCAAGGTCGGTCTGATTCGGGTGCTGGCGCTGTTTCTGGTGGTTCTGATGAGTGCCACGGTGGTCAGCCGGGTTGGTGTCGTGGCCTTTATCGGTCTTGCGGCACCGGTGCTGGCAAGGCTGCTGGGCGCCCGTACCCTGTCCGAGCGCCTGATCTGGAGCAGTCTCCTGGGCGCGGGTCTGCTGTTACTGGCGGATACCCTCGCCCACTGGGCAACCACCTGGGGCGACGGATCACTGGTGCCCACCGGCACAACCACCGCCCTGATCGGCGGACCGATTATTCTGCTGGCCCTGCAGGGTTTGAAGAACACCCATCATATGCCCGGGCAAGACGACAGCCCCGCCGGTTTCCTGCCCAAAAGGCGTTCCACCCCTGTGATTGGCGGAGCCATAGCCGCCCTCCTTTTGAGCACCATTGGTATCTCCATGGGGTGGTCCCCGGGGCTGGACGAGTGGAGCTGGACTCCGATCGCCCAGTGGCACGAGGCGTGGGTCTGGCGCGGCCCCAGATTACTGGCAGCTATTCTTGCGGGTGTGGCCCTGGGCCTCGCAGGAACACTAATCCAGCGAATGACAGGCAACCCCATGGCCAGCCCGGAAATGCTCGGCATCAGCGGCGGCGCGGCGGTGGTTATGGTTTTGATCGTTCTGTTCGGTGCCGATATTGGCCGGGCAGGACAGCTGGGAGCGGCCACCCTGGGCGCCGCAGCTGCCCTCGGTTTGTTGATCATGCTGGCCCGCAAGCACCGGTTTGCCGGCAACCAGCTCCTGCTTGGCGGGCTCGCCTTATACGTGTTCATGGACGCGGGCCTTCGACTGGTCATGGCTTCCGGTGGCACGGTCGCCTCGCAGCTTCTCAACTGGATGTACGGTTCCACCTGGCTGGTCTCGGAAGCCGAGGCCCTGGGGCTTTTGGCGCTGATCGTGCTGATTTCAGCTGCCCTTCTGGCGATTATCCGACCCCTGAGCATTCTTCCCCTGGGTGAAACATCGGCCAGTTCACTGGGCTTGCCGGTAACGAAAGTCCGTCTGCTGTTGCTTCTTTTGGCGGCGCTGCTGACCGCTGCGGCGACGGTGGTGATCGGCCCGCTGAGTTTTGTGGGTCTTATCGCACCCCACCTGGCCCGTGTTCTGGGCCAGCAGACCGTAGGGCGACAGCTCGTTGTGGCTGCCCTTGCCGGAGGCTTGTTGCTGGGCGTTGCCGACTACCTCTCCAGAATCGTTGTTTACCCCAACCAGCTTCCGGCGGGGCTTCTGGCCGCCCTGGTCGGTGGCCTGTATTTCCTCTGGGGGCTGAGTCGCCATGGCAGAGCCTGACCCTAAGCCCGGGCTCGGCCAGTGGGCCCGGGAATACAGCCATCTTCTGAGCCAGTCAGGGCTGGATCGGGAATCGGTTGTGAACGAGGCGCTGCAACCCGCTGTCGGTGCGCGAAGCGGCCTCTTTTCTCTGGCCCAATGCCTGGAGCAACCGTCGCTACTACTCAGCCAGGTTGGCATCGAATACCCTGACAACGCCGGGCCCCGGGCCGTGCGCGCGTATATTTCTGTGCTTCAGCAGGATCTGGCGCTGAGCGTTATTGCGCCGCTGACCCTGAGGCTGTTCCGCGACGGCCACGCGCCTTTACCGGATGCCAAACGAATCTTCCTGGCTCCGGCAGACCACCCGAAACAAACCGTATCCCGTTGGTATCAGCTGCCGGGTGGCGAGGGTGTTGATGAAGAAACGTTTGTCAGATCAGCAGGAGCTCTGACAGCTGAGTGGTACCCTGTCTTCCGGCGCCAGTTGGGAGTCAGCCCGGGCGCCTACTGGAGCAGTACAGGTCTTGGACTGGGGGCGCCGTTTTCAGCCGTGTGGAACCGGGTCGACCCGCAAGCGCTTTGCCAATTGGCGCAAGGCTGGCTGGAGCAATTTCAAAACGATGCAAACCAGTTTATTGGCTGGATTCCTGCGGTGTTCGGTGAGCAAGCCACGGCAATCCCTCAGCGAAAGGGGTGTTGCCTGAAATACCTGCTGCCGGAGGGCGGTTACTGCGGTACCTGTGGCGTACATCGCAAGGAACGACTCGCTGCACTTACGCCCCAAAAGCAGACGACAACGCCAGGCCAATGGCAACCAGGCCGATAAGCACACCGGCACCTGCCGCAAGCTTCAAACCTTCGATCATTTCCTGTTCGAGTGCCATTCCCTTTCCTCCCGTTTGACGAAAACCAAGTTAATTTCACTTTAATGCGAATACTTATTATTTGCAACAGGAGATCAATGATCCGTAATGTGTCCGGAGCCCTATACTCTTGGGGGCGGGACCAAGCCTCGGCGAAGCCCGCTTCAACTGCTACTCTGAATGTTCTAATGGCACCGGTAAGAACGGAGGCTTCAATGGGTAATCTCAAACACCTTGTCCTGACAGGCAGCTTATTGCTGGTTGCCGTTCCCGGCATGGCGAACCAGACCTTTTCCTCCGATAAAGCGGATTTCCGCCTGGAAACCGTAGCGCAGAATCTGGAACACCCCTGGAGCCTGGCATTTATGCCGGACGGCTCCATGCTGGTGACAGAGCGGGAAGGACAGCTGCGAATGATTCGGAACGGCTCGCTGGTAAATGCCCCCATCAGCGGGGTACCCGAGCTCGTGGTATCCGGCCAGGGCGGATTGCTGGACGTTATCCTCCATCCGGACTTTGAGCAGAATCAGGTGCTGTTTCTGAGCTACGCCCACCGAAATCGGGACGGTATGACCACCCGGGTGGCGCGCGCCCGCCTGGGCGATGATCGCCTTACTGACGTTGAGGTCATCTTTGAAGCGCTACCCCGCTCCAACACAAGTCGGCACTTCGCGGGCCGCATGGAATTTGACCGGGACGGCAATCTCTACGTCTCGGTCGGCGATCGTGGCGACATGGATCGCGCCCAGGACGACGCTGACGATGCCGGAGGTGTTCACCGAATCACAACCGACGGCGCCCCGGCGCCGGGCAACCCGTTCCTGGACACCAGCGGCGTCAACGATACCTTTTATACAACCGGCAACCGCAATATCCAGGGCATGACCATCCACCCGGAAACGGGCGAGATCTGGAGCCACGAACACGGCCCCCGGGGTGGCGACGAAATCAACATCATCCGGGCAGGCACCGATTACGGATGGCCGACAATCACCTACGGCATCGACTATTCGGGCCTGCCCATTACTGACAAAACCAAGAAGGAAGGCATGGCCCAGCCACTGCATTACTGGGACCCGTCCATTGCGCCCTCGGGCATGGCGTTCTATACCGGAGATCTGTTTCCGGAATGGCAGGGGGACCTGTTCGTAGGCGCACTCAAAATGCGCAAGCTGGTTCGCCTGCGCATCCAAGACGGTGAGGTGACGGAAGAGGAAGATCTGTTGACCGGTCTCGAGGAGCGAATCCGCGATGTGCGCATGGGCCCCGATGGGGCACTCTGGCTGCTCACGGATTCACCCCGCGGCAAGGTTTACCGGATGGTGCCGGCTCAGTGAGGGTCGTTGGTTCTCTCAGTCTTTTCGAACTGCGGCAGTTCGTCGGTAATCTCGAACCAGTCGGACTTTGAACCAACGAAGACGTGTTGGGCCGGCCCCTTGCCCAGGGGTTCGTTGATGCAACCGACTCTGAGCCGGAGAATCCCGGGAATGGCATCAACACGGCTGTAGAGCTGGCTGCCGCAACGGCTGCAGAAACCCCGGTACTTGCCGGGGCGTGATTCGAACTCGGTAATCCTGTCTTCGCCGGATACGAACCGGAACCGCACCTTCTGCACCGGCGCGCTGGCCGAGAACGCACTTCCGTGGGCACGCCGGCACTGGTTGCAGTGGCAAAGGGCCACCGGGCCGAGCGGGCCGTCGTATTCGAAACTGATATCGCCACACAGGCAACGACCGGTGTACATGGTCCGGGCCTCACTGCTTCTGGTCACTGGTTAAGTCACGCGCGATGATACCCGCGGGCCACTTGAAGAACCAGTCTGCCGGCACCACTTTAGAAACACATGATTCGCTAAGGAGGACATTATGTCATTCAGCGCACTTCCGAAAATCGGCATGGGAACTTTCCGGCTCAAGGGCAATGACGCCCGTGACGCCGTCAAGAGCGCCCTGTCCCTGGGCTACCGCCATATTGATACCGCCCAGATGTACGAGAATGAAGCGGAAGTTGGCGATGGCATTACCTCCAGCGGCATTCCGCGCCGGGAAATTTTCCTGACCACCAAAATCTGGTTTGACCAGCTGCACGCCAGCGACCTGATCAACAGCCTGCACGACAGTCTTGCGCGGCTGAAAACCGACCATGTGGATCTGGCCCTGATTCACTGGCCATCGCCCGGCGATGAAGTGCCCATGAAAGAATATCTTGGTGCCCTCAGGGATGCCCAGCGCGAAGGGCTGGCCGAGCACATCGGCATTTCCAACTTCACCTGCGCCCAGATGGATGAGGCGAAAGAGATCCTGGGCGACACACCCATTTTCACCAACCAGGTAGAGGTGCACCCCTTCCTCGCCAACCGCAAGGTCGTGGAGCATGCGCAGAAGCTCGGCATTACCGTTACTGGCTATATGCCGCTGGCAGTCGGCAAGGTGATGGAGGACGAAACACTGCAACGCATTGCCGGTGAGCGAAACCTGACGCCGGCCCAGGTGGCTATTGCCTGGGTGGCATCGAGAGGCGTTGTGCCCATCCCTTCGTCCACACGCCCGGGACACCAGAAGGCCAACCTGGAGGCGCTGGAGGTTGAGTTGAGCGAGGAGGAAATACGCGCGATTGACGAACTCGACCGTAACGAACGCATCGCTAATCCGGACTTTGCGCCGTCCTGGGACTGAGCCAGGAGCCTGCACCCACCAGAAACAGCGTAGCCACAGGGGCGACCAGCAACCACCAAGCTTGCAGCACCCAGAACATGGCCGCGCTGAACAGACTCCACAACACCAGCAGCGGCAGGTAAAGCCAACGCCAGGGCCCGGTTATCACTGCAACAATCAGGGCACCGGCCGCTGCGGTGGTTCCGGGCGCGATGCCAAACAGCGCGAGCGCCTGCCACTGGCCAGACTCCGCTACGGCCAACCAGGGCAAACCACAAACCACGATCAGCCAGAGGGCAACAAATCGGCCAGATGGTAGCGCGGCCTCACGAACGCCACCGGAAAACATCGCGGCGGCAAGCAGAACCCCTTGCGCCACAAAGGCCCAGCCAAACCAAACCGCCGGCCAGTTAATGGGGCCGAAATAGCCCACCAGAAAGCCATAGCCACTGACTGCCCAGGCAACCGCTATCAGCCCGACAGCCAGACGCCGTGCGTTCCGCCCCTGCCTGAGAAGCAGAACAGGAATGCCAATGGCAGCAACCACCGCCAGCACCTGCCAGGGCCATAGATCCTGGTTGATCCGAACAAACAGCCGCAGAAACACCTGCGGCCCGAACATCACAAAATCCTGCAGCGAGTAGCTCAGCCAATCCGCACCACTCACAGAGACCTCACGTAATCCGCCATCCGCTGGCGCTGGCCGGCATTCGGAAGCGCGCCATAGAGTGCGCCCATGTTCTCCTTCATATGCTCGACCTTGCTCGTGGCCGGGATGGCACAGGTCACGGCCGGATGGGAAATGATGTACTTGAGAAAGAACTCTGCCCAGTTGCTGACGCCGACCTCCCCGGCCCAATTCGGCAGCGGCTCGGACTGGAACCGGCGAAACAGCGAACCACCCTGGAACGGCCGGTTAACAATCACCCCGATGCCTCGCTCCTGGGCCAGTGGCAGCAACCGATCCTCAACCTCGTGATCCAGAACGTTATAGGTCAGTTGCACGAAATCCAGCGATTCCCGCTCCATGATCTGTGCAAACTCCCGGTGCCGTCGACCGTGGGACGTGGTGATGCCGATATACCGAACCTCACCGTTGGCCTTCATCTGCTTGAGGGTTTCAAGATGCCCTTGCCAACCCAGCAAATTGTGCACCTGTAACAGATCGAACCGTTCAACACCCCAGCGCCTGCTCGAACGCGCAGCCTCCGCCCGGGTTTCTGATTCATCGCCGGTCCAGATCTTGGTTGCTGCAAAAATCCGGTCGTGGGCGTCCAGAGAGTCCAGCGCTTCACCCATGACATCCGCTGCGCTGCCATACATCGGCGAGCCGTCCACAACGGTTCCGCCCAAATCGAAAAAGGTCTTCAAAACCCTGGTACGCTGCTGAACCAGCTGCGTGTCGCCACCCACGTTGAACGTAATCCAGGTGCCCATACCGATCGCAGGGATGGATTCGTCCATACCGGGAATCCTGCGCATGATAGGAGATGAAGCAGCGTTTCCCGACGTGTTTGCAAAAAGCATCGGGGATTTGAGAGCAATTCCAGCCAGGCCGGAACTGATAAGAAACTTCCTTCGCGTGATCCGATTCGCCATATCGGCTCCCCCACTGACATAAATTTCAGTGCGAATAGCACAATGCCCGAACAGCGCGGGTGGGTCATCCCTTCTCCAGCCCGTGGAGGGCCATGGATGGCCCGACCGAGCCTACATGGAAGTATTTACGGCGTGTCTGGAGAAGGGATGACCCACCCGGGCGGCAGCTACATGGCTGACAGTCTTACCAACAAATCAGTTCCCGTAGTGAGCATCGAGATATTTCAGAATGCGGGCAGACTCGAACAAGCCCTCCCCGGTATTGGGGTCTTCAAGATAAGGCACCTGAACCCGCTTGTGCACCTGGAAAAACGCATCCCGCTTGCCACCGGGAATCGGGGTATAGGGCCCTGGTTTAATGCGCTGCTTCGCCGGCCCGATTTCAGTCCAGTGCTCCTTGCCCAGATTATGCAGGGTATACGGAATTTCCAGTTCACAAAGCCGCTCACGCACCAGCCGTGAAAACGGGCTGCCCTCGAAACTCCAGAGGTGCAAAGGCTGCTCCGGACGCTTGCCCTGGCTGACCCTCAGCCCCCGCATGGCACTGGTCACAGAAGCTACCGAACCCAGGACCGGCTGCCAGACCCGACCGCGATAGTAGGAAGGCACCGACCGGCCGGCATATTGCCGGAACAGATACTCGATGATTTCCTCGGATTCGTACATGACTGTGCCCGTGTTCTGATCCGCCAGCAGCGGGAACTGTTGCCTGCCTCCCAGAGCCTCTGCCTGGGCCCGGAAAACCGAACCACCCGTCGGGCAGGGCCGGATGTCCACATCCAGATTCAGGGCAGTCAGGGCTTCACGAACACGACGGCAATAAGGACAGCCTTCCATGTCATAGAGCACGATCGGCTTTTCCGGCTGGGGAACATTTTTTACCACCAGGCAACCACGCCAGGCAGTGAGCGACGATGTGGCGACCGAGCCCAGCACGTGGACGTTATGAGACAGCATATTCGACATAAACAAACCTTTTTTTGGAGACCACGCCATTATCACGCAATCTGACGATTTTCCATTGGCTCCCGGGTGCCCATGATGTGGTCAAACCAGGGCTTCGTCACGCACCAGTTGGCGTTGGGGTTTGGTCCCATGTGGTGATCATAGTGCCAGGGTAGGTTCTCCCTCGCCCAATCCGGATCCAGATGTGAGCGCTTATGGACCCGGTAGTAATTCCAGGCACTGTAGTAGAGGGTGCCTACGAAGAATGGTGCCACAGGCAGCAGTGGAGTGACTGCTGCAGCCCCCGCAACCAGTGCAGCCACCTCTTTGGTTTGAGCGTTCCAGGTCAGGGGCGGATTGCGATAATCGTCATCGAGGAAGCCATTTCGACGCACATTGCGATGATGATCATGCCAGTGAAACGACCAGAAACTTGCCCGGTTCCGGCCCAGTTCATGAAGAACGTGTTTATGGAATACCCATTCCACGGCATTCGCAGTCAAAAGACCCAATGGAATACCGATCATGTTGCCCTCCTTTCGTTGTTTTCGGAACACTTGGTTACACACTATCTAGGAAACGCCCTTTTCGGTCCCAATTCCATGACCCAGATGCCGGAAAAAGCAGCCGAAAATCTGATAACAGGGTCATTGACAACCAGAAGGTTAATTTTTGTCCACCTAACTCCATGATTCGCAAGGGCACTTACATCGCGTCACAAAAATTCAATACAAACAACGACACTACTGCCATTTTTTAACGTCATGTAGAGCTTTTCTGCATAGTACAAACGGCCAGGATGGGCTATTGTTGAAGTATAAGAACTCACTGGACGGTGATGATGGTTATCAAGGGTATGCGACGCTCAGGCTCATCAAGAGCAGAAAAACTGTGTCCTGGATTCAGGCGGGCTATGCTGGCATCCCTCGTGGCCTTCACTGTGATGGCGGCTCCTTCCGTCGCAGTCGCCGAGAACGATGACTCCGGCTTCTCCGGCAATCGCCTCTGGACCAATCAGCTGAAGGATTACGCGCTTCAGTCCCTGCAGAATGAAGATGCCATGAGCATGGCGGCCATTCCCCTGAACGGCCCCGGCATCAATCAGTACATCAATGCCGATGCCCTGATGAGTCCTGGCTCCATCATGAAACTGGTGACAACCTTTGCGGCACTGGAGTTACTCGGCCCCAATCACCACTGGGATACCGATTTCCTGACCGACGGCGTTATGGCCGGCGACACCCTCAAAGGTAATCTCTACGTCCGCTTTGGCGGCGACCCGAAGCTCACCATCGAACGGCTCTGGACAACGCTGAGCGAGCTGCGCAGCATGGGGATTACCAGAATTGAGGGCGACCTGATTCTTGATGGCACCTACTTCCAGGTGGACGGTGGTTTTCCTGCGTTTGAGGACAACGGCGACAACCCCCACGCGCCATTCCTGGTAGAACCTTCCGCCTACCTGACCAACCTCAACCTGATGCACTTCCAGATCCGCGCCGACGAGCGTGGCACACAGGCCTGGAGTACGCCCTCCCTGGGTGAAGTCGTCATCGACAACCGCGTGGTTGCCACCGCTGAGGGCCCCTGCCCGTCGCGACGAAACTTCGAATGGGAACCCATTATTCATGAAGACCAACGGGTGACTGTTCGGGTAACCGGTGAACTGCCCCAGGGCTGCCGAACCACCACCTACCTGTCGTTGCTGCCCCATGAGCAGTACAGCGCCTCGTTGATCCGTTCCTTGCTGGCAGACCTCGGGGTCGTGGTCTCGGGCGGCGATCTCAACGGAGTCACGCCGGAAGATGCACGGCTGGTGATGAAAACCACCTCGCCGGATCTGGTCACCATGGTGAGGGACATCAACAAGTGGAGCAGCAACGTCATGGCTCGCCAGCTGTTGCTTACCATTGGTGCGGAGAACCGTCTGGAAGATGAGAACGATGACCGGGTTGCCGGCATTCGTGTGATCTATGACTGGCTTGAAGACAAGGGTATCAACACCGCCGGTATGGTGATCGACAACGGCGCCGGCCTCACCCGGCATGGCCGCATTACCGCCCGCCAGGGCGCGCAGATCTTGCAACACGCGTGGAACAGCCCGTATTCGGCGGACCTGATGGCCTCCATGCCCATCATCGCTATGGATGGAACCATGGCACGCCGCCTGCGCAATACCGGCATGGATGGTGAGGGCCGCATCAAAACCGGTTATCTGGAAAACGTGAGATCGATCGCCGGATTCACCCGCGATTCGAATAACACCACCTGGGCGGTGGTGGGGATGGTCAATAACGATCCTGCCTGGAACGGCCAGGCCGTGCTGGACCGGATTCTGTATTCGCTGCATTTCCGGCCGCCGACCGGGACTGCCATTTCCCATGCCGACTCCGGCACTTCTGAAACCAGTATTCAATAAAAAGCCCCGGCCGTGGCCGGGGCTCAACTCAAAGCTTTAACAACACGTTTTACTGGGGCTGACCTACGAAGTCATCGAACAAGATAAGCCCCAACGCTTGCAACGCTGGATCTGCATTATCAGGATCCGCATCCCGCGCAACCACTGTGTAGACTCCACCTGCATTCAGCTCAACACCTTCGGCGGTGATCGCCGGTGTACCAGTGCCTGCCAGCGCAATGTAAACGTTATATGTGCCATCCGCTATCGGCAGGTAATCTGTTACGGCTTTGAAGGGCACGTCTGACAGAGCCGGATCTGCGTTACCGATACCGTCCTGAGTGCCCGGTACCAGATAGATGTCGACATTGCCGGCGGCAGTGGACGCGTGAACAATTCTCAAAGAGGCTTGGGTCGCGATGCTGCGAACAGTATCCTCTGCGACGAGCGCTTCGATGTTATCCAACTGCCCAACCGCAAGAACGCTATAGCCTTGACCGTTGACGAGTGGCAGTGTCTCGTCAATGACAACCTGCCCACCACTGAGACCGGTTCCAGCAGCAGCAACCCGAACTCGGGTATCCCCGGCCGGCAAAGCAGCATAGCCATCAAGGAAGGCGAACGGAGAAACACTGCCGAACGGGATGTCAGACAATGCCGCCGAACCTGTTTCGCCAACAAAAACGTCAACGTTAGGTGCGTTGGAAGAGGCATGCACAACGCGCACGCCGGCGTCCTGGCCTGCGTCGAAAATTTCGGCAACATTACTGCCATTAAGTACGACTAAGCTGATCGGGCTTGCATCGCCATTCGCACCAGTATTGTCGACGGCGCCGACCAGAAGATCAGAACCTGCCGGCAAGCCAATCTGCCCGCTGTCATAAACAACGGTGTCTGAACCTGCAGGAGTGACCCGAATCTGATAGTCGTCTGAGGCCGGAAGCTCCAGTGGGCCTACACTTTCTTTGAAGGAGAAGCTGAAGGTAGCTTCGGCAGGAAGCGGATCGCCGGAAGCTGTCACATATACATCCACTGGACCAGCGGCAGCGGTCTGGGCCTCGGGCGAAAGATGAACAACCCTCAAACGCGCGCTGTTGGCATCATCACGGGCGCCATCATCGGTCAGAATCAGAGGCTCGATGGTCTCGTCGCCAACTTTACCAACTGCAATCACGTCGTAGCTGGTATCGGAACGAAGCGAAACCCCATCGGCAGAAATCACTGTCACAGTCTCACCGCCCGGGAGCAATCCGTCGACAGCAATATCAGCAACTCCAGCACTCGGCGTCAAAACAGCGGCCTGCTTATAATCAGCACCGGGGACAACAACATCACCGTTCACCCGTACATTTACCGCGGGTGCATCCGAAGATGCATGCAGGACTCGGACACTGGTGGTTGCTGGATCATCATCGTCATCAAGCCAACACCCGGACAGCATGACACTGCCCGCTAAAACCATCGGTAAAGCGTATTTTGTATTCATTGTTTCAACTCCCCACTTGTAGAGGTTGTTTACCAGGATTTGAGTGGTTCGAACCTGCATAAATTCAGTCCATGAATCATGCGTCAATGCATTTACGGGGAGTCAGAACGAACGGATTTGCATCTTTTAACATTTAAGCTTACATGTGTACGCAATCAGTCAAGTCTGCGCATGGTGAACTCAGTCATCTTCCCGGCAAGCGGAGCGATGAAGGTCACCAGAGGGAAGGCAACGGCCCAGGCGACCAGGAAAGCCGGTCCCCATCTGTAATGGAACTCACTGTCGATGCCCGTATTGATGAAAGTGATCACCCCGGACATCAGCAGGGACATGATTCCGGACATGTAAAAGCCGAAAATCAGCTGGCGTAGACGTGAAAGTCTCATTTTGCTCATGACTTCTCCTGAACAATGCTCCAGCGTTCCTCGGAGCAGCATCTGAAAGGCGTGATATGTCGTACACTGTTAATCAATAAACGCTGAATGATAGTGAGCTTGCAACCCTTTTTCGATACGCCTTTTTACCAAGACAGGTGAGCCATGGATACCGGTCACGAGAGCGCAACCAGTTTTGCCAAACCCTTTGTTCTCATTCTGGTACTGGCGTTTGGTCTGGTTGGCTGCAGTTCGACCAAGGTGGCTTATCGATATGCGGACTGGGGCATTGTGTGGTGGGTTGAGGACTACGTGTCACTTACCGCCGACCAGAAGCAGCAACTCAACAACGATATTGCACAACTCCGGCAATGGCATTGCAGTGCCGAGCTGCCCCGTTATCAGGCCTGGCTGGATGAACTCGAGTCTGACGTATCCAACAAGCCACCCGATCAGGCCACTATAGAGTACCATCAGCAGCAACTTTTCAGTTTCTTCCCGAGTCTTCTGGAACGGGCAGCCCCGGTCGCAACAAACCTTCTCTCCAGCCTGAGCGATGAGCAGGTACAGGAGTTGGCGGACAACATGGGGCAAAGCCAGCGGGAAATGGAAGAGGAATTCCTGGCCGATTCCCCGGAAGCGACAGCCGAGGCCCGGGCCGAGAGAACCGCAGAGCGGGTCGAACGTTGGCTGGGAGAACTGAACAGTAATCAACGAGACATCGTGCGGCAATGGTCAGCCAATCGGGGCGCCCAGACTGAAATCTGGCTGCAGGGGCGAAGGAACTGGCAACTGGCACTGCTGGAGATATTGGAGGGAAGAGACGAGCCTACGTTTGAGGCGGAACTGGAATATCTGATTCTCAATTCCGAGGAGGTGAGGGGCGAGGCCTACAAAGCCATGATGGCGGAGAGTCGCGTTGCCATGGCGTCCCTGATGCATGATCTGATCCTGGCAGGTGACAACACAACACTGGCCCATCTGCAGAATCGGGCAGTAGAGCTCAAAAACGATTTTGAAGCATTGACCTGCTCGCCGGCCTGATATTCCCGCCGAATTGAACAAGGGGCCAGATGAAGACTTTCATCTGGCCCCTACCTGCCCTGAGACTACACTTAGACCGTCAGGTAACCACCATCGGCGTTGATGCAAGCGCCCGTGGTATAGCTGGAAGCATCGGAAACCAGGTACAGAACGGTACCCGCCATTTCACTTGGATCCGCTACCCGCTTCATGGGAATGTGAGCCATGGCCTGCTTCTTGATGGCTTCGTTCGTAGTCAGGGCGCTGGCAAACTTGGTATCGGTCAGCCCCGGCAGCAGCGCATTCACGCGGATTTTCTGCTGGCCCAGCTCCATGGCAAAGGATTTGGTCATGGAAATCACGGCGGCCTTGGTGACCGAGTAGATGCCCTGGTAGTGGCCCGGATTTACACCGTTCACGGAGGCCACGTTCACAATGGAACCGCCACCGGCTTTCTTCATCATCTGGGCGCCACGGGCGCACATGAAGAAATAGCCCCGGATATTCACATCCACGGTCTTGTTGAAAGCGCCCAGATCGGTGTCTTCCACCGGCCCGAAATAGGGATTGGCGGCAGCGTTGTTCACCAGAATATCCAGCTTGCCGTGGGTCTGCTCAATGTGCCCCCAGATACTCTCGATCTGGTCCATATCACCAATGTGGCAGGCGTAGGCCTCGGCGCTACCGCCGGCATCCCGGATGCTGCTGGCAACGGCTTCGCATCCATCGATCTTGCGGCTGCTTACGATGACGTGGGCGCCATACTCGGCCAGGGTGCGGGCAATGCTCTCGCCGATGCCGCGGCTGGCACCGGTAATCAGGGCAACCTTGCCAGTAAGATCAAACAGGTTCTTGCTGCTCATTCGTTCACCTCAATTCACTATCGGAATGTCACCAGGGCGGGGTCATCCGCTTCCAGGTGGCTGTAGTTATTAAAAACGGCCAGGCTACGCCGTGGGCCGGAATACAGGACTCGCGAAACACTGGTGTTGGCAATGACCTCGTTGAGGCCGAGTGCCCGAGCGTCATCCAGGCCCAGCAGATGCTGGGCGATCACGGAAATGGGCCCGCCAGAGGTCGCTACCAACACGTCGCCGCCATCGGCGTACTCGATCATCTCCTCGAAGGCCGCCAGGACACGGGCCTTGAAGTCCGGCCAGCTTTCCTCGTACTCATGGTCATACTCACCCGAGGCCCAGCGATGCACAGCGTGTACAAAGGCCTCCTGGAACGCCTTGGCCGGCTTGGGGAACGTCTTGAGATCCCGCGCCATCACCGCGCGGTCACTCCACTCCGGGCGGTACCGGGCCACCACGGTTGTGTGGTCAAACTCGTTGAAGCCGGGAACCACCTGCATATCGGGCAGTTTGGATCCGTACCCGGTGGCGATGGCTTCGACGGTTTCCCGGTGGCGCTCCAGATCGCCCCCGAAAATCGCCGCCGGTTCAACTTTGCCGGCCAGCCAGCGGCCAAGCACCCTGCCCTGCTCCCAGCCGGTGGAAGAGAGTTGGTCATAGTTCTCCTTCCCGAAACTGGCCTGGCCGTGACGAACCAGATAAATCGTCGCCATTACAGGGAGCTCTCCGCAATCAGTCGCTGGCAGCGCTTCTCAAGGTAATTGGCGGCGTGCCCAAAGGCAGCGAAACGCTTGTCTTTGGTCTGGCCATGATAGAATCGGTAATAGATCTGCTGGATGATAACTGCCAGCCGGAACAGGCCGTAGATCTCATAGAAATCGAAGTTGTCGACCATAAAGCCGGACTGCTCCATGTAATACTCCACCACCTGCTTGCGGGTGAGCATGCCAGGGCGATGGGTCGGTTGCCGACGCAGCATCTGGAACGGGCCTTCGTCGTCCGCCTCAATCCAGTAAGCCAGGCTGTTACCCAGATCCATCAGCGGATCGCCGATGGTTGCCATCTCCCAGTCCAGCACGCCGATTACCTCGAACGGGTTGCCCGGATTCAGCACCACGTTGTCGAAGCGGAAATCGTTGTGGATCACGACCTGGGCAATGTCCTCGGGCATCTTGTCGTTGAGCCAGCTCATGACCTGCTCGAAGTCGCCCACATCATCGGTGCGTGCCTTGCGGAAACGGTCACTCCAGCCGCCAATCTGGCGCTGAACGTAACCTTCGCCCTTGCCCAACTTGTCCAGGCCTGCTGCTTTGGCATCGACACGGTGAAGATCCACCAGCTTGTCGATCACGTTCAGGCAAAGCTTGCGGGTATCGGCTTCACTGAGTTCGAAATCCTTGGGAAAGTCCTGGCGCAGAATGATGCCCTTTAACCGTTCCATCACATAGAAATCGCAACCCAGCACGTCGTGATCATCACAAATGGCAATGATGTTGGGCACGTAGGGATAAACCGGTTTTAGCGCCCGCATGACCTTCGCCTCACGCAGCATGTCGTGGGCGGACTTGGCGATCTTGCCGAACGGCGGCCGGCGCAACACGTAGGAACGGTCGCCGTAATCCACCTGATAGGTCAGGTTTGAGGCGCCACCCGGGTATTGACGAATCTCTGGCTCGCCTTGCAGATCCGGGATCGCCGCTTTCATGAACCGGTCTACGGCGCCGATGTCCAGTTCCTCGCCTTCCCGGATGTCCACGGCCTCGTCGATCTGGGTCATTCAGGACTCTCCTTTTGAATCTTAAGTTTAAGACAGTTTGGGACAGCGCACTCAGGCCTTGCTGCCACCCATCTTGTTCATCCAGCGCTTGCTTTCCTGATGCATCAGCCAGTCGAAAGCCTTGGGCGCATGGCGTTTGAGCATCCACATGCGGCGCTCCTTGGCATGGGGTAGTACCCAGAAACTCTTGTTCTCCACCGACCGGAAAATATCCTCGGCCACATCCTCGGCGGTTACCGTGGAGCGCTTCATCAGCTTGTTCACATTCTGCTGAATGCCGGGAATGTCCGAACGCATGCTGCTGGTCAGATTGGTCTGGAAAAACGCCGGGCACACGCAGCTCACATGAATACCGGCATCCCGAAGCTCCTGGCTCAGGGTTTCAGACAGGGCAATCACCCCGGCCTTGGTCACATTGTAGCTATCCATTAACGGCGCCAGCATCAGCCCGGCCATGGAAGCCACATTCACAAACGCCCCGGAGCCCTGCTGCTTGAACTGCGGCGTGAACGCTTTGCAACCACGAACCACACCCAGCACGTTAATATCGAGAATCCACTCCCAATCCGCCATGGTGGTATCTTCAATGGAACCGGCAGAGGCGACGCCAGCGTTGTTCACCACCACATCAACGCCACCCCATTTCTTCACCAGATCATCGCGGACCTTTTCGAAATCCGTGAGCCGGCGAACATCGCACTCGACGAAGTAGCCCTCGCCTCCGGCGGCATTAATCTCTTTCTCGACGCCAACACCCTGCTCCGGGTTAATGTCGCCGATGCAAACTTTGGCGCCTTCTTTGGCATAACGCAGTGCTATGGCGCGGCCAAGTCCGCTTGCGCCGCCCGTGATGAATACTCTTTGTGTCATGGTGATTCCCGTTGTATCGGATTTTTAGTCAGCTTAACTCACAGGTATACGAGAGTGGGCGGGGCTTGCCTTCTGAAACTGTGCGGAGCCATGGATGGCGTAGCCAAGCGTACATGGACGTATCCACAGCGTGTTTCAGAAGGCCAGCCCCGCCCGCTCCGCCACCGAGCTATCAGTTCTTGTACTTTCGCAATTCAAGACGAGCCACCATAGCCCGATGCACCTCATCCGGGCCATCCGCCAGGCGTAAAACACGGGCATAGGCAAACAGCTGCGTCAGCGGGAAATCGTCGTCGCTGACCCCGGCACCACCGTGAATCTGAATGGCCTGATCCACAATGGTTTGCAGCATGGACGGAATCACCGCCTTGATCATGGAGACTTCCTGAAGTGCCCCCATGATGCCCTTGGTATCCAATGCCCAGGCGCATTTGAGGGTCAGCAGACGAGCCTGCTCAATGGCCATGCGGGCATTGGCAATGATATCCGGATTACCGCCCAGCTTGGCGATCGGCCGCCCGAAGGCCTCACGAGTGGTGGCACGCTTGATCAGAATCTCCAGTGTACGCTCCGCCGCACCGATGGCCCGCATGCAGTGGTGCACGCGGCCTGGCCCCAGACGGCCCTGGGCAATCTCGAAACCGCGGCCCGGGCCGGCGATGAAGGCGCTTTTGGGCAACCGGACGTTGTCGAACAGCACCTCGCCGTGGCCGTAGGGCTCGTCGTATTCGCCGAATACCGGCAGCATACGCTCGATCTTGACGCCCGGGGTGTCCAGCGGCACCAGCACCATGGAATGACGGCGATGCTTGTGGGCGTCCGGATCGGTAAGTCCCATGAAGATGGCAACCTTGCAGTCCGGGTGTCCGATACCGGTGCTCCACCACTTGCGGCCGTTCAGAACCACTTCGTCGCCATCAACAACGGCAGTCGCCTCCATATTGGTGGCATCGGAAGAGGCAACCGCCGGCTCGGTCATGCAGAAGGCGGAGCGGATCTCACCGCTGAGCAGGCGCGGCAGCCACTCGGCTTTCTGCTCTTCGGAGCCGTAATGGATCAATACTTCCATATTCCCGGTGTCCGGCGCGTTGCAGTTGAAGATCTCCGGCGCAATAAAGCTGCGCCCGGTTTCCTCGGCAATCAGGGCATAGTCTGAGTTCAGCAGGCCGCAGCCGTATTTTTCGTCCGGGAAGAACATGTTCCAGAGGCCCTGGGCCCTGGCTTTTTCCTTCAGCTCCCGAATGATCGGCAGCACAACCCAGCGGTTATCCAGGGAGGCAAGCTCCTTGTGGTACTGCTCTTCAATAGGAAAAATCTCATCCTTCATGAACTGCTTCACGCGGCTGAGATAATCCTGTCCTTTCTCGGAAATATTGAAATCCATCGCCGTCTCCTCGCTAACGGTTGCACGGTGGCGTGCACGGAATAATCACGTTGAGACCAGTCTAGGGATGACTTAACTATTACGCGACTGAATTATTCTTATCGTTTATTATTAACCATACTTATTCAAAATTTCCAAAGAACGGACCCGCTCATGGCCCTCAATCGCTTGGACCTGAACCTGCTGCACGTCTTCGACACCATCTACCGGGAAGGAAGCCTGACCCGCGCGGCCAGGGCACTGCATCTGACCCAACCAGCGGTCAGTCACTCGCTGTCCCGGCTTCGGGACCACTTTGATGATCCGCTGTTTACCCGCCAGGGCAACCAGATGGTGCCAACGCCCCTGGCCCGGCGCTTCCTCGAGTCCATGCGACCGGGGCTCACCCAGATCCAGGGTGCGGTAAACCAGTTTCATGCCTTTGACCCGGCCACCCAGCGCAAAACCTATTCACTCGGGTTGCGAGACATCCTGGAATCCACCTTCCTGCCCCGCTTGATGGCACGACTGGACGCCTACCCGGAACTGGAGATCGTCAGTCAGCGGATTGCGCGGCGTGATATGGAGACGCAACTGGCGGCGGGCAAACTGGATTTTGCCGTGGATGTGCTATTGCCCGTGAGCAATCAGACCTCCCACGAACTGCTGCGGCGCGACCGGCTCGTGGTTCTGGCACGGGAGGGTCACCCACTAGCAGAAGGGGCCCTGGACATGGAAGGGTACTTGTCCGCAAAACACGTGCTGGTGTCTTCACGTACCGAGGGGCCCGGGATTGAGGATTTCGAGCTATCGAGGCTGGGGGTCCAGCGCAGCATCCGCCTAAGGTGCCAGCATTACTACGCCGCTTGCAGAGTGGTGGAGGACACCGATCTGTTGCTGACCATGCCCGAAGCCTACGCCCGCATCATTGCCCAGCGGGCCAATATCCGGATCATGGATCCGCCAGCAGACCTGCCATCCATCGACGTTCACCTTTATTGGCACAAGGCTTACGAGCGAGAACCGGCGCTGATCTGGTTCCGGGAGCAATTGAAGGCGATCAGCTGAGAATCAGTAAGCGCCGACAAGCATCAGGAAACCGAAAAATCCGATAGCCGTGATGCCCAGGGAGGCCAAGACTATAGCAAGCCCCCACCAGACAGCGGCGCCATCGGAGATTTCCACACCGTGGCCCCGCAGGGTTCGGTAGAACGCCCAGGGACCCAGGACAAACGCGCCAACCACCGCGAAAACCAGCCCAACGCTGATCCCGGCAAAGGTCCAGGTAGCCAGAACCATGGCGCGGTCTTTTACCTGGTCAGTAACGCCGTGGTGCTCCAGAAATTTCTTGCAGAAAAACCAGATCAGGGCGAACAGGATGATGACAAAAACGAGTCCGCCGACAATGGTGATCATTCGGTATAGCAAGGTGTTGTTCCTGTCAGTTTAGAGGCCGATCAGGCCGGAAACTCGGGCTCCGGAAGGCATTCAAACCCCGGTTTGGCAAACAGATAGCCCTGGTAGAGATTAATTCCCTGAGACCGCAACCAGAAATATTCCTCCTCGGTTTCGACGCCCTCGGCAATAATCTCACCGCCCAGTTGTTTCATCATCGTGATAATCCCGGCCACCACCGCCTGCTTGTTCGGCTCGGTATGAATATTACGAACCAGTGCCATGTCCAGTTTAAGAAGATTGGGCGGACTTGCCATCATGATGTTGTAACGGGAGAAGCCAGCGCCGAAGTCATCAATAGCCGTACTGAACCCCATTTCCTGATAGGCCTCGATGATGGACACAAGGTGATCAACAGAGGTTGAAGTCAGCGCCTCATCCTCGGTCAGCTCGAAGATAATTTTACGAGTATCGAAATTGTAGGTCTTGGCCGCTGCAAGGGTTGTCCGAATACAGTACTCGGCTCGGTACACTGCATTGGGCATGAAGTTAATGCTGAGCATTGGCTCCATTTTCAGCCGGGCCGCAAGCTTGACCGCCTTGACCCGACAGACCTGATCAAATGCATAGCGATTGCGCTCATTCACCTTCGAAAGAACGCTCATGGCGCCCTCACCGTCGGTCCCCCTTACCAGGGCTTCATAGGCGTAGACGGATCGGTTAAGAGCGTCAACGATGGGCTGGAACGCAAAGGTAAAGGAAAAATCCAACCCTTCCCCACAGGCGCATTGCTCACAATGAGACTCATCAAAAAGTACGGCGGGCTGGTTCACTTCAACTCCTGACTTCACTTCTGGCGGTTTTACACTGTCAATAAGACGTATTTTCAATCCAATATAGCTTCGAACCCCTCCCCGGTAAAACCACTTTATGGTTAAAGCATGTCAAACGGTGGCATCCCCCGTTTACATGACTAAACTGGGGTTTGTCGCTTATACGTGTCTGTCCACAAAAGGAGTTTCCCGAATGGCCCAATCTACCCGCATCGCTGTAACCCCGGGCGACGGCATAGGCCCCGAAGTGGTGGCCGAGGCTGTGCGCTGCCTGGAAACCCTGCGCGCCAAACACGGCCTGGACATCGAGTGGACGCGTTTCCCCTGGCCCTCCCACGCCTGGCACGAAGAGCATGGAGAGTCCATGCCGGCGGATGCCCTGGCGCAGTTACAGAAGTACGATGCCATTCTGTTGGGCGCCCTCGGGGATCCCGGCCCTGTGGACGACCCGGACCGCTACCTGCTACCGGACAGCATTTCCCTGGCGCCACTGCTGGACATGCGCAAAGGGTTCGACCAGTGGGTCTGCGAGCGCCCGGCCCGGCTTCTTCCCGGTGCCCGCCAATACCTGGCGGATGAGCGCGCCAAGGACATCGACATGCTGGTGATTCGGGAAAACTCGGAGGGTGAGTACGTCAGCCAGGGTGGTCGATTACGCAAGGGCACGCCAGACGAGGTAGCCACCCAGATGGAGGTGTTCACACGGAAGGCAACTGACCGGATCATACGTTACGGATTTGAACAGGCCCGAAACCGCGCGGCAGATCGGGTAAAGGAAGGCCGGACGCGAACATTCCGGACACTCGATGGCCGAACCTGCGAAAGCCAGGTGTGCCTGGTAACCAAGCGCAATGCCCTGCGCTACTGGGGCGATATGTACACCGAGGCCTTTGAAGAAATCAGCAAGGAGTACCCGGATGTGGCCACGCACCATGAACTAGTGGACGCCGCCTGCATGAAGTTCGTGCAAAGCCCCTGGGCATTCGACGTGGTGGTGGCCAGTAACCTGCAGGGCGACATCCTGACGGACCTGGCCGCGGTGCTGTCAGGCGGCATGGGGGTTGCGCCTTCCTGCAACCTGAACCCCACCGATCCGGATATGCCTTCCATGTTCGAACCCACCCACGGCAGCGCGCCGGACATCGCCGGACAGGGCCTGGCGGACCCCACCGCCATGCTATTCACCGCCGCCCGCATGCTCGAATGGCTGGGGCGCAAAGATCCCGCCATTGCCGCCGCGGGCAAAGAACTGTTCGATGCAGTGGCTGCCGATCTGGCCGAAAATTCCGGTAGCCGGCGAGGCACCCACGAAATCGGCTCTGCGATCTGCGAGAGGCTATCTCAGTAAATCAGGGCTACTGGTCGGCCATGACGAATTCAAGTCGGCCAGGTGCCACGCGCACATCCACAGGCATCATACCGAACATACGCTGGGCGAAGTCGGTTTCGTCCAGCCGGTACACCGGCATGGTCTCCAGCATCTGGGCCACGAGCCGCATCACCGTATCGGTTACAGGCTTCAGATCTCCTTTGAAGAAGGGGGAGTCGATACTGCTCTCCAGAAGCTGCAACCGTCGTATGAAAATGGCTTTTTCAGCACTGTCGTAAACCGGCGCACCCTCAACCTTCAAGGCAATATCTACGGGCAGCTTTGTCATCAACGCATTCAGGGCAACCTGCCCCCTCACATCGATTACTGCCACGTCCCGGCCATCGGGCCCGAGGGTAATGTCTGCATCATCGAGACTCAGACTCAGCGGAGAACCGCTGTTCAACTGGTTGCGATCAAATTCACGCACCACATCCTGGAGATGTCTCTCCAACTCACCTTCAGAAATCGAATAGGGCGACAGACTGGCACAGCCGCTGGCGAGCACCAGCATCAAAACCAGTAGCGCCCGAAAGAGATACAGCGGCGTTCTATTCATTTTCAGCCCGGGCCTCCACTTGAGGCGTCAGATTGTCATCAAAAACCACGTGCAACAGGATGGGCCTGCAACAGACCTGGCAATCCTCGACATACTCCTGTTCCGGCACTGAAGGGTCGACGCTGATATCCAGCGTCTCCCAGCAGTACGGGCACTGAATCAATACCGAGTCCAGGGCTGACATGGCATCACCTCAGAACTGTTGTTTGGCCATCCACGGGATGACGCGATCAAACGCCTCTTCCAGTTTCTCGCAGGTTGTGGAAAAACTGATCCTGACGGCGTTGGTACACCCTTCGCCGAAGGCATCACCGGGCACCATACAGACGCCCGTTTCTTTCAGCATCCGCAGGGCCAGATCCGAGCCATCTACATGGGGCGGCAGGTCGGGAAACGCAAAAAAGGCACCACCAGGCTTGTAGCCAGTCATGTAGGGCGTCTGGTCAACCAGCTCAACCACCTTGTCCCGACGCTCACGATAGATATCGACCATATCGCGAACGCACTGCTGGTCCCCCGTCAGAGCGGCCACACCGGCAAACTGGGAGGGCGTGTTGGCCACCGACGTGGTGAACATGTGGTAGCGCCGCAGCGACTTGATCGCCGCCTGGCTGGAAATTACCCAGCCTACACGCAGCCCCGCCATGCTATACGTCTTCGAGAAGCTGCTGATGCACATGATGTTGTCCAGGTCCATCGAGCAGTTCAGCACGCTGGCGAAGTCGTCATCGTCGAAGATCAGGTGATCGTAAACTTCGTCCGCATAAACCTGGATGCCCCGGTAGGCGCACTCTTCAAGGATGGTTTCAACGGTACTGCGCGGGTAAACCGCCCCGGTCGGATTGTTGGGGTTGTTCAGGATCAGCGCGAAGGTACGGGGCCCCATGGCCCGGATAACCTCATCCGGGTCCAACTGGTGGTTGTTTTCCGCCCGGGTCTGGACAAATTTCACCTCACCACCGTTCATTCGGATCAGTGGTGCATAGAGCAGGAATGACGGATCCGTCACGATAAACTGCCGACCTGGCGCAGAGGTAGCGGAAATCGCCAGGTACATGGCCTCTGTGGCACCACTGGTAATCAGGATGTTATCCCGGGTCAGCTTGCGGTTGTAACGCTTGCCGTAGTAGTCACGCAGGGCCACCAGCAGTTCCGGCAGACCGGCATCCATGGTGTAGCCGGTCTGCCCCGCATTGAGCGCATCGATGTAGGCATCGATTACGTGCTTGGGGGTCGGCAGATCCGGCTGACCGATGGAAAGATGAATGACATCCTTCATGGTGGCCGCCATATTCACCATGCGCCGGATGCCCGGCACCGGGATCGCCTGCATGGCAGGGTTCCAACTGGCCTTGGTTTTCCGGTACTTCACTCTACGCGGTTTGGTCTGGCCGGTTTCTTTGTTGGCGGCTTCTGCCATAAACACCTCCTGCAAAGGGGCAAATAGAATCTACTCCTGCAGGTTAGTCAGTATGAAAGGCCTCTACAAGACAAAACGTCATAAAGATGATGTACGTGAAAGTACCGCCATCACCGCCGTCAGAGCAAAATCTGTTGCCACGCAAGTTGACCCGACAGTACCTGCCGACCAGACTGTAAATACCCTCATGGGCGATCGTCAGTCACACATAGTCATTCATCACAAAAGCGGAGGCTCAATGACTCAGCACAGCAAACCTGTTGTTACCGTTCTCACCGCGCCAGGGGAACAGGAACCGCCGGGGATGGACGCAGTCAGGGCCCGCGCGGATGTGCGCTTTGCCTGTGACGAGCCAACCCTTCGCGACACCCTGCCCGGCACCGACATCATGATGGTGACGGACTTTCGCACAGAGGCCCTGGCGGCCGCCTGGCACACGGCAGACAAGCTGAAATGGATCCACGCTACCAGTGCTGGCGTCGATGCGCTGATGTTCCCGGACTTGATCAAGGGTGATGTCACCGTGACCAATGCCCGGGGCATTTTCGACCGCACCATTGCCGAGTATGTGCTCTGCACCATCCTGATGTTCGCCAAGGATTTCCCTAACTCCATCCGGCTGCAGATGAAGCACCAGTGGAAACATCGGGATACGGAACGGGCTGAGGGCAAGCAGGTTCTGGTTGTCGGTGCCGGCTCTATTGGCCGCCAGATTGGTCGCCTGGTCGGCGCTGCCGGATTAAAGGCACACGGCATTGCCCGCAAACCGAGAAAAGAGGATCCGGATTTTGTAGCGGTGCACGGCAACGACGATATTTATGAGCAGTTGGGTCACGCGGACTTCGTGGTGATTGCGGCACCTCTGACGCCCCAGACCGAAGGCCTGTTTGACGAGAAAGCCTTCAAGGCCATGAAAAACTCCGCCCGCCTGATCAACATTGGACGCGGCCCGATCGTCAAAACCAATGATCTGATCACAGCCCTCAAAAATGGCGAGATTGCCGGCGCCGGACTCGATGTCTTCGAAGAGGAACCGCTGGCAGAAGATCACCCACTCTGGGACATGGAGAACGTCACCATGACCGCCCACATGGCCGGCGACTTCATCGGCTGGAAGCGAGCCCTGACCGACCAGTTCCTGGAGAACTTCGACCGCTGGCACAAAGGCGAGGAGTTGTTCAACCTGGTGGATAAGGAACTGGGGTACGCTGGCAGCAAGTAGCTAGCTTGTAGCTGAGCCCGGAGCCATCTTCAACTGTAGGTCGGATTAGCCAAAGGCGTAATCCGACAAACCTCGCCTACACCCGATTACGTGCGGAATACCGCCGCTGCAACGGCAACAAATCAAACACACGCTCCGGATTATTCGGATCCACCAGCTCCGTCGGTGACTTGTATACCCGGGGCGTGCTGTACAACAGCTTGAGCGCCGTACCATGTGGCATGGCCACATACCGCTCCCCATGATTCTCCTCCAGCCACCGACGCACCCGCGGCGCCATGTTGTGTCCCATTTTCGGGAAGAAGTGGTGCTCCACGTGATAACTGAACCGAAAATGCAACCGGTCCAGCAACGGATGGCTGCGCAGGCTCATGGAGTTGTCGAGGGGGTTATTGGTTTCGGTCTGTGGGCGCAGGAAGTGATTGGTGAGAATATAGCCCTGCCCCAAAGCATTGGCAGCCATGAACGGGATCAACACCGTAAATACTGCCAGCGGTCCGGACACAACTGCCAGCAACACCCACACAGCGATACAGGCGCAGGACTGACGAATCGCCGTGCGACGGTCAAATCCCTTGAACTGCTTGCGACGCTTCGCCTGAAACCAGAGCACCAGCTGGGCGTGAAAAGTGAAGGAATAGGTCAGGAACAGGTAGCTGTACCAGGTACCCGAGCCTGGCGCCAACTTGGTGAACTTCTTCTGTTTAGGGTCCGCCTTATAGCGACGCAGGGTACCAAAGCTGTCCGGGTCTGCATCGCCAGCATTTGTGTTACCGTGATGAACCACATTATGCCAACGGCGCCAGAACTCGGGTGGCACAATCAACGGCCCGAACCCCAGCCACCCAAAAAAGTTCTGCCAACGCCGGCTCATTCCCAGCGCCCCGTGCAACACCTCATGGGCCAGCAACGCCTGGCAACCTATCGTATGCCCTACCAGAAGACCAAGCCCCAGATTGGCATACCAGGGCAGCCCCGCCAGCAGAATGGCCGCTATTCCGCCCCATATGATCAGCTGCAATGGCAGGAACCAGACCACCCGCCAGGTTTGCGGCTTGAACGTATCCGCCGGCAGTTCCTTTTTCATTCTATCCCTGAGTTCCCGCTCGTCCGGCTTGCCAAAAGCGGTCTGGCCCAACGCATCGGGTTGTACGGCAGCGTTCATTTGTCACCTTTGATCTATCGGTAGGAATTCATCAATCTCTGAATGCTTCAGAGTACACGTGTGCGCCGAATTTAACTAACAAAGATTGATATGACAACACCGGAACTGAATTAAGCCGAGGAAGAGATAAAAAATGGAACACCTGTATTGTTTTTTAACAGCCGAGAAGTCGTTCTGAAAAGTTTAAGTGCAGGGTGGGAAGGGCCTCCGCAGGATGTCTTTGGCCACGGATGGCCAAAGCCAAGCGCACATGGATGTGCTCGTAGCGGTCCTGCGGAGGCCCTTCCCATCCTGCACAAACACCACACAAAAGAGCCTGATCCAAACCAAAAAAAACGGGAGCCCTCAGGCTCCCGCTCATTATTCATTCAAACTAGTAAAACCAAATCAGCTACCAGACAACGACTGATCCGAAGGATCGATCTCCATCTGCTGGATCGCAATCACCGCCTGGGTGCGGTTCCGCACCCCGAGCTTCCGGAACACCGCCGTGATATGCGCTTTGATGGTGGCCTCCGACACGTCCAGATCATAAGCTATCTGTTTGTTCAGAAGCCCCTCGGCCAGCATTCCCAGCACCCGGAACTGTTGCGGCGTGAGCGACGCCAGCTTCTCGGAAAAGTCGGTGGCATCCGAATGCATCCGCTCGATCTTGTCAGCCACCCCCTCCGGCAACCAGACATCCCCTTCCAGAACAGCCTGAATCGCCTCAGTGATGGTGGGCAGCGGCGCCGACTTCGGAATAAAGCCGGAAGCACCGTAGTCAATCGAGCGACGCATCACCTGCAATTCCTCAGATCCTGACACAACCACCACAGGCAGCCCCGGGTACTGCCCGCGCATGAACACGAGCCCGGAGAAGCCGTGGGCACCCGGCATGTTGAGATCCAGCAGAACCAGATCCGCATCCGGGTGCGACTCTACCGCCGCCTGTAGTGCCTTGATGCTGTCGACTTCCACCGTCTCGGCATCGGGCACCGCCTGACTGACCGCCTGCTTCAATGCTGCGCGAAACAGCGGGTGATCATCAGCGACGATAATTGTTTGTGCCATTCAACAGATTCCTTACAGGTACGTGGCCTGGTAACACACAGGCGTTACTGGTTCGCACGACCGCTGATCAGGTCATCGACTACACCCGGGTCTGCCAGCGTAGACGTATCACCCAACTGGTCGTGCTCGTTAGACGCAATCTTACGCAAAATCCGGCGCATAATCTTGCCAGAACGGGTTTTGGGCAGTCCAGGCGCCCACTGGATCACATCCGGCGAGGCAATCGGACCGATTTCCTTGCGTACCCACTGCACCAGTTCCTTCTTCAGCTCGTCAGAGGGCTCCTCGCCATGAACCAGGGTAACGTAGACGTAGATGCCCTGCCCTTTGATTTCATGGGGATAGCCAACAACCGCCGCTTCGGCGACTTTATCATGGGCAACGAGCGCGCTTTCAACTTCCGCGGTACCCAGACGGTGACCGGACACGTTCAGAACGTCATCGACGCGGCCGGTGATCCAGTAGTAGCCGTCCTCATCACGACGGGCACCATCACCGGTAAAGTACATGCCCTTATAGGTGCTGAAATAGGTCTGGGCAAAGCGCTCATGATCGCCAAAGATTGTGCGCATCTGGCCCGGCCAGCTGTCCAGGATAACCAGGTTACCCTCGGTCTTGCCCTCAAGGATATTGCCGTCATTGTCCACCAATGCCGGCTGGACACCGAAGAACGGAACGGTTGCGGAACCCGGTTTCAGATCAATGGCGCCCGGCAGCGGAGAGATCAGGATGCCGCCGGTCTCGGTCTGCCACCAGGTATCCACGATGGGGCACTTGCTGTTGCCGATAACCCGGTGGTACCACTCCCAGGCTTCCGGGTTGATCGGCTCGCCCACCGAGCCCAGCAGTTTCAGGCTTTCGCGGGTGGTGCCGCTCATGCAGGACTCACCTTCCGCCATCAGGGCACGGATTGCGGTCGGCGCGGTATAAAGGATGTTTACCTTGTGTTTGTCGACCACCTGTCCCATACGCGAGCTGTCAGGATAGTTAGGCACACCTTCGAACAGAACGGTGATGGCACCGTTGGCCAGCGGGCCATACAGGATGTAACTATGGCCGGTCACCCAGCCAAAATCAGCCGTACACCAGTACACGTCACCCGGGTGGTAATCGAACACGTACTCGTGGGTCATGGAGGCATAGACCATGTAACCGCCGGTCGTGTGAAGCACACCCTTCGGTGCGCCTGTGGAGCCAGAGGTGTACAGCATGAACAGCGGATCTTCGGCGTTCATGGGCTCTGGTGGGCAGTCTGCAGATGCAGCCTTCATCAGATCCTCGTAACGCTCGTCACGGGCGTCATTCCAGGGCACTTCGGAATTGCCGGTACGGGTCACTACCACCACTTTTTCGACATTGGCGGTGTCTTCGTTCTTGAGGGCGGCATCCACGTTCTTTTTCAACGGGATCTTGCGGCCACCACGAACACCTTCATCCGCGGTCACCACAAAGCGGGACTTGCCGTTAACGATGCGCGCGCCCAGGGCTTCCGGAGAGAAACCACCGAAAACCACAGAGTGAATCGCGCCGATACGAGCACAAGCCAGCATGGCGACGGCTGTCTCGACAATCATCGGCATGTAGATCGTAACAACATCACCCTTTTTCACGCCCAGCCCTTTCAGGACGTTGGCGAATTTGCTGGTTTCTTCGTGCAGTTCGCGATAGGTCACGTTACGCGAATCGGCAGGGTCATCACCTTCAAAAATGATGGCGGTCTGGTCGCCACGCTTCTCCAGGTGACGGTCCAGGCAGTTGGCAGAGGCATTCAACTGGCCATCTTCGAACCATTTGATGGACAGGTTGTTGTAATCGTAGGTCGTGTTTTTAACCTTGGTGTAGGGCTTGATCCACTCAAGGCGCTTGCCGTGCTCACCCCAGAAGGTATCCGGGTCTTCAACTGACTGACGATACATTTTTTCATACTGTTCCCGGTTCAGAAGGGCCTGTTTGGCCACTTCCGGGCTTACCGGATATACCTGTTTACCAGTCATTGTGCTCCCCCTTTAGTCGGAGTCTGTTGTCATTGTCGGTTTTGGAATTCAGACGTTGGGACCTCTCCGGCCCTGTAGACGGATAGTGGTAGTTCACCATGCTAGCCACTACACAATGAATTAGACTAACGTCCTAATCCGCCTGAACTTTTAGCCCAAAAAGGTCGGTAACCCGCAAGAAAACAACGGTAAATTGCGCCGAACGAGAAGCTTTCTAAAGGATAGTTCGATTGGAGCCGATGGCAAACCGGGAAGAGCAACGGCCGGGCAGAAAAAAGCCCGGTCTTGGCGACCGGGCTCTGGATTCACGCTGCCTTTTTGCGAGCCTTGGCAGAGCGGAGGCTATAAACCTTACGCTCCTTGAGGGCGTAGCGATTAAGGCCCGCCAGGTGGATCTTGCGCAGGTAAACCGACCAGTCAATCTGCCGTGCGTCCACCGGAAACAGAACCTTGTCCAGCTCGCCCATCCTCGATGCCAGGGCCAGCAGATCGTCATTCCGGAAGATGTAGTCCGGAGCGGTGTAGAAACCAAAGATGGTGGCCAGCGAACGGGTCGTGTCCAGATTCCGGAGCACTTTCAACTCGCGATTCTGGCCCAGCATACGCAAAACCTTCCCGGTAATGCTCAGGGGAATGCGAACCCCGCCGACAACGGCATCGAACAACCGGCGGTTAACCGCAATAAAGGGTTTGGTCGGCTGACGGTAGAACAGCTGATCATATTCGGCGAAATTGGCTTTGGACTCCGCCATAAGGTGATCAATGAACTGTCCCAGGGAAACCGGGTTGGAGCTGCCACTACAGCACTGGTAAATCCGGTGACGAGGTGCATCAGCAACGGCTTCGGCAGCCGCCAGGATGATGGCGTTGGCCACCAGATCCACAGGGATAACGTCGATAACACCAGTGCGTTTGCCGGGGAATAACGTGACCTTCTCACGGGCGTAGGCAAGGATAATGGCGTCTGCCACTTTTACACCCTCAATCCAGCCCGGCGCGGGCTCTTCGAGTGCACTTTCAATAATTGATGGGCGCACGATTGTCAGCGCGCGCCCTGACAGGGCCTTCAGCAGAAGTTGCTCACCGAGCCATTTGGTAAAGGTGTAGGTATCGCTCCAACCGTAGTGATTGGCTTCACGAATGCCCAGGTCTACCAGCTTCTTTTCCAGCATTTTGCCGGAGTAGCGCGAGCGTACGTCCGCAATCTTGTCCTCCAGCAGGCGAACCAGCTCTTCGATCTCGTAATAGCCCTCCGTACTGCGGGGAATGGATTCTCCCGCCGGCTTGATTACCGTTTCTGTGATCTGTCCGGAATTCATGCCGTTCACATAACAGGTGGAAACCTGAAGTACCGCCAGGGACTTGTTCTGTCGGGCAAGCTCGGCGACGTTTTCCAGGCACTGTGTATTGATCGCAAGCGCTTTATCAAGCTCTTCACGGAAATTCACACTGGCCGCGGAATTGATGACCACATCAATGCCACCAGCCAGCTTACGGAAACGGTCTGCGGACAGGCCAAACAATGGCTCGGTTACTTCCCCGGTAACGCAGTGCACACGCTCGTCGATGAAGGTTTCGAAAGCCTCGTTGTCATCCTGACGAAGCCGATCAAAGACAGATGAGGTGGCGATCTCATCGAAAAAACGGTCCCGGGCATTGGGATGGCGTTTATTACCACGGATCAGCAGGTGAATGCCGCCAATATCGGGGACGGCGCGAATAAGCTTTTCCAGAACCACTTTGCCGAGAAACCCGGTGGTACCAGTAATCAGAACATGCTTGCCCCGGAGCCGCTCAAGTACTTTTGAAGACGCTTCGGGATTCAGCTGCTGTGTTGCCATGGGAGAACTCCTTCTCATTTCAATTCGTTGTCGGCGCACACCTGCCAACAAAGGGAAAATTTGCGAATCAGGTACAACAGATCCACTGCATATTGCGGGCCACGATTCAAATTTATGCTTAATCCTTGCACAACTTTGGTGACAGAGCGGTGACACACAGCAAAGTTACGCTACAAAAAGTGCTAATAAAATGACGGAAAAGAGGGTAGGTTTTTCTGCCTATCAGGAGCGACCCGGATCATTGCCCGAGAGAGACCGCAGAAGCTGATCCAGGGAGATATCTGCCGGCTGCTCCTTCAACACCCGCACCAGGCGATCCTGCTCGCCAAAGCTGATGCGATCGTAAAAAGGCTCGCGGAGCACCGGGTGGGTCGGTTCAGGGGGTTCCGGCTGGCGCGCGGGAGGCGAAATCTGGTCCGCCAGCTCACGAAGGTGGATGGCCAGATGATGCTTGCGTTCGGGGCTGAGGCTCTCCCACTGGAACGACCCCAAACCGGTCTGGATAATCTCGATGGCATCACTGTCCAGCGTGCTCCCCAGCAGTGCAAAAAGCCGGGTGAATGCTTCATAACGCAGCATCGGGTCCACCGGCGCCTGACTGAACACTGCCTCAATTTCACCAACGGCCTCCAGGCAACGCTCTTTGATCGCCGGCGCCTCACTCTCAGCCTGGGGCTCTGGCTTGCTCAACCCTTTGGGTGGGTTCGCGGACTCTCTTTTCGACACTTTGTGCCAGTATGCCGCAATACCGGCCTTGCGCCTGGGTAACTGGGACAGCCGCACATCCAGCATGTCCGCAAGGGTATGAAACTGGCGGCATGAGGGGTCCGACACGGGCAGAAGCGCAACGGGCTTCTGGTTGAGAACCGACTGGCGAAGGGTTTCGTCCCGCCAGATCCCACCCATGTAATGGAGCGAGATTCCCAGGTGGCGCTGGGCAGCGGCATCCAGGCGCTGGAACACAGATCGCGCCTGGCTGGCACCCTGGGCCATATTCACCAGAATACTGGGTATCCGGTTGTACCCCCTGCGCCGCAGAACCTTGATCAGCGAAAAGGCGTCGGTAAGAGAGGCCGGATCCGGGGTCACGACCATGCACGCCAACTCTGTTGCAGCAATCATATGCAGCCCGGCGGCCTGCAAGCCGGCAGCAGTATCGGTGATGACGTAATCGTAGCGGCTTTCCAGGTTATAAAGCGCCCGCAGTATACGGAGGCTTTCAGTCGGCCCCATGTCCATACATTCCTGGACGCCAGATGCCCCCGGCACAATGTGCAGTCCGTAATCGGTCTCGAGGATAATGTCCTCCAGACGACACTCTCCGGCCATCACATTGGCAAGGGTTTTTCGCGGATACAGGCCCACCATGATGCTGACATTGGCCAGATCGGTGTCGCCATCCAGCAACAAAACCCGGTTATCCTGCCTTGCCAGGGTAAGCGCAAGATTCAGGGCAACCGAGGTCTTACCCACCCCACCTTTGCCGCCGGTAATGGCGATGGTGCGAGGTTGGTTCGGATTGTGCTTAACAGGTTCTCTGGCGTTCATCACCGGTAATCTAGGTCCCTGATTTTTCGGTTTCGGATAGTTTAACCTGTAAAAATTCTACACATATCACGAATCAGATAATATATTGCTTAAAAAAAGAGCAATAAGTATTTAATAACGACGGATTATTGTCTAAGCTCTTTTCGGACAATAAGAATGAACGCTCCGTCAGATACTGATTTTTCGCCGCACGGCAGGTAAGCCTATGCACATTGCGCCTGATTTACAGCTACCGAGTCTCCCGGAGGTGACCTTGCGGGCGCTCGATGCTTGCCATCAGGACGAGAGCTACCGAAAGATCAGCGAGATTGTCTCTGCCGATACGGCGCTGGTCGCTCGCATACTGGCACTGGCCAATTCCGCCCTGTACGGGCCCTCTACCCCGATTAGATCCGTTGACCAGGCACTCCTGAGACTCGGCACCCGCCGTTTTCACACGCTGGTACTGACCGCCGCCCTGCGACAGCTGCTGTTCGAACTGGGCGGGGACGAATGGCAGCAGCTCAGAGACTTCTGGCGACACTCGCTCACTACCGCCCTGACCGCCCGGGCCCTGGCCACGCTCACCCGCTACCCGGAACCAGACGAAGCCTTCATGCTGGGCATGCTTCACAACATCGGTGAACTGATCGCTATTAAAACGCCAGCCACCGAGGCGAAGCAACACTATCTTGATCACCAGTCAGACATCGCCGCCGAGCTCGTGGCCTCCTGGGGGCTGGGGCCCATGGCCGCCGATGCCATGCGCTATCAGCAGGCACTGCCCTCGGAACTGAGAGATGCCGGGCATCTGGTAAAGCTGATCAGCCTCGCCACCCGGCTAGCCCTGTCAGACGCCGCCGGCATTGCAGCTGCCGGCACGGTATTCGGACTGAACGAAGAACTGACCCGTGAGATCAACCGCCGTATCGGACATGAAGTCTCGGGCATGGCCGCTTCTATGGGAATCCCACTGGATGAGGATTACTGTGGCGAAAGCGCCTCGAGGCAACTCAAACAGACTATTCTGCGTCAGGCCATGGCGAACCAGGCCATCAACCTTGCCGACCTGACCGGTGAAACCGAGGATATTCTCGCCGAAACGGTGAACAGTCTTACCCTGATCACGGGCTTACCGGCACTTTGCTTTGGACACACAGGAGACAACCTCGTGCTCCTGTCCGGCACCATTGGAGACATCCCCGAACTGGCAGTAACCGCCAAGCCCGGTGGCAGTGTCCTTACCGAAGCCTTCATTTCCGGCCTGCCAGTTAGTCTTGGCGAACGCTCACCCACGGTACTGGACCGTCAGCTGCTCTCGCTGTTACACACACCATCGCTGCTAGCCGTGCCGGTCAAGGGTGGTGACAATTGCCCTGGCGTATTCGCCCTGGGCACCGACAATGATCATCTGCCGACAACTCTTGAACTGGCGGATATCTTTACCCACCAGTTGTCTTCCGTGCTGGCAGACCGAACGGCTGCTGGAGCAGCTGCAGACACTGGAACGGAAGGACTGGATCAGGAAATAGCCCGCGACCGGCTGCGCAAACAGGTGCACGAGGTCAGTAATCCCCTGACCATCATCAGACAGTACATTTACCAGTTACGCGGCAGGCTTGAAGATGCCGGTGTCCAGCAGGAGCTGGACGTGATCCGCGATGAACTGGACCGGGCCGGCAACCTTTTGCTGCAGATGAGCCATACTGACAACAGCCAACACGGTGACGACGGGGTTGAGCTCAATGCCGAACTGGAAAGTCTGGCCCGTATCCTCGAAGATAGCCTGTTCAGCTCTGCGAACCGCAACCTGAAATTATCCCTGTGTAGCGAACCAACACGGGTTACGGCTGGCGCTACCAGGATTCGCCAGGTTGTTATCAACCTGGTTCGTAACGCTGCGGAAAGCCTTCCGGATGATGGTGGCACAGTTGAAATACATACATCTTCCCCGGTGTGGCAGAATCATCGCACCTGGGTGGAGCTGGAAGTTAAAGATACAGGCAGGGGAATACCCGGTGAGATCAGGGACACCCTGTTTTCACCAGTGAAAACCACAAAGGGAGAAGGCCACAGCGGTTTGGGCCTGAGTATTGTGAAGCAGCTAGTCGATGACATGGAGGGCATCATAGCTTGTCGGACGGGGCAGGAGGGCACCACCTTCAGGATTCTGTTCCCGGCGGCCAGCCATAAAAAGAACGAGACCGACTGACGCAGAAACAACGGACACAGACCGATGGCACCTGAACAAACTGATCAGCCTTTCAGTCACGGGTTAACGGCACGGATACTGGTAGCGGACGACGAGCCCCGCCTGCTGAATACACTGGCTTCGCTGTTGCGCAGCCGGGGGTACGAGGTTGCGGAAGCCCACGGGGGTCGAAAAGCCTGTGACCTGATTGACCAGGAAGCGTTCGATCTGGCGCTGCTGGATCTGCGGATGCCAGAAGTCAGCGGCTTCGATGTTATGGCCCATCTCGCCAATAGGCAACCGGATTGCGGAGTGATTGTGGTTAGCGGCGAGAGCTCCTTCAGCGCCGTGAGCCGGGCCCTGCGTCGGGGTGCCCTGGATTACATCCGCAAACCCTTCGATCCTGAAGAGCTGTTGGCCACCGTCGAAAGTGTTATCGGGAAGAAATCACTTCTTGAAGCCCACGAACATATCCAGATGCGGCTGGAAAAATCCGAGGCCCTGCACCGATATATTGTTAACAGTTCGCCCGACATCGTGTTCATGCTCGATCAAGACGGCCACTTCTGTTTTGTAAACAGCAAGGTCGAGAGCCTGCTGGGATATCAGCCAGCAGAACTCTGTGGTCAGCATTTCCGACATATCCTCGACGACCGGGACGTGACCCGGGGAACCCTCGCTCTGAAGGGGCCCAACATCACCGCAGACAACCCCAGAACCCTGGAGGTTCGCCTTAAAACCCGCGGAAGCCGCCGGGCAACCCGACACTTCGAGATAACGGCCTTTCCAATCGATCCGCAAACCTGGCCCCATTCCGGAACAACCCAGGGTGGCGGGAATGGCAATGGCGCGCGCTATTACGGCACTGCCCGCGATGTCACCGAGCGAAAGGAGGCCGAAGCGTTCATCAATTTCCAGGCCTATCACGACTTGCTGACCCGCCTGCCAAACCGTGCACTTTTCAAGGACCGTCTTGAGCTTGCGATAACCCACGCCAAACGCGGCGGCCAGAAACTCGCAGTGATGTTCCTGGATCTGGACCGCTTCAAGGTCATCAACGATACCCTCGGCCACGCCATGGGAGATCGTCTGTTGCAGGCGGTAACCCACCGTCTGGAGAAATGTCTGCGCAAGGGCGATACTCTGTCCCGCTTCGGTGGCGATGAATTCACCTTGCTATTGCCCTCCATCCATAATCACGAAGATGCCAGACAAATCGCCAAGAAGCTGATTGACGCCCTCAGGGCACCTTTTCAGTTGGGTGATCACGAGGTATTCGTGGGCGTGAGTATCGGTATCGCCATCTTTCCGGAAGCCGGCGAATCCATGGACCAGCTGATCCAGAATGCCGACATTGCCATGTACCACGTCAAAGGCAAGGGCAAGGACGGCTACCGCTTCTATTCCGACAGCATGAGTATTGATACTGCCAACCGGCTCAACCTGGAGCGGGATCTGCGACTGGCTCTGGAACGGGACGAGCTGAGGGTTTTCTACCAACCCCAGGTTTGCTCCACAACCAACCGGGTCGTCGGTCTCGAAGCCCTGGTCCGCTGGCAGCATCCCGAACGTGGACTGCTCTACCCCGGGGATTTCCTGCCCCTGGCGGAGGAGACCAAATTGATCGGCCAGCTCAGTGAAAGGGTTCTGGATCAGGCCTGCCAGGACGTTGGCCGCTGGATCCGGGCTGGCCATGCCGACCTCAGGCTGGCCGTCAACCTGTCACCCATCCAGGTCGAACACCCGCGCTTTGTGGAAACCCTGATGCAGCAGGTAAAGGCCCACAACTTCCCGGCCGGCAATCTGGAAATCGAAATCACCGAAAACGTGATCATGAACGATCTTGAGCAGATTTCCCAGAAACTCCGTGAACTGGCGGCTCTGGGTGTCCGGATAGCGATTGACGATTTTGGCACCGGCTATTCGTCACTGAATTACCTGCACCGCCTCCCAATCCATACCCTCAAGGTCGACCAGTCTTTCGTAAAAGCCATTCGCAGTGGAGAGGACGGCGCGTGCATCGTGAATGCCATCGTCGCCATGGCTCACGGGCTGAAACTGGAGATTGTTGCCGAAGGCGTGGAGACCGACGAGCAACTGGAATACCTTCGAGGCCTGGGCTGCCACCAGGTTCAGGGCTTTTTCTACGGCCCTGCCAGGCCTGCGGCCGAAATCTCCAGAACCCTCGGCACCACAAGAGCCAAAGCCGCATCATTCTGATAGACGATTATTTATTGTCTGACACTCCGATATAAAACCGCGATCTGGTTTGCAAAGTATTGCAGTACGTTACTTTGTGTATCCGGAAATGCGCATTACTGCACATATTTCTCCCACCCTGTTCTCTAAGCTCAAATTCATAGGCGCTGATCACCGGAATGTCCGACATTCTCGGACCAATAACGACAAAAACGGTGACGGCATCCAAGGAACAAGAACAGGCAGCAGTCATCATGCGCGACAAGTACAAGTATATTGGTCCCGTCTACGATTTCCTGAGCAACCTCTATAGCGGCAAGAACATTCACCGTTGCAAGACAGCGATGCTGGATGTTGAAACCGTCCAGCCCGGAGACAGGATACTGTTCGCCGGGGTTGGCCACGGCCGGGATGCCATTCGGGCTGCTGAACTGGGCGCCGATGTGACTGTGGTGGATCTGTCCGAAACCATGTTGCGAAAGTTTGCCGAGACTCAGGAAAAAGAAGCACCACACCTTACTATCCGTCGCATCCACAGCGACATCATGAAGGTGGATGAGTTCGAGCAGTACGACATGGTGGTGGCCAACTTTTTCCTCAACGTATTCGACGAAGACATGATGGTCCGGGTCCTGGAGCATCTGATACGTCTGGGCAAGGCCGACGCCCGAGTGGTTGTTGGCGACTTTTCCTACCCCACGGGCAACCTGCTTTCCAGAATGTTCAAGAAGCTCTACTGGTACATGGCGGTCTTCATTTTCTGGCTGTTCGCCAACAATGCCTTCCACAAAATCTACAACTACCCCGAGCACATGCAGCGGCTGGGCCTTCAGGTCACGGACAAGAAGCACTTCAAGCTTCTGAACATGAACTGCTACTGGTCCATTCTCGGACGCAAGCAGGCCTGAGCACTTCGCTAGAGAGTCACCCAACAAAAATAAACAGGGAGCAGCAGCATGTCGGATCAGATACTCGCACTGGACAGGGTTGGCGCGCTGGAGAGCGGCTCATTTACATTTACCGAGCGTGTCGATTTCCTGAAGAGATACGGCACCCATTCCCAGTCGTTTTCCACGCTCCAACCAGGCATGCAGTATTTCGATGTACCGGGTATAGGTTACATCGCCTACATGCGCAAGTGGGGGGCAACCTTCGTGCTCTCGGACCCGGTCTGTGCACCGGAGGATTTCGGCGGCCTGCTGGAGAGCTTTCACCAGAAATTTCCGAATGCCAGCTACATCCAGGTGTCCAAGCCAGTGGTCGACTTCCTCCATCTGCGCTTTGGCCTCTACGGCACCCAGTTTGGCAGCGAGTCCCGCATCGATTTGAGAAAATGGTCCCTCAGTGGAAAGAAGAAGCAGATTCTCAGAACCGCACTGAACCAGGCGGAGAAAAGCGGTATTACCGTCAAGGAACGTTTCAGCGACGACCACACCCGTGAAATATCTGAGGCCTGGATCCGAACACGGAAATGCAAGAGCAATGAAATTCGATTTCTGATACGCCCCATGGAAATGGACTACCGCGAAAACGAAAGGCACTTCTACGCCTATCAGGATGGCAAGGCGGTCGGGTTTATCTATTTCGACCCGATCTATCGCAACAACGAGATCATCAGTTATGTGCCCAACATTTCCCGGGCCAATGCCGATTTCCGCCAGGGTATTTTCTATACCCTCATGGCCCATGCGATGGAAGTTTTCAAGGCCGAGGGCGTGCCCTACCTGGATCTTGGGCTGATTCCCTTGTCACTGGATTCGGCAACAGAACATCAGGAGAGCAGGCTGCTGAAACGTCTCCTGCACGGACTCTATGAAAAAGGTAATTTCCTATATAATTTCAAGGGACTGGAGTTCACCAAATCTCGCTTCCGGGGCGAGAACTTTAAAACCTATTGCTGTCACAAACGGTCGATTCCGGCGCTGGAATTCCTGGCCATGTTTAAACTGACCCGATTGCTGTAACTCCCGGGGCATCACCGGGCCAGTCTTCATTGAGCAGCCTCGGCGCCAACCCGAGTCCTGTCATGAAAGTTATGATTCCTTTGGGCGCCGAACCTGAGAACAAAGCTGACATTACGGGGTGATCCCCTGCCCCGCAGGTCTGGCCTTCGGCCAGCGCAAGTTGTCCTTTCTGTTCCAGCAGCCAGGCCACCCGCCGGGCAATGGCCTCCCCCGAGTCGACCCAGAAACGAACTGACGGGAGAGTCTGCTTAAGGCTTTCCAGTAACAGCGGATAATGGGTGCAGCCCAGAACCACCGTGTCGACATCGGCGTCTCGAAATGGCTGCATTGCTGCTTGCAGCTCGGCAAGTGGAACTTCTCGCCCAGAAACCAGGTCCTCCGCCCAGCGCACCAGCCCCGGATGACCGATGCGTTCAACCTTGCAGTCGCCGGCGAATTCGTCAATCAGCCTGTCCAGATAGGGTCTGCGAACCGTTGCCGGCGTCGCCAGAAGCCCCATCCGCCGGTTCACGGTTTTCGCCGCCGCCGGCTTGATGGCGGGCACCACCCCCACAACCGGCACCGGTGTCATGGCCCGTAGATGCGGCAGAACCACGGTGCTGGCGGTATTGCAGGCCACGATGATAACGTCCGATGGGTACAGCTGGAGAGCTCTGGCAATCAGGGTGCAACAGCGGTCAATCACGACCGTTTCGGATTTATCGCCATAGGGAAAGCCTGCGTTGTCCGCAAGGTAGACGATCTCCAGCCCCGGCAGATATCGGTGAATGCAGGCCGCGACGCTCAGCCCGCCCACGCCGGAGTCGAACACCAGAACCCTTGGAGGCGCCTGCCCGCTCAAACCGGAATGCCTCCCCGGGAAATCTCGTTCTCCATGGCCCGGATCAGCCGGCCCGAAATCGTGGTTTCCGGCGGCACAGGTGGTGTATCACCCGGCAGGAACCAGTCGGCATCGGCAAGCTCATCCTCCTGAAGAACCAGCTCGCCCCCCGCGTAATCGGCAAAAAATCCGACCATCAGTTGGTGAGGGAAAGGCCAGGGTTGCGACGCATGGTAGCGGATATTGGTGACATCCAGCCCGGTCTCTTCCTTCACCTCGCGATGCACAGCGCCCTCGAGGCTTTCGCCGGGCTCAACAAAACCGGCAATGAGGCTGTAGAAATGCCTCTTGACCCTTGAAGACCTGGCAAGCAGCAGCCGATCGTTCCGACGGATCACCACTATCACGCAGGGTGCGAGCCTCGGATACCACGGGATTCCGCAGGGTTCGCACCACTTGGCCCGCTCCCTGGGATGGAAGCCGGTTTGTTCGCCGCACCGACCGCAATAGCGGTGGTCGCGCCACCACTGCCATACCTGAATCCCGGTGCTGAGCATATCCGCCGGGGCATCACTGAGCATCAGCAGAGCATCCCGCAAGGGAATAGTCTCATGATCACCAACACCAGAGTCCGGTAATTCGGTCACGAATACGTCGCGTCCGTCGTAGTTGCCCAGAGACACTGACTCGGGCAACCCGTCCCGGAAAAGGCGACTGTCGCCATGATGCAGCCAGCCGTTATCAGGCTTGACCACGTCTGTCCCCGACAACGCGAGGATGAGATCGCCTTTTTCCGGCGGCCGGGTCGTCCAGCCGGGTATCCACTGAGTCATTCGACCACCATTTGATGCGTCAATCGGGTGATTAATAGATCAGTCCGAAATGTACCACATTGCTGCACCGGCCAAGAATGAAAGCTCGACTTTCCGCTCTGTACTCAACCAAGTAAACTTGGCACCTGTTTCTTCAACGGAGTTGCAATTTATGCGTCTTTACCAGGGCATTCGCAGCCTGATCCTGACCCTTTTCCGCAAGATACTGTTCATCTGGGTCCGGACAGATGTCAGCGGCAACAGCGTTGACGCCCTCGCCCTGGATCCCGACAAACCGGTTTGCTACGTGCTGCAGTACAGCTCACTGTCGAGCCGCCTGGTTCTCGAGCAGGAGGTCATCCAGGCAGGCCTGCCGGGCGCCACCGAAGCCCTGCCGGTGAAGAACGGTCCGTCCCACTCCTTCTTTTTTCTCTACCGCCGGATTGGCGGTTTTTTCAGAGGTCGCCAGGCGCCAGCGCCCACCAATGAATTTCAGGCTCTGGTTCGCTACGGACTCGAACATCCAGACCAGGATGTCCAGATTGTGCCTGTGTCCCTGTTCTGGGGCCGCTCTCCGGACAAGGAAAAATCCCTGGTCAAACTGCTGCTATCCGACACCTGGTCCATTGCTGGTCGGCTTCAGAAGTTCCTGATCATCATGGTTCACGGCCGCAATACCTACGTACAGTTCAACCAGCCGCTGTCACTGAAGCAGGTCATCGATGAATACCGGCACAGTGAGGAGCGCGCCAACCGCAAACTGGCGAGGATTCTGAGAACCCACTTCCGCCGCGTTCGCCAGGCTGTTCTGGGGCCCGACCTCTCTCATCGCCGCACCCTGGTGGCAGGCCTGGTGCGCACCCAGGCAGTCAAGGAGGCTATTCGGGAGACCGCGGCAAAAGACGACATCCCCCCGGAGAAGGTTCGTGCCAAGGCCTACAAGTACGCAGACGAAATTGCCGCCAGCATGTCCATCGTTACCATCCGGTTCCTGGAAGTGGTGCTCTCATGGCTGTGGAACCGGATCTACAAAGGTATTGCCGTTAACAATATCCGGGTGGTGAAAGAAGTGGCCCAGGACAACGCGGTGGTCTATGTGCCCTGCCACCGGTCACACATCGACTACCTGCTGTTGTCCTATGTGCTCTACAAGAACGGCCTGATGCCACCGCATATCGCCGCTGGCATCAATCTCAATATGCCGGTTGTCGGGCCGATCCTGCGCCGGGGCGGGGCATTCTTCATGCGCCGCAGCTTCAAGGACAACCCCCTGTACGCCACCGTTTTCAATGAATACATGCACGTGATGTTCTCCCGGGGCTACTCCGTCGAGTACTTTGTGGAAGGTGGTCGCAGCCGCACGGGCCGGATGCTGCAGCCGCGGCCGGGCATGCTGGCAATGACCGTTCGCAGCTTCCTCCGCGACCACCGCAAACCCATTGTGTTTGTGCCCGTTTACATCGGCTATGAAAAAGTCATGGAGGGTCGCTCCTATCTGGGCGAACTTCGTGGCAAGAAAAAAGAGAAAGAGAGCGTATTCGGCCTGGCGAAAACCGTTCGCAAACTAAGCAACTCCTTTGGTCGCGTCGCGGTGAACTTTGGCGAAGCCATTCACCTGTCAGAGGTTCTCGATGATGTTCACAGCAGCTGGCGGGATGAGGCCTACGACACTGAATATCGTCCACGTTGGCTTAACAGCGCGGTGTCGGAGCTATCGTTCCGGGTGGCATCCAACATCAACGCCTCGGTTGCCGTTAACCCGATCGGCATGACCGCTACGGTTCTGCTGGGCACCGACCGACTGGCGATGGATGAGGGCCAGTTAATCCGCCTGATGGATCAATACGCCGGGCTGCTCAGGGCTTTCCCCTATGCGGAAACGGTAACCCTGCCTGAGGGCTCCGGCAAGGACTGGATCGCCTACTGTGAAGACATGGGCCTGGTTAGCCGCCAGCCTCAGAAACTCGGCGACATCATTGCCCTGGAAGGCAGTAATGCCATCCTGATGACCTACTACAGGAATAACATCCAGCATCTGTTCGCACTGCCCTCATTGATTGCCAGCCTGTTTGAAAACAAGGATTCGCTGGGTCGGGACAAGATCGTGTTCCTCGCCAGCGTGGCCTATCCTTACCTGCAATCCGAGCTGTTCCTGAAGTACCAGCCGGATGAAGCCAAAAACGTGATCAATCAGTGGATTGATGTTCTCATTGAGCAGGGCCTGCTGAAGCCGCTGGATGATGACCGGATCGGTCGGCCGGAGGAAGGGACAGAGTCGATGCTGAGGCTCAGGGTTCTCTCCCGCTTTATCATTCAGACCGTCGAGCGCTACCACATTGCATTGGGCATTCTGCGCAAGTACGGCTCGGGTAAGATCAGTGCCTCCGAACTGGAAGAGCAGAGTGCGCTGCTGGCCGAACGCATGTCCATCCTGTTCGGTCTCAACGCACCGGAGTTCTTTGACAAGAGCCTGTTCCGGAACTTCATTGCCAATATGCAGAACAATGGCGTTATCACCACCGACGATAATGGCCTGCTGTGCTACGGGGAAGGACTGGATGAGGTGGCGGATGATGCACGCCTGGTGCTGAGTGTCGAGAAGCGACAGGCTATCCAGCAGGTCACCATGATGGGCGCCTGATCGCGCTCACTGGGTTGGCAGCGCCTTGATGGAGTAGACATCATAACGGCTGCTTTTGCCTTCTATGCGAGTTGTCGGCTCCGGCCCCTCAATCGCCGGGGCCTTCCGGGGTCGCTTGACCACAACCCGGTAACGGGCACGCTCAAGAGCGCCAGCCAGCAGCTGCCCGGAATCCTCGTCGTCCCCCACGATGGTACGAAACACCTGCATTTCCTTTTTCACCAGAGCCGACTTGTCCCGGTGGGGGAACATCGGGTCCAGGTAGACGATATCGGCAGCCTCGGCATCAGAGTTCAGCAGCCAGTCAATACTGCTGCCTTCCAGCAATCGCATGCGCGCGACGATAGCTTCGCAATCCATGTTCAGGGCGGCCCGCGCCAGACCATCCGCCAACAAGGCATGGATCACCGGATTACGCTCGAACAGCGTGACCCTGCAACCGAGGCTGGCCAGAACGAAGGCATCCTGGCCCAGCCCTGCGGTCGCATCAACCACATGAAGCGTCGCACGGGTTTTCTGCAGGCCGACCGCTTTGGCCACCAACTGACCGGCACCACCGCCATGTTCGCGACGGTACCCCATCTTGCCGGTAACAAATTCCGCGCGCACCGGCCCGGGTGCACCCTTGCCGGTCACCTGCAGGCCAAGACCCTGCTCATCAAGGAATAGCAAAACCGGAAAATCCCTGACATCTCTGGGTCGCACGACACCGAGATTGATCAGCCCAAGAGACTCAGCGAGAGCCTCGGCCTGGAATCGGTCTCCCAGCGCGCTGCGGGCAACGGCGACGGTGTTCTGGCAAAGGGCAGAAAGGGCGGACGGTTCGGAAGAAGAGTCAGGCATCAGACCAGAATATCAATTCCGGCCAGGCTACCATCGCCGCCAGTTTCCTGACCGGCGGCTGCGACAGAGGCGAATGTGGACAGAGCCCTGGCGGCTGGCAGGGAAACCTCGTCAGCACGGAACCGCTCCAGACGGACGTCTTCGGCGGCACGACGGGCCTCAACCCGCCGCTCGAGGCTTTCAGTCGCATTACGGTCGTTGACAATGCCCTGACGGCCATCAGCCAAGTCACGGCGGGCGGCATCGGGCGCTTTTTCCGGCGTTGACGCAGGCGCACGGGCCGCATCGCTGCGCTCCCGAACAGGGCTGTTGTTGCCGGTCTGGAAATTGAAATTGTTACCCGGGTTAATACCGCCAATCATGTTCAGATACCACTGGCCGGATGACAGGAAAACGTGAGCTGGAAGTATGGAAGATTATCGCCTGGAAGAAAAGACGGTTGGTCAGTTTTTACCCAGGATGGCGACTTGCCCGGATTAAACCGGGCGTCCATCGCGACTATCGGCCGGGCAGCTTTTTCCAGGCCACTTCATCCCTGATATACACCGGCTGAGCCTGCTCTGCCGGCACCGCCTTTCCCTGCTCGTAGGCGATCACTGCCAGGCGCCCAACCCAGGCTGCACGGAGCACCAGAGTTTCATCGATAGTATCTACCCTTCCGGATACCTCCTCGGGCATGGCGGAGCGGTACTGCCAGCCCGGACCTGCTCCGAACCAGCGTTCAGCGCCTGCGGGCAGCGTCACCGCCTCCGGCGGACAGACCTGTTCCGGAGCCAGCGCCACCGGGAGTCCTGACCGGGCGGCGAAACAGCCCCAATAAACCTCGCCCATACGGGCGTCGAATGCCACCGCAATACCGGTGTCCTCGGGGATCTCCAGGGCATCAATGGCACCCAGAGCAACCGCCTCCAGTGAGGAGACGGGCACCACCGGGATATCGAGCCCCCAGGCAAGGCCCTGTACGACACCGGTGGCGATCCTCACCCCGGTGAAAGAGCCCGGGCCGCAGGCAAATGCCAGGGCGTCCAGCTCTGCCGGGGCCAGGTTTTTCTCAGCCAACAGCTCCCGCACCATTGGCATCAGAAGCCGGGTGTGGCCCCTGGGGGCAAGCTCGAAGCGTTCGGATATCTCGCCATCAACAAGAAGGGCTGCCGAGCAGCCCTCTGATGACGTATCCAGTGCCAACAGTTTCACAGGTGTGAAAACCTCAGGTCAGGATGCCAATGATTTACTTGAGTTCAGACAGGATCTGGTCGCGAATGCTGTCCAGGCTGCCAACGCCTTCCACGCGGACGTATTTCGGCGCCGCAGCAGGCTCTTTCGATGCCCAGTCCTGATAGTAGCCGACCAGCGGTGCGGTCTGGTCGTGGTAGATCTTCAGACGCTTGCGAACCGTCTCTTCCTTGTCGTCCTCACGCTGAACCAGCGGCTCGCCGGTTTGGTCGTCCTTGCCCTCTACTTTGGGCGGATCGTATTTCACGTGATAGATGCGACCGCTACCTTCATGTACCCGGCGCCCGGACAGACGGCTGACGATTTCTTCGTCATCGACGGCGATTTCGACCACATAGTCGATGGCAATTCCCTGGTCTTTCAGAGCCTCGGCCTGGGGGATAGTCCGCGGGAAGCCGTCCAGCAAGAAACCGTTCTTGCAATCCGGCTGCTGAATGCGCTCTTCGATCAGCGCAATAATAATGTCGTCAGACACCAGGCCGCCTGTTGCCATGACTTCCTTGACCTGCTTGCCCAGCTCGGACTCGGCTTTTACCGCCGCCCGCAGCATGTCACCGGTGGAAATCTGGGGAATATCAAACCGTTCAGTAATGAACTGGGCCTGAGTTCCCTTGCCTGCGCCCGGTGCGCCTAACATGATGATTCGCATAACGCTGTGCTCCCGTTTTAGTCATTATCATTTGAAAAGCTGTGGCAAAAACCTCTGCCTTTGCGACAGCCTCTCCTGCACGGAACAGGTGTCAGCCGGAACGGCGAAGGCGCATTATACGAAGTCAGCCACGTCAGAGAAAGTCGACCTCCGTATCATGCACCGGAAGTGCGCATTTCCCAGCGAATAACGACAGGGTGTCAGGATGACAGGGAGCTGGCCAGTGCGTCCAGATCTGGAGCCACGCGATCAAGTTCTACATTCAGCTCTTCCAGAACCTCCGGTCGCAGGCCCAGGCCCTCGAGCAAAGCCGGTACGTCGTCGGGGTTGAACTCATCACCAATACCCCGATCTTTAAGCAGGGCGTTGGCCAGCTGAACCATCAGGACATAGTTCTCATGCTCGCCGTGGTAACCGGACTGCTGATGAACACCGGCCGCCTTGACCACCGGATCCGGCAGTTGCCACAAACGGTGCAGTATCCCGCCAATGGCGCCATGGCCAACCGAGAGGATCTCCTGGCCATTGCCCTGCCCGAACACCTGCTGTTCGAGAGAGTGCATGCTGGCCTCAGGATTGGCCTCGCGAAGCTCATTGAGTTCATCGAACTCCGCCGGGAAAAGATGCCCGACCAGCAACAGGCCGAAGTTGTGCAACAGCCCGCAAAGATAACCCAGACCTTTCTCGGCACCGCACCGCGGCGCAATAATCTGGCATAGAAACGCGCAATACAGGGAGTGGCGCCAGAAATTATCCATACCCAGAATGCCATGGCGGGGTACTTCAAAGGCGCGAACAGAGGCAATGCCCAGGGCGATGTGAGCCACACGGTCGAACCCCAGTACACGGGTGACCGCTTCCTGTACCGAATTGATCTGGCCCGGATAATTGAACAGTGCAGACCGGGCATAACGCATGATCTGCGCTGTCAGGCTCGGATCAAACTCGATCAGCTCGGCGAGCTCCCGGGCGGTGGCGTCGGTATTGGCGGTCAACCGAAGGATGCGAAGGGCGAGGGCCGGCATTGGTGGCAGGCGGTAGAGTTTCTGGAGTTTGTCGGCCACTTCCTCGAGCGTTAGCGCCTCGCGGTTGCCATTCCCGGGCCCCCGGATAACCAGGTGCCCTTCCCTGGCGCCTGCCAGCGCCAGCCGGAGGGATCGGCCATCCATCTCTATCAGAGAATGATCGGTACCGCTGGAGAACACGGCCTGATCCGACTGAATCACATCCTCATCAACGATAACGGGCAGTTCGTAGGCCTGCCCGATGGGTGGCGTGAAGCCGGGATCGCAATCCCCGAACAGGCGCATGGTCTGACGAGCGGTCAGCGGCTGCAGGCGCCGACCAGTCAACTGGTGGAGGGCATCCGGGTCCAGGGAACTGTCGAACTTGTGCACGGCCATCACGACGCCGGTAATATCGATCAGGAGGGTGGCCTGAATAAAGGCGTCCTGCGACAGGCCCGAGGCAATAACCGCCGCATCCAGGCTGGTCACCTGATCTATCGGCAGTTCTTGATAGCTGATGCCCTTGCGGGCGAGAAAACGTTCCAATCGTGCAGCCAGAGCCACAGCTTACTCCCTTTGTTCTTCGTCGGTGGCCAGGCTACCCGGCCTTTTCCCGGCACTCTTTTCGGCACTATCTCCGAGCAAATCATTAGCGTACGCGATCAACCGGTGTTGCGCATGCCCGCAGCAATGCCCGCCATGGTGACCTTCAGGGCCCGTTCCACCAGTTCCGGCACCTCGCCCTTGCCCTCACTTTGCCGATCCCGCCGCAGCAGTTCAGCCTGAAGGTAATGCAGTGGATCCGTGTAGGGGTTGCGGACCCGCATAGAATGCGCGAACACGGGCTCCGCCTCAAGCAGATCGGTTTGCTCCTTGAGCTCCAGAAGCCGCTCTATGCAACCCTGGAGGCGTGTTCGAAGGCTTTCACCCAAGGCTTTTAGCCGGTCATCGTCCAACAAGGTCTGCTCATAATAGCTGGCGATACGCAAATCCGCCTTGGCCAGGACCATCTCCAGCATATCCACGTAGGTGCGGAAGAACGGCCAGCCCTGCATCATCTCCCTCAATACTGGAAGCCGGTTATCCCGGGCCGCTTCCTCAAGCGCGACGTCACTACCCAGCCAACTCGGCAGCATCAGCCGCATCTGAGTCCAGGCGAAAATCCAGGGTATGGCCCGAAGGCTTTCCACGCCGCCGGTTGCCTTTCGCCGGGCCGGCCGGCTGCCAAGTGCCAGTTTACCCAGGGCCTGCTCGGGTGTGACCTGGCGGAAATAGGGCACGAAATCCGGATTCTCCCGAACCACATCCCGATAGGCTTTCAGGGACCGCTCGGTTAGCCAGTCCATGGTTTCCCGCCAGCTGTCCTCCGGCTTGGGTGGCGGCGCCAGAGTAGCTTCAATAACCGCGGTGGTGTAAAGCGTCAGGCTCTGGACTGCCAGCCGGGGCAAACCGAACTTGAACCGGATCATTTCCCCCTGCTCAGTGATCCGGAAACTGCCGTTTACCGAGCCCGGTGGCTGGGACAGAATCGCCCGGTTGGCAGGTCCACCACCGCGGCCAACGGTACCACCCCGACCATGGAACAGGGTCAGATGCACACCGTACTGGCGGGCGACGTGAGTGAGTTTCTCCTGGGCCTGGTACTGGGCCCAGGCTGCCATAAGTTGACCCGCGTCCTTGGAGGAATCCGAGTAGCCGATCATCACTTCCTGCCGGCCCTGGCAATACTCCCGGTACCATTCCACCTCGTACAGTGCCGACATGCTGTCCGGCGCGCCACGCAGGTCATCCAGGGTTTCAAAAAGCGGGACGACCCGTATTGGAAACTTCATCCCGGATTCCCGCAGCAGCAGAATCACACTCAACACATCAGAAGGCTTGCTGGCCATGGAAATCACATAGGACCCCAGGGCTTCCGGGGTTTGTTGCGCCACCACTTCGCAGGTTGCCAGCACCTCCGCAACGGATTCAGAAGGCTCCCAATTGCGGGGGACCAGCGGGCGTCGGCCCTGAAGCTCCTGCACCAGGAACGCCTGGCGCTCCTGCTCGGACCAGGACAGATAATCCCCCATACCGAGATAATCGACCATCTCGGCCACGGCCTCTGCGTGACGGCTCGCCTCCTGGCGAATGTCCAGCCGGATCAGCGGCAGGCCGAAGGTGTGTGCACGCCGGATGGTGTCCAGCAGCGGGCCGTTGGCTATATCCTCCAGACCACACTCAACCAGCGACCGATAGCAGAGCTCCAGGGGGCCGGTGAAATCCTCGTTCTCAAACAGAATACCGCTGGCGTCAGCAGTCTCGCCATTGACGCTCGCCTCGGCCCAGTCACGGGTTTTGATCAGCCGTTCGCGGAGTTCAGCGAGCACATGGCGATAGGGTTCCCGGGAATCACCAACGACGGCCTTGAGTTCGTCGCTTGCCTGCCACATGGACAGTTCCGCTCGCAGCGCCTGAATATCGCGAAGATAGAGATCCGCTGCCATCCAGCGGCCAAGAAGGAAGACCCGACGGGTAACCTTGTGGGTAACATTCGGATTGCCATCGCGATCACCGCCCATCCAGGACGCAATCCGGATGGGTGACGCCTGCAGGGGCAGGCCCTTCCCCGTCGCACCCTCCAGAGAGGTGTCCAGGCTCCTCAGAAACTGTGGCAAAGCCTGCCATAGACTGTTTTCGATAACCGCAAAGCCCCACTTGGCCTCATCCACCGCGGTTGGTCGCTCATGACGAATCTCGTCGGTGTGCCAGGCTTCCGTCACCAGCTGGGACAGGCGGTTGACGATTTCCTCCCGTTCGGCCGGCATCAGGTCGTCGTGGTCGAGCCGAGCCAGGCAATCCGACATTTCGTCGTATTTCATGATCAGGGTGCGCCGGGCCACTTCGGTGGGGTGGGCCGTGAGCACGAATTCTATGCGTAAGTCCGCGACCCGCTGATGCAATTCTTCCGGCGTGACATCGCCGCTCTTCAGCCGCTCAAACACCTCACCCAGCGATTCCACCATGAGATCGGACTGGTGGCCCCGCTTGCGACGGATACCATGGTATTGTTCGGCCAGGTTGGCCAGGTTCAGGAACTGGTTAAAAGCCCGGGTTACCGGAAGCAGCTCATCATCGCTCAGCTTGCCGAGCAGATTCACCAACCGCTGGCCGGAACCGCTTTCCTGGCGGCGATCAGCCTTGGCGGCCGCACGGATTTCCTCGATCAGCTCATAGCAATCCTGTCCGGGATACCGCCGTATGCTCTGGCCAAGCAGCTCGCCCAGCATTCGTACGTTTTCTCGGAGTTCGGGATGTAGCTCAGTCACATTGGCGTCCTTTTGAATTGACGGAGGCGAAGTAAACTTACGATACTAAGGAACAGTCGAGAAAGTCTATTGGCGATTCAAGCCTGTAGCTGCAAGGAGTCATCATGAAGGTCACTGATTTGCCCAAGCACTGGGAAAAGCAAAAAGAGTCTGTGGAGCGCACCCACGATTACAACCTGCGTCTGCCGCTGGAAGATGCCGCACGGGTGGCTGCACTGGCAGAGCTATACCCGGACCGCAGTGAGAGCGATATTCTGAACGATATGATTGGCGCGGCACTAGACGATCTGGTTCGCCAGAGCCCGCTGAAGGACAAGCTGGAAGGGAAGGATAAGTAAGTAACGACGGGCAGCGTTCGCTGCCCTTTCGTCAGGCTACTGATTCCAGCTGACGAGCCTTGAGGCGCTGGATGTGCTTCTGGCTCAGGCTGACGAACTTCGGAGTCAGCCCCTGATCTTCGTAGATCTCGAAACCATCCTCGTCGTACGCCACCACTTTGGTGCCCTGAACATACGGAAAGCTGGTCTCCATTTCGTCCAGTGCTGCAGAAATCAGATCCCGCATCAGATCCTGAGGTGACTTCATCGGATAGAGCGCTGCGAGTTTCTCGAGACGCTTGTGATGCTGGTCAGACAACGCCATGAAGTAGGCGTCTCGGGTAAGCCGACCACGTGCATGCTTGTCCCAGTAGTTGACCAGATCTTTGATTTTCATGGTGCCTTCACTCCTGCATCTTATTGATGGCGCACGGCGCACGAAAACTGTGCATCCGTTTCCGGAAGTGTAGACGAAGCCGTCGGTCTGGGGGCGAGAAAATTGGTAACGGATTGTACTTACCGATCCGTCCTGTTCAGTCCCCGTTTCCTCCCCGCTCCACGCCTTTAACCGCCTGCCAGACGGCGTCCAGCGCCTCCAGCGATTCTTCGTCCATGTCGCGGCCCTCGCGCTCAAGTACACGTTCGATCGCCCGGAAGCGGGCATCGAATTTGTGGTTGGTTCGATTGAGGGCCTGCTCAGGGTTAACCTTCATGAACCGTGCCAGGTTCACGCAGACGAAAAGAAGATCACCCAGCTCATCCTCAACGGCATCCGGATCGCCCGCGCCGGTGTGCGCCGCTTTCCAGGCTTCCTTGAGCTCGTCGATTTCCTCATGGAGTTTGTCGAAGACGGGGCCGATATCCGGCCAGTCAAAGCCGTGGCGGGCCGCCCTTCTCTGGAGCTTTTCGGCCCGTGCCATGGCTGGCAGGGTCCGGGCAATGCCGTCAAGCCGACTTACTGGGGCGCTGGCTTCCGGTGCCGGCTTCATTGCCCGCTCCTCGGCCTTGATGCGCTCCCAGCTTTCCTTGATCCAGGCCTCATCCGGCCGATTATCCGGATCAATGCTGCTTTCCAGGGTCCCTTCCGGAAAAACGTGTGGATGCCGCCTTACCAGTTTGCGCACCAGATGATCGACCACACCGTCAAAATCGAAATGGCCATCTTCCCGGCCAAGCTGGGTGTAGAAAATGACCTGGAACAGCAGGTCCCCCAGCTCGTCTTTCAGATGCGGGTAATCCTCTCGCTCAATGGCATCGGCGACTTCGTAGGCCTCCTCCAGCGTGTGCGGCACGATGGTCCTGTAGGATTGCCTGGTATCCCATGGACAGCCCGTCTCCGGATCCCGAAGCCTGGCCATCAGGGTTTTCAGATCCTCGATGGTATAGCTCATCCGCGTTTACGCCTTACATCAATGATATTGGGCAGGTTGCGAATCTGCGCCAGCAACCGCGCCAACTGCTCCAGACTGGAAATTTCCACCGTCACGGTCATGGTAGCCGTATTCTCATCCTTGTTACTCAGGGTATTAAGCGACAGCACATCACTCTTGGAGGCCGACAGCACCTGGGTGATATCCCTGAGCAGTCCGGACCGGTCATAGGCCTCAATCTCGATATCAACCGGATAGACCGCCGCCGGCCGGCCACCCCAGCTCACCTCAATGATCCTGTTGGGCTCGAACTCACGCAGGTTCAGGAACGTCAGACAGTCCTGGCGATGCACCGTAACGCCCCGGCCGACGGTGATGTAGCCACCAATAGCGTCACCGGGCAAGGGTTTGCAGCATTTAGCCACCTGTGTCTTGAGCTTGCCAACGCCCAGGATCTGGATGTCCGATTCGGTATCGTAGGGCTTGCGGCGCTGGGTGCTGAGCTTCAGATCCAGCTGTTCGGACTTGGGCTCCAGCATCTGCTGGGCCACATTGGCGACATGAGTGGGGCGAAGATCGCCGGCACCCGTGGCGGCAAACATGTCCTCCGCACTGTGATAATTCACCTTCTTCGCGAGCTCACCCAGATCCACGTCGTAAAGGGACAGACGCTTGAACTCGTCCTCGAGGATGGCACGGCCATCAACGATATTGCGGCCCCGATCCTGCTGTTTGAACCAGTGGGTAACCTTGGCCCTTGCCCGGGAGGTCTGGATGTAACCCAGACTCGGGTTCAGCCAGTCGCGGCTGGGGGCCGGATTATTGGAGGTCAGGATGAACACCTGGTCGCCGGTTTTCAGCGGATAGGTCAGCGGGACAATCCGGCTGTTCACCCGCGCACCTCGACAGGCGTGGCCGATTTCGGTGTGAACCCGATAGGCAAAGTCCACCGGCGTTGCACCCTGTGGCAGATCCACAACGTGGCCTTCAGGTGTGAATACATACACCCGATCAGATGCCACATCGGATTTCAGGTGGTCCGCCAGTCCGGACAGATCGCCCAGTTCTTCCTGCCACTCCAGCACCTGGCGCAGCCAGTTGATCTTGGCATCGTAGCCTGTGGACTTGTTGCCCTTATCCATCCCCTTGTACAACCAGTGGGCACAGACGCCCAGCTCCGCCTCCTCATGCATTTTGTGGGTACGGATCTGCACTTCCATGACCTTGCCCTCGGGGCCGATCACCGCCGTGTGCAACGACTGATAACCGTTTTCCTTGGGGTTGGCTATGTAGTCGTCGAATTCGTTCGGAATATGGCGCCACAGCGTGTGGACGATACCCAGGGCGGCGTAGCAGTCGCGCACTTCCGGGACCAGAATTCTCACAGCACGGACATCGTAGACCTGGGAGAAATCGATGCCCTTGCGCCGCATTTTCCGCCAGATGCTGTAGATGTGCTTGGCGCGGCCAGACAGCTCGCCTTCAATGCCATAGGCTTTCAGTTCGGTCTGCAGGGTTTCAATCACCCGCTTGATATAGCTGTCCCGGGCGAGCCGCTTTTCATCAAGCAGCTTGGCGATCTTCTTGTACGCAGACTCATGCAGGTAGCGAAAGGACAGGTCCTCCAGCTCCCACTTGATGTGGCCGATGCCAAGGCGATGGGCCAGCGGCGCATAGATATCAAACACTTCCCGGGCCACGCGCATGCGTTTTTCTTCCGGGGCATCCTTGACCGCCCGGATCGCACAGGTTCGCTCGGCCAGTTTGATCAGGGCAACCCGAACGTCGTCGATCATGGTGACGAGCATCTTGCGGACGTTGTCCAACTGGCCTTCACTCTGCCCAAGCACGTTCCCCTTCAGCGGGTGGTGGATGGATGAAATAGCCGCCATCTGCTGCACACCGTTGATCAGGCCTGCCACCTCGTCGCCAAACTCCTTGCGGATCGTCTCGAGGGGAACACGCTCTTCACGTACCGCGCGGTAAAGAATCGCCGCCACCAGGCTGGCCTGATCCAGATGCAGCTCCGCCAGGACCTGGGCCATCTCAATGCCGATCCGGAAGCTGCTGGAACCAGGGGCCCATTGCCGGTCCTGCCGGAACGCCTGAAGATCGATCTCCGCGGCTTTTTCGCAGGCCTGCCGGAACTGACCCGGGTCTTCCAGGTGTGTCTGCGAGGCTATCTGGTGAACCCAGCCCTCAATATCCACCTGGCCATCGCCAGTCATTGCGTAGTCTTCGCGAACTTTTACCATATCAGTCTTGTTATTCCTGATGGTTTCCGCAGCCATCCCTGACTGCCCACAACATCGTCAGCCGGAATCCCGCTCGAACAGCGCGATGGATTCCACATGGGTGGTGTGGGGAAACATGTCCATCACACCCGCGCGCACCAGGCGATAGCCGTTGCGCACCATAACGCCCGCATCCCGCGCAAGGGTAGCCGGGTTACAGGAGACATAGACTATCTTCCGCGCACCGAAGGCGGTGAGGTATTTGCAGATTTCCTCGGCACCGGAGCGGGGCGGATCAATCAGGATCTTGTCGAACCCTTCCTTCGCCCAACTCTGGCCGGTGAAGTCTCCGTGCAGATCGGCACCGTGAAAATCGACATTGTCCAGGCCATTCAGTTCCGCATTTTCCCGGCCGCGCACGACCATGGTCTCGTCGCCTTCCACGCCAACAACCTGTCCTCCCCTCCGGGCCAGGGGCAGCGTAAAGTTCCCCAGACCGCAGAACAGATCCAGGACACGCTCACCCGGCTGGACATCCAGCCATTCCACGGCCCTGTGTACCATCGCGCGGTTAATGCCTGCATTGACCTGAGTAAAGTCCATGGGATGAAATTTCATGGTCAGGTCGAATTCTTCCAGCCTGTAGCTCAGCCGTTCATCATCCCGACCAGAGGATTCGGGCCATATCCGATGCACCGTGTCGGGACCTTTTGGTTGCAGGTAGATATGCAAATCGTGGGCCTGACCAAAGGCGATGAGCTTTTCCCGATCACCGGCCGAGAGGTCATCCATGTTCCGGAACACCATCACTGCCACATCATCGCCACAGGCAACCTCCACCTGGGCGATTCGGCTGTATGCGTCCAGGTCGTGCAGCATGTTGCGCAGGGGCAGTATGCGGTCGCCAATGCGGGGATCCAGCACCACGCAACGATCGATGTCGGTCAGGAAACTATTGCGCTTCTCCCGGAATCCCACCAGGACAGACTCCCTGGCCTTGACGTAACGAACCCCGAGGCGGGCCTTGCGGCGATAGCCGAGGCTCTCCTCCGATCGCAGCGGCTCAATCCATTGTTCGGGCTCAATGCCCCCGAAATGGGCAAAATGCTCCCGCAGGGTGTTTTCCTTGAACTCGATCTGGGCATCGCCACTCATATGCTGAAGGCTACAGCCACCGCACAGGTCGGCAAACTCGCAGGGTGGCGTCTGGCGATCCGGCGCAGCTTCGAGAACCTCTTCGGTGCGCAATTCGTCAAACTTGCTTCGACTGGACACCACTTTCGCCATCACGGTTTCGCCCGGAAGGGCGCCATCCACAAACTGGGTCTTGCCATCCTGACGGGCGATACCCCGGCCGTCATGGCTCAGGGTCTCAATCTCACAGCGCACGGGCTCTTTTGGAAGAACCTTCCTGCGTCGTCTGCTCATACTCGGGTCTCTTGGTGGAATCGTGTTCAGGCGCCGGGAAATACACCGGTGGATAGATAGCGGTCGCCGCGGTCACAGATAATGGCCACAATGATGGCGTTTTCAACCTGCTGCGAGAGCTTGAGCGCGGCCGCGATCGAACCGCCGGAGGAAACGCCACAGAAAATGCCTTCCTCGGACGCGAGGGCCCGCATGGTGTTTTCGGCCTCTTCCTGGCCAACATCCAGTACCTCGTCCACCCGTGCGGCATCGTAGATTTTCGGCAGGTAGGCTTCGGGCCATCGCCGGATCCCGGGGATCGAAGCGCCTTCTTTTGGCTGCAGCCCGATGATGCGAATATCCGGGTTGCGCTCCTTGAGGTAACGGGACACGCCCATGATGGTGCCGGTGGTGCCCATGGAGCTGACAAAATGGGTGACGCGCCCGCCGGTCTGTTCCCAGATCTCGGGACCGGTTGTGCGGTAGTGCGCCAGGGGGTTGTCCTGGTTGCTGAACTGGTCCAGCACCCTGCCCTTGCCCTCCGCCTGCATCTTGAGGGCCAGGTCACGGGCGGTTTCCATACCCTCTTCCCTGGTGACAGTGACAATTTCCGCACCGTAGGCGCGCATGGATGCCCGACGCTCCTCGCTCATGTTCGCAGGCATGATCAGCACCATGCGGTAACCCTTGATCGCAGCCGCCATGGCCAGGGCAATGCCGGTGTTGCCACTGGTCGCCTCGATCAGGGTATCGCCTGGCTTGATGTCGCCCCGGCGCTCCGCCTCCTGGATCATGCTGATAGCCGGGCGGTCTTTGACCGAGCCGGCAGGGTTGTTTCCCTCCAGCTTGGCCAGAATCACGTTACTCGTCTCCCCGGGGAGACGCTGCAGGCGAACCAGAGGGGTGTGCCCGACATAATCTTCAATGGTGGGAAAATGCATATGATAACCCTGTGGTACACTTTTGGCTTCGCATGATACGCGTTATCGCCCCGGTCTCCCAATACAGCTTCTCGCTATATCCATGACCGGCGGCTATATCCGACACCGGATTTTCCGGTACTGCCGGGACTGATACCACAGTTATCCCGTTCCGGATCAGCTATTCTTAACACGGACGTTTCCCGCTCTGCGGTGCGGACATAAGCAATAATTCAGGAACACGGTATGCGACGTTGGGGCATTCGCAAGAAAGTTTTGGTGGTCACACTGGTTCCCACCCTCTTGACCACCCTGATGCTGGGGCTGTTCTTTACCTACAGCTGGGTTAACAATATAGAAAGCCTGCTGAAAGATCGGGGCGAATCACTCTCTCGTCAGCTCGCCGCCGGTTCCGAGTACGGCCTGTTTACCGCTAACCGCAGCTTGCTCAGCAGCCTCTCCAATGCCCTCCTGGAAGAGCAGGACGTGCGCTCCATCACCTTCTTTGGCAGTGACGGCTCGCGCCTGCTTCACACCGGGCCGGGAAGCTCAGAGACCGTTCAGTCCGGGGAACTCACCGCCGAGCACGCAACCCGGATATCCCGAAAAAACAGCACTCGCTTCATCACCCCTGTTTTTCTCCAGGATCTGATGATCGAGAGCATGCTCGACCCGGATGCCCGCCAGTCCATGTCGAATCTGCGAGAGCCTCTGGGCTGGGTGGTTGTGGAAATGTCCCATATCCGCACCGAAAAAGAGACGTACAAGGCCCTGCTGATTTCCCTGCTGCTCATTCTCGGGGGTGTCATTCTCAGCATGGCCATTGCCCTGCGACTGAGCCGCGCGTTCACCAACCCGGTGTTCGAACTGAACGAGGCCGTTGCCAAACTCAAGGAAGGCAAGCTGGATACCCGGGTCTACACCGGCGCCGGGCCGGAGTTCGAACAGCTGGAATCCGGCCTCAATGCCATGGCCGAAGAGCTGAGCAAGGCCCAGGCGGAAATGCAGCAGAACATCGACCAGGCCACCGAAGATCTGCGGGAAACCCTGGAAACCATCGAAATCCAGAACATCGAGCTGGATTTCGCCCGCAAGGAAGCGCTGGAAGCGAGCCGGATAAAGTCAGAGTTCCTGGCCAACATGTCACACGAAATCCGCACCCCGCTGAACGGCATCATCGGCTTCACCGAGCTGCTCCTGAAGAGCCCCCTGCCACGGCAGCAGCGGGACCATCTGAGCACCATCAGGAAATCCTCGGAGATCCTGCTTACCATCATCAACGACATCCTGGACTTCTCCAAGATTGAGGCCGGTAAGCTGATCCTGGACCGGGTGCCCTTCCAGTTGCGGGATATTGTTGAGGAAGTCATGGTCATGCTGGCGCCGGCCGCCCATGCCAAGAACCTGGATCTGGTGCCACTGGTCTACAACGATGTGCCGGACAACATCATGGGTGACCCTTTGCGGGTCAAACAGGTGATCACCAACCTGGTCAACAACGCCATCAAGTTTACCCAGACCGGCGAGGTAGTCCTGCGGGCGAGCCTGGAAGAGGAAGAGACCGATTCCAACCGGGTTACGCTGCGCCTGAGCATCACGGATTCCGGCGTGGGTCTCTCCCGGGCCCAACAGCAATCCCTGTTCAACGCCTTCAGTCAGGCCGATGCCTCCACCGCCCGTCAATACGGTGGTACCGGCCTCGGGCTGGCCATCTCGAAGCGTCTGGTTGAGGAGATGGGGGGCAAGATCGGGCTTGAGAGCGAACTTGGCAAGGGCTCGACCTTCTGGTTCACCCTCACCTCGGAGCTTGCCACCAGCGGTGAGGCCATTGCCCCCCGGGATGCCCTGCGTGGTGAACGGGTCATCTATCTGGAACAACAGAAAACCACCGGCCTGGCCGTGGAACACCTGTTGCGGGACTGGGGCATGGTGGTCGACCGGGTGGCCTCCCCCGGTGCACTGCAGGAACACATTGAGGAAGCCCAGAAAAGCCAGGCCGGTTACGCCGTGGCTATTGTCGGCATTACCCGGCACCTGCTCAATTCCAGCCAGTACTGCAGCCTTGTCCGTACCCTTGAGATCGAACGGGATTGCCGGACACTGTTGCTGACCCCCACCCTGGAAACTCACGACACGCCACTATCGGGGCTTGCCAGCGGCCACCTCACCAAACCGGTGTGCCGCGATTCCCTCTACGACGAGCTTCTGCTGCTGGTGCACGGCATCAATTCCAGCGGCCGGGTGCCCGAATACGAGATTTCCGCCAACCGAGTGACCACCGCCAATGTTCCCCGGGTACTGGCAGTGGATGACAACGACGCCAACCTGAAGCTGGTAATGACCCTGCTGGAAGACTGCCAACTGGACGCCGAGGGCGCTTCCAGCGGATTTGAAGCCCTGAGCAAGGCCAGACAGAAACCCTTCGACCTGGTCTTCATGGATCTGCAGATGCCCGGCATGGACGGTGTGGAAACCACGGCCAGGCTGAGGGAGATGGATACCGGCAATCACCGGACCCCGATCATTGCCCTGACCGCCCATGCCCTGTCGGACGAGCAGGAACGGCTGACCAAGCAGGGTTTCGATGGCTACATGCCCAAACCCATCAGCAGTGGCCAGCTCAACGACATCATTCATGAGTACACCGGCTACGTTTGCCCGAAGAGCGGCAGCGACGGTCGGCTTCCCGTGCCGGAAGTTCGCGACACCCGTCGGGCCCTGCGGCCATCAACGCGCAAAATGCAGCAGGACTGCGTCAGCGTCGAGGAAAGCATTCAGCTGGCCGCCGGCAAAGCTGACCTGGCGGAAGAACTGTTCAGCATGCTGCTGGAACAGGTCCACGTGGATCGGGAGCGGATCCCGGATCTCTGGACCAACGACAATATGGATGAGCTGCTGGAGTGCGTTCACAAACTCCATGGCGCCACCCGCTACTGCGGCGTACCGGAACTGAGGGCCGCAGCCAACCATCTGGAAACGGCGATCAAATGCTCTGCCCCGGATCTGGAGCACCAGAAAGACCAGTTGCTCTCGGCCATGGAGCGCCTGCAGATCTGGAGCGACCAGACCGACTGGCAACAGCTGTTCCGCGAACGCCACGAGGCCGCCGAAACGACCTGACGCTACCTCGAATCAGGCCCGGCTCCGGGCCTGATCAATAATGGCCTTCATATCCCGGACCGCTTCTTTCAGACCGGTGAAAACCGCTCGGGCGATAATGGCATGGCCAATATTCAGTTCGTTGATGCCATGGATCGCCGCTACCCGCTCGGTGTTGTGATAATGCAGGCCATGGCCGGCATTGACGATAAGCCCTTTCTTGCGGGCATAGGCCACCGCATCGGCAATGGTTTTGAACGCGGCATTTTCAACCTCTGGCGTTTCGGCCTCGGCATACTCTCCGGTGTGAAGTTCGACTACCGGCGCGCCGCAACGCACTGCGGCATCAATCTGGGCCGGGTCCGGATCAATAAACAATGACACTTCGGCGCCAATTCGGGCCAGGCGCTCACAGGCCTTGGCCACCCGGGATTCCTGACCTTCCACATCCAGACCGCCCTCGGTGGTCAATTCCTCACGCTTCTCCGGCACCAGGCAGACACATTCCGGCCGAACCTGCTCGGCAAACGCCAGCATGGCATCGGTAACCGCCATCTCCAGGTTCATCTTGGTCTGAAGCACTTCCTTGAGTAACAGCACGTCCCGATCCTGGATATGACGCCGGTCTTCCCGCGGATGGATCGTGATGCCGTCTGCCCCGGCTTCCTCGGCCATAAGTGCTGCCTGCACAGGGTCCGGATACCGGGTCCCCCTCGCCTGACGGAGGGTGGCAACGTGATCAATATTGACGCCAAGCAGTACTCTAGGATTCATGGGATTCTCCCCGAAGGTGAGTGAAAAGGCTGCGACTGTTCAGGGGGCGCCCCTGCAAAAGATAATCGATCAGTACCCGCATGACCCGCTTCGCCAGCCGCCGACAGCGGTCCGATTGCAGATCATCCCGGGCCAGATCCAGTAATACTTCCCCGGGCAGATTCCGCAGTCGCACACCGGCCGACAGCCCGGAAACAATACCCTGCTCCGGATCATAGCAATACTCCCGGTCGGGCTCGACGGATTGCCCCGTATCGGTAGCAAGATCCCAGGCAAAGTCGTAACCCAGGGCGGCAGCAAAAGCCAGCTCGAACCGCCGCAGCACCGGCTCCACGTCTGTGGTGTCAGACAGCTGGCGGATGGCATCTATGTAGGCTGCAAAGAGGGTCGGATGGGGATCAGCAGCGGGCAGAACCCGCTGCAACAGTTCATTCAGGTAGAGGCCACTATAGAGCGACACTGTCCGGGTGATTTTCGGGCCGGTTCGCACATCGACCTGGGTCAGGGTTTTCAGGTCACCCCGACCCGCCCAGTCCACCACCAGCGGCTGGAAGGGCTGGAGCTGGGCTTTCAGAGGACTTTTGGCACTGTTGGCGCCCCGGGCAAGGACGGTCATCCGGCCATGGTTCAGGGCAAAGAGATCCACCATCAGGCTGGTTTCCCGCCAGGGCCGGCGGTGCAGGACATAAGCGGGCTCCTGAAGTTCAGGCCCCTTCATCGCCGCCTCAGAGGTCGTTCATGCCCAGGCTCTTCAGGGCCCGGTCGCTGTCTGCCCAGCCACGCTTAACCTTGACCCAGAGCCTCAACATGATTTTGCTGTCGAACATACGCTCCATATCCGTGCGCGCCTCCTGACCAATCCGGCGCATCCGCTCGCCCTTTTCGCCGATGATGATCTTCTTCTGACCTTCACGCTCGACCAGGATCAGTGCGGAAATATGCAGGGTCTTGCCCTCCCGCTTGAACTCCTCGATCTCCACCGCAACGGAGTAAGGCAATTCAGCCCCCAACTGGCGGGTGATTTTTTCCCGGACGATCTCCGACGCCAGGAAACGCTCACTGCGATCGGTAATCTGGTCGTCCGGGTAGAAGTGGATACTCTCCGGCAGGAAACGCCCCACCGCCTCTTCCAGAGGTTCAAGGTTGGTCTCTTTCAGGGCCGAAAGCGGAATGATCTCGGCAAACTCACGCTTTTTCGAGAGCATGTCCAGGTGCGGCAGCAGGCTTTCCCGCTTTTCAATCTTGTCGACCTTGTTCACCGCCAGGATCACAGGGCATTTCAGCCGGCTGAGTTTCTCCAGCACCATTTCATCCGCCGTCGTCCAGGCCAGCTGCTCCACCACGAACACCACCACATCGACATCAATGAGTGCCGACGTGGCTGCCTTGTTCATGTAACGGTTAATGGCCCGGGGCTCTTCCTCATGCATGCCCGGTGTGTCCACGTAGATCGCCTGCACCGGCCCCACCGTCTTGATCCCAAGCACCTGATGACGCGTGGTCTGCGGCTTGCGGGAGGTTATGCTCAGCTTCTGCCCCAGGATATGGTTCAGTAGTGTGGACTTGCCCACGTTCGGACGGCCGACGATGGCCACAAAACCGCAGCGACTGTCCGGGTTTTCCGGACGGGTGATATCGTTCATTACTGGTTCTCCACGCCCAGCTCTTTCAGGGCGTTACGGGCTGCCTGCTGCTCGGCCACCCGGCGGCTGCTGCCGGTCCCGGTGGTCTTTCGGTCCAGCGAAGGCAGCGCACAGGATACATGGAATGTCTGGTTGTGAGCCTCGCCATCCACCGAAATCACGTCATAGCGCGGTAATGGAAACTGGCGGGACTGAAGGTATTCCTGCAAGCGGGTCTTGGGGTCTTTCTGGGTATCCTGGAGATCAAGCTTTTCCAACCGGTGCTCGAACCAGCGCAAGACCTGTTCCCGGCAAGTGTGAAAGTCACTGTCCAGGTAGATCGCACCAATGATGGACTCCACCGCATCAGCCAGGATGGATTCGCGACGGAACCCGCCGCTTTTCAGTTCACCGGAGCCCAGGCGCAGGTAACTTCCGAGTTGGAACTCGCGGCCAATCTCAGCCAGCGTCACGCCCTTTACCATGCGGGCCCGCAGGCGGCTCAGCTGGCCTTCACGGGCTTTTTCGAAGTGCAGAAACAGATACTCGGCAATAACCATGTTCACAATGGAATCGCCGAGGAATTCGAGGCGCTCGTTATTCTGGTTTCCGAAGCTCCGGTGGGTAAGTGCCAGCAGAAGCCGCTCCGGCGATTTGAACTGATAGCCAATGCGCCGCTGTAACTGATCCAGATCCGGTTGTGAACTCACTTGCCCTTCATCTCATATTGGTGCTTGAAGTGAACCACCGTATCCACATTACTGAACAGGTTGTTACGCACTTCGTAATCAACATTGATAACGACCAGATCGCCGTCTTTATCGACAGAAATATTCTTGGCATCGAAACCCCGGACATTGTTCACACTGAGCCGCTTGTTAATCAGTGTGCGGACCTGGGCCGGCCCCATCTGAGAGAGGCCCTCGGTGCCATCGAGACTTTCCAGCGCCTCCTGAATCGTGATGTCATCCAGGTAGGCGGGGCCCAGCTTGATCACCAGCGTCAGCAGACCACCAAAAAACAGCACCATAACCATCATGGTCAATGCCGAAGCACCCCGCTGACGGCCCATGCCGGAAAGATTGTTTTTCTTCATTACGACTGCGCTCCAGATAGTCCGAGTTACTCGATTCCGCCTACACGATCAAAGGATGGCAGACTGGTAAGGGATTTCCAGTGCATCCAGATAGCAAAGGCCTTGCCCACCACCAGCTCGTCCGGGACCGTGCCCCAGTAGCGGCTGTCATTACTGTTGTCGCGATTGTCACCCATGACGAAATAATGGCCTTCGGGCACCAGCCACTCACCCTCACCACTGCCACCGGGCCGACCCATGGTCAGGAAAATGTCGTGCTCGACTTCACCCAGATCTTCACGGCGCAGCTCCATCGGCGGCAGTCTCGCGATAAATCGCGTTTCGACCTTCTCACCGTTGATGAACAACTGCTTGTCACGGTAACGGATATGATCGCCCGGCAGACCGATTACCCGCTTGATGTAGTTGGTCTGGCCGTCTTCCGGGTAGCGGAACACCATCACGTCGCCACGCTGCGGATCGCCAACCGGGATCACTTTGGTCCCGGCAACAGGCAGTCTCAATCCGTAGGCGTATTTGTTCACCAGAATGAAGTCGCCCACCTCCAGGGTAGGCAGCATGGACCCTGACGGGATCTGGAACGGCTCCACCAGAAAGGAGCGCAGCACCAGCACAATTGCCAACACCGGGAAAAACGATCGGCTCAGGTCGACCAGGTAGGGTTCTTTCGGTTCCTCAGATTCCGAGGATGAGCCATCACCCACTTCTCCGGCAGCACCACTGGCACGGTAGGCAGCAAGACGACGATCACGAAGAAACAGCTTGTCCGCCAGCCAGATCAGACCCGTTGCAAAGGTCAGTACCACCAGTACCAGGGGAAAATCGATATCCATCCAGGAGGCCTTTTATTTATCTACTTTCAGTACGGCAAGAAACGCTTCCTGAGGCACCTCGACATTACCCAGCTGCTTCATACGCTTTTTACCTTCCTTCTGCTTCTGCAGCAGTTTCTTCTTCCGGCTCACATCACCACCGTAACACTTGGCGGTTACGTTCTTGCGCAGTGCCTTGACCGTGACCCGCGATACCACCTGATTACCGATGGCGGCCTGAATGGCAATATCGAACATTTGCCGCGGAATCAGTTCTTTCATCTTCTCGATCAGCTGGCGACCTTTGTGATGGGCCTGCTCCTTGTGCACGATCAGAGCCAGGGCATCAACGCGCTCACCGTTGATCAAAACGTCCAGCCGCACCAGATTGGCGGTCTGGAATCGGGTAAAATGATAATCCAGAGAGGCAAAACCGCGGCTGGCCGACTTGATCCGATCAAAGAAGTCCATTACCACTTCGGCCATGGGCAGCTCATAGGTGAGCTGGACCTGGGTCGTCATGAAGTGCATGTTCTTCTGGACGCCACGCTTTTCCTCGCACAAGGCTATTACGTTGCCGATATGCTCCTGGGGTACCAGGATATTCGCTTCCACAATCGGCTCACGCATTTCCTCAATGGAACCAATATCCGGAAGCCGGGACGGGTTGTCTACCGACAGCGTCTCACCCTGTTTGGTAACCACCTCATAGATAACCGTTGGCGCCGTGGTGATCAGGTCGATGTCGTATTCCCGTTCCAGCCGCTCCTGGATAATCTCCATGTGTAGCATGCCCAGGAAACCACAGCGGAAACCGAAGCCAAGGGCATCGGAGTTCTCCGGCTCGAAAAACAGGGAAGCATCGTTCAGGGTCAGCTTTTCCAGGGCGTCCCGAAAATCGTTGTAGTCGTCGGCGCTGACCGGGAATAACCCGGCGTATACCTGGGGTTTAACCTTTTTGAAGCCCGGCAACATCGGCGTCTGCTCGGCGAACTTCTGATGCACGATGGTGTCGCCGACGGGCGCACCATGAATATCCTTGATGCCTGCCACTACGAAGCCGACATCGCCGGCTTCGAGCATGTCGGTGTCCTTCGGTTTGGGATTGAAAATACCGACCTTGTCGGCGTTCCAGGCCTTGCCGGTGGACTTGATAACGATCTTGTCGCCTTTTTTCAGGGTACCTTCGGTCACCCTTACCAGAGACACCACGCCCAGATAATTGTCGAACCAGGAATCGATAATCAGCGCCTGCAGTGGCGCGCTCCGGTCGCCCTTTGGCGGCGGGATTTTCTTGATCAGATCTTCCAGCACATCCTCAACACCCAGGCCACTCTTGGCGCTGCAGCGGACCGCATCAGAGGCTTCAATGCCGATGATGTCCTCGATTTCCGCCGCTACCCGTTCCGGTTCGGCCTGGGGCAAGTCCATCTTGTTCAGAACTGGCACCACTTCGAGGCCCTGCTCAATGGCGGTATAGCAGTTGGCCACCGACTGGGCTTCAACGCCCTGCCCGGCGTCGACCACCAGCAAGGCCCCTTCGCAGGCATAAAGCGACCGAGAGACCTCATAGGAAAAATCCACATGGCCCGGGGTGTCGATAAAGTTCAGTTTGTATTCCTGGCCGTCACGGGCTTTGTAATTCAGCGTGACACTCTGGGCCTTGATGGTAATCCCTCGCTCACGCTCGAGATCCATGGAGTCCAGGACCTGCTCGGCCATTTCACGGTCGGTCAGGCCGCCGCAAACCTGGATAAAACGGTCTGCCAGCGTGGATTTACCATGGTCGATGTGGGCGATGATGGAAAAGTTACGGATTCGGCTCAGTTCAGTCACAGACAATGAATACTCAGTTAAGACGAAGGATTGAGCCCGGAGGGGCCGCTACCGGGATCCGGGAACGGCGTGATTTTACCGGTTACCGGCCGCCATTGCCATGATCAGGAAATCAGCGGCCTTTCGTATTGCCGGATCAGGAAGCCAATGAGGGCATCCTCGTCCAGCGGATAGCTGAACAGGTTGCCCTGACACTGGGCACAGCCGTGAGTTTTCAGGAAGCTCAGTTGCTGCGGGGTTTCCACACCTTCTGCAACCACTGTGAGGTGGAGCTTGCGGGCCAGGGCAATTACCGCGGAGGCAACATCGGTAGCACTGACATTGTAGGGTATATCGCGGATGAACCGGTGATCGATCTTGATCACATCCAGGGGCAGCTGTTGCAGCGAAACCAGAGAACAGGAACCGGTGCCAAAATCATCGAGAATCAGACAGACCCCCAAATCATGGAGCGACACCAGCAACTCCCGGAGCATTCGTGGATCTTCATTGAGCAGTTCCGCCGGCATTTCCAGCTCGAGGCGCTCGGGCGAGACGCCGGTTTCGGTGATGACCTGGCGAATCATATCCAGGAAACCGGAATCGGTCAGCTGGCGAACGGACAGATTCACCGCCATTTTCAGAGATTCGAAACCGGCCCGTTCCAGGGCCTGCACCTGAATACAGGCCTGCCTTAGGGCCCATTCTCCCAGGCGCACGATCAGGCCCGTTTCCTCAGCCAGGCCGATGAACTGCTGGGCGGAAACCAGTCCTTTCTCCGGATGATGCCAGCGCAGGAATGCCTCAACCCCGATGACCCGCTCACTGGCCAGATCAATCTTCGGCTGGTAGTGCAAAACGAAGCGATCACCATCCAGGGCCGTGGCCAACTCCTCCTGCTGCAGGAGCCGGCGCGCCGCCTTGATATTCATGGCCGGCGTGAAGAACTGGAAGGTATTGCGTCCCAGTTCCTTGGCGCGATACATGGCCAGATCGGCATACTTCATCAGGGTCCCGGCATCCTCGCTGTCGTGCGGGATCATGGTAATACCAATACTGACCGTGATACCGACTTCATGATCGTTCAGCCGGATCCGCTGGCACAGGCTGCGCAGGATAGTCTCTGCCACCTTGCTGGCGGCGTCCGAATCACTGATCCGTGACAACAGCACCACGAATTCGTCGCCGCCGAGCCTGGCAACTGAGTCCTCTTCCCGGACGCAGCCCACCAGCCACTGGGCCACCTGGCGAAGGAGCTCATCCCCGGAATCATGACCCAGGGTATCGTTGATACGCTTGAACCCGTCCAGATCCAGGAACATGAGCGCGGCCGGCTCACCGCTTCGGCGGCTACGGCTGACTACGTGGTTCAGGCGGTCGCGGAACAGCTGCCTGTTCGCCAGCCCTGTGAGCGGATCGTAGAATGCCAACCGGTGCAGCTCCGACTGGGCAGCCTTGAGCTGGGTGAGATCCCGCAGGCTAAGCACAACCCCATTGACACCGGGCACCGACAACATGGCGGTAAAGGTGCCCTCCATATCCCGCCACTGCCCCTCGGCATCGCGAATACGAACCCGGATTACCGGCATCTGTTTACCGGGCGACTGCACGGAATCGTCAAAGCCTTTCTGTAGCTGAGGCCAGTCGTCGCCGTGAACCAGTTCTTCAAAGTCCAGGGACTGAACCTGGTCCGGTTCAAAACCGAGAATATCGAGGCTGGACGGGCTGGCGTAAAGAGCCTGCCCGGCACGATCCATCACCAGAGTGACGTTGGCAGCGCCCTCGGTAATTGCCCGATAGCGGCCGGCACTGATCTGCGCCATCAGACGTGACCGGATCAGCGCGAGCACGAAGAGGAACAGCAAGGCACTGATGACCAGGCCGCTGCCCAGAACGATCGGAGGACGCGGATCCGAGGCCAGGAAATCAAAGGCAGGTGTGGAACGGGTCTGCAACAACCAATCGCGACCACCGTGGCTGATAGTCTGGCTCATCTGGAAACTGAATTCGTTATCGAGGGAACCCAGGTTGGAGCCGTACATGAGGTTCTGCCGCTCCACCACTCCGGCATCGTAGATCCGGACATCCAGAAACGGCGAGATCAGGCCGACGATGCCGTCGATCAGGTTGTTCATCCGGAAGGCACTGAACACATAGCCTGCCAGCATCATGCGACGCTCGGCCCGGATCTCGGGCACGGTTCCGCCCTGGTACACGGGGTAGTACATCAGGAAACTTGCCTGGTCTTCACCAAGCTCTTCCTGAACCAGTACCACCTTGGCCGTAACGGTGGGTACAGCCTCATCACGGGCCTGCTCCATGGCCCGACGATGGATGGGATCGCTGAAGGCATCGTAGCCAAGGGCCCGGCGATTGCGCTCAGTGCCCGGCTCCAGATAAACCATGGGATAGTAATAGGGGCCACTGCCCAGCGGGTTCACCAAGTAATTATGCACCCCCTCCGCCCGGACAGAAGCAATATGATCGGCCATCTGGCGGACACCGATACGGCGAACATAGCCAATACCCTGAATGCCCGGGTAGTAACGGTTGATATCCACCTTGTCGACGTACTCGCGCCACTGGTCACGGGAAACGTCTCCGGTCACCGCAAACAGACCGGCACTACCGGCCAGCACCTGCTCGTAGTTCAGCAGGCGCTCTTCAATGGCGGATTTCAGTTGCAGAGACTGGGTGCGAAAACGAGCCTCCGTGCGGTCTTCAACCAGCCGAATGGACACTTGCCAGAGCAACAGGGTGACAGCAATGGCAACGGCAAAAATCAGCCAGGCGACCCAGGCGTTGCGAAATTCCAGTAACTTGCGAAGGGAGAGTTCCTGTCTGTTCATCATGGGGCTGGTCCGTTCCATGGCCACTCATTTTTGTTGATTCGCTGAGTATAACAAAAGCCCCCGCAGGTGTCGTTTCCGACACCTGCGGGGGCTTTCTTAGCCTATGATCTGGCTCAGGAGAGGAATATCAGGGCTTCATCACCAGATACAGTGCCCGGCCTTGGCGAACCACCCTAACCGATACCGCCTTGCCCTCAGGCAGCGACCGCACAACCTCGCGAAACTCCTGTAAGGAAGTCACTTTCTGGCGGTTGATTTCAGTGATCACATCCCCCGCCCGGATGCCAGCGTCAGACGCAGCACCGCGGGCAACGTTATTGACCACAACGCCGCCTTCAATGCCCATGGAGTCGGCCATATCCGCAGGCAGCGGCTCAACCATCATGCCCAAAGGCGCAGACGCGGGACCACCACTGTCACCGGAAGGCGCAGCAGCTTGCTGGCTTCCCTCCTCGGGGAGGCGACCAATTTCAACCTGAAGCTCGATTTCCTCGCCACCTCGAAGCACTCTGAGCTCGGCGGTTTCACCTACCGGAGTGCGGCCTACCATAGGCGGCAAGTCAGAGGAAAGCTGCACCTCATCACCGTCATAGCTGAGAACGATGTCCCCCGACTGCAGACCCGCCTTCTGCGCCGGTGAGTCCGCCATCACTTCGGCAATCAGCGCACCGCGAGGCCGTTTCAGACCAAAGGACTCGGCCAGGTCACGATTTACCTCCTGAATCAGCACCCCGAGCCAGCCGCGGGACACAGAGCCCTTGTCACGCAACTGACGGAACACATTCATGGCATCGTCGATAGGAATGGCAAACGAGACCCCCATGAAACCGCCAGAGCGGGTGTAGATCTGGGAGTTGATGCCCACCACTTCACCTTCCAGATTAAACAGGGGCCCGCCTGAATTGCCCGGGTTGATTGCCACATCGGTCTGGATGAAGGGCACATAGTTTTCCGATGGCAATGACCGCCCCAAAGCGCTGACGATGCCGGCAGTCACCGTATAGTCGAATCCGAAGGGCGAGCCGATCGCAAAGACCCATTCACCGACCTTCAGATCCCGGGACTGGCCTACCTTCACCACTGGCAGGTCATCCCCGTTTTCAATCTTCAGCACCGCCATATCGGAACGGGGATCGGTTCCAACCAGGGTAGCAGGCAGTTCGCGACGGTCGTTCAGGCGCACGATAATCTCATCAGCACCTTCAACCACGTGATTGTTGGTCAGTACGTAGCCGTCCGAGGATACGATGAACCCGGAGCCCATGGAACGTCGGGGCTGTGAGTTACCCGGCCCGCCACCAAACGGAGACTGCGGGCCGCGGAAGAAATCCTGGAAAAACTCGGGGAGTTGTTCGAGCTGACGCTCATCAAACGGCATCCCGGGGGCGCGGGAATTCCCGCGTCGGGGTTCGGTCGTTGTGCTGATATTCACCACAGCACCCGCATTCTCCTCAACCAGCTCGGTGAAGTCCGGCAAGCTTCGGGCTGCACTGGCCTGACTCCAGCCCACCAACACCATGGCGGACAGAACGAGAAACAAAACAGCCGGCATCCTTCCGGGTATAAAGTTCTGTGACGGTTGGGCAACTGCTGTTGCACTCGACATGTGGTACCCCCTATTGTTCTAGCATATACGCGTAAATTTTGGGCTCACCCCACCGATTTTCAACTTACAAAACCGTAGGATTTACAGACAGTTTTCAGAGGAAATCCGGTTTACCCGGACCAGACGGGGCTCATAATCCCTGCCGCCTGCGCGTTGCAATTTTCGCCCTGCAAAAAAGCCCAGGGCCAGGCCAGCAACGGCAGCCAGCATCGCTGCGCCATCGTGCCCGCCGGACAGCTGGTGACCGAGGACACTTGCAACCACCATAAGGATCAGCGGCAAGGCGTAAACCAGAAGCGAAGCGCCCAGCAACGCCTGCTCATCAATACCGATAGTGACTTCATCCCCAACCCTGGCATTGATCGAGTTGGTCACCAGAATCTGATTGGCGCGTCCACCAGACGCCGCCGCCAGTACTTTCTGACCGCAGCCGTTGCGGGCGGCACAACTCTGACAAGCACTGGTTCGAATCGTCTGGACCCAGACCCGGTCGCCCTTGAGCGCGACAACCTTCCCGGTTTCGGTAATCACGATTCACCCGCACCCAGGGCCAGCGAGTCTTCAATGCGCACCGACTCGGCGACCTGCCGGGCTGTTTGCGGTGGCAGTTCGCCCACAACAGTGACCAGGAAGGCGTTGTCTCCCTCCTTTACCTGGTGCATGTAAACTGTCGTGGCGCCGATTTTGGAGGCGCCCGTGGGCATGGTTACCGGACCAGCCGGTTCAACGAACACTGAAAAAGCCGCCAGGCCATCGGAGAAGGCAACCGCCTGCCCCTTGCCGGAGCGGGGCGCTGCGGCGGGTACGAATCCCTCCGGGCGCCAGCCAAGCTGCCATCCGTCCATACGCTGTACCACAGATGCCGAGGCAGGGGGTTCGTCCAGGGTTCTGGAGATTTCCCTGCCCTGGGTACGAATCACAAACTCGCTGTCGGGAATGTCTTCGCCGATGTGAAGACTGGTGAACTGGAACTGCTCAAGCACCTCGCCCTCAGCGTTCCGGACATGGCTCTTCACCAGCAACCCAGTGGATTTTTCCAGCCAGAGCCGATGGCTATAGCGGTAGGAATCTTTAGCGCTCAGCGCCACAGAAACCACCTCATATCCGGCAACCCGATCGTCACCTTTCATCTCTGCCCGGTACCAGCGGCTAACCGGCACCAGCTGGCTGGTGAATGCTTCGGCAAACGGCCCCGAGGGAATGACCTGATCAAGCTGTATCCGGCCGGTTTCAGGAAGCACGCAGACCACGTTCATGCCCTTGCGAACAATTTCGCCGCTTCCGCCGTCCTGCAGCACCAACCGCTCTTCAACAACACCATCATTATAGCGATGCGCAATTTGCATGGAGTGCACACTCTCACCACGGGCGTAAACGAACACGCCGCGATAGGAGGTCATGTTCAGAGCCGGCCCGAGCCTTTCGAGCCAGGCGGCAGCCTCATCTTCTTCCGCAGCAGACAGCAGAGGTCCTGCAAGTGTAAGCAGAATACCAACAACCACTGACAGCGCACGGCTTCGGGAAAAATCTTTGAAGGCTTGAGGCATGATTACACTCGCTCCGGGGTTCAGTAGCCGGCACCGTTGGCGCTGACCAGGCGGGCATAGCCAACGGCGCCCCGCCCTGCACCAACGCTGTTGTGCTGTGCGTGTTCCAGCAGGTAGCGACTCATGTATTCCCACTGCTCCTCATCCAGACCCTGCAGGGCGATCTCCCTGACAGGCTGATTCTGAACAGGCGTTTCCGGTGCGGCCGCTGTCACGGGCTGAACCGGCCCCGGGCCGGACGAATCCCAGCCGGCGCCAGCCCCAAATCCGACCAGCAGCGCCATGGCCACCATGGCGGCCGCCGGCCAGTGCCATCGGCCCGCCTTATTGGCCTGAACAGCGGGCTCTGGCCGGGACGTCCCGGAGCCGCGGCCATCAAGCAATTCACGGACGGCCAAACTGACGTCCATACCATGGGCCGGGGAGTGGCCATCATGCATAAGGTCCCGCACGTCCTGCCAACGCTGCCACTGCGCCCGAACCTCGTCCTGGCTTTCGTGTGAAAGCAGGCGACGTACCGAAAGCTCGTCGGCTTCGTCGTCCATCATGGCGGACAGTGTTTCTCTGAGACGATCATCCATGGGATGCAACCTCAATTACGTCACGGAATGATTGAGTAAAGGTCCAAGATGCTTATCAACCGCATCCCGGGCCCTGAATATTCGTGAACGGACGGTACCGATCGGGCACTCCAGAATGCCAGCGATATCCTCATAGCTCAGGCCATCGTACTCCCTGAGCAGGAAGGCAGAACGCAACTCCTCGGGGAGCTGTGCAATAGCCCTGTTCAGTTCTTTCTGGAGCTGCTCCCGTTGCAGAAGTCGTTCCGGCGATGCAGTATCGCGGAGTCGGGAGCCGTCATCAAAATTCTCCGCCTCGGCCGAATCGGCACTACCCTGCGGACGACGCCCCCGGGACTCCAGATAGTTCTTCGCGGTGTTCACGGCGATCCGGTACAGCCACGTGTAGAAGGCACTGTCTCCCCGGAAACGCTCGATCGCCCGGAATGCCTTGACGAAGGTCTCCTGGGTCAGATCCATGACTTCCTGAGTGTCGTAGACGTACCGACTGATAATAGACGCGACTCTGGACTGGTATTTGACCACCAGTAGATCAAAGGCGGCGCGATCACCATTGCGGACCTTGCGGACCAACTGCAGGTCTGTCTGGCTATCGGAGTGTTCGCCTTGACGTTTCTCTGTATCAGGAGTCATGGACTGGTTGCCGGGGTTCCCTGATTTGATGGCCAGCTGTCCGGCCTGTACCAAGTTTCGCTGCGTCATTGATGCTATCCGGCGTCCGTTAGTGGAACGGGCTTAGCCACCTGTACGGCGGCTCACCCTGTCAGGCCAAATAGACAGCAAGCGTAAAGTTTAGTTCAATACACGTCCACATTATGGCCTGCGATAACGACCCGATGCCACAGTCCTTCGAATACGATGTTCTCATTATCGGCAGCGGAGCTGCCGGCCTCACCGTCGCCCTCAATCTGCCAGAGCATCTGAAGGTCTGCGTGGTGAGCAAGGCGCAGATCAGCAGCGGCGCAACCCTCTGGGCGCAAGGAGGGATCGCTGCGGTTCTGGATGATCAGGACTCCACCGAAAACCACATCACTGACACCCTGAATGCTGGCGCCGGCCTGTGCCATGAGGACGCCGTGCGCTTCACTGTTGAGCACGGCAAGGAGAGCATTGACTGGCTGATCGATTCCGGTGTCGACTTTACCCGGGATCAGGATGCCCACTATCATTTGACTCGGGAAGGCGGTCACAGCCACCGGCGCATCATTCACGCAGCTGATGCCACCGGCCACGCAGTTTCAACCACTCTGACGTCCCAGGCAGAGGCACGACCAAACATCGAACTTATGTCCGGTCGTGTGGCAGTGGACCTCATCACCAATCGCAAACTGTCCCTGCCGGGCAACCGATGTGTCGGTGCCTACATCCTGAATCTTGAAGACAACCACGTAGAGCTGTTCCGGGCAAGATTCACGGTTATTGCCACCGGTGGCGCCTCCAAGGCCTACCGCTACACTACCAACCCGGACGGCGCCTCCGGCGATGGAATCGCCATGGCCTGGCGTGCCGGCTGCCGGGTAGCGAACATGGAATTCAACCAGTTCCACCCCACCTGCCTTTACCATCCCCACGCCAAATCCTTCCTGATCACGGAAGCCGTGCGCGGGGAAGGTGGTCTCCTGAAATTGCCTGATGGGTCGCGGTTCATGGACCGCTTTGACGAACGCGGCGAATTGGCACCGCGGGATATCGTTGCCCGCGCCATTGACCATGAGATGAAGCGACTGGGTGCTGATCACCTTTACCTGGACATCAGCCACAAGCCCGCCGATTTTATCAAGCACCACTTCCCCACCATTTACGAGAAGTGCCTTGGCTTTGGCATTGATATCACTCGGGAGCCCATCCCCGTGGTGCCCGCTGCCCACTATACCTGTGGTGGCATCATGAGTGACGAGCGGGCCAGAACTGATGTCAATCAGCTCTATGTGGTGGGCGAAGCAGCATTCACGGGACTCCATGGTGCCAATCGCATGGCCAGCAATTCCCTGCTTGAGTGCCTCGTGTATGGACGCGCCGCCGCGGCCGATATTGCCCGTCGGGAAGCCGACATTCCGCCACCGCCGGAAGCCCCGGACTGGGACGAGAGCCAGGTCCGGGATTCTGATGAAGACGTTGTTATCTCCCACAACTGGGACGAGCTGCGACATTTCATGTGGGACTATGTGGGCATTGTGCGGACCACCAAGCGCCTCCAGCGGGCCAAGCACAGGGTGGACCTGCTGTCTGCCGAGATCGGAGAGTTCTACAGCAATTACCGTGTGACCAACGACCTGCTGGAACTTCGTAACCTGGTCACCGTGTCAGACCTGATCATCTGCTCGGCACTGCAGCGCAGGGAAAGCCGCGGACTGCACTACACGCTGGATTATCCGGGACTGCTCAATGAGGTCCGTGATACCGTACTGGTTCCCACGACCTACCGAACGCTCGCGCCCTGAGCGAACGCTGACTGTTACACACGATTCAATGGAAAACACTATGTCAGAGACACCTGCATCTTCCGAAAAAGCAGAATTCAACCGCCTGTGGTGGCACAGCCGCCGCGGCATGCTGGAGTTGGACAACCTTCTGATTCCATTCATGGAAGAGGCCTATCGCAACCTCGACGCCGAAGACCAGGCTCGTTACAAGAAGCTGCTCACCTGCGAGGACAATGACATGTTCGAGTGGTTCATGCAGCGCAGCCGCCCGGCAGATCCGGACCTCCAACGCATGGTCGACATCATTCTCAAACGTGTCCAGCCGGATTGAGCTGACGCTCACCCCCTCATTGCCGGTTGGCGTCCTCGCAGTGCTGCCCTGGCTGCTGTTACTGATCTTCCTGCTGGTCGCGGCGCTGGCCGGCAAAATCTGGTTTCTTGCTGCAGCACCGATTGCACTGGGCGGCGCCACCTTGCAGTACCGGTCCAACGGATTACTGGTGGGCGGGGGTTCTGTGCACGGCCTTCTGATTGAACACGGAAAGATGTACGCCAAAACCGGAGACAGCCGGCACGTTCAGGTGCTTCCGCTGGCATCCAGTCGGATCTGGTCCGGGCTGGCACTCTTGAAACTGCGACCGACCGGCACCAGATTCCAGTCTTACACCACGATTCTGCTTGCGCCATCACCCGGCAGACCGGGTAACGTTGCAGCAGACGATTTCCGTCGCCTGAGGGTATGGCTCAGACTGGGCCGATCCGGGCGATCAACCACCTGATTCACCGATCTGGAGCACGCCATGACCGACACAGACTCTCCTGTATCAGCCGTTGCAGACTATCCGCTGCCCAGCAGCGGCTGGGCAGTTCTCGACGACCGGGTGGTTGTGCGCATCTGCGGCCCCGGCACCGACAAGTTTCTTCAGGGCCAGTTCAGCCAGAACCTGGACGAGGTAACTCCGGATCGCTCACCGCGGGCGGCCGCGGCAACACCCAAGGGGCGTGCCTACTGCCTTACCCGCATGGTCCGGGAAGGTGAAGATATCCTGATGGACTTTCCCTCCGAGCTCGCCGACGACATCATCAGCCACTTGCGCAAATACCTGATGCTGTTTCGCGGGACCACCATGGAGGTTGTGCAGGAGGTCAGCATTATTGGAATCCTGGGCAACCAGTTGGCTGAAAGCCTGGCCGGCGACGCTCTGGAAAGCCTTGAGGAAGCCAGTGACTCGATCGCACTCCGTGACGGCCTCCTGGTAAAGACCCAACCTACAGCAGAGGGCACGGCCCGCTTCGAATTCTGGAAGACTGAAGACAGTGAAGTGGCACTTCCTGCCAGCGACCGGATGCCCGCGACAGACTGGCAGGCCTCCGAGATCGCTGCGGGTGTGGCCTCTCTCACGGCCGCCACACAGGAGTCCTTCGTGCCACAGATGCTGAACTGGCAGCACGTGGACGGCGTGCATTTCAAGAAAGGCTGCTACACCGGGCAGGAAGTGATTGCCCGGATGCATTTCCTCGGACAACTGAAGAAAAGCCTGTTCCGCTTCCGGATGGAACAGGCCGAAGACCTGCCCGCTCCCGGGAGCGCCCTACTTGCGGGCGAACGGTCAGTGGGTGAAGTGGTAAACGCAGTAAAATATCGCGACGGCAGCATAGAGCTGCTCGCTGTTGTGCGCCACGATGCAGCCGAAGAAGCCCTGCATCCCGATGGCCTGCCAGAGGTGGTGCTGATGCCAATGCCACTGCCCTACCCAGTGCCCGAAAGGGAAAAAAGCGCACAATCAGATACATAAGTTGACAGGCAAACGCGCCAGAATTTGCTATTTTGCTATGCAGTAGCTCACATATTTGATTGCTCGGACGGTGGCGCACACATTCTGGCCATTCTCCGAAATCTTTAAGCGGACCTTTACTGACCATGTCGAATATTGTTGAAACCATCAAAGCCGATCTCAATGCAGCCATCGAAAATGACAAGCTGGTGCTTCCCACCCTTCCGGAGGTAGCCCTTCAGGTCAGAGACATTGCGCAATCCGAGGATTCTTCAATCGCCGACCTGGTTAAGGTCATCAGCAATGACACGGCCCTTTCCGCGCGCATCATCCGGGTGACCAACAGCCCGCTGTTCCGCGGCAGCCGCGCCATTGAGAACCTGAACATGGCGGTAAGCCGCCTCGGCATGGCCTACACCAGCAACCTGGCCATGGGCCTGGCGATGGAGCAGATGTTCCAGGCCACCTCCGACATGATCGACAAGCGCATGCGTGCCACCTGGCAGACCAGTACCGAAGTGGCCGGTGTCTGCCACGTTCTGGCGCAACACTACACCAAACTCAAGCCGGACCAGGCCACCCTTGCAGGCCTGGTGCATCTGATCGGCGTGCTGCCCATCCTGCGTTATGTGGAAGACCAGGATATCCAGATCAGCAGCATCATGCTGGACAATGTGGTTGATGAGCTGCACCCGAAGATCGGGGCGACCATCCTCAAGAAGTGGGATTTCCCGAAGGAGCTTCAGAACGTTCCCCTGGAATACGCCAACTTCAACCGTGAGGTGCCGGCGGCCGACTATGCGGATCTGGTAATGGTTGCCAATCTGCAGCTGGTTGCGGGTTCGGAGCATCCGTGGACGGAGATGGACTGGACGAAGATTTCGGCCTTTGATCGTCTTGGGTTGGATCCGAATGTCGACATGAGCGAGGAAGAGGATCTGAACGCCCAGATGGAAGCGGCTATGGCGCTGCTTCAGTAATACCTACCTCGGCGCCTTGCCCCCGCGATTTTGGGGGCTGGCGCGGGGGCGGTGAGTCTTTCCCTCGGGAAAAGAACTCGCTTCGCTCAGACACCTTTTCCTGTCGGGAAAGGCTCACCGCCCCCACACCGATCCGACTTCTGAGGGGCATCTTTCCCTTCTACATACTTTGCCGCCTCAAACCTTTTTGGAAGGCTTTCCATACTGTTCAAGCAGGGCGTCTTTTGAAGGCAGTTGCCAATCGACCGTGGGCTTTCCCTGCTGAGCCAACCAGTTGTTCGCCTTCGAGAAGTGCTTACAACCGAAGAAGCCCCGGTAAGCGCTCAGTGGCGAGGGGTGGGGGCCGTCTAGGACCAGGTGTTTGCTGCGGTCGATGTGCTGGCCTTTCTTCTTCGCGTAGCTGCCCCAGAGCAGGAGTACCACGCCTTCCCGTTCGCGGTTGATGGTTTCGATGACTTTGTCGGTGAAGGTTTCCCAGCCTTTGCCCTGGTGGGCGCCGGCCTGGCCCTGGACGACGGTCAGAACGCTGTTGAGCAGCAAAACGCCCTGCTCTGCCCACGGTTGGAGGCAGCCGTGATCGGGCGGAGCGATGCCCAAGTCGTCCTGGATTTCTTTGAAGATGTTCACCAGCGAGGGCGGGATGGCCACGTTCGGGCGCACGGAGAAGCACAGGCCGTGGGCCTGGCCGGGGCCGTGGTAGGGGTCTTGGCCAAGGATAACCACTCTTACGTTATCCAGCGGGGTGCTGTTGAGGGCGTTGAAGCAGTGTTGGCTGGCGGGGAACAGGACTTTGCCGGCCTGTTCCTCGGCGGCGAGGAATTCCGCCAGGCCCTGCATGTAGGGCTGGCGGAACTCTTCCGCGAGATGTTCTTTCCAGCCCCGGCCGGGCCTGAGCTGGCTGGCCAGTACCTCAACCGGGCTCATGGATCACTCCTCGTCTTTACGGCTGTCGGCCTTGTGCTCGGGGCGCATGGCCGGGAACAGGATAACGTCGCGGATTGATGCCGAGTTGGTCAACAGCATGGCCAGCCGGTCGATTCCAATACCTTCGCCGGCGGTGGGCGGTAGGCCGTATTCCAGGGCCATGACGTAGTCTTCGTCGTAGAACATGGCTTCGTCGTCACCGGCGTCTTTCTCGGCCACCTGAGCCTGGAAGCGCTCGGCCTGATCCTCAGCATCGTTCAGCTCCGAGAAGCCGTTGGCGATTTCGCGACCGCCCACGAAGAACTCGAACCGTTCGGTGACGAACGGGTTGCTGTCTTTGCAGCGGGCCAGGGGCGACACTTCTTTCGGGTACTCGGTGATAAAGGTCGGCTGCATCAGACGATGCTCGGCCGTAGCCTCGAAGATCTCGATCTGGACTTTGCCTAGGCCCCAACCATCCTTCAGATGAATACCGAGGTTTTTCGCCACCTGGCGGGCACTGGCGTCGTCCGCCAGCTGTTCCGGCTTGATGTCCGGGTTGTAGCGCAGGATGGCGTCGACTACGGTCAGGCGCTCGAACGTTTTGCCGAAATCGTACTCGATGGTTTCTTCGCTACCATCCGCCAGGGTGCGGGTGTTCACGACAGTCGTCGTGCCCAGCACTTTCTGCGTAATGGTGCGCAGCATGTCTTCGGTCAGATCCATCAGGTCGTTGTAGTCGGCGTAGGCCTGGTAGAACTCGACCATGGTGAATTCCGGATTATGACGGGTGGAGAGACCCTCATTGCGGAAGTTCCGGTTAATCTCGAATACCCGCTCAAAGCCGCCAACCACCAGGCGCTTCAGGAACAGCTCCGGCGCAATGCGCAGGTACATGTCGATACCCAGGGCGTTGTGGTGGGTCACGAAGGGGCGCGCTGTGGCACCGCCGGGAATCACCTGCAACATCGGGGTTTCCACTTCCATGAAGTCGCGGTCGGTGAAGTACTGACGCATGGCGCTGATGATCTTCGAGCGCGCATAGAACACCCGACGGCTGTCCTCGTTGACCATCAGGTCGACGTAGCGGTGGCGGTAACGGGCTTCCGTGTCGGTCAGGCCCTTGTGTTTTTCAGGGAGCGGGCGCAGGGACTTGGTGAGCAGCACGTACTCATCCATGGTCACGTACAGGTCGCCCTTGCCCGACTTGGACAGGGTGCCACGGACACCCACGATATCCCCCAGATCCCAGTGCTTGGTGTCTTTCTGGACATCCTTGGAGGCGTAGATCTGGATCCGGCCGGTCATGTCCTGAACCACCTTGAATGCCTTGCGATCGAGCATCATGCGGCCGGCAATGGCCACCTTGATACCGAGGGACTCCAGCTCTTCCTTGGATTTATCACCATATTTCGCCTGCAGTTCGGCAGCGGTGGCGTCACGACGGAAGTCGTTCGGGAAGGCATTGCCCTCGTCGCGCATCTCTGACAGTTTGGCGCGGCGCTCGGCAATCAGCTTGTTGTCCTCATGCTGTGCGGCATTCTGAGTTTGATCAGTCATTTTGGCTCACTAGGAATCGGGTTGTCCGGGTTAGCGTGGCAAAGGCGCTGATTACAGCGCCATCTTCAGGCTGGCTTCGATGAACTTGTCAATGTCACCGTCCAGCACCGACTGGGTATTACTGGTTTCAACCTTGGTGCGCAGGTCCTTGATACGGCTGTCATCCAGAACATAGGAGCGGATCTGGCTGCCCCAACCGATATCGGCCTTGGCGTCCTCGGCCTTCTGCTTCTCGGCGTTGCGCTCCTGCATCTCACGCTCAAACAGCTTCGCCTTGAGCTGCTTCATGGCCTGGTCCTTGTTCTGATGCTGGCTTCGGCCAGCCTGACAGGCCACAACAATACCGGTGGGGTTGTGAGTCAGACGTACCGCCGACTCGGTCCGGTTAACGTGCTGACCACCGGCGCCGGAGGCACGGTAGACATCCACCCGCAGATCCGCCGGATTGATTTCAATTTCGAAGCTGTCATCCACTTCCGGTGACACAAACACGGAAGAAAACGAAGTATGCCGACGGTTGCCGGAATCGAACGGGGACTTACGCACCAGCCGGTGCACGCCGGTTTCGGTACGCAGCCAGCCATAGGCATAGTCGCCCTGGATGTGAATGGTGGCACTCTTGATGCCGGCCACTTCACCTTCCATCAGCTCGACAATCTCGGCCTTGAAGCCCCGACGCTCGGCCCAGCGCAGGTACATGCGCAGGAGCATGTTGGCCCAGTCCTGGGCTTCGGTGCCACCGGAGCCGGCCTGAATATCCAGGTAGGCGTTGTTGGCGTCCATTTCGCCGGAGAACATGCGGCGGAATTCGAGCTTCTCAAGCTCTTTATCAAGGCCCTCAAGATCTGATTCGATCTCGCCAACGGTGCCCGCATCCTCTTCTTCTGCGGCTATGTCCAGCAGACCTTCGGCGTCTTCCAGGCCGGAGGTGAGGTTGTCGATGGTCTTGACGATCAGTTCAAGATCCGCTCGCTCTTTGCCCAGAGCCTGAGCCCGCTCGGGGTCGTCCCAGACACTCGGCTGTTCCAGTTCGCGCTCAACTTCGGTCAGTCGCTCACTACGCTGATCGTAGTCAAAGATACCCCCTGAGCGCTTCAGTGCGCTCACGAAGCTCTTTAATCTTCGTCACAATGGGATTAATTTCCATGAAACCCTTACTCGCTCTAGAAAATGGAGAGTAAAAACAGAGGGCGGATTCTACCCGAAATTGCTTTTTAAATCAGCCGTGGTTTTCCGGCCTTGAGGAGCAAACAGCAGATGTGGATTCCAGAGACCGGTGCAAGCAGGAGGCAGGCAAGGCTTTCCGGGAGACGCTGTAAATACATCCCTGTACGCTTGACGAAAACATCCCTGTTTTCGACACTCCCGGAAAGCCTTGCCTGCCTCCTGCCCATGATTTTGGTTTCATTCTTCAGCCTGATCGGCCGGGGGCCGGCGGAGCTTTTTCTGCAGGGAAAAGGTGGCTGAGCGCAGCGAGTTCTTTTCCCGGAAGAAAAAGCTCCCCCGGCTCGCGGCCAGACTCCTGTACCCAAAAAAGGCTCAGGAAAGCGGCTCCAGATAATCCACCAGAAGCTGAAGATTGGTGCGCCCCCGGAAGGTATTGGCATCCGGCTTGTAAACAACCCGAGCCCCGGTGCGGGTGTAGTCGGGCACTTCCGGGCCGGTATTGAAAGCTATGCCGTCGATAATTCCGCCGCCCTCGGCTGGTTGCAGCACCAGTTTTAGGTGGTTCTCCCCAACGATTCGCTGGCTCACCACCCGGAATTCGCCGTCGAACAGCGGCTCCGGGAAGTGTTGCCCCCAGGGGCCGGCCCGCTTGAGCAGTGCCGCGGTGTCTAGGGAAAGCTCGCTTGGCCCAAGGGGCCCGTCGGTGGTGATCGCAGCTTCCAGATCCTCCGCCGACAGCGTGTCGCGAACGGCGTGATCAAAGGCTTCGGAGAAAGCATCCAGATCCGCTTTGGCGAGGGTCATGCCGGCGGCCATGGCGTGGCCACCAAACTTTTTCATCATGCCGGGGTGGCGGGAATCGACCACCGCGAGCACATCCCGGATATGCAAACCCGGGATGGAACGGGCGGAGCCCTTGATGTCTTCGCCATTGTCATCCGGGGCAAAGGCAATGGTTGGTCTGTGGGTCTGCTCTCGAATTCGGGCCGCGAGGATGCCGATAACCCCCTGATGCCATTCAGGATCAAACAGGGCGAGGCCCCAGGGCAGCCCCTCAAGATCAAGAGACATGGAAGCCAGCAGATCCTGTGCCTGGGCCTTCATGTCTTTCTCGATGGTCCGGCGTTCACGGTTGAAGGTGTCCAGCTCCCGGGCCAGTCGACGAGCCTCGTCCGGGCTGTCTGCCAGCAGGCAGGCAATGCCGATACTCATGTCATCAAGCCGTCCCGCGGCATTGAGGCGGGGGCCAACCACAAAACCGAGATCGGTTGAGCTGATCGCGGTGTGGTCTCGGCCTGCGATTTCCAGCAGTGCAAGGATTCCCGGCCGGGCCTCGCCCTGACGTATACGGCGCAGGCCCTGCTCCACGAAGATCCGATTGTTATGGTCCAGGGGCACGACATCAGCCACCGTACCCAGGGCCACCAGGTCAAGCAGGCTCCCCAGGTTCGGCTCGGGATCGGGCAGGCGATTGGTTTCACGGAGCTGCTTGCGCAACGCGGTGAGCACGTAAAACATGACACCAACACCGGCGGCGTTCTTGCTCAGGAAAGGACAACCCGGCTGGTTGGGATTGACGATGGCATCGGCATCCGGAAGCTCTTCGCCGGCCAGGTGGTGATCCGTCACCACCACTTTCACGCCAAGTTCTTTTGCCGCTCGAACGCCCTCAACGGCGGATATACCGTTATCGACGGTGACCATCAGATCGGGAAGCTGACCTTCATCGCGCAACCGCTCAATAATACCCGGTGTCAGGCCGTAGCCATCGGCAAACCGGCTGGGGACGCGAAAATCGATGCTCTCCAAACCCAGCATCGAAAGGCCAAGCATGGCGACGGCCGTGCTGGTGGCGCCATCGGCGTCAAAATCCCCGAGCACAAGAACCCGCTGTTGCTGCTCGATGGCTTCTGCAAGAAGCTCGACAGCCCGATCGATGCCCCGAAGTGACAACGGTGAAGCAAGGTGCTTGAGGGTGTAACTCAGTTGCTCATCAGAGGTTACGCCACGGGCGGCGTACAGGCGGCGAAGCAAGGGGGGCAGGTTTTGCCCCCAGTCCGGGAATGTCTCGGGCTGGGGGCGACGCAGGATCTTTTTTGGTGTCATACCCGATCAGGCGTTTTTCCAGTGCTTGGCAATAAACTCCTGCACACCGGCAATGTTGTTATCCAGCACTGTGTAGCGCTCTTCACGCTCGAACAGGTCGGCCATATGAGCCGGCAGCGGCGGCTTAACACTCAGGCCGGACTCGGCTACAGCATCCGGGAACTTGGCCGGGTGTGCAGTACCCAGGGTGATCATCGGTACCGCGTGATCGCGCCGGCAGCTGCGCGCAGCGCGAACCCCGATGGCGGTGTGAGGGTCGAGCAGATACTCGTTCTGCTCGTAAATCTCACGGATGGTATCGCAGGTGGTCTTATCATTCACCGCATCACTGTCGAACAGCTTGCGTGCGTGCTTCCAGCGATAATCCTCAATGCTGACCGGGCCTTTGGCGGCATTTTCCAGCAGGGTCTTCACTGCCAGCCCATCACGGCCGTGCAGATCAAACAGCAGACGCTCGAAATTGCTCGACACCATGATATCCATGCTCGGAGACAGGGTGTGTTCCAGCTGGTGCTGTTCGTATTTGTTGCCACTCATGAAACGATGCAGGATATCGTTGCGGTTTGTGGCAATGACCAGCTGGGAAATCGGCAGCCCCATCTTCTTGGCCAGGTAGCCGGCAAAGATATCGCCGAAGTTCCCTGTGGGTACTGAAAACGCCATGCTGCGATCCGGACCACCCAGGGCAAGGGACGCGTGGAAGTAGTAAACAATCTGGGCCATGATCCGGGCCCAGTTGATGGAGTTCACGGCTGCCAGCTGGGTTCTGCCACCCAGGAACGACTGGTTGCCGAAGCTCTCCTTCACCATGCGCTGGCAATCGTCAAAGTTGCCCCGCACAGCAATGTTGTGGATGTTGTCACCCTGGACGGTGGTCATCTGGCGGCGCTGGACTTCGGAAACGCGCTGGTGCGGATGCAGGATAAAAATATCCACGTGCTCGCACCGGCGGCACCCTTCGATTGCCGCAGAGCCGGTATCACCGGAGGTCGCTCCCATGATAACCACGTGCTGCTTGCGCTTTTCCAGGACATAGTCCAGAAGGCGGCCCAACAGCTGCAGGGCGAAGTCCTTGAAGGCCAGGGTCGGGCCGCGGAACAGCTCCATGACCCATTCGTTGGTATCCAGCTGAACCAGCGGGGCCACAGCCTTGTGGGCGAAGACCGCATAGGTCTCGTCCAGCATCTTGCGGAAATCGTCTGCGGGGACCGCGTCATCCACGAAGGGATGCATGACCTTGAACGCCAGCTCACTATAGGAAAGCCCGCGCCAGCTTCGGATTTCTTCCAGACTGAAATGTGGCAGGGATTCGGGAACGTAGAGGCCGCCGTCCGTCGCCAGACCGGTCAGCAAAACATCCTCAAAGCCCAGTGCGGGCGCTTCACCCCGCGTACTGATGTATCTCACGTTCGTACCTGTCAGTTGAAGTTTTCAGCGCGGATGCGGACAACCTGGCCATCGGTATCGGACAGGGCTTCCAGCTCTTCAATCGCACGGTTGATCTGCCGCTCCTGAACGGTGTGAGTCAGGATGATCACCGGAATACGGCCATCTTTCAGCTCGGATTCCTTCTGCATGATCGACTCAATATTGATGCCATGCTCGCTCAGGATGGAGGCAATCTTTGCCAGCACACCCGGACGATCCAGTGCAGTAATGCGCAGGTAGTAGGCAGACTGGATGTCTTCCATGGACAGCACATCCAGGTCTTCCATGGCATCCGGTGAGAAACCAAGATATGGCACACGGAGGCTGCTTTCTGTTGCCACAGCACGGGCAACATCAACGATATCTGCGATGACAGCCGACGCTGTTGCCTCATCCCCTGCGCCAGGACCGTAATACATGGTCTGACCAACGGCATCGCCATCCACCAGGACAGCATTGAGGACGCCATCAACCTGGGCAATCAGATGGCTCTGGGGCACCAGGGTCGGGTGAACGCGCAGCTCAATGCCATCATCCCGACGACGGGCAATGCCGAGGTGCTTGATGCGATAGCCCAATAGCTCGGCGTGGGCAATATCGTAAGGGGTAATCTTGGAGATGCCTTCGGTGAAGCCTTTTTCGAATTGCAGGGGCACACCAAATCCGGCGGACGCCAGAATGGTCAGTTTGTGGGCGGCGTCAATGCCTTCCACATCAAAGGTCGGATCTGCTTCCGCATAACCCAGGTCCTGGGCTTCCTTGAGAACTTCGGAAAATTCACGACCGGCACGCATCTCGGTCAGGATGTAGTTCCCGGTACCGTTGATGATGCCGGCAATCCAGTCGATGCGGTTTGCCGCCATGCCTTCACGTACGGCCTTGATAACCGGAATACCACCGGCAACACCCGCCTCGTAGGCCACCACGACGCCCGCTTTCTCGGCCGCTTCAAAAATTTCGTTACCGTGGACAGCGATCAGGGCCTTGTTGGCAGTAACCACGTGCTTGCCGTTGCGGATAGCTGCGAGCACCAGCTCCCGCGCGGCGTCATAGCCACCAATGAGCTCCACCACGATATCGACGCCGGGATCGTTCACCACGTCATAAATGTCGGTACTGAAGGGCACATCCCCAAGGTCCATATCCTCGCGGGCCCGTCGACTGGCAATCCGGGTAATCCGGATCTTGCACCCGGCCCGGCCGGCAATCAGCCTGGCGTTGCGGGTCAAGACATTAAAGGTACCGCCGCCGACGGTTCCCAATCCGCAGATTCCGACACTGACGTCTTTCAAACTCTCACCTCTGATCCCGAAGGGGTGCTGATGAATTATATTAGGCGGGCATAGTATACCGATTCAGGCCTCACTGAATAAGCCCTGAATCGGATCCATCGCAAATACCGTACAACGAAGCCCGGACGACGTGTCCGGAAGGCTGTCAGAGCAGCCCGAGCCCCTCGGCCAGACGCTGCGCCGGGACATAGCCACGAACCATGTTACCGTCTTCCAGCACAATGGCGGGAGTGCCGGTTACGCCAACCCGACCCCCCAGCTCAAACTGCTCACGCACCGGGTTTTCACAGCTAGCATCGGCGACCTTTCGGCCAGCCTTGGCTGCGTCCATGGCCGCCTGTTGATCGTCAGCGCACCACACCGACTCGTATTTTCTGAAGGAAGCAGTATTGGGACCTGACCGCGGGAACGCATAGTAATTGACGGTAATTCCATAGTTGTTGAGCTGCGGAACCTCGTCATGCAGCTTCCGGCAATAAGGACAGTCGATATCAGTGAACACGCTCACGACGGCCTTTTCGTTATCCGCGGGAAAGCTGATCACTCCATTGGCATCGAAATCCGCCATCATCTCGCGACGGGCCTCAGTGCGAGCTGCTTCCGTGACATTGGCGATGCCCTGATCGGTAATCTTCAGAAGATCCCCCGTCATCAGATACTGGCCATCCTCGGTCGCATAAATCGTGTCGCCATTGTTGCTTTGGACTTCATAGAGCCCCTTTGCCTCGGACTCCTTGACCGACATCACCTGAAGGCCCGGGACGGCCTCGGTCAGGCGCTCGGAAATCCGGTCTTCGACTTCACCGGCACTGACATTCGCCATAACGAGTGAGCCGAAACCGAAGGCAAATGCCACAACCGCAGTTTTCATATTCATTCTGACAAACAACCTTTTTCAGAGAGCAGTTAAATAACCCGGGCAGTATTGGCACAGGCCGGGAATCAATTCAATGCGACAAGTACATAAAAGGAAAGTTCACCTCCGCCAGCGCACGCAGCCGGTCCATCACCCTCTGGGGTGATGTGCCTGGTGCAGCGACTGGAGCCGCTGACGAGCCACATGGGTATAGATCTGGGTCGTGGACAGATCCGAGTGACCCAGCAGCATCTGAACAACCCGCAGATCCGCGCCATGATTGAGCAGATGCGTGGCGAACGCGTGCCTGAGCGTGTGGGGTGAAAGGTGTTTGCGGATACCAACTCGCAGGGCGTAATGCTTGATGCGATGCCAGAACGTTTGGCGGGTCATCGCTGCCGCCCGATTGCCGGGGAACAGCGCATCGCAGGAGCGGCCTTTCAGAAGCTCAGGCCGGCCTTCCTTCATGTACTGCAACAGCCAATCCACCGCCTCCTCCCCCAGGGGCACAAGCCTCTCCTTGTCACCCTTGCCGGTGATCCGAACCACGCCCTGGCGCAGATTTACCTGATCAACCCGCAGCTCTGTCAGCTCGGAGACCCTCAGGCCACAACCATAGAGTATCTCGAGCATGGCCTTGTCCCGGAGCTCGATGGCAACCCCCGGATCCGGTTCGGAAAGCAGCGCATCCACCTCTTCTTCCGTCAGAGAATCGGGAAGACGCCGGGGCAACCTCGGGCTGTCGATCCGCAGGGTCGGGTCTTCAGCGATAAGCCCTTCGCGCAGCAGAAAGCGGTAAAAACGCCGAAGTCCGGACAGCCGCCGGGCCGCCGTGGAGCTCTTGACCCCTTCAGCCAACCCCCGCGACATCCAGGCCAGAAGGTCGGTTCGGCGAACGTCGGTCAATGCGGGTTTGCCAGGCTGGCTCTCCAGCCATTCCGCCAATCGCGACAGATCACTCCGGTAGGCCTGCCGTGTCTTTTCGCCCAGCCCGTCTTCCAGCCAGATGGCATCAACAAACCGGACAATTACAGACTCATCTTCCGCTCTCATGGCGAGCTCCCAGACTGCGAACGTCTCACGACAAGCATACCGGAACCTCAGACACAAAAAAGGCAGCCCGGGGCTGCCTTTTTCTGCCTGCTGTTCAGCGCTTTGCTGATCAGCCCAGCTTTTCCTTGATACGAGCCGCCTTACCAGACAGGTCGCGCAGGTAGTAGAGCTTGGCCTGGCGAACATCGCCACGACGCTTCACGCTGATGCTGTCGATCAGCTTGGAGAAGCTCTGGAAGGTACGCTCAACACCAACACCGTAGGAAATCTTACGTACGGTGAAAGAGGAGTTCATGCCGCGGTTACGCTTGCCGATGACAACACCTTCGAACGCCTGAAGACGCTCACGGTTACCCTCGGTTACGCGAACCTGAACGACCACGGTATCGCCCGGCGCAAACGCAGGGATTTCCTTGGTCATCTGTTCTGCTTCAAGTTGACTGATGATGTTGTTCTTGCCGCTCATCGTAATGCTCCTGATACCCAATCTGTTAATGCCCTGATCATTCAGAGGCACCCGGTTCGTTCAAAATCTCTTCCAGCAGCTCACGCTCTTCGTCCGTAAACACCCGCCTTTCAAGCAGGTCGGGGCGTCGCTCCCGGGTTCGCCTCAGCGACTGCTTCAGCCGCCAACGCCGGATCTGATCATGGTGACCGCCCAATAAAACATCCGGCACCGCCTGACCTTCGTAAACCTCGGGCCGGGTGTAGTGCGGACAATCCAGCAAACCGTCGGCGAAAGAATCCTGCTCTGCCGACTGCGCATGACCCAGCGCTCCGGGGATGAGGCGTGTAACCGCATCGATAACAGCCATCGCTGCCAGTTCGCCACCGGAAAGCACAAAATCACCCAGTGACACTTCCCGATCGACTTCCGTCGCTATCAGGCGCTCATCAACACCCTCGTACCGGCCGGCCACCAGAATCAGCTGCTGCTCTGCCGCAAGCGACTCAACAACGAACTGAGTCAGCGTCTCGCCCTGAGGCGAGAGGTAAACCACACAGGGGTTCCCGGGTGCCGCTTCCCTTGCCGCATGGATTGCGTCCCGGAGAGGCTGAATTTTCATCAGCATACCCGGGCCACCGCCATATGGCCGGTCGTCTACCGTGCGATGCCGGTCGTGGGTAAACTCACGGGGATTCCAGCTCCGGAAAGTCAAAAGCCCATCCCGGACTGCCCTTCCCGTAATCCCGTAATCTGTTACCGCACTGAACATATCCGGGAACAGACTGACTGCGCCAATCCACACCCGTCAGAACTCCGGATCCCAGTCCACCACCATGCGCTTTGAATCCAGATCAACATTCTGGACCACTTCGCCAGGCAGATAAGGAATCAGACGCTCACGTTGATCGATGGAACCTGCCGTGGCCTGTACCACCAGAACATCGTTGGATCCGGTTTCCATAAGATGGTGCACTTTACCAAGGCACTCATCATCGACCGTATACACATCAAGACCTTCCAGCTGAAACCAGTAAAACTCCCCTTCAGGGAGTTCCGGCAACTCAGCTGTCGAAACCCTGACTTCAGCACCGCAGTATGTGCGGGCCAGATCACGGTCGTTAATACCTTTCAGCCTGACGACGATCCCCTGCCCCTGGCGGCGACCCTCCTCAAGCTTGGCCAGAATACGTTTGCCATCCAGATCAAGCGTCCAATCGGGATAGTTCAGTATTCCATCCTTGGGATCGGTGTAGGAGAAGACCTTGAGCCACCCCTTGACCCCAAACACCGAGGTAATGCGGCCGATCACAGTTTCCTGCGAATTCTGTGTCATGCCATAAACCCCGGTATCAGTACTGTCTTACCCAGCAGCCTTCAGCAGCTGTGCAACACGCTCGCTAGTCTGCGCGCCTTGACCGAGCCAGAAATCGACACGCTCACGATCGACGCGAAGGCTCTCTTCCTGACCACGGGCAACCGGGTTGAAGAAACCTACACGCTCAATGAAACGACCGTCGCGGGATTTGCGGCTGTCGGTGACTGTCAGATGGTAGAACGGGCGCTTCTTGGAGCCACCACGAGCCAAACGGATAATTACCATTTAACCAATATCCTGTTCTGTTGAACGAACTTTGTACGATTCACGCCTGCTGAACACCAGCTGACGCGAAGACCCATACTCGAAAGGGGCGCTATTCTATGCTAAAAAAGCGCCAAAGAAAACAGCAAAACCAGTTGTTTCCCCGTTTTCCATGTAAGGCTTTTTACATACGGCCAAACGGAGGCATACCGCCGCCCCCACCGCCGCCCGGGGGCATCATGCCACCCATGCCGCGCATCATATTCGCCATACCGCCTTTCTTGCCAAACTTTTTCATCATCTTCTGCATTTGCTTGTGCTGTTTCAGCAGACGATTCACATCCTGGATCTGGGTTCCAGACCCCGTGGCGATCCGACGCTTGCGGGAATTGTTGATCACATCCGGGTAACGCCGCTCCTTCGGCGTCATCGAGCAAATGATGGCTTCCATCTGCCCCATGGACTTGTCGTTAACCTGCTGCTGCGCCACCTGGGCCATCTGACCCATGCCCGGCAGCTTGTCGAGCAGGCCACCGATGCCACCCATGTTCTTCATCTGCTGCAACTGATCACGAAAATCCTCCAGGTCAAAGCTCTTGCCCTTCTTGATTTTCTTGGTGAGCTTCTGGGCCTTTTTCTGGTCCAGCTTGCGCTCCGCCTCTTCGATCAGTGAGAGCACGTCCCCCATGCCAAGGATCCGGGACGCGACCCGGTCCGGGTAGAACGGCTCAAGGGCATCGGACTTTTCACCCACACCCAGGAACTTGATTGGCTTGCCGGTAATGTGGCGAACAGACAGGGCGGCACCGCCACGGGCGTCGCCATCGGTTTTGGTCAGCACCACACCCGTAAGTGGCAGGGCATCGTTAAACGCCTTGGCGGTGTTGGCCGCATCCTGACCGGTCATGGCGTCGACCACGAACAGGGTCTCAACCGGATTGACCGCCTTATGCAGCCGGCCGATCTCGCCCATCATCTGTTCATCGACATGGAGTCGACCGGCGGTATCAAGAATCACCACATCGATGTGCTTTTTCCTGGCGGCTGCGATCGCGCCCTCGGCGATATCCACGGGATCCTGGTCGGCGCTGCTCGGGAAGAACTCGACACCCACCTCGCCGGCAAGGGTCTCCAACTGGCGAATCGCGGCAGGACGATAGACGTCCGCACTGACCACCAGAACGGACTTCTTCTGCCGCTCCTTGAGGAAGCGGGAAAGCTTGGCGACGGTAGTGGTCTTACCCGCACCCTGCAGACCGGCCATCATAATCACTGCCGGCGGCTGGACGTTCAGGTTGAGGGATTCGTTGCCCTCGCCCATCACCCGTTCCAGCTCCTGCTGGACAACTTTTACGAAGACCTGGCCCGGTGTCAGGCTGCGCTGCACCTCCTGGCCAATGGCTCGATTGCGGACGCCCTCAACAAAGTCCTTCACTACCGGCAGGGCGACATCCGCCTCCAGCAGCGCCATCCGCACTTCCCGGAGAGTGTCCTTTATATTGTCATCAGTGAGGCGCGCCTGGCCGGAAATCTTGCGCAGACTGCCGGAAAGTCGGTCTTGGAGGTTCTCAAACATGTTGCTCTTCCGTACCCCGGATAAATTGAGTGCGTGAATCGACAGAGCCTGCGACGACTCCTTGATTCCAGTTGCATAATCGCGACATTATAACCAGACTATCGCCCTGAAACGACCAGCCCGGTCAAATCGGCCGAAACCAGCGCCGATCCCCAGTCAGAACAGTGGTAAATAAGGAAGTCATGGGAACGCTGATTCTCGCGGTCACCTCTCTTTTTCTTTACAGCGTCGGTACCGCGCTGCAGGCCTTGCATTTCAGGGGCCGGGTTCAGAGCAATATTGCCATTACCACCCTGATTGGCGTTCTTGCCCTGACCAGCCACGGACTTCTTATTGGCCAGACGGTCCACCATGACGGCGGCTTCGATTTCAGCTTTTTCAAAAGCTCGGTTCTGATTTCCTGGCTGATCGTGTTTCTGTTGCTGGGGCTCAACCTCAAAAAACCAGTACAAAGCCTGTTCCTGGGCGTCTATCCTCTTGCCGGCCTCACCATCATCCTTGCTCTTGTTACACACGGCCCCTCGAGACTGGTGTCGGAGCAAAGCTATGGCATGCTCTCCCACATAGCACTTTCGGTGACAGCCTACAGCCTCTTTACCCTGGCGGCCATCCAGGCGGTTCTTCTTTATTTCCAGAACCGCCAACTGAAGCACAACTACAACAGCCTGCTGGTTCGCAACCTGCCGCCATTGCAGACAATGGAGTCGCTACTGTTTGAAATGGTCTGGGCCGGCGTTGTGATGCTGATTCTGGCAATCGTGACGGGTGCCCTCTTTATAGAGGATCTTTTTGCCCAGAACCTCGCTCACAAGACCCTGTTCTCCATCCTCTCTCTGCTGGTTTTCGTAGCGCTATTGATAGGCCGTTACACAAAAGGCTGGCGCGGGATTACCGCTAGCCGATGGACCCTTGCGGGCTGCGCCCTTCTAATGCTGGCATTCTATGGCAGCAAGTTTGTGCTGGAACTGATCTTCCAGCGCGGCGGCTAGTCCCGGGAACTCCCGGTATTCTCTTGACACAACACTTGCCAAAACCCTATTTTCGCTACTTGTCAGCAATATAAGGACACCTCTTTTGAACGAAACATCGCTTACTGCGCTGTTTATTCTCCTGGTCGGACTCATCCTTCTCTCCGGTTTCTTCTCAAGCTCCGAAACCGGGATGATGTCCCTCAACCGATACCGCCTAAAACACATGGCCAAAACCGGCCATAAGGGTGCCAAGCGCGCCCAGGGCTTGCTGCAACGCACCGACCAGCTGATTGGCGTCATCCTGATCGGCAACAACTTCGTCAACATCTTTGCTTCGTCGATCGCCACGGTTATCGCGATTCGGGTCTGGGGCGATGCCGGCATCGCCATCGCCACCATCCTGCTGACCATCGTGATTCTGATTTTCGCGGAAGTAACCCCGAAAACCCTGGCGGCACTGTTTCCCGAGAAAATCGCATTTCCCGCCAGCTATATCCTTGGCCCCCTACTGAAAATCCTCTACCCGATTGTCTGGGCCGTGAACCTGTTTACCGGAGGCATTCTCAAGCTGCTTGGCGTTTCTGCTGCGGATGCCGCAAACGACCATCTGAGTCGCGAAGAACTCCGAACACTGGTGAACGAGGCCGGGGCCCTGATTCCAGCCAAGCACAAGGACATGCTGGTCAGTATCCTGGATCTCGAAAAAGTAACCGTGAATGACATCATGGTGCCCCGCAACGAGGTGGTAGGAATCGATCTGGAGGACGACACTGACACAATCCTGCGTCAATTGCGCAGCAGCCAGCACACCCGGCTTCCGGTTTATAAGGGCGACATCAACAACATCCAGGGCATACTGCACCTGCGCAGCGCGTCGAAACTGCTTCAGCAGGATGAGATCAACAAGGCCATGATCATGCAGCTTTGCCAGGAACCCTATTTCATTCCGGAAAGCACGCCTCTGAACACCCAGCTGATCAACTTTCAGAAGGGTCGCCGCAGGTTTGGCGTGGTAGTGGACGAATATGGTGACGTTCTGGGCCTGGCCACCCTCGAGGACATACTCGAAGAAATCGTCGGGGACTTTACGACGGATTACGCCGCCACCAGCCCGGACATTATTCCCCAGGATAATGGCACCTTTATTATCGACGGCACCTCTGCCGTTAGAACCATCAACAAGACCCTGGGCTGGAAGCTCCCCACCGACGGGCCGAAAACCCTCAATGGCCTGATCACTGAAACCCTGGAGAACATCCCCGACACCAACGTCTGCCTGAAAGTGGACGGTCATCGGGTAGAGGTGCTGCAAATCAAGGACAATGTTGTGAAGGCAGCCATTGTGCACCCGAAAAAGCGCAAAAAGCGCTCACTTTCACTAAAACAATAGCCCCCCCCGAGAGCGCTCCCGGATTGGCGCTATAGACCCCACAGTTATAGCGCCTCCCGTTCTTGAAAGATCAAAATTTAACCGCCAGCTTGACCCCCGTTGATCCCCCACCAACACTGAAGGAGCGTGCGAAACAAAAACAATCACAAGGAATACGTCCATGAGTCTGACACACACGTTTGGCCTGCTCGCCCATCCTGACCAGGAGTGGGAGGCGATTCGCAATGAATCCGAGTCCGTCACGAAATTATATGCAGGTCACATTCTGTTATTGGCGCTGATTCCGGCAGTGGCCGGCTTCTTCGGAACAACCCAGGTGGGCTGGCAGATTGGAGACGGCCAGATTACAAAACTGTCGATGACGAGCGCGCTGCAGTTATCGGTGCTCTTTTATGGCGCCATGCTTGCCGGGATCTTTGTCCTGGGCAAGTTCATCGATTTCTTTGCGGCCACTTATGACGCGGTCGAGCGAACTCCCAGAGGTGTGGCCCTGGCCGCCTACACGGCGACCCCCATTTTCCTGATCGGAGTCATCGCCGCTTATCCGAACATCTGGGTGAACATGCTGGCAGGCCTGGTGGCCGTTGCCTACGCCGTTTACCTGCTGTATGAAGGCCTCCCTATCCTGATGAAGATACCGGCGGACAAGGGCTTTATGTTCGCCTCTGCAGTCCTGACAGTGGGCCTGGTTATGTTCGTCGCTCTGCTTGCCATCAGCGTCGTCATCTGGAGCATGGGTATCGGTCCGGTTTATGTGAGCTGAATACGAATTCTTCGGCAAGTCAGTAACCTGCATGAGGGTGCCTTTTCGGCACCCCATGTTTTTTTGAATTTGCTCCCAGGTTAGCGTTTGGTCATGTTAACTTTGAGAAAAATGCGGTAAATTTAACCAATAACGAGAATTCAAGGATTACCCGCTCGGTCATGTATCCGGTTGAGGCGTAAACAGGAGTCTGCCATGAACAAGCAGTCCGGCATACATTACCTCCGTGAGCACAGGGAAGCCGGAAGTAACAGACCGGTTCCTGCGGAGGTCACCCGCATCCGGGACACCGTTGTCGCCGGACTTGGTGATTTGCTGCAGGGCGCCTTCGACGCCGTCGACGATTCACTGTTCGAGTTGGCCAACAATGCCCGCAGCAATAATGAACAGAACCGGTATTTCGAAGCGATGCGTGAAATACGCATCAAGCGGAAGGGTGTGGAGCGGCATTTTCAGAACACGGTTGCTCAGTACTTTGCCAACCCCCCTCATACTGGCCCGCTCCAGGAAGAAACCCTGAACAAGCAGGCCAGCGCAGATACCCTCGCCCTGGTCGGCAACGACGACCTTGAAGAACAGGTTGCGCTCAACGCCATGATCACCAAGGCGAAAGCACACTTTCAGGGCCCGCTGCTTCAGCTCCAGACCCGCTTCAGCCAGGTGTATCCGGAAGCCACCGACGAATCACCGGTGAATCCCATGGCGCCAGAACACCTGTGCAGCGCGTTCACTGAGGCCATACAGGCTCTGGAAATCCAGATTCGGGAACGCCTGATTCTGCTAAAACAGTTTGACCGCTACGTTGTCTCCAACCTGGGCATGCTTCTGGATGAAGCCAACCGCATACTGATTCAGGCGGGGATCATTCCGAATTTCAGGTATCACGGCAAAGCCGGACAGCAGCATGATGCCTCCAAGGCCCAGTCGACAGATACGCCAACAGAGGAGAAAGCGCCGGACGCCTCAGCGACAGAACGGGCCGGCCAGGCCGGCAGCAGTAGTGCGGTTTTTGAACAGATCAGACAGATGCTGGCGCTTCAGCGGGCCAATGCGGGCATACCTCCCCGCGCATCAGACCCGAATGTACGGGTAGTAGGTGACTCCGAACTGGCAAGTCTTTTGAATTCATTGCCACTGTCAGGCGCCCGGCAGGATCAGGGCAACCTGAGCGCTGGCGAACCGGTCAGCGTTGATCTGCGTCAACTGGTACAACAGCTCCTTTCCCAGACCGATACTGGAGATGGCCGAAAACCGGCGCTTAACGAAATTGATGAAGACCTCATTAACCTCGTCTCCATGCTGTTCGAGTTCATTCTCGATGATTACAACCTGTCGGCTCCAGTTCAGGTATTGATAAGCAGGCTGCAGATTCCGATCCTGAAAGTGGTTATCCGGGACAAAAGTTTCTTCAGCCAGGCTACGCACCCGGCCAGACGGCTTCTGAACTCCCTCGCGAGAGCTGGCATCGGCTGGAGTAGCAGCGACGAAAAAACCAAAGACAAACTCTACGGACAGATTCATAACATTGTGCAAAGGATTCTCAACGAATTTGACGGCGACGTTGCGCTGTTTGAAACCCTGAACCAGGAATTCGAGCAATTTCTCGAACGTGAGAACCGCAAGGCGTCACTGGTGGAGCAGCGAACCAGGGAATCAGAGCGGGGTCGGATCAAATCCCAGACAGCCCAACAAACCGTCGATAACCTTCTGAAGCAGAAAGTCTCCCGTTATAAACTTCCCGAATCCATCCACGACATCCTGATGAATGGCTGGAGCCGCGTGATGTTTCTTGCCTATCTCCGGGACGATGTGGAGCATCGATGGAACGCAACCGTCAAAGTTGTCGACGATCTTATCTGGTGCCTTCACCCTCATCAGGAAGACGACGAAAGAGACCAATGGGTGCGCGTCGTGCCGGGCTTGCTGAAGTCGTTGCGATCAGGACTGGAAGAAGTGTCCTATAACTCATCCAGACTTGACGAGATGATGGGCCAGCTTAAGCATCAGCTGGCCGAAGCATTCCGTACCAATGCCGCAATCGAAGCGCTTCAGGATTCGCCCGAGGAGCCGGAAGAAGAGGAGATTGCCACCGTTCACCAGACGGCTGTTGAACGTCAGCAGGAGCTGGAAGAGGCGGCTATCTCCGAGTACGTGGCGCAGATAGACAGTATAGAAATCGGCAACTGGGTAGAGTTCCGTCTCGTCAATGGCGCCAGCTTCCGGTGCAAGCTTTCGGCCATCATTGAAGAAGCAGACTGCTTTGTCTTCGTGAACCGGATGGGGCTGAAGGTCATTGAGAAAACCCGGATTGAACTGGCCCACGAAATGCGGCGCGGCCGGCTGACCCTGCTTGAGCAGGGAGCGCTGATTGATCGGGCCCTGGATGCGGTCGTCGGTACCCTGCGGAGCAAGACCGCCTGACGCCAATGCCTGACAACAGCAGTCTTAATCCCCTGCCGGCCACGTACCGGCTGGGGCTTGCAGTTTCTCTTGCACTCTTCCTTCACACGCTGTTGCTTTCAGGCATCCCGACTCCCATGGAAGAACGTGCAACCACTCACAAGGAGAGTGTCCGTTTTGAGCTGGTACCCAGAGGCGCACGTGAAGCCGTCGCCAACATGACTGAAAACCCCAGCCCGAGCCAGGACGCAGCCCGGATCCCGCCTTTTGAGGTTGATCCCCCTCGCCCCGAATCCCCACCGGAACCCGAGACTATCACCTCCCGTCAAACAAAAACCCCGGCACCGAGTGAGCGAGCCAATACCAGTACCCCGGAAAGCGAAGCTGCACGGTCAAGCACCAGCGCCTCTGCCGGAGCAGAACGGGAACCGTCTGCGGAAAGCCCGGAACAGAAGGTTACACGAATAACCGAGTCACCGGCTGAACTGGACCCTTACGTGGTCAAGCTGGCCATCCACCTGGCCCGGGAGCTGGAGAAGCTGAGAGTGCCGGCAATGAGTGAGTTGACCGAAACAGTGGCCATGGAAGTGGAGCTGCAATTGCTCGGAAATGGCGCCCTGACCCGGGCAAGGGTGCTGAAATCGACGGGTATCAAGAGAATTGACGAGGCTGCATACCGGGCCGCTCTGGCAGCGAGCCCCTACCCCCAACCGCCGAAAGACGGCGGGAGCCGGAACCGCTTCGAGGTCGAACTGCTGTTCACCCCGAAACGGCTCTGACCAGCGGCAACCTCAGGCTTCTGCCTGCTTCGCGGCCTCTTTCACAAGCTTGGCCAGTTCACCGCTCTCGGACATTTCCAGAACGATGTCACAACCGCCAACCAGCTCACCGTTAATATAGAGCTGGGGATAGGTCGGCCAGCTGGAGTAAACCTTAAGGGCTTCACGAAGCTCCTGGTTATCCAGGATATTCACAAAGGCAAAGCGCTCTCCGCAAGCCATTACAGCCTGTACGGTTTTGGCCGAGAAGCCACACTGGGGCGCCTGGGGGCTGCCCTTCATGTACAGGATGATCGGATTCTCTTCGAGCTGGCTTTTAATGGTTTCATTGATATCCATGAACATTCACCTCTGTTGGAGCAGTCTTGCCACACGGCAATTTTCTTGATGCCATTGTACACGGGTGCCTAACCCCTCACCAAACACCTTGATTTGACCTCGCGCAACACCGGCAGTTCCAGCCCCGTTACAGCGTTGTCATACCTGCTCCGAAGGGCTAGACTTGATGCCCCATTTTTCAGCCAACGTTCAGGCAATCCCGCCAGCGGCGGGGTTCGTTGAGATAAGGGCCACTGCATGGCGGCAAGACATTTTCTGACATTGAATGACATGACAACCACCGAGCTTGAAAGCCTGGTTGATCATGCCTCGGCATTGCGCAAGGAATGGCGGCAAGGCAAGGTTCGGGACTCCCTGAAAAACCGGGTCCTGGCGATGATCTTCGAGAAATCGTCCACACGAACCAGGGTTTCTTTTGAAGCCGGCATGGTCCAGCTCGGCGGCTCCGCAATGTTCCTGTCGCCCAGGGACACCCAGCTTGGCCGCGGCGAACCCATTGAAGACTCTGCCATTGTCATCTCCAGCATGGTCGACGCGGTGATGATCCGCACCTTTGCCCACGAGACAGTGGAGCGCTTTGCCGCTGCATCCAGGGTGCCAGTGATCAACGCCCTGACCGATGATTTTCATCCCTGCCAGCTGCTGGCCGACATGCAGACTTACCGCGAGCACCGTGGCAGCATTCGTGGTGCCACGGTGGCCTGGATCGGCGACGGGAACAACATGTGCCACTCGTACATCAACGCCGCCGCCCAGTTTGATTTCAACCTGAACATTGCCTGCCCCGAAGGCTACGAACCGGCCGAGTCATTGATCAAAAGCCACGAAGACCGGGTCAAGGTGTTCCGGGAGCCGGCAGAGGCAGCCCGTAACGCACAGCTTCTGGTGACGGATGTCTGGGCCTCCATGGGCCAAGAAGACGAACAGAAGGCCCGTGAAAAAGCGTTCAGTGGCTACCAGATCAACCCGGAGCTACTCGCTGTAGCTGACAAGGATGCGCTCTTCATGCACTGCCTGCCTGCCCACCGGGGCGAGGAAATCTCGGCAGATATGATGGAGCATCCCGCCTCCGTAGTCTGGGACGAGGCTGAAAATCGCCTGCATGCACAGAAGGCCCTGCTTGAATTTCTCATCCTGAACCGGCTGGACTGACTTCATGAGCACAACCGCGCAATCTCCGGCAGACTGGCTGCTTGAGGTCAACAACCTGTCCTGCGGCTACGGCGGGGATTCAGTGGTCAAGGATGTGAGTTTTGCCCTGAGTCATGGCGACATCGGTTGTCTTCTCGGCCCCAGCGGCTGCGGCAAAAGCACGATACTGCGCGCCCTCGCCGGCTTTCTGCCACTAAGCGGCGGCGAAATCTGCCTGCAGTCCCAGGCCATAAGCCTGCCCGGGCGCACCCTGCCCCCGGAAAAACGGCGGATCGGCATGGTGTTCCAGGATTATGCCCTGTTTCCGCACCTGACCATTGCAGACAACGTGGGGTTCGGTCTGCGTAATCTGAACAAGGCAGAAAAACGGCAGAAGGTCATGGAACTCCTGAATGTCGTGCACCTGCAGGATCTGGCAGACAACTACCCCCATGAACTGTCTGGCGGCCAGCAGCAGCGGGTTGCCCTGGCCCGCGCCCTGGCACCCGAGCCCACCCTGATTTTGCTTGATGAGCCGTTTTCCAACCTGGACGCAGATCTGCGCCGGCGGCTGAGCCTGGATGTTCGCGAAATCCTGAAGACTCTGGGCATCAGCGCTATCCTGGTCACCCACGACCAGCAGGAAGCCTTTGCCATGTGCGATCAGGTCGCGGTGTTGCGCGATGGCAGGATCCAGCAGTGGGACGTACCCTACAACCTGTACCACGAACCAGCGAATCGTTTCGTTGCCAGCTTCGTTGGCCAGGGTGGGTTTATCCCCGGCACAGCCCTTGGGCCGGATACCATTGAGTCCGAGCTGGGAGTTATCCATGGTAACCGGGCTTACAAATGGGAGCCCGGCACTCTGGTTGACGTCCTGATCCGCCCTGATGACATCGTTCATGACCCCGACTCGGATCTGCAGCCAAAGGTGGTTGAGAAAACCTTTGCTGGCACTTCAACCTTGTACCGCTTCCGATGTTCCGAGGACACGGAGTTCGAGGCCCTGTTCCGTAGCCATCTGGATTTCAATCTGGGTGAGCATGTTCCGGTGCGGGTCGAGGCGGATCATCTGATTGCCTTCGAGCGCACCGCCTGACTCTAGTTATTGCACACGCGTTCGACGGCATCCAGCCAGCCTGCGTAGAGCGCTTCTCGCAGAGCCGGTCGCATTTCCGGGTGGAACTGCCGCTCACGTTCCCAGAGCCCGGATATCTGCTCAAGGCTCTCAAAAACACCGGTCTGCAGCCCCGCCAGGTAAGCCGCCCCCAACGCAGTTGTCTCGGTGACACGGGGACGGTCAACGGTGACATTCAGTATGTCGGCCAGGAACTGCATGACCCAATCGTTCACCACCATGCCGCCGTCCACCCGCAGCGATTCAAGCCGGGCACCGTCGTTCTGTATCGCTCGCACCAGATCCTTGGTCTGATAACACACCGACTGCAGACCGGCGGTGACAATCTCGCCAATTCCGGTGTCCCGGGTCAGGCCCATGATGGCGCCGCGGGCGTGAGGGTCCCAATGAGGTGCCCCCAGACCGGTAAACGCCGGAACCAGATACACCGGATTATCGACTCCGACTGCCTCGGCATGGGCCGAAGATTCGTTGGCGTGAGCGATCAGCTTGAGCCCGTCCCGCAGCCATTGCATGGCCGCACCAGCGACAAAAATACTACCCTCCACCGCGTAACAGGGCTTGCCGTTCAGGCGATAGGCCATAGTGGTCAGCAACCGGTTCTCGGACCGGACGGCCTGATCACCGGTGTTAAGCATAAGGAAGCAGCCGGTACCGTAGGTGCTTTTCGCCATGCCCGGGCGAAAGCACGCCTGCCCCACCAGAGCAGCGTGCTGGTCCCCTGCAATCCCGGCAATAGTGACGGGACTGCCCAACCAACGGGCTTCGGCGGTGCCATAATCTGCGGCGCTGTCCAGGACCTCCGGCAGCAGGGCCCGGGGCACGCGGAACAGGGCTAGAAGGTCGTCGTCCCAGTCCTGCTTGTGAATATTGAAGAGCGCTGTTCTAGACGCATTGGTGGCATCGGTACAGTGGGATTTGCCGTCGGTCAGGTTCCAGAGCAGCCAGCTGTCCACAGTTCCGAAAGCCAGCTCACCGGATTCAGCCCGGCTACGGGCGCCCTCCACGTTATCCAGGATCCAGGCTATCTTCGTGGCCGAGAAGTAGGGATCAATCAACAGCCCTGTGCGCTCTACAACCATGTCCTCATGGCCGTCAGATTTCAGCTTGGTACACCAGGACGCCGTTCGACGGTCCTGCCAGACGATGGCGTGGTAGATCGGCTCGCCGGTTCCCCTGTCCCAGATCACCGTTGTTTCACGCTGGTTGGTGATGCCGATGCCCGCCAGCTCCGAGGCCTCGATGCCTGCTTTGTCGAGGGCGCCACGACACACCGCCAGAGTGCTGTCCCAGATTTCCTGGGCATCATGCTCTACCCAGCCATCTTTCGGGAAATACTGGTGAAATTCCTGCTGGTCAGTGGCAACGCTGTTTCCCGTGTGGTCGAAAACAATGGCACGGGAACTGGTTGTCCCCTGGTCAATGGCGAGCAGATAGCGGGTCATGGATGGCCTCCTGTTGTTTCCTGAGATTCTAACAGCAGAGCAGCCGGGAAAGGGTGACCGATACGGAATTTGGGAAAGGACATAAAAAAAGGGCCGGAAAACCGGCCCTCAAATGACGAATGAAACAAGGAAAGTTCGTAAGAACTACAACCTCAAAAGTCATCCCTTACGCTTTCGATTATTAACCCGGCAGCCAAACACTTCAGTAGTGCTTGTGTAGTCACTTTGTTACATCAGGTGAGGCGATGAGCCCTGCTTCACACAATTGAGTCCACAGGTTTTTTCCGGGGCCAGACCAGGCTGAATTTTGCGCCGCCGAGCGTATCACTCCTGCTGACGAAAGCGTGGCCCCCATGCCAGTACAGAATCCTGCGAACAATAGACAAACCGAGGCCGTAGCCGCCGGAGGTTCGGGTACGACTGTCATCCAGACGGGCAAACGCGGTAAACACCTTCTCCCAGTCTTCCTCAGGAATGCCGGGCCCATCGTCTTCGACGTCGATGCGGCAGTTGTCCTCATCAAAGTGGCAACTTACCAGCACCTTGCCCGCGGCATAGCGACCGGCATTGCCCACCAGATTCTGGATCGCCCGGTGCAGGTAGCGAGGCTCGATATCCGACAATGCCCAACGTTCGGAAACCTCATCGATATCACCTTCAATGTTCAGCTCGGGCCGAACCATCTGTTGTTCAGAAACTACCTGACGGACAATGTCGGTGACCGAGTTTTCCTGAAGGGAAAATACCGGACCACCCTGCTCCAGCCGGGCATAGGTCAGGATCTCGTCGATCAGCTCGTCCAGCTCCTGGATATCGCCATCAATACCATCCAGCTGCTTCTGAAGTGCAGCCTGGTCCTGGCAGTCCTCAATCATCTGGACACCAAAGCGGATCCTGGCCACCGGGGTACGTAATTCGTGAGAAACGGCATGGATCATTTCCCGCTGCACCTGCACCAGGCGCTGTATATGTTCGGCCATCCCGTTGAAAGACGAGGCCAAGCGGGTAACCAGTGTTCCTTCGCCCGTCTGGACCCGGGCGCCCATCTCGCCACGAGCGATTCGGACCGCGACCGACTCAACGGTTCTGAGATTACTGTCCACCTCCCGGAGCGCCAGGAAAAGGGCAACGGCCAGCACCCCACCCAGTACCAGCACCAGCAGCAAGACAACCGGCCAGGCCCAGGCATTAAACGCAGTTGGCATATCGATCCGGTACAGCTCGCCATCGGATAACTGAACGATCACCCGGCCGCAACCGTCCGATTCGTCGGTGTAAAAGGCAAGACCACGCTCGGCAACCTGGTCCAGAACGTCAGGGTCCGGCAGCAGAGCGGCATCGTCCAGAGAGTGAACTTCTACATTGAGAGACCGGGCCATTTGCGAAGCAACATTGAGACGGTCATCCGCCGAGGCTGAATCAAGATGCCAGCGGAAGATCAGCCCAATGGTTTCTGAAACGTCCCGGTAGGGCTCGTTCAGACGGAGCTGCAGAACCTCTCCGGCAAGCCCGGTTACCAGAACCCGATACCCCACGCCACTCTCAATACCAACCACCTGACCGTAACCAAGTCGCTCCAGGGCCACCGGGGACAGATTGAACCTGGAAGGGGCGCCCATGCGGAGATCCACCGTCGAGGTCAGCCAATGGTACTGTTGTACCGGTGCCGGAGCGGCCGCCAGCCAGCGCATCAGGGGCTCGGGAAAACGTTCGTGCCAGAACTGTGAGCGTACCGTATTGATACCGGTGAACAGCAGAACACATAAAAGAACGACCAGCGCGGTCAGGCCGGCAAGGCGGGCATAGAGCTTGAGGAAGAACTTCAGGGGCATGATACCAACCCTGGCATGGAACACCGGTGTGCGGGCGGATGGCACACCGGCTCCAGAGACTGAATCGTCAGGCTTCCTTTACGAACAGGTAGCCTTTGCTGCGAACGGTCTTGATGCGCCGCGGATGGATGGGGTCATCGCCAATTTTGGGGCGAATCCGGGACACGCGCACATCAATGGAACGGTCCTGACCATCGTACTCAATGCCGCGCAAAGCGGTGAAGATTTCTTCCCGGCTGAGAACACGGCCGGCGTTGCTGGCCAGTAACCAGAGCAGATCGAATTCGGCACTGGTCAGATCGATGCTTTCTTCGTTCAGCCAGGCTTCGCGCATGGAGCGGTCAACAACCAGGTCGTTGAACTGGAGACGCACCGGTTCTTCGCCACTTGCTTCGTCACCCGCTCCCTGGCCCGTCTCGGTAACCCGACGCAGCATGGCGCGTATGCGTGCCAGCAACACCCGGGGTTTGACCGGCTTGCCGATGTAGTCGTCCGCACCCATTTCCAGGCCCAGAACCTGGTCCAGATCATCGGTGCGGGCGGTCAGCATGATGATCGGGCCGGAATAGAAAGGACGCACCCGACGGCATATGGACAGCCCGTCTTCACCCGGCAACATCAGATCCAGCACCACCAGATCCGGTTGCTCATTGCGGATCCGCTCTACCGCGGGGCCGCCGTGGGTTTCCAGGGAGACAGTCAACCCGTTGCTTTCAAGATATTCACGGGTTAACTCTGCCAACCGCTCGTCGTCCTCGACAATCAGAATTCGCCAACTTTCGTTTGTCTGTTCCACGCCATCCATCTCTGGTTTTGTTATTCCGGTTTCAGGTCATTCTGTGTACCTGACAATACAGGCAACCTGCTGTAACAGCAATTATACATGCTATTCAGAAATATACATGGAACCGCTGCTTCGTTACACCCTGTGACACAGGTACCGCGAGCGTCAATTCATTCCCTGGTGTCACAGACACGTCACCTCTTGGTCACTGATGTGTCATACCGGCTTCATAGGCTTGTCGGGAAATGGAAACAAAAGAGACGACGCCATGACCACACAAACCGCGAAAGCCCGCCGCAGCGCCCGTCGCCTGAAAACCGACATGGCCCGGTGCCCGAAACAGGTGGAGGCGGCCCAGCGACTGCGTTACCGGGTGTTTTCGGAAGAGTATGGCAGCGACCTGGGCGCACAGACGCCAGGCATCGACGCCGACGAGTTCGACACCGTTTGTGACCACCTGATCGTCACCGACCTGGATTCCGGCGAGCTGGTAGCGACCACGCGAATCCTGCATCAGGCAGACACGGCAGCCGTTGGCGGCTTCTACTCGGCAGGCGAGTTTGATTTGAGTGCCCTGGAACAACTCCCCGGCACCATCGCCGAACTGGGTCGCACCTGTGTTCACCCGGACTACCGCAACGGCGCGACCATCAGCCTGCTCTGGTCGGCAGTGGCCGAATACCTGGTGGAACGCGGTGTTGACTACATGATCGGCTGCGCGAGCATCGGCATGTCTGACGGAGGGCTGAAGGCCTGGCGCATCGCCCGCCACCTCCAGAACGAGTATCTGGCCGACCCGGCTTTTCTGGTCAAACCGCTCCGGGCAATGCCGCACCTGACCCACACCCGGGACAACGATCGCCCGGTGGACGTCCCCGCCCTGATCCGTGCCTACATGCGCCTGGGTGCCAGGGTCTGCGGTGAACCCTGCTGGGATCCGGATTTTCGTTGTGCCGACCTGCTGGTCGTGCTAGAGGTCAGCAAACTGGCGGGCCGCTACAGCCGGCACTTCATGCGCACGGCGTCCTGAAACCGGGAGTCTGGGAAATGAGCTGGCTGAGACTCTGCGTTCGAATCACTGCCTTTTTGGCTTTTCTGGCAGCCACTACGATGCTGGCCGCCGGTTTGCGGATCACTGAAGTGGTTACCCGCAAAGTCATCGATCGGACACCCTGGGCCAGATTCTGTTTCCGTTGGGCCTGCCGATGCCTGGGACTGAATATTCACCAGCACGGCTCACCTTCCGACGATACCGTTCTGTTCGTCAGCAACCACATCAGCTGGTCAGATATTCCGATCCTGGGAAGCCTGGCACCGATCCGGTTCCTGTCGAAAGCCGAAGTCGGCCAGTGGCCGGTCATAGGCTGGCTGGCACGACAGGCCGGCACGCTGTTCATCCGGCGGGGAGGCGGCCAGGCTCGCCGCGTTCGGGACCAGATTATCGAAAATTTGCAGGCCGGAGAGAATGTCCTGGTATACCCGGAAGGAACCACAAGCGCAGGTCTGACCGTATTACCGTTCCACGGCCTGTTGCTCAAGGCCGCACCGGAAAGCGAAACACCAGTCCAACCCGTCACCATCGCCTATCGCAGAGACCGACGCCCCGACCATCTGGCCCCCTTCATTGGAGACGACGAGTTCCACTGCCATCTGCTGCGAATGCTCAGACAGCCCTCTGCCCGGGTCGACGTTGTCTTCCACGCACCGGTGTACCCGTCGGATCGGGCTCCAACCGGTGAGTTGGCCGCCCGCCTGCGAGAAACCGTTCTCGACGGCCTGACGCGAATATACAGCGGCGAATACGACGAGCAGTTAACAGATCTCCTCAGAACAGGGGACGACCCTGGGCTACCTCATCTTCCGTCGCTTCACGGCGGCCAACGATCTCCAGATCAAAGTACAGGGTAAAGCCCGCCAGCGGGTGGTTTGCATCCACCTTCACCAGATTGCCGTCGATCCCGACAACCTGCACAATCTGCGCTTCATCGCCGGTGTTGGTCTGGAACTTCATGCCAATCTGCAGGTTCTCGATGCCTTCAAACAATGAGCGCGGCACCTTGCGCACCAACTCTGGCTTGTGTTCGCCGTATGCCATGGCCGGCGGCACTGTTACCTCCAGGCAATCCCCGACATTGCGGTCTTTTACCGCCTGCTGAATCCCTTCAATAATCTCGGGGCTGCCGTAAACAAAGTGCAGGGGCTCACTGCCTTCGGAAGTATCAACCAGCTCGCCGATCTTGTTTTTCAGTACGTAGTGAACGGTAAAAACGTCGGGTCTTGCTTGTGAAGCTGTCATCAGGTTTTCGAGTTTCCTGTATCCGGTGGTGTTTCGAGCTGTTGCAGGCCATGAATAACCAGTCGCTGATCCAGCTTGTCCCGCAATCCGGAAGGGTTGCTCAGACCCATGCGCTCAAGCAGGGCCCCAAAACGGCCTTCGTCATCCCGGGCCCGGAGGGCCTGTAACAAAGTCGACAGTTTACCACGGCGAGTGGCCGTTGCGGCCTTAAGCCCTTTAAGGGCTTTCCCCAACGTCAGCTCCTCATCGGTAAAATCCCTGCCAAACGGGAACGGCGGGAACAGGCTGGCATCTCCCGCTGCCGAAACGGCACGCCTGATGGCTTGCGGGGTATTGTTACACCAGTCGGCGGGCAGCTTGAACGCAGGATCCACCTTGCCCGCCTTCTGGGCTTTTTTCAGAAGTTCCTGCTGGAACCGGGAGTCGGCGATGCGGATCAGCCGGAGGAAAACCTGCTCGTCGGACTGCCCCCTCAGGTCGGCAATCCCGTACTCGGTAATCACAATATCCCGCAGATGGCGGGGAATCGTGCAGTGACCGTAGTTGAAGACAATATTGGAGAGCACCTTGCCGTGGGATGAGCGAGTGCTACGCAGGGACAGTATGGAACGGGCACCTGGCAGCTCGTGGGCCATGGCAACAAAGTTGTACTGACCGCCCACACCGCTGACTACCCGGCCGTCGTCAAGGCCATCCGAGACCCCGGCACCGTTGAGGGTATACATCATTGCCGAATTGATAAAGCGGCCATGAACGCGCTGCGCAGCTTTCAGCTTCTGGTCGCCAAACGCATGATCGTACAGGTGGTTGATGAAATTCACGCTGGTCATGCAGATTTTGGCACGCTGCTCGTCGGTCAGCTCTCTGAGGTACTGGTAGAACTGCTCGGGACCAACGTAAAAGCCACCGTGCATGGCGATGCCACCACTCAGCTTTTCCCCGAGAATCAGGGTTTCGATGGCCTGCCGGGCCTCCGGATTGTCCAGGTCGCCCTCCACCGACTGATCACCAACGCGCAGCCGGCCGCCCTTGAATTCCACAGCCTCCCTGAAGATGCCATGCCGGACCAGCCAATGGACATCCCGTGCCCGGAGCGGGCTATCGATCAACTTCTCACGGCGCAGGACATCCAGGGTGGAGAGAGAAACCTCACCGCTGATATCACCACGGTTGATCAGCGCCTGAAGACCGGCGTGATCATACACCTCGCGGCTCAGGATGCCTTCCTGCATCAGGTACAGAAAGCCATCAACCATCATTTCACTGCAGCCATACAGCCCCTGTTCGAAGGGCCCTGTGCCGCCATCTTCCCTGACCACAGGAAAGTTCTGATCAACGTTCAGATGATCAAACACCTTCCGCCAGGCCTCGTTATGGCTGTGCCGGAGTATGGCGCTGTGGACCAGAGCCGCACCCAGTGAGCCGATGCCAACCTGAAGGGTACCGCCGTCCTTCAACAAGGCACTGGCATAAAACCCGATCATATGGTCTTCCGGGCTGACCGACATCTGGGGGGCTGAAAACAGCGGGTAATCGCTGGAGGGCTGATCCAGCAACACATCGAACCGGTCTGCCTCAATGGCCGCATGGTGTCCGAACCAGGGAAGGTTCTGATTCATCTCGGCCACCAGCGCAACCGGTGTACCGGCTGCTTCCCGCTCCCGCAATAAAGGAATCAGGTCCAGGGTCAGGTCGGGGTTGCAACTCAGACTGACTTGCCCGGGCTGTCCATGGGCTTCACCCGGCGCCACCATCTGGGCGACCACATTGACCCCTACGGCCATAAGATCGCGAACGGCATGGGTGTAGTTGGTACAAACGTAATGCCGCTGCTGGGAACGATTGTTCAGGTAACTGCCGGCCTTGAAGAAAAACTCCGAGACCTGGACATTCTTCGGGAGGCGATTGGATGAGACATCCCGGGCGTAGGCCAGTTCGGGAATTCGACCATACAGGCGCTCGACAAACGGGCCCATGAAGCGTTTCTCGAGCGAAGAGCCGCCCTTTGGCGCCAGCAGCGACAACGCCGTGACAATGTGCAGACGGATTTCCGGATCGTCCTTGGCCCGCTGGTACAGCGCATTAACAAAACGAACCGGTTTGCCAAGCCCAAGCGGCAAACCCAGTGTGATTTCCTTGCCAACCCGGCGAATCACCTCATCAACACAGGCGTTCACATCGTTCGATAACTGCCCTCTATCACCCGCCATTACCAAGCTCCTTATCGGCTAATCTAACGGGGATCATCACACGAGGATCGGGCACAGACAATGCGCCAGATCATGATTCTGCGGTTTGAAGGACTTCAGGGGTTCAGGGGATTGAAGATAGGTGCGAGGGTTTCAGAAGTTCCACTTCAGATTCAGGCAGGCGCCCTCGTTAAGAAGTGCAATGCCATGGTCGGCCTGAGCCGGATCCGACGCATAGTGTTTGCCGGAGCTCTTCGACCGTGTCAGTGAAAGGCTGAGCAGGCGAGAGCCGATTTCGGTGAACGCCTCGGAGCTGTCTTCTTCATAGTCGCCGGAAACCCGTTCCTGCATCTCGAAAATCTGCTCGCTGGTTGTCGTGCTTTCGACCTGTTCGAAGACGCGCTCGGATGCTTCGGCGCGAACGACGAATGCAACGAGATTGAGAGCGAGTAATGCGACAAAGATGCGAATAATCATGACACTGCCTGAGACCTTTTTCCGACACGGGAGTCTACGGATACCTTAGGCTTAAGTCTAATGATTAAGGGCCGGAAAGATGTGAATCTGCACACAAAGGCGCCGACTTTTTGTCACGGGATCAGCCTATTTTTGTCAATTTATGATCCCCAACATTTCAGATTGTAACTACACCCCCGGCCAGCAGCTGCTGACCGGAGATGTAAACCCAAAACCGACCGGTTCAGGGGCAGGGATAGGTAAATTCCTGATGGATGGACTCAATGGCCTCCAGCACCTCGGGGCTCAGGGTCACCTGCGCCGACCCGATGTTCTCCCGTAACTGCTCCATGGACGTTGCACCGATGATATTGCTGGTAACGAAACTGCGGCTGTTTACATAAGCCAGCGCCATCTGGACCGGAGACAACCCGTTCTGCTCAGCCAGCTCAACGTAGGCCCGGGTGGCATCCATGCCACGGCCGCTGGTATAGCGGCTGAATCGCTCGTACAGGGTCATTCTGGCTTTCTCGGGCCACCTGCCCCCCAGATACTTGCCTGACAGCATGCCGAACGCCAGCGGCGAGTAAGCCAGCAAACCGGCCTGCTCCCGGTGGACAATTTCCGCCATCCCCACCTCGAACGAGCGATTCAGAAGGTTATAGGGATTCTGGATACTGGCCACCCTCGGCCAGCCCTTCTCCCCGGCCAGACGAAGATACTCCATGGTGCCCCACGGCGTTTCATTAGACAGTCCGATGTGCCGCACCTTGCCCGAGCGCACCAGCTCATCCAGCGCCTCAAGTGTTTCCTCGATCGGCGTGAAAGACTCTTCCGGGTTATGCTCATAGCCGAGTTTGCCGAAAAAGTTCGTGCTGCGATCCGGCCAGTGCACCTGGTACAGATCGATGTAGTCGGTCTGCAGGCGTTTCAGGCTGGCGTCGCAGGCCTCCAGAATGTGATCGCGGGTCAGTCTCGGACCATTGCGCAGGTACTTCAGACCGTTGCCCGGCCCTGCCACTTTGGAAGCAATCACCAGGTCGTCGCGTTTGCCTCTTCTGGCCAGCCAGTTACCCAGGTAGGTCTCGGTCAGCCCCTGGGTTTCCGCCCTTGGCGGCACCGGGTACATTTCGGCGGCATCAATAAAGTTGATTCCCTCATTCACTGCGTAATCCAGCTGCTCAAAGGCTTCCTTTTCGGTGTTCTGTTCGCCCCAGGTCATGGTACCCAGGCAAATCAGGGTAACGTCGAGATCCGTCTTGCCAAGCTTTCTCGTTTGCATATCGTCTCCGATTCGGTTCGGTTAACGGGTAAAGGGAATGTCACGGGAGTGTCGCATAACTGTCATGCCAGCTTTTCATAGTAGGGGCATGTCAAAGGAAGCACAGGATACACCGTGACCGAGACCATGCAGGCCAACCGGCGTCAACAACACATTACCATTGTTTCGGAGACTTTTCCGCCGGAAATCAATGGCGTGGCAAACACGCTCAGGCATCTATGCCAGGGACTGATGCAGCGTGGACACCGGGTGACGGTTATACGGCCGCGACAGCAACATGAGCGCAAAGGCAACTTCGCCAGTGCCGGCGAGGCCCTGTTCACCCGTGAGCATGTGGTGACCGGATTGCCTCTGCCCGGCTACGCGGACCTGCGCTTTGGCCTGGCCCGGACCAGCCACCTGAAAAAGCTCCTGGCCACCGACCGGCCCGATGCCCTCTACGTTGCCACCCAGGGTCCACTGGGTGTCGCCGCCACATCAGCGGCACGTCAGATGGACATTCCGGTGAGCTCCGGCTTCCACACCAACTTTCACAGCTATAGTCGGTATTACGGCGTCGGCATGCTGGAACGGTTGCTGTGTTTTTACGGCCGCTGGTTCCATAACCGCACCGCCATCACCCTGGTGCCCACCCGAAAAATGCAACAGACCACTCGGGCCATGGGTATTCCGGCAACCGGGCTCTGGAGTCGGGGCGTGGACTGCCATCGATTCACGCCACACAAGCGGGACACCGCACTGCGCGAATCCTGGGGGCTCAAGCCCAACGACCGGGCCATTCTGTACGTCGGCCGGCTGGCACCGGAGAAAAACCTGCGAATGGCGGTTGCCTGCTTCGAGCGGATCCGGGGCCTCCACCCCCAGGCCAGGTTCATCCTGGTTGGCGACGGTCCGCTTCGGCGTCAACTGGCGGAACGCCACCCGGACTACGTGTTCTGCGGCACCCAGCGTGGTGACGACCTGGCCCGACATTTTGCCTCAGGTGATCTGTTCCTGTTCCCGAGCAAGACCGATACCTTTGGCAACGTGGTGCTGGAGGCGATGGCCAGCGGCCTGGGTGTTGTCAGCTTTGACGACGCTGCAGCAGCTGAGCACATCCGCCACGAGGAAAACGGCATGAAAGTGCCCCTGGATCAGGACGAGGCTTACGTCGACAGTGCCCTCCGACTGGCCGATCAGCCCACCCTGCTGAACCGGATCAGGGCCCAGGCAAGGCTGGACGCCCTGGAACAGAGCTGGAATTCGCAGATCGAACAGTTTGAACAACTGGTTTTCAATCAAACCGCAAAGGCCGGATACCATGCCATCAACAAGCAAAGCGTCTCGCTTCTTTGAACTGGCAGACCAGCGGGAAGTCGCTTTCTGCCAGTCTATTAACCGCGCTGTTCGTTTCCGGCCAGCCCTTGGTTATTTCCGACTGGTAAGCCGACTCGGAGACGGCTGGTTCTGGTACGCCCTGATCCTTTCCATTCCGTTTCTCTATCCGCAATCGGGCCCGGGCCTGGCCCTGCTCATGGCGCTGACGGGGCTCACCTGTACCGTCAGCTACAAGCTGCTTAAACGCTGGCTTATCCGGGAGCGGCCGTTTATATCCTTCCCGGCCATCAACTGCGGCACACCGCCCCTGGACCGCTACAGTTTTCCTTCCGGCCACACACTTCACGCCGCCTGCTTTCAGGTTATGCTCACCGTGGCCGAACCAGCGCTGGCGCTGATCGTGCTCCCATTTACCCTCAGTGTTGCCGCATCACGAGTGGTCCTGGGCCTGCACTATCCCAGCGACGTCGCTGCAGGCGCCCTGATCGGTGGGCTGATGGGCTACGTAGCCATGAGCTGGCTGCACTCCGATTTCGTGACCATATTTGCCAGGTCTGTCTGAACGCTAATCAAACAGGCGCAACTGGGTAACCGGGGCGTCATCATTTCGAAAACGCACGCCCAGCCCCAGCAGCCGCACCGGTCGCTCCCGGTTGGTCACCAGTTCTGCCAGCAGCGGCAGATAATCTTCCAGGGCAGGCTCTTTAACCTGTTCCCGGACCCGCTCCAGGGTATGGGTTGAAAAATCGCTGTAGCGGATCTTGATAAAGAGCTTGTGAATCGGTTTCCGACTGGCCTTGCGCGACAGGCGAAGGTTGAGATCCGCAACCAGGGAGGCCATGACGGTCTCGCAGGCGGCCATGTCCGGCAAATCCTGGGAAAAGGTTCGTTCGACGCTGACCGACTTAGCGATCCGCGACACCACCACCGCCCGGTCATCCCGACCGTGGGCCATCTCATGGAGGCGATAGCCCTGCTTGCCAAACCGCTCGATCAGAACATCGGCCCCTAGCGCCTGCATGTCGCCGCAGGTTTTGACGCCAAGTGCGTGCAGTTTCGAGGCCGTTACCTGCCCTACGCCAAACAGCTTCTCAACCGGCAATCCCTGGACGAAACCCTCAACGTCCTCCGGGCGAATCACAAACAGCCCGTCCGGCTTTTCCCAGTCGCTGGCAATCTTGGCGAGGAACTTGTTGGGCGCGACCCCGGCGGAAATGGTGATGCCCACTTCCTGGCGCACCCGCTCCCGAAGGTGGCGAGCCATCAGGGTGGCACTGCCCTTGTGATCGGTCACATCAGAGACATCAAGAAAGGCCTCGTCCAGGGAAAGAGGTTCCACCAGATCCGTCAGTTCCCGCAGGATGGCCATCACCTGTTGTGACACCGCCCGGTAACGGCCCATGTCCGTCGGTACCGTCACCAGCCCCGGGCACAGCCGACGCGCCTCGCTACCTGGCATCGCCGAACGCACACCGTACGCGCGGGCCTTGTAATTGCAGGTGGTTACCACGCCCCGACCACCATCACCGCCCACTGCCAGCGGCACATCCCGGAGACTGGGATCGTCCCGCATTTCCACGGCCGCGTAGAAGCAGTCACAATCCACATGGATGATCTTGCGTTGTGGCATAATCAGGGGGCTCGCGTCGACTTTCTGTACATTTATACAGCCTTGTATCTTAAGCTAACATGCAGAGAATGTCAGGAACCCTAATAACCGGCGCATCAACCATTGCGAGGCCATCATGAGCAACCCGATTCCTGAAGCAGAACGCACCGAAATTGAAGCCGCAGCCTTTCGTCGGCTGGTCAAACACCTGCGTGACAACACCGATGTACAGAACATTGACCTGATGAACCTCGCAGGTTTCTGCCGCAACTGCCTGTCCAAGTGGTACCGGGCAGAGGCGGATGAGCGGGGTTTCGAGATTTCTGACCCGCAAGCCCGTGAAGAGATTTACGGCATGCCCTATGAGGACTGGAAAGCCCTCTACCAGACGGGCCCCAAGCAGGATCATAAATAATGAGTGTCAATGATGCCGTGAGGATCCATCTGGCATCCCTGGACGCTGGTCACGCTAGCTTCAAAGACTCCCTGGCGCTGATCGAAGAGCATTTTGAGTACCAGCCCTGTAGCTTCCGCAACGGCCCGCTGGTGAACGCAGAGGGCGAGAACGCCGGGTCCTGCCGGATCTTCGGCCTTGGCCAGTACTGCAACCTGAGCGAAGTGGACACGCTCAAACTGTTTGCCGAGCACTATCAGCAGGTTCTGGACGATCCGACTGGCGAGAGCCATGGCAACATCCGCCAGTTCATCAGCACCGGATGGTCAGGCATCCGATTCGAAGGCGTGCCACTCCGGCAGCGCCCGAACCCAACCGACAACATGACCAGGGAAGAGACGCCTTCATGAGCGATACCGCCACCTCCGGGGTAAAACAGGGTTTTCAGCTAAAAAGCGCCAGCGTGTCCATGACAGCCCTGGAGCTCTACTACTTTGACGACGGCGAGTTCGAAGAGGTTTTGCGGGACAAGATCAGCCAGGCACCCGGGTTCTTCAAGGACATTCCGCTGATCATCAGTCTGGAGAAATACCAGGGGCTGGACAGCGAACTGGATTTTTTCAAGATCATCGGTACCTGTCGGCGCAACAACATCCACGTGATTGGCGTGCGCGGTGGCACCGACGACCAGCGCCGTCTCGCCCGGGGCGCTGCACTGGCATTGCTACCGGGCAACGGCCAGCGCGATCGCACCCATGAAGCCGAACAGGCCGCCGCAGAGGAAGCAGAAACCGCGGCTGTTGCTGCCCCGACGGGCGCTGCCGGCGACCCACCCCCGGCCAAAATCATCTCCCAGCCGGTGCGCTCCGGCCAGCAGGTCCACGCACCGGACGGTGACCTGGTTATTCTGGCACCGGTGCAGGCCGGTGCCGAGGTGCTTGCGGCAGGCAACATCCATGTTTACGGCCCCCTGCGGGGACGGGCGCTGGCCGGCATTCATGGCGCAGAATCCGCACGGGTTTTCTGCCAATCCCTGGAAGCGGAGCTTGTGTCCATCGCGGGACACTATAAAATCTCCGAAGATCTTCAGGACAATGGCTGGAAAAGCGCTGTGCAAATCCAGCTCAGGGACGACCTGCTGGTGGTAACGCCACTGGACAAGGCCTGATATTGGAGCTGAATACAATAACTTGACCGGATAATTCGGCAGACACGACGAATCCACCGAGAAACAGGAACAGAACCTTGGCTAGAATTATTGTCGTTACCTCAGGAAAGGGCGGCGTTGGCAAAACCACCACCAGCGCCTCGATCAGCACCGGCCTTGCCAAACGGGGCCATAAGACAGTGGTCATCGATTTTGACGTGGGCCTGCGCAATCTGGACCTGATCATGAACTGCGAGCGTCGCGTGGTGTACGACTTCGTAAACGTGATTCAGGGCGAAGCCTCCCTGAACCAGGCCCTGATCCGCGACAAGCGGGTCGATACCCTTTATATCCTTCCGGCCTCCCAGACCCGGGAAAAGGAAGCACTGACCAAGGATGGTGTCGAGAAGGTCATCAACGAGCTTTCCGAGACCTTCGATTACATCGTCTGCGACTCCCCGGCCGGCATTGAGCATGGCGCGCTGATGGCGCTGTATTATGCGGATGAAGCAATTGTGGTTACCAATCCCGAAGTATCCTCCGTTCGGGATTCCGACCGCATTCTGGGCATTCTGCAGAGCAAGTCCCGTCGTGCCGAAATGGGCCAGGATCCGGTCAAGGAACACCTGCTTCTGACCCGCTACAACCCCTCCCGGGTTGAAAAGGGCGAGATGCTGTCCGTGGCGGATGTGGAAGAGATCCTCGCGATTCCGCTGCTGGGAGTCATTCCCGAAAGCCAGATTGTACTGAATGCGTCAAACCAGGGCTTGCCCGTTATCCTCGAAGAGGACAGCGATGCCGGCCAGGCCTATGAAGACGCAGTCGCACGCCTGCTGGGTGAGGAACGGGAACACCGTTTCATGACGTCCCAGAAGAAGGGTTTCTTCTCACGGATGTTCAAGGGGGGCTAAGGGATGAGTTTCCTCGATTATTTCAAGGGCAAGAAAAACAAATCCGCAAGCGTTGCCAAAGAGCGCCTGCAGATCATCGTGGCCCACGAACGGGGCCAGCGCGAGCAGCCGGATTACCTGCCCCAGCTTCAGCAGGAGCTGCTTGAGGTTATCCGCAAGTACGTTCAGATCAGCGACGACATGGTTCAGGTTGAAGTGGACCGCAACGAAAGTTGCTCGGTACTGGAGCTGAACGTCACGCTACCGGAGCGATAGACCGTTTGATCTGGCCTGTCCCGGATGGGGCAGGCCAACTCTTACCACCTTGCAAAGTGGTCTTCCATCAGGCCCCGCAGACCTTTCACCTCGATTTTCCCGCCAGCTTCATCCGTCACCGTTCCATTGAACGTGCCCACGTACTGCCGGAAGTTGGATGCCAGCACCCAGGCGTTCAGTTTTTCCTTGCGGACACCGGCCGGGACAAAATGCAGATCAATCCGCCCATCCTCCGTGGTCACATGCCAGTCACTGCCCGGCTGATAGCGATCAAAACGGAATCTTGCCGCGCCCAGCTTGTGGCAGACACCATCCAGCCAGAGCGCGTTTTCTGTCATCCCCGTTTCATTGACCCCGGCAGCCAGGTTCAGCCCCAGAGATCTGCCATCCGGAAGCTGGCCCGCCAGACAGGCCCAATTCCACGCGGTCTCCCGGCGCATGAAGCCGCAACTCCAGTCAATGGTGCCCCGGGTCTGCTCGTCGCAGCGCCAGATACGGTGATCCCAACGCACTTCCCCTTCCACCGGCAAGCCCGCCGACTTGCGGGTAAAAACCCAGCCGTTGTAGCCGGCCGGGCAAACCAGCCGGAGCGGATCCCGATCCTCTTTCAGGGTAAGTTCGATACGGATACCGCCGGGGGCGGAGACCGTCATCGTTCGGCCATCAGCGGAAGGCGCGATTCGCACAGCAACCTCGCCCTTACTGAACGTCGCCACGCCTTCCTCTGGCAGTGGTTCGATCCGGGTTTGCCTGGCCAGTGGCTGAAGGAACGATTGCTCCATCATCTGGCCGGTCTCGAAATCGTAAAGATAGAAAAATCCGCTTCCCAGCAGTTTCAGATCCACCACCGCCAGGCCAAACACCCATCCCGGGCCCATGGCGCTGACAAACTGGAACTGGTTGAAGCGCCAGCGCCTGGCCAGCCGTGAACGGGGGCGGTCCATCACCGTGCGCAGGTCATAGTCCAGATAGTTAATCTCTTTGACCGGCTCATCCAGCAACCCGGGAACTATCTGTCCTTTGCCGTTGATCAGCTTTTCCATTGTCATAGTCGTCGTCAGATCAGGCCAATTCAGTGAATCAAATCAGCGGGTCGCTACCTGGTTCACAAACCACTGTTTCTGTGGCTATGCCAGTAAAAACCTCATGCTAGACTCGGCCCACCATCTGCAAGGAAGTGTACCCTATGAGAAAGAGCATAGCCCATGGCATATCGGGCTGGGCCTCGGTCATCAGCGGGCTGATCTGTGCATTGCTGGTATTTGCTGTCGCCGCCAGTGCCCGGGCTGAACTGCCCAATGAGACCGACGGGGAATGGACGTTACGAAAGGAAGCCGATCATATCCGGGTGTATACCATCGACCAGCCAGACTCCAGCTTCAAGGCCTTCAAGGCCGTGGCGGTACTCGATGCGCCCATCGAAAACCTGATGGCCGTCATGGCCAACCCCGGTTCCTGCGTCGAGTGGGTGCACAACTGCACCGAATCCTATGCCTTCGGCGATGGCGAGTTCCAGGATCGCTTTGCCTATTCAGTGAACGACATGCCCTGGCCGGTGACCGACCGCGACTATGTCCTGCGTATCCGGACACGGGGTAATCAGGCTTCCGGTGAGATTGTCATGGACCTGAACGCCATGCCCGACCAGCGGGCTGAGAGCGGCAGCCGGGTGCGGGTTGACCGGTCCGACACCCTGTACCGATTCACGCCAGAAGGGGACAAGACCCGGATGGTCTGGGTTCAGCACACCGACCCCAATGGCTCGTTACCGGGCTGGCTGGTGAACTCCCTGCTGGTGGATATTCCCGTGCGTTCCATGGAGGAGCTGGAGCGCGTTGCCAACCGGAAAAAGTATCAGGGCTATCAACTGGTCTACGACGAAAAGGGCCAACTGACCGGTGTCAGACCGCCTGCTCCCTGAACCATTAGCCATGAAGGGATGACGCACAAGGCATCACGCGCTAAGCTTTCAGAAAGGACTTCAAAAGGCAGCCCAGATCAATGACCGTTCTCGCTTACGAGATCATGACCCCCAGCATCAAGGCCGTTCCCCAGTCCTGGACGATGGACCGGCTGGCGCGCTTTCTCACCGACAACGAAATAACCGGCAGCCCCGTCACCGACGATGACGGCGAGATTGTCGGCATTGCCACCCTGAAAGACATCACCGAATTCCGCTGGAACGCCACACGCTCCGATGCCGACCGGCACCTGACACCGGAAGAACGGGAGGAAGCCCGGCGTTTGCGGATGGTGATCTTTGAAGAAATGGGGAAGGTGCCAGTGGAAGTCCGCGACATCATGACCCCCATCGTTTTATCGGTTGACGAGAAGACGCCGGTGCGCGACATTGCCAATATCATGATGCGCGAACACCTGCACCGGATCTTTGTCACCAGTGATTCAAAAATCACTGGCATCATAACGACTTACGATATGCTGAAAGTGATCTCGGATGAGGCACTCACGCAACGCTGCGCCGATAACGACTGAGCCACCAGAGAGGTAGCGCCACTTATGCCCAGAGCACCGCAAGCTCGCCGAAAGATGTACGTCCTCGACACCAACGTCCTGATCCACGACCCGAACGCCCTCCTCAACTTTGAAGAACACGATGTCATCATCCCGATGACGGTCCTCGAAGAACTCGACAGCCTCAAATCCGGCAAACAGGCCGTGGCCGCTGACTGCCGCCAGGCCATTCGCAACATCGACAAGTTGTTGGGCGATGCCAGCCCGAAGGTGATCGAGAAGGGCGTCCCCATTGTTCGTGGCAAGAAGGCCGAGCCCCTGGGTAGTCTTTCGATCCTGATGAGCACCGGTGACAGTGGCAACCACTCGCTGCCAGAGCACCTGAACGACAACAAGATCATCAATACCCTGGCCGCGCTCCAGAACCGCCACAAGTCCCGCGATATCATCCTGGTGTCCAAGGACATCAACATGCGCCTGAAGGCCCGCGGCTTCGGTGTTGAGGCCCAGGATTACCACAACGACCAGCTGTTGGACGACATCGACCTTCTGCCCAAGGGCTACCGGGAGTTCCCGAACTCCTTCTGGGACACCATTGAAAAAGTGGAAACCGTTCAGCGGGAAGGCTCGACCGAGCACATCCTGAAACGGGAAGGCGAACTGGCGAAGCTGAACATCAACGAATTTGTTATCGATGAAATGGGCTTCGTCGGCAAGGTAGTTGATATCACCGACACCCAGCTGGTTATCAAGGACCTGCACCAGCACGACCTGATGAATGAAGAAGTCTGGGGCCTGGTACCCAGGGACATCTATCAGGCCATGGCTTTGAACCTGCTGCTGGACCCGGACATTCATCTGGTCAACCTCACCGGTTCCGCCGGCTCGGGCAAAACCATCCTCGCCCTGGCCGCGTGCATCGAGATGACCGTGGCCAGCAAGCTGTACAAGCGCATCATCGCCACCCGTTCCACCCAGGGGCTGGATGAGGACATCGGGTTCCTGCCGGGTACCGAGGCGGAAAAAATGGAGCCCTGGCTGGGCGCCATCGTCGACAACCTGGAAGCACTCCATGAAGACGATGAGAACATGACGGCGAGCGTTGACTACATCCTCAGCAAAGTGCCTCTGCACTTCAAATCCATGAACTACATCCGGGGCCGCAGCTTCCAGCACAGCCTGATCATCATCGATGAATCCCAGAACCTGACGCCCCACCAGATCAAGACCATCATTACCCGGGCCGGCAATGGCTCAAAGGTGATCTGCCTGGGCAACCTTGCCCAGATCGACACGCCCTATCTGAGTGCCCTAAGTTCGGGCCTCACCTACATGACCGAGCGATTCAAGGGCTTCCGCCACGGCGCCCACATCCACCTTCAGGGCGTTCCGCGTTCGCTGCTGGCAGAGTTTGCCGAGGCCAATCTCTGACACTCGCGAGCCGCTACACGGCAAAAAAAGGGGGCAGAACCCGCGTTCTGCCCCCTACTCATTTCGGATTTCAAAACGGGTCTAGACCCGGTAGCGGCTCACCTGATCCGACATCTCGGAAGCCAAATCCCTGAGCCGTTGGGTGGCATCACCTGCTCGACGTGTTCCCTGAGCAGTCTGCTCGGTAATGGCAACAATTTCATGCACGTTCTGGTTAATGGTCTCGGAAACACTGGTCTGCTCTTCCGCAGCGCTGGCAATCTGGGTATTCATATCCGTGATCGTTGCCACCGCCTGACCAATACGCTGAAGCGCTTCGTTCACCTGTCGAGTTTCTTCGACGGTGGCTTCACTGCGCTCACTGATTGAGCCGATCAGTTTGACGGCATTGCCCGTGTAACCATCCCCTAAAATCGGTGCATGCGTAATTAGAGTTCT
>NZ_LXYO01000013.1 GCF_001650915.1 Marinobacter sp. EhC06
AAGAATTTTAAAACTCGTTTTCTTCAGTACTTTCAAACAGTTGCTTTCGTCTGGGAGGTTGCCGTTAGTGGCTTGTCCCTCAGAAGTGGTGCGCATTCTACAGGCGTCAGGAAAACTGTCAACGAGGTTTTTGAATTAATTTATAGCGGTCTCGGTTTCCACGTACCTCGCTGATCAGACAGTGATCATTTCGTTCAGTTTTCAGACTGAAATCAGCCTCTAGCAAAGGGAATCAACCCACGAGCCCCGTTCCATTTCCAGCGCAATGCCAACAGACATGCGATCACCAGGCCGTAAGCGACCATTTCACCAATATCGCTTCTTGCCTGCCAGATAAAGTGGACCCACGCGGTGATGACGATCAGATAGACCAGCTTGTGCAAACCTTTCCAGCTTTTACCCAGCCGCTTCATCATTGCCTTGGTGGAGGTCAGAGCCAGAGGCACCAGCATAAGAAAAGATAATGCGCCCGCCACAATATAGGGCCGTTTGGTAAACGTAGCCCAAAGATCACTCCAACCGAGTATGAATTGCAGAAACGCCAACACGTGCAGTACGGCATAGAAAAATGCGAACAGGCCGAGCATTCGGCGAACCCGGATCCAGCCTGCCCAGCCAGTCCAGCGCTTGAGCGGAGTCATGCACAAGGTCACGATTAACAACTGGAATGCTGCAAGGCCCAGTGACTCTGTCACTTCCTGGCCCGGGTCAGGTCCCAGAGACTGGCTGGCAATATTGGTAGCCAATACCAGAAGAGGGACGCAGGCGAGAAACGCGGCCAGAAGGCGGAAAGCCAAGACAAAGCCCGGGCGATCCACCATTCGCTTACCATTCATCAATAGAACTTGCTCAGGTCCATACCCTTGTACAGATCGGCGACCTGCTCCCCATAACCATTGAACTTGACGGTCTCCATCCAGTTAGGCGAAAGCAAACCGGAAGGCAGCCTACGTTCACGCTTCTGACTCCACCTTGGATGGTCAACCTCCGGGTTAACGTTGGCATAGAATCCATACTCCTGGGGCGCAAGCATCTCCCAGGTGGTTTTCGGCCGCTCCTCCTGGAACCGTATCTTGACGATCGACTTGATGCTCTTGAATCCGTATTTCCAGGGAACAACCAGCCGGATAGGCGCGCCATTCTGGTTGGGCATGGTTTTGCCATACAGCCCGACCGCGAGGAAGCTTAACTCGTTCATGGCCTCATCCATTCTCAAACCCTCCTGGTAAGGCCAGTCGATGGTGCTGAACAATGAGCGCTGCCCTCGCATCTGATCCGGATCATAGAGGGTCTCGAAATAGACGTACTTTGCGCGGGAGTTGGGTTCAAGCCGTCTAATGATGTCGGTCAGTGGGATGCCGATCCATGGAATCACCATCGACCATGCCTCGACACAACGAAGTCGGTACACCCTTTCCTGATATTCATGGGGCTTGAGCAGGTCCTCCAGAGCATACTCACCGGGCCGCCCGCACTCCCCCTCAACCACGACGGACCAGGGATCAACGCTCATTTCATCGGCGTACCTGGCCGGATCCCCTTTGCCGGTGCCAAACTCATAAAAGTTGTTATAGCGAGTGACATCTTCGAAAGGCGTCTTTTTCTCATCGGTTGAGAAACCGGGCATTGCAACGTAGTCCAGCGCTTCCCCCGGGACCGGAAGCTCTGCAGCAGATAATAGACCCGGCATTGAAAGGCCAGCGGCGACGGCCACGGTGCCGGACATGAATTGCCGTCGGTTGAGGTAGACAGATTCGGGGGTAACTTCTGAGTGAGGCAAAGCCCAGGATGGGCGCTTCTTGATGAACATGGAAAGTCTCCGTCAGGGCGTCAGCCAGCTAGGGCGTTGACCGGAGACTGTGGTTAAAATTCCCGGACCTCGATGAGGAAGCCCGGGAAGCGAGAGCTCAGTCAGCGGCCCCTGAAGCTTTCCGGGGCTTGCCACGGAACAGCGCACGAACAGGGCCGGACAACGCGTATATCAGAAATCCGGTAAAGAGTACGGTAGCCGGATCCAGCGCGATCACTACAAACACCAGGACCACAAGCAGAATAGCAGCAAAAGGCACCCGACCACGCAGATCCAGATCCTTGAAACTGCGATAGAGGATGTTGCTGACCATCAGCACGCCCGTACCTGCAACCACCACCATTGTCAGCAACGTGAGCCAGGCAGCGGGTTCAAAGAGATGGAAGCACCAGACCAGGCCAGCTACGCACGCTGCAGCAGCCGGGCTGGGCAAACCAACAAAGAACTTCTTGTCGACCGAACCGATCTGGGTGTTGAAACGCGCCAGACGAAGCGCAGCGCCAGCCACGTATATGAACGTAACGGCCCAACCGACCTTATCGAAGGCATTCAGCGACCAGAAAAAAGCGACAAGTCCCGGGGCCACGCCAAAGGCCACCATGTCGGCCAAGCTGTCGTATTCTTCACCGAATTTGCTCTGGGTATTGGTCATCCGGGCAACACGGCCATCAAGACCATCCAGGATCATGGAGACAAAAATGGCAATCGCGGCATTATCAAACACGCCGTTTGCGGCAGAGACTATGGCGTAGAAACCCGAAAACAGCGAAGCCGTTGTAAGCGCATTGGGGAGCAGGTAGATACCTTTGCGGCGGACCGGCGCACCTTCCACCAGCTCTTCTTCAACCACTTCCCCGGCCTCTACCTCAAAGTCCGGGTTCTGCTTGCCGTCGGCGGCTTTTCTTTCTTCAGTCATTCCCATTACTCCGGAAAGCGTTTGGGCGGAGTATATACGAAAAACGCGGCCACCCGGGCCGCGTTTTTCAAAACCAGGCGGAATTCCGCTTAGTTTTTGTCCTTATCCACGATCTTGTTCGCGGAGATCCACGGCATCATACCGCGCAGCTTCTCACCAACCACTTCGATTTCGTGAGCAGCGTTCTGGCGACGACGGGCGGTCATGGACGGGTAGTTCAGAGCGCCTTCAGAAATGAACATCTTGGCATACTCGCCGCTCTGGATACGCTTCAGTGCGTTGCGCATGGCTTCGCGAGACTGCTCGTTGATGATTTCCGGGCCAGTCACGTACTCACCATACTCCGCATTGTTGGAGATGGAGTAGTTCATGTTGGCGATGCCGCCCTCGTACATCAGGTCTACGATCAGCTTCAGCTCGTGCAGACACTCGAAGTAGGCCATTTCCGGCTCGTAACCACCTTCCACAAGCGTCTCGAACGCGGCTTTAACCAGTTCCACAGTACCACCGCACAGAACGGCCTGCTCACCAAACAGATCGGTTTCGGTCTCATCCTTGAACGTGGTTTCAATGATGCCGGTACGGCCGCCACCGATACCGCTGGCATAGGACAGCGCCAGGTTCTTGGCGTTGCCGGAGGAGTCCTGGAAGATAGCGATCAGGTCAGGAATACCACCGCCGTTGGCGAATTCGGTGCGCACGGTGTGGCCCGGTGCCTTCGGAGCAATCATGATGACGTCCAGATCCTTGCGCGGAACGATCTGGTTGTAGTGGATGGCAAAACCATGCGCGAATGCCAGAGTGGCGCCCTGCTGCAGATTCGGCTCGATTTCCGCCTTGTACAGCTGAGCCTGGTACTCGTCCGGCGTCAGAACCATAACTACGTCAGCGGCAGCAACGGCAGAGGGCACGTCGCTGGTCTTCAGGCCATAGGCTTCCGCCTTGGCAATGGAAGAAGAACCCGGTCGCAGACCCACGGTAACGTCGACGCCGGACTCTTTCAGGTTGCACGCGTGAGCGTGGCCCTGGGAGCCGAAGCCGATGATGGCAACTTTCTTGCCCTGGATGATGGAAAGATCGCAATCCTTATCGTAATAAACCTGCATGAGAAACCTCTGTTATTTGTGATAGCCCCGGAGGACCATAATGTTCAAACCCTGTTTGAAATCGTTAAAGGCTGAGCACCTTCTCGCCCCGGGCAATGCCGGATACACCGCTGCGCACCACTTCCAGCACACCCGAGGTGCCAACGGCCTGAATAAAGCCGTCCAGCTTCTCGCTGTCCCCGGCCAACTGAACCGTGTAGACGGAGCTGGTCACATCCACGATCTGGCCGCGAAAAATGTCCACCGTACGCTTGATCTCGGCACGCTGGGAACCGGTGGCTTTCAGCTTGACCAGCATCAGCTCACGCTCGATGTGGGCACCTTCGGTGAGATCCACCAGCTTGACGACTTCAATCAGCTTGTTCAGTTGCTTGGTGATCTGCTCGATCACCTTGTCCGACCCCGTGGTGGTCACCGTCAGACGGGACAGAGTTTCGTCCTCGGTTGGCGCCACAGTGAGTGTTTCGATGTTGTAGTTACGCTGGGAAAACAGACCCACAACCCGTGACAGGGCGCCAGGCTCGTTTTCAAGCAAAACAGAAATGATTCGACGCATGATCAGACCCTCTCCGTCTTGCTAAGCCACATATCCTTCATGGAACCCCGGGCAACCTGCATCGGATAGACATGCTCAAAGCGGTCTACGAGAATATCCACGAATACCAGGTCGTCTTTCATGGCCAGCACTTCTTTCAGCTTGGTTTCCAGATCTTCTTTCTTCTCAATCCGGACACCTTTATGGCCGTAGGCCTCTGCCAACTTGATGAAATCAGGCAGCGATTCCATGTAGGACTCGGCATGACGGGACTCGTAGTTCATGTCCTGCCACTGCTTGACCATACCCAGAGCCTGGTTGTTCAGGTTGATGATCTTCACCGGCAGATTGTACTGCTTGCAGGTGGACAGCTCCTGGATGTTCATCTGGATACTGCCCTCACCGGTAATGCACAGCACTTCGTCATCCGGATGGGTGAGCTTGACCCCCATGGCGGCCGGAAAACCGAAGCCCATGGTGCCGAGACCACCGGAGTTGATCCAGCGGTTGGGCTTGTCGAACTTGTAATACTGGGCCGCAAACATCTGGTGCTGACCAACATCGGAAGTCACGAAGGCTTCGCCGTTGGTCAGGCGACACAGCATCTCGATGACTTCCTGCGGCTTGATCACATCCGGACTGGTTTCATAGCGCATCCCGTGGAATGCCCGCCACTCGTCAATCTGCTTCCACCAGGAGGCGATCGCGTCCGCGTCGGGCTTTTCCTTCGCTTCCTTGACCAGGGCCAGCATTTCCTTGAGCACGGCGTCTACCGGGCCCACGATCGGCACATCGGCGTCCACCGTCTTGGAAATCGACGCCGGGTCAATATCGATATGGATAATGCGCGCACCCGGACAGAACTTCTCAGTGGCATTGGTCACACGGTCGTCGAAGCGGGCCCCGACACAGAGAATCAGATCCGAATGGTGCATGGCCATATTGGCCTCATAGGTACCATGCATCCCGAGCCAGCCCAGGTGTTGCTTATCGCTGGCCGGGTAACAGCCGATCCCCATAATGGTATTGGTGATCGGGTAACCAATCATCCGGACAAGCTCAGTCAGTTGATCTGAAGCCTTGCCGAGAATAACGCCGCCGCCGGCGTAGATAATCGGACGCTTGGCAGCCAACAGCATGTCCACTGCTTTCTTGATCTGACCTGCATGGCCACGAATGGCGGGGTTGTAGGAGCGTAGCTTGACCTTCTTCGGGTAAGCGTACTCGTACCGTTCATTCGGAGTGGTCATGTCCTTGGGGATATCCACAACAACCGGACCAGGACGACCGGTGGCCGCAATATAGTAGGCCTTGCGGATAATCTCCGGGATTTCCTCGGGGTGACGGACACTGAGGTTGTGCTTAACAACCGGACGGGAGACACCCATCATGTCGGTTTCCTGGAACGCGTCCTCGCCAATGAGAGTGGACGCAACCTGGCCGCACAGAACCACCATGGGGATGGAATCCATGAATGCGGTGGCAATGCCGGTGATCGTGTTGGTGGCTCCAGGACCCGAGGTTACCAGTACGGTACCTGGTTTTCCGGTCGCGCGGGCATAGCCGTCGGCCATATGGACCGCCGCCTGCTCGTGCCTTACCAGAATGTGCTTGACTTTATCCTGCCTGAACAGCGCATCATAAATATGAAGGGCTGCACCACCCGGATAGCCGTATATGTATTCGATACCTTCATCTTGAAGGGACCGGATCAGCATATCGGCGCCAGACAATAACTCCACGATTTTCTACCCTCTTCTACGAGTGAATGAGCCGGGACGGGTCCCGGTTGCCTGGATTCACGGTGTCCATGCTTCTTGTGAAAGCGGAACCGGCTGCTCCTCCACACCTTGTTGAGAGGTTGTCTCCTGGCCAGCCGCCCTCCTGAGGGTTGCGGAGAACGGCCAATCAACGGGTTGCACGTAAGCAACAACCATCCCGCGACGGATGCGCGGCGCGTTCAGTGTGGTAATTGATGGGGGATACTCGCTCGGGATTGCCTGCCGTATTGACCCCAGTCTTCAGGCAATCGGTAATTCTGACAGCGCGAAACTCCCTGTCAATAGCCGCTGCAGGTTTCTGTGCCTATACTGGCCGAAGGTCTGCCATACTTGACACAAATCCGATACAAAGATTTGAACCAGACAGAAGAAAATCCGCAACACTGGTGGCATGATAGGGAATAATAAGCTGAGAAAAAACGGGCCCGGTTTATCCAGGTTGTCTGCCTGCCCGGGAGCAGTGAACATACGCGAGTAGAGCCATGAACAGAAAAATCCTGACGCTGACCTTATTACTGGCCGTTGTACCAGGTGTCGCCATGAGCGCCTCTGTCTATAAATGGACCGATGAAAACGGGGTTACCCATTTTGGGGACCGGCAGCCTACGGGCTCAAAGGCCGAACGAGTCAATGTTCGCTCCGGCACCTCTTCCGACGCGTCCGGCAACAGGCAGAGCCCCCAGGAGCGTCTGCAGAATATGCAGGAACAGCAAGCGGATGAGGCGGAGCAGCGCAAGGAAACGGCAGCTGAGGAAGCGCGCAGAAAACAGCGGGAGGCGAACTGCGAAGCCGCTCGCTCAAATTTGGAAGTGATTGACACCAACGCCCGTATCCGGATCGAAGAAAACGGAGAACAACGCTACCTTAGCCCAGAGGAAATTGCCGAGAAACGGGCTGAATTCGAGCGAATCGCCGACGAGAACTGCGGTCCGGCAGAAGAATGAATAACACGATCAAATGAAAAAGGGGGCAGATGATGTTTCATCTGCCCCCTTTTCTTTATTACGCCTTGGCGAACACCAGGTGGTGGTTCTCCACCGTCCCCTTAATGACATCCCCCGGCACAAACTCTCCCTGCAGAAGCCGCTGAGCCAGCGGATTTTCGATCATTCGCTGAATAGCCCGCTTCAAAGGCCGCGCACCGTAGACCGGGTCATATCCGACTTCCGCCAGTAATTCCATCGCCGCATCATCCAGCTCAAGCTTCATATCCTGTTCTTTCAGGCGCTTGCTTAGCGATTCGATCTGAATCCGGGCAATACCCTGGATCTGGCTCTCCGCCAGCGGGTGGAACACCACCACTTCATCCACCCGGTTGATGAACTCGGGGCGAAAATGGGTGCCGACGACTTCCATGACGGCATTCTTCATAGCCTCATAGTTCTCCTCGCCCGCTTTCTGCTGGATGATGTCCGAGCCGAGGTTTGAGGTCATGACAATGACCGTGTTCCGGAAGTCGACTGTCCTGCCCTGCCCGTCGGTCAGACGGCCATCCTCCAATACCTGCAGAAGGATGTTGAACACATCCGGATGGGCTTTTTCCACCTCATCCAGCAGCAATACTGAATACGGCCGACGGCGAACTGCTTCGGTCAGGTAGCCACCCTCTTCGTAGCCGACATAGCCCGGAGGCGCACCGATCAGACGAGCGACGGAATGTTTCTCCATAAACTCGGACATGTCGATGCGCACCATGGCTTCCTCGGTATCGAACAGGAAGGACGCCAAAGCCTTACACAGCTCGGTCTTGCCCACCCCCGTCGGGCCGAGAAACAGGAATGAACCGTTCGGGCGATTGGGGTCGGACAATCCAGCCCGGGAACGACGCACCGCATTGGATACAGCTTCAACCGCCTCATCCTGGCCGATAACCCGACCATGAAGAGCCTCTTCCATGCGCATCAGCTTATCCCGTTCGCCTTCGAGCATCTTGGAAACCGGAATGCCGGTCCACTTGGAGACGATCTCGGCAATCTCCTCGTCGGTTACCCGGTTCCGAAGCAGCTTCATCTCCATCATCTCAGCCTGGCTGGCCATATCCAGCTGGCGCTCCAGCTCGGGGATCTGCCCGTACTGGAGCTCGGACATCTTGCCAAGGTCGCCGGCGCGACGGGCGTTCTCCAGATCAATCCGGGCCTGTTCCAGGCGGCTCTTGATCTTCTGGGAACCATGCAACGCAGCCTTTTCGGTATTCCAGACTTCTTCCAGATCGGCGTACTCACGCTCGACACCGGTGATCACATCAGACAGCTCAGACAGGCGCTTTTTCGAAGCGGCATCGGTCTCTTTCTTCAGAGCTTCACGCTCGATTTTGAGCTGAATCAAACGACGCTCGAGGCGATCCAAGGCCTCGGGTTTGGAATCCATTTCCATGCGAATCTGGGAAGCCGCCTCATCCACCAGATCAATGGCCTTGTCCGGCAGCTGCCGGTCGGCAATGTAACGGTGCGACAGCTTGGCGGCGGCGATGATGGCACCGTCTGTCACCTCAACCCCGTGGTGCACCTCGTAACGTTCTTTCAGGCCCCGCAGGATGGCGATGGTATCTTCCTCGCTTGGCTCGCTGACCAGCACTTTCTGGAAGCGACGCTCAAGGGCGGCGTCTTTCTCGATGTTTTCACGGTATTCGTCCAGTGTGGTCGCACCCACGCAGTGCAGCTCGCCGCGGGCCAAGGCCGGCTTGAGCATGTTGCCGGCGTCCATGGAGCCTTCGGCCTTACCGGCACCGACCATGGTGTGGATCTCGTCGATGAACAGGATGATCTGGCCTTCCTGCTTGGACAACTCGTTCAGAACCGCTTTCAGGCGCTCTTCAAACTCTCCCCGGAACTTGGCGCCGGCAATAAGGGCTCCCATGTCGAGTGACAGAACTTTCTTGTCCTTGAGGCCATCCGGCACCTCGCCGTTGACGATACGCTGGGCCAGCCCCTCGACGATGGCGGTTTTACCAACGCCGGGCTCACCGATGAGGACCGGGTTGTTCTTCCGGCGGCGCTGCAATACCTGAATGGTGCGGCGGATTTCATCGTCTCGACCAATAACCGGGTCCAGCTTGCCAGCCTCGGCTCGCTCGGTAAGGTCGATGGTGTACTTGGACAGGGCCTGACGGTTTTCTTCGGCGCTGGCATCGTTGACGGTTTCACCACCGCGAACGTCGTCGATCGCTTTTTCCAGGGCAGCTTTATCAACGCCCTGCTCCCGAAGTACCCGGCCAAGGCTGCCACGGTCTTCCAGGGCGGCCAGCAGCATCAGCTCACTGGAGATGTACTGGTCTTTGCGCTTCTGGGCGAGCTTATCGGCAATGTTGAACAGTCGCCCCATGTCATTGGACATGGAGACGTCGCCGGCGGATCCCTGCACTTCCGGCAGGTTCTCGATTTCCCGGGCGATCGCCTGGCGAATGCGACCGGGTTCTGCCCCGGCCTGTTTGATCAGTGGCTTGATGGCGCTGCCTTCCTGGTCGAGCAGCGCCTGCATCAGGTGCACCGGCTCAATGAAGTTGTGATCTTTTCCGACCGCGATGGATTGTGCGTCCGCGAGGGCGGTCTGCAACTTGCTGGTCAGCTTGTCGATTCTCATGTGTACTTTCCCCAAATTTCTGCGAATACCATGGTGCCGGGGGTGGCGGATATTCGATTGCTTTGACAGTTAATGTAGGGGCAAGTAGAGCGACTTCAAGCGGGGCTTCGGTGTATTCGTCAGAAAATTGACGGCCGTCAGGTTTGAGTTTGGTGCTGGGTGCAAGGCTGGCGCGAGGTTGCTTTCCAGAACACGCCGTGAATACATTCATGTAGGCTTGGCTGCAGCATCCATGCTGCAGACAGTTCTGGAAAGCAACCTCGCACCAGCCACCGGACTTTTCTGTAACTGCCTTGCATCCGCCAATTCAAGCTGGAAATTTAACTTGTTAGCCAGACCAGCGTGGCCATCCGCCCGGTTTGACCATCCCTGCGGTACGAAAAAAACCGATCTGGATCCTGAACGGTACACAGGCCACCGCCAGTAACCCTGTAAACGCCGAGATGGTTTAACCGTAAGGTGGCGAGGGCATAGATATCTGCCATGAAATGCCCCGGCCGAGCGTCTTCCGCTTTGAAGGCGTGGGCGGCTTCCGGATCATGCTTGATAAAGGCGTCACGCACTTCCGGGCCGACCTCGAAACGTTCTGGGCCAATGGCCGGGCCGAGCCAGGCTTGCAGGGTTTCGGGCGCAACGGCCATCTCGCTCACGAGATTCTCGATAACGCCGCCACACAGGCTTCGCCAGCCGCAGTGGGCGGCGCCGACGACAGTTCCTTCGGTATCAGCAAGGATAACGGGCAGGCAGTCAGCGGCGAGGATGGCGCAGGCGATGCCCGGATCGCGGGTAAAGCTGGCGTCAGCTTTGACGGTTTGTCCGACGTTATTCGGGGTCAATTCGACAACCTCGGTGCCGTGCACCTGGTTGAGCCAACCAATCCGGGCGCTATCCAGTCCTGTCGACTCGGCGAGTCTTCGCCGATTCTCTTGGACGTGTTTTGGGTTGTCTTCGACGTGACTACCGAGGTTAAGACTGTTCCAGTGGCGAACGCTGACACCGCCGACGCGAGTTGTGCTGATGGCCCGTACCCTCTGGGGCGCGGACCAGTCCGGTTTAAGGGCGTTATCTTCAATAGTCACGGGTTTCCAGCTCCCGGGCGTGTTTGCGCAGGGCTTCTATCAACGCAACCATATCCTCAGGCAGGGGCACCTCCCAGCTCAGGATTTCACCGGTTTCCGGATGCTCAAGGGTGAGCTGCCGAGCATGGAGGGCCTGGCGGTTGAACGCCGAGAGGGCCCCTCGAAGCTCTTCGGTGGTTCCCTTGGGCAGCCTGAGCCGGCCTCCGTAAAGGGGGTCTCCGACCAGTGGGTGTTTTACATGGGCCATATGAACCCGGATCTGATGTGTTCGCCCGCTTTCCAGTTTGCAGCGAACATGGGTGTGGGCGGCAAAACGCTCCACCAGACGATAATGGGTGACTGCAGGTTTGCCGGAGGCTACCACCGCCATTTTCTTGCGCTCCCGCGGATGCCGGCCAATGGGCGCATCAACGGTTGCACCGCCGGTGAGGATGCCAACCACGACGGCCTCATACTCGCGGCCCATGGTTCGGGTTTGCAACTGATCGACCAGGGACGTGTGCGCAATCAGGCTGCGAGCAACGACCATGATGCCGGAGGTGTCTTTGTCGAGGCGGTGCACGATGCCCGCCCTCGGTAAATTCTCGACTTCCGGGGCGTAGTTCAAAAGAGCATTGACCAGGGTTCCATCGGCATGGCCGGCAGCCGGGTGCACCACCAGGCCCGCGGGCTTGTTGATGACCAGCAAGTGTTCATCCTCATAGACAATATCCAGGGAGATTTCCTCGGCCTGCCAGCTCACCTGGACTTCCGGCTCCGCATCCAGCGCCAGTCGATCATCCAGCATCACTTTGTCCCGAGGCTTTCGCGTCTCACCATTCACCGTCAACGCGCCGCTTTTGATCCAGGACTGCAGGCGGGAACGGGAGTGTTCGGGCATCAGTTCTGCCGCGGCCTGGTCAAGGCGCCGATCACTCAGTTCCGGCGGCACAACAAAGTTGGCGATGATTCGTTTTTCAGATGACATTAAGCCCCCAGGGCCTGTGTGTGTTACGTTTCGGTCAGATTATTGGAAACAGCGAGGCATTGCTCTGCACATGGAGCCACTTCCCCGCTACAATGACTGCCCTTGAATTAATCGACATTATACGGGATTCCGGAATGAGATCAGGTCTTCGTTTGCTGTTACTTTCCACACTGGTTGTTCTGGTCAGTGCCTGCGCCTCCAACAAGCAGGAGGAAGTACTTCCGGAGAAGACCTACTATGAGAATGCCCGCCAGGCCATGACCTCTGGGAATTTCAACGAAGCAGAGGAGAACCTGGATGCACTGGAAACCTACTACCCCTTTGGGCGCTATGCGGAACAGGCCCAGCTCGACCTGATTTATGCCCGCTATCAGAACCTGGATCTTGAAGGTTCCCGTGCTGCCGCCGACCGTTTTTTGCGCCTTAACCCGCAAAGCGACCACGCGGACTATGCACTCTATATGCGCGGCCTCGCCTCTTATAATCTGGACATCGGGCTGGCCGCGCGCTACTTCCCGATTGATGTAGCGGCGCGCGATCCTGGCGAGCAGTTGCAGTCTTTCCGTGACTTTTCTGAACTTCTGAACCGTTATCCGGACAGTCAATACGTCGCGGATGCCCGCCAGCGGATGATCGCGGTGCGCAATCGCATGGCCGAGCTGGAACTATACGCGGCCCGCTATTACGTCAAACGCCAGGCCTATGTGGCGGCCAACAACCGGGCACGATACATCATCGAGAATTATCCGACCGCAACGGTTACTGAAGAGGCCCTGGTTATCCTGGCAGAAACCTTTCGCTTCCTGGATCTGAAAAAAGGTTCACAGGACGCAGTCGCCATGCTCCGCACCAATTTCCCGGAAAGCGATGCATTCAATGACAACGGTGAGTTTGAGGTGGATCTGCTGAAGGGAGAAAACCGCTCACTGACGAACGTTGTTACCTTCGGTTTGATGGGCGACGAGTAAGGGCTCAAACAGCTGAAATTGGGGTCAGATGAAAAGTTCATCTGACCCCGAATACTTCAACTATTTGCCACTCTTCCAGCCGTTGGTAATCGGATAGCGCCGGTCCTTGCCAAACCCTCTCTCGGTAATTCGCACGCCAATCGGCGCCTGTCGACGTTTGTACTCGTTAATATCCACCAGGCGGATTACCCGCTCGACGTCGACCCGCTCAAAACCCTCCGCAACGATCGCATCGGCACTGAAATCCCGCTCTACATACAGATTCAGTATCTGATCCAGCACATCGTAGCCGGGCAGGCTGTCTTCATCTTTCTGGTCCGGCGCCAGTTCTGCCGACGGCGGCCGGGTAATCACACGCTCGGGGATTACTTCTCCCTCCGAAAGCGTGTTGCGGTATTTGGCCAGACGGAATACCAGGGTCTTGGGCACATCCTTGAGCACATCAAAGCCGCCAGCCATATCGCCATAAAGCGTTGAATAACCCACCGCCATCTCGCTCTTGTTCCCGGTGGTCAGCACCAGTGAACCGAACTTGTTGGACAGGGACATGAGCAGAACACCACGGAGACGCGCCTGCAGGTTTTCCTCGGTTGTGTCCGGCGTGGTGCCCTCGAAAGGCGCGGCCAGGGTTTCCATGAAGGCGTCGTACATGGGCTCAATGGAGAACACATCGTACTGAACACCGAGAGCCACAGCCTCAGCTTCAGCATCCTCAAGGCTCATGCTGGAGGTGTAGCGAAACGGCATCATCACCGCGCGTACCCGATCCTTGCCCAGTGCATCGACGGCAACCGCCAGAGTCACGGCCGAGTCGATACCGCCTGAAAGCCCCAGAACCACCGATTTGAATCCGTTCTTGTTGACGTAATCCCGAACACCGGTCACCAACGCGCTGTAGACATTGGCCTCCAGCGTAGGCTCTCCCGGCAACGGCTGGGATACCGGCTGACAATGGTGCTCGCACAGAAAGTCGACCGGGTACAACCCCTCACCAAACTGCGGGGCCTCTGCAGTCAGCACTCCGGAATGGTCGAACACCATGGAACCCCCATCAAAAACCAGCTCGTCCTGACCACCCACCAGGTTCACGTACACGATACTGACCAGATTCTCCCGGGACTTCCGCTCAAGCAACGCCTTCCGACGGGCCTGTTTATCGATATCATAGGGCGAGGCATTGAGGTTCAGGATCAGACGGGCGCCTGCAGCGGCGCAGTCTTCCACCGGCCCTTCCTTCCAGAGATCCTCACACACGGTAATTCCCACCGGAACGCCCCGGATATCCAGAGTCAGGACATCCCGGCCCTCGGCAAAGTAACGCTTCTCGTCGAAGACCTGATAGTTGGGCGGGAACCGCTTAAAATACCGACCAGTAATTTCACCGCCGTCGATGACCACCGCCGCGTTATACAGGAGCGCGCCATGACGAAGGGGAGCACCGATAACGATCACCGGATCCAGTTTTTCCGCCTGCAGCTTTTCCAGCGCCTCGTTTACGCGAACTTCCATGCTGGGCCTCAAGAGCAAATCTTCAGGCGGATAGCCGGTCAGGCAAAGCTCAGGGAACACCACCACGTCCGCCTGATGCTCGGACGATGCCCGGCGGGCTGCGTCCAAAACCAGCTCGGTATTGCCAGGAATATCTCCTACCAGAAAATCCAGCTGGGCCATCACCACCCGCAGTTTTCTGGCAGACACCCCGGTTGCTGCCTGGTTTCCGGACACGGACATAAATCGGCTCCTGTAACTCATTGCCATGAAAAGGCTATTATAACCCCGCATAGGCGTGGATTTCTTCCGACCAACAGCGGATTCCTGTAAATCATGGCAGCAGATACACCAGTACGATCGGCCGAAGCGCTCGGCCAGGCCCCTTCGACACCGTCCGGTATGCAACAGGCAAAGCTGTTCAGGATCTACAACCACTACCGACTGGTGGTGAGCCTGATGCTGGTGGCACTGTTATTTGTGGATCCCGTTAATTTCGACATGCGGTTCCGGCTGCTGGATTACTACCAGGCGGGCGTCTCCGCTTACCTGGGCCTGAACGCCTTCATTGCCCTGCTTCTGGTGGCCGGCTTTCACCCCAGCCAGCGCCATATAACGCTTTCGATCCTGCTGGACATTCTCATCATGCACGGCCTGCTGCTTGCCAGTACAGGCATTACCAACGGGCTGGCCAACCTGGTTATTGTGTCTGTCGCGGCGGGCAACATCCTTACCCCGAGTCGCATGGGAACCTTCTACGCGGCTCTGGCTGCAATCTGTTCCCTGGGCATATCCGGATGGGCCGTGCTGGCGCTGGGTGAGTCCGCCGACGATATCGTCCGGGCCGGCTCACTGGGCATACTTTATTTTGCGGCAGCTTTCGTCCTGCAAAGCATCTCTCGGCGAATGATGCGCAGCGAGGCTCTGGCTAGTAGCCGGGCTCGCAGCATTGCCGAATTGGAGCAGATCAATCAGCAGATTATCCAGCGCATGCGTACCGGCATACTCGTACTGGACCGTTTCGGCCAGATCCGCGTTGCCAACGCCGCCGCCGAAGAGCTTTTATACGGCGCACCCAAAACCTCGGTACCGATTAACCAGCGCGCAAACGTGTTACCCAAACCCCTCAAGCAGGGTCTGGATGCATGGCTCAAGGACCCTACACTGCGAATTGAGCCGTTTCAGCCCTCACCGACCTCGCCATTGCTGCAGGCCAATTTCACCCAGCTGGACCAGGAGCGGGGCGACCAGATTCTTGTGTTTATTGAGGACATGAGCAAAGTCACCCAACAGGCCCAGCAGATGAAACTGGCATCGCTGGGCCGACTGACGGCCGGCATCGCCCATGAAATCCGCAATCCGCTAGGCGCAATCAGTCACGCGGCCCAACTGATGGAAGAATCCCCCAACCTCGAACCCGGCGACCGCCAGATGCTGGAGATCATCCGACGCCACTCCCGACGGGTGAATGGAATTATCGAAAACGTTCTTGATCTTTCCAGGCGCCGGGCCGCCAATGCGGACCTGATCGAAGTGGCTCCCTGGCTTCAGGAATTTCGGGAAGACTTCCTGCAAACGCAGGACGATGACTGCACCACAGCCAACATCGTTCTGAAAATCGATCCGCAACTGCCACCGGCCCGATTCGACAGAAGCCAGATTGAACAGGTGATGGTGAATCTTTGCGACAACGGTTTACGCTACAGTGAACAACACTCGGGACAGCGAAAGATCGGCATTCATGCCGGTGCAACCGAAGATGGCGAGCGGGCCTATATCGATGTCCGTGACCAGGGGCCAGGCATTGCACCCGAGCACAGAAACTCTGTGTTCGAACCCTTTTTTACCACAGACAAGACCGGAACCGGGCTCGGGCTTTATCTGGCACGGGAACTATGCGAGGCTAATCAGGCCCATCTTTCGCTGGTAGAAGATAACAAACCCGGCTGCTGTTTTCGCATTACATTTGCTCACCCGGGGCGGATGATCTGAACCGGCGCCGGCGGATATCGGGCGCTTGAACAACGACATGGAACCGACGACACAAGATGACCACATACACAGCGCTGATCGTTGATGATGAACCGGACATCCGGGAGTTGCTTGAGATCACCCTCACCCGGATGGGCATAACAACCCTCACGGCACCCGACCTCACCAGCGCCCGGAAATTGCTGGAACAGAACACCACCCACCTCTGCCTGACCGACATGAACCTGCCAGACGGCAACGGCATCGAACTCGTGCAGTGGATTCAGAAACATTCGCCCGCCACGCCGGTCGCCGTGATTACAGCCTACGGCAATATGGACACCGCGATTGAATCGCTTAAAGCCGGGGCTTTTGATTTCGTGTCCAAACCGGTGGAGCTACCCCGACTAAGGGAACTGGTCAATAGCGCCCTCAAACTCGCTGAGCCCAAGCCGGACGCGGAAGATACAGCCGACGAGCCAGGCCTGCTACTGGGTAAGTCGCCGGAAATTCGCAAACTCCGAAACCAGACCCGAAAACTGGCCCGAAGCCAAGCCCCCGTGTTTATCAGTGGCGAGTCTGGCAGCGGCAAGGAATTGGTAGCCAGAATGATCCATCTGCAGGGTCCCCGCCGCGAAGGACCATTCATCGCTGTTAACTGCGGTGCGATTCCCTCGGAACTAATGGAAAGCGAATTCTTCGGCCACAAGAAAGGCAGCTTTACCGGGGCCGTGGAGAACAAAGACGGCCTGTTCCGCTCTGCCAACGGCGGCACCCTATTCCTTGATGAAGTGGCAGACCTGCCCCTGGCCATGCAGGTGAAACTGCTCCGCGCCATACAGGAAAAAGCCGTGCGACCGGTTGGCGATACCAAGGAAGTGCCTGTAGACATCCGGGTATTGAGCGCCACCCACAAGAACCTGCCGGAACTGGTTCAGGAGGGCAGTTTTCGCCAGGATCTTTTCTACCGGATTAACGTGATCGAACTCGCAGTCCCACCCCTGAGAGAACGTCCGGATGATATTCCGCTGCTCTCGAACCATATTCTTGAACGGATCGCGAAAGAGTATGAGTGCGACCCTGCCTCGTTAACGCCAGCGGCAGTCGAGCGGCTGAGCGGCTATGACTTCCCTGGCAACGTTCGAGAACTGGAGAATGTATTGGAACGAGCTTTTACCTTGTGTGACGCTGACCAGATAGACGCGGATGATCTTCATCTTGGGAATGGAGTACAGCATGCGGCCTCCGCAACCCAGATTATTGCCGAAGGACAGGCTGGCGTGGGAGAGAGCATTGCTGTGCCTGATGGAGAAATCGATCTGGAAGGGTATCTGGAAAAAATTGAGCGACAGGCTATCGAGAAGGCGCTAGAGGCGACTCGGTGGAATAAGACAGCAGCCGCGAAAAGGCTCGGGATTAGTTTCAGGGCGCTTCGTTATCGACTTAAAAAACTCGGTATGGAATAAATAGTATTTCACAGGCCTCGATTGGACCTTAACTCAATAAAGCCTACGTTCACGAAGGTAACATCCTGCTTTTCACAGGAAGTGAAAAGCGCCTCGCAAACCGACACGGAAGTCAAAACATGCAGATCTATATCAAAACCAGGGGATTTACTCTGGTAGAGCTAATCGTCACCCTAACACTGGTTACCCTCCTGGCAGGCCTTGCCCACACTTCCTGGACACAATTGCTGGTCTCAAATCGCCATAGGGATCTTACTCAAGACATTCAGCGCATGTTCGCCATGGCTCGATCCCATGCCGTTCATAGCAAAACGTTGACGACTATATGCCCCCTATCGCAAAAGCGCAGATGCACCGATGATTGGACATTACCAGTCGCCGTTTTCCCGGATCGCAACAACGACAAGCGGCCCGACAATGACCACGTTCACCATATCTTCAAGCTACACAATGGGCACTCCAACGTATATTCCCGGACGGCTGGAAGAGGCTACTTTCAACTAGCAGCGGATGCCATGAGCCACGGTACTATGGGCAGTTTGATTGCCTGCTCCCGACAAGCCGACGGGGGAATTCAGATGAGTTATCTAGCGCTGAATATCGGGGGCAGAATTCGCGTGGTCCATGACGATGACGGCGACGGAGAAATTCGTCTTCCCTGGGGCGCGAATGTTGCTTGCCCGAATCCGTGAACACCTGCCAGAGCAATCCGTTAACACCTGAAAACGTGATCCCCATCACGAAACTGCCAGCAGAAGACCATTTATTCCAGATCTTGAACCGCTTGTCGCGCGGGTAGTGAATACAACCAACACCTTTGGTTAACTAGAATGGAGCTCACTGACAGGACATGGCATGTTGAAGAAAGATGAGGGTTTTACGCTTATCGAACTGTTGATCACGATGGTCATCCTCGTGATTATTGCAACGGTCGCGATTCCGGGCTTTGGTCGTTTGATTGAAAGCAACAGGCTGATGACGGGTACTAACCTTCTTGCCTCATCGATAAAGCTTGCACGAGCAGAAGCCATCAAACGCGGCACTAATGTCACATTTAGTACCGATGGCGGACTTGAGACGGGATGGTGCGTGCATGCCGGCGATGCGGGGGGTGACTGTGCCAACGATCAGATCCGCCGCTTCGAAGCCCCAGATGACCTCACCTTTACAGAGACAACTGGCGACCTGGTCTTCGACAGGCGTGGCTTTTTAGTTCCCCAAAATGCCCAGACCTTCACAGTAGCCCCGAATGGGTGCGCCTCCGGCGACATAACGTTCCGTACCTTACGTATCAGCCCTGTCGGAAGAACTGAAATAGAAGATGGAGTATGCCCGTGACCCCAGTAACACCCCTGATGATGCTGAAACGGCAACAACATCCATTTTGCATTACTAGCCAACGCGGACTGGGTTTGATCGAGATCCTGATTACCGTGCTCATTCTAGGTATCGGCATTCTCGGCGTGGCATCGACACAGGTCGTTTCTCTCCAGATGAACACCCAATCACAGAGCAGGAGCCAGGCGGTTCTGTTGGCAGAAGATCTGTTCGACCGTATTCGAGCTAATCCTGACACGCCGAATGACTACGCACTGGCACAGGGAGATGCACAAGGGGCAAACAATGGTGGATGTGCCACGTCCTTCGTACCCGCTAACGCAACGGTAGCAGCCAATGACATTGCTGCCTGGGAAAACAGCCTGGCCTGCCTGCTGCCGGAAGCTACTCGCGCGGTTACAGTCAACGGCAACGTTGTCACGGTCACCATTGATTGGGACCAGAACGACGCGAACATGAATCCTGTTGTAGTGAGGACCCAGATTTGAGCACTTCATCATCAATCCAGACTCGGCAGCTATTCGTCTCGGCGCAATCGGGCCTTTCTTTGGTTGAGCTTCTGATCGCAACGGCCCTTGGCCTTATCCTGACACTCGGAGTTACCCAAATATACCTGAGCGGAAATGAAACCTATCGCCAGACTCAGGGGCTGGCTCATGCCCAGGAAAGCACACGATTCGTGTCCGCCATCATGGCACCGGACCTTCGTTCGGCGGGTAGTTTTGGCTGCCTGGCCGAGATGGGAAGGCCCCTGGACCAGGTTGTTGACAACCGCCTCAACGGCGGCCTGACAGTTCCGCTTGCTCAGGCTCTTCAAGGATGGGAGTACAATAATACCGGACCAGGCGACAATGTAACTCTGGCTGGCGCGATGGCGACACCAGGTGCGGGCAACTGGGCATCAGGTACGGTCGGCGCGAACCTGCCAGCCAATCTTGTTGGTTCTGTGGTGACCAATTCAGATGTGCTCGTGGTCAACGCGATGACCCCGCTCGGAGTACCAGTCAATGCGGCAAATCCACAGAATGGCAATAGTATCAACTTGATCGACAATTCCGGAGTTCCCGTCAACAGGGTGGTACTCGCAACACTCGGAGACTGCTCTGCGGGCGAACTTTTCCAAAAGTCCAACAACGCAAACTCCAGCTCAATCACCATGGCAGGCGGCAACGTAAACCCGGGCAATAACGGCAATAACTTTAACCTAACATACGAACCTCAAACCCGAGTTTACGAATTCACTTCAACCGCTTACTACATAGGTCAGGGCACGAACGGGGAGCCTGCGCTGTTCCGTCGGCTACTGACGCCGCTTGAGGCACCGCAAGAAATGGTTTCAGGCGTTGAAACACTGCAGATCCTCTACGGCGTCGACACCGCAGGAACAAATGCAGCCGACGACTACCTTCCTGCCGACCAGATCGCCAACTGGAACACGGTCGTGAGTGTGCGTTTCTCGGTAATGACCCGGAGCCAGGATGAGGTACTGGACGAACCAAATAATCGGAACTTCGACATGCTTGGTAGCCAAGTTGCGCAAGCTAACAACGGGGATCGTCGAGTGAGACTGGTGTCCGTCGGAACAACCGCGATCCGGGGGAGAATGTGATGGCAAGTTTCCAGAACCTTTTCAGTGCACCCAAAGCGAACCATCCATCTCATCGTGAGCGTGGAGCCACGCTCATCGTGGCACTGGTTATGCTGCTTCTGATCTCATTGCTGGCTGTCGGCGGTATGCAAGGTTCGATCATGCAGGAGCGCATGGCGAGCAATGCCCACGATGGATCAATTTCCTTTCAGGCCGCAGAAACTGCCTTGAGACAGGGTGAGGCCGATATTCTGAACACCTTGGCAACTCGTCAGGCAGCGACTGTAACCGCAAGGCTGACAACGGCCTGGGATTGGGATGGTGCAAACCCAGCCCCATCAGGCAATGGCAATGTCGGCATTCAAGTGAATTCCGAGCCAGTTTACCACCAGGCACGTTTGGCGGATGTTTGCTCTATCGATCCAACGGAACCGTGTTTTGAGCGCTTCCAGATTACGAGCCGGGCTGAAGGTGGCAGTGCAGAAGCCATTACAGTTCTTCAGTCAACCGCGCTGCTGCCTCCAGAATGACCGTTGCGCGGGAGCGAACCCATAGGCACTTTTTTGATTTATTTCTCCCAACAGGAGGAGATGTTATGAAAATTACCAGCCCTCGTTTTTCCAGGCGCGTGAGCAAGATTGGACATGCCGCTCTGGCCTTTGCTCTGTCCGCGGGGACAATGAATGCCGCCGTCGCCAATGTGAACCTTGCTTCCGCGCCGGTTTTTCTCAAAGAATCCGTGGATCCGAACCTGGTTTTCGTGTTCGATGATTCTGGGTCGATGGGCTGGGAATATATGCCTGACAGTGTCGGTTCCGACTTGGGGCTTTACATCGATAACAATGGCCCGTTTACCTACCGCGATGGAAACGGCAACTTCCGATCCATTAATATTCGGAATTATTGGTACTATAGTAGCGCTGTCAATACCGTCTATTACGATCCGAACATAACCTACCGCCCGCCATTCAAACCGGACGGAACTGGTCGACGGCCGGATTCGAACTTCAGTAGTGCCTGGGTCAATGGGTACTCCCAATCCGGTTCGATCGACTTGGCCAACAGGTACCAGACATCACGTTTCGATTTTCGCAATGGCGCTTTTTACTACCAGTTCAATTCATCCGCCTCGTGCGATACCAACCCAAAGGACAACAGTTGCTACTCTCTGGTTTTCCTGGCGAACGAAAGCGCTGAACAACAACAGAACTTTGCAAACTGGTTTTCGTATTACCGGCTCCGATACTTTGCATCACGTGCCGGTATCAGTGAGGCCTTCTTTGATCTCCCCGAGAATATCCGGGTTGGATACGGTGCAATAAACTCCAACAACAACACTATTGATGGAGTTACAGGTGACACACTCATCAGTGGCGTTCGGCCGTTTAACACAAACCGCCGGGAACAATTCCTGGATTGGCTGCAAACCAAGAACGTATCGGGTGGAACACCGCTGCGGACGGCTCTGAAAGATGTTGGCACATACTACTCGCGAACAGACAACCCCGGCCCCTGGGGGAATACACCAGGTACCAACGACACCAACTCGCATGTGGAATGTCGTCCGAGCTACGCCATTTTGATGACGGACGGCATCTGGAACGGAAGCAACCCCTCTGTCGGAAACTCCGACGGGACACCTGGGCCTTCCCATACCAATCCAGACCCCACCGGGAGCGATTTCGACTATAAAGCCGTGTCCCCATTCAGCGATGGTCACTCTAACACTCTGGCAGACGTTGCCATGGAGTACTGGAAAAACGACCTCCGCCCCGATCTGGACGATAAGGTGCCGACGGCAGGGATTGATGAGGCGTTTTGGCAGCACATGACGACTTTCACCATCGGGTTGGGTGTCGAGGGCTCCGTCAGCGAGTCAGATGCCTTTGCTGCAATTAGCAATGGAAACACCATCAATTGGCCGCAACCCTTTCCGGATGCAGGCTCACAGAACATTGATGATTTGCTCCACGCAGCGGTTAATGGACGTGGAGGATTCGCTAGCGCCCAGAATCCGGATGAGTTTTCACGAGAAATCTCCGGGTTTCTTGACACGGTAATCGCACGAGCAGAAACCTCATCATCCGCTGCTGCGGTGAGCTCTGCGGTACTGAGAACCGATTCCGCTGGCTTCTTCGCAGGCTTCCGCAGCGAGGATTGGTCAGGCACCTTAATCGGCTTCAACTTCGATTCAGGATCCCAGATTTGGGATGCTGAAGAACAGTTGCGCCAGACTCTGCCAGCCAACCGTAACATCTTTACTTTTAATGGCAGTAAGGCAGTTGCGCTCAAGGACATTCAGGATCTTTCCGCAGCTCAGATCACGGCGCTGAATGCAGACCCAGAGAACCCTGGCCAGCTAGACAACCTTGGCAGCGACAGGATCAGCTGGCTTCGAGGTGCCGCCAACGTTCACCCGACTTTCCGAGATCGCAGCTTCACTAACGAATCCGGCACAACGGTCCGCCGCTTGCTCGGCGATATCGTGAACGCAAATCCGCTCTTCGTCGGCAACCCCAACTATGGATTCCGTCGCTTACCTGGCAATGAGGGTACAAGTTATGGGGCGTTCCGTTCCTCTACAGACTATCAAAGCCGAACCAAAGCACTGTATGTCGCTGCAAACGACGGCATGCTGCATGCTTTCGACAGTGAAACCGGTGACGAGCTGTTTGCGTTCATGCCGGGTGAGCTCCTACGCCCGGGACCCGGCAAAACCCATGCACAAATTTCCTCCCTTATCGAATCGGATTACGACCACCGCTACTTCGTAGATGGTACGCCGACGGCCCTCGATGCCTACGTTGACATCAATGGCTCAAGCCAATGGAGAACAATCTTGGTAGGGACTATGGGTGCCGGTGGACGCAGTGTCTTCGCCATTGATATCACGGACCCAACCGCTGTAACCGAAAATAGCGTCCTTTGGGAATTCAGTCATCCAGACTTGGGGTATGGCGTCAGTAATGCTGAAATAGCACGCCTTCCCAACGGCGAGTGGGCGGCTGTATTCGGCAATGGCTACAACGGTACTGATGATTCTGCCAGCCTATTCGTCGTTCGCCTTTCGGATGGAGCGCTTCTCAAGCAGTTTGAGACCGGTGTAGGTGGGAGCGGCAATTCGAACGGCCTTGCGGCACCGGTCCTGACCAGCTTTCCCGACGGCGGCGCCATTTCCCAGTATGCGTATGCCGGCGACCTAAAAGGTAACATCTGGCGATTCAGCTTCGTTGAGAAGCAAGTCAGTTCCTGGTCGGTTACGAAGCTGTTCACAGCTACTGATCAATCCGGAACTCCTCAACCTATTACCTCAGCGCCTCGCCTGACCGTAAACCCGTCTGATCTTGACGAACTGATACTTACCTTCGGAACGGGCAGTTTTATACAAACCGGCGATGATACAACAGACCAGATTCAGAGCCTTTACGCAATCAGGGACGATCTCAATCAGTCTGGGCTTGATCGCGGCGACTTACTTGAACAAACCATTACCTCCCAAAACGGTGTGCAGGTCGCTCGTACTGATGGAACGGGCAACAACAGCTATATCGTTCGGGAAACCTCCAGTAACGTGCTGACATCCGAGCAAGGCTGGTATCTCGACCTAATCTACAACTCTCAGAAAACGGGTGAACGAGTAGTCAGTCGATCCAGTTATCCGTTCGGCATTTTCCCGGATCGGGTTCGATTCAGCACCTTGATACCAGATTCAAACCCTTGCGGGAGTGGCCGGACCGGCTTCATTATGGATCTTAATCTCATTTCCGGCGCGGCTCCGACTGATCCAGTCTTCGATCTCGACAGTGATGGCGAGTTCACTACGGGAGATCTAGTCGGCTCTGGTGGTTCCGGTGGTTCAGGCGGCGGTTCCGGCGGCGGCGGTGGCGG
>NZ_LXYO01000014.1 GCF_001650915.1 Marinobacter sp. EhC06
GAAAACTCTAATCAGCGGTGCAACTGAAACAGGGATGTTTACAGATGGTTTCGGGTAATTCCTTGTACTCTCGCTCTGCAGCTCCACTAACGAATGCGAATTTTTTTGCTTCCATTCAATTTATGCCTTCTAATCTTGGATTCAAGCAATAACCGAAGCAGTGTTTTATGAGACCTGTGCGAAGCATGCATTAAAGGTCATAAGCGCTCAAAAACATATGGTTGTGGAATTCAGGAGCCCGTTTAAGCGCATAAAAAGACACGCCGAGGGGCAAGTGGTCAAGGGACAGGTGTTTGGTGCCTTTTACCTTCAACGGGGCTCCGAGTTTGTTAACCGAACGCGAACTCAATTATTTCACGCAGAGTTTTTTCGCTGTTTTCAGAGAGCTGTACTCGCCCGTCCAAATAGTCCCTTATTCTCTTCCATGAGTGGAATGGTTTGTCGCTTGATTTCATTGACCCTGTTTCGCCCCGTTCCCATAAAACATGCTCGAAAGTGTCTTCAACTTTGTATATCCACTCATTAGGGCAGACAGATGCGATTTTTTTATTTGCATTGTATGGGTGTATGGCCGGTAGTTTCTCTAGCTCATCGTCAGTAAATTCTTTCCTGTCAGTGTCGTGTATTATTCTATATTCAATATTCAGACAGTTTAAAACTCGGGCAAGAGCAGGGATCGTCCACTTACCTCCGGCCGACACTAGCGTTGTATCTTTGTCTATTAATTCTTTAGTTCCCAATTTTTCAGCAAGATCGCCAATTCTACTGAAAACCGCTATTTCTGTGTCTCCCTCAACGATAACAGCTCTTTTGGCAAAAAGGCTTTCACATACTGTAGGGTGGAAATCCAGTGCTGCTCTCAGCATCATTCTTTCATCATACTCTCCATCCTTTTCAAATATGTCTTCTGATATTTGATGGACGTTTCGTTGATTGTTAGCGCCTCTGGATAAAAGCTTGAGTGACTCGGGCCTTTCCGCAATATTTATCAAAAACGGTGAATGAGTAGAGCAGATAACCTGCCATTTTTCAGAGTTCGATCTTTCTTGAAGAGTATTTTTAAGTCTCCTCATCAGGTGTGGGTGTATATAGAGTTCGGGTTCCTCATACAGAACAATAATTGACCTTTCGTTTCCGGCGACCTCAGCTTCAGCTGTAGCATTGCTTTCAAGCATTGCAAACGCCAATGCTCGTTGGACACCAGAACCCTGGTATGCAAGGCTTGTTTCTATTTCATCATCAACCAGAAAAGTCGCCGCTTTCATAAACAGAGGCTCTATATCTATATCTCCAATCGCTAACTTTATTTTAGAGTCAAAGTCCAAGACTTGGTTTAGCGTATCGGAGACCTGTTTTAATGCGTCCGACAACCCTTCTATCTCATTCTCTTCTTCCAGTTTCCCCTGAAGTTTGTTTTGGAGGTGCTCCGCTCTATCTATGTAGTCCTGGTAGGAGTCATCTCGTTTTACATGTGGAAATAGCTTGTTGGTAAAGAGAAACGAGAATGGTGAGTTGTTTGTAGATTTAAGCTCGTCCTCTATTTTGAAGCTTGCAGGGACGTACATCACGTGCGGTACAGCTTGTTGCAGAGAGTTGGCAAACCTCTTCACGTGCCAATCCGTAGACGTTGTAACTAGGTCGCTGTAATTCTCTTGGGTAAAAGCCTCTATTTCTTCTCTTTGAGAATCGAAGTCAGCTTTTTTTGATACGTTGAAATTGGAGAATATTTTGTTGACCTCAGGATCTTTTTTGACCGTTGAAAAGTTCTCTTCAGACCATGGGTACTGTACTTCACTATTATAAACAGAGTATTCATGCACAAACTCAGTTTTTTCTTCGTTCCATGATGCTGTCATTTTAATTATAAGCTGGTCTTCGTGTAGCAGCTTCGATATTGCTGGTTTTCTTCTTTCCCAATCTTCAATTTTGTGGAAAATACACTTTATTTCCATTTCCTCATCGGATTCTTTCTGCCCAGGCCAATCTTCTATTTTAGGTTTTTTGTTGTCTAAAATTAGGTTAAGCGCGTGAAGTATTGTAGATTTACCTATGTTGTTTGGTCCGACTAGTGTCGTAAAATTGTCTATATCAATTTCTGCAAAACTGATACCCCTGAAATTTTTTATCATCAGGCTCTGTAGCTTCATTGCATCCCTCAAATTTTCTACTTGTCTGAACTTTAACGATTTGTACCGTCGCCGCAGTGTTCGGCTATCTTTCTCTGTTGCTTCTGGCTTTTTGTTTGTTGCTTCCAAAAATCGCACATTTGTTGGTTCAACTTATACTCATGTGCTGTCATTTTTCCCTTCTCTTTCGCGACTTCAACATTCTTTTTATATTCCCTTTGAAGCCTAATCTTTTCTTGAATTGCCACTGGTTTCCATTTTTCACGCTCTGGCCCGGCCATTTCCCATAGTGCCACTCCATTCGGATTTACAAAGCAGTTCGCGTGAAGGCGTAGGGCTTCCGGGCGAGAGCAGCGTCCTTCCCAAAGGCTGGTCGTGACTTGATCTTGAATTGCTCTCGTCAGGTGCTGGGTTGTTTCGTTCAGTGAGCCTGCTTGCGTTGCGGGGAGAAAAGAAATTGCCAAAAGAGAAACTAGAAATCCTTTCATGACTGCGTCCTTTAGTCGTGCCGATCCTGGAACCATCTTTCCATGACTTTTTTCGTGACTGCTATCCCTCGGCGTGACTGTCTAACTTTGAGTTCACTGCGTCGTATTCAGGGCTAGTTTGCCCGACTTCAGGTGCTATCTCTCCTGAAGCTATCCAGAGAGCATATTGAGGATAGAGCTTCACAACCGCCTCTATCTCCTCTGTCTTCAGCTCACGATCCGGCTTGTTCCTGACATTTTGCCAGGTGTAGCGACCTATCCCCGTTTTCGCTTCCAGCTCCGGGTTCTTCATCCCTGAATTTTTGATGATGGTTATAACCCGTTCTTTGATCATAAATAATATAAAAATGACTTAAGCCAAAAAGGCTAAACCGTTCTAGGTAAGCTAATATAGCTTAAGTAGATATGGAATTAGCCGTTTCTGGACGTTTTTGACCAATGACCATGATAGACGAACAACTAGCCGAACGCATTAAACAGCTTAACTGGCCTCCACTTATGGACTGGCGCGAGTTCGCCGACTAGGTCCGTGTAGACCAGGGCGTAGTAGAAGGCTGGGTTAAGCGCTGCTACATTTCGACCCACAAGATCGGTCGTCACCGCATGGTCAACATTCCCCGTCTCCTGGAACAGATGGAAGAAGAGGAGATTTGACCATGAAGCCCCTGAACCGAGTCGGCCAGGAAGCTATCGCCGGTATCTCAACTCTGATCCTTGAAAGGGCTAGAACCTGGAATCGTTTTCACAAGGAATGCCGTCACCGTCACCGTCCATCTTGGTGTTTGGGCAGTTCTGGATAAAGAATTCGGTCTCTGCCCTGGACGTCATCTGACTGCAGTGCTGCCTACCGTCACAATGAAAACTGGTTACACGCTTGGCTTCCTCGATCAATGCTTTATGCTCAGCCATTGGATTAGCCACTGGAGTGGGTTGGCTTTCGGGTTGCTTCGACTGATAGAACTGCCACGCGCCGAAGGCGACCAGGGCAATCAGAATGAGATTCTTCAAATTCACTTCCTTATAGTGTGCGGAGATTCTTGCTTAACGTTCAGATCGCTACCCTTGATAACGGCATTGCGATGCCAAGGTAATCAGCAAGGCAATAGAAAAGAAAGATGATCAGGGCTACCGTAAACGTGGTGGTTGCTCTCCAGAAAAGGGCTCGTCGGGCCTGGGCGTTTTCTATCTTTTTGAGTTGTTCGTGTTCATCCAAGTAGATTTTGTTTCTTGCTTCGTAAACCGACATTGCGTTCTTTAGCTTATAGTAGGTGCTGTTTCCATTGCTGTTGAGCACGCTGCTTTTCACGTGTTTTAGCAGTGATTCTTTATCACCCTCAGCTAGTCCGTAGGACTGGTGAGCGGCGATCGCAATGTCGTCTATTAGCTGGTCGAAGTCCTCAGAGCTCACATTCGGTTTGGAAACACCGCCCCTAAAAAGCCTGCTCTTCACTCTTTCGCAGACCCTGGAGAAAACCGTTTTGCTATCTTCGGCCATCGATAAACCTCGCCACCTTGTTAGTCCTTTGAGGGCATCATAGCGACTATGGGGTTTGCGGACCAGAAGGGGCAGGCGGGGGACAAAAAGGGGACAACCATAAAAAAAGGGTCACGACGTGAGTCGCAACCCTTTGAATCTTGGTAGCAAGGGGCGGAGTCGAACCGCCGACCCCAGCATTATGAGTGCTGTGCTCTAACCAACTGAGCTACCTTGCCATTTCGCTTTGGGCATCGCCCCAAACGAGGCGCGTATTTTCAGTATTTGGGCCCTTTCTGTCAAGGCTTGGGGCCCAGTTTTTCCTGAAAAATTACACGTTGAAGCGGAAGTGGATAACGTCGCCGTCTTTCACAATGTATTCCTTGCCTTCCAGGCGCCATTTTCCGGCATCCTTGGCCCCGGCTTCGCCGTTGTACTGAACGAAATCGTCATAGCTCACCACTTCTGCCCGGATGAACCCGCGTTCGAAGTCGGTGTGGATCACGCCGGCGGCCTGAGGCGCTGTGGCGCCGATTTTCACGGTCCAGGCGCGGACTTCCTTCACCCCGGCGGTAAAGTAGGTCTGCAGGCCCAGCAGGCCGTAGCCGCCGCGAATAACCCTGTCGAGGCCTGGCTCTTCCATGCCCATTTCTTCCAGGAACATGGATTTTTCATCGTCTTCCAGTTCGGAGATTTCGGCTTCTATCTTGTTGCAGATAGGCACAACCACGGCATTTTCCGACTCGGCGATCTTGCGCACCGTGTCCAGATGCGGGTTGTTCTCGAACCCGTCTTCGCTGACGTTGGCAATGTACATGGTCGGCTTCACGGTCAGCAGGCAGAGCTCGCGGATCAGGGCCATCTGGTCTTTGTCCAGATTCATGCTGCGCACCGGTTTGCCTTCATTCAGCACGGGCAGCAGTTTCTCGAACATCTCCAGCTGGGCCTTGGCTTCCTTGTCACCGCTCTTGGCAACGCGTTGAACGCGCTTGATGGCTTTCTCAACGGTGTCCAGGTCGGCCAGAGCCAGCTCAGTATTGATTACTTCGATGTCTGAGGCGGGATCTATCTTGTTGGCCACGTGAATGACGTTGCCGTCTTCAAAGCAGCGCACCACATGGGCAATGGCGTCGGTCTGGCGGATATTGGCCAGGAACTGGTTGCCCAGGCCCTCGCCCTTGGACGCGCCTGCCACCAGGCCGGCGATGTCGACGAATTCCATGGTGGTCGGGACGACCCGTTCGGGCTTTACGATCTCCGCCAGTTTGTTGAGGCGCGGATCAGGCATGGCGACAACACCGGCGTTAGGCTCAATGGTGCAGAACGGGAAGTTTTCCGCGCCAATGCCGGATTTGGTCAATGCGTTGAACAGGGTGGATTTGCCGACGTTGGGAAGGCCGACGATGCCGCAGTTAAATCCCATGGAATGCCTCTGCTGGTACTGGAAAAATTTGAGCGGATTATACCGGTTTGAAACTGTGCAGGCGATTCATGGCGGCGGGGAGTTTGCCGCTGGCTGCATCCGGTAATACCCGCATGATTTCGTCGATCACTGCGTTCAGTTCCTCGGTTTCCTGTTTGCCCAGGCGGCCGAGAACGTAGCCGGTTACCCTGCGGCTGTCGCCGGGGTGGCCAATGCCGATGCGCAGTCTCTGAAAGTCGTTGGTGCCCAGGTGAGCAATGGTGTCACGCAGGCCGTTGTGTCCGCCGTGGCCGCCACCTTTCTTTAGCTTGGCGGTACCCGGGGGCAGATCGAGTTCGTCGTGGGCAACCAGAATCTGTTGGGGCTGAATCTTGAAGAAATCTGCCAGCGCCTTGATGGCCAGGCCGCTGCGATTCATAAAGGTAGTGGGATTCAGGAGGTGCAGGTCCAGGCCCTGCCATTGAATGCGGGCGTAGAGCCCGTGGTATTTCTTTTCGGGGCGGAGCGTCTGGCCCGCGGCGCGGGCCAGAGCTTCCACGAAGAGAGCGCCGGCGTTATGGCGGGTATTCTCGTAGTCAGCGCCGGGGTTCCCCAGACCAACCACCATGACAATATCCTGCGCCATTCGCCGTTGCCCTCCTCAGTGCAGGAGTGATTACTCCTTGTCTTCGCCTTCTTCGCCTTCTTCACCTTCTTCGGCGTCGTCGGCCTTGGCACCGCGCGGCTTGTGGATAGCCACTACAGGCAGGTCGTGATCTTCACCCTGGAGCAGGGCGGCAATCTTGACGTCTTTCGGCAGTTTCAGGTCGCTCAGGTGAACTACCTGGTCCATCTCGACAGTGGTCATGTCCACTTCGATGAACTCGGGCAGGTTCTGCGGCAGACAGATCACTTCAACTTCGTTGATCTGGTGGTTAGCTACGCCGCCGTGGAGCTTGATAGCCGGTGCGGTGTCTTCGTTAATGAAGTGCAGCGGTACGTTGACGTGGATCTCGTGATCCTTGTCGACGCGCAGGAAGTCAGCGTGGGTCAGGATCGGCTTGTACGGGTGACGCTGCAGATCCTTCAGGATGACGCTTTCTTTCTTGCCGTTCAGCTCAACGGTCAGAACGTGAGAGAAGAACGCTTCGTTTTCCAGAGCTTTTTTCAGCTCGTTGTGCCAGATGGCAACCGGAGTAGCGTCTTTTCCGCCACCATAGATGATGGCCGGAATTTTACGCTCCTCACGACGCAGGCGGCGGCTCGCACCTCTCCCCTGATCGTCGCGAGGAAATGCTTCGATAACAAATTCCTGAGACATGGTAATAACCTCAATCGTCACCTGAACTGCCCGCGACCAGGCGTTGGATCAGGTGATGTTTCTGAAAAGCCGGATTTTTCCGGCTGACTAAAAGAGTCGGGAGCCTGTGTAGGCTCCCGACCCGGTAACTGCTTGTAATGCCTTGATATTACGACCGGAAGGTCACTCAGGCATTCTCGAACATGGCGCTGATGGACTCTTCGTTGCTTACGCGGCGAATAGACTCCGCAAGCAGTCCGGCCATTCCGAGGACGCGGATTCTATCACAATTATGCGCTTTGTCACCCAGCGGGATGGTATCGCAGACCACGAGCTCATCCAGCTGCGAGGCATTGATGTTATCAATGGCCGGGCCGGAGAGAACCGGGTGGGTGATGTAGGCAACCACGCGGGCAGCGCCGTGTTCTTTCAGGGCGTTGGCCGCTTTGCACAAAGTGCCGGCGGTATCGATGATGTCGTCCACCAGGATGCAGGTCTTGTCTTTGACATCACCAATGATGTGCATGACCTGAGATACGTTCGCCTTCGGGCGACGCTTGTCGATGATGGCGAGATCGGCGTCGTCCAGGCGCTTGGCCACGGCACGGGCACGAACCACGCCGCCAACGTCCGGGGATACCACTACAAAGTTCTCGAAGCGCTGCTTGAAGATGTCTTCGAGCATGACCGGTGTGGCGTAGATGTTGTCCACCGGAATATCGAAGAAGCCCTGGATCTGATCAGCGTGCAGGTCGACGGTCAGAACCCGGTCTACGCCGATGCTGGAAATCATGTCGGCTACCACCTTGGCGCTGATGGCAACACGGGTAGAGCGTACCCGGCGATCCTGGCGCGCGTATCCGTAGTAGGGGATAACGGCGGTGACCCGTGTAGCGGAAGCACGGCGAAGTGCGTCGGCCATCACGATCAATTCCATCAGGTTGTCGTTGGTGGGGTAGCAGGTCGGCTGGATGATGAAGACATCATGGCCGCGGACATTCTCATTGATCTCGACGGTGGTTTCTCCGTCGCTGAAGCGGCCTACAGTGGCCTGACCCATGGGAATGTGGAGTTTGCGGGCAATCGCCTGAGCCAGTTCAGGGTTGGCGTTGCCAGCGAAGATCATCAGTTTGGACACGACGGCATCCTTCTCAGTATCGGCGTTTGATTCAGAAGAAGCGGGAGAAAGGTGGCTGGGGTGGCAGGATTCGAACCTGCGCATGACGGGATCAAAACCCGTTGCCTTACCACTTGGCGACACCCCAGTATCGTGCTTTTTTGGCATCATTTCAGCTCTGTTAGCTTTTTGTGTAGAGGTGAACTGTTCACCCCTTTAGCTACGAACCCCGTGACGCCGGAGGGTTTGCTTTCCCAGATGATCCGGGCTGCGGATTCTGTCGGGAAACGTCCAAATATGCAAGCCCCGGTTCCGGTTAATCTTGCAGGTCCGAATTGTGAAAGCCATTCCAGGCTCTGGTTAACCTCAGGATACAGTTTTCGAACTACATCCTCACAGTCGTTTCGGTACCTCGAGGCGTCTCCCTCAAAAGCGGGCGCTATTTTGATTCTCGGGGTGTTCCTTGTCAACCCTTGCTCGGAAAAAATCTTGCCAGTGTTTATGTTGCAGCCAGGCTTGAGAACAACAAACCAGTCTTCCGGCGGATTTGCGTTGGTCAGTGTTTCACCAACGCCTTCGCCGAAGGCCGCGTGGCCACGGACAAACACCGGTACATCGGCGCCCAGGCTCAGGCCGACTTCTGCAAGTTCATCGATACTCAGCTTGAGCTGCCAGAGGTGGTTCAGTCCCAGCAGGGTGGTTGCGGCGTTGGAGCTGCCTCCGCCAAGGCCGCCGCCCATGGGCAGCCGTTTGGTGATGCTGATGGTAACTCCGGGCAGGTCACCCTGAGCCCGTTCCAGAAGAGCTCTGGCGGCGCGAATGATGAGGTTGTCGTCATCTTCGACACCCGGAACGGGCTCCGCGAGCCTCACACCGGGCTCTCCGGGTGTGAGGGTAAAACTAAGGTCGTCGCCATAGTCGAGAAACTGGAACAGAGTCTGGAGTTCGTGATAGCCGTCGTCCCGGCGCCCGACAATGTGCAGGAACAGGTTCAGTTTGGCCGGTGACGGCAATATCAGGTCGGGTGTCATTCAGGCTGCTCCTGCCAGTCGCTGACCACCAGCCGGACACGCTTCTCTTCTTTGAGGGCGGTGATGCGGGCGGGGAGTGCAGGATAGCTGGAAAGGAAGCTCTGCCAGCGGTCGTAGCGGATTTCCCAGCCGTTCTGGCGGATTATGGCAAGGGTGCCCTGATCATCGAACAGCAGGCGGTAATCGCTGGCCGGAGAGGGCAGGCCCCGAATCCACCAGGTCAGGTTTTCCAGAGGCAACTGCCAGCCCGTGGCAGCTTCGACCAGCGCTTCCGGCTCACCCGAGCGGTAGGTTTCGCCGTTCGGCAGGGTCAGCTCAATAAAGCCGGGCACGCCTTTAAGCGTTGTGCTGCCCATGCCGAGAAACGACGAGGAGAGGGCCAGGTCGTAGGCTTCACCGTCCTGAACCCAGTGGTTGATGATGGCGGTTCCGCTGTCCGACGGCTGGCGGACGGCCAGCTTGCCAGTCAGCTTCCAGTGATCGAGTTCGCCGAGACTGGCCGCACGGGTGGTCCAGTTCGCCGGGGGTTGGTCTGTCATGCCCTCCGGTAACGGGTCGATCTGAATCGTGGTACAGGCACCGAGGGTGGCAAACATCATCAGTGCTGCCAGGGTTCGGGCAAGTTTCATTCCGGCTCACCACCGTTGGTCAGCCGGTTTATGGTTTCTCTGAGTACTTCGTGGTCGCGGTCCTGCTCCAGGCCTTCCTGCCAGATAATCCGCGCCTGCTCTTCGGCACCGTTCATCCAGAGTGCCTCACCGTAGTGGGCGGCAACCTCAGGGTCCGGGAAGGCGGCCCAGGCACGGGAAAGGTAGTCGAGCGCGGGCTCGATCTGACCTTCGAGGAACAGGACCCAGCCCATGCTGTCGAGGATTGCCGGGTTCTCCGGGTCGAGTCGCAGTGCTTTCTCGATGTAGCCGCGGGCTTCTCTCAGCCTGTCCGTCCGGGTGGTCAGGATGTAGCCCAGAGCGTTCAGGGCCACGGCGTTTTCCGGCTCCTGTTCGATAATCTGCTTCAGATCGGCTTCGGCATCGGCAGGCTGCCCGATGCCGTCGTACAGCATGGCCCGGGCGTAGCGGATCTCGATATTGTCCGGATGTTCTTCCAGAGCTTCCGTGGCGGCGCTGAGGGCTTGCTGTTGCTGCTCCTGATCCAGCAACAGGTTTACCTCCAGCAGCCAGAAGTTCTCTGCCTGCCGGGGGTTGGCCTCGCGCAGCCTGCGGATGCGGTCAATGGCGTCCTCGAGCTGGCCGTTTTCTGCCAGCAGGGAGCTGGCGCGGGCCAGGGCCGGAAAGTAGTAATTACCCTGTTCCACGCTCTGGTAATAGCCAATGGCTTGCTCGGTGTTGCCGGCCTGGTCCTCAATGCGGCCCAGGTAGTAGTTGGCTTCGCTGGTATGATGGCCCTGTTCGGCCAGTTGGGTCAGCTCTTCCCGGGCCAGATCGGTCTGGCCATTCTCAAGGGCGACCAGCGCGTGGGATAGCCTCAGGCCTGGCGTGTCCGGGTAGCGCTTAACAAGGCGGTTGAATTCGTCCTGGGCAGCCTGTAATTCGCCTTCATTTATAAGCATGCGGCCGTAAAGCGTGCCCATCTGACGGTTGCCGGGAAAGCGGCGGGTGTTTGTCAGCAGGTAATCGAGGGCGCTGCTTTTCTGGCCGGTCTGGTAGAGCAGGTCCCCCTTGAGGATGATGGCCGGCTGGAAGTTCGGATTCTCCTGCAGCAGGGGTTCAAGCCTGTTCAGGGCTTGCTGCGGCTGACCGGTAACCTTCAATAGCAGCGCGATGCTGTACTCCAGTTCCGGGGTGTCGGGATGGCGGTCCGACATTTCATTATAGAGGGCCAGCAGCTCCTGTTGCTGTTCCGGTGGCAGATTTGCGGCCATGGCGGCCAGGCTGTCGAAGTCAGCGTCGCCACCCTGATCCATGATCCGCTCCATGTGATGGATGGCGGTCTGGAGGTCGTTGCCCTTTACTGCCTGGATAGCAGAGATACGGTGGGCCTGAAGGCTATCCGGATCGATTTCCAGCCACAGTTCGGCCAGATGCTTCTGGGCGTTGTCACCGTTCAGGGACTGGGCAATTCTCATGGCCCGCTCAATAACCACCTGGTCGCGGGATTGTTTGGCAGCCTTCAGGTAGTTCACCAGGGTAATGTCATAGCGGCCGCGCTGGGCCGCGATTTCGGCAGACAGGAGCAGATAGAGGGTTTCGGGCTCGAAATCGGCGTATTCAACCGGTGGCTGTGGCTCCGTCTTTTTCTCAATGGCGGCTTTTTCGCCAGTAGAAGGCGCTTCCTCAGTGCCGGTAAGGCTGGCACACCCTGCCAGTGTGAGGCCAAGCAGGCAGGTAACCAGAAACGGTACGGACTTGTGCATGCAACTTCCCATGGTCTGTCGAAAACGCATCAAAAATAACCACGCTCCAGCCCCTTTCTTGAGGTAGATCGGGTCCCGGCCTCAGCCGAATCCCTATAATGGCATAAGCGCCTGATCTTGCCCAACCTGTCCGCACTTGCCGAAGCTATGGCGGTTTTGGGTGGCAGCTCAGGCCGCTGACCGTTAAAATGTCCAGTAATTGCGCGTATCTGCACCGCTCATCGGCAAAAGGTTGTACAACCACGAAATGGCACTGGTAACGCTGGGAATCAATCATCGCACGGCCCCCGTTGAATTACGGGAGCGGGTGGCGTTTACGCCCGAGCGTATGGCGGAGGCATTTGCCGAGCTGAGGGCGACCTCAGGCGCCACCGAGGCCGCGATTCTGTCTACCTGCAACCGGACCGAACTGTATCTGGCCGGCGATGACGACTGCGCACCCATGGTGCTTCGCTGGATGGCGGGGTTTCATGGCCTGGATGCCGCAGAGCTTGAGGAAGCACTGTACGTGCATCGCGACGGTGATGCTGTCCGGCACATGATGCGCGTGGCCGCCGGCCTGGATTCCATGGTGCTGGGCGAGCCGCAGATTTTCGGGCAATTGAAGGATGCCTACACCCTGGCCCGTGAGCATGGCGCCAGCGGTTCGTTTCTGTCCCGGCTGTTCGAGCATACCTTCTCGGTCGCCAAGCGCGTGCGTACCCAGACCGCCATCGGTGAAAACCCGGTCTCCGTTGCCTATGCGGCGGTGAGCATGGCGCACCATATTTTTGCTGACATGTCCCGCAACAAGGCCTTGCTGATCGGTGCCGGCAAAACGATCGAGTTGGTGGCCCGGCACCTTGCGGATGCCGGCGTGAAGGATTTCCTGGTGGCCAACCGTACACTTGAGCGGGCTCAGGCGCTGGCAGAATCCCGTGGCGGCAAGGGCATTGTGCTGTCCGAGATCCCCGAGCACCTGGCCGATGTTGATATCATTATTTCGTCCACCGCGAGTCCATTGCCCATCCTGGGCAAAGGCGCCGTTGAACGGGCACTGAAGAAACGCAAGCACCGCCCCTATTTCATGGTGGATATTGCCGTGCCCCGGGATATCGAGCCGGAAGTGGCCTCGCTGGACGACGTCTATTTATACACGGTTGACGACCTGCGCCAGGTAATCGAAGAGAATATACGCTCCCGCGAGGGTGCGGCCCGGGAAGCGGAGAATCTGGTTGCGTCCGGGGTTCAGGATTTCCTGAACCAGCTGCGGGCGCTGGACGCGGTGTCCACTCTCAAACAGTTCCGTCAGCGCGCCGAAGTGCTGCGCGATGCGGAGACCGAAAAAGCCCTGCGCGCCCTGCGCAACGGCACAGATCCTGAAACCGTGCTGCGCAGTATGGCACGCGGCCTCACCAACAAACTCCTGCACGAACCCTCTGTGCAGGTACGAAAGGCCACCACAGAAGGTCGCACCGAGGTGACAGAGTGGCTGCGTGAGTTGCACCAGCTGGATGCACTGGACGCGGACACGACGACTACCCCGGAAAAACTATGAAGCCATCGATCCAATCCCGCCTCGAGCAGCTTACCGACCGCTTCGAGGAAGTCAGCGCATTGCTCAGTGATTCCTCCATCATCTCCCAGCAGGACAAATTCCGGGATCTTTCCCGGGAGTTCGCCGAGATTGAACCCATAGTTCAGTGCTTCCAGGCCTGGCAGCACTCGCTGGACGACATCGAGGCGGCCCGTGAGCTGGCGAAAGATGGCGACGCCGATATGCGGGAAATGGCCGAGGAAGAACTGCAACTGGCCCAGCAGAAAAGCGAGGAGCTGGATGAAGAGCTCCAGCGCCTGATGCTGCCGAAAGACCCGAACGACGGCAAGAACGTGTTCCTGGAGATTCGTGCCGGCACCGGCGGTGACGAAGCCGCCATCTTTGCCGGCGATCTGTTCAGGATGTATCTGCGCTATGCCGAGCGCCGGCGCTGGCAGGTTGAAGTTCTGAGCGAAAGCGAGGGTGAGCACGGGGGCTACAAGGAGCTGATTGCCCGTGTCGCTGGCGATGGGGTTTATGGTGCCCTGAAGTTTGAATCCGGTGCCCACCGGGTACAGCGCGTTCCGGAAACCGAGTCTCAGGGCAGGATTCATACTTCGGCCTGTACCGTGGCGGTGATGCCAGAGGCCGATGAGGCCGAAGCCATTGAGCTCAACAAGGCGGATCTGCGGGTAGACACTTTCCGCGCTTCGGGTGCTGGCGGTCAGCACGTGAACAAAACCGATTCGGCAATCCGGATTACGCACCTGCCAACGGGCATTGTCGTGGAGTGCCAGGAAGAGCGCTCCCAGCACAAGAACCGGGCGAAAGCTTTGAGTTTGCTGGCTTCGCGGCTGCAGAATGCCGAGACCGAGCGGCAGCAGAAGTCCATGGCCGAGACGCGCAAGAGCCTGGTTGGCAGCGGCGACCGTTCCGAGCGCATCCGCACCTACAATTTCCCCCAGGGGCGGGTTACGGACCATCGTATTAATCTGACCCTGTACAAGCTCGACGAAGTGATTGCTGGCGACCTGAATGCTGTAATTGTGCCTTTGCAGCAGGAGCACCAGGCCGAGCTGCTTGCCTCCCTCGCCGATGACCAGTAAATCCTCACTGACTTGTGAAGCCCTGTTAAAGAAGGCATCCGCCCGGATTGATAGCGATTCGCCGAGGCTGGATGCCGAGTTGCTACTGAGCCATATTACGGGGCTTAGCCGGACCAGTTTCCGGGCTTGGCCGGAACGTGAGGTTACCGATGCTCACGCCGAGGCCTTTGAGGCGCTTGTGCAGGATAGGGTGGCCGGAAGGCCCGTGGCGCACCTGCTGGGACAGCAGGAGTTTTGGTCTCTGCCGCTGAAGGTCAGTGCCTCCACCCTGATCCCGAGACCGGATACCGAATGCCTGGTGGAAGTCGCTCTGGATTTGCCGTTACCCCGGCAGGCCCGCGTGCTGGACCTGGGCACGGGTACCGGCGCCATCGCCCTGGCGCTTGCCAGTGAGCACCCGGAGTGGCAGATCACTGCATGCGATGCCGTGGCTGAGGCAGTCGCGCTTGCCCGTGACAATGCCGATGCGCTTGGTCTGACAGTTTCTGTGGTTCAGAGCTCCTGGTTTTCAGAGCTCACGCCCGGCAGATTTGATCTGATTGTCTCCAACCCGCCCTATATTCCGGATAACGACCATCACCTGAAGGAAGGTGATGTTCGGTTCGAGCCTGCCTCGGCTCTGGTATCCGGCCGAGATGGTCTGGATGACCTCCGGCTGATTGTGGATCAGGCGCCGGACTGGCTGCTTGAAGACGGATGGCTTCTGGTTGAGCATGGTTTTGATCAGGCGGAGGCCGTGGCAGAGTTGTTCCGCGCGCGTGGGTTTCAAGACGTTGAGACCCGCCAGGATTATGGCAACCGGGATCGCATGACGCTCGGGCGATGGTGTTCCGGCGCTGCGGTCATTACTCCGGCGCCTAACAGGGGAGATGCAGATGCTCAGTGACGACGAATTATTGCGCTACAGCCGGCAGATCCTGATGCCGCGGTTCGATATTTCAGGCCAGGAAAAGCTGCAGTCTGCCCGGGTTCTGGTGCTTGGGGCCGGCGGCTTGGGGTGCCCTGTCGCTCTCTATCTCGGCGCCGCAGGTGTCGGGACCCTGACACTGGTGGATGACGACAATATCGAACTAGCTAACCTCCAGCGCCAGATTGGTTTTGAAACTGCGCAGCTGGGTGAATCGAAGGCGGAAAGCCTCGCCGACCGGATTCGGCGGATCAATCCTCTGGTGTCCGTGACTGCCCTGAACCAGCGCCTTGAGGGTGAGGCCCTGGCGCGCACGGTGGCAGAGGCAACCCTGGTGGTCGATTGCACCGATAACTTCAATACGCGGTTTGCCCTGAACCGTGCCTGTGTGGCGGCGAAAGTGCCCCTGGTATCCGGTGCGGCCATTCGAGGCGAGGGTCAGGTTTCGGTTTACGACAGCCGGCGGGAGGAGAGCCCCTGTTACCACTGCCTGTATCCGGAGCAGGGCAATGAGGATCTGACCTGTTCAGAGGCGGGGGTGATTGCGCCGCTGGTCGGGATGATCGGGGCGACTCAGGCGATGGAGGCCATCAAGGTGATTTCCGGGGTGGGGGCGCCTTTGATTGGGCGGTTGTTGATTCTGGATGCCTGGGAGATGCAGTGGCGGGAGATGAAGCTGGCTCGGGATCCTGATTGCCCGGTTTGTTCCGGTTGACCTCACTCTTTGGGGATCGGGGCTGAAGACAGTCTTTCCGAAACACGCTCCTTGCGGCACATCCCTGTGGCGCTTGGGCTCCGCCATCCCTGGCTCCGCACAGTTTTGGAAAGACTGTCTCCAGCCCCTCGTCATACTGTCGAGTCAGCCCGCTCTCCGACTCCGGCTCAGTTTAATTCTTTAATTCCTGAAACTTTGCGATCGCCTCTTTCCTGCTTTCTTTCAGATCGACGATCTGCCGTGGATATCCCTTCGGAATAACACCACCTTTCGCGCCCGGATCATGAATCCGTTTGTTGTCCAGTTTCGCCAGTTCAGGAACCCACTCCCGGATGAAGTCGCCGTTGGGGTCGAAGCGTTCGCTCTGGGTAACCGGGTTGAAGACCCGGAAGTAGGGGGCGGCGTCGGTGCCGGTGGAGGCGCTCCATTGCCAGCCGCCGTTGTTGGAGGCCAGGAAGCCGTCGATCAGTTTTGACATGAAGTAGGCTTCGCCCAGTCGCCAGTCGATGAACAGGTTTTTGGTGAGGTACATGGCGGTGATCATGCGCAGGCGGTTGTGCATCCAGCCGGTCTGGTTGAGTTGGCGCATGGCGGCGTCGACGATGGGAACGCCGGTGTTGCCGGTTTTCCAGGCTTCGAACTTGTCGCCCGGGGTGTTCCACTCCAGGGCTTCGGTTTCCGGTTTGAAGGCGCGGTGCATGCTGACCCGGGGGTAGTGGTACAGGATGTTGATGTAGAAATCCCGCCAGGCGATTTCGGTGATCCAGGTGCCCAGGCCTTCCTGGTTTCCTCCTGCACCCTGTGCCTGTCGGGCTGCGATCAGGCATTGCCGGCCGGAGAGGACGCCGTTGGCCAGGTAGGGGGAGATCAGGCTGGTTCCGTCGATGGCGGGGAAGTCCCTGTTTTCCTTGTAGGCGCCGCCGCGTTTTTCCAGGAAGCGTTCAAGCTGGTCGTGGGCGGCCTGTTCTCCGCTGGGTACCAAAGGCTCCGGGGCATCCCGAAAGGCTTCCGGGATTGTTTCAATCTGTTCCGGGGTAACCGCGTCGCCCCTCATTTTGGGAATCGAAAACAGTCCGGGATGGGTTTCTTCGATCCAGCTTCGCCAGCGTCTCGAAAACGGTGTGAAGACGGAGTAGGGCTCGTTCTGCTGGGTCAGGATCTCGCCTACTGGGGCGACGGTCTGGTCGCGGTATTTGCGAACGGCTATTCCGAGCTCGTCAAAGCGGTGCTTGACGGCTTTATCGCGTTTGCGTTCGTTGACGCCGTACTCCTCGTTGAAGTGCAGTGCTGTAACCTTTTGCTCTTCACAATGGCTCTGCAGTTTACCGATGCTGTCGTCGAATCGGTCGGCATATATAAAGGATAGGGGAATGCCGAGCCGGGCCAGTTCTTCAGCAAGGGCGTTGGCATGGGAAATGACGAATTGCACCCGGGACGGAGACCAGTCGTGTTCCTGCCATTGGTCCGGGGTGAGAATAAAACAGGCCCGCACTTCTTCGTTGCTCTCGCAGGCGGCGGTGAGGGCGGGGTTGTCGGCAACCCGGAGATCGTTTCGGAACCAGACCAGTTGCGTCATCCGTAATCCATAGTTGTCTGAGGGATTGATATAAGTGTAATTACAGCCCGGTGTTTCAATAAAATCACCAACTTGGATATTCGCCCGGGGTGGCTGATTGGATTATAGTTAAAACACTTTTTAAGCAATTCAGCCGACCGATCTTGAGGGAGTTCTGTGGCAGGAATGGAGAACAATACCGAGGGTCGTCGTGACGGCGTGTGGGCCCAGCCGTATTCTCTGGCTTCTGGGCAAACCCAGTTTCATCAGCTTGGTCATATTCGTTTATGGGTCACCCTGCTGGATCAGGAGTGGCAGATTCGTACCGAAGCGCTTGAGCTGGACACTGATCCCGCCAGTTGGACAGAAACCATTGGCCACACTCTGCCGTCTGCTTCCGTGCCGCTGCAACGATTCATCCGGGAAAATCAGTCGTCCACGGTCACGTTCCTGCCGGCTCTCGCCAACCTGCCTACCGTGATTCGGCCTTTCCAACCGCTGACCATTCCCGCCGGTGGCCGGTGCACGATCTATGTGGGAACCCTGGTCTGGATGAAGGTCTGTGTCGGAGACAAGCAAGTCGTTCTGACGGAGATCCCCCTGGCGTCGCCCTCGATGACCTGGGTGGGCAGAAATACCATGGAGGGCGAGCTTTGTTATGCCTCGCCGAGTTTTGCCAGATTGGTGCTTGAGGCAGTGCCCAAGCGCCCCTGGCGAGCGGTAACGCCGGTGACCCTGATCAACCGCCGGGAAGAACCCTTGTTGCTGGAGCGTTTCAGCCTGCCGACGCCGTTGCTGTCCCTGCATCAGAACGAGCGCGGCCAGTTGTGGACGCCGGGTGTAACCGTTGAGGTGGAGACCGATATGAACTCCGCCAGTCTGCATGTAGAACAGTCATTGTTTGCTGCTGCGGGTGCTTGCCGGCATGTGGCAGATGCCCGGGAGAAGATGGCCCGTGGTAGGCTGGTGCGGGCTTTTGACCGAATGTTTGGCTAAAAAACACCGAAGGGAGTCGACGCTTTGCTGGAAACAATAGAAACAGGCGTGATGAAGGTGTTCACGGATATCGCCTGGGGGCAGTGGATCAGTTCCGTTTTTCTTGTCGTGCTCGGGCTGTTTCTCGGTTCCCTGGCGGCCCGAAGTGTTGGCCGTTTTATGGCGCAACGCACCTCCCGCCATCATACCGTCATGGTTCGACGGCTGGTGTTCTATGTCATTGTCGTTCTGTTCTTTGTGGCGGCCCTCCGGGAGGCCGGCTTTTCCCTCGATGTGGTGCTCGGCGCCGCAGGTATCCTGACCGTAGCCATCGGTTTTGCCTCGCAGACCTCGGCATCGAACATGATCAGCGGTCTGTTTCTGCTGGTGGAAAAGCCCTTCGAAATCGGGGATTTCATCGAGGTGGACGCAACCCTTGGCGAGGTGGTGGGCATTGATATGCTCAGCGTGAAATTGCGTACACCGGACAATCTGTACGTGCGTATTCCCAATGAAACCCTGATCAAGACCCGGGTGGTTAACCGTTCCCGGTTTCCGATACGCCGACTCGACCTGACAGTGGGGATTGCCTACGCTGAAGATGTAGAGCGCGTAGAAAGCCTGCTGCTGGATCTTGCGGAAAAGAACCCGGTCTGTCTCGAAGAGCCCAAGCCGTTTACGCTGGTAACAGCGTTTGGCCCGTCTTCTGTGGACCTCCAGTTCTCGTACTGGGTGCCCAAGGAGAAAGTGCTCGAGGGTCGAAGCGGCATGATGGTCGCGATCAAGAAAACCCTGGATCGGGAAGGCATTGAAATTCCGTTCCCCCACACCAGCGTGTATGCGGGTAGCCATTCGGAGCCGTTCCGTGTTCAGCTGTTGGGGCCGGAACAAATCACTGAAAAGGATCTCCCGGATGTCGACAAAGACAGCTGAAGTTATCAAAACCATCGCCCCGACACCGGCCGAGAATAAAATGAGTCTTGGCTGGCGTGAGTGGGTGGCGCTTCCAGACCTTGATATCAGTCGTATCAAGGCAAAAATCGACACCGGAGCCCGAACTTCCTGTCTCCATACGTTTCGTACCGAGCCCTACACGGAAAACGGAGAGCGGCGGGTACGCTTCTGGGTCCATCCGGTGCAGAACGATTTGCACCAGGTCGTGGAGTGCGACGCGAAGGTGCTGGACGAGCGGAACGTCTCCGACTCCGGCGGCCACAAGGAAATGCGCCTGGTCATCGAAACCACGCTGCTGATTGGCGGCCAGAAATGGCCTATTGAAATGACATTGACCAACCGTGATTCCATGCGGTTCCGGATGTTACTGGGCCGTACCGCTATGTCCGGGCGCTCACTGATCTATCCCGAAGCTTCCTATCTTGCCGGCGAACCGGCCTTAAGGACTGAAAAATGAAAATTGCGGTACTGTCGCGAAACCGTCACCTCTATTCGACCCGTCGGCTGGTGGAGGAAGGCATCAATCGTGGCCACGAAGTGAAGGTGATTGACTGCCTGCACTGCTCCATGAACATTACCTCGGCCAACCCACAAATCCATTATCACGAGGAAGTCCTTGAGGATTTCGATGTGGTGATTCCGAGGATCGGTGCATCCGTGACCTTCTACGGTACGGCGGTATTGCGCCAGTTCGAAATGATGGGGGTATTCCCCGTCAACGAATCTGTTGCCATCACCCGCTCCCGTGACAAGCTGCGGTCCCTGCAACTGCTTGCCCGCAAGGGCGTCGGCATGCCGATTACCGGCTTTGCCAACAAGCCGGATAACGTGCCCGAGCTGCTGCAGATGGTGGGCGGCGCCCCGGTAGTTATCAAACTGTTGCAGGGCACCCAGGGCATTGGTGTGGTGCTGGCGGAAACCCGGAAGGCGGCTGAGAGTGTGATTGAAGCCTTCATGGGGCTGAAAGCCGATATTCTGGTGCAGGAGTTCATCAAGGAAGCTGGCGGCGCCGATATCCGTTGCTTTGTGATCGGCGACAAGGTGATTGCCGCCATGAAGCGTCAGGGTGCCGAAGGCGAGTTCCGGTCCAATCTCCACCGGGGTGGCAGCGCCTCTCTGGTGCGGATAACGCCGGAGGAACGCCGCACTGCCATTACCGCCGCCAAGTCCATGGGCCTGAACGTGGCCGGTGTGGACTTGTTGCGTGCCAGCCGCGGCCCGCTGGTGATGGAGGTGAATTCCTCACCCGGCCTTGAGGGCATCGAGAATGCCACTGGCAAGAACGTAGCCGGTATGATCATCAATTGGACCGAGAAAAATCAGAAGCCCTGGAAAACCCGGACCAAGGGGAGAGGCTAAAGCATGGCCCGTGCCCCCTATGAAATTGCCGGCACCCAGGTAAAGGCCGGCACCCGGCAAACCGTGGAAGTTCCGGTCGCCAAGCTATACACGCACACGCCGCTGCATATTCCTGTTGAGGTTGTGCACGGCCGGAGGGACGGTCCGGTATTGATGGTGTGCGGTGCCATCCATGGTGATGAGATCAACGGTGTCGAGATTGTCCGCCGGGTGCTCACCAATTCGGCCCTGAGGCACCTCCGGGGTACGTTGGTTGCGGTACCCATCGTCAATATCTTCGGGTTTGTCCAGCGGACCCGCTATCTGCCGGACCGCCGGGACCTGAACCGCTGTTTCCCCGGCAGCGAAAGCGGGTCCCTGGGCGGGCGCATTGCCTATCTGCTGCGTACCCAGATCATGGAGCGGGTCACTCACATCATCGATTTGCACACCGGGGCGATCCATCGGTTCAACCTGCCGCAAATCCGGGCCGAACTGAAAAACCCGGAAACCGTGCGTATGGCCGAAGCCTTTGGTGCGCCGATCATTATCAACGCCGGCCTGCGTGAGGGGAGTCTTCGTGCCTACGCTGATTCACAGGATATTCCGGTGATCACCTTCGAGGGTGGTGAGGCGCTGCGCTTCGACGACGTGGTGATCGGCAGCGGTGTGAAAGGGGTAATTCGGGTCATGCGTGAACTGGAAATGATCCCGGCGAAAAAAGGGCCCAAGGCACCGAGAAAGCGGTCTGAAACCGCTGCCAACTCCCAGTGGGTACGAGCAGACATTGACGGCATCATGCGGCCGGTTGCCCGCCTGGGGCAGAAGGTGCGCAAGGGGCAGCGTCTGGCCATGGTGGCGGATCCCTTTGGCGAATCGGAAACGGCAGTGGTGTCACCCTGCTCGGGTATTGTTATCTGCGTGAACAATCTGCCGCTGGTGAATGAGGGCGAGGCAATTTATCACGTTGCCCGGTTTGACGAGCTAAGCGAGGCGGAAAAAGCCATGGATTATTTCCGGAGCAGCTACGAAGGGGATGTCGGCGACGATGTCGTTCCGGTACACCCCTGGGATGACCGCCAGAAATAAGCGAGAGGACAGCCATGATCTGGGATCAGTCGTTTATCGAGTTGGCGCCGCTTCCACGGGGCTTTCATCTGGTCACCAATGAAATCCTGGCCCAGGCGCCGGATCTCACCAACTGCGAGGTTGGGTTACTGCACCTGTTCATCCAGCACACCTCTGCATCCCTCGCGGTGAATGAAAACGCAGACCCGGATGTGCGGGGCGATCTGGAACGCCACTTCAATGTCATGGTTCCGGAGAATGCGCCGCACTATGAGCATGTAATGGAAGGGCCGGACGATATGCCGGCTCACATCAAAAGCATACTGATCGGGCCCTCTCTGACCCTTCCGGTAAGTCATGGTCATCTTGCCCTGGGAACCTGGCAGGGGCTATACCTCTGTGAGCACCGGGACCGGGCCGGTAGCCGGCGTATAGTGGCAACCTTGCAGGGGCGTTGGTAACTCTGCGCCGATAACGTCCTTTAAGACTCACGTGTCGACTTTCACCCATTGGTTTCTCCTCTATGGGTGGATATCCACCCATTTTCCTGCCTGAATCCTCTCCTGATTTCAGTAATACACTGTTTTAAATAGTTAATTTGGAACTGGTCTGCTCCTTGCTGACAGGGTTACCCACCGAAGCCATTCGAGCTTCGTTGAGCACCCAACAAACAAAATGAAACGGGAGCATTCTTTATGAAAACCCAAGCCGTAATGGCGGTGGCATTCGCCTCCACCTTCGCCGTCGCAACCCCCGCAGCAGCCCAGGACCGCTCAGACTGGCCGAGCAACTTCACCGTTGGTACTGCCAGCCAGGGTGGGACCTACTTTGCCTATGGTTCCGGCTGGGCCAACTTTGTGGCTGAAAACCTGGGCGTCTCCGGCGGTGCCGAAATTACCGGCGGTCCGGTGCAGAACATGGCCCTGGTGCATACCGGCGACCTGAAGTTCGGCCTGACCACCATGGGCCCGGCCCGGGAATCCATGGATGGCAATAGCCCGCTTGCTCCGGGGATGAAGATGGACAATGTCTGCGCCATGTTCCCGATGTACGAAACGCCGTTCTCGGTAACCGCGCTCTCCAGCTCCGGCATCACATCCATTGCCGACATCCCCGATGGTGCCACCATTGGCTTCGGCCCGGCGGGCTCGACGTCTGACACTTATTTCCCGCGCATGATGGAAACCCTGGGCGTAGACTTCGAACGCCGTAACGGCAGCTGGTCTGATCTGGGCGGTCAGCTTCAGGATGGCCTGATTGATGTGGTCGCTTTCGCGGCAGGTATCCCCATTCCGGCGGTCAGCCAACTGGAAGTCCAGACCGATGTGAACATCATCGGTATGACCGATGCCGAGGCAGAGACCATCATCAATAACTTCCCGGTATCCGAGTTCATCATTCCGGCGTCCACCTACCAGTCTCTGGAAGAGCCCTCCCGCGTGGTGTCCATGTGGAACTTCGCCATGGTTAACTGTGATGTTCCGGAAAGCTTCGTGTATGAGATCACCAAGCTGACCATGGAGAACAACGACAAGATGGTCTCCATCCACAAGGCGGCCCGTAATTCGGTTCCCGAGAACTATACGAAGAACAACGTTCTGCCCTGGCACCCGGGCGCTGCGCGTTGGTTTAACGAGAACGGTTACCCGATCGAAGACAGTCGGATCAAGTAACAGTGCTCGAGCGGGGGGCTGCCTGGCGGCCCCTCGCAAATGACGGCCAGGAGGGTTCTGGCCCCGATTTGCCTGCAAGCAGGGTGTGTCATGACTACCGAACAAAACTCCAAAGATCTTCCGGACATTGAAGTGGGCGAGGACCATGTACTCGCCCACAACGTGGACGATGAACCGGTTGAAGCCAACCGCCGGCTGTTTGAAGGCGGCCTGCTGAAATTTGTCGCCATGCTGGCGATTGCCTATTCAGCCTTTCACCTCTATTCCCTGAACATAGCGCCCCTGGAAACCTGGTCGTTCCGGATCGTTCATATTGCGGGCGCCCTGGTGCTGGGTTTCGTGCTGTTTGCCGGCGCCCGGTTCGTGTCATCGGAAGAGGGCGGCGCCCGCCATCGGTGGACAACCTGGATCAGTGCTGGCGCCATGCTGCCGGCCCTCTATGTTCTGTACCAGACGTTTTCGTTTTGGCAGATGGTCCAGAACGGCGCCATGCGGATCCCGGTCGAGCTGGAGGTGTGGCAATTTGGCTGGCCTCTGCTGGCGGCAACCGGTATTGGCATTATCATGAGCTGGTTCCATCAACGGGAGCGATCGGTATTCAGTGTTCCCGATCTGGTGTTGATCGTCTGTTCCCTGGCTGTGGCCGCCTATTTCCTCGTGGTCTATAACACCTCCATGCGGATGTCGACCGGCACTTCTTTCGCGCCGGTGGGTATCTCGTTCGCAGCCATTGCCGGTACCGCCCTGATCATGGAGCTGACCCGGCGTGTTGCCGGTATGGCTCTGGTGATCATCGGCCTGGTGTTCCTGGCTTACGTGTTTGCCGGCCCCTATCTGCCGGGTTTCCTCGGGTACCCGGGGCTTTCGGTTCAGCGATTCTTTAGTCAGGTTTATACCGATGCCGGCATCCTCGGGCCGACCACCGCGGTATCCTCCACCTACATTATTCTGTTCATCATTTTTGCCGCCTTCCTGCAGTCCTCGAAGGTGGGCGACTACTTCGTGAACTTTGCCTTTGCGGCAGCCGGTCGTTCCCGGGGTGGCCCGGCCAAGGTCTCGATCTTCGCATCCGGTTTGATGGGCATGATCAACGGCACCAGTGCCGGCAACGTGGTCTCCACCGGTTCCTTGACGATTCCACTGATGAAGAAAGTGGGCTATAGCAAGCAGTCTGCCGGCGCTGTCGAGGCGGCTGCGTCCACCGGCGGGCAGATCATGCCGCCGATCATGGGCGCTGGCGCCTTTATCATGGCGGAGATCACCGGCATTCCTTACACCGAGATTGCCATTGCTGCCATCATTCCGGCGATCCTGTATTTCGCCTCGGTCTACTTCATGGTGGATTTTGAGGCCGCCAAGACGGGCATGCGCGGCATGCGTGAGGATGAGCTGCCGAAGCTCAAAACCATGATGAAGCAGTGCTATCTGTTCGTGCCGATCATTATCCTGATCGTGGCCCTGTTCATGGGTTACTCGGTGATCCGGGCAGGTACCCTGGCTACCGTCTCCGCCGCTGTGGTGAGCTGGATTTCCCCGAACAAGATGGGATTGCGTCACATACTGCAAGCACTCGAGATTGCCTCTTACATGGCGATTCAGATCATTGTGGTGTGCGCGGCGGCCGGGGTAATTGTTGGCGTTATCTCCCTGACCGGGGTGGGCGCACGCTTCTCCGTGTTGTTGCTGGACGTTGCTGCCACGAGCCAGTTGCTGGCGTTGATCTTCGCCATGTTCATTTCCATTCTTCTGGGTATGGGGATGCCGACCACGGCGGCCTATGCGGTTGCGGCTTCGGTGGTAGCGCCTGGCCTGGTGCAGCTGGGCATTGAACCGCTGACGGCGCACTTCTTCGTGTTCTACTTCGCTGTGGTGTCCGCCATCACGCCACCCGTTGCGCTTGCCTCCTATGCCGCAGCAGGGATTTCCGGCGCCAACGCCATGGAAACCTCCGTGGCCTCGTTCCGGATTGGCATTGCGGCGTTCATCGTGCCCTTCATGTTCTTCTACAACGGCGCTCTGTTGATGGAAGCTGGCTGGTTCGAGATCGCCAGGGCACTGGTAACTGCAACCTTCGGCGTATACATGCTGTCTGGCGGTGTGCTGGGCTGGTTTGCGCGGGTTTCCGCCTCCTGGCTAACCCGAGTCCTTCTGATTGCGGCCGCGTTGCTGATGATCGAGGGCGGTTTGTGGACAGACCTAACCGGTATTGCCCTGGCGGTTCTGGCCTTCGTTATCCAGAAACAGCGAAAAACTCGCCTTGCTACAGCAGGTGCCCTGTAAAGAGGCAAGCCGGGAATGATCTGCGGCGGAACAACTGTGCCATATGACCCATGGTACGGTTGTTCTGCCCGCGGCCTGCCTATACTCTAGCGGCTTTCCACGGTTTTTCAGGAACCGGATGCTATGTCCTACCGGATCGGTGCTGTTCTCGTTTTCGTTGTCACACTGGTGGTGTCCTGGCTACTTGGTGGCTGGGTCGGATACCGGCAGGTGGAGCAGGAGAGCCTGGAAGAGTCGTTCCGGTACCGGCAACTGGTTGCGAATGAATTGAACCGGTATCTCCCGGTCCCGGAGTTGATGGCGGAGCATCCACTGCTTGAGCGGGCACTGAAGGAACCGGACAATCCGGACGTTATCCTGCAGGCCAACGAGCAAATGCAACGCATGGCCACCATTGTGGGCAGCTCCGATGTCTATCTGATGGATGTAAACGGCCTCACCATCGCTGCCAACAACTATCAACAAGCTGACAGCTTTGTCGGCAGCAACTACGCTTTCAGGCCCTATTTTTCAGAAGCAGTGTCTAATCGGGATTCGGCCATCTATTTTGCTTTGGGGCTGATGTCGGGGGTCCGGGGCCTGTACTTTTCCCACCCTGTCATCGACGATTCTGGCCGTCTGCTGGGTGTGGTGGCTGTGAAGGTTCTTGTTCATGACCTGGAATCCCAGTGGGATCGGCCTGCTTCTCTCAGGGAAGCAGAAATGGTCGTACTGGATGATGCTGGCATCAGTTTTCTGGCAAGCAAACCCAATTGGTTGTATCGGAACTTTTCGTATCAGGGGTTGGCCCCGGACGCGGCTTCCCGTCAGCGATACCCGGACCGGGACCTGAACCCCATCGAATTCGATAGCCTGGGTAAGCCCTGGGGCTTGTCGGAGAATTCCACTGCCATCAATATTCTTGAAAACGGCGAGACCAGAGAGTATCTCAGCGTTCGAACGCCGCTGCCGAGACTGGACTGGAATCTTCAGGTGATGGTGAGCACACGCTCTGTGGTCTGGACCCGGCTTGGGTTTCTGGTTGGTGGCGCCGCGCTGTTTTTTGGAGGTCTTCTGACCTGGCTTTACCTGCGTGAGCGATACCGCCGGGAAGCCGAGCTGGCCCTGAGGGGGGAACAGCTCGAACGACGTGTGGCCGAGCGAACCGCGGATCTTGAGAGTTCCAATAGCAAGTTGCTGGAAGAGATCAGGGAGCGAGAACGTACCCAGACGGAGCTTCGGGAAACCCAGCAGGAACTGATCCAGGCTGCAAAACTGGCGGTGCTTGGGCAGATGTCCGCTGGCCTGAACCACGAAATGAATCAGCCCCTCACGGCAATCCAGACCTACGCCAGGAATAGCCGGCGATTCCTGGAGAAGGGCGCCGAAGACATGGTGGATGCTAACCTTTCCGAGATCATTGCGCTGTGCGACAAAATGGCCGAGCTGACACGCCAGTTCAAGGTGTTTGCCCGCAAATCCGAGGGGCCGCCCGCCTTGGTTGACCTCAGGCAGTCGGTGGACGCGTCTCTCAAGATTATCGTGGCGCAAAAATCCAGTGCTGATATTGATATCCAGTGGGCTCGGCCGGAGTATCCGGTGATGTGTCATGGCGACCTGATACGGATTGAACAGGTCATGGTGAACCTGATTGCCAATGCGGTGCAGGCTGTCGAGGGTGGCCCGAATCCCCAGGTACGAATTGAAATTGAGGAGAAGGAGGATTGCTGGAAGTGTCTGGTACGGGATAACGGACCGGGGTTGCAGGGCAACACCGAACAGATCTTCGAGCCATTTTTTACCACCAAGTCGGTCAAACAGGGACTGGGCCTGGGATTGTCCATTTCCCGCCAGATTGTTGATGCGCTCGGTGGCAGCCTGATTGGTCGCAACCGCATGGATGGCCCGGGCGCCGAATTTGTCTTAACCCTCAAGAAGCGGGAGGCCACGGAATGACAGAACCCTCGGTAATCTTTGTGGATGATGATCCACATATCCGCCAGGCCATTGCCCAGACGCTGACTCTGGAGGACCTGCCGGTCAGCTGTTTTGAGGGCGCGCCGTCGGCGCTCAGGAACCTGGATGCCGACTATGACGGTGTGGTTCTGTGCGATTACAACATGCCGGGGATGGATGGCCTGGAAATGCTGGATCGGATCCGTGCCATAGATGACACCATTCCGGTCATCATTCTCACCGGGCAGGGGGACATAAGCACCGCCGTAACGGCCATGCAGCAGGGGGCCTACGATTTCATTGAGAAGCCCTTTGATCATGATGAACTGATTGAGCTGCTTCGTCACGCCCTGGAGAAGCGGCACCTTGCCCTGGAAAACCGCCGCCTCAAGGCCCAGTTACGGCATCTGGCGAAGCCGGGCCCCCGGATACTTGGTGATTCGCCGTCCATGCAGAAAGTCATGGCCACTATTGATCCGATTCTGGATATCTCTGCCAATATACTGCTGCATGGAGAAACCGGGTCGGGCAAGGACGCGCTGGCCCGCTATATCCACGAGAACAGCGGCCGCAGTGCCCATAATTTTGTTGCGATTAACTGCGGTGCGGTTCCCGAAAACCTGATTGAAAGCGAGTTGTTTGGTCACGAAGCCGGTGCCTTCACCGGGGCGGAAAAACGCCGGATCGGCAAGATTGAGCACGCCCACAAAGGCACTCTGTTCCTGGATGAAGTGGAAAGCATGCCCATGCCGTTGCAGGTGAAGCTGTTGCGAGTGCTGGAAGAGCAACGGGTGGAGCGCCTCGGTAGCAATCAGGTCCAGGACGTGGATGTGCGGATCATCGCCGCCACCAAGGCCGACCTGAAAAAGCTCAGTGACGAAGGCGAGTTCCGGTCTGACCTCTATTACCGGCTGAACGTTGTAAAAGTGGACATTCCGTCGTTGCGGGAGCGCAAGGAAGACATACCAATGCTGTTCCACCACTTCGTTCTTATTGCGGCGGCCCGCTATGACCGCGAGAGTATTCCCCTGGATGCTGGTCAGGCTGCCCGGCTGATGCAGCATTCCTGGCCGGGTAATGTCCGTGAACTCCGGAACCTGGCAGAGCGCTATGTGTTGTTGGGGCCGGCAGCACTGGATGAAAACGAGCCCTCGGATACAGCCAATGTCGCAGGCCGTCAGACGCTGGCCGAGATGATGGACGGCTTTGAGCGCTCCGCCATTATCAGTGCCCTCAACGCCTGCCACGGCAGCATCAAGGACACCATGGTGCAGCTCGGCATTGCCCGTAAAACCCTGTACGACAAGATGCGCAAGCATGGGCTGGACAAGGCTCAGTTCAAGGATTGAGCTACAAATAATTACCGCCATGGTTACAGACCAGAAACAAACTACGCAGTATCATCAATGATAATTCCGGCAGGTTTTTCGTAGTCTTAGCAGCTTTTCCGTGCCGGGCTGCCCGGCTGACCGATCGCTTAACCTGAAAGACTACCAGCCATGAAAAACCTGACCATCCAGAGACGGGTACTTTTGCTGGCCCTGGTGCCAGTGATTGTGCTCACGGCATTCCTGACAAGCTATAACCTGAATCAGGCCAGATCTATTGGCGAGGAAGCCGTTGCCGGCTTTTCCTCCGACATGGAAGAAAGCAAGCGGCAGGAGCTGCAGAACTACCTGGCTGTCGCCAAATCCTCCATCGAGCACCTCTACAATCAACCGGGGTCCGCAGACGACCCGGAGGTTCGCGAAAAAGCCTGGGAGATCCTGCGACAGCTTCGCTTCAACGATTCTGGAAGCACCGGTTACTTCTTCGCCTATGACACCAAAGGTGTCAACGTAATGCATGGCGTCAACCAGTCTCTGGAGGGCAGGAACCTGTGGGACTTCCAGGATCCGAACGGAACCTATCTCATTCGTGAGCTGGTGAAGGCAGCGCGCGGTAGCGGTGGCTACGTTCCCTATGGCTGGAAGAACAGCGATACCGGGGAAGTGGCACCCAAACTGGGTTACGCAGAAATGCTGCCGAAATGGGGCGTCATGATTGGCACGGGTTTCTGGATTGATGGCCTAGAGTCTCAGGTTGCGGCGATGGAGAATCAGGTAGGGGATTCGCTTGAAGATGCCGTCATCGGATCAATCAGCACCTCGCTTGTTGCGCTGGCGCTTATCGTCCTGCTTGCCCTGATTGTTGTTCGCAGCATTATTCGCCCGCTGAAATCTGCGGTTTTAGCCATGAACGATATTGCCAGCGGCGATGGCGATCTGACCCGGCGCCTGGAGGTCTTCGGCAAAGATGAGCTTGGACAGCTGGCAATCGCCTTCAACAGTTTTGCCGACCAGGTGCATGGTCTGGTTGAGCGTGTGTTGTCATCCACCCGGACATTGAACGAGGCCACGGCTGACCTGAATCAGGTCATGAATGAGGCCGAGCAGGGCGTCGAGCGGCAGAAGTCCGAGAGTGATCAGGTAGCAACGGCCATGAACGAAATGACTGCCGCGGCCCAGGAGGTTGCCAGCAACGCAAGCGAAGCGTCCACGGCTGCTGACCACGCCAACGGCCAGGTCTGCGATGCCCAGGGTCTGGTGCACCAGGCCACCGAGGTTATTGGCGGGCTTTCGGAGCAAGTGGGTGAGGGCGTTCGGGTTATCGAGCAGCTGGGCGCCGACTCCAGACGCATCGACAGTGTGCTGGAAGTCATTCGTGAAATTGCTGATCAGACCAATCTGTTGGCCCTGAACGCAGCCATAGAGGCAGCCCGGGCCGGTGAGGCCGGTCGAGGTTTCGCAGTGGTCGCCGATGAGGTGCGCACGCTGGCTCGCCGTACCCAGCAGAGCACCCAGGAAATCCAGGACATGATTGAGCGGCTGCAATCCGGTGCGGGTGTAAACATCCCTGTTTCAGTTGCACCGCTGATTAGAGTTTTC
>NZ_LXYO01000015.1 GCF_001650915.1 Marinobacter sp. EhC06
CGGGTTCTCCTGCAATTCAAACAGGACTATCCTGAGGTGAAGGTGGTTCTTCACACGATGGAGAAGGAGGAGCAGATCCAGGCCCTGAGGCAACACCGAATTACTCTCGGATTTAACAGGATGCTCAAGCCACTTCCCGATATAACCACAGAATTGGTGAACCAGGAGCGACTACTGCTAGCCGTCAACATCAACAGCCCTCTGGCCACTCAACCGGTTATCAGATTCCGGGAGTTGGCCAATTATCCAATGGTGCTTTTCTCTTCCAGTAGCCGCCCGAATTTCGTCGATAAGGTGATGTCCCTTTGTTATGCCGCCGGCTTTACCCCGGAAATCACGCAAGAGGTGGGCGATGTGGTGACTGGCGTTGCCCTTGTCGCAAGTGGCTTCGGAGTGTGCTTGGTATCCAAATCAGGATCGACACTTTCCCTCCCGGGAGTTGTCTACCGAGAGATTTCAGATCTCCCGAAGGAGGCCTTCATAGACCTGTCCTGTGTATACCGAAAAGATGATAGCTCGAACCTTTTAAACTCGTTTCTTGCAACACTGCGAAGATTTAAGGAGACTGAATAAGTCTCGAAATTAGCGATAATGCGACCATCGTCACCCGCATAGGATTCGTTGCCACCATGGATCAAATCACCTTCTCCGAAGCCGAGTACCAGATCAAGAAGCGCAAAACGCGTCGTGAGATCTTTCTGGAACAGATGGACAAATTGCTTCCCTGGACGCAGTTGGAGAAGAAGGTGGCTCGTTACTATCCTAAGGGCCAGAACGGGTGACCTCCCCGTTGTCTGCCATGCTGCGAGTTCACTGCATGCAGTTGTTCGATAACCTGAGCGACTCGGCAATGGAAGATGCTCTGTACGAGATCGAATCCATGCGGCACTTCGCCGGTCTGAAGCTGGGCCGTTTGCCGGACGAGACCACCATTCTCAACCTTCTTCGGCATTTCCTGGAGCAGCACGGTCTTAGCAAGGCGCCGTTTAAAGAGGTGAACAAACATCTGGAGAAAAACGGCCTGATGCTGCGCGAAGGCAGCATTGGCGATGCCACTATTATTACTGCGCCGAGTTCCACCAAGAACACATATGAGCCTTCTCGGATTCAATAGGCAATAGTCATTTTTTTGGCCGCGCCAGCGGCCAACCTAAACCCATGAGCGAGAACGCCTGCTTCGTCAGTCTCGCGGAGCTGTCAGGCACTTACAGCAAACACATATAGGGGCTCTCTTACGTGGCTTTAGGCCACATCCTGACCGGTCGTTCCATCGGTGGGTCAGGGGCACCAGACATTCATCGATAACCGGTCACTGGCGCTATTCAAGCGTCGGGCTGCATGGCTCCAGTTAGTGTCAGGCTCAGGACCGGTGTAAGCGCACTGGCTCATGGTATTAAGGCATGCCCACGGGCTGGCTAATCAAGTCGCTCTGGCTTCAACATCGGTGACAGAATACCGCTTCGGCATCGGGTACCAGTCAGCAGACTCGCAGTCTTCAGCGTCATCCTTTCTGATCCAGTTAGACGTCACGCTCAGCCCGTGGCGTGACTACCTCTCAGGAACTGTTGTTCATCGAACACCCTTTTGTCTTTGAGCATGAAGTACACCGCTCGGCCCATCTTGTGCGCCAAGGCGGATAGGGCCTTGGGTTTGTTCATTCGCCTCCGGAGTTTTTCGACGTAGCGCTTGGCCTTGTCAATATAACGGATAAACAGCACGGCTGCTTCCCACTTAAGGAGGCTGTGAAAAAGCGTTGTTCACCCAGCCTCCATGCCAGCGAGCAGAATGCCTCGGACATTGTCCGGGACATTTTTGCTTTTAATCACTCATTATTCTCAGGTAATAAAAGAGCCGCGAGGATGCTCAGGCAAGTCTCGCCAGCATTTCCTTTACGCCCAGCACGTTGATCGCCCGCATGAGGTTATAACTCAGAACACCCAGGCTGTATTCACTACTGGCAGAGCCATGACCCCAGCAGGTAAACCGGCCTTTATTCAGCAGTCTCTTCAGAGTCGCGAAGGTGGGCTCCACGGTGGCCATACGAAGGATCATCCGCTCGGGCGTTGCTGCGTCGTCGGCCTTCTCCAGGGCCGCCTCATCAAAGTGTCGCGTTATCCAACGTCGATCGGCCTTAGTACACTTCACCTGCAGGGGGCATTGATTGCAGTCGGAACGGGCATACAAATGCATCCTCTGTTGATTGCTGATGGTCTTGTGGTGCAATAGTTGTCCAGCAGGACAGCGGTAGGCGTCTTCTTCCGGCAGATAATTTTTCTGGAAGTACTCGCCGGTTCCTTGATTGTTGACGGCCCGATTCGATGGCACCGCCAAGTCGTACTCGGAGGATTGAAGGTGGCTTATCTGTTCACCGTTGGAATAGCCTGCATCAGCAGCGATGGTTTCTAATTCGCCCCCCAGTGCCTCATGCAGGGTGTCGTTGCCTGTCCGGGTCAACTCGTGGTGAACGATCAGTTGGTGTTCCTCATCAACGGCATTCTGCGGGTTATAACCAACCACCATGCCTTCTCGGCCGGATTTCATCAGCCTGGCATCCGGTTCGGTGCGACAGTGTTGTGTTTTACCGTCTTTCACCAGGGTCTTGAGCTCATCCTGCAGTTCTGCCTTGTGGGCTTCCAGATACGCTAGCGCCTCTGCCACCTTGTCACGGTCCAGATCTGACTCGCCCTCTTGCTCCGAAGCCGCTAGCTGGGCAAGGTAGCCGTCGATCTTCTGATCCAGCTTGCCCAGCTGTTTCTGCAGTTGCTTACGGGAGATGGCCTGATCTTTACTGGCCGCTGCCTTGAATTTGCTGCCATCAATCGCGACAAGCTGGCCACTGACCAGCCCGGCCTGTCTACAGAAGACAATGAATTGACGGCACACCTTCTTGACCGCATCACCGTTATCCTTGCGGAAGTCTGCAACGGTCTTGAAGTCCGGTACCAACTGCTTCATCAACCAAAGCACTTCCAGATTGCGGTGGCATTCCTCCTCCAGGCGCCGGGTGCTGCTGGTCTGATTCAGGTAGGCGTAGATATAAAGCTTGAGCAGATCTCCAGGGTGGTAGGGACGGCGGCCTGTGTTAGCCGTTTGGGCTTTCCGGAAGCCCATCTCGGACAGGTTCAGCGTATCCACAAACGCATCAATGACGCGAACCGGGTGATCGTCGGGGACGTAATCTTCAACGCTGGGCGGGAGTAGCAGCGTCTGATTTCGAGGAGAGCCTTCCAGATGACTCATAAAAAATAACCGCGAGCCATGTCGCGGTTATTTTGCCAGCTTAAGAGGCTGTTTTCACACAGCCTCTTAAGCTGGGCATTGCCGATCTTGTTGCCCTGAGTGCCGTAAACCTTGCCGGCGGATTCGGCTTTGCATTTCACCAGGCGAGCGTAGGACGCGAACTTCTGAACGGATTCGAAGCGTTGAATATCGCCGACTTCGTAAAGAATGGTCAGGGCCAGAATGCGACCTACTCCAGGAATGGTCTTCAGCACGTTGAGTGACGCTGGGTCGTGTAGTTTGGCCTGCTGTTCCAGGTGCCATTCAAGCTTTTTGAGTTCGTGCTGGTAACAATCGACGATGGCCAGGTCCAGATCGATGTTGCGCTGAACGTCTGGATCGGTAAAAGCAGCGGCGAGTTGTGACCGGCCGCCTGGGTTGTTGAGGTAGACTTTGCTGGGCGGCAGATTGTACTGGCCCAGAGTGTTCACTGCGTGGGCCTTGAGCATGGCCCCACGCCGGACCATGCGGGTGCGACGGCGCAACAGATCGCGGGTGGCCCGCATCTCTTTGGGATAGACATAGGCCAATGAGAAATTACCACCGCGCATGACCATCGCAATCTTGAAGGAATCGATGCGATCATTCTTGGTTTTACCGCAGTGGATGGCCTTCATATAAAGCGCGTGTCCCAGGAAAAATTGGATGCCGTATTCTTCACACAGATCGGAGATCCAGTACCAGCAGTGCATGCATTCGACGCCCACGACGAGATCATCGCGAAAGACAGCCCCCGCCACGCGAAACTGCTCAAACCGCTTACGCCACTTACTGACGGTTTCTGCCGATACACCCACTCGCTCAGCAATCAGTCGTCCGGGTAGGCCCTCGGTGCTCAACAGGATCATTCGCGCACGGTGTTGCTCGGCTGCTCGCATTGCTGTGGCACACACAACTACGTTGACAGACTCCGGCATCTGCCGGCGACGAACCCAAGTATTGAGCTCATCACGTTCTTCGTTTGTAATGATCAGAGAAATAATTGGTCGACCATGGCAGTAGCTCCATCGATGCTTTCTGCAACTATACTCTTGAGCTATAACTATATCGGTGACCTTTTGTTAAGCTACACGAAATTATTTTCGGTTTCTTCGCTCTCTCTGTAAAATTAGATACCATTTTTCAAAACAGAAAACGAAATTTATATCACCTTTCTCGTGACCACCATTTTTAGAAAGTCTGAGTCACAATTCTTACAGCAAAGTCGACATTGACCCAACGCGCCAGTACAGCAAATAGAAAGACAAACGTTTACCTGGCACGTAAGAACCGCATAATACATGCAACGTGTTTCATTGATTCTTATTTGCGAACTCGGGCCATGACTGCAAAAAACCAACTAGAATTGCTCGTCAAGAATTTCCAGAAGAAGCGGCCGCTGCGCACAGGCTCCCTCATCATCACCATTTATGGCGATGCCATCGTTCCCCGCGGCGGCAATGTCTGGCTTGGAAGCCTGATGAAGCTGGTTGAACCCATGGGTATCAGTCAGCGGCTTGTCCGCACCTCGGTGTATCGTCTGGTTCAGGAATCCTGGCTGCAGACAGAGAAAGTGGGTCGTTGCAGTTACTACAGTCTCACCGGCCCGGGACTGCGTCGGTTCGAGCAGGCCTTCCGGCACGTCTACAACCTGGACACGGAGGAATGGAGCGGCAGCTGGTGCCTGGTGTACCTGAACCAGCTCTCTCCTGAGCTGAAGCAGAAAGTCCGGGAGGAATTGAAGTGGCTGAGTTTTGGCAGCATGGCGCCGGGCTTGATGGAGCACCCGCGGTTCACCCGCGGCGAGTTGATCCCCATGCTTCAAGAATGGGGTGCGCTGGAAGACACCATCGTAATGCAGACCATGCCCATGGAGCAGAAGAGCCCAAGGGCGCTGAGACTGCAGGTTCGCGAAAGCTGGAACCTGGATGAGCTGGGCGGCCGCTACCGGCGCTTCCTAAGCCAGTTCCGCCCCTTGTGGCGTGAACTCCAGACAGAGGACACTCTCAGCCCCGAGGAGTGCCTGATTCTAAGGATCCTTCTGATCCATGAATACCGGAAAATTCTTGTGAGGGATCCATTGCTGCCCTATGAGCTGTTGCCCGGAGACTGGGAAGGCAGAAGCGCAAAGCAGCTGTGCCGAAACCTGTATCGACAAATCTGTATCCGGGCGGAGCAATGGCTGGACGAGAACCTTGAGAACGCCTCCGGCCCCCTTCCAGGACCAGGCGAAAAGTTTTTCAAGCGCTTCGGTGGCCTGAGAGATACGACGACACAGACTGACCTGAAGAAAGAACCGGAAGCGTTATAACCGACGGGAGTCAACTCAACCGGCAGCGGCGGCTTGCTGGGTCAAGCGCAACTCGCACCTCAGCACTCGCGAAGTGGGGGCGCCCATGAAAGACTATCTGGCACGATAAAACGACGATCCCAAGCCTTTTGTCTGGCGCAAGACAGCGGATCAAATCATTGAATCAATTGCTCGTCTATCCGATAAGCTTAATAACAAGACGAACTTTTGTAAGGGACGTTAGGGAAGCTGTAGGTGTTCATGTGGTTTCCTCCGAATTGCGTACGGTTCCACGAACCTCGTAGGAACGGCCCCGGAACAGGGCTACTTTGCGACCGTCCTGATTGGTTAATGTGATGTCGTAAACACCGGTGCGGCCGCCCCGGACCTGTTCTTTGGCGGTGGCGATCAGTCGGTCTCCCTCCTTGGCACCGTACATGTAATCAATACTGCAACCCGAGGCAACAGTGGCCCGGTCGTAGCTATTGCCGGCAAAGGCAAACGCGGAGTCGGCCAGGATAAATAGGTAGCCGCCATGGCAGGAGCCGTGGCCCTGGATCATGTCGCCGGTCACGGTCATGGTGATGACCGCCTTGCCGGGCGCGACAGATTCAATGTTCATTCCCAGCTTCTGGCTGGCGCGGTCCCGCGCGAACATGGCTTTCGCGCATTCTTCGGCGAGTACTTGTGGATCCATCTCATTCATGAATAAACCTCTTCTGTGCAATTGCGTTCTTCCGGAGCGGCAAGGCAGGGCTTTAGTGATTTTCTGCGAAGCTGTTTGTGAACACTTTAAAGAAGTGTGCCGTACGAAGCCGGTTATTCCAGCTCAGGGGAGGTGCCGGAATAGTTCGATCCCGCGTTGTTCCCGTGTCGTCGGTTGTAAGGGGTAGCGTGAAAAGTGTTCTAAACCGACACGGTGCCACCGACCTTGGGTCACAATTATATATTAGAGTTACGCCTCGTTCCATCGTTGGCGTCTGCGCCTTTGTAAAAGCGAAGTTCACCTGTGAACTAGGCTCACTGATCGTTGGCTCACCGGCCAAGGTAATACGGATGCTCAACAATAAGGAAATTGCCTGGAAGAAGAAGGGGGCTGAAGGATACCGGCGGCTGACGCTTCGGTCTCTCGCCAGCCTGCAGGAAGCCGACCCTGATCGGGCTCGTGTGGATGCAAGCGGCTACAAGCCCAAGTACGAGCAATCCGAGTGACAGGCGACGCCGGGTGGTAAGGGGCTACTAAAATCCGGAGTCCTTGACGTGAAGTCGAAAACCTTTAACCCATTACGTCATTTTAGTTGCGGTAGGAATACACCTCACGAGGCACCCCCCGCACAGATCCGTACGTGCGGTATTACCGCATACGGCTCCTGCCTCGGGTGACGACGGCGAAACCGCTCGCTGGGCCAGGGGTGGAGGATGCGCGGTAGCGGGAGCCAGGTATCGCGAAAGCGTTTGAAGCGCTCCCACGTCAAGCCCCGTGCTTTCTGGCTTCTACGCCTTAACGCCTTGAACCAGGCGCGGCTGAGATGGTGCCAGAAAGCTCGAAGCGAGGCCAGATTGTACGCGTGATAATTGTAGTACCCCTGAAGCACGGCGCGCAGCCAGCGAGCGGTCTCTAGAACCGGTCGATGCAGGCGCCGACGCAATTGCTTTTTCACTTGTTGCAGTTTAGCCCGTAAGCGCTTCGCGGTGGTCTGGCGCCGGATGGTGTACTTGCCTCGGCGTGTGCACGAACAAATGTGCGTCATGCCCAGGAAGTCAAAGGTTTCCGGCTTGCCTTCGCCGCGCTGCTTACGATTGAGGGTGGCATAGCGGCCAAACTCCAGTAGCCGCGTCTTCTTCGGGTGTAGCGTCAAACCGAACCGCTTGAGGCGTTGCGCCACGGCGGTGCGAAAAGCCTCCGCGTCACCGCGGTATTGGAACCCCATAACGGTGTCGTCAGCGTAACGCACAATAACCACCCGTCCACGTGCGTGGTGTCGGCGCCACCAGTCGGCCCACAGGTCAAACGCATAGTGGAGGTAAATGTTGGCCAGCAACGGCGAGATCACGGCGCCTTGGGGTGATCCCTCGGCGAGATCGAGCCATTGCCCCTCATCAAGGGCACCTACTCGCAGCCATTTCTTGATCAGTCGCAGAATGCGCTTGTCGCCAATCCGGTGGCTAAGAAAGCGCATGAGCCAGTCGTGCTGGATGTGGTCGAAAAACCCTTGGATGGCCATATCCAGGACCCAGTTGACCGGTTGACTGGTCAGGCCGACCCAGAGCGCGTCCAACGCATCGTGTTGACCTCGCCCCGGCCGAAAGCCGTAGCTGAAGCCTTTAAAGTCAACCTCGTAAATGGCATTGAGCACCTCCACCAGTGCGCCCTGGACAACCTTGTCCTCCAGGGCCGACACGCCCAGCAGTCTCTCACTGCCGTCCTCTTTGAGGATGCGCGCTCGTTTGACCGGCTGAGCCCGATAAATGCCCTCTTGTACACTCCGGTGCAGATCCGCGACCCGCTTCTCTGCAATCGGTGCGTAATCTTCCCACCGCACCCCGTCCACGCCTGGACTCGCATTGCGCTTGAGGCGCGCAAAGCTTCCTCTCAGGCGCTCTGGCGTTAGGTGGTGCAGCAAGGCAGTAAACTGCAACGTCCTGTCCCTTCTTGCGGCTTCCTGTACACCGATCAGACCACGCGACACGGCCCCTGGGCTCTGTGTCCCAGTCGTGGGCGCCTGAGCGGTGTTCCCCTTGGCCGAGCCCCTTCGCTCCACGAACTCCTCCGGTTTTTGGCGAGGTTGGTATTGCCCTCGTTGATTACCTTCGTTCATCCGCTTCTCCACTACTATGGGCTCGTCCGACCTGCCCAGCCGTGCTTGTGCAGGTCGTTCGGGTCTTTCACCTTCACCTGCCGATCTGGTGATGCACTACCCACACCACCAGATACGCGCTGGGCTCTCCCAGGTTCCGTGCATGCTGTATAGAGCTGCGTGCTCAGGTTCTATGACTCCGTGGGGTCCGACCAAGACTTGCCATTTGCGCCTCGGCCGGTATTGCCTTCCGTGAACGGGCATACCGTCGGCACCCCAAGGGCGAGAATTTTCGGAGCTCAATACCTGGCCCACAACAACCCCTGTCAACGCTTGCCCATTCCGGTTACCCGTCGCGGCCATGACTCGGGGACAAGGCGGCTGGCCAGCCTTACCTCGTAGCGCATTTACAGCGCCACTGACCTGCCCCCAGTCTTTAATCCAACTGCTCCCTAGTAATGTCCGTTACTGACCCTGACCCAGTATTAGGTCCACCCAGAGTTGGAAAAATCCGGCAGTAGAACACCAGTGCCAACATTCATTCCGACCAGAAGCGCGATGTCCAGGTGGCCGCCGACCAGCGCTTTCCGAGACTGTTCATCGTCGTAGATCTTCAACGAAAACCATTGATGCGAATACACATGGCTGCGGACATACAGAGACGTGGTTTCCCCCGACGGTACCGTAAACGGGTAGACCACCGTACCCCGATACATCAGTGGATGGTCACTTGCATCATTAAGATCAACGGATGCCTGATCGACAAGATTGTCAGCGCGTTCCTCAAAGACATCGATCGAACGCACGTGATAGGCCTTGGGTAAGTGCAGAAAAAGCGACCTGGATTCAGCGCCCGGGTTGTGCAGTGCCACCTGGTACCAGGTCACCGTCGCCCGTGTGCCAAGTGTTGTGGTGCTGGTGGTTTCCCGAAAGGCTTGCTTGTGAATCGCCTCATAATCCAGCGACTGGGAATCGTCGATGAAATACTCGACCGTGAAATCTGTTAACTGGCCTCCTTGCTGACTAAGGTCCAGGGCCACCGGCGATGCCTGGGCTGAAATACCGGCTATCCACAAAAAGAAAAAACACAAAACCGCTCGGTGGGGAGGCATTTAGGGTGTCCTTACACCTTAAAAGGCTGAAGTCTAGCACCTGCCGCTGGAACAAAACGATTGCTTTTATCGCGTTTTGCGTGAGTTTCTGTAGCCTCCCCCCTCTTTTTGATACCTGAAAGTTTGTGGAGATTGATGCCTTCGGCAGGTCAATCCAGCCTTTCCACTCTCCAATAAAACATCCCCGACTTTTTCCCGAGGATGGTTGCCGATATATGCGTGTCACTGGGCTTGTCCGCAAGCCCGTAGCACACATGCAAAGGCAGAAGGTGTTCTTCCCGGGGGTGGCAGAAGCGGGCGTGGGGCGCTCGCTCCCAGTGAGCCAGGCGCTCACCACGTTCCGATTCCTGCAGGGCGGTATCACCACACGTCTCTTCCAGCCAGTCCTCGAAAGCCTGATTACGAGCCCGAATCTCCGGCGTATCTGTCGCGAAAAACGCCCGCATGTTATGGAACGAGAACCCAGAACCGATCACGAGCAGGTTGGCGTAGTCCAGCCCCTGCAAAGCACGACCAATCGCCAAGTGGGTGCTGGCATCCAGACTGTCTACCAGGGACAGCTGCACGCATGGGATATCCGCATCCGGATACATCAGCTTGAGCGGCACGAACAGGCCGTGATCAAAGCCCCTTCGATCATCAAGTTGCGCTGGGATTCCAGACTGTACCAACGCGTGGTAAACCTGCCGCGCCAGCCCCGGCTCTCCCAGGCAGGGATACTCGATACTGTAGGCCTCCGGCGGGAAGTCATAGTAATCGTAGATGAGCTGCGGACTGGCCCCCGAGGTGATCATCGGCACTGACTCCTCCCAGTGGGCGCTGATAACCAGTATCGCCGACGGTTTGTGAAGCCTGTCGGCAAGCTCCGTGAGCCGCTCGACCATTTCACGGTGACCGGGATCCCCCAACAGCGGCATTGGCCCGCCGCCATGGGAGATGAACAGCACATTAGTTTCAGTTTTCATGGCGGTTGCTCCTGTGTTCAGAGTTGGCCCGGCCCTGCCGGCACAATACCCGTCGGGTTCAGCGCCTTGCTGGAGTAATACCCGGCCTGATGCGATCAAGGTTGACCGTATTGGCAATGCCGTCAAGCGCCAGAATCCGGTGCATGTAGTCGTGCAGGCGCGGAATGACTCGCAGGGTATTGCGGTTACACTTGAACAGGCCGTGGGCCGTGGTAGGCGGCGTCAAAACGCACCAGGTTACGAACAGACGTATATCCGTCTCTGTGAGTTGCTCACCAAACAGGCAGGTGCGTCCATTCGCAGACGGGAATCCATTTCATCAAGGCGGCAAAGCCCGCTTGGTACACGCCGTTGTTCAGGGCCGTGTACAGATAATCGTTGAGCCTGTCGATATCCCCTGCCAACTCTTCCGGATACAGATCCGGGCCTTCATCCACAATCGCCGCGAACGCACTGTTCAGCATCCGCAGGATATCTGCAGACTCGTTATTCACGAGGGTGCCCGTGTGTTTGTCCCAGAGCGCCGGCACAGTGGCGCGACCAGAGATTGTGGATCGGCACGGGTATACAACTCGTGCCTATAGCGCGCGGTTGAGTGTATCTTGCCGCCAACTCCAAGTCCTGGTCTGTGAGCCGGGGGGTTGACGATGGTAACACCAATGACGTCCTTGAGCCCTTTCAGTTCCCGGGCCATAAGTGCCCGCGATGCCCAAGGATAAATGTACGCCACGTACAGGTGATAACGCCCCTTATCCGCCTTGAACCACCTTTACCGGTGGGCCCCAGGCGCACGATCCGATGTAATCACAGTTGCGAAAAGGAGAGGTCTGGCGAATAAACCGTCCCTCCTTATCCTGCGAGTATCGATGGTGTTCAAACTGCTCCAATCCGCCCAGAAACGCTGGAAGCGGATCAAAGGGTTCGACCAACTCAGACTGGTCGTGAACAACGTCCAGTTTCGGGATGGAGAACAGGTGGATGATCAATCTGACAGGAACGCTGCCTGATGGTCATACACCAGATTTGACAACAACTCCCCCTGCTGAACGCGTTCCCGGAGTCCCACCCCGCCGTTGGCATTGATCTGCAGTTGAACGACCGGAAAGTCGTTATCGTTGGGGAAGGGTTCGATATCGCGTCGGATCGGGCACCTCAAGAGCTCCTTGCTGATCGCCAAACGGCTCGCCCCGGTAAGGCTGGTCCTGTGCGCATCGCCGGCCTACCTGAAACAACACGGCACACCGGAGCGCCCGGAAGATCTCGGTAACCACCGCTACCTGCACTACAGCTACATGGACGCCGCCCACACGGTACAGAAATGGCTGCAAGGCAGTGGTCGCGAAAACACCAGGGAGATGATCAGCAACAACGGTGACGTGCTGATAGAAGCGGCGATTGCAGGCGCCGGAATTGCCCTGCAGCCCACCTTCATTGCGGGCGCGGCGATCAGGGAAGGAAAGCTGGAGGTTGTCCTGCCTGAGCATGAACCAGAGCCCATGGCACTTTATGCGGTATACGCCCACCGGCAACTGTTGGCGAGCAAGGTGCGCGGCTTTACCGATTTCATCGATGGTTTTTTCGGCGAACCTCCGTACTGGGACAGGTTCGCCTAGCGAGCTCTGTCACGCCGACGATTGCCTCGATACCAGCCCGTCCATGAATTCATTCGGTTTCACTCATCTGAGTGCAGTAATAATGCGTGGACTGTCTCTGTATAGGGAGCCTCAACTCCGAGATGCTTGCAGCGTCGCAGTACCGCCCCGGCAATGGTATCCAGTTCCAGCGGGCGACCTCTCTCCCTGTCGATCAGCATTGACGTCTTGATGGCGTTGAAGCTGCTGATCAACTCAAACATCTCGTCCAGATCTGCCTTCCCGAGATTCACGCCGTCTGCCCTTGAGGCCTCGACGGTTTCAGCCATCATTCCATACGCGATTCTGCCGAATCCAGGGTGATGGGTAAGGCTTCGGGTATCCAGCCCTGTAAGCGCGGAAAGTGGGTTTACACCATTATTAATAACCAGTTTACGCCAGAGCTCATAGCGAATGTTGTCCGAGGATCTGGTTGGAATACCGGCATCATTAAAAGCGGCAACCAGGGTCTTGAGTAGCGGAGTTCGGGAGTCTTGCCGACCACTGACTTTGGGCCATGCCCCCATCACGATTTGTGCGAGGCCCTCAGCCTCGATAACACCCGGCCTTGCAATATGCCCTCCTATGCGGACTGCAAGCCCACCAATGACCCTGTCAGCACCAAACTTTTCCGCCAGGAGTGGTTCGTTATCGACGCCGTTCTGTAAGGAAAGCACGGGGGTCTGCCCCTGCTTTAGCCAATCGCCGAGCTCGCTCACCACCGAAGCAGTCGCCGTGGCTTTGAGTGCGATGAGGATAAGGTCAAACTCGTCTGGCTTGTACTGGGCAACAAGCTCCTGATGGTCATGAGCAGCCGGGGCATGGGCCAACTCGCGATCTTCATAGTGGACCATCAGGCCGTTATCCTTCAACGCGTCCAGGTGTTCCCCCCTTGCTGTCAGCACTACCCGATGCCCGGCATCCAGAAGCCTGGCGGCGTAGTAACCACCGATGCCGCCGGCACCGATCATCAATAATCTGAGCATTTACGGAATCCCTTGTGTTTCCCATAGCCTATTGCATCCAGCCATAACCTGCGAGGGATTGGCTGTTCTCATTCAGCGAAAAGCCAAACAGGCGTTGGGGCGCTTTCATGCCGCCCAGGCTGAAGGCGGTGTTGAGTACACAGTGTCGGGTCTGCAACCGGGTTACTCTGGCCCGGTGATGGACGGCTACCGTTCAAACCCGATTTCGACATGGCTTTCACCCACTTCTGCTCGTCTTCCCACTGTCGAATCAGATGACGGATATAGCCGTCATGGGGCTGACTATGGCTGGCGTTATTGCCGTCGGCATCCAGCCGGTCCAGGCAGATGTGCAGTACGCCCTGATTTCGCAATACCTTAAGGCAATGGCCAATGGTACGATAATGCTCACTGTCATGCCGGTATTCAGCCGTAATTCGATCACTTCCTGGGGCACCAGTTGCATCATGCTCTCGGCCAGTAATTTCAGCCCGGAATCCCTGGGGCCATTAACGGCAACTTCGAACCCGCGTGCTTTCATGCCAGACTGCAGGCGCCGGGCCAGAGCACCTTCACCGCACTGATGAAAGATTTCCGGCTGGGCGCCCCCGGGGCTGAGGTAATAAATGCCACGCTGTCCACAGCAAGGTCCTGTCGTATCAGACGACGCAGGCTCGACTGGCATTGCGGCCCTATCAAAGCCTCTGTTTCACAGATGACTTATGACGACCGGTTCTATCTGAATATCCGCGATGGCCTCGGCTGGAACTTTATTAGTTATGGCGCATGGTCGCTGTCGACCTACATCGGCTATGTCGGGGGCCGTGATAATGAGGATGACCTGAGCAACCTGGATAAGGTGGACAGTGGGGCTGCCATTGGTTTGCGCGTTGCCATGGAGGACGGGCCTTTCAATTACAGCGCGTCGGTAAAGACACCGGTGACCGGCGACGTCGACGGCTATCAGTTGACACTTAAGGGAAGTTGGCGAACCCCGCTGACAAAAAACCTTTTGTTGTCGGCCGGTCCCGGCCTCTTCTACAGCAGTGAGCGCTGGACGGAGAGCAAGTTTGGCGTATCCGAGGCAGAGAGCACCCGCTCCGGCCTGAGCGCCTATGATGTTGATAACGGTTACCTGCGCATACGTTTTGGTGGCACTATGACTTACCGCCTAAGTGCCGACTGGTCACTGACCGGTCTTGCGGGAGTGGCCTACCTAACTGGAGAGGCCAAATACAGTCCGATAGTTGCGGATATTGGAGATCATGTTCAGGGCTTCGGCGGATTTTTGATGAACTATCGCTTTTAACGGGACGAAGCTCTCTTGAGATTGATCATTTTTTTGTTTGCACTTGTTCCCGGTTTTGTCGGAGCCAGTTCCGGGGCCTTTAGCATTTCCTGGGACAACGACCTTCTGACCGGCTCGGATAAGGGCTATACCAATGGTGGTCGATTGTCCTATCTGAGTGCGTCGGCAGAGAACAATAACTGCGAGGTGTGTCTGGCCAGAAGGGCCAGGAACGCGATGGATTGGTTGCCCGTTATTGGTCGCACGGGCAACGCTCATGCCTTGACCTTCAGCTTGAGCCAACTGATGGTCACCCCAGAGAACCTACAAGCATCTGGGCCGATTTATGAAGACTTGCCTTACGTGGGCTACCTCTCCAGCTCAATCACTCTGTGGAGCTGGAGTTCAGAATCCCAGACCGGCTATGGCATCGGTCTGGGTGTCGTTGGACCGAATTCCGGCGCCGAAGCAACGCAGAAATGGGTCCACAAACTGACCGGCAGCACCAATCCGAATGGCTGGGATAACCAGCTGGGCACTGATGTCATTGGCGAAGTGCACACCTTTCATGCTCGGCGGTTGTTTCTCGAAAATATCGGCAGTGGGATACCTCAGGAGGTTGCCTGGGTAACCGGTGGCAGGCTGTCGAATTTCGTCAGCAGTGGCGAGTTGGGTATGACTTGGCGAATCGGCACCAACTTGCCCGCCAATATCATCCCGGATTATGCAGGAGCCTCTTCAACCATTGCCCTGCCGGGCTCACTGAATGCCCCCGGCTCGGGTTGGTCCGTGTTCATTGGTTTGGGTATGGAGTTCATACCCTATTCCTATCTGGAGGAGCAGTCAGGGCGCTACGATTATGACCAGCGTTCTGTTGTTGGTCTGGGCGGCGTGGGCGTTGGCTGGCATTCGCCTGGAATCCAGATTGCCATCACACTCAGAGCGACGACCAGTCAGAATGAAAGGAATAAAGATGCACTTTCTTTTGGGACTGTGTCGGCTGCGTATCGCTTCTGAGTGCCGAGACATTTTCGGGCAGTGTTTACCCTACACCTTGACTCCTTTATTGATGACACCGTCCATAGCGATCTGCCAGATCAAATCACCAATGGCGTCGAGTGAATGGGCCCCGTTCGGGTCGAACCAGGTTGCAACCCAGTTGAGCGCCCCAAGGCCGATCAAGCGAAGCAAACGGCCGTCAACATTCTTCCGGACCACGCCCTGCGCAATCATTGTTTCGAGGATACCGGCCCACAGGGACTCGTACTGGTCACGCAGTTCGATGATTTCCTTACGAGCCTCCGGGCCCAGCGCCCGCCATTCAAACAACAGCACGTAAACCGCATCCGAATCTACCAACAGAGCGCGCAGATGTGCGTTGATACAAAGACGCAATCGTTCAAACGGGTCATCCGAGCTGGCGTAAGCCGACTCGATCTCTGCGGTCACCAGGTCAATTCCCCGGCGCATCAGCTCGACAAGCAGCGCTTCCTTGCTGTTGTAACGATAATACAGACTTCCGGGCAGCATATTGCAGGCCTCGGCAATCTCCTTGAGCGACGTCCTTTCAAAACCTTTCTCACGAAAAAGCCGGGCTGCGTTAGACAAAACATTGCCCTGGTCGCCCAGTTTGCTTGCAGGAGTCATCTGTCTGTTAACCATCGCTTAAGTATCTCCTCAGCAAGCCCATTTATTATTCATCGGAGCGGTCGCCACCAGACTCGCTGCACTGATCGTACGCCATTACGCAGGTGGCCTGCCATTTGTCCGCAAACATAGCCTTGACTTTTGGTTGGTTAACCAACCAAAATCCAGCAACAATATTATTCGGTAGACAATGACATGGCAATGATCGATGAAAATCAGCGGTTTCCCATCACTTCCGCCCCGGTACGAAAGGCATGCCAGGCTGGGCAGATCTGATGGCCAAGCCGAACACAGTTCAGCACAGTAACGCTGTGGCGACGGCGTGGCAGTTCACCGAGCAGGTTCCCCACGGCAGGGAGCTGGGCATGCAGGTCGTCTCGGTAGACCAGGGCCAGGTCTGTATGCGGCTAACCCCGCAGTCATGGATGTTCGCCCATGAGGATACAAAAGAAATCTGCACCAGCGTACTTTACTCGCTGGCAGACTCCGCCGGAGGCTTGGCGGTATTCGCGGGGGCCCTGGAGTTGATGCCCATTGCCACGCTGGATCTGCGCATGGATTATCTGCGCCCTGCCAGCGGCGACCAGGCCCTGTTAGCGGTGGCTACCTGTCGACATTTAACGGACGAGGTCGCGTTTATTCATTGTGACATCCTTAACGAGGGCAATCGTGAGTTACTGGCAACGGCAAACGCCACCTTCATGCGTAACACCCAGGGCCAGCAATTCCATGCCGGTGGACGGGGAAAGGAGAGCGCATGAGCACGACTGGCGATTCGGCACAACACATCTCAGGCGCTGCAGAAAGTGGGAAAGAATGTGCTGACTGGCAGGCTCTGCTGGAGCGTATTCCCTACGCACGGCACCTCGGGCTTGAGGTTCAGCGCGGTGATGCAGGTGTATTGGTTCATTTGCCGTGTCGTGAAGCACTGATTGGCAACTTCATGCTACCTGCCCTCCATGGCGGTGTGCTTGGGGCCCTGATCGAACTCACCGCACGGGTGGCTGCGCAAAGCCAGGATGCAGAGATACGTTGCCCGCGCATTCTCGACAGCCACATCAATTACCTCCGCTCCGCGAAGGCCCGATCGACGTTCGCCAGGGCCGACATTATTCGGCAAGGCAGGCGCACCAGCCTGGTCCAGGTGACCTGCTGGCAAGGCGATGAGAACAAACCGATCGCCACTGGTCAGGTTCAGTTATTGCTCCCGACAATGGCCGCCCAACAAGAAGACCGTCATGGACATTAAGCACAACACACCTGAACGCGACGAATTCCGGGCGACGGATGGCGCCGATATCGCACTGTGGCGCTGGCCGCAATCCAAAGCGCGCCCCACGCTGCACTGGGCACATGCCACGGGTTTCCATGGCCGCCTGTATCGCCCTCTCCTTGACGAGCTTGCCACGGACGTCAATGTCCTGGCCTGGGACATGCGGGGGCATGGGGCCAGCGCCGGTGCGGCCAACCTGTCGACATTCCGGGGCTGGGAAACCTACTATCGCGACATGACGGCTCTGCTGGATAGCCAGGACGAGCCGGTCTGGCTTGCCGGCCATTCCATCGGTGCCACCACCAGCATCATGGCCGCTGCCCGACGGCCGGAAAAGGTGCTGGGTCTGATTCTGGCGGAACCGGTAATCATGGATCAGGGGCAGGGCCTGAAGCTGGGGCTGACCAAGCTGATACGCCAGTCACACCGGTTGTCACTGGCCGCCGGAGCCGCACGTCGGCGCAGGGTATTCGACTCGCACGCTGTTGCGCTGGACAACTACCGTGGCCGCGGTGGCTTCAAGACCTGGCCCGAAGCATGGCTGAACGCCTACGTCCAACACGCCTTCGTGCCGCAGGGTGACCAAGTTCAATTGGCGTGTGCGCCGGAGTGGGAAAGCGCTACCTTTGCCCATACCGAACACAACCCGTGGCCGGGTATTCGTCAGTTGCGGTGCCCGGTTATAGCACTGGCGGCAGAACGCGGGTCAACCTTCTCACCAAAGGCACAAAAACGCCTGAAGGCCCTGTTGCCTTCGGCTGACGTCAGGGTTCTTGAGGGCACGACCCATTTTCTGCCTATGGAGCAGAAGGACACCGTTCGCGATGCTATCCTGCAACTAGCTTTATCCGGATGCCGCGAGTACTGATACCCACACCTTAATTTTGCCGATCGGGACATCTGCCATGCGCTGTCTGCTGACCCTGTTTATCTCGCTGCTCATTCTGTCTGGTTGTCAGCAGTCTGCGGAACCGCCTCCAGAGGCCCGCCCCCCTGTTCCCTGGGTAAAAACAGTGGAATTGAAGGAGGCAGGTCCAACATCTCAGAGGTTTTCAGGAACCCTGCGAGGCCGCCACGAAGTTCCCCAGGCCTTTCAGATCGCCGGCCGGATTCAACAACGTTTCATCGATCCCGGTCAGAGCGTGGAAAAGGGCAGTTTACTGTTCAAGCTCGATTCACGAGACCTTATCGCAACCGCAGAGGGGGCCGCCGCTGATCTGAAGCGTGCAGAAGCGGCCCTGGCCATTGCCATCAATGAGCTCCAGCGCCAGCAGGAACTGGTAGGACGCCAGTTTGTCAGCGAACAAACCCTGCAACGCCTTGAACTGGCAGAGCGTGAAGCGCGCAGCCAGGTGGAAACGGCTTATGCACGAAATCAGCAGGCTCAGAATGCTCTGGGGTATGCCGAACTAAAAGCCGCCAATGCAGGCGTAATCACTGAGGTCATCGTTGAGCCCGGCCAGGTTGTGGGTATCGGTCAAACCCTTGCCATTCTGGCCGAAGATCAATCCCTGGAAGTCGAGGTTTTTTTACCTCAGGGCAGTAACCCGCCCCGGCAAGGTTATGTTCCTTTACCCAATGGCGAACAGCTTGCGGTGAATCTGAGAGAGATTGCCGGGGCTGCCGACGCCAGAAGCCGGAGCTGGCGTGCCCGATACAGCCTGGAGGGGCCCTACCCTTCGTCTTTAACGCTTGGTTCAGTGGTGAGAGTCCGGCTGATGCAGAAACAAACCACGGCCAGCCATCGTGTACCGCTGGGTGCCCTTGATGAAAGAGGAGAAACGCCGCAGGTCTGGTTGGTCTCCGACGGCACAGTGACCCCCCTTGCGGTCGAGGTTATCGATTTGGGTGAGGAGTATGCGCAGATCCGGGCCAACATCAACGCGACTACGCCCATCGTCGCATTAGGGACACACCTGCTCACGCCTGGCATGGCGGTGCGGGAGCTGGCTCAATGAGCTTGCCTAATCTTTCCGCACTGGCAGTGCGCGAGCGTTCGGTCACCCTCTTTTTCCTTCTGCTGTCCGTTGTCTCCGGCTTCTACGCGTTCTCGTCCCTTGGCCGGGCAGAAGACCCAGCGTTCACTGTCCGGGCGATGGTGGTTTCTGTGGTTTGGCCAGGAGCAACCCCTGAGGTGCTACAGGATCAGGTGGTGGATCGCCTGGAAAAGCAAATCCAGGAAGTGGCGTATTTCGACACTGTTGAAACCACCATCCGGCCCGGACAGGCCACCATGCTTATCCGGTTCCAGGATTATACGCCCAGTGAAAAAATGCCCGATCTCTACTATCAGGTTCGCAAGCGCATGTCCGATGAAAGCCCCAATCTCCCACGGGGTGTCATCGGCCCCATCGTTAACGATGATTTTTCGGACGTGTATTTCTCCCTGATGGCCCTCACAGCACCGGGAATGCCAATGCGTGAACTGACCCGCGAGGCAGAATCGATACGAGATCGCCTGCAACGCCTTCCCGGCTTACAAAAAGCACAGCTCCTGGCTGAGCGTCCTGAGCGGGTGTATCTCGAGTTTGATCAGGACCGGCTCAACAACCTCGGTTTGTCGGCAGAAGACGTGTTACAGGCGATAGAGGCCAACAATCGCCTTGAGCCTCTGGGCTTTGTTGATCTTGCCGGCCCGCGGGTTTATGTCCGCAGCAACATTGACCTGTCTGACCTTGAGCGCCTCGCCTCAGTACCTCTGCGTATCGGAGACCAGCTTATCACCGTGTCTGATCTGGCCGAGGTGCGTTTGGGCTATGAAGATCCGTTGAACTATATCGTCCGTTCCAGCGGTGAGGATGCGATCCTTCTGGGCGTCGTCATGGAGGCGGGCGAAAATGGCCTGGCGTTTGGCGAGCGCCTGCGCGAGTTTGTCAGCACTGAACAGTCCAGGCTGCCCCTGGGGATGTCAATACAGACCCTGACCAACCAGGCTGAGGCCATCACTCAGGCGGTTGATCTTTTTCAGGTCAAGTTTCTGGTGGCGTTGGTCGTCGTAATGGGCGTCAGTATTCTGGCGATCGGCCTGCGTGCGGGTTTAGTGGTGGGCATTGCTATTCCCGTTACTCTCGGGCTGACCTTTTTGTTGATGAAAATAGCGGGCATTAACCTGGACCGCATCACCCTGGGCGCGTTGATTATCGCACTGGGCCTGTTAGTGGACGATGCGATCATCGCCATTGAAATGATGATTGTGAAGATGGAGAGTGGCTGGGACCGGGTACGGGCAGCCAGTCATGCCTGGAGCGTCACAGCCGCGCCCATGCTGTTTGGAACGCTGGTGACGGTGGCCGGTTTTGTCCCCATCGGATTTGCTCAGTCGGGTGTCGGGGAATACACCGGCAACATCTTCTGGGTTCTGGCTTTTTCGTTGTTGATTTCCTGGGGAGTAGCGGTAACCTTCACGCCTTATCTGGGCGTGAAGCTTTTGCCCGAATACCCCGGGCATACTGGCCAGGACCTGTACCAAAGCACTTTTTATCAGCGATTGCGGGGGGTAATTGCCGCGTGTGTACGGTACCGGAAAACCGTCGTTTTTCTCACAGTCGGTTTGCTGGCGATCAGTGCTTTCGGTATGGCAACTCAAGTGCAGAAGCAATTTTTCCCCAGTTCTGATCGCCCCGAGGTTCTGATCAGTGTCTATGCTCCGCAGGGGAGCGCTATTACCACCACGGATCAAAGTGTCAGACGCCTGGAAGCGATATTGATGGACATGCCGGAGGTGAAAAGCCTTTCTGCATACATCGGTGCCGGTGCACCCCGATTCTTCGTATCGGCAAACCCCGAGCAGCCGGACCCGGCCTTTGCCAAGTTGATTGCCATTGGGCAGGACGTTGAAGGGCGCGATCACATCATCTCAGCGCTGGAAGCCAGAATCGCGGCGGGTGAATTTCCGGAGGCAAGAGTGCGGGTAACGCGTTTGCTGTACGGCCCGCCGGTGGCCTGGCCGGTCAGTTTTCGCGTGTTGGGTCCGGAACCCGATCAACTCAGAGAGATCGCGCACCAGATCCGGACTCTCATGACTGGGCATCCGAACATCGTCATGCCGCACCTCGAATGGGATGAGCGCGTGCCCACGCTCTATCTTGAGCTGGACCCGGAAAACCTGGGTTGGATGGGCCTGACCCCGGCAGAGGTCGCCCGGCAACTCCAGTTCCAACTCCGCGGAGTGACCGTCACCGAGCTACGCCAGGGCATAAGGAGCGTTCAACTGGTGGCGCGCAATGCCCGCGGTGACGTGATAATGCCCGAAGATCTTGAGATCAAAACCCGCGACGGCCGCAAACTGTCCGTACAACAACTGGGCCAGTGGCAGGTTCGTTATGAGGAACCCGTTATAAAGCGTTACAACCGTGCTCCTTTCCTGGCCGTCCAGGCGGATGTAAACGGCGCCCAGCCACCGGATGTCACCAAAGAGATCTGGAGTACGATGACAGGCCTGCGTGAACGGTTACCGGACGGTTATCGTATTGAAATTGGCGGTACGGTGGAGCAATCCGCCAAAGCCAACGCCTCCATCCAGACATTACACCCCGTGATGTTGGCGTTGATGCTGATCTTCATCATGCTTCAGATGCGTTCATTTATCGGCACATTGACCGTTCTGGCCACCGCGCCATTGGGGCTGATTGGCGCTGTGCTGGCTTTGCTGTTGTTTAATCAACCTTTTGGCTTTACCGCGTTGCTGGGACTGATTGGCCTGGGCGGCATCCTGATGCGAAACACCATGATTCTGACGCAGCAGGTGCAGGACAACTTCACAACTGGGATGGCTGCCCGGGAAGCCGTGGTCGAGGCAGCCGTCCAACGCGCCCGCCCCGTGGTACTCACTGCCCTGGCGGCCGTTCTGGCGTTTGTACCTCTGACCTTTGACCTTTTCTGGGGGCCGCTCGCTTATGTGCTTATAGGGGGCGTAGCAGTCGGCACTCTGATCACCCTACTGTTTGTTCCGGCGCTTTACGCACTCTGGTTTCGGTTAAAGGAAAAGTGAGCCAGGTGTTTGAGCTCCGAAGTAATCCTTACATAGCCGACGAAGCCAGAACCGGGAGATTCAGGGGTTACTTGCCCCTTCCCGTGACATGAATTGCCCCGGTCCCCGGAGACATTCAGAATCGGTAACTCATAAACACACCGGTGTAGGCTTGGGTAGCCTCCCCGATGTCACTGACAATCGGGCTATCCTCGGCATCGCCGGTTAATTGTGACACCCCAGCAGTCGCGGTGACCGACCATTGCGCAGACAACGAATAGGTTAAACTGCCTGTCAGGCCATACCGGGCATAGCCATCACACCATAGCTCACATTGATCGTCGGCCAGACCCTGGTTTCATAATCATCGCTGCCAAGGTAGTCCGGAGCATAGAGTACACCCGCACCCAGGCTGGGCATCCCACGCGGGCTTTGCCAGGCCGGGGGTTGAAGCAAACGACAACGTAGCTGATGTGGCCATAAGCCACAGACGTTTACCTTTTGAAAGCATAGACGGCTTTTCCCATTGAGTGGCTGCGCCGCCGAGGCGCAGCGAAGAATATTAAGTGGGTCACTATCGGATTCAGGACTCGGAAGGATTTCGGTACCCGGCCATCATTGCCATCATCCAGCCCGGGTACTCCTCCGGGATACGACTCACCTCGTCCAGGGCTGTACGCTCGCCATCAGACAATCGGATCTGTGCGGCCCGGATATTGGCTTTCAGCTGATCTGGTCGCTTGGCACCAACAATAACACTGGATACAGGTTCCTGGTGTAGTAGCCACGCCAGCGCGATCTGGGCCACGGTGACGGGTTCGCCGTCAATCTGCTTTCCGTCAGCCACCTCACGCATGACCTTGATAACCTCTTTGCCCCGCTCGCGGTTAACCGGAGGGAAGTCGAACTTAGTGCGCCGGTTCTCCTCGGATACGTCCGGATCCTCGTATTTGCCGGACAGGTAACCGCCGGCCAGCGGGCTCCACACCATCAACCCGACCTTTTCCGACGCCAGCATGGGGATCACCTCCCGTTCCAGGTCGCGCCCCACCAGGGTGTAGTACGCCTGCAGAGACGTGACCGGGCACAGGTTGCGGGCCCGGGTGATACCGATGGCCTTCATGACCTGCCAGGCGGCCCAGTTAGACAAGCCCACATAACGCACATGGCCCTGTTGCACCAGGGTGTTCAGTGCCTCCAGGGTCTCCTCGATCGGGGTGGCCGGGTCAAAACCGTGGATCTGGTACAGGTCGATATAATCCGTTTGCAGGCGCGCCAGGCTCGCCTTGCATTCGCTCATGATGTGGCCGCGGGAAGCGCCACGGGCATTGGGGCTATCGCCCATTGGGCCGAGCACCTTGGTGGCCAGCACGACATCTTCCCGGCGAACGCCGAGGTTCTTCAGGGACTGGCCGACGATGCGCTCGCTGGCCCCGAAGCCATAGATGTTGGCCGTATCGATAAAGTTGATACCGGCTTCCAGGGCGATCCTCACCAGTTCGTCGGCCTGTTCCTGCTGCAATTGCCCGATCAGCCCCCAGATGTCCTCATCGCCGCCGAAGGTCATGGTGCCCAGGCACAGTTCGGAGACGAACAGCCCCGAGTTGCCCAGCGACTTGTAGCCTGGACGATTGTCATCATTGAACCGCGGTAAACTCTCAGTTGCCATGTTGCACCTCCTCATGTTTTTCGGTTGGTGTTCCAGAATTCAATGTAAAGACTGCTGGTTTCGGTTTTTTTGTGCCCGCTTGTGTTACTCGGCGAAGATGGCCTTGTAGAAACGCATGGTGCCATCCCAGGAACGGCTGGCAGCCGCTTCGTCATAACCCACCGGCATGCCAAACTCTTCGGCGATCTTGTCAGCACCCGGGTTGGTGAATGAGTGCAGCACTCCGGGGAAGCTCACCAGTGTCAGATCGACTTCGGCATCCTGCATCTCTTTGACCAGGCTCGCCACCTGATCCGAGGAGACCAGTTTGTCGGCACCGCCGGTGTAAACCTGGATCCTGGCTTTTACAGACCCGGGTTCAGCCTGGAGAGGGCTGCCGAGCGCACCGTGGAAGCTGACAACGCCGTCCAGATCAACGCCCATGCGCGCCATGTTGAGAACAATCGCACCGCCAAAGCAGTAGCCCTGCGCTGCAATTCGGGACGCGTCAACACTTTCGTGGTTCTTCAGGATGTCCATCGCCTTCATGAAGCGTGCCTTAACCTGGTCCATGTCCTTGGTGGCTTCCTGCATGAATTTCTGGGCAGTATCGGGATGATCGGCTAATTTGCCAGCGCCATACATATCCAGCGCAAACGCTGTATAGCCGGCGGAAGCAAGCCGTTCTGCCTGATTTCGCGCGAATTCATTGTGCCCCCACCATTCATGAACCACCAGAACCCCCGGGCGCTTCTGCCCGAATTCATCATCCCAGGCCATGTAGCCGCTGAAGGTCTCGTCGCCGACTTGATACTCGATGGTTCTGGTTTGCGTTTCTGCCAGTACCTGCGTACTTGGAACAGTGAGTGACAGCGTTGCTGCTGCCAGTGCTGTTTTCAGGGTGCTCATCATCTGTTTGCTCCTTTTCGCTCGTTATGAGTCGGTTTGCGTAGTGGTTATGTACGGATAGGCATCAACCAAAGCTCCCGGGAGAGGTCTCCGGGCGCGCGGATACGAATGTAATCGCTGGCTCTAAACGCGATTCCTGTCCCGTCGTTACTGGCAGCGGGCGCGCAGCAGTCGCGTTGCAGCATCAAACACGGCGAGGTCTTCTTCGGTGCGCGCGGCAAGGTGGGCCCCTTCCAGCATCGCCAGGGTCGCCTGCGCTTCATCGGCGGGACCCAGGATGGCCGAGACGGATCCATCCCTTTGTCCCAGCTCAAACGTTTCTGCAATCCACTGCAGAACCATTGCGCGAACGGCGCCGACTCTGGCAATGACGGTGTCGGACAGGCTTTCGCGGCAGGTCGAAAAGGCAACACACAGACACACGGTTTGTCCATCATGCAACGCACCGCGGTACAGGGCAATGAGTGCCTTGAGGCGCGCAGCGGCGCTGGCATGGGCTGCGTCTATCTCGGTCAGACCCTGCTGCAGACTGGTCTGATAGCGCTCGATCAAGGCTTCGGAGAGCTTCGCCTTGGTGGGGAAATGATAATGGATCGAGGCCTTTCGAATGCCGATGGCCTCAGCCAGATCCGCATAGCTGAACCCATCAAAGCCCCGTGACCGGACGGTGTGCTCGGCAAGATCCATCAGGGCTGTTCTGGTATCACGGTTCATGGTTATTCACCTGTCTGCCTTTTCAATCCCGCTATTGCCGGGCCTTACACCCTCGGTGCCCCGGCAAATCGCAGGTGACCCGTTTTCATCCAGATCTTCGCGCCGCCGTCCCCGGCCGTCAGGGACAACCGGTGTCCTTCAGGGAGGCGCAGCCAGTCATGCCTGGCCAGCAACTCGCCATTGCCGGTCACCGAGCCTTCGATTACCAGCAGTTCGATTCCGCCGGGCGCCTCAGAGGTCAGTGTTGCCCCCGCATCGAGCTGGCTGTAGGTCACGATCTCACGATCGTCCTCATGCAGCTTTGCAGTGGCAACGCCGTCTACCGGGGCGCCCAGTCCGGCCTCCATACTCTTGCTGAACTGGGTGCGATCGGCCAGGTCGAACTGCCACAGTTTCACAAATATCGTGCAGCCTGTGTCAGAGCCCGGAATATGTGACGTGGTTGGAGGGTTGCGCACATAACTGCCGGCAGGAAAATCACCGTGCTCGTCCTGGAACACACCGTCGAGTACGATGAATTCTTCTCCCCCGGTATGGGTATGCGCCGAGAAATGACTGCCCGGCGCATAACGCACGATGGTGGTGGCGCGGGCAACTTCGTCTCCGATCCGGTCCAGCATGCGCCGCTCCACCCCTTTCATGGGCGAGGGCTGCCATTCAACCTGGTCGGAATGCACAACCACCGGTTTAGAGAAATCTGCATTGATCTCCATGTTATTCCTCCCTTTTGAGACCTTCCTGTTTTCAGCGCTTGCATTAAATCCGAAGGTTTCGTATTACCCGGCAATTGAAGGACGGGCTGCGACTTTTGCGCGCCAGGCCTGTAGATGGGTCAGGGACTCGGGAATGTCAACCTTCGCGAAATCCGCAAACCCCAGGCCGGCAAAGGCGGTGATGTCTGCGACCGAGAAGCTGTCACCTGCGAGAAACTCGTTGTCCGCCAGAACACTGTCAAGGTAGGCCATGGTTGCGCTGGCCACTTCTTTCTGTTTATTGCCCCACTCAGCGCATTGCCAGGTTTCCAGATCCGGACCGAGCCCCGGGGTCGCGTGGTGGAAATAGGCACCCACGGCGTTCATCAGCCCGTTTTCTGCCCGCAGATTCATCATTGCGATACGGGCGCGCTCCGCTGGGGTCGTGCCCGTGAGGGACGGACCATCAAAGACGCCGTCGATATATTCGGTGATGGCATTGCACTGGGCGATGCAGGTGCCGTCGTCAAGTTCCAGCATGGGCACGGTGGCATCCGGGTTTTTCGTCTTGAACGCATCGGAACGGTGCTCGCCGCTCATCACATCTACCGGAACGAATTCCACCTTATTCGTTGCGCCTTTTTCTGCCAGGGCGATGCGAACGCGGAGCGGGTTGGGAAAGCCTTCAGTGTCGTAAATTTTCATTGGTTACCTCTGTTGGTCATTAAGCATACGACGTTTAATCTACCTATCAGTAGATAGGTACGCAAGAGGCAATTTAATTATTCTGCTTTGCTTTGAGCCGCTGACAAGACATCCCAAACAGTAAGGACGGTCCAGGCCTCCTCGCAGTAACACCGGCCAGGGTTGCTCTGACATAGCCAGCGTTTCCTTCAGGCCCGGAGGAAACTCGAGGTTAATCCTTTTAGTTTATTAGGTTTTATATTCGTGGATCTGAGATTTCAGCTGCTTCAGAAGGTCTTTGGAGCTCTCGTAATACAGCGTGTAGAACTGGTCCAGATCAGCCAGCTTGGCAAGCGTCTGTTCATTGGTAATGGTTGCCTTGGCTTCCGCGATCACCTCCTTTCGGGCCTCGAGCCGTTTTATCTGCCCTTCGACCAAAGCAGCGTAAGGATGCGGACGAATGGCGAAAAAATCCTGGCGCTCACCCGGAATGCTTCGGCGTTCAACAATACCAAGTCTTTCGAGAAAGCACGTATTCGTACTGACGCTCGCCTTACTGACACGCAACGTATCCACAAGCTGCGATGAGCTGACCGGCTCATCCGACACGATAAGTGTCGCCCAAATTTGGCCGGCAATCCGGGAAAAACCTTCGGATTGAGCCTGAAGACCAAGGCGTTCAATAAACCGTCTGTCTGATTCAGTCAGTGTTTTCATAATCTGAAGATTGCGATGAACTCTGCCAACCCCCTCCCAACGCGCGATACAAATTAACCGTCGACTGCAATTGATCGCGTCGCGTTTCCACGAGATCAAGTTCGGTTGTAAACAGGCTCCGCTCAGCATCCAGTACTTCCAGATAACTGGAAGCGCCACCCTCAAAGCGCAACCGCGCAAGCTTAGTGGTGCTTCGCAGTGCTGATACCTGCCGGGCCTGCGCTTCCAGGCGCTCTTCGGCACCACGCACCCCGGCCATGGCGTCGAACACCTCCCGAAACGCTACCTGAATGGCCTGACGATAGGCAATCAGAGCCTGGCGTTGACGCGCCTCCGCCTGATTGACCAGTGCCTCGGAACGCCCGAAATCCAGCAATGGACCGACTAAAGAGCCGCCCAACTGCCAATTGGATGCCGAACCCTGGAACAAGTCGCCCCCGGACGCACTTCGCAGGCCCAGCAGCCCCTCAAACGAAATCCTGGGCAGGAACGCCGCCCGGGCAACACCGATTTCGGCGTTGGCCGCAATCAACTCCTGTTCGGCTGCGGCAATGTCGGGTCGCCGGACCATCAGATCCGCCGGCCGGCCGGCAGGAATGCTGGCTGGAACATCAATATCACCGATGGTATCCGCTACGACAATATCACTCAGTACAATCTGCCGTGGCTCTCGCCCCAGAAGCACTGCCAAGGCGTTTCGCTGAAGGGTGTGCTGCTGGCGAAGCCTCGGAAGCTCCGACTCTGCAGCGGCAAGCTCGGATTCTGCCTGCCGCAGGGCCAATTCGTTAATCTCGCCTCCTTCAAACAGGGACCGTTGCAAAGCAACCGATTCGCGGCGGGACGATACGGTGCGTTCCGCGATCTCAATCTGGCGGTCAAGGGCTCGCAAATTGAAGTAACCATTGGCCACCTCACCAATCACGGCCAGTCTTACGGCCTCGCGATTCGCGGCGCTGGCCAGCAGCCGTGCCCGGGCCGCTTCGCTGGCATTGGCTAGCCGCCCCCAGAGATCCAGCTCGTACGATAGAACACCGCCAACCTGGATATCATTGAAGGGTTGACCACCGGTACTGTTGACGGCCTCCTCACTCGGTCCTTGGCGCACCGCTGAGCCCTCCACCTCCAGAAGCGGGTATTGCTCTGCCTGCTGCCCGGTAAGGAGCGCCCGTGCTTCGGCAACCCGGGCAGCCGCGAGCTGCAGATCGCTGTTGGCATCAAGCGCCTCCTCAACAAGCGTGACAAGTGCCGGATCGCCGTAGCCACGCCACCAGTCCAGGGGGAGCTTCTCGTCCGCCAAAAGTCGTGCGGACGTCCAGTCTTCCGGCACCGACGGCTCGGGTTTCTCAACAGTTGGCGCGAGTGAGCAGCCACCAAGTGACAACGCTATCAAAGTGGTCAGCAATATCTTAACGGTCATCAGCCACACCTCCGTCTGCACGTTCGGGAGCGGCCGATGCCGAGCCGTTTTGGTCTCTGGTGCCACTCAGAAAATCCGTGATACGGCGGACGACCACATAGAACAGTGGAATAAAGAACGTCGCCAGTATCGTTGCCGAAATCATGCCGCCGAGAACCGCCGTACCTATCGCAATACGTGTGGTTGCACCAGCCCCGCTGGCGAAAGCAAGTGGCAACACACCCATGCTGAAAGCAACCGATGTCATCAGAATCGGCCTCAAGCGCACTCGCGCCGCTTCCTTGGTTGCCTCAATCAGCTTCATTCCCTGATCCTCGAGTGCTCGGGCGAACTCCACCAGAAGTATAGCGTTGCGCGCAGTCACACCAACCGTAGTCAGAATGCCAACCTGGAAGAAGACGTCGTTAGGCAGGCCGCGCACCATGGCTGCAAGTACCGCCCCAAGTACGCCCAATGGCACCGCCAGCATGACGGAAATGGGGATGGTCCAACTCTCATAGAGCGCGGCGAGCGCCAGAAACACCACCAGTACCGACAACGCATAAAGCAGGGGGGCCTGGGTACCGGCCTGACGTTCCTGATAGGACAGCCCACTCCAGGCTCCGGCCACACCGTCCGGGAGTTGAGCGATCAAACGTTCAACCTCGACCATGGCCTCACCGGTACTGTAACCGGGAGCCGGCTCACCCTGAATCTGGCGGGACGGAACACCGTTGAAACGCTCAAGACGCGGTGAACCATACTCCCAGCGCCCGTTCGTCACTTCGCTCAGCGGGGTCATCTCCCCATCAGCAGCTCGCAGATACCAGGCCTCAAAATCCTCTGGCAGCATCCGGAAAGGGGCATCGCCCTGAACATAGACTCGCTTGACCCGCCCCTCATGGAGAAAATCGTTAACGTATTGCGAGCCCCAGGTCACCGACAGAAGCCGACTGATCTCGGAAAGCTCTATGCCAAGGGCTTGCGCCTTTTCGTGGTCGATGTCGACTTTGTAGCGGGGATTGTCCGCCAGACCGTTGGGACGCACACTGGTCAAAACGGGGCTTTCGGCCGCCAACTGCAGCAACTGACCTTGCGCTGCCATGAGCGCTTCATGCCCAATGGCACCACGATCCTGCAAACGCAACTCAAAACCCAGGGCCTGCCCCAATGCCGGTATCGGTGGCAAGTTGAAAGCAAAAGCCCGCCCATCACGGACCAGCCCGGCAAGCGCCCGGTTCGCCCGCTGAATGATGGCGCCGGCGCTTTGCGTCTCAGGATCACGCTCACTCCACGGCTTGAGATTAACGAACGCCAGCCCCGCATTCTGCGCCCGGCCAGCGAAGCTGAAACCAGCGATGGTGAAGAGGCCCTGCACCTCATCCTGCTCCATAAAGTAATCTTCGATAACCTCAATGGTATCGATTGTGCGTTGCTGAGTCGCACCGGCGGGCAACTGATACTGCACCACGACGAACCCCTGATCCTCCGCGGGCAGGAATCCGCCGGGCAACCGTACAAAGAGAACGGCCACCAGGCCGACGATGCCCAGAAACGCAAAGGTGTAGAGCCAGGCATGGCGCGCCGTATGGCCAACCAGCCGGACATACCCCCGGGTCAGTCGCGCCAGGCCTGCTTCAAACCAGCCGAACAGTTTTTGCAACAGGGTTCTTTCATGCGTGGGCTTGAGTATCCGACCGCACAGCATGGGGCTGAGAATCAGAGCCACCAGCACCGAAAGAACCATGGCACCGGCAATACTCAGGGAAAACTGCCGATAGATTGCCCCGGTGGAGCCCGGGAAGAAGGCCATCGGGATAAACACAGCAGACAGCACCACACCGATGCCAATCAGCGCGCTGGCAATCTGCCCCATGGACTTGCGCGTCGCCTCCATCGGGCTCAGGCCGTCCTCATGCATCACACGCTCGACGTTCTCAACCACCACGATGGCATCATCCACCAGAAGGCCGATCGCCAATACGAGGCCGAAGAGAGTGAGCATGTTGATGGAAAAGCCGAAAGCCGCCATGATCGCAAAGGTGCCGAGCAGCACCACCGGGATTGCGATGGCGGGTATCAGGGTAGCCCGCCAACTCTGGAGAAATACGAGCATGACCAGGACCACCAGGGCGATTGCCTCGATGATGGTTGTGACCACCGCGTCGATGGAGGCCTCCACGAAGGGGGCCGTCTGGTAGGGATACCGAATTTCCACCCCTTCCGGAAAATACGGCTCGAGCTCCTGGAGCCGCGCTTTAACAGCCTCTGTGACCGCAAGCGAGTTGGCACCCGGCGCCAGATTGATGCCAAGGCCGGCTGCCGGCTCGCCATCGTAGAAAGTGTCAATCTGGACTGCACCGCCGCCCAGCTCAACGCGGGCAACATCCCCCAGGCGCACCCGGGACCCGTCGGGCATACTCTTGAGCAGGATGTTGCGGAACTCTTCGGTTGAGGTGAGCAAGGTCTGGGCGGTGACCGTGGCATTGAGCTGCTGACCCTCGACCGCGGGCAGCCCGCCGAGCTGGCCGGCGGTGACCTGGGCGTTTTGCGCCTCGATGGCGGCGCTCACGTCGGCGACGGTCAGGCCGTAATTGGTCAACGCCGAAGGGTCCAGCCAAATCCGCATCGCATATTCAGAGCCGAAAACCTGCACGCTGCCGATACCAGTCACCCGTCCAATGGGTTCGGCTAACTCGGAGCTGATAAAATCGGCGATATCCAGCTTGCTGAGGCGACCATCGGTGGAGACGAATGCCATTACCATCAGAAAACTGGTGCTGGATTTCTCGACGCTGATCCCCTGCTGGCGCACCACTTCCGGGAGTCGGGGTTCCGCCAGTTTGAGCTTGTTCTGCACCTGGACCTGGGCAATGTCCGGATCGGTGCCCGCCGCAAAGGTGAGAGTAACCGTAGCGTGGCCTGAGGAATCCGCTGTCGACCCCATATAGAGCAGATTGTCGAGGCCGGTCATCTCTTGTTCGATGACCTGAACCACCGTATTGGACACGGTGTCCGCCGAGGCGCCAGGATAATCGGCCTGAATCTCCACCGCCGGCGGCGCCACCGACGGGTATCGCTGGACCGGCAAAACGAAGATCGCCATGATGCCCGCCAACATGGCGACAATGGCCAGAACCCAGGAAAAAACGGGCCTGGAAATAAAGAAATTAATCATTGTGCGGGGCCCTCGTCGCCGGAGGCGCTTTCCTGTGAACTATCCGTGCCACTGGCTTGCTGGTTTTGGGTGGGATGTAATGGAACATCTGCCTCAACCGGCTTCACCTTGGCCCCTGGCCGAACCTTTTGCAGACCGGAGACGATAAGGCGATCCCCCGGCTCTAACCCGTTCTCCACCAGCCAGAAAGCGCCAATGGCCTGCTCTGCCTCTAACTGGCGGGCAACAACTTCTCCCTGCGGGTTGACCAGCAACGCCGTGGCCTCGCCTTGCGGATTACGGCTCACGCCCTGCTGCGGCGCCAGAATGGCGTTCTCCCGCACCCCCTCGCTCAGGCGAACGCGCACGTACATTCCAGGCAGAAGGTCTTCGTCAGGATTGGGGAAAACCGCCCGCACAGTGACCGAACTGGTGCTTTGGTTGACGGTTACATCCGTAACGTCAACGCGTCCCTTATGCGGATAGGGGGTGCCGTCTTCGCGCAACAAAACAGTCTCGGCTTCATTTGGGCCGGCCTTAGAAGCCGCGCCCTCCTTCAGAGACGACCGAATTCGAGCCAGTTTTTCGACCGGTAGCTGAATATCGACATACATGGGATCAAGCTGCACAACGCGCGCCAGGATCTGGGGTTGATTGGCGGTCACCAGCGCACCCTCCGTGTACAGTGTCGGGCCAATGCGCCCTGCGATGGGAGCCTTGACCTCGGTATACGCCAGCTCGATACCCGCCGTTTCGAGCATCGCCTCAGATCGGGAGACATCCGCCCGGGCTGCCTCCAAGGCCGATAGCGCTTCATCACGTTGACGCTTGCTGACCGCATTCTTCTCAAACAAGTCTGACGTACGTGCCCACTCCCGCTGCGCCTGTCGCAATTCGGCCTGTGCGCGCTCCAGTTCTGCTTGGGCCCGTTGATGGGCAGCACGGTATCGGTTGGAGTCGATCTGGTAGAGGACCTCACCTGCTTTTACCTGGGCGCCTTGTTCAAACAAGCGCTCCTGCAAAATGCCCGTGACTTGCGGCCTCACCTCCGAGATACGGTAAGCAGCGGTTCTGCCCGGCAGTTCCATTGAAAGATTCACACGCTGCGGCTGCACCTCAACAACGCCGACTTCTGGAGGCGGCGGCGCAGACCGTTCAGCCTTTGTCTGACCGGAGGAGTTGTCACAACCAGCCAGCAAAAGAACCGCCAACCACATGGGCAGCATGCGGGCCCCAAATAGACGCACCATCAAACTCTTCTCTGTTTCCATATAACTAACCTCTGAATGGGCCAAAGACTCAAAAACCGTTCGATCCATGCCTTCGTTTATAACCAGGTAGACAGAACGATCGATCCAAACTGATCGACGCCGTCCTTTTCCTCAAATTCTTCGCTTCGCCACAGGTAGGTGTAAGCGATCTGCCAGCGATCCCAGGTCAATGCCGCACCCACCTGGGCGTCGCCAACCCATTCGCGACTATCAACGGAGTGGCTGTCCTCGAAACTGTTGCCGTCGAGCAGCAGGTTGTGTGCCATATAGCGCCCTTCAACGGCAGCGAAGACGTACCAGCTAAAGCCCTGATCCCGCCGAAAAGAGGATTGCCCGCCTTGTGCAGGAGCGACTGACGGAATGCCGAAACTACGATCAAGCCCCTCTCCCAAACGAAACCCCAGGCCGCCGGAAGCGTAGGTATACAGGTTGCCGAGCGCAAACCCGGCAGACGGCCCATATTCAATGGTCAGCCCAGAGAAGTTTTGCTTCATAAACCAGGCACGTTCATAACCGAAATTGATAACTGGCTCGTTATCAAGCTGGTTATCCCAACCCCTCGGCTTGTCTGCCGCAATAAGTTCATGGAAATTTCGTTGACCCACCTCAGCGCCGGAGGCCGGGCCTACGATGCCCACGTCGATATGCAGGCTGTCTGCCAAACGCAAACCACCGTGTTCCCTTTCGCTTAGTAGCGAAATCCCACCAAACAAAAGGCCGGCATAGGGACGATCATCTTTAATAAGCGCTTCAACCTCTATATCTTCCGGCGTATACATCTGTTGTCCTAGCCGATATGTTGCGCCGGCAAGACTACTGCCAGACCAGCCTGGAATAACGTCCGCAAGACGGCGGCTCCAATGTCGATCAGGGGGCTCAAAAGCCCAGATCACCTCTACGCCGTTGGTATATTGACCATCGCCGCCGGCGGAAAACGCATCATTTTCTACTTTCAGGGACAGCAGGCCTTCAGCGGAAGCTGATGTCACAAGAGAACCCAGCAACAGACCTGAGCACCAATTCCGGTAACGCTTTCTGCAACATCCAGATTTCACTGAAGATTCCTCTGCCAAAGCTGGGTTGAACCGGATGTAAAAGAACTTGCTCCCGGATGCTGACATACCTTCCGTACGGCGACTTTTTGGTCGCCGGCCAGAAATGATGAGACGGCTGTCCGCACAACTTGTTCAATCTGTTCAGTATAAACTAAACGTAACACAAGTAATGATTGACAGCTAGCCGTGATGGAACTGTCCTGTGCCGGTGGAATGTGCGGAACGCTCCAGTTCTAATCTTGTCGCTCGCGCCTGAAAAATGTTTCGGGTTCAGGTATTTTTGAGGTTGGCAGAATTTTCCATAACCCGCTCAAAAACACGCAGGGCGACTTCCAGGTCGGTATTTTCAATGCCTTTCAGCATCTCCTCTCGCAAGACATTCGCCCGCTCATTCAGATCGCTCATAAAGTGCTCACCGGCATTGGTAAGATAAAGCAGCCTGGCGCGCCGATCACGCTCACTGGGCCGGCGCTCAATCAGACCCTGCTCCTCGAGGCTGTCAAGCAGGCGGACCAATGTCGGGTTCTCGATGGTCATCAAGCGGGCTAGCTCCCGCTGGGTCAATCCTCCACCACCACGCTGCAGGCAGATCATGGTGAACCAGCGAGCCTGGGTAACCCCCAGGTCTTTCAGGCGCTCATCCAGCAACTTGCGCCAACGTCTTGCTACCCGGGCATTGGTGAAAGGAAACTGATCTCGAGGGGTTTGTGGGTCCATCTAACTGTCCTGCTATTGACGATTCAGTAACAGTAAATCGCAAGCTAATCATATAGACAAGCGTCAGTTACACATTAGCCAGGTTTGCACCAGATCAATAGGCAACATCACGTGGATTCCGAGGCCAGCTAAGGAACTTCTCCTTCCACTGAGACAGGTAACTCCTCGCTTCTTCAGAGACCGGAGGCCCTCAGCGTATTGTCGCCCTGGCAGACACCCTTGCTGTCTGTCGTGACCGGCGACCGACCGGCTTTTAAAAAGCTGGTGCCGAGCGCTCCACAACACCGTAGCATCTTCACTCGACACCAGCCGGGGCTTCGGCACGGCGTCTTCCAGGCAATCCGCATCCGCTAAGGTCAGTCCCCGGTCGAGTAGAGCCTGCAAGGCCGACAACAAGGCCAAGTTCCGCTTATCGGCCAGAATGGCATGAATTCGGGGGTTGGGTGACCAAAAAACCCGTAGTTCAATAGGTTGGGAGTGTTTTTCGGCTATTTTTCACGTTTGTCTGCCAACCCTCAATTTTGGATGGTCGCAATGTCTGATTTACACCGAATATCTCGCATTGTGGCCAGCACTGCCGGGCTACGTTCGCCATCAACGATTGCGCGGATAATTTTCATACCCGTGGCACCAGTTATATCTGCCACAACATGGTGCAACTGGATATTCATGTGGGTGAGCGCTTTTTGCATGTGTTGGATATGCGCAGCGGCGTAATCCAGATGGCGCTCACGCAAACGTAGGTAACTGCGTAAGGCGGCAATCTCTCGGTCAGGGTGAAAGCTTGCCCGTAGCAAGCCACATGCATGTAAACGCTGAATCCACTGCGCATCATTAACGTCAGTCTTCCGACCTGGAACGGCACGGGCATCGCGAGCGTTGGCCAGTATGACCTGCAATCCATGACTTTCCAGGACTTCGTAAACCGGAATCCAATACACGCCGGTCGACTCCATTGCGACGGTGGTAATCCCCGTATCCGATAACCACCGCGCCATGCACTCCAAATCGGCCGTAAATGCCTTAAAGGTACGCACAGGCTGCTCATCAAGGTCTGCGGGTACAGCCACAACATGAAAACGAGACCCAATATCTATGCCGGCTGCGCGATTGTTGATGACCGGTAATCCATTACGTCGTGAATTGAGCTTGTTCATGATAATCCTCCAGCAAAGAGATGGCTGGACGGGGACTCGGATCAGATCACATTCCTAAACGGGGTCGCCAAAGGCGCCACCAATAACGGGTCCGCAGCTTCCCCTGGATCAGGTTTTTTGACGGGGCCAAGCCTCCAAAGAGCAGACGATCACTGTCCAGCTAAAGAAGTTTAGCTGGGGCAGCGGTCGATGGGGGGTGTTTCTAATCTAGTGGGCCGCGGAGCGCCGGGGAGGCGGTTTTTTAGTATGTCTTTCTCCTGTTCAAGGCGCTTGCAGCGGGCTTCCAGCTCCTGAATACGGCGCTGCTCTGGGGTTAACGCCTTGCCCTTCGGGGTGACACCGTCACGCTCCTCGGTCAGTTGGTTAACCCAGCGCCGAATAGCGCTTTCACCAATTCCCAGGGACACACTCGCCTGGGGAATCGTGTAACCTTGATCCAGCACCAAGCTGGCTGCTTCCTGTTTGAACTCAGGAGAAAAAGAACGTCGCTTTCTGGTCATCAGACACCTCGTTTATAGTGGCGATATTACCACCTACGTTGGTGTCCGGAATCATTGAACCACTACACTAGGGGCTAGAACCGGTTTGAGTTTCCTGTGCTAAGTTTTTCTACCACCAGATTCCGATTTTCCATAATCGATCGGCGATCACTCAGACGTCTCGACGGCTGAAACTAGACCAAAACGCGTGAGATCCGAATGTTCGCTTTTGTTTAAGAGCTTGATATCGCACTTCGCCCCAATACCATCGTGTCCCTGCTATGCGGGGCCAGTTTAAGGTTACAAAGCACGGCCATGTCGTAGAGGATTCTCTGAGAGCGCTCCCCCTCCCGGCGATTCACCAAAAACGACGGGAAACTGCGTTTGACTGGATCGACTCACAATTTGACTCCGATGTGCTTCTAATCTCAAATAGCATCTGACCATGAGCTGGGGCCCCAAAGTGTCAGATAAGGTCTTGCGGCAGCAACCTCGGGTAGGCATGTGGCCCAAGTGGCTGCCCCGAGAAGTATAGATATTGAAAGCATGGGTCCTGGGCCGGAGTTTTGCATCGGGGGTCTTTTCTGCAGATCACTGGCGCCTACGAATCCGACTTTAGCCGGGGGTCGATTTCCCAGCAACGGGTTGCCAGATAACGGATCAGCTGACGCCCGAAAACAAGTCCCCTTACTAAGAAACTCTACACTAAGAAAGTCTGAACAAATAAGTTAATCACTAACGGGCAACCAGGTTGTGTACAGTCTCGCCAAAAATGTCAGAATGATCTTTACGGAATTCACGTCGTTGCAAAATCAGGCGGAGGTGCAGACCAAATGACCATAGAAACCGGAGTTTTGACCGCCATGACCATCGGCATCGTCGGCGCAGCCATCCTCACCGGCTGGTGTCTCTACTCAAGATATCGGGAAAATCAAAACACCAAGTAAGCCCCACAGAGAAACTTCTTCTCATGGAACCAACCCAACGTATTTTGATGTGTTCTGCTCATAGTTGAACGGCGCCAGCGGATATACCACGGTCGCCCCAGCATGGGCACCACTCCAGCATCCAGAGTGCTCCAAACCCAACGTATTTGGCTTTCCGACTGAGTGATACTGTATGTATGCGCGGTAGTCTTTTGCGACCTGAGAGGTTCGCTCCAGGCCAGCCAACATTTTATCTATTTTGTAGGTCGTATCCTGCGGTGGAACATTACCACTACAACGCATTGCAGCCACTTTCCCTGCTCGGGCATCGTAAGTGAGGACGGCCAGGTCCGCTCCAAACCCATTTTTTTGAATCAACTTCACGCCGATTTGTTCCGCCGCTCGGTAGTAAAGCGCCGCCCTCCCGTACCTGTGATTCCATAGGGACAACGTACCCTGTAGCGCATAAACCATCAGAGTGACCTTCGATGCGTGCTTTCTAGACCCATACATTAAATTGGAGTAGATGTGGTCATGATCAAGCCGCTGGATATACAGCTGCTCCGGATCTTTCGAAAGAGGCAACCGAAACTCATAACCATCGAAAATTGTATCTACCCGCTCATCCAGCGCCATTGCAACGAGCAGTCGAGCCGTGGCATCCCCGTCATTTGCAGCTCGGTCCATAATGTCTCGTGCCCGAGTCTTGTCAAAGTCCCATCCCGACGCTGGGAAGGATACCGCCAGCAGCATGGCCGCCATGATGCCCCACGCACACTTCGTCATACCAATACCTTCTCGTTGCCGCTTTGAAAAAACCAATCTCATTATCCCGCCCTCCTCTATTTCAGGTACTTCAACAACAACTGCTTAAAAATCGCATTTGCATCAGAATCCTCTGCTGGATCGTCGGCTAGCAAATGACAGTCATATTCGCAGACGTGGTTTCCATAAAGGCTAAGCTCAGCTTTTACACCACGCCGCATGATCTCTATCACCTCGGCTTCATCTGCTGCCTCAAACGGGATTTTCACTGTAAAGCGATGGCCACAGTAGACTGCAGACGAGCCTCGCTCGACGGAGCCGCATTGCAGGTCGGATTTTCGTTTATCAAGTTGGGCGTCACCGCCGACGACATTGCCCTTCGTCAGCGATATCTCCCCTCTGGTTGCCTGTGATCGCTGGTAGCCCGTCTGCGCGGAATCCTCGGTCATTGGTTGAGCGGATACCAACAGGGCGTTTTTATAGAGAATGAAGTTAGCCACGTTCCTGCCAACTGATAGGCGCACCGGCAGAGGGTGTGCGAGTTCGTATCGCAGGCTTTTATCTACCCGGCGACTCGAGACGAGATCAACGGCAGCAGTATCGTTGGAAACTTTCAGAGGTCCTTCCGGTATTACCTGGTTGCCCTGAGGAGCAAGCGTGTGGACCAGTCGATAATAGGTGCCCCACCAGGACTGATTCACGATGATATCCACATAAATACTGCCTGTGATCTGGTGAACATCGACAGCCGAGACATCATAGGATCGGAGTACGATGGCATAACCCGCGTTCAGTTGATGGCGCGGGCCGATCAGAAACTCATCTAAGAGACGACGATACTCGCCGACCAACTGCTGAGCCTGATCCCAACTCCGCACATCCTCAATTCGCTGATCCCACGTTTTTATCTCCTCCGGTACGATTCCGGCAATATCCTTTTCAGCCAGAGTCACCTGCAGACGCACATGCACCCCATCAAAGATTTCACGCTCTTCTAAAAGGTCGTAGCTCTGGACCCGGCCACTGGTAACAGCGGTGGCCATTGAATGAAACTGGTCGCCATTCATTGTTGTCACGGAAAAAACCTCACTACCTAACGTCTCGACCAAGGCCTTACTCAACGCCGCATCAATAGCGGTGTCCCGATCCGACCCTGTAGCACCCACGGTGACAACGGTGTTCGCAACAGCGAAAACCGGCAGGAAGAGAGCAGCTGCCACCTTGACCAAAAATCTCAACATCACACTCATGGCTCAGCCCCCTTTTACCCAGCCCAGGAGGAAGCTTTCAGCAACTGCTTCCTCGCCTTCCCACCAAACTCGTTCAGCAACAACTTCCGACCGCACGAATCCTGTGGCGCTGGAGTGACTCATATCGACTTGTTGGCCGGACTTCGCCGAGACAGCTCTGATGGAGGCGCCTTTCAGGCGATTAACTAGAGAAACTCGTCCTATGTGACGGGCCTTCCGTCGCGCTTCGTATTCCACAGAAATTCGCAGTTCGTTTGATCCGCTCAGGGCGGACGCTTGCTCCTGAACAACCGCGTAACGGTAACCGTTTACTCCATTGCGCCTTGAGATCCCTGCCAATCGGTAAGCCTCAATCTTGCGGAGAACTTCTGCCCTGTGGGCGCGAGCCACTTCATCACGCGCAGCCTCAACAGACTCGATCGGAAGGCTCAAACGAAAATACCCGTTCACAGCAGTGCCGGAGGAGTGAGCAACGAACTGTGAATCACCACCATGAAAGAAGCCCCGCGAGGAAATGTCGGTATAGCGTTCCCCCGACAATGAATATTGGGTGATGGCGCCTTCACCTTTCTGTGAGGACTCCACGAGCTTCTGGCTAGTAATCACCACGCCGCCGACCGCCAGGAGGAACTGTGTTTGGGCATCACTTCGTGCCCGGGTCTTTGCCTGCGCTATTGAGTCGCCCTGCCCGATTCCCACAAATACCATCCGCCTGCCGCCAGGCTCCCGAAATTGAGTTTGTGAGGTCCACGATGGAAGCTCAGCGGACTTCAGGACAGGTGTATCGTTTGCGCTGGCCATACCAGATGCCATAAAAAGAAGACTGATCGCGATTAGAAGAACACCTCTATTCATCATTCGTCCTCCCCTAGCCGACGCAGATCTTCCAATTCACCGGACCTTCCAACATGAAGCGAATTCATCGTCATGGCGGACTGAACAAATGCGTTGAAGAAGGTTTTGCCGGTTCGGCTATCCAACCATTGCTCAAATCGAGAATTCTCCACTGTCATTGAGTTCACGGCGTGAACAGACAGCTGCTGTGTAATCCGGTTCAGCTCCTGCACTGGGTCTTGTACCCCACTCTGCGTATTAGCTCCGCTTTCAATTCGCTCGACCTTGTCCTCGACCTGGCTGGAAAAATAGTTAGCGATCTGGCGGCGTGCGTCATCCAGGGCAGCATCTCGCGCGCCCTTTTGCGTGCTGTGCCGGTTACTCATCCCGACCACACGGACAGCCTGGTCTGCTGAATCTTTTCTTGCAGCCGGCATAAGTGTCCACGCTGGGCGAGCGCTTTCTCCGTCCGATGTCCAGATTAGCTTTTCGGCGACCACGGGAGGCTCGTAAGTAGTAGTGCAAGCGGTCATAAAAATGACCAGAGAGAGTGTCGCAGAGAGACGAATAGTCAGTTTGAAATTTACCATTTTGCACCTGTGTCGCAATTGAGGGATCAGCTTCTATTTTCCTCATTAATCGCGATCTGCAACCCGGTCACTTCCAAACTGACAAAAAACTACTCATGTGTTTGTGGTGGTCGGGGCGGCTCGCCGGCTCTGCCCATAATTCCCCATAAAAGTCGGATAGCGCTGTCATAATCTCTGGCCGTCGTCGGCGCGAAATCGTGAGCTCTATAAAACTCATGAATCTGCCTTCGGCCAATTTGTTCTGGCGCCCTGCCGCACCACTTAACAAATCGTTCTACACGTTGGAGCTGGCGTTTCCTTGCAACTTTCCCTCCTCGACGGGCATGCTGATGCAGCTTATAAAAGAGTTCTTGATTCATGGCCTTCCTCCAATATAGGAACTCACAACGTCAGTCCTGCCGTGTCCCAGTTCGACTGCAATCACTTTTCGCGCCGCCATATCGTCCGCTTTCGATGCCTTGCCGCCATTAAGCGGCGGAAGTTCACCGGTAAGCTTCTGGTAGCGATCGCATGCGTACCCAGCTCGAAGGTCGTGCAACCCGGTCATTCCGTGGGCCTGGAGAATCTCTCGAGTATCTCTCAAGTCTCCCTCATAGAACTGGGCCCAAGTTTGATCCTCTGGCACTAGAGAGCGAGCCTCACCTTGAGCCGCAGAGGCAAGCTCCAGTGTCGCCAACTGTTGTTCAGTAATGATCGGCACTTCCCGTTTTCGGCCACCCTTGGTGCCGTGAATGATCGTGACCTTTTTACTTTTCTTCGCTTCTGTAAAAGCGGCTTTTGCGTCGATCAGGCTGCTTTCTTTGGATCGCAAACCAAGGTCTCGAGCCAGACACGTGATCGCACGTCCTCGTTCACTCATGGCAGCCATTGCCGCGTCGACCGAACCGCGGTCTGTCGATGCAGGGGTGTTTTCACGCACGTGGCACCGCTGCGGTATTTTGCAGGTCTTGGTCGGACTCACCGATTGCCAATTACCTCTTGTGGCCGCTTGCATAACGGTATTCACCGCAGATACAAGGTTCTGAGCGTAGGCTGCAGACAGATGACCTGTCTCGACCTGGCGAGCCAGCGCCTGGCCGTAATCAGTGACAAGATTAACTGTAATTTCCTCAAGTCTTCTCAGCCCCCTGTCTTTAGCGAACTGAGAAAAAAGATTGAATCGATCCGCAATAGTGGCTGCCGTCGAAAAACTGGCATTGCCGTCGGCCACCTCCCGATTCATGGCAAAGCGCCCGGCTTTGGCTATGTCACGAGTTTTCAAACCAAAATTATTTCCTCTCATAACTGTTTCCCTGGCTGTTAAGTGATGCGCTGTGCTTCAGGTGCACGCAAACCCTCTGAGAGAAGACGCTTTGAGTGCCGGTGCGTCATGCCGGAATTCTGGTAAGCGGAGCTTTCCATTGCGGGATCGAGTGCTGTGGCGAAGTAAGTCGCGCGCGATACCGACCCTGTCGTGATAGGACATTGGGTGGTACAGCCCCGGCGTAGGCATTGAGCCCCGCGCTCCAGATGGCGCGGCTCGAGCAATGGAAAGGGTGGTTAAAACTGAGAATACTTGGCCTGAAGCCACGTTTTCGTCCAGTTTCGTCCACCGAAGTTGGCGGCTAATCCCGCGCGTAGCACGGCCTAGCATTACATCGCTCTAACCTGTCTCTGTGTGAAATGATTTTTTTAAAAAGCAGTAGAACGAGTGACGATGCCCCAGTGGTGGCCTTATAAATCAGCCAGAACTATTCCACGTATGGCGAAGTCGAGTCTAAAATTAAACGTCGAGGTTGGTTTGCAGCAGCATTGCGACAAAACGCATGCATGCGGCAAAAAAACTGAACGGAAACTCTCCGGAGAGGATCATTAAATCCCTACCGAGATGCTGAAACCGGGAGGTCCGGTACAGCTGTCTGAAGGTGACTCATTGGTGTGAGTCTTTGCGGTACTGCCGATTGGCAGGCGGCTTACCATCTAGTTCGACGGGATGGCCGCAGCTGTTCGAGGCCCAGCTAGCACTATTCCGCTATGCGTCGCGGACAAACGTTCTATTAAACTTTTCCATAATCTGAGTCATTCCGCAAGCTTCCAAAACAGACAAAATATCTTTTTCGGCCCCGTCTTTTCCGGGTTTTACCTGCGAAGTGTCAGGTGTACCTCTGGAGAACCTACAGGTTCACCAACGGTACCTTGGCGTAGATTTGAGTCGATGTCTCCGAAGCCTGTGTACCCACAGGTTCACCCAAGGTGCACTGATTCAGAAAACAATCTGGAGCCGTTTTTCCATGTGAACCCATGGGTTCACTGGCGGTACACACGAAAACTTAACCTTTGGCTCCTTTCTGGGACTTCTCGTTTCAATCGAACTGCCTCGCTGCAAAACTAGGCGGAAAAACTGTCATTTTGTTGCGGGTTTGCGATTTTTCAATCGGATATCTTGGATATGTAGGGCTCAGGGCCCTTCAACCTGGAAATATAACTTTCCCTTAGTAATCCGAGAGAGGACCAAGTAATGAGAGACTCAAACGATAAAATCCATGAACATCCCCACCTGACCGATCAGGAAATTGAAGACAACCCGGGAGTTTCCTTAATAGCGCTCATGATTTGGATGGCACTCCGTAATTGGAACTTTGAAAACTTTATCACTCCCCGAAGCGTTCGGAAAAACCTCAGCCTTACGCCCAAAGTACAGAAAGAAGCTTTTGAGGAACTTTCTGAGGCTGGGCTTCTGGTTCATCATCGGGTTCAGGTCTCACAGAATCGGATCGAAGATTGGGTGATGGTTTTCGACCGTTCCTACAAGCGCTTCTAATGTGACGTTTTGACAGGTAGGAGGGCTGAATGCCGCTGATGTTGGCCATCACGCGGCTCCAGCCCTCAAACCAATCGTTGCCTTGATCTCAAGCCCCAGCCGTAGAATGAAACTCCGGCCTGAAGCCACTGGCAAAAACCTTCACAACAGATCGCGGCGTCAAAACATCGACATTCTTCGGAAGCTTCTTAAAATCTGCTGGGCCATACCCGGAAAAGCTCCACTTAAGAACCTTGCCGTTACAGACAGCATAACTGTCACCTTCTGACAGAAACATCGCGCCATGAGGCAACTCAGCCAAAGGGCCCTTCCACGTCACTTTTTGATCATCTTCCAGCCGTTCTTTATGCAGAATTTCATCTATCTCAGGCGCACGAATCGCCGAACTGCCGTCCCACTGGTTAGCGGTCATCCAAGCGTTTCGGAATTCGTTGTAACGGGCACGTCGGCATTCGGCACAGGGCCTGTGCCCGGCTGCAAAAGCGGTCACCTCATCCAGAAAAAAGAGCTCCGTGTAAGCTTTCGGAGTCATCAATTCTCTTTTTCTTCCTTTAAACTCTAGCAAGCAGGTAATCCAGGCTTTAGTTTTAAACCGACGCCTCAATTCTTTGTCCGCATCGTGTAGCACGCCGCGATTACCCATAAAGGTCCCTCTGGAGCTATCCCGTTCAATTGTTCCTTCGGGGGTAACGCGATTCTGTAAAGGCATGAGCACTGCTCCGTGTTGTATTTTTGATCTCGGCTACATCAGTAACCCGGATATCGTTTCCAAAGATCCTCGCTATCCATCCGGCTCGTCCAGTGCTGGCAGGTCCACAAATCAGAAGCCACTTTCTCAATAACACCACGCAATTCCAACGGCTCCAGCCAGCGCTCGGGAATGACGCTGGTCCCCTGCATCACACCGAGTATGTTTCCGGTGATGGCACCGGTGGAATCCGAATCGCCGTCATGATTCACCGCCAGAACAATGGCCTGCTCGAAACTGTCTGCCACAAGGGCGCAATAGACGGCAATCGCCAAGGCCTCTTCAGCAACCCAACCCTCACCCAGTATTTTGATGGCCTCGTGGTGCGGAAGGTCGGACGCGCTCAATGTTACTGCCTTATCCAACGCCTTAAGAGTTTCTTCATGACCTGGAAAAGTTATCAGCAGCGATCTTGCCTGAGCCAAGGCGTCGTTCAATGTGGCACCATCCGCCAGCGCGAAAACAAGAATCGCCAGCACGCCACCCGTGAGATAACCACTGGGGTGGCCATGGGTAAGGCCTGCACACATTTTGCCGGACTCAAACACTGCGGAGGTTTCAAGCCCTTCTTTGAACGTGAGCCAGAACAACCCAACCGGGGCTACTCGCATCACGCCACCACAGCCCTTGCTGTCGTTCCCGGCAATACCCGGATCGCCCTCATAATCTCGCAGCGCACTCAGGCAAGTCATCCCCGGTGCCCTCACGCTGTGAAGCTCCCGTTGCTGGAAGAGCCATCCATCCAACACCGATGAAATGTGGTGGTTCTCATACCTTTGCGTTGCAAGCCACCGAAGATAAGCGCCGGCAACTGCGTGACCGAAACTGGTTATGCCCTTAGTGACCCCACGCATTCTCCCCCTCAACAAACCCTCGGCGGTGAACAACGTCATCTGGGTGTCGTCGGTAATCTTACCTTTTCCGCCGTACGCTTCAGCGTAATCGGTGATGCCGTCCCGTCCGAAGCGATCCAGAATCTGGGAGCGGGACATGAACTCCACCGCGCCACCCAGGGCATCACCTACAGCCCCGCCCAGAAGGCATGCACTGAAGTAGTCTCTGATAGGGGTCTCCCAGCTGGGAGAAGAATCCGGTTGAACTTGATTCGTCATGACAACTTCCCTGTGAAATCGCTTAGGCCTGACCGAGATGACTCTTTATCCGCAAAATAACTTCCCTACGAAACATCCCATGCGTGTGTGTCACTCCTGGCTGAGCGATACGAAAAGAGGTGCAAACCCAGCATGGAATTCCCTCAGCTTCTTTTGGACGATAGGTGCCGTGGTTTCATAGAGGCGGGTATGTTCAAACTCACCATGATATCTGGGCATTGTTATTACTTTGCAGATGGGGACGCCAAGATACGCGACCTTATTGTTTGCCCATATGTTAAGCAGTCAAGCCGACGGATCATGTCGCACCTGTAGAGCGATTTACTCACCGATAAGATGCTGAAATTCCAGGTACACCTCTATCTGCGTTGCAACAAACCTTGGTTCTTGCGCTTGTTTACCTCTCTGGCCATACCACTGCTCTACTTTCGACCCATCCGAGGAAATACCCAGGCCAAACTCCCACCGGGAGAGATAACAGGTTCCGCGGTCAGCCGCATAACAGTTTCCATTACCGGCTGAACAATCCAGCGCATATTCCCAGTTATCGGGACACATGCACACGGTGCCATTAGCAGCAGGCCGAAGAGCGAGCCCGGTTGCATAGCCAATGGCTTTGGCATCCAACGGTTGATAGGCGGCAAAACGTAAAGTGCCATCTTTACGTCTTTGAAACGCACCGACCAACTCGTCACCCCGCTGAATGGTTACAATATCGTTGCGGAGCAAATCCACCTCTCCGAGCTCCAGCCAAAATTTTTGCCCTTCTATGGTCACCAAGTCCATTGCCGGCTCGTTTGTAATCACTTCCGCGAGGCGTGTCACAGCGGGCGCATAATCGCGACGGGAAACCGTATTGATTTCTGTATAAAGCTGCAGCCAATACAGAAGCTCTTCAAATCCAATCTCAATCTGCCCGGACATTGCAGCTTTGATGGCAGCATGAGGCACTGGGTACCCAATGTTCGGGAGGCCGTAACTACTCATCGTTTCGGCAGACCAGTGCAGCTCACCAAATGCTTCTTTTTTCGAAGCGCCAAAGATTTCATGCAAATCGAATTCTGAGGTCACCCGGAAAGAACTTTTTTTATCCCGTCGACCAGGGTGCAACGAATGCTCAAAGTTCTTATTAAGCCAGTCATCCGTCAACTCCATGAATAAGGCAAGGCGTTCGGTACCAACAACACTGGCCAGAAGAAAGTGTTTGCTGCGATTGATCGTCTGCAGGGTATAGGCCTTATTTTGAACACCTACAGCATACGCAGCATAACAAAAAGTAAGATCAAGGCAGCGCTTTCCGCCCCCTGCGGGCTTGAGTGAATGAACCTCTATGGGCGAACAATGCCGAACGTTTTCACCAAACTCCGGACCAAGGAGCTCCATGGCGTACCACTTGCGGGGCTCTAACGTGAATCGACTCATTTATGAATCCAGCTGTGTCCGATGCATTTACAATTCCCCTTACTCATGCACGTAGGCCCAGTTCCCCAACCGCTCGAGACCACCGCCCCTCCGCGGGATATTCATGATCAGGAGCCGGATTTTTCCACCTCCGGGTGGACCTAATACGGGGTCAGGGTCATCTACACGGTTTCCAAGGGCGGTTCTATAACGGTAATTCGCATTCCCTTGGGCGTCGCGAATTCCTGAGCCTCACTGCGACCTGTCTGTCGCTTGCCGCCAGAAATCCATGACGCCTTCCGGAACATCACCGTGTCGCTTCCCTACTTCTATCACAGCCGTTCGCAGCTTTTTAGCACGCTCCGGCTGACCGCACAGGTCAAGACTGCGGATCATCCGGGTGATCCTGCGATGATTATGGTCAAAGCGATTTAACCACCGATGCTGTTGAGCATTGATGTCCAATGCCGCAACAAAGGCCCCACGTTGTTTCTCCAACCCCAGAAAAATGAGCATTCGATTCAGTGATTTTTCTTGCTGTGCGCGAAGCGTATCACTGCCTCTGAAAAAGATACGAGCTTCATCGGTGAGCACGGGGGCGAATTGGTTTACCTCATTAGATTCGGGAATGGGGAACAACCATTGGATGTAATCATGCGTGGTCTCAAGGAGAGAATCTGAAAATGCCCAAACCCCATGAATCAGTCGCCCACTATGGTCCGGCGTATCGCCCAGCGTAAATCCGATCAATTTCTCCGTGCTGGTCATCCGAGTAAACTCATGTTTATGGTTTCTAATCAATGAAGGCTTGGCGCAGCTTTGAGTTCAAGCCAAGCATGGGCAAGATTGTCGACGATTCCCCGATCTATTCGAGCGTTTGTGGATCAAGATTCTCGGCAACCTCTGACAGCAAAAGGCAATCGAGGGAGTCTGCTCAGGGTGGTTACTTCGACAATTTGTTTCCCGCTGCGCTCGCATCCTCACATGCCTGCCAGCAAACAAGACTCAAAGCGTATCCTCTGGATATTCAATATTGATGAATCGGTATTTTGAGTCCGATTCGAGCAAACCCCTGGCAACGCGCTGGACATCGGATAGCGTCACAGCCGCCAGCTCGCGCTCGTAGTGAATCAATCGCCCCCGAGTTTCAAATTCCCAGAGAGATGCAATGTAAAAGTCTGCATAGCCCTCATTGGTCTCAGGAGACTGAGCCCAACTTCTCAGAATTCCCGTCATGAAGCGCTGGAAGCTTTGATCACTTAATGATTGATCGGTGACCGACCTCAGTAGGCTCTCAAGCCGCGCGAGCGCTTTTGAGTGGGACCCCGGTTGGGTATCCGTTGCCATAGCGAACTGACCATGATGTTCGTCAGCCCAAAAATCAACCATTGGTGAATATGCGCTCCCATCGCCAATTCGCAATGCGGTGTAAACACGCTGATCAAGCCATTCTTTCAGAGCCATTAAAGGAAAATAGTCAGGGTGGCCAATCGAGGGTGTTTTAAAATAAAGACCAACTGAAGAGTCGTAGCTATAGCCCTCCCACGTACGCTGTTCTGGCCAATTTTCTGGAGCAATCTTTTGATCGGGAACCTCTCCAAGATTTTCTAACGTTGCAAGATTAGCTTTTGCCCAGTCGCGGACCTCTTCCTCCTTGATGTCGCCGACCACAACCCAAAGCATATTCTGGGGCTGATAATATCGGTCGTATGCGCTCTGAATATCCTCAAGCTCCACATCGCTTTGCTGATCGTACTGAGGACAAACTTGATGGTACTGGCGATCAATCTCAGCAAGAAATTTCGTACCGGCTGATGCCAATTCACCAGCGGTCGACGATGAGCGTTCCAGTTCCGTGGGCTCGCCCCCCATTTCTTGCCACAAAATATCGCTGGTTTTCTGCCACTGTTCCTCAGTGAATTGACCCTCCGTCAGCATCCGGCGTGTCAGCGCCATTGTCTCTTCAAGACTTGAAGGAAACGCCGCAGCCTCAAATACCGTTTCGGAGCCTGCGACGTACGCATTTGAGCTGACCCCCAATTCCCAGAAACGCTTCTCCAACTCAGCTTCCGGCATGTCGGTCAAACCGCCAAAAACCATATGTTCAAGCGCGTGCGGGATCTCCTGAGTGCCACACTCAAAATCAGACATCCCAACACCCACACGGACCTTGAAGGACACAGAACGGGCAAACTCACGGTCGAGCATCACCAACTGAAGGCCATTGTCGAAGCGGATATAGGTGGGTGAGTACAACTCAGGCGCCGAGTAATCGCCGGCATTTGCGCGCTCAACCAGCTTATTCATAGAAGGCGCAGCAGAAATCGCACTGGCGAACGACAGCATTAAACACGTGAGGTGCACCATCCTTATCGCAACTGATCGATATATCGTTCCGACGGTTGATGAAGACATTCTGCGTTACCTTTTAAACGGATGGGAATGGGTTGAGTGTACGGGTCAATTGCGACTTTACGCGTCGCATGGACAGGAGATTATTCGGTGACGACCGGATAACAAGCGTCGCCCCAAAGGGTATCTGGATGATCCATCATAATCGTGAGGATGAAGGGAACCAACTTTTCCATCAAAGCCACGCAATCCCTGATCTGGTCACGATTAACAGAGCTGTTCCAAGTGGCACCGCCGTGAATTATCTGATTCCGCAACGTGTATATCCTGGTCAAGGCAATGCCAAGAACCGTCGCGGTATCTTGACTCCCAAGCGCAGTCTGGGCCGCCACTTTGGCTCGCTCAAACTGCACCTGCCACTCCTCCTGCGAAAGTTTGCCATTGTGGTAATCCCAGAATGCCTGAAACACATAACGATTGTTCAACAGCACACGGATGCTGCGAGGAAATTCACTCCAGGCGAGGGCTTCCAACCGACGCTCTCTGTCCAATCCGCAAAGCTTCTCTAAAAAAGCCCTGAACGCTGTCCGTTCCGATGTTCTGTATTCTTCCTCGATGTCGGTGGCATACGCTGCGTTGAATGCGATCCATAAAAAGATAAAACGACCATCAAGGTCATCCTGCATTTCGGCACGTTGTAACCAACTGAGTGATCGATGGACGCGAAGACTGAGGTTTGGATGAAATTGATCTCGCTCGTTTCTGTGTCGATGCTTTAACTGTTCATAATCCATATTGCGTTCCTGCGCGTCTGATTAGTCTGATGAATCGGCACTTGAGTGAAACTGTGGTCGAAAACCGCTCTCGACAATTCGGACAACAGATTTTGGTGTCAGGACATCGACTGTATCTGGCAGCTTTTCAGGCTCAACAACCGAGTACCCACCAAAGGCCCACCTCAACACCCTTTGATTGCAGATGGCGTAACTAACCCCGTCAAAAGAAAACATGGTTTCATGCGGTAAATCCGAGATAGGGCTTCTCCATGTGACCTTTTGGTCGCCATGTAGCCCTTCCTCATGAAGAACCCCGTCCATTTGAGGCGCTCGAACAGGCTTTTCAATACGTGGATCATTCACTCTACTCCAGACATCACGAAACTCGTTGTAACGCTTGCGTCTGCATTCCGCGCAAGGGCGATGCCCCGCCGCAAAAGCAGTCACCTCATCAAGGAAGAACAGCTCTGTGTAGAAACCAGCAGACATCAATTCGCGTTGTCTGCCTTTGAACTCCAAAAGGCAGGTAATCCAGCCTTTATTTCTGAACAGGTGCTGCACCTCTTTTTTGGAATTGTGCAGAACGCCTCTGTTGCCCATAAGAGTGCCTCGAGCAGGACTGCTTTCAATCGTACCCAGTGGACTCACCCGGTTTTGTAATGGCATAGCCGACGGCTCCCTATCGTTGCTTTTTAACTTTGATCAAAATTTAAGCGTCCGAGACAGGGCAGAACTCTGCAAACGCTTTAGCTGTCGATTTCCCTTGAGCTCTGAAGAAAACCTAAGCAGTTTCTAACGAGTTTTATCCTTAAACCATCGAGCCAAGCGGTCGCCATAGTCTTTGGTACGGTCCCCAACCTCATCAATGGTTTGACGGTCGAACAGCTCACGTAGCCCCGGTCGCTCGCCCAAACAACGCGTTACAACGCGCATTTCTTCAGGGTAAAGAGATGGATGGACGCTGCAACTGGCTATCCCTCGCAACAGTTCGGAGGCGCGCCTCTCAGGAGTTGGCATTGAGATCTCGGACAACGATGAAATCCGTTTCTCGCACTCAAGGGCATTTTGTAGTGGTCAAGTTAATCCGGGGCATGTTTTTGAACTGTTGTAACTGAACTCTAGAGGACGCTAACCACACCAAAGCTGCGCCAATGCTCGGGGATCTGAATCGGTATCCACGGATGTGCCGCTCTCAAATCGAACAAATCAGGGTGTCTCTGCCACCACGCTCCACAAGATAGCAGCCATGCATCAATAATGAGGAGTCCCCGAATGTATTTCTCCTTTCGCAGAAGCCATTTAGAGGCGCCTAAGACGACGATCCGACTTCTGCAGGAGAGATAAAGGCCGAATCGGGCCCAGTTGCCACTGGGGCTAACTGCGGATATGTTTAACAGGCTATCTGCCAATCAGACCGGGGAGCGCTTATCCAAGACGGCGAGAGAAGTTCAGAAACCGCAACACTTGCCGGCGTCGACCTGGCCTGGCAAAGCAAACGCAACCCGACGGCAATAGCCGCAGGTTCGCTTTCCGGCCGCAAGTTGAAAATTGCTTCCGTTCACGAGCAGCTCTATACAGCTAATGCAGTCCTAGAGACCCTGACAAACGTTCCCAATCTTCGGGGGATCGCAATTGATGCGCCGCTGATTATCAAAAACCAATCCGGCCAACGTGATTGCGAGAAGGCCATCGGCCGTGAATACGGGTCCCGACATGCGTCCTGCCACACCTCAAACTTAACCAAGTTCCCGGATTCCGATGCGGCATTGCTTTCGGAGCGCCTTGTCGCCGAGGGCTTTACTCACCTGGGCTCCACAAGCGAGTGCTGGCAAATTGAGTGTTACCCGCATCCAGCACTCATAGAGCTGTTTAAGCTGCCTATGCGCCTACCCTACAAACGTGGACGCGTTGGTGAGAAAAGGTCGGGGCAAGCCACCCTGGCTCGACTTCTCTCGAGCTTATCGGGCGAGGGCTATTTAACCTTGGAAGTACCGGAAGGCTTCCGCCATTACTTCGATCCCGATTATATCGCTCAGCTTAAAGGTAAAGCACTCAAGCACAACGAGGACGTACTGGACTCTGTAATTTGTCTGATAGTCGCTGCGTTTTACCAGCTTGGGATGCAGGATAGGGTTTTCGGTTCGGCGGGGGACGGTTACATTTACGTACCTGAGGTTGAACAGTTGCCGTAAACTCACCCCCATTTCCTTAAAGTCTGCGGGCGTGTGCTCTTCTGCAAATAAGGCTGCAACGCCGCACTTTTATGAATGTCAGCATTAAGTGGAAAGTGGGCGTTTTGTCTTTTAAAGGAAGTGGAATGGACAAGCTAAGAAAGACCTACGCGGCAATCAAAGAGATTCTCGGAGACAACACCGAGCCACTGGATTCAGTGGAGCTGGTTGAAGCCTACCGTCAATACTTTAAACCCGAAAAAGTCAGGTTTCTGCTCCTTGCCGAATCCCATGTATTTACCAACGATTTGGAGAGACAAATCCCCTTGCAGTCTGTTCGCGGTCTTGAGGGATATCCTCAGCAATATGCTCGATTCGTCTATTGCTTGGGGTACGGCGAAAAACAACTGACTAACTCAGTAGATCACCCAAAACGCGACGGCACACCGCAGTTCTGGAAAATCTTCTTCAGTTGCTGCAACCCGATTTCCTCCCCTGACGATTTCCACCCCATCCTGGGTAAAACACCTGCCAACCAGAGACTCCGCAACAAGATTGAAACCCTGAAACAGATGAAGAGACGGGGAATCTGGCTTGTCGATGCAAGCATCGTCGCGCTCTATCAAGATGGGAAAAAGATCCCGAACATGTTCGATGCTCTAGAGACATCCTGGCATTCTTACACACGGGATATCGTGATATCAGCCCAACCGGACCATGTCATATGTATTGGAAAAGGCGTGGCGAACGTTGTCGAGCCCGATTTTAAAAGGCATTTTCCTTCGGCGTATACAGTCATTGCACAGCCCAACGCCTTTTTATCGTCTGCAGAACACTTTGAAAATTACAAATCTTACAGCCGGATTTGCTCCCGCGATAGATCCTCGAGTAATCCGGAATAGCTTCCGCCAAGCAATTTAATACGTCGTCGATATTACGGGTGTTATTTCGTTTTCAGCATCTGTGAAAACAGAATGACGCCGTTGACCGCTACAAACCAACTCATCAGCGCGAACCCATACCCGAACCAAAGAATGGCCTTGATGACGGAATCCCCAAAACGGTCTGCCTTGCGGGCGCGTTCCAGTTGGCGCGGATCAACCGAGAAAAATCCTCTCCCGAGCCCGGCTGGCTTTCGGCGATACTTGGAATACTTACGTTTATGCATGGCCAGAGACTCCTCTGTCATCCAGGATTAATCGAAAAGATAACTCATGATCGAGCCGGCAAAGCCGGTCGATACTTCGACTGCGATAAGGGCAAAAGGAATTACCCAGTAATCGCCACTGAGGACTGCCCAAAGCATCACAAGACCCGCACCACCAATCGCCATTTGAGGAAAAGACATCGTTCTCACCTGATTCAGCTTTAAGTGAAGGCTAGGTTATAGGGCTTAAACGACAGATGGTGTCGCTTTCAGAAAAGAAGCTTTTTCTAGATTAAAAAACGCTGAGTGAATATCTGGGCATTGTTATTCATTTTCAGATGAGGACGCCAAGATACCCGACCTTGTTGTTTGCCCATATGTTAAGCAGTCAAGCCGACAGATCATGTCGCACCTGTAGAGTGATTTACTCATAGATAAGATGCTGGAATTCCAGGCACCCCCCTATCTGCATCGCAACAAACCGTGGTTCTTGCGCTTGTTTACCTCTCTGGCCACACCACTGCTCTACTTTCGACACATCCGAGGAAATACCCAGGCCAAACTCCCACTAAAAGAGATAACAGGCTCCGATGTAAGCCGCTCAATAATTATGGACGCCGGCCAGAGTCACAGAACCTTCAAGTCGCAAGTCGAGCACGGTGGATTCAGGCAGACCATTCAATCGCTCCAGCAACTGCTCCAGATCAGACTGTACCGCCAGGATTTCTCGCCACTGGTGCCACTGATATCTCCCAACGGGAATAGTGGTTACGGCAGGAGCTGCACCAGATTCAGAGACGTCAACGATAAGGGCATTCCCTGCATCATTATTTCGAAACCGTTCAGGCTCTGGCGTCCCGCTGTACCAAGTGCGCTCGTTGATCTGTTTGGTACCGTGCCAGTCGCCCAAGGCAAGATAATCCAGCTTGCTGGCTTTGGCACGGTCGGGTGCTATAGGGTTGGTGGAATCAATATCGTCGGACAGCAAACCCTGAACACTGCCGTGAGCCAGGCCGATTCTGACAAACTCTTCCGGCGACTCTAAGCCATTAAAAGGCTCGGTCAGATCTTCGTAGGTGTTTCGCTGTGTCAGCGGTGCACAGAGCACGCTGAGTTTCTGAAGTTCCAAATCAATAACGCCGGGTTCGAGGGCCAAATTTACGTTTTCAGGCACTGCACCCAGGCGCCGTTCCCGGGTCCAGACGCTCTCTGCCAGAGCCGCATCGTGGTTACCTGGCAACATGACCCATGGCCCGGGAAACGCTGTTGTCGCGTTAAATACCCGGCGAATGGTGCGGTCGGAAACGGTTTGGGCATCGAAGACATCACCAGCAACAAGAACCGCATCGCACTTGTTTTCGTTGGCCAGCCGAGCAAGCGTTTCGATAGCCTCAAACCGTGCTTCGACCAAAGCTGCGCCGTCCTCTGTTTCGAAACGGGTAAATGCCCGGCCCATTTGCCAGTCTGCTGTGTGCAGAAGTTTTGGCATTCCATGTCCCTGAAAATTCGAATTGTTCGCGCCATTCTAGACGACATGCAGACACTGTATAGGCAAGAGGCGACAAATGACGTCGCAAAGATCAATAGAAAAAATGAAAATTTAATCAAGCGTCGCTGAGCAAGTCGATCTGCTGTCTGATGATTGAAGTTGCCCCTTCAAGCCATTCACTGAAATGCCTGCATTCAAAAGGAAGGGATCACATCTCTTCCCTTCGATGCTCTCAGCCGTTGTAGACTAATGAATATCCACTCGCGACCGTGTTTAGTGCGCTCGGAAAAACCAAGGGAGCAAAAACGTGATTCGTCAGAAAATAAAAGTCTTGGCTTGCTACTGCTTTGTTTTGGCCACGCCCCATTTATCGCATGCCGCAAGCTTTAACTGTGACGGGACTCTCAATCAAATTGAAACGCTTATATGCGAGTCAGATGTACTTAGTGCTTTGGACGAGGCACTTATATCCCAATACGAGATGACCAAAACCATTACCTATGAGCCTGCCCTGAAACGAGACCAAATAGCTTGGATAAAAAAGAAGCAAAGAAAGTGCAAATCGGAGGAATGCCTCGTTGAAGCTTATCTCGAGCGCATTCACACACTGCGATTCTGGGATCGTGGAACAAAAGTGGAAAGCCGTTGGCTGGGGCACTATGAGAAAAAACACAGTGTTCCCATATACAACTCGGCTCGCCGAGACTGGGAGGATTCTACAGAAGTTGTTGATATCCTCTCGTTGAGCGCGCCACAGCCAGACGGGACTATAAAAACGTTGGTGCACACGGTAACGACGAATGGTCATTCTTGTACACTCAACGGACTTGGAAGAATCAAGGGAAGTGAAATTGTTGTCGGCAGAGATTTGGACGGCACTCCACTTAACGACGATTGCGAACTAAAAATCAAGTTTTCGGAGGGGCAGATAACGCTTTTGGACCCCGACTATTCATGCAAATCAACGTCTTGCGGCATGAGAGCCGCCTTCCACGACATAACTTTTTCCAGGTTCGACAAAACAAACAAAGAACCTATCGCAGATATCTTTATACCGTGGCGATAAGCTAACCGCCCCTGAGCAAAGGCTCACGACTTGTGTGTGGGCTGGCCTTTGCCTAGGAGGGCGGTGTGGAGATTGATTTTTTGCACAATCACCAGATTTGTGTGTAAGCGGGCATCTTAATCCTGCTTATCGAGAGCTATGAAATTAAGGTGAAAAATTTCTGTGAGAGTGTATATCGAGAATTGAATCGATTTCATTATCTCGATTTTGTCTGCTTACAGCCCTTATCGGACTGGTTTCTCTCACGACCCACTCACTACAAATCGCCCCCCACTCAATCATGGCGATTCGGCTCAATTTGATGCTCGATTCAACAAAGGAATTGGAGAGTTTGACATGAAAACGCCTAGCTATCTGACTTGGCTAAGATCCGGGGCGGAGTCTGTCAACGTAGATGTCGCGTTTAAGTCATCAGCTCTT
>NZ_LXYO01000016.1 GCF_001650915.1 Marinobacter sp. EhC06
GATTACTCAGTCGTGGGCAGTTACACAATTTGGTTTACAGGCTCGACGAATCACATAGCAATCAATGTCCAAGATGGAGCGGTATACATACTCGCGCGTCAGTTAATCAAACTGACTTTGCCGGCCCGCTTTGCTCATTGATTGATGGCTTATTTATGAAGTGGTTCATTGAATGTGCTTCATCGCTTAAATGTTCTGTTTGCTCAATCGGTTTTATTGCCACTCAATACAGCTCAGACAGTTCGACAGTTCAAAGCGATGGCACTGCGCAGCTGCTGTTTCATGGTTTTACAAACGGTAAGGCTTCCCATCAGGTTCATTGGAAAGTAGCAATACATTGCACGGCGATGAGGTAATCATGCAGCAACGAACAATGGTACTTAATAACGGAATTAACATGCCGGCACTTGGCCTTTGGCCAACCCTGAATCAGTCGCGGGGATGGTAAACCTTCTAAACCTCGTGCGATTGACCGCTCAATATACTCACCCAGTCTCACTAATATTCTTGCCTTTAGTGTAAATAAAGCACAAACACGGTGTGACAATGGCGAATAGGATGCAAGCCAGAGAAATTACCCCCGACTGGCTCACGGTCTGAATTGCTCCCATGGCAAGGAAAGCGGCCAGGAACGCTACGGTGTGCATAGAACAGAACAATGGCAATTCCAACAAGGCTGGCCTAGTTCGGACAGACAACATTAAAGTGATCTGAATACCGCTCATACTCGTCACTTGGTGCACTAATCTTGGCCAATATTCATAGGTTGATTGGGTTTCGTTACGACATGAACTAAACCTTTTAATTTTTGCTGATCCTGAACGATCCAGTACGGAGCTCCTTTCCCCGCCTTGTTCACTGTCCTAGTGGGCTGGTTCCTTCGGGGTTTCATATTTCGTCAGGTCCTCAGCCAGGGCTTCGATACCCGGTGCGGAAGGGCTTAACCAACGATTGAGGTCAATCAAGTCTTTTGGGCTCAGTGTACCGGCCGACTTTTTGAGGGTGAGGGTGTTAATCACGTAGTCGTAACGGGCGTTTGCATAATTCTGCAAGGCCTCGTAATAAGCCTGCTCGGCGTCCAGCACCTCGACGATGTTGCGTGTGCCGACGTCGTAGCCGGCACTAGTGGCCTCCAGAGCGCTGCGCCGTGAGATGATGGTCTGCTCCAGCGCGGAGGCCGACTCAATGTTGGTGTTCACCTGGCTAAACAGACTGCGGGTATTGACCCGCACATCCCGGCGAGTCGTGCGCAGCGCCTCATCTGCTACGGAGACCAGCGAGCGCTGCTGACGCACTGACGCCTGCGTGCCCCCGCCCATATAAAGCGGCACATTCAGCGTCACGCCAATCACGCCTTCTGTGGTGGTTCCGTTACCAGTGCCAACGGTGGAGCCGGTTCTTCCAGGCCCAAGCCCATCAATCTCGGTCTGGCCATATGAAGCGTTCAGGTCCACCGTCGGGTAATAACCGGCCTTGGTGCTTTTCAGAGTGGATTCACTGGCGTCCAGCTGGAACCGGGCCGTCTGGATTTCCCAGTTCTGCCTCAGAGCGATGTTTTCCCATTGGGTGGGGTCCATAGGCTGGGGACGCACCAGCGGGAATTCCTGACGCAGATTGTCCAGCTGTTCGGTGTATTCGCCGGTCAGGCGGGCCAGTTTTTCAAGGGCGACATCCAGATCACTCTCGGCCGCGATACGCCGACTTTTGGAGTCGTCGTAACTGGCGCGAGCCTCGTAGACTTCGGTGATGGCGATAAGACCGACATTATAGCGTTCCTGAGCCTGATCGTACTGGCGGCGGATGGCAGTTTCAGTAGAGCGAGCGGTGGTGACGGCATCGGCCGCCCTCAGCACGTTGAAATACCCCTCGGCAGCAGTGAGGATCAATTGTTGTTGAGCCTGATTATACCGGGCCTGGGCGGCTTCGCTCTGGATCTGGCTGGTTTCAAAATCAAACCAGGCACTGGCGCGGAACAGCGGCTGAGTAAGCTCGACGCCGTAACTGAGAGTCTGATAGGAGTCATCGCTGGCGTTGTCCGGATTGACCTCGATGTGCTGGGTATTGCCGAAGGCGTTCACCCGGGGCAGCAAGCTGGAGCGCACCACGTCGGTGTTGGCCCGCTCGGCCTCGAGGGTGGCGCGTGCCTCGGCAATACCAGAATCATAGGTCAGTGCCTTTTCATAGGTTTCGATCAGATTCATGGCTAGCGCGGGTTGGGCAGAAAACATAGCCAGAAGCCCGGGCAGTAAGCGCTTTTTCATGGTGTGTGCGTCTCCATAGACGAGGGTTCGAATCCGGGGCAAATGCCCCTGAAAATGGTGTTGACCAGACTTTCAGCTTCTTCCCGAAGGTCATAGGCTTCCGGGTTTCTCAGCCAGTCGTAGTAAATTCCGAGCATTTGAACGTGCAGGGACCGGGCCGCCTTTCGGGGTGTCAGCGACTCATGGCACGGGTGGCTCTCAAAGAACCTGGTCACCTTATCGATGGCCTCTGAAGCTAACTTGTCCTGGGCACGCAGGGACCTCTCAGACTCGGTGTGATGGAAAAGAATTTTGTAGACCCGGAAGTGCCGCTTATCTTCGGCCAGCGTTCTCAGCCCATGCAGGCAGAGTTTTCGCAGGTCCTCCAGGCAGCTGGTGGTCTCACTGGTCACGTTTTCCACCATCTCCGTCATCGGTAGCCGAACGCGTTCCAGCATGGCCTCGAACAGGTCGGATTTATTTCTGAAATGCCAATAGACAGCGCCTCGGGTGACCTGGGCGGTGCGGGCGACCTCTTCGAGCGAGGTTCGAGCAACTCCGTGTGAAATGAACACCTGTTCAGCGGCGTCCAGAATACTCTGGCGCGTGGCTTCTGCTTCTGCTTTTGTTTTTCGGGCCATAACGGAATCCTTACGGGAGGCTTCTGCTTACTCACTGACTGGAATCCCTAATATGCCAAATTTTTTTGCATACATCCATGACTGTATGTATTATTTTGTTCATTCCACGTTAGATCACTTCCGGCCGACAACCCAGGAGACACCCTCATGCCCCCCCGATTTGCTTCAACATATAGTCCAAATCTGCTCTTAAAATCGCTGCTATTAATGCTGTTTGTGGGGCTTGCAGCCTGTAGCGAGGCGGAGATTGAGCCTACCGAAGACAGCGTGGGGCAAGGCGGACAGCCTGCCCAACGTGTTACCGTCGAAACGGCAGAAACCCGGGACGTGGACGTAAGACAGGACTACGCAGGTCGTGCCCGGGGGGCCCGGGAGGTGGAGGTCAGAGCTCGTATCCAGGGTATCCTCGAGGAGCGCCTATACCAGGAGGGTCAGGTGGTCAGTGAGGGTGATTCCTTGTTTCGCATTGATCCGAAGCCCTCTGAAGCCGCACTGCAGGGTGCCAGGGCGCAACGCCAGGTGGCCGAGGCCGATTTGCGCCAGGCCGAGCGGGAATGGAATCGCATCTCCTCATTGTATGAACGCAATGCCGTTAGTGAACGTGACCGGGATTCGGCTCGGTCTGCCCTGGAACTGGCTCAGGCAAATCTGGCGGTCGCAGAGGCAGGCGTTACCGAAGCCGAGCTGAATCTGGGCTACACCGATGTCAGGGCCCCCGTCGATGGCGTTACCAGCCTCGAAGATCTGCCGGAAGGGAGTCTGGTAAATCAGGGAACGCTCCTGACCACTATCGTGCAGCAGAATCCGGTGCATGTCCGGTTTGCGTTGCCTGAAGGTGATGCCGCGATACAACGCACTGCCCGTGATGCTATGACGGATGCTGCCAGTGCTGAAGACGTGGACGCTACGCTAATTATGGCGAATGGGCAGGAGTATGACCGCACCGGCAAGGTCGACTTCACCGCGTCCACCCTGGACTCCCGCACGGGTACCGTCTCTGCACGGGCAGTGTTCCAAAATCCCGAAAACCAGATTATCCCCGGGCAGTTTGTGCGGGTAAGAGTTCAGCTGCAGACCCTGGAGAACGTTGTAACGGTGCCGGAAAAAGCGATAACCGAAGGCTCGGAAGGGCCTCAGATTTTCGTCGTTGACGACGAGAGCAAGGCCCGCGCACGCCCGGTTCGTCTGGGGCCGGTTGTCGAGGGCCGCCAGGTGATACTGGAAGGTCTGAAAGCCGATGAAACTCTCATTGTCAGCGGCCTGGTCGATCTCAGGGACGGCACCGAAGTAGAAACCGGCGATGACGGCGGGGAGGCAGAATAATGCTGCGCACCTTCATTGACCGCCCGATTTTCGCATCGGTTGTCTCGATTATCATTGTCATTGCCGGGACCATTTCATTACTGGGGCTGCCCGTGGAGCAGTATCCCAATGTAGTGCCGCCCCAGGTGGTCGTTGATGGTCGCTACCAGGGCGCGAGCGCGGACGTTATTTCAGACAGCGTGGTGGCACCGCTGGAGCAGGAAATCAACGGTGTCGACGACATGATCTACATGGAGTCCAATAGCACCGACTCCGGCAGTTTCAGTCTCACGGTGTCGTTTGAAATCGGCACCGACCCGGACCAGGCCACCATCAACGTCAACAACCGGGTGCAACAGGCCCTGGCCAGACTGCCTCAAACGGTACGTGACCAGGGGCTGACAGTCGAGGCCCGGTCCACTTCCATCCTTCAGGTCATAACCCTGTCTTCACCGGATGAAAGCATGGATGTGGTGGAGATTTCCAATTATGCCCTGCTGAACGTATTGGACGAATTGGTTCGCCTGCCCGGCATTGGTGACGCGTCTCTGTTTGGCGCCCAGGATTATTCCATGCGGGTGTGGCTGCGCCCGGACAAGCTGGCCCAGTACGGGCTGACACCGGCTGATGTGGCGGCATCTTTGCGGGCTCAGAATGCCCAGTTTGCCGCTGGCCGGATCGGGGCCGAGCCCGCGCCGGAGGGCCAGGCATTCACGTTCAGTGTGTCCGCGCCGGGGCGACTGACAAGCCCGGAGGAATTCGGCGAAGTCATTCTGCGCAGCGATGAAGAAGGCGCTTCCCTGCGGCTCAAGGATGTGGCTCGAATAGAGCTCGGCGCCCAGAATTACGACTTCGCTGCGGTTTACAATGGTGACAATACGGTACCCATGGGAATCTATCTGCAACCGGGGGCCAACGCTTTGGATGCAGCGGATGCCGTGAATGAGGCAATGAAGGAAATCAGCGAGCGTTTTCCCGAAGGACTGGAATACGATGTGCCCTACGACACTACCCGGTTTATCGACATTTCCATTCAGGAGGTCATTGCCACGTTTATCATCGCCATCCTGCTGGTTGTAGTGGTGACCTTCCTGTTCCTGCAGCATTTGCGGGCGACTCTGATACCGCTGGTGGCCATTCCGGTCTCGCTGATCGGCACCTTTGCCGGCATGCAGGCCATGGGGTTCTCCGTTAACCTGCTGACTCTGTTCGGGTTAATACTGGCCATCGGTGTGGTGGTGGATAACGCCATCATTATCATGGAAAACGCCGAACGGCTGATGAAAGAAGAGGGACTATCGGCCTACGATGCCGCAGTGACAACCATTCAGCAGGTGTCTGGAGCGGTAATTTCCTCCACTTTGGTGCTGGTGGCGGTGTTCGCACCCGTTGCCTTCCTTGGTGGGTTGAGCGGTGAACTGTATCGCCAGTTTGCCATTACCATTGCGGTATCCGTGGTGATTTCGGGCATCGTTGCCCTCACACTGACACCGGCGATGTGCGCGCTGCTGCTCGGTGGAGAATCCGATAAACAATGGGCGCCATTCCGCTGGTTTGATGCCGGATTCAACCGGATAACCGAGGGATTCTGTGCCGTCGTCGACTGGATGCTTCGTCATGCGGTGGCAGGGGTTCTGCTGTTTGCGGCCATGATTGGTGGAGTCGTGCTGCTGATTGACCGGATGCCGTCCGGCCTCGTTCCCCAGGAAGACCAGGGCTTCGTGCTTACCGCTTATTCGCTACCTCCGGTGTCGTCGCTGAGCCGCACGTCAGATGCCCGCGATGATCTGGTGGAACGCATGATGGACGTGCCGGAAGTGCGCGATGTCGTGGCCTTTTCGGGCTTCGACATCATATCCAGCGCACTGAGAACCAACACCGGCGTTGCGTTTGTAACTCTGGAAGACTGGGCGGAACGCACCGGCAAGGGCGAGGATGCCGCCAGCGTGGCGGAACAGATCATGGGTATCGGCGTAACGATGCCGGAAGCCTCGGTCATGGCCTTTACACCACCCCCGATACAAGGGCTCTCAACCACAGGGGGCGTGGAAGGCTATATTCAGGCCCGTGGCGGCAGGACGCCAGACGAGATAAAGGCCATTGCCGACGAATTTATCCGCAAGGCCAATGAGCGCCCGGAACTACAGAATGTGAGGGTGACTCTGGATACCGAAATTCCCAAATACCGAGCCGATGTCGACCGGGAGAAGGCGCAGGCCACGGGCGTACCGGTCGATCAGATTTTTACCACCATGCAGAGTACTTTCGGCGGCCTCTACGTGAACGATTTCACCCTTCAGGGTCGTAACTGGCAGGTAACCCTGCAGTCGGAAGGCCAGTTCCGTAGCCACCCGGACGACTTGCGCAAGGTGTTTGTACGTTCGGATTATGGCGAGATGATTCCCCTGAGCTCCCTGATCAACCTTGAGCGCTCCAGTGGCCCTGACATCCTCAATCGCTTCAATGTCTATCCCGCCGCAAAACTTCTGGCAGATCCGGGGCCAGGCTTTACTACAGGCGACGCACTGGCGGCCCTGCAGGAGATCGGTGATGAGGTGTTTGATCGCAACACCCTGCTTGGCTGGACCGGTGAAGCCTTCCAGCTTCAGGATTCGGCATCGTCCGGTGTAGTGGCGTTCGGTATGGGCTTGCTGCTGGTGTTCCTGATTCTGGCCGCACAGTATGAGCGCTGGGGATTACCGATAGCCGTGGCCACCGCCGTACCGTTCGGCGTTTTCGGTGCGATTCTGGCCGCCATGTTGCGGGGCTTTCCCAACGACATCTACTTCCAGGTCGGCTTGCTGGTGCTGATTGGCCTGGCCGCCAAGAACGCCATCCTGATCGTGGAGTTTGCAGCCCAGAACCGTGCTACCGGAATGTCTTCGGCAGACGCCGCCAGTGCTGCGGCCAGGCAGCGTTTCCGGGCCATTATGATGACCGCATTGACATTCATTGTTGGCACCCTGCCGCTGGCATTCAGTTCCGGTGCAGGTGCGGCCAGCCGCCAGGAGATTGGTACGGTGGTCGTCGGCGGTATGATTGCAGCCAGCACCCTCGCGCTGTTCTTTGTGCCGCTGTTCTACAAGTTGGTTGAGGATTTTTCCGACTGGCTGCGGGCAAAGCGCCAAAAGCAACAACCCCGGGCCGACGTTCGTGAGCCAGGCTGATGAGCAATTGACCGTCTCCTCGCCGGTCCGCATCTGCGGGCCGGCGCTTTCACCGACGAAGGTGCCCACTCCAAAGGGGATGAACCATTCTTGAAACTGATCCGTTTTCTTTGTGTGTTCTTCCCTACCATTGCCGTTGCAAGCCCCGGAGCCCTGAGCATTTCCTGGGACAACGACCTTCTGACAGGCACAGACAAAGGGTATACAAACGGTCTCCGGCTGTCCTACCTTGGCCCAACCGCTGAGAATGGCAGAGACTGCGATATGTGCCTGTCCCACATTGCCAAGGACAGATTGGACTGGTTACCCGTCATCGGCCGAAACGGCAACTCCCACACACTTACCTTGAGCCTGACCCAGCTTATGGTCACCCCTGAGAATATTCAGGCGACCGGCCCGGTGTACGAAGATCTTCCCTACGCCGGCTATCTCTCGGGTTCGGGGACACTGTGGAGCTGGAGCGCGCGATCACTGACAGGCTTTGGCCTGGCGATCGGTATTATTGGGCCCGATTCCGGTGCCAAGGCAACCCAATCCTGGGTCCATAAGTTTACCGGTAGCACCAGACCGAACGGCTGGGACAACCAACTCGGTACCGATGTGATTGGCGAGATTCACGCCTTTCACGCACGCAGGCTTTTCCGAAAAAAAATGGCCAATAGCCTATCCCAGGAAATGTCCTGGATGTCCGGAGGAAAGCTGTCGAATTTTATCAGCAGTGGGGAGTTGGGGGTGTCATGGCGAATCGGCACGAACCTCCCCGCCAACCTCATCCCCGACTATGCCGGCGCGTCGTCTACGATTGGTTTGCCAGGCTCCCTGGATTCGCCAGGGCCGGGATGGGCGGCCTTTATCGGTGCGGGAGTTGAAGTGGTACCTTACACCTACCTGGAGAAACAGTCAGGCCGATATGACTATGATCAACGTCTGCTGGTCGGACTGGCCGGAATAGGGATAGGCTGGCACGCCCCGGGGTTCCAACTAGCTATAACACTCAGGGCAACCACTAGCCAGGATGAAACCAATAAGGATGCCCTTTCTTTCGGAACTGTTTCTGCAGCGTGGCGCTTTTGAGCACCGGAAGGGTACCTATATTCAAGACTGAAAATGGGCGAAGGAAATCTGTTCTTCGGTTTAACGGGATCGCCACATGGCATGATCTCCCGTTCAGGGCTCTATCATGCCGGGTTTTCCAGTTTTACGTGGACCTAAATTCTGGGTAGGGTGATTAACCACTCTCATGATCTTCAAGTTTGGACCTAATAAACCCTTCTTCATCTATTTGATGGGCTTGCCTCTTATCATGTTCCTCCAGCAACCGCATGATGCGTCCACGGGTAAGGGCCTCATGGAGTTCTATCTGTCGCTGCTCATCGCGTAATGATTTTAGAAGGGATATCGCCATGAATATCATCAGCACCATGAACGGAAACGCAGCCAAAATTGAAATCGTCTGGAGTGCAGCCAGACCGCCGCTAATTAGCAGCACCCCTGCAACCATGACTTGCACCAGGCCCCAGACTATCCGCAGCCAGTTTTTCGGGGTAAGTACCCCCTTGCTGGTGAACATTCCAAGTACAAAGGTTGCTGAGTTGGCTGAGGTGATGACGAATAACACGATCAATACCAGCATGAGGATACTGATTATGTTTGCACCCGGCAGGAAATCCAAGGTGGCGAAGAGAGCAGAGCTCATCTCTTTGCTAACAGCTTCGCCAAGAGCGGCACCTTCAAAGAGTTCGAAGTAAAGCGCTGAGCCGCCGAAAGTGGAAAACCACAAAGTACTCAGTAGTACAGGTGTTCCAATCACGCCGAGGACGAACTCACGGATGGTTCTGCCCCTGGAGATTCGTGCGATGAAACTGCCTACAAATGGAGCCCAGGAAAGTCCCCATGCCCAGTAGAATATGGTCCAACGCTCGACCCAATCGTCGCCAGTATAGGGCGTCATTACCAAACTCATACCCATCACATTGGCGAAATAGTCGCCGATAGCGTTGGTCATGGCTGCGGTAATGAAGTCGGTGGGGCCAAAGAAAAATACGTAGATGAGCAGGAAAGCGGCTAGCGCCATATTGGCGTCGCTGACGTAGCGCACGCCACTTTCCAGTGGAACTAAGGCGCAGAGTAGGAAAACGACAGCGATCAGGCCGAGAATGAAAAGTTGCTGATCGGCTCCAAAACCAATGTCGCCCACGTATACCAACCCGCTATTTATCTGGATAACCCCGAGCCCCAATGTCGTCGCAACACCAAACACTGTCGAAACAACGGCCAGGATATTGATGCCATGTCCGATGCCACCATCCACGTGGTGACCGATTGATGAGCGGAAGGTCTCGCTGATCAAGCCCGGGCGTTGCATTCGAAACCGTACGTAGGCAATAGCCAACCCAACGATTGCGAAGTTCGCCCACTGATGAAAGCCCCAATGAAATAGGGCATAACGCATGGCGAGGCTCGCTGCTTCCGGGCTTTCAGGCTCCGCACCACCCAGGGGAGGTGCCATATAGTGACTCATTGGTTCTGCTACGGCCCAGAAGACAAGGCCGACCCCCATGCCCGAGGAAAAAATCATACCCAACCAGGCTAAGTAGGAAAATTCCGGAGCCTCACCGTCCGCGCCTAGACGGATATGTCCATAGTCACTGACCGCTACGGCAATGCAGAAGACGAGAAAGCCAGTGGTGGCAAACAGGTAAAGCCAGCCGAAGTGCACGGTCGTGAATTCGAGACCTACGTCGGCCCAAGTTGTAAGTTCCGCTGGAAAAATAATCCCAATAACGACAAAAATAGTTAGCAGCAACAGCGATGCGTAAAAGACCCAGCCGGGACTGTTATTCATGGTCTGGATGTCCCCAATTCAGTAGGCATAAATTTGAATACGGATCCAGCGATTCGAATTACCAGAGTTTCGCTTGCTCGTCGTAACCACTTACGACTTTTGTGCCAGACCTCCCATTGAGAATTGCCAAGGAATCGTTGAGTCTGCCTATGCCACAAACACCGCCACCTTCGACGAAATTGATCGCCGCTGTGAGTTTGGGCCCCATTGAACCTTCGGGCAGGTTCAGGGCTTTCGCTTCTGCGACAGTAAGTTCGTAAATGGGCGCGGCAGTGAACGAACCGTAATCGCTGTAGACTGCATCTACATCGGTGAGCAATAACAATGCGTCGGCACGGAGATGTCGGGCAAGTAGGGCGCTGGCGGCATCCTTGTCGATCACAGCTTCCACGCCGACCAGGCTGCCGTCGTCCCGCCGAAGAACCGGAATGCCACCGCCTCCGGCGCAGATCACTACAATGCCCTGATCCAGCAGCAGTTGGAGCACCCGCATATCCGGAATTTCCAGAGGGCGCGGCGAGGGTACCACCCTCCGCCACTTGTCCCCATCCCGGGCAATGCGCCAGCCGGCGATTTCGACTTTGGCTTCGGCTTCTTGCCTGTTGTAAACCGGGCCGACAAACTTAGTGGGGTTACTGAAGGCTGGGTCATACCTGTCCACCAGTACCTGTGTTAGCAGGGTGGCCACAGGCCTGTCATGATCGAGGGCGTTTTCTAGCTCCTGTTCGATCATGTAGCCGATCATGCCCTCGGTTTCAGCGCCCAATACATCCAGCGGATAAGCTTCATCCGGCTTATAGGCGGCGCCCTGAAGCGCCAGCAAGCCTACCTGCGGACCGTTGCCATGAGTGATGACCAACTGATGGCCAGCGCGGACGATTTCGGCGAGTGATTTGGCGGCAACTTTTACGTTGGCCCGCTGGGCCTCGGCAGTCAGAGGCTCCCCTCGCTGCAATAGGGCATTACCACCAAGAGCTGCTACTACAAGCATATCGCGCTCCTTGCCTCAGCTTCCAAGAGTTGCAACGAGCACCGCCTTGATGGTGTGCATCCGGTTTTCCGCCTGATCAAACACGATGGAGGCTGAGCTTTCGAAGACCTCTTCGGTGACTTCCATGGCGTCGATGCCGAACTCTGCCTGTATCTCCCTGCCCACGGTGGTGTCGGCATTGTGGAAGGCTGGCAGGCAATGCATGAACCTGACCCGTGGGTTGCCGGTGTTTTCCATCACGGCGGCATTGACCTGATAGGGTTGCAAGAGTTTGATGCGCTCTGCCCACTTCTCCTTGGGTTCGCCCATGGATACCCAAACATCGGTGTAGACAAAATCCACGCCCGCCACGGCGGTATCGATGTCCTCCGTGATCATGATCCGCGCTCCGGTATCAGTGGCGATCGCTCGGGCTTCCTTCTGGATGGCCTCGCTTGGCCAGCACGCTGCGGGGGCGCAAAGACGCACGTCCATGCCCATCTTGGCGCCGCCGATCAGCAGGCTGTCGCCCATGTTGTTGGCAGCGTCGCCGATGAACACAAACGCCACGTCCCGCAGGGGCTTTTCCACGTTCTCCTGCATGGTCAGGAAGTCCGCCAGTATCTGGGTCGGGTGGAACTCGTTGGTCAGGCCGTTGTAGACCGGCACATCCGCATAGTGCGCCAGTTCCTCAACGATCGCCTGGCCGAATCCCCGGTATTCAATGGCATCGTAAACGCGGCCCAGCACACGGGCGGTGTCCTTGACGGATTCCTTGTGGCCGATATGGGTGCCCGTCGGCCCCAGATAGGTTACCCGGGCACCCTGGTCAAACGCCGCAACCTCGAAACCCACCCGGGTTCGGGTGGAGTTCTTTTCAAAGATCAGCGCAATGTCCTTGCCCTGTAGCTGTGGCACTTCGGTGCCGGCGTACTTGGCGGTTTTCAGGTCAGCGGAAAGTTTCAGCAAAAAGCTGATTTCCCGGGGAGTGAAGTCCCGCAGGGTCAGGAAATGCCGGTTCTTGAGATTGAAAGCCATGGTGTTACTCCTTCCCTGTTAAACGGCGTCTCGAATGGTCGGGCAACTCATGCAGCGCCCACCGCCCCGGCCACGGCCAAGCTCCGCACCGGGGATGGCAAGCACTTCTATGCCGGCGGCTTCCAGGGCGGCATTGGTGTCGTCGTTGCGGTCGTAACCGATCACCACGCCGGGACTCAGGGCCAGTACGTTATTGCCATCGTTCCATTGCTCCCGTTCCCGCTCCGCAGGGGTATCGCCACCGGTGGCAACCACCTCCAGTGAGGGATAACCCAGTACGTCCGCAACCACATCAAACAGCGGCCGGGGGGCCTGCTGGAACGAGAGGTGTTTGCCGTCCCTGCCGGGGCGCAGGTCGTAGCAGACTGTCTGGTCGGCGACCTCCTTGAAGGTGGTGACCACATTGCCGCCACAGAAGGTAAACACCGTGTCCAGATGCATGGCTGAACGGGTCTTGGGGATTTGGCAGGCAATCACCCGCTCAGCGGCACCGTTCGTAAAAAGGGCCCTGGCTAACTGGCCGATGGCTTGCGGAGAGGATCGTTCCCCCATCCCCACCAGCACCGTGCCATTACCCACCGGCATAATGTCTCCCCCTTCCAGGGTTGCGAGCGCATGGTCCACAAGAGGATCGCCCCAATGCACATTGACCTTGCCAGCGAACGCTGGGTGGAACCGGTAGATGGCGCTCATCAACAGCGTTTCCGGTTTGCGTGCGGCCCAGTACATGGGGTTCAGGGTGACACCGCCGTAGATCCAAGCGCTGTTGTCCCGGGTGAACAGGAAGTTGGGTAGTGGTGGCAGCACAAATCCGTGAGGCCCCAGATGGTTCCCAAACAGGCCCGTGGGGTTGAAAGGCAGGTTGCCCACTTCCAGCCCGCCGATCAGGAACTCCGCCAGGAATTGGCCGGGAAGCTCGTCCATCCAGGCGCGAAGGTCGGAAACCATGCCCACGCCGATATGGTTCCAGGTAATGCGGTTGTCCAGAATCCAGGCCCGTGCCTCGGGGATGTCCAGGGTCTCGGCCAGCAGTTCGTTAACGTCCAGCACTTCCACGCCCCGGGCACGCATCAGCCCGGCGAATACGTCGTGGTCTTTTTGGGCCTGCTTGACCCAGAATACGTCGTCAAACAGCAGTGCATCGCAATTGGAGGGTGTCAGCCTCCGGTGTGCCAGTCCGGGGCGGCAGACGATCACCTGCCGCAGGGTGCCGGTTTCGGAATGAACGCCAAGGGTATGTTCAGCCATATCGCATGCTCCTTTGCCTGGGGTTTTGGAGAAGCTTACAGAAACGCGCCGACACTGATCACCACCGTGATGAACACGGTGAGGATCAGTAGCAGGGGCCAGATGAAGGCCAGCCAGCGGTCATAGGACACGCGGCCGATCGCTAGGCCGCCGACCACCACGGCAAAGGTCGGGTTGATCAGGTTCACCAGCCCATTGGCTGACTGGTAGGCGGTGACCACCAGATCACGCCCCACGTTGGCGAAGTCCGCCAGGGGTGCAAGGATTGGCATCGAAAGCACGGCCAGGCCGGATGAGGACGGCACAAAGAAACTCATGCCCACTTCTATCCAGAACATCAGGTTGATAAACGTCAGCTCGGGTAGCCCGCCAAGTGTGTTTTCGGCGCTGTGCAGGATGGTATCGGCAATCATGCCTTGTTCCATGACCACCACAATGCCCCGGGCCAGGCCCACCACCAGGGCAACACCGAGCAGGTCGCGAGCGCCGTCAACAAAGCTGCCGGTCAGCTTTTTCTCACCCAGCCGGGCGATCAGTCCAATCACGATGGCGGCCCCGAAGAACAGCGAGCCCATCTGGGCCATCCACCAGCCCTGGGACGACACGCCCCAGATCATCACGACGAAGGTCAGGGCGAAGATGGTCAGGGCAATTTTCTGGGTGCCTGTGAGGTCAAAGTTTTCCAGCTCATCGTGGCCCTGGAGGAAAAGCTTTCGATGGGCGTCTCTCTGCTTGGCAACCACCGAGAGTGACGGGTCCGCCTTGACCCGATGGGCATAGCGCATGACGTAGGCGGCACAGATAATAAGGCCACCGATGAGAAGCACAAATCGCAGCCCGATGCCGTCAGTAAAGGGAGTGTTGGCGGCGTTCGCAGCAATCACCGTGGCAAACGGGTTGATGGTAGAGCCCAGCACGCCGATACCGGCGCCCACGAGAATGATGGCCACCCCGGTCACAGCGTCATACCCCGCCGAGATGATCACGGGAATCAGAATGGCATAGAACGCCAGGGTCTCCTCGGCCATGCCATAGGTTGTACCGCCCAGCGCGAACAGGGTCATAAGTATCGGAATCATCCATATCTCCCGGCCCTCCAGCCGGTGCATGGCGCTGCGTATGCCGGTGTCGATGGCGCCGGTAGCGTTCATCACGCCCAGGAAGCCACCAAGGAACAGTACGAAAAGGGCCACATCAATGGCATTGGCCACGTAACTGTCGGGATCATAGAAGCCTGCCGTGGGCGCAAGCATCACGTCGACAAAACCCTGCGGGTTTGGATCAACAGTCTGATAGGTGCCGGGAACCGCCACTTCCCGACCGACCTCTTCATTCATCGAGCGCTCGTACTGCCCTGCCGGAACAATCCAGGTCAGAGCGGCAACCAGAATGATGAGAAAAAACAGAATGGTATACGCCGTGGGAAAACGGGTTGCCAGATCTTCTTCGGGATTCGAAGAAGGAAGCTTGTCATTGTTCATGTGCGATCTCCTTTACACTACGGCTTTTCAATGGTGCATTCGTCCATTCACGTTTAAACCCGATAGCAAGTACAACAATTGATCAGGTTCAATGTTGCTCAGGGTCATCTCAGTTTTATGCTACCGGGCCTTTCGCGCCCTGCAGTTTTCCGCGAGCTGTTCAAAAGCATCAGCTTCAGCAAGTCGTCGTTATGCGACGTCACTTGGTAAGAGCCGCGTGCAAAGTCATTCCCAGGAGCCGGTGGAGAAAGGGTGGCCTGCTCGTCCGGTGAATCTGTCTCGGTCAGCACTAGTTACTTCTCTCCAAGGCATTTGATTAATGAACCTGCCTCAAGCTTCTCAGTGGTGTTCACATGAAAATATGTTGCTTTAATCGCAAAACTTAAATCGTTAGTAAAACGGTCATTTGCAGTGCATGCAGTCTAGCGTAGAATAAAAACAACCGTCCAGTCGTTTGTTTTGTTGTGAGCGTTAAGGGGACCGCGCGGAGCTCTGGATCACCCGCAGCGAGAAGCAGACAAGGGCACTGGGAGCCCGGCGTTAAACCAACGAATACTCTGGTTGCTTCGAAACTTCTTGATCAGCAGGAGTGTTAGTTTGGGGCGTATCGGGCGGACACCTGAGACTCTGGAGTATATTTTGAATTATCGAACGTTTGTCATCCTTGCTTTTCTAATGCCTCTAACGCTAGAGGCGAACGATTCGACACCGAGTCGATCCACCGGCAACATCTCTACGGCTGAGTCAATTAAAGAGCCTGCACTGACGATTAACGAACCAATGTTCTTCGTAGTAGGGAAAGATGACGATACAACAGCAGAATTCCAACTGAGCTTTAAGTACCGCGTTTTTGCCGAGGATGGTTTTGTTGTGGACCGTGCGGGCTGGCTCGAAGACCTCCATGTTGCCTACACCCAGACCTCTCTCTGGAATCTTAGTGAGGAGTCAGCGCCGTTCGAGGACTCCACATACAGGCCCAGCGTATTCTGGGAGTTTCGTTCACAGTCCAACCCATTCGGCGCGCGATTATTGAGGGTAGGTTATGAGCATGCGTCGAATGGTCAGGACGAAGATCGGTCACGCAGCATTGATACATTATTTTTAATGCCGGCATGGAGTAGCGAGCTATTTGGTAAGCAATGGACTATCGCTCCCAAGTTTGTCGGGTATCTGGCAAAGGGCTCTGAAAACGATGATATTGCAGATTATCGCGGCTACTCTGACCTGATTCTTCGAGTGGGGACTGAGGACAGCCTGCTGATTTCTTCTTTATACCGGCTGGGCGACAACGGCAGAACCACCATTCAACTCGATCTGTCGTACCCGATCCGCAAACGCATTTTCGAACGAACGGGCGGCTACCTGTTTCTGCGGGCATTTAAGGGCTATGGCGAAACACTCGAAACCTATAATCGAAAACAGGACCTTCAGGTTCGGATTGGATTTGCCATCGTGCGTTAAGCAAAGGCGGAACATGATAAAAGCATCAAGAGATGCCGTGAGTCGGATGCTTGACGTCTTTTTCGAACAATTAGTTAGGGTTGGCTTGGTCCTTGCTCGGCTATGTCTTCTTTTAGAATGCGTTTGATTTCCAGAATGGCGCCCGCGGTTTTCTGTACACTGTGGCCTGAAATAATGACTTTTTCTGAGTAAGCGCCGGGAAGGTGAGCGCTGCGGTATGGTACAAGGCCATCGTCAGAATCGGCGAGAGCCATGTCGGGATCGGAGCGAGCCACGATCGAGTGATAGCGTACATGGGGAGAAATCGGAAGGTCTGCAGCTGTTCTGATGAAAGGATCCTTTTCACTCAGGTTGTCTAAGCTGTTAGATAAGTCCGGCAGCTTTCCCTTCCTATCAACGGCTGCTGCGCGGGGTGCCAGTATGTGGGTGAGTTCCTCGAGCACTGTAACGGGGAATCGAATCAGGCCCGCCATCCAGCGCGCAAAAGGTCCCGCCGCGACTTTTGTGCCTCGGTGTGGAGTTGATAGAAAGATGACTCTGTTAACAAAAGGAAAGGGCTCGAAGCGCAGTATCGGCTCAATGCGTTTGATCTGCTGCGGCGAAAAATGGCTGCGATTCTCTGCCAGTTTGACTAGCGACTGATCGGTTGATGAAACCATCAGCCTCGCAAGAACGCCGCCCATGCTATGGCCTACCAGAACGAGGCCCGAGGACGCCGGCGCCTGGCCCGACGGATCAAAATGTGCGAGCGCATCACTGAGGGCTTTGCGAATTGCAGCGTGGTTTAATGCAATCGGCAAATTGGTGGGGTAATAAATCTGCCAGATTTGGAAATGCTGACGCAAAGTTTCATCACCCAGAACTTCGTTGGCGAGGTCCACCCAGGCTTCAGGACTGCTTGCTAGTCCATGCAGCATGACGATGATTCGTTTGTGTGGGTCATATTGCTGCATCAGATAAACATGGGGGCGGTCAATACTGCCTTTGCGACCAAATAGACTTCTAAGCGACTGTCGGCGAAAATCTGAACGCGCCAGCCACAGCCCATAGCCTGCTGTAAAATTGGCGGCCAACGGTATCCGCTGTCCCTGTATCATGATGGCCGACTCTATATAGGGATCGTGAACTGTCAGATAGGCTTGCTGGGTGTGCAGCACATTTTGCAGGTCTTCGCCGTCGGGGCGCAGCGTAATCGTTATGGAGGGGGTGGGCATCGCGCTCCATGACGGCAGCTCTCTCTGACGGTTCGGTTGCTGGTTAGCACTATGCGAGAGTGTTTCAATCAGAGGCCCATCCGGCATAACTGCCACCATTTCAGCGCCAATGCCATCTTGTCTATATACACTACGCAGGCCACGAAAGGATAAAGACGAGGCTGGCAATAGCTCAGTTGGAAGCGGCCTAATGGCTGAGAGGAGGGGGGCATCTGTTTCAAGGTGTATTGCCCAGCCAGCTATTTGCCGTGGGCCAGAGGTAGACTCATGACCAGATCTTTGCTCTCGGGTTTCGAACATTCCCGTGGCAACCCGTGCGACGGCATAGTTGTACCAGTCCTGTATCTGGGTCTGTCGATACTCAAAAGCTCGCTCCCCGGGCTGGCGATTGCCAAAGAAAAGGTAGGCATAAGCATAGCGGACAACCTCAAGTAAAGCGGCCAATTGCTCGGAGCCAGGACTCATCATTTGCGCTCGTGCCAACCACAGCTCAGATAGTGCTGCCAGTTGGTTGTCTACTGAAATGTCGCCTACCCCGCTAAGCGCATCGACGCAGCTTGATGAAATTGGAATCGCACATTCGTCATCCAGACCAGCTACTTTAATGGTCTGAAGGGTGGCATTACTGAGCGCGCCGCGAGTCAGGATATCGCTGCGCCTGAGCTGGAAGAACTCGCCGGGATCCAGGGTGTTGGTTTCAATCGCCGGACTAAGCTCCCGCAAAATGGAGCAGCCACCTAACAATGACGAAATAATCGCGAGTAATGCCAGTGATCTGTATGGTTGACGAAGCATCATGGAGGTGTACCTTCAACAAAAACGCCAGGAACGCCCCTCTGAATCGTCTTTGAAAAATCGTCGTTTTTTTCGTCAGCGGCTAGTGCGGGTTCGTTGATGTACCCAAGCGCCTGCAGTTCCGGGTAACGGTAGCCGGAAGTCAATCCATGAAGATCGTAAATGTATTCCGCAAAATACCCCGACAGTAGCAGGCGATAGTCGAGAGGCAAGGTTGGAGCGATGAGTTGAGCCAACATGAAGAAGATTGTAATGCAATTACTGGTCACCCTGTTGTAGACACGTGGCGTGTGCTGAAGTGCATCGACTTCGTGCAAGTACTCCAGAAACAAAGTGCGAAGATTCGCCTGACTCGTCCGCAATCGATAGAGGTAAACATCTTCGCCCCAAAAATTACTGCGGGTACTCAAAAAATCGCGTTCATCGGCTGCAATCAAGACCTGCTCGAATCGACGGAAGAAACCTCTCAATGTAGAAAAAGTATCGTGATTCTTCCTGTGTATTTCCAGAGAAAACACTATCCGCCCACCGTTGTCAAAGCCGAAAGAAATCAACGTATGAGCAATGTGCGGGGACGGCACGAGGTCTGCGCTGTGCAGATAGTCCAGGTCATATGTGCGACTCTCCCTGTGCATGGTGTAATCGGTCTCTTTTCGCCATTCGAAGTTCCGGACATTTTTCAGGTACACCTTTTTGCCGGTGATCCTCGCTTCTAGTAGACCGGCTAGATCATCTACCCACACCCGATGATGCGACGGCCCTATCATTCATTCCCTGCCAAATCAATAGAGGCGCGACCGCGATGCCGAATGAAACCCGTGCGACGAAGCCTGCTCATTGTCTGAGAAAGCTGATTCTGTGAACTACTCAGCACACCTCGGCTGCATAAGCTCATACAAGAGCCGTCGATGCGTTTCCTTTAAATCCTTGAGCGATATAGATGGGTTTCCCTGGGATAGCATTGACGAGTTGATCCACAATAGCGCGGGAGCCAGTGCAAGTGGGAAAAAGTGTTCTGTCAAGACGCTCGGGCGAACAATGCCTCGGCGTATCTGATGTTGGATGATGGATTGCGATCTATCTCTTAAGCCGCGCGCAATTTCATTGTGCCACCGTTGCACAAGATCCGGCGCTCTGGCGCTTTCTGCCAGTAGTAGCCGGTAGATTGATATGGTTGCGGGAGAGTCAAAGGTTGCGTAGAGGCGTTCAAGGTAAACATCTATGAACTCAGACAAAGACAAATCTTCATCAGGAAGCCAGCCCTGGAAATCGCATAGTTGTCGTGTCGTTCGTCCGAGCAAGGCATGAAAAATTTCCTCCTTGCTTTTAAAGTGAGCATAGATCCCCGCCTTGGACAGGTCGGCGCGTTCTGCAATTTGCTCCATAGACACAGCATTGTAGGTCCGGTCAGAAAACTCTATTAGCGCCGCGTCCAATATCTCTTCTTTTCTGGCTTCAGAGGATAAATAGCGGCGCTTCGCCGGCACGTTATTGTTTTTGGATCCCATAGAAAGTCTCTCTTCAAAAGTCAAAAGTCAAAAGTTGTCATCGACGGCCTCACCGACGTAATGAGTAACGGTGGCCTGACAATAGGCCGTTTTAAGCTATCGTCATCGCAATCATTTGAACACAAATGCCTCACAGCAAGTGTTTCCAGTGTATGGATTATACCGTATAATTTAAAAACGTCCGTATGGTCGTTTTTTTAGCTGAGGGATAGATCTGTTTTGACGCTTACACCTCACCCTCTGAACCAACCCGCTAAGGCTCTCTCGACTTATGACTACCTCTCCATCTTTAATTAAGAAGCTCCTGGTCATTGGTATCGCCGCTGGCGTCGCTGCCATGGCATGGTGGGGCTGGTTGAACTATTCCGAAACAGGGCCCGGCGAAGGCTTCGTCAGTGGTAATGGTCGAATTGAAGCCACCGAGATCGACGTTGCCACAAAGTTGCCCGGGCGCGTTGAAGGCATTTTTGTTCGGGAGGGAGACTTTGTAGAGGCTGGCCAACCATTGGCCCAGATGCAGTTGGAGACGCTCGAAGCACAGCGCAATGAAGCCTTGGCTATGCGCCAGCAGGCGATGCATATGGTATCGGCGGCGCAAGCACAGGTGGCGCTGCGTGAAGCTGACGTTGTTGCGGCTCTGGCCTTTGTTGACCAGCGAGAGTCAGAGTTTGATGCAGCACAGCGGCGCCTGAAACGTTCGCAGACATTGTCTGAAAAGGGGGCCGCATCCATACAACAGCTAGACGATGATCGAGCGCAGGCCAGCGGTGCCCGTGCTGCAGTCTCCGTTGCGAAAGCTCAGGCGGCGGCCGCGCGCGCAGCCGTTGAGGCGGCCAAAGCCCAACTGGTCGGTGCGCGTTCAACCGTATCCGCTGCCACAGCCACCATCGATCGCATCGAAGCAGAAATTCGGGATAGCGAGCTGCGAGCGCCACGTGATGGTCGTGTTCAGATACGAGTGGCAGAACCTGGCGAAGTGTTGGGAGCAGGTGGGCGGGTCCTGAATCTGATTGATCTGACGGATGTCTACATGACTTTTTTTCTGCCCGAAACGGTAGCTGGTCGCGTAGGTATCGGCTCGGAAGTGCGTATCGTTTTGGACGCCGCGCCCGATTACGTTATTCCGGCGACGATTTCCTATGTGGCTAGTGCTGCACAGTTCACCCCCAAGACTGTAGAAACTGCTAGCGAGCGACAAAAGCTGATGTTTCGTGTACGAGCACAAATCTCTCCAGAGTTGCTGCATGAGCATCTCAGGCAGGTCAAGACAGGCCTGCCCGGTGTGGCATGGGTCAGGCTTGATACTGATGTGGAATGGCCCGGAAGTCTTGACCTTCGCGTGCCGGAGTAAAAAATGAATCAGTCCTCGCAGTTCGCGAGCGTTGCCAGCGTTCACCAGGTACGCTTACGTTATGGAGATGTCCTGGCTCTGGATGGAATTGACCTGGAGATTCCTGCAGGACAAATGACCGGCCTGATTGGTCCGGATGGAGTCGGTAAGTCCAGCCTTTTGGCATTACTGGCTGGCGTTCGCGTCATCCAAGAAGGCTGTGTCGCCGTGTTGGGCGCAGATATGGCTAGCAAGACCCAGCGAAAGCAGGTAGGGCCTCGCATCGCCTATATGCCTCAAGGGCTTGGGCGGAATCTTTACCCAACACTCTCGGTTGAGGAAAACCTGCAGTTCTTTGCTCGCTTGTTCGGGCATGGCGCAGCAGAACGTCGCCAACGCATTGATGAGCTTACCCGAGCTACCGGTTTATATAAGTTTCTGACGCGACCGGCGGGTAAGCTTTCAGGTGGCATGAAGCAAAAGCTGGGTCTGTGTTGCGCGTTGATCCATGATCCGGATCTATTGATTCTGGATGAGCCAACCACGGGCGTAGACCCTCTCGCACGTGCACAATTCTGGGACCTGATTGATCGCATCCGGGCAGATCGTCCAGACATGAGTGTCATCGTAGCCACTGCCTATATGGATGAGGCCAAGCGCTTCGATTGGCTGGCTGCAATCGACGATGGTCACGTTCTCGCCACGGGCACGCCGAATGATTTACTGGCCAGCGTAAGCAGCTCTACCCTGGAAGAGGCTTTTATCCGCCTGCTTCCTGAGGAGAAAAAGCAAGGGTATGAATCGGTGGTCATTCCCCCTTTGCCTGAAGAGCATGCAGATGACATTGCCATTGAGGCCAAGGGATTGACCATGCGCTTCGGCGACTTTGTGGCCGTTGACAAGGTTTCTTTCCGGATACGACGCGGCGAAATCTTCGGCTTTCTCGGCTCCAATGGTTGTGGAAAGTCCACAACCATGAAAATGTTGACCGGATTACTGGCAGCCACCGAAGGGCGGGCCTGGCTGTTTGGGCGCGAGGTGGATCCCCATGACCTCGAAACCCGTCATCGCGTAGGCTATATGTCGCAAGCATTCTCGCTTTACAGTGAGATCACGGTACGCCAAAACCTGGAGCTGCATGCCAAACTGTTCAACGTGCCGAAAGAAGAGATTCCCAGGCGTGTTGGTGAGATGGTTGAGCGTTTCGGCTTGGAAGCTGTACTCGATAATCTGCCTGCAAGCCTACCCCTGGGGATTCGCCAGCGTTTGTCTCTGGCTGTTGCCATGGTGCACAAGCCGGAACTGCTGATTCTGGATGAGCCGACTTCGGGTGTTGACCCCGTGGCGCGTGATGCCTTCTGGCGTTTGCTCATTGAGCTTTCACGGCGTGACGGGGTTACCGTATTCATTTCTACTCACTTCATGAACGAAGCTGAACGCTGCGATCGTATGTCGATGATGCACGCGGGAAAGGTGCTCGACAGCGATGTTCCCGCCAGACTGGTGGAAAAGCGCGGCACCAGATCCCTTGAGGAGGCCTTCATCGGCTACCTCGTTGAGGCCGAGGGCGGTGGTGAAACAGTCTCGCCCTCCGGTCAGTCGCTGAGGAAAGGTCAGGCCATCGAACCAGCTGCGCCCACCACCCGAAACGGTGAGCACACCTCCAACAGCGGTTTCTTCAGTCTGCGTCGCATGCTCAGTTACCTGTGGCGGGAAGCGCTGGAATTAAGGAGGGATCCGGTGCGCGCCACTTTGGCTCTGGGCGGTTCACTGATATTGATGTTTGTCATCGGCTTCGGCATCACGATGGACGTCGAGAATCTGCGCTATGCCGTACTTGATCGGGATCAGACGACGCTTAGTCACAGCTATACGTTGAATCTGTCGGGGTCGCGTTATTTCACTGAGCGGCCGCCGATTCTAGACTACGAGGATATGGACCGCCGCATGCGCAGCGGAGAACTATCATTAGCTGTTGAAATCCCCTCTGGATTTCATCGGGACGTGTTACGCGGCGAAACTGTGCAAATTGGCGCCTGGCTAGACGGCGCCATGCCGGTCCGAGCGGAAACGGTTCGAGGTTACGTTCAGGGAATACACCAGCATTGGCTGCAGGATCAGATGAGGGAGCACGGAGCGGGCACCGTTCAAGGGTATGCGGGCATCGAAACTCGCTTTCGCTACAACCCGGATGTCAAGAGTCTTCCAGCTATGGTCCCAGCAGTTTTGCCTCTTTTGCTGCTTATGCTCCCGGCGATGCTGACGGCCTTGGCCGTGGTGCGTGAGAAAGAAACGGGGTCCATCACCAATTTCTTCGTAACGCCAGTCACTCGCATTGAATTCCTGCTGGGTAAGCAACTTCCCTATGTCGGTTTGGCAATGGTGAACTTTTTGCTGATGAGTCTTTTGGCAGTCACTGTTTTCGGCGTACCAATCAAGGGCAGCTTTTTTACTCTGTCGCTGGCTGCACTAATCTTTTCCTTCGCTTCAACTGGCATGGGACTGCTGGCCTCGGCAGTTACGCGGAGTCAGATCGCGGCGATGTTCTTTGCGATGATAGGCACTCTGATACCTGCGACACAATTTTCCGGATTGATTGATCCGGTTTCTTCCCTTGAGGGCTCCAGCAAATTTATCGGCGAGATTTACCCGGCGACACACATGATCTCCATCAGTCGAGGCGTGTTCAGTAAAGCCTTGGGATTCGCTGACCTTACCGAGCCTTTATGGTTCATGTTGCTGTCGGTGCCGGTCATTCTCGGGTTGGCCGTCTTTTTACTCAAGAAGCAGGAACGCTGAGATGCGCTCAAGAAATCTGGCCAACATTTACCAGCTGGGGATAAAAGAGCTATGGAGCCTGTGGCGTGACCCAGTCATGCTTGTGCTTATCGTCTACGTATTCACCGCTTCTGTTTACACCTCGGCCACATCTATGCCGGAGACGCTTCACAATGCGCCCATTGCGATAGTCGATGAGGATGTCTCGGCGCTCTCACTGCGCATCGCGTCGGCGTTCTATCCGCCGCAATTCACCCCACCCGCCATGATCGGCTATAACGATGTGGATCCAGGTATGGATGCGGGTCTTTACACATTTGCTTTGGTGATTCCCCCCAATTTTCAGCAAGATGTGCTGGCAGGGCGGTCCCCTGCAATGCAGCTAAATGTCGATGCGACTCGAATGAGCCAGGCCTTCACTGGTAGTGGGTATGTTCAGCAGATTGTCATTGGCGAGGTCAACGAATTCATCAAGCGTTATCGTGGAAACGAGTCGCTACCGGTGGATCTCGCGCTGCGTGCACGGTTCAATCCAGCCTTGGATAGCGCCTGGTTTGGGTCAGTGGTTCAGATCATCAACCACATTACGCTTTTGTCCATCATCCTGACTGGTGCAGCACTGATTAGAGAAAGGGAGCACGGTACTATTGAGCATTTGCTGGTTATGCCTGTGACTCCTGCTCAGATCATGCTCTCCAAGATCTGGTCGATGGCTCTGATCGTTTTGGTTGCTGCTTTCCTTTCCCTCAACCTAATGGTTCGGGGTGTACTGGATGTACCGATTGAAGGCTCCATTGCATTATTTTTCACCGGTGCAGCATTGAGCCTGTTCGCGACTACGTCAATGGGCATCTTCATCGCTACTCTGGCCCGTAACATGCCGCAGTTTGGCATGTTGATGATGCTCACAATCCTGCCGCTGCAGATGCTTTCCGGTGGCACCACGCCACGCGAGAGTATGCCCGAGATTGTGCAAGACCTCATGCTGATTGCTCCAACCACACATTTTGTTGAGCTTGGCCAGGCCATCCTTTATCGGGGAGCGGGTCTCGAAGTGGTGTGGCAACCTTTTCTCGCGTTAACCCTGATCGGCGTCGTGCTATTTATCCTTTCACTCGCACGCTTTCGTAAGACCATTGGCCAAATGTCGTGATCGTTCAACCGCTAATCTAAACATAGCTATCTGTAAGGGGGTACCATCCGCAACGTCAATTCCGCCCGAAAATGGCTAGAGCCAGAGTCTGTGATCCCAAAGAATGGGAGGTTTTGTGGAACGCTGAGCAAGTTCCCATTAATCGCGGGCCTGGTCACATGGCGTGCGGGAGGTTGGGTGGTTAAGGCAATGGCATTGGCCTCTTGTGTATTGATAACTGGCTGCAGTGGTGGTGAGCCTACCGAGGAGGTGAGTCCGAAAGTCGTAAAATTGATCGTTGTTGGTGAGCAGGATGGTATAAAAAGCCGCCGTTTCGTGGGCCGGGTCCTCGCTTTGAGAAAGGTTGATCTTTCTTTTCAAGTTAGCGGTCGCCTTGTCGAGTTCCCAGCGGTTCAGGGTCGGATTATCCGTGAGGGAGAGTTAATCGCTCAACTTGCGCAAACCGATTACGAGTTGGCAGTCAAGAGGGCGCTTGCCGAGCGAGAGCTCCTTATGCGAGATATGCAACGCAAGCGTAAGCTCCTCGAACGCAATGCCATTTCCCAGTCTGTCTTCGATGAAGCACAAACCAATTTAGAGCTGTCGGAAGTTCGGTTGGAGCAAGCCCGGCAGAATCTATCTTATACCACTATCCGTGCGCCTTTTGATGCGCTGGTAACCCGGCGTCTCGTCGATCTCCACAGTAATGTTCAGCCCAACGAACAGATAATCAGAGTTCAGGACGTTTCAGAACTGAGAATAAGGATCAGTGTGCCCGAGGCTTTGATTCGGCATGTTTTGAATCCTGATCGCTTGATAGTCAGCGCTGAAATGCTGGCCATGCGTGGGCAACGTATTCCCCTTGAGTACCGTGAGCACGTTACCGAACCGGATGAAGTAGCGCAAACCTATGAAGTGGAGTTTGCACTCGGCGATGACGTGCCATTTGTTGTTCTGCCCGGAATGACTGCAGCGGTATCCATTAGCCTTGAAGATCCCACCGCTGCTTCAGAAATCGAGATTCCTGTCAGCGCGCTTGATCAGGATGCGACGGGTAATTTTCAAGTCTGGCGATACGACCCTGAAAATCAAAGTGTCAGCCCGCGGAGCGTGATCATTGGCGACATCCGAGGTGATCAAGTGGCGGTCGTGTCTGGGCTCGGGGTGGGTGAGACCATAGCTGCCACCGGTTCGAGTAAGTTGCGGGATGGAATGCAAGTACGACCGCTGAAACGGGCGCATTAAGGGAAGCTGTCATGGATATCGCAAGGTCATCCATTGAGCGTCCGCTCAATACCTGGCTGATAATTATCGTTTGCTTTTTTGGGGGTATTGGTGGATTCCATACCCTTGGCAAACTTGAAGATCCTGCCTTTACCATCCCCAATGCCATCATCAATACCAATTACCCAGGCGCCACCGCAAAGGAGGTGGAGGAAGAGGTTACCGAACGCCTGGAAAGAGCGATACAGGAGTTGCCCCAGGTCGGTGTCATCGAGTCCCTTTCCAAGCCGGGACGATCGGAAATCGAAGTGGAAATTGCCGATAGCTACGGTAGCGATGAGCTTCCGCAGATCTGGGATGAACTGAGACGAAAGGTTAATGATACTCAAGGCTCACTGCCGGAAGGTGCTTCACCATCCCGGGTCAATGACGACTTCGGTGAGGTTTATGGCTTGCTGTATGCGGTCACAGCCGGGGGTTATTCGGAAGGTGAAATCCGGGATATCTCGACGTTTCTGCAGCGGGAAATTCTGACAGTACCTGGCGTTGCGCGTGTCACCATCGCTGGCGAGCGCGAGGAAACCATCTATGTGGAAATCTCTAATGAGCGCCTGAAAACGTTGGGAATATCGATTGACCAGGTGCTCAATACCATCCAGACAGAGAACACTGTAGAAAGTTCAGGCTCTATTCGTGTCGCCGACAGCCGAGTCAGGATTGTGACAAGGACTCAGGTTGACAGTGTCGAGAACATTGAAGCAATCCGTATCGGACGCCCTGGCTCAACCCAGCAGCTGGCGTTGAGCGACATAGCACATGTCTATCGGAAGGCGAAGGAAATTCCCGATCATCTCATCAGATTCAATGGCGATGAGGCTTTTACCCTCGGTATTGCAGGTGTCCCTACGGAAAACATTATTGAAGTGGGGGAGGCAGTAGAAAATCACCTGCTATCGTTGAAGGATCGCATTCCACTGGGTGTGGAGTTGCACCCGATTTACGAGCAGCATCGTGTTGTCGATGTTGCCATCAATGACTTTCTAATCAACCTGGCGACATCCTTGGCAATCGTCATCAGCGCACTGTGCCTTTTCATGGGGTGGCGCATTGGTCTGGTGGTGGGCGCTACCCTTTTACTCACTGTTCTGGGCACACTTTTGCTGATGGCGATTCTGGATATCGAGATGGAACGCATTTCTCTCGGTGCGCTCATCATTGCCATGGGCATGCTGGTGGATAATGCCATCGTGGTGGCTGAAGGCATGGTAATCAATATCAGGCGCGGTTTGAGCGCCACAGAGGCCGCCAGCGCCTCTGCCAGGCGCACCCAGATTCCGCTTCTAGGCGCCACCGTTATCGGAGTTATGGCCTTCGCCGGAATCGGACTTTCTGACGATGTGACGGGCGAGTTTCTGTTCTCGCTGTTCATGGTCATCATGATTTCCTTGTTGCTCAGTTGGCTGCTTGCCATTACCGTGACGCCCCTGTTTGGTTTTTACTTCCTGAAAAACGCTCGGGTTGATGACAGCGACCCTCATTCCGGGCTCGTTTATCGTGTCTATAAAAAAATTCTGATCCGGGCATTGCGCGGCAGGGGGATCATCAGTTCCTTGCTGGTGGGCATTACGGCGCTTTGTATCTGGGGTTTCGGGCTGCTGCCCCAGGCGTTCTTTCCGAACTCTAATACCCCCATGTTTTTTGTTAATTACTTGCTTCCCAACGGCACGGATATCCGAGCTACAGAGCGCGATGCCAATGCGATCAGTCGTTACCTGTTGGAACATGAGGGCATTGAGGCAGTGGCAACGTTCATAGGAAGAGGTGCCACGCGGTTTATGCTGACCTACGCACCTGAGCAGCCTAATTCAGCTTACGCTCAGTTCATCATAGTTGCCCGGGATCTGGAAACGATTGATACATTGGATCCAAAAATATACCGCGAGCTGAATGAGGCTTATCCGCAGGCCGAGGTGCGTACCCAGCGCATTAAATTTGGTCCGGGTGATGGGGCCGATGTCGAGGTCCGCTTCCAGGGTAACGACCCCGTTATCCTGAGAAGACTTGCCAGCCAGGCTCAACATCTAATGCGTGAAAACCCCAGGCTCATTGATGTGCGACATAACTGGCGGGAACAGGAAGTCGTCGTGGCGCCTGTCATTAATAAAGAGCGAGCGCGGCTGGCCGGCATCAATCGTGATGAGATCGCGCGGACCCTGGAATTCTCTTCCGTTGGAATCCGCGCCGGTACTTACCGGGAGGGGGATAATCTTATCCCGGTGGTGGCGAGACCGCCCGCCCGAGAGCGTGATGATGTGGATCTGCTTACTGACCGTCTGGTCTGGAGCAATGCCGAGCGAATTTTTGTCCCCATCAGTCAGGTCGTCGATTCATTCGCAACCAGAACCGAAGAGAGCCTTATTTCCCGTCGCAATCGCGTGCGCACATTGACGGTAAAGGCAAACTCCGCCGATGGCTATACCTCCAACCAGGCCTTCCAGTCCATACGCGGCGATATCGAGGCGATAGAAGTGCCAGCGGGCTACTCGCTGGAATGGGGAGGAGAGTACGAAGAGGCCGGCGATGCAAAAGCGGCACTTATGCAACAGCTACCGATCAGCTTCCTAATCATGCTGCTAATATCCGTTTTGCTTTTTGGCAAACTGAGGCAGCCTCTGATCATATGGCTCGTTGTACCGATGTCAGTGTGCGGGGTGGTGATCGGGCTTCTGCTAACCGGATTGCCTTTCACTTTCACTGCCCTTCTCGGCATGCTGAGCCTGTCGGGGATGTTGATGAAGAATGCCATCGTTTTGATTGATGAAATCGATGACCGAACCGGCGCTGAAGACGTTACAGCGGCCAATGCACTTGTGGCCGCTTGTGTGAGCCGTCTTCGCCCGGTGCTGTTGGCAGCGGGCACAACCATTCTCGGGATGCTTCCGTTGCTGACGGATGCCTTTTTCAACAGTATGGCAGTGACCATCATGGGAGGGCTTGCCTTTGCGTCTATTCTGACATTGATTGCGGTGCCAGTGTTCTATGCACTGTTTTTCAATATCGCCTATTACAAAGGTGGTTCTAAGTCGTCCTGCTAAGACAAGGTAACGGCCTGGGTTTTGCCAACGCTTCAGAAACAGCTGTCGAACTTCGGTCGATATTGCTGTAATGACCTTCCTATACTTTTACGCTAGACCTTGACAGCCAGACAGGGCAACTTAGAATGTCAATTATATTGCTAGCGATATAATAGCTAACAATATAGAATTCTAATCTCACCAAGCAGGAGAATCACCATGAGTACACTATATACCGCTACAGCAACCGCGACCGGTGGGCGAAATGGGGCAGTTCGAAGCGACGATGGCCAGCTCGATTTGGAGCTGGCCTTACCTGTCAGCATGGGTGGAAAGGGCGGGGCTACAAACCCCGAACAGTTATTCGCGGCCGGCTATGCAGCATGTTTCGGAAATGCGGTCATTCACGCGACCCGCAAAGAAGAAGTGAAGGTTCGTGACAACGATGTGGAAGTGACCGCTACTGTTGGCATCGGTCCAAACGACAGTGGAGGATTTGGTTTGACGGTGGCGTTGGACGTGACGCTGGCCGGCGTCGATCAAATCACTGCTGAGAAAATTGTGACTGCGGCTCACGAGGTCTGTCCATACTCGAATGCTACGCGAGGCAACGTAGACGTAAAGTTGTCTGTGTTTACCCGCTGAGGCTCCGTCAGCTCAAGATTCAGCGGGTCGACGCATTGGATTCGATCCCGCTGCACTAAGGTGTTGTTGATCACGTATGACGAGAACTGAGTCTAGACGAAACCCATTGAAAGGAAAGCTCCATGTTCAGTCACAAGAAGTTCCTACTAGGCATTGGGCTTTCGATGGCCCTAGTGTTTCCCGTACTTGCTGATCAACACCAAGACGAAGCGATTCTCGTAGGCGAAGAGTCGTTCGAATGCATCACGGACATGATACCGGTACGTGGATTCTATGTTGCCAGCTTGACTGATAATTTAAGCGAAACCATCTTGGTCGCCAATTCATCAAAAGGAGGCAAATACCCTCCGGGCTCCATAGTTCAGTTGATCCCAGGTGAGGCCATGGTGAAGCGGTCGGAAGGAACAAATCCGATCACGCATGACTGGGAGGGTAATCCCCCCGAAAAACAGCGGTGATCAAAAGTAGAATTT
>NZ_LXYO01000017.1 GCF_001650915.1 Marinobacter sp. EhC06
ACCTGACCACGCTCAACGTCGTCACGCTTGGTACCACGCAGCAGTGCACCAATGTTCTCACCCGCACGACCTTCGTCGAGCAGCTTGCGGAACATCTCAACACCAGTACAGGTAGTCTTGACGGTGTCTTTCAGACCAACGATCTCAACTTCGTCACCAGTCTTGATAACGCCACGCTCAACACGACCGGTTACTACGGTACCACGGCCAGAGATAGAGAAGACGTCCTCGATCGGCATCAGGAACGGCTGATCGATCGCACGCTCCGGCTCGGGGATGTAGTCATCCAGAGCTTCTACCAGCTTCTTGACAGCGGTAGTGCCCATCTCGTTGTCGTCTTTGCCTTCCAGCGCCATCAGCGCGGAACCGGTGATGATCGGAGTGTCGTCACCCGGGAAGTCGTACTGACTCAGCAGATCACGAACTTCCATCTCGACCAGCTCGAGCAGCTCTTCATCGTCTACCATGTCCGCTTTGTTCAGGAACACAACGATGTAAGGTACACCAACCTGACGGGACAGCAGGATGTGCTCACGAGTCTGCGGCATGGGGCCGTCAGCTGCGGAACAAACCAGGATCGCGCCGTCCATCTGTGCTGCACCAGTGATCATGTTCTTCACATAGTCAGCGTGGCCCGGGCAGTCTACGTGAGCGTAGTGGCGGGTCGGAGAATCGTACTCAACGTGGGAGGTGGCGATGGTGATACCACGCGCACGCTCTTCCGGCGCGTTATCGATCTGATCGAATGCGCTTGCAGTTCCTGTACCCCAGACTTCGTGACATACACGGGTCAGGGCGGCAGTCAAAGTGGTTTTACCATGGTCTACGTGACCAATGGTGCCTACGTTCAAGTGCGGTTTACTACGCTCAAATTTTTCTTTAGACACGGTTACACCTCTTCCTGTTTCTTAAGTCCTGGGGATCAACCCTTTTTAATGATCGCTTCGGCAATGTTCGAAGGCGCCTCTGAATAACCAGAGAACTCCATCGCGTAGGACGCCCGGCCTTGCGTTGCAGAACGCAGGTCGGTGGCGTAACCGAACATTTCCGACAACGGAACCTCTGCACGAATGACCTTACCGGCAGGACCTTCGTCCATACCCTGGATGACACCACGACGACGGTTAAGGTCGCCAACAACGTCACCCATGTAGTCTTCCGGCGTCACAACTTCAACACGCATGATCGGCTCGAGCAGTGCCGGGTTCGCCTCGAGGGCACCCTTCTTCATTGCCATGGAACCGGCGACCTTGAAGGCCATTTCGTTGGAGTCGACGTCGTGATAGGAACCGTCATACAGGGTTGCCTTGATACGCAGCAGCGGATAACCGGCCAGACAGCCGTTCTGCATTTGCTCTTCAATACCCTGTTGAACTGCCGGGATGTATTCCTTGGGAACAACACCACCAACAATCTCATTCACGAAGATAAAGTTTTCGCCATCTTCATCATCCAGCGGCAGCGGCTCAAGCTTGATCTTGACGTGACCGTACTGACCGCGACCACCGGACTGACGAACAAACTTGCCTTCGACGTCTACCGGCTTGCGGATGCACTCACGATAGGCAACCTGCGGCTTACCGATGTTGGCCTCTACCTTGAACTCGCGACGCATACGGTCAACGATGATATCCAGGTGAAGCTCACCCATACCGGAGATGATGGTCTGACCGGATTCCTCGTCGGTACGAACGCGGAACGACGGGTCTTCCTGAGCCAGCTTGCCCAGAGCAACGCCCATCTTTTCCTGGTCGGCCTTGGACTTCGGCTCAACAGCAACGGAAATTACCGGCTCCGGGAACTCCATGCGCTCGAGAATGATCTTGTGGTTCTCGTCACACAGGGTGTCACCGGTGGTCACGCTCTTGAGACCGATAGCGGCAGCAATATCGCCCGCCAGTACTTCTTTGATTTCCTGACGATCCTTGGAGTGCATCTGAACCATCCGGCCGACGCGCTCTTTCTTGCCTTTTACCGAGTTGTAGACGGCATTACCGGACTCAAGCTTGCCTGAGTAAACCCGGAAAAAGGTCAGCGTACCAACGAACGGGTCTGTGGCGATCTTGAACGCCAGAGCGGCGAACGGAGCTTCGTCATCAACCGGACGGGTTTCTTCGGTGCCTTCGTCGTCAACTTCACCACGGATGGCCTTGACTTCGTCCGGCGCCGGGAGAAACTCGATAACAGAATCCAGAACCGCCTGAACACCTTTGTTCTTGAAGGCAGAACCACAGGTCGCAACAACGATTTCATTGGCCAGAGTGCGCTGACGCAGCCCTTGCTTGATCTCGTCATTGGACAGCTCGCCTTCCTCGAGGTACTTCTCCATCAACTCTTCATTGGCTTCCGCCGCAGCTTCCATCATCTGCTCACGGTACATGGCGACCTCGTCGACCATCTCCGCAGGCACATCTTTCTGCTCGTAGGTCGCACCTGAGTCAGCTTCGTTCCAGTAGATCGCCTGGTTACGAATCAGGTCCACAATGCCGGCGAAGTTATCTTCAGAACCGATCGGCAGCTGAATGGGAACGCAATTCGCACCCAGACGCTTCTTGATCTGGTCAACAACGCGCAGGAAGTTGGCACCGGCACGGTCCATCTTGTTGACGAACACCATGCGGGGAACTTCGTACTTGTTAGCCTGACGCCATACGGTTTCGGACTGGGGCTCAACACCGGAGGAACCACAGAACACGACAACCGCACCGTCGAGTACGCGCAGCGAGCGCTCCACTTCGATAGTGAAGTCAACGTGCCCCGGGGTGTCGATGATGTTGATCCGGTGCTCAGGGTACTGCTTGTCCATACCCTGCCAGAATGTCGTAGTCGCAGCAGAGGTGATGGTAATACCACGCTCCTGCTCCTGCTCCATCCAGTCCATGGTAGCTGCACCATCATGAACTTCACCGATCTTGTGGGAGATACCTGTGTAGAACAGGACCCGCTCGGTGGTCGTGGTTTTGCCCGCATCAACGTGCGCACAAATACCAATGTTTCTGTAACGCTTGATAGGAGTCTTGCGTGCCACTGTATAAACCTCGGCTGATTAGAAACGGAAGTGAGAGAACGCCTTGTTGGCTTCTGCCATGCGGTGAACATCTTCACGCTTCTTAACAGCGGAGCCTTTGCTGTCAGCGGCGTCCAGGATTTCACCAGCCAGACGCTGAGCCATGGACTTCTCACCGCGCTTCCGTGAATATTCGACGAGCCAGCGCATTGCCAGCGCGTTCTGACGGGAAGGCCGTACTTCGACAGGCACCTGGTAAGTAGCACCACCCACACGACGGGACTTAACCTCAACCATCGGCTGGATGTTCTCCAGGGCCTTCTCGAACATGTCGATCGGCTCTTCCTTGGATTTCTCGGCAACAATGTCCAGAGCGCCATAAACAATGCGCTCTGCGGTAGACTTCTTGCCACTTTCCATCACGTGGTTGATGAACTTGGCAAGACGTGCACTGCCGAATTTCGGATCCGGGATAATTTCCCGTTTAGCTGCAACTCTTCTTCTAGGCATCGATAAGCCCTTATATATCTAAAAGGTCTTCAGGAACCCCTGAGATAGCAAATGCTACTCAGCCTTACTCTTACCGTTCTGACAAGCAACGATAAAAGACACCCGCTCGGGACATCAGGACTTGGGTCGTTTTGCACCGTACTTGGAGCGGCCCTGCTTACGGTTCTGCACACCCTGGGTGTCCAGCGTTCCGCGAACAGTGTGATAGCGCACACCCGGAAGGTCTTTTACTCGACCGCCACGGATAAGCACAACACTGTGCTCCTGAAGGTTGTGACCTTCACCACCAATGTATGAGGAAACCTCGTAGCCGTTGGTCAGACGAACACGGCACACTTTACGCAGTGCTGAGTTCGGCTTCTTCGGCGTTGTGGTGTACACACGAGTGCACACACCACGGCGCTGAGGGCAGGCCTGGAGAGCAGGAACATCGCTCTTGGCTACCTTGCGCTTACGAGGCTTACGCACCAACTGATTAATCGTTGCCATGTAAGCAAACTCCAAAAAACCATATCAATGAAACTTACCCCCTGTGCAGGGGGTAAAATTTAAGGGACGCAAGTGTAAGCCTGCGCCCCCGGACAGTCAAGATGACTGGTCTCTTTTTGACCACCTCCCGGGTAGGTAACTACCCGGAGGCGGCGCGCCGTCCCAACTCAGCTTTCGCGGTTGAGCTCGGCACTCAGAGCTTCTTCCACGTCGGCCGCGGTTACGCCCTGCTCTTCCAGATCGCGCTTACGACGACGCTCGTTGTGGTATGCCAGACCGGTACCGGCCGGAATCAGTCGACCAACCACAACGTTTTCCTTCAGGCCGCGCAGGTAATCACGCTTACCGGTAACCGCACCTTCGGTGAGTACCCGGGTGGTTTCCTGGAACGAAGCCGCAGAAATGAACGACTCGGTGGCCAAGGAAGCCTTGGTGATACCCAGCAACAGACGCTCGAACCGTGCAGGCTCTTTGTCGGCGGCGTCGGCCTTCTCGTTCTCTTCCAGCACCTGGGTGATTTCCACCTGATCACCGGACAACAGAGTCGTATCACCCGGATCGGTGATTTCGACCTTGCGCAGCATCTGACGGACGATAACCTCGATGTGTTTATCGTTGATGACAACGCCCTGCAGACGGTAAACATCCTGGATTTCGTTGGTGATGTACTTCGCCAGCTCGACCACACCCAGCAGACGCAGAATGTCGTGCGGGTTGGACGGACCATCGGAGATCACCTCGCCCTTCTCAACTGTCTCACCTTCGAAGACGTTGAGCTGGCGGTGCTTCGGAATCAGCACTTCGTAGGCATCGCCATCCTTCGGCGTGATCACCAGGCGCTTCTTGCCTTTGGTTTCCTTGCCGAACGACACCATACCGCTGATTTCGGCCAGAATGGACGACTCCTTCGGACGACGGGCCTCGAACAGGTCGGCAACCCGTGGCAGACCACCGGTGATGTCCCGGGTCTTGGAGCTTTCCTGCGGGATACGTGCTACCACGTCACCCAGCTCGATCCGAGCACCGTTGGCCATGGTCACCAGAGCGTTCGCCGGCAGGAAGAAGATTGCAGTGCCGCCACCTGGCAGCTCCACTTCTTCACCCTTCTCGTCAATCAGCTGGATCGCCGGCCGGATATCCTTACCAGCGGCAGGACGCTCCTTGGAATCGATGACCTCCATGGTGGACAGGCCCGTCAATTCGTCGGTCTGGGTGCGGACAGTGATGCCCTGGTCCATGTTGACGAATTTTGCGGTACCACCGGCTTCGGCGATGATCGGGTGGGTGTGCGGGTCCCACTTGGCGACCACAACGCCCGCTTCAACCGCATCACCGTGCTTGACGGAGAGAACAGCGCCGTAGGGCAACTTGTACCACTCACGCTCACGACCCTGGTCATCGGCGATGGCCAGCGCGGAGGAGCGGGAGATTACTACAAGAGTACCGTCGGCCTTCTCGATCGACTTCATGTTGTGCAGACGGACGGTCCCGCCATGCTTGACCTGAATATTGTCGACCGCGGACGCCCGGCTGGCCGCACCACCAATGTGGAAGGTACGCATGGTCAGCTGGGTGCCCGGCTCACCGATAGACTGCGCAGCGATAACGCCCACAGCTTCACCAACGTTTACCTCGTGGCCACGAGCCAGATCACGGCCGTAGCACTTCGAGCAGATACCGTGGCGGGTTTCACAGGTGATCGCAGAGCGAACCCAGACTTCATCCACACCAGCCCGTTCGAGGGTCTCAACGGCCTTCTCGTCCAGCAGGGTGCCGGCTTCAATAACAGCGTTGTCCTTGTCGGTCGGAGTAAACGCATCACGGGCGGTCACACGACCCAGAACCCGGTCACCCAGCGGTACTACAACGTCGCCACCTTCGATGTGCGGCGTCATCAGCAGACCTTCATCGGTACCACAGTCAGGCTCGGTAACGACCAGATCCTGGGAGACGTCTACCAGACGACGGGTCAGGTAACCTGAGTTCGCGGTCTTCAGAGCGGTATCCGCCAGACCCTTACGAGCACCGTGGGTCGAGATGAAGTACTGCAGTACGTTCAGACCTTCACGGAAGTTCGCGGTGATCGGTGTCTCGATGATAGAGCCATCCGGCTTGGCCATCAGGCCACGCATACCGGCCAGCTGACGGATCTGGGCCGCGGAACCCCGGGCGCCGGAATCGGCCATCATGTAAACCGAGTTGAACGACTCCTGCATCAGGTATTCGCCGTCCTCACCCTTCACCGGCTGTCCGTCGGGCCCGATAACCTGTTCCTTGGCCAGACGTTCCATCATGGCCTTGGAAACCTTGTCGTTGGCACGTGACCAGATATCGATAACCTTGTTGTACTTCTCGCCCTGGGTCAGCAGACCGGACGCATACTGGGTTTCGATATCCTTCACCTCAGCGGATGCGGCATCGACCAGCTCGTACTTCTCCGGCGGAATCTCGAAATCGTTGAAACCGATGGAGATCCCGGACACGGTCGCATAGTGATAACCCATGTACATCAGCTGATCCGCGAAGATGACGGTGTCTTTCAGACCGGCATCACGGTAGCAGGTGTTGATCAGGTTAGAGATTGCCTTCTTGACCATCGGCTTGTTGACCAGCTCGTAGGACAGGCCATCAGGCACGATGTCAAACAGCAGAGCACGACCAACCGTGGTATCAACAATCTTGTATTGCTCGGTACGGGAGCCATCTTCGGCAATCGCCACTTCCTTCACGCGAACCTTGACGATCGCCTGAAGGTCGACCTTGCCAGCGCCGTAGGCACGATGCGCCTCTTTGACGTCGGCAAACACCATACCCTCCCCCAGGGCGCTCTTGCGCTCACGGGTCATGTAGTACAGGCCGAGCACCACGTCCTGGGAAGGCACGATAATCGGCTCGCCGTTGGCCGGCGACAGTACGTTGTTGGTGGACATCATCAGCGCACGGGCTTCGAGCTGGGCTTCCAGGGTCAGCGGTACGTGAACCGCCATCTGGTCGCCGTCAAAGTCGGCGTTGTAGGCCGCACACACCAGCGGATGCAGCTGGATCGCCTTGCCTTCGATCAGAACCGGCTCGAACGCCTGGATACCCAGACGGTGCAGGGTCGGCGCACGGTTCAGCATGATCGGATGCTCACGGATGACTTCGTCCAGGATATCCCAGACCACGCCTTCCTCGCGCTCGACCATCTTCTTGGCGGCCTTGATGGTGGTCGCCAGGCCGCGGTGCTCCAACTTGGAGAAAATAAACGGCTTGAACAATTCCAGTGCCATCTTCTTTGGAAGACCACACTGGTGCAGGCGCAGGTACGGACCGACCACGATCACTGAACGACCGGAGTAGTCCACACGCTTACCAAGCAGGTTCTGACGGAAACGACCCTGCTTACCCTTGATCATGTCAGCCAGGGACTTCAGCGGGCGCTTGTTGGTGCCGGTAATGGCCCGGCCACGGCGTCCGTTGTCCAGCAGCGCGTCAACGGCTTCCTGCAGCATCCGTTTCTCGTTACGCACGATGATATCCGGAGCGTTCAGCTCCAGCAGGCGCTTGAGACGGTTGTTCCGGTTGATCACCCGACGGTAAAGATCGTTCAGATCAGAGGTCGCGAAGCGGCCACCGTCCAGCGGTACCAGCGGGCGCAGATCCGGCGGAAGCACCGGCAGCACGGTCATGACCATGTCGCCTGGCTTATTGCCGGAATACAGGAACGCCTCAAGAATTTTCAGACGCTTGCTGAACTTCTTGATCTTGGTTTCGGAGTTGGTCTGCGGAATCTCCTCACGCAGGGCATCGACCTCTTCCTGCAGGTCAATACCTTCAAGGAGCTCCTTGACCGCTTCGGCACCCATGCGGGCGTCGAACTCGTCACCGAATTCTTCCAGGGCTTCATAGTACTGCTCATCGTTCAGCAGCTGGCCCTTCTCCAGGGTGGTCATCCCCGGATCGATAACAATAAAAGACTCGAAGTACAGGACCCGCTCGATATCGCGCAGGGTCATGTCCAGCATCAAACCGATACGGGACGGCAGTGACTTCAGGAACCAGATGTGCGCGACCGGGCTGGCCAGCTCGATGTGGCCCATCCGCTCACGGCGGACACTGGCCAGCGCAACCTCAACGCCACACTTCTCGCAGATAACACCGCGATGCTTGAGGCGCTTGTATTTACCGCACAGGCACTCGTAGTCCTTGATCGGGCCGAAGATCTTGGCACAGAAAAGACCGTCGCGCTCCGGCTTGAAGGTACGGTAGTTAATGGTCTCAGGCTTCTTCACTTCGCCAAAGGACCAGGAACGGATCATGTCAGGCGACGCCAGGCCAATGCGGATAGCGTCGAATTCCTTGCTTTGGTTCTGGCTCTTGAGAAGATTCAGCAAATCTTTCATCAGTAAAAGCTCCGGATGGCGTTAATCTCGGGCGGGCACTGGTCGTGCCCGCTCACGCTGCCAAAAACAATTCGGCTCACTCGGATTCCAGCTCGATGTCGATACCCAGCGAGCGGATTTCCTTGACAAGAACGTTGAAGGATTCGGGCATGCCCGGCTCCATCCGATGATCGCCATCGACAATGTTCTTGTACATCTTGGTCCGACCGTTCACGTCATCAGACTTGACGGTGAGCATCTCCTGCAGCGTGTAAGCTGCACCGTAGGCCTCGAGAGCCCACACTTCCATCTCACCGAAGCGCTGGCCACCGAACTGCGCCTTACCACCCAGCGGCTGCTGGGTAACCAGGCTGTAAGAGCCGGTGGAACGAGCGTGCATCTTGTCGTCGATCAGGTGGTTCAGCTTCAGGATGTACATGTAGCCAACCGTCACCGGGCGGTCGAACATATCACCAGTACGACCGTCATACAGCATGGTCTGACCGGTGGTGCTCAGTCCCGCAAGCTCAAGCATGCGCTTGACCTCGGCTTCCTTGGCACCGTCGAATACCGGCGTTGCCATGGGTACACCGCCGCGAAGGTTGTGGCACATCTCCAGGATTTCCTTGTCGGACAGGGAATCCAGGTCCACCTTGAACACTTCGTCTGAGTGATTGTAGATCTCATCCAGCAGCTTGCGTAATTCAGCCACCTTGCGCTGCTCGTCCAGCATCTGGCTGATACGCTCACCCAGACCCTTAGCTGCAGCACCCAGGTGAGTCTCAAGCACTTGACCTACGTTCATCCGCGAGGGCACACCCAACGGGTTCAGAACCACGTCAACCGTGTTGCCGTGCTCGTCGTAAGGCATGTCTTCGATCGGCATAACCGAGGAAATAACACCCTTGTTACCATGACGACCGGCCATCTTGTCACCCGGCTGGATACGACGCTTGATAGCCAGGTATACCTTGACGATCTTCAGTACGCCCGGTGCGAGGTCGTCGCCCTGCTGAAGCTTGCCTTTCTTGTCGTCAAAGCGTGCTTCGTGTTCCTTCTTGCGGTCTTCCAGACCCTGCTCGGATTTCTCCAGCAGCTCGTTCAGGCTCTCGTCTTTCATCCGGAGCTTGAACCAGTCAGAACGCGGCAGCTCGGCCAGGTAGCTCTCTTCGAGGGTGGCGCCTTTCTTCAGGCCCGGCCCACTGATCACTTCCTGCCCTTTCAACGCACTATTCAGACGCTCGAAAGTCGCACCTTCAACAATCCGGTATTCGTCCTTCAGGTCCTTGCGATACTGGTCCAACTGCTCTTTCTCGATGGACTGGGCACGCTGATCCTTCTCGATACCGTCGCGGGTAAAGACCTGCACGTCGATAACGGTGCCGCGGGTGCCAGTCGGCACACGGGAAGAGGTGTCCTTCACATCAGACGCCTTCTCACCAAAGATGGCACGCAGCAGCTTCTCTTCCGGTGTCAGCTGGGTTTCACCTTTCGGTGTTACCTTGCCTACCAGAATGTCGCCCGGGCCCACCTCGGCACCGATGTAAACAATCCCGGACTCATCTAACTTAGACAGCGCACTTTCACCAACGTTCGGAATATCCGCGGTAATTTCTTCGCTACCCAGCTTGGTATCCCGAGCCACACAGGTCAGTTCCTGAATGTGGATGGTGGTCAGCCGGTCTTCCTGAACCACTTTCTCGGAGATGAGGATGGAGTCCTCAAAGTTGTAACCGTTCCAGGGCATGAACGCTATGCGCATGTTCTGCCCCAGAGCCAGCTCACCCAGATCCACGGACGGACCGTCGGCCAGCACGTCACCACGGGCGATTACGTCGCCCTGACGCACGATGGAGCGCTGGTTGATACAGGTGTTCTGGTTCGAACGGGTGTATTTGGTCAGGTTGTAGATATCCACACCTGCATCACCCGCTTCGGTTTCCTCATTGTTGACACGAACCACTATACGGGCCGCGTCGACACTCTCAATCACACCGCCACGACGGGCCGTTACACAGACACCGGAGTCCTGTGCCACCGTGCGCTCAACGCCGGTACCTACCAGAGGGACCTGGGAACGCAGGGTCGGAACTGCCTGACGCTGCATGTTCGCACCCATCAGGGCCCGGTTGGCGTCGTCGTGTTCCAGGAACGGAATCAGCGATGCGGCAACCGACACTACCTGGCGCGGTGAAACGTCCATGAAGTTGACGCTTTCCGGCGGAGTAACGGTAAATTCGTTCTGATGCCGGACGGTAACCAGCTCGTCGGTCAGACGCTTGGTCTTTTCGTCCATGGCGGCGCTGGCCTGGGCGATGACGTAGTTGCTCTCCTCGATAGCGGACAGGTAAACCACTTCATCGGTTACCACGCCATTCTCAACCTTCCGGTACGGGCTCTCAAGAAAGCCGTAGGAGTTGGAACGGGCGTAAGTCGCCAGCGAGTTGATCAGACCAATGTTCGGACCTTCCGGCGTCTCGATCGGGCACACACGGCCGTAATGGGTCGGGTGTACGTCACGTACCTCAAAGCCCGCACGCTCACGGGTCAGACCACCTGGGCCCAACGCAGAAATACGACGCTTGTGCGTGACCTCGGACAGCGGGTTGTTCTGGTCCATGAACTGGGACAGCTGGCTGGAGCCAAAGAATTCTTTAACCGCGGCAGCCACCGGCTTGGCGTTGATCAGATCCTGCGGCATCAGGCCTTCGCTTTCAGCAAGACTCAGACGCTCACGAACCGCACGCTCAACCCGCACCAGACCAACACGGAACTGGTTTTCAGCCATTTCGCCAACGCAACGAACACGACGGTTACCCAGGTTATCGATGTCATCGACATTGCCCTGGCCGTTACGGATATCGATCAGGGTCTTGAGAACATCGATGATGTCTTCGTGGGTCAGCGTGCCCTCACCTGTGCTCTCTTCACGGCGCAGGCGACGGTTCAGCTTCATCCGGCCAACCGCAGACAGGTCGTACCGCTCTTCGGAGAAGAACAGGTTATTGAACAGATTTTCAGCCGACTCCTTGGTGGGCGGCTCACCCGGGCGCATCATACGGTAGATCTCAACCAGCGCTTCCAGCGGCGTGCGGGTCGGATCGATGCGCAGGGTATCGGACATGAACGGACCACAGTCCAGATCGTTGGTGTAAAGGGTCTCAATTTCCTTCACGCCAGCGTCCAGGATCTTGGTAACCAGCTCTTCCGTCAGCTCGGAGTTACACTCAACCAGAACTTCACCGGAAGCCTGATCGATCATGTCCTTGGCCAGTACGCGGCCGTAAAGGTACTCCGTTGGCACCTCAAGCTCGTTGATTCCGGCTTTTTCAAGCTGCTTGATGTGACGAGCGGTAATACGGCGGCCTTCCTCGACAATCACGTTACCGTCATTGTCTTTGATATCGAAGGTCGCGATGTCGCCACGCAGACGGCTCGGTACCAGCTCCAGCTTGCACACTTCCGCGCCCAGGCTGAACTTACTGGTTTCGAAGAACATCTCGAGCATCTGCTCAGAGGTGTAGCCCAGGGCACGCAACAGAATGGATGCCGGGAGCTTACGACGACGGTCGATACGAACGAACACGGAGTCCTTCGGATCAAACTCGAAGTCCAGCCAGGAACCACGGTAAGGAATCACCCGGGCAGAATACAATAGCTTGCCTGAGGAGTGGGTCTTGCCCTTGTCGTGATCGAAGAACACACCCGGAGAACGGTGGAGCTGGGAAACAATAACGCGCTCGGTACCGTTGATAACGAAGGTACCGTTCTCGGTCATCAGGGGCATTTCGCCCATGTAGACTTCCTGCTCTTTAATGTCCTTGATCGCCTTGTTGGACGATTCCTTATCGTAAATGATAAGGCGGACCTTCACCCGCAGCGGCGCTGCATAGGTTACGCCCCTAAGCTGGCATTCCTTGACATCAAAAACCGGCTCGCCAATACGGTAACTAACGTATTCGAGCGCGGCATTGCCAGAGTAACTGACAATCGGGAATACGGATTTGAATGCTGCGTGAAGACCGGTTTCCCGGCGGTCTTCAGGAGCGGCTTCCATTTGGAGGAAGTCCCGGAACGAATCCAGCTGAATAGACAGCAAATAGGGGACGTCCATCACGGAAGGCAATTTACTAAAATCTTTGCGAATCCGCTTTTTCTCAGTGTAGGAGTAAGTCATCTGCATTCCCCAGCTTTAGACCTGATACCTGGTATCAAGAAGCAACCATTGTTCTGCTTCGGGGCCGAATTGCTCGGCTTATCGCGCCGTCTTGAACAAGACTCTGGCTGTAGGTTATAGATCTGACATCAACCTGCAATTGCTCACCAGACTCTATAGCATATACAACAGAAAAAGGCCGGTGGCCCAAAGCCACCAGCCTGTCCATGCTTATCGCACGGTTTCGATCAACAGCCGACTCTTACTTGAGCTCAACAGAAGCGCCTGCTTCCTCGAGCTTCTTCTTGGCTTCTTCAGCGTCGTCTTTGCTAGCTGCTTCCTTGATCACGGAAGGAGCGCTGTCGACCATTTCCTTGGCTTCTTTCAGACCCAGGCCGGTCAGTTCACGAACGGCCTTGATTACGTTTACTTTCTTCTCACCAGGACCGGTAAGTACAACGTCAAACTCGGTCTGCTCTTCAGCAGCGGCTTCGCCACCACCAGCAGCAGCCGGAGCAGCAGCAACGGCTGCAGCGGCAGAAACACCGAATTTCTCTTCCATTGCTTCAACCAGCGCAACAACGTCCATTACGCTCATTTCAGCAATTGCGTTCAAAATGTCTTCGTTAGACAGAGCCATGACTTTCTCCCAAAAATATAAAAAATGGTGTTCAACAGAATCAAGCAGCTTCTTGCTTCTGGTCGCGAACTGCCGCTACAGCACGAGTCACTTTCGAAGGAACTTCGTTCAGTGTCCGTGCCAGCTTGGTGATCGGTGCCTGTGTTACAGCAGCCAGCATCGTCAGCGCTTCGTGACGTGTTGGCAGCTTGGCAAGACGGTCGATCTGGTCTGCACCCATCAGCTCTCCGCCGACGGCCAGGCCTTTAATCTCGAACGCTTCTTTCTCTTTGGCAAAATCCTTCAGCAGACGCGCTGCCGCGCCCGGATCTTCCATAGAGAATGCCAGAATGGTAGGACCAACCAGAGCTTCGTCGATACACTCAAACTCGGTACCGCGAATCGCGATCTTCGCCAGGTTGTTACGAACAACCTTCAGACGCACGTTTTCGGCACGAGCTTTGGCACGAAGCGCCGTCATGTCACCAGAGGTAACACCACGGTAGTCAGCCATCACCACAGACAGAGCACCACCGGCAGTCTCGTTGACTTCAGCGACGATCGCTTTCTTGTCTTCGAGTCTAATTGCCACTGGATTTCTCCTCGATTTCGCCGGGTCTTCCCGGCAAACCCACATATACCCCTCGCGGGGCTCCTAACGGTGTTTGGGTTCAGAGAGAACGTCTTCACACCGTCTGCGCAGGCGTTGCTTTAACCCTTGCAGCACTTCCGGTCAGACCGGAAGTGCTTCGGGGGCCTGCGGTCTTTGACAGCCTTGGCTTCCGCCCAGACTACAAAGTAACCACCAATCAAAGGATCAAATAGCGAGACCGCTCTGATCGATAGTCAGGCCAGGACCCATAGTCGAGGAAATGGTGATCTTCTTGAGATACACACCTTTCGCCGACGACGGCTTGGCCTTTTTCAGATCTGCTACCAGAGCTTCAAGGTTTTCCTTGATGTTCTGGGCAGAGAATTCAACGTTACCCAGCGGAGCGTGGATAATGCCGTTCTTGTCGGTGCGGTAACGAACCTGACCGGCCTTGGCGTTTTTGACTGCAGTCTCGACGTCAGGGGTCACAGTACCCACCTTCGGGTTCGGCATCAGGCCACGGGGACCAAGAATCTGGCCCAGCTGACCAACAACACGCATGGCGTCCGGAGTAGCGATAACTACGTCGAAATCCATGTTGCCTTTTTTAACTTCGTCCGCCAGATCGTCCATTCCCACGATGTCTGCACCAGCAGCCGTTGCTTTTTCAGCGTTGGCGCCCTGGGTAAACACAGCAACACGAACGGTCTTGCCAGTGCCGTGAGGCAGAACAGTGCTGCTACGAACAACCTGATCGGATTTACGTGCGTCAACGCCCAGATTGACAGCAACGTCGACAGACTCCTTGAACTTCACGTTCTGGCCCAGTTCAACCAGCAGTGCAACTGCCTCGTCTACAGAGTAGGAACGGGTAGAGTCTACCTTTTCACGAATAAGCTTCTGACGCTTGCTCAGCTTTGCCATGTTACAGGCCCTCCACGTTCAGGCCCATGCTGCGGGCTGTTCCTGCAATGGTACGTACCGCTGCGTCCATGTCGGCTGCAGTCAGATCCGGCTCTTTGGTCTTGGCAATCTCTTCAAGCTGCTCACGGGTCACGGTACCGACCTTGTCAGTGTTCGGACGACCAGAGCCACTCTTGATACCAGCAGCCTTCAACAGAAGAACCGGTGCAGGCGGAGTCTTGGTAATAAAGGTAAAGCTACGATCACTGTAGACGGTGATCACAGTCGGAATCGGCAGACCAGGCTCCATGTCCTGGGTCTGGGCGTTGAACGCCTTACAGAATTCCATGATGTTCACGCCACGCTGACCCAGTGCGGGACCAACGGGGGGACTCGGGTTGGCCTTACCGGCAGCAACCTGAAGCTTGATGTACGCTTCAATCTTCTTTGCCATGATAGCTCTCCTATGGGTTCAAACGCCTTTCGGCTCCCCGGTTTTTACAACTGCTAACAGCAGACACAAAAAGCCCGCGTCGCTTTAGCGCGCGAGCTTTCAGATTTCTCGTTGCCGATCAGTCTTTTTCGACCTGCCCAAACTCCAGCTCTACCGGAGTTGAACGCCCGAAAATAAGAACGGCAACCTTGACCCGACTCTTGTCGTAGTCGACTTCTTCAACCACACCATTGAAGTCCGCAAAGGGACCTTCAACAACGCGAACAATCTCACCCGGCTCGAACAGAGTCTTCGGCTTGGGCTTATCCGCACCACTTTCCACCCGACGCAGGATCGCTTCCGCTTCCTTCTCGGTGATCGGCGCGGGCTTATCCTTGGTACCACCAATAAAGCCAAGGACTCGCGGAGTATTCTTCACAAGGTGCCACGTCGCATCGTCCATTTCCATCTGGACCAGTACGTACCCGGGATAGAACTTGCGCTCACTCTTGCGCTTCTTCCCTTCTCGCATCTCGACGACTTCCTCGGTCGGAACCAGGATTTCGCCGAAACGGTCTTCCATCTCGTGCAGCGCAACGCGCTCCTTGAGAGTGCGCATTACCTGCTTTTCAAAGCCAGAATACGCATGAACGACGTACCAGCGCTTAGCCATTGCCCACTCCTGTTAACCGATAAACCCGGCGACCAGCCAACTGATCAGCGAGTCCATACCCCACAACAACAGAGCCACAACCAGCACAAACACTACAACGATAGCTGTCGTCTGCACGAGCTCAGGCCTGGTGGGCCATACCACTTTCCGGATCTCTACTCTCGCTTCCTTCAACAGCGTCGCGAAACGACGGCCGCGGTCGGTTTGGAGGGCAACAAGCGCCGCCACAATGGCGAGACCTACAAGAGCCAGAACCCGATACAGCAGAGACTCGGCACTAAAATACTGATTCCCCACCACACCGATGGCGATCAGAACAAAAACAACCAGCCACTTCAGGAAATCGAAACGGCTGGCTGACTGAACGGCTTTTGACTCCATAGGAATCAACTTATGTATCCGGATGTTAAAAAATGGCAGGCCAGGAGGGAATCGAACCCCCAACCTGCGGTTTTGGAGACCGCTGCTCTGCCAATTGAGCTACTGGCCTGCACCGAAACAACTCAGCGCACTTACTCTCGAGCCTATTACTCGATGATCTTGGAGACTACGCCGGCACCAACGGTACGG
>NZ_LXYO01000018.1 GCF_001650915.1 Marinobacter sp. EhC06
ACATTACTAAGATCAGAATGGATTAGAAAGTTGGGTGCAGGTCACGGCATCCTCGGAAGAGAGTTCGGTGCTTTCCCAAGTATTGTTCCGACCTCAAAGGGATTCCAGCGAGGTCTTGGACCATTTATTCATGGCCACAATCTATTTATTCGAAATGAGCTTAAGGGTTTGGGGTGGCTTGCAATCGCCTTGATCGGATGTCGGGAAACTTTACAGGGCGGCCCGTTTTACTTTGCGCGGTTGTCCTAAATATATGGTTTTTGGCATTTTTTTAATTATGGTGCAGTGCTTGCTTAGTTAGTTGGTGCGGGTGATGACGAAAGCCCAGGAATCGGAACATTAAAAGGACTGATATTATGAAATCGCTGAATAAAGTACTGATGGGCACAATGCTTTCGATGGGCATCGTATCGGGTGCCGCAGCTTACACCATTGATGATAACGGCGCAGACCAGTTCATTGGTGCAAACCAAAATGTCGCTCTGGCTGATAATCTGGATGTATATGGTAACGCTGGTATTTATGATGTCTTCGGGATGGACGTCTCGAGTGATATCAATAATTTGTACGTTTCTGTCTACACTAATTTCAACCCTAGCCTCTCCAGCTTTGACTATGGAGACCTCTTCATAAGCACTGATGGCTGGAATCCGTTTGGTTCTGCACCATACAAGGAAGACGGTTTTGGTGATGGTGAAACGTGGGAGTACGCAGTTGATGTGAGCTCTCGCTCTAATGGGCTTGCTGATGTAGTAGACATTTCTTTGTCTAATGGCTTTGAAGTCACTAGTGGGGCGTCTTCCAGGATTTTTCAGGAAGTCGCTGTTGATCGCTCGGGCCAGGATAAGGCTGGTGATGCAGGTCTTGGCATCGTTACCAATGGCCTTACAACTCTGAGCTTTCAGATTGCTCTGGCTGACTTGGGTTTGAATGCGCTGAGCCCACAAGAAATCGGCCTTCGCTGGGCGATGACCTGCGCGAATGACATCACCGAGGGTTCGTACACTGTTCCTGAGCCTGGCACTCTTGCATTGCTTGGCCTGGGTCTGATCGGTCTTTCGCTAAGGAAGCGCGCAAAGGCTTGATGATCGCGATCAGTCAGGGTACTTGAAACCAGGCTTTATTTAGCAATGCTGGTCAACGCAGGGTGGAGTTTTCCATCCTGCGTTTTTGTTTGGCGTCAGCAAACTTTACAGGTGAAATCCCTGTGGTATTGCGCTTTACTGTAGCTGGTTTTAAATCAAGGGCGCGTCAGTTCCATGGATGATGACTTCAGCAGTTCCTCTCCTGTGTATATTCTCGGTATTTCAGCTTTTTACCACGATTCAGGTGCCGCTTTGTTACGTGATGGCACCATACTTTGCGCCGCCCAGGAAGAAAGATTCACCCGAAAAAAACATGATCCGGGGTTTCCAGCTCACTCAGTCAGGTTCTGTCTTGAATTCGCCGGCATTGGTCTGGACCAGGTCCAATCAGTGGTTTTTTATGACAAGCCATTGCTGAAGTTCGAGCGCCTTCTGGAGACTTATCTTAGCTTTGCGCCAAAGGGGCTTGGCTCGTTCCTCAAGGCCATGCCCGTCTGGCTGAAGGAAAAGCTGTATCTGAAGCAGGAGCTGCGCTCCCAGTTGTGCGAACTCTCCGGGCTGGCGCGCAAAGCGCTGCCGCCTCTGCTGTTTACTGCCCACCATCAGTCTCACGCAGCGTCAGCTTTCTTTCCATCCCCTTATGAGAAGGCCGCAGTGCTGTGTCTGGATGGGGTGGGAGAGTGGGCCACAACCTCGGCATGGGTGGGGAACTCCGATCAGTTGGAGCCGCTGTGGCAGATTGATTTCCCGCACTCATTGGGGCTCTTGTACTCGGCGTTTACCTACTATTTGGGTTTCAAAGTTAACTCGGGAGAGTACAAGGTGATGGGGCTTGCCCCTTATGGAGAGCCCCGTTTTGCCGAGCTCATTCGCTCTGAGTTGATTGATATCAAGCCCGACGGCTCGTTTCGGCTCAATATGGATTACTTTGATTACTGTACCGGGCTGACCATGGTGAACGAGCGGTTCGGGAAGCTCTTTGGATTGCCAGCCCGGGCGCCTGAGAGCGATGCGCTGACTCAGGCCCACATGGATATCGCTGCGTCCATTCAGGAAGTTACCAACGATTGTGTTGTGCGCCTGGCTAACCAGCTCAGAAAAGAAACTGGGATGGAGTACTTGTGTCTGGCAGGGGGGGTGGCTCTGAACTGTGTGGCGAACAGTGAGGTGGCGCGCCTGGCTGGCTTCAAGGGCTTGTGGGTTCAGCCTGCCGCCGGGGATGCCGGAGGTTCAATAGGAGCCGCCCTGAGCGCCTGGTATGCGGGTGAGCATCCGCAGCGGCGACCGGCGAGCCCTGATGGTATGAACGGTGCCTATCTCGGCCCTGAGTTCTCTGATGAGGATATTCGTTCGGCCCTTAATCGGTTTGGCGCGGTTTTCGATGAAGAGCCGCAGGAATCTCTCTGTTCCAGGGTGGCGGAGCTGCTTGCCGATGGAAACGTCGTTGGCTGGTTCCAGGGAAGGATGGAGTTTGGTCCCAGGGCGCTGGGCCATCGGTCCATTCTTGGTGATCCGCGCCTCCCCGGAATGCAGGAGAAAATGAACCTCAAGATCAAGTTCCGGGAGTCGTTTCGGCCGTTTGCACCTTCGGTACTTGAGGAGGATACAAAGGATTGGTTCGAGTGCGAATTTACCAGCCCGTATATGTTAATGACTGCCCCGGTTTCAAAGACGCGCAGGCACGAGTCGGCTGATGGGGAGGCTCTTACGGGGCTTCAAAAGTTGAAGCAGGTGCGTTCAGCCATTCCCGCCGTCACCCATGTGGATTACAGCGCCCGGCTCCAGACGGTAGGCAAGGGTGGGTCCGTTGTGTATCGACGCCTTTTGCACGCATTCAAGGCGTTGACAGAGTGTCCGGTCCTGATAAACACATCATTTAATGTGCGTGGAGAGCCAATCGTCGCAACACCTGAAGACGCGTTCCGCTGCTTCATGGCTACAGACATGGACTACCTGGTGGTCGGGAACTTTGTGCTCAGCAAGGGCTCTCAGTCTGGCAGGGAAGCCTTTATGGATCATGTGGATCAATTCGAGCTGGATTAGGAGCAGGGATGGAACGTTCGGCGGAAAGGTCAGATTTAAAGAAGTTCGGAATTGGTCTTGCTATTATCATCGCCGTTCTATTTGGTGTGTTTCTCCCATGGCTGTTCAGTTATTCCTGGCCGTGGTGGCCCTGGGTGACGGGGGCTATCTTGTTGTTCATTTCCTTTCTGGCGCCTTCTGCCCTCTCTCCAGTCCAGCGAGGTCTCCTGAAGATTGCTGAACCGCTGGGGCGTATTAACTCAGTGATACTTCTCTCCGTGGTGTACTTTCTCCTGGTTTGTCCGATGGGCCTGATCATGAAGCTGTTTGGAAAGGATCCAATTCCGAAAGCATTCGAGCCAGACGCTGAGACCTACAGGAAAAAGAGCGATCCAACGACCAGTCTGGAGGTGCCGTTCTGATGTGGGAGTTGCTGAAAGATTTTTCTATGTTTGTGCGGGCGAGGAAAAAGTACTGGATGATTCCGCTGCTGGCGACGCTCATGTTGCTGGGTGGCCTGATTGTTTTCAGTCAGGGTTCGGCCTTTGCCCCATTTATCTATACGCTGTTCTGACGAAATGAAAAAAGGGGCCTCCTGGGAGGCCCCTTTTAATTTTAAGCGCGATGACCGGGTCAGGCAGATTCGCCGTCCTTCTGGTTACGGCGGCGCAGACCAAACATGGCTACGAGCGAGAGCCCGAGAAGACCAAGGGTGGCCGGCTCGGGAACGTCAACTGCGCCTTCGATGGTGTCGTTACCACATGTCATGTTCCAGTGAAACGCAATTTCATTACCGAACAGGAGGCTGGTGCCGGCCAGATCAACGCCGAAATTCAGGACGTTGTTGGTTGAGTCAATGCTCCAACTGCCAGAGATCCCGGTGCTGATCGCAGTTTCATTGCCCAAATCGACGAGTGTTTCCTGGCCGTCCCGGAAAATTCCGCCGCTGCTCATCACATCTTCGGTAAGGATGGCGTTTGCGTCATTGGTCGCGCCAGTAAGCTGGTAAAGACTGGCAATACCGCCATTGTTACTGGAACGATCATTCAGGACCAGGCCGTATTGCCAGATGGTTCCGTTGGCGTGGTTGTCCAATTTGTAGCCATCAGAGGCGCTACCGGCCGGGTTCCATTCACTTGCCAGGAAAAGGTCCCCGAGAGTAACGCCGAGACCGTCCTTGGTAAGGTTGGGGTAGATACCCACGTGGTTAACAAAATTGGTTTGGATTGAAAGATTCAGGAAACTCCCTGTGAGAGATGCTTCCGCGCCAGTGATGTCAAATTTCGTTCTGTCGGCATTGTTTGAAATGACGTCGCCGTATCCGTGGTCATCGGATCCAACGTACGCATCACTGATCAAATCTGCGTAAACCGGTTGAGCGGCTAGGGCTCCAACGAGCAGGCTGGCTTTTACTGCATTTTTCATAATAATCGTCCTGATTTGCTCCACAGAAATGCTAAATTCGCTGTGCGAACATGCAGTACCGTAAGCAGCAAAAACCAGGCCGGAACGGAAATATCTCGTTAAAACAGCAAAGTAAGATTGTTGGGGGGAGGTTAGTGTAAATAAAATCGACAGTACTTGGCCGAACTGTAAATTTCTTGAGACACTGAAACATAAACTTCTTGAATTGGTAAGGAAGCTGAGGATGAAACAAGGTAACTCTGTCAGGAATGCCTGGTTCGGAATTGTCACCGTCGTAATTTCTGTTGTGATTGTTCTGGTAGTCTTTGAGTGGGCTCTGAGGACTATGACCGGTTCTATGCAAAGCAGTGAATCCATGGATGAGGGATTTATATTGTTTGATTCCCGGCTTGGCTGGAAGCTAAACCCCGGCTGGGAGGGCAAGCACCGGCATCATGATTTTGAGGTGCAGTATCAGGTGAACGAACTGGGGTTTCGTGGGGATGCTCTCGAATTTTCCGGGGAGAGCCAGAAGGTATTCTTCCTTGGCGATAGTTTTACATTCGGGCTTGGCGTTGATGAGGGGGAGACCTTTCCGGATTTCCTCAATAGTTCAGCTGCTGGGGCACATACAGACTTTTTTAACCTCAGCGTGCCCGGTTATGCTCCGGACCAGCAACTGATACTCCTGGACGATCTACTGAGTTATCGCCCGGACACATTGGTGTGGGTGATCTACCTTGGCAACGACTTGTTGGACATTCGTTACCCATTCCCGTTGCAGGCTGGTTACGGAAAACCCTATTACGTACTGGATGGAAATCGCCTGCGTCTGGAAAACAGCCCGGTTCCCTTGAAAGCGAAAACCCCGAAGTATCAGGCAATGTCAGTCAGTTCAGCGATCTTGGAAGGCTTTGACCTGTATCCGATCTGGCAGGATCTTCTTGCTGATTCCCAGATCGGGACGCGCATTAACTCGATTATCGGCTTTGATGAGAACGCCCTCCAGTCACATATTGAAGAGCGTCTCAAGAGCGATGTGGCCCTTTTCCTGGCTATGACAGATAGGGCAAGGACGATGGTAAGAGGGCAGGGTGGTGAGATGGCCTTCGTTCTGATGCCCGGCAGCGGGTATTTCCGGGAAAATACGGTTCCAGGGGTTTACCAGAAGAGCACCGCAAGAGCGTTGTCAAGTGAACTCAAGGACCGGGGATACCGTGTGGTAAATCTCGGGCCCGAACTGGCAAACCTAATTAACTCAGAAAAGCAACTATTTCACCCCAATGAAGGCCATCTGACGCCTGAAGGGCATAAAGCGGTTGCTGGAATTCTCGCCGGTTCAGGTCTCTGGGACCAGCAGTGAGGGCTCGGGAGGCGATACCGGGAGCCTGTAAACCAAATTGTGTAACTGCCCACGACTGAGT
>NZ_LXYO01000019.1 GCF_001650915.1 Marinobacter sp. EhC06
AATTTCGACGAGTCACTGTCCTGATATTTCATATCCGAAATACCTCGGCCAGCGCCCACACGAATTACTTGGTCAACTTTTTAAAGAGCGTTTGAGCTGTTGCTCAATCAAGGCCGCGTATTCTACATCGTTCCGCTGCCTTGTCAACCGTTTATTTTTCGATGTTTTCCGCTTCCGGAAAGCGCCGAAAAATGACCCGACTTACTGCTTGTTTCGAGGCGCGCATTCTACAGCGAACTGCTTGCCTGTCAACTGCTTTCTGAAGATTTTTAAAACTCATTTTCTTCAGCGCTTTCAAACAGTTATCCTTCGATTTCTGAGCCACCTCAGCGGTGCTCCCCTCGAAAGAGATGCGCATTCTACAGACCTGCCTGGGGGTGTCAACGGCGATTCTGAAAAAAACTCAAAATCGCCCAAAATCGATCACGCAGTAATCAGAACGCGGGCGATCTTCTTCTTGCCCGCCTGGATGACACAATCATCACCCTCTACAAACATCCGATCGCCTTCGAATTTCTGACCATCCACAAAGACCGCACCACGGCCCAGGACGTCTCTGGCTGCCGCGCCATTCTTTACCAAACCTGCCAGACGAAGCACTGACGCCATCGGAATCTCTGACTGCCCTTCCAGTGGCACCTCCACAGTCGGCACATTATCAGGAATCTCGCCAAGAGCAACGCGATTACCGGCAGACTTGTGGGCAGTGCGCGCTGCCTCCTCATCGTGGAACCGGGTAATAATCTCTTCCGCCAGCAACTTCTTATAGTCCTGCGGGTTGGCACCATCGGCGACAGCCTTACGGAACTCCTCCACCTCCGCAAGCGGCCGGAAGCTCAACAGCTCGAAGTAACGCCATAGAAGATCATCCGGCATGGAAAGCAGCTTGGTATACATCTCACCTGGCGAGTCATTCACGCCCACATAGTTGCCCAGAGACTTGGACATCTTCTGAACACCGTCGAGCCCCTCCAGAATCGGCATGGTAAGAATCACCTGGGGCGACTGGCCGTAGTGCTTTTGAAGAATTCGCCCCATCAGAAGATTGAACTTCTGGTCGGTCCCACCCAGCTCAACATCGGCCTCCATGGCAACAGAGTCATACCCCTGAACCAACGGATAGAGGAACTCGTGAATCGCGATCGCCTGCTCAGCCCTGTAACGCTTGGTAAAGTCATCCCTCTCCAGCATGCGGGCAACGGTGTACTGCCCCGCCAGCTTGATCATATCGGCGGCGCTCATCTTGTTCATCCAATCGGAATTGAACATGACGCGCGTCTTTTCAGGATCCAGGATTTTGAACACCTGCTCTTTATAGCTAACTGCGTTCTCGGCAACCTGCTGCTCCGTTAAAGGAGGGCGTGTGGCACTCTTGCCAGTGGGATCCCCGATCATCCCGGTGAAGTCTCCAATCAGAAACATCACTTCGTGACCGAGATCCTGGAACTGGCGAAGCTTATTAATAAGAACCGTGTGCCCAAGATGAAGGTCGGGCGCCGTGGGATCGAAACCCGCCTTGATCCGGAGCGGACGACCTTCCTTCAGTTTCTCGATAAGCTCATCTTCCGGAATGAGTTCGTCTACGCCTCGCTTGATTATCGCCAACGCTTCATCAATGGATGCCATGAACAACACGTCCCCGCTTTGATCTTGGAAAGATTCTGTCAGTTACAGACTTCAACAAAAGAAATCTGTGAGTTACCTGTCCCCCTGCTACAGTAAGCTGACCAGAAATTGACCAACACCGAGTTTGCAGGGCGGCGCATTATAACAACGCTGTCAAAAGAAATCCGGAGGATGGAACAGTAACCGTAATGTTCCACGCTGTCCCGCATGCATTTTATACGGTAATCTGTTGGACTATACTTGAACAACAGCTTTAATTAGGTAGTACAAGCTGCCGTAATGCCGATTAAAACGGGTGCGATACGTGCTAAAAATGTTTCCCAAAACTCACATTACCATTGCTGCTGCGGCCACGGTTGTTGTTACCGCCGCCGTCCTTATGAGCCCAAGCAGCAACGTTGAAGCGAAAAGGATGTCCTACGCTCTGGATCTGGAGCAGGGCACCGTTTCTGAAACAGGCGCCTCGACAGTGCAGGCGACAACCCCGGCCGCCCCTGTCACAGAAACCCAGCCGGAAGTATCCGAATCAGAGGTTGTGACAGAAGCCAGCCAGCAGGCGAACCTTGCTGCGCCGGAATTGCCCGCCGCCCCGAAAGAGCCCGAGCTCGACTGGCAAACCTTCGCAGTCAAGTCCGGCGACACCCTTTCTTCTCTGTTCAAGAAAGCCGGTTTCAATGACGGCATTATGCTCTCCGTGATTCACGGCGACGGCGAGGCGGACAAGCTACAGCGACTGTACGCTGGCGAAACTATTCGCTTTGCCACCTCCGAAGACGGCTCACTAGCAGCCATTGATCTGCAACGAAACCTTCTGGAGACTCTGAAGATTACGAAAGAGGGTGATAGCTTCAGCGGCGAGACTGAAGTTCGCAAACCGGAAGCACGGCCGGCCTTTGCGTCCGGCACTATCGACGGCTCTTTGTATCTTGCCGCTCGTGATGCGGGCCTCAATGACCGCCTGACCATGGAGCTGGCAGGCATCTTTGGCTGGGATATCGACTTTGTTTACGATGTCCGGAAGGGCGACCAGTTCGAAGTGGTTTACGAGGAACTCTACCTGGACGGCGAAAAGTTCGACACCGGTCGAATCCTGTCTGCCAGGTTTGTTAACCGTGGTGAAGAAAACCTTGCTCTGCTCTACACAGACAGCAACGGCGACGCTGATTATTACGCCCCGGATGGCAAGAGCATGCGCAAGGCATTCCTGCGCACGCCGATAAATGCCCGGATATCTTCTCCGTTCAACCTTCAGCGCCGCCACCCGGTGCTCGACGTTGTCCGCCCCCACGAGGGCACCGACTATGCAGCGCCTCCTGGAACCCCAATCAAAGCCGCAGGTTCAGGACGGGTAAAATTTGCCGGCTGGAAGGGTGGTTACGGAAGAACCGTTATCCTCCAGCACGGTGACAACATCACCACCCTTTATGCTCACATGAGCCGACTGGGCAAAGGCATCAAGAATGGCACCCGGGTCAAGCAGGGCCAGACTATCGGCCACGTCGGCTCCTCTGGAATGGTCACTGGCCCACACCTGCATTACGAGTTCAGGCTGAACGGGTCGCCGCGTAACTCGCGCACCGTCAAGCTGCCGGATGCCAAGCCCATTCCTTCTTCCGAAATGGCTCGATTCAAGAAGTTCACCGAACAACGAATCGCCCAGTTTGACGTTTTCCGCGAGAGCTACCAGCAACTCGCACTGGCTTCAGACGACTGAACGAAGAATGGAATCCTGGATAGGGTTGATGTCGGGCACCAGCATGGATGGCATTGATGCCGTGCTGGTGTCGTTCCAGAACAACACCGTTAAGATCCACGCCTCGCACACCACTCCCTACCCCGATCATATTCGCCACCGCCTGCTTGCCGCCAGCCAGAATCAGGCCGCACCCGACGAGGTCGGTGAACTAGACACTCTGGTCGGCACGCTGTTTTCCGAGGCGGCGCATGAGGTTATTCAATCTTCCGGCTTTGACCGAACGACGATTCGCGGCATTGGCAGCCACGGCCAAACGATTCGCCACCAACCCTCCGGCACAGCCCCTTTCTCCATCCAGATCGGCAATCCTTCCGTGGTTGCCGAAGCCACAAACATCACAACGGTCGCAGATTTCCGAAGAAGGGATATGGCCGCGGGAGGCCAGGGTGCTCCGCTGGTTCCAGCCTTCCATAAGGCCTTTTTCAGTTTGGATACCGAGAACCGCTGCATTCTCAACCTCGGGGGCATTGCCAACATCACCTGGCTTCCGGCAAGCGCGGACCTGCCGGCAACCGGATTCGACACGGGCCCAGCCAATGCATTGATGGATGCCTGGTGTCTGGACCAGACCGGGCTTCCGTTTGATAGCGATGGCCACTGGGCCAAAGAAGGTTCAGTCAACCAGGAGCTGCTTGATGACATGCTTTCCGATGCCTACTTCTCGAAGGCACCCCCAAAAAGCACGGGCAAAGAGCGGTTCAATCTTGATTGGGTCAAAACACTGGTAAGTCGCCACCCGGGCATTCCAGCGGAAGATATCCAGAGGACTTTGCTACAACTGACCGTTACCAGCGTCGTTAATCAGCTGCCTGAGACCGCAGACCTTCGGGTTTACGTATGCGGCGGTGGGGCGCGAAACCCGCTCTTGATGGAAGAGCTGGGCAAGGCACTGCCTGAAGCCCGACTCTCACTAACCTCGGAACTGGGTGTGGACCCTCAAATGGTGGAACCTGTGGCGTTCGCATGGCTGGCAAAGCAGGCGCTCGAAGGGAAGCCCGGGAACCTGCCGGACGTGACCGGGGCGGCCGGCCCTCGCATCCTGGGAGCCATCTACCCGGCCTGAAGCCTTTGCCAATCAGATGGAGAAGGAACTGCCACACCCGCAAGTGGAGCTGGCATTGGGGTTCTGGACCACAAACTGAGATCCCTGCAGGCCTTCCTGATAATCAATGGTGGCGCCCACCAGATACTGGTAGCTCATCGGATCAACCAGAAGAAAGACACCATCGCGCTCAATCACAGTGTCTTCCTCATCCTGGTGTTCATCAAACGAGAAGCCGTATTGAAATCCGGAACAGCCCCCGCCCGTGACAAAGACACGGAGTTTGAGTTCGGGGTTTTCTTCTTCCTCGATCAACTCACGTACTTTGGCAACGGCACTGTCACTAAAGAACAGCGGTGTGGCCATTTGTTGCTGAACTGCGCTCAAGTTCGCCTCCGGATTATCGTGAACAACTCAGGCGATTATGGTATTCCTGACTAAAACAATCAACTATTCGGACTTTCCACCATCGGCCGACTCCTCGGATCCCGAGTCCTCATCACCGTTGGCAACCTGCTTGTGCCCGGATCCGGCAGATTTGGCATCCTGGGATAGCAGACCGACAGGTTCCCGCTGATGTACCAGATTTCCGTTCACCGAGGCACCCATCGCCATCTCGATCAGGTTGTAGTACACGCTACCATTGATAGAGGCTTTTTCCGCCAGTTCAAGATGCGCCGATGCGTAAACATCACCGTTCACAGTACCGTTAATAATGACGTGGGGCGCGTTGATATCGCCTGTCACTTCGCCAACTTCCGAAACCCTGAGCACCGCGTCAGTGCCCTCATCAGCAACCACCTTCCCGCGAATACGGCCATCCACGTGAAGCCCACCGCTGAAATGCACATCCCCTTCCACGGTAGTCCGAGAGGAAATCAGAGTGTCAAAATGGCCGGTGGGCCGGCGCGGTTTCTGCTTTTTCTTGCCAAGCATGTCAGTTCTCCGTTAAATCGTCCCAGTTAAAGGTGCGCTCGGCTTGCGAGGATTTTCTTCCCTCCGCCTGGGCTACCACCTGGATCTCAAGCGGCTCAAATTCTTCCGGCAATTTCAGCGAACCTTCAACGTCCTGAAAATACCGGAAACGGAATTTCACACCGAGATCGGCTATATCCTCCGAGAGATCACGCAAAGCGATGACCTCTTTTTCTTCATCACGCAAACCGATGACATTGACCGCCACCACACCGGAAATGTAGCTCTTGTTGTTGCCGACCTGGGTCAGCACCAACTTGAAGTCATAGCTATCCCGATTACGGGCCGGAACCAGCGTAAAACTGTCAACCTGGAGCCCCTTGCTGGTTTCCGAAGGCGCCATGATGTTTTTATAGAAGGTCAGGTCCGATTGCAGTGATCCAATGCGGGTTTCCAGATCGACGATGGTTTTTCGCGCCTGGTTAAGAGCCTGCTCATCAATTGCGCGCCCTCGTTCCAGGTTGATCAGCTGTTGCCGGGCCTTGCGGAAATCCTCTCGCAGCGTTTCGACTTCATTCTCCAGTACCTGGTTGGACTCCTCAGCATTGGAGAACCGGAAACCACCCTGAGCCAGACCGGTTGCATAGCCGGCAATCGCCGCAACAACGGTAAAAACCAGCAGAATGGCCGTTCTGCGCAGGCGATAACCGGGGCGATGGCGAATAACGACATACTCTTCAGCAGGCTTTCGCTGTTCGCTCACAATCTTTCCCTGTGCATCAAGGCAGCAGCGCCGGGGCCTCAAGCCCCATGGTTTCTTTCAGGCCGAACATGATGTTCATATTCTGAACCGCCTGCCCCGCCGCGCCTTTCACCAGGTTGTCGATCACAGAGGAGACAATCACGATGTTGCTCTGTTCCTGCCTGTGCAGCGCCATACGACACTGGTTCGCCCCGCGCACACTGCGGGTTTCCGGATGGCTGCCAAAAGGCATGACATCGACAAAAGGCTCGTCGGCAAAACGCTCTTCAAACAACGCCTGCAGCCGATCAAAATCGGCCGGATTTTTCAGCTCGGCGTAGAGTGTTGCTTCAATGCCACGAATCATTGGAATCAGATGGGGAACGAAAGTCACGCCCACATCGCTGCCGGCCGCGCCGGACAGTCCCTGGCGAATCTCTGGCAGATGGCGATGGCCAGAGGCGCCATAGGCCTTGAAGCTTTCACCAACCTCACCGTGCAGCATGCCAATCTTGCCCTGCCGGCCGGCGCCGCTGGCGCCGGATTTGGCATCCGCAATCAACCGGGCAGGATCTACCAACCCTTGCTCCAGCAAAGGCAGGAAACCAAGTTGAACCGCGGTGGGGTAACAACCCGGGTTGGCAACCAGCTGAGCCGCACGTATTTCGTCCCGCACCACTTCCGGCAGACCATAGACCGCTTTTTCAGCCCATTCCGGGCTTTCATGGGCCATGCCGTACCAGTTAGCCCACACATCCAGATCCTTCAGACGAAAATCGGCGGACAGATCCACTACACGCACGCCGGCCGACATCAGTTCCGGAACCATTCTCATGGCTACGCCATGGGGCGTTGCGAAGAACACCAGATCGCAGGCTCCAAGCACGGCTACGTCAGGCTCAGAAAACGCCAGGTCGTAGTGCCCTCGCAAATTGGGGTACATATCCGCTACCGGCATGCCCGCCTCAGACCTTGAGGTAATGCAACTGACCGAAACTTCAGGGTGAACCGCGAGGATTCTCAGCAGTTCCACACCGGTGTAGCCGGTGCCACCAACGATGCCTACTTTAATCACCATTTTCTCCAGCGACGTCGTATCAGAATTAAGAGCTTTAACGCCGTAGTCTACCATGATAAACCAATGACTTATTGCAGCCCTCAGGGCGACCGTTACAATGTTGTCAGAATCCTTCTGACAGTCCACCCAAATCCACCGGACCTCTGGCCTCATGCAGAAAATCTGGCACCAGATTACCGAGCATCTGATCCCTGTTTTCCGGCGCCGGTTATCCGGTGTTGATGCTTTGCCGCAACTGGCCGTGCTCGGCCTGCTGTCCGGGTTGATTACCGGTGGCGTCATCCTGGTGTTCCGCCTGGCCATTGAGTGGCCGCTCGAGCATTTTCTTCCAGGCAATGGCTCCGAATCCTTCGAGGAACTGAATCTGCTGACCCGGGGGCTTCTCCCGCTCGCCGGGGCGCTCGGCCTGGGCTTGCTGATGCACCGCCTGGCCACCCACGACCGCAAGGTCGGGATCGTTCACGTTATGGAGCGCCTGAACTACCATCAGGGCTACATCTCCATACGCAGCGCAATTGTGCAGTTTATCTCGGGGGTGGCCACCGTGGTCAGCGGCCAGTCGGCAGGTCGTGAGGGGCCGGCCGTGCACCTGGGCGCGGCCTTTTCGAGCCTGATGGGACAATGGATGCGCCTGCCGAACAACAGCATCCGGACACTGGTGGCCTGCGGCTGTGCGGCGGCCATTTCAGCGTCATTCAACACGCCGATCTCAGGTGTCATTTTCGCCATGGAAGTGGTGATGATGGAATACACCATTGCGGGTTTCACACCAATCATTCTGGCGGCGGTAAGCGCAGCGATTGTTACCCAGGCGGTGTATGGCGCAGAACCGGCCTTCAGCGTGCCGGCGCTGACCATGAACTCGTTGACGGAGATCCCCTGGATACTGGCCATTGCCGTGATTATCGGCATCGCTGCGGCGCTGTTTATCCAGCTGGTCGACACCATGGGCAAGCACCACCACCGTCCGGTTTTGTTGCGCATTACCATTGCGGGCCTTCTGATGGTGCCATTCGCCATTTTCATTCCGGAAACCATGGGTATCGGGTACGACACAGTCAACGAAACCATTAATGGGGAGCTGGGGTTCTGGCTATTGCTCGGAGCTGGCGCCGCCAAGCTGGTGATCACCTCGCTTTCCATTGGTCTGGGCATGCCAAGTGGAGTGATTGGTCCCACGCTGTTCATGGGGGCAACCCTGGGCGGTGCCATGGGGTTGATTGGCGCACAGATTCTGCCGGAACACGCATCATCGGTTGGCTTTTACGCCATGCTGGGAATGGGCGCCATGATGGGTGCCGTGCTTCAGGCGCCGCTCGCTGCCCTGATGGCGCTGATGGAACTCACGCGAAATCCCAACATCATCCTTCCGGGTATGCTTATCATTACCACCTCGAGCCTGGTCACCAGCGAGGCCTTCGGCAAGAAATCACTGTTCCTGACCATCCTCAAGAACCAGGGGCTGAGCTACCAGAATTCCCCGGTAATTCAGGCCCTCCGGCGGGTATCGGTTGGTGCCATCATGGACCGAAGTATACTACGCACCGAGCGGCACCTGAGCGTCGAAGAGGCACGAAAGGCCCTGAAATCCGAGCCAAAGTGGCTGGTCGTTGAGGGCAGTAGCGGGCCCACCGCCCTGTTACCGGCCGTCGATCTGGCGAGATACCTGGAGGATACGGAAAAGCTGGTGGCCGAGGAGGAAGTCGAACCACCGGAGTCCATCGACCTGATGGACATTCCCGCCAATCGTCGTGACGTTGCCCCGGTACAGTACCAGGCCACCCTGGAGGAAGCCTTGAATGAGTTCGATGCAACTAACGCCGAGGCCCTTTACGTACAACGTCACGTGGCGCCCATGATCCAGCGGGTTTATGGCGTGGTGCTGAAAGCCGATATCGAGAGTTACTACCAATACCGACGGAGCTGACGAATGCTTTGGGTGAAAGCCTTCCATATTATTTCACTGGTGTGCTGGTTCGCCGGCATCTTCTACCTGCCCAGGCTGTTCGTCTACCATGCCGCCTGCGAGGACGAGCCCGGTCGTGAGCGCTTCAAGATCATGGAGCGCAAGCTTTACCGCGGCATTACCACACCCTCGATGGTCGCAACCTTTGTCTTCGGCGTCTGGCTGATCAGTTACAATGCATCCGGCTATTTCAGCCAGGGCTGGATGCATGCCAAGCTGTTACTGGTGGCAATTCTGATTGTTTACCATTTTTATTGCGGACACCTTGTAAAGGTCTTCCGGGACGACCAGAACACCAGAAGCCACGTGTTTTACCGTTGGTTCAATGAGCTGCCGGTCCTGATCCTGCTGGCCGTTGTTATCCTGGCAGTTGTCAAACCGTTTTGAGGAGCTGAGTCATTAAACGTTTTACCCGACCCCAGGTTCTTATTCTTTCCGGCCTCGACCCATCCGGCGGCGCCGGGATTCAGGCCGACATTCAGGCAGTCACCTCGCTGGGCTGCCATCCCTTGCCGGTTCTCTCGTGCCTCACCGTTCAGGATACCCGCAACGTGTATGGCGCCGAGCCGGTATCCGCAGACCTGATTCGCCAGCAACTCCAGTGCCTTGCTGAAGACACCCCCATTCACGCCATTAAAACCGGCGCCCTGGGCAACGCTGCGGTGGTGGATGTGCTGGTGGAGTTCATCCGTGAACACCCCGGTATACCAGTGATTACCGACCCGGTGATCAAGGCCGCAGGTGGGGGTGACCTGGCCGATGACGCACTGGTCAGCGCCATGAAAGAGAAGTTGTTTCCTCTGGCAGAGATGATTACGCCAAACGGTATCGAGCTGGCGATGCTCGGGGGCAGCGATAACCCTGATCAGGCCGCCGACAACCTGTTGCAAGGCGGGTGTGAATCGGTTTTGGCCACCGGAGGGCACGGCACTGGCGTTCACATTATCAACACCCTGTACAATCACGCGCCTGAACCCATGCGCTGGGAGGTTGAACGTATCGGCGGCGAGTATCACGGCACCGGCTGTACCCTGGCCGCGGCGATTGCCGCCGGCAGGGCCTCCGGTCTGTCCCCACGCGCCGCCATCTCCCAGGCCCAGAACTACGTTCATCGCGCCATACTGCACGCTCTGGAAGTGGGCAAAGGCCAGCCGGTCCCGGATCGAGGTATTCTGTGGGAACGATGAGTAAAGGGCTTCGTCCGGGCCTCTACGCCATCACGGACAGCGCGCTCACTCCACCGGAAACACTGATCGAATCGATTGAGGCAGCGCTTCGCGGCGGCGCGGTCATGGTACAATATCGCGAGAAACACGCGTCGATGGCCGAGAGACTTAGCCAGGCCAGGAACCTGCAGGCAGTTTGCCAGAACGCAGGCGTCCCGTTGCTGATCAACGACGATCCGGAGCTGGCGAAACGCGTGGGCGCTGCCGGAGTCCATATGGGGCAGACGGACGGCTCGCTGACCGCCGCCCGCGAACTACTCGGTGACCAGGCCATTATCGGCATAACCTGCCACGCCGATCTGGCATTAGCACGGGCCGGACTGGAGGCAGGTGCCGACTACCTGGCGTTCGGGCGCTTCTATACGTCGTCGACCAAACCCGGAGCACCGGCAGCATCCCCCGGGGTGCTGACCGAAGCCAAGAATTTCGGGCGCCCGCTGACCGCCATTGGCGGTGTAACTGTGGAAAACGGCGAACCCCTGATTCGCGCCGGGGCCGACATGCTTGCCGTGGTTGGCGGCCTGTTTGGCGGAGCCACTGATGACATTGAGCTGAGAGCCAAAGCTTTTGAACGCCTGTTCGCAAGCCATCACCCACTTTTTTCACTTCCCGAATAACAGGAGCCCAGATCCATGACGCACTCCGAAACCCTGTTCGAGCAGGCCCAGAAATACATCCCCGGTGGCGTGAATTCTCCGGTCCGGGCGTTTCGCGGTGTCGGTGGTACGCCCATTTTCTTCAAACACGCCCAGGGCGCCTATCTCTACGACGAAGACGATCAGCGCTACATCGATTACATCGGCTCCTGGGGCCCCATGATTCTTGGTCACGGTGACCAGCGAATCAAGGATGCCCTGCACGCCCAGGTCGACCTGGGCCTTGGCTATGGCGCACCCACCGCCCTCGAAACCGAGATGGCCAAGAAGGTGTGCGAACTGGTGCCCTCCATCGAACTGGTACGCATGGTTAATTCCGGCACCGAAGCCACCATGAGCACCGTTCGACTCGCCCGGGGCTACACTGGTCGCGACAAGATCGTAAAATTTGAGGGTAATTACCACGGCCACGTGGATTCACTCCTGGTAAAAGCCGGCTCCGGCGCGCTCACCCTGGGTGTACCGAACTCCCCGGGCATCCCAGCCAGCCTGGCCGAGCACACCATCACGCTGACTTACAACGACATGGACAGCGTTCGGGAATGCTTCCGGGAGATGGGCGACCAGATCGCTGCCATTATCGTTGAGCCGGTGGCCGGTAACATGAACTGCATTCCGCCGGTTCCGGGTTTCCTGGAAGGGCTTCGGGAAGTGTGCGACGAGCATGGCACTGTGTTGATCTTCGACGAGGTGATGACCGGGTTCCGGGTTTCCCTCGGCGGTGCCCAGGGACTCTACGGTGTTACCCCCGATCTCACGGCCCTGGGCAAGGTGATCGGTGGCGGCCTTCCGGTCGGCGCCTTTGGCGGCAAGCGGGAAATCATGGAGCACATTTCGCCACTCGGCCCGGTTTACCAGGCAGGTACCCTGAGCGGCAACCCCCTCGCCATGTGTGCCGGCCTGACAACGCTGAATGCGATCTCCGAACCCGGTTTCCACGACCGGTTGACCGAGAAAACCAATGCCGTTCGCGATGGCCTGAAAGAAGCCGCTGACGCCACCGGCATCCCGTTGACGGTGCAGAGTGCCGGCGCCATGTTCGGGTTCTTCTTCACCGAGGAAACCTCTGTCACCCGCTTTGACCAGGTAATGGCCTGTGAAGTCGAACGCTTCAAGAAGTTCTTCCAGGGCATGCTGAAGGAAGGCGTCTATCTGGCACCTTCAGCCTTTGAGGCCGGCTTCACCACGGCTGCACTGTCAGAACAGGACATCGCCGATACCATAGCGGCAGCAAAAAAGGTCATGGCGACGCTCTGATCTTTCGACTCTTCCCCACCGACGACCCCGCAGGTCTCAGCCTGTCCTGCGGGGCCACCTCAGTGACGAGCGTCACACTTCTACGGCGAACACACCCTCCTGGCCTCTTCTGCCGTTGACTTACCACCCCGACTGATCAAATGTTGATCTAATCTCTACCGAGATGCTCTGACGGCACCAATCTAACAAAGACAAGAATCAAGTCAGCGCACGGAAGCACTCGATCTGCCATGTTGCAGATGCAGTACGAGAAGATAGTCTCTGGAGCAACCCGTTAGGTTGAGCCGCAGTTTGAATAACAAACACAACATCAAACTGTAGGAACGACAATGAAACTCTGGATCCAAGCACTGGCCCTCGCCCTCACTGTGGCCTGGTCCGCACCCTCTGCCGCCTGGTGGTGGGACTCTACCCCTTCAAACTACACAGATACCCGTTACCCGGTTGTGCTGGTGCACGGTATGTTCGGCTTTGACTCCATTGCCGGCGTGGATTACTGGTACGGGGTCGCGGAGGATCTACGCAAATACGGCGCCGATGTCTACACCACCCAGGTGCCGGCCCTGGACAGCACCATCGCTCGCGGGGAAGCCCTGCTGCCGCAGGTACAGGCCATCGCCGCGGTGCATGGCAAGGTCAATCTGATTGGCCACAGCCATGGTGGCCCCACGGCCCGTTACATTGCCAGGGTGCGGCCGGATCTGGTTGCCTCGGTAACGTCCGTTGGCTCGCCCCATAAAGGCTCGCCGGTTGCCGACCTGATCTACGGCTCCCCTGCCGAAAGCCTCGCAGCCAGTCTGGGTAATGCGCTGGGCGGGCTGATCGACCTGCTCTCCGGTGGCGGTTACAACCAGGACCTGCGTTCCAGCCTGCAGTCCCTGACCACCCAGGGCAGCGCCGAGTTCAACAATTTTGCCCCTGCCGGCATTCCAACCACCGCCTGCGGTGAAGGTGCCTACTCGGCAAACGGCGTCCGCTTCTATTCCTGGGGCGGTACGGGGGTTCTGACCAACGTCCTGGATCCATCCGACGCGCTTCTGGGCACCACCAGCCTGGCCTTCGGCTTCAGCCAGAACGACGGCCTGGTGGGCCGCTGCAGCAGTCGATTTGGCAAGGTGATCCGGGATAATTACTTCATGAACCATCTGGACGAAGTGAATCAGGCCCTGGGGCTGCACAGCCTGTTCGAGACAGACCCGAAAGCGGTTTTCAAGCAACACGCCAATCGCCTGAGGAACGCCGGACTGTAATGGTTAGCTGGCCTTCTGGCTGTGCGTTGCAGAGCTAGAAGGCCCCTTCCAGGGTCAACATCAGCGTCTGGCGCTGATAATCATACTGGGACAGACTGCTTCTGTTGTCCCGAACCAGCCACTCCCCCCGGACCAGCCAACGGCTGTCCAGAGACTTCTCCGCCAGCAATCCGATCTCCAGACGGTTATCCTCCCGGAGGCCGCTCTCACCAACTGCGGTCACCACCTGATGGGCATCCTGGTATCGGCTGTGGCGAACCGAGCCTGTTGTTCCGAGAGCCAGGTCAGGATGCCAGCGATAGCGACCGGCAACCTCCAGGGTGTGGTGGGTGGGAGAGACACTGACAAATTCATCGGCGGTTCGCAGATCCCGACGGTTATTGATCTCCAGGGAGTATTCGCCGTCGAACCGCCAGGATCCAAGGTACTTGAGCGCATGGAGGCGCGCCCGATACCACTGACCGTCATAGGCCTCGAACCCGGAACCACCGTTCACGGTAGCGGCGGCCAGAATTATTCCGCACTGGTCAGGGGCTGCCGGTAGCGAACACTGCCGCCAACGATAAAACCCCTCAATGCCGGATCGGGTTTCAAGGGATTCACTGTCGAACCAGGATTTCACCAACGACACCAGTGCCCCGCGTTCACCTTCAGTCAGGGTCTCGGACCAGCCTATCCGTCCCTGTAATACCCGGGTATCGTATTCGTGGTTGGATGGGTGTTCGCGGGAATAGGCGGCCACATCGAGTGCGATTCTGGAGCGGGCGCCGACTGGTCGTTCGTAGTTTCCCGCAGCCAGTGCTTCGAGGAAACCGCCACCCTCACTGGACGCCGTATCCTCGGGCAAGCCGGCAATATTGGAATCGTAACCGCCGGAGATGCCCAGATAGCCACGAAAGGAGGGCTCGCTGGCCGACGGCGGGACTCCGCCGGCCAGTTTATTCAGCTGGGCCCGGGCCAACGCCCGGATTTTATCCGGAGCACTCTCTGCCGAGGCCTGTTCGAACCAGTGCCGGGCTTCGACAGGCTCGTCCCGGGCAAGCGCAACCAGACCAAGGTTATAGCGCGCCAGGGCGCCGTCGGAGTCATCCAGCAAGGCACGGAAGGCCGATTCAGCGGCGACATAATCGCCCAGCTGATAGCAGACAACGCCGAGGTTGTAGAAAAGAGAGGGGGATGAGAGGCCTGCATCAATGGCGCTCTGGAAGCGCTGTTTCGAAGCGTTCAGGTCTCCTGCTTCAAAGGCTTCAACGCCGGCACGGAAATCCTCCATGCCGGCTTCTGTTTCCGCCGCCTGAAGATTCATTGTGGGCACTAAAAAAAGGAACAGGGACAGGGCGCGCCAAAATACCAGCAAACAGGTTTCTCCGGATTAATCCACGCGGGGCAGGAACGGTTACATCTCCGGCTTCAGCGATCCAGCCCTGGTGCATCCGGCAGCTCCGGGCGTTCCGGACGCTCCGGCAACTCAGGCTTACCCTTGATCAGCTCTCGGGATTGCCTGGCTTTTTCGGACATGGATTCACCAAACTCGCGCCCCCTTTCTCGGGCTTCACTGGCCGCATCCAGCCCCGGGGAGCCAGACTTACCCGGATTGTCGGGTCTTTCAATAGCACGGGGCAACTCAATTTCCCGCACGACCGAATCGGTGAGCTCTGCATCGTCAGTCACCATGCGCATGGTAACATCCAGATCATCATTAGCCAGTGTTGTCGCTGGCACCCCAAACCCGATCACCAGCAACCCGACCACTTTTACGCTCACTGCAAACCTGTCACCTGTCATGATTCGGGATCCTCGCCCGTTCGTTGTGGGTAGTCGGGAATCGGGGCCCGAAAGGTTTTCTGGCGATCTCCGGTGTCCAGTCGGGCCACCAACTCACCGGCACCGGGAAAGAGGAGCTTCAGGGGTAGCGACAAGACGTTCTCCCCTGCATTGAGGCTTACCTTCCAGCTAAGTTCACGATGCCCTGGCCAGGAGGCCAGCTCCACATTCGGTGGTAGCTCCAGGGTAAGCGTAACGTTTTCCAGGGCTTCACCGGAACGGAAGGCAAGGCGCACGGTTTTCTCAACAGGTTCGGTAATGCCGGATACCGGGTTTTCAGCGGCATTTTCCGACGACGCGACAACAGGCTCGGCGTTGTCATTCACTTTATCGGGCTGGAACAGAAAACCCAGGCCAATACCCAGGGCAAGAGCCGCCGCAATGGCACCACCCAGCGCCCCGTGACTCCATCCGGACTTCGGATTGGCTGCGCCTCGGGCAGACGACAAGACACGGTTGTGGAAATCAGGAGACGGCTCAGGGATGCTAAATTGCTCCTGCAACGCCCGGTTCAGATCGCGCTCCGAGGCAAGCCACTCGCGACACGCCAGGCAGCCAGCAATATGCTCTTCCACCCGGTCATGAGCGGGGGCAGAAAGCTGGTTGTTGATGTAGGCAGGTAGATCCACCCGGATTTCGTTGCAGGACATTGTCTTCACCTCACTCCCCCACACGTCCAGCCGGTTCAATTGGTTCCAGCTCCCGCTGCAATTTCTTTCGCAGGGCCGCCCGACACCTGTGTAGCCGCGATTTTACGGTCCCCAGCGGGATGTCCAGCACCTCCGCGATGTCCTCCTGGCGCCAGCCGTCCACATCATGAAGCAACAACAGGGTTCGCTGATCGGGTGTCAGGGTCATCATCACCCGGTCCAAAACCGGCCCCAGGCGAGACTGCTCCAGTTGCAGATCCGGTCCAACGTTGTCCGACTCAAGACTGTCCAGCCAGTCAGCCTGGCTTTCCGTACCGACCAACTCGGTCAACGGGCGGTCACTCTGACGGTTCTTACGCCGAACCTGGTCGATAAACTGCCGGTAGAGCACCCGGTTTAACCAGGGCCGTAACTGGTCAACGCTTTCCAGCTCATCAAGCTTTGGGAATAGCTTGACCACGACATCCTGAACCAGATCCTCGGCATCCTGTTGCTGACCGGCCAAACGGTAGGCAAACCGGTACATGGCGTCCAAGTGGGGCTTCACCAGGGCGTCAAAACGCCGGGACTTCGAGGGCTTGAAAGGAAAAATTGCCAAAGCCGTTGTTTACCTGCGTGGGTTCATGCCAGCGGCGCAGTCTATATCAAATAGCTGGGCCGATGCATTTGCCGAATTCCCGATCTGACAATTCAACGATTGCCGGGACATTAGGGAACGTTAACAAAAATCCCGGAACTCTGCTCCCAACAAGTGCGTGGTATAGGGGTCAGGTAGCGATGTTGCTTCGCTATGATTCCAGCAAATAAACCTTGGAGGTTTATATGAAACGTTCGATCCAACTTCTTGCCATTTCGACGCTTGCTGCAGGCATGGCGGCCTGTGGTGGCAGTGGTAGCGACAGTTCAGCGTCTTCGGGCACCGGCACGGTTTCCTTCGGAATTACCGATGCCCCGGCCATGGACCTGAGCAATGTCACCATTGCGTTCACGGAAATTCGTTTGAAGCCCGAGAATGGTCAATGGGTGGAATTTCCTCTTGAGGGGTTCGAACAGGTAAACCTGCTGGATCTTCAGGGTGGCCTGAGCGAACCACTGATTACGGATGAAGAAGTACCTGCCGGCACCTACACCGAGCTTCGGCTGATTGTCGACACGGACAACTCCTTCGTAAAGCTCGAATCTACAGGTGACAGCGAGTACACACTGGCAGTGCCGTCTGGCGAGCAAAGTGGCCTAAAGCTGAAGGGCAATTTCCTGGTGGCCGCAGACACAACTACCAATTTCACCATCGACTTCGACGTGCGCAAGTCCATCGTCGACCCGCAGGGTAACGCCCTGGCTAACTATATGCTGAAACCGTCCCTGAGACTGGTCAATAACCTTGAGGTTGGCTCTATACGTGGTGAGGTGGACGTCGCCCAAATCACTTCCACTCGTATGGCGGATGAAACTCTGGCTGACTGTCAGTACGACGGCGCTGTTTACGTCTTCTCCGGTGAGAATGCCGAAACCTCGGATCTGAACGTAAACAACGAGGAAGGCAATCCTCTGATGATTGTACCGGTTGAGCTCGACGATGAATCAAGCCTCTACAGCTACACGGCAGCATTCCTGCCAGAGGGTAACTACACCATCAGTTACAGCTGCCAAGAGGATAACAACGAGCAGGATGACAACCTAGACTTCGAGGGAACACAGAGCCTTGAGGTTGTTGCCAACCAGACAACCGAAGCCGAGCTGATTCCTCTTGTAGAATAAGCCGTTTCCCCGGCAGGCGGTCTCTGAACAACGGGCACCGCCTGCCGAGCAAAACAGAGTCACAGCGCGGCGGCTCTCGCCTCCGCCTGATCCGCACCCGCCACATTCCCGCGAGCACGACGGATATCCGCCAGCAACAGCCAACCTGCTCGCTGCAACCGGGTATCACTTCCGGCCAGGGACAAGCCCTTCAAAGTGAACTGCTCTGCTGAGCCCAGCTGATCACCCGCCACATAGGCTTCAGACAGTTTGAAATACACCTCGGCAGAACGGGGAGCAATCCGCTGTGCGCGCTCCAGACGGGCGATGGCCCCTGAGACGTTACCTTGTGCCAACAGCTGATCGGCCTCACGCACTAGGCTGAGCGCCGCGGGCGAAAGGCCATCCCCGGTTTCCCGATAGCTGGGGGAACTGGAACGGGAAGGTTCCCGGGTTTCCGGAGCCGCCTCTGGCTGTTCGCTCTTGCGCCACACGGGGGCTTCGCTTTCTTCGCTATCAGTACTGGTTCTGGGTGGTTCCGGCGCCTTGGCCGGCTCACTGCCGATCGGCACGTAGATTCCGCCTCCTGGCCCGGAAGCACAACCGGCCACGGACAGCAGCGTGGCGATCAGGGCAGTCCTTAACGAAATACGGTCAATCATTGAAACAGTCCTTCAAACCAGCCCCGGATACGACGTTCCAGATTTCCGGAGCACGAAATTGTCTGCGTGGGTTCGCTGCCGGCAATGTACGGCAACAGTCGGGCATTATCGCAGTATTCGTCCGTCAGTGCCTGCTGCTCCGAATTCACCCAGTGATAATTTACTCCGTCGGGCACCACAGGCGAAAAGCCGTGCTGTGGAACCTGCGCCATAAACCTCGACCAAACCGGCAAGGCGCCACTGGCCCCGGTCAATGATGTGGGGCCGTTATCATCGCGCCCGACCCAGGCCACTGCAAGCAGGTCGCCACTGAATCCGGCAAACCAGGAATCCCGGCCATCGTCGGTGGTTCCGGTCTTGCCTGCGAGGGTGAGTTCCTGGGGCACTGTGTAGTAGGCAGAACGGCCTGTCCCTTCCTGCATGGTTTCCTGCATGGCGTATTGCACCAGGTGCACGGCGGAGGGATCGGCAACCTGCTCAACTTCCAGGCTGTAACGGGATAAGGCCTCACCGCCGGCATCCGTCACTTCCCGGATGGTTCGCAGCGGGGTATTGAAGCCTGAGGTCGCCAGCCCCTGATAGATCTGCGCAACCGTCACCGGGCTCATTGAAACCGAGCCCAGAAGCATCGACGGGTAACGGGAAATCGGGGTATCAACCCCGAACGCCGTCAGAGTCTCTCGCACCCGGTCCACACCAATATCCAGCCCGACGCGCACGGCCGGCAGGTTATAGGAGTGTGACAGAGCCTTATGCAAGGGAACTTCGCCCCGCTCCTCACCATCGTAGTTCTTGGGCTGCCAGCGTTTGCCATCATCGAATTCCAGGGTAAAACTCTTATCCAGCACCGGCGTGGTCAGGGTATACCTTTCCGGCTCCTGCAGGGCCGACAGGTAGATAAACGGCTTGATCAGCGAGCCGATGGGGCGGTTGGCATCCAGTGCCCGATTGAAACCGGCGAATTGCGGGTCCCGGCCACCCACCAGGGCCAGCACCTCCCCGGAATCCTTCGCGGTTACCACGAGAGTGGCCTCCAGCGCTTCGGCATTCTGCCCGCCGCCCAGCCTCGGGAGGGTATCGGTTACCGCATACTCCGCCGCATACTGGATAGCGGGGTTCAAGGTAGTGAAGATTCGCAGACCTTCACTGCGGAGATCCTCTTCCTTGTAGTCACGCGCCAAGTGCCTTCTGACCAGATCAATGTAGGCGGGGTAACGATTTTCTGAATAAGACGGCCTCTCGCTGACGCCCAGCGGCAATCCACGGGCCCTGGCCGCGCGGCCCGGCTCAATCAGGCCTGCCTGTTCCATTTCAGAAATCACCAGATTCCGCCGCTCTGTAGCACGCTCGGGATGACGGCGCGGATTGTAGTAGCTGGGCCCCTTTACCATGCCAACCAGCAACGCGATCTGATGCACATCCAAATCCTTCAGGGATTCACCAAAATAGAACTGGCTGGCCAGACCGAAACCATGAATGCTGCGTGTGCCGGCCTGTCCGAGGTAGACCTCATTCAGGTAGGTTTCCAGGATGTCGTCTTTTTCATAGTGCAACTCCAGCAACACCGACATCAGGGCTTCGTTGGCCTTTCTCACCAGCGTCTGCTCGCGAGTAAGGAAGAAGTTCTTCACCAACTGCTGGGTCAGCGTGCTGCCACCCTGAACGATTCGCCCGGCCTGGATGTTGGCCAGCATGGCCCTACCGATGGAGAGAGGCGCAATGCCGAAATGATCGTAAAAGTTGCGATCCTCCACCGCCATCAGGGTGGTTGGTAATAACGCAGGCACTTCATCCAGTTGAACCAGTACCCGATCTTCTTTATGTGCCGGATAAATACCGCCAATCTGGGCGGGCTCAAGCCTGACAATCGGGGCGTTGTCGCCTTCAATCACCGAAAAGCCCTGAACCCGATCGCCCGAGATCGACAAAGAGATCCGGCGCCGAGGCTCATCGCCGTCCGGGAACGAAAAGCCCCGTGTACTGATGACGAAGCGATTGCCACTGCGCTGGTAACTGCCGGATTTTTTGCCGTCGCCTTTGCGGAAACCGGAGAGGCTCAACTCCCGTTCGAGAGCACTGGCACTGACGCTGGCACCATCGAAAAGCTCCAGCGGACGGGCGTACACCCGGGACGGGACTTCAAAACGCCGGCCCTCGAAACGGGAGGTCACCACGGCATCAAGGTAAACCATCCAGCCTGCCAGCAAAACGAGACCGATGGCACATAACCGGAACATAAAACGCCAGAACCACGGCCGACGACCGTTGTTCGAAGAACGTCTGGAGGGCTTTCGCCTGGGGCTGGAGGATGCTTTAGATTTTTTCATGGCGCGATTATAACGAAGGGAGCGGTGAGTAAGGCAGGCCAACCATGTGTTATTTCTGTAATCTGCCCGTTATGATAGGGCAAGAAAAATCAATGAGTTCAGGGAACGCGAGGAGAACACGGTGAGTGAGACATCCCCAGGCAATCTGATTCTGTCGATGCAGAATCCAGACCTGTACGACCATCCTGTCGATGGCTTTCAGGTTATCGAAACTCACATCTCTCAGGTGATCCTGACCGGTAACTACGCCTACAAAATCAAGAAGCCCATGGATTTCGGCTTCCTGAACTTCTCCACCCTTGATCGCCGAAAGCATTTCTGCGAGGAGGAGCTCAGGCTCAATCGACGGCTCGCCGAAAAACTGTATTTAGAAGTTGTGCCCATCACTGGTACGCCGGAAAACCCGGTCCTCGGTGGCGAGGGCGAAGCTTTCGAATACGCCATCAAGATGCGCCAGTTCGGCCAGGATCAGCTTTTCGATCGCCTGCAGGAACAGGGGTATCTGGCACCCGAACTGTTGACCGATCTTGCCCGTCAGGTCGCCGCCTTCCACGACCAGTTGCCGCCAGTGCCAGATGACAAACCGCTCGGCACCCCGGAAGCGGTGTTTGCCGCCATGCAAGAAAACTTCGACCAGATCCGTCCGATGATTGACGATTCGGATCTGCTTATGCAGCTCGACAACCTACAGGCCTGGACCGAATCCACCTTCGAGCGGCACCGGGAGCTGATCGCCCAACGCCGCGCCAGCGGTATGGTCCGGGAATGCCACGGCGACCTGCATCTGGCGAATATCACCCGCTTCGAGGGTGAGGTCACCGTTTTCGACTGCATCGAATTCAACGAACCCTTTCGCTGGATCGATGTCATCAACGATCTCGCCTTCCTGCTGATGGATCTGGAGTCCCGTGGGGAAAGCGCCCTGGCCAACCAGGTGCTCAATACGTACCTGGAATACCGGGATGACTTCGAGGCGCTGCCGTTGCTGCCCCTCTACAAGGCCTACCGCGCCATGGTGCGCGCCAAGATCGCGCTGTTCACCATGGGCAATCCCGGAATCACCGACACAGAAAAAGCCGACCTGATGCAGCGCTATCGCGACTACGCCCAGTTGGCAGAGGATTACGGCACTATTCCCAACCACTACCTGCTGGCAACCACCGGGCTATCCGCCAGCGGCAAGACCTGCGTCAGCGCCGCCATGGCGAACGAGCTGGGGCTGATACGCCTGCGCTCCGATGTCGAGCGCAAGCGGCTGCACGGGCTGGCGCCACTGGAGAGCTCCCGCTCACCGACCGGTGGCAACCTGTACACCGAGGAAGCAACAGAGAAGACCTATCAGCGGCTGGCCAAGCTTGCCAGTCACGTTCTGGCAGCCGGCTTCCCGGTGATTGTGGACGCCGCCAGCCTGAAACAGAAAGAGCGGTCATTGCTGGCATCCGTAGCCGAAAATCAAGGTGTACCCTTTGCCCTTATTCATTGCGAGGCACCGGAAGATCTGCGCCGGGAATGGATCCGCAATCGCAAGGGTGATGCCTCCGAGGCAACCGAGGAATTGCTGGACGCCCAGCAAACCTGGTTTGAGCCGTTGACCGCGGATGAGAAGAGCCACACCATCCATCTTCACACCGATCAGGAGCATGTTGCGGAAGCCGTGGCTGACCGTATCCGGCAACATCTGGGCATTCCCGGCGGCAAAGCCGGTTAAGAACAACATCAGGCGCCTATGGGGCGAGTGCGAGGTTCGGTATGGACGATAAAAGCGAACACGAAGTACATCAGATCAGCCATCCGCTCTACGATATTCTTCGTAGCGAGGACATCCAGGCATTCAATGCCGAAAAGGCAAAGCTCACGGAGTTGCCCAGTTTCGCCCATGGCGATTTCCGGGGCCTGGATCTGAGGGGGATGGACGCCAAAGGGCTGGATTTCCGTCACGCCTACTTTCGCGGAGCCGACCTGCGGGGTGTGGACTTCTCGAAATCCAGGATGGAAGGCTCAAGCATCGCCAGCGCCAAGATTTCCGGCTGCTATTTTCCGCACCGCCTGGACGCCGATGAAATCGTCATGTCCCTGAACCACGGGACCCGCATGCGCTACGCCATCTTGCCAAAATGAACAGTAACCCAAACGCCTGGCAGCCCGTCTGTCCCGCATCCGAGCTGGCACCGGGCCAATTTGTCGAATTCCGGCTCCGGGAGAAGGCCCGGGAGCCGGAAGGCATGCCGTTAACCGGCTTCCTGTTCCTCGATGGCAGTACGCCCCGCGCCTATCTGAATATCTGCCCGCATCTGGGCGTCGAGCTGAACTGGATACCGGGCCGGTTCATGGATTCCGACAACCTGTTCATCCAGTGCTCGACCCACGGTGCCCTGTTCAAGCCCACCGACGGCGAATGCATTGCCGGCCCCTGCCAGGGCGATGCACTCACCCAGCTGGCCCTGCGGGAGCGGGACGGCCAGATCGAGATCAGACTTCCAGAATAACCGGCACCGATTCGGTCAGCGTCAATACGCCCGTTGGCGTGCCATCGCTCTCGCTCAAATCGGCGCGATAGGCGATCACTTCCACACCCGCGTCGCAGGCCTGCCGCAGCAGCTCACCGTATTTGCGATCGATATGGTCGGCCGGACGGACGGTTTGAATGCCGGTGTGATTGACCACGAAAAACAACACCGCGCGATCACCCTGCTGGACCTGGGCCATCAGCTCACGGAGGTGTTTCTGGCCGCGCTCGGTCACCGCATCCGGGAAGAAGCCCTGACCATCCTCCGCCAGCGTGACATTCTTGACCTCCACCCAGGCATCGGCAGCCGTGTCATGGCCGGAAAGCAGCAGGTCAATCCGGCTTTTCTCCGTGCCATATTTGACCTCGGCGCGGCACTCCGGATAACCGGCCAACTCAACCACAGTACCCGCCAGCACGGCCTCCCGGGCCTGATTGTTAGGCCGGGCGGTGTTGACGCAGGCCAGCTGCCCCGGCGACGTCTCTACCAGTTCCCAGGTGTACTGGAGCTTGCGCTTGGGGTTGTCGCTTCGGCTGAGCCAGACCCGGGCATCCTCCGGCTGACAGCCCAGCATGGAGCCGGTGTTCGGGCAGTGGGCGGTTACCTCCAAGCCATCCGGCAGCCGCACGTCTGCCAGGAAGCGTTTGTAGCGGCGGATAAGCCGGCCTTCAACGAGGGGTTCTGGAAACTTCATGTGATCTCCGTACAAAAGTCGATGTCACAAGGCTGGCACCCCCGTGACTAATCTGCTATTTTCCGCAAATTCCCGTTTCAGGACGAATGCTTCATCCAGGGTATAACCGCGCAGCCACGGGGGCTCACGCGGAGGGAAGCAAACCGTTCTTGTGAAGTACAAACAAGAGGCCGGGTTCAATGGCAAATACTGCAGAACAACCACGCGAACGTTTTACCAACTTCACCCCCTATGAAATGAAGAAGGGTGAAGAGTACATGAGTGCGGAAATGCTCCAGCACTTCAAGGATCTGCTGCTGCAATGGAAGCAGGAGCTGATGGAAGAAGTCGACCGCACCATGCACCACATGCAGGAAGACGCCGCAAATTACGCGGATCCCAGCGATCGCGCAACCCAGGAGGAAGAATTCAGCCTGGAACTGCGCACCCGCGACCGGGAGCGGAAACTGATCAAGAAGATTGACCAGACCATCGACCGCATCGACAAGGACGACTACGGCTTCTGCGATCAGTGCGGTGTGGAAATCGGTATCCGCCGTCTGGAAGCGCGCCCGACTGCAACCCTGTGCATCGACTGCAAGACTCTGGCCGAGATTCGCGAACGCCAGACCGGCATCTGAGCCAACCACTCAACAGCTGCCGGCCGTGGGCAATTCCCGCCCCGCCGGCTGACTGACCGCCATGAACAACCCTTTGTATCGGGGCCGCTTTGCGCCCTCCCCGACCGGCCCGCTGCATTTCGGCTCACTGGTTACCGCACTTGCCAGTTTCCTGGAAGCCCGCAGTCAGGGCGGCCAGTGGTTTATCCGCCTGGAAGACCTGGATCCTCTGAGAGAGCCGCCGGAAGCTACCGGGCAAATTCTCGCTAGCCTGGACGCCCACGGCCTGTTTCCCGACGAGCCGGTGCGGTTCCAGTCCAGACGCCACGACGCCTATCAGGATGCCATCGACCGATTGCTCGAAAGCGGCCACGCCTATCGTTGCCAATGCTCACGCAAGGAGTTGCAAGCCAACGCGGGGCGCCACCCCAATCACTGCCGTAGCCGCACAGCATTGGACGGTGACCGCCCATACGCCATCCGTTTTGCCCTCGAAGACGAGGACTGCCACTGGCAGGATCTGCTGCTCGGGCCACAACAGCAGGTCGTAAAGGCAGAGCTTGATGACCCGGTAATCCTCCGCAAGGAAGGATTCTACGCCTATCAGCTTGCTGTGGTCGTTGATGACATTGATCAGGGCATCACGGACGTGGTGCGTGGCTCCGACCTGCTGGACATGACGGCGCAACAGCAGCAGATTTACCGGGCCCTGGGCGCCCATCCCCCACGTTGGCTGCACATCCCGGTCATACTCAATGAGCAGGGCCAGAAACTCAGCAAGCAGACCCATGCCCCGGCTCTGAACGACACAACGCCTGTCGAGAACCTGTTCGGTGCGCTTGTTGCCCTTGGCCAGAATCCGCCTGCTGACCTGGCAACCGGCTCGCTGGAATCCCTGCTGGAATGGGGCCGGAAGAACTGGCAACGGGGCGCCATCCACCTGACATCCCGGTGAGGGACATGGTATAAAGCCCTTCTCACACCTCAGCGCGGATAGCATGCCTGATGTATATCTACCGTCTGGTCTTCCTGTTGGTATTGGCCATCTATATTTTTTCGCCCAACATCCTTGACTGGTGGACTTCGCCGGGAAACGTCTGGTACAGCCCCTACATTATCTGGGCAGGGCTGATTGCCATCGGTTTCTGGCTGGAATGGCGGCGGGACCCCAATGAGTTTTAGTGCCTCCGGCCTGCTGCTCGCCAGCCTGCTGTATCTGATTCTGCTGTTCGGAATTGCCTGGCTTACCGAGCGGGGCATGGTGCCCAGACGCTGGGTTCGCCACCCTCTGGTTTACGTGCTCAGCCTGGGCGTGTACGCCGGCATCTGGGCAGTCTACGGCGCCGTTGGCATGGCCGCCGAATCCGGCTACGGCTTCCTCGCCTACTACCTGGGGATCAGCGGCGCCTTTCTGCTAGCACCGGTACTTCTGAACCCGGTCATGAGGATTGGCCGCGCCTACCAGCTAACCTCCCTGGCCGACCTGTTTGCCTACCGCTACCGGAGCCAGTGGGCGGGAACCCTGGTCACCCTCTGCTCCGGCGGCGCCATTCTGGCTCTGCTGAGCATGCAGATTCAGGCGGTCGCCACCTCTGCCAGCATCCTGGCGCCGGACACTTCCCCCAAGCTGATCAGTGTGATGTTCAGCATGATCGTGGTGCTGTTCGCCATGCTGTTCGGGGCGCGTCGTGACCAAAATTCCGAAAACCATCAGGGCCTGGTCCTGGCCATCGCCTTCGATTCCCTGGTCAAGCTGACAGCCCTGCTGGTGCTTGGGGGCGTGATCCTGTTCGGGGTCTTTGACGGCATGAACGGCCTGGAGCGCTGGCTGGATAACCGCACCTCGCCAGCCGCCACCATGACCCTGAGCATTGACGACGGCAGCTGGCGGGCACTGATGCTGATGTCCTTTGCAGGAGCCCTGGTACTGCCACACATGTATCACATGACCTTCAGCGAAAACCCCTCGCCCAAGGCACTGGCCAAAGCCAGCTGGGGCCTGCCGTTGTACCTGTTACTGCTCGGCCTGCCGGTGCCCCTCATCCTCTGGGGCGGCCAGGCATTGGAAGTCACCACGGGGCCCGGCTTCTTTGCGATCGGGGCTGCCCAGGCGCTGGAAAGCCCTGCACTAACGCTGCTCATGTACATTGCCGGCCTATCCGCAGCCAGCGGCCTGATGATCGTCAGCACCCTGGCGCTGGCGGGCATGGCCCTGAACCATGTGGTATTGCCACTGAAGACTCCGAAAGACCAGGGCGACATCTATCGCTGGCTGCAGTGGATCAAACGTCTGCTCATCGCGGTGATCATCTTCCTGGCGTTGCTGTTTCATGAGGCCGTGGGCAAGAATCTGGATCTGTCCATTCTCGGCGCTATTTCCCTGTCGGGCACGTTGCAACTACTGCCGGGTGCCCTGGGGGTGATTTACTGGCCGGAGGGCAACCGTCGCGGTTTGATTGCCGGCCTGATTGTCGGATTGACCATCTGGGTGGTTACTCTGGTACTGCCGTTCTCACATACCGCCAACCTGCTGGCCTGGCTCGATGCTCCACTGATACCGGATTACAGCAACTGGCATATCTTCACGTTCGTCAGCCTGACCGCCAACATTACCGTGTTCGCGCTGATTTCCATCCTCAGCACCAGTACCAGTGAAGAGAACAGCGCAGCCCAGGCCTGTTCACTGGGTGCCCTTTCGCGCCCGCAGCGCCGTGAACTGCTGGCCACCTCCTCCTCTGATTTTGTCCGGCAATTGGCGGAGCCTTTGGGCTATGGCGTCGCCCGGCGGGAAGTGGAGCGGGCACTGGGTCAACTGAAACTGCCCAATGTGGAGTACCGGCCGTATCAGCTCAGACGACTACGGGACCAGGTGGAAATCAACCTGTCCGGCCTGCTCGGCCCTTCTGTCGCCCGGGATATGGTCAAACGCCACCTCGGCTTCAAGCCCATGGCCCAGGGTGGCACGGCTCAGGACATTCGCTATGTCGAACGCGCCCTCGGTGACTACCAGAATCGACTGACCGGACTGGCCGGTGAGCTGGACAACCTTCGCCGGCATTACCGCCAGACCCTGCAGAACCTGCCCATTCCCGCCTGTTCGGTGGGCGAAGACGGTGAAATTCTGATGTGGAACCACGCCATGGAGGAACTCACCGGCATTACCGCCGATGATGTGGTCGGCGCCAGGCTGATGGCCCTGCCCGAGCACTGGCACCTGCTGCTTGAGGACTTCAACCGTGGGCCGGACCTGCATCGCTACAAGCACCGACTGGACCTGCGGGGCAAGCCCCACTGGCTGAACCTTCACAAAGCCGCATTGAGCGGACCGGACCACACCGAAGGCGGAAGCATCATCCTGGTGGAAGACCAGACCGAAACCCGGCTGCTGGAAGATGAATTGATGCACAGCGAACGGCTGGCATCGGTGGGCAGGCTGGCGGCCGGTGTCGCCCATGAGATAGGGAACCCCGTGACCGGTATCTCATCGCTGGCCCAGAACCTGAAACTGGAAACCGATAACCCGGATATTCTCGACACGGCAGACCAGATCCAGCAGCAGACCCGGCGTATCTCCACCATCCTGCAGTCGCTGATGAACTTTGCCCGCACCGGCAATCATGCCCAGGCCAACCGGTACGAGCCGGTGACGATACACCGCTGTGTCGAAGAATCGATCAACCTGCTTTCCCTGAGTGACAAGGGGCTGGGCATTCACTACATCAATGACTGCCCACCCTCGTTACAGGTACTGGGCGATGAGCAGCGTCTGGTCCAGGTCTTCGTCAACCTGTTGGCAAACGCCCGGGATGCGTCACCGGAAGGCGGCACCATCCGGGTCAGTGGAAAGGGCGATGGCTACTCCGCTATTATCGAAGTGGTTGATGAAGGCTCCGGCATCCCCGGGGATCAGCTCGATCATATCTTCGAGCCGTTTTACACCACCAAGGCCCCCAACAAAGGAACCGGTCTTGGCCTGTCGCTGGTGTACAGCATTATTGAAGAGCACTATGGCAACATTCAGGTGGACAGCCCGGCGAACGCCGACACCGGCCGAGGAACCTGCGTGAGGCTGAGATTGCCAGCCTACGAACCGGAAACCGGCAACATTGCCATCAGCCAGAACCAAAGGTCTTGAGACTCCTATGCCTCGCATTCTGATCGTGGAAGACGAAGACATTATTCGCTCGGCAGTGCGCAAACTGTTGCTGCATGCCGGCTATGAAGTCGCCGATGCGGCCTCCGTTGAGGAAGCCGAACAGCACCACGAACCGGATCAGTTTGATCTGATCATTTCCGATCTTCGCCTGCCAGGAGCGGCAGGCACCGAATTGATCAACCGTGCACCCAATACACCGGTGCTGATCATGACCAGCTACGCCAGCCTGCGATCCGCCGTGGACTCCATGAAAATGGGCGCCGTTGAGTACATCGCCAAGCCGTTTGACCATGATGAGATGCTGGCCGCTGTGGAGAACATTCTGGCCCGGCGGCCCTCTGCCCGCAACGCGGATGATGACTCGGCACCAGCCACAGAAACGCCCGAAAGCAGTGATCCGGCCAACATCATGTTTGGCCAGTGCGAGCCAATGCAGCGGGTATTTACCCTGATCCGGAAGGTGGCTCCGACAGAAACCACCGTGCTGATTCAGGGCGAATCCGGTACCGGTAAGGAGCTGGCCGCCCGCGCCCTGCACCTGCTGAGCCCACGCGCAGCCAAACCACTGATTTCGGTAAACTGCGCGGCCATCCCGGAGAGCCTGATTGAGTCGGAACTGTTCGGCCATGAAAAAGGCGCCTTCACCGGCGCGGTCTCGGCAAGAACCGGTCTGATAGAGGCCGCCGATGGCGGCAGCCTGTTTCTGGATGAAATCGGCGAACTGCCGGCCGAAGCCCAGGCCCGGCTGCTACGGGTTTTGCAAGAGAGCGAGATCCGGAAAGTTGGCTCGACCCAGAGCCGCACCGTGAATGTGCGGATGATTGCGGCCACTCACCGTAACCTCAAAGCCATGACACGAACCGGGGAGTTCCGTGAGGACCTGTATTATCGGTTGAACGTTATGCAGATCCGGATCCCTCCTTTACGTGAGCGCCAAAGCGACATCCTCGGGCTCGCCCGCCGGTTCCTGAAACGCCAGGGCGAGAGAATGGGCAAACCCAATCTCAATCTCAGCCCGGAGGCCATGCGCGTCCTCGAACGCCACCGCTGGCCGGGCAACGTGAGGGAACTGGAGAATGCGATCGAGCGCGCCACTATCCTGTGCGATGGCGACGTTATTACGCCCGCCCTGCTGGACCTGGACAGCGAAGCTGGCGACGAACACATTCCCGAAACCCTGGTAGACGGCAACAACGAGCAGACTCGCACCCGAGAGGTGGATTCCTCCAACGACCTTTCCCTGGAGGACTACTTCCAGCATTTCGTTCTGGAAAACCAGGATCGCATGAGTGAAACAGAGCTGGCCCAGAAATTGGGCATCAGCCGAAAATCTTTGTGGGAGCGTCGCCAGCGTCTCGGCATCCCCCGGAAAAAATCCTCGGGCAACTGAGCCGAGCATGGTGTGAACCCGGACTCAGTTGTTACCCCATGTTCCTGTCGGTAACACTCCTCTTGAAAGTAACGTGATCTCAGTAACACTTAGGTTGAATACGGGGTAACACTTATGGCCTACAAAATCGTAAGGCATTGTTAACCAAGAAAATTTAAAAACTGGCACACGGACTGCAACCTATATGGCGCACAACAACAAAAACAAGAGTGACAAAGCAGCGCCAACAACAAGAACAAAAAGCTGCAGAGAACGTTCGGTAACAAAAACAACAACAGAACGTGAGCGAACTGAGTGTTTTGGGTACTTTGCTTTTTAGTGGTCCCACGGCACGTGCGAGTTGTAGATGTAGAGAAGAATCACCTTGGAGGTGACACTGCAGCTACTCCAAACCCGCCCGATGTCTCTGACCGCTCTGTGTATTCAAAGCTTTCCGTTTGCACTGCTGAGATGCCCCTTTATGGGGATATGCAGTGGGGTACAAAAACCAAGAAAAATCCCGGCAAAAACAAAAACAATGCAGATCGTCAACGCTTTGAGGGCGGATTCGTGAGAACGGATCCGCCTTTTGATTTTCTGGGCCCCGGAACGGTAATCCACGGCAAACGTGTGCAAATCCTGCTCAAACCGTTAAACTCTCGGTTTTTGCTCATCGCAACCACGGATTTCAATGCCTAAACGACTCGTCGATAAACTCCGTTCCTTTATGCCCGGCAACGGTAAAAAGAAAGCCCGCACCTACCAGCGACGGGAAATTCCCCGGGACCAGCATAACGTCTCACGCTCGGTGATCAGCGAACCTGCAAAGAAGGTTTTGCATCGTCTGAACAAGTCAGGCTACGAAGCCTACCTTGTGGGAGGCGGCGTCAGGGATATCCTGCTGGGCGGAAAACCCAAAGATTTTGACATTGCGACCAACGCCACACCGGAGGAAGTTCACGACCTGTTCCGCAACTCCCGGTTGATCGGACGGCGGTTCCGGATTGTCCACGTGGTGTTTGGCCGCGAAGTGATTGAGGTGACGACTTTCCGGGGCAACGCCGCGGAAGCCGAAACCGACGCCGATGATGATGATCGCAGGACCAGTGAACACGGCCTGCTGCTGCGCGACAACGTGTACGGCAACCAGGAAGAGGATGCCCTGCGTCGCGACTTCACCGTCAATGCGCTGTACTACTGCATCCGCGACTTTACTGTTATCGATTTTGCCAATGGCATCGAGGATCTTCGTAACCGGCAACTTCGTCTCATTGGCGACCCGGAGACCCGCTATCGGGAAGATCCGGTGCGCATGCTTCGGGCTATCCGGTTTGCCGCCAAACTCGGCTTCGACATTGAACCCGAAACCGAAGCCCCCATTGGGGAACTGGCCCCCTTGTTAACCCATATCCCTCCGGCCCGTCTGTTTGATGAAGTCCTGAAACTGTTTTCCGCAGGCCACGGTGAAGCCACTTATGACCTGCTAACCCGTTACAATCTGCTGGAGCCCCTTTTCCCCGAGACGGTCAGGGCCATTGAGGCCGGTGAGCCGGACGAGCTGATTCGCCAGGCCCTGAGAAACACCGACGCCCGAATTGCCCAAGGCAAGTCGGTTACGCCTTACTTCCTGTTTGCCGCCATGCTCTGGCCGGCACTCCAGGCCGAGTGGCATCGCAGGCAGGACAATGGTGACCCGGTCCAGCCGGCACTGCACGGCGCAATCGGAAAAGTTATTGGTCGCCAGGTGCAGGCGACCTCGATTCCGAAACGTTTCTCCGGCCCCATGAAGGAAATCTGGGAACTCCAGATGCGCCTGCCCAGGCGACAGGGCAAACGGGCCTTCGCCACCATGACTCACCCCCGTTTCCGGGCCGCTTACGATTTCCTGCTGGTTCGTGAGGCGTCTGGCGAGATTGAACCCGGGCTTGGACAATGGTGGACCGAGTTCCAGCAAGAGGACGAACGGGGCCAGGAGCGGATGCTGTCGCAGCTGAGCACGGATGCGCCCAAAAAGCGTCGTCGCCGTCGCAAACCGGTCAAACGCCCCACCCAGTAATGATGACAGACGCCTTTATCGGTCTTGGCAGCAACCTGAAAGAACCGGCGGCCCAACTGGCCCGGGCAGTCTCCGCCCTGGCCACCCTGCCGGAGACCGTTCTGGTGGCCCAATCGCCGTTTTATGCCAGCCGCCCGGTCGGCCCCCAAGACCAGCCGGACTTCGTGAACGGTGCCGTCTGGCTGAGCACATCGCTGCTGCCACACCAACTACTTGACGAACTGCAGAGCATCGAACAGAAGCACGGCCGAGAGCGGCTTCGGCACTGGGGCCCCCGCACGCTTGATCTGGACATATTGCTCTTCGGCGACCAGGTGCTGGATGATGAGCGCCTCACCGTACCCCATCGCGAGCTCCCGAACCGGGACTTTGCACTCCAGCCCCTGCTGGATCTGAAGGCCGACCTGGCTCTGCCTGATGGCACCGCCATTGCCGAACTGCGCAGCCAATGCCCCGACAACGGCTTGCGCAAGCTTCCACCGGCGGATTACCCTTAACACTTCAACGCCGGCACCCCGGCACGCCCAGGCCCATCCACCCAAAAGGCAAGGATTCTATGGCTGTTACCATCAATACCCTGCGTGAGTTCAAGCAGAAGGGCGAAGCCTTCGCTGCCCTTACCTCCTATGACGCCACCTTTTCCCAGGTGGTCAGCGAAGCGGGCGTTCACGTAATCCTCATTGGCGATTCCCTCGGCATGGTGCTGCAGGGGCATGACAGCACCCTGCCGGTGACCATGGATCAGATGGTGTATCACGTCAGTTGCGTGGCCAAAGGTAACCGCGGGTCTCTGATCATGGCTGACATGCCCTTCATGAGTTACGGCACCGTTGAGTCTGCCCTGGAAAATGCTGCGGAACTGATGCGCGCCGGCGCCCACATGGTAAAGCTTGAGGGTACTGACTGGATGAAAGAGACCATCACGGCTCTGACCGAGCGGGCCGTGCCCGTGTGTGCGCATCTGGGCCTGACCCCGCAGTTCGTCAATAAGTTTGGCGGCTACAAGGTCCAGGGCCGTGATGAAAAGGCAGCCGAAATGATGATCGAGCACGCCTGCGAACTGGAAGCGGCCGGCGCCGATGTCATCCTTCTGGAATGCGTCCCTGCGCCCCTGGCGGCGCGCATCGCCCAGGCCGTTAGAGCACCTGTTATCGGCATAGGTGCGGGTCCGGATACAGACGGCCAGATTCTGGTTTTGCACGACATGCTCGGCATTACCAGCGGTCGCAAGCCTCGATTCGTCAAGAACTTCCTGGCCGAGACAGATTCGATACAGGACGCTCTGCAGGCCTACGTGAAAGCCGTAGGCGAGCGCACATTCCCCGCTGAGGAGCATACGTTCAAGGCATGAGAACCGTACATTCCCTGAAAGAATTGAGAACCATCCTCCGCGGCTACCGCCAGCAGGGAAAAACCATCGGCCTGGTTCCCACCATGGGCAACCTGCACGAAGGCCACATTTCGCTGGTGCGCAAAGCGGCCGAAATGGCGGATGTTGTGGTGACCAGCATCTTCGTGAATCCGATGCAGTTCGGAGCCGGTGAAGACCTCGAAACCTATCCCAGAACCCTGGCCGAAGACCAGGACAAGCTTGCTTCGGCCGGAAACACGCTGGTATTTGCCCCCAGCGCCGAGGAAATCTACCCGGAGGGGCTGGCGAAACAGACCCAGGTGGTTGTGCCGGATGTCAGCGATGGCCACTGCGGCGCCAGCAGGCCTGGCCATTTCGAGGGTGTTGCCACGGTGGTCACGATGTTGTTCAACATGGTGCAACCCGACTTTGCCGTATTTGGCGAGAAAGATTTCCAGCAACTCGCCGTAATCCGGAAACTGGTCCGCGACCTGATGATCCCCGTGGATGTGGTGGGAGCCCCCACCGTGAGAGAGGACGATGGCCTGGCAAAAAGCTCACGCAATGGCTACCTGACACCTCAGGAGCGGCAGATTGCGCCGGCGGTCCACCAGACCCTGCAGGCCACGGCGGGCAAGATCAACGATGGTCGTACAGACTTTCAGGCGCTGGAAAGCGAAGCTGAGAAGAGTCTCGGGGACGCCGGCCTCAGGCCGGATTACTTCAACATCGTCAACAGCCAGACGCTCAAGCCGGCCACAGCCGAGGATCGGGACATTACCATCCTGGCGGCAGCCTTCCTGGGCACGACCCGTTTGATCGACAACCTGTCCCTGACCCGATAAGCCAACAGAAAAGGACGCTCTGATGCCCGCACATCCTGCAGTACTGACCTCGAAACCCGAATGGCAGACACTGAAGGAACAGCGAGAACGCCTCGACGGCCTTCTCATGAAGGATCTGTTCGAGCAGGATCCCGGGCGGGCAAAGCGCTACTTTATTGAAGGCGCAGGTCTATCACTGGACTTTTCCAAGAACCGGATTACTGATGAGGTGCTGGAGGCATTGCTGGCGCTGGCCAGGAGCTGCAACCTGGAAGCCCGACGGGACGCATTGCTCCGGGGCGAGCGGGTTAACGTTACCGAGGACCGCCCGGCCCTGCACACCGCACTGCGCAATCCTGGAACTGAGACAATCACGGTAGACGGCGAGGACGTGGTCGCTGAGGTTCAGAGCACCCTCACTCGCATGGAAACCCTGGTGAACGATGTTCTGGATCAGCGTCGCACCGGATACACCGGCAAACCTTTCACCGACGTGGTAAGCATCGGAATCGGCGGCTCCTACCTGGGCCCCAAATTGGTAGGCGAAGCCCTTCAACCTTACGCCCAGGCCGGCATTCGCTGCCATTACGTGGCCAACATTGATGGCACAGAAATCTGCGAGACACTTCGCCAGGTACATCCGGAAACCACCCTGTTCCTGATCCAGTCGAAGTCGTTCCGTACCCAGGAAACCCTGGAAAACAGCAAGGTGGCGCGGCAGTGGTTTCTCGATCGCTGCGGTGATGAACAGGCGGTATCGCAGCATTTCATGGCGGTGACCGCCAACGTACCGGCGGCGCAGGACTTCGGCATTGATCCGGACAACGTCTTCCCGATGTGGGACTGGGTAGGCGGTCGTTACTCGCTCTGGTCCGCCATCGGGCTTCCCATTGCCTTCAGCGTTGGCATGGCCAACTTCCGGGCATTGCTTGCCGGTGCCCATGCCATGGACCAGCACTTCCGTGAGGCGCCACTGACAGAAAATCTGCCGGTGATCATGGCCATGCTGGGAATCTGGTACAACAATTTCTGGGGTGCCGAGACCCACGCGATCCTGCCCTACGATCACTACCTGCGCAGCCTGCCGGACCACCTCCAACAGCTGGACATGGAAAGCAACGGCAAGAGCGTGACCCAGGGTGGCGACGCCCTTGCCTGGCAATCTGGCCCGGTCATCTGGGGTGGGGTTGGCGCCAATGGCCAGCACGCCTATCACCAGCTGATCCACCAGGGCACCCGTCTGATTCCGGCGGATTTCATCATCCCCCTGAAAACCCACAACCCGGTGGCCACCCATCACGCAGATCTGTTCGCCAACTGCCTGAGCCAGTCCCGGGCCATGATGGCCGGAAAATCGCTGGACGAAGCCAGGGCAGAACTGGCCGCGGAGGGTCGGACCGAAGCCGAGATTGAACAGCTTGCCCCTCACAAGGTCATCCCGGGCAACAAACCCAGCAACACCCTGACCATGAAAAAGGTTACACCGGAGACCGTGGGCGCACTCATTGCCCTCTACGAGCATCGCACCTTCGTACAGGGGGTGATCTGGGATGTGGATTCGTTTGATCAGTGGGGCGTGGAGCTCGGGAAACAGTTGGGCAAGTGCATCCTGCCGCGCCTGCTCGGCGAGAAAGGCGGCAACCAGGCCAGCGACAGCTCGACCGACCACCTTATTGAACGGTTCCGCTCAACCGGCGGCGATTGAAATCTGCCGGCCCTGCCAGTTGAAATCCACCGGCCAGAGCCTCTGGCCGGTGCTGTATTCCCGCCACAACTGGCCGTAGGATTTACCGCACACCGGATGCGTTTCCTCCGGCGCGATATAAGCCAGCGGGCGCAGCACGAAGGCGTTTTTCAGAATCTCCCCCCGGGGCAGCTCGACGCCCTCTATCCGGCCGACCGCATCGCCGTAGGTGAGAATATCCAGATCAAGGGTTCGCGCGCTGAATTTCGGCACATCCCGACGGCGGCCGTTCTCGGCTTCCAGTTGCTTGAAACGCTGTGACAACTCAGCAACCGGCAGGGTCGTATCCACACCCACCACCAGGTTCAGAAACGGAGACCCGTCAAATCCGACTGCCTCGCTGTCATAGACTGGGGAGATGATCAGTTCACCAAACCATGCAGACAGGGCATCAAGCGCGGCAGTGACATAACGCTCCCTGTCCACGTTGCTGCCAATGCTGATGTAAACCCGGACCTCCGCTGCCATTACCGCACTCCTGTCTCAGTTTTCTCTCCCCGCTCGATCCGCACGCCCACCGCCTGTGCGGCGGGAACGGCACCCGGCTTGCGTATCGCCAGCCGCAACCACTTGATGCCGAGTTCATCCTGCAGAGTTTTCGCCAGGACCTCCGCCCCGTGTTCAAGCAATTTCGGCCTGAGCGCCTGCAGGCAGGACTCGACCCGGGTACTGACGGCAGCGTAATCCAGGGCATCGGCCACATCGTCTGTCTTGCCCGGCACGCTGTTGTCCCAGGCCATTTCCAGATCAATCACCAGGCTCTGGGTGACTTCCCGTTCCCAGTCGTAAACTCCGACCACGGTTTCCACAACCAGGCCTTCGATCAATACGGTGTCTGCCAAGGGTGCTCCCGGATTCTTCAACTCTTTGGTGATTGAATAACGCACAACCAGGGGATACTGTGAACAGGCTGGCCTGTGCTTTCAGGGCGGGCATTTTCGCACACATTCACCAGATACGTCTTTGCTTCCGGGCCCATAGCATGCTTCCCAGTGATCCGGTGTTAACGGTTTTGCTCTGCGCCGCCGCTTATGTGGCAGGCTCGATGCTGTTTGCCCTGCCGGTCTGCCAGCTCTGGAAGCTACCCGATCCCCGGGCCCAGGGCTCTGGCAACCCGGGTGCCACGAACGTCTACCGCACCGGCGGTTGGCCGCCGGCCCTGGTGACTCTTTCGCTGGATGCGGCCAAAGGCTGGTTGCCCGTATGGCTGGCCCATGCCGCCGGCCTTTCGGTGATGGTTCAGGCCGTCGTTGCCCTGTGTGCTGTCACCGGCCACATGATCCCGATTTTCTATCGATTCAAGGGTGGGAAAGGTGTGGCAACTGCGCTCGGCGCCGGCCTTGCTCTGGCACCGATCACAACGCTTATGATGGCTGCGATCTGGATGCTGGTTATCTGGCGGTGGCGCATTTCAGCCCTGGCCTCCCTGGTGGCGATTGTCAGCGGCCCACTGATCAGCGCCTTCATTGAACCGGAAACCCTGCCCCTGTTCGGCCTGCTGGCCCTGCTGATCGTCGTTCGCCACCGCAACAACCTGATCCGGCTGGCCCAGGGCCGCGAAGCCGGGCTTTAATCATCAGTCCACCAATCCGGTGGATCGAGGTTCGTTGATCGGTGGCAGCGTGTTCATGGGCCATCGGGGCACTGCCACAATACGCTCACCATCCCGCTGGCCTGCCTTCATGCGCTGGGCGCCGGCGTAGGCGATCATCGCACCGTTATCCGTACAGAATTCAGGACGGGCGTAAAACACGTGGGCTTTGAGCTTGCCGGTCATTTTCTCCAGGCCTGCTCGCAGCCGTTTATTGGCGCTGACCCCCCCGGCAATAACCAGTCGCTTGCAGCCTGTCTGCTCCAGGGCCCGACGGCATTTGATGGTCAGTGTGTCGACCACAGCGGCTTCAAACGCCAGGGCGATATCCGCCCGGGTCTGATCATCCAGTCCACCCGACTCGCGTGCCGCATTGACGGTATTGAGCGTGAAGGTTTTCAGACCGCTGAAACTGAAATCCAGCCCGGGCCGGTCGGTCATTGGCCTCGGGAACCGGTAACGGCCTTCGGTACCCTTTTCCGCGAGTGCCGCCACGCGGGGGCCACCCGGATAGTCCAGACCGAGCATCTTGGCCGTCTTGTCAAAGGCCTCACCGGCGGCATCGTCTACCGATTCGCCCAGCATTTCGTACTCGCCAATGCCATCAACCCTGACCAGTTGGGTATGACCACCCGAGACCAGCAGTGCGACGAACGGAAACGCAGGTGGATTATCTTCCAGCATGGGCGCAAGCAAATGCCCTTCCATGTGGTGCACGCCCAACACAGGAATACCAAGGGCGAAACCCAGGGCATGGGCCACCGAGCCGCCCACCATCAGGGCGCCCACCAACCCCGGGCCCGCAGTGTAGGCCATGCCCTCTATGTCTGCCCGACATTTGCCCGCGTCTGACAGTACCTGGTCGCACAGGGGCAGCAGCTTGCGGACGTGATCCCGGGACGCCAGCTCAGGCACAACACCACCGTAATCCGCGTGCATGTCGATCTGACTGAACAGGGCGTGCCCCAGCAGCCCCGTTTCGGTGTCATACAGCGCTACGCCGGTTTCATCGCAGGAGGTTTCAATACCTAGAATCAACATAATGTCGGGCCACATTGGTTGGCAGAAATGAAAACGACGCGCATTTTAGCAGAAACCCGAAACCCACTGGCAGATTCATCGAACAAACATTGACCTTGCTATAACGCAGGCGCTATCATTGCCGCCCTAAAATATGCACTGGTCGAGTTTTAGCCAATCTGACCAGGGATCGAGAACCGGTCTGGCCTTGCCAGACGGACAAAATTGAAACCGAATCTATCAGGTAGGTGATTTTCGAATGCCAGCTGTTAAAGTGAAAGAGAATGAACCGTTTGACGTAGCACTGCGTCGCTTCAAGCGTTCCTGCGAAAAAGCGGGTGTACTTTCTGAAGTACGTCGTCGTGAGCACTACGAGAAGCCGACCGCTGTTCGTAAGCGCAAAGCAGCCGCTGCCGTTAAGCGTCATCTCAAGAAGCTTCAGCGGGAACAGCGCAAGTTCGAGCGTCTGTACTAAGTTTTATCTGACGCCGCTTGACTGCAAAGCACTGATTGCCTGTACAGCCGCAGGCTGCACAGAGCGACTCAAAAATGCCGCCGAGGCCTGGCTTCGGCGGCATTTTTGGCTATTGGCCAACTCCGATGACGGCCTGATGTGGAGCCCCCATGAGCGGACTGATCCCTCAACAGTTTGTTGAAAACCTGCTGGATCGTATCGACCTGGCAGAACTGATCGGTTCACGCATTACGCTCAAGAAAGCCGGAGCCAACTACAAGGCCTGCTGCCCGTTCCACGACGAGAAAACACCCTCGTTCAACGTCCGGCCGGACAAGGGCTTTTACCACTGTTTCGGTTGCGGCGCCCATGGCGATGCCATCAGCTTTGTCAGGGAGTTTGAAGGCCTGGGCTTTACCGAGGCGGTTGAGGAGCTGGCCAAACGGGTGGGGCTGGAAGTGCCTTACGACCGGGCGGCCAAGCAGGAAATCCAGCAGGCGCGAACGTTAACCGACGCCCTGGACTTTGCCAGCCGTTTCTACCAGTCATCGCTCAGGGGTCAGCAAGGCGCCTATGCGCGGGACTACCTGCAGCAGCGGGGCCTGGACAACAGCATCATCGAGCAGTACCAGGTGGGCTACGCCCCTTCAACCGGTACCGCGCTGTTTGATGCCGCCAGCAAGGATCTGCAGGGCCCGCTGATTGAAACCGGGACGGTTTCCGACAAGTACGGCAGGCCCAGGGACCTGTTCCGCAACCGGGTAATGTTCCCGATTCGCAACACCCGGGGCAGAACCGTTGCGTTTGGCGGCCGCACCCTGGGGGATGACAAGGCGAAATACATCAACTCCCCGGAGTCGGATGTATTCCATAAAAGCCGCGAGATCTACGGTCTGTTTGAAGCCAAGCAGGCCATCCGGCAGCTCGACAAGCTGCTGGTGGTTGAGGGCTACATGGATGTGATCGCCCTCGCCCAGCACGGCATTCACTATGCGGTTGCAACACTGGGCACGGCGACGAACCAGGACAGCCTGACAGCCCTGTTGAAGCAGGTAAGGCACATTGTGTTCTGCTTTGATGGCGACCAGGCCGGCTTCCGGGCCGCCGACAGGGCCATGGAAAACGCGCTGGAACTGATGGCCGACGGCCTGCATCTTCAGTTTCTGATGCTGCCCCAGGGCGAGGACCCGGACACCCTTGTGCGCAAAGAGGGGCCCGAGACGTTCCAGAAGCGCATTGAAGGGGCAACACCTCTGTCACGGTATTTGTTTGACCGGCAGAGCGAAGGCTTGGACCTGCAACTTCCGGAGCACCGGGGCGAACTGCGAGCCAGGGTTGAACCTCTGCTCAACAAGATGCCCAGAAGCACCCTCCGGGATGCCATGTGGCACGAGATGCTCCGTCTTTGTGGTGGCCGGAACCAGTGGCAGAACCGCCAGCCCGGACAAAAAGGACGGTGGAACGGCGAGCGACGGGACCGGGTTTCCGAAGATCGCATCGATGTGAAGCTTAGCAAGGACAGCATTCTGTGCCTTGCCCTGCTGGAAGCGCCGGACCTGGCCACCGAGGTGACCGAACTGGCCCGCAGCTCCCGGCAGTTCAATCAGGCCCGGAATTTTGCCGAGTGGATTCTGGCAAACAATATCCGGGACCGGAAAACACTGGTTCGCACGCTGGCACTGGATACGAACGCTCGTGAGCGGTTTTACCACCTGTTTGACGGAATCGAGCATATTCCGGCGCGGGAGAGCACACTGGCCGCCGCCCGGGAGCTTCTGAGCCCAAACGAAGAGGCATCCCGCCAGCAGCGGCTTGCCACTCTGTTGAGAAACCTGTCGAGCCTCACAAGCGAGGAACGACAGGAGCTGAGAGCCCTGAGCGGTGGCACCGGGGACTAGCAGCACTTGAAACTTGATGCACTGATCACCATCTAACCATTCGGTGGCAGAGCAACTGAGCGACAGCTATAATGGCTGTTTAACTTTTTTCCTTCTAAAAGCGAGTTCACAGGGTGTCTATGTCAGGCAATTCGCAAAAATCACGTTTGAAAGACCTCATTGCACGAGGCAAGGAACAAGGTTACCTGACTTACGCCGAGGTAAACGACCACCTCCCGGAAGACATTGCCGACCCGGATCAGGTCGAAGACATCATTCGCATGATCAACGACATGGGTATCCAGGTGTGCGAAGAAACACCAGACGCCGATACCCTGCTGATGACCGAGGGCGACTCCACCGCTGACGAAGCCGCCGCCGCTGAAGCCGCCGCCGCTCTGGCCGCCGTTGAAACCGATGCTGGCCGCACCACGGATCCGGTGCGCATGTACATGCGCGAAATGGGTACCGTCGAGCTGCTGACCCGCGAAGGCGAAATCGTTATCGCCAAGCGCATCGAAGAAGGCATCCGCGATGTGATGGCCGCCGTTGCCCACTTCCCGGGTACTGCCGGCACAGTCATTCAGGCCTACGACCGTATTCTCGAAAACGAAGGCCGCATCAGCGACATCGTAACGGGCTTCCTCGATCCGGACGACGCCGAGCCGTTCATGGGTGAGGAAACTACCACCGAGAGTTCCGACGATTCCGATTCCTCGTCCGACGATGACGACGATTCCTCGGAAGAAGAAACAGATAACGGCCCGGATCCGGAAGAAACCCGCCTCCGGTTCGAGTTGCTCAACGAAAAGCTGGATGCCGCCAACAAGGCCCTGGCCAAGCACGGCCGTTCCGACAAGAAAACCCAGGAAGCCCTGAACGAGCTGGGCCAGGTATTCGCACCGTTCAAGCTTGCCAACAAGGCGTTTGACGAGCTGGTCAACGTGGTTCGTTCCACCAACGACCTGGTTCGTGAGAACGAGCGCGCGATCATGCAGATCTGTGTTCGCGAATGCAAAATGCCCCGCAAGGACTTCATCAAGTCGTTCCCGGGCAATGAGACCAACCTGGATTGGGCCGAGAAGATCGCCAAGAGCAAGAAGCCCTACGCAGCCCCGATGGCCGAGCGTATTGACGAGATTGTTCGCCTGCAGAAGCGGATCCAGAACGTTCAGACCGAAGTGGATCTGGACGTTGCTGACATCAAGGAAATCAACCGTCGCGTTTCCATCGGCGAGGCCAAGGCCCGCCGCGCCAAGAAAGAGATGGTCGAGGCGAACCTGCGTCTGGTTATTTCCATTGCCAAGAAGTACACCAACCGCGGCCTGCAGTTCCTGGACCTGATCCAGGAGGGCAACATCGGCCTGATGAAGGCAGTCGACAAATTCGAGTACCGTCGGGGCTACAAGTTCTCAACCTACGCCACCTGGTGGATTCGTCAGGCCATCACCCGCTCTATCGCGGACCAGGCCCGCACCATCCGTATTCCGGTGCACATGATCGAGACCATCAACAAGCTCAATCGGATCTCGCGGCAGATGCTGCAGGAGATGGGTCGCGAACCCACGCCGGAAGAACTGGGCGAGCGCATGGAAATGCCTGAGGACAAAATCCGCAAGGTATTGAAGATCGCCAAAGAGCCGATCTCCATGGAGACTCCGATTGGCGACGACGAAGACAGCCATCTGGGTGACTTCATCGAAGATATCCAGGCCCTATCCCCGGTGGATTCCGCCACTGCCGAAGGCCTGCGCGAAGCCACCCGCTCGGTACTGGCCGGCCTCACCGCCCGCGAGTCCAAGGTTCTGCGGATGCGCTTCGGTATCGAGATGAACACCGACCACACCCTGGAAGAAGTCGGCAAGCAGTTCGACGTCACCCGGGAGCGGATCCGTCAGATCGAAGCCAAGGCCCTGCGCAAACTGCGTCACCCGTCACGCTCCGATCACCTGCGCGGCTTTATCGACGATCAGGGCAACGGATAAGCACCACAACAGTAGCGGGCGCCACACCTCACCGGTATAATGGCGCCCGCTTTGTTTCCCCCCAGGAAACACCTTTCAAAACAGCATTCGCTGAACGGGCCTATAGCTCAGTTGGTTAGAGCAGGGGACTCATAATCCCTTGGTCGCTGGTTCGAGTCCAGCTGGGCCCACCATATTTCAATGACTTACCAGCCAACGCCTTAGATTTCATCCGAATGGTGTCAACCAACTGTCAACAACCATTAGTTGACAGGAACACCTTACAAGGTGCAGGTTTTGCTCCCAGATACATAAGTATCCGTCGATGCCAAGTAATACTTGGGCGACAAGTCCTAAGGCCGCTTTTTGCGGCCTTAGTTGTTTCTAGACCAAGAAAATTATGCACTCGGAGTCTGTCAACGTAGATGTCGCGTTTAAGTCATCAGCTCT
>NZ_LXYO01000020.1 GCF_001650915.1 Marinobacter sp. EhC06
TTAGGAGCCTGACGATGACCTACTCTCACATGGGCAACGCCACACTACCATCGGCGCTGGTCTGTTTCACTTCTGAGTTCGGGATGGGATCAGGTGGTTCCAGACCGCTATGGTCGTCAGGCAAAACGGTTGATCACTGGGGGACGAGATGGAACTGAGTGATATTGATTTCTTTGCTGCGTTATCCGCAATTGTCTTGGGTGTTATATAGTCAAGCCGCACGAGCAATTAGTATCGGTTAGCTCAACGCCTCGCAGCGCTTACACACCCGACCTATCAACGTCCTGGTCTTGAACGGCTCTTCAGGGACCTCGAGGGTCCAGGGAGATCTCATCTTGGAAGGGGCTTCCCGCTTAGATGCTTTCAGCGGTTATCCTGTCCGAACATAGCTACCGGGCAATGCGACTGGCGTCACAACCCGAACACCAGAGGTTCGTCCACTCCGGTCCTCTCGTACTAGGAGCAGCTTTCCTCAAATCTCCAACGTCCACGGCAGATAGGGACCGAACTGTCTCACGACGTTCTAAACCCAGCTCGCGTACCACTTTAAATGGCGAACAGCCATACCCTTGGGACCGGCTTCAGCCCCAGGATGTGATGAGCCGACATCGAGGTGCCAAACACCGCCGTCGATGTGAACTCTTGGGCGGTATCAGCCTGTTATCCCCGGAGTACCTTTTATCCGTTGAGCGATGGCCCTTCCATACAGAACCACCGGATCACTATGACCTACTTTCGTACCTGCTCGACGTGTCTGTCTCGCAGTTAAGCGGGCTTGTGCCATTACACTAACCGCATGATGTCCGACCATGCTTAGCCCACCTTTGTGCTCCTCCGTTACGCTTTGGGAGGAGACCGCCCCAGTCAAACTACCCACCACACAGTGTCCTCATCCCCGATAAGGGGACCAAGTTAGAACCTCAAACATGTCAGGCTGGTATTTCAAGGTTGGCTCCATGAGAACTGGCGTTCCCACTTCAAAGCCTCCCAGCTATCCTACACAAACATGCTCAAAGTTCACTGTGAAGCTATAGTAAAGGTTCACGGGGTCTTTCCGTCTAGCCGCGGATACACCGCATCTTCACGGCGATTTCAATTTCACTGAGTCTCGGGTAGAGACAGCGCCCCCATCGTTACGCCATTCGTGCAGGTCGGAACTTACCCGACAAGGAATTTCGCTACCTTAGGACCGTTATAGTTACGGCCGCCGTTTACCGGGGCTTCGATCAAGAGCTTCGCGCAAGCGCTAACCCCATCAATTAACCTTCCGGCACCGGGCAGGCGTCACACCGTATACGTCCACTTTCGTGTTTGCACAGTGCTGTGTTTTTAATAAACAGTCGCAGGGGCCTGGTATCTTCGACTGGCGTCAGCTCCACCCGCAAGGGGTCTCACCTACCACCAGCGTGCCTTCTCCCGAAGTTACGGCACCATTTTGCCTAGTTCCTTTACCCGAGTTCTCTCAAGCGCCTTGGTATTCTCTACCTGACCACCTGTGTCGGTTTGGGGTACGGTCTCGAATAGCCTGAAGCTTAGAAGATTTTCCTGGAAGCATGGCATCAATGACTTCCCGCTCTAAGAGCAGTCGTCGTCGCGTCTCGAGATTGTGGACCCGGATTTGCCTAAGTCCACTCCCTACTCGCTTAAACCGGGACAACCGTCGCCCGGCTCACCTAGCCTTCTCCGTCTCTCCATCGCAGCTATCCAAGGTACGGGAATATTAACCCGTTTCCCATCGACTACACCTTTCGGTCTCGCCTTAGGGGCCGACTCACCCTGCGCCGATTAGCGTTGCGCAGGAACCCTTGGTCTTCCGGCGTGCGGGTTTTTCACCCGCATTGTCGTTACTCATGTCAGCATTCGCACTTCTGATACCTCCAGCATGCTTCTCAACACACCTTCACAGGCTTACAGAACGCTCCCCTACCCCGCATACAAAGTATGCAGCCGCAGCTTCGGTGACCAGTTTGAGCCCCGTTACATCTTCCGCGCAGGCCGACTCGACTAGTGAGCTATTACGCTTTCTTTAAAGGATGGCTGCTTCTAAGCCAACCTCCTAGCTGTCTGAGCCTTCCCACATCGTTTCCCACTTAACTGGTACTTGGGGACCTTAGCTGGCGGTCTGGGTTGTTTCCCTCTTCACGACGGACGTTAGCACCCGCCGTGTGTCTCCCGGATAGTACTCACAGGTATTCGGAGTTTGCATCGGGTTGGTAAGTCGGGATGACCCCCTAGCCGAAACAGTGCTCTACCCCCTGTGGTATTCGTCCGAGGCGCTACCTAAATAGCTTTCGGGGAGAACCAGCTATCTCCGGGCTTGATTAGCCTTTCACTCCGATCCACAAGTCATCCCCTGGCTTTTCAACGACAGTGGGTTCGGTCCTCCAGTGCCTGTTACGGCACCTTCAACCTGCTCATGGATAGATCGCCCGGTTTCGGGTCTATGCCCAGCGACTAAATCGCCCTATTCAGACTCGGTTTCCCTACGGCTCCCCTAAACGGTTAACCTCGCCACTGAACATAAGTCGCTGACCCATTATACAAAAGGTACGCCGTCACGGAACAAGTCCGCTCCGACTGCTTGTACGCATACGGTTTCAGGATCTATTTCACTCCCCTCACAGGGGTTCTTTTCGCCTTTCCCTCACGGTACTGGTTCACTATCGGTCAGTCAGGAGTATTTAGCCTTGGAGGATGGTCCCCCCATGTTCAGACAGGATATCACGTGTCCCGTCCTACTCGATTTCACCAGACTCAGGTTTCGGATACGGGGCTATCACCCACTATGGCGGCACTTTCCAGAGCCTTCTCCTACCAGTTGTCTAGCTTAAGGGCTAGTCCCCGTTCGCTCGCCGCTACTTAGGGAATCTCGGTTGATTTCTTTTCCTCGGGGTACTTAGATGTTTCAGTTCCCCCGGTTCGCCTCTTACACCTATGGATTCAGTGTAAGATACCGACCCGAAAGTCGGTGGGTTTCCCCATTCAGAAATGCCCGGATCACAGCTTGTTTGCCAGCTCCCCGAACCTTATCGCAGGCTTCCACGTCTTTCATCGCCTCTGACTGCCAAGGCATCCACCGTATGCGCTTAGTTGCTTGACTATATAACCCCAAGACAACTGATCACGATTCAACATCCCTCACCAGGCAAGCCTGATAAAGAACCCTGTTTCGAGACAGCCACTTGAAGCAATATAACAACCACTTCAACGACAACACCGGATAACGCTTGAAATCGTTATCACTCTGATCAATGAATTCCGGAGATAATGGAATCCATCAATCGTGTTCTATCTCGTCCAATTTGTTAAAGAGCAAATCTGACCCAGTGATCAGAAAGGAAGGCTTCATCAGTATGAAACATTCGTTTCTGTACACTACTAACCGGAGTTAGTCAGTTTAAAGCATCGATCGTTCAGGCTTTTGGTGGAGCCAGGCGGGATCGAACCGCCGACCTCCTGCGTGCAAGGCAGGCGCTCTCCCAGCTGAGCTATGGCCCCTCGATCTTCCACACAAGCCAGGTCAATTCAACCTCAGCTATAGAATTGTGTGGATCTAGGCGCTTGCAAGCGTAGCGTGCGAGTAGCACGTGAGCTTGGAAGCAACGACGAGCCACGCAATTCTGGTGGGTCTGGGTGGACTTGAACCACCGACCTCACCCTTATCAGGGGTGCGCTCTAACCACCTGAGCTACAGACCCAAAAACACGGGCCTGCAACGACCCATCTGCTCTCTTTATTCAGCCAACCAAGTAATTCGTGTGGACTCTGACCGAAGCTTTCGGCTTCGTTTAAGGAGGTGATCCAGCCGCAGGTTCCCCTACGGCTACCTTGTTACGACTTCACCCCAGTCATGAACCACACCGTGGTGATCGTCCTCCCGAAGGTTAGACTAACCACTTCTGGTGCAATCCACTCCCATGGTGTGACGGGCGGTGTGTACAAGGCCCGGGAACGTATTCACCGTGACATTCTGATTCACGATTACTAGCGATTCCGACTTCACGCAGTCGAGTTGCAGACTGCGATCCGGACTACGATGCGTTTTGTGAGATTGGCTCCCCCTCGCGGGTTTGCAGCCCTCTGTGCGCACCATTGTAGCACGTGTGTAGCCCTGGCCGTAAGGGCCATGATGACCTGACGTCATCCCCACCTTCCTCCGGTTTGTCACCGGCAGTCTCCCTAGAGTTCTCAGCCGAACTGCTAGCAACTAGGGATAGGGGTTGCGCTCGTTACGGGACTTAACCCAACATCTCACGACACGAGCTGACGACGGCCATGCAGCACCTGTGTCAGAGTTCCCGAAGGCACCAATCCATCTCTGGAAAGTTCTCTGCATGTCAAGGCCAGGTAAGGTTCTTCGCGTTGCGTCGAATTAAACCACATGCTCCACCGCTTGTGCGGGCCCCCGTCAATTCATTTGAGTTTTAACCTTGCGGCCGTACTCCCCAGGCGGTCTACTTAGTGCGTTAGCTGCGCCACTAAGACTTCAAGAGTCCCAACGGCTAGTAGACATCGTTTACGGCGTGGACTACCAGGGTATCTAATCCTGTTTGCTCCCCACGCTTTCGCACCTCAGTGTCAGTGTTGGTCCAGGTAGCCGCCTTCGCCACTGGTGTTCCTTCCTATATCTACGCATTTCACCGCTACACAGGAAATTCCACTACCCTCTACCACACTCTAGCCTGACAGTTCGAAATGCCGTTCCCAGGTTAAGCCCGGGGCTTTCACATCTCGCTTATCAAACCACCTACGCGCGCTTTACGCCCAGTAATTCCGATTAACGCTTGCACCCTCCGTATTACCGCGGCTGCTGGCACGGAGTTAGCCGGTGCTTCTTCTGTGAGTAACGTCAAGCCCTACGAGTATTAGTCGCAGAGTTTTCCTCCTCACTGAAAGTGCTTTACAACCCGAAAGCCTTCTTCACACACGCGGCATGGCTGGATCAGGGTTGCCCCCATTGTCCAATATTCCCCACTGCTGCCTCCCGTAGGAGTTCGGGCCGTGTCTCAGTCCCGATGTGGCTGATCATCCTCTCAGACCAGCTACGGATCGTCGCCTTGGTAGGCCTTTACCCCACCAACTAGCTAATCCGACATAGGCACATCCAATAGCGCAAGGTCCGAAGATCCCCTGCTTTCCCCCGAAGGGCGTACGCGGTATTAATCCGGGTTTCCCCGGGCTATCCCCCACTACTGGGCAGTTTCCTATGCATTACTCACCCGTCCGCCGCTCGTCAGCGGGGTGCAAGCACCCCCTGTTACCGCTCGACTTGCATGTGTTAAGCCTGCCGCCAGCGTTCAATCTGAGCCATGATCAAACTCTTCAGTTTAAATCATACAAGAATCCGAAGATTCTCTATTCTTGCTCAAGACAAAACTCAATTTCGACGAGTCACTGTCCTGATATTTCATATCCGAAATACCTCGGCCAGCGCCCACACGAATTACTTGGTCAACTTTTTAAAGAGCGTTTGAGCTGTTGCTCAATCAAGGCCGCGTATTCTACATCGTTCCGC
>NZ_LXYO01000021.1 GCF_001650915.1 Marinobacter sp. EhC06
ACCTTCACCTCAGGATAGTCCTGTTTGAATTGCAGGAGAACCCGGGGAATCGTGTCCAGAACGCCGGACCCGAAAACCGCTAAGTCAAGCCGCCCCAGGCGCCCTTGGCTCGCCCGTTGGGTTTTCTCTGACGCCTGCTGTACCAGTGACAAGATATTGCGGGCCTCTTGGGCGAGCAGTTCACCAGCCTCGGTTAGCTCCATGCCCCTGGGAGTGCGGTTAAACAGCTGGACCTCAAGTTCTTCTTCCAGCTGTTTGATCTGCCTGGTCAGTGGTGGTTGAGAGATATGGAGCTGGGCTGCGGCGCGTCCGAGGTTTCGCTCTTCAGCAACCGTTAAAAAATATCGCAGTTTTCGCAGGTCCATATTATCCCCATGCCTCTCGATTATATTAAAACGGTATCGGAAAGCCATTTAAATGGTATTGGACGGTATGCTGTGGTGTTTATAAAGTCAAGTCAATAGCGAGCCAACAGTCGAGTCGAAGGGGCGAAAAGTGGGCATCAGTTGCAGGCGCGCAACAATGGCCTCACTTAACCGGCTCGTCGCACTCTTTAGTTTTTCACGATTAGATGTTTAACCGGCCGATTGGTCAGGCAAGTTCTGTTGACTCGCTCTCATGTTTATGGTCCATTGATTTGACCAAGTGGTTGCTTGATAAGCTGAGATTAAATTTGGAGAAGGTTATGACATCCTCAATTCCCGCGATCAATGTTGACGAGGCGCCTGATTACAGCGATCTGGTCCGCAGGGATCGCGTGCACGGTTCTCTCTATACAAGTCCGGCGGTTTACCGCGATGAGCTGGAGCGAATTTTTTACGGCGGTTGGGTATACGTTGGCCACGAGTCTGAGATTCCGGAAAAGGGCAATTTCGTGCGACGGACCATCGGCGAAGAGCCGGTTCTTCTGGTGCGTGACAAAAAGGGCGAGCCGTTGGTGCTCAAGAACCGCTGTGCCCACCGTGGCAATCTGGTGTGCAGTGAGCATCGGGGCAAGGCGAAGAACTTCATGTGTCCTTACCACGGTTGGGTGTACGGCCTCGATGGCAGTCTGCTGGATGTGCCCTATCCAAAAGGCTTTACCAGGGAGCGAGAGGGCTTCGGTCTGCAGGTTCTGCCATTGGTCGAAAGCTATCGAGGATTTGTGTTCGCAAGCTTTAATGCGGAAGCCGGCAGCCTGGCGGATCACCTCGGTAACGCTACAGATGCCCTTGACCGCGCCGTCGAGATGTCCCCGTCTGGGGATCTGCGGCTGACCGCTGGCTGGGTCAAGCACAAATTTGGCGCGAACTGGAAAATGCTGCCGGAGAACGACACCGACGGGTATCACGTTAANNCTTCCCGACGCCTCCCGCTTCCCGGACTACGTAAAGCAACTGGAAGAGGCCTATGGCCACGAGCGCGCTCACGAAATTTTGCGTGCGGGGCCACCTCACACAGTGATCTTCCCGAATCTGTTCCTGGGTGAAATGAATATCGTCATATTTCAGCCCGCTGGTCCCAACGAATGTGTTCAATGGCACACGCCCCTGTTGCTGGGNNGAAACGACCAATCGGGGTTTTTGGCGTCACTACCAGAGTGTCATGAGTCGTTAAGAGTGGTGTATCGCCACCGAGTAAAAAGTCCAAGGAGCCGAAATGCAATTAGTATCACACGATGAACAGCGCCAGATTGAGGCCTTCCTCTATCGCGAGGCGCGCTTGGCGGATGAATCACGCTACGAGGCGTGGGAAGCCCTGGTCGATGACGACATGTACTACTGGGTACCCATTGGTGACAGTGATGGGGAAGGGGGTCTTCGGGTCTCGGTTACGGCTGACAACCGTCAGCGGCTGGCCACCCGTATTGCTCAGCTAAAGACGGGAATGCGTCATTCCCAGCTGCCCGTCTCTCCCATGCGTCGGGTGCTCTCGAACATCGAGATTGAAACGATCGAAGAGCCTGTCAAGCCGGGCACCCGTGAGTATCGGGTGGGTGCCAACTTTGTCCTTTACGAGCTTCGTGCTCAGTCTACCCATAAGATGGAGGTCTGGCCTGGCAGGGTGGAGTACAGCTTGCGGGTAGGCGATGACGGCGAGTTTAAGATGTTCTTCAAGAAGGTCTTGTTGGTGCACGGCTCCGAGCCGCTGTCCACTTTGGGCTT
>NZ_LXYO01000022.1 GCF_001650915.1 Marinobacter sp. EhC06
GAGCCTGTAAACCAAATTGTGTAACTGCCCACGACTGAGTAATCTTTTCAAAAGGATACCATCGTGGGTACACAAGTGGATCAAGAAAAACTCAAAGCCCTGGCCGCAGAACTGGCCAAAGATATCAAGTCCGAGAAAGACCTCGGAGCCCTCACTCAGCAACTCGTAAAACTCACCGTTGAAACAGCACTCAATGCCGAACTGGATGAGCACCTCGGTTATGAGAAGCATGCCCCGGCAGGTCGTGGTACCGGCAACAGTCGTAATGGCTACTCTGCCAAACGCCTAAAAGGTCAGCATGGCGAAGTACCAATCGAGTCACCCCGTGACCGGGACGGCTCTTTCGAGCCTCAGTTCGTCCGTAAGGGACAGTCCAGGCTGACCCAAATGGATGATCAAATTCTGGCACTGTATGCCAAGGGATTGAGCACACGAGACATCGTGGACGCCTTCAAAGAGATGTACGACGCGGACATCTCGGCAACGCTCGTTTCCAAGGTGACTGAGCGCGTAATCGATCAGGTTCACGAGTGGCAGAATCGCCCTGTCGATCCGATTTACCCTATTGTTTATCTGGATTGCATCGTTCTGAAAATCCGTCAGGACAAGAGGGTGATCAACAAGTCCTTATACCTGGCTCTGGGCATCAACATGGAAGGCCAGAAGGAGCTGCTGGGCCTGTGGCTTGCCGAGACCGAGGGCGCAAAGTTCTGGCTGTCGGTACTCACCGAACTGAAGAATCGTGGTCTGGAGGACATCCTGATCGCCTGTGTGGACGGCCTCAAGGGATTCCCGGATGCCATTGCGGCGGAATACCCTCAGACCAAGGTCCAGCTCTGCATCGTGCACATGGTTCGTAACTCGCTGCGGTATGTGTCCTGGAAGGACTACAGGGCTGTCACAGCAGACCTGAAGCAAATATATAAATCGGCCACCGAACAAGAGGCACGAACAGCGCTGGATGACTTTGCAGAGCGCTGGGACGGCCAATACCCGCAAATCGCCAGGTCCTGGTACAACCATTGGGACAACCTGATAACGCTGTTCGACTATCCACCGGCCATCCGGAAGGTGATCTACACCACCAATGCCATCGAGTCACTGAATAGCGTAATCCGCAAAGCAACCAAGCGCCGGAAGCTGTTCCCCAGTGATGATGCAGCGCTGAAGGTGGCGTTCCTGGCGATCCAGCAAGCATCAAAGAAATGGACCATGCCGATCCGGGATTGGAAGCCTGCACTGAATCGCTTTATTATCGAATTCGGTGACCGCCTAGACGGTCACCTATAGTGAGGTGGGCAGTTACACAGATTTATTTACAGGCTC